>NZ_CP048751.1:0-2400000 GCF_011064825.1 Brevundimonas mediterranea
ATGTCCAGCCTGCAATCTTCCGCCCTCGCCCGCGTCAAGCCCTCGGCCACCATCGCCGTGACCGCCCAGGCCCGGAAGCTTAAAGCCGAGGGCCGCGACGTGATCGGCCTCGGCGCCGGAGAGCCGGACTTCGACACGCCCGAGAATATCAAACAGGCCGCGATCGACGCGATCCATCGCGGCGAGACCAAATACACCGACGCCGACGGCATGCCCGAGCTGAAGAAGGCCATCGTGGCCAAGTTCGCGCGTGAGAACGGTCTGAACTATGACGTGTCGCAGATCCACGTCGCGCCGGGCGGCAAGCCGGTCATCTTCAACGCCCTGGTCGCCACCCTGAACCCCGGCGACGAGGTCATCGTGCCCGCCCCCTACTGGGTCTCCTACCCCGACATGGTCCTGCTGGCCGGCGGCGAGCCCGTCACCGTGGTCGGCGAGGAGAAGGACGGCTTCAAACTGCGTCCCGAGGTGCTGGAGGCCGCCATCACGCCCCGCACCAAGTGGCTGATCCTGAACAGCCCGTCCAACCCGACCGGCGCCGCCTACACCCAGGCGGAGCTGCTGGCCCTGGCCGACGTCCTGCGTCGCCACCCGCACGTCTGGGTGCTGACCGACGACATGTACGAGCACCTCGTCTATGGCGACTTCGACTACACCACTATCGCCCAGGTCGCGCCCGACCTGATCGATCGCACCCTGACGGTCAACGGCGTGTCCAAGGCCTATGCCATGACCGGCTGGCGCATCGGCTACGCCGGCGGGCCGAAGGCGCTGATCGACCTGATGCGCAAGGTGGCCAGCCAGACCACCTCCAACCCCACCAGCATCAGCCAGTGGGCGGCGGTCGAGGCCCTGAACGGAACCCAGGACTTCATCCCCGAGCGCAAGGCCGCCTTCGAGAAGCGTCGCGACCTGGTCGTCTCGATGCTGAACCAGGCGACCGGCCTCACCTGCGCTGTGCCGGAAGGCGCATTCTACGTCTATCCGTCCATCGCCGGCCTGATCGGCAAGACGACGGAATCGGGCGTGGTCATCGACGGCGACAGCACCTTCGCCGCCGAACTGCTGAACGCCGAGGGCGTCGCCGTGGTCCAGGGCGAGGCCTTCGGCCTGTCGCCCTATTTCCGCATCAGCTACGCCACCTCCGACGCCGTGCTGGAAGAAGCCTGCACCCGCATCCAGCGCTTCGCCGCCTCGCTGCGCTGACGATTCCGTTCCACTGCCCGTCACCCTCGGGCTCGTTCCGAGGGGTGACGGGCGAGAGGGTGGGAATCGCGTAGAGCGCGATCAGGTTCAGAACACCGTCACCTTCGCTGGGTTCGCCTGATCGCGCGTGCCCGCCGACGTCGCCATGCCGTTCTTGACCAGGGCGATCCCGACCGAGCCCTCGCCGCCGGTCTTGGTCAGGGAGCAGCGGCCGTTGTCGCCGGGCAGGCGGCCATGGCGGCTGCCTCGGCCATCCTGAGTCATGATGTTCATCCAGCGGTCCCGCTCATAGGGACTGACCCAGACCGTCACAGGGCGAAATCGACAGACCAGGGTCCAGGACGCGCCCTGGGGTGCGGCGACCGACCAGTGCAGTCCCTGATAGGCGTCCTTGCCAACATGGGTCTGGGCCTCGGCGCCCATGCCCAGGCCAAGCGCCAGAAACGCCGCCAGCACGAAACTTCGCCTCATCACGCCCTCCCCCGTTTCCGGGAGAGGATGCGATGATCAGGGCCGGCTGGCCATGCCCAGTTTGATCGGCTTGGCGTCGTCGGCCAGGGCGCCGCGCTTGACGCCCCACAGCAGGATGATCGGCGCGCCGACATAGATGGACGAATAGGTGCCGATGATGATGCCGAACATCAGGGCGATCGAGAAGCCGAACAGGGCCTCGCCGCCGAAGATCGCCAGGGCCGCCAGCACCATGACGGCGGTCACGCCGGTGATGATGGTCCGCGACAGGGTCTCGTTCAGAGACAGATCGATCACCTCACGCAATGGCATGGTCTTATACTTGCGCAGGTTCTCGCGAAGACGGTCGAACACCACCACGGTGTCGTTCATCGAATAGCCGATGACGGTCAGGATGGCGGCGACCATGTTCAGGCTGAACTCCAGCCGGAACAGCACGATCAGACCGAAGGTCAGCACCACGTCGTGCAGCAGGCCGATCACGGCGCCGAAGCCGAACTGCGGTTCGAACCGGAACCAGATGTAGAGGAACATCAGGCCGATGGCGACGCCCAGGGCCAGCAGGCCCGAGGTGAACAGCTCGCCCGAGACCTTGGAGCCGACGACGCTGACGCCCGAATACTGGACCTCGCCCACGGTCTGGCTGATTGCGGTCTCGACCTGGTTGACCACCTGGGTCTGGTCGCGGCCTTCCGGCACCTGGAAGCGTAGAATGGCGGTCGAGCCGTCATCCACATTGGTGTCGCGCCGGGCGATGCCCTGCACCTGGACGTCGCCCAGGTTCAGGCTGTTGACCGCCTCACGCACGCGGTCCAGCTCGATAGCCTGACCGGCCGGCTTGGACACCTCCATCGAGGCGCCGCCCCGGAAGTCGATGCCCATGTTCAGGCCGGGAACGAAGCACGCCACGATCGAGGCGACGCACAGAACCACCGACAGCACCGCGGCGAACCGGGCGTATTTGACGAAATGGAAATTCGTCTTCTGCGGCAGCAGTTTGATGAAGGGCCATCCACGCATCGCCATCACTCCGCGATCGGCAGTTTTTTGGGCTTGGCGGTCTTGAGCCAGTAGGCCAGCAGCACCTGGGCCACCAGAACCGACGAGAACACCGAGGTGAAGACGCCGATGCTCAGCGTCCAGGCGAAGCCGCGCACCGGACCGGCGCCGAAGACGAACATGATCGCCGCCGCCACCAGGGTGGTGACATTGGCGTCCAGGATCGTGCCCCAGGCCTTGGAGAAGCCGGCGTCCATGCTGGCGATCACGCTGCGGCCCGACCGAGCCTCGTCGCGCATCCGCTCATAGATCAGCACATTGGCGTCCACGGCCACGGCGAAGGTCAGGATCAGACCGGCGATGCCCGGCAGGGTCAGGGTCGCCTGGGTCAGCGACATGGCCGCCACGATCAGCACCCCGTTCAGCACCAGGCCGATGACCGACACGCCCCCGAACAGGAAGCCGTAGGCCAGGATCATGAAGACCACGATGATGGCGAAGCCGACGGCGGTCGACAGGGCGCCCGCCGCCACGGCGTCGGCGCCCAGTTCGGCGGTGACGGTCCGACGTTCCTCGACGTTCAGCGGCGCCGGCAGGGCGCCTCCGTTCAGCAGGTTCACCAGGGTCGCAGCCTCTTGAATCGAGAAGCTGCCGGTGATCTGGCCCGAACCGGTCGTGATTGCGCTCTGGATCGTCGGCGCCGAAATGACCTTGCCGTCCAGAATGATGGCGAAGGGTTTGCCAAGATTGGCGGCCGTCGCCTCGCCGAACCGGCGAGCGCCGGCGGCGTCGAAGCGGAAGTCGATGGCCGGGCGGCCGCTCTGGTCCGCACCGACCCCGGCGCGGGTCAGGTTCTCGCCCGAGACCAGGACGCGTTTCTTGACCAGGTAGGGCGTGCCCTGCTCGTCCACCAGCAATTCGGCGTCCGGCGGAACCCGTCCGGCCATGGCGTCCGTCACCGAATTCTCGCTGTCCACCATCTGGAAGGTCAGCTGCGCCGTCTGGCCGATGACCTCCTCCAGCTTGCGAGGATCGCTCTCGCCCGGCGCCTGGACCACGATCCGGTCGGCGCCCTGGCGGGTGATGGAGGGTTCACGCGTGCCCAGGCTGTCGATCCGGCGGCGCACCACCTCGATCGACTGGTCCACCGCCGTCGCTCCCATGCCGGCCAGGGCCGTGTCCGTATAGGCGAAGCGGATCCGGTCGCCGCCCACACGCGTCGCGGTACGCTCGACCTGACCCGAGGGGCCCGCGGCCCCGGCCAGCTGGCGCAGGGCCTCGAAGGCCGCCGTCTGCTGCCCCGGATTGGCCAGGGTCACGATCACCCCGCCCGCTTCGCGCTGGAAGCCGTTGGTGGCGATTCCCTCGCCGTTCAGCGTGACCCGTACATCCTCGATCAGGTTGGTGACGCGCTTTTCGCGCATCGCCGGCACATCGACTTCCAGCAGCAGATACGACCCGCCCTGCAGGTCGAGCCCGAGGTTCAGGGCGTTCTTCGGCAGCCAGCCGGGCAGCGCCTCCCGCTGGGCCGAGCTCAGCAGGTTGGGGAAGGCCAGCAGGCAGCCGAGGATCGCCGAGGCGACGACGAGGATGACTTTCCAGCGCGACAGCTGAATCATGAGGGCGGTCTCGGTTCAGCGATACGCGAAGTATCAGGCCTTGGAATCGTTGGCGGCGATGGCGGTGCGGTTGCGCACCTCAGCGATCATCGTTTTGACAACGCGCACATTGACGCTGGGCGCGATCTCGACATTGACCTCGGCCTCTTCGACGCGGGTCACCTTGCCGATCATGCCGCTGGACAGCACGACGGTGTCGCCGCGCTTCACGGCGCCGATGGCCGCCGCATGTTCCTTGGCCCGCTTCTGCTGCGGACGGATCAGCAGGAAGTAGAACAGGATGAAGATGGCGACGATCGGCAGGAACTGCATGATCACGGCCATCATGCCGCCGTCAGCTGGGGCGCCCATGGGTAGTCTCCGAACACAAGGGGGACAGCCCTCGCCGGCCCCCATTAAAACGAGGCGCGGAACCTAGGGCTCCGTCTCGCGGATTGCAACGCGGCTAAACGTTCAGCGTGGCAATACGGTCAGGGGATCGACCGCGACCGGGTCGTCGCCGCGCATCTGGCGGGTTTCGAAATGGATCGACGGGCGTCCGTCGCCGGCCGTCAGACCGACCGTGCCGATCTGCTGGCCCGCACGCACGTCGTCGCCGTCCTTGACCGTCGCCGAACCCAGATGGCCGTAAACCGTGCGCCAGCCGCCGTTGTGGACCACCAGCACCGTCAGCCCCTGCCCCACCAGATCGTCGCCGACATAGGCCACGCGTCCCCCGGCCGAGGCCACGACCGAGGCGCCGGCCGAGGCGCCGATGTTGATCCCGTTGTTGCGCTCGCCCATCCCGACCGGGCCGAACCGCCGCAGGATATCGCCACGCACCGGCCACAACAGGGCGATGGGACCGCCCGCAACGGGCGTCGCGGAAGGCGCGGCGCTGACCGGCGGGCGAGCCGCGCCCGCCGCCGGGGCCGTCGGACGGGTCTGGGCGGGCAGCGCGGCGTTGCCCGAAGGCGGAGGCGGAGGCGGCGGCGGGGCCATGCCGCTGTTCGGCACCAGAACTCCGGCCGGCGAAGGCCCGGTCGCATAGGGGTCGCGGCCTGTATCGACCGCCGCATCGGGAAGAATGATTCGTTGGCCCGTCGTGATCGCGCCGCGCGGCCCCAGGCCGTTCAGATCGATCAGGGTCTGAACCGGCGTCTGGAACCGCCGGCCGACGCCCGAGATGGTGTCGCCCGGCTGGATCTCATAGGCGGCGCCCGGCGTGACCACGCCCGAGGGGGTCGGCGACGCCGGATAGGAGGACGCGGGAGGAACATAGGTCGGCTGCGTCGGCGTCGCAGCGACCGGCGGCGGCAGATATCCCCCATCCACCTGGCCGACCGGCGCCGTCGCTTGCGGCTGCGGATAAGGCTGAGCCTGCGGAGAGGTCGGCTGACCATACGGACCTTGCTGCGCCGGCGGCGGATAGGCGCCCTGCCCGCCCACCGTCGGTCGCGTCGAATACTGCGGCTCGGACGGATAGGTCATACAGGCCGCCGCGCTCAGCGACGCCCCCGCGATTACAACCGCTCTGATCCAGCCCGATATCACCGCCACCGGCCGCTCCTTAGATGGTTAAACTGCCCGCCCGGTGTGCCCGCTCGCGCCGCTTAAGCCAAGCCCGCAATCATCGCCAAAGTTGGGCGGGAAGGTTAACGGCGAGACGGCGTGACTCGTGAGAGGTGAATCGTGAGGTGAATCGAGGGCGACATTCAGTCACGACTCACGATTCACCACTCACGCCCACCTACCCCTCCTTCGCCGTCCCCTCGACCAGGGGCACGAACCGCACCTCCGTCAGGCTCTCGCGCCGGAACGACC
Source organism: Brevundimonas mediterranea (assembly GCF_011064825.1). Taxonomy (NCBI): domain Bacteria; kingdom Pseudomonadati; phylum Pseudomonadota; class Alphaproteobacteria; order Caulobacterales; family Caulobacteraceae; genus Brevundimonas; species Brevundimonas mediterranea. The sequence goes on from NZ_CP048751.1 coordinate 6,099, forward strand.
CGTCGCCCTGACCGACATAGCGGTGCAGCATCTGCACCGAGGTCCTGCCAACGGGCGCCACCAGAACACCGTTCGGCTTCAACTGTTTCAACAGTTCGGTCGGCTCGGCCGGAGACGCCGCCGTCACCATGATGCGATCGAAGGGCGCCTGTTCGATCCAGCCCAGGCCGCCGTCGCCATGCTTGGTGATGACATTGTCGATCTCCAGCGTCCGCAGCTTCGCCTCCGCCTCGACCAGCAGGCTGCGATACCGCTCCACCGAATAGACATAGCGGGCCAGCCGGCTCAGCACCGCGCACTGGTAGCCGCTGCCGGTGCCGATCTCCAGCACACGGTGGCGGGGCTGGACGTCCAGGGCCTGGGTCATCAGGCCGACGATATAGGGCTGGCTGATGGTCTGGGCGCAGTCGATGGGCAGGGCCTGGTCTTCCCAGGCCTGGTCCAGGAATTTCTCGTGCACGAAGACCGCGCGGTCGATGCTCTCCATCGCGGCCAGCACCCGGGGATCCGTCACCCCTTGCTGGCGCAGCGACAGGATCAGCCGTCCGGCGCGGTCGTCGTGCAGGTTCATTTTCCTCCCCCCCTGGGGGAGGGGGACCGCGACGCCCTTGCGTCGTGGTGGAGGGGGCGCGAGACAGCCGGCCTCATCACGCAGCGCGCTCCGTCTTCTTCGGCGGCGCCCCGCCCAGCACCTTCTTCAGGTCATGGACGCTGGCCATGTGGGTCAGGTCGATGTGCAGCGGCGTGACCGAGATCCGCCCCGCCTCGATGGCCCTCAGGTCGGTGCCCTCGGCATGTTCCTGTTTCTCGCCGCGGAAGCTCATCCAGTAATAATCCCGCCCGCGCAGGTCGGTGCGCCGCACCGCGTGCATCTCGCCCACGTCGCGGAACCCTTGCGTCGTCACCTCGATCTGCTCGACCCGTTCGGGCGGCAGGTTGGGGAAGTTCAGGTTCATCACCACCCCATTGGCCCATTTCTGGTCCAGCAGCTTGCTGATGATGGCCGGCGCGAACGCCTCGGCCGTTTCCCAGTGGGCCACCACCTCGTCGTGGAACCGCTCCAGGCTCTGGCTCAGGGCGATGGAGCGGATGCCGAAGGCCATGCCTTGCAGGGCGCCCGCCACCGTGCCCGAATAGCTGACGTCCTCGCCTATGTTATGCCCCCGGTTGACGCCGGACAGCACCAGGTCCGGCCGCTCCGGCATCAGGTCGTTGACCGCCAGGATGACGCAGTCGGTCGGCGTCCCCGTCACCGAGAACCGCCGCTCGCCGTGCCTGTGCACCCGCAGCGGCTCGCTCAGGGTGATCCCCCGGCCCTTGGCCGACTGTTCGACGGCGGGTGCGCACACCCAGATGTCGTCGCTCAGCGTCCGCGCGATCCGCTCAAGGGATTCAAGACCTTCCGCCTCGATCCCGTCGTCGTTTGTCAGGAGGATTCTCATGCCATCTCCCCCCGTTGGGGGGAGACAGGCGCGCGACGCGCGCCAGAGGGGGGCAAGGCGGAACCGTCACGGGGGCCGCAGGCCCCCTCCACCGCTTCGCGGTCCCCCTCCCCCAAGGGGGGAGGATTAAACGCCCACATGGGTCAAACCTCCCATATAGGGCTGCAACACCTTCGGCACCGCGATCCGCCCATCCTCCTGCTGATAGTTCTCCATGATCGCCACCAGGGTCCGCCCGACCGCCAGCCCCGACCCGTTCAGCGTATGGACGAACTCGGTCTTCTTCTCGCCGGCCCGCTTGAACCGCGCATCCATGCGCCGGGCCTGGAAGTCGCCGCAGTTCGAGCAGGAGCTGATCTCGCGATAGGTGTTCTGGCTGGGCAGCCAGACCTCCAGGTCGAACGTCTTCTGGGCCGAGAAGCCCATGTCGCCCTTGCACAGCAGCATCCGCCGGAACGGCAGCTCCAGCGCCTTCAGCACCGCCTCGGCGCAGGCCGTCATCCGCTCGTGCTCGGCGTCGGAGTCTTCCGGCCGCGCGATCGACACCATCTCGACCTTGGAGAACTGGTGCTGGCGGATCAGGCCGCGCGTATCCCGCCCCGCCGACCCGGCTTCAGCGCGGAAACAGGGCGTCAGCGCCGTCATCCGCATCGGCGTGGCGAGGTCGTCCTCGGACAGGATGGTCTCGCGGATCAGATTGGTCAGGGAGACTTCGGCGGTGGGGATGAGGAAGTGACGAGTTTCGACAGCTCGCCACGCTTCGCCGGCCACTTCTCCCAAACGCTTCACCAAGTCCTCAGGCGGGTTCGTCCAACCGTCAGAGAATTCCCAAGACGATTCGAGCCACGCAGTGTTGATGAGGTTCATGTGCGCGATTTGGTAGTCGTCGAAATCAACGTGTGAGGCTTTGAACAGATCTTCCTCGAACTTCGGCAACTGCCCGGTCCCAAACATCGCCTCATCCCGCACCAGCAGCGGCGGGTTCACTTCCAGATAGCCGTGCTGATCCGTCTGCAAATCCAGCATGAACTGCCCCACGGCCCGTTCCAGCCGCGCCAGCTGCCCCTTCAACACCGCGAACCGGGCGCCCGACATCCTGGCCGCCGCCTCGAAGTCCAGCATCCCCAGGGCCTCGCCCAGATCGGCGTGATCCTTGGCCGGGCCGCCTTCACGCGGGGTTCCCCAGCGCGAGACCTCGAGATTGCCCGCCTCGTCCTCGCCGTCCGGCACATCCTCGGCCGCCAGGTTCTTCTGCGCCGCCAGCAGGTCGCGCAGTTCCTTGCCGACGCGCGCCTCGACCTCGGCCGCCGCCGCGATGTCGCCCTTCAGCGCCTCGACCTCGGCCTTCAGCCGGTCGGCTTCGGCCATGTCCTTCTTGCCCATGGCGGCGCCGATCAGCTTGGAGGCGGCGTTGCGCTTGGCCAGGGCGTCCTGGCCCGTGGTCTGGGCGTGGCGCAGTTCGGCGTCCAGCCGCAGGATGTCCGCCACCAGCCCGTCGGCCTCGTCCACCCCGCGCGACGACCAGCCCGCGACGTAAACCTGGGGGTTCTCGCGAATGGCTCGGATATCGTGCATGGTCTGAAACTTCGGCTGGGCGGGAGAAGCCGAACGCTCTACCCGCCCGCGCGGAGTCGGGCAACGGCAGGAAGCCGCCGGACCTCGCTTAAGCCTTTTGCGCGACCCGCGACGACGGCGTCGGTCTGAACCCCCGGCTCGATTCCTGCACCGGCTTGCCCCCATCGGACTGTTTTCGCCAAAGTCCGACATCGCCGGCTTGACGCCCCCGCCGCTGCGGCGGACTGTCGCAACCTCCCCAAGCGGCATGAGACCTCGTCAATGATCCGATCCCGCCTGAGCGCCGCCGGCCTCGCCCTTCTGCTGGTCTCGGCCGCGCCCGCCGCCCTGGCGCAGCAGGCTTCGACCTATCCGTCCGCCCTGCCCGCGCCCCAGCCGCCGATCCCCGAGGCGCGGGACGTCGCCTATCCGGGCGTGATCGCCCTGGATATCGACGCCACCAACCTGGCCCAGCACGTCTTCGGCGTCACAGAGACCATCACGGTGGCCCAGGCGGGGCCGATGACCCTGTTCTTCCCCGAATGGCTGCCGGGCAACCACGGCCCCGTGGGGCCCATCGTGCAGTTGGCGGGGATCGAGATCACGGCGAATGGTCAGCGCGTGGAATGGGTGCGCGACACCCTGTCCCCCTTCGCCTACCACATCACCGTTCCGGCCGGCGCGACCGAGCTGAAGATCAGGATGCAGCACCTGTCGCCCACCACCGGCAACCAAGGCCGGGTGACGATGACGCCCGAGATGCTGAACATCCAGTGGGAAAAGATGCTGCTCTATCCCGCCGGCCACTGGTCGCGGAACATCATGGTCCAGCCGACGGTCAAGTTCCCCACGGGCTGGCGTTTCGGCACGGCGCTGGAGCCGCAGACCAAGGACGGCGACCTCCAGACCTTCAAGCCGGTCAATTTGGAGGTCCTGGTCGATAGCCCCGTCTTCGCCGGCGTCCACTATCGCCAGATCGATCTCGATCCCGGCGGCCGCTCTCCGGTCCGCGCCAACATCGTCGCAGACGAGGCCAAGAGCCTGGAAGCCACGGTCGAGCAGATCCAGATTCTGCGCAATCTGGTCGTTCAGATGGACCGCCTGTACGGCGCCCGCCATTTCGACCACTACGACTTCCTGATCTCCATGAGCGACAAGCTGGGCGGCATTGGTCTGGAGCATCACCGCAGTTCGGAGAATGCGGTCGATCCGGAATTCTTCACCGGCTGGGACACGCATCTGGGCGACCGCGACCTGCTCAGCCACGAGATGAACCACTCGTGGGACGGCAAATGGCGTCGCCCCGCCGACCAGTACGTCCCGAACTTCAACAGCCCGATGCAGAACAGTCTGCTATGGGTCTATGAAGGCCAGACCCAGTATTACGGGCAGGTGATCGCCGCCCGCTCGGGCCTGCTGACCAGGGACCAGGCGATGGAGTCCCTGGCCCTGACGGCCGCGACCTATGACGCCCGCGTCGGCCGTCAGTGGCGCGCGCTTCAGGACACGACCAACGACCCGATCATCAGCCAGCGCCGGCCCAAGGGCTGGCTGTCCTGGCAGCGGAACGAGGACTATTATTCGGAAGGCCAGCTGATCTGGCTCGACGTCGACACGACGATCCGGGAGAAGACGAACGGCCGCAAGTCGCTGGATGATTTCGCCAAGGCCTTCTACGGCGTCCAGGACGGCAGTTTCGAACCCGCACCCTATACCTTCGAGGACGTGGTGGCGGCCCTGAACGGCGTCGTGGCCAACGACTGGGCGACCTTCCTGCGCACCCGCCTCGACGCCACCGGCCCGGACGCCCATGCGCCTCTGGACGGCCTGACGCGCGGCGGCTGGCGGCTGGTCTATACCGAGACCCCGACCGCCTATCAGAAGACCCTGTACGGGGAGTTCAAACGCAACGACTTCACCTATTCGCTAGGCTTCCAGACGGGCGAGAACAACGCCATCGGCAGCGTTCAGTGGGGCAGCCCCGCCTTCGACGCCGGCCTGGCGCCGGGCATGGAGATCGTCGCCGTCAACGGCCAGGCCTCCAACCCTGACCGCATCGCCGCCGCCGTCACCGCCGCCAAGGATCCGGCCGTGTCCGTGACCCTGATCGTCAAGGACGGCGACCAGTACAAGACCGTCGCCCTGCCCTACCACGACGGCCTGCGCTACCCGCGCCTGGAGCGGATCGAGGGAACCCCCGACCGCCTGGGCGACATCCTGACGCCCCGCAAGCGCTGAACCCAACTCACCTCCCCGTCGGCGAAGGCCGACGGGGAGGTGAGGCGGAAGCGTCAGCGAACGCCAGGAGGGGGCGACTCGGTATCAGACGCTCTTGGGGTCATCCCTACTTTCGGAGTCGCCCCCTCCTGATCGCTGGCGCGATCTGTCCTCCCCGCGCGCCTTCGCGCGCGGGGAGGTGACCATCTGTCCCTTGACGCCTCTCCCCCGCTCCCCGACGGTGCAGGCCTGCCCTCCCGTTCGGATGATCTGATGCCGCGTACCCGCCTGACCGCCGCCGCCTGCCTCGCCGCCTTGATGACCGCCGCCCCGGCCCTGGCCCAGGACTTCCAGTCCACGCCGGTGGTCACTGACCCGACCCAGGCCGCCCTGGCCCTGCCCCGGTCTCAGCCGGCCATCCCCGCCCCAGCCGACACCCCCTATCCTGGCGTCATCCAGTACCGGGCCGACATCACCGACCTCGACCGCCGCATCATCCGCGTCAGCCAGACCATACCCGTCGCCGGCCCCGGTCCCCTGACCCTGCTCTATCCGAAATACCTGCCGGGCAACCACGCCGACACCGGCCCGATCCAGCTGCTGGCCGGCCTCACGGTCACGGCGAACGGACAGCGGATCGAGTGGCTGCGCGACACCCTCGAGCCCTACGCCTTCCATCTCGACATCCCCGCCGGCGTGACCAGCATCGACGTCGCCTTCCAGCAGCTGACCCAGCCGGACAGTTCCAACTGGCGCGTCCTGATGACCCCGGCCATGGTCAATCTGCAGTGGGAGAAGGCCATCCTCTATCCGGCCGGCTACTACAGCCGCCAGATCCCGGTCGCCGCCTCCGTTGCCCTGCCCTCTGGCTGGAAGTACGGCACGGCCCTGACCACGGCGTCCCGGAACGGCGACGTCGCCGCCTTCGAGACGACCGACCTCTACACCCTGATCGACAGTCCGATGTTCGCCGGCGCCCACTACCGCCGCGTGGACATCGACCCCACCGGCGACCGGGTTCACCTGAACCTGCTGGCCGACGAGGAGAAGGGCCTCGCCGCCACCGATGAGCAGCTGAAGCTCTACGAGAACATGGTCCAGCAGGCCGACCGCCTGTTCGGCGCCCGCCACTTCGACAACTATGAGTTCCTGTTCGCCCTGACCGACCAGATGGGCGGCATCGGCCTTGAGCATCACCGCAGTTCAGAGAATACCGGCAAGCCTGAGTTCTTCACCGACTGGGCCAAGAGCGCCGGCGACCGGGGCCTGCTGCCGCACGAGTACACCCACTCCTGGAACGGCAAGTTCATGCGCCCGGCGGACGAACTGACCGCCAACCACAACGTCCCGACCCAGAACACCCTGCTGTGGGTCTATGAGGGCCAGACCGAATACTGGGGGGACGTCCTGGCCGCCCGCGCCGGCCTGCACTCCAAGCCCGTCGCCCTGGCCACCCTGGCCAATGTCGCCGCCTTCTACGACAACCAGCCGGGCCGTCAGTGGCGCGCGCTGCAGGACACCAACAACCACAACCTCCTCGGCTACCGCGTCCCCGGCCAGTACCCCTCGTGGATGCGCGGCACGGGCGACTATTACCGGGAAAGCCTGCTGGTCTGGCTGGACGCCGACACCCTGATCCGGGCCGAGACCAATGGCCGCAAGTCCCTCGACGACTTCGCCAAGGGCTTCTTCGGCCATGACGACGGCTCCTGGGCGCCCCAGGGCTATACCTTCGATCAGGTCGTCGCCGCCCTGAACGCCGTCCACCCGCATGACTGGGCGACCTTCCTGCGCGACCGGCTCGACGCCGTCGGCCCCGACGCCCGCGCCCCCCTGGCGGGGATCGAGCGCGGCGGCTGGCGCCTGATCTATACGGACACCCCCACCGCCGACGAGAAGGCCGTCAACACCGGCTGGGCCAACGATTTCCAGTATTCGCTGGGCTTCACCCTGGCCGGCGACAAGATCGCCAACGTCCGCTGGGGCGGTCCCGCCTTCGAGCAGAGCATCGGCGCGGGCTGGAGCCTGGTCGCCGTCAACGGCAAGGCCGGTTCGGCCGAGGTGCTGCGCAACGCCGTCACCGCCGCCAAGGGGACCGACGCCCCGCTCGAACTGCTGATCAAGTCCGGCGACCGCTTCCGCACCGTCGCCTTCGACTACCGCGACGGCCTGCGCTATCCGCGCCTGGAACGGATCGAGGGCACACCGGACCGCCTGTCGGACATCCTCGCTCCGCGTCGGCGCTAGACGGGACACCTCCCCGTCGGCGAAGGCCGGCGGGGAGGACAGGCGGGAGCGTCAGCGAGCGCCAGGAGGGGGCGACTCGGTGGCTGAAGCTCTTGGGGTCATCCCCACTGTCGGAGTCGCCCCCTCCTGATCGCTACCGCGATCTGTCCTCCCCACGCGCCTTCGCGCGCGGAGAGGTGAGCATCACCCCTTCAACAACCCCAGCAGGGCCTCAGCCGCTTCACGAGACGAGCCCGGGTTCTGCCCCGTCACCAGCTTGCCGTCGACCAAGACATACGACCCCCAGTCCGGCCCCTTGGAATAGTCGCCGCCGTTGGCGCTCAGGACGTTCTCGACCAGGAAGGGCACCACCTCGGTCAGGCCCACAGCCTCCTCTTCCGAGTTGGTGAAGCCCGTCACCTTGCGACCCTCGACCAGCGGCTTGCCGTCCGGCCCATGAACCGACTTCAGCACGCCGGGCGCGTGACAGACGAAGCCAGTCGGCTTGTCCGCCTTGGCGAAGGCCTCGATCAGGGCGATGGAGTCGGCGTCGTTCGCCAGGTCCCACAACGGCCCGTGCCCGCCGGGATAGAAGACGGCGTCGAAATCATCGGCCTTCACCGAGGCCAGTTCGACAGTCGCGGCCAGGGCGGCCTGAGCCTCGGCGTCGGCCTTGAATCGGCGCGTGTCTTCGGTCTGGGCGTCCGCGTCGTCGCTCTTGGGGTCCAGCGGCGGCTGACCGCCCTTGGGCGAGGCCAGGACGATCTCCGCGCCCGCATCCTTCATCGCATAATAGGGCGCAGCCAGTTCCTCGAGCCAGAAGCCGGTCTTCTTGCCGGTGTCGCCGAGTTGATCGTGCGAGGTCAGAACCGTCAGGATCTTCATGTGGGGGATCTCCTTTTCAGGCCTAACAAATGGGAAGCCAGACCGATCCCTCCAATGGTCGGCGACCGGCCTGTGTGGCGCATCCAGGAATCGCTTCACGCTGCGGCCAGTACACAGGGAGACACACGGCATGAGACATTGGCTCGGAGCCTTGGCGTTCGGACTGGGCGCATTTGGACTGGCGTCCATCGCCAAGGCCGACTGCGTGATCGGCGAGCCCGGCGCCACCCGCAGCGTCGCTTTCGGTCCCGACCGGCGTACGGTGCAGATCCATGTTCCGCGCGGCTTCGACCCCGCTCGGCCCGCTCCCCTTGTCTTCGTCCTGCACGGCAGCGGCGGCACGGGCGCGGCGATCCTGAGAGATTCCAAACTGGCCGAGACCGCCGACCGGCACGGCTTCATCGTCGCCGCCCCCGACGCGGGCATCCCGGTCGACCGGGGCTTCGTCTGGAACGTCCCCGGCGTGCCGACCATCACAGGCGACGTGCCGGGTCCAGACGACGCCGACGACGTCGGCTTCCTGGTGGAGACGGTCGAGGAATTGGCTTCACAGGGCTGCGTCGACGACAGCCGGGTCTACGCCACGGGCCTGTCGGGCGGCGGTCGGATGACGTCCTGGCTGGGCTGCGTGGCCGCCGACCGCTTCGCCGCCATCGCGCCGGTCGTCGGCCTGCGAGCGGGCAACCCTCGCAAAGGCTCGCCTGAACGGCCCGATGCGGCCACCTGCCGGCCGTCCCGCCCCATGCCGGTCATCGCCTTCGCCGGCGACGCCGACACGACCAATCCGATCCAGGGCGGGGGCGCCCCCTACTGGAGCTATACGATGCACGCGGCCGAGCAGCGCTGGGCCCAGTTGAACGGCTGCGCCACGACACGCCCGACGCTTTGGGTCTCGGCCTCGGTCTATGAGGAAGGCTACGCCGACTGCCGAGCCGGCGCCGAGGTCGTCGGCCGCATCACCCGCGACGGCGGCCACAGCTGGGTCGCCGACAACGAAGCCATGTGGGCCTTCTTCGCCGCGCGGACACGCCCGCAGAACTGATACAGACCAAGCCCCAGCCGTAGCGCCGCCCACGGGCCTCAAGCAGCGCGAAGCGCGATAGGCCCAAAAAGAAAAGGCCCGGCGGTTTCCCGCCGGGCCTTTCCGATATTCAGCAAATGCCGAAAGTCAGATCTTACTTGATCTGGACCTTGGCGCCGGCTTCCGTCAGCTTCTTGGCGACTTCGTCGGCGGCTTGCTTGGAGACGTTCTCGACGACGTTCTGCGGAGCGCCTTCGACCAGGTCCTTGGCTTCCTTCAGACCCAGGTCCGAACGCACGCCGCGGACTTCCTTGATCACGTTGATCTTCTTGTCGCCGCCGTCGATCAGGACGACGGTGAACTCGGTTTGCTCTTCGGCGGCTTCAGCCGGAGCAGCGCCGCCACCGGCCGGCATGGCCATGGCGACGGGGGCAGCGGCGCTGACGCCCCACTTTTCTTCAAGCAGCTTCGACAGTTCAGCAGCTTCGAGAACGGTCAGAGCGGACAGGTCTTCGACGATCTTGGCGAGGTCAGCCATTGTCAGTTTTCCTTCGGAGGATTGGGATTAGGGAGTGATGCAGAGATGAAAGGCTGTGCCGCTTACGCGGCTTCCTTGGTGGCGTAGGCGTTGAACACGCGAGCCAGCTGACCGGCGGGTGCTTGCAGCACGCCGGCGATCTTGGTCGCGGGCGCATTGAGCAGGCCGATGAGTTGGCTGCGGACCTCGTCGAGGGTCGGGAGCTTGGAAAGAACTTCCACGCCCTTCACGTCGACGACGGTTTCGCCCATGAAGCCGCCGATGATCTTGAAACGATCATTGGCCTTGGCGAACTCGGTGGCGACCTTGGCGGCCGTACCGGGGTTCTCGGCGTATGCGATGCCCACGGGACCCTTGAACAGGCCGTGGTAGTCGCTGCCTTCTTCGGCTTCGAGCGCCTTCAGCGCCAGGCGGTTCTTGACCACCTTGAACGCGCCGCCTTCTTTACGAAGACGGCCGCGCAGATCTTCCATTTCCGCAACGGTCAGACCCAGGTTGTGGGTCACGACCACGGAGCCGGCGTCGGCGAATACGCCCTTGAGCGTCTCGATCGACTCGGCCTTTTGTGCGCGGTCCATTGCGGTCTCCAGTCTTGGCATTCGCCGCCGGGCTTATTCCCGACGACGGATTGGCCAAAGCGCCGCGCATCGCTGCGAAGCGTTCAGGCCGGTCGTATTGTCCGAAGGATGCGTCTGACGGCGTCCGTCCCGGAATGCGGGCTGACAGCGCTAGGTCGCGTCCCCATCTCCCCACGGCGTCAGAGGGCTCTCTGACAGTTATGGCCTGGGTGCCCCCCACGCCCCGAAGTTCTCGGACAGGACCGTCAAAGGATTGAACCTCTGACGGGAAGCGGCGCTCATACAGGGAGCCCAACAGGAAATCAAGGAGCCGAGCGCATGGCCTATGAACTCTACTACTGGCCCACAATCCAGGGGCGAGGCGAGTTCGTCCGCCTGGCGCTCGAAGCCGCCGGCGCGGACTATGTCGATGTCTCGCGCCAGGACAATGGAAAGGCGATGATGACGCTGATGGAGACCGCAGCCACGCCCTCCTTCGCCCCGCCCTTCCTGCGCCTGGGGGATCGCACCGTCGGTCAGGTGGCCGCCATCCTGGCCTGGCTGGGTCCGCAGCTGGGGCTCAGCCCGAACGGCGACAGCGACCGCGCCTGGCTGAACCAGATTCAGCTGACCTTCGCCGACCTGGTCGCCGAGGCCCACGACACCCACCACCCGGTCGATCTGATGGCCTACTACGACGAGCAGAAATCCGAGGCCGCCCGCCGGTCCAAGGCCTTCCGGGAGCAGCGAATCGGGAAATTCCTGCGCTGGACCGAACAGGTCCTCATAGCCAATCCCTCCGGCCCGGATTGGCTGGTCAGCCACCATCTCACCTATGCCGATCTGTCTCTGTTCCAGGTGGTGGAGGGCTTGCGCTATGCCTTCCCCAAGGCGACCGAAGCCGTGCTCAACACCACGCCGCATATTGTCGCCGTCCGCGACAGGGTCGCCGCTCTGCCCCGTGTCAGCACCTATCTAAAGAGCGACCGCCGCATCCCGTTCAACGAGGACGGCATATTCCGTCGCTATCCCGAACTGGACGGCTGAGGCTTACCGGCGCCCGGACTTGCGCCCTGTTTGCCCACCCGTCTCGCAGTCGAATCGGGCGCAATATTTGGTCATCAACTCTCCGATGAAGGCCGTCAGATGTTCCATAGTGATCTCGTTCATCACCGCGCTTAGCTGAAGCGTCTTCGTCGCGACCTGGCGGCCTACGGGACTGTCATAGAAGGCGATCTGGGCCTCGAGCTCTTCGACTGTGAACGTCGACGCGTAGTGGGGGACCATGTCCGCCATCATGTCATCGACCATGGCGGTCAGCATGCGCGGCGCGTTACTCCGCAGCCAAGCCGCCTCTTCGGCGCCCTGCCCCTCCGTGTCCGCCTTGGCCAGTTGGTCCGCGATCATCGCCTCCATGACCTTGGTGAAGTTCGGCCCGGCCGAGAGTCGGATAACCCGCTCCGCCAGCGCCGTCCGCTGAGCCAGGCCGCGATCCTGCGCTGCGACAGGTCCGACCGCAAACAGGCCGAACAGAGCCGCAACCGTCAAAAGCCCAATGATACGCATATCGTCCCCCTTGCCGTTCTTATCCGAGCACGGCGTGCAGGTGGCCAGAGGGAATCGCCTCTCGGTTGCTCAATCGCTCGGTGGCGTGGCGGCGAAGTCGCGGATCAGTAGGGCGAGGTCGGCTTCGTGAACGCTGTCCGCCGCCGCCTCAGGCGTCATCCAGCGCCGATCGCGCTGGTGCGCCTCGGGCCAATCGCCCAGTTGGAGCACCACCTCCATCGGATAGACGGCGACGACATGGCGTCTCAGATCACCGCTGCGAACGATCTTGGCATAGCGGAAATGACCGATGGTCGCGTCGCCTATGGGACCACGAACGCCCGCCTCCTCCAGCGCTTCCTGAGCCGCCGCTTCGGCGTCGGTCTTTCCGGCCATACGACCGCCCTTGGGAATGACCCAGCGCCGCGTTTCGCGCGATGTGATCATCAGGATTTCCAGACCCGCCTCGCCGCGTCGCCACGGCAGGGCTGCGACCTGACGCGTTTCCGACCGGCCTGTGCGTTTCGCGGCTTTGGCCATTCTCTATCCCCGTCCGGCGCGGCTTGCAAAACGCGGTTTACGTCGCTCCGTCAACCGCTCCGCGTCCGGAAAGTTCAGCCGAGCCGCCTTTCATCATAGGCGGCCTGAGCCTTGCTGACCTCGGCCATATTGTCCTCGGCCCAATCGATCATGGCCTGGAGCGCATCGACCAGCGTGCCGCCCAGCGGCGTCAGGGCGTAGGAGACAGAGACCGGCACGGTCGGCGTCACCGTGCGGGTGACCAGTCCGTCCCGCTCAAGCTGGCGGACAGTCTGGCTCAGCATCTTCTGCGAAACGCCCTCGACACGCCGACGCAAGGCGTTGAACCGCATCGGTTCGTCCCGCAGCAGCGTCAGAACCAGCGTCGTCCACTTGTCGGCGACCCGATCCAGCAGTTGCCGCGTCGGGCAAGCGGCCGAATAGACGTCGGGCGGACGGGTTTCCGCCGGGTGACCAGATGAGAGTAAAGTGCCTTCTTGTGACATGCTGCACTTCATAACACCTGGTACCCGTTGGATACCACAGGAGATCATCCATGAAAGTCGCAGTCCTCGGCGCCAGCGGTCGCGCCGGCTCGGAAATCACCAAGGAACTGGCCGCGCGCGGTCATGCCGTCGTCGCCGTCGCCCGCAAGCCCGAAGCCATCCCTGCCCTGTCCGGCGTCACCCCGGTCGCGGGCGACGCCTCCGACTCCGCCGCCCTGGCGGAGATCATCAAGGGCTCAGACGCAGTGATCAGCGCCCTGCATCATGACGTCACGGCCGAAACCCTGCTGTCCGCCTTGAAGGCCGCCGGCGTGCCCCGACTGCTGGTCACGGGCGGCGCAGGCAGTCTGGAGGTCGCGCCGGGTGTGCGTCTGATCGACACCCCGGACTTCCCCGAGGCGTTCAAGCCCTACGCCCTGCCCGGCGTCGCCTTCTTGGACGATCTGCGCGGCGAGACCCAGATCGACTGGACCTTCTTCTCTCCGCCCGCCCTGATCGAGGAGGGGCCGCGTCTGGGGGCCTTCCGAACGGGCGGGGACCAGTTGATCGTCGATGACAAGGGCGACAGCAAGATCAGCTTCGCCGACTACGCCATCGCCATGGTGGACGAACTGGAACAGCACAAACACGGCCGCGCCCGGTTCACCGCCGCCTACTGACGCGACAGACACCGATCAAGAAAAAGGCCCCGGAGATCGCTCTCCGGGGCCTTCATCATTCTGGAACGTCGAGCGCTTAGGCGCCCAGAGAGGCCGGATCGACCTTGAAGCCCGGGCCCATCGTCGAAGACAGGCTGATGCGCTTCACATAGGTGCCCTTGGCGCCGGCCGGCTTGGAACGCACCAGGGCGTCCACGATGGCCTTCACGTTGGCTTCCAGGGCGTCCTGGGTGAAGGAGACCTTGCCGATGCCGGCGTGGACGATGCCCGCCTTCTCGACGCGGAACTCGACGGCGCCGCCCTTGGCGTCCTTGACGGCCTGGGCGACGTTCGGGGTCACGGTGCCGACCTTCGGGTTCGGCATCAGGCCGCGCGGGCCCAGCACCTTACCCAGACGGCCGACCAGGGCCATCATGTCCGGCGACGCGATCACGCGGTCGAACTCCATGAAGCCGCCGGCGATCTTTTCGTACAGATCTTCGGCGCCGACGTGTTCGGCGCCGGCTGCGGTGGCTTCGGCGGCCTTGGCGTCCTTGGCGAAGACGGCGACGCGAACGTCACGGCCCGTACCCGACGGCAGGTTCACAACGCCACGGACCTGTTGGTCGGCGTGACGCGGATCGACGCCCAGGTTGACGGCGATCTCAAGGGATTCGTCGAACTTCGACTTGGCGTTTTCCTTGGCCAGCTTGATGGCGTCGGTGAACGGCAGCAGGTCTTGGGTGACGCCGGTGCGGGCCTTTTGAGCCTTGGTTTGCTTGGCCATGGTTTAGCCCTCCACCACTTCGAGGCCCATCGCGCGGGCGGAGCCTTCGATGATCTTGGCCGCCGCGTCGAGGTCGTTGGCGTTCAGATCCTTCATCTTCTTTTCGGCGATCTCGCGCAGTTGCGCCTGCGTGATCTTGCCGGCGACTTCACGGCCGACCAGCTTCGAACCCGACTTCAGGCCCGTGGCCTGCTTCAGGTACCAGGTCGCCGGCGGCGTCTTGGTGATGAAGGTGAACGACTTGTCCTGATAGACGGTGATGACGGTCGGAAGCGGGGTGCCCTTGGCTTCCTTCTCGGTGCGCGCATTGAACTCCTTGCAGAAGCCCATGATGTTCACGCCGCGTTGACCCAGAGCCGGGCCGATCGGGGGCGAAGGCGTGGCCGAACCGGCCGGCACTTGCAGCTTGATATAGCCGAGGATCTTCTTGGCCATTGGTCTCTCCTATGAATGACCCGACGACTTAACGGCGGGCCGGTGAGCCGTGGTGCGGCATGGCTGCCTCCCACGGATTTGACGCTCCACGAGCCGAAGCCTGTCGAGCGAAGGCGCGCGTGTAACAGAGGGGGGACGGAAAGGCAAACGGGCGGCGTCACCTCCCCGTCGGCGAAGGCCGATGGGGAGGACAGGCGCCTCCGCGCATGGGGAGGCGAAACGAAAAAAGCCGCGCCCTTTCGGACGCGGCTTCAAATCTCAACCGGCGCCTGAGCGTCAGCCGGCGACCTTCTCCACCTGAGCATATTCCAGCTCGACCGGGGTGGCGCGGCCGAAGATGGACACGGCGACGCGCAGGCGGGCCTGTTCTTCGTCCACGCTCTCGACCGAACCGTCGAAGCTGGCGAAGGGTCCGTCGATGACCTTGACCTTCTCGCCGATGTCGAAGCGGATGGTGGGCTTCGGACGTTCGACGCCCTCTTCCACCTGGCCGATGATGTTCTGAACTTCGCGTTCCGAGACCGGCAGGGGCTTGGTGCCGCCGGCGGCGCCCAGGAAGCCCGTGACCTTCGGCGTGTTCTTGACCAGGTGATAGGCTTGGTCGGTCATTTCCATCTTCACCAGCACATAGCCGGGGAAGAATTTGCGTTCCGAGTTCACCTTGCGCCCACGACGGATCTCGACGACGTCCTCGGTCGGAACCAGGATTTCGGAGAAGGCGTCTTCCAGACCCTGCTGCTTGGCCTGATCACGCACCTGTTCGGCGACCTTCTTTTCGAAGTTCGAATAGGCGTTGACGATATACCACTTGTGGCGGGGATTGGCGGGCTTTGCGGGCGCTGCATCGGTCATGGGCGCGTCTTTCTCAGGATCCGAGAGCGATGATGTAGCGGAAGGCGAAACCGAGACCGGTGTCGACCACCCAGAAGAAGATCGCGGCGATGACCACCATGATGAAGACCATCACCGAAGTGATCCAGGTCTCCTTGCGGCTGGGCCACACGATCTTGCGGCCCTCCGCCATGACCTGCTTGTAGAAGTCGCTGGGGCTGGTGCGCGGCTTCTTGGGCGCGGGCGCATCGATGGTGATGGCGGCGGCGGCCGCAGCAGTCTGGGGCTTTGCGCCCGCCTGGGGCCGCTTGCCGGGAGATTTGGCCTTGGCCATCAGTTGCTCTTCACACAATTGTTCCTGTCGCCCCAGATGGGAAGTCCCATCCGGAAGCGACAGGGGGGATTGGCAGGAGTTGGGGGACTCGAACCCACGACCCCCGGTTTTGGAGACCGGTGCTCTACCAGCTGAGCTAAACTCCTAGACAATCGCGCGAACCCTCGGGTCCGTGCGTTCGCCAGAGGGGGGCGTATGCCCGACACCGCCCCGCATTTCAAGGGCGATGTGACACTTGTGACTAGTCTTCCAGATGCGCCGCAATGGCGGCCCGCTCGTCCTGGGCCTGGATCAGTTCCTTGAAGATCAACTTGTCGATGCGGCGGTCGTCCATATCGACGACCTCGACCTCGAATCGGCCGACCTGCACCACCTCGCCCTCATCCGGCACGCGCGACAGCTGGTGCAGAATCAGGCCGGCGACCGTGTGGAAGCCGTCGTGTTCGCCGAAGTCCTCGCCCAGGGTGTCAGCCAGATCGTCCAGGTCCGTCTGGCCGTCGACCAGCCAGCTGCCATCGGCGCGCTGATGGATCCAGGCCTGTTCCTCATCATGACCCTCGTTGAAGTCGCCGGCGATCATTTCCAGGATGTCGGTCGCAGTGACAACGCCTTCGAAGGCGCCGAACTCATCGACAATGAAGGCCATGTGGACCTTGGAGCCTTTCAGGATCTCAAGCGCCTTCAGCACCGAGGTCGACTGGGGGATGAAGGCCGGTTCGGCCACCAGGGGTTCGATGTCGAAACGTCCGTCGGTCAGCAAGGCGTCCAGCAGGTCCTTCTTGTGGACCACGCCCAGGGGATTATCGACGTCGCTCTCGCGCGCCACCACGATGCGCGAATACGGACAGGTGCGGATTTCCTCGCGCAGCACCGATTCGGGATCGTCCAGGGCGATCCAGAAGACGTCGTGGCGCGGCGTCATGGCCACCCGGACCGGGCGGTCGCCCAGACGCAGGATTTCCTCGATCATCACCTGTTCTTCGGGCTCGATCAGGCCGGCCGAGGTCCCTTCAGCCAGGATGGTCGCGACCTCTTCCTGGGTGACGTCCGAGCCATCGCGATCCTTGACGCCCAGAAGTTTAAGGATGCCCGAGGTCGAGGCCGTCAGCAGCAGCACAAAGGGTTTCAGCACGATCGCGAGGGTCGAGATCGGCGGCGCCATCTTGGCCGCGATGGTCTCGGGGAAGATCAGGGCCAGACGCTTGGGCACCAGCTCGCCGACGATCAGCGAGATATAGGTGATGCAGACCACGACCAGGGCCGTGGAGAAGATTTCGGTATAGGCGGCCAGCGCCGGGAAACTGGTCTCGAGGATCCGGTCCAATTCGCCTGCGATGGTCGCCTGGCCGTAGGCGCCCGCCAGAATGCCGATCAGGGTGATGCCGACCTGGACCGCCGACAGGAACTGGGTCGGCTCCTCGGCCAGTTTCAGCGCCTTGCGCGCCCCGCGATCCCCCTTCTCCGCCCGGCTTTGAAGCTTGGATCTCCGGGAGGAAACGACCGCCAGCTCGGTCATGGCGAACAGGCCGTTGAGCACCACCAGGAGCAGAACGACGACAATAGCGATGAGTAACATCTAGGGGTTTTTGGAGACCAACGCGGCGCAACAGACGGCGTCCGCGCAAAGACACTAGAGCACGGCGGCGCTTTGCGCCACGCTTTCCTTGCGTGTCAGCCCGCCCGGCCGGCCTCGATCGAGCCATAGGCGCCGGAAACCGGGCGTCCGTTCGCGTCATATTGCGACGCGCAGGCGCACAGGCCGAGCACGGTGCCGATGAACAGTCCGATATGAATTGCGCGTCGCATCGTGGTTGCCAATCGCTTAACGTCGATGAAGGACATAAACGATCGCTTAACTTTCCGGCAAGCCGGCGCCCCGCTCAGGGGAAAACCGCGGCCTAGCTCAGTCTCCCCTTCCCCGCGCCGGACGGCTAAGAGAAGGCCATGCAGACTCTGGACTTCCTCGACGCCCTACCCGACGGCGCCTTGTCTTCGCCTGCGGCCCAGCGCAACGCCGCCTCGATCCTGGACGTGTTGCGGACGCACCTGCCGGCGCGGGGGCAGGTGCTGGAGATTGCGGCCGGATCGGGCGACCACGCCCTGGCCTTCGCCTCGGCCCTGTCCGGTCTGGATTGGACGCCCAGCGATCCCAGCCCCCAGGCGCGCGACAGCCTCTCGGCCTGGCGGCGCGCCGGCCCGTCGAATCTGCGCCCGCCCCTGTCGGTGGACGCCGCCGATCCGGCGACGTGGCCGCAAGATC
Organism: Brevundimonas mediterranea; assembly: GCF_011064825.1. Taxonomy (NCBI): domain Bacteria; kingdom Pseudomonadati; phylum Pseudomonadota; class Alphaproteobacteria; order Caulobacterales; family Caulobacteraceae; genus Brevundimonas; species Brevundimonas mediterranea. The sequence continues at coordinate 24,394 of NZ_CP048751.1, forward strand.
GGTTCGACGTCGTCTATTGTGCGAACATGACGCACATCAGCCCCTGGTCGGCGACCGAGGGGCTGATGGATCTGGCCGGTCGCGTCCTGCGACGCCCCGGCGGTCTGCTGGTTCTATATGGCCCCTATCGCGAGGCCGAGGTTCCGCTGGCGGCCTCGAACGCCGCCTTCGACGAGAGTCTGAAGGCGCGAAACCCGGCATGGGGCCTGCGGGACCGTGCGGCGGTCGAGACCCTGGCCCGGTCGCATGGCCTTGCGGCCACGCGCCGGGCTCCGATGCCGTCGAACAACCTGACCCTGCTGTTCAGAAGCGTCTGATTTCAGAGCGCGCCGATGGCGGCCGACAGCTGGGCGCGCTCGTTCAGCAAGGTCGTCTTGCCGTCCTTGAACAGGGCGCCCTGGGCCTCGACCGTCACGCCGAAGCTTTCAGCCGCAACGGCGACGCCGTCGGCGAAGGCGATGACCAGCAGATCATGGGCGCGCGCTAGGTCGATCAGCGATCGCACGGCGGCCAGGCCGGCCTCGTCCTGCGACCCGCCGGGCACGACCAGGCCTTTCAGACGGCCCTCGACGATGTCGGTCGCCGTCGCCGTCGCCAGAACGGTCACGCCGCCGGTGATCAGGCTGGCGTCGCCGGTCGAGATGGGCGCCAGGCCCACGCCTTCAGCCCGCAGCGCCCCTTCGACGTCGCCCAGTTCGCCGAATTCCATGTCACGTCGCATCACCAGTCCCATGCGCAGCCGGGTCGGAACGGGACGGTTGTAACCAGTGCGACGGGGTCCGGCGGAAGATTTGCTTTGAGCGTACAAGACGTCTCCTTCTAGGGTTTCAATAAACATCGAGATTCTGCGACAAAGGCCGCCGAACCATCGACACGAAGAACCAGAAAAACGAAAATCGACGGGTCCGACCATGGTCGTCCCGCACTCTGGATCGTTTGTGGAATGCCGCCTGATATAGTGAAAAATCCGGCAGGATCAACCTTGGACACCCCCGCATGTGCGCAGAGTGATCCTGACGGCCTTGACCCGCTTGCTCGCATCGGCGCCCGGCCCTAGACAGCGGCATTGATCGAGCGACGGAATCCGATGGCCTTCACCCGCACCTATGACGGCGACGAACCCGTCCGCGTAAACAAATGGCTGGGCCAGACCGGCGTCTGTTCGCGCCGCGAAGCCGAGAGCCTGATCGCCGAAGGCTTAGTCTCCATCGACGGCGAGACCATCAGCGACGCCGGCCGCAAGATCGAGCCGGGCCAGACGCTGACGCTGAACGACACGGCCCAGCAAGCCCTGGCCTCGGGCATGACCCTGGTTCTGCACAAGCCGGTCGGCTACGTTTCGGGCCAGCCGGATCCGGGCAAGATTCCCGCCGTGCGCCTGCTGAAGATCCCCAACCGCATCGGCGAGGGCGAGACCCCCGCCCGCGACGCCTCCCTGCCCCCCATCGGCCGGCTGGACGAAGACTCCCGCGGCCTGCTGCTGCTGTCGTCGGACGGCGTCGTGGCCAAGGCGGTGATCGGGCCGGCGTCCGAACTCGACAAGGAATATCTCGTCGTCGTCGACGGCGTGATCACCGAAGCCAAGCTCAGCCGCCTGCGCCACGGCCTGGTGCTGAACGACAAGCCGCTCAAGCCCGCCCGCGTCACCCAGATCGAGCCTCAGCGCCTGCGCTTCGTCCTGACCGAGGGCAAGTACCGCCAGATCCGCCGCATGTGCGAATTGGTCGGGCTTGAGGTCGTCGACCTGTACCGTATCCGCATCGGCCCGCTGGAGATAGGCGACCTGCCCGAAGGTCGCTGGCGTCACCTGACCGATCAGGAACGCGCCGCGCTCATCGCCGCCTCGACGGCTAGTCCAACGTCCTGAACCACCGGTCCAATAGTTCCGCCTCGGCGCGGCGGGCCTGGGTGCGTTCGGCGGCTTCCGCGTCCACGCCCCACTGCTCCTCCTGAAACAGTTCGTCGATCCGCGACAGTTCAAACGCCGCGCCGCCTGCCAGCGCGCCCTGCTCGACGGCCAAGGCCAGCACCGCCGACCCGAGCAGCGGCACGGCGGTCGCAAGGCCCGTCAGGCGGAAATCGTCCATCGCCATCGCGTGCGCCTTCACCCGCGCGATGGCGTCGGGCGACTGGGGCCGATGCACGATGCCCGCGACTGGCTCCAGAGCCACCCCCATCTCGCGGGCCGCCCAATCGCGCCACGGCCCCCATTCACGGCGCTGGCGCTCGACCAGCGGCGTCGGATGTTCGGCCAGGTAGCAGACCACGTCCGACCCGGCGTAGGCGGCGATCTCTTCCGCAACCGGCTCACGCGCCTGGCCGATGCGGTCGATGGCGGTTGAGGCCAGCCGGGTCGCCGGCATGGTCGACGGCTCGACGATCTCACCCTGCGCAGCCCATTCCTCGGCGACCAACTGCGCGGCGGCCTCCGTCGGCAGCACCAGCGGCGCCTTGGCCGGCGTCTGGGGCGTACGTCCGTCCAGCAGCACGGCCCAGCCGCCCCCCTCAGACGAATGGGCTGCATGCGGCCCGACCGAGACGGCCGTCCAGAAGCGACGCACCGTCTCCTCGGTCTCGCGGAACCCCTTACGGGCGGCGACCATGGGATCGAGCGGGGGAATATGGCTCATCGAATTCTCTTCACGCCCAGGAAGGGATCGTCCTCAGCCTCATCCTCGGAGAAGCCGAAGTGGGCGAAGCCGGCTTTCATTTCGGGGCTCAGGGGCGCCGTGACCTTCAGCAGGCCGCCGCGCGGGTGATCCAGCTCGATGCTGCGGGCGTGGAGCTGCAGCTTCAGCGGGCCGGACAACTCCCTGGATTTCTCATCCCCGTATTTGGGATCGCCCAGGATCGGGTGGCCGATCCCGGCCATATGGGCGCGCAGCTGGTGGGTCCGGCCGGTGAAGGGACGCAGGGCCATCCAGGCGGCGCGATGCGAGGCGCGGGAAATGGTGCTGAAGGCCGTCTCGGCTGGTTCGGCCTTGGGGTCCTTGCGGTCGGCCGGGCGCATCATCTCGAAGTCGTTGATGCCGGTCTTCTTCAACGGCATGTCGATCTGGCCCGAATAGGGTTTCGGATTGCCGATCACGATGGCCCAGTAGGTCTTCTTGGCCTGACGACGAGCGAAGGCGCCGGCCAGACGCTTGGCCGCCTCCGGCCCCTTGCCCAGCAGGAGGACGCCCGAGGTGTCGCGGTCCAGGCGGTGGACCAGGCGCGGACGATCCATCCCCTCCCCCCAGGCCGACAGTAGGCGGTCGACGTGGCGGCTGGTCTTGGTGCCGCCCTGAACCGCCAGGCCGTGCGGCTTGTTGATGGCGATGACCATGTCGTCCTCATAGAGGACCAGCGACTTGGCGAAGGCGATGTCGCGTTCCGACAGGGTGTGCAGATCCCCGGCCTGACGCGAGGTGTCGTCCGGGATCGGCGGCACGCGCACGGCGGCGCCGGCGGTCAGGCGGCCTTCCGGCTTGATGCGGGCGCCGTCCACGCGGATCTGGCCGCTGCGGGCCATCTTCTGCACCTGGATGTTCGACAGATGCGGCCAACGCCTGCGGAACCAGCGGTCCAGGCGGATGCCGTCCTCGTCCTCGGCGACGTAGATGGTCAGGACTTCGCGCTTGGGCGCGTCCTCGATGGGCGGCTGGTCGGTCAAATGGCGGCTCCGAAGGCGCGGCGGGCGACCACCATGCCGATAAACAGGGCGACGACGGCCAGGACCACCGAACCGACGATATAGGCCGCAGCCAGTCCGTAGTCGCGACGTTCCAGCATCAGCGCCGCCTCAAGCGAATAGGTCGAGAAGGTGGTGAACCCGCCCAGCACGCCGACGGCGGCGAACAGGCGGATCGTCTCCTGGTGCGCATCGCCCCTGAAGGCGAGCCAGCCGACCAGCAGCCCCATGGCCAGACCGCCCAGCACATTGGCCGTAAAGGTCGCCAGCGGCCAGCCGGCGCCGGGCGTCAGCCGGGACATCAAGAGGACGAGGCCATAGCGCGCCATCGAACCGAGCGCGCCCCCGGCGGCGACGAGAAGAAACCGTGTCATGATCCGGCGCTATATACGCCGCCTTCGCCGAAAGCGAAGCATCCTGCGCGTTCGTGGCCGTCTGACTGAAACTTCACTTGCCCTGCGACAGGGTTAACGGCGATATCCGAGACGAACCGTCAGCGGGTTGGGGGAAGCCACGTCATGTCGCAGGAAGACAGCCAGAGCCCGGTGATCGCGCCGACCATGACGTCGCCGCCGCCCTCCCCGGAACCCGAACCGCAGCCGGTCGAGCAGCCGCACGATCTGGCCCCCGCCGATGCGCCCGAGACGGCGCGCGCCGCGCCGCCGAACCCGACGCCTACCGACACCCCAGCCGTGTCCGACGAAGGCGTGCTGCGCCCCATTCAGGAGAGCGATTACTTCACCCTGGACGACGCCTCGATCGCCAAGATATCGGGCAATATCGACCTCTATTTTAACCAGCCGCTCGATATCTTTCCCTTCTGGGAGAACGAGAAGAAGCCGGACCGTTTCCACGTCCTGTTCGCGCGCCAGATCGAGGAACGGTTCCCGGCGGACCGCGACATCCGCGGTCGGGTTCACGCCTATGGCCGACGCATCTTCCGCGCCCTGTGCGTCCATGTCGGCGTCAAGCGCCTGACCCAGGTGCTGGCCCTGATCGCCTTCGCCGTCCTGGCCGAAATGGGACCGACCCTGTTCGCCGAATGGGCCGGCGGGCAACCCGCCGGTCTGGGCCTGGGCCTCCTGGCCATGCTCGTCACGGGCGGGATCTTCTTCGGCGTCTCGACCATTCTGTTCATCCAGTACCGGTTCCGGCTGGAGAACGACTCCTACGAGCTGTCGCGCGAGATCGTGCAGCGGACGCGGGAACTGCAGAACCTGTTCACCAACGCCCGCGCCCTGTCGGACCAGGCCGAGACCACCTACCAGATGGACGGCAAGGCCTGGGGCCAGCGCGCCCTCTATCTGACCCGGCTGGTCATGTGGATCGGCGCGCGGATGGAATATCTGGAGAAGTTCATCCAGATGGAGCTGTGGCGCGTGCGGCGGGAACGCTACTGGATGCGCTGGTTCGGGCGGATCACCACGCCCGCCGTGCTGGTGATCTGGCTAATCTTCTTCATCTTCTTCCCCGCCCCGGCGGCCAACGAGATCGGCTTCCGCATCCTTCAGATCATCGCCGTCCTGCTGGCATGCGGCGTGACCTGGCTGTCCTATTTCCGCTGGCAGACGCCTGCCCAGGCGATCCAGGACAAGCTGGGGGCCGAGGGCTGGGTCCGCTACGCGTCGCTGGACGTGGACAACACCGTCGGCGACCAGGTGCGGCGCGACAAGGAACGGCTGGTCGAATACCGCGCCCTGACGCGGGGGCGCTGATCAGCGCGGGATGGAGGCCTGGACCGATCGGGCGTCATAGGCGTTCGGACGGTCGGGCTTTGGGCCCCGCCCCATGATGATCTCCAGCGAGGTCGAGGTCGGGCTGGGGCCGCTGAAGTTCAGGCCCAACCCCACGCCGACGCCCGAGGCCGAATAGCCGCCGTATCGGCTGGATCCGCCGCCGATGGAGACGCTGGGCCGCACGCCGCCCGCGCCGCCGGGACGGCCGTCGGTCCAGCTCTGGGTCACTTCAAACCAGTCATAGCCCTGGTCCGTGGTCAGATCGGCGGCCCGCACCAGCGCATAGTCGGCGACAGCGCCCGGCGCCCCGACGCCGTTGTAGGTGACACGGTAACGGTTGGATTCGATCCTCTGCTCCGAATAGCCCTGCCCGCCCGGCGCGCGCTGGGCGCCGTAGGGGGCCAGGCTGGCGCAGGCGGCCAGGGCCAGGGTCGAGGCGGCGAGGCTGAGAATGGCGAGGCGCTTCATGGCGTTGTCTCCCTTTGGAGGAGATAGCGTTGCTTGAGCCGGAGCGTTCCGTCTAGAGGCCCAAGGCCGAACGCAAACCCGCGAAATCGGCCGGCGGCGGCGCCTCCACCGTCGTCGTCCCGCCTTCGGGATGAGGAAAGCTCAGTTTCAAGGCGTGCAGCATCAGGCGCGGCGCCGGCCCAACCTCTGTCGTCAACGCCCCGCCATAGCGAACATCCCCGATCAGCGGCCGACCCAGATGGGCCATATGGACCCGCAGCTGGTGCATCCGCCCCGTCAGCGGCTCCAGCTCGACCACCGCCCCCTGGTCGTTGGCGGCCAGGGTCCGATATCGGCTCTGCGAGCCCTGGGCGCCGGGCGCGTCGAAGGCGACGACCCGCATATAGGACTCGCGCCCGATCTCCTCGCGCCGCAGCGGGGCGTCGATGGTCCCGGACGCCGGCTCCGGCGCGGCGGACAGCAGGGCCAGATACTGTTTGCGAAACCGCCGCATCTGCAGGGCCTTACCCAGGAACCCCGCCGCCGGCTTGGTCTTGGCCGCCAGGATCACGCCCGAGGTGTCGCGGTCCAGCCGATGCACCAGCTCCGGCCGCTTGCCGTTGGACCGGGCGAAGGCCCACAGCAGATCGTCCAGCGTATGCGCCTGGATCCGCCCGCCCTGGCTGGATAGGCCCGACGGCTTTGAAAAAGCGATCACATGAGCGTCCTCGTGGATCACCCATGACCGGACGGCGGCGATCTCATCCTCGGACAGGGCGACGGGGGTGCGGGTAGTCATCGGGGGCTTCTAGAGGTCAGCCCCCCGCCCCGTCCACCGCCGCGTCCTTGGCCAGCCGCGCCCGCATCTCGGCCCAACGCTCCAGCCGCGCCTTGACCTTCTCCTCATGCCCCTCGCCCTTGGGCTTGTAGAAGGTGCGACGTTCCATCTCGTCGGGGAAGAAGTTGGCGCCCGAGAAGCCCTCGGGCGTGTCCGGGTCGTACTGGTAGCCCTTGCCGTAGCCCAGCGACTTCATCAGCTTGGTGGGGGCGTTGCGGATATGGGCGGGGGGCGTCAGCGACCCCGTCTCATAGGCCGCTTTCCTGGCCGCCTTGAAGGCTTCGTACACCCCCACCGACTTCGGCGCAGTGGCCAGGTGGACCACGGCCTGGGCCAGGGCCAGTTCGCCCTCGGGGCTGCCCAGGAAGTCGTAAGTGTCCTTGGCCGCATTGGCGACCAGGATCGACAGCGGGTCCGCCTCGCCGATGTCCTCGACCGCCATCCGCACGATCCGCCGCGCCAGATACAGCGGATCCTCGCCCCCGTTCAGCATCCGCGCCAGCCAGTACAGGGCCGCGTCCGGGTCCGACCCGCGCACCGATTTATGCAGGGCGGAGATGAGGTTGTAATGCTCTTCCCGGCTCTTGTCATAGGCGGGGGCGCGGCGTTGCAGGACCGCCGCCAGCCCCTGTACGTCCAGCATCTCGCCTTCAGGCAGGTCGAACAGCACCTCCGACATGGTCAGCAGATAGCGCCCGTCGCCGTCGGCGAGGGCCAGCATGGCCTGGCGCGCTTCCGGCGACAGCGGCAGGCCTCTTTCCATATGGGCCTCGGCGCGGCTCAACAGTTGATCCAGCGCCGCATCGTCCAGCCGCTTCAGCACATAGACCTGCGACCGCGACAGCAGCGCCCCATTCAGCTCGAAACTGGGGTTCTCGGTCGTGGCCCCGACCAGGGTGACGACCCCGGCCTCGACGAAGGGCAGGAAGCCGTCCTGCTGGGCGCGGTTGAAGCGGTGGATCTCATCGACGAACAACAGGGTGCTCTGCCCCGCCGCCCGCCGCATCCGCGCCGCCTCGAACGCCTTCTTCAGGTCGGCGACTCCGGAAAAGACCGCGCTGATCGACTGGTATTCATAGCCCGCCGCCTGGGCCAGCAGCCGGGCGATGGTGGTCTTGCCGGTGCCGGGCGGCCCCCACAGGATCATCGAGCCCAGCCGCCCCGCCTCGATCATCCGGCGGATCGGCCCGCCCGGCCCCAGCAGATGATCCTGCCCCACCACCTCGTCCAGCGTGCGCGGGCGCAGACGGTCGGCCAGGGGGGCGTCGGGCGGCAATATGCCGGAGGCTTCGAACAGGTCGGTCATGAGTGCGACCTATGTAGGCGTTCGCCAAAGGCTTTTCACCCGTTTGTGTGGGCGGACGGCGAAAGACGCTTCAGTCGTCCCGACCGGAACGTTCGGCCGTCCGCTCCTTCTCGGCCGCCTGCTTCTCAACCCGCGTCATGAGGTAATCCATATGGGTGACGGGCCTGATCCCGTGCCCCCGTTTGGCGAGCCAAGAGGCAAGCTTCCAGGCGCCGAGCACCAAAGCAGCAAGGCCGACGGCGCCGATGAAAAGCTCAAATGCTGAAGGCTCGCTCATGCGCCACAATCCCCACAGCCGAGACCTGTGTCCAGCCCCTTACCTCAACACGCCCCGAATCTGGCGCCCGCCGCGATTGACCACGATTTCCCACGGGCCGCGACCGGCGCCGGCGGCTTCGACGTCGCGCGCCGAGGCTATCGCGCGGCCGTTGATGCTGACGATCAGGTCGTTCTGGCGGAAGCCGGCGCGGGCGGCGTAGCCCCGGCCCGACACGCCGGTGACGATGACGCCCGTGGCGAACGGGTCGCCGCCCAGGCGGTCGGCCAGGGCCGGGTTCAGGGCCACGACCTGGGCCCCGGCGAAGGGGCCGGACTGGATCACGACGCCCTGGCGGGGGTCGGCGTCGCCGGGCAGGGTCTGGACCCGCGCGGTCAGGGTCTGGGGCCGGCCGTCGCGCAGGATGGCGACCTGGACCTGGTCGTTCGGATTGCGCGAGCCGACGCGATAGTTCAGCCCGTTCTGGTCGTTGATCTCCTGACCGTCCACGGCGGTGATCACATCGCCCTGGCGCAGGCCGGCGCGGGCGGCGGGACCGTTGGCGTAGACGTCGGTGACGACCAGTCCCTGCGGCCGGCTGAGCCCCAGGCTGCCGGCGATGTCGCCGGTGACGGTGTCGCCCTTTACGCCCAGCCACGGCCGGACCACGGTCTTGGCGCCGCCCAGGGCCGAATCGACCACGCGCTTGACCATGGCGGCGGGCACGGCGAACCCGACCCCGGCCGAGGAGCCTGAGCGGGAGAAGATGGCGGTGTTGATGCCGATCAGGTCGCCGTCCATGTCCACCAGGGCGCCGCCCGAATTGCCGGGGTTGATGGCCGCGTCGGTCTGGATGAAGGAGCCGCTGTCGGAAATGCCGGTCTCGGTCCGGTTCAGGGCCGAGATGATGCCGTTGGTCACCGTCTGGCCCACGCCGAACGGATTGCCGATGGCCAGGACCAGATCGCCGACCTGCTGTTCTTCCTGATCGTCGATGGCCAGGACCGGCAGCCGGTCGCTGACGTTCTCCAGCCGCAGCACGGCGATGTCGCTGCGCTCGTCGGCCAGGATGACGGTGGCGGGAAACTCGCGCCGGTCGTTCAGCACGACCTTGATCTGCTGGGCGCCGTCGATGACGTGGTTGTTGGTGACGACGATCCCGTCCGAGCGGACGATCACGCCCGACCCGACCGATTCCGCCACCCGCGCCTGGGGAATGCCGCCGCCGAAGAACTGGAAGAAGGGATCGGCCTGGACCCGCTGGACGCTGCGGGCCGAGATATTGACCACGGCCGGGGCGGCGGATCGCACCACCGGCGCGAAGCTGGACTTCATCCCCGCCGCATCGCTGGGCGCGGTGCGCGTCGGCTGGGCGAACTCGCCCTCCTGCGCCTTGGAATTGGTGGGGTTGCCGCAGGCCGACAGGGCCAGGGCGGCGACGAGCACGATCGATCGGGTCTGCATAATCATCCGAGGAGAACAGGCTTCAAGCCACACCATACCGCACCGTGTTTCGGGCCGGATCAAGGCGTCGGCGCGACATCAACGGACAAGCTTTCAGCCCGTTCCCACAGCGTCGTGCAGACGAACGGAGGCGCTCCGTCCCTTCGGCGGAGTTGGAGGCCCTTTGGAAGCGGAGGGCTGGGCGGGGCGCCGGGCCTTCGCCCGGAGTTTGATCTAGAAATACCGTTTCGACGAAGGTTTGACGCCCCGCGCGAATGGTTGGTCTGCAAGCTCGGAGCGCCGAGCGGTGGCGGTCTTATCGCCTAACCCCATAAGCCTGCGACGGGTCGGCGGTCCCTGCGAAGAACCGTCCCGAGTGCGATCGAGTATCCCCCTCGACCCTCCGCCGACGTCCTGAGACGCCGCCGGCGCGGGGGAGTTGCACCCCCGCTCCCGTTCCATCCGCTCCCGCCGCCGCAAGGTCGCAGGCCAAGCGAGCCCTCCAAGCGACGAGACCGAGGCTGATTATAGGGAGTGGGGGAGCCCTGGCTGGAAAGTCGGGGCGAGAATCTGGCAAGGGGTTGGAATCGCTGGGGTGAGACCAGCGTCATTGTGACAGTTGGCGCCGTTCGGGCCCCCTCCGTCACGGCGCTCCGCGCCGCGCCACCTCCCCCAAGGGGGGAGGATTTCGGTGCTCGCATTCCTCCCCCCTTGGGGGAGGTGGATCGCCGGCGAAGCCGGCGAGACGGAGGGGGCCTGTGAGGCTTGCCCTGCCCCTAAACCGCCCAGTCGGGTTTGCGCTTGTCCAGGAAGGCGCGGACGCCTTCCTGGCCCTCGGGGGAGACGCGGGCGCGGGCGATGCGTTTGGCGGTGTCGTCCAAGAGGCCGCTGTCGATCTTGTGGCCGGCGATGTCGTTGACCAGGCGTTTTGCCTCGCCCATGGCGCCGGGAGCGTTGCCGCTGAGGCTGTCGGTCAGCATGGCGACGAACTCATCCACCGAACCCTCGGGCAGGACCAGGTCGATCAGGCCGGCGTGGGCGGCGTAGTCGGCGTCGAAACTGTTGCCGGTCAGGAACAGCTGGCGCGCGCGCCGCGCGCCGATGGCCTCGATGACATAGGGGGCGATGGTCGCGGGGATCAGGCCCAGCTTGACCTCGGAAAAGGCGAAACGCGCGCCCTCGACCGCCACGGCCATGTCGCAGGCGGCGACGATGCCGGCCCCGCCGCCCATGGCGGCGCCCTCGACCAGGGCGACGGTCAGGGCGGGGACGTCGTGCAGGGCCTTCAGCATCCGGGCCAGACCCAGGGCGTCGTCGCGATTGTCGGCCTCGGACCAGTCGGCGGCGTCGCGCATCCAGTTCAGATCGGCCCCGGCGCTGAAGGTGCCGCCCGCGCCGCGGATGAAGACCAGGCGGACGTGGTCGGCGCCGTGCAGGGTCTCGAACGCCTCATGCAGGGCGGCGATGGTGGCGGCGTCGAAGGCGTTCTTCTTCTCGGGCCGGTCCAGGGTGATGAAGACCACCCCGTCGCTGGTGGCGTCGATCCGCACCAGGTCGTCATTGGCGTCCGGCGCGGCGTCGGCCAGCAGCGGATGGGCGATGCGGTTGATCTCGGCTTCCTCGGCGTCGGTGACGTCCAGGGCGTTGAGGTCGGCGTCGGTGGGTTGATCGGCCATGGTCATCTCCAAACTGAGGGTCCGTGTTGCAACGGGGGGCGGAAGAATAGGTTACATCCGGAACAGGCCGAACGTGGTCTCCGGGATCGGGGCGTTCAGGCTGGCGGAAATGGCCAGGCCCAGGACGTCGCGGGTCTGGGCCGGGTCGATGACGCCGTCGTCCCACAGGCGGGCGGTGGCGTAATAGGGATTGCCTTCGTCCTCGTATTTCTGGCGGATCGGGGCCTTGAAGGCCTCGGCGTCTTCCGCGCTCCAGGTCTCGGCGTCGCGGTGGACGGTGGCCAGCACCGACGCCGCCTGTTCCCCGCCCATCACGCCGATCCGGCTGTTGGGCCAGGTGAAGAGGAAGCGCGGAGAATAGGCGCGGCCGCACATGCCGTAGTTTCCGGCCCCGAAACTGCCGCCGATCAGGACGGTGAACTTGGGCACTTCGGCGCTGGCGACGGCGGTCACCAGCTTGGCGCCGTCCTTGGCGATGCCGCCGGCCTCGTATTTGCCGCCGACCATGAACCCCGAGATGTTCTGCAGGAACAGCAGCGGAATCTTGCGCTTGCAGGCCAGTTCGATGAAGTGGGCGCCCTTCTGGGCGCTTTCGGAGAAGATGACGCCGTTGTTGGCCAGGATGGCGACCGGATAGCCCCAGATGCGGGCGAAACCGCAGACCAGGGTCGGGCCGTACAGGGTCTTGAACTCGTCGAACTCGGAGCCGTCGACCAGGCGGGCGATGACCTCGCGCACGTCATAGGGGGCCCGGACGTCGTCGGGGATCAGGCCGTACAGCTCTTCGGCGGCGAAGGCCGGGGCGCGAGGTTCGCGCACGTCCATGTCCACGGACTTGGTCGTGTTCAGATTGGCGACGATGGAGCGGACGATCTCCAGCGCGTGTTCGTCATTCTCGGCCACATGGTCGACCACGCCCGAACGACGGCCATGGGTCTCGGCCCCGCCCAGTTCCTCGGCCGAAATGACCTCGCCGGTGGCGGCCTTCACCAGGGGCGGGCCGGCCAGGAAGATGGCGCCCTGGTTCCGCACGATGATCGTCTCGTCCGACATGGCCGGCACATAGGCGCCGCCGGCGGTGGACAGACCCATGACACAGGCGATCTGGGCGATGCCCTTGGCGCTCATCCGGGCCTGGTTGAAGAAGATGCGGCCGAAGTGGTCGCGGTCGGGGAAGACCTCGGCCTGGTGCGGCAGGTTGGCCCCGCCAGAGTCCACCAGATAGACGCACGGCAGGCGGTTCTGCTCGGCTATCTCCTGGGCGCGCAGGTGCTTCTTCACCGTCATGGGGAAGTAGGCGCCGCCTTTAACCGTCGGGTCGTTGGCGACGATCATCACCTCGCGACCCGAGACGCGGCCGATCCCCGCGATCACGCCGGCGGCCGGGGCTTCGCCGTCGTACATGGCGTGGGCGGCCAACTGGCCGATCTCCAGGAAGGGCGAGCCGGGATCCAGCAGCCGCTCGACCCGGTCGCGGGGCAGCAGCTTGCCGCGGGCCACATGCCGTTCGCGCGACTTGTCTGACCCGCCGCGCGCGGCGTGGGCCACATGGTCGCGCAGTTCGGCGACCAGGGCGCTGTTGTGCGCGTGCAGGGACTTGTATTTGGGGCTTTGCGGATCGACCGCGGACGTCAACTTCGGCATGGGGTTGGTTTAGGCGGGGTCGCGGGACGTCACAAGGAATTCTCCCTCCCCGCTCCGGGGAGGGGCGTCGCGCAGCGACGGGGCGGGGGCGGCCCGGCAGGGGCGCACTGCCGGAATCGGGACAGATCTGTGATGGGTCGCCCCGCCCTCCCCACCCGGTCTCGCCTGCGGCTCGACCACCCTCCCCCGCGGGGGAGGGAGAAATGTTGCGCATCGCCCCCTTTTCCCCTATAGGCCCCGCCTTTCCAGGGCTTCGGTCCTGTCGTGGAACACCAAAGGGTTGGACGTTCGGTCCGGCCGCCGCGCCAGGAGCCATCGTGGGGATCGACTTACCCGGTCGTTTCCACGCCGACGCCCACAAGGGAGACTACCGCATGGCTCTTTACGAGCACACGGTCATGACGCGCCAGGATATCTCGGCGCAGCAGGCCGAAGCGCTGAACGACACCATCAAGGACCTGATCGTGCAAGGTGGCGGTTCCGTCGCCAAGATCGAGTACTGGGGTCTGCGCAACCTGACGTACCGCGTGAAGAAGAACCGCAAGGCTCACTATTCGCTGCTGGCCGTCGACGCCCCTCCGGCCGCCATGGCCGAAGTCGAGCGTCAGCTGGGCATCAACGAAGACGTGCTGCGTTGGCTGACCGTCCGCGTCGAGGAACTCGACCTGGAACTGTCGCCGCTGCTGGCCCGCCGCGAGCGTGAACGCGAGCGTGAGCGCGAGCGCACCCCGCGCGACGACGCCGCCGCTGACGCCGAATAAGGAAACCGGAACATGACCGACACCACCGCCCCGACCCCGGGCGCCCCGGCCGGCTCCGGCGCCGCCGGCCGCCGCCCCTTCTATCGCCGCCGCAAGGTCTGCCCGTTCTCGGGCGCCAATGCGCCGAAGATCGACTACAAGGACGTGAAGCTGCTGCAGCGTTACGTCTCCGAACGCGGCAAGATCGTGCCTTCGCGCATCACCGCCGTCTCCCAGAAGAAGCAACGCGAACTGGCCAAGGCCATCAAGCGCGCCCGCTATCTGGCCCTCCTGCCGTATGTGGTGAAGTAAGATGAAGGTCGTTCTGCTGGAACGCGTCGAGAATCTCGGCGCCATCGGCGACGTCGTGTCCGTCAAGGACGGCTTCGCCCGTAACTTCCTTCTGCCGCGCGACAAGGCCCGTCGGGCCACCGCCGCCAACCTGAAGGCGTTCGAACTCGACCGCGTCGCCATCGAGCAACGCAACGAGAAGAACAAGGCCGATGCACAGAAGGTCGCCGACAAGATCGACGGCCAGACCTACATCATGATCCGTCAGGCCGGTGAAACCGGTCACCTGTACGGTTCGGTCGCCGGCCGCGACGTCGCCGAGGCCATCCAGGCCGAAGGCGGCAAGGTCGAGCGTTCGCAAATCGTCCTGAACACGGCGATCAAGAACCTGGGCGTCCACGAAGTGCCGGTTCGCCTGCACGCCGAGGTCCGCGCATCGGTCAAGATCAACATCGCCCGTTCGATGGATGAAGCCGAGCGTCAAGCCAAGGGCGAGGACGTGATCCGCAGCCAGTTCGACGATGAGCGCCAGGCCGCCGAGCAATCGGCCCAGGAACTGATCGAAGGCGGCGCCGGTCAACAGGAAGGCTTCGGCGACGAAGCCTGATCCCGCCGGCCTTTCGAGGCCGGATCGCCGGAAACATCAGGGGCGCGTTCCGCAAGGAACGCGCCCTTTTTGCTGCGTGGGCCCTCGGCAGGAGGCCGGGCGCGCCTTCACGCAATCCATGACAAGTTTGCAACAGCCACGAAGGTTTGGGGCGGCGATGAGAGTTTGCGCAAACTCCTTTCTTGACCGACGTAAACAGCGGTGAACACTCTCAACTAAGGCTGAGATTTGTCGACGGCGCGACCAATTTATTGCGCCTTTCATCCCAGCCAGGGTGTCGAAATCGTGGCCGGTCGCCGCCCCTCCCAACAGGCCGCTGTCGTTTGGGGATAGTCATGAAGCTGAATTCCGGTCGTTCCGTCTTGTTGGCCTTTGTCTCCACCAGCGCGCTGATGTCCGCGCCGCTCGCCTTCGCCCAGGAGGCGACACCGGCGGAGGACGCCGCCGACATCGGCGAGATCGTGGTGACCGGCACCCGCGCCATTGGTCGAACCCGCCTGGACACGATCGCTCCCGTGGACGTGATCACCGGCGAGACCCTGACCCGCAGCGGGACGGGTACGGAGACCGCCGCCGCCCTGGCCGCCGCCGCTCCGTCGATCAACTTCCCCCGCCCCGCCATCTCGGACGGTTCCGACCACGTCCGCCCGGCGACCCTGCGCGGTCTGGCCCCTGACCAGACCCTGGTGCTGATCAACGGACAGCGGGGCCACGTCGGCGCCTTGGTCAATGTGAACGGCGCCCTGGGACGCGGATCCACGGCCTTCGATCTGAACACCATTCCCTCGGTCGCCCTGGGCTCCGTCGAGGTGCTGCGCGACGGCGCCTCGGCCCAGTACGGCTCCGACGCCATCGCCGGCGTGATCAACCTGCGTCTGCGCCAGGCCCGCGACGGCGGCGGCCTGACGCTGAACCATGGGCGTTACGACACCGAATACGACACCGCGCGCGGATCGCACGAGGCCACGGACGGCGAACAGACGTCCCTGGCCGGCTGGATCGGCCTGCCGTTGGGCGAGGACGGGTTCGTCACCGTATCGGGCGAACTGCAGAAACGCGATCCGACCAACCGTTCGGACTACGCCGCGCCATCGGCCGTGGTCGGCAATACGTCCACGAACACGGTCCTGGGCCGGTTCGGCGATCCGGCGGTGGAATCCCAGTCGCTGTGGTTCAACGCCGGCAAGCCGATCAACGCCGACTGGGAGACCTATGCCTTCGGCGGCATCCAGCACAAGGAAAGCGAATCCGGCGCGACCGCCCGCGCCTACAACAACGCCAACAATGTCCTGGCCATCTATCCCAACGGCTTCCTGCCGCTGATCAACACCCAGATCGTCGACTACAACCTGTACGGCGGGGTCAAGGGCGAGGCGGCCGGGATCGATTGGGACGTCTCGGTCGGCTACGGGCGAAATGTGCTGGACTATCGCGTCACCAACTCGCTGAACGCTTCGTATGGCGCGGCGTCGCAGCAGGAGTTCGAGGCCGGGGGGCTGAAGTACGACCAACTGACGCTGGGCGTCGATGGCGTCAGGCCGCTGGAGTTCGGGCTGATCGAACCGGTCAATCTGGCCTTCGGGGTCGAATACCGGACCGAGCGTTTCGAGGTCTATGCCGGTGAGCCCGCCTCCTACAATCGCGGACCCAGCGCCGGCGGCGGCGGAGCCCAGGGCTTCCCCGGCTTCTCGCCGGCCAATGCGGCGGACGAGGACCGCAACAACTGGAGCGCCTATGTCGATCTGGAAGGCAAGCTGACCCAGGGGCTGACGGTCGGCGTGGCCGGCCGTTACGAAGACTATTCCGATTTCGGCGACCAGTTCACCGGCAAGGTCTCGGCGCGCTACGACTTCTCGCCGGCCTTCGCCCTGCGCGGCGCGGTCTCCACCGGCTTCCACGCCCCGGCCCTGCAGCAGCAGTATTTCAGCTATACCGCCACCAATCTGGTGACCCAGTTGATCGGCGGCCTGCCCGTGACCAGCCTGATCCAGGCCGGCACCTTCCGCGTGGACGACCCCGTAGCCCTGGCCCTCGGCTCCAAGCCGCTCGAGCCCGAGACCTCGGTCAACTATTCGGTGGGGGCGGTGTTCCGGTCCGGCGGATTCGAACTGACCATCGACGCCTATCAGATCGAGCTTGAAGACCGGATCATCTATTCCGAGAGCCTGGGGACGACGCGCCCCAGCCAGTCGGCTGCGACCACCACGGCGGTCCAGACCCTGCTGGCGCCCTTCGGCGTCAGCGCCGCCCGCTTCTTCCTGAACGGCGTCGACACGACGACCAAGGGAATCGACGTGGTCGGTCGGTATCGCCTGCCGACAGACACGCTCGGCCGGTTCGATTTCACCCTGGCCGGAAACTACAACGAGACGACGGTGGACAAGACGCCGGAGACGCCCTCCATCGGCATTCCGACGTCGGATTTCTTCCTGTTCGACCGGTCCAACATCCTGGCGTTCGAGGAGGGCACGCCCAAGACCAAGGTGGTCGGCGGGATCGACTGGAGCCTGGGCGGTTTCGGCGTGTCGGCCAAGGCGACCTATTACGCCAGTGTCCTGGTCGCCAACAACGCCGCCAGCCTGGACTATGAGACCGGCGACAAGACCCTGATCGACCTGGAAGGCCGCTATCAGTTCCCATACGGGGTCGGTCTGGCGGTGGGGGTGAACAACCTGTTCGACGAGTATCCGGAATATACGCCGGCGGCCCTGAACGGGGCGACCGGGTCGGTGGGCTTCCCCAGCTATTCGCCGTTCGGCTTCAACGGTCGGTTCCTGTACGCGCGGCTCAGCTACAGCTTCTGATCCAATCTGGAGCAACGAAAGGGGCGCTCGTGAGAGCGCTCCTTTTTCGTGATGAGAATGCCGAGCGGAAACATTACCGAAGCTTCAGAACCCCACGAGATTCGCGCCGCCGTTGCGCCACATATCGCCGCTTAATCTGGCCCTCTTGTTCGGAGGGGATCAATGAAGACCAGGATCATCGCGGGGGCCTTGGCCCTGTCGCTTGTCGCCGGGGCGGCTCAGGCCATGACGGTGCAGGAGTTTCTGACGACGGCGAACGGCATTCCCCGCAACCCCACCGCCCTGTTGCGGTCCGACACCCGGCGGCTGATGGGCGAGTTTCGCGGGGCGGTGCAGACGGTGCGCGCGGAACAGACGGCGGCCACAGCGGCCGGTCGCCGCTCGGCCACCTGTATGCCGGACAAGGTCGGCCTGTCAGCCGACGCCATTCTGGCCCGGTTCAACGCCATCCCCGCCGAGCGGCGCGGCATCAGCACGACCCAGGCCGTGCGCGAGTGGATGGCCGAGAAATATCCCTGCCCCGCATGACCCAAGGCAGGACGGTGCGAACGTCCGCGCCTCGATCCGCGATCATATTCATCGGAGGCGCGCTGCTGATAGTGGGCGGCTTGACCGGGCTCGGGCTGATTCTGGGGCCGGATGAGGTCGACGCCGTGCAGACGCCGGAGGGACTTCATCCCGCCGCCCTGTTCGCACTGGGCCTGGCCCTGATGACCGCCGAGGCTGCGCTGTTCACCCTCGTTCCGATAGAACTGTCGCAACGGTTCCTGAAACGCGCCTGGCCGGGCGTCGCAGCGGGTTTCGCCGTCTATGTCATCGGAATCCATTGGAATAACGGCTGGCTGGGATTGGCGGTCTCAAGCTGGATATGGGGCGTCGTGACCGGCGCCTATCTGCTGGAGCGCCCCGTATCGCGCGGTCGAGCGGCCTGTCAGGCGATCGGGCTGAAATGGACGTTCTGGATCTTCGCCATGGCAGTCTTGACCGCCGGCGCCTGATCGCCCCGACTGAGGAATTCCCGTTCGCCCACAGGGTGGACGATCTGTCCACGGTCGAAGCGACGTCCACGACTGACGCAGGCGCGTGTCAGGGCTAGAGCGTTAAGACAATGAACGCGTTCGCCCCCATGCCCTTCTCGTCCTCGCCGATGGACTCCAGCGGCGTCAGCTCGATGCCCCACAATCTGGAGGCGGAACAGGCGCTGCTGGGCGCGCTGATGTTCGACAACGGCGTGTTCGAACGCCTGAGCGACCGTCTGCGGGGCTCGCATTTCTACGAGCCCTTCCACCAGCGGCTGTTCGAGGCGATCGAGGATCATATCCGACAAGGGATGCTGGCCGAACCCACCATTCTGATGGAACGGTTCAAGCAGGATCCGGCCTTCCAGGAGTTCGGCGGCCTGCGCTATTTCGCCGACCTGGTCGACCGGGCGCCGCCGGCGGCCAATGCGCCGGACTATGCGCGGGTGGTCTATGACACGGCCCTGCGCCGCGATCTGATCCGCATCGGCGGGGAGATCATCAAGGAGGCGCCCAACCCGGAGACGCCCGCCGACGAACAGATCGAACAGGCGGAACAGACCCTGTATTCGCTCGCCGAGACCGGCAAGCCGTCGTCCGGTTTCGTCAGCTTTTCCCACGCCCTGTCCGGCGCCGTTCAGATGGCGGCCGAAGCCTATCAGCGCGAAGGCAAGCTGGCCGGGTTGGCGACAGGATTGAACGATCTGGATCGGAAACTGGGCGGGTTGCACCCCTCCGACCTGCTGATCCTCGCCGGCCGTCCGTCGATGGGCAAGACGGCCCTGGCGACCAACATGGCCTTCAATGTGGCGCGCGCCTATCAGTGGGAACCGACGCCGGAGGGCCGCAAGACGGTCAACGGCGGTGTGGTGGCCTTCTATTCGCTGGAAATGAGCGCCGAACAGCTGGCCATGCGGATCCTGGCCGACGCTTCGGGCGTGTCCTCCGACAAGCTGCGCAAGGGCGAGATCGACGCCACCGACTTCGGCAAGCTGCGCGACGCGGCGGTCGAGATCGGCGAGAGCCCCCTCTACATCGACGCCACCGGCGGTTTGTCCATGTCGAAGCTGGCGGCCCGGGCGCGGCGGCTGAAGCGGATGGAGCACGGGCTGGACCTGATCATCGTCGACTATCTTCAACTGGTCACGACCGGCGACAGCGGCGGTCAGAAGAACCGGGTGCAGGAGGTGTCCGAGATCACCGGCGGCCTGAAGGCCCTGGCCAAGGAACTGTCGGTGCCGATCATCGCCCTGTCGCAGCTGTCGCGTCAGGTGGAGCAGCGCGAGGACAAGCGGCCGCAGTTGTCCGACCTGCGCGAATCCGGCTCGATCGAGCAGGACGCCGACTGCGTGATGTTCGTCTATCGCGAAAGCTACTACCTGGGCCGGGCCGAGCCGCGCGAAGGCACCGAGGAACACCTGCAATGGCAGCAGGACATGGACCGGCTGCAAGGCCAGGCCGAGGTCGTCATCGGCAAGCAGCGCCACGGCCCCATCGGCATCGTCAAACTGGCCTTCGACGCCGAGACGGTGCGGTTCGGCAACCTGGCGCACGGCTATGAGGAAGTCAGCTACGAATAGAGGCCGGCGGTTGACCTGGGCCGCGAACAGGCCCCTTGGGTGCGGATGGCCAGCGAAACCGTCTATATTCTCCAGACCTATGTGCAGGGGCGCGGCAAGGGGCTGAAGGCCGAGCCGCAGGTGGGCTGCAAGGACGCCGAGGAGGCGCGGCGCAAGGCCGAGCGCATGGCGCCCCTGCGGCTGGGCGTGGTGGCCTTTTCCGTCTCGGCGGACACCGAGATGGGCGACTACGACGAACAGCCGACCATCATCTTCAAGTCCGGACGACTGCCCCCGCCGTTCAGCGACGAGGATTGATCGGCGTCAGGCCTTCCATCGTCGGGAAGTTGCGCCAATAAGGGCCGCCATGCCCTCCCCCGCCCTGCTGTCCGTCGATCTGAACGCGCTCGCCCGCAATTTTCACACCCTGGAGGCCGTGACCGGCGTGCCGGTGCATCCGGTGGTCAAGGCCGACGCCTATGGCTTGGGGGCCGAGGCCTGTGCGAAACGTTTGATGGCGGAAGGGGCGCGGACCTTTTTCGTGGCGCGGGCCGGCGAAGGCGCAGCCCTGCGGACGGCGCTGGGCCCGGAGCCCGTCCTCTATGTGCTGGACGGCTGTCACGGCGAGGCGGCGGGGCTGTTGAAGGCGGCGGACCTGCGGCCCGTGCTGAACCAGCCGGCGCAGATGAAGGCCTGGGCCGAGGCCGGCGGCGGAGCCTGCGGCCTACAGATCGACACCGGCCTGAACCGGCTGGGCTTCCGGCCGGAGGATGCGCCCGAAGTCTTTGACGGGCTGAGCCTGGTCATGAGCCACCTGGCCTGCGGCGACGAACCGGACCAGCCGATGAACCGGCGCCAGCGTGACCGGTTCGCGGGCATGGTCGAACGCTATCCGGGCGTGACGCGGTCCTTCGCTAATTCGGGCGGCTGTTTCCTGGGGCCGGACTTCGCCTTCGACGCGGTGCGGCCGGGCGTCTGCCTGTACGGCGGTGGACCTGAGGGCCGGCCGGACGAGCGGATCGCCCCCGTCGCCGCTCTGACGGCGGAGGTCCTGCTGGTGCGCGACGTGCGGACGGGCGAGAGCGTCGGCTATTCGCGCGGTTTCGTGGCCGAACGACCGATGCGGGCGGCTGTGGTCGCGGCGGGCTATGCGGACGGGGTCCTGCGGGCCTATGGGCCGCGCGGCGCGGTCTGGGTCGCAGGCGAGACCCGGCCGCTGCTGGGCCGGATCTCGATGGACGTCTGCACGGTCGATGTGACCGGGCTGGAGGTCGCGGTCGGCGACCGGGTCGAACTGTTCGGGGCGCATCGCCCCATCGATGCGGCGGCGGCGGCGGCGGGGACCATCAGCTATGAACTGCTGACCGCCGTAACCGTCCGCGTTCCCCGCGCCTATGTCGGTCAATAACCGCCGGTGATGGCCGCCATGCCGGCGCCGGCGACCAAGAAACTGGCGCCGATCATGCCGACGATGGCGTTGATGATGAAGGTCATGACCAGGCCCAGGATCACCGTGACGATGAAATAGCCGACAGCCTTGTCCGCCGGGACCTTCATCAGCATCGGCAGACCCAGGTACAGCAGATAGAAGCTGTACAGGCCGAGGATGGCCAGGACGCCCAGCATCGGGATCAGGCCGAAGACCCCGACCAGCCACATGGCCGTATAGGAATAGACCGCCACCTTCATCGCCTGGACCGAATCGCTGGCCCCGCCGAAACTGGGGGCCAGGGCGTTGATGATCAGGCCCAGCAGATAGACGGCGACCAGGGACAGCCCATAGCTGACCACCGCGACCAGAAGCGCGCCGAGGATCGACATGGGCGTGCCGAACAGGGGCAGAAGCTGGCCGCCGATCAGGCTGCAGATCGGGCCGATGGCGGCCAGGATCATGGCGTAGCGGGTGAACAGGCTGCGGGTCGTGGCGAACTCGCCGTCGATGCGCGCCCATTCGGTCTTCGGCTGCAGGATGATGCCCTTGACCCGGGCGATCAGGGCCGGATCGACGGCGGGTTGCGTCGACGGGGTGGAGGGTTCGGTCATGGACAAGGGCCTGTAAAACAGTGGGGGCGAAGCGGAATATTGACGTCACGTCACCTGACGACGCAAGCCATTTGCGACACGATCTCAACCCGGAACTACGGCAAAGGTTGCGGTTGCGACCGGAAATGACGTGACGACGGTGCAAAGGGCCACCGGATTGGGCGGTCCGTCCGCCCTTCGGCCTGCTAAAGGATGCCCATGGCTCGCGATTCCGCCCTCTATGTCTGTCAGTCCTGCGGCTCGGTCCACGGCAAATGGTCGGGGCAATGTGCGTCGTGCGGCCAGTGGAACACCCTGACGGAAGAGAGCCGGTCGGCGCCGCCGGGCGCGATCAAGCCGTCGGCGGCGGCCTCGGCGCGCGGGCGCGGCCTGCAGTTCGAGACGCTTCAGTCCGACACCCCCGAACCGCCCCGCATCACCACGGGCGTGGCCGAGTTCGACCGGGTCTGCGGCGGCGGCGTGGTGCCGGGTTCGGCGATCCTGCTGAGCGGCGATCCGGGGGTGGGCAAGTCGACCCTGTTGCTGGAGGTGGCGGCCAAGGCGGCCCTGAGGGGCGCGCGCATCGCCTATATCTCGGGCGAGGAGGCGGTCGAACAGATCCGGGCGCGGGCCAAGCGGATGGGGCTGGAACAGGCGCCGGTCAATCTGGCGGCGGCGACGGCCCTGCGCGACATCCTGGGCACGCTGAAGCGCGAACAGTTCGACATCGTCATCGTCGATTCGATCCAGACCCTGTGGTCCGACGTCCACGAGAGCGGGCCGGGCTCGATCACCCAGGTCCGGGCCTGCGCCGGCGAGATGGTGCGGCTGGCCAAGACGCAAGGGGTGGCGGTGGTTCTGGTCGGGCATGTCACCAAGGACGGCCAGGTCGCGGGGCCGCGCGTGGTCGAACACCTGGTCGACGCCGTCATGACCTTCGAGGGCGAGCGCGGCTATCCGTTCCGCATCCTGCGCGCCGGCAAGAACCGGTTCGGCGCCACCGACGAGATCGGGGTGTTCGAAATGGGCGACAGCGGCCTGAGGGAAGTCGCCAATCCGTCAGCTCTGTTCCTGGGCGACAGCAAGGACCGGGCGCCCGGCGCGGCGGTCTTCGCGGGGATCGAGGGATCGCGGCCCGTGCTGGTCGAGATTCAGGCCCTGGTGGCCCCGTCCGCCTATGGCACGCCGCGGCGGGCGGTGGTGGGCTGGGACTCCGGTCGCCTGGCCATGCTGCTGGCGGTGCTGGAGGCCCGGTGCGGCCTGGGGTTCGGGGACAAGGACGTCTATCTGAACGTCGCCGGCGGCCTGCGGATCAACGAGCCGGCGGCCGACCTCGCGGCGGCGGCGGCCCTGATCAGCTCGGCCCTGGACATGCCCCTGCCCCAGGGCTGTGTCGTGTTCGGCGAGATCGGCCTGTCAGGCGAGGTCCGCAGCGTCGGCCGGGCCGAGGCGCGGGTTCGGGAGGCCCAGAAACTGGGCTTTGAACATGTGCTCTGCCCGCCCCTGGCCCAGAACGGCGGCAAGACCAAGGGGGTCAAGGTGACGTCGGCGACGCGTTTGACGGATGTGGTCGAACGAATCTCGCAAAACCGCTATTAGACGCACGCAACAGCCGCTGGACCCCTGAGTGACCGGTTACGACGTCTTCGCCATCGTGGTGATCCTGTTCTCCGCCGCCGCCGGCTGGGTGCGCGGCGGGGTGCGCGAGATCATCACCCTGCTCAGCGCCCTGCTGGCCGCGCTGGTGGCGCTGGTGACCCTGCCGTGGACGGCGATCCTGGGGCGCGCCCTGGTCAATCCTGACTGGGCGGGGACCGTACTGGCGGCGGTGGTCGCCTTCTTCATCGTCTATTTCGGCGTCCGGCTGTTCGGCTCCTTCCTGTCGAAGCGGGCGCAGGCGCATCCGCAGCTGGGCGGGATCGACCGGTTCATCGGCGTCTTTGTCGGCGCGGGCCGGGCCCTGGTGCTGCTGGGGGCCGTCCATCTGGTCATCGTCGCGGCCATGCCGGGCGAACGGACGCCGCGCTGGCTCAGCGAGGCGGCCCTCTACAAGGTCAGCGCCGTAGGCGCCCGCGCCATCCAGATCATCCTGCCCGGCATCGGGCGGGGCGCCGATGCGATCACGCCCGTGGTCGATTCATCCGTGCGCAAAGGGTTTTCGAACGACGAAGCCTTGCCTCGGACGCAATCCGAGACTAACTCGCCGCGCGAAGCCGCCCCTTAAGTTTCCCCCGGTCATCGGAGCCCCACGATGCGCCACCATATCGCCGATCCTGTCGTCCACCGCGAGCACTGGCGCGAGCCGGAGGACGACCAGCTGCGGCTGGAGTGCGGCGTCTGCGGCGTCTGGGGGGCGGACGAGGACGAAGGCTCGGCCATCGTCGCCCTGGGCCTCCACGCCCTGCAGCATCGCGGCCAGGAAGCCTGCGGCATCGCCAGCGTCAAGGACGAGCGTTTCCACACCGAACGCCACCAGGGCCTGGTGGGCGAGGCCTTCGGCGGCGCCGACCTGATGACCCGCATGCCCGGCCGCGCGGCCGTGGGCCACACCCGCTATTCGACCGCCGGCGGCAGCTTCCTGCGCAATATCCAGCCGATGTTCGCCGACCTGGACCAGGGCGGCATCGCCATCGCCCACAACGGCAATCTGACCAACTTCAAATTCCTGCACGGCCAGCTGGTCAGCGAAGGCGCCATCTTCCAGTCGACGTCGGACTCGGAAGTCATTCTTCACCTGATCGCCCGCAGCCGTAAGGCCAAGATCGTCGACCGGTTCATCGACGCCCTGGCGCGGATCGAGGGCGGCTACGCCCTGGTCGCCCAGACCCGTCACAAGATGATCGGCGCCCGCGACCCGCTGGGCATCCGCCCGCTGGTGCTGGGCCAGGTCGGCGAGGCCTGGGTGCTGGCGTCCGAGACCTGCGCCCTGGACATGATGGGCGCCACCTTCGTGCGCGACGTCGAACACGGCGAGGTCGTGGTCATCGACGAGAACGGCCTGGAATCGATCAAGCCCTTCCCGGCCCGCGCCGCCCGTCCCTGCCTGTTCGAATACGTCTATTTCTCGCGCCCGGATTCGGTCGTGAACGGCTGCTCGGTCTATGAGGTCCGCAAGGAGATGGGCCGGGGCCTGGCCCGCGAATGGGGTGTCGAGGCCGACATCGTGGTGCCGGTGCCCGACTCCGGCGTGCCGGCGGCCCTGGGCTATGCCCAGGAGAGCGGCATCCCCTACGAGATGGGCATCATCCGCAGCCACTATCTGGGCCGCACCTTCATCCAGCCCAGTCAGGGCGCCCGGCAGAAGGGCGTGCGCATGAAGCACAGCCCCAACAAGTCGGCGCTGGAAGGCAAGCGGGTCGTGCTGATCGACGATTCCATCGTGCGCGGCACCACCTCGGTCAAACTGGTCCGCGCCGTTCGCGCCGCCGGCGCCAAGGAAGTCCACCTGCGCTCGGCCAGCCCGCAGATCCTGTTCCCCGACTTCTACGGCATCGACATGCCGGAACGGGCGCAACTGCTGGCGGCCAACAAGACGCTGGAAGAAATGCGCGAACTGCTGGAGGTCGATTCGCTGGGCTTCCTGTCGATCGACGGCCTGTACCGCGCCATGGGCGAGACGGGCCGCAACAACGCCCGTCCCCAGTACACCGACCACTATTTCACCGGCGACTACCCCACCCGCCTGCTGGATCGCGAGATCGAGGAAGGCGGCCGGGAGGTTTCGGCGCGGCAACTTTCCCTGCTGGTCAGCGCCTGATATCTTGGGTTGATGGCGCACAACCCTGTTCAAACTAGCCAGTTGCAGGAGGGGAGGCTCTTCCTGATCAGATTTGGCGGCCGACTTTTGGCGATTGTCGGGGTGTTCTTCGTCTTCAACCTGATCCTGGCGGGAAACCAAGCCGCCCTGTCGCCTTGGACCCTCGCTGGTTTGACGACGGGCTTGGGCGCGGGGCAGCTACTCCCCGGCAAGCGCCGCATTCGCGTCCCGTCTATGGTTTGGCTGGGCGTCGGGTTGCTGATGATCTTGGTCGCCGCTGCGGCGTCATACAGCCTCGCCCAGGCAGCCTCCGGCCGAAACTAAGCCGCATCCGGATGCCCACGGGACGCAATGTCGTGGTCGTTGACGATCAGGGCGTCAGCTTCAGCCTGTGGTCGCCTTCTGCCTGATCCCGCTTGGCGACCGCCGCCCACGCGCGCTAAGCAGGGCTATGTCAGACCTGCCCCTCAAAGACCGTATCGCCCTCGTCGTCGGGGCCTCGCGCGGCATCGGCTATGAGAGCGCCCTGGCCCTGGCGAAGGCCGGCGCCCATGTGGTCGCTACAGCGCGGACGCAGGGCGGGCTTGAGGAACTGGACGACGCCGTCTTCTCCGCCACCGGCCAGCACGCGACCCTGGTTCCGTTCGACCTGGTCGACGGCGGCGGAATCGACCGACTGGGCGGGGCCATCTTCGAACGGTTCAAGAAGCTGGACGTCTGGGTCAACGCCGCCGCCACCATGGGGCCGTCGGGCCTGACGCCGGTGGCCCATGCCGACCCGCGTGAATTCG
The DNA here is from genome assembly GCF_011064825.1 of Brevundimonas mediterranea. NCBI lineage: Bacteria > Pseudomonadati > Pseudomonadota > Alphaproteobacteria > Caulobacterales > Caulobacteraceae > Brevundimonas > Brevundimonas mediterranea. The sequence continues at coordinate 51,000 of NZ_CP048751.1, forward strand.
CCAAGGTCGAGAAGGTCAATTTCACCGCCGTCTATCGGATGATCCGCTCGCTGGAGCCGCTGCTGCGCGCCTCCGACGCCGGGCGGGCCATCCACCTCACCTCCAGCGTCGCGACCTCGCCGCGCGCCTTCTGGGGCATGTACGCCGCGACCAAGGCCGGGGCCGAGGCCCTGGTCAAGGCCTGGGCGGACGAGGTGGAGAGCACCCCGATCCGCATCAGCATCGTCGATCCCGGCCGGATGCGCACCGCCCTGCGCGCCCAGGCCTTCCCCGGCGAGGATCCGCAGACCCTGCCCCACCCGTCCGAGATCGGCCCGCTGATGGTCGAGCTGGCGCGCGGCGACCTGACGCCGCCGCTGACGGTGCGGTTCCGCGACTGGCGGGACGCGCCGACGACGGAGGCCCTGGTCTGATCAGCTCCAGGCGGTGTCCAGCCCCGGTTCCGCGCGGAAGGCGAAGCTTCCGTCCGTCGAAGCCGACAGGTCGCGCCAGGCGTTCAGTTCGCTGAGAAGGTCGGCGGCCTTGCCCTCCACCACGGCGACGGCGTCGGTGCCCGCCGACCAGCGGAGGGGCGGGTTTTCCGCATTCGCCAGGGTCACCAGGGCCTGGCCCAGCTTGGCCGGATCGCCGGCCTGGTTCTGGTTGCGCCCTTCATAGAAGGCGCGAAGGGCGGCCGAGGCCTCGGCGTAGTCCGCGATGGGACTGTCGGCGAAACGGACCGAGGTCGAATCGAGGAAGTCCGTGCGGAAGAAGCCCGGCTCGACAATGGTCATGCGGACGCCGAACGGTTTGACCTCGGCGGCGACCGACTCGGTGAAGCCTTCGACGGCGAACTTGGACGCGCAGTAGATCGAGCCGCTCTCGCCGCCCCGCAGGCCGCCGATCGACGAGATGTTGAACACATGGCCCGACCGCTGGGCCCGCATGACCGGCAGGACGGCGCGGGTCATGTCGAACAGGCCGAAGACATTGGTGTCGAACTGGGTCCGGGCGTCCTGGGGCCGGGTCTCCTCGAACAGGCCGAGGTGGCCGTAGCCGGCGTTGTTGACCAGGACGTCGATGCGGCCGAAGCGGGCGACCGTCGCCTCGACGGCGGCGGCGATGGTTGCGGCGTCGGTGACGTCGAGCGTCACGGACAGGACCGTGTCGCTGTCGGGACCGAAGGCCTCGACCAGGGCGTCGCGGTTGCGGCCGGCGACGACGACCCGGTCTCCGGCGTCCAGAGCGGCGCGGGCGATGGCGGCGCCCAGGCCGCGGGCGGCGCCGGTGACGAACCAGGTCTTCCGGGATGGGGTGGTCATGAGATGTCTCCTCTGTCTGACGGGACGGAGAAGACGCGCCTTCGCCTTCCAGGCGTTAGGGCGATCCAGGCGAAGTCTTGCACGATTCTGTCAAAGCGCGCACCGCCGCTTGCGCGGGCGCCACCACAGGCGTTGGATATGGACATGAGCCTCTTGCCCGAAATGAGCGCCATCGTCGCGCGCCACGCGCCGCCCGACCTGTCGCGCTCGGCCGTGCCGGGTCTACGCCTGTATGGCAGCGACGCGCCGACGCGGATGGTGTCGGTCGGCTATGAACCCATGCTGTGCCTGGTGGTGTCCGGCGGCAAACAGACGATCCTCGGCGAGACCGTCTATTCCTATCGGGCCGGCGACTGCCTGGTGGTGTCGGCGGAACTGCCGGTCTGCGGCAGCATCATCGAAGCGCCGTACCGAGCCCTGAGCTTCGACCTGAACCCGGCGACGATCGCCGGCCTGATGGTGGAGATCGGCGCCCCTGCCGCCTCGGACCCGTCGCCGCCGTCGGGCATCCATGTGACACAGCTGGAGGACGAACTTCTGGAACCGATGGCGCGCCTGCTGCGTCTGCTGGACCGGCCGCACGAGATCGCGGTGATGACGCCGATGATCGAGCGGGAACTGGTGTGGCGGCTGCTGCACAGCCGGCACGCCGCGACGGTGCGCCAGATCGGCTCGGCCGAAAGCCGCCTGTCGGGCGTCAGCCGCGCCATCAACTGGATCCGCGCCCATTACGCCGAGCCGATGCGGCTGGAGGCCCTGTCGGACCTGGCCGGGATGAGCCTGTCGACCTTCCACCGGCATTTCCGGACGGTGACGACCATGAGCCCGTTGCAGTTCCAAAAGCAGGTGCGGCTGCAACAAGCCCGCGCCCGCCTGCTGAGCGGCGCCGACGGGGCGGCGGAGACGGGTTTCGCGGTCGGCTACGACAGCCCGTCCCAGTTCAGCCGCGAATACGCCCGCCAGTTCGGTATGCCGCCCGGCCGGGACGCGGCGCGGATGCGCGAGACCCTGGTGGTCGAGGGGCTGGCCGGGATCCGAGCCGCCTAGGGCAGGTGCGCCAGCACCTTCAGCCAGCCTTCGGCCTGGGCCAGGTCGATGGCCTCAAACAGGGGGATGGCCAGAAGGAAGACCAGGCCGTCGCGGATAGTGGTCAGGAAGAAGGACGGGCGGATCGACAGTTCGGCCTCGTCACGCCACAGGGCGAAATTGGGCAGGAAGCGCGGCGTGCGAGCCTTGTAGGCGGCGTAGGCGGCGCCGAAGGTCGCGCCCAGCCAGGCCTCTTCGCGGCGAACGGTCAGATAGAAGACCGCCAGGGACGCGAGGGTGAACAGCACCGCCAGGGTCAGGCTGCCGCTCTGGGCGCCGATGCCGAAGGCGCCGAAGAAGCTGAAGATGTAGAGCGGATTGCGGCTGATCGAATACGGGCCGCGCGACACGATCTCGGCCTTCTTGCGCCCGCCGATATAGAGCGAACACCAGGCGCGGCCGACGATGGCGAAGACGATGGCGGCCAGACCCACGGCCTCCACCCCTTCGTGCATGGGGCTGTCCAGGCCGAAAGCGGACTGAGACACCATGGTCAGGCCGACCAGGGCCAGCAGGGCGATCAGGACGGCGCCCTTGCGCACCTTTTGAACCGCTTGAAGATCGAAAATTTGGGTCGTTGTCATGACGCGCTCCAGTGGAGCAAAAACCCAAGCGCTGCTTTTTACGACGTGGCAAGAAGTTTAATTGCAAGCGAAAATCGCTCGCGAAACGGCGTAGGCGGAGCATTACAACGTAGAGAGGATTTCGGGCAGATCGTCCGGCCAGATCGTATCTTCCGACGCCGCAATTTGGGCCGTCGTCCACCAGCGATGCTCGATCAGGACGCGACGTTCTTCCTCGGTCCAGCCGGTCGGCGAGGGCTCGAAGGGTTCGGTGCGCAGCAGGAAGAAGCGCTGGTCCACATGGGACAGGCGGCCGTCGGGCAGGCGGAAATCGACGACGCGGCGGGCGACTTCCGGCCCGGGATCGGCGACGATCAGGCCGGTTTCCTCGAACAGTTCGCGACGCGCGGCGTCGGCATAGGTCTCGCCCGGTTCGCAGCCGCCGCCGGGCGTGGCCCAGAAGGCCGTGCCTGCGATCGGTCCATCGGCGTAGACGAAGCGGAACAGCAGCACCCGCCCCTGCCCGTCCAGAATCAGCCAGCGCGAGGTCGGCCGGTCGGGAAGGACGGGCGCGACCTGCATCACAGGCTCACTTCTTGGCGCCGCCCTTTTGGCCGGTGCGGATACGCCCGGAGCGCGAGACCTGGCGGGCGCCGCCGCGGGCGCCCTTCTGGACCGCCACCGACGATCCGGCCTTCTTGGACGCGCTGGACTTCAGGCCGCCCAGGACCTTGGGCTGGGCCTTGCGGGTCTTCTTCTGCTCCAGCGCCTTGCCGGGCAGCTTGGACAGGGCCTCTTCCTTCTCGGCCTTCTTGATCCGGCGCGGCGCGGTCTTGGCGTCGCCCTTGTAGCGTTCCGGCCCGGACTTGGCGCCGCCCTCGGCATAGGGGTTCACGCCGCTGGACTTGACGTTCAGCCGGATCGGCGTGCCCGGCAGGTCGAAGCTCTCGCGGATCGAGTTGACCAGATAGCGCTTGTAATGCTCGGGCATCGACTCGGCGCGGTTGGCCATCAGCACGAATGTGGGCGGACGGGCCTTGGTCTGGGCGATGTATTTCGGCTTGATCCGCTTGCCGTCCACGGCGGGGGGCGGGTGCCGCTGGGTGGCCATGGACAGCCAGGTGTTCAGGTCCTTGGTCTTCACCTTGACCGACCAGGTGTCATAGGCCTGGAGCACGGCCGGCATCAGGCGTTCGACGCCCCGGCCCGAGTGCGAGGACAGGGCCACGAAGGGCGAGCCCTTCAGTTGCGGCAGCTTGTCCTCGGCCATGCCCTTCAGCTTGGCCATGCGGGCCTGGGGCTCGTCTTCCAGATCCCATTTGGACGCGACATAGACCAGGGCGCGGCCTTCGCGCTCGACCAGGTCGGCCAGTTGCAGATCCTGGGTGTCGAAGGCGTCGTCCTTGTCCATCATCAGGATGACGACTTCGGCGAAGGTGATGGCGCGGATGGTGTCGGCGACCGACAGCTTCTCCAGCTTCTCCTGCACGCGCGCCTTGCGACGCATGCCGGCCGTATCGACCAGGCGGATGTTCTTGCCCTCGAACGTCCAGTCGACCGAGATGGAGTCGCGGGTGATGCCCGCTTCCGGTCCGGTCAGCAGGCGGTCGTCGCCGATCAGACGGTTGATCAGAGTGGACTTGCCTGCGTTGGGACGACCGATGACGGCGATGCGGATCGGCTTGTCCGGCTCGTCGATCTCTTCGATGAAGATGTCTTCGGACGCCGTGCGGATGGCCTTGTACAGGTCGGCCATGCCCTCGCCGTGCTCGGCCGAGATGGCGACGGGTTCGCCGAAGCCCAGGGCGTGCGCCTCGCCGACGCCGCCGCCGCTCTCGCGGCTCTCGGACTTGTTGGCCAGCAGGATGATGGGCTTGTGCACCTTGCGCAGACGCTCGGCGAAGATCCGGTCCAGCGAGGTGACGCCTTCGCGGGCGTCCATCATGAACATGACCAGTTCGGCGTCTTCGAGCGCGGCCTCGGTCTGCTCGCGCATCCGGGCTTCCAGGCTGTCGTCGGTGACGTCCTCGTAGCCCGCCGTGTCGATCAGCGTCAGGTCCATGTCGCCGATATTGCCGTCGGCGTAGCGCCGGTCGCGGGTCACGCCGGGGCGATCATCGACAAGCGCGAGACGCTTGCCGACGAGGCGGTTGAACAGTGTCGATTTGCCCACATTGGGGCGGCCGACAATCGCGACCTTCAGAGCCATTTCGGCTTTCTAGCTTAATTCGGGCTGAAGAGTCAGCGAATGCAGATCAGCTGGCCGTTGTCGGTCAGCACGTACAGGGCGCCGTTGTAGGCGGCGGGGGCGATATAGGCGGGGGCGCCCAGTTTCAGCGTCGTCTGGGCGACGCCCGTCTTGGGATCAAAGGCCACGGCCTCGCCGTAGGAGTTGACCATCACCAGGCGGTTTGAAGCCAGCAGCGGCCCCGACCATTGGGGATAGATGGTCCGACGGCCGAAGTTGAGGAACCCGCCGACCTTGCGCTTGCGCCCCTCGTTCAGTTCGCGGGTCCAGTAGATCTGGCCCGTGTCGCGATTGGCGGTGATCAGCTCGCCCGAGGTGGAGACGATGAAGACCACGTCGCCCACCGGCAGGGGGGCGTTCACGCCGGTGACCGGCAGCTGCCACTTGGGCTGACCCGAGCGCAGGTCCAGGGCCGAAAGAACGCCCGAATGGCTGACGCCATAGACCATGCCCCGGCTGATGACGGGGCGGCCGGCGACGTCGCGGACTTCCGACAGGGCGCTGGTGCGGCTGGTGCGCGACAGGGTCTGTTCCCACAGCGGCTGGCCGTTCAGGGCGCTGAGCGCGACCAGCTGGCCCGACGAGAACGGCGCAATGACGGTGTTTCCGGTCACGGCCGGGCTGGAGGCGCGCATGACGCGCGCCGGCTCGGCGATGCCGCGATAGGTCCAGTCCTGGGCGCCGCTGTTGACGTCGAAGGCGAACAGCTGGCTGTCCACATCGACGACGAAGACGTGGGCGCCGACGACCGTCGGGGCGCCGTGGATCGGGGAATCGACCTGCTGGGTCCAGACCACGGCGCCGGTGGCGGCGTCCAGGGCCGTCACCGAGCGATAGCCGGACGAGACGAAGACCTTGCCGCCGGCGAAGGCGACGCCGCCGCCGAAGCCGCCGCTGCGGTCACGCTCGGCGTCCTTGACGTTGACCTTCCACAGGATGTCGCCGGTGTCGGCCGAGACGGCCGAGACGGTCGATTCGCCGTCCAGCACGAAGATCTTGCCGTCGGCGGCGACGATGGGCGCCATGACATTGCCGACGCGGGCCGAGCCCTCGCCCACGCTGCGCTTCCAGGCGATCTGGAAATTGGGGGCCGCGATAACGTGTTCGACCAGGTTTTCCGAGGTCCCGCCCGGCTGGGTCCAGGCCGTGGCGGCCTGGGGTCCCGGCAGGAAGTAGTCGCGGCCGGACAGGGCGGCCGACGGCGCCAGCTGCTGTTCGAACTCGAGCACCGAGATGCGTTCGCCGGCCGAGGCGGTCGCCTTGGCGTCGTCCTTCTTGCCCAGGCCGAACGGCAGGTTACGGCTGACCGTGCCGCATGAGGCCATGGTGGCGGCGACGCCGCAGATCAGCGCGACTTTCAGAACTCGGTTCATCTTGGGCGTCCTGTAGGGGGTCGTCACTGTTGGGCCGGGGCGATGGAAGTGGGCGCATTGGCGGCGCCGGCGGCCGGCGGAGCCGCGTTCTTGGCCGCATCGGCGATGCTCTTGAGCGCCCCCGCCGTGCCGGCGTCGATCGTGGCGACAGCAATGTTGGCGCGCTGACGAACATCATCAGGCACGTCCTGTCCCAGTTGCAGCAGGACGAAGGCCTCGCGGGCTTCCTTGGTCTTGCCATGTTGCAGGCGGGCCAGGGCCAGGGCTTCCTGGGCGAAGGCGTGCAGCGGGCGCTTGTCTTCGGCCAGGGGCGTCAGGCGAGCCTCGATGTCGGCCAGGGGCGCGGTGTCCATGATCAGCAGGGCCGCCTTGAACGCCGCCGGGTCCGACAGGATCGGATCGCTGGAGGTCTTGGCGGCCTGGTCGAACAGGCGGACGGCGTCAGGGATCTTGTCGGCGGTCACGGCCAGGCCGGCCTGCTGCTGCAGGGCCAGGACCTTGTAGGCGTCGTTGCCTTCCTTGACCGTCTCCTCGAAGGCGAGACGGGCCTCGGCGGGCTTTTCGGCGCGCAGGGCCTCCATGCCGCGATCATAGGCCTCGGCGCCCTTGGCGGCCTTGCTCGAATTCAGGCTGTCCCAGCCCCACCAGCCCAGGGCGGCGACCAGGGCGACCACCAGAATGACGCCCACGACGGGCAGCCAGGTGCGGGCCAGGCGCTTGTACCGGTCGGAGCGAAGCTCCTCCTCGACCTGCTCGAAGACATCAACCACTGAAACGTCGCCCCAAAATCGCTAAAAGCAAACCGGCGCGGACCCTAGAGGTTCGCCCTTGCCGCCGCAACGTAGCCCGTTACTGCGAAGCCGGCTTTTTCGAGAAGTAGGTCTCGACTTCGGCAGGAAAACGGCGGGTTTTCACATCATTGGCGAAAGCGGCCGCCGCGCGGTCGATCTCGGTGCGCAGATCCGCGTATTTGCGCACGAATTTCGGGGTCCAGTCGAACAGTCCCAGCATGTCGTTGACCACCAGAACCTGGCCGTCGCAGGCGGCCGAGGCGCCGATGCCGATGGTGGGGACGTCGATGCTCTCGGTGATCTCGCGCGCCAGCGATTCGGCCACGCCCTCGATGACGATGCAGAAGGCGCCGGCCTCGGCCGTGGCCCGGGCTTCCGCCATGACACGGTCCCGCTCGAAATCGGTGCGGCCCTTGGCCTTGAAAGCGCCCTCGGCCAGAATCGCCTGGGGACGCAGCCCGACATGACCCATGACCGGGATGCCGCGCTTGACAAGGAAGGCGACGATCTCGGCCAGTTCGACGCTGGTCTCCAGCTTGACCGCCTGGGCGCCGGTTTCCTTCATGACGCGCACGCAGTTGTCATAGGCGGCTTCCTTGCCGCCCTCATACGAGCCGAAGGGCATGTCGACGACGACCAGGGCCCGACGCGATCCCCGCACCACCGCCTGGCCGTGCAGGATCATCATCTCCAGCGTCACGCCCACGGTGTTCGGCAGGCCATGCACCGCCATGCCCAGGCTGTCGCCGACCAGCAGAACATCGCAGTGCGGATCCAGCAGGCCCGCCATCGGCGCGTCATAGGCGGTCAGGCAGACGATGGGCTCGCCGCCCTTGCGGCCAGCGATATCAGGCACGGAGACGCGCTTGATCGTCTCCTGGGTGTGAACGGACATCGAGAGGCTCCTGACTTCAAGTCGGGTCAGATAAGCCCCGCGATCCCGCAAGTCACCCTCACACGTCCTGAGACAGTTTCACCAGGCCCGCCGCCAGCACGGCGACGAGGGCTCCAGCCACGATCCAGAAGGCCATCATGCCCGACCCGTCCATCAGATCGAACGATCCGACACCCAAGCCCTCCAGCCCAGATTGGGCCGCGCCCTGAGCCGTCGCCGCCGCCGTCCGCACGCCCTGCGTCAGAGTCGTCTCTCCGTCTGCAGAGAAGTTGAAATTCACCCCCTCGCGCACCGCCAGGACGCCGCCGACCAGGCCGGCCCCGGTCAGGGCCAGGGTGCGCCAGCGCGACCGTTTCTCCATACTGGCCTGGACGGTCGCCAGAAACAGGCCCTCGTCGGCCAGTCGCGGGCTCTGCGCGAACAGCCGCTCGATCATCGGATCGAATTCATCAGCCGACATGGGTCGACCTCCCGCCTGATGCCTGCGCCGGCTGAAGCCGGGCGCGGAGTTTATCCAGACCACGTTTGACATGAGACTTCACCGTGCCGAGCGGCAAATTCATGGCCGCCGCGATTTCGGGGTGGGACATTCCTGCGCCGTGGCACAGGGAGACGCAGACCCGTTCGGTTTCGTTGAGCGTCTTCATCGCTTCGTCCAGGTCCATGAAGCCGGCGTGATCGACCACGACGTCGGCCTCGTCCGCCTCGACTTCCGCGACATAGCGGGCCTCGCGCGCGACGCGCTTCAGATAAAGGCGCGCGGCGATCTTCTTGATCCAACCGGCGAAAGTCCCCTGCCCCCGGAACTCCGAGCAGCGCTGGAAGCCTTGCAGGAAGGCGTCCTGGGCCACGTCGTCGGCCAGGGACGGCGCCGCGCCCATGCGGCGGAGCAGGCCCCGGACCGCCGACCCGTGCCGACGGACCAGTTCGCCATACTCCCGCCGTCCGCCGGCCGCCGCCTGGGCGGCCAGCTCGACGTCGTGGAGATCTCTGAGTGGTTTGATCATGACGTTCCCCCCTTCCGGCGGACGTCAGTCTTTGTTCGGGTTGAACAAGCCCAGGATGATGAAGGCGATGCCGATAGCGACGGGGATGCAGGCCAGACCCAGCAGAGGCCCCTCGCCATTTCCGCCCCATTGACTGGTGAACCCGCCGACCGTGAACGCAAATCCGGCGATACCCACGCCGCTCGCCAGGCTGAGCACGCCCTTGCGGATGTCCTTGCTGCGCGACGGCAGCCCTTTCTGCACGTCCTTGGTCATGGCGTCGATCAACTCGGGCGGAAGGGTCTGGCCCTTGTCGACCGCGTGCCTTACCGTCAGTTGCATCTCGCGGCGCTCCCGATTTTTCAGGAACGATGGCCCGACAATCACGGCGACGATCGCGGTGAAGACGATGAAGACGATGAAGACGGGTGTAGCGCCCATGATGAACTCTCTCTTGATCCGATGCGACAGCCTGATGTGGCGGCCTTCTGATCACAAGAGGCTGTGGGATGCGCGTACGGATGCGCGGCCCGACGTGAAATCTTTGTAAGGTCGCGAAGCGAAGCCCATGACGCGACAACGGGTTCGGGCTAACGTCATGGCCTGACCCCCTGAAGGAGATTCCCATGGCCCACGTCACCTATCGCATCGTCGAGCACGACGGCGGGTGGGCCTACCAGTCCGGAGGCACCTATTCCGAGACCTTCGCCACCCACGAGGCCGCCAAGGCCGCTGCGGTCCGGGCCGCGCGCGAACAGAAGGTGCCGGACGAGAACGCCGCCATCGAATACGAAACCTCCGACGGCCGCTGGGTCACGGAAAGCGCCGACGGACACGACCGCCCGGCGACCGACGTCGAAGACTGACGGCCCCCGCCCCTATTCAAAGACGGCGGCGTAGGCTTCGGGCTTGAAGCCGACCAGGCGCCGGTCCCCCAGATCCAGAACCGGCCGCTTGATCATCGAGGGCTGGGCCGTCATCAGGGCGACGGCCTTGTCCCGATCAATGTCCGCCCGGTCGGCCTCGGGCAGTTTCCTGAAGGTCGTGCCGGCGCGATTCAACACCGTCTCCCAGCCGTGGTCGTCGATCCACTGGCCCAGTTGGACCGGGTCGACGCCAGCCTTCTTGTAGTCATGAAAGACATATTCGACGCCGTGCTGGTCCAGCCAGACGCGGGCCTTCTTGACGGTGTCGCAGTTGGGAATGCCGTAGAGGACGACGGTCATGGGCGGTCCTTTTCCTTGGGGCGGCCGCTGTGCCTGTAGATAGTCCTCCTGACAAGCTTGGAAACCCGCTGTTCATGAGCGGGAACCCAATACTCATCGCCCCGCCAGAACACGGTTTCCCATGTCGATCCGCGCCGCTTCAAAACGTGTCCTGGCCTTGATGAGGACCAGGGCGGCGCTGTCCGCAGTCTCCATGATGGCGACGATGACGGCGATGATGGCCGCCATGATCGTCGTGGTGTTCGGGAACCTGTCCACCATAGAGGCCGCAGACCGCGCGGTTCACCACACCCGGGTCGTCGAAACCGCGGCGGCCGATCTTCTGGCGTCCAGCCTGGATCAGGAAACCGGCATCAGGGGATACGGAGAAAGCAGGGGCGAACCGGCTGCGCTCGAACCCTATTTTGCAGGCCAGGCGAAGTTCAGCGAAGAACTGCAGACCCTCTACCGTCTGTCGAGCGACAGTCCGCAGCAGACAGCCCGACTGGACGCCCTGCGTGAGGGGCTCAACCGCTGGCGTTCCGTCTATGCAAGCCCTCAGCTGGCCCGCCCCCAAAGCCAGATCGCCGATCCCGCCCTGGCGGAGCGTGGTCGAGTCGCGATGGGCGAGGTGCGCCAATTGCTGGACGATCTTCGTGCGGAGGAGGCCTTGGCGGCCCAGGAAAGCGAGGAGGCGCGTGATCGCGCCTATACGACCGCACGGATCGTCGTCGGCGGTGTCGGCCTGGCGGCGCTGGGGTTCGGGACGAGCCTGGGTCTTTGGGCCGTCCGCGCCTCGGCGCGACGTGAACGCGAAGCCGTGGCCTTCGCCAAGGCCAAGACGCGAACCCTGGCCGTCGTCAGCCACGAGATCCGCACGCCGCTGAACGGCATGCTGGGCATGTTGCAGGCCATGGCGGCCGAGCCGATGGCGGCGACCCAGAAGGAACGGCTCGAGGTCGCGCTTGAATCGGGAGAAACCCTGACGGCCCTGCTCAACGATCTGCTGGACGCGTCGAAGATCGAGGCAGGACGCCTGGAGTTGCTGGAGGCCGATTTCGACCTGACGCGTCTGCTCGCGCGCATGGAGACCGCCTTCGGCGAGACGGCGCGCAAGAAGGGCGTGCCGCTGCGGATCGACATCGCGCCCGAAGCGGCGGGCGACTGGATCGGGGACAAGGTGCGGATCGGCCAGATCCTGGCCAATCTGATCTCGAACGCCGTGAAGTTCACCGATCAGGGCGAAGTGGCCTTGTCCGTCGACGTCCCGAGCGCAGGCCTGCTTCGGATCGCCGTGCGTGACAGCGGCATGGGCATGAATGAAGCCACCCTGGGCCGCCTGTTCTCACCCTATGCGCAGGCCAGCGCCGAAACCGCGCATACGCACGGCGGCACCGGCCTGGGCCTGGCGATCTCGCGCTCGCTGGCGCGGATGATGGGGGGCGACATCACCGTGACCAGCGCGGTCGGTCAGGGCTCCTGCTTCACCCTGGAGCTTCCGCTGCAACGCGGGCGTTCGGCCACGACCGAGCCCGAGAGCGCAAGAAGCCTGGCCGACCTGCACGTCCTGGCGGCCGACGACAACGCCGTGAATCGCCAGGTTCTGTCCGCCATCCTGCCCAGTCTGGGCGTCGAGCTGACGGTGGTCGAAAACGGCGACCAGGCTGTGGCCGCCTGGCGTGAGGGCGCCTATGATCTGGTGCTGCTGGACCTGCGCATGCCGCTCTGCGACGGCTTCGAGGCCGCCCGCCGGATTCGCGCCGAAGAGACGCCCGGCCAGCGCACGCCCCTGATCCTGTTGTCCGGCGACGTCTCCGCGTCGGTGCGCCAACAGGGCCGCGAGGCCGGTCTGGACGGCTTCGTCGCCAAGCCGCTGGACATCCATATGCTGATCGAGGCGATGAGCGCCGCCCTTCCCCCCGCGCATCCTCTGGCCGCCTGACTCCAGCGCCCTGATCAGAACCGTTTCGTCAGGCCCAGGCTGAACACCCGTCCACGCGGATCGGCGACGACCGGGTCGTAGCCGAAGGCGTACTGGGCCAGAGGCGGCGCCTTGTCCGCCAGATTGACCAAGCCCAGGGCCAGGTCGAGATCGAGGCCGAGCGTGCGGGTGTAGAGCAGATCGACGGTGGTCTGGCTGGCGATGGTGGTGTCGTTGATCCCGCTGCGGTCATTACGATAACCGGCTGTGTAGTGGACCAGGCCGGTCAGGGCATGACCGCCGCCGCTCCAGGACAGGGCGAACTCGCCGCGATTGCGCGGCAGGGACCGGCCGATATTGTTCAGATTGGTCGAGCCCACGCCCGACACCTGGGCCGCGCCGTCGCTGAGCCGGATGTCGTAACGGTCCACATAGGTCCAGGTCGCCGAGGCCGAGGCCCGACCGCCCCACAGATCGCGACCGTAACGCGCCGCCAGGTCGATCCCCTGCGTCTCGATGGAAGAGGCGTTGACGAAATAGAGCTGGACGAAGGTCAAGGCGCCGCCGGCCGAACGGGTGATGCGCGACTGGGCGTCCGTGCCGGTGCGGCCCGCCGCCGTATCGGCCGCCGCCTGATCGATGATCGCCTGGGCCGACTCCTTGACCACCTGGTCGGCATAGTCGAAGCGCCAGGCGTCCAGGCCCAGTTCCAGCCCCTTGATCGGACGCCACAGGGCGCCGAAGGTCAGGCTCTCGGACTTTTCGGGTTTCAGGTCGGCGTCGCCCGAGGTCAGGGTGTTGACGAAGACGAACGCCCCCCGATCGAACACCGACGGCTGAGAGGCCTGGGCGCCGGACTGGGCGTAGACGGACGGGGCGCGGAACCCCTGCCCCCACGAGGCGCGCAGCGCCAGGGCGTCGGTCACGTCCCAGCGGACCGCCGCCTTGGGGCTGAACCGCCCCTGATCGCCGTCATAGGACTCATAACGCCCGGCCAGTTGCGCCTCGATCCGGTCGCCCAGGTGGATGCGAGCCTCGGCGAAGCCGGCCAGGGTTTGCTGGTCGCCCTCGAAGTCGGGCGAGAACCCGGCGGTCAGCAGTTCGCCGGCGTTGACCAGATCGCTCCAGTCGTGACGGAAGGCGCTGCGGCGATACTGGGCGCCCAGGGCCACATCGACCCGCCCCCCGGCCCAGGCCAGGGCCTGACCGCCGGTCGAGGCGTCGGCCGTGGTCAGGCTGGACGCGCCGCGCAGACCGGTTGAGCCGGTCAGGCTGTCGATCAGTTCGGCGCTGTTGGCCGTGCCGGTCCCGAGATAGGCGCTGCCGAAGGGATTGAAATACTGACAGGCGCCGACGCCCGGCGACCCCGTCGCCGCATCGCAGCCGGCGCCGCCCAGACCATTCAGGGCGTTCCGCAGCGCGCTGCCGATCACGTCCGGCTTGTCATAGGCGACATGCTGGCGGCTGGCGGTCGCGGCCAGGCTCCAGGTCCAGCCGCCGGCGAAGTCACCGTCCAGACCGGCCGCCAGTCGCCATGTCTCATACTCGAACACGGCGGTCGAAGCCCCGGCCTCTGCGCCCAGAAGCCGGCCCCGGAACAGGACGTCCTCGCTGAACGGATTGTCGGGGTGCGAGGCCGGCACGGTCAGGGACTGGGCCAGGATGGGCAGCGACGGCGTCTGGCGGGCGCGGGTTTCGGAGGTTGACCAGGCCGCCTGAAGCGACAGGCTCATGTCCCCGACCGGACGGCGATAGTCGGCGAAGACCTGGGTGCGCGTCTCCTCCGGCGTCAGGTCGAAGAAGTCGGAATAGTCGAGGCGGCAGAAGGCGTCGCCGGCGCTGTTGCGATAGGCGGCGTCGAAGGCGGGATTGTCGCAGGCCGGGTCCGGCGCATAGCCCCCCGTGCCGGGCCGGTAATAGGAGCCCGGCTGACCGTAGCTGGTCACGGCGGTCCAGGACGCGCGGCCGTAACGGTCCGCCTGGGTGAAGTCGCGCTCGTCGGTGCTGAGCGCCGACCGGTGGAAATGCGAGGCCGCCAGGGTCAGGTCGCCGCCCAGCAGCGCAAGACCGCCGACGGCCTGGATCACGCTCTCTTCCGATCCGTCGGCCACGGCGTATTTGGCGCTGATCTCGGGCTCCGCCACATTGTGACGGGTGATGAAATTGACCACCCCGGCCACGGCGTCCGAGCCATAGACGGCCGAGGCGCCGTCCCTGGCCACCTCGACCCGCTGCAGGGCGATCATGGGAACGAGCGAATTGATGTCGACGAAGGCCGAGCCGTCGGTCGCCACCACGGCGCTGGTCGTCCAGCGCTGGCCGTCGACCAGGACCAGGGTCGAACCCAGGCCGAGATTGCGCAGATTGAACTGGGCCGTGCCCGAGCTCTGCGGCTGGTTCAGCTGATCCACCTGGGCCTCGGAGCCCGAGTTGGCGGTGATCAGGCGGACCAGTTGCGAAGCGTCGGCGGCGCCGGCGGCCGCGATGACGTTCCGCTCCAAAGTCTCGACCGGCGCGATCCGGTCGCCGCCGGCGATGCGCGATCCGGTGACGACGATATCGTCCACGCGCGACGGCCCCTCCTGCGCCTGAACCGCACACACGCCCGCCAGCCAGGCGACCGAAGCCGTCGCCATCAGGATTTTACGCCGCGCCATGTCTGTGCTCCCCAAAACCGTGACGGCGGCTTCTAGCGAGGGCGTGTATTTTGCGAAAGAGCAATTTTGCAGATTTGCAAATTATCGGTTCTGCATACGCTCTGGAATATCGCGAGCCTTTGATCCGGCGATGTAACCGGTTACGGTAGAGAAAAATGGAAGCAGTTCAGGAAAGAAGCATGGCGAACGTCCGTCTGGTCGACGTGAAGAAGGCGTTCGGCGCCGTCGAGGTGCTGAAGGGCGTCGATCTGGAGATCGCCGACGGCGAGTTCGTGGTCTTCGTCGGCCCGTCCGGCTGCGGCAAATCCACCCTGTTGCGCACCATCGCCGGGCTGGAAGAGGCGACGACGGGCCAGGTCTCCATCGGCGACCGGGTGGTCAACGACCTGTCGCCGTCCGACCGGGGCATCGCCATGGTGTTCCAGTCCTACGCCCTGTATCCGCACATGACGGCCTATGAAAACATGGCCTTCGGGCTGAAACTGGCCAAGACGGACAGAGCCGAGATCGATCGCCGCGTACGCGCCGCCGCCGAAGCCCTGAGCATCACCGACTATCTGGACCGCAAGCCCAAGGCCATGTCCGGCGGACAGCGCCAGCGCGTCGCCATCGGCCGCGCCATCGTGCGCGAACCCGACGTCTTCCTATTCGACGAGCCGCTGTCGAACCTGGACGCCGCCCTGCGGGTTCGGATGCGCTACGAGTTCGCACGCCTGCACGCCGAGCTGAAGACGACGATGATCTATGTGACCCACGACCAGGTCGAGGCCATGACCCTGGCCGACCGGATCGTGGTGCTGAACGGCGGCCGGATCGAACAGGTCGGGGCGCCGATGGACCTGTACCAGCGCCCGGCCAATCTGTTCGTCGCCGGCTTCATCGGCAGTCCGCGCATGAACCTGCTGACGGGCGAGGTGGTCGCCGCCTCGGCCGCCGGGGCCACGGTGCGGACGACGGCAGGCGAGACGATCCGCGTGGCGGTGGACGCCGCCTCGGCCAAGGCTGGCGACCGCATCACCCTGGGCGTCCGGCCCGAACATCTGAGCCTATCGGCCGAGGGCGACGTGCTGACCGCCGAAGTCCTGTTCGTCGAGCCCCTGGGGGCGACGACCATGGCCCATCTGAAACACCCGGCGTCGCAGGACACCCTGACGGTCCAGCTGGCGGGCGGGGCTCCGGCTAGGGTCGGCGAATCGCTGACCCTGCACGTCCCCGCCGACCAGGCCCATCTGTTCGACGCGGAAGGTCGCGCCTTTTCCCGACTTTAGCCGCGCTTTTCGTCACCGCCGATGAAGGCGCCGGCGATCCAGCTGACCACGCCGGTGACGATGGCCGCCCCGATTCCCGCCCACAGGCCGTCCACGGCGAAGCCGTTCAGGAACAGGGCGGTCAAGCCGATCATCGCCGCGTTCACGATCAGCAGGAACAGACCCAGGGTGACGACCGTGATCGGGAAGGTCAGCACCACCATGATCGGCCGCACGATCGCGTTGACCAGGCCCAGAATGATCGCCGCCGCGATCAGCGAGCCGTTATTGGTGAAGTCGACGCCCGGCACGATCTGGGCCGACAGCCACAGGCCGGCCATGGTGACGACGGCCTGGATGATGAAACGGATCATGTTGTCCTCAATGATGTGGAAGCGTCACCATAACGCGGCATGCCGGCAAAGGCTCCCCCTCGCCCGCCCCGGCTGCTAATCAGGGCGCTGATCCAGACCGCGACACGATACGGAGACCGGCCATGAGCCTTCACGGCGAATACGACCCCGACAACATCTTCGCCAAGATCCTGCGCGGCGAGATCCCCTCGGTGAAGGTGTGGGAGGACGACCACGTCCTGGCCTTCATGGACGTGTTTCCCCAGTCGGAAGGCCATGTCCTGATCATCGCCAAACAGTCGCAGGCGCGGAACCTGCTGGAGGTCGAGCCGGACATCCTGGCCCGGCTGACGGCCGCCCTGCAACGCACGGCCGTGGCGGTCGAAAGGGCGCTGAAGCCCGACGGGATCGCCGTGATGCAGTTCAACGGCGACGCCGGCGGCCAGACCGTCTTCCACCTGCATTTCCACATCATCCCCCGCTGGGCCGACCGGCCGATGAAGGGACACGGCCACGCGCCCATGGCCGAAGCCGCCGCCTTGAGGCCCCTGGCCGACCGGATCGCCGCAGAACTGGCCTGAGCGTGGCGGATCCGTCTTGCACAGGCGTCAATCCGTCCGCATAAGGCCAGCCAGTCCTCAAGACCGGGGCCGGTTTAGCTCAGTTGGTAGAGCGCCAGTTTTGTAAACTGGATGTCGCGGGTTCGATTCCTGCAACCGGCACCATCTCTTCACGACTTGGCCCTGCAGTTTTGCAGGTGGCGCCTTGAGGGCGCAGCGGATCACAGACCGATATCGAACGGGTGCGCTTTCACAGCGTTTCAGTCGGGAAGGCACGGGCGACCACGCGGTATGGCTTTGACCATAGCCGAGCCCTGAAGGGTGGCGAGACACCGATCGCGCCGAAACACTCAGGTCGGAACATCCTTGTCCGATACGGCTTAGGTATCTGAAAGCCGCGAAGACACGCCGGGGCCACGGACGCACGACACTCATCAATCGGCAGGGAAACGCCCTGAATGCACGCCACTTACTGCGGTCCTGCGCCGCTTCCCGGCGAACTCGCCACGAGCTGGAATCTGGACCCGATTCTTCTCGCCGCGCTGTTCGCGCTGGGCGTGGGCCTGCGGCGCGACCGGGCCGGACTGGCCGGCGTGGCGGTGTTGGCGATCGCCTTCGTGTCTCCGCTCTGCGCTCTGTCGGCGGCCCTGTTTTCGGCGCGGGTCGTGCATCACGTCCTGCTCATCGCCGTCGCCGCGCCGCTTCTGGCCTTGGCGGTCCCGGCGCGACGGCCGGCCGGGATCGTGATTCCCTTCTTGGTCTCGACCGCCGTCCTCTGGATCTGGCACATTCCCGCAGCCTATGACGCCGCCCTGACCAATATCCCAGTCTATTGGGTGATGCAGATCTCGCTGCTCGGCAGCGCGGTGCTGTTCTGGCGGGCGGTCCTGGCCGGGGACGGCGCGCCTGTGGATCGCCTCGGGTTTGTGATCGCCGCCTTCGCCCAGATGGGGCTGCTCGGCGCCCTGCTGACCTTCGCCCCGACGTCCCTCTATGCGGCGCACAGCTTCGCGCCCCTGGCCTGGGGCATGACCCCGCTTGAGGATCAGGCCCTGGGAGGGCTGATCATGTGGGCGCCGGCGGGGATACCCTACGCGATCGCAACCATCTGGATCGCGCGCCAAGGCTGGTCGCGACTGAAGGCGACGCGCGCATGATCGACTGGCTCGCACCCGCCGTTCCGCTGTTCAAGGCGGCCCATATCGTCGCCCTGGTGATCTGGTGCGGAGGGCTGCTGGCCCTGCCGTTGATGTTGACGCGCCATGACCCGAACATCTCGATTGAAGACTATCGCGTCGTCCGGAACGCCTCGCACCTGACCTATACGATGTGCGTCACGCCGGCGGCCGTCATCGCCGTGATCGCCGGCACCTGGCTGATCTTCCTGCGCGAGGTCTATGTGCCGTGGCTGTTCGCCAAACTGGCGTTCGTCGCGATGCTGGTGATGGCCCATGGCTGGATTGGCCACACCCTCGCGCGGATCGGCGAAGACCCTGACGAACACACCCCGCCCCGGGCCTATATCCCGATCGCCCTGGTTCTCTTGCCGATGTTGATGATCCTCACCCTGGTGTTGGCCAAGCCGACGCTGGCCTGGGTCGTCCTGCCGGACTGGCTGACGGAACCCCGGAGCGGTCAGCTCTTGTTCGACACGCCCAGTCGATAGTCGAAGACGAGTTTGCCGCCATGCCAGCCCGTTACCGCCACCACCCCGACACACAGGGCCGAGAGCAGGATGCCGTAAGGCAAAACGGCCGTCTCATATCCATAGAGACGATGCCCCCAGTTCGCCCCGAGCAGCGCCAGCAAGGTCACCGCGATGATGAAATGGGTCCAGGCCGGAGCCCGCGCCCGGATGCCCGACACCATCAGCAGTTCGGCCGTTCCGGAAACGCCCGCCAACATGCCGAACAGAAAACCCGTGCCGGCGGACCACAGGGCGGCCCGGGCCCAGAAGCCGTCGCCCGTCCACCAGTACAGGGCGTCCGCGCCCAGGGTGCAGAAGGTCAGGGCCACGGGGAAGGCGACGCTCATCGCATGAATCGGGTGACCGAACACCGCGACGCGCGACTCGGTCGCGGAAAATCCGGGCGCGGCCGCAATCGGGTCGATCAGGGCCTCGGCTTCCTCTTCGATCTTGTCCGTCATTTCCCGTCCCTGCCGCGTCCCATGGTGGTTCTGACAACGGCGCTGGCGCTGGCGGGTTGCGAGGGGGCCCTGTCGACCGTCGATCCGGCCGGCCCCGCCGCCCGCACCATCGCCCAGATCTGGTGGGTGATGCTGATGGGGGCCGTCGCCATCTTCGCCCTCGTGATGGCCCTGGTCGCGCTGGCGTTCCGGGCGCGCGGCCCCGTTGACGAGACGCGGCACGAGCGCCTGTGGGTGATCAAGCTGGGCATAGCCTTTCCGGTCGTCGTGCTGCTGGCCCTTCTCGCCTATGGGCTGGCGGCGGGCGAGCGATTGCTGCCCAGGCAGGGCGCGGATGTCGTCCGCGTCGGCGCCGAGGCCCGCCGGTCCGCCTGGGCCTTCAGCTACGCTGATGTTGCGGGGCTGAGGACCGACCAAGTGCTGCACATTCCCGCCGGGCGGCCCGTCGATGTCGCGATCACCTCCACGGACGTGATCCACAGCTTCTGGGCGCCGCGTCTGGCCGGCAAGATCGACGCCATTCCCGGCCATGTGAACATCCTGCGCATCGAGGCCGACGCCCCCGGCGTCTATGCCGGCCGAAGCGCCGAGTTCAGCGGCGTCGGCTACGACGATTTCGCCTTCACCGTGGTCGCCCACGACCCCGCCTCCTGGGAGCGCTTCGTCCGAAGCGGCACGCCATGAACATGCTCCAGCGCCACCGCCGCCTGACCGAAATCTGGTCGTCCGAACCCGGCGCTCGCGGCCTGTTCTCGACCGTCAACCACACCGACCTCGGCCGGATGTTCCTGGCCGTGTCCTTCTTCTTCTTCCTGGTCGGCGGCGTGCTCGCCATGCTGATCCGAGCCCAGCTGGCGACGCCCCACTCGGCCTTCGCCGGGCCGGAGATCTACAACCAGATCTTCACCATGCACGGGACCATCATGATGTTCCTGTTCGCCATCCCGACGTTCGAGGGACTGGCGATGTATCTGCTGCCCAAGATGCTGGGCACGCGCGATCTCGCCTTCCCCCGCCTCTCCGCCTACGGCTTCTGGTGCTATGTCTTCGGCGGGACGATGCTGCTGGTGTCGATGGTGCTGGGCATCGCGCCGGACGGCGGGTGGTTCATGTATCCCCCGCTGACCGGACCGATCTACTCGCCGGGCATCAACACGGATTTCTGGCTGATCGGCATTACCTTCGTCGAGATTTCGGCCATTGCGGCGGCGGTCGAGATCACCGTCTCGATCCTCAAATACCGCGCCCCCGGCATGTCGCTGGACAAGATGCCGATCTTCGCCTGGTACGCCCTGGTCACCGCCCTGATGATCCTGACCGGCTTTCCGCCGCTGATCCTGGGCTCGATCCTGCTGGAGTTGGAACGGGCGTTCGGACTGCCCTTCTTCCAGGCCGAGTTCGGCGGCGACAGCCTGTTGTGGCAGCACCTGTTCTGGCTGTTCGGCCACCCGGAGGTCTACATCATCTTCCTGCCGGCGGCGGGGGTGATCTCGACCATCCTGCCGGTCATGTGCCGCACGACCCTGCTCGGCTATGGCTGGATCGTGGCCTCGGCCACGGGGCTGGCCTTCCTGTCGTTCGGCATCTGGGTCCACCACATGTTTACGACCGGCATCCCGCATATGGGGCTGGCCTTCTTCTCTGCGGCCTCGACCCTGGTCGCGGTGCCGACGGGCGTTCAGTTGTTCGCCTGGATCGGGACCATGTGGAAGGGCAGGCCCAGCCTGCGCATGCCGATGCTTCACCTGCTCGGCTTCTTCTTCACCTTCGTGATCGGGGGGCTGACCGGGGTCATGGTCGCTGTGGTTCCGTTCGACTGGCAGGCGCACGACACCGCCTTCATCACAGCCCACCTCCACTACGTCCTGTTCGGCGGCTTCGTCTTTCCGATCCTGGCCGGGCTCTACTACTGGATGCCCCACGTCAGCGGCCGTGCGCGGTTCTTCCGGCTGGGCGAGCTGGCCTTCGCCCTGGTCTTCATCGGCTTCCACGTCACCTTCCTGGCCATGCACTGGGTCGGTCTGCTGGGCCAGCGGCGGCGGATCTCGACCTATCTGCCGGAGGACGGCTGGACGACCGTCAACCTGATCTCGTCGATCGGCAGTTTCGTGCTGGCCATCGGCATCGCCATGGTGATCGTCGATCTGGTGCTCCACGCCTTCACCGCGCGACGCAGCCGTCGCGACCCCTGGCAGGCCGGAACCCTGGAGTGGGCGATGATGACGCCGCCGCCGGCCTATAATTTCGCCAGCCTGCCCCATGTCGACAGCCGTCAGCCGCTCGCCGACGATCCAGAGCTGACGCTCCGCCTTGCGCGCGGTGAAGGCTATCTCTCGGAACCCGAACAGGGGTGGCGCGAAAGCCTGACGGTCGAGGTCGCGACCGGCAAGCCGGACTTTCACATCATCTACCCGACCAACACCCGCCTGCCGATCCTGATGGCGGCGGTCACCGGGGTGTTCTTCGTCTCCCTGTTGCTGAAGTTCTACTGGACGGTTCCGCTGGCGGTGGTCGGGGTGACGATCCTGGCGTGGCGCTGGGCCTGGTCGCTGGGACGCACGACCGATCTGCCCCCTCGGTCGATCGGTCGCGGCCTGACGCTGCCCAACGCCACCCAGGTCAGCCGTTCGCCCAGCTGGTGGGGGTCGGCCCTCCTGCTGACGGCCAATGCGACCTTCTTCGGCTCGCTGCTGTTCGGCTTCGCCTTCCTGTGGACGGTCGCCCCGTCCTGGCCGCCGCCCGCCTGGTTGACGTCGTCGGCGCCGGAGCTGGCGCTGGGCGTCATCGGGGCCGGGCTTGGCGTGGTGGCGATCCGACGCGCCGCGCGGACCAATCGAGAGGGCCAGGACGCCCGGCCTTGGCTGGGCCTGACCTTCGTCGCCGCCCTGGGGGTTGCGGCGGCGGCGGGCGGGGTGGTCCTGCGGGCCCCGACGCCCGGCGACCACGCCTATGGAGCGACGCTCCTGGTGCTCGGATCCTACGCCCTGTTTCACGCCGTCCTGGCGGCCCTGATGGCCGCCTTCCTCACCGCCCGCGTCGTCAGGGGCTTCACCTCGCCCAGCCGTCAGGCCGAATTCCCGGTGGTGACCCTTTGGGTCGACTACCTGGCCGGCGCCTCGACGCTGATCCTCGTCGTCGCCCATCTTCCGGGATTGCTGACGTGAAGGATATCCTGCGCATCCTGGTCGCGCCCCTGGTCTGGCTGGCCAGCTTCAGCGCGGTCTACGGCCTGCACGGGCTGATCTGCGGACACGGGATCGGCGGGTCGGCTTTCGGCCTGGTCTCCGTCCCGCGCCTGCTGATGGGGGGCGCCTATGGGCTGGCGGTGCTGCTGCAGGTGGGTCTGATCCTGGCCCTTCACGCCGCGCGCTTCAGTTCGCCCTCGCCGTTCGTGCGCTTCGTCAGTCGCGCCACAGCCTGGGTGGGACTGATCGCGGCGGTCTGGACGCTGTTGCCGACGTTGGTCACGACCTACTGCCTTTAACGAGCCGACAGCGAGCGATAATCACCGACTTGATCTGGATCAGATCGTCTCCCGACCTTGCCCCTAGTATCCAGGGCTCGAAGCGCGGGACAGGACGATGCGTCATTTCATCGACACGCAAGATTTCACGAGCACCGAGCTCCGGTCGCTGCTGGAGCTGACCGGCCTGCTCAAGGCCGCCGACAGACAGGGAGGCTTGCCGCCTCTGCTGGCGGGGGCCTCCCTCGGGATGATCTTCGAGGAGCCTTCGACCCGAACCCGTATCTCGTTCGAGGTCGCCATGACGCGGCTCGGCGGGCACGCCCTCTATCTGAAGCCCGGGGAGATTCACCTCGGCGTTCGCGAGAGCATCAAGGACACCGCCCGGGTGATGAGCCGGATGGTCGACGCCATCGAGGCGCGGACCCTGAAACACGCCACGGTGACCGAATTGGCGCGCTGGGCGACCGTCCCGGTGATCAACGGCCTGACCGACTACAATCACCCGACCCAGGTGCTGTGCGACGTCTTCACCATGATCGAGCACAGTCCGGCCGGGAAACGGCTCGAGGATTTGCGGGTCGCCTTCATCGGCGATGCGACCAATGTCTGCTCGTCGCTGATGATGATCTGCACCCGGCTGGGCCTGAACTTCACCCACTGCGCGCCCGCCCGCTACCAGGCCCCCGAGGCGTGGCAGGCGATCGCCCGGGCCAACTGCGCTGCGTCCGGCGGCTCCTTCACGGTCGCCGAGGATCCGCAGGCCGCCGTGGCCGAGGCGGATTTCGTCTATACAGACCTGTGGTGGTGGGTCGGTCAGGAGGCCGAAATCCCTGAGCGCACCGCCGCCTTCATGCCTCGCTACCAGATCAATGAGGCCTTGCTGGCCCATGCCCCGGCGCACGCCAAATTCATGCACTGCCTGCCCGCCTCGCGAGGCGTCGAGGTGACGGACGCCGTGATGGATGGCCCTCGCTCGATCATTTACGACCAGTCCGAGAACCGGCTGCACGCGGAAAAGGCCATTCTCGCCGCCTTCGTCGCCCCGCGCCTGAAGCCGCGGTCGGCCGCGCGCTCGCATTGGCATGCCGGGCGCATCGCAGAGTTTCTCAAGCACCATCCCCTCACCGAGCCGGCTTCGCCGGCTCTCCTGTCGGAGGTCGACCGCCATGTCTGACGCTGTTTCCGCCACGCCGCGCCCGCGCTTCAAGCGCGTCATGGGCCTGTTCGACGTCACCCTGTTCACCGTCTGCGCCATCCTGGTGATCGACACCCTGGCCGCATCGGCGGCGATCGGCCCCTCGGCCCTGTCGTGGTGGGTGATCACCTTCCTGCTGTTCTTCATCCCCTACGGCCTGATCACCGCTGAACTGGGGGCGGCCTATCCCGGCGAGGGCGGCATCCAGCAATGGATCCGGCGCGCCTTCGGCGATCGCTGGGCGGCGCGCACGACCTGGTACTACTGGGTCAACGTCGCCCTGTGGATGCCGTCGGGATACATCCTGATGGCCGGAATGATCGCCCAGATCACCGGCGTCGAGATGAGCCTGTGGGGCAAGATCGGCATCGGGATCGGGGCCACCTGGCTGACCGTCCTGATCGGCGTCACCAGCCTGGCGACGGCCAAATGGGTGCCCAATCTGGGGGCGGTCATCAAGGCCGCCATCATGCTGCTGATCGGCGGTGCGGGGATCTACGTCCTGACCACCCGGGGACCGGCCAACGACCTGTCCTGGCCGAGCCTGATCCCGCAATGGGGCGCCGGTCTCGCCTTCCTTCCGGTCATTGTCTACAATTTCATGGGCTTCGAACTGGTCTCGGGGGCCGGCGAAGAGATGCGCAACCCCGCCCGCGACGTGCCGATCGCGGTCATCACGGCCGGCCTGCTGATCTCGGGCTTCTACCTGCTGGCGACCTTCGGCATTCTCGTGGCCCTGCCCGTCAAGGACATCGGCCTGATCGAAGGCCTGCTCGACACCCTGAGGTCGCTGATGGCCGGGGCTCCGGGGCTGGACGTGATCATCCCCCTCATCGGCGTCGGGGCGGTCTTCACCATCCTGGCCAATCTGGTCACCTGGTCCATGGGCGCCAACCGCACCGCCCAGGCCGCAGCGGCCGACGGCGAACTGCCGACCGTGTTCGGGCGGCTGCGCAAGTCCAACCAGACCCCGGTCGGAGCCTATCTCCTCACCGGCCTGGTCTCGACCTTCGTGATCGTCGTCTATGGCGTCTTCGCCAGCAGCGCCGAGGACCTGTTCTGGTCGCTGTTCGCCTTCAGCTCGGTCATCTTCCTGCTGCCCTATCTGGTCCTGTTCCCCGCCTTCCTGCGTCTCCGAGCCCGCGACGCGGAGACGCCCCGTCCCTACCGGGTTCCCGGGGGCGCGATCGGGGCCAGCGTCATGGCGCTGGTCTGCACCCTGTTCATCGTTCAGGCGATCTTCTTCTTCCTCTGGGTTCCAGGACAGCCGGTGGATTGGCGCAAGACCGGCCCGATCCTGACCGGCGTGCTGCTGATCCTGGGGCTCGGCGAGATCGTCATCGGCGTGATGAAGGCCAACCGGCGCGGACCGCCCCCCCCGGCCCGGTCCGCTGAACCCACCCTCTCGTTTCCGAAAAGGTCCGCCATGTCTGAGGTTCTCGACACCACGCCCCGCGCCGACGGGTTCCGAATGCCCGCCGAATGGGAGCCCCATATCGGTTGCTGGATGCTGTGGCCCGAACGGTCGGACAACTGGCGGGGCGGCGCAAAGCCGGCCCAGCACGCCTTCGCTGCGGTGGCGGCCGCGATCGCCGAAGGCGAGCCGGTGACGGTCTGCGTCTCGCCCGCCCAGTATGTGATCGCGCGCGCCATGCTCGCGCCGACCGTGCGGGTCGTGGAAATGACCAGCAACGACAGCTGGATCCGGGACTGCGGCCCGACCTTCGTCGTCAACGACCAGGGCGTGGTGCGCGGCGTCGACTGGAAATTCAACGCCTGGGGCGGGCTGACCGACGGCCTCTACTTCCCATGGGACCAGGACGATCTCGTCGGCGAGAAGGTCATCGAACTTGAGCGCGACGATCGCTACGCCCCGGACTTCGTGCTGGAGGGCGGCTCGATCGACGTCGACGGCGAAGGAACGGTGCTCGCGACCGAGGAGTGTCTGCTGAACCCCAACCGCAATCCCGGCAAGACCCGTGAGGAGATCGAGCAGTCGCTGCGCGACTACCTCGGCGTCGAAACCGTGCTGTGGCTGGAGCACGGCGTCTATCTCGACGAAACCGACGGCCACGTCGACAACATGTGCCGCTTCGTCGCTCCGGGCGAGGTGGTGCTGACCTGGACGGACGACCGCGCCGACCCGCAGTACGCCCGCTCGGCCGCGGCGCTGGAGCGCCTGGCCGGTTATCGCGACGCCCGCGGGCGTCCTCTGCAGGTGCACAAGCTGCACCAACCGGCGCCGGTGCTGATCACCGCTGAAGAGGCCGCCGGCGTCGACAAGGTGGCCGGCACCCTGCCGCGCGAGCCCGGCGACCGGATGGCGGCCTCCTATGCGAATTTCTACATCGCCAACGCGGTGGTGGTCGCGCCTGCCTTCGGTGATCCGCAGGACGCCCCCGCAATGGAGACATTGGCCCGACTGTTCCCGAACCGGCGAATCCTCTCCGTGCCTGCGCGGGAGATCCTGTTGGGCGGGGGCAACATCCATTGCATCACCCAGCAGGAACCGCTGGGGGCGCGCGAGCGCGCCGCAAGTCGGCCTCGGTGACATGCGGCGCGTGATCGCCGTGGGCGGCAACGCCCTGTTGCGCCGGGGCGAGCCGCTGTCGGCCGAAAATCAATGGCGCACCATGGCGGCGGCCGCCCCGGGGCTGGGCCGGGCGTGCGACGGTCACGAGATCGCACTGGTTCACGGCAACGGTCCCCAGATCGGCCTCCTCGCGCTGGAGGCGGGAGCCTATGAGGCGGCCCCTGGCTGGCCGCTCGACGTGCTAGGAGCGGAATCCCAGGGCATGGTCGGCTATGTCATCGCCCAGGCGCTGCGCAACGCCCTTCCCGCCCGCGAGGTCGCCGTGGTGCTGACCCAGACGCGGGTGGATCCCGCCGATTCCGCCTTTCTTCGGCCGACCAAGCCGATCGGCCCGGTCTATGCGTCGGACGTGGCCAAGGCGTTGGGCGCGGCGCGGGGCTGGACCTTCGCGCCCGACGGCTCCGGACTGCGGCGCGTCGTCGCCTCGCCCACGCCGCTCGAGATCGCCGAGGCGGCGACCATCGCCCGGCTGGTGGGGGCCGGCGTGATCACCGTCTGCGCCGGCGGCGGCGGCGTTCCGGTCGCCGACGCCCCGGACGGGTCCCGCCATGGCGTCGAGGCCGTCATCGACAAGGATCTGGCGGCGGCCCTGCTGGCCGCGCGGCTGGACGCCGACGAACTGCTGATCCTCACCGATGTCGATGCGGTCTACCTCGACTGGGGGCGGCCCCATGCGCGGGCGGTTCGGGACGCCCGGGCGGAAGACCTGCTGGGCCGCGACTTCGCCGAGGGCTCGATGGCGCCCAAGGTGCGCGCCGCGTGCGGCTTTGCGCTTCAGACCGGGCGGCCCGCCCTGATCGGGACGCTGGACGACATCGACGGCCTCCTGGCCGGCGCATCGGGCACCCGTATCCGACCCTGACATCGTTCGGAATGGCGTCGCTGTGCGGCCGACGAAGCTCGGCCGGACGTCACCCCGCGCGCCGGGCCTTCACCCGGACGCCGTCCCGCACCTGGTCCGAAGGAAAGACCACCAACGAATCGCCGTCGGCTGCGCCCTCCAGAATTTCCGCGTCCCGGTCCGTGATCGCCCCGACCTTGACCGGACGCAAACGCGCCCTGCCCTGCTCAATCCGGAACACGGCCCATCCTCCGCTGTCGCGCACCAGCGCACCGGCCGGGGCGATCACCGCCGACGGGGTTTCGTGCAGGAACACCCGTCCCCAGACGCGATAGCCGGGCGCGAGCCCCGCGCGGCCGGATTCGGGACCAGTGAAACGCAGCATGACCCGCGTCCGCTGCTCCTCGATCCCCAGAGCAGATATCTTGGTGAAGGCCTGCGGCTCGACCAGCCGCACCTCGGCGGGAAGGTCTGTGGCGCCGCCCCAGTCATAGATTTCGGCCCGGTCGCCCGGCCGGATCCTGACGGCGTCCTGGGACAGGAATTCGATCTGCGCTTCCAGCCCTGCGGTCGCCCCGACCTCCACCAGCGGCGTGCCGGCGGCGACGTCGCGCTCGCTCTGCTGCAGCAGGGCCGTCACCACGCCGGATGTCGGGGACGTGATGGGGATCAGGCCGGCGCCCGCTGCTTCGGGACCGGTCAAAACCGCCTGGGCCGCCGCCACATCCGCGCGCCGGGCGAGAACCGCCGCGTCACCCGCCCGAAGCGCCTCGCGCGCGGATGTGGCCGCCGCTTGGGCGTTCTCCAGACCCTGGCGTGAGACGACGCCCTGCGCCGCCAGCGGCTCCAGCCGCGCCTGCGCCCTCGCCGCCCGGTCAGCCTCGGCCCTGAACTGAAGGCGCTGCGCCTCGGCCTGGGCCAGCATCGCGCGCGCAGCTGAAATGGAGGCCTCGGCCTGGGCGCGCATGCGTGGATCGAGAAAGGCAGAACGCGCGGGGCGCAGGGTCGCCACGACCGTGCGCCCCGCGATCACGGCGTCGCCCACCTCAAGCGGCAGCCGGGTCAGATGACCACTGACCGGGGCCGACACGACATAGGCTTGACGAACGCGCGCCCATCCCTGGTCCGAGACGGTTTCCGCGATCGGCCCGCGATGCACGGCGGCAGCCTCCACCGTGACCGGACGGGGCGCGAACAGGACCGCCAGAATCGCCGCGGCCGCGAGCGCCAGCCCCCCCATGACGATCCAGCGTGTGTTGCGTTTTGCGGCCATGATTACTCCCGGGTCTTGAGGGCGGCGACAAGGTCAAGGCGCCAGATACGCTGACCGACGAGAACGGCGGCGGCCAGGACGGCGGCGAAATAGACGCAGACGGCGACGCCGTAGCCGTGCGCGGTGATGATCATCGGAAGTTGCATCTCCTGCTCCGCAAAGGCCGCGACGAGCGTCCTGGCGAGCGCCACGCCGCCAATGACGCCGAGAGGCATGGCCACGAGGGCCAACAGGAAGAGCTCACCCAGCAGGATGTAGGCGCATTCCGACTGGTCGAGGCCGAGAACCCGCAGGGTGGCCAGATCACGGCTGCGATCGGCGAGCGCGATCCGGGCGACATTATAGGCGACTCCGAAAGCGATGGCGGCGGCGAAGCCCGCGAAGAAGGTCATCTCGTCGTTCAGGATGCGCATGAAATTGGTCCGATACGCCTCGACCGTATCCGCGCGTGACGCGGCGCCCACGATCGCGGGCGCGCCCACGACGGAGCGGTAGAATTCGGCGCGACGGTCGCTCGCGACCTGGAGGGTCACCAGATTGACCAGGTCTCCCTCGCCCATGATCTGGCCGAGCGCCCGGCGGTCCATATAGGTGGAGAAGCCCGCGTAGTCCCGCGTGGTCCCCGTAACCGGCAGCACCACCCGGGGGCGCCGGCCCTCGCTGACCTCGAGTTCCACCAGGTCGCCCGGCTTGACGCCCATACGTCCCGCCAGCGATTCCGAAAGGATCAAGCCCCGCCCCTTGAAGGGCACGCGGCGATCATCCACGTCGATGGGCAGGGAGAGCACCGCGTCCGGCTCAAGGCCGGCGACGTACCCCTGTTCCTCGCGACCGTGGGCGCGGATGCGCGCGGCGGCGTAGCGCTCGCCTTCGGCCGCGACCACGCCCGGCAGGCATCGAACCTCCGCCACCGCGACCACGCCTCGGTTCTCGGCGAAGGCCACGGCGTCCGTCCAGTGGCGCGCCCGGAAATAGGCCTGGTCGATCACCTCGTTGAGGCTGCCGAACATGAATTGCGAACCGACCAGCAGAGCCAGGCTCACCGCCAGGCCCAGCAGCGTCGACACGGCCCGGGTCGGAAAACGCTCGAGATTGCGGACAATCATCCGGCTGGACTGGTCCAGCCGCTCCCACAACGGAATCCGTTCAAGGAAACCTTTGCGATAGGCCGCCGGGGCCGGCGGGCGCATGGCCACCGCCGGGTCGAGGCGGGCGGCGCGCCTGGCGGCGAACAGCGATCCGCCCAGGGCGGCCGCGACGGAGAAGACCGAGGCCACAAGAAAGGCCTGCCAGGAAAACTGCAGGTCGAGGCGCGGAAAGCGCATGTACTGCGCCAGAAGCTCGGTGATGACCCGGCCCATCCAGGCGCCCAGAAGTCCGCCCCCGATCGCTCCGACCACGCCGATCAGCGCAGCCATCTTCAGATAGACGGCCGCCGCGTCGATGTCGCCGTAACCAAAGGCTTTCAGCAGGCCGATCTGTTCGCGCTCGCTCTGCACCAGACGCCCCAGAACCATCTGCACCAAAGCCGCCGCCACCAGTAGAAACACCGGCGGAATGACCCAGGCGACAATGCCGAACCGGTCGATGCGATCCTGCTGGAACCGGTTCGAGACCTGGTCGGCGCGCCCCACCGCCGGAACCCCTCCATAGGGAGAGAGAATGCGGTCGACCGCCGCCAGAACGGCCGCCTCGCGCGCGCCCGCCGCAAGCTTGAGCGAGACCATGGCGAAGGCGCCGCCCAGGCCCGTCACCTTCTCGACCGTGGTCCTCGGCGCCCAGAACACGCCCTGGTGCGCTTCGTCCGGCATCATGGAGGCGGGACCGGGCACATAGACGAACTCCGGCGACAGGGCTGCGCCGACCACCTTGAAGGCGACCTGGCGACCGTCGATGACCATGGTCACCCGTTCGCCCATCTGAATGTGCGCGGCGTCGAGAAAGGTCTTGAGCGCCAGGGCCTCGTCGGTCCGCCCGGGCTCGGGATACCGGCCCTCGATCAGGACCAGCTTGTTCAGCGCCTGCCGCGGATCGTCCGGAAGAGAGATCAATTGGGCCGTGGCCGGACGCGTCAGCCCCGGGATCTGCATCAGGCCGTAGTTCACCGCGCGGGCGTCCACCGCGACGACGCCGTCGATGGTCGCCAGTTCCCGGGCGGCGGCCAGGGGCGCGCGCTTGACGCGGGCGAAGACGTCCGCAAACCGGGTCGTCTCATAGTAGCGGCCCTGGGCGACGACCAGCGCCTCCTGGGCCGAGAAACTCATGACGGCGACCGAAACCCCGCATGTGATCAGCAGGGCGATGGCGAGCACCTGCAGCCGCATGCGCCAGAGGTCGCGCAGGAGCTTGCGATCCAGCGACGAAGGTTTCACCAGCGCATCTCCCGCGGCGCGATCTTGCGGCTGTTCCGGATCGTCTCGGCGATCTGTCCATCCCGGAACTTGACGACCCGGTCGGCCATGTCCGCGATAGCGGCGTTGTGCGACACGATCAGGGTGGTGGCTCCCACGGCGGCGGTCACTTCCGCGATGGCTTCCAGGACCTGGATCCCGCTCTCGCTGTCGAGCGAACCGGTCGGCTCGTCGCAAAACAGCAGTTGCGGCCGTTTTGCGATGGCGCGGGCCACCGCCACGCGTTGCTGCTGCCCCCCGGACAGCTGCGCCGGGAAATGATCCATCCGATCGGCCAGCCCCACCCGCTCCAGCGCCTCTTCCGGCGACATCGGGTCGGTCGCGATTGCGGTGATCAGGGCCACATTCTCCCGGGCCGTCAGGCTCGGCACGAGGTTGAAGAACTGAAATATGAAACCCACGGACGCCCGTCGGTAGCGGGTCAACGCCGCGTCGGACGCGCCCGTCAGCTCGAAGGTCCTGAATTTCGCCGAGCCCGCCGTCGCACGATCCAGACCCCCGAGGATGTTGAGCAGGGTCGATTTTCCCGAACCCGAGGGACCGATCAGCACCAGGGTCTCGCCTTCGCGGATCTGGAAATCGACGCCGCGCAGCGCATGCACGGCCCCGGCCTCGGTCTCGTAGACCTTGGTCAGACCCTGGATGTCGAAGGCGATCGCGACGTCAGAGGCTGCTAAGGGAGAGGACATGAAGCTTGAGACCAGGCGGACCCTTTCCGGGCATGTTCGGACAATGCCACTTCGAGCGAAGGCGCGACTTGATGGAGGTCAACAGACGCGTCGGGGAGTGACTGCGGCGGGATAGGCCGGCGAAGGGCGGAGGCTGCGGCGCGTGATCTGCGTCAACAGGAGAGACGCTGCGCGGAACGCCGGTCTGACCCGAGCCCGCGCCCAACACGACCGGCGGATGCGGGGTCGGGCCAAACAGCGATGAGACGGGCTCCCGGGTGCGCAGAACCTAAGAGGCCGGTCTGTGGCCGGCCGTCAGTCGGCGGGCGTGGCGATCGACCTCGGCGCAACATTCCTTAAACCGTATGGGAGCCAGTCCTGGCCCGATGGCGCCGAAGTTGTGACGATCCGCGATCTCCAGACCGGTCATGAGCGAGAGATGCTCATCGAACTGTTTATGCATGGCGGCCCAGGCGCCGCTGCGCTCCACCCAGTCCTGAGGCGCGCCGGACGAGGTGAAGCTGACAAGCTTGCGCCCGACCAGCAGAGGTTGATTGCCGCCGCGCTGGATCGGCGAATAGCCAAAGCCCATCCCGAAGACGCGATCCACATAGCCCTTCAGCATGGCCGGCGGCGCATTGAACCAGAGCGGATAGAACAGGGCGAAAACATTGGCGTCGCCGATCGCCTGGCGCTCGCGCACGACATCCGCCCGAGGCGCGTAACCGGGATGGTCCGGCATCTCCCGCGCGCGCATTCGCGGATCGAAGCCCAAACGATAGAGGTCGCGCACCTCCACGACCGCCCCGTCGGCGCGGCACGCGTCCGCAAAGGCGGTCGCCATCGCCAATGTGAAGCTGCGGCGGCGAGGATGGGCGGCGATGACGGCGATGTGGAGGGACTGGGTCATGATCCAACCATGCCCCACCGACGGGCGGCGGCCTTGATCTCGCTCAAGGCGGGGCGTTTCGATCGCCTCCGTACCGACCCTTAGGGGCCGCTCCTGAATGTCGCGCAGATTGGCGGCTCTCTACTCAGATCGGGTCAGACAGGGAGAACCAGACGATGAGCGCCGCTGAAAGCTTCGCCTCCGCCCGTTCGATCGGCCACGACGCCTGGATCGGCGCGGCTCGGATGAGTTTCGCCGAGGGCAAGGAGATTTACGCCCAGGACGAAGACGCCGACCTGATCTACCGCGTGATCCGCGGCGCGGTGCGGACCTCCCACCTGCTGGCAGATGGACGCCGCCAGATCGGCGACTTCTACTACGAAGGCGAAGTGTTCGGCCTGGAGTTGTCGTCGGCGCACCGGTTCTCGGCGGAAGCCCTCACGTCTTGTGAAATCGCCATGATCCGTCGAACCTCCCCGGCGTCCGGCCGTGACGTCCAGGTCGACCGGCTGATGTGGGCGGCGGCGGGGTCGGAGCTGGCTCGGGCGCAGTCTCACATGCTGCTGCTTGGCCGGACCACTGCCGCCGAGAAGGTGGCCCGCTTCCTTCTGGACGTCCAGGCGCGGTGCTCGGGCGACGCGGCGATCCTGCCGATGAGCCGGCAGGACATGGCCGACTACCTCGGCCTGACCATCGAAACCGTCTCACGCATGCTGAGCCGGTTCCAATCGGAGGGCTTGATCCGTTTCGCCGGCGCGCGCCGTTTCAACGTCGTGCGGCCGACGAGCCTGGCCGCCAGCGCCGCATTCTGAACCGCCGTGCCGCCAAACGTGCTATATCGCCCCCAAGACGTGGAGCACGGGAAGGGGTGTTGCAGATTCAGTCGTCGATCCTGCGTCACACCCCGGGCCGCTGGGGCTATGCGGTGGCGGTCTTCGGCGCCCTGATCGCCCTGCTCCTGCGTCTACTGGCTGATCCGGTCTTCAATGACCGAAGCTTCCTGCTGCTCAACGTCCCGGTGATGCTCGCGGCGGCCGCCTTGGGCGGACGAGGCCCGGCGCTACTGGCCGCAGGCTTGTGCCTGCTCGGGAGCGTCCTGGTCTTGGGTGAGGCTTTCTGGCTCGGCCCCGCCAACCGGATCGAGGCCTTGGTCTTCCTCGTCATGGGGCCGGCGATCGCAGTGGTGGGGGAGCGACTGTGGCGAGGCGCCCGCGAGGCCGAAAGCCGGCAGGCGCAACTGCAATCCATTCTGGAGACCGTGCCGGAGGCCATGATCGTCATCGACGAGGCCGGGATCATGCAGTCGTTCAGCCCGACGGCCATGCGCCTGTTCGGCTGGAGCGCCGAGGAAGCGATCGGCCGGAACGTCAGTCTTCTGATGCCTGAACCCTACCGCCACGAGCACGATGATTACCTCAGCCGCTACCAGACCACGGGGGAACGTCGCATCATCGGCCTCGGCCGCATCATCGTCGGTCAGCGCAAGGACGGCTCCACCTTCCCGATGGAATTGGCGGTCGGCGAGGCGCGGATCGGAACCGGCCGCTTCTTCACCGGATTCGTCCGGGACCTGACCGAACGGCGGGCGCAGGAGCGGCGGCTTCAGGAGTTGCAGTCCGAGTTGGTCCATGTCTCCCGGCTCACCGCCATGGGGGAGATGGCCACCGCCCTCGCTCACGAGCTGAATCAGCCCCTGTCCGCCATCGCCTCCTACACCATGGGGTCAACGACCCTGCTCGCCTCGCCGAAGCCGGACCTGGACAAGGTGCGGAACGCCTTGTCCGCCGCCGGAGATCAAGCCCTGCGGGCCGGCGACATCATCAAGCGCCTGCGGGAGTTCGTCGCCAAGGGCGAGACCGAGCATGTGCTGGCGGACCCCGTGAAACTCATGGAGGAGGCGAGCGCCCTCGCCCTCGTGGGCGCCAAGGACCAGGGGATGCGGGTCGATCTCGCCTTTGACCGGAACACCGGCCCCGTCATCGTCGACAAGGTGCAGGTCCAGCAGGTCGCCCTAAACCTGATCCGCAACGCGATCGACGCCATGGGGGATGCGCCGAAAAGAGCGCTCCATATCGCCGTGGCGGAGGACGACGGCGATATGGTCCGCTTCACGGTCTCCGACACAGGGCCGGGCGTTCCGGAGACTGTTCTTGAGCGGCTGTTCCAGCCCTTTGTGACGACCAAGCCGGACGGCATGGGCATCGGCCTGTCGATCTGCCGCGGCATCATCATGGCACACGGCGGCCGCATCTGGGCCGAGAATCCGCCGGAAGGCGGAGCCCGATTCATCTTCACCTTGCCGACAGCGGACCAGGAGACCGCAGATGAGTGACCGAATCCATGTCATCGACGATGACGACGGCGTTCGCCAGGGGCTGGCTTTTCTTCTTGAGGCCCACGGGCTCGACGCGCAGTTTCATGCTTCAGCGACCGCCTTCCTGGCCGATGTCGAGGACCGGGGTGCCTGCATCGTGACGGACATCCGCATGCCGGAAATGACGGGTCTCGAACTCGTGAAACGGCTCCGCGACGAGGGCGATCAGACGCCCGTGGTGGTGATCACCGGACACGGCGACGTACCCTTGGCGGTC
Organism: Brevundimonas mediterranea; assembly: GCF_011064825.1. Taxonomy (NCBI): domain Bacteria; kingdom Pseudomonadati; phylum Pseudomonadota; class Alphaproteobacteria; order Caulobacterales; family Caulobacteraceae; genus Brevundimonas; species Brevundimonas mediterranea. Next base: position 86,261 of record NZ_CP048751.1, read on the forward strand.
CAGGCGATGAAGGCCGGCGTGCACGACTTCCTGGAGAAGCCCTTCAGCGACGCACACCTGGTCGACGCCGTCAGGTCGGCCCTCGCCGAGCGGCCGCAGCCGGACGCCGCCCGGCGCGAGGCCGAGGCCCGGCTGTCTTCGCTGTCGCCCCGCGAACGGGACGTCCTGGCCGGAGTCGTGGAGGGCAAGCTGAACAAGGTGATCGCCTTCGAACTGGACATCAGCCCGCGGACCGTCGAGATTTATCGCGCCAATCTGATGAGCAAGACCGGCGCGCACAACATGGCGGAGCTGATGCGGATCGCCCTGGCCGCCGGCCTCTGACTTGCGCCAGATCAATGCGGTTGGACGGCAGACGCCTTAACCAAAGGCTTCACTTTGAAGCCGTCCATGTCTCTATCTCCACCACCGGTCGTTCTGCTCGTTGAAGACGACCCCGCTGTCCGCGCCGCGCTCGCCTTCGCCCTCGAAACCAGGAATTTCACCGTCGTCCTGGCCGTCAACGCCGCCCATGCGCTGGCTCAGGATGTCGAATCCGCCGCTGCCCTGATCCTTGACCAGAATCTTCCCGATGTTCAGGGGCTCGAGCTTCTGTCCTTGCTCCGTCAGCAAGGGGTAGCGGGGCCTGCCGCCCTGATCACGACTCACCCGCCCACGGACCTGGAGAACCGCGCGCGGGCCGCAGGCGTCCCGATCTTCGACAAGACCCGGCTTCATGATGGTCTGTTCGCCTGGCTCGCCGACGTGGTCCGGCCCTAGTCCGGCGGATTTCGGGCCGCGCCTCGTCCGCGCATGACTTGGATCAAACGCCGACCTGCCGGCGAAGGGTAGCTTGGCCGACAACCACAAGGAGATCGCCATGCCGCTGCAAAGCCAGGACGCGCGCGACGCTGTTCGCGCGGCTCATCACCAGATCGGGAACAGCCTGCAGTCTGTCGTCAGCCTCCTGCGCCTCGAAGGGCGTTCGGCGCGGCCGGAAGCCGCCGGCGTCCTCCTGGAAGCAAGTCGCCGGGTCCAGACCGTCGTGCGTCTACACCAGCGCCTGCAGGAGAATGGCGGGACCGTCCGCCTCGACGATCTGCTCGGCGACGTCTGCAGGGACGTGGCGGAACTCGACGCGTTGGATCGGGACGCCGAGATCCACATCGACGTCCACCCCTCCACGATGGACGCCCAGCGCGCCTCGGCTCTTGCGGCGGTCACCGCGGAATTGGTCGGCAACGCCCTGGAGCATAGCCTGGCGCGACGCTCCGGCCGGATCTCCGTCCTGCTGGCTCCTGCCGGAGAAAGCCTGATGCTGACCGTGACGGACGACGGAGAAGGCGCGGCCGGCGGTCGGCTGCCGGAAGGGTTCGGCCTGTCGCTGGTGCGCAGCCTGTGTCGTCAGTTGGAAGGCCAGTTCGCCTATGAGACAAGCGGTTCCGGAACGTGGGTCCGACTGGTCCTCCCTGTGTGAAGCCTGGCTAAACAGTATCCAGCCGGAAACGACGGGGCGCGCTGCGGCCGTCGCTCACCGTCACAAGACTCAGGCTTTCCGGCGAGAAACGGAAAAGCGCCACGGCGTTGGAGGCGGCGCCGAAGGCATGCTGATCGCGTCTGCGCTTCGCAACCAGGTCGTTGACGTGCGCGACGAGCTCGAGGTCGACAACCTCTGCGGCGCGCCCGGTCATGGCGACGCCCAAGGCGTCCGCTGAGTCGGCGCCGGACCGCACCACCGCCGCCGTCCGGTCGTCCGCCGCCAGACGCTCGGTCCGAAGACTGTCGCGCGCAGAGACGAAATAGAGGATCAGGCCTTCGTTCACATAGCCGACCGTCGCCGCCCAGGGGTAGCCGTCGGCGCCGTTGACCGCGACCGTCGCCAGCCTCTGGCTGTCAAGGAGGCGGACCGCGTGGCGAACCACCTCGGGCGGCGCGGGAAGACGCTCGGTCACGGCGTGCGCTCCTCCGCCTGGAGCGATTCCAGATAGGCGATCAGGTCGTCGATCTCGCGCGCCCGGAACACATAGTCCGGCATCGACGGATGGTCGGCGATCGCGCCGTCGACGAAGCGGTTCTCAAGCTCCGACAGGGACCGTCGTCGCACGATGTCGCGAAAGGGCGGGGCCGTCTCCATCGGACTGGTTCCGGTCCGCGCCACGGCGTGGCAACTGGCGCAGGTCCGCCGCGCCACCCAGCCGCCCCGATCGGCCGCGTCCTGCTGGACCGTCCGCTCGACCGTCGGCTCCTGAGCGGCAGCCGCCGCTGCGAGATTGATCAACACCAGGGCGACAAGATGAACGCGGATCATGGGCTGTTTCTCCAATTGTCAGCTTGGCTCTTGTCCGAGGCGGCGCGTGTTCGGGGGCGAGCGCGCCTCAGGCGTCCGGACGTCGGCTGCGCCAGGCGGCCCACCCCGCAAGGGCGGCGAAGGCGGTCAGACCAGCGAAAATCGCGCCGCTCGTCACCGGCCGCGCGCGCGCCTGATCGCCCAGATGCTCCGCGCCCGCCTCGACCTCGCGTCTCAGGCGCCGCATTTCCCTGCGCCCCGCCTTTCGCCAGCGCTTGGCGGACTTCCGCAAGGCCGCCGTTCGCTCATCGACGGCATCATGCAGACGGGCGGCGGCATCGTGGGGGTTATGGGTTTCAGACCGTTCATGGGACATGGAAAACTCCTTTCATCGGAGGATCATGGTCGTTTGGCCGACGATAACCTTGACCGATATCAAGATGCTCTGAAGCCCCCTCCATAGGCTCGCAGAATACCGGGCGAGCCGTTCGCGCCCCTCGATGACGAAGAAGCGCCAGGGCTGCTGGTTCATGCCGCTGGGCGCCCAGACGGCGTCCTCGACCACCCCCTGGATGAGATCGCAACCGAGAGGGACGTGGCGGTAAAGACGGACCGCCCGGCGGCCTCGAATGGCGTCACGCGCGTCCATGACGCCCTCCCGGTCGCGACGGCCTAATGCGACGCCTGGATGGCGACGGTCCGTGTCGTCGCCTGGCCGTCCTTGGGCGCGGAAATCTTCAGCACGCCGTCCTTCATCACCGCAGTGATCTTGTCGGCGTCGACGCTGCGCGGCAGGACGATCGAGCGCGAGAAGGCGCCGTAGCTGCGCTCGGACAGGCGATAGTCCTTCTCCTCGACGGTCTTCTCCGCCTTCTTCTCGCCGCTGACGGTGAGCACCTCGTCCTCGACGGCGACCTTGACCTCCGCCTGGGTCAGGCCTGGAAGCTCGATGCTCAGCTCGAGGCCGTCCTTGGTCTCCGTAACGTCCATGCGCGGCGAGAGGGCGAGGTCGGAGCCGATGTTCCAGCCGGCGAAGCGGTCGAACAGTCGGTCGAATTCCCGCTGGATCGGCCCCAGGGGACCAGGAACGGCCGACCTGGCGGGAACGGAAGGCGATGTCGGGTGGGAGGCCATGAGAAAATCTCCTTGAATGGCTTGAACGCCACGACAATTCCCGATGCGCCGCCGACGCGTCTTGATCAGGGTCAAATCAGCTCGAATATCCCGTCAGCGGCCCCAGCAGCCGCCCCCGGCCGAGACGCTCGAACCAGGTGTCGAGCGCATGGTCCGGTTCCCGGGTCAGGTCCTTGCCGATCGTGCGCGCCACAAGCGCGACCCGGCCGTCGCGGAACCGGCGTCGCAGCGGCCCGATCAGTTGCGGAGGCGCAGCCAGGACCACGCCCTGAAGCCCGCGCCGTCGCACCAGTTCCACGGCGCGGCTCGCGACAGTGGCGACGAAGGCCTCCTTGGCGGGGCGCAGATAATCCTCCCGTCCGACGGCGTGCCGCAGCCGCCCCACGCTGTTGAAGGTTCGGGCCGGCGGGCTGGCGCGGAGTTCGCGGCGCAGACGACGGAGCGAGGCCGCATTGTCGATGGCCTCCAGGGTGACGAAGGCGCCGGTCTCGACGTCCCGTTCCACGAACCGGGCGCGCCCGCCGTCGGCCAGCACGAAGAGCAGTCCCTTGCGCATGACGACCTCACCTCCCCCCGGCTTCGACCGGCCATAGCGTGCGTAGCGCACCCGGCGAATGTCGAATGATCTTGTCGACCTCGCCCGGATCGAGCCGCTTGGCGGCGACCGCCAACACGGCCTGCGCGGCCGCAATCGTCTCGCGCGGAAACCCGGGCGGCAGCCGGCCTTCGACGTCGTCGAGGAAGGTCTTGAGGTCCCGCGAGCCGCCGGCCTCCTCAGGACGCCAGCCTTCCAGGACGAAACCTCGCATCAGCATCGGCAGCTGCGCCGACAGGCCAAGAACCAACGCCAGCGGCAGCCGGTCGCGCAACCCCTGCAGCACGGCGCGCGTGGCCCCGTAGGCCTCGACCCGACTGCACGGCGGCAACCGCGTCTCGACGGCGCGCAGCCATTCATTCGTCTCCTGGACCGTCGTGTCGAAGACGGGAAGCCCGGTGCTCATGACGTCCTCCTCCTTTCGTCGCAGCATCGACGCCTGCCGGACGGCCGCCTTGATCTCGGTCAAGCGCCGTCGGTCACAGCAGACGACCAAGCCGTTGCAACAGCGCCGTCCGCGCGCCGTCGTCCGGCTGCGCCTGCAAAACCTCGTTCAGGCGCACCAGGAAGTCGGCCCGATCATTGTGCCAATCGAGCCGCGCCGCCTGTCCCGGCGCCAGGCGCGGCCGCCCCCCGACCAGGCGCTCGGCCGAGGTCTTCGTCAGGACGAAGGCGTCGTCCATGGCCGGGACGGCCGTTCTCCATCCTCCGTCGGCCAGCCTTGCGCGCAGGGCCTCCAGCGCTACGGGTTCGCCGTGGTCGAGCAGGACGCTTCCTCCCACCTGTCCGCGCGCCTTCAGCCAGTTCACGAGATCCGTCGCGTCGGCGTGGCCGGAATAGGCGTCAAGGGTGCGAATCCGCGCCCCGACCCGGATGTCCTCGCCCTGGATGCGGAGGATCGGCCGGCCCTCCAGCAGCAGGCGGCCAAGCGTTCCCGCCGCCTGGAAGCCGGTGATCAGCACCGTCGTCTCCCGTCGCCACAGCAGCCGCTTCAGATGGCGACGGATCCGGCCGGCGTCGCACATTCCGCTGCCGGCCAGGATCACGTGCCAGCCCCGTATGCGCTCCAGGCCGTCGCTCTCCTGCGGCCGCTGCAGATGATGCAGGCGCGTCGCATGACGCAACGTCTCGAACGGATTGGAGCCGGCGTCCGGATTCCAGCCCCGCCGCAGGAAGACGTCGGTCGCCTCAATGGCCAGCGGCGAGTCCAGGTAGATTTCCCCGGCGAGCGCGGGGTCGGCGTCCATGACGGCGAGGAGGTCGAGGATCAGCTCCTGCGCCCGTCCGACCGCGAAGGTCGGCATCAGCAGCGGCCCGCCGGCCGCCTGGGCCGCCCGCAACTCCTCGGCCAGCCCTGCGCGGCGTCCCTCCAGGTCGAGATCCTCGCGGTCACGGTCGCCATAGGTGCTCTCCAGGATCACATGGTCCACGTCGCGGGGGCCGTCGGGTGCGGGCAGGAAGGGCTGGCGCCCCGAGCCCAGGTCGCCTGAGAACAGCAGGCGGACGGTCTCCCCGCCTGCCGCGATCGCCAGTTCGATCGACGCCGCGCCGAGCAGATGCCCGGCCGGCCACCAGGTCGCCTCCATGCCCGGCCCCGCCGCGAACCGTTCGCCGAACTTCACCGTCTGGAACAGGCGCAGCGCGGGATCCACGTCGACGGTCGAATAGATCGGCTCGACCGGCTTTTCGCCGCGACGCAGCTTGCGTCGGTTCAGATGCTCCACCTCGCCTTCCTGGATCTCGGCGGAGTCGGCCAGCATCACCTCGCACAGATCGCGCGTCGCGCGGGTGGCGTAGATCGGCCCGCGATAGCCGGCCCGAACCAGCTTGGGCAGCAGGCCGGAATGGTCGATGTGGGCATGGGTCAGAAAGACGCCGTCGATCGAAGCCGGGTCAAAGGGAAAGGCTTCGTAGTTCAACGTCTTCAGCGTCTTCGGCCCCTGGAACATGCCGCAATCCACCAGGAACCGGCCATGGTCGGTGTCCAGCCGCATGCAGGAGCCGGTCACGCACTCCGCCGCGCCGTGGAAAGTCAGGGTGAGGCTCACGCGCAGGATCTTTCCATCACGGCGTCAGTGCGCCAGGACCAGGCTCGGCCCGTCCGCGTCCTTCAGGAAGGCCCGCGTGGCGCCGCCGAACATAGTCTCGCGCAGCCGCGAATGACCGTAGGCGCCCGCGACCAGCAGGCCCGAACGGCGGGAGCGCGCGGCGCCGACCAGGGCCGGCCCCTCCTCACCCTCCACCAGAACCGCGACCCCTTCGCCGACGCCATGGGCCTTCAGATAGGCGTTGAGCCGATCGACATCCGGGTCAGCTGTGGACCTGTCGAGGCCGGACACGCACTGCAGGATATGAATCTCCGACGCCATGGCCAGAAGCGGCAGGGCGGCGCGGACGGCCCGCCCCGCCTGCGGGCTGCCGTCCCAGGCGATGGCGGCCGGGCCGTCCAGCCTGGCTGGATCGCCACGGCCGACCAGGACCGGCGCGCGCAGGTCGAGCAGGATCTGGGCGAGTGCGTCGCGCCCCGCGCCGGCCGCATAGGCCTGTCCCATGACGACCAGGTCGCACAGGGCCAGGATGCGCGTCAGCGCCAGGGCCGGCCGCAGCCCGCGCTCCAGCACCGCCATCCGGGGGGCGCCGTCGCCGGCGCCGAAGACCACGTCATGGGCGGCTGCGGCACGGGCGGCCGTCGCCTCGATGCGGCGCTGCAGTTCGAGCTGCGCCCGGGCCAATTCGTCGATCGCCTCCTGCGACAAGGTGGAACCGAGGGTCAATCCCAGCGTCACCATGTCCACGGCCATGTCCGGATAGACCGGCAGAACCTCCACACTCCCCTCGTGCTGGGCAGCCAGGGCCGCCGCGAAGGCCAAGGTCTCGCCGTCGCCAGCGCCCCCGTCCGTGATCGCCACCAAGCGCTTCAGGCTCATGTTCCGCTTCTCCCTGATGACCGACACCCTGGGCGCGCCCTCCGGCCTCCACCTTGATCAATGTCAATCGGCCGCTTGACCCTGATCAAGGCCCCCTCCCCGCAAGGCGTCATCCTCCTGTCCAAGGAGAACGCCATGACCTACGCCAGCCTGATCGTCGCCGTGGAGTCCGGAGAGGCGGGCGACGCCGCCGTCCGCCAGGCCGTTGAACTTGCCGCGCGGTTCTCGGCCGCTCTGACCGGCGTGTGCACCGTGGCCGTTCCGCCGCTGATCGGCGACGACCCCTTCACCGGCGGCGCCGCGCTCACGGTCTTGCTCAGCGACTACGAGGCGACCGCCGAGGCGGAGCTCCTGACGGCCGAAAGACGGTTTCGCGCCTTGGCCGAGGGTCTCGCCGTCGATTGGCGCGGCCGGATCGGATGGCCCGCCTACGTTCTGATCGAGCACGCCCGCCTCGCGGACCTGATCGTCATGCCGGGCCGCATCCCCAGGCCGCCCTATGGCCGGTCGAACCCCGTCGATATCGTCATGAGCGCCGGACGCCCGGTCCTGATCGTCCCTTCCAGTGCGGGCCCGGCGCTCGGCCGGCCGGCCCTGGTGGCCTGGAAGGACACGCGGGAGTCCCGGCGGGCGGTCGCCGGCGCCGTTCCCCTGCTCAAGCAGGCGTCGGCCGTTCGTCTGGCCCAGGTCTGCGCCGGGGAGGATCGCGGCGACGCCCAGGCCGCGCTCGTCGAGGTCGCGACCTTTCTCGCGCGTCACGGGATCGAGGTCGATATCGAGATCCTGTCCGCCGAAGACGCTGCGGCAGGGAACCGGTTGCTGGACCACGCCAGGGAGACAGGTTGCGGCCTTCTGGTCGCCGGCGCCTACGGTCATTCCCGTTTGAGGGAGTGGGTTCTCGGAGGCGTGACCCGATCGCTTCTGGATCGGAGCGACCTGTGCCTGCTCCTCGCGCACTAGGCTCGCCAGGACGCATGCCGCCAGACTTCGCCGACGCCTGGGACGTCGCGGCGTCCCCGCGAGACAGGCGCGGCCTCGAGGAGGCCGAAGCGCGCCGCCGTCTCGAGAGCGGCGGGCCGAACAGCCTTCAGCAACCTGAAAACCGAACGATACGGGCCAGCGTCTACGACGCGGCGCGCGAGCCGATGCTGCTTCTCGTGGCCGCGGCGGCGCTTCTCTATCTGGTGATCGGCGATCATGGCGAGGGCCTCTTCCTGATCGGCGGCGTGGTGGTGACCCTCGCCTTGGTTGTCGTGCAGGACCTTCGCGGCGAGCGCGCCCTGGCGGCGCTGCGGACCCTCGCCCAGCCGTCCGCGCGCGTCATCCGGGACGGTCGCGAACGCCGCATTCCGACCCAGGATCTCGTGCCCGGCGACCTCGTCCTCGTCGGAGAGGGTGAAAGACTCCCGGCAGATTGCCGCCTCCTCGGGGGCGACATGCTGGGCGTGGACGAATCCGCCCTGACGGGGGAATCCGCCACAGTGCTGAAGACGCCCGGCGGCGCGGGCGACGATGCGCGCCTGTTCGCGGGAACCCTGATCGTGCGAGGGCACGCGGTCGCCGAAGTGGTCCTGACCGGAGCTCGCACGGCGCTGGGGCGGATCGGCGGCGCCTTGGCCGAGATGGACGACGAGCCCACGCCCCTGCAACGGTCGTCCGGGCGGCTCGTGCGTCTTCTGGGCCTGGCCGCCCTGGTCTTCTGCGCCCTGATCACTGCGGCCTACGGCCTGACGCGCGGCGACTGGATGGAGGCGATCCTGGCGGGGATGACCTTCGCCATCGCGCTGATCCCCGAGGAATTCCCGATGATCCTCACCGTCTTCATGGCCCTCGGCGCCTGGAGGCTGGCGCGCCACAATGTCCTCGTGCGCCGCGCCGCCGCCGTTGAGGCGCTCGGCGGCGTCACCCTGCTGTGCGTCGACAAGACCGGAACCCTGACCGAGAACCGCATGGAGCTGGTCCGGCTGACGGTCGACGGCGTCGACCATGCGATCGCCGACGGCCTGCCCGCCTCCGGCGCCGCCGTGCTGAGAACCGCCGCCCTGGCCTCGGCGCGCCGGTCGATCGACCCCATGGATCGGGCGGTGCTGCGCCTCAGTGCGGCGCCGGAGTCCGACCCGGTCAGGAGTTGGCCGCTGCGTCCGGAGAAGCCTGTGGTCGTGCAGCTCTGGTCCCGACCGGAGGGCGCGTTCGCGGCCGCCAAGGGCGCGCCGGAAGCCGTGTTCCGGCTGTGCCGCCTGACCCCGGACCAGGCCGCCGCGCAGCTTCGCGCGGTGGACCGCCTCGCCGGCGAGGGCCTGCGCGTGCTCGCCGTCGCCGCCTGCCGGACCTCGGAGTCTTTTCCTGACGATCCCTGGGAGGCCGTCTTCATCTACGAAGGCCTGCTGGGCTTTGTCGATCCGCTGCGCCCCGACGCGGCTGCAGCGCTGCGGGACGCGTGCGAAGCCGGGATCGCCGTCGCCATGATCACCGGCGACCATCCGGCCACGGCTCTGGCCATCGCCCGCGAGGCCGGTCTGGACGAGACGGCCGGCGTCATGACCGGCCAGGACGTCGCCGCCTTGTCGCAGGAGGCCCTTCCGAGCCGCGTCAGGGACGTTCGCATCTTCGCCCGGGTCACACCCGACCAGAAGCTGCGGCTGGTCCAGGCCTTCAAGGCGGCGGGCGGCGTGGTCGCCATGACCGGAGACGGCGTCAACGACGCCCCCGCTCTGGAGGCGGCCCATATCGGCATCGCCATGGGACGGCGCGGCACGGATGTCGCGCGCGAGGCGGCGGACATCGTCCTGCTGGACGACCGGTTCGCCTCCATCATCGGCGGAGTGCGGCTCGGACGCCGCATCTTCGCGAACCTGCAAAGGGCCCTGACCTATGTCACGGCCATCCACGTCCCCATCGCCGGCCTCGCGCTCGCGCCGGTCCTTCTGGGCCTGCCGCCGCTGCTGTTTCCCCTCCATGTCGTTCTGCTCGAGCTTGCGGTCGATCCGATCTGCGCCCTGGTGTTCGAGGCCGAACCCTCCGAGCGGAACGCCATGCGCCGTCCCCCCCGTCCGGCGGGATCGCCGCTGTTCGGACCGAGGCAGGTGATCGCCGCCCTGGCCCAGGGCGCGGGCGTCCTCGTCCTGGTCCTCGGCCTGTATGTCTGGGGCCTGTCCTGGGCGACCGAGGCCGAGGCGCGGGGCGCCGCCTTCCTGGCCCTGATCGGGGGCAATCTGATGCTCGGCCTGGTCGATTCCGCCGCCTCAGCGCGCATCTTCGCGCGCCAGAGACGCGCCTACTGGGTCATCGTCCTGCTCATGTCGGGGGCGATGAGCCTCATCTTCTCCGCGCCGCCCCTCGCCCGGATGTTCGCCCTCCAGCCGCCCGGCCCTGCGCTTCTGGCCGCCGCAGTCGCGGTCGCAGTCCTGGGCGGCGGGTGGGCCGTGCTGGCCCGTCTGGCCGGCGACTTCATGGGGAAGGACCGGAGTCCTGGGCACAGGGCGGCCGTCCCGGAGACCGCGCCGCTCAGTGGATGAGCAGGCAGGCGAGTCCGGTCTGCTGCAACAGCGCGTGGGTGACGCCGCCCAGGACGACTTCCCTCAGTCGGCCGCGACTATAGGCGCCCGCTACGATAAGATCGCTGTCGTCGTCTTCGGCGATCTGCAGCAAGCCTTCCGCCGCATCGGCGTCCGCTATGTCTGTATTCTGCCAGCCCTCCGCCGGCAATCCGTGCCCCTTGAGGAAGTCGACGGCGTCCGCCAGTTGGGGTGCGGTCGTCCCCTCCCCCAGCGCCGCCACCAGGATACGGTCGGCGCGCGACATCAGCGGCAGTCCGGCGGATAGAGCGAGGCGCGCTTCGCGCGAGCGCTTGTAGCCGATCAGGACCCGTCTGAACCGCAGGGTCTCGGCGGACCTCGGCACGGCCAGCACCGGTCGGCCGGCCTGGAGGACCAGACGGCTCAGATCCGCCTGACCCAGATCGGTGTCCAGCGCACGGTGCTGGCGGGTCACGATCAGGTCGCAACGCGCCGCCTGGTCGAGCAGGAAGGCCGTCACATCGAGAACCCCGGCGCTGCGGAAGTCGAGCGCGAACCCGTCGGCCGCCTCGCACAGGGCCTGTTGGAGCGACTCGATCAGGTCGTACATCTCACGCTCTCGCGCCTGCGCCTGTGCGAGGGGAAAGGCTGCGGCGACGAAGGGATCGGGCAGCCGCCCAGGGGCGGCGGCGACGAGATCGCGCACCTGGTAGTCCCGGGCGAACTGCAGAAGCGGCGGCGCGAAGCGCAGCGGCGCGTCGCCGTCATCGAGGTGGAACATAACGCTGCGCAGGGTCATAGCCGTACTCCTCAAGCCAGGCTCGACGCGCCGGTCTGGCGCGCAAGGAAGGCGTCGATGGCGTCGCCCTCGAAGCGGCCAAAGTTGCGGGTGAGCTCAATGTGAACACGTTCTTCAAACGCGTGAATCACGTCCTCGGTGCTGAGCGTCATGGCCGTCTCCTAGCGAGCGCTGGGCAGATCAGCAGATATCCGGGAGGCGGCCTTGACCAATATCAAGACTCTGCTGCTCTGACGGCGGTCATCGGACGCCTCGACTGCGGAGGATATCCGATCACCCTGACTCGGGCCGGAAAACGCCAGCCTCCGGCGCTTCAGAAAAAGGGGGCGGATCAGTTCCCCCGCTCTTCCCCCTCCAGCGTTTCCATCCTGGCGACCCCGTCCTCGCCCTTCGTCAGGCGGAAGGCGTCCAGTTCGCGGCCTGTCGCGGTGAAGGCGCGATAGACCACCGCGTCTTGCGACACATTCAGCGTCTGGAAGGTCTGGGTCCGCGCGGCCGTCCGGTCGGCCCAGGTCAGATCCGCCATCGGATACATCTTCGGCCCGGCGACCGAGACCACATAGGTCGAGCCCTGGTCCGACCTGTGGCCAGGGCCGGCGTTGGTCATGGCCCCCTCGCCTATGGCGCCGCGCGCATAGCCGTGGTCGTGGGCCTGAAGCACCAGGTCCACTCCGTACTTGTCGATCAGCGGCTTCAGCGCATCCCGGACGCGGCTGTTGTCCCGGTCGGGGTCGATCGAGAACAGCGGGAAGTGCAGGAACAGCACTGTCCAGCGGTTCGGATTGTCGGCCAGGACCTGATCCAGCCATCGCACCATTTCGGCCCGCATGGCCTCGTCGCCATGGAACAGCGGGGCGTCGATCGAGATCAGGCGCAGACCCTGATAATCGACGGTCCAGGCGGTTTCCTTCAGACGTTCGGCGCCCGCCGGCCCGGTCTCCGGCAGGGTGAACTGCCGGCGCCATTGGGGGTTCAGGATCGGGCCGCGGCCGTATTCGTGATTGCCCGGCGTCGGCATCTGCGGCGTCTGGGCGTACAGGAATCCGCCCGAGGCGAACCATTCGCCCCACTCGTTGTCGCTGTCGTGCCGGTTGATCAGGTCGCCGGCGTGGATGACGAAGGCCGCGTCACCGGCCTTGCGGAACCCCATCCTCAGGGTGCGGGACGCCTCGCTGAGGATATTGTTCTGCATGTCCCCGAAATACAGGAAGGTGAAGGGCTCGGGCGTCGCGGCCGCCGTCCTGAACTGCAGCCACTCGGACCAGGCCCCGCCCGAACCGACCCGGTAGACATAGACGGTCGCCGGCTTCAGCCCCTTCATTACGGCCGAATGATAGGCGGCGCGGAAGTCCGCCGCCTCGCGCACCGCCAGGACCGCGTCGTCGGTGGTCGCGGCCACGCGAACGGCGGAGGCGATGAAGTCCGGCCCGTCCTGGGCCTCGGCGAACTCCACCTGACCGTCCAGGCCCGGCGCGGTGCGCCAGGTGACTGCCATCTGATGCGCCGGATCAGCGGTCAGGTTGAGAATGATCCGCTCCGGCTGCACCGTCGCTGGCGCTATTGGGCGTTCGGACGCCTGGACCGGCGTTGGTTCGGGGCGATCCGGACGCTGCGTCTGGGCGAGTGCCTGGGCGCCGGTGGAGACGCCCAGGGCCGCGACAGCGGCCCCGAGCATGAGGGTGCGAGCAAACATCATTTTCGCCACCTCAGAAGACGTAGGTCAGGCCGAGCGAGATCGACCGCCCGTTCTTGATATAGGCCCGGCTGGACCCCGTGCTCGAACCGGCGGTGTACCAGTAGGTGTGGTTGTCGAAGAGGTTCTGCACCTGCAGTGAAGCGGTGGCGCCGCCCCACAGCTTGCGCCGCACGTTCAGATCCACAAACTCATAGTCCTGTTCGTAAGGATTGTTGCCGAAATCTTGGATGCCCTCCAGGAACTCTGACTGGTAGCTGTAGGCGGCGTAGGCTTCCCATCCGCTGTACTGCCAGAACAGCTGCACATTGGCGATGGCCTCGGGCGTCTCCATCAGCGGTAGGGTGTAGCCCGCCGGGTGCCAGGAGATTCCGGTCTCGGCTTCCGAATGCTGCAGCGTCAGGTTCACGCTTGCGCCCAGGCCCGACAGGGCGCCCGGCAACCAGTAGAAGATCTGCTGGGCGCTCATCTCGACACCGTAGACTTCGGCCCATTTGCCGTTGTTGGGCATGGAGATGGTGACGCCGTCCGGCCCGATGTTCGCCCCCGCCGTGCCGTCGCGGATGTTGCTGGAGGCCGAGCGGAACAGGAAGTTCTCGATATCCTTGTAGAACAGGCCCAGCGAATAGGCGCCGGTGTCGCCGTTGTAGCGCTCGATCGACAGATCGTAGTTGATCGCCTTCATCGGCTTCAGATCCGGGTTGCCCTGTTCGATGCCGATCAGCACCCAGTCTGAGGTGGGGTTCTCCTCGCCGTCGCCGTCCGGATCGATGTCGTAGCTGTATTCCCGGGCCGAGGTCATGCGCGCGATGTCGGGACGGGCGAAGCTGGTCCAGATCGCCGCCCGCACCTTGGTGTTGCGATTCAGCGCATAGTTCAGGTGGATCGACGGCAGGACATTGACGAAGTCGCTCTTGTCCGTGGTGAATCGCTCACCCTGAACCTCGTCCAGCACATAGGCCGAGATGTCGTTGCGGGTGCTCTCGACCCGCAGGCCGCCGATGATCTGGGCGTCGCCGAAGCGGGCCGTGGCCATCAGATAGCCGGCGAGAATGTCTTCCTTGAACTCGAAACTGTCTTCTCCGCTGACCTTGGCGCTGGAGGGATCGGTGGCGAAGCCTTCGAAGAAGCTGCTGTCGCCGTTCATCGCCCGCTGAAGCTCGGCCAACATGGCCTGATTGTCGATGATCACGCCCAGACGATAGAGGCCCGTATATTCGCCGTCGAACAGGTCGGTGACCTCCTTGCCGTAGAAGGCCGAGAAGTCCGCCAGGGTCCCCTCCGCGTCCAGATCAAGGAACTCGCCGCTATAGGTCGCGCGTTTGGAGGAATAGAATTTCGCGCCGCCCTTTACCGAGTCCAGCCAGGGCGAAACGGGCCGCCATTCGGCGTTGAACTGGCCCTGCCACAGATCCTCCTGCGCCCCGCCGACCTCGCCGGATAGGCCCGCATACTTGTATTGCGCCGGGTCCTGCACCGCCGCCATGCCGGCGTCGTTCAGCACCCATTTGGGGAAGCGGCTGTCGCCGAAGTTGACGATATCGACGCCTTTGTTGCCCAGCCAGCCGTATTTGTCGCTACGGAACTCCATGTCGTAGCTGTCGTCGATATTGTCCTCGGACTTGGCGTAGGACAGATCGTAGTCGAGCTTGAAGTCGCCGTAGCGGCTGACGCCACCCAGGTTCAGCGACATCAGAGACCCCGTCTCGCGCGAGCCTTCCCAGAAGCGACGCAGACGGAAACCCTGCGGATCCCAGGTCCCCGAGGCGCCGTTCAGTGTGTAGTAGGACCTGGTCGATCGGTCCGCATCGGTGATGACGCCGTCGCCGTCCCGGTCAACGATCTGGGCGGTGGTATAGGAATAGATATTGCCCTTGGTGCCTGAACCTATGATGGCGTCGTCCGGGTTGGCCAGGCCCGTGGCGGTCTTGTCCACCTGGGTTAGTCGCGTGGAGTTCTTCGACGTGTCGTTGCGGAAGTTCAGCCGGTTGTCGAACTCGTCCTGGGTGTATTCATTGAACTGACCGCGAAAGTGGAAGTCGTGGTGATCGCCGCGGTAGTCGAGGCTGGCGTTCAGCCCCTTGCGCTCGACCTCGGTCTCGCCGAACGCCAGGTCCATGCCGCGCAGCACGAAGGTATCGGTTTCCCAACCCAGGCTTTCGCTGTCTTCGTACCAGACGGGAGGCTGGTTATCGCCATCGACGCCGTTCTGTTCGAACTGGGACTTGCGCCGCGACCAGCTGGCGGTGACGAACACGCCCCAGTGGTCGTTGAACTGGCGGCCGAAGGAGCCGGAAACTTCGCCCGAGGTCTTGTCGTCGAACTTGTCCAGCAGACCGGCCGAGGCCGACAGGACGCCGTAGGTCGGCTTGTGGTCGAAGGCGGTAGGGGTGCGGATGTCGATGGAGCCGCCCAGGGCGTCGCCGTCGCGGTCCGGCGTCAGGCTCTTGACCACCGTGATGGAGTCGATGCCTTCCGGCGGCAGAAAGCTGAGCCGCACGCCGCGATAGAAGCTGTCGTCCGGGGAACCGGTGCCGCCGATGCGGACGCCGTTCATGGTGTAGTTGTTCAGCTCGGTCGACAGGCCGCGGATCGTGATCCGGTCGCCCTCGCCCGTGGTGTGGTTGCGCACGGCGTTGACGCCCGGCAGGCGCGACAGGGACTCGGCCACATTGTTGGCCGGCAGGTCGCCCATGTCGTCAGCGCTGATGACGTCGGATATGAAGTCGGCGTCGCGCTTGGCGTCCAGCGAGCGGCGCATGCCGGCGGCGTAGCCGACCACCAGGACCTCCTCCAGCACCGTCGCATCCGGGGTGGGCATGGACGCCTCGGCCGTCTGGCGCACCAGGGTCAGAACGCCGCGAACCTCGCGCGCCTCGACGCCGGAGCCTGCGATCATCCGGCGAAGCGCCTCACGGGGAGTCATGGAGCCGGAAACGGCCTGAGCCCGCAGACCCCGCGTCAGTTCAGGGTCGAAGACGATCTGCAGGCCGGTCTGACGTGACAGGGTCTGGATCGCACGTCCCAGATCCTGCGCCGGGATGTTGATGGCGGCGCGCGCCTCGGCGCTGCTGGCGGCCTGCCAGGCCTGGGCCGGAGCGGCGGCGGATGTCAGGACGGCGACGGCGGCCGCCGCAAGGAGGCCGGTCTTGTAAATGCGCATGTGATAGATCCCCCGCGGCCGAACCTGGCCGCTATTGGGGAAGACGACGAACATCGCGGTCCTGACACCCGTCTTGAAAACTTGCTCTATCCGTCACCTAAGCTTCAGACAGCAGATAGCGGCCAGCGTCTTTTCGGGTCAGCCTGAGCCCATGAAGCCGGGCGATCGCGGCCAGGGCGTTCTCGGGATTCTCATAGGAGAAACGACCGCTCACGAGCGCACGGCCCAGTTTCGGATCAGAGAGTGAGACCTCCACCCCGGTGGTCCGTTTCAGATCGCCGATCACGCTGGTCAGCGTCGTCTCATCCAGTTCCAGCCACCCCCTGGTCCAGGATGGAAGGTCGGTCTTGGCCTCGGGTTGTCGCAGGCTGGCGCGTTGAACACCGGCCTTCAGCACCCGACCACGCTCCCCGGCCCGGATTCGCACGACGCGCCCCTTGGTCGGCGTCACATCGACGGCGCCTTCGAACACCACGACCTCGACCATCGGGCCGTCAGGGGTCTCGAGAGAGTCCACGTTGAACCGAGTGCCGACGGCGGTGATCCGCACCCCTTCGGCTTCCACCGTGAAGGGGCGGCCAGCGTCATGGGCGACTTCGAAGAAGCCTTCGCCGTCCAGTCGCAGTCTCCGTTCCGTGTCGCCCAGCAGGACACGCACCTTGCTTGCGCCATTCAGCCGGACCGCCGAGCCATCCGCCAACGCCACGGCTTGCGGAACGCCGCGACGACCGACGATCATCTCTCCCCGAAGGGAGGAATTTGCGCCGAACAAGGCCGCGCAGGCGACACAGGCGGCCAGGCCCGCCGGCGCCCAGATCTTCACCCAGGCCGGCGTCGAGGCGAACAGGCCCGGCTTCGCCGTCCGGTGAGCGGCTCGCCGCGCCGCCCACAGGATGGCCGGATCGGCGATCAGAGCCTCATGCTGCTCCAGCAGGCGCTGTCGATCGGGCCGCCCCGCCAGCCAGGTGTTCAGCGCGGCCTGCCGCGCCGGGGTCCAGCCGTCTCCCTGCTTTTCATCCGCCCAAAGGGCCGCCGCCCGGTCGTCACGAGCGTCAAAGATTTCAGTCGACATGACGCCCCTCCGCCGTCTTGCGAAGCGTCTGAGCGGCGCGACTATAGTGTTTCTGAACCGCCTCAACCGACATGTTCAATTCGCCGGCGATATGTTCATAGGATTCCTCGCCGGCGCGGCGTCTCACGAACACCTCGCGGCGCACGGCGGGCATGGCGTCCAAGGCTTTCTGACACAGACGCAGCCGTTGGTTCATGTCCAGCGCTTCCAAGGGAGACGCCGCGCCGTCCGCTTGGTGGTCCGTCTCGCCGAAATCGTCAAAAGGCGTGGTTTCTGATCGGCGCGCGCGATCGATCAGAATATTGCGGGCGGCCCGCATCGCGTAGGACAGCGGATCCGTGATCAGCGCCACCCGCGCACGGGAAAGCACACGCAGAATAGCCTCCTGCGCGACGTCTTCCGCATCGGCGCTCGACGCCAGTCTCCGTCGCACATAGGCGAGAAGCGCACGATTGTGCGTCACAAGCGCCTGCCCCACTTCGTGCTCGTGACTCACTGGGCGGCCCCTTACCGAAGGGGCCGACATAGAAGCGGCGCGTAACGGAAATTCGACATCTTGATGTCGGTTTGACTTCGCATCCGCGAATGACGGGCGCCGTCGAGCCTGGCCTGGCGCCCCAACGCAGGCTCTGCCCGCGCCGGGAACCAAGCCTCGGCTTCGACGGTGCGCGACGGTTCAAGGCCTGGGGGCGGCCTCCCTGTCTGCGGCGGACGCGGCATACCGTATCTGTGAGGGACGCGGCGATGTCGAAGCCATCCCCTCCGCCGTCATGCCGCGCGACATCATCCACGCCTGGATGCGGTTCAATGTGGCGAACGTCTGAGGCGTGAGCCCCTCGCCTGTATTGATCACCTCGAGCAGCCAGGCGGCTTCCCGTTCGGACGTGGGCGTGCAGGCGAGCAACTGGCTCTCGCATCGCTCAAGCCGCATCTCAAAATCGCGCTCGGCCGCGCAGCAGGCTTCGTAGGATGCAAATTCATCGGGCAGGAAGCCGTCGAACCGGCGAAGGATGTCCCATTCGGCGAACAGGTCGGCGAAGGTCGGCATGTGGCTCTCGGCCATGGGGGAATCTCCTCGCCGTCAGCCCCTGGCGACGGCGAAATCAACAAGAGTGAGTTAGGCCGGCGCGCCAGGCAGCAATCGATACCGGCGCACCAGATGAGCTTCATAGGCGCCGGCCAGAAGCACGATCAGCAAGGCGATCCAGGTCGCAAGCCTGACCGTGACGGCCGTCCAGTTATAGATGAAGGCGGGGCCCAGGGCGGCGAAATGGGTCAGGACGACGGCGACCTGCAGACCAGCGGCGAACAGAAGCCACCATCGGTCCGCCCGCAACGCCAGGCCGATCAGGCCGATCGCGCAGGCGAGATCCACCAGGGCGACGCCCCAGCGGACATCGCCGAGCATCAGATGCTGCGCCAATGGGCTGAGCACCATGTCCGCCAGCAGAAGCACGGCGGCCCAGCGGTCGGCGCGACCGCCCCAGACGACAGGGGCGGCCAGGGCGACCAGACTGATGATCAGCAGCCCCGCCTGGAGCATCAGGCGTCCAGCGCCAGCGCCGTCGCTCCGCCGGCGGGCTGATCCTTGCCCTCCAGCGGTCCGCCGGCTGTGACGATTATGCCGAGCGTGCGGGCGATGCGCGCCAGTCGATCGTGACTGGCCACGAGCCGGGACCGCCCCTCGACAAGCGCCCCGGCCGCGGCCTGGACGTCGACCAGGGCCTGGTGGCCCGCCTGGGCGGCGAACCGGGCGCCGGCGCGGTGGCGCGTCATGTCGTGGGTCAGAAGGCTGATTTCGGCGAGCGCCTGATCGAGCGCCTGTTCAGCGGTCTGAAGTCGTCTGGCGATTAAGTTGGCGAAGTCGGTCTTGTGATTCATGGCGAGGATCCCGGCTAAGAGGGCCGCCATGCGTCGAGCGTCGAGAAGATCGTCATCACCAAGGACGTCAGACCGCCCAGTACGAGCAGCCAGAGCGCCGTCGCGCCGACGATGACGCCCAGACGGATGAGCCGGTTCGCCGGAGGCGGTCGCCAGAAGCGCGCCGCCCAGGGCCGGTCATCGATCGGGTTCCCCACGCCCGGCGAGACGGCCGGACGCAGTCGTTCTGGCAGCCGCTCGGCCAGTTCGGCATCGGTCATTCCGGCGCCTGGGTATTGAATGCCCAGCGCCTGGGCCGCCGCCCGCCGGTGACTGGTGCCGAGTTTGGCGTTGGCGCTTTGCAGATAGTTCGCCACGGTGCTGGGCGTGATGCCCAGCACGTCTGCAATCTCCTGATTTGACAGTCTCAGGCCGGCCAGTTGCACGCATTCGATCTCGCGCCGCGTCAGTCGCCCCATCGCCTAGCGTCCGATCCGCGAAAGGGCTCGCCGTCCGCAACGGACAGCGAGCCGAAGTCTAGACATCGATTTCCGCGCCGGTCTCTGCAGAAACCCGGGCCAGTTGCTGGATCAGGTCCAGAACGAGCTTCTGGTTTCGCACCGACAGCTCGGGCGCCCGCCGGGCGATCTCGGCCGTCTGTTTCGTGGGTGCGCCGCCCATGCGCGCCTCAGGTCCATCGGGCAGACCCAGACCCTCGAAGAAGTAGTTCAGATCGACGTTCAGGAATTCCGCAATCTCCCACAGACGCGAGGCGGCGATCCGATTGCTCCCGCGCTCGTACTTCTGGATCTGCTGGAAGGTGACCCCGGCCGCCTGGGCCAGTTGAGCCTGACTGTAGCGCAACGCCTGGCGGCGTTCGGCGACACGCCGGCCAACGTGCAGGTCTACGGGATTGAGGTTATCGCCTTGGGGCGTCTTGATCGCGACTTTTGCCATGGCGAAAGCTAGCCTTGGTCCGACCCGAGTCGTCAAGCCGCCTGACGGCCTCGCCGACGTTTGCCGCCGATATGGAAGACGCCGACAGCCATCGCTTCGATGATGCGACAGGATGATGGCTTGTCGCGGCAGGAAAAAGCTCCAGTACTTGCGCTCCGCCCGCAACGCGTCGGCCGTTCAGATTGAAACAAGCCCGATGATCATGAAGTCTACGCGCCGCGCCGTCTCGCCCTGAAACCACACCAACCCTTCCCCTTGTCCCGGAGTTTCGCCCTGCCCCTCTCTCGTCGTCTCGTTCTCGCTGGAAGCCTCGCGGGAAGCCTCGTCGGCGCCGGTTGCGCCGCGGCCCGCGCGCCCGCCCCCGCCGCCCGCGTGATCCGTCACGATCCGGCGCTGGACCGCCTGATCGCACCGGACGCCCGGCTGGAGACGCTCGCCTCGGGCTTCACCTGGTCCGAAGGCCCGGTATGGATCGCTGACGGCGGCTATCTGCTGTTCAGCGACGTGCCCGAGAACCGGATTCATCGCTGGTCCGAGAAGGACGGCGTCTCGGTCTTCATGGAGCCGTCGGGCTATGACGGGCCGGACGCGTCTGTCTTTCGAGAGCCAGGGTCGAACGGACTGATCGCCGCCCCCCGCGGTTCGATCCTGATGGCCGATCATGGCGCCCGCGCCATTGCGCGCGTCGATCTGGCCACCCGCGCCAAGACCCTGCTGGCGACCCGCTATGGCGACGCCCGCTTCAGTTCGCCCAACGACCTGGTCCAGGCCTCCAACGGCGCGATCTTCTTCACCGATCCGCCCTATGGACTGAAGGAGATGGACCGGTCGCCGCTGAAGGAGACGGCGTACAACGGCGTCTATCGGCTGGACCCCGACGGCGTCGTGACCCTGTTGGACGACAGTCTCAGCTTCCCCAACGGGATCGGCCTGTCGCCGGATCAGCGGACCCTCTATGTGGCGGTCTCCGATCCCGAACGTCCGTTATTGCTGGCCTATGATCTGACCCGGACCGGGCCGGCGATGAAGCCGCGCGTGCTGATGGACTTCTCCGATCAGGTCGGGCCGTCCAATCCTGGCCTGCCGGATGGTATGGCCGTCGATCGCGCGGGCCATCTGTTCGCCACAGGTCCCGGCGGAGTACATGTGCTGACGCCCGAGGGGCGCAGCCTGGGCCGTATCGACACCGGCGGGGCTGCGGCGAACTGCACCTTCGGCGAAGACGGCCGGAGCCTGTTCATCACGGCCGGAGACCGGCTTCTGCGCCTGCGGACCTTGACCCTGGGCTGAGGGTCTGACGACCTCCATAGGGTCTCGACATCGCGGCTTCGCCAGACCATTGACGCCTATGCTTCAGCGACAAGCCTCACCCAGATCGACCGACGCGCAGCGGATCATCGAGGCGGCCATCGACCTGGTGATCGCTCAGGGTTTCCGCAAACTGACCCTGCGCGACCTGGCCCAGGCCGTCGGCAAGAGCACGACCGTCATCGTCAACCTGTTCGGCGCCAAGTCCGGCCTGGTCCTGGCGGTCGGCGAACATGCGCTGGAGGCGGACGCCGTTTTTCATCAGCGCTTCTTCGGCGCCGTGGCTGGTCTGCCGGCGAGCCGCGACACCCTGCTCGCCCTTGTCCTGCGCTATCTGAGGCTCCGCGCCGCGGCCGAAGCCGGCTTTGTTCGGGTCTGGGAGGCCCTGCTGCTGGACACGGACCTGGGCGAGGCGCGCCATGACCTGATGCGACGCTGGGAGGCGATGCGCGAGGCGGCCTGGCGGACCTATCTGGCGACCGTCCCCGGCGCCGCCGATTTCGCCGCGCCCCTGACCGCCTGTCTCGTCACCGAACAATTCTACGCCGGCGCCCTTCTGGGCCGCACCGACTATGAGGTCATCAGCGCCGAGGGCCTGGGCGCCCTGGTCGACCGAGTCCTGGGCCGAGACGACGGCCCCGCCCCGGCCACCTTCTGGTATCGCGAACATCTGGTTCTGCCCCAGGCGCCGGCTGCGGGACTGGAGGTCGATTCGATGCGGCTCAAACTGCTCGACATCGCGGCGGACCGGATCCTGGCCGGCGGCGTGGCCGGCGTGACCAATCGCTCGGTCAGCCTGGTGGCCGGCACCTCCACATCCACCATCGCCTATCATTGGCCGGACATGCGTCGCTTCGTCGTGGATGCGGTGTGGCACAGCGTGTTCCGCGACCTGCCCCATTATCTGGCGAGGCGGCGTCCCGACATGGACCCTTCCGCGGCCACGCTCGAGACCTGGGAAAGGCTGATGACGCCAACCGTCTCGATCGATCCTCAGGCCGAGGGCTTCTACACCCGATACGCCCGCCTGATCGCCAGCATCTGCCTGGAGGCCCGCCGAGATCCGCCGCTTCAGGACCTCGCCATGGTCCTGCGCGGACCGGAGGGCGGCGGCACCTTCTACAACAGCGCCGGGGTCTGGCCGACGGGTTTCGACCTGACCCGACTAGCCGCCACCCGGTTCGCGCTCTGGATCAAGGGCCAGGCCCTGGTCGCCTCGGCGACGGGGATTCCGCTGTCGGGCGCAACGCTCAAGACCGCCGCGACCCAGCTTGTGGCGCAGCAAGAGCCATAGAACGGGCGTTACTTCCAGCTTCAGGTTGCCAGGGCGCTGCCTAACAGAAAGTCTTCCTACAAGCGTCATAAAAGCTTAGCAGGGCGCGCCTAATGCCGAACCGTTGTCGAACAGTTGTTTTTCTGCGGGACGCCAGCGGCTCCAGCCTTCCTCCCCATCGCCAGGGGCCGCTCCCGTCAAATCGCCGAACCGAACGGCTGTTCGACAGCATCATCAACAGATCGGCCCGTGCGGCAGGGGGTGCCTGCGCGCGCCGCCCGCAATGGATCGTGCAATGCATCGTCTGCTCCTCGGCGTCTCGAGCGCCGCACTCGCCCTGGCCGCGGCCCTGCCCGCCGCCGCCCAATCTTCCTCGGCTCCGTCGGCGACGGTCGAGGACATCGTCGTTACCGCCCAGCGTCGGGCCCAGGCCAGCCAGGACGTCGGCCTCGCGCTGAGCGTCATCGGCGGCCAGGACCTGGACGAGAAGGGCGTTCAGGTCATCAACGACATCGAGAATGTCGTGCCCAATATGGAAGTGGACAGCCAGTTCGGCAGCGGCCAGCCCGCCTTCCGCATCCGCGGCATCGGCACCCGCGAATATTCCAGCAACAACGCCTCGACCGTCGGCGTCTACGTCGACGAAGTCGCCCACCCCTATACGATCACCACCCAGGGCGCGATGTTCGACATCGCCCGGCTGGAAGTGCTGCGCGGGCCGCAGGGCACCCTGTACGGCCGCAACACCACGGGCGGCGCGGTGAACATCATCACCAACGCCCCGACGGCGGACCGGCACGCCGGCTTGACCGCCGAATACGGCTCCTATGACCGCTACAAGGTCGAGGGCTTTGTCTCGGGTCAGATCGTTCCCGGCCTCCTGGGCCGCCTGGCCGCCGTCACCGAACTGGGCGGCGCCTGGCAGTATCACCGCACGACCGGCCAGAAACTGGGCGACGTCGACAAGACCGCCGTGCGCGGCCGCCTGACCTGGGACGCCTCGGAAGACGTCACGGTCGATCTGGCCGCCACCTATTCCATCGACAAGTCCGACGGCCTGGGCTTCCGCCTGCGCAGCGACTATCCGGTCTTCGACGGCAGCGTGACCTATCCGGCCGACACCGCCCGCCGGATCACCGGCTGGAAGATCTCCGAGGCTTTGGCCGGCGTTTCCGGCCGCAGCCTGGACGCCAAGCCGGGCCGCGACAACGACGGTCTGGACCTCAGCGCCCGCGTCCGCGCCGACCTGGGCTGGGCCACGCTGAACACCATCACCGCCTACCAGACCTTCAGCCGTTCGGAATACAACGACTGGGACGGCACGCCGGCGGCGGAGTCGGACGTCTATTTCTACAACGAAATCAAAGCGTTCTCGCAGGAAGCCCGCCTGTCGAACCAGGCTGGGCGTCTGAACTGGATGGTCGGCGCCCACTATGCCGATGAGAGCATCGACGGCGGCTTCTACACCGAGTTCCGCGGCGCCAACCGCAACCTGATCAACACCCCCTACGACCAGTCGGTCGAGGCCATCGGCGTCTTCACCCACAACAGCTTCGCCCTGACGGATCGCCTCAGCCTGATCGCGGGCCTGCGTTACGAGAACGAAGACCGCAGCCTGACCACGACCGGCACGCGTCGCCTGAACGTCGCGGTCGGACCGGAAAAGACCTACGATATCTCGCTGTCGGAATGGACCGGGCGCTTCGGCCTGGAATACGATCTCGCCGAAAACGCCCTGCTCTACGCTAGTGTCGCGCGTGGGGTGAAGTCGGGCGGCTTCACCACCTACAATGGTCAGTCGCAGACCCCCTTCAAGCCCGAAATCGTCATCGCCTACGAGACAGGGATCAAGTCGGACCTGTTCGACAAGACCCTGCGCGTCAATGGCGCGGTCTTCTTCTACGACTACGAGAACCAGCAGATTCAGGGCACCGAATACAGCCGGGAAACCGGCCAGTTGGGCAAGATCACCAATGTGCCCAAGTCCGAAATCTACGGCGGCGAAATCGAACTGACCTGGACGCCCTTCGCCGGCCTCACGATCAGCCAGAACTACGGCTACAAGGAAGGCGAATACAGCGAGTATTTCGCCATCGACGCCACGGCGACCAACGCCGCCAATCCGGCGAACGGACCGTGGGACGTGATCATCTCGAACGACCGTTCGGGCGAACCGCTGCAGTTCCCGAAGTTCAACTACGGCGGCTCCATCGCCTATGACTGGTCGATGGCCGGTTTCGCCCTGCGGGCCGAGACCAACTACAATCAGCGCGACGGCATCTACAACGCCTCTTCGGCTTCGGTTCTGCCTGGCTACTGGCTGTGGAACGCCAATCTGAGCGCAGGTCCGGAGAACGCCAACTGGCGCGTCGGTCTGTGGGCGCGCAACCTCTTCAACACCGAATACGAAGAGACCCGCAACAACTTCAACGGCGGCGCTCGTCCGACCAGTTCGCCGAACCAGGGCCGCACCGTCGGCGTCCGTCTGACGATGGACTTCTAAGACCAGGACAGGGCGGATCGGCTTCAGGCCGGTCCGCCCGATCCGTTGCTCCCGTTGGAAAGCCCCCCATGCTGCTGAAGCCCACCCTTCCGATGAACCGCCGCCTTCTGCTGGGCGGCCTGGTCGCCGCGTCCCTGGTGCTGCGTTTCGGCCGGGCTCAGGCCCAGGCGGGCGGGGCCTATGTCTTCCCGCTGGGCGTCGCCAGCGGCGATCCGGCCCCCGATGGTTTCGTCCTGTGGACGCGGCTGGCGGTCGATCCGGTGGCGCCGGACGGCCTGGGCGGCATGGGCGGCCCGGTCGCCGTGCGTTGGGACGTGGCGGCGGACGAGGCCTTCAACCGCATCGTCGCCTCGGGCGAGGCCGTGGCGGATCGCGCCGACGCCCACAGCCTGCATATCGAGGTCGAAGGTCTGCGCCCCGACCGCCCCTATTGGTACAGGTTCACCGCCCAGGGTCAGCAGAGCCCCGTCGGCCGCACCCGCACCGCCCCCGCCCCGAACGCCGACATCGACCGCCTGCGTCTGGCCGTCGCCTCCTGCTCGAACTGGGAGTCGGGCTATTTCAGCGCCTATGGCCATATGGCCGACGAAGCGCCGGACCTGACCCTGTTCCTGGGCGACTATATCTACGAATACACCCGCACGGGCGCCCAGGCGGCCAATGTGGTGCGGCCCTACGGACTGGAAGAGGCGACGACCCTGGCGGGTTATCGCAACCGGTACGCCCTGCACCGGACGGACGCGGACCTGCAACGGCTGCACGCCGTCGCCCCCTGTCTGGCGGTGTGGGACGACCACGAGATTCAGGACGACTATTCCGGCGTCTGGTCCAAGACGCCCGGCGTCATGCCCAATGATTTCCTGCTGCGGCGCGCCGCCGGTTACAAGGCCTTCTACGAGGCCATGCCCATTCGCCGCACGCGGCTGGACGCCCGGCTGCAGATGCCGATCTATCGCGGCGTCCGCTATGGCCGGCTGGCCCAGTTCTTCATGCTGGACGGCCGGCAGTACCGCTCGAAACAGGCCTGCGCCGACGGCGTCAACGGCGGCAAGGGCCAGGTGGTCACCGACGCCGCCTGCCCAGACCGGCTGGACCCGGCCCGCACCTTCCTGGGCTTCGAACAGGAACGCTGGCTGTACGACGGCCTGGCCCGGTCGCAGGCGCGCTGGAACATCCTGGGCCAGGATCTTGTGATGGCGGGGCTGAGGTTCGGAAACGGCGACGCCGAGACCCGCTACTGGACCGACACCTGGGACGGCTATCCCGTCGCCCGCGACCGGATGACCGACGCCCTGGCGACGCTGAAGCCCCGCAATCCGGTGGTGCTGAGCGGCGACTACCACTCGTTCTGGACCAATGACGTCAAGCGGGTCAGCGCCGATCCGTCATCCGCGACGGTGGCGACCGAATTCGTCGGCACCTCGATCTCGTCGTCCGGCCCGCCCTATGACGCCCTGATGGCGAACATGCCGAACAACCCGCAGATCAAATTCTTCGACAGCCGGGTGCGGGGCTATATGTCCATCGACATGGACCGCGACCGGATGAACACCCGTTATCGCGCCATCTCGGACGTACGCGATCCCCATGCGGCGGTCTCGACCCTGAACAGCTGGGTGGTCGAGGACGGCCGTCCCGGCGCCGTCGCCGCCTGATTTCCCCACAGTCTGATAAGCGTAGTCTAAATGCCCCTTCTTTCCTCGGCCGGTCGCGGCCTGGCGGTCCTGTGTCTGGCCCTGAGCGGCTGCGCCGCGACACCGGACACGGCGCCGGTGTTCTGGACCGGTTTCCAGGATCATCCCCACGGTTATCTGTCCGCAGACGCGGCGCCGAACGCCGCCCGGTTCCTGCCGCCGCCGCCCGCCGCCGGATCCCTGCGTGAACAGGCCGATATCGAGACCTATCGCTCGACCCGCGCTCTCGAGGGCGGTGCGCGCTGGGCGATGGCCCAGGCGGACAATGAGATCGAGACCCCCTCGGCCCCGCGTGTCTTCGCCCCGGCCCTGGGCGTGACCTTCGACCCCGAGCGCGTGCCGACCCTGACCCGTCTGCTGGGCCGGATGCTGGGCGACCTGGAAACGATCCAGACCCCAGTCAAGAAGGGCGTCCGCCGCCCCCGGCCCTTCGTCGCCGAGCCGGCGGCCACCTGTATCGCGCCCCAGCCCTGGCTGACGGCCAGCGGTTCCTATCCGTCGGGCCACGCCGCCCTGGGCTGGGCCTGGGCCCTGGTCCTGTCGGAAATGGCGCCGGACAAAGCTGACGAGATCCTGGCGCGCGGCCTAGCCTATGGCGACAGCCGGGTGATCTGCGGCGTCCACTACCCCAGCGACGTCGAGGCCGGCCGGATCGTCGGCGCCGCCCTGGTGGCCAGCCTGAAGGCCGACCCTGACTTCCAGGCGGATTTCATCCAGGCCCAGCGCGAACTCCAGACCCTGCGCGCCGCCCGGCCCTGATCCGGCTTCAGGTCGAGGGCGCCAGCACGCCCTCGACGCTGATCGTCGCATCGGCGTTTTCGACGACGTTCAGCGTCGTGGCCTCGACCTTGCGGTCATGCAGGGCCGCCAACCAGCCGAAGGCCGCCGTGCTGGAGACATTGGTCAGGTTGAAGCCCAGGCCGCCGTCCGGCGACATGCCCATGACCGGCGTCACCCCAGTGATCGAACCGACCTCTGCGACCACCGCCGCGACATCGACGTCGCTGCTGGCGGCGTCTGTCCTCGCCATGCGACCCGTCGCCGTCTGAACCAGGGCCAGATCGGCCTCGGCCACGGCTCGCGCCTCGGCCGCATCGGCCCGCCAGGCCCATGCCGGACGAACGATCAGCAGCCAGACCAGAACGGCGGCGATCGCCAGGCCCATCACCGTCAGCATCCGCTGCTCGCGCAGGGTGCGGCCGTCCCACCAGGCGGCGGCTTGAGACATCAGGCCGTTCATGCGGCGCCTCCCACGATGATTTCACTGACCACCCGCCCGCCGTCCTCGACGGTCGAGGCGTCGGACATGGACAGGCCCGAGGCGGCCAGGGCGGTCCGCAAGGTCTCCAGGTCCGAAAAGGCCGGATAGCTGACGGTCGCGCGCACCCCCTGGCCGGGATCGGCGCTCAGACTGTCCAGTTCCGCGCCCTCGACCTGTTCCACGGCGGCGAACAGGGCGGCGCTGACCGAGGCCAGGCCGCCCGGCGGCGGGGCCACGGCGATCTGGCGACGCGCCGCCTCCATCGGATCGCTGGCGCGGGCGGCGTCGGGCATGGTTTCGGTGATCAGGGCCAGGGTCCGGCGTTCGGCCCGGTCGGCGGCGACCTGATCGCGCGCGCCGACGGCGAGGGTCAGGATCAGGGGCGACACCACCAGAGCCGCCGCCAAACCGGCCGCCAGCCGCCAGCCGCCCGCCCGAACCTCGCGTTTGCGCTCCAGGCCCGACAACAGATCGACGGCCGGCGCCGCCGCTGCGGCCGCCAGCAGCCGCTCCAGCGTCTCGGGATCGTCCATGCGGATCAGGGGGCGCCCGCCCGCCACCGCCTCGACCAGATCGGACTGGACCGTGGCCGCGAAATGCGCGCCGCGCAGCCCCATGTCGGTCCCGAAGACGGCGGCGCTCAGAGCGTCGTCGGCCGGCGCTGGCAGGATCAGACAGTCGGGCACTACGGCGACAGGGGTCACGCCCAGAGCGGCGAGATAGTCGATCCACGCCTCCAGCAGACCCGCGCCCACGGCGGCGACCAGACGCGGCCCCTCGCCCGCGACCGGCCCCAGGGCCACGACCGGCCCCAGGGCCACGACCGTGCGCTCGGGATCGCCGGCCAGATCATCCTTCAAGGCCCAGCGCGCCGCCGCCCGCACCTGGGCCGTCCCGCCGACCGGCAGGTCCAGCCAACGCACCAGGACATCGGCGCCGGGAGCGACGGCCACCGTGCGGACATCGAGCGTCGCGGCCGAGTCTTCCAGCAGCAGCGAGCCGCGTTGCAGCACGCGTCCCCCGGCGTCGAACGTCAGGAAGGGCGCCGGCATCGAGGCCGCCGGGGGGATGATGACGATACGGGTCTGGCTCATTCTTCAGGGATCCAGCGGCGAATGACAGTACGCACGCCGCCGTCCGGCGCGGCGTGAATCAGGGCGGTGCGGACGGCGTGGGCGCCGCCATAGTCGATATCGACCCGAAGATCGAAATAGCGCGTCGACAGCGTGACTTGCCCGCGCGTCTCATCATCGGGCGTGAAGCCCTTGAGCGCCGGCTGGCTCCAGAAGGCGTCGACGCTGGACCAGCCCAGCGCCGGGCGGGCGGCGATGGCGGCGCGCGCGCCCTGAAGCCCCAGGGCGCCGCGCGTCAGCATGACCAGAAGGGGCGCCTCGGCCGGGCTCAGGGTGTTGATGTTCAGCGTCGTCTGGGTGGTCGCCGGCAGGGCGCAGACATAGGGGCGCAGCCGCCGATACAGGGCGTCGTCCATATTGGCGACCGCCCGCATCTCGCTGACGTCCGCCAGGATGACGCCGCCGGTGCGATACGGCGTGGACAGGCCGGCGTAACGGGCATCCTCGGCCCCGCCGGGTGAAGCCTCGGCGTCATTGTCCATCCAGTCGGTCAGGGCGGCGGCCGCAGCGGCCATCCGGGCGCGCGACAAGCCGAGGGCGGCGCCCAGGGCGACGAACTGGGTCGTGGCTTCGGGGCGGGGAAACAGGTCCTCGTTCTGGCCGAAGACAAGGCTGTTCAGGTTGAAACAGGCCTGGCCGTCCGTGACGACGGCGCGGATCGCGCCCTCCTCCACCGGAAACTCCAGCACCCGGCCGTTCCAGCGCGGCTCCAGCGGGGTGCGGGCGGGATCGATCTTGACCAGGTCGGCGATCTGGCTCCGCGCCAGGCTTTCGGCGCCGGCGGCGTACCACTGGGCCTGAGCCTGGGTCTCGGCGTTGGTGGTGCGGCGCACCGAGAAGCGCACGTCGTCCAGAATGGCGACCGCCACGACCGCCATCACCGCCACCAGCAGCAGCACGGTCAGCAGGGCCATGCCCTCGCGCGATCCCCGCAGCCGTCTCATGCGGCGGCGACCAGGAACAGTTGATCCAGGCGGCCGAAACCGTCCAGGGTCATGACGATCCGCACCGCGTCCGGCAGCGGCCGGTCGCTGGTCGAGATGAAGGCCGGCGCCTCGGATCCGTTCAGGATGAAGGTCACGGTCGCGTCCTTGACCCCGCGATACAGAACCTGGGGCGGTCCCGCGCGGGCGCCGTCCAGATAGGGAGAGACGCGCCGCTCCAGCCGCCCCTCGACCACCCGGTATTCGACCCTTTGCAGCGACGGGCGCGGCGCCGCGTCCGGGTTGGACCACCCGTTGCGAACCAGGACCAGAATGGGATCGCCGGGCGTCTCCTGACCCATCAGGGCGCGCGGCAGGGGGCGGCCGGTCGGGCCGCGCGTGCGACGCGGCGACGCCTGGGCCAGATCGGCCTTCAGCAGGGCGCGCGTCCGTTGCAGATCGCCGATGCGGTCGGTCTCGGCGCGGATGGCGAATTTGGCGTCGATGGTCTGGCTCAGCACCAGGGCGCCGGCCCCGGCCAACAGGGCGAAGATGGCCAGCGAGACCAGGACCTCGACCAGGGTGAACCCCGCCCGCCCCTCCCGTGACTTCGTGCGCGGCGCCCTCATGCCCCGGCCGCCCTGAACAGGACGCGGTCCGCCACCTGGCCCTCGTCGGTGAAGACCCGCACGTCAATCCGGCCCATGCCGGCGACTTCGGTCCCGGTGACGACGCGACGCCAGCGCCAGACGCGGCCGGCCATCTGGGTTTCGCCGCTGACTTCGCCCACCGGCAGGCTGGGCGCGATCATGGCCTCGGCCGCGACATTCTCGGCCACCAGACCGCCCAGGGTGCGCACCTCGACGCGCACGGCGGAACGGGTGCTCTCGCCGGACAGGTTCAACAGGGCCATGGCCGCCAGGGCGAACACCGCCAGGGCCACCAGCATTTCGATCAGCGTAAACCCGGCGCGGGCGTATCGAGCCCTGCCGCCGGCCGGACGACCACGCGCTGCTGGAACGGAATCAATCATGGATCGACACCTCGCCCGCGCCGTCGACCGTGACGGTGCGGGACTGGTTGTCGCGGGTCAGGCGGACCCGGGCGGGGTCGGCCACGCCGGTGGGATCGAAGACGATGCGCACAGGGTCCGCCGGCGCCGCGACGCCCTCGCCCCAGGTGCGGGCGATGAAGACGCCGTTCAGCGGCGTCCAGACGGCGCCGTCGAAACTGGAAAAGGCGTAGCCGGCGGTGTCCGCATCCGCCGCCACCGGCCGATTGGTCAGGATCGCCTCCTCGCGGGCGCGCGACAGCCGGGCGGCGAACTGCTCCGCCTCCAGACCCACGGCCGGGCGGGGATCGGGCAAGGACAGGGCGACCGCCCCGGCCGCCAATCCGATGACGGCCACCGTGACCATCAGCTCGACCAGGGTGAATCCAGTACGGCGACGCTGAAGCCTAGCCCTGCCAGTTGCCGAGGTCCGCGTCATTGCCCTCGCCCCCTTCCTTGCCGTCCGCCCCCAGGGAGAAGACGTCGAACTGCTGGCCGTGCGCGCTCTGGCGACGATAGCGGTAGGGGTTGCCCCACGGATCTTCGGGCAGGCGACGCACATAGCCGCCCTGGCGATAGCGTTCCGGCTGGGCCAGGCCGGCCGGCGCGGACACCAGGGCCTCGAGCCCCTGCTGGTCGGTGGGGAAGTTCAGATTGTCCAGGCGATAGGTCTCGATCGCCTGCTCCAGAACCGAGATGTCCGCCTTGGCCTTGCCGACCATGGCCCGGTCCTGGCTGGGCAGGACATTCAGCGCCACCACGGTCGCCAGCAGGCCGATGATGACGATGACCACCATCAGTTCGACCAGGGTGAAACCCTGACGCTTCTTACGCTTGTTCTGATTTTCTGACGTCATCACTAAACTCTCCTCACCCCATCGCCAGGGTGTTGATCTGAAGTATGGGCAGCAGGATCGACAGGACGATCATCGCGACCACCCCGCCCATGACCACGATGATGGCCGGCTCCAGCAGGCTCAGCATCACGGCGGTGAAGGTCGCGAACTCGCGTTCCAGATAGTCGGCGGCGCGTTCCAGCATCGGCTCCAGCCGTCCGCTGCTCTCGCCCGAGGCGGTCATATAGACCAGCAGCGGGGGGAAGACGTCGGCGCGGCGCATGGCCGCCGACAGGCCCCCGCCCTCGCGCACCGCCTCGCCCATGGATTCAGTCGCCTGACGCAGGGCCATGTTGGACACGGTGCGGGCGGTGATGGTCAGGCCCTCCAGCACCGGCAGGCCCGCGGCGATCATGGTCGACAGGGTGCGCGCCATCCTGGCCCCATGCAGGTCCCGCGTCAGACGGCCGAGGACCGGCAGTTTCAGCATCGCCTGGTCGATCCGCAGGCGGATTTCGGGTCGGCGTCGCGCGACCACGCCCGCGACGATCAGCCCGGCCAGCAGCAGCAGGAACAGCCAGCCCCAGTTCCGCATCAGGTCCGACACCCCGATCACCAGTCGCGTCAACAGCGGCAGGGTCTGGTTCATGCTCTCGAACTGATCGACCACCTTGGGCACGACGAAGGTCATCAGAATGGCGATCACGCCCAGAGCGACCACGGCCAGGACGCTGGGATAGACCACGGCGGTGATCACCTTGCCGCGCACCTGCTGGTCCCGCTCCAGCCCGTCGGCCAGACGTTCCAGGATCGGCTGAAGCGCGCCCGACTGTTCCCCGGCCGAGACCATGGCCCGGTACAGGGGCGGAAAGGCCTGGCCCTGCAAGGCCATGGCGTCGGACAGGCGACGCCCCTCCATGACCCCTGCATGCACGCCTTCCAGCACCCGCCGCACCACCGGCCGATCGGCCTGAAGCGCCAGGGTGCGCAGGGCCTCTTCGATCGGCGAGACCGAAATCAGCGTCGCCAGCTGGCGCGTCGTCAGGGCCAGGGTCTTGGCGTTCAGGCGGTCGCCCCGGCCGGCGCCGCCCGTCCGCTCGGCACGCGGCGCGATCCGGGCCGGCGTCAGCTCCAGCGGCATCAGCCGGCGCTTGGTCAGCCAGCCGCGCGCCGCCGCCTCGTCCGAAGCGGTGACTGCGCCGGACACCGTCCGCCCCGCCGCATCGACGGCCACATAGTCGAAGGCCGCCATCAGGCCGCCTCCGCCGGATCGGTCGCCGTCTCCTGGCGGGCGACGCGGACCGCCTCCTCGACCGAGGTCACGCCGTCCAGCACCAGGGCGCGGGCGCGTTCCGTCAGGGTTCCGCCCCCGGCGAAGGCGGCGGCGATCACGGCGTCCTCATCCGCCTCGGCTGCAATCAGCCGGCGCACGCGATCGTCGATCTTCAGCACCTCGTACAGGCCGACCCGGCCGACGTAGCCGGTATTGCCGCAGTGGGCGCAGCCGTGCGGACGCCAGACCTGCACCCCGGCCTTGGCGCCGACCAGTTTCGCCGTCTTTTTGTCGGCGATCTCGGGCGTGCGGCAGTGGTCGCACAGCCGCCGCACCAGCCGCTGGGCCACGATCAGCCGCAGAGTCGAGGCCAGCAGGAAGGGCTCCACCCCCATGTCGCGCAGCCGCGTCACCGCCCCCGCCGCGTCGTTGGTGTGGACGGTGGACAGGACCAGGTGGCCGGTCAGGGCGGCCTGAACCGCAACCCCCGCCGTCTCCACGTCGCGGATCTCGCCCACCATGACCACGTCCGGGTCCTGGCGCAGGATGGCGCGCAGGCCCGCCGCGAAGGTCATGCCGACCTTGGTGTTGACCTGGGTCTGGCCGACGCCGTCGATGGCGTATTCGACCGGATCCTCGACCGTCAGGATGTTGCGCGTCTGGTCGTTCAGCAGGGCCAGGCCGGCGTACAGGCTGGTGGTCTTTCCCGAGCCGGTCGGCCCGGTGACCAGGATGATGCCGTTCGGCTCGGCCAGGGCGGCGCGGAAGGCGGCCAGGGCGTCGGGCGCCATGCCCAGACGGTCCAGGGTCAGGCCCGCCTGATCCTTGTCCAGAATCCGCATCACCACCCGCTCGCCGCCGCGCGACGGCAGGGTCGAGACCCGCACGTCCAGCGTCTTGCCGCCCAGGGCCAGGGGGATGCGCCCGTCCTGCGGCACGCGCTTCTCGGCGATGTCGAGCCGCGCCATGACCTTGATGCGCGACACCAGCAGCGGGGCGATGCGCGGGTTCAGGCTCAGGGCCTCGCGCAGCACCCCGTCGATCCGCATCCGCACCAGCAGCGCGTTCTCATAGGTCTCAAGGTGGATGTCAGAGGCGCCGGTCCGCACCGCCTCGGCGATGATCCCGTTGATCAGCCGGATCACCGGCGCGTCGTCGGCCGTGTCCAGCAGATCGGCCGCCGCGGGGATGTCGTCGATCAGACTGTCCAGCCCGGCCGGCATGTCCAGATCGTCGCCGTCGGTCGCCGCCAGATGGTCGCCGGCATAGACCTCGGACAGTTGGCGGTCGAAGGCCGCCTGGCTCAGGGCTTCGACCGCGAGGGGGCGCCCCAGGACGCGCCGCGCCTCGATCAGGGCCTTGGGATCCGCCCCCTCGCGCAGACCCACCCGCGCCACCTCGCCGGCGTCCAGCAGCAGGACGCCGTGTCGTTTGGCGAATCCATAGGGCAGGCTGGGGCTGACCAGGGTGATCATGGGATCAGTTTCCGGTCGGCGGCAGGGGCGCGACCTCGACCGGGGCGACGGGGGCGGTCACGCCAGTCGGGGCGATCACCATCGGCTGGCCCGTCGCCGGGGCGGCCGGCGCCTGGGTCCGCATATAGTCCCGCACCAGGGCGTCCAGGCTGGGCTCGCGATCCGGCTGCACCGCCTGCTGCTGGTCGCGCATATAGCCCCAGCGATCGGCGGCCAGCCCTTGAGCCTCCTCGCGGGTGCGGACGATGGTGGGACGCAGGAAGACCATCAGATTGGTCCGCCCGCGCTGACGGCTGTTCGACCGGAACAGGGCGCCGACGCCCGGCAGGTCGCCCAGGCCGGGGATCTTGTCGGTCGAGATGATGTCGTTCTGGTCCAGCAGGCCGCCGGCGACCGCGATGTCGCCGTCATCGACCACCAGGGTCGTCTGCAGCTCGCGCTTGTCCAGCACCAGGTCTGTCGCGCCACGGGTCAGCCCGCCGTTGATCGCCGACACCTCCTGGCGCAGCGTCAGGGTGATGGAGCCGCCGGCGTTGATCTGCGGCTTGACCGTCAGCCGAACGCCGATGTCCTTGCGGTCGGTCGTGGTGAAGGGGTTGGAATTGCCGTCCAGCAGGGTCTGGCCGGTCGTGATCGGCACCTCCTGTCCGACCAGGAAGGTGGCCTCTTCGTTGTCCAGCGTCATGATCGACGGGGTCTGGAGCAGGTTGGAGCCCTTGTCGGTCTTGGCCGCATTGATGATGAAGCCGAACAGGCCGTCGCCGACCTCGACCCCGGCGCCGCCGATAAAGCCGTTGGCGCCCACCAGACTGTTCAGGGCCAGGGTCTGTAGCTGTTCCCGCAGCGGATCGTCCTTGTCCAGCTGCCCGGCATAGGCGCCGCCGGCCATGTTCACCAGCGGGGTGGCGTTGGCGGTGTAGTTGGTCAGACCGACGCCGTTCTCGCCGCCGTACAGCCACTGGACGCCCAGCTCGCGCACCGCGTTGTCGCTCAGTTCGACCACGATGGCCTCGATCAGCACCTGCTGGCGGCGCACGTCCAGCCGCCGGATGACGTCGGCCAGGGTCCGCTGCATGTCGGCCGGCCCGGCGATGACCAGGGCGTTGGCGCCAGGGAAGCGGGCGATGGTGGCGCGCTGGCCGGTGGCGGTGACGGTGGACGAGCCGATGGCGCCGCGGTCCGCGTCCGCTCCGCCCAGGCTGGAGGCGGCGCGCGACAGGCCGCTCGACGCGCCGTTCGTCGATCCGGTCGGGGCGGTGCGCAAGCCCTGGCTCGCGCCCGTCGAGGCCGTGACCGGCTGGCCCACCACCTGCTGCAGCACCGGCAGAAGCTGCTCGGCGTTGGCGTGTTCCAGGAAGACGACGTTCACGTCCTGGCTGGCGCGCGAACGGCCGTCCAGGTCATGGATCAGGCCGCGCACGCGGGCCAGGGCCTGGCCGTCGCCGCGCAGGACGATGGAGTTCGAGCTTTCCACCGCCGTGACGGTGACCATCCCCTGCCCGCCGCCGCTCGGCGCCGCCATCACCTGCTGCAACACCCCGGCGATCTCGCGCGCCGAGGCGTTTTCCAGCGCCACCACCTCATAGCTGGACCGGTCCACGTCGATCCGGCCGATCAGGGAGCGGATACGGGCCAGATTGTCGGCGAAATCGGCGACAACCACGCTGTTGGCGCCGGGATTGGCCAGGACCTGGCCCTGGGCCCCGACCAGCGGCCGGATCGTCTCGGCGGCCGAGGCTGCGTCGATGTTGCGCAGTTGGAACACCTCGGTCGAGAACCGCTCGGCCCCGACGGTGGAGGGCCCCTGGGCCGCGCCCTGGGCCGGGCTGATCCGATAGGCGCCCGACTGGGTCGGGGTGACCACCAGGCCGTTGGCCCGCAAGGTGGACAGGAAGACCTCGAACATCTGGGCGCGGCCCAGCGGCCGATCGCTGGTCACCGTCACCGTCCCAGTCACGGCCGGATCGACGATGAAGGTGCGGCCGGTGGTGCGGGCCACGTCCTGAATGAAGGCGCGGATGTCGGCGCCCTGGACGTTCAGGGTCTGGCGCGCCTCCTGGGCCATGACGGGCGCGGCGGCCAGGGGGGCCTGCAGGGCCAGGACGGCGGCGAGGGCGCCGACGCCGGAACGCTTCAGGCGATTGCGCAGAGAGGCGGTCATGGACGCGTCCTTATGGTGGTGGTGCGCGTCTCGCCCGCGCGCTCATATTGGATGTCGGCGGACGGGGCGCTGGCCAGCTGGCCACGCAGGGCGCCGATGGCCTGAGGGCTGTTCAGCGCCACGCCATTGACGGACAGGATGACGTCGCCCGACTGAAGCCCGGCGCTGCGCAGCTCGGACGCATTGCCGGCCGACGAGACGGTGAAGCCGTTGACGCCCAGACCCTGGATCCGGGGCCGCAGCGCGGCCTGGGCCATCAGCCTTTGGGGATCGACGACCACGCCCTGAGACGAGGCGGGCGCGGCGGTCGGCGGGGCCACGACCTGGGGTGTCGACGGCGGCGGGGGCGGCGCAGCGGCCCCGGCGGGCGTGTCGGCGAACTCCAGACGGCTCAGGGACTGGCCGCGCGCCAGGGTGACGAAATCCGACCCGACAGACTGCAAGACCAGGCCGGGCTCGACCTCCTCGCCGACGCCGACGGACAGTTGGCGTCCGTCCGCAAGACCGATGATGGCCGATCCGCCGCCGACGCCGCCCGCGCGCACGCCGAACAGCCGCATCTGGCTGGCGTCCGCGCCCGAGGCGCCGGCCAGGGCGCCCTGCCCGCCTGTGCGGAAGAAGGCGTCGAAACGCGACAGAATACTCATGTCCACCGGCCCCGCCGGGGCCGTGGCACCGGCCGGTTCGAGCTTCGGCTGAGGCCCTGCGAACAGCCAGACAAGCCGCCCCGTCTGAACCAGCAGCAGCAGGATCAGCACGACCTCGACGATGCGACGCAGCGGCAGACGACGCATACGGTCGGCCACCGAAGAGACGTTAAAACTACGGATAGCCGCGATCACGACGCCATGCCTGTTCCGACCCCGACGGCCATCCCGCGATCTAGACTAATCGTCCGTATGCGGGCCGCACCGAAGTGTGAAGACACGAAGAACATCTGGTGACAGATGCGATCCATACGGATCATTCAGTAACGAAAACGACCGGAAGGCCGAGGCCTCCCGGTCGCAACGCGTCACTTGTTCCAAAGATCAGAAGCGGGCGGTCAGGCTGACCGAGGCGCTCTGGCCCAGGTCGTAGTTGTTGACCCGGATCTTGTTGCCCCGTTCCTGGTATTCGTCGAACTCGGTTCCCAGCAGGTTCCGCAGTTCCAGGGCGAAGCCCATGTCGCGGGCCATGACGGTGAAGTCCTTGCGATAGACGAAGTCCAGGAACACGCCGGGCTCCTGGATGAAGTCAGGCTCGCGGCTCGCGCCGGTGCCAGCGCCGCGGGCGGTGATCCGGTCGCTGACATAGTTGACGATGATCGTCGCCTGCGAGCGGGCCGTATCGTCTTCCCAACCCAGTTGCAGGTTGGCGACATGGTCCGACTGGCCTTGCAGACGGCTGCCGTCCTGAATGAAGAAGGACGCCTGTTCCGGCGCACCTGCCCCACCCAGGGTCAGGACGGTGTCGCCCTCGCCCACCTTAACCTCGGAGTCCGAGTAGGTGTAGTTGGCCTGCACCAGCCAACGCTTGTTGGCGATGAAGCTCATGGTCTGGTCGGGGAACTCGAAATACTTCTTCACCTCGACCTCGGCGCCCATGATGGTCGCCTTGGGCGCGTTCAGATACGACTGCTGGCGCTGGTTGCCCACTTCGACGATGACGGATTCAACCGGCTTGTCCATGTCCTTGTAGAAGACGCCGGCGGTGATGAACTGCTGGCGGGCGAAGTACCATTCGTACCGCGCGTCCAGGTTCAGCAGTTCGGTGTCCACCAGATAGGGGTTGCCGATGAAGATGCGGTCGCTTTCCGGATCGGTATAGGCCTGGGGCGCCAGTTCGCGGAACTGCGGACGGCCGATCGTCTGCGACACGCCGAAGCGCAGTTGCTGATCCTCGGCGAAGTTCCAGGTCGCGGTCAGCGAAGGCAGCCAATACTGTTCTTCGATCTCGGTGGCCTCGTAGGTCGAGGTTCCGCCGAACACGTCGCGCGGCGTGACGCTCTGCTGACCGTCTTCGAAGCGGACGCCGACCGTGGTGCGGACCAGCGGGATGATTTCCGCATCGACCATGGCGTAGGCGGCGTTGACCTTCAGCTCGGCGTCATAGGCGCTGGCGCCGTTGCTGCCGGCGATTTCACGCAGCTGCAGCGTCGTCGGATTGATATTGTAGTCCGAGAACAGATAGTCGATGCGCGACAGGCGCTGGCTATCGGTCAGGCCGTTGACGGCTTCGAACTGCAGATCGTGGCGGCTGGCTTCGCGGTTGTTGTCGAGGGTGGCGACGCCCGCGCTGATGACGGCTTCGCGCGCCGAGGACAGCGGCAGGGTGTAGGCCACGTCCACGCCGCCGGAGACGATATCGTTGTCCAGTTCGCTGAACGAGATCAGATTGCCCTGAACGTTGTGAATGTAGTCGCCGTTCGCATTGACGCCGTACTGGAAGCGCGACTCATAGGGCGCGTCCCGCGACGTCTTGGCATAGGCCGCGCGCCAGTCGATCTCCAGCGCGCCATCCATGAACTGATGTTCGCCGGCCAGCTGGCTGCTCCAAAGCTGGCGCACGAACCATTCCGTATAGTCGTTGCGGATGACGCTGCCGCCGGCGTCGAAGTCCGGACCGGCCACCGAGCGGGCTTCCTTGGTCGTGTTGCGGACGTACAGGTTGGTCCACTTGACCTCGTGGTCGGCGTTCGACAGCGACAGACCGCCGAGGAAGTTCAGGCGAATGTCGTTCTGGTTCGAGTCGACGTCATAGGTTGAAACCGGCACCAGGACTTCGCCCTGGAACTGGCCCTCTTCCTGGACGCCGCCACGGGCGCGCCAGCTGTTGTCGTATCCGGCGACGGCGATCAGGCCCAGGGTGCCGAAACCCGTGTCCTGCGAGAAGCCGCCCGCCAGTTCCACACCGCCGTCGATCGGCGTCTTTTCGCGTTGCAGCAGGCGCAGCGGCGCATTGACCAGCGACTGCCCCATGGTCTGGAGTTGGTCGGCGGTGAAGTTGGCGCTGTTGATCTGCTTGCCCTGGTCGAAGGCGATGGCGATGGCGCCGGGCACTTCGCGGGTGTCGTCGTCAAAACCGGTGAAGTCGGTGCGCGACCCGTAATAGATCAGGTTTTCCTTGCCGGTGGATTCGGTGTTTCCGCCCAGCGACAGCTTCATGTTGAAGAAGGGTTCGTTCGGGGCGTCGATGGTGTGCAGATCGATCACGCCGCCGCCGAACTCGCCGGGGAAGTTCGGCGAATAGGTCTTCTGAACCGTCACGCCGTCCAGGATGCTGGAGGGGAACAGGTCCAGGGGCACGACGCGCTGCAGCGGCTCGGGGCTGGGCAGGGGCGAACCGTTCAGCAGGGCCGAAGAATAACGCTCGCCCAGTCCGCGGACGTAGATGAACCGGCCCTCGACGATCGACAGGCCGGTCACGCGGGTCAGGGCGGCGGCGGCGTTGCTGTCGCCGGTGCGCTCCAGGTCCTCGGATGTCAGGAAGGCCGCGACTTCGGAGCTCTCGCGGTTGGGTTCGGGAATATAACGGCCCAGGACGACGATCTCGCCGACTTCGGTCGCCTGTTCCTCGACCTGTTCGGCCGGGGTCTGCGCGGTCGGGGAAGTCGTCGGGGCCGTCTGGGCGAACGCCAGGCCGGGCGCGATCAGCGCACTGGTGGCGAGAAGGACCCCGCTCAGGGTCAGAGTAAGTCTATTCATGGTCTGCGCCTTGAAGGGGTCAGGAAACGCGAAGAACCGGCGGCGACCTCATGGTCGCCGCCGGAACTGTCATCGTCAGCAGGTCGAGCCGGAGGTCAGGCCGCAGGTCCAACCCTGCCACCAGGTGTCCTGAGCGTTCCGCACCGCGCCGATGTAGGTCACGCTGTCGAAGAAGCCGTAGACGGTCTTCGGATCAACCGCCGTCACGGCGTTTTCATTGGCGCCGTTGATGAACGCCAGGTTCTGGTTGGTGATGGTCGTGCCCGAGGCCGGAGCGGTCAGGGTCGAGGTCCCCAGCGCCGTCACATTGGTGTTGCGGGCGTTGGTGAAGACCGCCGTCGAGCGGGCGACGTTGGCCGGACGATACGAAACCGAGCAGGACATGAAGATCGAACGCAGCGACGGCGTCGAACCGCTGTCGAAGCTGGTTTGGGTGTCGCCGTCGGCGATGTCGAAGCAGCCGGCGACCGAGCCCGTCGTCGAGGTGGCGACGA
The DNA here is from genome assembly GCF_011064825.1 of Brevundimonas mediterranea. Classification (NCBI taxonomy): domain Bacteria; kingdom Pseudomonadati; phylum Pseudomonadota; class Alphaproteobacteria; order Caulobacterales; family Caulobacteraceae; genus Brevundimonas; species Brevundimonas mediterranea. Next base: position 127,313 of record NZ_CP048751.1, read on the forward strand.
TATTGATCAGGTTCGGGTTGGTGCCGGTGTCGAAGTGCATGACCGTGTGGGCGTCTGTCGGCGAGTTACGGCCGACCAGGGTCCAGTTGGCGATCCTCGGCTGCGACAGGTAGCGCGAGAGGTAGGGCGTCGATGTCGGGGCGGACGAGAACTCGAAGCCGGCCGAACGGCTGGTCGAGTTCGGGGCGCGCTGGGTCACGATGCCGAACTGGGCGCCGCCGCGCCAGCCGGTGTCGGTGTCCAGGCCGTCGTCGTCGGCGCCGTTGATGACGATATGCTTCAGATTGGCGTTGCCGCCGAAGATTTCGATGCCGTCGTCCGAGCTGTTGTACGACTGGATGTGGTCCAGAGTCGTGCCCGAGCCGACGCCAGCCAGGGTCAGGGCCTGAAGCTCATTGCCGGTCGCGATTTCGAAGCCGGAGTATTTGATCTGGATGTAGCGCAGGCGGCCAGAGTTATCGGCCGGGGTGTTGCCGCCGAAGAAGGCGTTGGTGCCCTCGATCTGACCGGTGCAGGTGACCGGCGCGGTCAGTTGGCAGTTAGCCGCAGGCGCGCGGCCCGCGAGAACGATGCCGCCCCACTGACCTTGCGAGGTCGGCGTGGTCGTGCCCTCGACGTTCTGGCGGCTGGTGAAAACGATCGGGTTGGTGGCGGTGCCTTCGGCAAAGATCTGCGAACCGCGATTGACCAGAAGATAGTCGCCGCCGTTGGAGGCGAACACCCGCACGCCCGGATCGATCGTCAGGATGCCCTGCGTGCCCGTAGTCGAGGCCGGATCGACGCCACGGTCGGTGCCGACTTCGGTGCGGCCGCTGATCGCGTAGATGGTGCCTGCGCGAACCGACAGGGTCAGGTTGCCTAGAACCTGGGTCGGCAGTTGGCAGACGCGCAGAGTGCCGTTGGCGATGGTGCCGACATTGGTCAGGCCGGTGGGGCAGTCGGCGGCGGGGGTGCCGGGTGTCGGCGTCGTCGGCGTGGTCGGCGTGCCGCCGCCGCCGTTGCCGAAATCGCCTTCACCAGGCGAAGCCACCTCGGCGGAGCCGCAGGCGGCGAGCGCGAGGGCGCTGGCCGCCGTCACGAGAAGGGTCTTGAGCTGAAGGCCGGTCATCGTCAGTCCACCGTGTCTGGTCAAAGAGCTATGACAGGGGACGACCGAGCTCATGCCCGGCCGCGATGACGTGATCGTCCCTCCTGCCCGGCTCCAGTCATTAGGGATGCTGTGTGACGGCGCATGCGCCTCGGCATGAAGGTTCGGCGGAGGTTTTGCGGAGAAATAGAATCTGTTTTGCGACGATTGATCTGCCCTCCGATCAATACGCCACATCGAATACGTCTGCTGTCGGTGGTTGCAGAGGCGCAGACGCCGAGCTTCGCCCGATCAGTCGCCGTTCCACCAGCCCAGGCTGAACGGGATCCTGTGGCCCTTCACCGTCACGGCGCCGGTGATCACCGGGGTGCGGTCGCCCAGATTGCGGCGTGCGGTGGCCAGTGCGCCGGGATCGATGCGGGCGTCCAGAACGAGTTGTCGCCCATCGGGCATGACGCCGACGAAATGCAGGCGCTCGTCGGTCAGGTCATAGGCGCGCGGCGTGATCTGCACCGGGCCGTCCGGCCCCGACAGCGTCAGGATCAGGGGTGCGCCGCCCCTCTGCGCCGCTTCCCACGCCTCCAGGGCCGAGGCCTGGCCAATGAACAGGCTTTCGACCCGCCAGCCTTGTGTCGGTTCGGACACCGGCCGATAGTCGCCCGAGATGTCGCCTTCGAGCCGATGCCGGAAGGACGCCGTGGCGGCGGGCGCCGTCGCCGTGGACGCCGGGGCGGTGTCGCGCCGCTCACAAGCCGCAAGCGCCGCCAGACAGACCAGGGCTGGCGCCAGAAGACGCCGCATCACCGATCCAGCGAACGGTCCAGGGCGCGGAAGCCGGCGATGGCCAGTTCGGTCGCCGCAGTGAAGACCTCAGGCCTGATCCGCTCGAAGTCATCGGTCGGGCGGTGATAGTCGGGGTGATAGTCGATGCCCATATAGAGGAAGGGCACGCCCTTGTCGTGGAAGGCGCCCTGGTCCGACGCCGAGACCCAGTTGTTCTCCCCCTCGTCCTGCGGCGTGTCCTTGCCGAAGGCGAAACTGACCGGGCCGACCGCCGGCAGGGGCTCCAGGATCGGGCGCAGGTTCGGGTGCTGGTATGTGCCCGTGACCCACAGATGCCCGTCGGTCTCGGCCCGCGCCGTCATGTCGAAGTTCAGATTCAGGGCGATGGACGACAGGGGCACGGGCGGCGCCTTGACGAACTCGCGCGCGCCCAGCAGCCCCCGCTCCTCCCCGTCGAAGGCGACCAGCAGGACGCTGTGCTCCGGCGCCTGGGCCTTCAGCCGTTTGGCCAGCTCCAGCATCGTGGCGACCCCCGAGGCGTTGTCGTCGGCGCCGTTGTAGATCTGGCCGTCGTGCATGCCGACATGATCATAATGGGCGCTGACCACGATATAGCGGTCGCCCACCCGGGTTCCGGGGATCAGGCCCAGCACATTGACCCCGCGATAGGTGACAGGCCCCTGCGGCGAAGGCCCCGTCCCCTCGAACGGCTGCAGCCGCCCGAACGGCGCGGGCGCGACGCCCAGCGCCTCGAGTCGCGCCACCAAATAGGCCCGCGCCCGCTCCCCGCCCGGCGTGCCGGTTCCCCGCCCCTCCATGTCGTCGGCCGACAGGATCCGCACATCGTCCAGCAGCGAGCCATAGTCGGCGGCGGGCATCGGCGCGGGCGGCGGCGGGCTGATGGGCTCGACACAGCCGCTCAGGGCCAGGGCGGCGCATCCGCCGAGCAGAAGGGATCGGGCGGCGGCGGACAGCATGGACGACTCCGTAAACGATGATTCAGCCTAGCGTGCGGATCGCCCGGCGTCAGCCCGTGGTAATGAGACGACGACATGTCCAGCGCGATTCCCCCCTTCCCGCCCGTCGAAGACCTGACCGCCGAGACGGCGGCGGAAGAACTGGCCTGGCTGGCCGCCGAGATGGCCCGCCACGACGCCCTCTATAATGAGGCGACGCCCGAGATTTCCGACGCCGACTACGACGCCCTGCGCGCCCGGAACCTGGCGATCGAGACCGCCTTCCCCGACCTGGTCCGCCCGGACTCCCCGTCGCACAAGGTCGGCGCCGCCGTCTCCAGCCAGTTCGCCGAGGTCCGCCACGGCGTGCCCATGCTGTCGCTGGACAACGCCTTCGACGAGGGCGAGGTGCGCGACTTCGTCGCCCGGATCGCCCGTTTCCTGAAACTGCCCTCCGACGAACCCATCGCCTTCGTCGCCGAGCCCAAGATCGACGGCCTGTCCGCCAACCTCCTCTATGTCGACGGCCGGCTGACCCTCGGCGCCACACGAGGGGATGGCCGCACCGGCGAGGACGTCACCGCCAATCTGAACACCATCGCCGATGTGAAACAGACCCTGGCCGGGGACGACTGGCCCGACCGGATCGAGATCCGGGGCGAGGTCTACGCCCCAAACGCCGCCTTCGCCGCCTTCAACGCCGCCGCCGAGGCCGAGGGCCGCCGCACCTACGCCAACCCCCGAAACTTCGCCGCCGGCTCCCTGCGTCAGAAGGACGCCCGGATCACGGGCAAACGCCCGCTGAACTTCTTCGCCTACGCCTGGGGCGAACACTCCAGCGACTTCGCCGAGACCCAGTGGGAGGCCCTGCAAAAGCTCAAGGCCTGGGGCTTCCCCGTCAACGCCCGCTCGCGCCGGGTCGAGGGCGCCGAGGGCCTGATCGCCGTCTATCGCGAACTGGAACGCGACCGCGCGACCCTGGGCTATGACATCGACGGCGTGGTCTACAAGGTCGACCGCCTCGACTGGCAGCGCCGCCTGGGCTTCGTCGCCCGCAGCCCCCGCTGGGCCATCGCCCACAAATTCCCGGCGCAACAGGCGACCACGGTGCTGGAGGGGATCGACATCCAGGTCGGCCGCACCGGCTCCCTGACGCCTGTGGCTCGGCTCCACCCCGTCACCGTCGGCGGGGTCGTGGTCAGGAACGCCACCCTTCATAATGAAGACGAGATCGAACGTCTGGACGTCCGCATCGGCGACACCGTCCGCCTGCAACGCGCCGGCGACGTCATCCCCCAGATCCTGGGCGTCGTCCCCGACCTGCGTCCCGCCGACGCCGTTCCATACGTCTTCCCCGACAAATGCCCGGTCTGCGGCTCGGAGGCCGTGCGCGAGGGCGACGAGGTCAAGCGCCGCTGCACCGGCGGCCTGATCTGCGACGCCCAGATCGTCGAACGGCTCAAACATTTCGTCGGCCGCCGCGCCTTCGACATCGAGGGCCTCGGCGAGAAACAGCTGGCCGCCTTCAATGCGCGCGGCTGGATCAAGGAACCGGCCGACATCTTCCGCCTGGCGCGCGACGAGGCGCGGCTGAAGGAGCTGGAACGCGAAGACGGCTATGGCGAGACCAGCATCCGCAACCTGGTCGCCGGCATCGACGCCCGTCGCGTCATCTCGCTGGACCGGTTCCTGTTCGGCCTGGGCATACGCGACATCGGCGAACAGACCTCCATCGTCCTGGCCCGCGCCTTCGAGAGCTGGCCCGCGCTGAAGGCCGCCTGTCTCCAGGCCGCCTCGGGCGTGCCGTCCGACGCCTGGACCGCCCTGGCCGGCGCCCACGCCATATCGCCCCGCGTCCTGACCCTGATGGCCGAGGCGACGCCCCCCGCCGCCGATCCCTGGCCCGAGGCGACCATGGACATGAAGATCAGCCAGGCCTTCCCCGGCATGGCCGCCCCCGCTCGCCGGTCTCTGGCGACGATGACGGGCGACTGGTCCGGCCTGGTCGAACTGGCCCGCGTGGCGCGCGAGGAAGGCCCGTCCGAAATCCTGAACCAGATCGCCGGCGTGACCGGCGTCGGCCCCGTCGCCGCCCTGGCCCTGGCCCACTTCTTCCACGAGCCGCACAATCTTCAGGTCGTCGCCGCGCTGGAGGCCGAGCTGACCCAGATCCTCGACGCGGAACGGCCCAAGTCCGACACCCCGGTCGCCGGCAAGACCGTGGTCTTCACCGGCGCCCTGGAACGCTTCACCCGCGACGAAGCCAAGGCCCGCGCCGAAAGCCTGGGCGCCAAGGTCTCGGGCTCCGTGTCCAAAAAGACCGACTACCTCGTCGCCGGCCCCGGCGCCGGCTCCAAGCTGAAGGACGCCGAGAAGCACGGGGTTCAGGTCCTGACCGAGGACGAATGGCTGGCCCTGATCGGCTAGCCCCGCAGCGTCGCCAGGGCGGCGGGATAGCGGCGTGACAGGGGCGCATTGACCGCCCCCAGTTCCACGGTCCAGTCGCCGGAGCCGTCGGGTTGCAGGCCGGTGACGCGCTCTGAATTGACCAGCCACGAGCGATGGACCCGCACGAAGCCGAACCTCGACAGTTCGGCCTCGACCGCCGCCAGGGTCGCGCGCATCAACGGACGCCGCCCGTCCGCCAGCAGGAACTCGACATAGTTCCCCGCCGAACTGACGGCCAGGATGTCGCCCAGGGGCGCTCGGATGATGCGTGCGCCGTCGCGGATGTCGAAACTGACCGGCCGAACCGGTTCGTCCCGCCGCCGCCGCAGATAGGCGGTCAGCAGGAAGCCCCCGACCAGCAGGACATAGGTCACCAGGTCCTTGCGCAGTTCATAGCCGAACCGGTCGCCGAACTGATAGGCGCCCGCGTCCATGACGGCGTATCCCAGCTTCCTCAACGCCACGAAGCCGCTGACGTGCAGGGCTGAATAGGCCAGAAGCGCCGCCAGATGGATCACCGCGAACCGCGCCTTGGGCCGCCATCCCTCGCCCGCCGCCTCGTCCGGCGGCGCCAGACTGGCGGCCAGCCAGGGAATCCAGATCGCCGCCATCAGAGTGATGGCGCTCGACACCTCCCAGACCATGGGCTTCCAGGCCGATACATCCGGATTGTCCGCCTGGGCCGTCAGGACATTGACCGGCGTGTTGATCAGCGAAAAGGCCAGGGCCGCCAGGGCGCAGCGCCATAGGTCACGACCGTTCAGCCGTCGCGTTATACGCGCCCATCCGCTCGTCACGATACGCGCGCCGTTCGTCCCCGCGACCCCGGCGTCGTCCCGGCCAGACGACCGCACAGCCCCGGGCGATTGCTGACCCGTCCGTCGTTCCGCGAGGACGGGCCCTGCATCATTCGCCATGGAGTTCTCGCATGTCTGTTCCGCCCCCGCTCGTGTCGCCGTCCGCGATGAAGGGCAGACGATACGATCTGGACTGGATCCGTGTCGGCGCCTTCATGCTGCTGATCCTCTATCACGTCGGCATGTTCTATGTGCCCTGGGACTGGCATGTGAACAGTCCGCGTCAGATCGAGGCGCTCGAGCCGATCATGCTGATGACAAGCCCGTGGCGGCTGACCCTGCTGTTTCTGGTCTCGGGCTGCGCGACCCGGTTTCTGGCGGACGGGTTCGAGGCGCGCGGCCAGAGCGGATGGGCGCTGGCCGGATCGCGCATCCTGCGCCTGCTGCCGCCGCTGCTGTTCGGCATGTTCGTGATCGTGCCGCCCCAGAGCTATTACGAGATCCTCGAAGCGGCGAAGGGCCTGGGGATCGCCGACCCGGCGCACAGCTTGGTGCTCAAGGACTTCTGGCTGCGCTACGTCACCTCGACCGGCCACTGGTGCGACGCCGACGGCTGCCTGACCACGCCGACGTGGAACCACCTGTGGTTCATCGCCTATCTGCTGCCCTACAGCCTGTTGCTGGCGGCGATGATCGCCTTGCCGACCGTTCGGCGCGCCCTTCAGGCGGCGGGCGATCGGGTCTTTCGGGGATGGGGTCTGGTGGTCTGGCCGATCCTGTATCTGATCCTGATCCGCTGGTTCCTGGCGCCCCGGTTCGAGATCACCCATGCCCTGACCGACGACTGGTACAACCACGCCCTCAGCTTCGGCGCCTTCCTGTTCGGCTATCTGATCGCCCGGTCCGAAGAGGCGCGTCAGACCCTGATGCGGATGCGTTGGCCGGCCCTGATCATCGCCCTGTGCAGCTGGGCGGCCTGGGCGACCTATGCCTGGGTCTATCGCGGCGACGTCAATCCGTCCGAGCCGCTCAGGCAGGCGATGCGGATCGTCTATGCGCTGGATCAGGCGGGCTTCATCGCCGCCATTCTGGGCTTCGGCGCACGACGGTTGAACCGGGGCGGCCCGGCCCTGCGCTATCTCTCGGTGGGCGTCTTCCCCTTCTATATCGTCCACCAGACCGTGACGGTCGTGGCGGCCTATAATCTGGCCACGCTCCACCTGCCGTTGGGCTTGGAGGCCGGCCTGCTGATCCTGATCACCGCCCTGGGCTGCCTCCTCGCCTATGAGATCGCGCGCCGGATCGGATGGCTGGGCCTGTTGCTGGGGGTGAAGCCGCAGAAGGAAGGGCGAACCGCGCGGTCGCCCGCCTGATGCGAGGGCTGGGACCGCCCAGCCCTCCTAATTCCGCAGGAAAACCGTCGAGGGATCAGTGGCTTGAAAATGATTCAAGCCGCCAACCCAGCACGTTCGCCGACGGGCCTATGATCTCGCCCAGGTCTTTGACATCGCGATCCGACATCCTGACGCAACGGCTTTGGACGTCGGAAATAGACGAAATAGACGAAATAGACTCTATTTTTTGTAGAGGGATCGCGTCGATTTCAGATCGTCATCACGATCCGGCCCTCGATCTGGCCGTCGCGCATCCGCTGGAAGATGCTGTTGATGTTCTCCAGCGGCTCGACCGAGACCGTGGCCTTGACCTTCTCGTCGGCGGCGAACTGAAGCGCCTCCTGAAGGTCCAGACGGGTGCCGACGATGGATCCGCGCACCGTGGTGCCGTTCAGCACCATGTCGAAGATCGACAGGGGGAAGTCGCCGGGCGGCAGGCCGTTCAGGGCCACGGTCGCGCCGCGCGAGGTCATGTTGACCGCCTGTTCGAAGGCCTTGGGCGAGACGGCCGTGACCAGCACGCCCTGGGCGCCGCCGTCGGTCTGGGCCTTGATGTCGGCGGCGGGGTCGTTGGACGTCTTGGCGTTGACCGTCACGGTCGCGCCCAGCCGTCGCGCCAGGTCCAGTTTGGCGTCGTCCACGTCCACGGCGGCGACGTTCAGCCCCATGGCCTTGGCGTATTGGACCGCCACATGGCCCAGGCCGCCGATGCCCGAGATCACCACCCAGTCGCCCGGCTTGGTGTCGGTCATCTTCAGCCCCTTGTAGACCGTCACCCCGGCGCACAGGATCGGGGCGATGTCGGTGAAGCTGACATTGGCCGGCAGATGGCCGACGTAGTTGGGGTCGGCGATGGCGTATTCCGCAAACCCGCCGTTGACCGAATATCCGGTGTTCTGCTGGTCATGACACAGGGTCTCCCAGCCGCCCAGGCAGTGTTTGCAGTGGCCGCAGGCCGAGTAGAGCCACGGCACCCCGACCCGGTCGCCCTCCTTGACCAGAGTAACCCCGGCCCCCACAGCCGAGACATAGCCGACGCCCTCGTGGCCCGGAATGAAGGGCGGGTTCGGCTTGACCGGCCAGTCGCCCTCGGCGGCGTGCAGATCGGTGTGACAGACGCCAGAGGCCTCGATCTTGACCTGAATCTGGCCCGGACCCGGCTCGGGGACCGCCACCTCCTCGATGGTCAGCGGCTGGCCGAATGCGCGCACGACGGCGGCCTTCATGGTTCTGGACATGGAACATCCTCATCGATTTGGGGGAACGGGCGGACCGGAAGCAGGACACCGGCCCGCCCGCCTGGGAGTTAGCTCTCCGGACAGACGGATCAGAGAGCGATCGGAGAATGGCCGATCCGGAACCGGCCATCCTTGATGCAGATCAGAAGAAGCCCAGTTTGTCGGGGCTGTAGCTGACCAGCAGGTTCTTGGTCTGCTGATAGTGGTCCAGCATCATCCGGTGGTTCTCTCGCCCGATGCCGGACTTCTTGTAGCCGCCAAAGGCCGCATGCGCCGGGTACTGATGATAGCAGTTGGTCCAGACCCGACCGGCCTGGATGGTACGACCCGCGCGATAGGCGGTGTTCATGTCGCGCGACCAAACCCCGGCGCCCAGGCCGTATTCGGTGTCATTGGCGATCTCCATCGCCTCTTCGAAGGTCTTGAAGGTGGTCACGGCCAGGACGGGACCGAAGATCTCCTCTTGGAAGACCCGCATGTCGTTGGTGCCCTTGAACACGGTCGGCTTGACGTAATAGCCGCCCGACAGGTCGTCCGGCAGCAGCGACTGTTCGCCGCCCGTCAGCACCTCGGCCCCCTCGTCCTTGCCGATCTGCAGATAGCTGAGAATCTTCTTCAGCTGCTGTTCCGACGCCTGGGCGCCGACCATGGTGGCCGGGTCCAGCGGGTCGCCCTGGACGATGGCCTCGACCCGGGCGATGGCCTTGGCGATGAAGGCCTCATAGATGTCTTCATGGATCAGGGCACGGCTCGGGCAGGTGCAGACCTCGCCCTGGTTCAGGGCGAACATGGCGAAGCCTTCCAGCGCCTTGTCCAGGAAGGCGTCGTCGGCGTCCATCACGTCCTTGAAGAAGATGTTCGGCGACTTGCCGCCCAGCTCCAGCGTCACCGGAATGATGTTCTTGGTCGCATACTCCATGATCTTCTGACCCACGGCGGTCGAGCCGGTGAAGGCGATCTTGGCGATGCGGGGGTTGGTGGCCAGCGGCTCGCCGACCTCGGCGCCCGTGCCGGATACGATGTTCAGCACGCCGGCCGGCAACAGGTCCTGGATCAGTTCGATCAGCAGCAGGATCGAGGCCGGGGTCTGTTCCGCCGGCTTCATCACGATGCAATTGCCCGCCGCCAGGGCCGGGGCGATTTTCCAGGTCGCCATCAGAATGGGGAAGTTCCACGGGATGATCTGGCCGACCACGCCCAGCGGCTCATGGAAATGATAGGCGACCGTGTCGTGATCCAGCTCCGAGATTCCGCCTTCCTGCGCGCGGATACAGCCGGCGAAATAGCGGAAATGGTCGATGGCCAGGGGGATGTCGGCCGCCAGGGTCTCGCGCACCGGCTTGCCGTTGTCCCAGGTCTCGGCCTCGGCCACGGCCTGAAGATTGGCTTCGATCCGGTCCGCGATCTTGTTCAGGATGACGGCGCGCTGAGCGACGCTGGTCTTGCCCCAGGCGTCCTTGGCGGCATGGGCGGCGTCCAGGGCCAGTTCGACGTCGGCCGCGTCCGATCGTGCGACTTCGCACAGGACGCGGCCGTTCACCGGGGAGGTGTTCTCGAAATAGCGGCCGTTGACCGGCGGGACCCACTGGCCGCCGATGAAATTGTCATAGCGCGTCTTGAACTTGGGGGTCGCGGCGCGCGCGAATTCGGGTTTGGTCATGAAACACTCCTAACGTTCCCTCGGGCGTCGATTGCCGACGTCGTTGGAACGGGAAGCTCTGCCTGCCCCGGCCGATCCGCCAGACGGGCCGTTCATGGTGCAGCGCAAACCTGTCGCACGCCTGCGACAGTCGGCTCAGTGAGGTTCGCGCGAAAGCCCCAGCCGGTGCAGCTTGCGGTGCAGGGTCGCACGGCTGATCCCCAGGGCCCGCGCGGCGGCCGAGACATTGCCCCCGCTGCGCGCCAGGGCGCGACGCACCGCCCCGCGCTCGGCCTCCAGCAGCTCCGTCTCGACACAGCCCGCCCCCAGGACCTCTGACGCCGCCAGTTGGGCCGCGATCCGCTCGTCGGTGATGGACAGGGCCAGGCGGGCCGCGCGGGTGGCGCCGATCACCAGGTCGTCCCGATCGACCGCCAGCAGGGCCGCCGTATTCCGCTCGACCGGATCCCCGGCCAGGACGATCCGCGCCTGGGAGAAGGCCTGACGAAAGGTCTGGGCCTCGATGGCCCGCGCCGCATCCGCCACGGCCGCCGCGATCAGGCCCAGCACGCCCGCGGTCGCATCGGCCCGGCAGGACGAGACGTCCAGCAGACCGGCGAGGCGTCCCAGATGATCGTGGATCGGATGGCTGGTGCAGCTCAGGGCCGTGTTGCGGGTATGGAAATGCTGGTCCCGATGGATGGTCAGGGGCCGGTGTTCCGCCAGGGCCGTGCCGATGCCGTTGGTGCCCTCGACCGCCTCGGACCATATGGCGCCGGGCCATAGCCCCCAGCGGCGAAAGATGTCGTCATCCGCCGCCGCGCCCCGGCGCTCCAGCGGCACCCCGTCGGCATTGGTCAGCAGGATGCAGCAGCCGGTGTCGCCGACGGCCAGGAACAGCCGATCCAGCACCCCTTGCGCCGCCCGCGTCATCGGCTCCATGGCCTGGCGCGCCTCATGCAGTTGCGCCTCGGTCAGGGTCTGGGGACGGCCGCCGTCCTCGGGATCCAGGCCGTACAGCGACATGGACCGACGCCAGGATGCGGCCAGGGCCGAACGCGCCGGCTCGGCGCCGTTGTCGAGCGCCTGTTTGATCAGGCTTCCGTGATCGTTTCCTGGCCGATCGCCCATGGTGTCTCCCAAGGCTTGTTTCGCCAGATCAGACGCTTGCCGCGCCACAAGGTCAAGGCGACCCGGCTGAACGCCACGAAAGCTTCCCTAAGGTCCGGTTTTCATTGGCGATAGGGGATCAGTTCAGCCTTGTTTTGAACCGAAACCCGGATCACCCTGCATATCAACGGGTCGCCGAACCGGCCCGAGAAAAGGGAACGACCATGAAGACCAAGATCATGCTGGCCGCCGCCGCCCTGGCGGCTGCGCTCGCCTCTCCCGCCCTGGCCGCGGATCCGACCGGCCTGTGGCAGACCCCGACCAACGGCGGCCAGGTGCGGATCGCCCGTTGCGGCCAGGCCCTGTGTGGAACCCTGGTGACGTCGAACCATATCCGGGCGGACGCCGACGTCCGGGACGAGCATAATCGCGACACCGCCCTGCGTAGCCGCACCCTGCGGAACCTGCCGATGCTGACCGGCTTCACCGGCGGCCCGACCGAATGGCGCAACGGCTCGGTCTATAACCCGGCCGACGGCCGCACCTATCGCGGCACCATCACCATGACCAACGACAACAGCCTGAACCTGCGCGGCTGTGTCGTCGCCCCCCTGTGCAAGACCCAGACCTGGACCCGCATCCAGTAGGCCCGACCCAGACAGACGAAGGCCCGGCCGGATCGCTCCGGCCGGGCCTTTTCATGCCTGCCGTCAGGCTTGACGGATCGGCCTCGGGCGGCCTGCGCCCCTAGCGGTTCAGGGCCGCCCGCGCCGCCTCGGCGTAGCGGTGGCCCACGGCCGCGCCCCTGGGGAAGACCGCGTCGATGCGCGCCAGGTCTTCCGGCGTCAGGACGATGTCCGTCGCGGCGGCGTTCTGTTCCAGAGTAGCGATGCGGCGGGTGCCGGGGATCGGAACCAGATCCTCGCCCTGGGCCAGGACCCAGGCCAGGGCCAGTTGGGCGGCGGTCACGCCCTTGTCGGCGGCGATGGCCTTCACCGCCTCGACCAGATCCAGGTTCTTCTGGAAATTCTCACCCATGAAACGCGGATTGGTGCGGCGGAAGTCGTCCGCCTCCAGATCGTCGATGGACTTGATGTCGCCGGACAGGAAGCCCCGACCTAACGGGCTGTAGGGCACGAAGCCGATGCCCAGTTCCCGCACGACCGCGAACAGTTCGTCTTCCGGGTCCCGCGTCCACAGCGAATATTCGGTTTGCAGGGCGGTGATCGGATGGGTCGCATGGGCCTTGCGCAGGGTGTCCGGCGCGGCCTCGGACAGGCCCAGGAAGCGGACCTTGCCCTCCTTGACGAGCTCCGCCATCGCCCCGACCGTCTCTTCGATCGGCGTGTCGGGATCGACCCGATGCAGATAATACAGATCGACGTGATCGACGCCGAGACGCTGAAGACTGCCCTCGATGGCGCGGCGGACATTGGCCGGACTGCCGTCGACCAACAACTTGGAACGATCAGCGTTGTAATTGATGCCGAACTTGGTGGCGATGAAGGCCTGATCGCGCCGGTCCTTCAACGCCTTGCCGACCAGGACCTCATTGGTGTGCGGGCCGTACATCTCGGCCGTGTCGAACAGGGTGACGCCCAGGTCGAGGGCGCGGTGGATGACGGATATGGACTGGCCCTCGTCCGCGCCGCCGTAGAAGGCGCTCATGCCCATGCAGCCCAGGCCTATGGCCGAAACCTCGGGACCGTTCAGGCCCAACTTGCGCGTCTTCATCTGCGCTCTCCTGTCGATGTGGGGGATCAGCGTTCAAAGACGCCGACGATCAGGAGATGGTCACTGCAGCGGCGGGCCGCAAGCCCGGCCGCGCTGCGCGATGGTACCGCCTCTCAGGCTTGAACTGAGGACCTCCGGTTCCACAAACCGGCGCTCTAACCAACTGAGCTAAGGCGGCCCGCGCGTCGCGAGGCGCGTTCTCTACCGGGACTGCGGCAGGGGATCAAGGCGTCGTTGCGCCTGACGCAAAGAAAAACGCCCCGGCCGAAACCGGGGCGTTCTGTCTTGTCTAACTCGGCTTCGCCTACTGGAGACGGAAGCGAACCGTAAAGCGAGCCTGACCGCCTTGAGCCACACCGTCAACGGTGCCGGGCGAGAACCGCGCCGACCGCATGGAGCGGAGAGCGGCCTGGCCGAAGCCAGCGCCGGACGGCGTTTCCGAAACTACGCTGCAGTTCGTCGGCGTGCCATTGGCGGCGACGGTGCAGAGCAGGGTCACGGTGCCGCCTTCGATACCGCGCTCCTGAGCACGCTCAGGGAACTCGGGTTGAGGCTGACGCGACCAAGCAACGCTGGTCACCACCGCAGGACGAGCCGGGGCCGGCGGCGCCGGAGGCGGCGGCGGTCCAGGAATGTTCACGGGCGGACCCGTGTACTCGACCCGGTCTTCCTTCTTCGTCGGCGTGATGTTCACCGGCGGAGGAGGCGTCACGTTCGGAACCGGAGCCGGCACCCGCACCTGAAGCTTGGGCGGAGGCGGCGTATCCGTCGGCGGGGGCGGCGGGGGCGGAGGGGGCGGAGGCGGCGGAACCGGCTCGACCAACTCGACCTCGACAGACTCGTCGACGTAGTTGAACTCCTTGAGTTTGAACTTCGACTGCTGAAGGAAGAAGATCAGCAGGGCGAACAGGAGGGTGACGATCAGAAGGCAGACGATCAGGACGGGGTAGGAAACCCCCATGAAGCCCTTCTTCTTGGGTACGTCGTAACGACTGCGATGATATGCGACGTCTGTCATTCTATCTCCGCACTCTAGCTCGTCGCCTGGTCTTCGCCGACCAGTGCAACGCTGTAGAAGCCGTTATCCTGCAAAGCGTTCATGACCTGCATGAAATCACCATAGCGGGTGTTTTGGTCGCCCCGAATGAAGATCCGCTCATCGGCCGGGTTCCGGGATCCGATCTGCTTCAGCAGATCTTCGCCCAGAGAGCCGACGCTGGTCGGGAAGTCGCCCACAAAGACGTCGCCGTCGTTCTGGATCGAAATATAGACCGGCTTGGGCGGGTTCGGAGCCGCCTTAGCGACGGCGATTGGCAACTCGACCGGCACCGACACGGAAGCGAGCGGAGCCGCGACCATGAAGATGATGAGGAGGACCAACATGATGTCAACGAAAGGCGTGACGTTGATATCGCTGTTGGCCTCGACCTTGTTGCCGCCGCCGCCCGATTTAATCTTGGCGGCCATCCGTCTTACGCCCCCTTGTCGAGCTGACGCGAGATGCCGTTCAGCAGCTCGGCGGCGAAACCATCGGCGCGGGTGCCGTAGGCGGCGATGCGCGTGTTGAAGTAGTTATAGAAGACAACGGCCGGGATAGCGGCGAACAGGCCGATACCGGTGGCCAGCAGGGCCTCGGCGATACCCGGAGCAACGACGGCCAGGTTGGTCGTGTTGGATTCCGCGATGCCGATGAAGGAGTTCATGATGCCGTAAACGGTGCCGAACAGACCGACGAACGGACCGATCGAGCCGACCGAAGCCAGGAACTGCTGGCCGCCCGACAGGCGCAGGGCCAGACCGGATTGAACGGCGGCGACGGCGGCCTGGGCGCGGCCCAGGGCCGAGTCGAGGTGATCGCCGGTGACCGAGAGACCGGCCTGACGCGACATTTCGACTTCTTCGGTCGCCGCAGCGGCCATGTCGGCCAGCGGGTTGCCGTCGAACTCTTCTTGCGTCGAGACGGCGCGCATGTCCGCGATGGTGCGGGCGCCGCGGAAGTTTTCGAGGAAGTTGTCGGTCTTGCGGTTCAGCGCGCCAAACTCGAACAGTTTGATGAGCAGCAGGGTCCAGGACAGGATCGAGGCCAGCAGCAGGCCGATCATGACGACCTTAACGATGACGGTCGCTTCCATGAACATGGAGATCGGGGTGATGCCGGCGCCGTGTCCGCCGCCGACGGACTCGTTCATGGTTTGCGGGTTGGCCGCGTCGGCGGCCGGAGCCATCGCCGTCGGGGCTGCTGCGGGTGCAGCGGCCGGGGTCGGCTCGGCCGGGGCCTGGGCCAGGACCGGCGAGCTCGCCATCAGCACGGCGGCGCCGGCCATGGCGAGAAGGATGTTCGTCTTTTTGCTGTTCAGCATAATTCGCCAGTTCCTGCTTGGTCTGACTCGTGGAACCAAAGGTGCGGCCGTGTCAAAGAGCCGCCCCCCAACCTGAAAATGTTTCCTTCAACGCCCCGCGTCCCATCGGGATCATCCAGGCGCTGAATTCTTTGATGGAGACGCATCCGGTTTCCCGCACCGCCCCCGTATTCGAACCGCCGGAGAACACGTCTCCTAAGAATCCGTCTGACGCCTTTGTGGGAGGACGTCCTACCCCCTTTGGCGAACCCTTACCGGAGCGTCAAGGGAGAACAGCCGGATTTCACCCGCCGGGCGAAGTTCGAGCAAGTCTTGCTCCTTTCGACCGCCAGCAGGCCGGAAAGCGACACTTTTGTGATGATTTCACCGCGATTAGCGCAAGCTTGTTCGAAAGCCATAATCCGGAGGAGTTTTTTACTCCTCTGAGAGCGTTTCTCAGATCATCCGCCCCCAAAGCAGTCGATCAGCATCGTTTCAGATGACGTCGTTCCATGGAACGGGACGCTTAGGCTTGGTCATTTCAGGGAAGGTCGGCGCGCCGACGAAAGATGGTGCCTGGAGGCGGGTTCGAACCACCGACACGCGGATTTTCAATCCGCTGCTCTACCAGCTGAGCTATCCAGGCGCCGACGCGGCGTCGCGAGAGGCGGGTCTATAGGCGAGCCGTTTCCGCCTGTCCAGCGTCGTTTCAGTCCTTTTCGCCATCATCTTCGGCGCCCTCGTCCAGGGCGGCCGGGATGGCGTAGCCGCCCGTGAACCAGCGCTGCAGATCCACTTCCGAGCAGCGGCGCGAGCAGAACGGCTTGTACTTGGGATCGGCGTCGGCCTTGCGGCAGATCGGGCAGGTGCTCATCGATCAGGTCCTTCGATACGTCCACACCCGCGCCGCACATCGGCGTCGGCCCTCACCGAGGCGCGCGGCCCCATCCGGGCGGCCAGGGGGCCAAGAAGCGCGGCCTCGTCCGGCGCACAGCGCGCGACGACGCGCGCAGACCGGGTGTCGGACAACAGTCGTCGGCGCAGCGCCCGGGCCAGGGCCAGGACTTCAGTCTGGACCGACGGCCGGCGGCCGGCCTCGAACAGGATCTCTTCTATAGGGGTCCGCCGCCAGGGCAGCGACATCTGCAACAGGCCGAACCGGCTGATCGGGCCGAACACGGCCTGGGGTTCGTGGGAGAAGGCCGCGCGGGCCGCCTTGTCCCCGGCGGCCGCGTCCTCCGCATCGCCGACCAGGTCGACGACGATCAGCCCGCCCCAGTTCCGCAGGCTGATCAGCCGCGCGGCCTGGTTCAGCCCCAGGCGATTCGCCGCCGCCCGCGCCTGTTTCGGATCACGCCCCGTCCCGGCCGTATGATCAATGTCGACGGCGATCAGGGCGCGGGTGCGTTCGATGGCGAGGTCGACGCCGTGGGAGTTGAAGACATGGCGGGACGCCAGAGCCTCTTCCTCCGCCTCCGTCACCGCGTCGATGGCGGCGAGGCCCGTGGTCAAGCCCCCGCCTCCGGCGAGGTCCCGCAGCTGGGCGGCGATGCTGGGCGCGGCCTCCAGCAGGCGGGGCGCCCCCTCCCCCGGCCCAAGGCGGCGCAGAACCGCGCCCTTGCCGGCGCGCGGCTCGGCGACGACCGTCGCCTCCAGCCGTTCGCCCTGGGTCAGACGTTCATTGCGATGGAAGGGCAGAAAGGCCGGCGCGCCGGCGCCCAGATCGACGAAGGCGCCGCGCAGGCCGGGATTGATCTCGGTCACCCGGCCGACGGACCGTGCGCCCAGGCGATGCTGGGGCAGATCGCCGTCACGATGGATCAGCAGATGAGTATAGCGGCCGTCACGCAGGACCGCGCCGCGGGTCTCGCCCGGCGCCTCGTCGAGGAAGACCTCGATCTCGCCGCTCATGCCCGCCAGCCGACGCCATGCAGCAACTGCACCGCCTCATAGAGGGGCAGGCCCATGACGGCGGGATGGCTGCCGACGATTCGTTGAACAAAGGCCCCGGCCGGGCCCTGGATGCCATAGCCCCCGGCCTTGCCGCGCCAGTCGCCGGTGGCGACATAGGCGGCGATCTCGTGGTCCGACAGGGGCTTGAAGCTGACGCGGGTCTCATTGACCCGCGACGACAGCTTGCCGTCGCGCACGACAGCCACGCCGGTGAAGACCCGGTGATTGCGGCCGGACAGCAGCTTCAGGAACCGCGTCGCCTCAGCCTCGTCCGCCGCCTTCTCCAGGAAACGTCGTCCCACGGCGACCACCGTGTCGGCGGCGATGACCACCGCGTCGGGCCGTCGCGCCGCAACCACCTGGGCCTTGGACGTGGCCAGACGTTCGGCGAGGCGCGGCGGCGTCTCGCCCTTCAGCGGCGTCTCGTCGATGTCGGCGGGATCGATATGGTCGGGCGTGATCCCGACCTGCGCCA
Organism: Brevundimonas mediterranea; assembly: GCF_011064825.1. Taxonomy (NCBI): domain Bacteria; kingdom Pseudomonadati; phylum Pseudomonadota; class Alphaproteobacteria; order Caulobacterales; family Caulobacteraceae; genus Brevundimonas; species Brevundimonas mediterranea. The sequence goes on from NZ_CP048751.1 coordinate 145,266, forward strand.
GCAGTTCGATGCGGCGCGGGCTGGCCGAGGCCAGCACCAGCTCAGGCCGGCTCATACGAGCCGTCCCTTACTTGAAGCGATAGGTGATGCGACCCTTGGTCAGGTCGTAGGGGGTCATTTCCACCAGAACCTTGTCGCCGGCCAGCACGCGGATGCGGTTCTTACGCATCTTGCCCGCCGTGTGGGCGATGATCTCGTGGTCGTTCTCGAGCGTCACGCGAAAGGTGGCGTTCGGCAGCAATTCGCTGACGGTGCCGGGAAACTCGAGCAGTTCTTCCTTAGCCATGCGGCCTCTCACGCCCGTTGAATATGCGTTCGACCCCACGCCGGGCGGGCGCGAGGGGCGGAATGGAGGGGCCTAATGCCCGAAAATGCAGAGATAGTCGAGGTCAGCCGCGACGGTAGAGGGCGCACAAGAGCGTAAACAGCCGTCGCGCCGTCTCGTGATCGACGATGATCTTGCCATCCAGCCGCGTCTTCAGCTGTTCGGCCCCCTCGTTGTGCAGACCGCGCCGGCCCATGTCGACCGATTCGATCTGGCTGGCCGACGAGCCGCGCAGGGCCTCGTAATAGCTGTCGCAGATCATGAGATAGTCCCTCAGCACCCCCTTCAGGGGCGTCAGGCTGATGGCGTAGGTGCGGGTGAAACCTCCGCCGTCGATGTCGAACACCAACCGGTTGTCCTGCAGCGACAGTTTCAGCCGATATCGTCCGCCCCCCTCTGCATCGTCAGGCGCGCCGACGGGTTCGAAACTGTTCTTCTCGACCAGGTCGAAGATGGCGACGCGGCGCTCGTGCTCGATCTCGGCGGTGGCGGCGGGAAGCGTGACCGTGTCCAGCTCAACCGAGACCAGCTTGTGGACGCCGCTCATGCCGCGCTCCCTTCATCGTTTTCAGGCGCGTTCAGAGGGACCGCATCCAGATGCGTCGGGGCGATCCGCGCCGGCCAGCGCTCCGAGATGTCGGTCACCACGGCGTCCAGGCATTCGACGTCGATCCTCAGATCGCCGCCGCCGGCGAACATCAGGATCACCCGCCCGCCCGGCGCCTCGGTCGGCATGAAATCCAGGGCCAGCAGTTCCAGTGAGGCGTCGGGGCTGCGCGACAGGCGCCGGCTCTTGACCGCCAGCACGTCCCCGAACTGCATGGCGCACATCACCCGCGTCCCGCCGCACTCCCAGCAGAAGCGGCTGAAGGCGATGGTCAGGGTGCGGGCGCCCTTTTCCCAGACGATGTCGACCGGCCGCAGGATGGCGTCCTGAAGCGCGGCGGAGATGATCTGCAGATCGTCGGCGTCCTCGGCCAGCAGGCGCAGCGGTTCTACCGGCGCCTTGGCTTCCGTGACGACGCCGTCGATCTCAGTGCTCATCACCTGTTCCTTTAATCCGTCGGATATCCGCCCCGCACGCGCCCAGCTTCTCCTCCAAACGCTCGAACCCGCGATCCAGATGATAAACCCGGCCGACCGTCGTCTCGCCCTCGGCGACCAGGCCGGCGATGACCAGGCACATGGAGGCCCGCAGGTCGGTGGCCATCACCTGGGCGCCGTGCAGCCCCTCGACCCCCTTGACCTGGGCCTCGCCGGCGTGAACCGAGATCTCGGCTCCCAGCCGGGCCAGTTCCGGCACATGCATGAACCGGTTCTCGAAAATGGTCTCGCGCACGGTGCTCACGCCGTCGGCCGTGGTCATCAGGGCCATGAACTGGGCCTGCAGATCGGTGGCGAAGCCGGGATAGATGGCGGTCTCGATATCGACCGCCTGCAACCGCACCTTCGGATCGCGCTTGATCAACACCCCGTCGGCGGTCGGCGACACCTCGACGCCCGCCTCGATCATCTTGTCGGTCAGGGCCCCGATCAGTTCGGCCCGCGCCTTGGTCAGACGCACCTCGCCCCCCGCCATGGCGGCGGCGACGGCGTAGGAGCCCATTTCGATTCGGTCGGGAATCACCGACCAGGTCGTTCCGTTCAGCGACGAGACGCCGGTGATGGTCAGGACGTCGGTGTCGATCCCCTCGATCTTCGCCCCCATCGCCGTCAGGCAGCGGGCCAGGTCGCCGATCTCCGGCTCGCGCGCGGCGCGGCGCAGCACGGTCGTGCCCTGGGCCAGCACGGCGGCCAGCAGGGCGTGTTCGGTGGCGCCGACCGAGACGAAGGGAAACTCGATCTCAGCGCCCTTCAGACCCGACGGAGCCTTGGCGGTGACATAGCCTTCATCCAGTTCGATCTCGGCGCCGAGCGCGGTCAGGGCCTGGAGGTGCAGATCCACCGGACGGGCGCCGATGGTGCAGCCGCCGGGCAGCGACACCTTGGCCTCGCCCGTGCGGGCCAGCAGCGGGCCCAGCACGTTGAACGAGGCCCGCATCTGCCGCACCAGATCATAGGGGGCGAAGGTCGAAGTCAGGGCCTTGGCGTGGAACAGACTCTCCTGCCCGTCCGCCCCGTCCCGTTCCGTCACCTCGATGCCGAACTGGCGCAGCAGTTGGCCCAGGAAGCGGGTGTCCGCCAGACGCGGCATATTGGTCAGCAGCAAGGGCTGATCTGTCAGGATCGAGGCGGCCATCAGCTTGATGGCGGAATTCTTGGCGCCGCTGACGGGAATATCCCCGAAAAGCTGGGCGCCGCCCTGAATGGCGATGCTGTCCATGACGTCCTTAAGCGCGCCCGAAGCAAACGCCTCGGGGGGAGGGTTCTCTAGCAAGCCGGCGCGCGCTTGCCAAAGGGCGGAACGGGCGCGGGCCGATGACTTTCAGTTGCTGTCTTTTGGCGGGGCGGGCGTGCGGGCCGGCGCCTTGCGACGTCGCAGGTTGGCGCGCAGGGCCGAAGCCAGGCGGATGGCCCGGTCCGCCTTGGCCCGTTCGACCTCCGACGGCGCCGAAATCTCGGGGGGCGAGGCCGCTGCGGCGGCGGGCGGCGTGTCGGCGTCAGGCGGGGGACGAGTCATGCCCGGATCATGCCGCGATCAGGAGCCGTGTCCAAACTTTCTTTCAGATCGTCAAAAAGCCGCTTCCCTCCCCGGAAGGGTTTGGCTATACGGCCGCTTCCTCAGTCGGGGCCGCCGTAGCTCAGTGGTAGAGCGCATCCTTGGTAAGGCTGAGGTCGTGGGTTCGATTCCCCCCGGCGGCACCATCTGAGACTGAAAAGGCCCGGCGCAAGCCGGGCCTTTTTGTTATGCGCGATCAGGAGAAGACCGGCATGATCGACACGCGGAAGACGGAGCCGCGCAAGCTGGGCTGGGCGCTGGCCGCCCTGCTCGTCACAGGAAACATGATCGGCTCGGGGGTCTATCTACTGCCCGCCTCCCTGGCCTCGGTCGGCAGTTCCAGCATGGTCGGCTGGGTCGTGGCCGCAATCGGCGCCCTGCTGCTGGCCGGGGTCTTCGCGGGCCTGGGGCGAAGGCTGCCCGCCGCCGACGGCCTGTCGGGCTATGCCGAACAGGGACTGGGTCGATTCTTCGGCTATCAGGCCTCGATCGGCTACTGGGTCGGCAACTGGTTGGGCAATGTCGCCATCGCCGTGGCCGCCACCGGTTATCTTGCGCATTTCTTCCCGGTGCTGGCGGAACGCTGGCCCAGCGCGATCTGCAATATCGCCCTGCTGTGGCTGACCACCTTCCTCTATATGGCCGGACCGCGCGCCGTGGCGCGTTTCGGCGGTCTGTCGCTGGGAATCGGCCTGATTCCCCTGGCCATAGCCGCCGTCGCCGGCGCCCTGGCCTTCGACCCCCAGATTTTCGCCGCCTCCTGGTCGCCGGACGGCGCCGGGCTGGCGGCCAGCGTGCCCGCCTCGATGGCCCTGATCTTCTGGGCCTTCCTCGGCTTCGAGAGCGCCGGGGTCGTGGCCCAGCGCCTGAAGAACCCCGAGCGCGACGTCGGCCGCGCCACCTTCGCCGGGGTCGGCCTGGCGGCGGTCATCTATATCGCGGTCAGCGCGGCGATCTTCGGGGTGATTCCGGCCGCTGAATTGGCGAAATCCAGCAGCCCCTTCGCCGATGTCGCCGCACGGGTGATCGGCGGCGGCGCGGCGGGCTTCGTCGCCGTCTGCGCCATCGCCAAGACCCTGGGCACCCTGGGCGGCTGGATGATGCTGACCGGCGAGACCGCCCGCGCCGGGGCCCGCCAGGGCTTCCTGCCCCGCGTCTTCGGCCGGGGCGCCCTGACCCCGCCCGCCAATCCGCTGATCCACGGCGGCCTGATGACCCTGATGGTGCTGATCAGCGCCCAGCCGCGCCTGGCCGGCCAGTTCAGCCTGCTGATCGGCGCGACCACCGTGCTGTTCCTGGTCGTCTACGGCCTGTGCTGCGCCGCCCTGTTCCGGTTCAGCGACCGCTGGCCCGCGCGCCTGGCCGCCCTGGGCGGACTGGGCTTCTGCGGCTGGGCGGTCGTGATGTCGGGCTGGACCTTCCTGGGCATCGCCCTGGCCTTCTTCGCCGCGACGACAGTGGGATGGGCGTTTGTTCGCAAGACGAACGATCCGACGGAGATGTCTGTTTAGGGACTTCGGGCGGACGTCAAGGACTTCAGCCAAGGGTGGGAAAGGAACAGCAACCTGCTGAGTGCGTCTCCAGGAAGAGGGCTCGCCGCAGCGCCTGATACTGTTTGAAGGTGGTGTCGCCGAACGCATCGTCGCGGCTCGCGGGAAGATCCTCGTAAGCGATCTGCCCTCCAAACTGACTGCTGGTCAGGTCGATGCGTGTGTCGTCTATCAGATTATAGAAGTGATAGTTCGGTCCCACTCTGGTCTTAAGGATGCGACCGCCAAGCAAGTCGTTGACCACCAGCGCCGTAACACTGCACTGGCCAAGAGCTGGGTTATCGCGCGTCCATGTGGTCGCTGTCTCCACCGACCACGCAGATTTCAAACGTCCTTCAAGTTCGTTTAGCGCCAGCGCCATAATTCGATGGTCTCACCGTAGGCGAGTGTCCGCAACAGATCGATTGGCGGCTTCAACGACCAGCCAAAAACCGGACTAATCGATACAAGCCTCAGTCGTAGGCCGACAGCCCCCGCCGCCACGAATCGCGCTCATCGGCGTCCTTGTCCTTGCTCCAGCTGAACCCCATCGACAGCGACTTGCTGGTCGAATCGGCGCCGTAGCCGCGGCCGGACCAGCCGCCGTAGGGAGAATAAAAGCCCGGCCCGCGCAGGCCGTATCCACCGCTATAGCCGTAACCCCAGGGTTCGTTGCGGCCCTCGCGATAGGCCAGGTCCAGCCGCCCGTTTTCGCCGACCGGCAGGGACACCGCCGCGCCATAGCTGCGGTAACCGCCCGTGCCGATGCCCGCCTCGACCATGCCGTGCATCTGGCGGTCGTCCTGAGGGCCGGGCGCGGGGGCTTCGTCGAAGCTGGCGCCGGGAGTGCGGCTGTCGATCCAGTGCTGGATCTGCTGTTCAGTGGTCAGGCCGTGGGGCGCGGCGTCCTGGGCCGTGGGGGCGGCGACGGCGGCCTCGGGCGCGGCGGCCATGGCCTGGGCCAGGGTCGGAGCGTTCGAGGGCGCGGTCGTGACCACGCCGTCGGGATCGCCGCCCGACATCGCGCCCGGCATCGTCAGAGCCATACCCGCCAAGAGTCCTGCGATCAGCATGCGCCGCCTCCGTTCGAAATCATCCTAGCACAGCGAATGCGGCCAAGGTCAGGCGTCACCGTCGCCGCGGTGCAACGGATCCGGCAGGGGTTCGCCCTCGGCCACGAAGCTCAGGGCCACCGAGTTGATGCAGTAGCGGTTGCCGGTCGGCGGCGGGCCGTCAGGGAAGACGTGGCCCTGGTGGCTGCCGCAGCGGGCGCACTGGGTCTCGATGCGGACCATGCCGTAGCTGGTGTCGCGGATTTCATGGACATGGGCCGGATCGACCGGCTCGGTGAAGCTGGGCCAGCCGGTGCCGCTCTCGAACTTGGTGCGGCTGCGGAACAGGGGCAGGCCGCATTCGCGGCAGCAGAAGACCCCGGCCCGCTTCTCGCCCAGCAGGGTGCCGCAGAAGGGCGCCTCGGTGCCGTGCGACAGCAGGACGCGCTTCTCCTCGGGGTTCAGGTCGGCTTCCAGCCGGGCGCGTTCGGTGTCGTCCGGCGGGGTCAGGTCATAGCCGGAGGGCGAGCGCAGGCGGTCGGACGGGGGGGCGAGATCGGTCATGACCTCCAAATAAGAAGGGGCGGGCCGAGGTTCCACCCCTGCCCGCCCCCGCAGTCCATTCGATCCGGACGATTTTACTGGAACAGAGTTCCCACCCAGGCGCGGACAGCGGCCTCGTCGGTCGGATCGCCGGCGTAGGCCAGGCCCTGGGCCGGGGTGAAGGGCATGTCATTGCCGCGCTGGCGGGTCATCCAGGCCTTGTGACCATAGCTGAGGTCCGCATAGTTGGACGGCAGGCGCAGGACGGTGGGCTCGATGAAGATCGAGTCCTCGGCCGTCACCGATCCGGCCAGGCGCACGTTCGGCAGACGGGTCAGCAGGTCCAGCGTGTCCAGGCAGCCGCTGGTGCAGCCGCCGTCCACCAGAACGATCACCGGACCGGCGACCGGATTGGCCGTGCCGGCGTCCGGAACCGACGGGCGGCCCGGCAGGGTGAAGGTCGCCTGATTGGCGGCCAGGGCCGAATCGAAGGCGGCGACGATGGCCTGGGTCTGTTCGATGACTGCGCCCGATTCCTGCACGAAGCGCGGATCGGCCTGCATGCGGTTCAGGGTGTCGACGAACCACTGACGGTTGGCCGGGGTGGCGCGATAGGTGATGGAGCCGGCTTCGGGCTGGCGGCTGACGGTGAACTCGGGCGTCCAGATCCGGTTGGCCAGGCCATAGCCCCGGCCCGTGGCGTTCAGCGACGCGCCATTGGCGCCCCGCAGGTCGATGACAAAGCCCTGAGGCCCGCGGAGGGCGGCCAACTGGCCTTCGACCGCAGCATAGAAGGCGTCCCAGCCCGCTTCGTCGGCCAGACTATGGACATGGACCCAGGGACGGCCGTTGACCGTCTCGATCGCCAGGGGATTGGCCGGCGGCATATAGACGGTGGCGCGATAGGCGGTTTCCAGCGCTCCGGCCTCGACGGGTTGGGGCTGCATCTGGAACTCACGCTCCCGACGGCCGACCTTGAAGGTGCAGAGCGACGGCACGCCGCTGGTCAGCGGATTGTTGCGGTTCCACAGCAGATAGGGCGCCGTGCGGACGCGGCCGGCCTCGGTCGTCAGATCGCCTTCCCAACGGTCCAGACGTTCGTCAGCCAATTGCGCCGCAGTCTTGTCGCCGCACTTCACCAGGGTCGAGCCGACCGGGGGAAGGCTGCGTACGCCGGGCTTCACATAGGAGACCACATATTCGCCGTTGCGCCACGCCGTCGTCAGACCCGGCCAGCCGATGGCGAAATAGGGCCCCAGACCTTCGTAGGTGGGGCGGGTCGCGATGTTCGAATCGCGGAAACCGTTGGCGTAATAGCGCAGCAGATAGGCGTGGCTGTCGCCGCTGTTGACGCGGCCCGCCTTGCTCTGGGCGTCGGCCAGGCCGGTGTCGATCCAGGCCCGGAAGGCCTCGCCCGGCGCGCCGGGCACGACGGCGGCGGGGTGATTGGCGGCCAGGACGTCATGGACCGTCTGCAGGTCCTGCTGCGCGAGGGCGCGGAAATCCTGGGCGGAGGCGGCGCCGGCGGCCAGTGTCAGGGACACGACGGCGGCCGAGGCGGCGGCGATCAGGCGGTTCATGGAGGCTCCTGGGCTTGGGCGATAAGCTGGCGCCGTCGTTAAACCTTATGCCTCCCACGCTTGCCAACCCCCGCCGCCGTCCTTTCGCCCAAATGTCATACCGATTGCGGCGAAGCGGCGCAGGTCAGAGGGGGGAAGCCGTTTCGACGGTCGCGCCGAAAAGATGATGAAAACTGGTCTTCAGCGCCGCGTCCGCCTCGTCCATGGTGGCCAGAACGCCCAGATCGACCAGGCTGGTGACCCCGTGCTCCTGGATGCCGCAGGGCACGATGCCGCCGAAATGATCCAGATCCGGCTCCACGTTCAGGCTGACGCCGTGGAAGCTGACCCATTTGCGCACCTTGACGCCGATGGCGGCGATCTTGTCCTCACGGCTCCAGCCCGCGCCCTTGCGCTCGACCCAGACCCCGACCCGACCTTCGCGCACGTCGGCCGTCACGCCGAACTGGGCCAGGCCGCCGATGAGCCATTGCTCAAGCCCCCTGACGAAGGCGCGCACGTCGCGGCCGCGCCGGTTCAGGTCCAGCATGACATAGGCCACCCGCTGGCCCGGCCCATGATAGGTGAACTGCCCGCCCCGCCCCGTCCGGTGAACCGGGAAGCGGCCGGCGTCGAGCAGGTCCTCGTCCCGCGCCGACACCCCGGCGGTATAGAGGGGCGGATGTTCCAGCAGCCAGACCATCTCCCCCGCCTCGCCCGCCGCTATGGCGGCGACACGCGCCTCCATGAAGGCTTCGGCGGCGGCGTAATCGACAGGGCGGGTCGCCACCGCCCATTCGACGGGGCGGTCGTCGTCGCGACGCAGCTTCTGAAGTTCAGGACTTAACGGCTCGGCAAGCATAAGGCTTCAATGTGCAGCTTGAGGCGTTTCCGCAAGGGACGACCTCATAGTGAACGAGAGCGCCCGTGTCCCAGATCAACGCCGTCGACGTCGAAATCTCAGTGGTGCTGGGCCGTATGGTGCTGCCGATGTCGCAATTGCTGCGCATGGGTCGGGGCGCCGTGATTCCGCTGGACGCCTCCGAAGGCGACGAGGTCTGGATCCTGGCGAACAATCACCCGGTCGCGCGCGGCGAGATCGAGATTCGCGACGACCGGATCGCCATCACCGTGACCCGATCGGCCGACCTCTACGACTTCATGGCCGGTTCGGCCTGACGTATCCACAAGCTGAAACGCACAAAGCGCGACAGGGCTGAAAAGAGAGCCTTTCCTTTTCCGGCGGCTTCGTCTATTCGCCGCCGCTCCGATGCGAGCGGTCGTGGCGGAATTGGTAGACGCGCAGCGTTGAGGTCGCTGTGGGGCAACCCGTGGAAGTTCGAGTCTTCTCGACCGCACCATCTGGCTAAACAGGGCGATTCATCGGCTAACTACGGCTGGACATTCTACCAAGGGAGGCGACCACGTGAGCACCACGGACTCCGCCTTCGCTCCAGCCGAAGCGCCTGATATCGAAGACCACGCCGCCCTGGACGAGGACTATGTCCTCACCCCTCAATTCGTCGAAAAAGTCGTGGACGCCGCCGACGACGGCGACGGCATGCGGCTGCGGTCCCTGCTGGAGGATCTGCACCCCGCCGACGTCGCCGACCTGATGGGCTTCCTGACCTCGGAACACCGCGCCGTCGTGGTGCTGTGGCTGCCGCCGGAGCTGCTGGCCGAGACCCTGCCCGAACTGGATGACGGGATTCGGGAAGAGGTGCTGGAGCGGGTGCCGCACGGCACCCTGGCCGAGGCCCTGCAGGAACTGGATTCCGATGACGCCGCCGCCGTGGTCGAGGACCTTGAGGACGACCAGCGCGAACGCGTTCTGGCGGCCATGCCGGACGTCGACCGCGCCGCGATCGAGAGCAGCCTGGGCTATGATGAGGAGTCCGCCGGCCGCCTGATGCAGCGCGAGGTGATGGCCGCGCCCCAATTCTGGAGCGTGGGCGACACCATCGACCACATCCGCAAACAGGGCGACGATCTGCCGGAGCTGTTCTTCGACATCTATGTGGTCGATCCGCTGAACCGCCCGGTCGGCGGCGTGCCGATCAGCGGTCTGTTGCGCGCGCCGCGCAGCGCGGCCCTGGCCGACCTGATGGAGCCGATCAACGAGATCGCCGTCGATCAGGACCAGGAAGAGGTCGCCTATATCTTCGAGAAATACCACCTGATCTCGGCCCCGGTCGTGGACGCGGCCGGGCGGCTGGTGGGCCAGATCACCGTCGATGACATCGTCAACATCATTCAGGAAGAAAACCGCGAGGACATCCTGCGCCTGGCCGGTGTCGCCGACGAGGATCGCGGCTCGTCCGTGTCCGAGATCGTGCGCGGTCGCGTGCCCTGGCTGGCGATCAATCTGGCGACGGCCGCCCTGGGCGCCAGCGTCATCGGTCTGTTCGAAGGCACCATCCAGCAGATCGTCGCCCTGGCCGTGCTGATGCCCATCGTCTCGGCCATCGGCGGCAACGCCGGGACCCAGGCCCTGACCGTCACCGTCCGCGCTCTGGCGACCCGCGAACTGAACTCGGCCAACGCCATGCGGACCTTCCTGCGCGAGCTGGCGGTCGGCGTCGCCAACGGGCTGGTTCTGGCCCCCCTGATCGGGGTCGCGGCGGGATTCTGGTTCCGCGACGAGGACTGGCGGATCGGTCTGGTCATCGGGGCGGCCATGATCCTGAACCTGCTGGTGGCCGCCTGTATCGGCGTGCTCACGCCTTTGACCCTGTCAAAGCTGAAGTTCGACCCCGCCGTTTCGTCGGCGGTGTTCGTCACGGCCACGACCGACTTCTTCGGATTCCTGATTTTCCTCGGTCTGGCCACCATGGTTTTGCTGTAGAAGCCTGGCCCCATGTTTGCTGAGACGTGGCCCTGGGCCGCGCCGCCGTCTCGCTTTGGGGCAACACCTGTGTCTGACACGCCGAAACCGACCAAGATCTCTCGCGAAGGGGTCATTCTGATCAAGAGCTTCGAGGGTTTCCGCCCGCGAGCCGTTCAGCGCGCCGACGGCCGCTGGACGATCGGCTATGGCCATACCCGTTCCGCCCGCGAAGGGCTGAGCGTGTCCGAGAGCGACGCCGAACTGCTGTTGCAGTACGACCTGATCCCGGTGGTTCGCGCCATCGGCTCCGTCCAGGCGCCGCTGAACCAGCATCAGTTCGACGCCCTCGCCAGTTTCGCCTTCTCGGTGGGGGTTGATCGTTTCACGACGTCAGACGTCCTGGCCCGATTGAACGCGGGCGCGCCTGACGAAGCCGCCGAGGCCCTTGGCGGCTGGTCGGACGACACCGAGATCGCCACGCCGCCGCGACGCCGCGCCGCCGAACGCGCCCTGTTCGTCGCCAATCCCGACGCGCCGGTTTCGCTGGCCGACCTTCTCGCCGCGCCCCTGCCGCCGGTGGCCGCCACCCTCGTGGAACGCACCGTCGAACCGGAAACGCCGGTTGAGGGGGGCACGTTCGAAAACGCGGATGTCGCGCCCTTCCCGGCCCTGCCGTCGGCGACCCTAACGAGAGCGGCGGCCGTCGCGGTTCTGCTGGGCGAAGACCAGGACGGTCTGCTTCCCGTCGCTGCCGACGAGACGCCTCCGGCGCTTGAAGTCGCGCCGGTCGAAGAGGAATCGACCCCGGACGTCCTGATCGAGACAGACGTCGCCGAAGAAGCCGAACCGGCGAAAGAACCGGAGCCGCGCCCTTCGCCGCCCGCACCTCAGATCGACAAGACGGCCGGCGTCGCCGCCTTCTACTCCCCCTACGCCGTGCGCGCCCACGGCCCGCTGCTCGGCTTTGGAGCGGGACGCGTGAACGCCAAGCCGGAGGCGACCGCCGCCGCCAATGACCTCGTTGCGCAAGACGTCGAGGTCGAGGCGACGGAAGACCGTGCGGTCGAGACTTCATTCACCCCGCCCGCGGCCCTGCCCGCCCCCTCGCCAGGCGAAACAGCGGTCGCCGGCGGGGAGGTTTCAACGCCTGAACCGGCTGTAGAACCTGCGACTTCAGAAGACGCGCCTGAGACGTTTGAACAACCGCAAATGATCGCCGAGCAGGCGGTCGAAGTCCCGGTGTTCGCCGCCGCCGCGCCGCCGCAGGATCCGATCCCGCTTGAACTGACGGCTGATCCTGTCTCGCCGCAGGAATCGTCGAACGCCCGCCAGGCATGGCCCGAGAGCCGCGAGGCGGTCGATCCTGACCAGACGCCTCTGTTCGAGGCGGAAGAGAATTCCGCGATCGATGAAGAGATCCAGGCCGACTATGCTCCGGTCGCGCCCACCGCTCAGCAGGGCAGTTGGAGCGAAACGGCGACCTTTCTGGTGATGGGCGGCATCGGCATGCTGTCGTTCGGCGCCGCCATGGCCGCCTTCCGGCAATCCTCCCGTTCGAGCGACGAAACGCTCCTGATCGGCTGGGTGCTGGCCGTCATCGCCCTCGCCTGCGTCGGGGTGTCGGGCTACAATCTTTACAAACGCTGGGGCCGCGCCGACCGCGCCTAAGACTGTTTTGCGAAAGAGGATGCGCGATGCTACCCCTTTGCGCATGAGCATTCCCTTCGCGCCGCAATCCATGGAATTCAGCCTCGGCGAAAACGCCGACGCGATTCGCGAGACGACCGCCCGATGGGCGGCAGATCGCTTGGCCCCCCTGGCGGCCGAGATCGACGCGACAAACGCCTTCAGGCGCGAGCTCTGGCCCGAGATGGGCGAACTGGGTCTGCACGGGATCACGGTCGAAGAAGACTACGGCGGCCTGGGCCTGGGCTATCTGGAACATGTCGTGGCGATGGAAGAGGTGTCCCGCGCCTCGGCCTCCATCGGCCTGAGCTACGGCGCCCACTCCAACCTGTGCGTCAACCAGATCCGCCGCTGGGGCACGCCCGAGCAGAAGCGGAAATATCTGCCCAAACTCATCAGCGGTGAACATGTCGGCGCGCTCGCCATGTCCGAGGCCGGATCCGGCTCGGACGTGATGTCGATGCGGACGCGGGCCGACCGAAAGGGCGACCGCTATGTCCTGAACGGAACCAAGTTCTGGATCACCAACGCCCCCCACGCCGACACCCTGGTCGTTTACGCCAAGAGCGATCCCGACGCCGGATCAAAGGGCTGCACCGCCTTCCTGATAGAAAAGGGCATGAAGGGGTTCAGCGTCTCCAAGAAGCTGGACAAGATGGGCATGCGCGGCTCGGACACCGCGGAACTGGTGTTCGAGGACTGCGAGGTGCCCGAGGAGAACATCATGGGACCGGTGGGGGGCGGCGCCGGCGTTCTGATGAGCGGCCTGGACTATGAGCGCGCGGTCCTCGCCGCCGGCCCGCTGGGCATCATGCAGGCCGCCCTGGACGTCGTCCTGCCCTATGTCCGCGACCGCCAGCAGTTCGGCCGACCGATCGGATCATTCCAGCTGATGCAGGGCAAGGTGGCGGACATGTACGTCGCCCTGAACAGCGCCCGCGCCTACGTCTATTCGGTCGCCCGCGCCTGCGACGCCGGCCTGACGACCCGCTACGACGCCGCCGGCGCCATTCTACTGGCGTCCGAAAACGCGGTGAAGGTCACGCTTGAGGCCGTCCAGGCCCTGGGCGGCGCAGGCTACACCAAGGAATGGCCGGTCGAACGCCTGGTCCGCGACGCCAAGCTCTACGACATCGGCGCCGGCACCAACGAAATCCGTCGCTTCCTGATCGGTCGGGAACTGCTGGGCGGCTGACGGCTTCTTCCGGGCGGAAGGAGACATCCCATGCCCGCAAAATCCGCAGCCCAGCAGAAGGCCGCCGGCGCCGCCCTGTCGGCCAAACGCGGCGACACGCCCAAGTCCGAACTCCAGGGCGCTTCGAAATCGATGGTGGAGTCCATGACCGAGAAACAGCTCGAGGACTTCGCCCACACCAAACGGAAGGGCAAGCCCGAGCACGCGGCGAAGAAATAGGCGCCGCCGGTGCGATTATTCGGCTTTGTTGCCGTTCGGTAAGTGGCGGTGAAACCTCTGTGCGCCTAGATGGCGCGAACCCCTTTCCCGAGCCGCGCCTGATGCCCGCCCAACCGCCTCCGAACGACGACCTGCGGCTCTTCTCGGACGTGATCGAGGAGCTAGGCGAAGGCGACGATCCCAAGCTGAAGCTCGAGGAGCTGGTCGCGGCCTTCGGCGAGCGCGGCTTCGGGGCGATGATCCTGATTCTCTCGATGCTGGCCCTGCTGCCCTGGCCGCCAGGGGGCAAGGCGGTGTTCGCGGTCCCCATCATATTGATGTCGCTGGAGCTTGCCTTCCAGCGCAGTTCGATCTGGCTCCCACGCTGGGCGCTCCGCACCTCCATCAGCCGTGCGGCCTATCGCGCGGGGGTGTCGCGAATCATGAAGACGGTCCGTTACGTCGAGAACCTGACCCGACCGCGCATCCCGTTCCTGACCGGCGAGGTCGCCGACACGGTCACCGGTCTGATCTGCGTGATCCTGGCGCTGATCATGGCCCTGCCCATCCCGTTCGGCGACGCCCTGCCCGGCATCGCCCTGGTCTTCTTCGCCCTGGGCATGATGCAGAGGGACGGGATCGCCATCCTGCTGGGCGCACTCGCGACCGGCGGCTGCGCCCTGTATCTGTTCCTGATCTGGCGCACGGTCTTCGAAGTCGCCCACCACGCGGCCGGCTGGTTCGCCCAGATCTTTCACTGAAGCCAGACAAAAGGGCCGCCGCGTCGCCGCGACGGCCCTTCATTGTCTGACCGCGAACGGCCGGACCACAACACTCAGCCTGAACAGCGCCAAAACAGCCCGACGGGCGTTAGCGCCAACCAAAAGGTCAGGCCCGGACCTCTCCGAGGACCAGGGTCGCGGCCACCGCACGCGATTGATGACAATGAGACACTGGATCACCTCCTTTCGACTGTTCAACAGGGATCTGAAAGGTAGGTCGGTTCAACAGCTTGCAGCAACAGGCTTCGCGATTTCGTGAAGAAGGGCGCGTTCAGGCCGCCTGCTGCGCTCCCGGCGCCAGCCCCTGCATCATCATGCGGTTGATCTCGATCAGGTCCTGGAACGTCTCTTCGCCGCGCATGACAGCGGAGGAGTGGCGATTGATGAACAGGCTCAGGGAAATGATCTGCGCGCGCAGGGACGCCGGCAGCACGTTGGCGGGATCGCCGCAGTCCGAAGCCAGAGTCGACCACAGACGCCGGTTCCAGTCCAGCGCGTCGATACGCGTGGCCAGATCCCGTTCATCGACCGTCGAGGCATGCACCAGCGCGCGCGTGACCTGGCCGAAGAGCCGGTACTCCAGGTCGCGCGGCGTCTCAGCCCGCGACGTCGCCGCTTTGTAAGCTTGAAGCGACATTCAGAACCTTTTCTTCGTATTCGACAATCTTACGGGCCGCCATCAGGGCCTTGTAGTATTCGCGCGCCAGAACGTGACGCGAGGCGGAGACGCATTCGGCGAGAATGGCGGGGTTCTTGGTCGCGCCCATGAACTCGGAGATCCGCAGCGCCAATTCGTCGTAGAACTTCGCTGCAGAGGCCTCTTCCAGATACATCATCATGATCGGGAAATAGATCCGGCGGGCGGGGGTGGTGACCTCGTCCGCCTGCATGATGTCCTTCTCGCGCAGCACGCTGGCGCGGTTCTGAAGAATCAGCACCCCGCGACGGTCGCCGTTCTGGACCACCGCGCCGTTCAACACGAACCGCTCGCCGGGTTTCAACGACAGCTTCAACGCCATGGACGACCGAACTCCCCAATAGGTCGGAACCGGTCAATCCTGGACCGCACCTGATGAGTCGAACCTTAACGCGAGAGGGTTAACCATCTCTTGTCCCCCCGTACGCTGGAACACCTAGCCACGGCTGACGTTTCCTCTTCGCAGAGGAGGCGCACATGCCGGACAACGATTACCAGGACGACCAGGAGCAGTCGGAGGTCTTCGACGAAACCCATGTCGACGACGAGGGCGAAGGCGACATCCTGCTGGACGAGGCCGAACAGGTGCTGGACGTCACCCAGGCGGACGGCGACGCCGACGAGGATGAGTTCGACGAGGACGATCTCGACATCGACGATCAACTCGCTCTCGACGGGATCGCGCGCGAAGCCGACGCCCTGCTGGGCGTGGATGGCGAAACCCTGAGCCAGTCTGACGCGGACAGCAACAATCTGCGCGCGGACGATGAGGTCGAGCTGGTCTATTCCGGCCTGATGGAGAACGAGCGCGGGGCCCAGGCCAGCGCCGCCCACTGGGAATCCAAACGTCTCGACGACGACGACATCGAACAACTGGGCTACGCGCCCGATCAAACCCCTGATCCGGCGCCCTGAGCCGCCAATCCCTTAAGGAGACGACATGAACGATCCCCACGCCAAGGCCGACGCATCCACCGATACTCCCTATGCGAAACGAATCGTCGCCGAGGAGGGCAAGACGGACCAGCTGAAGGACAAGGTGCAGGAGGCCGAAAGCCGCGAAGAGGCTCTGGTGGACGAAGGCGTCGAAGAGACCTTCCCCGCCAGCGACCCGGTGTCGGCCAAACACATCACCTGATCGCTGTTCATACCCGATCCGATCCGCTAACCCGCTTCGTGACATTCACGGAGCGGGTTTTTCATGGGCCGGTTCGAAGGCACCGATCGCTACATCGCCACCGCTGACCTCAAGGTCGCGGTCAACGCCGCCGTGGCGCTGGAACGGCCTCTGCTGATCAAGGGCGAACCCGGGACGGGCAAGACGGTTCTGGCCTATGAGATCGCCAAGGCCTTCGACGCGCCCCTGATCACCTGGCACGTCAAATCGACGACCAAGGCGCACAACGGCCTGTATGAATACGACGCCGTCAGCCGCCTGCGCGACAGCCAGCTGGGCGATGAGCGGGTTCACGACGTCCGCAACTACCTGAAGAAGGGCAAGCTGTGGGAGGCCTTCACCGCCCCGGCCCGCCCCGTGCTGCTGATCGACGAGATCGACAAGGCCGACATCGAATTCCCCAACGACCTCCTGCAGGAGCTCGACCGGATGGAATTCTATGTCCAGGAGATCGACGAGACGATCCGGGCCGAAATCCGCCCCATCGTCATCATCACCTCAAACAACGAGAAGGAGCTGCCGGACGCCTTCCTGCGCCGCTGCTTCTTCCACTACATCCGCTTCCCTGACGCCGAGACCCTGTCGGCCATCGTCGATGTCCACTTCCCCGGCATCAAGCCCCGCCTGGTCGCTGAAGCCCTCAAGACCTTCTACGAGATCCGCGACACGCCGGGTCTGAAGAAGAAGCCGTCCACCTCGGAACTGCTGGACTGGCTGAAGCTGCTGCTGGTCGAGGATATCGACGCCGAGACCCTGAGGGAAAAGACGCCGAACAAGCTGATCCCGCCCCTGCACGGCGCCCTGTTGAAGAACGAACAGGACATCCACCTGTTCGAACGGCTGGCCTTCCTGGGTCGGCGCGACGGCGGCCGCCCAGGCGGTTGATCGGGCGGTTGATCGGCATTACCGCGATTTCACTGGATCGAAGCCGCCCAGCGCCCACAATAGCAAACATGAGCGTTACCGCCCCGTATCGTCTTCTGACCGCCGGCCTGATGGCCGCAAGCCTGAGCGCCGGCCTGGCGGCCTGCGACGGCGAAAACGCGGTCCGCATCACCACCACCACGACCACCTCGCCGGACGACACGCCCTTGGGCGTGTTGAAGGTGGTGGATGGCCTGCAATGCCCGGACGCCCTGAACGTCCTGACCCGCAAGGGATCGGCCAGCCCCGGCGGGGGATCCTGCACCTATGGCGGGCCGCGCGGGTCCGAGGTGGTTCTCTATCTGGTCAAGCTGGACGGTCGTTCGGCCGATCAGGTGCTGCGGGACTACGAACGCCGCCTGTCCGATGAAATGCCGCAGGCGGCGGTGCGGATCGACGCCCGCGAGCGTCAGACGGGCGAAGACAAGACCTCGGTCGAGGCGCCGGGCGTCAACATCAGGACCAAAGGCGAAGACGCCACCGTCAGCCTGCCCGGCATCCACATAGAGACCCAGGGCGACAACGCCTCCGTCCGTATCGCCGGCATCAACATCCAGTCCAAGGACGGCCAGGGCGTGCGGACGGAGACCAGCAACGTCAGCGTCCAGTCCAACGGCGAAACCACCCAGGTCCGCACCCAGGCGCCCGGTGACGCCACCCGCATGACCTTCCTGCTCGCCGACGACAATGTCGAAGCCGGCGCCTGGCGTCAGGTGGGGTTCGTGGCGCGCGGTCCGGTCGGCGGCCCCCTGGTCATCGCCACTGTGCGGTCCAAGGCCACCAACGACCGGGTGTTCGAATCCGCCAAGGATCTGGTCGCGCTGAACGTCGGGAACTGACGGTTTTCCACGCTGGATGCGGCGCTGATCGATCCGATTCGCCCTTGCCGCCTTGATCCCCGCGCCGCTTTGCGTCACCTGACCAGCCCACAAGCCATCAGGATCGACGATTTGGCCGAGCGCCCCAAGAAGAAGACCGAAGTCCGCGCCTGGCAGCGCATGCTGTCGGGCCGACGCCTGGACCTGCTCGATCCCTCGCCCTTCGACATCGAGATCGAGGACATCGCCCACGGCCTGGCCCGCGTCGCGCGCTGGAACGGTCAGACGATCGGCGAACACGCCTTCTCGGTCGCCCAGCACAGTGTCGTGGTCGAGGAGATCGCCGCCCACATCAAGCCGGGCCTGGACCCGAAATGGCGCCTGGCCGCCCTTCTGCACGACGCCTCGGAATACGTCATCGGCGACATGATCTCGCCGTTCAAGGCGGCCCTGGGCGAAGGCTACAAGGATTTCGAGGCCCGGCTCGAGGCGGCCATTCACGTCCGCTACGGCCTGCCGCCCAAGACGCCGCAGACCATCAAGACCCTGATCAAGAAGGCCGACAAGGCCTGCGCCTTTTTCGAGGCGACGCAGTTGGCCGGATTCAACGAAAAGGAATCCCTGGGCATCTTCGGCTCGCCCCCGCAGGGCTACAGCCTGGTCATCGAACCCCAGCCGGCCTCCATCGCCCAGGCCCGTTATCTGGAACGCTATCAGGTCCTGGCCAAGGCGGTCGGCCTCCTGCCCGCCGACGACGCCTGGCATACGGAATAGGCATGGCGGGACCGGCGGATCAGGGCGTGCGCATCGGCCTGTCGGTCGTCGTCATGGCGCTGAAGGACCGCCGGGCCGTGGTCCTGACGACCCAGGCCGAGGACGGCGCCCGCGCCCTGCCCTTCGGCCCGTTCGATCCCGTGCGCGACCGCACGTTCGAACGGGCTCTGCGCGACTTCGTGACCGACCAGACGGGCTTCCGCCTGGGCTTCGTCGAACAGCTCTACACCTTCGGCGACGCCGGTCGCGCCACGCCCCGCGCCACCCCCACTCCAGACCAGAGGCGCGAGGTCTCGGTCGGCTATCTGGCCCTGACCCCGGACGCCGCCCAGGGCCAGACCCATGACGCGCACTGGGACGCCGTATTCGACTTCTTCCCGTGGGAGGATCGTCGCGCCGACAACCCCGCCCTGCACGCCGCCCTGGTCGAGGGACTGACCCGTTGGTCCGACGCCGACGACCGCCGCACGGCCCGCGCCCGCGCCCTGTTCGCCCTGACGCCCGACCACCGTTGGAACGAGGAACGGGTGCTGGAACGCTATGAGCTCCTGTACGAGGCGCGACTGGTCGCCGAGGCCTGGCGCGACGCGCGCCAGACGCCGCCCGCGGCCTCCGCCCTGCTGCCCGGCGCGCCCATGGGATCGGACCATAGGCGCATCCTGGCGACAGGTCTCGGCCGGCTGCGCAGCAAGCTGAAATACCGACCGGTCCTGTTCGACCTGACGCCCGGCCTCTTCACCCTGTCGGAACTCCAGGCCGCCGCCGAGGCCGTCTCGGGCCTGACACTGCACAAGCAGAATTTCCGGCGCGGCGTCGAACGCACAGGCCTGGTCGAACCCACCGGACAACTGTCCTCGACCACCGGCGGACGCCCCGCCGAACTGTTTCGATTCAAGGGCGTCGACCCCCAGACGGGCGCCGCGCCGGGCCTGTCCCTACCTGCGCAAAGATAGCGTCCGATTTCTTTCACAGACCGCTTGCGATGCGGCGCGCCTGCCATTAGAGAAGCCGCTCGCTCGACCAAGCGACTATGCACCGCGGAGAGGTGGCAGAGTGGTCGAATGTACCGCACTCGAAATGCGGCGTGCCTGGAAGGGTACCGTGGGTTCGAATCCCACCCTCTCCGCCATTCGCCTGTTCAGGGGCGTTCGCCAAGGTTCCTGAACGTCCGAAAACCCAATAAAAACAACACTTCATGAGCTAGACCCGTCCGGCATTGACCGCCCCGGTTCGCCATGTTTTGCTGCACAAACGTGGGTAGGAACGTGGGTAGAAACCATGCGTGCCTTGCATCGTTTGAGCGCTCTGAAAGCCAGCAGAATCAAGGAGCCTGGGCTCCATGCTGACGGCGGGGGCCTGTATCTCCAAGTGGGTCGGGGCGACGCCCGGTCGTGGATTTTCCGCTATTCCGCCGATGGGCGCGAGCGCCAGATGGGCCTGGGCCCGGCGCATACGGTCGGCCTGGCCGAAGCCAGAGATATGGCGCTTGAGCTTCGGAAGCTCCGTTTGAAGGGCGTGGATCCGATTGAGGCGCGCAAGGCTGAGCAGGAGGCCTGCCGTCGGCAGCGGGCCAGCGCCGTGACCTTTTCCCAGGCCGTGAGCGAATATATCCGCCTCAATAGGGCCGGGTGGCGCAACGACAAGCACGCCGCCCAATGGACCTCCACCCTGAAGACCTATGCCGAGCCGGTCATCGGTTCGCGGCCGGTCGCCTCAATCGACGCGAACGACATCCTGCGGGTTCTCGAACCGATCTGGATCGATAAGGCCGAAACCGCCAGCCGCGTTCGGGGACGCATAGAGGCCGTCCTGGACTGGTCCACCGTTCGCGGCCAGCGCTCGGGCGAAAACCCCGCACGCTGGCGCGGACACCTCGAACTGCTCCTTCCCGCCAAGAGCAAGGTGCGCAAGGTCGCGCACCATGCCGCCATCGACCGCGCCGAACTGCCCAAGTTCATGGCCCTGCTCTCCAAGCAGCCCGGCACAGGCGCGCATGCTCTGTCCGCTCCGCCGCCCAATCGCGGAAGGTGGATCGAAAGCCGTGGGGAACCGCATCCACCTTCAGGTCGCGCAGCACCTTGATCAGGGTCATGTCGACAATGTCCCGCCGCTTGCAGCGGGAAAGACGATGTCGTCGGGTTTGCCGGGAACGCCAAGAAGGTCGATTGCGGCGCGGGAAAGCGCGGCGCGATGCACCCTTCCCCCTTTCATGCGCTCTGCAGGTGCTGTTCAGATTCCGCGAGCAACGTCCATCTCGCCCCATGTGGCGCCCCGGGTTTCCCCCAGCGGGCAGCCATGAGAATTCCGAACATCAGGGCTCGAGCGCCCATTCCGCCAACGTCTGAAAGGCGAGCGATGAACCCAGGCATTTCGTCAATCGGCAGAGCGCGATGGCGCCGGACCCGCGACACCTTCCCTAGATCGGCCAGCAGCTTATCCAGATGTCCCTCGGCCGTTGAGAGTGCCGCCAGCAACGGACGCTGCGGTTCGTTCCCAACTCATGCGATGGCAAGCGTCGGTGACGGGGTCAACTTGGCCAGTTGCGCAGATTTTGGGCGGCGCCGCTGGCGGGCCGCGCGGTCGGCGCGTTGGAAATCCTGGCCCCAGGCCTTGGTCGTTACGCTTCCGACCGCGCTGGGGGTCGCGGCCTGGGCGGGCGATGACCTGCGTCCAATGTTCTTCGCCTATTTGGCATTCGGATACTAGGCGACTGCGGCAAAGCCTGCGCCGACGGCCATTGAGGCCGGATCTCGAAAAGCGGTTAGCCGAAAGACACTGGCGCCAAGTGTGATCGGGCGCCGTCGCCATCGGTCGAACCGGCCACGCTTTGACGCATTTCCAGACAAGACGCGATGGGCTCGTTCCCGCCCCCTGAGCGCAAACTTCACAAGGACAAGCTCATGTCGATGACGGTTGCGGACTTGCTGGCCAAGACCCTGGCTTCAGCCGGCGTAAGCCGGATCTGGGGCGTTACCGGCGACAGTCTGAACGGGCTGAACGACAGCCTCCGACGCTTCGACCAGATCGAATGGATGCATGTCCGCCATGAGGAAACCGCAGCCTTCGCCGCCGGGGCCGAGGCCGCGATCACCGGTAAGCTGGCGGTCTGCGCCGGCAGTTGCGGGCCAGGAAACCTGCATCTGATCAACGGCCTGTTCGACTGTCACCGCAACCGCACGCCGGTCCTGGCCATCGCCGCCCATATTCCCTCGTCGGAAATCGGCCTGGGCTATTTCCAGGAGACCCATCCGCAGGAGCTGTTCCGCGAATGCAGCGACTTCTGCGAACTGGTGTCCAATCCGGCCCAGATGCCGGGCGTCCTGGCGCGCGCCCTGAACACCGCCGTCGGCAAGGGCGGGGTAGCGGTGATCGTCCTGCCCGGCGATGTGGCTCTGGCCCCGGCGTCGGAAGGCGCCTCGCCCGACTGGACCCCGCCCGGCAAGCCGCGCATCACCCCCGCCGTCGCCGATGTGGCCCGGGCCGCCGAACTGCTGAACGGGGCCGAGAAGGTCGCCATCCTGGCGGGCAGCGGCTGCGCCGGCGCCCATGATCAGGTGCTGGCCCTGGCCGAGGCGCTTCAGGCGCCGGTGGTTCACGCCCTGCGCGGCAAGGAGTACGTCGAATGGGACAATCCCTTCGACGTGGGCATGACCGGCCTGATCGGCTTCTCGTCCGGCTATCACGCCATGATGAACTGCGACGCCCTGGTCATGCTGGGCACCGACTTCCCCTATCGCAACTTTTATCCGTCGGACGCCAGGATCATCCAGATCGACCATGACCCGTCCAGCCTGGGCAAGCGCGCCCATCTGGCCCAGGGCGTGGTCGGGGACGTCGCCGAAACCGTCGCCGCCCTGTTGCCGCAGCTGAAGCCGGATCGGTCGCCGCGTTTCCTAGAGGCCGCACGCAAACACTATCAGTCGGCGCGCGCGGGCCTGGATGATCTGGCGCGGCCGTCCGCGAAGGGCCGGCCCATCCATCCCCAATATCTGGCCGAGGTCGTCAGCCGGCTGGCGTCCGACGATGCGATCTTCACCGCCGACGTCGGCACCCCCACCGTCTGGGCGGCGCGGTACCTGAAGATGAACGGGCGGCGGCGGCTGCTGGGATCCTTCAACCACGGCTCCATGGCCAATGCGATGCTTCAGGGCATAGGCGCCCAGGCGGCCGCTCCGGGGCGGCAGGTGATCTCACTGTCGGGGGACGGGGGTTTCACCATGATGATGGGCGACTTCATCAGCCTGTCGCAGCTGGACCTGCCGCTGAAGGTGATCGTCTTCAACAACGGCTCACTGGGGTTCGTGGCCATGGAGATGAAGGCCGGCGGCTTCCTGGACACCGGCACGGATCTGAAGAACCCCGACTTCGCCGCCATGGCGACGGCCATGGGGATCAAGGGCTTCCGCGTAGAAGACTCCGACCAGCTGGAGGACGTCGTCGCCCAGGCCCTGGCCCATCCCGGCCCGGTGCTGATCGACGTGGTCACAGCCGGCCAGGAACTGGTCATCCCGCCGAAGATCAAGCTGGAACAGGCCAAGGGCTTCAGCCTGTTCATGCTGAAGGCGATCATGAACGGACGGGGCGACGAGGTGATCGAACTGGCCCGGACCAACCTCTAGACCGCAGCAGGCCGGGCGGCGTCTGATGACACGCCGGTACAAGACCCGGTCGGACCATCCGGGCGACAAGGGCGGATCGTTCGAGGTGCAGAAAGACCTTCCGATGACCGCCGATACCCGACCCGCCCCAGCAGCCCCTGCGGCCTCCGCCGGCCTCGGGCGGGGCCTGATGTTCGCAATGGCCGTGGCTGTGGATCGGCGTGGAAAAGGGACCCCGTTAGCGGTGTGATCGGCGTCGAATAAGGACCCCTCATTCCTGAGGTCTAACGGTGGCGGCTTGGCGGATGTCAGGCGGCGAGTTCGGGATGTTGGTGTTGGAGACGGTGTTGAGGATTCGGCGCGAGTTTGCGTCCGGGAAGGCGATCAAGGCGATCGCGCGTGACCTTCGATTGTCGCGCAAGGTGGTGCGCAAGGCGATCCGGGAGCCGGATGCGGAGTTCGCCTATCGGCGGGCGGTGCAGCCGTTGCCGAGGCTGGCGCCGTTCCAGGCCAGGCTCGATGAGCTGCTGGAAGAGGACGAGGCGCGGCCGCGGCGCGAGAAGCTGCGGATGACGCGGGTTCATGACCTGCTGGTGCGCGAGGGGTTCGACGGGTCGTACGACGCGGTCCGGCGCTACGCGGCGGGGTGGCGGCTGAAGCGACGCCGGGGCGTGGCGGACGCGCCATCGTTCATCCCGCTGATGTTCCGGCCGGGCGAGGCCTACCAGTTCGACTGGAGCCACGAGGACGTGGAGATCGCGGGCAAGCCGATGCGGGTGAAGGTGGCGCACATGCGGCTGTGCGCCTCGCGGGCGATCTATGTTCGGGCCTATCCGCGCGAGACCCAGGAGATGCTGTTCGACGCGCATGCGCGGGCGTTCGCCTTCTTCGGCGGCGTGCCGACGCGCGGGATCTACGACAACATGAAGACGGCGGTGACGACGGTGTTCACGGGCAAGGACCGGGTGTTCAACCGGCGCTTCCTGGTCATGGCGAGCCACTACATGGTGGAGCCGACGGCCTGCTCCCCGGCGGCGGGCTGGGAGAAGGGCCAGGTCGAACACCAGGTCCAGACGGCCCGGGGACGGTTCTTCCAGCCGCGCCTGCGCTTCACCAGCCTGGAGGAGCTGAACGGCTGGCTGGAGGCGGAGTGCCGGCGCTGGGGCGAGCTGCGTCAGCACCCCGAGCAGAAAGAGCTGACGGTTGCTCAGGCCCTGGCCGCCGAGCGGCCGGCGCTGCAGCCGATGCTGGGCCCGTTCGACGGCTTCCACGAGAGCGAGCACGCGGTGACGGGGACCTGCCTGATCAGCTTCGACCGTAACCGCTACTCGGTGATGGCGAAGGCCGGGCGCCGTACGGTGCAGGTCCGCGCCTATGCCGACCGGATCGTCGTGCGCTGCGAGGGTGAGGTCGTCGCCGACCATCGCCGGTTCTTCGGTCGTGACCGGACCCTCTACGATCCCTGGCACTACCTCCCGGTGCTGGCGACCAAGCCCGGAGCCCTGCGCAATGGCGCGCCGTTCCAGGACTGGGAGTTGCCGCCGGGGCTGGCCCGCCTGAGGCGCAAGCTGGGTGCGGGCGACGAAGCCGATCGCCGGTTCGTGCGGGTTCTGGCGGCGGTGCTGGAAGACGGCCTGGAGCCGGTCGAGGCCGCGGCGCGCGAGGCGCTCGCCGCCGGGACCGTCAGCGACGACGTCATCCTCAACATCCTGGCGCGCCGGCGCGAACCGCCCCGGCCGCTGAGCATCGTCACGCCCGATGACCTGGCGCTGCGGCATCCGCCTCTGGCGGACTGCGACCGCTACGACAGCTTGCGAGGCATGCATGCAGCGGCATGAGATGATGGCGGCCCTGACCGGCCTGGGCCTCAAGGGCATGGCCGGAGCCTTCGACG
The DNA here is from genome assembly GCF_011064825.1 of Brevundimonas mediterranea. Taxonomy (NCBI): domain Bacteria; kingdom Pseudomonadati; phylum Pseudomonadota; class Alphaproteobacteria; order Caulobacterales; family Caulobacteraceae; genus Brevundimonas; species Brevundimonas mediterranea. The sequence continues at coordinate 170,503 of NZ_CP048751.1, forward strand.
AGGCGGTCACCACGGGCCTGCAGCGCAAGCGCACGACCATGGAGATCCTCGCCGACCTGCTGCGCGCCGAGACGACCCACCGGCATGCGGCTTCCATCCGTTACCGGATGGCGGCGGCCAGGCTGCCCGCCGTGAAGGACCTCGACGCCTTCGTGTTCGACGACACGCCGATCAACGAGGGGCTGGTGCGCTCGCTTCACAGCGGCGCCTTCCTGGCGAACCGGCGCAACATCGTGCTGGTCGGCGGGACCGGCACGGGCAAGACCCACCTGGCCACCGCCATCATCGCCAACGTCGTGCGGGCCGGGGCGCGTGGCCGGTACTTCAACACCGTCGACCTGGTGAACCGCCTCGAGGAGGAGACCCGCCTGGGCAAGGCCGGTGCGCTGGCTGCTCACCTCTGCCGCCTCGACGTCGTGGTCCTCGACGAGCTTGGCTACCTGCCGTTCGCCCGCTCGGGCGGCCAGCTGCTGTTCCACCTGATCAGCAAGCTCTACGAGCGGACCTCGGTGATCGTCACGACCAACCTCGCCTTCGGCGAATGGCCGACCGTGTTCGGCGATCCCAAGATGACCACGGCCCTGCTCGACCGCATCACCCACCACTGCGACATCGTCGAGACCGGCAACGACAGCTGGCGCTTCAAACACCGCAGCTAACCCTCCACGAAGAACGCCAGGCGAGGGTTGAGCCTCCGGTCGGGCTACGCCCTCCCTACGCCCCAACCCTCGCAAGCGGTGCGCTCGTGACGTCCATCCCGAACCTCAAAAGGGGGTCCCTATTGCACGCCGATAGGGGGTCCCTTTTAGACGCCGATTGACAGGACAGGGTCTGACATGCGTTCCGCTGTTCACTGTCAGGCGACAACTGGCGAGCGGCGAACTTGAGCCGGTGCTGACCTCATTCATGAAAAGCACAGGCAAGCTGCGCATCGTCTGGCCGTCAAGCCGTCATCCGACGCCCAAGGTCCGCGCCTTCGTGGACTTCGTGGCGGCCGAACTCTTGGTCACCGAGCGGGCGGGCCCGGTGTCGGCGACATCGCAAGTGTCAGCCTAACAAGAGCGGATATTGCGGCCTAGGACTGTTAACGACCTTCCGAACGCTAGGAAGGTCAGGGAAGAGTCACGACCCGACAATCAGCCTGAACGAGGCTGATTAGAAACTCATCTAGGGCGCGATCCGAAACGTGGCTACAGACGTGGGAAAAATTGAAGAAGCGCCCATAGAATATTGTTTTTCTTTCATTATTTACCCCAGAAAGCGGATCGCCCGCTCCGCCATTCGTCTTAGGCCCCAAACCGGGGCCGGCGAAATCAAACTTTCGAATTGAATCAGCAGGGCTCGGATCGGGCCACGCCCCCGTGTTCCTAAGCCTGAAGGCTGCAGGGCTCCGCCGCGATCACGCCGCGACGGAGCGCCCTTGCCTTATTGGGCCGCCAGCGCGGCCTGGACCTCGGCCCGGGCGGCTTCCATGTCGCGGCGGAAGACGTCGGAGCGTTGTTCGGCGCCATAGATGACCATGCCCGACTGCATGCCGGCCTCGACGGCGCTGTAGCTGTGGGATCCGCAGATGTAGCGGCTCTCGGCGAACTCGCGGCCGCGCGCATAGAGGGCGTCGGCGCGCTGGGGCGCCAGTTCGGCCAGGATCATCGCCACATGCACCCCATGGGCCGAGTGCCCGGACGGATAGTCGGGATTGGCGGCCAGATGGTCGCTCTTGGCTTCGCAGATCGGCTGGTCGGTGCCGATATAGGGGCGTTTGGTGGCCCAGTGAGTCTTGACGTCGCCGACCACAGACCGGTCGTCGCCCGCCCGGTCCAGCAACGCCGTCAGGACCGGCGCGGTTTCGCGCGTCAGGCGCACGCCCAAGGCCTCGGCGAAATGATCATAGGCGTCCCCGGTGACGTCGTGGGTCGCCAGCACCCAGCGCGGCGTGCCCTCCAGACTGCGGGTCTGCAGGAAGACGCCCCGGTTGGCGATGTCGCGGGGCGAACCCGGTGCGGGCGGAGGCGCCAGGACGGCGGTCAGGTCCGGCCGGTCCGGCTTGGCCAGATAACCGCGCGGGACGGCGGCGCCGGTCGGCTCGATCGCCAGACCGTCGCAGCGCGTCTCGGTCCGCAGCCGGTTGCAGGCGGCGGCGTCCGCCCCCGTCAGCCGCACCTCATAGCCCGGGAAGCGCGGATCGGCCCACAGATAGTCCGTCGACACATATTGCGCCCCGCTGGCGAAGGCGGCGCTGCGGCGCGTGACGTCGCCGGAGCGGGCCTCGGCCGTATCCGCATCGGCGCGGGTGCGGACGATGAAGCCGGCGCGAACGGCGGCCTGGATGCGCACCTGCTCGGCCACGGGGTCGTTCAACGTCAGATAGGCGGCGGCCGGCGAGGTCTCGTCGGTGTTGACGAAGAAGACGCGGCCTTCCAGCGAGCAGCGCGCGCCACGATAGCTGGCGACCTTTTCCGGGCCTTCGTCCAGGGCAAAGAAGACCTTGCCCCGCGCGGCTCCCAAGGTCGGCCAGCCGCCGGCCAGAACCGCGTCACGCAGGGTGGGATGATCGCCCTGGACACCGTCCGGCGTGATCAGCCGGTCAGCGTCGAAGACCGAGCGCACCTCGGCGTCCAGGGCGTCCCAGGCGGCGGCGTCGAAATCCAGGGGCGTCACCCCGCCCGGCATGGAGACCGCGCCCGTCTTGGCGTTCAGCATGATCAGGATCGGGGCGTGATCGGGATGGGCGCGCGACCAGTCGCGGATCTCGGTCAGACAGGCCACGAAAGTCAGGCAGGTGCTGCGGAAATCGACGTCCGGCATATGCAGGGTCTTGAAGCCGGGTCGGGCCATGGCTTCAGCGAAGGCGGCGCTGGTCAGCGCCCCCTGCCCCGGCCGGCCCAGGGCGGACAGGGGATGGGCGTAGCGCCCGCCCTGCGGATCGTTCAGCACGTCGATCTCGATCTGGCGCGCGCCGGCGTTCAGTTGTTCGGCCAGGGGCCGGTGCGAATAGTCCAGGGCCACGGCGGCGGGATTGACGGCGATCATGGCCTGCAGCTCGGCGGCCGGGATCGGCAGCTTGTAGCTATTATGGGTCCCCACGGCCGTCAGATCGTTCATCCCCAGACGCCGATCCATCCAGGCCACAGCACAGGCGTCCCCGCCCGCCGCCCGAACGTCCGACGCGCTCAGATCACAGGCCGGCTGGGCGGCGCCGAGCGCAGATCCGGCCAACAGGGCGGCCATCAGGGTGAACATGGGGAACTCCTTGGGTTGGGAATAGAAAGGGTGTGGACCCGCGCGGTGTGGAGGTTACAGCGACCAGCGCAGGCTGGCGGTGACGCTGGGACCGACGCGGCCGAGTTGCAGCAGGCGTCGCGTGTCGTGCTCATAGGCGAGGTCGGTCGTGTCGGTCAGGTTCGAGGCGGCGATCACCAGTTCACCGCCCGATCCGATGTCGAAAGAGGCCTGGGCGTCCAGATAGCCGGCGTCGGCCACGGTGAAGTCCGACACCCCTCCCCCCTGCATGTCCGCCTCGGATCGGAAGGCGGACCGCCAGGACCAGGACAGGCCGATGGCGATCGGCCCCCGCTCGAAGAAGGGGTTGATCGAATAGGCCAGGCGCGACACCCCGGCCAGGCTGTACCCCTCCGGCCCATGGCCGTCCGTCCAGGTGCCGCTGGCCCAAAGGCCGAATCCGGAAGGCAGCCGCCGATGGAGCCCGACCTCCAGCCCCCGGCTGACCGCCCGCCCCAGATTGGCCGGCCGCGACATCAGCACCTCGGCATGCACCAGGGGACCGGCCCGGGTCTCGAACACCAGCATCTCCGGCGCGGCCACCAGTCCGATGAAGTCGTCGATGGTCTTGTGGAAGACCGCGACGCTGAGCGCGCCCTGAGGGAAGGTCCATTCATAGGAGGCGTCGAGATTGGTCGACATGTAGGGACTGAGATCCGGGTTGCCGCCCACCCCGACGAACAGCGAACCCGGCGAAGGATCGTCGATCTCGGCCTGTCCGCGCTCGTAGATGGACGAGACCAGGGAACTGGCCGGCGCCGTCGCCAGCCGCAGATCGGCCAGGGACGGCCGGGTCATGGTGCGGGACGCCGCCAGCCGCAGCCGGCGCCCCTGATCAAGGTCGAAGGCGATGTTCAGGCTGGGAAGCAGACGGATATCCGACCCCGTATGAGATACGCCCCGGATCGCCGCCACGCCCTTGTCATCCGCCGTCAGCAGCGCGCCGTCCACGGCCGTCCGGGTCGCCACCAGGCGAAGACCCAGATTGCCGAAGAAGGGCGCCGATCCCGCTTCGCCTTCAAAATCGATCCGCCCATAGACGGCGCCGACCCGTTCGCCCACCTTGTACGAATTCTGCAGGTCGGCGCCGGTGGGCTTCAGGTCGCCCGGCGAGACTACGATGCTGTCGCTTTCACCCGGGAGGATGAAGGCGGTCTGGAAGGGTGCGAAGTCGGCGACGACCCAAGATCCTGGATGTTCGTCGATAACCTGATCGAAGACGCCGTTCTGAACGCGCGAACTGAAGAAGTCCGGGCTCAGCGTCTTTCCCGGTCCAAGCACGGCTTCGCGGTCCCGGCGCTGATAGTCGCGAGACCGGTCGCTGACCTGGCCGCCGAAACGAAAGTCAAACAGGCTCAGCCCGCCGATCCGGACATCTGCAGCCCGGCCGATGTCGATCAGGGCCGTGGCGTCGTCATCGACGGATTCGATGGCGCGCACGCCCAGCTTTTTCCATTTCAGGGCGGAAGGGTCGTCAAGATCGAAGTCGGTCCGCAGCAGGGCCGCCTTTCGAACGGAGACGGCGTCGCCCACGTCGAAGCTGTAGGACGGCGAAAGGCGCGCGCGAAAAGAGAGGCGTTCAAGCGGCGTATCCAGTTTCGATCGTGCGCGCGACAGGCTGACCCGCGGCTGAAACCTCCACGCCCCCAGCATCACCCGGGCCATTCCCGAGACCACGATGTTCAGATGCGCCTGATCCGAGAACTCGGTGTTGTTGTCGATCGTACCGGACTGGACGGCGCCGGCCGAAACCACCCCGTCGGCGATCGTCGCCTGTGCATCGTCCGCCTCCAGCAGCTTGCCGAGGCCATAGACGATCCGGTCTTCGCGGATGGCGTTGTCAAAGGTCGAGACCAGGCTGTCGAACCGCAGATGGACGGACGGCGACGCCCGCCATTCTCCCCCCAGGAACAGGCTCCGGCGCAGGCGGTCCTCCTGTTCGACGGTCGTGCGGACGTCGCTGGGCGCCACGACCTGTTCACCGTCCAGGGCCACCGGCAGATAGCGCTGGATCTGGAAACGGTCGTAGAGAACCGAACGTCCCTCTTGCGACAGGCCGCCGACCAGCCCCCAGTCGCCGTCGTCCGAAACCAGCCGCCCGGCCACGGACAGGTCGAGACGGGGGTCCCGCAGTCGCGCCTCGGCCGCGCCGCCGACCCGCAGGCTCAGGAACGAATCGCCATCCAGCCCCCCGACCGTCTCGATATTGATGTTGGAGCCGATTCCGCCCTCGATCAGATCCGGCGTCGCGGACTTGGTCAGTTGCGCGCCGGCCAGCAGGTCCGCCGACAGGGCGCGAAAGCGGAACTGGCGGCCGCTCTGGGTCGAGTTGCGGATGTTCTCGTTGAAGGCCACCGGCGCGCCGTTCAGGGTCACCGACTGGAACAGGGGGCCCAGGCCCCGGACGCTGACGAACTGCCCCTCCCCCACCTCGCGCTCGATGGCGACGCCAGGGACGCGCTGGAGCGCCTCGGCCAGATTGGCGGCCGGCAGTTCGCCGATCCGGGTCGAAGAGGCGCTGTCGGAGATGACGTCGGCCTTGCGCTTGCGGCGCAGGGATTCCTCGATCTGTTCCGACAGCCGGCCGACCACCGTCACCTCTTCCAGCTCGGTCGGCGCTATGGGTTGCGGCCGGTCCGGCGAGGCAGGCGCCGCCCAGACCCGAACGCCATGGGCGCCGATGAAGCGGTATTGAAGGCCTGCGCCGTCCAGCATCCGGCTCACCGCCGCGCGCCAGGTCATGCGGCCCCGAATGGGACGGCTGCGCCGCGCTTCGCCCGGCGAGGCGACAAAAGCCAGCTCACATCCCGCCGCCACACACAGATCCACCAGCGCACGGCGGGCGTCCTGGGCCGGAATATCGAGCGTCAGTGTCCCGTCCTGCGCCTGGGCGCGCCCGGTCCATCCCCCGCTGACCAGCACAGACAAAACCGCCCCCGCGACAACGACACGTCGCGCACCGAGCGGCGTCGATGGTGCGAACGGCTTCAAGCGGAGCAGGCCTTAGGACAATGGGACGAAGTTCAGCGTCGATCCTTAGCGCGACCGCGTGACAGCTCTGCGATGGCCCCAGCCTGCACTGACCTAGCCTGCTCGTATCAGGGCGCGACCGTCCGAGGTCCGTTCAATGGAAATCGGCAACAGATCGTCCATGCGGTCGATCAGTCCGACCTGTCCGGTCAAGGGCAACACCACCGTCACCCGCGTCTTCGCCAGGGCGGGATCGGCGATGACCATCGGCCGGTCGGCATAACGGGCAGCCTCGGCGATCACGTCGGACAGCGGGGCGTCATGGAAGATCAAGCGCCGTTCGCGCCAGGCCGTGGCGGACTCGACGTCCGGACGGCTCAGATGGACGCGGTCCAGGCCGGGGGTGAAGACGGCCTTCTGGCCGGGCGCCAGCATCACCGCGTGATCAAGCGAACGCCTCTTGCCGACGTCATGGCGGCCGATGGCGACACGCCCTTCCAGCAAGGAGACCTCCGCCCGGTTCCGCCGCAAGGTGGTGGTGAACCGCGTGCCCGTGACGATGACATTCCGATCCGCAACAGCGACCTGGAACGGGCGGGCAGGATTGTGGACGACATCGAAATAGGCCGCGCCCTGCAACAGGGCGACGCGCCGGGCGTCATCCTCGAACCGCACCCGGATTTGCGTATCGGCGTCCAGGGTGACGCGAGAACCGTCCTCCAAGGCGAGATCGGTGATTTCGCCGGGCGCGCTGGCGTAGACCACCGCCCCCTTGTCGGCGCTCTGGGATCCCAGGCCGGGCAGGATCATCAGGACGGCGATGGCCGCGACGGCCGAGGTCGCCAGGCCGCCGATCAGGATTCGTCGGCCGGTGTTCACGGGCTTGCGCCCCCGCAGCCGCGCCAGATCGCCTTCGAAGGCGCCGGCCAGAGGCGCGAGGCCCGCCAGACGCGCCTTCGCGGTCTCGTAGGCTGGCAGGTTGTCGTCCTTCTCCAACCAATCGAGGAAGGCCGCCTGATCGCGCGCGGGGACGGTCGGCCGACGCATGCGCGCCAGCCAGTCTTCGGCGGTTCGCGGCCGACGATCGAACAGGGATGTCAGGCGCTGGATCATGCGCGAACGAAACGCTCCTGGACGCGGCAGGGGGATAAGGCGCCGACGCCTTCAATATTCACAACGACACAGGGGTACGACACCTCAACCCTCTCGCGAAATCTTCAGCTGACGGAGGGCTTCGGCGATGTGTTTCTCGACCATGCTGACCGAGACGCCCAGGCGTTTGGCGATCTGGCTGTAGGTCTGCCCCTCGAACCGGTTGAGCAGGAAGGCGTCGCGCGTTCGCGGCGGCAGGGCGCGAATGATCCGGGCGGCGGCGGCCAGGTTTTCCCGGCCGATCAGATGCTGGTCCGCGGCGGGGGCGTCGCTGGCCACGGCCCGCGGGCCGGCGTCCAGGGCGTGAATGTCGTCGGTCCCGCGCACGCCCTTGCGGCCGGCCGATTTCCAGCGGTCCGTCTGCAGATTGCGGGCGATCACAAACAACAGGGGTCGAGCGTCGGCGCCTGACAGATCGTGGCCGGCGCGATGAAACCGAACAAAGGCCTCCTGCACCACGTCCTCGGCGTCCTCGATCGTCTGCCCCTTGCGTTGCAGATAGCCGATCAGGTCGCGGCGCAGTTCGACGACAAGACGCTCAACCGACATGGTCGCCGTCTTCCCGCTGGGCAAACGCGCAAAGACGTCCCCTCTTGCGGAGGGGACGTCGCGCCAGGCCAACCTCTAGGGGATCAGAAGTGATGGTCTGAACTGCTGCCATGGTCACGGCTCCCAAGCGAGCCGGCGCCTCAGCCGGCCGCATGAGCGGCCGGCTGGAAGTTCTGCAGACGACGTCGGCCGTCCGCAGCCCTCACCATGGTTCGGCGTTCCGGAAATGGATCAGAACTCCATCCGCAGGCCAAGGTTGATACGGCGACCCGACAGTTCGTACATGGTGGGGAAGGACGGATCCATCGTATAGCCCTTGGTCGCCTCATCGGTGACGTTGATGCCCTCCAGGTTGATCTGGAGGCTGTCGGTCACATTGTAGCTGGCCGACAGGTCGATCTGACCATAGCCTTCGCGCCAGATCGGATACATTTCGTAGCCGATCCCTTCGACGTACTTGTCCTTGAAGTTGTAGGACGCGCGCGCCTGGAACTTCGAGTTATCGTAGTAGAGGGTGAAGTTGTAGGTGTTGTCGGCCAGACCGACGGGCGGCATGCTGATGCCCAGTTTTGTCGTGGACGTCAGCGAGCTGTCCAACACCGTGTAGTTGGCGTTGATGCCGAAGCCTTCCAGCGGCGCATAGAACTGGCCGAACGGCACGACGGCGACCAGTTCGACGCCGCTGACTTCATACGAACCCGGCTCGTTGATGGGCTGATAGACGTCGAAGGTGTAGACGCCGTCGATCGAGCCGTTTGCGTTGTACTTGGTCACGTTCGGCACCGTGCCCGTCAGGGCCTGGCGAACGACGCCCTCGATCTCTTTCCAGAAGTAGGACACGGCCAGAAGACCGCCGTCACCCAGATACTGTTCCAGGCCCACTTCCCATTGCTTGGCGTAGGTCGGCTTCAGATTGGGGTTGCCGTCGGTGAAGCGGAACGAGTTCCAGCTGGCCGTGCGCTTGTAGGCCAGATCGGTCAGGGCCGGGCGGATCAGGGTTTCCGAAGCTGCGGCGCGGAAGATCAGGCTGTCCGTCAGATCGGCCGTGATGTTGAGGCTGGGCAGAACCTTGTCATAGCTGCCGTCGCTCGACACCGGCTCGGGCGTATAACCGGTCGAACCGTTCGGGTTCTGGATCTGGTGGTAACCCGACGAAGTGATCGAGGTGTCGACGTAGCGAGCGCCGCCGTTGACGGCGACCGGCACGGCCCCCAGGTCGAAGTTCAGGTCGGCCATGGCGTACAGCGACACGACCTCTTCCGACACCTCGTAATAGTCGCCCACGTTGAACGGCGTGTAGAAGCCGTCGTAGCGGAAGGTGCGGCGGGCGTAGTCGTTGGACACCTGGCTCCAGGTCAGGTCACGGACGCTGTAGGCGCCGCCGGGGACCAGATCGCTGATCGCCGTCAGTTCGCTCTGCGACATCGGGCGTCCGAGGTAGTCGACCTTGCCGGCGCCGGTGCCCTGGATGTTCAGGGAGCCGTACTGGCGCTCCTTCGACTTGTCGGTATAGCGGGCGCCGACCTGGACGCTGGTCAGGGCCGGGAAGAAGTCCAGATTCAGGTCTTTGGTGAAGTCGATCTGGGCGGCGTATTTGTCGTCGCTGATCTGCTCCAGCGACGTCTCGTAGCCTTCGAACAGATAGCTGGACGGCGAGTTGTACATGTCGATCGACGCCGGGTTGGCGCTCTTGATCGTCTCACCGCCCTGGGCCGTCCAGCGCGTCCGCGACGGCGCATAGACCGTGTGCTTCAGGTTGGCGTAGTCCAGCGTCTTCTCGGCGCCGGAATAGCCGGCCAGAGCATGCAGCTTCCAGCTGTCGCCGCTCCAGTTCAGTTCCGTCCCGAACTGCCGATAGTCCGTCTCGTTGATCCGCTCCTTGCTGAGCATCTCATGTTGGGTAAGGGTATAGGATACGTCGCGCAGCACGATCAGGCCGGAGTCAGCCAGGGTGGTCTTGTCGTACTCGTGGATGGTTTCCAGCGTCGAGCGGCTGGAGGCCGAATAGGCCGCCGCGTCATATTCGTCTTCGGTGGTTTCGTACCGGCCGATCAGGGCGTCGAAGGCCAGGCTGAAGTTCGATGACGGACGGTATTGCAGCGACAGGGCGCCGCCCCATTGGTCCTGGGTGTTCAGATAGGCGCGGTCGCCGACCTTGTCCTGGAAGATGATGCGGTCCGTCTCGGCCGTATTGGCGCGGTTCTGAACGACGACGCCGGCGTCGCGCGCCAGCACAGCCATCGCCTGGGCGCCCCGGGCGCCCGTCGAGTTGGCGAGGAAACGGGTCATCGGGCGGAAGTTGATGCCCGAGTTCGAGTCGGTCCGGTTGGTCCGACGCGCGGTCGAGAAGGACACCAAGGCCCCGAGGTCGCCCCAGGTGTCGCTGGCCAGGAAGGACAGTTTCGGATCGGTCTTTTCCGAGATCGAATTATAGGCGCCCTCGACAGAACCGACGACCCGGCGGCCGGCGTAGTCGAACGGACGGGCGGTCGAGATATTGACCGAACCGGCGATGCCGCCCTCTTCATCGGCGGCGCGCGGCGACTTCTGGACCGTCACCTGCTGGATGATTTCCGAAGCGAAGATGTCGAACTCGACGTCGCGGCCTCCGCTGCCCGAGGCGGTCGCCAGGCCGTTGATGCTGACGAAGGTGAACTCGCTGGGCAGGCCGCGCACGTTGACGCGCTGGCCCAGGCCCTTGTTGCGTTCGATTGTCACGCCGGGGATGCGCTGCAGCGCCTCGGCCAGGTTCTGCTCGGGGAAGTTGGCCACGTCGGTCGCGACGATGGAGTCCGAGAAGCCGACCGTCTTGCGCTTGATGTCCACCGCCTCTTCGAGGCTGCGGCGATACGAGCCGGTGACGATGATCTCGTCGATCTCGGTCGCTTCAGCCGCGCTCGGCGCGGTGACGACGGCTTGATCGGCCGATTGCGCCAGGGCGGCGAACGGCGACGCGGCGACCAGGGCGAAAGCCGTGGTGCCCAGGATTCGGTTCTTCATTTCAGGTAGCCCCCAGTGAGTTCTAGGCGCTTCAACGACCGGGCTTCGAAGCCCCTCAATGTGTGACAGGGCTTTTCATTCAAACTTCACGGCGCTGTCGCGTTCGCCGCTTCCGGACAGCAAAACGGCCCGCCGGACGCCCTGAAGGACGCCTGACGAGCCGCTGTCAGCCTGACTGTTCCGCCTGAAACGGTTAGCCGCCGTAGCTCCGGCCGCCGCCGCCGAAGCCGCCGCGCGACACGACGGCCGTGCGGCTCTGAACCCGGGCCGGCGCCTGACGCGCCACATCGCCATGTTCGCGGGCGTTGGCGACGGTGCGACCGGTCCGATAGTCGCGGTAGGTGTACCCGCCGCCGTAGCCGTTCGAGTAGCGGTTCTCGCGGTCGCGATACAGCGGGCCGCCGCCGCGATAACCGCCGCCGTTCAACAACTGGCCGACCACGAACCCCGCCAGCAGAGGCGTGAAGAAGGAGCCGTTGCCGCCCTGATTGTTGGGCTGGCATTGCGACGGCCCCCACTGGCCTTCGCATTCTTCGCGCGTCGCATAGCGCGGCGCGGTCTTGGCGGCTTCTTCCCGGGCCTTGGCCAGGGCGGCGTCGCACTGGTCGTCAGGGATGTCGTTGGCGGCGCGGCACTCGTCCAGACTGGCGTAGGCCAGGGCGGGTTCCGGCTCGGGCTCGGGCGCCCGGACCTGAGGCGAACTGCAGGCGGCCAGCGAGAAGCTGGCGGTCGCCATCAGACTGCTGACATGGAGGATACGCGAGCGCTTCAGCCGGCGCATGGTTTCCGTCTTGGGCAGGTCCTTGGGATCGGTCATGGCGGTCACGACGTCATGCAGGCGGCGTTCAGCAGCCCGACGCAGATGGAGATGGAGGCCAGATAGACGGCCGCGGCGATTTCGCCCGCCTCGATCCGGGCCACCAGATTGCGGAAGGCCATGCGGCTGATGGCGACGAAGACCACGATCTGGATCACGCCGGCCAACAGGGCCCAGGCCGCGAACTCCATCAGGCTGACGGTGTGCGACAGGGCCGAGGCCAGGGGCAGGACATAGCCGATCAGGGCCCCGCCCAGCGCAATGGCGGCGGCGGTGTTGCCCTCACGGATCAGCGTATGCTCGTGATAGGGCGTGACCCACTGGTAAACCAACTTGAAGGCCAGGGTGAAGGCGCCGGCGACGGCGAAGGCGATCAGGAAGGCGATCGCGCCCTGCTGAAAAATGAACCAGTCGAACATTCAGTCTTCCCTTTCGGATCGCGCGGTCAGGCGCGGAACTCGGCCATTTCCAATGGAATGCCGATCATGATTTCGTGGGTGGTCTCGCCGCCCTCGGGCTGTTGCTCCAGGGCGATCATCAGTTCGCGGCCGTCCGCCAGTTCTCGCGCGTACAGCATGCAGGTCTGAAAGATCTTGGCGTAGGGCGTGGTCGCCGCCCGGTCGTCCCAGATGGTCTCCCATAGAGTGACCGGCGGCTGAACGGCGTCGCTCTCGGCGAACCAAAAGCGCGGATAGTCCGGCAGTTCCTCCGCCGCACCGTGAAAGACCGGCGCCGACAGACGGTCGCGCCAGATCCGGCGTTCCCGCTCGCCCGGCGGATAGGCCGAGGTCCAGGGGATGAACAGGCTGAAATCATAGCTTTCGGCGCCCGCCTCGTCGTCGCTCATGGCCTGAAGCATGACGTGGTCGTCGGTGTAGAAGCGGTGGACGAACTGGCCGCTGTCCAGACTGACCAGGCCCTGGGCCGAGATGTCCAGCACGTCCCGATCCAGCACGAAATGGGTCTCATCGCCCAACCGGCGCCAGGCCAGCGGGTCCAGCGACACGGTGCGGCCCACGGTGATGTTTCGCACGGTCGCCAGCCTGGAGGCCGGCTCGACCTTGTTCGATGATCCAAAGAGTTTCTTGAACATGGGCGACTATCTAGGCCCGAAGCGCGCCGACGGCGAGCGAACAGCGAGGATGCGACCGAATGATGCGGTTCATGGCTCGAAAATCCAACACATCTTGCCGGACGTCAAGCGTTCATGTTACGCGTTTCATGAAACATGCCTGCAACCGCCCCGCCCTCGTCCGCCGCCAATGACCGCATCCGTGCGTGGCGACAGGCGCGTCGCGAGGCGGGACTGGTCAAGCTGGAGCTCTGGGTGCCTGAATCCGCTCGCGACGACGTGAAGGCCGCCGTCCGCGCCATCATCACCGATTCCACCCGCGGCCCCCGGCTTGCTGCTCAGAGCCTTGCCGGCCGCTCGCGCCGCCCCACTTCTCATTCCATCCCCCCTGGAGACGACCACCACATGGACGCCGTGATCGAAACCCCCTGGACCGTGCCCGCCATCAAGGCGGCGCTCGATGAATCCCCCCTGCTGCGCGAGGGCGAGATGACCCTGCGCGTGCTGGAGGGCGCCGAGCCCGTCCTGTTGGCGACCATGCACGAATACGGCGACTTGCCGGTCTATCTCAGCGTCGGCGGCGCCCAGATCGTTTGCTCGGTCCTGCTGTGGCCCGTCGCCGAACAGGCCGACCGCCACGCCTTCAACGAATTCCTGCTGAAGGCCCAGCGCGTGGTGCCCCTGTCCAACTTCGCCATCACCAACGTCGGCGGCGAAGACGTGTATGAGCTGATGGGCGAACTGTCGTGCAAGACGACCCTGCAGACCATCCTCATCGAACTGCGCACCCTGGCCGAGAATGCGATCGACGCCACTGAACTGCGTGAAACCTTCGGCGCCGACGCCGCCTGATCCGGAGACCCGACCATGTCCATGCTCAGAAAACTCTCCGCCCTGTTCCGCGGTTCGGCCCATGACGCGGCCCAGGGCGTCGTCGACGCCAACGCCCTGAAGATCCTCGACCAGGAAATCCGCGACGCCGACAACGCCCAAGGCAAGGCGCGCGACGACCTCGCCGGCCTGGTGGCGCGCCGCCGGATGGCCGAAAACGAAATGGCCAGCTTCCGCGATCAGATCGCCAAATACGAAAGCTCGGCCCGCTCCGCCCTGGGACAGGGCAAGACCGACCTCGCCCGCGAAGTCGCCGGCCGCATCGCCGAGCTGGAGGTCGAGATCACCAGCCGTGGCCCGCTGATCGAGGACATGAAGACGGCCGAAACGCGCCTGCGCACCGCCATCGCCTCGACCGACCAGAAGATCGAGACGCTTCGTCGCGAGATCGACATCGTCAAGGTCAACGACTCCGTCCAGCGCGCCCAGACCTCGGTCGCCCTGAACTCGGCCGGCGCCCAGTCGCGCATCGGCTCGGCGGCGGACAGCCTGCAACGCATCAAGCAACGCCAGGCCATCCAGGAAGAAAAACTGAACGCCAGCCAGGCCCTGGAAGACCGCCGCACCGGCGCCGATCTGGACGCCAAGCTGCGCGAGGCCGGCATCCTGCCCGGTCATTCTTCGGCCGACGACGTTCTGGCTCGCCTCAGCCAGCCGGACGTGACCGTGGTCACGCCGCGCATCGGCCAATCTACTCCAGGCGTGGCGACCCCCGACAAGGACCCGGCCTGAACCATGGAGCGTCTGCGCCTCGAACCCCGAACCGACTGGGACGCCAAGGCCGAGGAACTCGGCTTCACCTGGCGCCACACTGACGGCAAACCCTATTGGGACGAGACGGCCGCCTACGCCTTCTCGCTGGCCGAGATCGAGGACGGGATCGAGGCGCCGACCGCCGAACTGCACGGCCTCTGCCTGGACCTCGTCAATGAGGCGGTCCAGTCGGAGCGCCTGATGGAACAGCTCGATATTCCCGAGCCGATGCGGGACTATGTCGCCGACAGCTGGAAACGGCAGGAGCCGTCCCTCTATGGCCGGTTCGACTTCGCCTATGACGGCGCGGGTCCGGCCAAGCTCTACGAATACAACGCCGACACCCCGACCAGCATCTATGAGACGGCGGTGTTCCAATGGCTGTGGCTGGAGGACCAGATCGCCGCCGGCGTCCTGCCCGCCGACGCCGACCAGTTCAACAGCCTGCATGAGAAGCTGGTGGATCGGTTCCGCGCCATCTTCCCGGACGGCGGCTTCCTCCACTTCAGCTCCGACGCCGACTTCGTCGAGGACCGCCAGACCGTGCGTTTCCTCGAGGATCTCGCGCGTCAGGCCGGGCTGGACCCTCAGTTCGTCGCCATCGATCAGATCGGCCTGAACGAAGAGGGCCGGTTCGTGGACCACGAGAACTGGATCATCCAAGCGATGTTCAAGCTCTATCCGTGGGAACATATGCTGCGCGACGACTACGCCGCCCCCCTGCCGACCGCAGAGGTCACGGTGCTGGAGCCGGCGTGGAAGAGCCTCCTGTCCAACAAGGCCATCCTGCCCCTGCTGTGGGAACGCCACCCCGGCCACCCCAATCTGCTGGAATCCTATTTCGAGGGCGATCCGAGGGAGACGGCCTTGGGAAGCTCCTATGTCCGCAAGCCCCTGTTCTCGCGCGAAGGCGACAATGTCGAACTGATCGATCAGGGCCTCAGCGCCGCCGAGGTGGTGGACGGCGGTTACGGCGAGGGCCGCTACATCCGTCAGGCCCTGCACAATCCGCCGCGTTTCGACGACAACTATGTCATCGTCGGTTCCTGGGTTGTCGGCGAAGAACCGGCAGGCATCAGCCTGCGCGAGGATCAGGGGCGCATCACCCGCAACACCTCGCGCTTCGTGCCCCACTTCATCCGCGACTGACGCTCAACCCGCCGCCTGATCAGAACCACCGGTCCTGCATCGCCAGCGTCGTGTCGTCCTTGCTGACCAGCAGGTCCAGCATCGGCCCGATCTTGGGCAGTTCCCAGCGGAAGAAGTAGCGCGCGGCCTGGCGCTTGCCGTCGTAGAAGTCGCCGGTCTTGCCGGCCGCCGCCAGCGCCTGCTCCAGCCAGATCCAGGCCATCACCGCATGACCCACAGCCTCCAGATAGGTCGAGGCGTTGGCCAGGGCCCGCTCCGGGTCGCCGCCCTGCCAGACCGTGGCCGTCGCCGCCCCGATCCGGCCCATGGCCTCGGCCAGGGCCTCGCTATAGGGCGCCAACTCGCCATCGCCTGACGCCCGCGCAACAGTGGCCATCACCGTCTCGCCCAGCAGCTTCAGCCCCGAGCCGCCGTCCATGATCGCCTTGCGGCCCAACAGGTCCAGTCCCTGGATCCCGTGCGTGCCCTCGTGGATCGGGTTCAGCCGGTTGTCGCGATAGAACTGCTCGACCGGATAGTCGCGGGTATAGCCGTAGCCGCCCAGCACCTGGATCGCCAGGCTGTTGCCCTCCAGGCACCATTGCGACGGCCAGCTCTTGGCGATGGGCGTCAGCATGTCCAGCAGCCGTCCGGCGCGGTCCCGCTCGGCCGCGTCCTCGGCCGTCGTCTGGTCGTCGGTCAGCCGCGCGCAATACAGGTTCAGCCCCAGCGCCCCCTCGGCATAGGCTTTCTGCGCCAGCAGCATGCGGCGCACGTCGGCGTGCTCGATGATCGGCACGGGCGGACTGGCGGGATCCTTGGCCGACAGGGGCCGTCCCTGCGGCCGGCCGCGCGCATAGTCCAGGGCGTGCAGATAGCCGGTATAGCCCAGGGCCGCCGCGCCGGCCCCGACGCCGATCCGCGCCTCGTTCATCATGTGGAACATGGCGGCCAGCCCCTGATGCGGCGCCCCGACCAGCCAGCCGACCGCGCCCCCCTGCCCGCCCGGCGCATGCCGTCCCTCGCCGAAGTTCAGCAGGGTGTTGGTCGTGCCGCGATAGCCCATCTTGTGGTTCAGCCCGGCCAGGACGACGTCGTTGCGCTCGCCCGGCGCGCCGTTTTCGTCCAGCAGGTGTTTGGGAACCACGAACAGCGAGATCCCCTTCACCCCCGCCGGCGCCCCCTCCATCCGGGCCAGAACCATATGGACGATGGTTTCAGACAGGTCGTGATCCCCGCCCGAAATCCACATCTTCGATCCGAACAGCCGATAGCTCCCGTCGGCCTGCGGAACCGCGCGGGTGCGGATATCGCCCAGCGACGATCCCGCCTGCGGCTCCGACAGGCACATGGTGCCGAAGAACCGCCCCTCCAGCATCGGCCGCACATAGGCGTCGACCTGCGCGGCCGTGCCGTGGGTCTTCAGCAGATTGGCCGCCCCAATCGTCAGGAACGGATAGGCGGCCGTGCCCACATTGGCGGCCTGGAACCAGGCGAAGCCGGCGCGCTCGATCACATTGGGCAGTTGCAGCCCGCCCAGATCATAGTCCTGGGACGCCGAAAACAGCCCCGCCTCGCGGAACGCCGCCAGGGCCTCGGCCACCTCGGGGATCATCGTCACCCGCTCGCCGTCGAACGTCGGCTCGTTCTGATCGGCCTTGCGATTGTGCGGGGCGAACATATCCGCCGCAAGCTGGGCGCAGGTATCCAGCACCCCGTCGAACGACACCCGGTCATGATCCGCAAACCGCGCCCGCTGCGTCAGCCGCTCGACCTCCAGCCATTCGTACAGAATGAAATCCAGATCGCGCCGGGACAGGATCAGCGAGGCGTCAGACATGCGAAGGCTCCGAAGACGCCGCCTTGCGGCGACACCCGGCCAGCCTAGGTCGCCGCCCCGCAGGCGGCAAGTTCGCCCTCAACCGCCGGCCGGACGATCCTCGGCCACCAAGTGCTGCAGCACCCGCTTCTCCAGCACCAGCAGGGCCCCGGCGCCATTGGTCCGCATCACCAGCCCCTCCGCCAGCGGCCTGACCGCCTGATGCACGGCTCCCGCCAGACGCATGAAGTCGGACCGCCCCCGGCCGGACACCCCGTGCAGGGCGCACAGCTGCCGCCAGTCCTGGACAAAGCCCGCCAGCACCGCCCGGAACCGCTCGGCGCGCGCCCGGGCTTCAGCGCCGTCTGCCGCGGGCGTCAGCTCCTGGCTCAGATCGTCCACCAACCATTGAACCTCCGCCGCCGGCATGACAGCGAACCTCTGGTCAGCCTCGGTCAGCAGTTGCGACGGTGCGGTCGGGTCCCAACCCACCGTCCGCCACTGATCGCGCGGCGGCGTCTTGCCGCAGGCGAACTGCCAGAAGCCGGCCGTGCCCGTGGTGTCGGCGACCAGATGAATCCGCTCGGCGTCGGACCCGTTCTCTACATGGTGACGCCGCCAGTTGTCGAAGATCCAGGCCTCTCCCGCCCCCATGTGCACGGCCTCGCCGTCGCAGTGAAACCGCACCTGGGGCCGGGTGAAGACCGGGATGTGCAGCCTGACCCGCGTATGCCAGTGATAATTGATGTCGGCGTGCTCCGGCACCCCTGCGCCGGCCGCCAGTCGCATCAGCCGCGACCGGCTCCACACCACGCCGAAACCCGACAGGACCTGACGCAGATAGGGCATCTGCTCCAGCCAGGGGGTTGGCGACATCTGTCCATGGACCGAATCCGTTTCCACTCCGCCGGCGCTGATCAGACGCGCCGCGCTGTTGCCATGCACGCGATCCGGATGCGGCCCCCACGCCTCGTCCGGCAGGGCCGCAACCTCGGCCTGCAGACGCTCGACATCGAACAGGACCGGAAGCTGATAGAAGCGCTGCGACAGTCGCATGGGTCAGTCCCTGTAACGGATCAAGGCGTCGCCCAGCGCGGCCTGAAGCGGCGCGAGCCAGGGTTCGTAGTTGCGCCACTGCGCCAGGCCGTCGCGGCTGATCGGTCGCCGCACCTGTTCTGAACTGGGCGTGCGCACGCTGCGCCGGGTCTGATGGAAGTCCAGACAGGCCGGTTCGAACGCCAGCCCGCAATGCTCCAGCATCCGCCGCACCCCGCCCTCGAGATCCTCGACCAGATCCTCGTACTGCACCCGAAGCACCCGTCCCGGCAGCACCTCGTCCCAATGCCGCATCAGGTCCAGATAGCTGCGGTAGTAGCGGGCGATAGCGTCGATATCGTTGGTGAATTCCTGATTGGTCGTGCCGAACAGCTGTTTCAGATTGCTGAAGCAGCAGGCCATGGGTTCGCGCCGCACATCGATGATCTTCGCCTTCGGCAGGATCAGATGGATCAGGCCGATATGCCAGAAATTGTTCGGCATCTTGTCGATGAAGAACGGCCGCCCCTCCCGGCGATAGGTCCGCGTCTCGGCCAGGAACCTTTCGCCCAGAGCACGAGCCTCCGCCGCCGACATCTGAAGCACAGCCGCCGGCCGAACCGGCAGGCCGCAGTCGGGATCACGCCCGAACAGTTCGCCGGCGTAGCGACCGATCTCCGTCAGCTCCTGCGTCCCCTCGACCTGTGAATGCGAAGCCAGGATCTGCTCGATCAGCGTCGATCCAGAACGCGGCAAGCCCAGAACGAAGATGGGATCGGCGTCCGGCGCCCCGCAGTCGGCGCGGTCGTTGAACACCTCGGCCGTAAACGCCTGGGTGGTGCGCGCGGCGCAGGCCTCGGCGACCTCGGGCCTGTACCGGCCCAGCGAACGCCGGACCTCGTTCCCTTGGGCGTACCAACGCCACGAACCGGCATAATCCGCCCGATCCTCCAGCGCCTTGCCCAGGGCGAAGGCCAGATAGACCCGGTCCATATCCTGCAAGTCCGTCCGCGCCGCCGCGGCCTGCAACCGCTCGACATCAGCGTCCGAGAAGCTGTGGAGCTTCAGATTGGCCAGACTGAACCAGGCGACGCCATAGTCGGGCCGCGCGGCCAGGGCGGCGCGATAGTCGGCCACCGCCTCCTCCAGCCGACCCGTGACCTTCAGGGCGTTCGCACGCCACAGCCTCAGCTCCGCCGTCTCGGCGCCGACCACGGGTGCCCCGTCCAGCAGCCGCCGATAAATCTCGATCACCGGCTCATAGTCGCCCAAGGCCACGCAGGCGGCGGCGAACAGTTTCAGATGCTCTCGTCGCTCTGGTTCGCGCTGCAGCAGTCGTTCCGCTTCGCGCCGCGCCGCCTGCGGCTTCTGCCGCTGCAACAGAATCATGGCGTAGTCGAAGCGCGCGGCCTCATAGTCCGGCGCACTGGCCAGCACCCCCTCCAACAGGGTCTCCGCCTCTTCCGCATCGCCGCAGGCCTGACGAATGCGCGCGAGCAGACGCAAGGCCCCGGCCGACGGCCCCTGGCGGTACAGCACATCACGGATGACCGTCTCGGCTTCCGCCAGATCGCCGTCGGCCAACAGACTGTCCGCCGCCACGATCTCCGGCGGCAGACGCCTCAGCATCGCCAGCCTCTGCGCCGCCCCGTCCGCAGGCCCAGTCTCGCCTCGCATCCGGTGCAACTGCTCCAGCATGTCCCAGCTGGCCGGCAGGCTGGGGTTCAGCCGGACCGCCTCTCCCAGAGCCTTGAGCGCCGACGGCGCGTCGCCGAGCAGGACATGGCAGTGACCCCGCTCCTGCAAAGCGCGGCTGAATCGGGGATGGAGCCCCTGCAACCGATCCAGAACCGCCAGGGCCTCCGGCGCCCGCCGCGCCGCGCGCAGGTCTATGGCCTGACGCAGCAGGGCGTCGCGATCGGTCGGCGCGCCGACGGGCTCAGCCGCCGCTATCATCGCGGGGCGGCGGCCAGCAGCGGCGCCAGCCAGTTCGGATCCGGCTGGTCCGCGTCATAGTATTCGAAAATCAGATGAATTCGGTCGGTGGCGCCGCCGTTTCGCACCCAGTGCGGTCCCAGATTATTGACCTCCACCGCCTCACCGACCGGGAACCGGTGCTCCTGCCCGCCGAAGAAGGAGACGACCTCCGGGTTGGTCGTGATCGGCACATGGATCTTGTGCGGCCATTTGGCGGCCGGATTGGCGTCGATATGCGGATGGATCACGCCGCCCGCCGGCATCCGGGCCAGCATCACGCGCGGAAAGACTCCCCGCCCATAGCCATAGGCCTGAACCGCCTGGGCCAGCACCGGCTCCAGCAGCGCGCGCCACGCCCCCCAGAGCGGGCGATCGTGCGAACCTCGCCAGTCGCGCGGACTGTCGACGAACCGGAACACGATGTGCCGGGTCTGGTCCAGCACCTCGAACTTGTTCGGCTTGCTCTGGTTTTCCGCGTCCCAGACGGCTTCCGGAATCTCCAGCACGGCGGCATGCAGGGCGGCGATATCGACCGGCCCCAGCCTGCGGATCGTCGCGGTCTTTCGCGGATTGGCGGCGGGCGCGACGGTCATGGCGATCACCTCAGCCCTTCGAAGCTGTAGCCGAACAGTTCGATATCCTGAGCATAGCGGGCGGCGACGCCGTCGATCAGCTGTTTGTCGTAATAGAGCCGATAGTCGCCGTGGGTGCTGGCGTTCACCCGGTCCAGCGGACGCGCGGCGATGCCGATACGGGCGCAAAGACTATCGTAAGAGGCCTGCATCTCCTCCACCCGCCCGAACTGATCGGTCAGCAGGGTCTTGCCGTCCTCGTCCGCCAGCAGCGACGCCTGAGGCTGGAACAGGATGTGCTGTTCCGGCGGCTGCTGAAACAGGAAGTGGCGCATCACGTCGCGCGGGCGGCGCTGGAAGACGTCGCCGTCGCGCAGCATGAAGGCGCAGTAGGAGACGAACCGGTCGAACGGATTGCGCACAAAGGCGAACTTGAAATAGTCGGCGAACGCCTCTTCGCCGACATAGGGTCGAATCTGCCGCAGGGACAGGTGGCCGTGGCGGATCGCCGCCAGATCTTCCCAGGGGAAGCGCTTGTCGATGAACAACCCCACCTGTTCCAGGTCCTCCTTCCCCATCTGCTCGCGCAGGGCGCGGCGCACGGCATGGGTGCCGGTTTTGGGCACGGCGGCGAAGATGAACCGGTGATGGTGGGAAACGATCATGCTTCTGGACATCCAGAAAAGGGCGCCCCTCCCCCCGAAGGGGGCGGGGCGCCCAGCCTAGTCTAAGCGTCGGATCAGAACTTGTAGGTCAGGCCGGCCGTATAGGTCGTTCCGCTCTGGTTCTGATTGTACAGATACTCGTTCTGACCCCAGAACTGGGTGTCCTTTTCGTTCGTCAGGTTGACCGCGTCGAACGTCAGCTGCAACGACTCGGTGATGTTGAAGAAGGCTGCGGCGTCGACATAGGTGCCGCCTTCGAACCCGCGCGTGCTGGCGCTCATGACGGCAGTATTGTAGCCGGTGTACCACTTGTCGCGATAGTTCAGCGAGGCGCGCGCACCCCAACGGTCGGTCTCGTAATAGACCGTGGCGTTGTAGCTTGTCTTGGAAATCCCCGTCAGATCGTCCGGCATGTCGATGTAGGTGTAGTTCGCCACAACACCCAGATTGTCGAACGGCGCAGGCAGGAACGACAGTTGGCTCTGCGCCGCCAGTTCCAGGCCTGTCAGTTCCACCCGGCCTTCCTTGTTCACCGGCATCGAGAACTCATTGACGATAGTGCTCGCGGTCGCGCCGGGGATGGTGCTGTAAGGCACCCCCGTTTCGCTGAATGGCACGTCAGTAAACCTCACCGTCTCGATGAAGTTCTTGATGTCCTTATGGAACAAGCTAGCCGACATCAGGCCGACGTCGCCGAAGTAGTATTCGACGGCGAAGTCCAGGGTGTTGTCCTTGTAGGGCTCCAGATTTGGATTACCGCGCGAAGCAGTAATCTTGCCCGAGCTGTCCTGGAAGGCGCTGCCCTCGGCCGCCATCGAGCCGAGGCCCGGACGGTTCAGGTTCTGGGTCGCGGAGAAGCGCACCAGCACCTCCGGCGTCACTTCCAGGACCGCGTTCATGGCCGGCAACACGCCCTCGTAGCTGCCTTCCACGTCGGTCGTGCCCAGATAGGCATAGTTGTCGCCCTGGATCCAGCCGGTGCTGTGGGTGTCGGTGCTGTAGCCGCGCAGGCCGATATTGCCGCGGAAGCGGCGGCCGAACAGTTCGCTGTCCCAGTCGCCCTGAACGAAGCCGGACAGGGTTTCCTCGGTCGTCTCATAGACGTTCTCGATGTCCTGCAAGGCGCCGCCGGTGCCGTCCTTGTTCTGCTCCAGACGGTGGTACTCGTTGTACTTGGCGAAGGCCTTGTCATAGTCGCCGACCAGCCACGATCCGAAGGCGTTGGTGAAGACCGAGGTGACGTCGCCGACCGCCGTGCCGCGCATCTTGGACCGCGTGCCGTTGACATTGTCGTCATAGAACAGGTCTTCGCCCTGCTGGCGGAACTTGTGATAGGCGACGCCGGCGCGCAGCGTCCAGGTGTCGTTCAGTTCGTACCGCGCGTTAAGCTCGCCCTCGTGCAGCTCTGATTCATTGTTGAAGGCGCGGTAGTAGAACGAATCCATCGCATAGTTGGCCGGATTGGTCGGGTCCCAGTTCGGATATTCGAACGAGGCGGACTGGCCGTTCTCGCCATAGTTGGCGATCAGATTGCCCTTGGCGCGCATGTACAGCTTGTCGTCATACGGCGTGTCATAGGTCGACTTTTCCCAACCCACGTGACCGTCGAACTTCAGACGGTCGGACATTTCCCATTCACCGGTCAGCGCGACCTGATTGAACTTGTTCTCGTTCAGCGACCGGCGATGCTCGCTGCCGAAGGTGGCGCCCGTGACGTCGGTCATGGTCACGTAGTTGTCGCTGTCCCAGGTCAGGTCGTTGATGACCGAGGCCGACTGGAAGATCGACGGCCAGACGCCGCCGGCGGCCGTGTCGAAGGCCACCGAACCGGTCGAGGCCAGAGGCCGCGTCGCCAGATGATACTCGTTACGGCGCGTCGTGAACTCGCCGTGCAGCACATCGAGCGTCAGTTCCATGCCATCCATCGGACGCCACTGGACCGCCGCCGTCAGGCCCAGCCGTTCCTGCTCGGCGTTCCACGACGAGATACGATTGCCGTCGGCGAAATACAGATCTCCGGACAGGAACTTGGCCCGTTGGGCGGCGGACAGGCCGGAGATGTTCAATCCCTTGGTCACGAGGCTCTGCATCGTCGCGGCGCTGGGGTTGGAACGGTTATACGTGTTGTGGCCCTGCTCCGTCGTCTCGCGTTTGCTGTAGGCGGCCGAGAAGGAGACGCCGAACACATTGTCCCAGTTCTGGGTGAACAGGGCGGCGATGCGCGGCTGGGTGTCTTCGGTATATTCGTTGGTGCCGACCTTCAGCGACAGGGCGCCGTCGGCGCCTGTGCCGTAGTCAAAGGGCTTGCCGGTGAACAGGCCGACGGTGCCGGCCATGCCGCCCTCTTTCTGCGCGGCTTCAAAGGTCTTCTCGACCTCGACCCGCGAGAACAGTTCCGAAGCGAAGATATTGAAATCGAACGCGCGGTCACGCGACCGCTGGCCGCGGCTGTCTTGCGCCGAGTCGACGTTGCCCAGCACTTCCATGCCGTTCAGCTGCACCCGGGCGAAGTCCGGACCGAGGCCCCGCAGCGAGATCCGACGGCCCTCGCCGGCCTCACGGTTGATCTGCACGCCGGGCAGGCGCTGCAGCGATTCCGCCAGATTGAGATCCGGGAACTTGGCCATGTCCTCGGCCACAATGGCGTCGACCTGGATGACCGAATCCTGCTTGATCGCCCGCGCGTCGCTCAGCGACTTGCGGAAGCCGGTGACGACGATCTCGTCGACCTCGGCGGTCGCCGCCTCCTGGGCGAAGGCTGCGGATGCGCTGGCGCCGGCGACCGCCGCCGACACCGTCGCCAACAGCACCTTCTTGAGGTTCGGGCCCATGCCCCGAACGGGATATTGCTTCGACATAATCGTGTCCCCCGACAAACTGGTGTGAACCAAGCGGCTCGGTCCGACGCACGGCCAATCTGACCGCCGCCGCCAAGTCCGGCTTCATTAGGTCGCGGGCGTTTCAGTCATGTGACGGTTTGAGGGAATTATGTTGAATTATGTGGTTATGTGTGGGAACGCCAAAACGGCGCCCTGGAGATCCCTCAGCCAAAATACCTAAGCCAATCAATCCAGAAGTCAGGAAACACGCCAACTCGCTGGATTTTAAGCTGCATGCGGAACGAAAACCTGGCCCCACTAGAACGCCATTCATATGAGAGGCTTAAGGCTACTTATGTGGTTGTGTGTGGGATTTGGCGTTGGTAAGGGGATCGATCATGAGCGCCCCCCTCCTCAAAGACTCGAAACATCTCAGCCAAGGCGCCCGCCTGGCGGAGATCCTTCAGCTGATGGAGGAGAAGGTCTTCTGGACCGTGTCCGAACTCGCTGAGCGGTTTCAGGTCTCCGAAGAAACTATCCGCCGCGACGCCCGCCAACTGGAGCGCAGCGGCGTTGTGCAAAAGGTGCACGGCGGACTGTCCTCGACCAATAATCTGATCGAGGCGCCCTATCGCATCCGCCTGCGCGAAAACGCCGAGTCCAAGCAGAAGATCGCCCAGAAGGCCGCAGGCCTTGTTACCGAAGGCATGACCCTGCTGCTCGATTCCGGCACCACCTGCCACTGGCTGGCTCGCGCCCTGGCCTCGGTGCGCAATCTCACCATCGTCACCAACAGCGTCGAGATCGCGCACGAGGTTCTGGGCAATCCCGGCCAGCGCCTGCTGCTGGCGGGCGGCCAGGTCAATCCGGTCCACAACGCCGCCTTCGGCCCGGAAGCCAAGTCCTTCTGCCGCCGCTTCGCCCCCGACCTGACCATCTTGTCGATGGGCGCCGTGGACGCGGACCGGGGCTTCCTCGACTTCGACGCCGACGAGGCCTCGTTCAAACAGAGCCTGCTGGAACAGGCGCGCCGCATCGTCGTGCTGGCCGACCATACGAAGTTCGCCAAGTCCGGCTTCATCCAGGTCGCGTCTTTCCGCGACGTCCAGGACCTGGTGACCGACCTGCCCCCGCCCGGCGGCGTTTCCAGAGTCGCAGCCCAGTGGGACACCCGGCTGCATGTCGCCGATCCGACCTAGTCAACGCACCCGCGTGTCCACCCTGATCCGCACGGCGTCGTGACGCCAGTGCTCGCGGTCGGACTCCACCACCCGCCCCTGGGCGTCATAGCTGGCGCGCCGCACCGCCAGACCCGGCAGACCGGACTTCACCCCCAGAACCTCGGCCTCATGGCCAGTCAGGGCTCAGGGCTGCATGCTGACCACGTCGCCCGAGACCGACAGCCCATAGGCGCCCTTCAATATGTCGGTCAGCGACTGGTCGAACGAAAAAGCGCGACAGGTCGTTCGTCATACAGGCACCTGACTGATCGAGCCGTTTTTCCGACGCCAGACGATTATCACCAAGCGCGCTCTTTAAGGCCGCCATTTCACGAAAGCTTCGCCAACCATCGGCCTTCCGTCTGGTACGGACCAGTGACGCCCTCATCGCAAATGCGGCGCGGACGACGGTCGGGAAAATAACGGCGCCCCTCCCCGGCCTGGCCCCGCCATGTCTTCAGGAGCCCTTCCATGCGCACGCCCCTCCTCTGCCTGCCCCTTCTGGCGGCCGCCCTCGTCGCCGCGGCGCCTGCCCACGCCGAGCCCCGCCGCGCCGGCCATGTGATCATCATCGGCGTCGACGGCCTCAGCCCCGACGGCGTCAACAAGGCCGACACCCCAGTCCTGGACGACATGATGGCCAAGGGCAGCTGGAGCCTGCACGCCCGCGGCGTCCTGCCGACCACCAGCGGCGCAAACTGGGCCTCAATCATCACCGGCGCCGGCCCCGAGCAACACGGCGTCACCAGCAACGACTGGCAGGTGGGTGAGTTCAACTTCCCCACCTCGGTCACCGGCTCCGGCGGTTTCTTCCCCTCGATCTTCCAGGTCCTGACCGATCAGAACCCGGGGCTGGAGATCGGCTCCATCTACAACTGGGACGGCTTCGGCCGTCTCTACGGCCACCGTTTCGTCGACTACGACGCCCATGGCGCGGACGAGGACAAGACCACCGACCTGGCCGTCAACTATATCAAGGCCCGGCGTCCGGACTTCCTCTTCATCCACCTGGACCACGTCGATCACGCCGGACACGCCGACGGCCACGGCACGCCCCACTATTATGAAGCGGTCACCAAGGCCGACGCCCTGATCGGCCGCATCCGCCAGGCGACGGTCGAGGCCGGCATCGCCGAGGACACGGTCATCCTGGTCACCTCCGACCATGGCGGCGTCGGCAAGGGCCATGGCGGCGAAAGCCTGGCCGAGCTGGAAATCCCGTGGATCGCCTATGGCGAGGGCGTAAAGCCCGGCGTCGAACTGGATCTGCCCATCAACACCTTCGACACCGGCGCGACGGTCGCCTGGCTGCTGGGCGCCGATGTTCCCTACGCCTGGCTGGGCCGCCCGGTGCGGCCGATCCTTCAGGGCGAGGCCATGCCGGTCCAGGCCTATCGCACCAGCAGTTTCTACGCCTCTCCGGCCATCCTGCCGGCCGGATCGGGCAACACCCCGCCCGGCGGCCTGTTCATCGACGGCCCGGCCCGCATGAGCCTGCAAAACCCGAACGCCGTGGGCGAAGTGCGCTATACGCTGGACAACTCGACGCCGACACCCGCCTCCCCCGTCTACGCCGGCCCGGTCGAGATCACGCGCAACACCATTGTTCGGGCCGGCCTGTTCGTCGATGGAAAACCGGCCAGCGTCCCGTCGGTCGGCTATTTCCGCGTTCTGGACCCGCGCATCGCCGCCAGCCGGGGCGTGACCTACAGCGTCTATCTGCTGCCCGAAGCCCCGGTGCGGCTGCCCGACTTCTCCCGCCTGACGCCGGTCGCATCCGGCAGGGTGCACGAGATCACGATCGACGGCCTGACCCTGCCGCGCGAGGACGCGGTCGCCGTGGTGTTCGAAGGCCAGATCCAGATCGACACCGCCGGCGAATACGGCTTCTCGACCGCCTCGGACGACGGCAGCAAACTCTATATCGACGGCAAGACGGTCGTGGACAATGACGGCGATCACGGCGTGATCACCGCCGCCGGCACGATCCGCCTCGAACCCGGCAAGCACGCCATTCGCGTCGAATGGTTCAACGGCGGCGGCGGCGCCTGGCTGGGCGCCTATGTCGAGGGTCCAGGCATTCCGCGCCAGTTCATCGACCCGAACCGGCTGACCCCGCGCTGAAGAGGCTGGCGGGGGATGATCCGGCGGCGCCCGCTCGATCACCCTCGCCTACCCACATCCTGGCTTTTTGGTATAGACCAAAAAGCACTTATAGAGCGCCCATGATCCGCCCTGCTTCACCTGAAGACTTCATCGCCGTCATCTTCGACCTGCTCGAGCGGATGGGCGGCGACCACTACGGCGAGGCCGTGACCCAGCTGGATCACGCCCTTCAGACGGCGCACCACGCCCGCGAAGCCGGGGAAACGGACGCTCTCGTCGCCGCCGCCCTGCTGCACGACATCGGCCATCTTCTGCAGAAACACGGACAGGACGCCGCAGATCGCGGCATAGACGCCGTGCACGAAAGGATTGGCGCCGCCTGGCTGGCACAGGCCTTCGCGCCCGAGGTGTCCGAACCGGTCCGACTACACGTCGAGGCCAAACGCTATCTGGCCAACGCTGAGCCCGGCTATGCGGACGCCCTCAGCCCCGCCTCGCTCCAGAGCCTGCATCTCCAGGGCGGCCCCATGAACCAAGACGAGGCCGCCGTCTTCCGCACCCATCCCCATTTCGATACGGCCATCCGCCTGCGCCGCTACGACGAGATGGGCAAGACCGAAGGGGCCGTCATCGCCCCGCTCGCCACCTACAGGGACAAGCTGACGGCCCTAGCCGCACGCTCCGCCTAGGCCGCGCGCCGGGCCGCCTCGGCTTCCAGCGCCGGAACCAGATCCGCGACCGTATCGATGACCAGATCGGCGCACGCCGCATAGAGCCGCTCGGACGCCGGCGCCAGCATCCGGGCATGCGCCTCCGGCTCCAGCGCCGTCAGCGCCTGCTCGCTCTAGCCGACCATATTGCCCGAGGCGGCGACCCTCAGGGTGAAACAGCCGGCGTTGCGCCCCTCGGCCATCCCCAATTCCGCGTCGTCGACCTTGACCACCCGCGACAGGGGCTAGACGTCCAGATCCAGGCAGGCCTTGTAGATCATCAGCGGCGACCGCCGTCCCTGCGGCGTTTGTGGGCGCAGACCGGGATTCGGGCCGCCACGGCCACTTACGGGAAAAAATGGCGGAGACGGAGGGATTCGAACCCTCGGTACCCCTTACAGGGTACGACGATTTAGCAAACCGTTGCCTTCAGCCACTCGGCCACGTCTCCAGCGAAGGGCTCGATAGCCGAGCATGATGCGTCGTGCAATCCGGTTCGAACCAAAGACCTGTTGTTAACGCGACATAGAGGCGGCGCATGCAGGGTGGCGGCCGTGCGGAAACTCCGGATCGACATGCCCGACTGCGCCCGTCCTCTTGCCGCGCCGACCGCAGCGAGTGCGAACGACCGCGCCGCCGCCAGCCTCGCGCCGCATGCCGAGCGGGGTCCGTTCCGGCCGGAGGTGTGGCGCAACGCGCGCCAGCGCTCGACCGTGCGGCTGGCCGCCTATTATTTCCGCGCCGCTGACGTTCTGGCTGTGGTCGGTCTGGCCGTTGTGGCCCTGTGGTCGCTGGGGTCTCTCGATGTGAAGACCCTGACCGTCGGCGCCGTCCTGCCCCTGGCGACCGGCGTCGTCGTCGCCCTGGCCCTGCTGCGGAGCCTGGGCCTTTATCGATTCGGGGCAGAGCCGACGCCCCTGCTCCATCTGGTCGGGGTGGTCGGGATCGTCGCCTTGGCGATCGGGGCGGCGCTGCTGGTGGGTCTGGGCCTGGACGGGCACGGCCTGGGGCCGGTTTTACCCTGGGGTCTTGCGGCGACGGTCTGTCTGGTCGCCCTGCACGGCTTATGGCGGGTGCTGGCGGCGCGTTGGCGACGGCAGGGCCTGCTGTCGCCCAATATCGTCATCGTCGGGGCGACCCGGAACGCCGAGGCCCTGATCCGGCGGGCGCTGGAACGGCGCGACCTGAACGTGCTGGGCGTGTTCGACGACCGCCTGGCCCGCTCGCCTGACCGTCTGGCCGGGGTGCCGGTGCTGGGCGGGGCCAACGCCCTGCTGACCCATCGGATGCTGCCCTATGTCGACCGGATCGTTCTGGCGATCGACGCCGATGCGGGCGCGCGGGTGCGGGATCTGACGCGCCGTCTGGAGACCCTGCCCAATCCCCTGACCGTCCTGTTCAATTCCGACGCCAGTCGTGAGGCGGCGCTGAATCGTCTGGCCGGTCCGTCCCTGGCCGAGATCGGGTCCGCTCCCGACGCCGACCGCCGCGCCTTCGTCAAACGAGTGCAGGATGTGGTGATCGGCGCCCTGGCCCTGGTCGCCTTCGCCCCGGTCATGGCGGTGATCGCCCTGGCCGTACGGCTGGACAGCCCCGGCCCGGTCTTCTTCCGTCAGCGTCGCCATGGCTTCAACCAGGAGACCATCGTGGTGTGGAAATTCCGCTCTATGCGTCACTGCGACGCCGATGCGACCGCCAGCCGCCAGGTCGTCGCCGACGACGACCGCGTCACCCGCGTCGGCCGCTTCATCCGCGCCTCCAGCCTGGATGAACTGCCCCAGCTGTTCAACGTGCTGAGGGGCGAGATGTCCCTGGTCGGCCCGCGCCCTCACGCCATCGGCATGAGGACCGGCGAGACCGAATCCGCGCTTCTGGTCGCCGAATACGCCCACCGTCACCGTATCAAGCCCGGCATGACCGGCTGGGCCGCCGTCTGCGGGTCGCGCGGACCGGTGGACAGCGAGGCCGAGGTGCGCCGCCGCGTCGAGCTGGACATCGACTATATCCAGCGCCAGTCCTTCTGGCTGGACCTGTGGATCATCCTGATCACCATCCCCGTCCTGCTGGGCGACCGGGCGGCCGTGCGGTGAGCGAGAAGCGCATGTTCTGGCGCGGCGTCTGGGGCTATCTGCCGGCCCAGATCGTTCAGGGCGTGGTCGGCTTCCTGACCATCGTCGTCTTCACCCGCCTGCTCAGCCCCGAGGATTTCGGCCACTACGCCCTGGCCTTTTCGGTCACCAGCCTGGCCCATACGGTCAGCTTCAGCTGGCTGGAGGCGTCCATGGCCCGTTTCTGGGCGGCCGAGCGCACGCCGGAGGGCCTGGCGGCCCATTTCGCCAGCCTGTACCGCACCTCCTTCGCCGTCATCGCCGTCTTCGTGCCCGTCGCGGCTCTCGTGGTCTGGCTTCTGCCCCTGACCCCGGCTTTCAAGCTGGCGGTCGGCTTCGGCCTGGCCGGGGCGCCGATCCGCAACCTGGCCAAGCTGGCGCAGGAGCGTTACCGCGCCGCCGGCGAGGTGTCCAAGGCCGCCTCGGTCGATATGTTTGTCGCCGTCCTGGGCTTTCTGGTCGGGGCCGGTTTCGCCCTGGCCGGCGCCGGCGCATCCTCGCCCATGTTGGGGCTGATGATCGCCCCCCTGTTCGCCCTGCCCTTCATCCTGCCGGGCGAACTGCGCCAGTCGGCCGGGGGAACCGTGGATCGCGCGCGGCTGAAGGCCTACGCCGCTTATGGCTATCCGATCGCGGCCTCGCTGACCCTGGCCCTGGTCCTGGCCTCGACCGACCGCTTCCTGTTGGCCGGCTTCATGGATGCGGCGGCGGTGGGCGCCTATCACGCCAGCTACAGCCTGGCGAACCGCACCCTGGACGTGATGTTCATCTGGCTGGGCGCGGCCGGAGCCCCGGCCATGGTCATGGCGCTGGAGCGCGGCGGCCGCGAGGCCCTGCGCCAGACGGCCCTGGAACAGGGCTCGACCCTGATCCTGATCGGCCTGCCCGCCGCCGTCGGCCTGTCCCTGGTCGCCCGCCCCCTGGCCGAACTGATGATCGGCCCCGACCTGCGCGTCGCCGCCGCCCTGGTCACGCCCTGGATCGCGGCCTCGGCCTTCATGTCGGGCCTGATCGCCTATTATTTCGGCTTCGGCTTCACCCTGGGCAAGAAGACCGGCCTGCTGCTGGTCACCATGGCTGTTCCGGCGCTGGCCAACATCCTGCTGAACCTGGTCCTGATCCCCCGGCTGGGCGTGCTGGGCGCCGCCGTGGCCACGGCCCTCAGCTTCGCCATAGGCCTGGTCGCCTGTCTGCTGATCAGCCGCCGCGCCATCGCCCTGCCCATTCCGTGGGAGGCCCTGATCCGGTGCGGCCTGGCCTCGACCGGCATGGCCCTGGTGGTCTGGCGTTTGCCGCCCCTGGGCGGGTTTGTCGAACTGGTGCTGGACGCGAGCGTCGGCGGACTGGTCTATGCGGCCCTGGCGCTGACGCTCAACGCCGCCGGGGTGCGCGACGTGCTGTACCGACTGATCCAGACGCGACGGGGAGCCCCGGCATGAGCGGCTCCCGCGCCGATATCCACGACAACCCCGGCTGGGCCGCCGCCCGGCCCGAACTGTCGGTCCTGATCCCCTTCCTGCGCGACG
Organism: Brevundimonas mediterranea; assembly: GCF_011064825.1. Classification (NCBI taxonomy): domain Bacteria; kingdom Pseudomonadati; phylum Pseudomonadota; class Alphaproteobacteria; order Caulobacterales; family Caulobacteraceae; genus Brevundimonas; species Brevundimonas mediterranea. The sequence continues at coordinate 202,671 of NZ_CP048751.1, forward strand.
ATCCCGAGCCCCTGCTGCGCCGGCTGGATACCGAAGGCCCCGCCCTGGCCGGCCGGGTCGAGCTGATCCTGCTGGACGACGGCACGGGCGACGCCGCCCTGACCGCCCGGCTGAAGGCGGCGCTGGACGCCCTGGCCCTGCCCGCCCGCCTCGTCACCCTGTCCGCCAATGAAGGCCGGGCGCGCGGGCGCAATCGCCTGACCATCGCCGCCCGCGCCGGCTCCTGGCTGTTCCTCGACAGCGACATGAAGCCGGACAGCCCCCGCTTTCTCCAGACCTGGGTCGATCTGATTGCGCGCGACGACCCCGCCGTGGCCTTCGGCGGTTTCTCGCTGAAACAGGCGCCACGCGACCGCCGCTTCGCCGTCCACCGCGCCCTGTCCGGCGCCAGCGAATGCGTCCGCGCCGCCCAGCGCGCCAGGACGCCCGAGAAATACGTCTACACCTCCAACCTGCTGGTCCGGCGCGACGTCTTCGCCGTCGAATCCTTCGACCCCGGCTTCACCGGCTGGGGGTGGGAGGATGTCGAATGGGCCATGCGGGTCGCCCGCCGGTTCCCGGTGGTCCACATCGACAATCCGGCCACCCACATGGGCCTGGACACGGTGCCGGACCTGGCGCGCAAGTTCGACCAGGGCGCCGCCAACTTCGCCCGCGTGGTCGCCCTGCACCCCGAGATCGTCCAGACCTACCCCAGCTACAAGGCCGCCCGCGCCCTGAAACGCCTGCCGTCCCTGCCCCTGATCCGTCGCCTGGCCCGGGGCGCCGCCCTGTCGCCGCTGTTGCCGACCCGCACCCGCGCCTTCGCCCTGCGTCTGTATCGCGCCGCCGTCTATGCGGACGCCATCTGATGCGGGACGTCGCCGTCCTGATTCCCACCCTGCGCCGCCCCGCCATGCTGGAGCGGGCCCTGCGTTCGGTCTTCGCCCAGGTCGGGTCGCTGGACCGGATCGCCGCCGTGGTCGTCGCCGACAATGACCCCGAGGGTTCGGCCGCCGCCCTGATCGACCGCCTGCGCGTCGAGGCGCCGGTTCCCCTGACCTATGCCCACGCCCCGGTCCCCGGCGTCGCCACGGCCCGCAACGTGGGCCTGGCCGCTACCGACGCCCGCCTGATCGCCTTCCTGGATGACGACGAGGCCGCCTCCCCCGGCTGGCTGTCCGCCCTGTTGCAGGCCCAGTCTCAGACCGGCGCCGACGTCCTGTTCGGCCCGATCCGGGGCCGCGTCCCCGAGGGCACGGGATGGACCACCGCCTATCTGGAGCGGTTCTTCGGCCGCGACGGCCCGACCCAGACCCGCCTGACCGACCAGATCCACGGCTGCGGCAACAGTCTGATGGTCCGCGCCACGGCCCTGCCCGGCCCCGCCCCCTTCGACTCCGCCATGGACCAGACCGGCGGCGAAGACGACCGCCTGTTCACCGCCCTGCAAGCGCGCGGCGGCCGGTTCGGCTGGGCCGCCGACGCCTGGGTGGACGAGTTCGCGCCCCCCGACCGCGCCACCCTGAGCTACGCCCTGATGCGCGCCTTCGCCTATGGCCAGAGCCCCAGCCAGATGGCCGCCGCCCGCGGCGACTGGCCCGGCGTCGCCCGTTGGATGCTGATCGGCGCCGCCCAGACCGCCGTCTGGGGCCTCGCCTCCCTCGCCCTCACCCTGCTGCGCCGCCCTGCCCGCGCCGAAACCCTGGACCGGATGTCGCGCGGGCTGGGAAAGGTCTTCTGGACCAGCTGCTTCGAACCGAAACTCTACGGCGCGGCGATGGTGCGGCGGACGGGGGCCTGACGACCGAGTCGTCGTCTGCAAGCCGACCGGTGGGCGGCTTTCTTTCGGTGCGACATGCAATTGCCTTCGGTCATGTCGTCTTAACAAAAGTGGATCAACTTAGGGTTTTAGTCCGACCAACCTGTTTGTTCGTGAACCTTCCATGGTGGAGACAGCGATGACTTTGATCTCTAGCGTGACGGTTGGGCCCCAGGCATCGGCCGACAAGGGCACGGTGGATCCGGGCCTCAAGGCGATCATCGACGAACTAAACGACGACTCCGGCGCAGTGAGTTCGAGACGAAAGGCTGCGATTATGGATGACATCCAGCAGCGACGTTATGATATTCCGTCGAGCAACAAGGCCACGCAAGATTACTTCACGGCAGGCTTTACAGCTTCAAGCTTCCAAAAGCGCGGCAACGAACTAAGCATGCAGCTTCATTCGCAACTGTCTGCACGCGTATCTCAATCACACAGCAGCTCCGATACATTCGAGTTGCAGCTTGGTTTTTACAAAGCACTGTCCGAGGACGATAAGATCGCCTTCGCCGCCTACAAAGGTCAATCGCCCGAAGATTGGCAAGCAACCATGGAGGCGCGCCTCAAGCTGGCCGACCGCATCGAAGCTGCACAAGCGAGCGGTGAACTGGGACTGGACGGCCATCCTACAGGCAAGGCCAGCGCCGCTTTGAGCATGCTGATCGAGATAAGCGACGCATTCCACAAGATGAACATGGCCGACAAGGCCGCCGTCAACGCCTGGACGCGCTCGGTGAACGAAACGTTTGGCCGCCCCCCTGCCGTCCGCGTCGATCTATCGGACGAAGCCAAGGCCTATCTCAATCGCGGATAGGTCTCGACGATCTTGGGTGCGTCTCACGTCGGCACCGGGACTTCAGCCCGCCAGCCGGCTCAGGAACTTGGGCGGCTTGTAGGTCGAGCGGTTCATGACCACTCCGGCGATACGGCCGCCGACGGCCTCGATCTCGTCGCGCAGGATCACCGGTCCGCTCGCGGTCGCGCCGCCGGCCGCCACCACCAGAACCGTCATGTCCACGAAGGGCGCCAGGATGATCGCCATGTCGTTGCGGTCGGCGGCGGGGCTGTCGATGACGATGGTGTCGGCGTGCGGCCGCAGGGCGTCCCAATAACCGGCCTCGCCGATCGCCTCGACCCGGTGGCCAGAGCGCAGGGCCTCCATGTGGAAGCGCGTGATCCACAACCGGCCGCCCAGGCAGGGTCGCGCAGTCAGCAGGCGCGCGGGTGGGATCGGCTTGCCGTCCCGTCCCGTCGGCGCGGGGGTGACGGCGAAGAAGCTTGAACCGTCGGGCGAGGCCTGGGCCGGCTTGCCCAGTTGGCCGAACCGGTCCGGTTCGGCGGCGATTGCTTCGAGCTGCCCCTGCTGGGCCAGGTCCCCGTCCACCAGCCAGACCGGCTTTCGCGCACGGACGGCGGCCAGGCGCGCGAACTCCCGCGCCACGGTCGAGACGCCTTCTCCGGTCGTGGCGGCGGCGAACTGGATCACGCGGGCGCGGTGCGCCGGCGCCGGACCCAGCGCCGCCCACAGGCCCGCCATTTCGGACGTCAGATCGACCATCGAATCGCCACGCGCTCCATCGGCTCAGCCTAACACGGGCATGAGGCTAGTGCGCCTTCGCCGGAGCCACGGCCAGGACCGGCATATCCAGCGTCCGCCGCACCGAGTCCGGCGTTGCAAAGCCGCGCCGCGAGAAGATCCGCAGCAGGCCGATGCACAGGGCGGTGAAGGCGGCGAACAGGAAGACCGCCGCCAGGGCCGGCGCCTTCAGGCTCTTGCCGGTCGAGGGGGGCTGGGCGCGTTCGATCACGGTGACATTGTCGGCGCCGGCGGCGACCAGGGCGTTGTCCGCCCGGCTCTGGCTCTCGCGCTGCTGGAACTCGCGAATATTGGCGGTCAGGACTTCGCGATTGCCGGCCAGGGTCGCGTTTTCGGACTCCAGCGCCGTCAGCCGCGCCTGCCGCGCCCGAATGTCCGTCAACTGACGATCCAGCGCCGAGAGCCTCGCCGCAAGGGCGTCGCGGTCGGCCTGGGTGTTGATCCGGTTGGTCTCCAGCTCGGTCCAGACAGGGTTCGGCCCGGTGCGGACCTCCTTGGCCCCCACCGCCGTACCTGTGCCCACATAGGCCTGCAGCTGGGCGATCCGCGCCTCGATGTCCCTCACCGGCTGGGCGTCCGGCTGATAGCGCGACAGCAGCTGCTCGCGCTCGGTCCGCAGTTGCAGCACCTGATCCTGGGCCGAGATGTTCAGGTCCTGCTGAAGCGCCACCTCCGCCGGGGTCGCCGCCTGCTGCGCCACCAGGGTGTTCAGCCTCTGGCTGGTCTGGTTCAGCTGGCTCTGGGTCGATAGCCGGTCGGTGAAGACCGTCTGATAGACGGCCGCCAGCGTAGTCTTGGCGGCGGTGAAGTCGCCGATGTCGTTGCTGGTCAGGAACTGCTCATAGGCCTGATCCGCCGCGCTCAAATCGCCTTCGAACGCCAGTCTCTGGGTGGCGATGGCGGGGGTCTTGTCCTGGAAGACCTCGCGGCGATAGGCCAGATATTGCTCGATCACGGTGTTCAGCACGCGCGCCGCACGTTCCGGGTCGTCGGCCTCGTAGCTCAGACGGATGATCGCGCTGCCCGGCGCGGTGCCGACGCTCAGACTCGCGCCGATCAGCTTGCGCGCCGCCGCCTCTGCCCGGTCCCGTGACCCCGTCGGCGTCTTGCCCAGGATCGCCGCCGGCCCCAGCGCCTCAACCACGCGCTGGCGCACCTGCCCCGAACTCAGGATCGCGGCCTCGGAATTGGCGACCTCGTCGCCCTGCGGAGCCTGGCCCCGCTCGGCCGTGCCGACGCGGGGTTGATAGACATATTCCTGTCCCACGCCGGCGAAGACCGCGCCCTGGGCCGTGTAGTTCTTCTTCAGGGTGAAGGCGGCGGCGGCGCCCAGGGCGAAGATGACCAGGAAGACGATGATCATCAGCAGCAGTTCGCGGAACAGCAGGCCGACGACGTCCAGCACGCCATAGCGCGGTCGGGTCGTGACATATGCCGTCGAGCGCATAGGCGGGCCGAATCCTGGAAAGTCTCTTGCGAATCCACCTTTCGCCCACCGGCGTTAACCATCGGTTACCCATAAGCGGCGAGTCTGCGACCCAACGCTCCTTTCGTCGGACCAGATCGATTCCATGACGCCAGATCGCCGACTATTCCTGCTGGCCCTCGGATCGGGCTGCGCCGCCCTGGCGGCCTGCGGCGGCAACGCCGCCCGGATGCCGCGCCCGAAGGGCGACGTGCAGCGGGTCCAAGCGGCGGGACGCGGCGACTTCCCCAACATCCCTTTCGCCGACTGGACGGACGAAGAGCCGGACTATCTGCTCTATCCGGGGGACGAGATCGAGGTGGCCCTGCCCACCGCATCTGAATTGACCCGCACCCTGAAGGTCGGACCCGACGGTCGGGTCGCCCTGCCCCTGGTCGGCCAGGTCATGGCGGCGGACCGGACCTTGCCGGAGTTGGAGCGGGAGGTGTCTTCGGCCTACGCCTCGCAACTGGTGCGGCCGGTCGTGGAGGTGACGTTGCGCCAGGCAGGGCCGATCCGCGTCTGGATCGACGGCGAGGTGCGGACCCCGGGCGTGATCGAGATGACTGGCGATCTGGACGCCTATCAGGCCGTGGTCCAGGCGGGCGGCTTCCTGCCGTCGGGCAAGCCCGAGCGCGCGGCCCTGATCCGGCGTGGTCCCGGCGGATCGCGCATGATGCGGGTGGTCGATCTGCGCCCGCGTCGCGGCGAGGTCGTGGCCCTGCGTCGGGGCGACATCATTTTCGTGCCGCGGTCGACCCTGGGCGAACTCGCCGCCTTCTTCACCCAGGTGCGCGCCGCCCTGCCCATCGGCTTCAGCTATTCGATCAATGGATCGAACGGCAACGGCTACGCCACCTTCTGAAGTCTCAGGCGGCCAGCCGCACCACGCCGGCGTCGATATAGCGACGGGCGGCCTTCTGGGCCTCGGCGATCTCTTCGCGCTCCATCTCCTGGCTCATCTCGCGGCGATAGACGCGCGCCTCGATCGAACCCTTCATGGCGGCCAGGTTGAAGATCATGTGGGCCGAGACCCGGTCCATCGGGCAACCGCCCGAACCGGCCGAATACATCATGCCCAGCTTGAACAGGTCGTCGCCCGACATGTCGACGGTCGGCAGCGGCAAGGACACGACTTCCACGTCGGCCTGCAGGTCGTGCGCCATTTCTTGCGCGTTCATTACCGTATCTCCTGAACGGGCGCCGTTCTGGGCCCGCCTCTGATACCGCATCAAATACCGCCGGTTTGAAGTTAAAGTTAACGGCGCAAGGCGCCGCCAAACTTTTAAGTAAAGCAGGAATGAATACTGCCAAAAGCGTTCAGCGTTCCGATACGATTTGGAAGGGGCTTGTTTACGTCTTGGCGGCCCGCTGACCGAACAGGACCCTGCGCGCCGCCTCGGCGTCCTTGCCCGCCGCGCCGGCGTTTCCACGCCGATCTTCCAGCAGAGCACGCCCGGCCTTGACCGCGGGCCTCGACCCGACCCGATCCATCCAGGCCGCCAGATGCGGAAAGTCCGCCAGAGTCTGCCCCTGCAGCGTCGGCAATATCCACGGCCAGGCGGCCATGTCGGCGATGGAATAGTCGCCCGCCAGATAGTCGCGGTCCTTCAGGCGTCGATCCATGACGCCATACAGACGGTGCGTCTCGTTCGTATAGCGCTGCACCCCATAGGCGATCTGGCGCTGGTCGCGGATCATCGCGGGCGCATACTGGCGGAAATGATGGGTCTGGCCCGCCATTGGCCCCAGGCCTCCGACCTGCCAGAACAGCCACTGGTTCACCTCGACGCGCGCTCGCGCCTCGGTCGGATAGAAGCGGCCGGATTTGTCGCCGAGATACTGCAGGATTGCGCCGGATTCGAAGATCGAGATCGGTTGGCCGCCCGGCCCCTCCGGATCGACGATGGCGGGCATGCGGCCGTTCGGACTGATGGCCTGGAACCCAGGCTCGAACTGTTCACCCGTTCCGATGTTCACCGGCTGGACCTCATAGGCCAGCCCCATCTCCTCCAGCGCGATGGACACCTTCCATCCATTCGGCGTGGGCCAGTACCAGAGCTGGATCGGAGCGGTCATTGCGGCGGTCTTTCCTGTGGCGTGCCTCGCATCTGGGGGCCGCGACACGCAGCCGCAATCCGCATTTCGATCCTGACACGGTCATTCAGGACGCGTTCAGGCGCGGAACCCGACCTTCACCTCATTAACGGGCCAGTTCGTCGTTTCCGTCGGCGGCCCAGAATGGAGCACGCAGATGAACCGCCTCACCAAGGCCGCTGTTGTCGCTATCGCCCTGTCCACCACGGCCGTTCCCCTGCTGGCCGAGGCGCAGAGCCGCGACGATCGTCGGGAATATCGCCAGGACCGCCGCGACGACCGGCGAGACTACCGCTCGGAACGCCGTGACGACCGTCGTGACTGGCGTCAGGGCCGCTACGACAATCGGCAGGATTATCGTCATGACCGGTGGGACGACCGTCGCGACTTCCGCCACGAACGCCGCGATGACCGCTGGGACCGCAACAATCGCAACTGGTGGCGCGGCCGGTCGGACTTCCGGGGCTACAACGGCCCGCGCTCGGGATACTGGTACGCGCCCAGCTACGGCTATTACCGGGTCGAGCCCCGTTACTACGGCTATCGCTGGCGGACGGGCGGCTATCTGCCGCCGCAGTACCGGACCTATTATGTCCGCGACCCGTATTTCTATGGTCTTCGCGAAGCGCCTCGCGGCTATCGCTACGTCCACGCCGGCAGCGACATTCTGATGGTCGCGGTCGCCACGGGCCTGATCGCCAGCGTCCTGTCCAACGTCTATTGAGGACGCCAAGCTGTTGAGCCGACAAGCCCCGCGAGGAAATCTCGCGGGGCTTTTGTCTGGGGCGTCCCCCGAACGGCATTCAGCCGGGGTTCATCGACCAAGCGCGATCATCACCTTAAGCCGCTGGAAAACCAGCGTGCAGGAATGAAAAGACCATGAAACGCCTCCTGATGGCTTTCACCGCCGTCGCCGCCCTGGGCGCCCCGCTGGCCGCACCGATCCAGGCCCTGGCCCAGGACCGTCAGGTCGATCGCGAACAACGCGACGCCGACCGCCCCCAGAGGCCGCAGATCACGCGGGGAGAGCGTCCCACGCCGAACCGTACTTTGCAGTCCCGGCCGGAAGCCCCCTCGCGTCCCGAGCGGCCCCGTCCGGAGCGCCCCGGTTTCGGTGAGACACGGCCGGCGCGTCCGGACCGCCCGCAGACAGGCGAAGACAGGCCCGATCGTCCGAATTACGGCGGCGCACGGCCGGATCGTCCCGACGTCAGGCCCGGCCGCCCGGAAGGCGCCAACCCCGGTCGGCCGCCTCGTCCCGACCGTCCCGAGGGCGGCTGGACTCGCCCCGACCGCCCCCAGACCGGCGGATCTCGCCCTGACCGCCCGTCAAGCGGCGGCCGACCGGATCGGCCGGGCGACAGCGGCGGGCGGCCCCATCGCCCGGACGGCGGCTGGAACCGGCCGGATCGGCCCGACAATGGTCACACGCGGCCCGGCCAGCCCCACCGGCCCGGCTCCGGCTGGAACCAGAACCGCGACCGGCACGACGAATTCCGCCGTCGCTTCAGCAGCGATCAGTGGCGGCGCGACTTCTATCGCAACCACCGGTCCGACTGGTGGCGGGACGACCGTCGCTTCCATGGCTACAGCGGCGTCCGCATGGGGTTCTATTTCGCGCCGGGCTGGGGCTACTACAGCGTGCCCCGCTCCTATTGGGGCCGCGACTGGTCGGCCGGCGACTATCTGCCGGACACCTTTTGGCGTTATCGACTGGACGACTGGCGCACCTATGGTCTCGGCTATCCGCCGGAGGGGGCGCGTTGGGTCCTGGTCGACAATACGATCTATCTGATCGACGAGCGTGACGGCTACATCATCGACGTGATCCGAGACGCCTGGCGTTGGTAGTCTCGACGAAGAAGGCCCGGAGATCGCTCTCCGGGCCTTCTTACTAGAATGGGTCGCTCAAGCAGAGAGCGGCCGCGCCGCGAGCGTTAGCGACCAGCCGGGGGTTTGGGGGCCGCAGCCCCCAAAAATCAAAGACCCAGCTTGGCCTTCAGGATGTCGTTGACCGCGGCCGGATTGGCCTTGCCGCCCGTCGCCTTCATGACCTGACCGACGAACCAGCCCAGGGCCTGGGGCTTCTCGGCGACCGCCGCCGCCTTGTCCGGGTTGGCGGCGATGATCTCGTCCACCGCCTTCTCGATGGCGCCGGTGTCGGTGACCTGCTTCAGGCCGTGTTTCTCGACCACCTCGGCCGGCGAGCCCTCGCCGTTCCAGACGTGGTCAAAGACCTCCTTGGCGATCTTGGACGAGATGACGTTCGTCTCGATCAGCTCGACCAGCTGGGCCACATGGGCGGCCGGCAGGGGGTTCTCGCTGAAGTCCTTGCCGTCGGCGGCCAGACGCGCCGAGACCTCGTTGGTGACCCAGTTGGACACCAGCTTGGCGTCGCGCCCCTTCGCGGCGGCCTCGAAATAGTCCGCCTTGGCCTGTTCCGAGATCAGGACGATGGCGTCGTACTGCGACAGGCCATATTCGCTCATTAGCCGCTTGCGCTTCTCGTCCGGCAGTTCGGGCAGGGACGCCTTGATCTCGGCGATCCAGGCCTCTTCCAGGTCCAGCGGCAGCAGGTCGGGATCGGGGAAATAGCGATAGTCCTGCGCCTCTTCCTTGGACCGCATCGAACGCGTCTCGCCCTTGGTCGGGTCGAACAGCCGGGTCTCCTGAGTGATCGAACCGCCGTCCTCAAGGATCTCGATCTGGCGGCGCGCCTCGTACTGGATCGCCTGGGAGATGAAGCGGAACGAGTTGACGTTCTTGATCTCGCAGCGCGTGCCGAGGAAGCTGAAATCGCCGCTGGCCTTAAACTTCTCGTAGTTGCCGGCGCGGCAGACGGACACGTTCACGTCGGCGCGCAGATTGCCCTTCTCCATGTCGCCGTCGCAGGTGCCCAGATAGATCAGGATGGTCCGGATCTTCTTCACATAGGCGACCGCCTCTTCCGGCGTGCGCAGGTCGGGGCGCGAGACGATCTCCATCAGGGCCGTGCCGGCCCGGTTCAGATCGACATAGCTCTCGGTCGGCGACAGGTCGTGGATCAGCTTGCCCGCATCCTGTTCCAGGTGCAGGCGCTCGATGCCGACGTTGAAGAAGCTGCCGTCCTCGGCCTCCACCTCGACCACGCCTTCGCCGACGATCGGGTAATAGAGCTGGCTGATCTGATAGCCGGTCGGCAGGTCGGGGTAGAAGTAGTTCTTGCGGTCGAACTGGCTGCGCTTGTTGATCTGCGCGCGCAGGCCCAGGCCGGTCTTCACCGCCTGTTCGACGCAGTGCTTGTTCAGCGTCGGCAGCATGCCGGGGAAGCCGGCGTCCACCAGGGACACCTGTTCGTTCGGCCCCGCGCCGAAGCCGACGGCGGCGCCGGAGAAGAGTTTGGCCTTGGAGGCCACCTGGGCGTGGATCTCCAGCCCCATGACGATTTCCCAATCGCCGGTGCGGCCCTTGATGGTTTTCGAGTTCGGAACAGTGTCGGTCATGGGTTCGTCCTAGCGCCGTCGGCGGCGGCGAGAAAGAGGCTGTCTTGAGGGTGTCGCGAAATCGCGCTCAACATCGGTCGCCTCAATGGAGAATCCGATGACCAAGACCCTGTTCGCCGCTGCTGCGGCCTCCCTGCTTCTGGTCGGCGCCGCCTCGGCCCAGACTGCGCCGGCTCCGGCCCCCGAACACGCCTCTGACCACGCGCATGACGAACATCATGCCCAGCATCCGACCATCGAAAGCCCGATCGAGGCCCTGCTGGCCGATCCCGCGACCAAGGCCGTGGTGGAGAAACACCTGCCCGGCATGGACAAGCATCCCGCCTATGGCCAGTTCAAGGCCATGAGCCTGCGCCAGGTCGCGCCCTACTCCCAGGGCCACATCACAGACGAGAAGATCGCGGCGATCGACGCCGATCTGAAGGCGCTTCCGGCGGCCTGATGAAGAGGGAGGGCCGGCGATCACGCCGGCCCTCCATTCAACTCACCACCACTGCCCAGGCTTGGCCGTAAAGCCCGCAGCGCGTTCCAGCGCCGCGCCGACCTGGAAGACCGTGGCCTCGTCCAGGGCCTTGCCGATGACCTGGAGGCCCAGCGGGAGGCCGCCGGAATCGACGCCGGCAGGGACCGAGATGCCCGGCAGGCCGGCCAGGTTGGTCGTGACCGTGAAGACGTCGTTCAGATACATGGTCAGGGGGTCGATCTGCTTGTCCCCCAGAGCAAAGGCGGCCGACGGGGTCGAGGGGGTCAGGATGGCGTCGACCTGGCCCCAGACATTGTCGAAGTCCTCGGCGATGCGGCGACGGACCTTCAGGGCGCGGACGTAATAGGCGTCGTAGAAGCCGGCCGACAGCACATAGGCGCCGATGGTCAGGCGACGCTGGACCTCCTTGCCGAAACCCTCGGCGCGCGAGGTGGCGTAGAGGTCGTCCAGCGAGCTGAACTGATCCGCCCGGTGGCCGAACCGCATGCCGTCGTAACGGGCCAGGTTGGACGAGGCCTCGGCCGGGGCGACGATATAATAGGTCGGCAGGGCATACTTCGTGTGCGGCAGGCTGATCTCGACGATCTCACAGCCCGCGTCCTTCAGCCAGGCCACGCCCTGGTCCCACAGGGCCTGGATCTCGGCGGGCATGCCGTCCACGACATATTCGCGCGGCACGCCGATGCGCAGCCCCTTGACCGACTTGCCGACCGAAGCGGTCCAGTCGGGGGTCGGGACGTCAAGGCTGGTCGAATCCTTGACGTCGAACGAGCACATGGATTGCAGCAGCAGGGCTGCGTCCTCGACCGTCTTGGTGATCGGGCCGGCCTGGTCCAGCGATGAGGCGAAGGCCACCATGCCGAAGCGGCTGGCGCGGCCATAGGTGGGCTTGATCCCGACCGTGCCGGTGAAGGCGGCGGGCTGGCGGATCGAGCCGCCCGTGTCGGACGCGGTCGCGGCCAGGCACAGGTCGGCGGCGACGGCCGAGGCCGAACCGCCCGAGGATCCGCCCGGCGTCAGATCGGCGTTCGAGCCGGTCGATTTCCACGGGTTCTTGACCGGACCGAAGGCCGAGGTCTCGTTCGACGAGCCCATGGCGAACTCGTCCATGTTCAGCTTGCCCAGCATGACCGCCCCGTCGCGCCACAGATTGGCGGTGACGGTCGATTCATAGGGCGGGACGAAGCCGCGCAGCATGTTGGAGCCGGCCGTGGTCTGGACCCCCTCGGTGCAGAACAGGTCCTTGATGCCCAGCGGCGCGCCTTCCAGCGCCCCGCCCTCGCCCGAGGCGATGCGGGCGTCGGAGGCGCGGGCCATGTCCATGGCCTTGTCCGCCGTCACCTCGACATAGGCGTTCAGGGTCGGATTGGCGGCCTCGATGGAGGTCAGGAAGGCCTGGGTGATCTCGGCCGAGGAGAAATCCTTGGCCTTCAGGCCGTCGACGGCGCCCTTCAGGGTCAGTTTGGTCAGGTCGCTCATGACTATTCGACCACCTTGGGCACGACGAAGAAGCCGTCGGCCGACTTCGGGGCGTTGGACAGGACGGCGTCGATCTTGCCGCCGTCGGTGACCACGTCTTCGCGCAGGCGCAGGGGCTGGGCGACGTTCGAGGTCATGGGCTCGACGCCGTCGACATCGACCTCGTTCAGCTGTTCGATCCACTGCAGGATGCCGTTCAGCTCCTGGGCCAGCGGCTCCAGCCGATCCTCGGGGGTCTTGATGCGGGCGAGATGCGCAACCTTGCGCACCGTCGCAGCGTCGATGGCCATGCGGCCCTCCAATGCACGTCGATAAAGGGGTCTAGGGGCGGGATTAGCGGCACAGGCGGGGATTCACAAGAACGAGCCGGTGTTCGCCTTCAACCATGGCGGCGCCGGGCGCCTTGGCGCAAAAGCAGGGTGACAAGCTGCCAAACGCGCCAAACCTGCCAAACCCACTTCACAGCGCACCTCCCGCGTTTATGACCTGACACTATAGCCTCGCCTGGAGGGCCGTTGGGTTGGGTACGCAAAATGCGCCTGAAAGCCTTGCCTGGCCGTACATCGGCATGATGGGCAGATAAATTCCGGGCCTGCCACGTCACTCCGCCGACACGCTCTGCGCCTCAGCAGGACCAAATGCGGCATGGGCGGCGAGCGCCAAACGTCCGGCCGCATTGACGTCACAGTCACACGTCTTGCTTTGGCTTCGCGCAACTACAGGACAGGCCATGTTCGTCGCCGCCATAGCCGCCGCCGTCTTGCAGTCTGTCCCCGCGCCCACGCCCTGCAGCTATGACAGGGAGGCGATGCTGGCCCTGTCGCCTCAAGCTTTCGATCAAGACATGGAGGGGGGTTGGCGTCCGCTCGGGAACAGGCGCGAATGCCGCGACACGGCCGTTGAGCTTCTGGCCGCCTATCGCAAGGCGCGCTGGAGAGACATGACCAGCGACCAGCTTCACACCAACTATTGGCACGAGGGCCAAGTCCGAGCCGCCTTGGGCCAGACGGATCATGCCGTGCGGCTGCTGCTGGCGGGGGTCAGTCCTGATCCCATCGGCGACGGTAAGGCGGACTATGCGATCGGAACGGTGGCCTTCCTGCTCAAGGACCGCGCCGCGTTGCAAGCCGCTCGAGACCGTCTCGCGGCCGTTCCGCCTCCCCCGGGATTCGAAGAGGATGCGGCGAGGTTTAAAGCCCAATATGGACGTGAGCTAAGCTGGCCGCTCAACCTCGATGTGCTCGACGGCTTTCTGGCCTGTTTCGACAAGCCTTACGACGAAGCCTACAGCCGCGACTGCCGGCCCTGACGCTGTTTCCATAAGCCTCCGCCTTTGACTTCCCTGCGCGCCGGTCCTAACCGCAGGCCGTGCCCGTTCTCGACCTCCTTGACCTGCCCGCCGCCTGCCCGCCCGACACGCCGTGGATGGGGCTGGATCTGGGCGAGAAGACCATCGGCGTCGCCGTGTCGGATGCGACGCGCCTGATCGCCTCGCCGCTGGAGCTGATCCGCAAGTCCAAGTTCACGCTGGAGGCCGATCAGTTGTTCAAGCTGATGGCCCATCGCAAGGTCTCGGCCCTGGTGATCGGCCTGCCCGCCAATATGGACGGAACCGAGGGGCCGCGCGCCCAGTCGTGCCGCGCCTTCGCCCGCAATCTGGAGCGGCTGCGGCCGGTCAACATCGCCTTCTGGGACGAGCGGCTGTCCACCAGCGCGGTCGAGCGGTTCCTGATCGAGGATCTGGACCTGAACCGCAAGCGCCGCGCCCAGGTCGTGGACCGCACCGCCGCCGCCTGGATTCTGCAGGGGGCGCTGGACCGGGTGCGGGATCAGGCGACCTGGGTTTGACGGGGCTGATCGCCGGCGTCCTGCCGGTCTTTCTGATGATCGCCCTGGGCTATGGGCTGCGAAAATCCGGCTTCCTGCCCGATGAGGCCTGGCGGCCGATCGAGAAGCTGTCGATCAACATCTTCTATCCGAGCTTCCTGATCCCCGCGATCTGGCATGCCGATCTGTCGGGCGGCGGGGCGACGGTGGCGGGGGCTGCGGCGGTGGGGGCGACCCTGATCGTGGCGGCGGCGACATTCGCTGCGAAGCCGCTGATCCCGCTGGACGGGCCGGCCTATACCAGCGTGTTTCAGGGCGTGATCCGCTGGAACAGTTTCGTCTTCGTGCCGGTGATCCAGTCCGTCTATGGCTCGGAGGGGACGGCCATGGCGGCGGTCGCCATCGCCTTCATCATTCCGGTGACCAATATCACCTGTGTGGCGGTGCTGGCCAAATGGGGGTCGTTGAAACGCGAGCCCTCGGCCCTGGGCCTGGCCAAGTCGATGCTCGCCAATCCGATCCTGCTGGCCTGTCTGATCGGGTTGGCGCTGAACCTGTTGCGCGTGCCCCTGATCCCCGGCCTGTCGGACGCGATGGACCTGCTGGGCGCGGCCGCCCTGCCTCTGGGCCTGATCGTCGCCGGCGCCGGTCTGTCGTTCGCCGAGGTCAGGCGCCGTCAGGGAACCATCGCCGCCGTGACCCTGGTCAAGCTGGGGGTCATGCCGCCGCTGATGTGGTTCATCGCCTGGGCGCTGGGCGGCGACAGTCTGGCCCAGGGGATCGCCCTGATCTGCGGGGCGGCGCCGGGTTCGGCCGCCTCCTACATACTGGCGCGCCAGATGGGCGGGGATGCGCCCCTGATCGCGGGGGTCATCGCCCTGACCACCGTGGGCAGCGCCGTGGTCATTCCGGTGCTGCTGGCCCTGTTCCACTTCGCCTGATTTGGGGGGCTGACTGGCGCTCCACACTGGCGTTTGCGCCGACTCCCGCCTATAGGCGCGTCTCGATGACCCAGCCCCACGACGTCACCGACCAGACCATTCGCGAACGGCTGGTTCCGTTCCCCAAGGCCCATTTTCTGGCCGCCTCGGATCTGAACCCCTTCGTCACGCCGCAGCTGCTGGACCTCGGCGACGCCTTCGTCGACTTCAATCGGCAGTCGTCCAAGGCCCTGGACCTGCTGCACGGGCGCACGGTGGTGAACCTGTTCTTCGAGAACTCGACCCGCACCAGTTCGTCGTTCGAGATCGCCGCCAAACGTCTGGGCGCCGATGTGGTGACCATGCCGGTCGGCTCGTCCTCGGTGAAGAAGGGCGAGACCCTGATCGATACGGCGGTGACGCTGAATGCGATGAAGCCGGACATTCTGGTCATCCGCCATTCGGCCTCGGGCGCGGCGGAGCTGCTGAGCCAGAAGGTCGGCTGCGCCGTCGTCAACGCCGGGGACGGCCGCCACGAACATCCGACTCAGGCCCTGCTGGATCTGCTGTCGATGCGGCGGGCTTTCGGCGATGTGACCAGCCTGACGGTCGCCATCTGCGGCGACATCACCCACAGCCGCGTGGCGCGGTCAAACGTGGCGATGTTGCAGATGATGGGCGCGCGGGTGCGCCTGATCGGGCCGCCGACCCTGGTGCCCGGCGACGCCGACCGCTGGGGCTGCGAGGTGTTCCACGACATGCGCGAGGGGCTGGCCGGCTGCGACGTGGTGATGATGCTGCGGCTGCAGCTGGAGCGGATGGCCGGCGCCCTGGTGCCCTCGACCCGCGAATATTTCCGCTTCTGGGGTCTAGACCGCGAGAAGCTGGCCTGGGCCAAGCCGGGCGCCCGGGTCATGCACCCCGGGCCGATGAACCGGGGGGTCGAGATCGATTCCGACGTGGCCGACGACCTGGACGTCTCGCTGATCCAGGATCAGGTCGAGATGGGCGTCGCCGCCCGCATGGCCGTGCTGGCCTCCCTGTCGGCCCGCTGGGGGGACAAGTGATGACCACCGTCGCCATCCTAAATGCTCGCCTGCTGGATCCCGCCACGGACTATGACGGCCCCGGCGGCGTGCTGATCGAGAACGGCCGCATCGTGCGGGTCGTTCACGGCGTATCGCTCATCGACGCCGACCAGACCATCGACGCGGACGGCCACTGCCTCGCGCCCGGCCTGATCGACATTCGGGTCAAGACCGGCGAACCGGGGGCCGAGCCCAAGGAGACGCTGAAGTCCGCCAGTCTGGCCGCCGCGGGCGGGGGCGTGACGACCATCGTGGTCCAGCCCGACACCGATCCCGCCGTCGACGACCCGGCGATGATCGACTTCATCCAGCGTCGCGGCGCGGCCCTGAACCTGGTCAATGTCCGTGCGGCCGGCGCCGCGACCAAGGCCCTGGACGGCCAGCGGATGGCCGAGATCGGTCTGATGGACGAGGCCGGCGCCCTGTATTTCACCGACGGCGACAAGGTCATCGTCAACAGCCGCACCCTGCAGAGGGTGATGAGCTACGCCGCCGCCTTCAACGCCCTGATCGCCTGCCGTCCGTCCGATCCCTGGCTGACCGAGGGGGCCGTCGCCGCATCCGGCGAACTGGCCACGCGGCTGGGCCTGTCCGGCAGCCCGGCCATCGCCGAGCGCATCGGGCTGGAGCGCGACCTGGCCCTGGTCGAACAGACGGGCGCCCGGTTCCTGGTGGATCAGATCTCGACCGAAGGGGCGCTGGAGACCCTGGCGCGGGCCCGCGCCAAGGGGCTTGAGGTCGCCGTCAGCGTCTCGATCAACCACCTGTGCTTCAACGAGGTGGACATCGGCGATTATCGCACCTTCTACCGGCTGGACCCGCCGCTGCGCTCCGAGGCCGATCGTCAGGCCCTGATCGAGGCGGTGCGCGAAGGGCTGATCGACGTCATCACCTCGGCCCACGCCCCCGCCCCGGCCGAGGACAAGCGCCGTCCCTTCGCCGAGGCCGCGCCCGGCGCCGTCGGCCTGGAGACCCTGCTGCCCGCCGCCCTGACCCTGCACCACGAGGACGGGCTGGACCTGCTGGACGTGCTGCGGCCCCTGACCCAGGGACCGGCGGCCCTGCTGGGCCTGGACGCCGGTGTGCTGGCCGAAGGCGCGCCCGCCGACCTGGTTCTGTTCGATCCCGGCGCGCCGATCATCGTCGATGCGGACAAGCTGCGCTCGAAGTCGAAAAACTCGCCGTTCGACGGGCGACGGCTCCAGGGCAAGGTGATCGGGACCTGGGTGGGCGGCCGGAAGGTTTTCTGACCCACCCTTCCCTCTCCCGCTCGGAGAGGGCTTGAGCGCACGAGAGCGAAGCGATCGTCCTTGCGCGAAAGGGTGAGGGGTAAGGTGGTGCGAGTTGGCCCACCGCTGCTCCCTCATCCGGCCCTGCGGGCCACCTTCTCCCCACGGGAGAAGGAAGAATAATGGCTCACGCCGTCAGCATCCGCTTCACCACCCGTTTGAACGGCGCCGTCGCCTGCCCGGCTCTCAGCGCCACTCCGCGCGCCAGACGGGCCGGGGGCGTCTCCTCGGTGAACAGGCGTACGAGGGCGTTGGTGCCCTGGTACAGGGGCCAGCTGGCGAGGCGGTGGTCGCGTTCATAACGGGCCAGCAGGCGTTCCGAGCCGATGTCCCCTCCGCGCGCCGATCTCACCACCTTGGCCAGCGTATCCTGTCCGCGCAGACCCAGGTTGAAGCCGTGGGCCGTGACCGGGTGCATGCCCACGGCGGCGTCGCCGATCAGGGCGAAACCCTCGCCCGCGAACCGGCGGCTCCAGGTCGTGGCCAGCGGATAGGCGTGACGCGTGTCGATCAGTTCCAACCCGGTCAGCCGCCCCTTCAGCCGCCGCT
Organism: Brevundimonas mediterranea; assembly: GCF_011064825.1. Lineage (NCBI taxonomy): Bacteria > Pseudomonadati > Pseudomonadota > Alphaproteobacteria > Caulobacterales > Caulobacteraceae > Brevundimonas > Brevundimonas mediterranea. The sequence continues at coordinate 220,752 of NZ_CP048751.1, forward strand.
CCATCTCGACTGAAAAGGCTTCGGGCGACAGGCGCATCAGGTCGGCGATGGCGGGGGCGGCCAGGGTCAGGACGACGGAGGAGACCCGCTCCTCGACGTCCGCGACCGGCAGCAGGGCCACGGTCTGGCGATGGTCGAACCATTCGGTCGCGACATGGCGGTGCGCCTGGTCGTGCCGCATCCGGCAGACCATCATCGAGCGGCCCAGCCGGTTCATCTCGACCCCGACGCCCAGCTGGTCGCGCACGCCCGAAAAGCGCGAATCCGCCGCCACGATCAGCTTCGCCCGGATCGCCGTCCCGTCGTCCAGCACGACCCGCCCGCGCGGGGCGGCGTCCTGGACGGCGCAACTGGCCACCCGCCGCCCGGCCATCAGGGTCACGCCCGGCTGGCCCTCCACGACCTCGAACAGGGCGCGGCGGATCAGGTGATTGGGGATCAGGACGCCCAGCCGATCGGCGCCGCCGGCGTCGAAGGTCAGGGCGAAGGGCGAGCCGCCGTCCAGCACCCGCGCCTCGCGCAGGTCCGAAATCTCTTCCGCCGGAACCTGGTCCCAGGCGTCCAGGCTCTTCAACAGACGGATGGAGTTGTGGGTCAGGGCGATCTCGCGCCCGTCGAAGGCCGGGTCGCGCAAGGCCGCCTCGGCCTGTCCCTCGATCAGAGCAACCGTCAGCCCCGCTCCGGCCAGGGACCGGGTGAAGGCCAGGCCCGCCGGTCCGGCCCCGACCACGGCCACGTCGAACATCAGATCATCGCGCATGCTGAACTCCTGATCTTCCTCCTGCCCTAACTGCGCCGCCAGGCCCTTGATTCAGCGCAAATCGTCGCGTCAGCGCGGGCGGCGGCAGGTCGCGGCCTTGGCGACCTCCGCCCCCAGCACCGACTGGACCACCAGGGGCGTGTCGGTGGCGATCACGGTGACGCCCTGGCGGACCAGGTCGCGATATTCGGAGACGTCGCCGTCGGCGGCGTAACGGTCGTCGCGGCGACGGCCCTCGGCGCCCAGGGTGCCGAACTGGACCTCGACACCCGCCTGACGCAGGGCCGACCACAGGGCGGGGCGTTCCTCGCGCGTGCCGGTCCAGGCCAGGATCTGCGACGCGTTCAGCCCGTCCAGATCCTCGACGCCGTCCAGACCGGCCGAGATCATCATCTCCGGCGCCAGGGCCGCGACGGCGCGGGCGTCGGCGTCACTATAGGTGATCAGTATGACCCGGTTCTGCGCGCCCGAACGCCGCACCTGGTCGATCACGGCGCGCGCCAGATCGACCGTGGTTGCGCCGTCCGCCGGCTTCAGATCCAGACTGGCGATGGCGCCCACGCGCCCGGCGGCGTCCAGCGCCTCGGCCAACGTCGGGGGCGCGGCGTCGGTCAGGGCGCCGTTCGAGGCCTTCAGCCGGGCGGCCTTGACCTGGGCCAGGGTCAGGTCGGCGACGCGGCCCCGCCCGGTCGTGGTCCGGTCCATGGTCTCGTCGTGCATCAGGACCAGATGGCCGTCCCTGGTCAGGACCGCGTCCAGTTCGAGGACAGCGCCCGGAATGGCCCGTCCGGTCGCCTCGATGGCGGCGATGGAGTTCTCGGGCTGGTCCATGGCCGAGACCGCCCGGTGCGCCGAGATGGCCACGCCGCCGTCCCTCACGCAGTCGAAATAGGCGGCCATGGCCGGTCCGCCCATCGGCGGCGGGCTAACCGGCGCGGCGCCGACGCAAGCCGAGGTGGACAGCAGCAGAATCAGGGCGGCGGCGGCGGGGATTCGGGTCATGGCGCACTCCGGCAAGGCGGGCGGACCTGACCCTGCGGCAATCATTGGGTCAAGAGGTCGGATCGCCCTTGCTCCGCAAGGCGCGCCGACGCATTTTGCCACAGCATTCCGTGGGGAGAGAATCAACGTGCAGGATCTGGCAGGCCCCGCGATCGGGACCTTGGCGCTGGTCGCGCTGGGCGGCTATCTGCTCGGCTCGATTCCGTTCGGCGTCGTGATCACCCGCGCCGCCGGCGCCGGCGACGTGCGCAACATCGGGTCCGGCAATATCGGCGCGACCAATGTGCTGCGGACGGGCCGCAAGGACCTGGCCCTGGCCACCCTGCTGCTGGACGCCGGCAAGGGGGCGGTCGCCCTGTTGATCGCGCGCGCCCTGTTCGACAGCGAGGTCGCGGGCGCCATCGCCGGCGGCGCGGCCTTCCTGGGCCACCTGTTTCCCGTCTGGCTGAAGTTCAAGGGCGGCAAGGGCGTGGCCACCTTCTATGGTCTGCTGCTGGCCGCCGCCTGGCCCCTGGGCCTGATGGCCGGAGCGGTCTGGCTGATCAGCGCCTTCGTCTTCCGCTATTCGTCGCTGGCGGCCCTGATCTCCTCGGCGACCGCGCCCCTGCTGGCCCTGCTGCCGCTCGCCGCCGTCGGCCTGCCGGTGGGCATGCCGATCCTGTGCCTGACCGTCTTCGCCGCCGTGCTGATCTGGGTTCGCCACCATCAGAACATCGCCCGGCTGCTGAAGGGCGAGGAACCGCGTATCGGGGCCAAGAAGGCGTGAGCCTGTCGGCGGACGAACGGTTCGCCCGGCTGCGGCTCGCCCGCACCGACCGCATCGGTCCCGTCGCCTTTTCCCAGCTGCTGGGCCGCTACGGCTCGGCCATTCGCGTGCTGGAGGTCCTGCCCGATCTGGTCCGCAAGTCCGGTGCTGCCTCCATTCCCCCGCCCGTCGCCAAGATCGAGCGCGAACTGACCGATGGTGAGCGGGTCGGCGCCCGCCTGCTGGTGCTGGGCGATCCCGACTATCCCGAGATGCTGGCGGCGCTGGATCCGCCCCCGCCGATCCTGTGGACCCGGGGTCGGGTCGAACTGCTGAACGCGCCCTGCGTCGCCATCGTCGGCGCGCGCATCGCCTCGGCCGGCGGACAGCGGATCGCGCGCGGCCTGGCGCTGCAACTGGGTCAGGCCGGCCATGTCGTCGTCTCGGGCATGGCGCGCGGCATCGACGCCGCCGCCCACGAAGGCGCCTTGGCGACCGGGACCGTCGCGGTTCTGGGCGGCGGTGTGGACGACATCTATCCGCCCGAACACGCCGACCTCTACGCCCGGCTGGTCGATCAGGGCTGCGTCGTGTCCGAAAGCCCGGTCGGCGCTCGCGCCCAGGCGAGAGACTTCCCCCGCCGCAACCGCATCATCTCCGGCCTGTCGCGCGGCGTCGTGGTGGTCGAGGCCGAGATCAAGTCCGGCTCATTGATCACCGCCCGGCTGGCGGCGGAACAGGGGCGCGACGTCTTCGCCGTGCCCGGCTCGCCGCTGGACCCGCGCGCCAAGGGTCCCAACGAACTGCTGCGCCAGGGGGCCATCCTGTGCGAGGGGATCGAGGATATCGAGCGCGCCTTCAACACCCTGCGCACCCTGCGCGCGCCGCCGTCGGAACCCATGGACTATGGCGAGGTGGACGACGCCTTCCTGGACCGGGTCGCCGCCCTGCTGTCCCCCACCCCGACGCCGCGCGACGAGATCGCGCGCGCCCTGAACGCCCCCATGGGCCAGGTCGCCGCCGCCCTGCTGGAACTGAGCCTGGCGGGCCGTGCGGAGCTGCTGCCGGGCGGTCTCGCGTCCATATAGTGAAGTCTCTTCCGGATTCGTCTTCGATCCGTGATAGTCACCCGATATTCCGCAAGTTTACGGGCGTCCGGCGGCCGGTGCATTGACACATGGCTCCGCTCCAACCACGTTCGCGCCCCTTCCCGAGACCGAACACGCATGAACCTCGTTATCGTCGAGAGCCCCGCAAAGGCCAAGACCATCAATAAATACCTCGGCTCCGGCTATGAGGTTCTGGCGTCCTACGGCCACGTCCGCGACCTGCCGTCGAAGGACGGCTCGGTCCTGCCCGACGACGACTTCTCCATGCACTGGGAGGCCGACGCCAAGGGCGCCAAGCGGCTGTCCGAAATCGCCGAGGCCGCCAAGCGCGCCGACCGCGTCATCCTGGCGACCGACCCCGACCGCGAAGGGGAAGCCATCAGCTGGCACGTGTTGGAGGTGCTGAACAAGAAGAAGGCACTGAAGGACACGCACGTCGAGCGCGTCACCTTCAACGCCATCACCAAATCCGCCGTCCTCGAGGCCATGGCCAATCCGCGCCAGATCGACATGGAGTTGGTCGAGGCCTATCTGGCCCGCCGGGCGCTGGACTATCTGGTCGGCTTCACCCTGTCGCCGGTCCTGTGGCGCAAGCTGCCGGGCGCGCGCTCGGCCGGGCGGGTCCAATCCGTCGCCCTGCGCATCGTCGTCGATCGCGAGATGGAGATCGAGAAGTTCAAGGCGCAGGAATACTGGTCCATCGAGGCCGATCTGAACGCCGACAGCCCGCCCTTCACCGCCCGTCTGGTCAAGCACGCCGGCAAGCGAGTGCAGCGTCTGGACATCAAGGACGAGGCGACCGCCGCCGCTGCGCGCGCGGCCATCGACGCCGGCGACTTCACCATCAACTCGGTCGAGAAGAAGCCCGTCCGCCGCAACCCGGCCCCGCCCTTCACCACCTCGACCCTGCAACAGGAAGCCTCGCGCAAGCTGGGCTTCAGCGCCCAGCGCACCATGCAGGCGGCGCAGAAACTGTATGAGGGCGTGGACGAGACCGGCGGCCTGATCACCTATATGCGGACCGACGGCGTCCAGACCACGCCCGAGGGCATCGCCCAGGCGCGAGAGGTCATCGCCAAGGAGTTCGGCCCGGCCTTCGTTCCTCAGGAACCGCGCTATTACAAGACCAAGGCCAAGAATGCTCAGGAAGCGCACGAAGCGATCCGGCCGACAAACATCGCCCGTCATCCGGACAGCCTGCGCCTCGAATCCGATCTTCAGCGTCTGTACGAGCTGATCTGGAAGCGGATGGTCGCCTCGCAGATGGAGGCGGCGCGCATGGACCGCACCACGGTGGAGATCGAAACCTCGGACGGCCTGACCGGCCTGCGGGCCACCGGCCAGGTGGTGACGTTTGACGGCTTCCTGGCCGTCTATGAGGAAGGCCGCGACGAGAAGCAGAAGGGCGCGGAAGAGGACGAGGGCGACGACACCAGCCGGCTGCCCGCGCTGAAGGAAGGCGCCAAGGCCAAGGTTGACGCCATCCGCACCGACCAGCATTTCACCGAACCGCCCCCGCGCTATTCGGAAGCCACCCTGGTCAAGAAGCTGGAAGAGCTGGGCATCGGCCGGCCGTCGACCTACGCCTCAACCCTGTCGACCCTGCGCGACCGGGAATATGTCCGCGTCGACAAGAACCGCTTCTATCCGGAGGACAAGGGACGGCTGGTCACGGCCTTCCTGGAGCAATTCTTCCGGAAATGGGTCGAATACGACTTCACCGCCGCCCTGGAGACGCGTCTGGACGAGGTGTCGGCCGGTCAGCTGGACTGGAAGGTCCTGCTGCGCGAGTTCTGGTCGGACTTCCACGCCGCGACCCAGGCCGCCGGCGAACTGCGCACCACGGCCATTCTGGACGCGCTGAACGAGTCGCTGGGCGCCCATATCTTCCCGGCCAAGGAAGACGGGTCCGACCCGCGCGAATGCCCCCTGTGCCACCAGGGCCAGCTCAGCCTGAAGACCAGCCGGTTCGGCGCCTTCATCGGCTGCGAACGGTACCCGGACTGCAAATACACCCGCCCCGTCGCCAGCCCTTCGGCTGAAGACGGGTCGGCGGAAAGCGGCGACCGCGAACTGGGCATGGACCCGGAGACCGGCCAGCCGGTGCAGCTGAAGATCGGCCGTTTCGGCCCCTATGTCGAAATCACCCCGCCCGAGGGCGACAAGCCCAAACGCTCGTCCCTGCCCAAGGGCTGGTCGCCCGCCTCGCTGACGCTGGACCAGGCGCTGCGCCTGCTGGCCCTGCCTCGTGAAGTCGGGGTCCACCCCGAGGACGGCAAGATGATCACGGCGGGCCTGGGCCGGTACGGACCCTTCGTCCTGCACGCCGGCACCTATGCGAACGTCTCGGACATCGACGAGGTGTTCGAGGTCGGTCTGAACCGCGCCGTCGCCCTGCTGGCCGAGAAGCGCGCCGGTCGTCCCGGTCGCGGCGCCGCCACGGCTCCGCTGAAGGACCTGGGCGCCCACCCGGAGACGGGCGAGCCGATCCACGTCATGGCCGGCCGCTTCGGGCCCTATGTCAAATCGGGCAAGATCAACGCCACCTTGCCCAAGGGCGTGGCGCCCGAAGACCTGACTGTGGAAGACGCCCTGCCCCTGCTGGCCGCCAAGGCCGGGGCGGCGCCGAAGAAGAAGGCCCCGGCGGCCAAGAAGGCGGCTGCGCCGAAGAAGGCTGCGGCGGCCAAGAAGCCGGCGGCCAAGAAGGCGCCGACGAAGAAGGCCAAGGCCAAGACGGAAGACTGACGTCCTTCTCCCCTTGCGGGAGAAGGTGGCCGAGCGAAGCGAGGTCGGATGAGGGGTCGGTCAGTGCATGACCGGCCCTTTTTCGTTGGAGATGGACCAACCCCTCATCCGGCCCTGCGGGCCACCTTCTCCCGCAAGGGGAGAAGGATCAGTTGAGGGTGATCCGCCTTGCCCCCACGGGGATCGCCAGCTCGTCGCCGGACCATTGCGCCGTGCGCCCGTCGATGCGAACCCGCTCAGGCCGCCCCTCCCCCGCCGGCCATTGCAGCACATAGCCCCCCGGCGGCGTCGCGCCCTGGCCAAGGGTCAGCACATAGGCCGCCCCCTGTTTGCGATAGGCGTAGGTCAGCGCTCCATAGGCCGTGCGCAGATCCTTCACCCCCACGCCCTCCTTCGTGTCCAGCCAGGCCTCCGGCACGCCCGCCGCCAGCACCAGGGCGTGGTCGCGGTCCCGTTCGTAGGCGAACAGGTCGAGGGCCGAGCGGATATAGTCGGAGCTGATCCAGGCGTGGGGCATGTCGCCGATGAAGCGGGGCTCGCGCTTGTCGCGCCCCACCACCTCGGCCCAGCCGTTCCAGGCCTCGGGCCGGCGGTCGGCCATCAGGAAGTCCAGCACCGCCAGGGCGCGGTCCTTCTGGCCCAGCCGAACATAGGCGCCGACCAGCCGCCATTCGTACGGGGTATAGTCCTTCCACGCGGTGCGATTGGTCAGCCGGTTCTGGAAGTTTTCCCAATAGCGGTCGAAGGTTCGCGCCATCAGTTCCGGCGGAAGATTATCCTGCTCGCCCGACGGCGACAGGGCGATGGTGGTCGAGGTGGCGTCGAAATCGCCCCGGTCGGCGGCGCCCGCGATCCAGTCGATGTCGTGGTGTTCGGCCGTCGCGACGATGGAGGCCCGGATGTCGGCGGCGAACTGATCCCGCGCGGCGGCGTAGCGGGCGGCGGCCTCGGCGTCGCCCAGGGTCTGGGCGATGAAGACCGCGTCCTTGTAGCCCAAGAGGCCCCAGAAATCGTCCCAATAGGAATAGGCCGCCTTGTCCGAATAGCCCTCGTGGCTGATCGTCGGCGGCAGCAGGCCGTACAGATGGCGCTGGTCGGGGGTCTGGAACTCAGGCGTGCGGGTGGAGGCGCGCAGCTCGTCCATATAGGCGACGGCCTTCTGCACCTGAGGCCAGACCTGGCGCAGCAGGGCCTCGTCGCCGGTGTAGCGGTATGTCTCGGCGGCCAGGAAGACGAACTCGCCGTGACTGTCGTTCTCGGGCACCGGATCGGCGCCGCGTGCGTCGACGCAGCACGGGACCTTGCCGTTCTCGAACACATAGGGGGCGTACCAGCGCAGATAGTCAGCCGAATGCTCGGCCATGCCCAGCCGGTTCAGCCCCTCGGCCATCATGGCCCCGTCGCGGATCCAGGAGCGGTTGTAGCTGCGGGTGCCGGGCTGGAGGATCGGCCCCTGACGCGACATCAGCATATGGGCCAGGGACGACTTCAACGCGTCCTCGATCCGCTGGGCGGCGGGCGGCAGGGTCAGGTCCACCCGGTCCAGCTTCTCGCGCCATTCCGCCGCCAGCGCCCGCTCGGCCTGATCCAGCGCGGCGACGCCCTGCCCCGCCTGCGGCGTCTCGCCCGCCAGCGGCGACAAGAAGCCGAAGGTGCGTGTCTCGCCGGGCTGGAGCATCACCTCATACAGCAGGGCGCCGGCCGGCAGGTCCGTGGGGTCGGAGACCATGACCGGTTCGCCGGCGGGCCGTCGCGCCGACGGTAGAATCAATGATTGAGGATCTACCCCTGCATCGAAGCTCGAGGCCGCGACGGCGTCCGGCGCGGTCAGGGGCTGGACCCGAACGTCGTCGTTCAGCGTCAGGCTCGCGCCGTCCCAGGCGATCCGCTCGACCGGCGCCACGCCGCCCGGAATGGCCAGGAACTGTACGGGTCCATTCACCTGCAAGGGTCGCGCCGTCAGGGCCAGGGTCAGGGTGCGGGGCCGATTGGAGGTGTTGGTCAGGTCATAGCGGCCCCACAGACGCGCCTGGTCCGGCGCGCCGTCGGCGAAGCTGGTGATCTTCAGCGTCCAGTCGTCGGCGGTCCAGGTCACGGACGGTATGGGCAGGTCGCCGTCCTTCAGCCCCTGTTCGACATTGACGTCGGCCCAGGTGATCAGCCGCCCGTTGTCGATGACGAAGGGTTCGATGCTGGGGCCGGCGCGGCGCAGTTCGATGGCGCCGTCCTCGCCGATCAGGCCGCTCTCGCCACCGCCGTCGACGCCGACCAGGGTCCAGTAGGGCTGTTCCCCGAAAAAGCCGCGTGGATAGAGGCCGCGACGGTTCTCCTTGGCCACCGCCTCCACAAAGGCCGTGGCGTCCTCGCCGAAGGCCAGGGGTTCGACCTCGATCTCAGTCAGCGCATAGGTCGTCGCCTGCCCTGCCCCCAGCCGCTGTCCGGCGCCGGACGAGCCGACCACGTCCGACGCGGGGACCGGCTTCAGCGGCTCCAGCCGCAGCCAGCGGGCGGTCGCCTCCGGCGTGCGCAGCCAGTCGACGCCGCCGTTCCCGCCCGTGACCGTCGCCAGCTCGCGCCAGTCCCGTCCGTCCGTCGAGGCGGAAATCCGATAGTCCGCCGCCGCCCCCCGCTCGCCCCAGCGCAGGGTCAGGCCGCCGAACTCGCGCTCGTATCCCAGGTCGAGGGTCAGGGCCGAGGGTTCGCCCACCGGCGGGGTCCAGGCCGTCTTCGGGTCCAGATCGACGGCGTTGGCGGCGGTCGTCTGCGGCCGGCCGTCGCCGGCGACCGGCTGCGGCGGCGCGACGGGATCGACCGGCAGGGCGCGCTGGCTCAGTTGGTCGATCTCGACGGCGCCCTTGCCGCCCTCGGCCGCCACCACGACGAACTCGACCCGTTCGGCGCGGCGCAGCACCGTCTCCGGGCTGGGGCCCCAGGCCTTGGACACCTGGCGGCGCTTGATCACGAACTTCGTCCAGCCGTCGGGGAAGTCGTAGCGGGCCGTCTGTTTCCACCAGACGTTCTCGGCTGAGGCGTCGGTCAGCTTGACCTCGAAGGTGTTGACCGGCCCGGCGCCGCGCACCCAGAAGCTGATCTCGTAATTGTCGGGCAGGTCGAACGGCAGGGGCCTGCTTAGCACCGCATAGCCGGCCTTGCCGTCGAAGTCGTAGTCGAGCCGCACGGCGCGGCCGTCATGCCCGGCGACGGCGGAGACGGCGGCGTGGACGTCGGTGGAGGCGCTGGCCTCCCACCGCGACGCGTCGTCCATGCTGTCGAGGACGCGCGTGTCCTGCGCGACGGCGGGGGCGGCCATGAGGGCGGCGCTGAGCGCGAGGATGGAGGTCAGGATACGCATTCGGATTACTCCAGTTTCCTCTGTTGCCGTCATCCTCGGGCTTGTCCCGAGGATCCATACGCCCGGTGTCGAAGGCGTGCGTCCCGTCCTCGACGGAGTCTATGGATCCTAGGCACAAGGCCCAGGATGACGGCGGTGGAGGGCTACAAGGATCACCCCTTCACGCTGCCCGCGAGCATGCCGCGGATGTAGTAGCGTTGCAGGGCGAGGAAGAGGATCAGGACGGGCGCGACTGTGACGACTGCGCCCGCCATCATCAGTTCGATGTCCTGCACGTGTTCGCGCGACAGGGCCGCCAGGGCGACCGGCAGGGTGTAGTTCGACTGGTCCGTCAGGATGATCAGCGGCCACAGGAAGTCGTTCCAGCTGCCCAGGAAGACGAACAGGCCCAGGGTGACGATGATCGGCTGCAGCGTCGGCAGGACGATGCGGCGGAAGATCTGGCCTTCGCTCGCGCCGTCGATGCGGGCCGCCTCCAGCATTTCGTCGGGAATGCTCAGCGCATACTGGCGCACCAGGAACAGGCCGAAGATCGAGGCCAGCCAGGGCGCCAGCGCCCCGGCATAAGTGTTCACCAGTCCCATCCCCTTCAGCATCAGGAACAGCGGCAGGGTGCCGATCTGGGCCGGCACCACCAGGGCGGCGACCAGCAGCTGGAACAGCCGTTCGCGCCCGGTGAACTTCAGCTTGGCGAAGGCGTAGCCGGCCGGGACGGTGAAGCTGAGCGCCAGGATCGTCGCCAGGGTCGCCAGGGCGAAGCTGTTCCACAGATAGCGGGCCATGCCCTGGTTCAGGAACAGGTCCTGATAGTGCTCCAGCGTCCAGCGCGACGGGACCAGGGGCGGCGGGAAGGTCGCCGCCTCACCGGTGGGCATGAAGCTGACCGACGCCATCCAGACCAGCGGGAACAGGACGATCAGCGCGATGAGCGCGACGGCGAGGTTGAGGAAGATCGAGCGGATTTTCACTGGTACGCCCCCACCCGCTTGGCAACGCCCAGCTGCACCAGGGTAATGGCCAGGATGCACAGGAACAGGACGAAGGCGACCGCGCTGGCGGAGCCCAGGTTCCACCATTTGAAGCCCTCTTCGTACATGAAGTAGAGCACCGTCACCGTGCTTTGGGCCGGGCCGCCTTGCGTCATCACATAGGGTTCGGCGAACAGCTGGAAGAAGCTGGCGACCGAGATGATCGAGACGAGCAGCATCGTCGGCGCGATGGCCGGCAGGGTGACATGGCGGAACTGCTTCCACGGCCCGGCGCCGTCGATGCGGGCGGCCTCGTACAGATCGTCCGGCACGGTCTGAAGCACCGCCAGGAAGATCAGCATATTGTAGCCGAAGATCTTCCAGACCACGAACATCAGGATGGCGGGGATGGAGGTCGAGGGCTGGCCCAGCCAGTCCACCGCCGGCAGGCCGATGCTCTCCAGCCCCCAGTTGATGACGCCGTAGCGGGTGTGCAGCAGATAGCGCCAGACCACGGCGGTGGCGACCAGGGTGGTGACATAGGGGGCGAAGAACATGACCCGCCAGATCGGCCGCCACTTCACCACCCGCGCATTCAGGATCACCGCCGCGGCCAGCGAGGCCGCAATGGACAGGGGCACGCCCAGGACCGCGAAGGTCAGGGTGTTCTTCATCGCCCCCCAGAACAGGGGATTGGTCATCAGCCGCTCGTAGTTCTGCAGGCCGACGAAACGCAGATTATCGAGGTTCGCCAGGGCGTAGATGTCGAAGTCGGTCAGGCTGAGCAGCAGGGCCGCGATCACCGGAAAGGCGAAGAACAGGCCGATGGCGATCATCGCAGGGGCGACGAAGGCCCAGGCTGCGCGCTCTCTGGCCGCGCGTCCACGCGACGGCTTCACGCGGGCCAATGTCGGATCGGCGACGGTCATACGGCCCTGCCCTGCTCCATCATCCAGCGGCGCTTCTCCAGCAGCCGGTCCGCCCGACGGTCGATCTCCGCTGCCGCAGTCTCGGGGGTATATTCGCCGCGCACCATGCGTTCGGCGACGATCTGCATCTCGGTCACGATCCGCTCCCACTCCGGAACCTTGGGCACGGCCTTGGCCCGCTCCAGCTGGCCGCGGAAGGGCGCCAGCATGGGGTCGCGCTCCACCTGGGCGATGTCCCAGGCGCTTTTCCGCGCCGGCAGATCGCCGACGATGGTGTTGAACCGGGCCTGGACGGCCGGCTCGGACAGATAGCGGACCAGGGCCCAGGCCGCCTCCTGATGCGGCGAGGACTTGAACACCGCCAGGCTGGACCCGCCCGGCGCCGAGGCGCCCAGGCCGTTCGGTCCCGGCACGCCGGCCGTGGCCCAGCTGGATTGAAACGACGCCGGCAAGCGGCTGCGGAAATCGCCCACGCTCCACGGGCCGGAGAAATAGAAGCTGAAATAGCCGCGCGCGAACTCGGTCCAGACGTTGGAGATCTGCGCCGCCGAAGCCAGGGGCGCCAGGCCCTCGGCGAACAGGCTGCGATAGAAGGCCAGGGCCGAGATGAAGCCGGGGTTGGAGAAGTTGCCGCGCGTATTGCGGTCACGCAGCAAGGGCTCCTCGGTCTGAAGGCCGAAGGTCAGAAGCTGCTCGAACTCGTTTAGGGGCAGCAGAATGGCGTAGTTGTCGCCGCCCGCCACGCGCTTGATCCCGTGCATGGCCCGCTTCCACTCGGCCCAGTCCCGGGGCGGGGCGCCGAAGCCGGCGCGGGCCAGAAGGTCGGTGCGATAAAACAGAAGCCGCGTATCGACGTACCAGGGCGTGGTCATGCCCCGGCCGGCCACCTCGTTGGTCTCCAGCACCGCCTCGAACTGATCGGTCAGCAGGTCGGCGGCGGCCGGCGGGGTCGGCGACAGGGCGCCGATGGCGGTCAGTTCCGACACCCAGGTGTTGCCGATCTGGCTGACGTCCGGCAGCGAGGCGCCGGCGTAGGCGGTCAGCAGTTTCTCGTGCGCCGCCGTCCAAGGCAGGGGCTGGACCGCGACGCGGACGCCGGGGTTGCGCCGCTCGAACTCGGGCATCAGCTGGCCCACCGTCCCGCCCTCATTGCCCATGGCCCAGAAGCGCAGCACCGTCTCGCCGTCACGACGCGGCGTGCAGGCCGCCGCCGCCCCGCCCGCCAGCAGCGCCAGGGCGCCCCGCCTGTGCGGGCCAGAGGTCATGCGTTCAGCCAGCCGCCGGTGAAGCCCGCCGTCTCCAGGGCCTTACGGATGTGCGGCTCGCCGCGCATGTAGCGCCAGATGAAGTCGGAGCGATGGTTCTCGGTCATGCCGACAATGGGGCCCTGGTCGATGCCCAGATAGTCGTCGGCGACCCAGCCCACGCCGTCAATGATCTTGCCGTGCTGCAAGGGCCCGTCGCGCTGGGTCAGGGTCGGGTTGAAGCTGTCGAGGAAGCCCCACTCAGTATAGATCCCCGCGCCGAACCGGCTCTTCATCGCCTTGATGCAGGGCACGACGATCTCGGGCGCGAAGGCGATGGAGCTGGCCGCCGCCGTGGGTGCGATGGTGCCGTCGTCGCGCTCGCCGGGACCGCGCGCCGAATAGCTGAAGAACTCGCGCTCGACCCCGTTGATCGTCTGCTTGAAATCGCCCGGCCCGTCGCAGGCCGTCAGGCCCCAGGTCTCGGACGAATAGCCGGCCCACTGGCCCGGATTGTCGTGGGCGTATTTCTGCTGGGCGTAGACGGCGCGGCGGCTGTTTTCGAAATAGTCCAGATACTCGCCCATCTGGGCCGTCTGGCCCCGCATCCAGGCGTCCTGGATGCCGCGGAAGTCGACGTACATATGGCTGTACTGGTGGCCGAAGATCGGCGCGAAATTCAGGTGCCAGCTGCCCCAGCGGTCGGTCCAGCTCTGGTCATAGCTTGCGGCCCACTCATGCCAGACGTTGACCGAGACCGAATGGGTCGGGCTGCCGATGGCCAGGAGCAGCAGCAGCATCCCCTCGTTATAGACATGCCAGTCGGACGGGATGAAGCCGCTCTCCGGATGCCAGCCCATGGTGATCCGGTTGTCGCGCACGACGGCCCAGTCCCATTCGATCCGCTCGTACAGGGCCTGGACCCGGCTGCGGATCTCGACCTCGTCCGGATGGTCGCCGTCGAAATAGCGGGCGGCGAACAACATGCCGGCGATCAGCAGGGCCGTATCGACGGTCGACAGCTCGTTGGTCCGGTAGCGAAGCCCGGTCTCCATATCGAGGAAATGATAGAAGAAGCCCTTGTGCCCCGCCGTGCCGGTCGGCTCCGGTCCCTGGGGCAGGCTGTGGAAATAGCGGACGGTGGTCAGGGTGCGCTCGCGCGCCTCGTCCCGGCTCATCCAGCGGCGCTCGACGCCGATGGGCCAGCAGGTCAGGGCGAAACCGACCGCGGCGATGGAGCAGAAGGACGGCGTGGGCCAGCGATCGGGAGTCAGACCGGTGCGCCGATCCGTGACCTTCTCGAACCAGCGGAAGGTGCGTTCCTGAAGCTCGTCGATCTCGCGGTCCAGCCGCAGGGGCCGCCGCTGCGTGCCGTTGACCGCCCCGCTTCCCTGCTGAGCCGCCTGCGTCTGTTGCGCCGCCGCCTGCCCCGCGACAGCGCCGCCGACCGCCAGGGCGGCGGCTCCAGCCGTGGTTCGCATCAGGAAGTTTCGGCGGTTCATGGGCACGCTCACTGGGTCTGTATCAAGAAGAAGGCCGCCTCCCGCGCAAGCGGAAGGCGGCCCAGGCTCAGGGGGAGTTAGAAGGCGTAGCGCAGACCGACCTGGAAGCTGCGGGTCGGGAGGAACTGAGCGGTAGGCTGACCGAAGGTTGGATTCAGCGGCGCCTCGCCTGTGTTTGATGTCCGGTAGGTCTGGTTGAAGCCGGAATAGTTCTTGAAGTTGAACACATTAATCGCGTCAGCCGTGAACTCGACTTCCTGCCCACCGAAAATCTCGAAAGACTTCGCGAGCCGCAGATCGACCTGACGATAGGCCCATTCCCACGCGGGAATGATGAAGGCGTGTTTCTCGGGATAGGCCGAGAACCAGTCCGGCTTGGCGCCATTCCCGACGTTGTTCCGAGTGTAAGGCAGCCCCGACCCCAGGGTGATGATCGACGACAGCTGGAAGTCCAGCGGAAGGGCGACGGTACCGGACATTACCAGACGGTGGCGTTCGACCCCCGGCGTCGTGAACGTCGGAGAATAGCTGGTCCAGGGATAGTCGAAGTCGAAGTTGCCCAACCCCTGATCGCGGCTGCCGTTCTGAGTGGCGTCCATAAAGGTGTAGGCGATATTGGCTCCCCAACCGCTTGCCGTGTTGAAGGGTTTGTCCGCCGTGAAATAGATCGCGTGCATCTCCCGCTCGCGGTCATGGTTCGAGACGAAAACACCGGCGTTGTAAGGGAAGGCCACGCCGGTGACCGGATCGATGAGGTTCGCCGGCTGGGCTGCAGCGGGCACGCTGTTGGTCGCCGGATCCAGGTTCGCGCGGTACCAGGCGAACTCGTTCTTGGTCTTGGCGTAAGAGAATGTCAGCGCCGTCTGCCAGTCGCCGATCTTCTGGCGAACACCCAGGTTGAACTGATCAGTCACCGGCGGCGGCGCGTCATTCTTGATCAGGAAGACTTCGCCGCGACCGACCGTCCCTCCGAGCAGTGAATCGAGGCCCTCCGCCGTGGCGTAGCTCGGATTCCAGGCGACCGTGTCCGTGCGACCGCCATAGGCGCCGCCGGACGGGGAGAAATAGATGGTCCGCGACAGCTGGTAGGGCTTGAACCGCTCGTCAAAGGCAAAGTTGAAGCCGATCCGGTCGTAGTAGCGGCCCGCGCCCCCGAACAGAACCGTACGCTCGTCGCCGAAGAAGTCGTAAGAGAAGCCGAAGCGCGGCTGATAGGCGTCCTTGAACGCGGGACGATCTCCGTCAGAGATATAGTCGTCGATATTGATATAGGATGGGTAGTCGAAGCCAGGCGCATTGCCGATGGCGGTCAACATGCGACGAATATCGTCAGGCGTACGCCAGTCGTTGTTTACAGCATTGTCCTCGTAGTCCCAACGTAGGCCCATGTTCACTTCGAGCTTGTCGGTGATCTGCCAGTCATCCTGGATATAAAGGCCCAGGACGTTGTTATCCACAGACGTCGCATCGACCGGCAGGTTCAGACTCACCACGGTGGGTATGGCATTCGACCCAACCACTTCGGGCCTAGCGTCGACGTCGTAAGTAAACTGGGGGTTCCGGTTGAACTGTTTGAAAACGCTCAACGTCTGGATCGAGTATTTCACACCCATCTTAACGGTGTGAAGCCCGAACGCCTCGATGTCGTTGAACGTCAAATCATTTTTGAACGTCAGGCTTTCCTGCGTCAGATCCTGATTGTTCGTACCGCCGCCCGCATTGAATATTCCATCGCTCTGATCATATCGGAACTGGAATCCCGGTGTTGTGGCGCTCGCATCGCGGTAAGAAACATACCGCTGTCCCGAGAGATCAAAATTCACCGCACGGGGATTATACTGCGACTTCAGATAATCTACGGATGCCTCGTTCAGGAAGCCATTCCCCTGGAACTGGTGTCGCAGTTGAAGGGACTGGGTCTCGCCATTGATGGCGTTCGCACGCGAGAAGGCGTCGGGCCCATTTCCGAAGTTCCGGATATCTTCTTCTTTGCGATACGTACCGCTCAGGTCCAGCCGCTGCTGATCATTGATCGCCCAGGACAGCTTACCAAAGACCAGATCTTGCTCGAACGGTCCTTCAAAAGTTCCGAGCTGATCCTCAAATAGCGGCGTATATTCGGTGCGGCGTAGGAACACTGAACTCCCGCGCGTCTCTTCTTTCCGCTCGTAGGAAAGGAAGTAGTGCAGCGTATCTTCAATAATCGGCCCTCCGACAGAACCGCCGTATTGCAGACGATCAAGCTGCGGCCTTTCTTCGCCACGCGCCTTGGAGAAGACGTTCTGGGCGATCCAGCTGGAGTCCTGATAGGTGACGAACATGTCGCCGCTCAGGTCATTGGTGCCCGAACGCGTGACCGAGGTGATGATGGCGGACGACGCCTGCTCGTACTCGGCTTTGAAGTTCTGGGTCAGCACCCTAAACTCCTGCACAGCGGCTTGGGGGAAGGGATTCCCACGGCTGTCGTCCTGACCGGCGATGCCGCCGTCGTTGATCAACGACTTTTGGTTCTGGCCGTCGATAAAGACGTTAATGGCGCTGGAAGGCTGCCCGCCTGCGGTGATGGTGCGCTCCGTGTCGCCTTCCGTCACGCGGACGCCAGGCGCCAAGGCCGCAAAGTTCAGGAAGTTGCGGTTGATCTGGGGCAGATTATTGATCTGTTGCTGGCTGACGCTTGTCCCCACTTCCGACGTACGGACGTTAAAGGTGCGACGACCGACAACGACGATTTCGCCGACGTTCGTGGCGGCATCCCCAGTCGAGGTCAGGTCAAGGTCTAGGGTGCCGACTTGGCCGAGTGCGAGCGTCACCGTGTCTTCAGTCGTCCGACCGTCGCTCGTGGTGACCTGGATGCGGAAGGTGCCGGGCCGAAGCCCAGGAATGACGTATTGGCCATTTTCGCCGATGCGGCCGCGGGTGACATAGCCGGTCGCCACCTCGGTGGCGGTGACGGTGCCGGTTCCGGCGGCTTGGCCGTCAGAGACCGTGCCCCGGAGGGTTGATGTGGCGCTCTGCGCCGTCGCCGCGCCGGCGAAGCCTGCGGTGATGGCGAAGGCGGATACGGCGGCCAGGGCCGCGCTACGCGTATTGAACTTGATCATCCTGATGTCCCCTCCTGATGGGTCCGATTCACGACAGCGACGCCGCCGTCTGATCGGGGTTTGACCCGGCGGTTGCGGCCGCCGCGGTGGATTGACGAACGACCAGGGCCGGTCGAACGATTTCACAAGCGGTGTCCGCCTCGGCGTTCGCGCCGGCCTGGACCAGGCCGATGAGGCGTTCGACGCCCCGGCGGCCCATTTCCGCAATATTCACTCTGAGCGTGGTCAGCGTCGGCCGGACCAGGGCGGCCAGCGGCACGTCGTCGAAGCCGACCACCGCCACGTCCTCGGGGCAGCGCACGCCCGCCTCCTGGAAGGCCAGCAGGGCGCCCAGGGCCATCATGTCATTGGCCGCGAACACCGCGTCCGGGCGCTGGTCCAGCGCCATCAACTGTGTGGCGGCGCGATGCCCGGCGGCCTGGGTAAAGTCGCCCTCGACGATGATCGGGTCCTGGCCGACCAGGGCGCTGGCGTAGCCTTCGGCGCGAATATCGGCTTCCAGGTTGCCGGCGGCGCCCCGGATATGGGCGATGCGGCGACGACCGGTGGCGATCAGATGTTCGACCGCCGCCACGGCGCCCCCGTGGTTGTCCACAGCGATCGCCGGCCGGCCGCCCTCGTCCAGACCGCCGTTCATGACCAGCACCGGAGTCCGGCCCGCCACGTCGGCGGCCAGATTGGCGGCCCGCACATGGGGCGACAGCACGATCATGCCGTCGACCCGGCCCCGCATCGACCGCAGCGCCGCCATGGTCTCTTCGGTGTCGCCGTGGGAGCTGGAGACGATCAGGTGCTTGCCGTGCGCCCGCGCGGCCAGGTCCATGCCGCGGATCAGTTCGGAGAAGAACTCGCCGTACAGGTCCGGCAGGATGACCCCGATGGTGTCCGTCCGGCTGGTGGACAGGCTGCGCGCCCCGACATGGGGGACGTAGTGAAGATGCGCGACCGCATCCAGCACCCGCTGGCGCGTGGTTTCGGTGATGGCGTCCGACCCGTTCAGCACGCGCGACACCGAGGCCACGGACACCTTGGCCCGTTCGGCGACGTCGCGGATCGTGGCGGCCTTGGCGGCGGGCGCACGTCCGTTCACGGCTGATGAGGCGGCGATATCCAAGTGTTTCCCTCTGAGCGTCATCGCGCCAGCCTTCTTGTCGAAGGTCTGTCGATAACCTGATGTAATCGGTTACATGACACAGGAGCAATGTCGGCCGCAAGCGGCGCAATGTCGCTTTGTGTCGATTTCTGGCCCGCCGGCGCCCGCGCCTCGCCTGATGACCACCGGATCGAGCCGGCGTCCGCCCCAAAGGCGCTGAATGACCGTCAAATGGATTCAGCGGTTGATAACTACTACATATAGTGGCGCGCCTTGATGGATCGCCGTAATCTGGTGGCAGGCTTACCGGGAGATGCGGCCCATGCGCTTTCAATCCGGCTTCGTGGATCTGGCCCGCCGGGTCACGATGGAGACCCGCGCTGTCGAGCGCGCCGCCACAGTCCAGGAGATCACGGCGCCGGCCGCATGGTCGGACGCCCGGATCGAATCCTGGCTGGACTGGAGCGAATCCCTGGTCCCCGACCTGTCCCCGACCGGCGGCTGGCTGAACGGCGCCGTCGACGCCTGGGCCGAACGCCTGGCCGGCCGGGGCCTGGCCGAGGGCGTCTTCACCGATCGGGCCGAGGCCTATGTCTTCGCCGCCGAACTGGCCGCCACCATTCAACTGGGCCTGGCCACGCCTGTGGGCGCGCCCGAGGCTGGCGCAGGCTCCGCCGACATTCTCGACCTGTCCGATCCCGCCGCGCCGGCGCATCTGGCCGAACACCGCGCCGACCGCATGACCGCCCGACTGGCGCTGCAGTCGGCCGAGGCCCTGGCCGACGCCCTGTGCGCCGTCGCCGACGCCGTGGACCGTTGCGAGGGGCCGGACGGCCACTGCGCCGACCCGTCGCGCAACCCCGCCCTGGGCCGCGCCGCCGCCACCGCGCGGCGTCGCGGCGCCACCGACGCCGACATCCTGCGCGCCGTCGATGGCGAACGTCCGGCCCTGGCCCTGCGCCCCTTCCACGAAACCCCGCCCCTGATCGCCTTGGCCGACAGCACCCAGATCGCCGCCGGCGCGCCCGAGGCCCTTCTGGCCGCCGAATCGGCTCTGGACGGCGGCCTGATCGCGATCTTCTCTCCCCGCGACGCCGAAGCCCTGGCCGAGGGCGCGGTCGGTCGCGCCCTGCTGGACCTGTCCGCCGTCGCCGCCCTGGACGGCGGGACCTTCGACCGCCTGCCGGATCTGGTGCGTCTGTGGACCGTGGCCCTGGATCTTCAGGCCGCGAGCGTCGCCATTTCCCTGGGACTGGAGGGCCTTTCGGCCGCCCTGATCCCGGCCGGCGGCGATCTGGCCGCCCGGGCCGAGGCCCTGGCGGGCCTGACAGCGGTGGTGGCGGCTCAGACCTCGGTGGAACTGGCCCAGTTGCGTGGCCCCTGCGCCGAATGGGACGCCCTGAAGAGCCAGGTCGCCGACGCTGACCGCGCCCGCCGCGCCCGCCTGAAGTCCAATCCGGATCCTCTCGCCGCCGTCGCCCTGAAGCGGATCGGCAAGCTCGGCGCGCCCCGGCGTCATGCAACCGTCGGCCTGTTCATGGACGACGCCGAGGCCCGGCTGCGACTGGGCCTCGGCGGCCCTTCGGTCATTGATGTCTTCCAGACCGCCGACGGCCAGATCGGCCGTCGCCTGGCCGCACCCCTGGCCGCCGCCCTGGCCCGCACGGGCGGCGACGTCCAGGCGGCCGAGCGCCGGCTGTTCGGCCGTCGCACCCTGGTCGAGGCGCCGGGCGTCGATCACGCCGCCCTGCGCGCCTTCGGCTTCACCGACATCGAACTGGCCGCCGTCGAACAGGCCCTGGCCGGGGCCGACGGCTTCGACGCCGTCTTCACCGCCCCGGTGCTGGACCCCGGCTTCATCCGCGACGTCCTGGGGCTGGAAGACGGCGACGGCCCGTTGCTGAACCTGCTGGGCGTGCCCGAAGAGGCCGAGTTCGCGGCGGCGCGCTGGGTCTTCGGCCACGGCGATCTGACGGATTGGGCCGAGGCGCCCGCCGCCGTCGCCGCCCTGCTGGCCGATCCCGCAGGCGTCGAGGCCGACCTGCGCCGCGCCGTCGAACCGTTCAGCGACGCGCCGGACACGGCCGTGGATACCCTGGACTGGCGCGCCACCGCCGCCCAGGCCGCCCGTCGTCTGGCCCAGGCCGCCGCCGAGGGCCGCCGCGCGGTGCGGCTGCGTCGCGCGCCTCCGCCCCCAGGCCCCTTGCTGACCCTGCCGAAAACCGATGCGGCTCCACGCCTCGAAACGCCCCGCCCCGCTCCCACGCCTGCCCCGCAGGAGCGCGTCGTCGAACGGGTGGTCGAACGCGAGCGCGCCCGCCGCAAACTGCCCGACCGGCGCAAGGGCTATATCCAGAAGGCGGCCGTCGGCGGGCACAAGGTCTATATCCACACCGGCGAATACGACGACGGCGAACTGGGCGAGATCTTCATCGACATGCACAAGGAAGGCGCCGCCTTCCGAAGCCTGATGAACAATTTCGCCATAGCCATCTCGATCGGGCTTCAGTACGGTGTGCCGCTGGACGAGTTCGTCGACGCCTTCGTCTTCACCCGGTTCGAGCCGGCGGGGCGGGTCACGGGCAATGACTCGATCCGCTCGGCCACCTCGATCCTGGACTATATCTTCCGCGAGTTGGGCGTCTCATATCTGGACCGCCACGAACTGGCCAACGCCGGCCCCGATGAGTTGAACGCCGACGGTCTGGGTCACGGCAAGGCGGAGGGGGGAGAGGCCGTCCCCGCCGCCCGTTTCATCTCGAAGGGCTTCGCCCGCGGTTCCGCGCCCGACAATCTGGTGGTCCTGCCCTTCGGCAAGAAAGCCGAGCCTGAACCGAAGGTCGTCGCCAACACCGAGGCCGTCGCCTGTCCGTCCTGCGGCGATTTCAGCCTGCAGAATCGCGGCGGCGTCTGGGTCTGCGACACCTGCGGAGACGCCCGGGCGGTTCACGGCGGCGATCAGGGCTAAGTTAACGGCTGGGCTCTAGAGTGCCGCCACGCGACGTTTTCGCTGGAGCGACCCCATGTCCCGCCTGACTGCCCTGTCCATCGCCGTCGCCGTATTTGCGACCGCCGCCACCCCTGTTCTGGCGCAGAACGCCAGCCAGATCGCCAGCGTGAAACGCGGCGCATCCTGCGCCGGCTGCAACCTGTTCCAGGGTGATTTCTCCGGTCTTGAGGCGCGCGGCCTGAACCTGTCCGGCGCGCGCCTGCGCCAGGCGGACCTCAGCCTCAGCGTGATGAACCGCACCCGTTTCTCCAACGCCGACATGCGCGACGTCGAGGCCTACGGCGGGGTCTTCTCCAGTTCCAACTTCTCGGGCGCAGACCTGACCAACGCCAGCTTCGTCGGCGCCTATCTGCAAGGCGCGAACTTCGCGGGCGCAAAGCTGATCGGGACCAACCTGTCCGGCGCCGACCTGTCGCGCGCCGCCGGATTGACCCAGGGTCAGCTGAACCGCGCCTGCGGCGACGGCTCGACCATTCTGTCCGGAAACCTACGTATTCCCGCCTGCTGACGGCCATCCGTCTTGCCGGGATTTAACGAAATTACCTCGATTTAAGTAGGTATGGCCGGTGTTTCGGGGCATTCAGACTGCGTGAAACAGATCGCCCGCCCAACCCCCATCCGATTGAAATCCGCGCTGATCGCGGCGGCGGGCCTGATGCTCGCCACCCCCGCCTTCGCCGGGATCGAGATGACGGTCCAGGATCGTGACGTGGCCCGGTCGGTGTCCCTGGGCGGTTCGTGCAATCGCTGCGAACTGTCGGGCCGAAACCTGTCGGGCGCCACCTTCACCGGCGCCAGCTTCATGAACGCCACCCTGGTCGGCGCCAATCTGCGCGGCGCGGAAATGGTCGGCTCCAACTTCACCGGCAGCGACTTCAGCCGCGCCAATCTGACGGGGGTCGAGATCGTCGGGGCCAACTTCACCTCGACCAATTTCACCGGCGCCGTCCTGACGGGGGCCGAGGCCCAGGGCTCATCCTTCGTGCGCGCCAACCTGTCGCGGGCCGACCTGTCGGGGGCCGAACTGCACGGCGTGAATTTCAACGGCGCGACCCTGGCGGGCGCGAATTTCTCGAACAGCGAACTGTTCGGCGCCACCCTGGCCAATGTCCACGCCATCGGCGCAAACTTCTCCGACGCCGAGATCAACGCCTCCAACCTGTCCGGCGGCGACTTCTCGAACGCCTCCTTCCGTGACGCCAGCCTGGACGGCGCCCGTCTGACCGGGGCGACCTTCACCCGCGCCGACTTCAACGACGCCTCGCTGCGCCGCACAGACATCCGGGGCGCCGACCTGTCCGGGGCGCGCAACCTGACCCAGGATCAGGTCAGCGAGGCCTGCGGCGACGGCGCCACCCGCCTGCCCGGTCGTCTGACGCCCCAGGCCTGTCGCGGAACCATCCGGGTGATCCGCACCCCGCCTGCACCGCCGGCTCCCCCGGCCGTGCGCCACTTCGTGTCCGCCGAACACTGAACAGCAAAAAGGGGACGCCGCAGCGTCCCCTTCTTCGTTTCGGCGATCAGGCGTGGCCGATCAGACCTTGATCGGCACGGCCGTGCGGATGTGGACGTCCTTCAACTGGCGTTCCTCCGCCTCGGTCGGGGCGTTCATCAGCAGATCCTCGCCCTGCTGGTTCAGCGGGAAGGCGATGACCTCGCGGATGGCCGTCTCGCCGGCAAGCAGCATGACGATGCGGTCGATGCCGGGGGCCAGGCCGCCGTGCGGCGGCGCGCCGTAGCGGAAGGCGTTCAGCATGCCGCCGAACTGCTCCTCAACCACAGACGCGTCGTAGCCGGCGATCTCGAAGGCCTTCAGCATGATCTCGGCCTTGTGGTTCCGGATCGCGCCCGAGCACAGCTCATAGCCGTTGCAGACGATGTCGTACTGGAAGGCGCGGATGGTCAGCGGATCCTGGGTCTCCAGGGCCTCTAGCCCGCCCTGCGGCATCGAGAAGGGGTTGTGGCTGAAGTCGACCTTCTTCTCTTCTTCCGACCATTCGAACATCGGGAAGTCGACGATCCAGCAGAATTTGAACTGGTTCTCGTCGATCAGCTTCAGCTCCGTGCCCACGCGGGTGCGGGCCAGGCCGGCGAACTTGGCGAAGACCGACGGCAGACCGGCAGTGAAGAAGGCGGCGTCGCCCTTGCCCAGACCCAGCGAGGCCATCAAGGTCTCGGTCGGCTCCTGACCCAGGTTCTTGGCGATGGGGCCGCCCCAGGCGCCCTGGTCCTCCGACCAGAAGATATAGCCCATCCCCGGCTGGCCCTCGCCCTGCGCCCAGGAGTTCATACGGTCGCAGAAGGCGCGCGATCCGCCGGTCGGCGCCGGGATGGCCCAGACGGCGTTCTTCTCGTCCGCGCCCAGGATCTTGGCGAACAGGCCGAAACCGCCGTCGCGGAAGTGGTCGGAGACGACCTGCATCTTGATCGGGTTGCGCAGGTCCGGCTTGTCCGAACCATACCAGGCCATCGACTGGGCGTAGGTCAGGCGCTCGAAGCCCTTGTGCTCGAACGTCTCGCCGAAATCGTTGGTGAAGACATGAACGCCGTCGATGGGCGACACCGGCTTGCCCTCGCCGAACTCCTCGAACACGCCGTGCATCAGCGGTTCGATGGCGGCGAAGACGTCTTCCTGGGTCACGAAGCTCATCTCGACGTCGAGCTGGTAGAATTCCAGCGAACGGTCGGCGCGCAGGTCCTCGTCACGGAAGCAGGGGGCGATCTGGAAATAGCGGTCGAAGCCCGAGACCATCAGCAGCTGCTTGAACTGCTGCGGCGCCTGCGGCAGCGCGTAGAACTTGCCGGGGTGCAGACGCGACGGCACCAGAAAGTCGCGCGCGCCTTCCGGCGACGAGGCGGTCAGGATCGGGGTCTGGTACTCCAGGAAGCCCTGGCCGACCATGCGCTGACGGATCGAAGAGATGACCCTGGAGCGCAGCACGATATTCTTGTGCAGCCGCTCGCGGCGCAGATCCAGGAAGCGGTTGGCCAGGCGGATGTCTTCCGGATACTCCTGATCGCCAAAGACCGGCATCGGCAGTTCGGCGGCTTCCGACAGGACCTCGACGCCCTGGACGCGAACCTCGACCTCGCCGGTCGGCAGGTTCGGGTTCACCACCCCCGCCTCGCGCGCGACGACTTCACCGTCGATCTTGATCACGCTTTCGGCGCGCAGACGTTCGACCGCCGCGAAGCCCGGCGTCTCCGGGTGCAGCACCAGCTGCGTCAGGCCGTAGTGGTCGCGCAGATCGATGAACAGCAGGCCGCCGTGATCGCGCTTCCGATGCACCCAGCCGGACAGGCGGACGGCGGAACCGGCGTCGGAGGCGCGCAGGGCGCCGCAGGTGTGAGAGCGATAGGCGTGCATGAATGGACCGTCTGGAATTCTGCGGTGGAATCTGACGCCTCAGGCGCCTGAAATCGAAGCGGCGTAGGGCGCATTATCCCCCCCGAAAGTCAAGGTTTCAGCCGTTGCAAACCCCGCCTCGCCGCGCGATAGCGGTTCCAGTCACCGCGCAAGGCTGCCCATGTTCATCGTCACCATCACCTACACCCAGCCCATCGAAGCCATCGAGGCGAAGACGGTGGAGCATCGCGAATGGCTGGACATCCATGTCGCCAGCGGCCTGATCATCGCCGCCGGCCCCATGGTTCCGCGCACCGGCGGGATCTTGGTGGTGCGCGGCGGCGGCGCGAAGGAGGACCTGGAAGCCCTGCTGAAGGACGATCCTTTCCAGATCCATGGCCTCGCCGACTATAAGATCACCGAGTTCAAGGCGGGCAAGCTGATCCCCGCCCTGACCGAATTCGCCTGATTCCGTCCACAGGGCGGGCCTTCGCTCCCCTGTACCAACAGGATGCGCCTGCGCAGTTCGTCTCCGCCTCTGCTATGACAGGCTCATGCCCGCGCAGAGCGCCATGATCCGACCGAACGCCGAACAGCTGCGTCTGCCGCTGGAACGCCCGCTTGCGGGCGAGGCCTTTGTGTCGTCGGACAGCAACGCCGAGGCCGTCCGCGTATTGTCGCGCTGGCCGGACGGCGCCGGTTCGGTCCTGGCCCTTTACGGACCGGCGGGTTCGGGCAAGAGCCGGCTGGCCGCCGACTGGGCCGAACGGGTCGGGGCCGTGCCGCTGAACGGCGTCGAGGCGGCCCTGGTCGATCCGCTGGAGCTGGAAGGGCGGCCGGTCCTGTTGGATCGCGCGCGCGATGCGGACGACGAGAGCCTGTTTCACCTGATCAATCTGGCCCATACGGGCGGCGGCGCCCTGCTGCTGGTGTCGCGCGCGGCCCCGCGGAACTGGTCCGTCGCCCTGCCCGATCTGCGCTCACGCCTGGACGCGGTCCGGACCGTCGCCGTCGAGGCGCCGGACGACCGGGTCCTGTCCGCCATTCTGCGCGCCCGGTTCGCCGAGCGCAGCATCGCCCCGACCGACGAGGTGATCGCCTATCTGGTGCGGCGGCTGGACCGGTCCGCCGACACTGCGGCGACTGCGGTCGAACGTCTGGACGCCTTGCACCGCCCCGTCACCCGAGCCCTGGCCCGGCAGGTGCTGGACGAAATGAGCGCCGCCGTCGAGGTCGAGACCGACTGAGGGCCGGGGCGAATGGCCGCCCATGAAAATGTCGATGGCCGCTTGCGGCCGTCACAGTCGCGCGCGAGAACCGGGCCATGACCGACGCCGCGATCCACGACGCCACCCTGGGCGAGGAAGTCCCCGCTTCCCGCGCCCCCCAGCTTGCCCTGAACGAGGACCTGATCGCCTCGCCCACGCGGTTCTTCAACCGTGAAATCTCCTGGCTGGCCTTCAACGAACGTGTGCTGGAAGAGGCCGCCAATCCGAACCACCCGCTGCTGGAACGCCTGCGGTTCGTGTCGATCTCGGCCAACAATCTCGACGAGTTCTTCATGACCCGCGTCGCCGGCCTGAAGGGCCAGTTGCGCGAGCGGGTGCGGGTGCTTTCGGCCGACGGCCTGACCCCGGCCGAACAGCTCGAGCGGATCAATATCTCGGCCGGCGACCTGATGGCCGAACAGCAGGTGCGCTGGCGCCAGCTGAAGAAGGAACTGGCGACCGTCGGCATCGAGGTGGTCGACCGCAACCGCCTGACCAAGACCGAGAAGGAGCGGCTGGAGCCCGAGTTCCTGAACCAGCTCTTCGCCGTCCTGACGCCCCTGGCCATTGACCCGGCCCATCCCTTCCCCTTCCTGCCCAACCTCGGCTTCTCCCTGGCGCTGAAGCTGAAACGCAAGGGCGAGGCCAAGACCTTCTACGCCCTGGTGCCCGTGCCGACCCAGGTTCGGCGCTTCTGGGAACTGCCGACCGACGGCCGCTCGGCGCCCGGTCGCAAGCGGTTCATCACGCTTGAAAACGTGCTGCTGCTGTTCATCGACCACCTGTTCCCCGGCTGTGACATTCTGGAGAAGGGCCTTCTGCGCCTGATCCGCGACAGCGATATCGAGATCGAGGAAGAGGCCGAGGACCTGGTGCTCGAGTTCGAGGAGGCGCTGAAACAGCGTCGCCTGGGCTCGGTCGTGCGCATCAAGATCGAGGCCTCGATGCCGACCGACCTGCGCGACTTCATCGTCGGCGAACTGGAGGCGACGCCCCAGGACGTGGTGCTGGTCGACGGCATGCTGGGCCTGGCCCAGCTGTCGGATCTGATCCCCGGCGGCCACCCCGACCTCAAGTTCAAGGGCTATGAGCCGCGCTATCCCGAGCGGGTCCGCGACAACGGCGGCGACATCTTCGCCGCCATCCGCGAGAAGGACATGCTGATCCACCACCCGTTCGAGAGCTTCGACGTGGTGGTGCAGTTCCTGCGTCAGGCGGCGCGGGACCCGAACGTCATCGCCATCAAACAGACCCTGTATCGCACCTCCAAGGACAGCCCCATCGTCGCCGCCCTGATCGAGGCGGCCGAGAACGGCAAGAACGTCACCGCCCTGGTCGAGCTGAAGGCCCGGTTCGACGAAGAGGCCAATCTGCGCTGGGCCCGGGCGATGGAACGGGCGGGGGTCCACGTCGTCTTCGGCTTCGTCGAATACAAGACCCACGCCAAGCTCAGCGTCGTGGTGCGGCGTGAGGGCGAGGCCTTGCGCACCTACTGCCACTTCGGCACCGGCAACTATCACCCGGTCACGGCCAAGATTTACACCGACCTGTCCCTGTTCTCGTGCGACCCGGTCCTGGGCCGCGACGCCAGCCGGGTGTTCAACTACATCACCGGCTACGCCACGCCGGACGAGCTTGAAGCCCTGGTGGTCTCGCCGCTGAACATGAAGTCCACCCTGATCGAACTGATCGGCAAGGAGATGTCGGCCGCCGCCATGGGCAAGCCCGCCGCCATCTGGGTCAAGCTGAACTCGCTCGTCGACCCCGAGATCATCGACGCCCTGTACCGGGCCAGCCAGTGGGGCGTGCGCATCGATCTGGTCGTGCGCGGCATCTGCTGCCTGCGGCCGGGCGTCACGGGCCTGTCCGAGAACATCCGCGTCAAGTCCATCGTCGGCCGCTTCCTGGAGCACAGCCGCATCGTCTGTTTCGCCAACGGCAAGGACCTGCCGCACGACAAGGCCAAGGTCTTCATCTCCTCGGCCGACTGGATGACGCGCAACCTGGACCGCCGGGTCGAGTTGATGACCCCGATCCGCAACGCCACCGTCCATGACCAGGTGCTGGACCAGATCATGGTCGCCAATCTGAAGGACGACGCACAAAGCTGGGTGCTGGACGCCGAAGGGCGCTATACCCGCCTCATCCCCGCCGATCCGGAGCGGCCCTTCTCGGCCCACAAATATTTCATGACCAATCCCAGCCTGTCGGGCCGTGGGCGCAAGGTGAAGACCCTGCCGTCCGTTCTCAGCTACGAGCGTCCCGGCCGCTGATGCCGGATCTGGCGCTTACCGGCCGCGACGTCGCGGCCATCGACATCGGGTCCAACTCGGTCCGTCTGGTTCTCTACCGGCTGGAAGGTCGGGCGATCTGGACCGTGTTCAACGAAAAGGTCCTGGCCGGTCTGGGCCGCGACCTGCCGACCACCGGCAAGCTGTCGCCCGAGGGGGTGGTCATGGCCATGACGGCCCTGCGCCGTTTCGCCGCCGTGCTGGAGGGGGTTCGCCCCGACGCCACCCTGATCGCCGCCACCGCGGCCGTGCGCGAAGCCAGGGACGGCCCTGAGTTCTGCCAGCGCGTCGCCGCCGAGACGGGCTTGCAGATCCGTGTCCTGTCCGGCGAGGAAGAGGCGAAATACGCCGCCATGGGGGTGCTGGCCGGCGCACCCGACGCGCAAGGCGTCTCGGCCGACATGGGCGGCGCCAGTCTGGAGCTGACTCGTCTGGACGGCGCGCCTGGCGCGGCGCGCAGCGTCGAACAGGGGCTGACCCTGCCGCTGGGCCCCTTCGCCCTGGCCGAGGGCAAGGGATTCGACGCCGACCGGATCAAGGCCCGCATCGACCAGAGGCTGAAACCCGTCGCGGCCCAGTTCCAGACCGACCGCCTCTACGCCGTCGGCGGCGCCTGGCGCACCCTGGCCCAAGTCCATATGGCGCTGAAATCCTATCCGCTGAAGGTCGTGCACCAGTACGAGATCACGGCGGACGAGGCGCTGGAGACCGCGCGTCTGGTCGCGCAACAGTCGGCCGCCAGCCTGGCGAAACTGCCCAGCGTGTCCAAGAAGCGGGCCGAAACCCTGCCCTACGCCGGCCTGGTGCTGGAAGGTCTGATCAAGCACCTGAACCTGAAGCGGATCGAGATGTCCGCCTGGGGGGTGCGCGAAGGCCTGTTGTTCGAAACCCTGGACGAGGCGACCCAGGCGGCCGATCCGCTGCTGGCCGGGTGCGCGGCTCTGGGCGGACGGCAGGGGATCGACCCCGCCCTGCCCGGCGCCCTGAACGGCTGGATTTCCGACGTCGTCTCGGCCCTGCCGTCGGCCTTCGGCGCCGCGCGCGACGGCGTCCTGTCCGCCGCCGCCTGCCGCCTGTCGGACCTGGGCGCCCGCCTGCATCCGGACCACCGTCTGGAACTGGTCTTCGACCAGGTTCTGCGTGCGCCCGTGGCGGGCGTCAGCCATGCGGAGCGCGCCTTCCTCGCCTGCGCCATGAACGCCCGCTACGGCGGCGGTCCGGCCACGCCCCAGCCGGACATCATCAGCCGCCTGTTGAACGAGGACGCCGCCAAGCGCGCCCGCGCCCTGGGCCTGGCCATCCGCCTGGCCTGCGATCTGTCGGGTCGGTCGTCGCAACTGCTCGCCAACGCCACCGCCACGGTCGGCAAGACCGAACTGAAGCTGACAGCCACTGAAGGCTACGCCGACGTCCTGCTGGGCGAACAGACGAAAAAGCGCGCCAAGGCCCTGGCCGAGGCGATGGGACTGGGCCTGAAAATCTAGGAAGAAGAAGGTCTCCTCCCCCCGCAGCGGGGAGGAGACAGGAAATCTACCCCTCGATCTCGACGACCTCGACCCGCGATCCGCTCAGCACCAGGGCGATCTCGCCCCGCTTCAGCTTCAGCGCGTCCTCCCCGAAGATCTCGCGCCGCCAGCCCTTCAACGCATCCACATCGGCGTCGTCGGTGACGGCGATCTTTTCCAGATCCGACACGGTGGCGATCAGCTTGGACGCCACCCCGGCGTTGTCGCTCTTGGCCTTCAGCAGCACCTTCAGCAGCTCCACCACCGACGGCGGCGCTGGCTGGCGATGGGCCGGCCGCTCCATCTCGGGCGCATGGGATTCGGGATCGGCCAGGACGCGCTTCAGCTCCTCGGCCAGCTCCAGGCCCAGGCGCGATCCGCCGAAGCCCTTGGGCACCGAACGCAGACGGTTGAAGGCCTCGGGATCGGTGGGGGTCTGTTGCGCGACCTCGTCGATGCCCTCGTCCTTCAGGATGCGGCCGCGCGGCTGGTCACGCTCCTGGGCCGCACGCTCGCGCCAGACTGCCACGGCCTTGAAGGCCGCCAGGTATTTGGCCGAGAATTTCTTGGGCTTCAGCCGCTTCCAGGCGTTCTCGGGATTGGTGTCGTACAGGGCCGGATCGATCAGGCTCTCCATCTCCGACATCACCCAGTCCAGCCGTCCCTCCTTCTTCAGCCGGTCGCGCAGCTTGGGATACAGGGCCGCCAGATGGGTCACGTCGCCCAGCGCGTAGACCAGCTGGCTGTCCGACAGCGGGCGTCGCGCCCAGTCGGTGAAGCGGCTGCCCTTGTCCAGTTCGACGCGCAGCATCTGCCGCACCAGCGAATCATAGGCGACCTGTTCGCCGAACCCGGCCGCCATGGCCGCCACCTGGGTGTCGAACATCGGCCTGGGCATGGCGCCCAGTCGCACGAAGATTTCGACGTCCTGGCGGCAGGCGTGGAAGACCTTGATGATCTTCGGATCGCGCAACAGGTCCAGGAAAGGCTCCAGGTCCAGGCCTTCCGCCATGGGATCGATGATCCCGGCGTGATCGGCGGACGCGGCCTGGATCAGGCACAGCCTGGGCCAGTAGGTCGTTTCCCGCATGAACTCGGTGTCGACCGTGATGAACGGGGCGGTGGCGAGGCGGGCGCAAAAATCGGCCAGCGCCTCATTGGTGGTGATCGGCGTCATTCCGATGCTATAGCCCCCCGCAACCCACCTGTGGCAAGAGCCGCGCTGCATTTCCGCCCCGATTCCAGGCCCGAACACCATGAGCGACACCCAAAAGCCTCTCGAAAACGGCCTGACCTACGCCGATGCGGGCGTGGACATCGACGCAGGCGAGATGCTGGTCGAACACATCAAGCCCCTGGCCAGGTCCACGGCGCGCCCCGGTTCGGAGCCGTCGCTGGGCGGTTTCGGCGCCCTGTTCGACCTGAAGGCCGCCGGATTTGAAGATCCGCTGATCGTCACCACCACCGACGGCGTCGGCACCAAGCTGAAGATCGCCATCGAAACCGGCCGTCATGACGGCGTCGGGATCGACCTGGTCGCCATGTGCGTCAACGACCTCTTGGCCCAGGGCGCCGAGCCGCTTCTGTTCCTCGACTACTACGCCACCGGCCGTCTGGAGATCGACGCCGCCCGCCGCGTCGTCGCCGGCATCGCCGAGGGCTGCCGCCAGGCCGGCTGCGCCCTGGTCGGCGGCGAAACCGCTGAAATGCCCGGCATGTACACCGACGGCGACTATGATCTGGCCGGCTTCAGCCTGGGCGCGGTCGAGCGCGGCCACGCCCTGCCCTATCTGGACCGCCAGGCGGCCGGCGACATCATCATCGGTCTGGGCTCCACGGGTCCGCACTCGAACGGCTATTCCCTGGTCCGCAAGGTGGTCGAGAAGTCCGGCCTGGCCTGGGGCGACGACGCCCCCTTCGCCAAGGACCGCTCCCTGGCCCAGGCCCTGATGGAGCCGACCCGCATCTATGTGAAGCCGGTCCTTCCCCTGATGAAGGCGGGCCTGGTCAAGGGTGCGGCCCACATCACCGGCGGCGGCCTGATCGAGAACCCGCCCCGCTGCATCGCCGAGGGGCTGAAGGCTTCGTTCGACTGGAACAGCTGGCCCATGCCCCACGTCTTCCAGTGGCTGGCCGAAACCGGCGGCATCAGCGACCACGAGATGCGCCGCACCTTCAACTGCGGCGTCGGCTTCATCCTGATCGTCTCGCCCGAAAACGCCGAGCCGGTTCTGGCCGCCCTGCTCAACGCGGGCGAGGTCGCCTTCGTCTGCGGACAGCTGGAAGCGGCCTGATCCTTCGACGCGCCGGTTTCGCATGAAACAAGGGCCGGAGGCGGCGACGCCTCCGGCCCTCTTGCGTATCAGCGCGCCCCGCCGTTCGCCGTTTCGCTGTAGAAGCGCGACAGGTCGGCGTGCAGCTTCACCAGGGCGTCGTGGCTCAGGTACATCATGTGCCCGCCCTCATAATAGGTGAACTCCAGGTTCGGCCTCAGGCTGGGCTCCAGCATCATCTGGGCCAGGTCGAACTCGGTCGAGAAGAAGGGGGTGGCGGCGTCGTAATAGCCGTTCAGCGCCATCACCTTCAGATACGGATTGCGCCGCATCGCCGTGGCCAGATCGACCGCCGTATTCGGTGTCGTCTGCGGCCCGCCGACCGGCGGACGGTGGTTCCAGTTCCAGTTGAAGCCCGGCAGGCCCCGCGCCGACATCCGGTATTCGACGTCGGTGTCGTACTTCAGCTCATTGGCCACATAGTCGCGGAAGATGCCGAAATAGGCCCCCGTCACGGCCGAGCTGGAGGGATCGTCCTCGGGCGAATCCCCAGAGGCGTCGTCGTCCAGACCCAGATAGCGGGTGTCCAGTCGCCCGATGGTCTGGCGCCGGTCACGCAGCAGTTCCTTGCGGAAGCTGCTCAGCTCGACCCGCAGATTGGCGTTGTCGATGAAATTGGGCGACAGGCCGGTCAGTTCGCTCATCTGACGCACGATGTCGGCGCGCTCGGCGTCCGAGATCATATGCCCCTTGGCCAGGGCCGAGGCGTAGGGTCCGAGCGCGAAGTCGCGCGCCCGCTGCACCTGTTCCTCCACCGTCGCCGCCGGATGGGCCAGCTTGCGGTGATACCAGGCCGTCGCCGCATAGGTCGGCAGCAGGGTGACGAAATTCTGCGGATAGCCCGGCTGACGCACACCGTAGTTCATGATCGAGGACAGCAGCACCACCCCATTCAGCGACATGCCCCGGTCTTCCAGCTGGAAGGCCACGGCGCCGGTGCGCAGGGTGCCGTAGGATTCGCCGATGATGTATTTCGGGCTGGACCAGCGGCTGAACTTGGTCGTGTAGCGCATGATGGCGCGGGCGAAGGCGTCGGCGTCCTGATCCACGCCCCAGAAGGCCGAACCCGCCGTCTCGCCCAGCGGCCGCGAGAAGCCCGCCCCCACCATGTCGATGAAGACCAGATCCGTCTGGTCCAGCAGGGTCATATCGTTGGGACCAAAGGCGAAGGGCGCGGGCCGCACCACCGTCGGCTCGTCGGTCTGGACCCGCATCGGCCCGAACGAGCCCATGTGCAGCCACACCGTCGGCGAGCCCGGCCCGCCGTTGTACAGATAGGTCACCGGCCGCGTCCCCACCGGCTGACCGTCCAGCGTATAGGCGGTATAGAACAGGCTGGCCGTCGGCATGCCCGCGTCGTCGCGGATCGTCAGCGTCCCCGCCGTCGCGTGATACCGCAGGGTCTTGCCATGGGCGTTGACCGAATGGGCCGTCGTGACCTCGGCCTCCTTGACCGGCGCGCGCGCCCAGTCCTTTTCGATGGCGTCGGCGTTGGCGTTGCGGAACCGGTCGGTCGCCGAGCGCATCGCGCCGCCGCTGGCGCCGCTGTTCGAACCGCTCTCCTGAGCGAAGGACGCTGCGGGCGCGCCCAGCATCGCAGCCATGGCCGCGAGGCAGATCAGTCTCTTCATGCGATAATCCCCTGTACCCGCCGCCCCTCAGGACCCCTCGTCGGATGGGCGACGTTACACGGTAACGTCCGAACACGGCGGACAACAAGAGCGGATCGCGTTTGATCCTTGCCAAGCGTCGCCCGCCCCGCCATGGGGGCGGCCATGTCGTCCCGAGCCGTTTCTCCCGTCCGCGTCGCCGTCCTGATCTCCGGGACCGGCTCCAACATGGCCGCCCTGATCGACGCCGGTCAGGCCGCCGACAGCGGCTATGAGGTCGCCCTGGTCCTGTCCAACATCGAAGACGCGGGCGGCCTGGCCATCGCCTCGGCCAAGGGCGTCGCGACCGTCTCCATCCCCCACAAGCCGTTCGGCAAGGACCGCGAGGCCCATGAGCGGGCGGTTGACGAGGCCCTGCGCGCGACCGGCGTCGAGGTGGTCGCCCTGGCCGGCTATATGCGGATCCTGACGCCGTGGCTGGTGCGCGCATGGGAGGGCCGGATGCTGAACATCCACCCCAGCCTGCTGCCCCTCTATCCCGGCCTCGACACTCACGCCCGCGCCATCGCCGCCGGCGACGCCGAGGCCGGCTGCACCATTCATCTGGTCACCGAAGGCGTGGACGAAGGTCCGATCCTGGGCCAGGCCCGTGTGCCGATCCTGGGCGACGACACGCCCGCCGCCTTGGCCGAGCGGGTGAAGACGGGGGAACATGGGTTGTATCCGCAGGTGCTGACGAGCTTCTGCAAGGGTTTGGCGCGGGCCTGAACCTCTCCATGCTGCGCCGTCAGGCCCGGTCCGAAGGCGCATAATCCGGCGTCAGGTACCGGGTCAGCATCAGGGCGGTTTCCTCGATAAGCCGCGCGCGTTTGTCAGGCGTCAGAGCGCAGGCCTGAACCACCAGGGCATGCGCCGCCTCGACCACTGTGGTGGCGTGCCATTCGCGGTCCTGGGGCAGGACATGCCGTGCGCGGAGCGCCAGCAAGCGATCGACGACGACCCGGGTGTGATCGAGCAATGCGATGCTTTCCGGACTGCTGGAGCCGCGCACGGCCCGATAGACGTGTTGATAGGCGGGATGGGCCTGATGAAAGTCCGTCAGCGCATGCAGGACCCATTCGACCGCCTGACGCAGGGGCCAAACCGCAATGCCCGCCTGCTCCTGACGGCTCAGAATCTGTTCCGTCTCGTGCACATAGCGCATCGCCAGCATCTCGATGATCGCGCGCTTGTGGGGGAAGAAGCGATAGAGCACCCCGACCGACGTACTGGCCCGCGCAGCGATCATATTGGTCGTGGCGTTGTCCACGCCCATTTCGCCGATCACTTCGGCGGCGGCGTCGAGGATCTGCTCAACCCGCCGACGGCCGCGATCCTGGACCGGCGGCCGCCGCACAGGCCCGCTTCCGGTGGGCCCGGGACCGTCCTGAGCATCCGTCGGGTTGGCGGCCATGGGTCTCCCTGTGACTTGGACTTCGCCCGGCCTCATTCGGCGACGACGGAGCGAAGGGCTTCCTCGACTACCAGTCTTGTCAAATGAGAGCAAATACTCCAGTTCTTGAGTACTGCGGACACGGATGGACTCTCATGAGCAGGATTGGCGGCAAGACGGTTCTGATCACCGGCGGGGCGTCCGGGATCGGCGCGCTGATGGCGCGGAGGTTCGTCGCTGAGGGCGCCGCGCATCTGGTCCTCTGGGATATCCAGGCGGAGGCCATGGAGCGACTGGCCCACGACTTGGCCGGGGACGGCGTCGCCGTGTCGACCTATCTGGTCGATCTGGCCGACCCCGAACGTATCCGCGCCACGGTTCAAGAGATGAACGAGGCCGCGATCAAAGTGGACATACTGGTGAACAACGCCGGCGTGGTGACCGGTCGGCCCTTCGTCGCCCACAGCCCCGACGACATCGCGCGAACCATGGATGTGAACGCGCTGGCGCCGATGTATGTGGCGCACGCCGTCCTGCCCGGCATGATCGCCCGGGGCGGCGGCCATATCGTCAACATCGCCTCCGCAGCCGGCCTGGTTTCCAACCCCAAAATGTCGGTCTACTGCGCCAGCAAATGGGCCGTGATCGGCTGGTCCGATTCCCTGCGCATCGAAATGGAGCAAGAGGCGACCGGCGTGAAGGTCACGACCGTCATGCCCTATTACATCGACACCGGCATGTTCCAGGGCGTGCGTTCGCCCGTCATCCCCATCCTCAGACCCGACAAGGTCGTCGATCGGATCGTCGCGGCGATCAAGACGGACAGGATCGTTCTGCGACTGCCGTGGATTGTGAACCTTTTGCCCCTGGTCCGCGGTCTTCTGCCGGTACGATGGTTCGACCTGATCGGCGGGCGCTGGCTGGGCGTCTATCATTCGATGGACGACTTCCAGGGAAGGCGATGAGGTTCAGGCGTGGGCCGCTGACCGCATCCACCGAGAACCACCTCTCGCCGGATTACGAAAACTTCATGCGACAGGCCGCCGCACCGGCGCAAAGGTGCGGCCGACAAAAATCGGGACCCTATCCTTCATGAATCGTATTCGCCTTATGGCCGCCTGCTCGGCCTGTATCGTCGTCGCCCTGACCGGCGGCGCCTCGGCCCAGGACCATTCGCACGACGCGCACGGCGCCCCCGCCCCCTTCGGCGCCTGGGGCTTTGACCTCGCCGGCCGCGACACCAGCGTCAAGCCGGGCGACGACTTCAACGAATACGCCAACGGAACCTATCTCCGCACCACCGAGATCCCCGCCGACAAGGCCCGGTTCGGTCCCTTCGACGTCCTCTATGAGAACGCCCAGGCCCAGCTCCGCTCGATCATCGAGGCCAGCGCCGCCAATCCGGTCAACGCCAACGCCCAGAAGGTCGGCGCCCTCTACGCCAGCTTCATGGACGAGGCCCGCGTCGAACAGCTGGGCGCCGCGCCCATGGCCGCCGACCTCGCCGCCGTGAAGGCCGTGACCGACCACGCCGCCATGGCCCGCCTGATGGGCGCCAGCCATTCCGGCTTCGGCGGCTCCCTGTTCGGCGTCGCGGTCTTCGAGGACCTTCAGAACCCGAACATCAACTCGGCCTATCTGGCCCAGGGCGGGCTCGGTCTCCCCGACCGCGACTATTATCTGAAGCCGGACTTCGCCGCCCAGCGCGAGGCCTATCTGGCCTATCTGACCCAGACCCTGACGGCCATCGGCTGGACCAATCCGGCCCAGAGCGCCGCCGACATCCTGGCCTTCGAGACCAAGGTCGCCGAGAAACACTGGACCACGGTCGAGCGTCGCCAGATCGACAAGCTCTACAACCCCACCAAAGTCGCTGACTTGGCGACGTTCGCTCCCGGCTTCGATTGGACGGCCTTCCTCGACGGCGCTCAGGTGGGGAACCTCGACACCCTGGTGCTGATGGAGAACACGGCCTTCCCGGGCATCGCCCAGGTCTTCGCCGAAACCCCGATCGAGACCCTGAAGGCGTGGGAGGCGACCCAGATCGTCGATCAGGCCAGCCCCTATCTGTCCAAGGCCTTCGTCGACGCCCGCTTCGACTTCCGCGGCAAGACCCTGCGCGGCCAGCCCGAGAACCGTCCCCGCTGGAACCGCGGCGTGGCCCTGGTCGACGGCCAGTTGGGCGAAGTCCTGGCCCAGGAATATGTCCGCCTGCACTTCCCCGCCTCGTCCAAGGCCCAGATGGAGACCCTGGTCGACAATATCCGCGCGGCCATGACCGAACGGCTGAAGACGCTCGACTGGATGAGCGAGGCGACCCGCGAACAGGCCCTCTACAAGATGTCCAAGTTCGGGGTGAAGATCGGCTATCCGGACAAGTGGCGGTCGTATGACGGTCTCGAACTGACCGCCGGCGACCTGTACGGCAATGTCGAACGCTCCTCGGCGTTCGAATGGGCGTATCAGCGCGGCAAGATCGGCAAGCCGGTCGATCCGCTGGAATGGGGTATGACGCCCCAGACGGTGAACGCCTACTACAACCCGCCGCGCAACGAGATCGTCTTCCCGGCCGCCATCCTGCAGGCGCCCTTCTTCGATCCGAACGCGGACCCGGCCGTCAACTACGGCGGCATCGGCGCGGTCATCGGCCACGAGATCACCCACGGCTTTGACGACCAGGGCCGCAAGTCCGACGGCGACGGCGTGCTGCGCGACTGGTGGACGCCGGAAGACGCCGCCCGTTTCGAGGCGCGGGCCAAGGTTCTGGGCGACATCTACAACAGCCTGGAGCCCCTGCCCGGCGTTCACGTCAACGGCGACCTGACCATGGGCGAGAACATCGCCGACCTGGGCGGCCTGCTGCTAGCGCTGGACGCCTACCACAAGTCGCTGAACGGCCAGCCGGCTCCGGTGATCGACGGCCTGTCGGGCGACCAGCGCGTCTTCCTGGGCTGGGCCCAGGTCTGGCGCGAGAAGTCGCGCGAGGCGGCGCTGAAGGAACAGCTGACCACCGATCCGCACTCGCCGGGCTCGGTCCGCGCCGCCACCTCGCCGCGCAACATCGACGCCTGGTACGCCGCCTTCGGCGTCTCGCCCGACCAGAAGGCCTACATCGCCCCCGAGGCCCGCGCCCGCATCTGGTAAGCGGTCACGCAGCCCGAACGGAAAAGGCCCGGAGCATCGCTCCGGGCCTTTCTTTTTCAGCCGTTGGGCTTTTTCAGCACAGGGCTGAAGGTCTTACTTCGGCGTGGTCGCTGCACCGGCGACAGCGCCGATCGCGGCGCCCGCCACGGTCGAACCGGTGTTGCCGCCAACGACCTGGCCGGCGACAGCGCCACCCAGGGCGCCGGTGGCGGCGCGTTGTTCCATGGTCTGGCCACAGGCGGCCAGTAAGGCCACGGCGCCGATGACGGGGGTCAGTTTCAGCAGGGTTTTCATAAGGCTACTCCGGGGGGACTGAGACGAGACTGACCCAACGAAAAGGCCCGCGTCCGGTTCCGGACGCGGGCCTTAATGTCTCAGTCGCTGTTGCGAGCTGCGGAACGCGACTTGAGCGCCGACTTTGCGCTAGGTCGGGACGCGGTCCCTCGCGACTTGAGCGCCTTAGCCGACGATCTGGTCGTCGGTGAAGAACTGGGCGATCTCGATCTTGGCGTTGTCCTGGCTGTCCGAACCGTGGACCGAATTCTCGCCGATCGACAGGGCGAACAGTTTGCGGATCGTGCCTTCGGCGGCCTGTTCCGGGTTGGTGGCGCCCATGATTTCACGATAGGCGGCGACGGCGTTCTCGCCTTCCAGCACCTGGACGACGACCGGCTCGGCGGTCATTTGCTCGACCAGTTCGCCGTAGAACGGACGCTCGGCGTGGACTTCGTAGAACTTCTTGGCCTGGTCGGTCGACAGCTTGACGCGACGCTGGGCCACGATGCGCAGGCCGGCGCCTTCGATCACGGCGTTGATCGCGCCGGTCAGGTTGCGGCGGGTCGCGTCGGGCTTGATGATCGAGAAGGTGCGTTCGGTCATGGGAATTGACTTCTTGTTAGGGAGACTAAGGGTCGCGGGCTTATAGCGACGCCCCGCCCCCGCGCCAAGCCTGTCTTATCAGCAGGCGATGGCGCGCACGTGACCGGCGGCGGCATAGTCGAGGATGGCGCGGTCGCGGGTGATCAACGGTACGTCAAGTTCGCGAGCGATAGCGATCATCAGTCGATCCGCTGGATCGCCGTGGATCGGCTCCGGGAGGTTCCACGCGGCAAACGCAATCTGGTGGTTCATCGGAGCCATCCAGACGCCCGGCGCGCTCAGGACATTGTCGAACCATGTCGCGGCGTCGGGTTGAAACAGTCGTCCCGTCGGGCTTTGCCGATTTCGCGCAAGCAGACCGATCTCCCAAGCGGAGACCACCGACACGAGGATTCCGTCTTCGGCCTGCGCGGCCTGTATCGCGGCACGGGCCTCAGGTCGCAAATCGCGATCCAGTTGCGCCCGAATGATCGCGTTGGTGTCCAACAGTATCGCCGCTTTGGACTGCCCCGCCTTGGACAGAGCCCCCAGCCCTCGCCCCACGGCCCTTGTCGGCTTCAAGCTCAACGCAGACCGCTCATCGGATCACAGACGCCATCCACTTCGGGGTCATAGATTGGACCATCGATGTCCAGATCGTCCGGCAGATCGACGCTTCCAGCCTGCCAGCCGATGAAGTCGCCTCTATCCTCTGGCGCAGCGGAACCGGCGACCACCGCCACCTCCTTGCCGCGCTTGGTGATGCGAACCCTGCGGATCTCGCCCGAGTTCACGCGATCCAGCAGGTCCAGGCACTTGGCCTTGAACTCCGTGGCCGTTATGACGACCTCGCCGCTTACAAGATCATACGTCATGACTGGTCATATAGAGATGACCGGTCAGAAAGTCCATTGCGCCTCCCATGCTCCAGATCACCGACCTGACCTTCAACGCCTGGGGCCGCAAATTCCTCGTGGACGCCTCCGTCAGCCTGCCGCCGGGCGCCAAGGTCGGCCTGGTGGGCCGCAACGGCATCGGCAAGTCCACCCTGTTCAAGCTGATCCTGGGCGAGTTGAACGCCAACGGCGACGAGATCAGCCTGCCCAAGACCGCCCGCATCGGCTCGGTCGACCAGGAGCACCCGGCCACACCCGTCAGCGTCATCGACACCATCCTTGAGGCCGACGTCGAACGCCACACCCTGCTGGGCCGGCTGGAGACCGCCGAGCCGGAAGAGATGGGCGAGATCTGGTCGCGCCTGATCGAGATCGACGCCGACGCCGCCCCCGCGCGCGCCGCCGAAATCCTGGTCGGCCTGGGCTTCGACCAGGAGAACCAGGCCCGGCCCATGTCCGAGTTCTCGGGCGGCTGGCGGATGCGCGTCGCCCTGGCCGCCGCCCTGTTCGCCGAGCCGGACATGCTGCTGCTCGACGAACCGACCAACTACCTCGACCTGGAAGGCGCCCTGTGGCTTGAGGCGCGGCTGAAGAAATATCCGCACACGGCCCTGATCATCTCCCACGACCGCGAGATGCTGAACGAGGTCTGCACCCATATCCTGCACCTCGCGAACCACACCCTGACCCTCTACACCGGGAACTACGACGCCTTCGAAAAGGCTCGCGCCGAAAAGGCCCGGCTGCAGTTGTCGGCCAAGGCCAAGCAGGACGCCGAACGCGCCCACCTCCAGGCCTTCGTCGACCGGTTCAAGGCCAAGGCCTCCAAGGCCGCCCAGGCCCAGTCGCGGATGAAGCGGCTGGAGAAGATGCAGCCCGTGGCCACCACCATCGAGGAACGGGTCGCCCCCTTCACCCTGCCCTCGCCGCCGCGCCCACTGGCCCCGCCGCTGATCCGGCTGGAGCGAGCCAATGTCGGCTATGACGTGGGCAAGCCGATCCTGCGCAATCTGAACCTGAGGATGGATCTGGACGACCGTATCGGTCTGCTGGGCGTCAACGGCGCGGGCAAGTCCACCTTCGCCAAGATGATCGCCGGCGCCCTGGACGTGTCCGAGGGCGAACTGCACCGCGACCGCAAGATGCGCGTGGGCTGGTTCCACCAGCACCAGATCGAGGCGATGGACCCGACCGACACGCCGCTGGAGATCATCCGCCGCGCCATGCCGGACGCCCCCGAAAGCGCCCGCCGCTCCAAACTGGCCCAGTTCGGCTTGGGCTATGAGAAGCAGGAGACCACGGTCGACAGCCTGTCGGGCGGCGAGCGCGCCCGACTGCTGCTGAACATGGTGGCCATGGACGCGCCCCACGTCCTGATCCTCGACGAACCGACCAACCACCTGGACATCGACAGCCGCCGCGCCCTGCTCGACGCCCTGAACGACTATTCCGGCGCCGTCATCCTGATCACCCACGACCGTTCGCTGATGGAGATGGTGGCCGACCGGCTGTGGCTGGCCGCCGACGGCACGGTCAAGCCGTTCGACGGCGACATGGACGACTACGCCAGGTTCGTTCTGGACCGCGCCAAACAGGCCATCGCCAAGCCCAGCCAGATCAAGAAGGAAGAGGCCGCCGCCGCTCCCGCCGCCCAGAACAACAAGGGCAAGAAGAACGACCGCAAATCAGGCCCTTCGCCCTCGACCCTGCGTCACGCGGTCAAGAAGGCGGAGGAGACCATGGCCCGCCTGACCGCCGAGATCGCCCGCATCGACGACGACATGGCCAACGCCGCCGTCAACAACCCCAAGGCCCTGGAAGGCCTGACCCGCGCCCGCGCGAAGACCCAGGCCGACCTGGACGCCGCCGAGGTCGCCTGGGTCGCGGCGGAAGAGGCGCTCGCCGAGGTGGCGTGATGAAGCCGATCAAGTTCAGTCGGGAGGAAACCGCCGCGATAGCGGCGAAGCTGCGACCCTATTTTCGGGACGAACTGGACGTCGAACTGCGCGACCTTCAGGCCCAGATGCTGATCGACTTTCTCAGTTCCGAGATCGGGCCCTTCTTCTACAACCGCGCCCTCTACGACGCTCAGGCGGTGCTGAAGAAAAGGGCCGACGACATCTCTGAGGCTATCGCCGGGCTGGAACGCAGCGAGTGACCGCGTCCCCTCTCGGTTTAGGACGGGAAAGACACCCTGGCCTTCGTCGCCGAGGCGGGGTGAGGCGGCGGGTCGCCGTCGTTCGGAAATATCGGTTCTCGCAGAAGAGTTTACTTCTTCCCTCCTGATCACCGGCTTCAGACGAAAGCTTGACCATTGCTGGTCGCACCAGCCCATTGCCACGGGTCGAGCGACTATCTACGGTCATGCGCCCGTCGGAAGCAGATTTGGTCATGAATAAATCTATCGGTGTGACCAGCGAGCGCCTCGGGCGCATCGTCGAAGAAGCTGCGAGCGAAGTCTATATATTCGGCGAGCCCGACTTCTACTTTCGACTCGTCAACAGGGGCGCCCGCGACAATCTCGGCTATAATTCCGAAGAACTCTCACGGCTGACACCCTGGGATCTGAAGCCGAACAT
Source organism: Brevundimonas mediterranea (assembly GCF_011064825.1). Lineage (NCBI taxonomy): Bacteria > Pseudomonadati > Pseudomonadota > Alphaproteobacteria > Caulobacterales > Caulobacteraceae > Brevundimonas > Brevundimonas mediterranea. The sequence continues at coordinate 263,574 of NZ_CP048751.1, forward strand.
CAGTCGTGCCGATTTCCTGAGACTGATCAAACCCCTCCAATCTGGCGAGGTCGACAGACTTGACTTCGACACCCTCCACCAACGCAAGGACGGCAGCACATACAATGTGTCCGTCAAGCTTCAACTCTTTGACGACGGCGATGACGCGGTCTTCTATGCCGCCATCAAGGATACGACGGATTATCGGCGGGTTGAGGCCGCGCTGCGAGAAACAGCCACCCGACTTGATGTCATATTGAGCAACACGACCATGGCCGTCTTCCTCATGGACGAACGACAGCACTGTGTATTCATGAACAGGGCGGCGGAGAAACTCACGGGCTATGCTTTCGCGGAAACGACCGGACGTCCCCTCCATGACGTGATTCATCACACCTATCCGGACGGCTCGCCCTTCCCTCTCTCGGAGTGCGCCATCGACCGCGCGTTTCCGGAACAGGCCGGGACGCAGGGCGAGGAGGTCTTTGTTCATAAGGACGGCTCCTTCTACCCTGTCGCCTTCACGGCCAGCCCGATCTACGACAGCGAGGCGAAGGTCATCGGCACCGTCATCGAAGCGCGCGACATCAGTGAGGAGAAGCGCAACGAGGAGGCCCGCCAGCTGCTGATGAACGAGGTCGATCACAGGGCGCGCAATGTTCTCTCGATCGTCCAGTCGCTCACGCGACTGACCCGCGCCGACGACGTCGCGACCTACAGGGACGTCCTCGCCGGGCGGATCGGCGCCCTCGCGCGCGCGCAGACCTCCCTGGCCAGTCGGCGTTGGGAGGGCGGCCGGCTGGAGGATGTGGTCAGGGAAGAGCTGGAAGCCCTTTGCCCCAGGGACACCGTGGACACCCACGGCCCCGAGATCGGGCTTTCGCCCGAACAGGTCCAGCCCCTCAGCATGCTGCTCCACGAACTGGCGACCAACGCCAACAAATACGGAGCCTGCAGCAATGGCGGCGGCCGTGTCTCGGTGACCTGGACGCTGAAGGAGGGTCAGGTGACGCTCCAGTGGCGCGAAACGGGCGGCCCCACGGTTGTTCCGCCGACCCGGGAAGGCTTCGGATCCTCCCTGAAGGCCAGCGTGGTCCGTCAGCTGGGCGGCGCCCTGACCCGCCAGTGGGCGACCGACGGGCTGATCGTCGAAGTCGCCTTCCCGCTCGACCCGCTGCAAACGCCGGCCTGAACGCAAGCCTTCCGGTCGCGAGCGGAGGCGCTCGGGGGCCCTCCTCGACGAATACAGGCCTGGCGAACCCCTGTCCGCTTTCCGGACCGCACCCCAGGTCACAGTTCGACCCATTGCGGACGTTGGCGGATTGAACCTAGGAGAGCTGATGATCATCGCCACGATGTTGTTCGCTGTTTATCAATCGGAACCGCCTACCGCAGCGCGGCCTGAACCTGCCGTCTGTGAACTATCCGAGCGTGACCTAACGACAGGATCTCGGCTTTGGTGCCCTGCCGAGCTCCGGAGGCAAGTGCCGCAAAGCCTAATGACGACGATGCCCATCGATGGGATCGGCAAGGGATGGGCGCTGTTGAAATGCGACCTCGGTGAAGGTGGCGTGACGACGGCGTGCAGTCTTGTCGCCGAGTCGGAACCGGGTTCTTCGTTCGGCGCATGGGCAACACGCGTTCAGCTCAGGGCGACCGCGCAGGGCACCGATGGTAGTTTTCCCCCGGCTGGCGATAGCTACTACGCCTTTGCTCGATGGGAAGTTCGCTAGCGTCTGCTTCCCATCTGTGGACGCCCCCTTCAGCGCAAGAGTGATTTTCGGGAATTTCTGACACGTAGTCGGATGCTGCCATCTGTCCGGCCTGTTGATGCGGTCGCTCAAAGACCGCTGGCCTGTATGGGAGTTCGCGGATCCGGTCCAAATCACCCACGGCGTGCTCGAAGCACAGTGGAAAGCCCTGGTTTTCCTGATCCCGTCTCGCCGACTGTTGCGCCATACGCTCCTTCGCTCATCCCTACGCTTCGACGTCTCGCGGTCGTGCTGGCTAGGCCGACACGACCGGAGCTCGGTAGACATCGCCCTTGGCCAAGAGCGCCCAGACTATGCGGGCGTTCTTGTTCGCCAAGGCGACGATGACCAACATCTTGGGCTTTCTCTCCAGCATCTGGCTCAGCCAGGAACCTGCTGGCGCGCCCCGAATGACGGCCTGTTTGATCACCGCGCTGGCCCCGATGGTCAGCAGCCGTCGAAGCGTTCGCTCGCCCATCTTGGTGATCGCGCCGAGCTTCTGCTGACCGCCGGTGGATCGTTGTCGCGGCGTCAGTCCCAGCCAGGCGGCGAAGTGCCGACCGCTCTTGAAGGCTTCGGGTGACGGGGCCAGTGCGACCAAGGCTGTAGCTGTGATGGGACCGATCCCGGAATGGTCATCAGTCGACGCGCAACCGGATCGTTCTTGGCCCGGGAAGCAATCTCCGCATCGAGCACGGCGATCTGCTGGTCCAGCGATCGGAGGGTCGAGACCAGGACGAGAAGAATCGTCCGCGCGGCGGTTGGAAGCGCCTCTGCCGGATCTTCGACGCGCGCGATCAACCTATCGACGTGCGGAACGCCCTTGGGAACAATCCAGCCGTATTCGGCCAGGTGACCGCGCAGGGCGTTGATCGTCTGGGTTCGCTGCCGGACCAGAAGGTCGCGGGCCCGAAAGACCACGCTGCTGGCCTGCTGCTCCTCCTCCTTCAGCGGCACGAACCTCATACTGGGGCGCTGCGCCGCCTCACAGATGGCTTCGGCATCGGCCGCATCGTTCTTCTGACGCTTCACGAACGGCTTTACATAGATGGGCGGGATCAATCGGATCGTATGACCCTGGCGGGCCAGCTCACGCCCCCAGTAATGGGCGCCGGCGCAGGCCTCCATCGCCACCACGCAGGGCGACAGGCCAGCGAAGAACGCCAGCAATCGGCCTCGACCCAACTTCTTGCGAAACACCACCTCGCCCGAGGCATCAGCGCCATGCGCTTGAAAGATGTTCTTGGCGAGATCCAGACCGACAGTGCTAACTTGTTCCACGGACGCCTCCTTCGAGTGCTGTTCAACACCTCACTCTGGCACATAGATGCCGTCGGGGGGCGTCCACCCCATCACCCTAAGCGGAAGCTCAGCGCTTCCGCTTAGGGTGTTCATAGCCCCTTATGCCGGGCAGCGCGTCTCGGTCTGGCTGGAGTCCAGCTTGATCTCGGACACCGACACCGTCAGCGTCCCGCTGGTCGCCATGTGGAATGGAACCTCGACCTTCGACAGGTCCCCGCCGTCGGTGCGGAAACAGGTCAGGGGGATGCGGGCCTCGCGCCACTGGCCCACCGGGGCCGAGCGCAGCAGGCCGGTCAGGTCGATGGCTCCGCCGCCCAGCTTGAAGGCCACAGGCGCGCTCGGCGCAGCGTCCACCCGGTAGCGGAAGCCCAGGGCCACGGCCCCATTGGCCTGACGCGTCAGATCAACGGGCGTGCCCCAGATCTCGACACTGGCCGCTCCCGTTCCCGCAAAGGCGAACTGCTGGCCGCTTTCCTGGGCCAGGTCGTCGACCGGGCGCGAGGCGACGCCGGCGCGCGGGCTGGACGCCGTCTTGGCCGTGCCGGGCCGGGTCTGTCCCCCGGCGTCGTTCAGCAGCAGGCTCCACGGCGAGACGAACCGGCCGTCGACGAAATAGCGGTCCAGATTGGTCGCCTGGGCCGAGACCCCGCTCTCCTCCGACAGCATCCCAACCGTCGCCGGCGCGGCGTAGCTGAGGCCATAGCCATAGGCGAACTGGGGATCATAGCCCGGCTGGCCGTGGTTCAGCGGCGTCCCCGTCGCATCCTTGGGCCAGCTGAAGGACAGCTTGCCGTGGAAGTCGTTGCGCGGCTTGCCGTCGGCGCCGCCCACCAGAATGTCGGCGACCCCGCCGCCCTCGGTCCCAGGCAGCCAGGCGGCCACGAAGGCGTCCGAGGCGTTGATCTCAGGGTTGGTCCACATCGGCCGCCCCGACAGGAAGACCGACACGGTTGGAATGCCCGCCGCCTTCAGCCGCTTCAGCGTCTCCAGCGGCGCGCTGGGCACGTAATCCAGATTGTCCACGTCGCCCTGGAACTCGGCATAGGGGGTCTCGCCGAAGACGACGATGGCCACGTCCGGTTTCTGGGTGAAGCTCCCGTCCGCGCTCAGGGTCGCGCTCCCGCCCCCCGCCTTCACGGCCTCTTCGATCCCGCCCCAGATCGACTGGCCCTGGGGGAAGTCGGCGTTGGAATTGCCCGTCCCCTGCCAGCTCAGGGTCCAGCCGCCGGAGGCCTGGCCGATGTCGTCGGCCGCCGTCCCCGCCACCAGCACCCGCGCATTGGCGCGGACCGGCAGGACGCCGTCGTTCTTCAGCAGCACCAGCGACTTGCGCACCGCCTCGCGCGCCAGGGCCCGGTGCGCCGGCGAGGCCAGTTCCTCGAACCGGCCCTCGACCGGCCGCGTCGGTTCGAACAGGCCGGTCTTGACCTTGGCGATCAGGATGCGGCGCACCGCTTCGTCCACCCGCGTCGCCGGGATCTCGCCCGACCTGGCCTGGGCCAGGGTCGAGGCGTACAGCGGCTTCCAGCTGTCGGGCGCCATCAGCATGTCGATGCCGGCGTTGACGGCCAGGGCGCAGCTCTCATTGGTGCAGCCCGGCAGTTGCCCATGGGCGTTCCAGTCGGACACCACGAAGCCCTTGAACCCCAGGGGCCCGCGCAGCACGTCGGTCAGCAATGTCGGGTTGCCCGAGTGCTTGTAGCCGTTCCAGCCCGAGAAGCTGGCCATGATCGACAGCACGCCCGCGTCGATCGCCTGGACATAGCCGCCCAGGTGGACGTCGATCAGCTCCTGCTCCGCGCCCCGGAAGTCGCCCTGGTCCTCGCCCTCGAAGGTGCCGCCGTCGGCCAGGAAGTGTTTCGCCGATCCGGCGATATGGCCGGGCGCCAGCGGCCGCCCCGGCTGCAGCTCGCCCTGGAGCCCCAGGGTCATCGGCCCGGCGTAGGACCGCTGGACCTCCGGGTCCTCGGCATAGCCCTCGTAGGACCGGCCCCAGCGGTCGTCGCGCGGCACGGCCAGGGTCGGGCCGAAGGTCCACTCCGCCCCCGTCACCGCAACTTCCAGCGCCGTCGCCGCGCCGATCCGCCGGATCAGGTCCGGATCACGCGCCGCGCCCAGGCCGATATTGTGCGGGAAGATGGTCGCGCCGGGGACGTTGTTGTGCCCATGCACCGCGTCGATGCCGTAGATCAGCGGGATGGTCGTGCCGCCGCGCGCTTCGTTGGCGGCGCGGTAGGCGCGGGCCAGGTCCAGCCATTTCTGCGCCGTCGCCCTGTCGTCGCCCCACGGACCGGAGCTGCCGCCCGCCAGGATCGAGCCCAGCGGATAGGTCTTCAGATCGTCCGGCGTGATCGAGGCGATGTCGGCCTGGATCAGCTGCCCGACCTTCTCCTCCAACGTCATCTTCGCCATCAGTTCGGTGACGAAGGCCTCAGTCCGCGCGTCGCTGATCGCCGCCGGGGTCGCCGCATGGGGCCACAGGGCCGGATGGGCCCGCGAGGCCTCGGGAACCGCAGCCGTCTGGGCAAAGGCTGGGGCGCCGCCGCCTACGGCCAGGGCCAGAACCATCAGGGACACAGTCGTGCGCATCGGATTTTCCTCGCAGGATGAACCAGGAGGCGTGCGTCTGACGGATCGGAAGACAGGCGGACAGGCGCGGCGGAACGACAACGTTCCGACCCTTCACCCCGTGCGTCTGCTCCCGAGCGATCGATCCGCCGCCCTTCGGCGCGGATTAAGGAACGGGACGCGGCGAACCGTCAAGCCATTTTTGAGAACGTTCTCAAGATCACCCCGCGCACGATGTCGCAGGGCGACCGTGAACCACGTTTCATGGCCTGGGCGTCGCCAGCAGACGTCCGTCGCCATAAACGCCGCCCAACCGCCCCGTCCGCGCCCAATCCAGCACAGCCTGGTAGTAGCCGGGGGCGTAGCCGATCGCGGTGCGCTTGCCGTCCGCCGTCGTCTCGAACCGGACGATGCCGTGGTCGGTGTCCGGGTATTCCAGCAGGGTGACCGGTCGCCCCTGGGCCGCTAGGTCGATCAGCCGTTGTCGTGTGGCTTCGGGCGGCGCGCCGGTGTCGTCCTCCGCCTGGATCCACAGCATGGGCGCGTCCAGACGGCTCAGCACCGGCAGCGGATCATAGTCCCACGAGGTTCCGACATCGAGCACCGGGGCCATGGCGACGATCTGGTCGTTCGGCGTGTTCAGCAACAGGCCGGTGAACTCGCCCTTGATATCGGCGAACCAGGGCTGGGCCCGATACTTGGCTCGAACGGCCTCCAGACCGTCGAATCCGACCGCGCCGCGCGAGGCGATGAAGGCGCCGGTCACATCGGTGATCTCACGCGCCTGTTCCAGCACATCGGCGCCCCAGCCCTTGGCCTTCAGATCGAGCATCACCTGGTCGCTGTCCTCCGCCAGCGCGCCATAGGCCAGGCCGAAGCCGACGGTGACGAAGTCCACCCGCGTCAGGCTGGCGGCCAGCGGCGCGATCCAGCCGCCCTGGCTGGCGCCGTGCAGGCCGACTCGGCCCGCCCGATCTCCGGCCAGCCGACGGGCCTCGACCACGGCGGCGGCGGCGTCCGCGGCCAGAACATGGAAGTCCTGAGTATAGCCCCCCTCCGATCCGCCAGAGCCGCGCTTGGCGTAGACGAAGACCCCGACGCCCGAGGCCGGGGCGAACCGTTGGAAGGCGTTGAAGTCCAGCGCATTGGCGCCTTCCGATCCGTGAACCTCGACCATGATGGGGACCGGCCCGTCGCCCGGCGGCAGGATCAGCCGCCCCTTGAGCCGCGTCCCGCCCTGCCCGACGAAAGTCGTCTCCCGCACGTCCAGAACCAGACGGCGCCCAGTCTGGCCCTCAAAAGCAATCCGTCCCTCTTCGCAGGACCCAAGCTGCGGCTGCGGACCTTCGACGCGGGCGGTGAACCCCAGCGTACTGACCCATTGGCCTCGGGCGTCCAGCATCATCCTGCCCGTGGACCCGTCGAGCCGACGCCACCGCAGCCCCTCGTCCGCCAGCGGCGCGACGTCCACCCAACTGCCGTCGTCCAGCCGATAGACCCCAACATGACAGGCCACGGCCGGATCAGGCCGCGCATCGACGTCGGCTCCCGGCGCCTGGGCCAGAGCGGGAACGGCGACAGCGGAAACGACGAGGGTCAGGGCGGCGATGAGCCAGGATTGCGACATGGGTGTTCCGATCAGGGTTGGGTTCTCGCCCAACGCCATTGCCGCGCCGCCGCCGGCTCGCTAGGCCCGACTTCGCGAACGGCGCCGTAGGTGCGCGAACGGGACGGCATGGGCCACAGGGCGAAGACCATCATCGGAGCGAAGTCCGCGCGACGCTGGGCCGTCGACGCCGTCATGCTCGCCGCCATGGGGCTGTTGCTGGGATTTCTAGGGCCCTTCGATTCGGACAATGCGCCCCTCGCGAGCCGCTATGCCTATTGGATGGTCTGCATGCTGGGCGGCGGATTGATCGCCGTCGCCGTGGACGAGAGCCTGGGCCGGCGCCTGCCCGTCCTATGGCGACGGGTTGTCGTCACCTCGGCGCTCGCCACCCCGCTGGTGACCCTGTTCGTCGTCGTGACCCAGCACCTGATGTTCGCAGAGCAGCGCTGGTCGATCTATCTGCCGCTGCTCTGGCAGGTCTGGCCCATCATGCTGGCGGCCATGGCGGTCCGCGCCCTCGTCTGGCGTCGGCTTCCCACGCGGGTCGAGACCCGCACCCTCGTCGTCCCGCCCCTGCCCGAGGCCGAGGCGGTCTTCCGCCGCAGACTGTCGGCCAAACGCCGCAGCGCCCGACTGATCGCCATCGAGGCGCACGACCATTATCTGCGGGTCCATACCGATGCGGGCGCGGAGTTGATCACCCTGCGGTTCGCCGACGCGCTGGATGAACTGTCACGCGCGCACGGATGGCGCGTTCACCGCTCATGGTGGGTGGCGGCCGATGCGGTGCAAGAGGTGCGCTGGCGGCGCGGTGTCGGCGAGATCCGCCTCGTCGGCGACCTGACGGCCCCGGTCAGCCGGACCCATGGCCCCGTGCTGAAAGCGGCGGGCTGGCTCTAGCGGCCCGCCCGCCGGTCGTGCGTGATCGCCCGGTCTGGGCCGGACGATCACGACGTAGAACGAAAACTATTCAGGCAGGTCTTCGGCCAGGATCGCCATTTCGAACATGAACGAGCCTTCCTCGTCCTCGTCCTCGAAGACGATGCCGATGAACTCGTCGCCGACATAGACTTCGGCCGAGTCGTTCTGCTTGGGACGGGCCTTCACGATGATGCCGCCGGTGTTGAAGGTGCGCTTGAGGTGGGCCTCGATGCGCTTCAGGTCGGTGTCTTTCACGGGGGGCCTCATGGTCTTGGGTTGGCGGCGGACCCTAGAGAAGTCGGGCGTTGAGGGAAACCCGTCAGATCACGAAGTCGTACACCACGTCCGCCAGCGTATGGTCCATGGTCCGCGCCGGCTCGGCCCCGGTGGGGCAGTTGACCAGCCGCGCCGGCACCCCGGCCACGGTGCAGCCCGACGGCACATCCTTCAGCACCACCGAGCCCGAGGCCACCTTGGCGTAGTCGCCGACGTGGATATTGCCCAGCACCTTGGCCCCGGCGCCCAGCAGCACCCCCTTGCCGATCTTGGGATGGCGGTCGCCGCGTTCGGCCCCCGTGCCGCCCAGGGTGACATTGTGCAGCATGGACACATCGTCGCCGACCACCGCCGTCTCGCCGATGACGATGCCGGTGCCGTGGTCCAGGAACAGCCCCTTGCCCAGCCGCGCGGCCGGATGGATGTCCAGCTGGAACAGTTCGGAGATTCGGCTCTGGAAATGGAAGGCCAGGGTCTCGCGCCCCTGCCCCCACAGCCAATGGGCCACGCGCCACCCCTGCAGCGCCTGGAAGCCTTTGAAATACAGGAAGGGCTGCAACAGGTTGCGGATCGCCGGGTCGCGCTCGGCCACCGCCTGCAGATCGGCTTCCGCCGCCGCGACCATGGCCGGATCGGCGACGAAGGCCGACAGGCAGACCTCGCGCACCGACATGGCGCTCATTTCCCCGTCGGCCAGCTTGCGCGCGATCTGGAAGCTGAGCGCGCCGGCCAGGTCGTCGTGCGACAGGATGACCGCATTCATCTGCGAGCCCAGCTGGGGCTCCTCGCGCGCGGCGGCCTCGGCCGAGGCGCGCAGCTGGCGCCACACGCTGTCGGTTTCCGCAACGACTTCAAGCTTGGCCATGCCGGGCTCCTTCGGCGACATCATACCCGCCCCAGCATGGCCTGCGCCAGCGCCGGAGGCAGGGCTCCATTCTGCGCCATATGATAGGCCTTGTACGCCGTCGCCACCGTCAGACTGTCGCGCACCGTCCCGCGCCCGATCTCGTCGAGCAGATCCAGGAAGGGCACGCGCACGACGGCGATGATCTCCGTCGGGTCCGGCGCGACCGGCGCAGGGCTCAGGCCCCAGGCGATCCAGGTCTTGCCGATCTCGTCGGTGATGGAGTTGGACATCTCGACCGTCAGGGCCGGCGCCCAGTGCGCGGCCTCCAGCCCCGCCTCCTCGGCCAGTTCGCGCCGGACCCCGTCGAACGGATCCTCGTCCAGGGGCGCCCCGCCCTCGGGCATTTCCCAGGAATAGTTGGCCAGGGCGAACCGCTGCTGGCCCACCAGCACCACCGTCCCGTCGTCATGCACCGGCAGCACGCCGGTCCCGACGTTCTTGAACCGCACGACGGCGTAGTCGGCTGCATGCCCCGTCGGCGCCGTCGCCGGATGTCGGGTCAGGCTCAGCCACGGGCTGTCGAACAGAACCTCGGTTCCGTCGCTGCGCCACGCCGGCGGCTTGACCAGTCCCTCGGCCCATTTCGGTTCGTCGGAATTGCTCATGGCTCACCTATGGCGAAGGCGGGGAGGAAAGCCTAGCTAGACCGCATGACCGAGTTGCCCCTTATCCCCCTGAACGCTCCCCTGCCCGCCCCGGTCCCCTCGCAGGACCTGCGCGACCGGCTGGCCACGCGCCGCTCCGCCCCGGCCCAGGCCCTGACCGCCCCCGGCCCGACCGAGGCCGAGCTGGACCAGATCCTGACCCTGGGCGCCCGCACCCCCGATCACGGCAAGCTCTTCCCCTGGCGGTTCGTGGTCCTGGGCCCGCTCAGCCGCGCCCGGATCGCCGAACAACTGGCCGTCCTGGCCGAGACCCGCGACAAGCCGGCCAAGGACCAGGCGGTCCTGGCCAAGCTGACCGCCGCCCCCCTCACCATCCTGGTCGTCTCGACGCCCGTCCCCGCCGCCAAGCCGGTCTGGGAGCAACAGCTGTCGGCCGGCGCCGTCTGCATGAACCTGGAACACGCGGCCGGCGCCTTCGGCTATTCGTCCAGCTGGATCACCGACTGGTACAGTTACGACCCCCAGGCTGTGGCCCTGTTCGGCCTGACCGAGGGCGAAACCGTCGCCGGCTTCATCCACATCGGAACCCTGACCGAACCCGCCCTGGAACGCCCCCGCCCGGACATGGCCGCCAGGGTCACGCGCCTGCCGTGACTTCCTCCTCCGGCCGGTGCACCAGCGACCCCAGCACCACCGAAATGATCATCAGCAGGAGCCATGCTTCGAGGAAACGATCGCTCACTATCTCCTCTCCCTGCCAGAGAAGGTGGCGGCCGAAGGCCGACGACGCATGAGGGATCACACGAACCTCGACGCTCTCAGGACTGGCTACATTGCTTCAGATTCCGTCCTTGATGGCTCGATATGGTTTCCAGTTGCTGTGGAGTTTTTCGTCCTGGGGCACACCAGCGCCGCCCCAAAAGCAAATAGACGTTGAAAATTGTACAGTGTAGCTAAAAACTTCGGGCATGGCTCCAGCAGCAATTTTTATTGAGAGCTGATCACCAAAGTCCAAATTCGGCCGCTGTCCAACAAACTTGTGACTCCAAGCCGGGTCGAGGGCCTTAATAATGCTATTGGCCGATCCATCCTGACTTTGAAACCAACGCCCCATTACAATATGCTTGGTCGTCAGAATTTGCCCTGATTGTTTGTAGAATAGGGCGGCCGCCAATTTTCGATTGAAAAAATCCATATGTGAGCCAACAGTGGCCGGAACCTTCACAACCGGCTCATCGAACAAAAGCTCTCCCGGTTGGCGCCTTATACCTAAGCGAGCCAGCATCTCTCGTTTCTCGTTCGCCGAAGGAAACAAATCTGGAAATGCCTCTGGATTATTGTTTTTAACTCCACTCATGAGACGCTGAACATCCGCATCGCGAAAGTTCTCGTCAGTAAAATCCGACACCCGGATGTAGAATGCAACGACTTGCTCAGCACGACTGATAGCCGCGTTGCACGATCTACAAGCTGGAAAACTCCAAGCCTCTGGCCCTATTCTATCTCGAAAACATATTCGGGCGGGGCAATGGTCTTCCGTCTCCGCAGTATCTCCACAATAACAGCACGCCGGATGATCGATCAAAAAGCGACGCAAGCGGCTCAATTTTTCTCCCACCGTTTCGCTTCCCTACATAACTCGGCAGACCTCCAGTACGCCCTCACCCCCGCCCGCGATACGTCGGCACGCCCTGGTCCGGCAGCCACAGCCCCTCCGGCGCCACCCCCGTCTGCCAGAAGACGTCGATCGGAATCCCGCCGCGCGGATACCAGTACCCCCCGATCCTCAGCCATTTCGGCGCCAGCAGGTCCGCCAGGCGCCGGCCGATGGCGACGGTGCAGTCCTCGTGGAAGGCGCCGTGGTTGCGGAAACTGGTCAGGTACAGTTTCAGGCTCTTGGACTCGACCAGCCAGTCGCCCGGCGCATAGTCGATGACGATATGGGCGAAGTCCGGCTGGCCCGTCACCGGGCACAGGCTGGTGAACTCGGGCGCCGTGAACCGGGCCAGATACAGCGTATCCGCATGCGGGTTCGGCACCCGCTCCAGCACGGCCGTCTCGGGGCTGGTCGGGGCGGCGGTCTGGGCGCCGAGTTGGCTGAGGTTGTCGGTGTAGTGGGTCATGCCGCGCATTTAGGCGTTTGCGGCGCGTAAGAAAATCCTCCGGGCGAACCGCCCCATTCCAGACCCCATCCGCGTCCGGCCCCCTCCACCGCGAAGACGCGGTCCCCCTCCCCCAGACGGGGGAGGACTACGAAGCCGACGACCGAAATCCTCCCCCATTGGGGGAGGGGGACCGCCGCGCCTCTTCGCGCGGTGGTGGAGGGGGCGCGCCGCGCACGAGGCTTGTGGCGTTCAACGCCCCTAGTTCCGCAGATTTTTCCTCAGCCTTTCAACGCTCTGACGTCAAAAAACCCTGCTCAACCCGCCATGCCTTGAAATCCGGCTATAATCACCCCCATCGGATGGGAGGGCCGAAATTGGACTCATTAGACTCATTAGACTGTGTTTTCACCGTCCAGCTTCGCCGCCGATTTCAGACGATTCATACGATTCAGACTCTGTTTTTTCGTCGGCGAGTCTGAAATCCCGTCGCCCGAATTCTCCCCGATTGCCTTCCCCCGCGACAGCCCGCTAAGCGTAGCGAAACGAAACCCAGGAGACGCCCGTGGCCATTCCCGCTTCGCTTCAAAAAGGCCTGACCCTGCCGATCATCTCGGCGCCCATGTTCCTGGTCTCCGGCCCGGACCTGGTGGTCGAGGCCTGCAACGCCGGGATCATCGGCACCTTCCCGTCGCTGAACCAGCGCACGGCCGAGGGCTATCGCGACTGGATTCACGAGATCAAGGGCCGGCTGAAGCCCGGGGCCGCCGCCTTTGGCGTCAACCACATCGTCCACCCGACCAACCCCCGGCTGATGGCCGACATGACGGTGTCGGTCGAGGAGAAGGTGCCGCTGATCATCACCTCGCTGGGCGCCGTGCGCGACGTGGTGGATGCGGTCCACGGCTACGGCGGCGTGGTCTTCCACGACATCGCCAACATCCGCCATGCGCGCAAGGCGGCCGAGGCGGGCGTCGACGGCCTGATCCTGGTCGCCAACGGCGCGGGCGGCCACGCCGGGATCATCAACCCCTTCGCCCTGGTCAACGAGGTGCGCAGCTTCTTCGACGGGACCATCATCCTGTCCGGCGCGATTTCGACCGGTCAGGACGTGGCAGCGGCCCTGATGCTGGGCGCCGACTTCGCCTATATGGGCACCCGGTTCATCAACACGACCGAGGCCATGGCGGCCGACGCCTACAAGCAGATGATCATCGACAGCGGCTCGACCGACATCGTCCACACCCCGGCCGTGTCCGGCATCCCGGCCAACTTCATGTCCAAGTCACTGATCGAGAACGGGATCGACCCCAAACACCTGCCCGAGCACAAGCTGGACATGGGCGACGAGGCCAAGGCCTGGAAGACGGTCTGGTCCGCCGGCCAGGGCGCGGGCGCCATCCACGACGTCCTGCCGACCACCGAACTGGTCGGCCGCCTGCGACAAGAGTTCGCTCAGGCCACGGAACAGTTTTCAGCCAGGACCGCAAACCTGTAAGGCTCCTTCGCGCATCCCGCGCGTTGGAGCCCGCATGATCCGAATCCCCTCGCTCGTTCCCTCCGCCCTGCTGGGTTCCCTGCTGGTCCTGACCGCCGTCGTCCCCGCCCAGGCCCAGACGTCTCCCGGCCGCGGCGTCTGGGGCTTCGAGGTCGAGGCGGGGACGGACAACCGCTCCAAGGCCGCCTCCAAGTCGGGCAACGACGCCTATGTCTCCGCCTACGCCGCCTGGGAGAGCGACGACGGCCGGATCTATGTCTCCCCCGGCTTCCAGACCATCCAGGCGGGCGGCTCGAACATCGAGACCGACTGGATCGTCGGCTACCGGCCCGAGGCCTTCGGCTACGCCTTCGACCTCAACCTCGCCTACAAGCGCCGCCTGGACGTCGATCCCGGCTACGACGCCGACGGCCTGGAGCTGAGCGCCGAGGTCAGCCGCGCCGTCGGTCCCGCCCAGGCGGCCCTGCTGGTCCAGTACGCCCCCGACGCCCCCGGCCTGACCCGTTCCTACGTCTGGGTCGAGGCCGAACTGGGCTGGACCTTCTCGCCCCGCCTCGACGGCTCGGCCGCCATCGGCCGACGCGAACAGGACGGCGGCCCCGACTACACCGGCTGGAACGCGGGCGTGACCTACGCCCTGACCGACGCCCTCGCCCTCGACCTGCGCTACTACGACACCGACGCCGCCGCGTTGGACGAGCAGTACGAGGACGCCGTCGTCGCCCGGCTCGCCTACGCCTTCTGACGCCCTGCCCTTGCGCCCCGGGCCAAGGCCGCCCATATGGGGAGGGTCGATCTCTCTGCGTAACGCCGCTGCTCCCTTTGCATCACGCACCGAGGTCCAAACGCCGATCCCATTCAGACCCGACAGGCCGACCAGGGATCCCTCCCTGCGGCCAACGCCAGACGGAGGTCTCCAAATGGCTACCGGCACTGTTAAATGGTACAACCCCACCAAAGGCTACGGCTTTATCGCTCCCGATGACGGCGGCAAGGACGTCTTCGTCCACGCCTCGGCTGTCGAAACCTCGAGCGTCGGCTCGCTGAACGAAGGCCAGAAGATCTCCTACGAGATCGAGCGCGACTCGCGCTCCGGCAAGGAATCCGCCGGTCGCCTTACGGCGGCTGAGTAGGACACGCTTCGGAACACCATCGCCTTCGACGGCGAGGTGACCAAGCTCCTGCCGCTGGGCGGCCGCAAGGTCCGCCTGGACAACGGCCACGTCGTAACGGTTCTGCCCACGCTCGGTACGCCTCAGGGCGTCTCCGGGCTGGGTGATCCGGTCGTGGTCGAGATCGCCTTCAATCAGCTGAAGGGCTGGCGCCTCGCGCGCCGGCCCTGATGCCTATTCCGTACAGGACGCCCGCATGACCCCGCTCGCCGACATGATCCCCTCGATGACCGACGCCGATCTGGTGACCCTGCGCGCCAACGCCGCCCGTCTGGTCGAACACGGCGCCTCGACCCAGGTCATGGCCGCCAGCGACATCCTGCCGGTCATCGACGCCGAAGTCGCGCGCCGCGCCGCCCTGCCCAAGGCCGCCAAGGCCCCGGTCAAGCGCGCCGCCCCCAAGAAGAAGCTGCCCCCCGTCACCGGCCACCAGACCGCCCTTCCCTCCAGCTGAGATCAGCCCAGGGCCTGATCCAGATCCGCGATCAGGTCCTCGACGTTCTCGACCCCGACCGACAGCCGGATCAGGCTGTCGGTGACGCCGCCCTTCTCGCGGATGTCCTTGGGCACGCTGGCGTGGGTCATGATCGCCGGGTGGTTCACCAGGCTCTCGACCCCGCCCAGCGACTCCGCCAGCGTAAAGACCTGCACCCGTTCCAGCACCCGCTTGGTCCGCTCAAGGTCGCCTTCCAGCACCACCGTCACCATGCCGCCGAAGCCCCCGTGCATCTGGCGCGCGGCCAGTTCGTGCTGCGGATGGGCGATCAGGCCGGGATAGATGACCTTGGCCACGCCCTTCCGGGTCTCCAGCCAACGGGCCACGGTCAGGGCGTTCTCGCAGTGCGCCTTCATCCGCAGCGCCAGGGTCTTCAGCCCCCGGTTGGCCAGGAAGGCGTCGAACGGCCCCATGATCCCGCCGACCGAGTTCTGCAGGAACTTGATCCGCGTCGCCAGGTCGGGATCGGCCGTCACCAGCACCCCGCCGATGATGTCCGAATGGCCGTTCAGGTATTTGGTCGCCGAGTGCATGACCACATCCGCCCCCAGGCTCAGCGGCTGCTGGCAGAAGGGGGTGGCGAAGGTGTTGTCCACGATCAGCAGCAGGCCGTGCGCCTTGGCCACCTTCGACAGGGCGGCGATGTCGGCCAGCTTCATCAAGGGATTGGTCGGGGTCTCGACCCACAGCATCCTGGTCTTGGGCGTGATCGCGGCCTCGACCGCGGCGATGTCGCTCAGGTCCACATAGGCGAAGTCCAGCCCCATGGTCCGCCGACGCACCCGCTCGAACAGCCGCCACGATCCGCCGTACAGGTCGTCGCCGGTCACGATATGATCGCCCGCGTCCAGCAGCTCCAGCGCCGTCGAGGTCGCCGCCATGCCCGAGCCGAAGCCGAACCCGTGCGTCCCGCCCTCCAGGTCCGCGATACAGGCCTCAAACGCCTCGCGCGTCGGGTTCTTGCCCCGCGCATACTCGTAACCCTTGTTCACGCCCGGGCTTTCCTGGGCGTAGGTCGAGGTGGCGTAGATCGGCGTCATCACAGCGCCCGTGGTCGGGTCGGGATGCTGCCCGGCATGGATGGCGCGGGTCGAGAAACCCTGGCTGTTTTTTGTGTCGGCCATGGGATTACCGGTTCAGGCTGAGGTGGTTGATCAGGTCGGTGCGGGTGATCAGACCCACGAACCGCTCGCCGTCCAGCACGATGGCCACCCGGTCGCGGTCGAAGACGGGGATCAGGGCGTCCAGCGGCTCCTTGACCTGAAGCGTGTCCAAGTCGCGCGTCATGGCCGAGGCCACCGGCTTGGCGAACCGTTCCTTGCGGGTGATCTCGTCGGTGTTCATCACCTGGATCAGGTCGCTCTCGTCCAAGATGCCGACCAGGCGGCCGTCTTCAATGATCGGCAATTGGGACACGTCGGCGCCCTTCATCCGCTTGAAGGCCGTGTCCAGGGTGTCGCCCGGACCGGCCACGACCACGTCGCCCTTCTCGTATTTGCGGTTGATCAGGTCCGACAGGTCGCCGTGCAGCTCGCGCTCGCCCAGACCCTGATCCGCCAGCCAGGCGTCGTTGTAGACCTTTGACAGATACTTGGCCCCGGTATCGCAGACGAAGGTGACGCAGGTCTTGGCTTCGGTCTGCTCGCGGCACCAGCGCAGGGCCGAGGCGATCAGCGTCCCCGAGGACGACCCCGCCAGGATGCCTTCCTTCAGCAGAAGCTCGCGCGCCGTGGCGATCGCCTCCGCGTCCGGGATCGAATAGGCCTTATCGATCAGGCTCATGTCCGCCGTATCGGGCACGAAGTTCTGACCGATGCCCTCGACCGTATAGCTGCCGTCCGGCCCCGGCACGCCCTCATTGACGATGCCGGCCAGGGTCGATCCGACCGGATCGGCCAGGACGATCTGAGCCTTGGAGCCGACGCTCTTCAGATAGCGCGCCACGCCGGTGATGGTGCCGCCCGAGCCGATGCCGGCGACGAAGGCGTCCATGTCGCCGCCCGTCTGCTCCCAGATCTCCGGTCCCGTCGTCTTCACATGGGCGTCGGCGTTCGACTGGTTGGCGAACTGGTTGACGTAATAGGCGCCGGGAATGGCCTGCGACAGGCGCTCGGCCATGTCGGTGTAATATTCCGGATGCCCGTGCGGCACGTCCGAACGGGTCAGGCGAACATCGGCGCCCATGGCCCGCAGATGCTGGATCTTTTCCTTCGACATCTTGTCCGGGATGACCAGCAGCACCTTATATCCACGCGCCCGCCCGACCAGAGTCAGGGCCAGGCCCGTATTGCCCGCCGTCGCCTCGACGATCGTGCCCCCTTCCTTCAACCAGCCTTCCTTCTCAGCCGCATCCAGCATCTCGACCGCGATCCGATCCTTGATCGAACCGCCGGGGTTCTGGGACTCCAGTTTCAGCAGCAGCCGGCACTTGCCGGTGTCGATCTTCGTCACCTCCACCATCGGCGTCTTGCCGATCAGATCCAGCGGCGACTTCACGGTCGCGCTCAGGGCGGGGGCGTTCAGGGACATCGAAGACTCCGGTTCAGGACGCAGAGAGGCTGAGGCCTCACATTCACATGGTCAACTCACGCAAGATTTGACCCAAGGGCGCGGTTCCGCGCTACGAAAGACGCAATGACCAATTCATCCAAAAGGCCGCCCGCCGGCCTTCCCGACAAAGACACCCTCCTCGCCTTCCTGCGCGAGGCCGGATCGGCCGAGAAGACCGATATCGCCCGCCACTTCGGCCTGAAGGGCGGCGACCGCCGCGCCCTGCGCGAAATGATCCGCGAACTCGAAGAAGAAGGAAAACTGGGCAAGCGCGGCCGCAAGGGCTTCTCCGAAGCCGGCGCCCTGCCCCCTGTCGGCGTCGCCGACGTGATCGAACGCGACGGCGACGGCGAACTTTACGTCCGTCTGGTCGAGGCCGGCGCCGACGCTCCGCGCGCCATACTGATGCCCGACAAGGGCAAGCCCGGCCCCGCGCCCGGACTGGGCGACCGCCTGCTGGTCAAGTTCCAGCGCGGCGGCGACGGCTGGGAAGCCCGGCTGATCAAGAAGCTGGACGTCGGCACGAACCGCGTCCTGGGCGTGATCCGCAAGTCGGCGCGCGAGACCCGCGTCGAGCCGGTCGACCGCCGCTCCAAGGACGTGCTGCTGGTGCCCCAGGCCCAGTCGGGTGATTTGCGCGACGGCGACCTGGTCCTGGCCGCCATCGAAAAGGGCGAGCAGAGGTTCGGTCCCAAGCGCGGCAAGATCCTGGAGCATATCGGCAAGGAGGACGATCCCCGCGCCGCCTCCCTGATCGCCATCTACGCCCATGGCGTCCCGACCGGCTTCTCCGAGGCCGTCGAGCGTGAGGCCGAGGATCAGGCCCTGCCGACGCTGAAGGGCCGCGAGGACCTGCGCGAGGTCCCCTTCATCACCATCGACCCCGCCGATGCGCGTGACCACGACGACGCCGTCTACGCCGCCCGCGACGAGGATCCCAAGAACCCGAACGGCTGGATCGTCTGGGTCGCTATCGCCGACGTCGCCGCCTATGTGCGGCCCGGAACCCATCTGGACCGCGAGGCGCGGGACAAGGGCAACTCGACCTATTTCCCCGACCGCGTCGAGCCGATGCTGCCCGAGGTGCTGTCGAACGGCCTGTGCAGCCTGAAGGAAGGCGAAAACCGCGCCTGCCTGGCGGTACGGATGGTGTTCGACAAGGACGGCCGAAAGACCGGCCACAAGTTCGTGCGCGGCCTGATGCGGTCGCACGCCAAACTGTCCTACGAACAGGCCCAGGCGGCCATCGACGGGCAACCGGACGACGCCACCGGCCCGATCATGGAGGCCATCCTCTATCCGCTGTGGAACGCCTATCACGCCATGCTCAAGGGCCGGCTGAAGCGCAGCCCGCTGCAGATCGAATCGGCCGAGCGCCGCATCCGCATGGCTCCAGACGGCGGCATCGCCTCAATCGAAAAGCGCGCCTCTCTCGAGGCGCACCGGCTGATCGAGGAGATGATGATCCAGGCCAATGTCTGCGCCGCCGAGACGTTGGAGCAGAAGAAGACGCCCCTGATCTACCGCGTCCACGACGCGCCCAGCCAGGAGAAGATCTTCAACCTGGCCGACTTCCTCTCGACCATCGGCAAGCCGTGGAACAAGGGCGAGCCGGGCACCACCAAACGGTTCAACAAGCTGCTGGACGAGACCCGCGACGGCGAATACGCCGATGTGGTCAACGAAGTGGTTCTGCGCACCCAGATGCAGGCCATCTATTCGCCCGACAACGTCGGCCACTTCGGCCTGAACCTGGATCGCTACGCCCACTTCACCTCGCCGATCCGGCGCTATTCCGACCTGATCGTCCACCGCGGCCTGATCCGGGCGCTGGGCTTCGGCAAGGACGGGCTGACGGATCGCGAGATCGCCGAACTGCCCGCCATAGCCGAGGGCGTGACCATGACCGAGCGCCGGTCGATGGCCGCCGAACGCGACGCCATGGACCGCTATATCGCCGCCTTCCTGGAGGACCGCGTCGGGGCCACCTTCACCGGGCGGATCACCGGCGTCACCCGCTTCGGCCTGTTCATCCGCCTGGACGAGACGGGCGCCGACGGCCTGGTCCCCGTCTCGACCCTGGGCAGCGAATATTTCGCCCACGACGACCGCGCCCACGCCCTGGTCGGCGAACGCACCGGCAAGCGGTTCACCCTGGGCCGCAAGGTCGAGGTCAAGCTGATGGAAGCCACCCCCGTCACCGGCGGCCTGGTGTTCGAGATGCTCAGCGAGCCGGAACCCCGCGACCCCAATGCTCCCGCCCCGCGCTACGGCATCCGAGGACGGGGCGGCGACGGCCCACCGATGCGCGGAAAGGGCCGGCCGGGCGGTCCCAAACCTCGCAACGGCTCCAAGCCGGCGGGCGGACTGAAGGGCGTCAGGAAGGGCAAGCGGAGGTGACCCCCTTCGACGCCGCACAGGACCTGACCGACGCCCCGCGCATCGGCGGCGCCCAGCGGCCCAAGGACGCGGCGACCCTGATCCTGACGCGGGGCGGGTCGCGGCCCGAGGTGCTGATGGGAAGACGGGCGCCAGGGCATGTCTTCATGGCGTCGAAGTGGGTGTTTCCCGGCGGGCGGATCGACCGGGCGGATTTCACCGCCGCCGCAACGGGCGATCTGACCTCCGACGTCGCCCGCAGGCTGGAGGCCGAGGTTCCCGCCCGCCGCGCGCGCGCCCTGGCCCTGACGGCGGTGCGCGAGACATTCGAGGAGACCGGCTTGATCCTGGGCCGCCCCGCGCCGCCCGCCAACACAGCGGGGCCGTGGCGCGAATATCGACAGGCGGGCGCCCTGCCCGACCTGTCGGTCCTGTCCTACATCGCGCGGGCCGTCACACCGCCCGGCCGCACACGCCGGTTCGACGCCCGTTTCTTCATGGCGCCGTCCGAGGCGCTTATGACGCCGGAACCCACCGCCGGATCGGGCGAACTGGACGAGATCGCCTGGCTGCCGCTGGAAGACGCCCGCGCCCTGGACCTGCCCGCCATCACCCGCTTCGTGCTGGGCGAACTGGCCGAGCGCCTGGCCCAGGACCGCGCCAATCCTGACCGCCCCCTGCCCTTCGTCCGCATGGTGCGCGGCCGCCACGTCGTCGATCACAGGGACTGACCATGCCCAGCGCCATAACCCTGCGCCTGACCACAGCCGACCCGGTCCCAGGCGTCGCCTACAGCCTGCAGGACAAGGCCAACGCGCCGGTCGATCCCCGTATCGCTGACGATGGTCCGATCAGTTTCGACGTCCCCGTCACCCTGTCCGACGACGGGCGGCTGACGGGCCCCTTCGTGCGACGCGAAGGACCGTCGCGACGCTTCGTCTATATCGCCATCGGCACATCGGCGGGACAGCACGGCGAATGGAGCCGGCGCGCCAAGATCGACGTCCACGACATTCCCGCCGACCTTCTGGCCCTGGCGCGCGACGGGCGCGTGCTGGAAGTCATCCTGCCCGGCCGGGCCCGCGACCGCGGCCCGGCTTGCGCCACCGTGCGGCGGCTCCAGCCCTGGCGCGCCGTCTGACCTATTCGGCGACCGGCTTCGTCAGGTCGAACTCGACGCGGAAATGCCGGTTCGGACGCCGCAGCTCATAGGCGAACATCCGGTCCGGATGGACCTCCATCGCCCAGACATTGGTGGTCGAGACCGCCGCGTCGTTGGCGTTGAACAGGGCGATCGATTCGGCGTCGACGGGGAATTCCTGCCGCTCGGCCGTGCCCGCCTCCGTCGTATCCCCGCCGTACCAGTGCAGCACGTCGGCCGCGCCGTCCTCATGCCGGTGATCGTGTTTCAGCCGCAGGCCCGTGTCCGTCTTCGTCACCACCCAGGTCCGCGGCCGATCCTCGCCCACGGCGAAGGGAATACGCACCTCTTCCGCCGAACAGTCGCGGACATGCATGATCAACCGTTGGCTGGCGAAGGCGGCGTCGGCTGCGTCGGTCGTGACGACCCGTCCTTCGAATCTCTGGCCGCACAGGGCGTTGAACCGCGCCAGGAAGGCGTCCTGCTCTGGCGTGGAAAAGGCGGACGCCGCGCCTGCGAAAGGCGCGGAAACAACAGCCAGGGCGGCGATGAAGGATGCGATTTTCATGCGACGACATTATATGTGCGCCGCGTCGCATCAACGTGGCATCGCGCCCGTTGACTTTGGGGCGCGGCTGAGTATGTTCCGCGCCTCTTATTTTAAGCGGCTTTCGCCGTCGCAGAGGTAATTCCGATGGCCAAACCGGCTTCCATCAAGATCCGCCTGAACTCCACGGCCGACACCGGCTTCTTCTACGTCACCAAGAAGAACGCCCGCACCATGACCGAAAAAATGGTCGTCAAGAAGTACGACCCGGTCGTGCGCAAGCACGTCGACTTCAAGGAAGGCAAGATCAAGTAAGGGCTCAAGGCCCGGCGACCCTCGCACGATCCGAGGGCGCCTTGATCTGAGACTGAAAATGAAACGCCCGGCGGGTCATCCGCCGGGCGTTTTCAGTTGCTTGTCGTTCTTCTCGACATCGTCTGACAACGGAGACAAGCGACGTCAGGCCGCCTTGGCGATGACCTTGTTCCGGCCGCCCGCCTTGGCCTCATACACCCCTTCGTCGGCGCGTTTCAGCAGGGCTTCGGGCGTATCGCCGGCGCCGGTCGTGGCGGCGACCCCGATCGAGATGGTGATAGTCAGCAGTTCCTTGCCGCCCATGACCCGGAAGGGCGCGGAGGCGATGTCCCGGCGAATCCGTTCCGCAACGATCCGCGCGTCTTCCAGACTGGCGCCCGGCATGACCACCACGAATTCTTCGCCGCCCATCCGGCACGGCACGTCCACGGCGCGGACATTGGTGGCCAGTCGCACGGCGAACTCGGCCAGAACCTCGTCGCCGGCGTCATGACCGAAGCCGTCGTTGACGGATTTGAAGTGGTCGATGTCCAGCACCAGCACCGCCACCGTCGCGCCCCCATGCGCGGCCCGCCCGACCAGGGCCCGCAACTGCCCGGTCATGTAGCGACGGTTATGCAGACCGGTCAGGGCGTCGGTGACGGCCATCTCCAGGCTGCTGTCCAGTTTCTGACGCAGGAAATCGGTGTAGCGTTTGCGGCGGATCTGGGTTCGCGCACGCGCCGAAAGCTCCTCGGGATCGATCGGGCGCGGCAGGATGTCGGTGGCGCCCAGTTCCAGCGCCTTGACCATGCGCGGCCGTTCCTTCGGCTCGACAATGGCCAGGATCGGAGCGCGACGCGCATCGCCCGACTTGGCCAGGGCCACGACCCGCAGCCCGTCGAAGCTTTCGGCGGAGACATTGACGATGATCAGGTCCAGCGGACCCTTGGCGGTCGCCAAGGCGGCCTCCGGATCGGACTCTATGGAGACGCGGTGCTCGCGTCCCAGTTCGGCGGCGATCGTCTGGGCCTGGCTCGCATCGTCGTCGATGATCAGGACCCGGCCGCCCTCGCTGCGCAACCGCGCGGCCCCCTCGCCGTCCACGCCCATGCGCCGGCTGCTTTCCTCGCGCTCGCGCAGTTCGTCCATCACCTGCTTCAGCCGCGTCAGCGACTTGACGCGCGCGAACAGGACCACGTCGTCGATCGGCTTGGTCAGGAAGTCGTCGGCCCCCGCCTCAAGCCCTCGGATACGATCCTCGCGTCCGTCCAGCGCGGTCACCAGCACCACCGGTATGTGCCGCGTCTCGGCCCGCGCCTTCAGCCGCCGACAGGTCTCGAACCCGTCCATGCCGGGCATCATCACATCCAGCAGGATCATGTCCGGCTGATGCTCCGTCGCCAGATCCAGCGCGGTCGCCCCGTCGTTGCAGGTCAGGACGTCGTAATATTCGATGGTGAGCTTGGCCTCGAGCAGACGGACGTTCACGTCCACGTCGTCGACCACCAGAATCCGCGCGCTCATCCCAGATGCTGCCGGATGGTTTCGAGGAAATGCATGACGGAGATCGGCTTGGAGATATAGGCCTCGCACCCGCCCTGGCGGATGCGTTCCTCGTCGCCCTTCATGGCGAAGGCCGTAACGGCGATCACCGGGATATGGTTCAACTCCTCGTCGTCCTTCAGCCATTTGGTGACTTCGAGACCGGAGATTTCAGGCAGCTGAATATCCATCAGGATCAGGTCCGGATGATGCGCGCGCGCGAGAGCCAGAGCCTGCAGTCCCTCACGGGTCTGCAGGGTCTCGTAGCCCTGGGAATCGAGCAGATCATGAAAAAGCTTCATGTTCAGCTCGTTATCCTCGACGATGAGGACTTTCTTGGACATCATCACCTGACCTGCGGGGCCCCTCACAACGGGGCGCCTCGTGCGGTGGAATAGTGGGCGCCCAGTCTTAAGTTGGGGTGAAGCCAAGGTTACGGAGACCTTAAGCGTGGCCATGAAGGCCGTCTGCCGCGACTGCCTGTGGACCGGCGCCGACCCCGCCGGACCGCCGGACCGACGCTGCCCGTCGTGCGGCTCCCGTCGCCTCGTCGCCGATCCGGAACTGAACCAGTTGTCCATCGCCCACATGGACTGCGACGCCTTCTACGCCTCGGTGGAGAAGCGTGATCGGCCCGAACTGCGCGACAAGCCGGTCATCGTCGGCGGGGGCAAGCGCGGCGTGGTGTCCACCGCCTGCTATGTCGCGCGCCAGTACGGCGTCGGCAGCGCCATGCCGATGTTCAAGGCGCTGAAGGCCTGTCCAGAGGCCGTGGTGATCAAGCCGAACTTCGCCAAATACGTCTTCGAATCGGAACGCATCCTCGGCGCCCTGGGCCGGCTGACGCCCCTGATCCAGCCGCTGTCGCTGGACGAGGCCTGGGTGGACCTTTCGGGGACCGAGCGGCTGAACGGCGGTCCGCCCGCCTTCCAGCTGATTCGCTTCCAGAAACAGATCGAGGAAGAAACCGGCCTGACGGTCTCCATCGGCTTGGCCCCCAACCGCTTCCTGGCGAAGATGGCGTCGGAGATGGACAAGCCGCGGGGCTTCTCCGTCGTCGGCGCCGCCAACGCCCAGGCTCTTCTGGCGCCGCGCCCCGTCACCGCCCTGCCCGGCGTCGGCCCGGTGTTCGGCAAGGCGCTGCGCAGCGACGGCTACGCCACCATCGGCGACCTGGCGAAGGCGGACCTCCGTGACCTGGTCAAGCGCTACGGCGAATCGGGCCTACGCCTGCATGATCTGGCCCACGCCCGCGACGCCCGCGCCGTGAACCCCGAGCGCGACCGCAAGGGCATGAGCGCCGAAACGACCTTCAACGAAGACCTGAGCTCTCAGGAGGCGCTGGAGGCCGAGCTCTGGCCCCTGTGCGAGAAACTGGCGTCCAAGGCCCGGCGCGACGGCGTCGCCAGCCGCGTTCTGGTGCTGAAACTGCGGCGCAGCGATTTCAAGATCATCACCCGCCGCGTCAGCCTGGCCGACCCGATCCAGACCGCCCGCGCCCTGTTCGCCGCCGGCCGCGACCTGCTGAAGCCGGAACTGGGTCCGCCCTACCGGCTGATCGGCATCGGCATGGCCGACATCCAGGACGCCGACGACGCCCCCGCCGGCCTGTTCCAGACCCCCGAGACCCGCGCCCTGAAAACGGAACGCGCCATCGACGCCCTGCGCGAAAAATTCGGCAAGGACGCCGTGGTGGCGGGGCGGGCGTTGAAGCCCTAGGAAGCGGCATGGATCTCGCCAAACGCGCCTACGACCACGGCTTCCGCCTGGACCCCATCGTCCGCAGCCTGCTGGACACCGACTTCTACAAGCTGCTGATGCTGCAGATGATCTGGCGCGAGCATCGCGACACGCCGGTCGTCTTCCAGGTCATAAACCGCACCCGGTCCGTCCGCCTGGCCGACGAAATCGACATTGGCGCCCTGCGCGAACAACTGGATCACGCCCGCACCCTGGGCTTCACCAACAAGGAACTGGTCTGGCTGGCGGGCAACAGCTTCTATGGCGTGAAGCAAATCTTCTCGCCCGACTTCATCGGCTGGCTGACCGACTATCGCCTGCCCGACTACGACCTGTCGGTTCAGGACGGCCAGTATGTCCTGACCTTCGCGGGCGCTTGGGCCGAGGTGACGCTGTGGGAGATTCCGGCCCTGGCGATCCTGAACGAACTGCGCTGCCGCGTTGGTCTGCGGCGGCTGGGCCGGTTCGAGATGGACGTCCTCTACTCCCGCGCCAAGACCCGGCTCTGGTCCAAGGTCGAGCGGTTGCGGCGCTTGCCCGATCTGGCCCTGTCCGACTTCGGCACCCGCCGTCGCCACGGTTTCCTGTGGCAGCGCTGGTGCATACAGGCGCTCAAGGAGGGGCTGGGCCAGGCCTTCATCGGCACCTCCAATGTGCTTCACGCCATGGAGAACGATCTTGAGGCCATCGGCACGAACGGCCACGAACTGCCGATGGTCCTGGCCGCCCTGGCGCCCGACGACGCGGCCCTGGCCCGGACCCCCTATGCGGTGCTGGACGAGTGGCGCAGACATTACGGCGGCAATCTGCTGGTCGTCCTGCCCGACGCCTTCGGCACCGAGGCCTTTCTGGACCAGGCGCCCGACTGGGTCGCCGACTGGACCGGCTTCCGTCCCGATTCAGCCCCGCCCATCGCCGCGGGCGAACGGCTGATCGACTGGTGGCGCGCCCACGGCCGCGATCCGAAGGAGAAGCTGCTGATCTTCTCGGACGGCATGGACATCGACGGCATCGAAGCCGCCCACGCCCATTTCCACGGCCGCGTCCGCCTCAGCTTCGGCTGGGGCACCAATCTGACCAATGACTTCCGCGACTGTTCGCCGGCCTTCGCGCCCGAGCTGGAGCCCATCTCCCTGGTCTGCAAGGTGGCGGAGGCCGGCGGCCGGCCGGCGGTCAAACTGTCGGACAACCCGGAAAAGGCCGTCGGCGATCCGGCCGAGATCGAACGCTATCGCCGCGTCTTCGGCGTGCGCGGCCTGACGGCCCAGCCCGTCGTCGTCTGAAACCCGGCCTTAAGCCCCTTTCGGCCATAAGGGCGGGATGAACGCCTTCATCGACAAGATGCGCCGCCGCGCCGGCCGTTACCTCGACGTCCGCGCGGAGATGATCCAGCCCGCGCGCGGCGTCCTCAGCCTGTCGTTCGACGACATCCCCGCCTCGGCCTGGCTCGAGGCCGGGCCGATCCTGGCCGAGCATGGCGTCAAGGCCACCTATTATGTCTGCGGCGGCCTGTCGGGCGGTCGCAATCTGGACCTGCCGCAGTTCGAGACCGAACACCTCCAGGCCCTGCACGAGGCCGGGCACGAGGTCGGCTGCCATACCTATGAACACGTCTCGACCCTGACCCTGTCGCCCGCCGAACTGGACGCCAGCCTGGCCCGAAACGCCGCCTGGGTGTCGGAACGTCTGGACGACTATCAGATGCTCAGCTTCGCCTATCCGTTCGGCGATTGCGCCCTTGGGGCCAAGCCGGTGATCGACCGCCGCTTCCTTTGCGGCCGCGGCGTGCGCGACGGGATCAACGCCGGCCGCGTGGACCGCAATCTGTTGCAGGCTGTCGGGCTGGAGAGCCGCCGCCTGCCCGGCTATGATCTGGAACAGATGGTCGCAGACACGGCGGCGTCTAGGGGCTGGCTGATCGCCTACGGCCATGACGTCAGCGACGCTCCCACCCCCTACGGCTGCCGCCCTGAGGATATCGACCGGTTGATCCGCCTGGCCAAAGCGGCCGGTCTGGACATACAGCCGGTCGCGGCGGCGTGGGCGATGGCGGCCTATTAGCCACCGCCGTCACTTGCGCCTACGCTTGATGAGAAGCGGCCTCTTCCATCTTCCGCCGATCCGCCCAGGCGATCAGCTCCTTCCTCGGCCAGACCATCAGCCACGACCGCGCGGTGTATTCACCGCTGTCGATCAAGGCCTTACGCGACGCCGAGGCCGTTCCGGCCCGCTCCGTATGGATCTCGCCCGGCCCCTGGTGAACCATGAAGGCGCCGCCCTTCAGCGGGTTGAGCCGCAGGTGCGCCAGGCGCGGGCTGATCTCGGTCAGGGGCGGATCATAGAACCAGCTGGAGCCGATCATCCCCGCCAGCTCCGGCCGCGTCCGGCAGATTTCCGCCGCCGTGGCCCAGGCCTCGTTCCAGCCGTCCTCGTTGAAGCCGCGCAGCCAGCGGCTCTCGGTATGGACCTCCAGCCAGGGCTCGCGTTTCGCCCCCGCCGCCAGATAGCGGAACAGCGGGCCGAAGCCCCAGCCCTCGCGGACATGTTTGATGATCTGTCCCGGACCGACCGGTGAACTGAGGTCGATCACCTGGCTCTTGGCCCCCGGCACGCTGAGCGCCAGGGAAAAGCGCACATCCTTGGACCAGTGATCGAAGTCGTAATCCCCCTCGGCCTTGCTCAGAAAGGCGGCGAGCTGGTCGATCCAATAAGGGTAGAGCGCCAGGACCTCGGCCGGCAGGGCCATGGCCTTCACCCGGTCCGGCAGACCCAGGGCCCAGGCCGCGACCAGGCCGCGTCGCACGTCGTCCGACACGCTCGGCCCCAGCAGGCCGTCCACCGCCTTGGCCGGCATTTCGAAGTCCCAGTGGGGCGCAGCCTCGGCGGCTCTGACCGCCGCCGGCTCCAGAGCCGCGTCCACGCGCGCCCGATCCTCGGGCGACAGCCGCGCCAGAACGGCCTGGAAGGCGGAGACGTCGGGAGTCAGGTGCAGATCCATGGGCCACACCATGACACGGCCCGGTTGGCGAAGCTTTAAAGCCACGCGACCGGTGACGCCGCCCTTGCGCCGCGCTAAACCGCCAACCAGATCAAGGAGCCCCCATGAGCATCGAAGCCCGCATCGCCGAACTCGGCATCACCCTGCCGGAACCCGCCAAGGCGGTGGCCAACTATGTGCCCTTTGTCCAGACGGGCGCCATGGTCCATGTGTCGGGCCAGCTGTCGAACGACGCCTCGGGCGGGGTCAAGGGCACGGTCGGCGTGGACGTGACGCCGGACCAGGCCAACGCCGCCGCCCGCCTGTGCGGGATCAACCTGCTGGCCCAGATCAAGGCCGCCTGCGACGGCGACCTGAACCGGGTGGTGCGGATCGTGAAACTGGGCGGCTTCGTCCAGGCCGGTCCGGAGTTCGAGGCCATTCCCGCCGTCATCAACGGCTGCTCGGACCTGATGGTCGAGGTGTTCGGCGACGCCGGCCGCCACGCCCGCTCGGCCGTGGGCGTCTACAAGTTGCCTCTCGGATTCGCGGTCGAGGTCGACGCCATCGTGGAGATCCGTTGACCTTCACCCTCACGGTCCACGAGGGGATCGCCGACATCGGCCGCGAGGCCTGGGACGCCTGCGCGCGTCCCACCGGCGATCCCTTCGTCTCCTACGACTTTCTGCACGCCTGCGAGGCCTCCGGCAGCGCGGCCCCGCCGGAAGGCTGGGCGGCGCGCCACCTAGCCCTGCGTGACGAGGACAACGCCGTCCTCGGCGTCATGCCCCTCTATCTGAAGGGCCACAGCCAGGGCGAATACGTCTTCGACCACAGTTGGGCCGACGCCTATGAGCGCGCCGGCGGCCGCTATTATCCCAAGCTGCTCGGCGCCGTGCCCTTCACCCCGGCGACCGGGCCGCGTTTCCTCAATCATCCCGACACAGACGCCGCGACGGTGCGGCAGGCCCTGCTCCAGGGCGCCCTGACCCTGGTGGAGCGGATGGGGGTGTCGTCCCTGCACGTCAATTTTCCGACCGAGGTCGAGTGGACGGACATGGCCCAGGCCGGCCTGCTGCCGCGCCAGGACATCCAGTTCATCTGGCGCAACGACGGCTATCAGACCTTCGACGACTTCCTGGCCGCCCTGTCGGCCAACCGGCGCAAGACCATCCGCCGCGAACGCCGCGACGCCCAGGCCGATCTCGACATCCGCGTCCTGACCGGCGCCGAAATCACCGAGGCCCATTGGGACGCCTTCTTCGCCTTCTACATGGACACGGGCGACCGCAAATGGGGCCGGCCTTATCTGACGCGGGACTTCTTCACCCGGGTCGGTGAGACGATGGCGGACCGCATCGCCCTGGTCATGGCCTTCCGCGACGAAACGCCCATCGCCGGCGCCCTGAACTTCATCGGCCGCAACGCCCTGTACGGCCGCCAGTGGGGCACGCTGGAAGAGGTGCCCTTCCTGCATTTCGAGCTCTGCTATTATCAGGCCATCGAGTTCGCCATTGCGCGCGGCCTGTCCCGCGTCGAGGCCGGCGCCCAGGGTGAGCACAAGATCGCGCGCGGCTATCTGCCCTCGCCGGTCTATTCCGCCCACTTCATCGCCGACCCCGCGCTGCGCGGTCCGGTGGCCGACTATCTCCGGCGTGAAGGTCCTGCCGTCGAGGCGCAAAGGCTGGAGATGACCGCGGAACTGTCGCCGTTCAAAGGAAATGGCTGATTCCCGCCCCCTGCGCGGATTCGACGCCCCGGCGTCGGAACTCAGTCCAATCGCGCCAGCACCGGGTCGAGCGAAGCGAGAAAATGCGCCCATCCTGTCTTTGCGCCCTGATAGAATTGGTCTTGGCCGTCCTGAAAGCCCGAATGCTCCATTCGCAAACTCGCGCCCGTAGCCGAAGGC
The DNA here is from genome assembly GCF_011064825.1 of Brevundimonas mediterranea. Lineage (NCBI taxonomy): Bacteria > Pseudomonadati > Pseudomonadota > Alphaproteobacteria > Caulobacterales > Caulobacteraceae > Brevundimonas > Brevundimonas mediterranea. The sequence continues at coordinate 293,842 of NZ_CP048751.1, forward strand.
GCAAGCGTCCAGGTCACCACGCTTTCAAGGCCATGGGCGGACCAGCTGTAGGTCAGGGTTCTGTTCGGTTCGATTTCCAGAACCTTGCAGGATACCGCCCCCCAATCTCCGCGAAACTCGAAGGCGTGGCCGAGCTCGGCCTGAAAATCGTTCTTCATCAGCCACTCTGCGATCAGGTGGGGCTGCGTCAGTGCGCGCCAGATCTTCTCCGGCGGATAGGGAAACTCCCTCTCGATGACGACAGAGCGAATTTGGGTTGCAACCTCGGTCATTGGTCCATCCTCTGGAGTAGATTATCGAGCTCGTCGAACCGACCTCGCCAGAAGTCGGTCATTCTCCCTGTCCAGTCGTTCAGCGGCGCAAGGGCGTCGGCGCGCGCGCTGTAATGGGTTTCTCGTCCTTGGCGACGATCGCGCACCAGGCCTGCCTGCTTGAGGACGCCGAGGTGTTTTGAGACTGCAGGTTGGGAAACGCCGGACTGTGCAGTAAGCGCGTGCACCGTCTGCTCTCCCTCACGACACAGGCTTTCGAAAAGTCCGCGTCTGGTCGGATCAGCCAAGGTCGTGAAAAGCAGTTCGTGCGAGGCAGACATGAAACCCATAACGCGACAGTGATGAGTTAACCGATAACTTCAAGGTTATGGTTTGTCAATGCGCGCCGCCTGCCTGGGCCCAGACTTGGTACATGCCATGGAAAAGAGTGGGGCGTCGCGCCTCGAGCGTGTCCCACAAGCTCAGATCCAGAGGGTCGGCCGCCCCAAACGCCGAGTTGAAGGCAGCCCTCGCCTCAGGTGAAGCTTCGAAACCCACCAACCGCAGCCCTGCCCCAGCGATCAGCCTGCCCAGTTCCGGCGGCGTGTAGCGATGCTCCTGAACATGGAAGACCAGGTCGCGACAGCCGCTGAGGCTGTAGAAGTCGGCGCTCTCCTTCAGCGCGGCCAAGGGCTCCCCGTCGGGCAGGGCCAGAACATGGGCGCGAAACGCCCGGATGTCCGCCTCGACCGGCGTCCAGCCCCGCGCCCGGATCAGCTGATGTGCCGCCCGCACCACCGCCCGCGCCCGCTCGCTGTAGAGGCCCAGCCGCACCACGCCACCGGGCCGCAAGACGCCCGCCAGCCGCGCCAGCCCGTCCTCGGGCCGCGCCATATGGTGGAGTACGCCCGTGCTGGTGACGACGTCGAACCGCGCTCGCACCTTGTCCAACGCCAGGATGTCGCCCTGGACGAACTGAACCCGCGTCAGCCCGAGGTCTTCCGCCACCCGCATGCCGTGGGCCAGGCTGGCGCGGCTCAGGTCCATGGCGGTGATCGCCAGCGAAGGGTCCATCCGCGCCATGTCGATAGGCTCGAACCCTGTGCCGCACCCCGCGACCAGCACTGTCTCCGCACGACCGGCGAAGGCCTTGCCATCAAGCCCCGGCAGGGCCGCGATCGCATCTGAGAGTCTTCGCGGCGTGGGCGCGGGGGGCGCTGACCAGCGCGGATAGGGGTTGGCCTCGTACTGATCCTTGACCGCTTCGGAAATGGCGTCGGCGCCGTCGGGCGTCAAGGCTGGCACGGACTGGGCCAGAGTACGCTCCCGCGCGGGCTCGTCGATGGCGCGGCGGATCAGTTGCGCCTTGAGTTCGCCCTCCCCCAAGGCCGTCGCTTCTGACAGGGTGGGCGACCGGGACAGCATGGCGACCGCGCCATCAGTTGCCCGTACCTGTGCAACATATTCGGATGCGAAGCCGCTGATCCCCAGGGCGGCGACCAGGTCTCCGATGGGAGTATCGCGTGCGTCCCCCGCCCCTGTTCCCGCCTCGACCACCGCCGTCCGCACCGCATTGAGCCGCATCTCCATGGCGGCGCTGACGTTCACACAGCGCGACAGGAAGGCTAGCCACAAGGGGTCGCGCCCCATGGCATCCAGCGTCGCCGCCGTTCCGTCGAACCGGGCCTGTTTCAACAACAGGGTCTCCGCCGTGACGCGCGCCAGGGTCTGCGGATCTACGGTGGGCGAGCACAGACAAACGAGCAGATCGCGGTCCAGCGCCGGATCCCAGGCGCTGGGCTTTAGCCCTTCCAGCAGGCGCGCGAACGCCGGCGCGACCCGCAACCGCACCGCCGCATCCCCCTCCGCCATCGCCTGGCTCAACAGTTGGGCCGCCGTTCCGGGATCGCCGTGCTCGGCCAGGAACAGACCCATGCCCGCAAGTCCGGGCGCAAAATTGGGCGCCGCCTTCAGGCACGCCTTGTAGGCCGCAAAGGCGCCGTGCAGGTCCCCGTCCGCCAGCCGCCCCTCCGCCTGGGCGAGCAAAGCCCCCGCCTCTTCAATCTGTTCAACCTGCCCCATCGGCCCAGTATGCCGCCGCCGTGCGCTCCGCGCATGAAAAAAGGCCCGGGCGTCTCCGCCCGGACCTCCCATTCGTCGTCGATCAGGCCCGATCAGGCCGTCTCTTCTTCCTCCGACTTCACCGCCACGCCGCCGGCGCTCTTGATGTCGAAGTCGATCTTGCCGTCCTTCAACTGGACCTTGACGTGCCCGCCGCGCGTCAGACGCCCGAACAGGATGTCGTCGGCCAGCGGCTTCTTGATCGAGTCCTGGATGACCCGCGCCAGCGGACGCGCGCCGTACAGTTCGTCGAAGCCGTTCTTGGCCAGCCAGTCGGCCGCCTCGTCGGTCAGTTCGATGGTGATGTTCCGGTCCGCCAGCTGGGCTTCCAGCTGAAGGATGAACTTGGTCACCACCGAGCGGATCGTGTCGGCCTGCAGCGGCTTGAAGGCCACGATGGCGTCCAGGCGGTTCCTGAACTCCGGCGCGAACAGGCGCTGGATGGCCTTGTCGTCCTCGCCCTCGACCTTGCCGCGGCCGAAGCCGATCGAGGCCCGTGCGTTGTCGGCGGCGCCGGCGTTGGTGGTCATGATCAGGATGACGTTCCTGAAATCGACCTTCTTGCCGACCGCATCGGTCAGCATGCCGTTGTCCATCACCTGCAACAGGATGTTGTAGACATCCGGGTGCGCCTTCTCGATCTCGTCCAGCAGCACCACCGAATGCGGATGCTGATCGACGGCGTCGGTCAGCAGACCGCCCTGGTCATGGCCGACATAACCGGGAGGCGCCCCGATCAGACGGCTGACCGTATGGCGCTCCATGTACTCCGACATGTCGAACCTCTGCATCTCGATGCCCAGGGTCGAAGCCAGCTGTTTGGCCACCTCGGTCTTGCCGACGCCGGTCGGACCGCTGAACAGGAAGCTGCCGATCGGCTTGTTCGGGTCGCGCAGACCCGCCCGCGCCAGCTTCATCGCCGCCGAAACCTGTTCGATGGCCTGTTCCTGACCGAAGACGGCCCGTTTCAGATCGACCTCCAGTTCGCGCAGGCTTTCGGTGTCGGATTTGGACACCGACTTGGCCGGGATCCGGGCCATCTTGGCGATGACGGCCTCGATCTCCTTTTGACCGATGACCTTCTTGCGCTTGGATTCGACCACCAGCATCTGCGACGCCCCGGCCTCATCGATCACGTCGATCGCCTTGTCCGGCAGCTTGCGGTCGGTCATGTAGCGGGCCGACAGATCCACCGCGGTGCGGATGGCGCTGTCGGTGTAGCGGACCTTGTGGTGCTGCTCGTAATAGGTCTTCAGACCCTTCAGGATCTTCACCGTGTCCTCGACCGTCGGCTCGTTGACGTCGATCTTCTGGAAGCGACGCACCAGGGCGCGGTCCTTCTCGAAGTGCTGGCGATATTCCTTGTAGGTCGTCGACCCCATGCACCGCAGCGACCCCGAGGCCAGGGCCGGCTTCAGCAGGTTGGAGGCGTCCATGGCCCCGCCCGACGTCGCGCCGGCGCCGATCACCGTGTGGATCTCGTCGATGAAGAGCACGGCGTTGTCGTGGCTTTCCAGCTCCTTGACCACCTGCTTCAGCCGCTCCTCGAAGTCGCCGCGATAGCGAGTGCCGGCCAGCAGGGCGCCCATGTCCAGCGAATAGATGGTGGCGTCCTTCAGGACGTCAGGCACCTCGCCGTTGACGATCTTGCGGGCCAGGCCTTCGGCGATGGCGGTCTTGCCGACGCCGGGGTCGCCGACCAGCAGCGGGTTGTTCTTGGTGCGGCGGCACAGGATCTGGATCGAGCGTTCGACCTCGGCCTGGCGCCCGATCAGCGGATCGACCTTGCCCTGGCGCGACTTCTCGTTGAGGTCGACGCAATAGGCCTGCAGCGCCTCGCCGCCGGATTTGACGGCCGACTGGTCCTCCGCCTCTTCGGGTGAAGAGCCCTTGGCCGGACGGGTCTCGCTGGCGCCCGCCTTCTTGGCGATGCCGTGGGCGATGAAGTTGACCGCGTCATACCGCGTCATGTCCTGCTCCTGCAGGAAATAGGCGGCGTGGCTCTCGCGCTCGGAGAAGATGGCGACCAGCACGTTTGCGCCGGACACTTCCTCGCGCCCGGACGACTGGACGTGAATCACGGCGCGCTGGATCACGCGCTGGAAACCGGCGGTCGGCTTGGCTTCCTCCCCATCGGACGTGGCGAGGGCGGCGAGATCATTATCGACATAGAGCGTCAGCGCGGCCTTGAGCGCGGTCAGATCGACATTGCAGGCGCTCATGACCGCGGTCGCGTCGGGATCGTCGATCAGCGCGAGCAGCAGGTGCTCGAGCGTCGCATACTCGTGCCTGCGCGCATTGGCGTAGCCGACTGCGCGATGCAGGGTTTCTTCGAGAGGACGGGAAAATGAAGGCATAGGGAGGCTCCTCTCAGTCCTTTTCCATCGTGCATTGCAGAGGGTGCTGGTGGCGGCGCGCGGTCTCGATGACCTGCGCGACCTTGGTCTCGGCGACCTCGTAGGTGAAGACGCCGCAAACGCCCACGCCATGCTGATGCACATGCAGCATGATGCGGGTGGCTTCTTCCCGGCTCTTCTGGAAGAACCGCTCCAGCACATAGACGACGAATTCCATCGGCGAATAATCGTCGTTCAGGATCAGCACTCGATAGAGCGAGGGCTTCTGAAGCTTCGGCTTTGTTTCGGTGACGGTGGCGGCGCCTGCGCCTCCCCCGTTTTCACCGGGCCTTTGTATGGGCATTCGTGTTCCGTAATCGGGGAGTCGTCTTCTCTATCAGATAGGGAATGATGGCCTGAATTGAAGCGGCGTCCAGTCACAGGTTTCGTGAAGCGCAAACCACGGTCCCAGAACGAAAAAACCCCGGGGCGAACCCCGGGGCCTTTCGAATCCGTTCAGGATCGCCGCGAAATCAGCGGGCGGCCTGGAAGGTCTCGACCGAGGCGGTGACGCGCTCGTTGATCGGCTTGAGGCTGTCCTTGACCGTTGCGGTGACGATCTCGTTCGTCCGGGTCATTTCAGACATGTAGCGTTCCATGGACTTCTTGGCCCAGTTGGTCTGAAGCTCGAAGAACTCCTGCACCGAACGGGCGGTCGACAGTTCCTTGCTGGCGGCGACGCCGTCTTCCCAGGCGGACTTGGCGAAGCCGAGCGCCTGTTGCGACAGGGCTTCGGCGCCCTTCTGGGCCACCGTGGCCGACTCGACCATGGCGTCGAGGTTCTTCTTGCTGTGAGCGTTCAGTTCGCCCAGCGAAGCCACCGACTTCTCGATGCCTTCACGGAAGGCGTTGGCGCCGGCGGCCTGGAACTCGGCGGCCTGGGCCTTCGCCTTGGCGGCGGTTTGTTCGACGGTCTTCTTCACGGTTTCGGCGCTGTCAGCCATGATCGTGTCTCCAGAGGAAGGAAGAGGGGGAAATAGGCACGGCGAAATCGGGGCGTCGGATGAACTGGCCCGCGACCGTTATGCTGCAAGTGCGAAGGCGATTCAAGATTTTTGTGCAACGCAGCATATGAACGGCGATAACCTGGTTCGACACTTCAAATTCGCGTTGACGGCCGGTTAACCACCATGAAACCCCCAGTTCCTATGCTAGTCCTTTAATCGCGTCGGCCGGGGGGCCTGTCGCACCCTGCTCACCGAGGGTCGTAACCGCCCATGATCGCCTTTCTCCGTCGTGGCCTTTTCGCCGTTCTCGCGCTTTCGCTCGTCCTTGGGGCGAACGTCAGGCCTATCGAGGCCCAGTCGCAGGAAAACAGTCGCTACGCCGCCATCGTCATCGACGCCGCGTCGGGCGAGGTGCTGTTCTCGCGCCACGCCGACAGCCGCCGATATCCGGCGTCCCTGACCAAGATGATGACGCTGTACCTGACGTTCGAGGCCCTGTCTCAGGGCAAGGTCCATGCCGACGACGTCCTCACGGTCTCGCAGCAAGCAGCGGCGCAACCCCCGTCGAAACTCGGGCTGGGCGCAGGCCAGACCATCACCCTGGACGACGCCATGCGGGCCACTGCGGTGCGTTCGGCCAACGATATGGCCGTGGCCATCGCCGAGCATATCGGCGGCTCGGAATCGCGCTTCGCCACCCTGATGACCGCAAAGGCGCAACAGCTGGGCATGACCCAGACGCGCTATTTCACCGCCAACGGCCTGCCCGACGCACGCCAGACGACCTCGGCCCGCGACCAGGCGATCCTGGCTCGCGCCATCATGCGTGATTTCCCACAGTATTATAAATACTTCGGGCTGCACGACTGGGCCTACAACGGTCGCAGCTATCGCAACACCAACGGCCTGCTGCCGACCGGAAACGGCTACGACGGCATGAAGACCGGCTACACCAACGCCTCGGGCTATAATCTGGCCGCCTCGGCGGTGCGCGACGGCCGTCGGCTGATCACCGTCGTCCTGGGCGGCCGCTCCAGCGCCAGCCGCAACGCCCACGTCGCCGAACTGATGGACACCGGCTTCGAGGTCGAGCGTCGTCGCAGCCAGGGCGAAAACATCCAGATCGCCCAGGCCTTCTTCGAACAACGCGGCTTCGGCGTCGGCGGCGAGTCCCTGTCGCCCAGCGCGCCCGTCGCCTATGCCTCCATCGGCAATGACGAAGACGGCATCGGGGCCGAGTCGAGCGCCGTCGCCTACACGGCGGCTCCGGCGCCCGCCGCTCTGCCGACCCGGATCACGCCCTCGCCATCGGAACGCAGCGCCGCCGCCAGTCAGCGCGCCGCCGCCCAGGCCCAGGCTCAAGCCCAGCCGACCGTCCCGACCCGTCGCGCGCCCGCCAATGTCACCGCCGCCCTGAACGGCGCGCCGTCCGGGGCCGCCGTCGCGCCCTCGACCACGCCGCGCCGCGCCGCGCCCCCGCCCGCCCGCGAACCGGCTCGCGCCGCCGCTCGCCCGTCCGGCCGCTGGGCGGTGCAGGTCGGCGCCTTCCGCGACGAGAAGGTCGCGACCGACTGGCTGGCCGAGGTCAACCGCCGTTTCCGCGCCCAGTTCGCCAGCGCCGAGCGTAATGTTCAGACGGCCGGCGACTGGTACCGTTCACGCTTCACAGGCCTGACCGAAGACACCGCCAAGGCCGCGTGCGACGCCCTGTCGGAACGGCGCGTCACCTGCATGGTCATCCGTCCCGACTGAAATGCGACGAGATCGCCGTCTGCGCTGGTCTTTCCGGCGAGGTTCCAATACCCTGAACTGTCTTAGAACGACGTTCATTCTTCTTATCTGAGCGAATCTCGCGGGTCATACCTCCGCGCACGACCCCGTTCAGTTTCCGACCATCGAGGACATGGCCGACACGACCAACAAGCTGGGGCACAAGATCGGCGCGCGGGGCGGTCGCACGCGCCAGGCGATCCTCGACGCGACCCGCGCCCTGCTGAACGAGCGGCACTATGGCGAAATCCGCGTGGCGGACCTCGCCTCGGCCGCCGGGGTGTCCCCGTCCAACTTCTACACCTATTTCAAGACGGTCGAAGAGCCGGTCCTGGCCCTGTGCGAGGCGGCGGCGACGGATTTCCAGGGCCTGGCCGCCTATTTCCAGGCGGATTGGCCGGGCGAAAAGGCCTTCGCCATCGGCCGGGCCTTCATACTGGACGTCATGGCCATCTGGCGCGATCACGGTCAGGTGCTGCGGGTCGAGCACATGCTGGCCGACAACGGCGAGGCCGCCTTCGTCGAGAGCCGGGTGCGTCGCCTGCGCCGCCTGCACCTGGCGATCGAACGCCGCGTCGCCCAGGCCCATGCCGCAGGCTTGCATCCCAAGGATTACAGCCCGCGCCTGGCCTCGTACCAGATCGCCTCCATCGCCGAATCGACCGCCGCCAGCTTCGACCTGCTGCGCCGGGCCGATACGCCTGAGGCCATTCTGGACACGGCGGCCATCATCATCGTCAAGCTGACGACCGGGCGCTAGAACCCGAGCGGCCCGTACAGCCAGGTCAGCCAGATCCCGACGGCCAGGAAGACGCCGAACGGCAGTTTCTGCGTTGCGCTGACCGAACGGCGCACCACCAGCATGCCGAACACCAGGCTGAGACCGACGGCCGAGGCCCACAGCAGCACGCTGGGCAGGCCCAACCAACCGATCCAGGCGCCCGCGCCCGCGAACAGGAAGGGGTCGCCGCCGCCCAGGCCGTCGCGCTTGCGGACCGCCTTGTACAGCCAGCCGACCAGCCAAAGACCGCCAAACCCGACCGCCGCCCCGATCAGGTGCGTCAGGACCGAATCCCGGTCGATCAGGGCCGCGGCGATCAGGCCTGTGGCCGCCAACGGCCAGGTCAGGACATCGGGCAGCCAGAAATTCTCGGCGTCGATAATGGCGATCAACAGCAGTTGCCAGCCCAGGACGGCGGTCGCGGCGACCATCAGCCACGACGACCCGCTGAAGCCCGCCCAGACGCCGATCCCGGCGGCCCCCAGCTCGATCAGCGGATAGCGCGGCGAGATGGCCGCGTCGCACCGCGCGCACCGCCCACGCAGTACAAGCCAGCTGAACAGGGGAACCAGTTCCCACGGCCGCAGGGTCTGGTCACAGCCCATGCAGCGCGACCGCGCGGCCACGATATCCTCGTCACGCGGAAGGCGCACGCTGACCGCCGCCAGGAAGCTGCCGATGATCAGGCCCAGCAGGCCCAGGACGACGGCGGCGACGGCAGGGCTCATCTCGGGGTCCAGTCGGTTAGGAACCGCCCCCGCTTAGCCGCCCCCGAGCGCCACCGCCACATGATAGGTCACGAAGGACGCCAGATAGGCCAGACCGAACATGTAGCCGATCATGATCCAGGTCCATTTCAGCGAATTGGTCTCGCGCTTCACCACGCCCAGGGTCGCCACGCACTGGGGCGCGAAGATGTACCAGGCCAGGAAGGACAGGGCCGTCGCCAGCGACCATTGCGACGACAGGGTCGAGGCCAGAAGCCCGGTCGCATTCTCGGCGTCGGCGATGGCGTAGGTCGTGCCCAGGGCCGCCACCGCCACCTCGCGCGCCGCCATGCCGGGGATCAGGGCCACGACCATCTGCCAGTTGAAGCCGATGGGCGCGAAGATCGGCTCCAGCGCCCGCCCGATCATGCCGGCGAACGAATAGTCGATGTCCGGCATGGTCGCGTTCTCGGGCGGATAGGGGAAGGTCGCCAGAACCCACAGGATGATCACCAGCGGCAGGATGATCCGGCCGGCGCGGTTGACGAAGATCTTGGCGCGAATCCAAAGGTTGAAGACGACGCTCTTGAAATCCGGAACCTTGTAGGTGGGCAGCTCCATCATGAAGGGCTCCACAGCCCCGCGCCAGAAGACCTTGCGGATCACCAGCGACACCAGCAGGGCGCTGACGATGCCCGCGGCGTAGAGGCCGAACATCACCAGGCCTTGCAGATTGACGAAGCCCCAGACGGTCTCGTTGGGAATGAAGGCCGCGATGATCAGGGTATAGACCGGAATCCGCGCCGAACAGGTCATCAGCGGCGCGACCAGTATGGTGGTCAGGCGGTCGCGCTTCGAATCGATCACCCGCGCCGCCATGATGCCGGGAATGGCGCAGGCGAAGCTGGACAACAGCGGGATGAAGGCCCGGCCGTGCAGCCCCGCCCCGCCCATGATCTTGTCCATCAGGAAGGCGGCGCGCGCCATATAGCCGAAGTCTTCCAGGGCGATGATGAACAGGAACAGGATCAGGATCTGCGGCAGGAAGACCAGCACGCTGCCGACCCCCGAGATGATCCCGTCGACAATCAGACTTTGCAGCAGGCCGTCGGGAATGAGCGCGGCCACGCCGGCGCCCAGCCATCCGACGATCCCCTCGATCCCGTCCATCAGGGGCGCGGCCCAGCTGAACACGGCCTGGAACATGGCGAACAGGATGATCATCAGAATGATCATGCCGCCCAGCGGATGCAGCAGGACGCTGTCGATCCGCCCTGTGAGAGTGTCCGGCCGCTCGGGCGGGCGCACGCAGGCCTTCATGATCCGTTCCGCCTCGCGGGCGGCGGTGCGCAGCTCGGTCGCGTCGGGACTGCGCCACTGGTTCTCGCTGGCGGCGGCGACATCGACCTGGGTCTCGACGGCGGCGATCAGATCGTCGATGCCGCGCTTGCGCGTCGCGACCGTGGTGATGATCGGCACGCCCAGTTCGGCGCCCAGTTTTTCCAGATCAATCCGCAGGCCCTGACGCTGGGCGATGTCGTACATGTTCAAGGCCAGGACCATGGGCCGGCCGACGGCCTTCAGCTCCAGGACCAGGCGCAGGATCAGGCGCAGATTGGTGGCGTCGGCCACGCAGACCACCACATCCGGCGGGGTTTCACCGGCCAGGCGGCCCAGGACCGCGTCGCGGGTGACTTCCTCGTCGGGACTGCGGGCGCGCAGCGAATAGGTGCCGGGCAGGTCCAGCACCGACATGGTCCGGCCGGAGGCGGCGCGGATCAGCCCCTCCTTCCGCTCCACCGTGACCCCGGCGTAGTTGGCGACCTTCTGGTGGGCGCCGGTCAGGGCGTTGAACAGGGCCGTCTTGCCGCTGTTGGGATTGCCGACCAGGGCGACGCGGGCGGTCTTCAGGGCCATGTCCATCAGGCGGCGTCCAGCCTGATCGTCAGACTGGCGGCCTCGTGGCGGCGCAGGGCCACGCGCATGTCATCCACCTTGATCGCGATGGGATCGCGACCGAACAGGCCTTCGTGCAGCAGTTCGACGTGCGCGCCCTCGACGAAGCCCAGTTCAAGCAGGCGGCGTTCCAGTTCAACCGCCTCGCCCTGGTGGTGACAATGGGCGCCCACCTGGGTGATCACGCCCTGATCGCCGCGGCGGGCCTGGCTCAGCTTTATGGTATCGGTCAAATCTAGACTCGCACGGGCGGACGCCGCCCCCCGGCGACTCCGCGTTTCTTTGACACTGATTATCAGGTGCGCGCCCCATCCGTCCAGCAGGACAGCTTGACCAATTGCCGCGTCCGGAGTTTTCCCTATGTCGCGCAAAAACTGGAGCCCTTGATGAGCCGTCTCACCCCCCTCGCCGTTCCCTTGATTCTGGCGCTTGCCGCCTGCGGCCCGGGCGATCAGCCCAGCAAGACGGGCGAGGAGGGCCGACCGGCCGCCAAGCCGGCGCGCGTCGCCACGGATGCCGAAAAGGCCAGTCTTCTGGCCGCCCTGCCCGCACCGTATAACGCCGGAGACCTGGCCAATGGTCGTCGCGTCTTCGCCCGCTGCCGCTCATGCCACACCGTCGGGCAGGACGGGCCGGATCTGGCGGGACCGAACCTGCACGGCGTGTTCGGGCGCAAGGCGGGGGATCGCCCGCGTTTCAACTATTCCAACGTCATGCGCACGGCTGAATTCACCTGGGACGCCGAAAAGCTGGACCACTGGCTGCAGAATCCGAAGACCTTCCTGCCGGGCAACAAGATGAACTATCCCGGTCTGCCCGATGCAACGGACCGCCGCGACGTCATCGCCTTCCTGAAGGTGGAGACGGGCTATAAGCCCCCGAGCCCGGCGGCGCCCGCCTCCTGATCCTTCAGCCCTCTTCGATGGGTTTGGGGCCGCCCTCGCGCATTTCCTGGGCCTCCCACTCCGCGATCTTGCGGGCGGTCCATTCCGGCGACTTGGTGAAGCGCGCCAGCACGCCATAGATCACCGGCACGACGAACAGGGTCAGGACGGTGGCGAAGATGGCGCCGGTGAAGATCACCACGCCGATGGTCTGACGGCTGCCGGCGCCCGCGCCCTGCCACAGCACCAGCGGCAGGGCGCCGAAGGCGGTGGCGATGGAGGTCATGATGATCGGCCGCAGGCGAAGCGACGCCGACTCGATGATCGCCTCGCGGATCGACCGGCCCTGGTCGCGCAGCTGGTTGGCGAATTCGACGATCAGGATGCCGTTCTTGGCCGCCACCCCGATCAGGATGATCAGGCCGATCTGGCTGTAGATGTTCAGGCTGGACCCCGCCATCAGCAGGCCGAACAGGCCGCCCGCCGCCGCCAGCGGCACCGTCAGCATGATGACCGCCGGAGTGATCCAGCTCTCGAACTGGGCCGCCAGCACCAGGAAGACCAGCAACAGCGCCAGGCCGAAGGCCGCCAGCACAGCGCCGCCCGCCTCCTGCTGATCGCGTGCGGCGCCGCCCCACTGGGTGATCACCCCGCCCGTCGGCTGTTTGGCCGCCTCGGCGCTGAGGAACTGGATCGCATCGTCGATGGTCATGCCGGGGTTCAGATCGGCCTGAAGCGAGATGGCCCGCTGGCGATCCAGACGCCGGCGATCCGGCGTGTCGCCCGAGGTCTTGGTCGTCACCACCGCCGACAGAGGCACCAGCTGGCCCGCACCGGTCGCGACATAGAGCGCTTCCAGATCCGCCACTTCGCGGCGGTTGTCCCGGTCGGTCTGCAGGATGACGTCATACTCCTGACCGCCCTTGATATAGGTGGTGGCGGTGCGCGACCCGAACATGGTCTCCAGCGTCCGCCCGATGGACTGGGACGAGACGCCCAGCGCCGCGGCCTTCTGCGGATCGACATCGACCAGCAGACGCGGCGAATTGGGTTCGTAATTCAGGCGCGGACGCGAGAAACCGGGGTTGGCCTGGGCCGCCGCCAGCAGGGGCTGAAGCCAGTTGTAGATCTGCTGGTAGTCGGTCCCGGTGGCGATCAGTTCGACCGAGTTGGAGTTGCCGCCCCCCCGCTGGAAGGCGCCGGGGGTTGAGGCGTTGACCTGGGCGTCTGTCTGGCCGCGCAGCTTGCCGTTCAGTTCCTGGGCGATCTCGGCGGCGGTGCGGTCGCGCTTGGACCAGTCGGACAGGACCAGGACGCCATTACCCGTGTTGAAACTGCCGCCGCCGAAGCCGGGCGCCGACACCAGATAGGAATCCGCCTCGCCACTGTTCTTGTATTCGGCCAGCAGGGGTTCCAGCCCCATCATGATCTTGCGGGTATAGTCGAAGCCTGCGCCCTCCGGTCCGGCGACACGCACCGAGACCCTGCCTCGATCTTCATCCGGCACCAGCTCATTGGGCAGGACCAGGAAGATGCCCCCGGCTCCGGCCGCCACCAGGACGATCAGGGCGCCGACGCCGATGACGGCGATCCGCTTGCCCAGCAGCATGTCCAGCGACCGGCCATAGGAGGTCTTCAGTCGGTCCATGCCCCAATCGACCCGGCGCGCGACCCAGCCGCCGCCATGCGCCGGCTTCAGGATCTTGGACGCCAGCATCGGCGACAGGCTCAGCGCCAGGAAGGCCGAGAAGGCCACCGCCGCCGCGATGGCGGCTGCAAGCTCGACGAACAGCCGTCCGACATAGCCCGGCAGGAACAGCAGGGGCGCGAACACCGACAACAGGACGATGGTCGTGGCCACGACGGCGAAGAAGACCTGGCGCGCGCCCCGTTCGGCCGCGACCAGCGGCGGCTCGCCATGGTCCAGACGACGCTGGATGTTCTCGACCACCACGATGGCGTCATCGACGACCAGGCCGATGGCCAGAACCAGGGCCAGCAGGGTCAGCAGGTTCAACGAGAAGCCCAGGGGCGCCAGGACGATGAAGGTCGCCAGCAGACAGATGGGCGCCACGATGGACGGGATCAGGGCGGCGCGCAGGCTGCCCAGGAAGATGAAGTTGACCAGGGCCACCAGGGCCATGGAGATGCCGATGGTGATCCAGACCTCGTCGATGGCGTGTGAGGTGAAGACGGAGTTGTCCGACCCGATCTCCAGCGTCACGCCCGGCGGCAGGCTGGGCCGGATCTCGTCGATCATCTTGTGGACGCCGTCCGAGATGGCCAGGTCGTTCGACTGGGCCTGGCGGGTCACCGCCAGACCGATCTGGTCCATGCTGTTGCCGCGGAAGAGACGACGCGGCTCCTCGGGCGCCTCCTCGACCCGGGCGATGTCGCCCAGGCGGGTCACATAGGTCGGCTGACCCTGGATGATGGCGGAAGAGCCGCTGCCCGCGCCGGTCGCCACGGCGGCCGAGGCGGAGGCGGACCCCCGCGTGCCGATGGGCAGTTGGCGGAAATCGTCAGGCCGGGCGTAGGTGCGGGCCACCCGGACGGTGTAGTCCTTGTCGGTCGATTCCAGCGAGCCGGCGGGCAGTTCGACGTTCTGGCTGGTCAGGGCCGTCTCGACGTCGTTGACCGTCAGACCGCGCGCGGCCATGGCGGCGGAATCCAGCCAGATGCGCATCGAATAGCGTTGCTCGCCATAGATGTTGACCTGGGCCACGCCCGGCACCGTCGCCATCCGATCCACCAGATAGCGGTCGGCGTAGTCGGTCAGCTGCAGCCGGTTCATCGTCGTCGAGCGCAGGAAGACGATGATGATGGGCTGGCTGTCGGAATCCGCCTTGGCCACTTCCGGCGGGTCGGCCTGATCCGGCAGGCGGCCCACGACGCGGCTGACCCGGTCGCGCACGTCATTGGCGGCGTCGTCGATATTGCGGTCCAGCGAGAACTCGATGTTCACGTTCGACCGGCCGTCGCGGCTGGTCGAGTTGATGCGTTCGACGCCCTGGATGCCGGCGATCTGCTGCTCGATCGGCTCGGTGATCCGGCTTTCGATCACCTCGGCCGAGGCGCCGGCGTAGCTGGTGTTGACCGAGACGATGGGCGGATCGACGTCCGGCAGTTCGCGCACGGGCAGGAAGAAGAAGGCGGCGGCCCCGATCACGCACAGGACGATGGCGGCGACCGCCGCGAAGACCGGACGCCGGACCGAGACATCGGAAAGCATCATCGGGCGGCGGCCCGCTGGCCTTGGGCGCGGGGAACGCTGACGGGCGCCCCCGGCTGAATCCGGTTCAGGCCCGAACCGACGATCCGGTCGCCGACGTCCACGCCCGAAAGGATCTCGACGAAGCCGTTCTCGACTGCGCCGGCCACGATCTCGACCCGCTGAGCGGTCGAGCCCTCGGCCCCGGCGGCGATGCGATAGACGAAGGCGCCCGCCCCTTCGTACTGGACGGCGGATTCGGGCGCGGCCGGCGCCTGGCGCTGGCCCTGCTGGACCACGACGCGCAGCAGCATGCCGGGGCGGATACGACCGCCGGGATTGGGAAACTCGGCGCGGGCCGTGGCGGCGCGGGTGGTCTCGTTCACGCGCGTGTCGATCAGGGCGATCCGCCCCTGGAACGGCGTTTCGCCATAGGCGTCGGCCGTCGCCGTGATCGGCGCTCCGGCTTTCAGCACATCCAGATACCGCTCAGGCAGAGGGAAGTCGACGCGGATGGTCGATGTGTCGTCCAGGGTCGCGATGACGGCGCCCGGATTGATCAGCGTGCCCGGCGTCACCGTGGTCAGGCCCAGGGTCCCGGCGAAGGGCGCGCGAATGACCCGGTCGCCGCGACGCGCCTGCGCCGCCTGCAACGAGGCGCGCGCCGTCTCCAGCGCCGTCTCAGCCTGTTCAAGCAGCACCTGAGGGGCGACCCCCCGATCCGCCAGGGCCTTGTAGCGGTCATACTCGCGTTGGGCCTGGGCGACGTTGGCGCGGGCCTCGATGATGTCCGCATCCTCTTCACGGGCCTGCAGTTCGACCAGGGGCGCGCCCGCCGACACCGTCTGGCCGTCGGTGAACAGGACGCGGGTGATCAGCTCCGTGGTGGACGAGGTGATGTTGACCGATCTCTGTCCCCGCGCCACGCCCAGGACGCGGATCTGATCCGAGAACGACCGCTGGGACACCGTGGCTTCGGACACCTGCTGGCCTCCGCGCCGTCCCCCGCCTGGCGGGCCGCCCGCATCATCGTCTGCGAAAGCGACTTTCAGCACAGCGGCAAGCACCATCAGCCCCAGCAGAACCGCTGCGGCGATCAGGAAGAAGTGGCGTTTTATCACGCAACGGTCTTTCAATTCAGAGGACGCGCACGCTTAGCGGCTTCTCTCCGCCATGCGCAACATTACCTATTGGTAACGTCGCCTACGCTGAATTCCGTCGCCGGGATTACATTCAAAACCTGCGCCAGATCGCCACAACCGGTCCATGGGCGATGGCCGTCTCCCGACCCGCGACCGTCTGGCGCCAACCGGCCTGGACGCTCCAGCCGCCCATGTCGCGCACCACGGACGCCTCGAGCGACAACCAACGTGCGCCGCCGTCCGCCGCGCCGCCGAAAGCCTGGCCCATCACCAGCCACTGGCCCCCGATACGCCCGCCCAGCGTAGCGTCCACACGGGTTTCATCGGGCAGACCGTCGCGCAGCCGGCGGGCGACCTGCAGTTCGACGAAGGACTGATCCATGCCCCACCGGGCTCCGGCCCCGCCGAACGATCGACCCGCTGAAGCCCGCGCCTCCCAGTCGTATTCGCCGACGCCCGGCGAGGCGTAGCCTGCGTTGCGCCCCTCGCCTGCTTGAGCGTATCCGCCATAGAGACTGACGGCATTGTGATCGTCGCGCCAGACCTGCCAGGTCGCCCCGATCTCGACCGGCCCGCGCCCTTCATAGTCGACGAAGGCGTCTTCCCCCTGCTGCCAATCGGCCTTCAGTTGAAGGGTCAGACGATCTGTCAGCCCGTATTCGGCGAACAGACCCAGCGTCGTGTCGGTGCGGTCGGCCCCCAGCGGCTGCTCTTCGCCTGAGGGATCGAAGCCCGTTTCGGCGCGCATGTCCTCGTATTTGACGATCGCCTGTCCCCGGCCCCTGGGCTGGGTCCAGGCCCCGGCGAAGGCCTCCTCGGCCAGAAGACCTCCGCATAGGCCGACGACGGCCGCCAGGGCGCCGAACGCCCCGCCGGACTTCAGGCGTCGTAGCCGGGCGACTTCCGATCCAGCTGACGCAGGGCGCCCGGCCAGGCCAGGGACGAAACGAAGCTGATGCCCCGCCCCTGTTCCCTGGTTTCGGACTGGGCTTGATCCGGCGCGATCAGCACGTGTTCGCGGCCGCCCGACAGGGCGGCCACCTGCTGTGCGCAGGCCCTCTCGAGGAAGAATATCCCGATCCATGCCTGCGCCGCCGTTTCCCCGACCGCCAAAGTGCCGTGATTTCTCAGCAGCATCAGTGACTTGTCCCCCAGGTCGGCCACCAGACGTTCGCGTTCGTCAAGATTCAGGGCCAGTCCCTCATACCCATGATACGCAACCTGATGCTGCAGTAAACACGCGTTCTGACTGATGGGCAGCAATCCATGCTGCTGGGCGGCCACTCCAACCCCGTTGACCGTATGCAGGTGGATGACGAATTTCGCATCCTCGCGCGCCGCATGGACCGCCGAATGGATGGTGAAGCCGGCCGGATTGATGAAGTCGGTCGTCTCCTGAACGACGTTCCCCTCCAGATCGACCTTCACCAGCGAGGAGGCGGTGATCTCGTCGAAATAATAGCCGTAGGGATTGATCAGGAAATGATGCTCGGGGCCGGGCACGCGGGCCGAGATGTGGGTGAAGATCATGTCGTCCCACCCGTTCAGCGCCACGAGGCGATAAAGGGCGGCCAGATTCACACGCACCTGCCATTCGGCCTCGGACACGCGGGATTTCAATGCGGGATGGGCGCCGTCGGCCATGGTTTCCTCCTGTATGGCAGGGCCTCTGCTGGGCTTTGCTTCAGCGTCTCCCTCCGTCGTCGATCCGTCAAGCGGCTGCAGGCCCAGTCCGCAGGGGGTTAACCGTCACGTTTCAGATTCCGTTAACCGCGTCTTCACGCCGCAGCCCCATGATGATCGCGAGAGTTTGCTGCGTCCGGGAGTCGCCGTGTCCGCTGTCGTCCAACTGAGGACCTCGTCCAGAACGGCCAGAGATCTGTCGCCGCAGGACCTTGTCGATCTAGCCCGCAGCAAGGCTCCAGACGATCGTCACCGCCTGTTGATGGGCGTCATCGCCCTGTGTGAAAGCGCCGCGCCGGCCACGCCCCTGCCGACCGCGCTCGGCGAGATCTTCCTGACCCTGGCCGCCCAGGCCGAGCACGAGATCCGCAGGCAGCTGTCCGAACGCCTGGCTCACGCCGACTGGGCCCCGCCGGCGCTGATCGACATGCTGGCGCTGGACGAAATCGACATCGCCGCCCCGGTCATCGCCGCCAGCCCCCTGCTGAAGGACGCCGCCCTGATCCGCGTCCTGGTCGAGACCACGCTGGAGCACCAGATCGCCGTGGCCCGCCGCCCCAATCTGTCGGGCGGCGTCGTGGACGCCATTCTGGACCGCGCGGATCCCGTCACCATGACCGCCCTGGCCTCCAACCGCAGCGCCGAGATCGGCGAGGCCGCCATGCACCGCCTGGTCGAACATTCCCGCCGTATCGCCGGACTGCGCGCGCCCCTGGCGCGCCATCCCAGGCTCAGCGAGTCCCTGGCGCAGGAACTGTACCAATGGGTCGGCCAGGCCCTGCGCCAGTCGATCGGCGAACGTTTCCAGATCGACGACCGGCTGTTGAACGCCGCCGTGCGGGAAGCGTCCGCAAAGGCGTCACGCATCCCGGTCTGGCGCCCCCTGCCGAACGGCCGCAACGCCGAGGATCGCGAACGCCAGGAAATGGAACGTCGCCTGGTCGACAAGCTGCAGGCGGCCGGCCAACTGCGTCCCGGCATCCTCATCCGCGCCCTGCGCGAGCAGCGATACGGTTTGTTCGAACGGGCTCTGGGCCACCTGGGCGGGTTCAGCCCCGCCCAGGTCCGGGCCGCGATTCACTCATCGACAGCAGAACCCCTTTATCTGGCGTGCACCGCCGTGGGCCTGGACAAGGCGGGTTTCGCCTCCGTCCTGGCCGAACTGCGCAAGCTGACCGACGGCCTGCCCGGCGACGGCGGCTGGTCCGCCACGCCGATGAACAGTCATTCCGCAGCCCGCGCCTTCCGCCAGATGATGGAAAGATTCGCGACAGTTTGACTTCGGCGCCAAGCTGAGGCTCACGTTCGCGCGTGAACCAAACTCCGCCCGTCCCCGCCCTGGCCTTCACCGCCAGCGACCGCCCCGAGGCCCAGGCGGCGCGCCAGGGTCTGATCGCGCGCTATGGCGCCGTTCCGGAAGAAGAGGCCGACGTCATCGTCGCCCTGGGCGGCGACGGGCAGATGCTGGAGACCCTGCACGCCAACCTGCGTCGTCGCACCCCGGTGTACGGCATGAACCGCGGTTCGGTCGGGTTTCTGATGAACGACTATGACGAGGACGATCTGATCGCCCGCGTGGTCGCCGCTGAACGCACTGTGATCCATCCGCTGCAGATGGACGCCTGGACCGAGAGCGGCGAGGTCCATACGGGTCTGGCCATCAACGAGGTCTCCCTGCTTCGCCAGACCCGCCAGAGCGCCAAGCTGAAGATCACGGTCGACGACCGGGTGCGGCTGGAAGAGCTGTCGTGCGACGGCTGCCTGGTGGCGACCCCGGCCGGATCCACCGCCTATAATCTGTCGGCCCACGGCCCGATCATTCCTCTGGACGCCCGTATTCTGGCCCTGACCCCGATCAGCGCCTTCCGTCCCCGTCGCTGGCGCGGCGCCCTGCTGTCCCACGGCGCCAAGGTGCGGTTCGACGTGCTGGAGCCGGACAAGCGGCCGGTCTCCGCCACGGCCGACAATTTCGAAGTTCGGCGCGTGGCGCGGGTCGAGGTGCGTGAACGCCGCGACGTCGCCCTGACCATGCTGTTTGACGCAGGCCGGTCGTTCGACGAGCGGGTGATGGCCGAGCAGTTCGCCAACTGACGACCGCCCCTATACCCCTTCTTAAGGGCGCGCGGATAAGCTTCGCCGAAATTTCTATGGAGTCTCCCATGAGCGACCCGGCGCACGTCATTCGCCCCACGCCCCCCCTTCGCACGAAGGTCGGCGGCGGTTTCGGCATCAACGCCGACGCCATCGCACGGGCGGAGGAAGCTCTGAAGGCCATGTCCGCCCAGTTCGGACAGTGGCTGAACGACGAGATCGTCAAGCTGGACAAGGCCCAGGCCGACGTCCGTGAACAGGGCTTGAACGCAGAGACCGCCGAGGCCCTGTACTTCCGCGCCCATGACCTGAAGGGGCTGGGAACGACGTATGAATACCCGCTGGTGACCCGTATCGCCGGTTCGCTTTGCCGCCTGCTGGACGACGCCGGCGCCCGCCAGAACGCGCCCCTGATCATTATCGACGCCCATATCGACGCCATCCGCGCCGTGGTTCGCGACCAGGTGAAGACCGACGAAAACCCGACCGGCCGCATCCTGGCCGAATCCCTGGAAGCCAAGGTCGCCGAACACAAGGCGCGCTGAGCTTCAGCCCCCTCCAAAATGAAAAGGCCCGCCGTCAGGCGGGCCTTTTCTTTGCTGTGCCCCAGGACTCAAGCGGCGGTGGCGGCGATCCTTGCGGGGCGGACGGGCGCCTGGTCCAGCCGCTCCATCAGATAGGCCAGGTCGTCGCGGAGGACGTTCGGCCGCTGGGTCAGGAACCGTTCCAACATGCGCTGGCGGAAGACCTCGCTCGCCGTATCCACCCCTTCGGCCGACAGGGCGCGCCAGGTGTCGACCCCCGCGCGGAAGGCCTGGAACAGCCGTGGCGGCAGGCCGGCCCGGTCATAGATCGCCTTTAGCCCGAGAGGTCCTGCATCATGGATCATCAGCCAGGCCCGGTGATGCGGCGTATTGGCCAACTCGGCCAGACCATGCTCGAACATCGCCATCTGTCCCCGCGCCAGGCCGCGCAGCAACAGCGAGGCGTTCAAGGCCTTGCGCAGATTCAACTGCGCCATGAAGGCGCCCAGGTCCGCGCTGCTCGCGGCCTGATCCACCAGATCGACCGTGGCGCGCTCGCGTGCATACTGAGCCAGGCGAATGGCGGTCTCGGGCGCCATCGCATGCCGCGAGACCAGATGTTCGCGCACCGTCTCGCTGGCCAGCTCGATCAGACGCTCGGTGATATGCAGCGGCAGCACCTGGCGATAGGCGACGGATGTCACCACCTCGGCCGAGTCCGGGAAACGATCGACGATCGCCCCCAGGGCGCGTTCCGACAGGTCTGCGTTGTCATTGGCCGCCAGGGCTCTGACCGCTTGTTCACAGCCTTCGTCCGCCAGCGCCTGGGCCACGTCGCGCGACACGCGCGGTCGACCGGCGACGGCGACCTGACGCAAGGCCGCGCCCCCGCGCACGATCTCGATCAGGTCTTCGTCGCTGAAGGCCGGCGAAGCGCCGATGATCGGCAGGGCGATGCTGTCCACGTCCGCCGCCAACCGGCGGGCGACGTCATTGGGGATCAGGTCCGATGCCTTCAGCGTCACGGCCATAGCCCGACGCACCAGTTCGGCCGCGTCATTGGCCAACAGCCGCACGATCTTCTGCGCCGCCTGCCGGTCCCGGTCATCCAGATCGGCGCGATCCATGTTGCGGCACAGCTTGTGCGCCGCCTCCGCGCGTTCATCGTCATCGGCCGCCTTCACCAGGCGCTGGATGTCCATTTCGGTCAGTCGGGCGCGGTGGGCGGTCATGGACGGCTCGTCAGGGAATCGGGCGTGTCCGATATCATGAGACTGCCATGCTTAACGGTCGGTTTACTATGGAGAGACCGGACGGCGGTCAGGTCGATTCCCCGCCGTTCGGCGAAAAGGCGCCGCCGAAGCCGCTTCCGCTCGATCCGTCCTGGCCCAGAAGCAGGGCCAGGATGCCCTGATCCTGCTTCAGCCGATCCATCCGCGCCGCCAGAACCTGATCGCGATCGCTCAATTCCGGCATTGGGAACCGCGTATCCCCCGCCCCGGCCGCCGGCGCGCCGTCGCCCGCCGAGCGTTGCAGATTGGCATGGACCTCGGAAACCGTGGCCGCCCGCCCGTTCTTGTAGAAGATGCTGCGGTTGGCCCGGGCCGCATCGGGGAACAGGGCGACGGCGCTGGCGCCCGGGTTGCGGTCCAGGGCGTTCATCAGACTGGCCGCGCCCGCCGGCCCCAGGAAATGGGCGGCGTACAGATCGCCGGCGCCGGGCTCCTTGCCGGTGCGCCCGCGCAGATAGGCGGCGTTGGACGCCGTCAACTCCGCCGCCATCACCGAGGCGGCGTGCGGATCAAATCTCAGGTCCAGCACCACATTTCGCGCCGATCCCTCCACGCGCCAGCGTCCGTCGGTCCCCCGGTGGATCAGATCGGCGTACTGGCCGTAGCCGTGCTGGGCGCCATGCTGTTTGACCGTCCCCAGCCAGGTCTGTTCAATGAACTGGAACAGGCCTGCCGCCGATGAGGTGGGCGCCTTGGCCGACGGGTTCATGGCGCTCTCGCGCCGCGCCGTCTTGACCAGGAAGTCGTAATCGACTCCCACGGCGGTCGAGGCGCGCTGGATGGCCGCCTCTACCCCGCCGGAAGATGGAATCGCTCTGATGCCCATGACAAGCGGAGGGTCGTCGAACGTGGTTAATCAACCGTTAATCGTTAACGACAGCGTTAACAGCCGAGCCATGATCGACGTTTGTCGAACCGCGTATCTTCGCCGCAAAGCCGCCACAACCTGAGCGCTCACTTTCTGTTACGGGCGCTGCGGGGGCGGTGAACGAGGGAGTGCAGTCATGATGATCCGTGCCGCCGGGGGTCCCGGCGCCGTCAGCCCCATCGACTTCGGGGAACGCAAGAAACCACTGCCGCGCTGGATGTGGGCGGCCATCGGCCTGTCGGTCCTGGCCCATGTCGGCGCCGGCGTGGTGCTCTATAACCAGCGGTTCCAGTTGAAGGCGCCCGACGTCGCTCCGCCGGCGCCGCCGCCGACCATCGTCACCCTGGACCTGCCGCGTCCGAAACCCCTGCCGAAGGTCGAGGCTAAGGCGCCGCCCGCGCCGCAAAATCCGACCCACAAGCCGCCGGTGGTCTTCCCGACGACGGAGCCCTCGCCCTTCGCCGCGCCGGACGTCCCTGTCGTCGACGCGACCCCGGGTCTGGTCGTCAGCACGGCCCCGACCGGCGTCCAAGGCGGCACGGCGACGACGGAAACGCCGATCCGCGCCGTCTCGGTCATCAACAACCCGACCTGGGCCAGCCGTCCGTCGGCGGCGCAGATGGCGCGGGCCTATCCGACGCGCGCGGCCGAGAATGGCCTGTCGGGCTCCGCGAGCCTCTCTTGCGTCGTGCGCATCGACGGCGGCCTGACCGCCTGCCGCGTCGCTGGCGAAACCCCGAACGGCCAGGGTTTCGGTCGGGCGGCCATGAGCCTGACGCGGGACTTCCGCATGAACCCCCGCACGGTCGATGGCCGCGCGGTGGACGGGGCGACGGTCAACTTCACCGTCCGTTTCGCGATGGCGGACTAGAACCGTCGAGGATCGAGGGCGCGGGCTGCGGGTGACGGCGCCCGCCCCTCGATCGCATCGGCCACGACGGCCCCGACCATCGGCGCCAGCAGCCAGCCGTTGCGACGCGGCGCCAGGGCCAGAAACAGACCTGCGCCGTCCGGCGCCGGGCCCGCCATCGGCAACCCGTCCGGCGAGGCCCCGCGCACCCCGGCGCGCCATTCGATGTCCAGCGGTTCGGGCGAGCGCCCCAGCACCCGCCAGGCCGCCTCAAGCAGCCGTTCGCCCACCGCCGGGTCGGGCGCTGTGTCGCGTCGGCCTGGCTCCATCGTCGCCCCGACCACCGCCCCGCCGGTCATCGGCGCCACATAGGCGCCCGGCCCGCGCACGACATGGGACGCCAGATCCGCCTTGGCCACCCCGATCTGCCCCCGGATCGGCTGGACGTTCTCGACCAAGGTCCGCGTCGCCTCCGGCGAACCCGGAATCGCGTCGCCGGCTCCTGTCGCCAGCACGACCGCCGAGGCCGTCAGCGTCCGATCGTCCAGTTCGATGGTCCAGCCGTCGGACTGGGCGGTCAGCCGGACCACGCGGCCCTGGATGATCCCGTCGCCGAGCGCGGCGTACAGGGCCGCCATCGCCTGTTCCGGCTGGATCTGACCGTCCTCGTCCGTGATCACCCGATCGCCGTCGCGGCGGGCTTCGAAACCCAGGGCCTTCAGCCGCGCCGCCATGCCGTCCACGTCTCCGCCGCGCCATTCGGCCGGACGCCGCGCGAAGGCCACGCCGGACGCCTGGGCGAAGGCGGGCCACAGATCGCGTCCCGCACGCAGAAGCGCCGCCCGGTCCGGCGAGACATCGTCGATCGCCGCCTCCATGGCCGGCGCCACCATGCCCGCCGCCACCCGCGAGGCGTTGGGTCCGCCGGGGTCGACCACAGTCACCCTATGGCCGCGTCGCGTCAGCTCGAAGGCCGTACTCAGGCCCAGCACGCCGGCGCCGATGATCACTATGGCAGGGGAAGACATCACCATGTCCAGATCGACCCGCGCGGCCCGGAATGCAAGCCGCCCCGCCCGGACCTTTCGTCCTAGCTGTGGCGCTTCGCCCGCATTGTTTCAGACTGCGCCCAGCACGCGGTTCACATGGGCCATCTTGCGGCCGGGACGGGCCTTGGCCTTGCCGTACAGGTGCAGGCGTTCGTCCGACTTGCCGGCCAGGGCGCGCCACTGCTCGACCTCATCGCCCAGCAGGTTCTTCATCTCGACGCGGGCGTGAGCCGACGTCGGCCCCAGAGGCCATCCGGCCACCGCGCGGATATGTTGTTCGAACTGGTCGCAGACGCAGCCGTCCTGGGTCCAGTGGCCGGTGTTGTGGACGCGCGGCGCGATCTCGTTGACCAGCAGGACGTCGTCGCCGCCCGGAACCGGAATATCGAAAAGCTCGACCCCCAGGACCCCGACATAGTCCAGCCCGTCCAGGATGGCTTCGGCGATGGCGCGGGCGCGAACCTGGGTCTTATCGTCCACCGTGGCCGGCGCCAGCGTGGTGCGCAGCACCCCGCCCTCGTGCCGGTTCTCGCCCAGCGGATAGACCGCCATATGGCCGTCCCAGTCGCGGGCGGCGATCACCGACAGTTCGCGAACGAAGCTCGCCCTGGCCTCCAGAATGGCCGGGCGGCCGCCCAGGCTTTCCAGCGCGGCGGGGGCCTCCTCCAGAGTGCGGATCCAGACCTGGCCCTTGCCGTCATAGCCTTCGCGGCGAGTCTTCAGCAGGGCGGGCAGACCCAGGGTCGTCAGGCCGAGGACCAGATCGTCCAGCGTATCGACCACGGCGAACTCGACCGTCGGGGCGCCGACGGCGTTCAGGAAGGTCTTTTCCTCCACCCGGTCCTGCGACACGCGCAGGGCGGTCGGTCCGGGCGCGACCAGGGCGCCGGCCTCGGCCAGCCGTTCGATGGAGGCGGCGGGCACGTTCTCGAACTCGAAGGTCACGACGTCGGCGGCCCGGCCCAGGGCCGTCAGGGCCTCGGGGTCGTCATAGGCGGCGACGATCTGGGCGGTGGAGACCCGACCGGCCGGGCTGTCGGGCTCCGGGTCCAGGATGACGACGTCAAAGCCCAGGCGTGCAGCCGCCTGGCTCAGCATCCGGCCCAGTTGGCCGCCGCCGAGAATGCCGAGGGTCGAACCGGGGGGGAGTGGAAGCGTGGGCACTCAGTCCTCGACGGTTTCGGCGACGGAATCCGTCAGGGCGGCGCGGAAGGCGGCCAGACGCGCCGCCAGGGCTTCGTCCGACAAGGCCAGGATCTGGGCGGCCAGTATGCCGGCGTTGGCGGCGCCCGCCTCGCCGATGGCCAGGGTCGCGACGGGAACCCCGGCCGGCATCTGCACGATGGACAACAGACTATCCATGCCCTTCAGGGCCTTGGACTGGACCGGCACGCCCAGCACCGGCAGTTCGGTCATCGAGGCGGCCATGCCCGGCAGGTGGGCGGCGCCCCCGGCCCCGGCGATGATGACCTTGAAACCGGCCGCCTTGGCGCCGGTCGAAAACTCGACCAGCCGCTGGGGGGTGCGGTGCGCGCTGACGACCTTGGCCGTCCAGGCGACGCCCAACTGATCCAGTTTGTCGGCGGCCAGCTTCATCGTCGGCCAGTCGGACCGACTGCCCATGATGATCGCCACCGGCGTTGCGGAAGTCGCCATATCTTCAAGGCCCCTCGCGGAAAGGCCGCCCGTTACAGCACGCGGCGGACGCCCGCAACCGATACAGACCGTGTTTACGGCGGGTTTCGCTACGGCCCCGCCTTCAATCTCGGCCGTTCAGCCTCTAACATCCGCTTATCGCGCGTCCGGTTGAGTCGCGCCGCCGGAGCCAGCCTGCGCCGTGACCGACGTGGCCGAACACGACCTGACCGCCGAGATCGCGCGCCTGCGCGCCGAGCTGGACGCCTGGAAACAGCGCGCTGCTGCGGCCGAGGCGGCGGCCGACCACGACGTCCTGACCCCGGCCCTGAACCGCCGCGGCTTCGTCGCCGCCCTGCAGCGGACCATGGCCTATTGCCAGCGCCACGGCGTGCCGGCGGTGCTGCTTTATCTGGATATGGACGGGTTCAAGGGGGTCAACGACCGGCTGGGCCATGCCGCGGGCGACGCGGCCCTGGTGG
The DNA here is from genome assembly GCF_011064825.1 of Brevundimonas mediterranea. Taxonomy (NCBI): domain Bacteria; kingdom Pseudomonadati; phylum Pseudomonadota; class Alphaproteobacteria; order Caulobacterales; family Caulobacteraceae; genus Brevundimonas; species Brevundimonas mediterranea. Next base: position 320,482 of record NZ_CP048751.1, read on the forward strand.
CGGTGGCGCGGATGCTGCTGGGCCATCTGCGCGAATCGGACGCCGTAGGCCGCCTGGGCGGCGACGAATTCGCCTTGCTGATGCTGAACGCCGGCGTCGATGAAGGCCAGGCCAAGGCGCGCCAGCTGGCCGAGGCGCTGAAGACCGAGGGCTTCGTCTGGAACGGCCAGCAGACGCCGCTGGGTGGCTCGTTCGGCGTGCGCGCCTGGGACGGCCACACCGACCCCGAAATCTGGCTGACCGAGGCCGACGCCGCCATGTGGGTGCGCAAGAAGGGGCGCTGAGGCCCCTTCCCCGCCTTCCCTCTTACAGCGGCAGCCGCAACTGAACGCCGCCCATATGGCTGTCGGCGTGTTCGCCGTACCGGCCGCGATAGGCGATCGTCACCTTGACGGGCCCCAGCGACCCTTCGACCCCGGCCGAGGCCAGGAACTGGCCGCCGAACGGATCCTCGACCTCCCGCTCCAGCACCTGCGCCGGGTTGTTGTAGAGGCCGACGCGCACCGGGTCGGAACTGTCGTCCAGGGCGTCGCGATAACCGCCCTCGGCGAACAGGCCGAACCCGCCCATCTCCGCCTCGGCCCGCAGCGCCACCTCGCCGCTGATCGCCTTCATCTCGCGATCCTCATATTCGTACTGGGCGGCGACGCCCTGCTCCCAATAGCCGTCGACGTCGCTGGTGGCCCAAGTCACGGCGGCGCGGGGCGACAGGGCCACACCACCCATGTCGAACCACATCCCGCCCTGCAGCCGAGCGCCCGTGCTGAAGGCGCGGGTCTCGGCCGTGTGGACGATGGGCGCCAGGCTGGTGACGCGCTCGATGTCGTCGATATTGTCGCGCGCCACCCCGACCGCCGCATTGACGAACAGGTCGCCCGAGCGCCAGCCGCCATACAGATCCAGGCCGAAGCTCTCGACGTTGAAGGTCAGGGCCTGGCTTTCGACATCGGTCTTGCGCGCCGTGCCGGCCATGCCGAACCGCCAGTTCGCCGACGGTCCCGCCTCAAGCGCGATCCGACCGCCCCAGCCGTCGCTGGACGACTCGGTGACCGAATGGCGCGCGTCCGTGTCCACGCTGTCGACCATGGCCGAGGCGGTGACCGCCACGCCGGCCTCCCAGGCTTCACGACCCGACAGGGCCTCGCTGGCTGCATCCAGGGCGTCCTCGCGGTGCCGGAATGTGGTCTCGCCCTGCAGGGCCGCCTGGGACCCGATGTCGCCATAGTAGAGGTAGTCGGTCGCCAGACGGGCGATGATCTGGTGCCCGGCTGCGGTGGGATGGACCCCGTCGAAGTAGAAATAGCTGCTCGGGTTCGAACAGACCGTCACCCCGTTGAAACAGGCCTGGGTCACGTTGGTGATGCCGAACTGACCCGGATCGGCGGCCAGTGTGTCGCCGATCTTGAACAGGTCCATCAGGATGATGTTGCTGCCCGAGCGTGCGGCGGCCGTGGTGTTCAACCCCGTCAGCAGGCTCGAATTGAAGGTCGTCACCGCATAGTCAGCGAGGGGCGCGGCCGTCGTGCCACGGAACTGCGGCGTCAGGCTGAGCTTGGGCAGATTGGTGACCAGTATGGTCCCAGCCCCCGCGCCGGCGACGCTGTTGACCAGGCTGTTGATGTTGGCGGCGGCCGACGTCGCGACCGGAGTGATGGCTCCCACCGGGCTTGCCGAGGCGCCGGCGGCGGGCAGGCCCTGGAAGATGTCGTTGGCGCCGCCCAGGACGCTGACCAGGTCATTGGACCCGAAGGTCCCGCCCCGGCTGGTGTAGGCGGCCAGCTGGGTCAACATGCCCGGCGGAGGGCCGGCCGAGGCGTCGGTGCGGGCGCCGCCGAAGGCGTAGTTGATGCTGCCGCTGACGGAGCCGGTGAAATTGACGGCGTTGAAGCCCAGCAGTTCGGTGAAGACCGGACCGGTGGAGAATCGTCCCTGGTAATAGGGCGGGCTGGGCGGCTGCGTCCCGCCCGAAGCCAGATACAGGTTGCCGTTGTCGCTCAGGCTGTCGCCGAAAACGACCAGTCGGTTGTAGGTCTGGGCCGAGGCCGAGCCCGCAAAGGCGCAGGCGGCGACGACCAGGGCGGCGACGGCGCCGCCGGTGAGATAGCGTGACATTTATTTCCTCCCACAGCCGTCGTGTATCGCGGCCGTTACCCGGGAGGATGCGCCACTCTGCGGCGAGCGCAAGATGCCGTTACGTCAGTCTTCGGAAGATAACGGGTCGTTCCGTCAATGCAGGGTGCGGAACTTCAGCGTTCCCGGCACGGTCTTCAACGTTCGGAGGGCCTCGGGATCATAGTCCCGGTCCACGTCGGTGATGACATAGCCGGTGCGCTCATCGGTCTTCAGATGCTGACCCAGGATGTTCAGCCCCGCCGCAGCCAGGGCGCGGTTCAACTCGGCCAGGACGCCGGGCTGGTTCTTGTGGATGTGCAGGATCCGGTGCGCGCCCGACACCTCGGCCAGTTGCACGTTCGGCAGGTTGACGCTGAAGGTCGTGTCGCCCCGGTTCAGATAGCCCAGCAGACGCTCCGCCGCGAACTCGGCGATGGCTTCCTGGGCTTCCTCGGTCGAGCCGCCGATGTGCGGCGTCAGGATCATGTTCTTCATCCCCTGCAGCGGGCTCTCGAACGGGTCCGAATTGGTGCGCGGCTCCTCGGGGAAGACGTCCACGGCGGCGCCCGCGACCCGGCCCGACCCCATGGCCTGGGCCAGGGCGCCGACGTCGACCACATGGCCCCGCGACAGGTTCAGGAACAGCGCCCCCTCCTTCATCCGGGCGAACTGGGCCGCGCCGAAGATGTTGGAATTCTCGCGACGCCCATCGACGTGCAGGGTCACGACGTCGCTCTCGGCCAGCAGGGCGTCCAGCGAGCGCATGCGCCGGGCGTTGCCCAGGGCCAACCGCTCCGACAAATCATAGAACAGCACCCGCATCCCCAGATTCTCGGCCAGGACCGACAACTGGCTGCCGATGGCGCCATAGCCGACGATGCCCAGGGTCTTGCCGCGCAGTTCCTTCGACCCCGTCGCCGACTTGTTCCACTGGCCCACGTGCATGGCGGCCGACTTGTCCACCACGTCGCGCATCAGAACGATCATCAGGCCGATGGCCAGTTCCACCACCGAACGGGTGTTGGAATAGGGGGCGTTGAACACCGCGACCCCATGGTCCGAGGCGGCGTCCAGGTCGATCTGGTTGGTGCCGATGCAGAAGGCGGCGACCGCCATCAGCCGGTCGGCCTCTTCCAGCACCCGGCGGCTGACCGTGGTCTTGGAGCGGATGCCCAGCACGTGCACGCCCTTGATGGCGGCGATCAGGTCGTCCTCATCCAGGGCGCCCTTGACCGTTTCCACCGAATAACCGGCCTCCTCCAGCCGTTCGACGGCGGCGGGGTGGATGTTCTCGAGCAGCAGCATCTTCATCCGGCTGCGCGGGAAGGACCAGCGGCCGACCAGGCCTTCGGCGTGCAGCACCTCGTCCAGCGATGCGGCCTCGGCGTCGGCGACCTCGACCACCGACGGACGGCGCGCGACCTCGGTGAAGGCGTAGAAGACGTCGGCGGCCCCGGCCAGCTTGACCTCGGCGTCGTTCCAGCCGTCGCCGACCATGACGACCCGACCCGACAGCTTCAGGGCGTGGATGACGGCCGGCTTGCCGTCAGCCTGGGACAGGGGATTGGCGTCATCGACACCCGTCACCCGGTCGTCGGTGTCATAGACCAGGTCGTTACACAGCACCCGGTCAGGCGAGACGCCCAGCATCTCGGCCACCGGCGCGATCACCTCGCGGAAGCCGCCGGACAGGATGACCACCTTGCCCTTGTGCTGCTGGAAGAAGTTCAGGTTGCGCCGCACCGAGGCGGTCAGGTGATCCGGCGCCGTCTCGGCCAGGGTCGCGATATGGGCGCGGGTCAGGGGCAGCAGGGCCAGACGGCGGCGCAGCGCCTCGCCGAATGCGATCTCACCGGACATGGCTTTGTCTGTCAGATCTGCGATCTGAGCCCGGACCTGATCGGCCTCGGGCGATCCCGCCAGGGCGATATCGGCCAGGGCTTCCAGGGTCTCGAACCCGACCAGGGTCGAATCGAAGTCGAAGATCAGTGTGGGGCGCGCGCTCATGGGCGGGGTCTTAGCCGCCTTCGCCCTCGCAGCAAAGCCGAGCCTTGCTGATGAACAGGCTCAGTTTCGCTTAAACCTTGCCGTCCGCCGCGAAATTCGTCGCAGCGGACGGCAAGAAATATCAGAAGCGCGCGATACGGCGCACGTGGCTGTCGGGGCGACGGCTTTCCAGCACGGCCGCGCCCACAGCGGCGGCGATGGTGGCCACCGCCAGCAAGGCCCCGCCTTCACGGGCATGATCACGGGCATAGGCGCCGGCGTCGTCGGCATAACGGCGGGCCGCCTTGCCATGCTTCTTCAGCGCCTTCCTGGAGCCTTTACGAGTGGAGCGGAACCATTCGTCCGCCCGGTCCCGCGCATCATGCGCCGCATCAGCCGCGCGATGGCGCGCCTCGCGGGAGAAGTCTCCGGCGCGCTCGCCCGCGTCTTCGGCCCGATGACGGAAGGCGTCGACGGCGTCGTGGAAACGGTCGCGCAGGTCTTCCGTGTCCACCCATCCGCGCGGATCAATACGGGTCTTGATGCGCTGATAGCGCGTCGGTCCGCTGCGCTGGGTCAGATACAGGACCACGGCGGCGCCGGCCGCAAGGGCGACGAGGCTGCTGGCGGTGACGCCCGGATGTTTGCGGACTTCGGCCAAGGCGCTAAAATTACGGACCATGGGATAGTGAACCTCTTCATCGAGGCCGTCCTCGGTCGGGTCATAGAGCCCGTCGTCATACGGCCGATAGGCGGAACGGCGGTCCCGCATCAAAGATGGAGCGAACCGCGCCAGAAGAGGTTCCGCAATCCCCGGCAAAGCTGAGTAGAAAGACGCGATGACGCGCCCTCCCCCGCCGACCGTGATCTCGCGGATCGGATGGGCGGCGCAATACAGGATGGTGTCGGCGACCACATGGGTCGCATAGACCGGCTGGGGATTATGCACCGCCTGGCCGGTCAGGTTGCGGGCGTGACGGCTGTAGGGGGTATCGATCGCGCCGGGCTTGACCAGGCTGACGGTTACGGGCGCCTGTTCGCGCAACAGTTCGATCCGCAGGGCGTTGGTGAACCCCTTCACCGCATGTTTGGACGCCGCATAGACGCCCTGCACCGGCAGCGGCAGGTCCGACAGGATCGAGCCGACATTGATGATCGCCCCGCCGCCCGGCCGCGTCCGCAGATGCTCCGCCGCCGCCAGAGACCCATTGACCACGCCCCAATAGTTGGTCTCGAACAGGCGGCGCTGATCCTCCAGCCTCGTCTCGCGGATCGACCCGAACATCCCGACCCCGGCGTTGTTGACCCAGGTGTCGAAGCCGCCGAACAGCCGCACGCATTTCTCGACCGCCGCCTTCAACGCCTCGGGATCGGCCGCGTCGGCAACGGCCCAGGCCACGCGCGCCCCTTGGGCCTGCAACTCCTCGCACAAGGCCCGCAAGTCCCGTTCGCCCCGCGCGATCAGAAACACCCGGGCGCCGGCCCGCGCCGCCCGCCGCACCGTCGCCAGCCCCACGCCCGAGGTCGCGCCGGTGACGACGATGGACTGCTCGCCCAGGGGCTTCAGCACAGGTTTCGCGCTCATCGACCGTTCCTCGCTTCCAGACCTCGACAATTTCTCGAGGTTTTTCCGGATTTGTCGAGGCGGATTCTACAGGTTTTTCGAGGCCTGCGCGCGGGTTTGCGGGCCGCCGCGTCGGCGCGCAAATTCGTCCCCGATCATCGTCCCCCTTATCAAGGCGGCTCAGGGCGCCTAAATAGCCGCGATCCCGAAATGACGCCGTTCAAGGACCTTGCCGTGACCGATCACGCGCCTCAATCCGCCGTTTCCGACGATCTGGCCGCCGCCTTCCAGATCGAGGGCTGGCCTGTGCGCGGCCGTCTGGTCCGGCTGGGCGCGACCATCGACAAGATCCTGGCCGCCCACGCCTATCCCGAGCCAGTCGCCGCCCTGCTGGGCGAGGCCTGCGCGCTTGCCGCCCTGATCGGCTCCAGCCTGAAGTTCGAGGGCCGGCTGATGGTCCAGGCCCAGGGCGACGGCCCGGTGCGCTATGTCGTCGCCGACTATGGCACCGACGGCACGCTGCGCGGCTACTGCCGCTATGACGAGGCCGAGGTGGCCGAGGCGTCCCAGGGCTTCGCTCGTCCCGGCGCCCAGACGCTTCTGGGCCAGGGGGTCTTCGTCATGACCCTGGATCGCGGCCCCGATTTCGAACGCACCCAGGGGATCACGCCCATAGAGGGCGAAAGCCTGTCGCTGTGCGCCGAACACTATTTCCAGCAGTCCGAACAGGTTCCGACCAAGGTGCGCCTGGCCGTCGGCGAGGTCCTGACCGAGGCGGGCTCGCAGTGGCGCGCCGGCGGGGCGATGATCCAGATCATCGCCGGCGACGAGGCGCGAGGCTCCACCGAAGAGATCTGGGACCGCACCCGCGCCCTGTTCGGCACTCTGGGCGACGACGAGCTGATCGACCCGACCATCTCGCCTGAGACCCTGCTGTTCCGCCTGTTTCACGAAGACGGCGTGCGGCTGGAAGGCGCACGGGCGCTGACGGCCGTCTGTCGTTGCTCCAGGGAGCGCATCGCCTCGGTCCTGGCCTCTTTCGACCCCGCCGAACGCGCCGACATGGTCGAGGACGACGGCAAGATCCGCGTCACCTGCGAATATTGCGCCACCGTCTACGCCCTGGAGCCGGACGAGGTCGTCGCCGAACAGATCTGAATGGAAAAGGGGCGGCCGATCCGGCCGCCCCTTTTTATCTAGCCTTCCAGATCCAGCGAATAGCCAGCCGAGCGCACGGTGCGGATCGGGTTCGCGCTGTCGTCGCCGATGGACAGGGCCTTGCGCAGCCGGCCGACGTGGACGTCCACCGTGCGGGCCTCGACATAGACGTCTGAGCCCCAGACGGCGTCCAGCAACTGTTCGCGGCTGAACACCCGGCCCGGATGCTGCATGAAATGATCCAGCAGTCGGAACTCGGTCGGGCCCAGATGCACTTCCTGGCCCGAGCGCTTCACCCGGTGCGAGACGCGGTCGATGATGATGTCGCCGTGGTTCAGACGATCGTCGGCCAAGCCCGGCCGGATGCGGCGCAGCACGGCGCGGATGCGGGCGATCAGTTCGACCATCGAGAAGGGTTTGGTCAGATAGTCGTCGGCCCCGGTGTCCAGGCCGCGAACCCGATCGCTTTCCTCGCCCCGCGCCGTCAGCATGATGACCGGCAGGTTGCGCGTCTCGGCCTTGCCCCGAATACGGCGGCAGACCTCGATGCCGGACAGCTTGGGCAGCATCCAGTCCAGCAGGACCAGATCGGGCTGACGCTCATCGATCTGCAGCATGCCCTCTTCACCGTCGGAAGCGACGGCGACGTCGTAACCTTCCTTCTCGAGATTGTACTGAAGCAGGGTCGCCAGCGCGTCCTCGTCTTCCATCACAAGGATATAGGGCTGCACTTCGGGTCTCCGGTCTCGGCTTAGTGCGAGTTGGTCGTCAGGTTGGGGGTCGAGGTCTCGTCTTCCGCTCCCGGCAGGGCGCGCGGTCGCTCGCCCACCATGTCGTCGCCGGTGATCTCGTAGTGAACGGTCTCGGCGATATTGGTCGCGTGGTCGCCGATCCGTTCCAGATTCTTGGCCATGAACAACAGATGGGTGCAGGCCCCGATCGTGCGCGGGTCGCCCATCATGTAGGTCAGCAGTTCGCGGAACAGGGCGTTGTAATGCTCGTCCACCTCGTCGTCCGTCTGCCATACGGCCACGGCGCGATCGAGCTCGGAAGCGGTGTAGGCGTCCAGAACGTCGCGCAGACGGGTCGAAACCAGGCGGCCCATCCGCTCGATCGAACGCGTCAGGGGCTGCATCGGCTCGGCTTCCGCCAGGATCAGCGCCCGCTTGGCGATGTTCTTGGCCAGGTCGCCTGTGCGTTCCAGGTCTGACGCCATCTTCATGGCGCCCAGGGTCCGACGCAGGTCGCTGGCGACCGGCTGGCGCAGGGCGATCAGACGGATGGCCTTCCGCTCGATATCCCGTTGCAGGGCGTCGAGCTTCAGGTCGCGATCCACGACGGCGCGCGCCAAGGCCACGTCCCGCCGGGCGACGGAATCGATGGCGTCCGAGACCTGGGCCTCGGCCAGGCCGCCCATGCGGGCGACCTCGGCCGTGATCTGGTTCAGCTCGTCGCCGTAAGCCTTGACCGTGTGCTGGTTCATCAGCCGAAGCGTCCCGTGATGTAGTCCAGGGTGCGCCGCTCACGCGGGTTCTGGAAGATGTCTTCCGTGTCGCCGGTCTCGACCAGACGACCCATGTGGAAGAAGGCGGTGCGCTGCGAAACCCGTGCCGCCTGGGCCATCGAGTGGGTGACGATGACGATGCAGAACCGCTCACGCAGTTCGTCGATCAGTTCCTCGATCCGCGCGGTGGCGATGGGGTCCAGGGCCGAGCAGGGCTCGTCCATCAGGATGACTTCGGGGTTCACCGCGATGGCGCGGGCGATGACCAGACGCTGCTGCTGACCACCCGACAGCCCCATGGCCGACGACTGCAGGCGGTCGGCGACCTCTTCCCACAGGCCGGCGCGCTTCAGGGCGCTTTCGACCACGCCGTCCATCTCGGACTTGGCGCTGACCAGCCCATGGATCTTGGGGCCGTAGGCGACGTTTTCGTAGATGGATTTCGGGAAGGGGTTCGGGCGCTGGAACACCATGCCGACACGGGCGCGCAACAGGACCGGGTCGATGGACCGATCGTTGATGTCCTCGTCGTCCATCGCGATGCGGCCGGTGACCTTGCAGCCCGCAATCGTGTCGTTCATGCGGTTCATGGTCCGCAGGAAGGTCGACTTGCCGCAGCCCGAAGGGCCGATCAGGGCCGTGACCGTCTTGTCCGGAATATCCAGCGAGACGTCGTAAAGCGCCTGCTTGCCGTCATAGAAGACGGAGACGTCACGCGCCGCGATCTTGATCGGACCGGTCGGCGGAGTGGCGACCACGGTCGGGCCGCTCACAGGCGTGGCGTCTTCAAGCCGGGCTTCCACGGCGGAGGCGGCTTTAGGGGACGTGGCTTCGGGCAAGACCTGGCCGCCCATGCGAACGGATTCGGTCGGATCGGCAGCGCCGACGCCGGCGCCGGTCTGGTCTTCGGCAGAACGGAAGATACGAAATTTCATTCTCTTACCACCGACGCTCGAAGCGCCGCCTCAGGATGATGGCCGCCGTGTTCATGATGATCATGAAGACCAGAAGAACGATGATCGCAGCAGCGGTGCGTTCGTGGAACGCCCGCTCGGAGGCGTTCTCCCAGATGTAGATCAGCGAAGGCAGGGCGCCGACCGGCTGGTCGATCGCATGCGGCACGCCGGGAACGAAGCTGACCATGCCGATCAGGAGCAGCGGCGCAGTCTCGCCCAGAGCGTGCGCCATGGAGATGATGGCGCCGGTCATCACGCCGGGCATGGCCAGAGGCAGGACGTGGCTGAACACCGTCTGGGTCTTGGAGGCGCCCATGGCCAGGGCGGCCTCGCGAATGGACGGAGGGACGGCCTTCAGCGCCGAGCGGGTGGCGATCACCAGGGTCGGCAGGGCCATCAGGGCCAGGACCAGACCACCGACGATCGGACTGGCGCGCGGCAGGTGCATCCAGTTGATGAACAGGGCCAGACCCAGCAGGCCGTAGACGATCGACGGCACGGCGGCGAGGTTGTTGATATTGACCTCGATGATGTCGGTCAGCTTGTTCTTCGGGGCGAACTCTTCCAGCCAGACGGCGGCGCCGACGCCCAGCGGAATGGCGATCAGGGCCGTGACCATCAGCATCAGGGCCGAACCGACCACGGCGCCCAGAACGCCCGCCAGTTCCGGCTGGGTCGAGTCGCCATTGGTGAACAGCGCGGTGTTGAAGTGCGAACCGACGACGCCTTCGGCCTGCATCCGGTCCAGCCAGGCGAGCTGCTGGTCGGTCAGACGGCGCTGGTCTTCCGGCGTCTCCTTCGAGATTTCGCCCTTCAGATACAGGTCCGCCTCGTCCGACAGAGGCACGGCCAAGGGCACGGTCTCGCCGATGACGTCCGACCGCTTGGCGACCAGGTCGGCGGCGACGAACTTCAGCTCGGAAGAAAACAGGGCCTTCATCTGGCGAGAGGCGTCGCCCGCCGCGTCGTCCTGAATGCCCCAGCGCTTCAGCTGCTGTTCGGCCGCCATCTGTTCGAAGTTCGAGCCTTGCGGATAGGCCCGGTCCACACGCGCAGGGTCCATATAGACCGGCACGGTCACGGTGTGGGTGTAGAAGGCGGTGTGGCCCTGGGCGACGATACGCACCATCAGGATCGCCAGGAAGATCATGGCGGCCGCGATGGCCAGACGGCCGTACCACTTGAACCGAGTCTCTTTCGCGTGACGGCGCTTGAGGCCGGCGCGCAGACGATCCAGCCGCCCTTTTGCGGCCGCGCCGTCGATCTGATCGGGGGTCGCGTCAGTCATATTGTTCCCGATAGGTCTGGACGATCCGGTGAGCGATGATGTTCAGCACCAGAGTGACCATGAACAGGGTCAGGCCCAGGCCGAAGGCCGACAGGGTCTTGGCGCTGTTGAACTCCTGGTCGCCCGTCAGCAGGGTCACGATCTGCACCGTGACGGTGGTCACCGTATCCAGCGGATTGAAGGTCAGGTTGGCGGCGAGGCCGGCGGCCATGGTGACGATCATGGTCTCGCCGATGGCGCGCGACACGGCCAGCAACAGGGCGCCGGCGATGCCCGGCAGGGCGGCGGGCAACAGAACCCGCTTGACCGTCTCGGACTTGGTCGCCCCCATGGCGAACGAGCCGTCGCGCAGGGACTGCGGCACCGCGTTCAGAATGTCGTCGGACAGGGACGAGACGAAGGGGATCAACATGATGCCCATCACAGCGCCGGCCGTCAGGGCCATCTGGTTCTGAACCAGAGCGAGATACTGACCCAGCCCGTCCAGCGGTCCGCCCATCAGGAACAGGCCGATCTCATTGAAGAAGACCCGCAGGATGGGCCCCACCGTCAGGGCGGCGAAGAAGCCATAGACCACGGTCGGCACGCCGGCGAGAATCTCGAGCAGCGGCTTGATGACGGCCCGTGTGGTTCGGCTGGCGTATTCCGAAAGATAGATGGCGGACAGCAGCCCGATCGGCGCCGCCACACACATGGCGATCGACATGATCAGCATGGTGCCGACGAACAGGGGCACGGCCCCGAAGGCGCCGGTGGATCCCACCTGGTCGGCCCGGATGGCGATCTGCGGGCTCCATTGGGTGCCGAACAGGAAGTCGAAGATCGGCACCTTCTGGAAGAAGCGGAAGGAGTCGAAGGCCAGCGAGGCGATGATGCCCAGGGTCGTCAGCACGGCGATGGCGGAACAGATGAACAGGGCGCCGTAAATCCAGCCTTCGACCCGGTTGCGCGCGCGGGTCTGGGGCTTGATCTGGGTCAGGGCGAACAGGCCGCCGAGAATAGCAGCCAGGATAGCGGCGACCCCGCCGCCCCATTGCAGGGTGCGTTCGATACGCACCATGCGGCGAGCTTCGACCGGTAGCTGTTCGGCCAGAGGCCGTTCCCAGATCTGAAGGGCCGGCTCGCCCCGACCGACCCGGTGGGCGTCGGCGAAGAAGGCGTCGCGGCGGAAATGCTCAAGCTCGGCCACCACGTCGGGCGTGCCGGCGGCGGTCAACTGACGCTCCATCGGCGCCGCGAAGACGCTGAGAAGGATAAGAACCAGCAGAGCGGGCGCAGCGACCCAGATCAGCGCGTAGGCGCCGTGCTGCCCCGGACGCGAGTGGGGATGCGCGCCAACGGCGCGACGACGCGCCAGCTCGCGTCCGCCAAAAAAGGCGGCGGCGCTGAGCGCGGTGAGGATCAGCAAATAAATCCAGATCATTCCGGGTCCGAAGCGGGCAGGCGCGAATCGAATGGCGACCGGGAATCCGGCTTCGACGCGGCGCGACTACTGCCTGCGAATGGTCAGCGGAATAAGACACGTTGATGACAGTTCGGTAACAGCGGCGGCCTCCAGCGCCATCAGGCGGCCGTCCGGACGTCACGACGCTCGACCACCATGGGGAACCAGGCCGTGAACGCCGCCCCGAGCCCGGGGGCGCTCTCCACCACCAGTCCGCCCTGGTGGCGGTTTATGATATGCTTGACGATGGCCAGACCCAGTCCCGTCCCCTGACGTTCGCCGCTCTTCTGGCCCTCGACCCGATAGAAGCGTTCCGTCAGCCGCGGCAGATGTTCCCGCGCCATGCCCGGTCCGTGATCGCGAACCGTGACAGCCGCATAGAGGACGCCGACCGCCCGATCGGGCGTCACCAGGGGCAGTCGCGTCGCGCCGGGCATCCGCGAAGCCCAGGCCTCGTCGAACGACAGATCGGACCGCACCGAAATTTCCACCGTTCCGCCCTTGGCCGAATATTTGACGGCGTTGTCGAGCAGGTTCTGCACCACCTGCAATATCTCGTCCCTGTCGCCGCTGATCGAGGCCCTCGCCTCGCCCTGATCGACCACGACATTGATCTGCTTCTCTTGCGTCAACACGCTGACGGCGTCGACGACGTCGGACGCCGCGCGATCCAGATCGACTCGCCCGGACGGCGGAATATGCTCATTCAGCTCGATCCGGCTGAGCGACAACAGGTCCGCGACCAGCCGCCCCATCCGATCCGCCTGGGCCGACATGATGTCCAGGAAGCGATCGCGGGCCGCGACATCGTCGCGCGCATGTCCCTTGAGCGTCTCGATGAAGCCGCTCAGGGACGCCAGCGGCGTGCGCAGTTCATGGCTGGCGTTGGCCAGAAAATCGACGCGCATCATCTCGGTGCGCCGCGCGTCGGTTTCGTCACGAAGAATGACCAGGGCGAGAGAGCCCTGCCCTTTTCCTTCTCCGTCGCCTAAGGGGCGTGTCCAGGCGCGCCAGCGCCGGTCGCGCTGCCCTCCGGTGGCGTAGTCCGTGGTTCGAGAGACGCCGCCGAACAGGGCCTCGTCCACGGCTTCCAGCACGCCGGGCTCCCGGATCACCTGAACCAGCAAGGCGCCCTGACTCTGGATGCGGAGCAGGTCTCGCGCCGCCTTGTTGGCCATGACGACCCGGCGGCCCGCGATGTCGTCGGGCTCGCCCCCGCTGATGATCAGCACAGGGTCGTCCAGGGCTTCGAACACACGGTCCAGCAGCTCCGCAGTCTTTGGATCCGCCGACCGTTCGATCGGGGCGCCCGATGTTTCAGGCAAGGTCGCGACCGAAGGCGGCTGCACGTTCAGAATCCAGGCCGAAGCCGCGACGACCACCGCTCCACCGATCAGCCAATTCGCGATCTCGGGATGGATGAAGGCGAGCCCCACCATCACAACCAGGGCGATTGCGATGCTGATGCCCACCGTCCAGAAACGGGAGGTCGAGATCGGCGCCACCGGCGAAGGCGAGGATTCATAAGGCATATGCGGCGCCAGACTCGTGTGAGCAGCCTAAGGAATCCAATCCTTGCACGGATTCTGTGACGGCGCGCCGACAGACGACATTGATTTTTCCAAGCGTGGCCGCACCGTTTGTTTAGGAGTTTGGCCCAGCATGGCGCTGAAGGGGACGCCGTGGACCGGATACTTTATTGCATCGTACGTGATCACGACTGGCGGGTGAGCCTGCTGGCAGTCATCGTCTGCCTCGTCGGCATGGGTTCAGCCTCCCGCTTCATGGAGCGCGCCCGCATCACCGATGGAGCACGCCGCCGCCGCCTCGCAATCTCGGCGGGATTGATCGGCTCGATCACGATCTGGACCACCCATTTCATCGCCATGCAGGGCTATGTCGGCGTGGGCGCCCTAACCTACGATGTGGCGATGACCCTGGCCTCCACGCTGGTGATCCTGGCCGCGATAGGCGTGGCCATCTTCACCATCTTGAGCGGCGACGACCGCTGGCGCCGCGTCATGGGCGCCCTTGTCGCCGTCTCGGGCTTGGCCGCCATGCATTATCTGGGGATGGCGGCGCTTCAGGCGCCCGTGCATCTCAGTTGGCGGCCCGAACTCGTGATCGTGTCCATCATCGGCGGCATGGTGATCGGTGGAACCACCGCCTTCTTCTACAAGCGTGGAGGACTGACACGATTGGCGACGACGGTCCTCGGAGCCTCTGTGTGCATCCTGTTCCTGCATTTCGTCGGCATGGCCGCCATAACCGTGACGCCGGACCCAACCTTGAGTTCGCAGTCCGGCCTTTCGCCCGACGCCATGCGAACCCTGGTGTTCCTCATCGCCCTCTCCATCCTCAGTATCGGCAGCGCCCTGGTTTTCATGGCCTATATGGCGCGGGCCAACGCGCTCGGTCATATCCGCGAAGCGGTCGAGGCCATGTCGGACGGACTGGGCTTCTACGACGCCGATGACCGCCTGCTGCTGTGGAATGCGCGCTACGCTGAGGTGAATCCGGAACTTGCGCCCTTCCTCAAAGTCGGAATTACTTTTCGTGAAGTCCTTCAGATCGGCATCAATGAAGGCCGATATGACGAAGCCATTGGCCGCGAGGACGAATGGATCACCGAACGCATCCGTGTGCGCCGCCAGGGCGAATCGACGATCGAGCAGCGGGTGGCCGGCGACCGATGGCTGCAAATTCAGGATCGACGCACCGCCGAGGGCGGTACGGTCACAGTCTGCAACGACATCACGGCCCTGAAGCGCGACGCCCAAGCCCTGAGAGAGGCGAGAGACGCGGCCGAGGCGGCCAATGTCGCCAAGAGCCAGTTCCTTGCGAACATGAGCCACGAGATCCGCACGCCTTTGAATGGCGTGATCGGTCTGTCGCAGGCCCTGTCCAAGACCGACCTCACGGCGGAGCAGCATGAGATGCTGGACCTGATGCAGGCCTCGGGACGCACGCTTCAGACCTTGCTCAGCGACATCCTGGATCTGGCGCGGGTCGAATCGGGCAAGCTTGAACTGACCAACGACGCCTTCGAACTGGAAAGAGCTGTGCGCGAAGCCGCGCAACTCTATGCCGAAAACGCGCGTGAGAAACACCTGGGCTTCCACATTGATATCGACGTGGACGCGGGTCTCTGGATCCGCGGCGACGTGGTGCGGCTGAAGCAGATCCTGACCAATCTGATCTCGAACTCGGTCAAGTTCACCAGCCAGGGCTTCGTCGGCCTGACCGTCCAGCGCGGCCCGGAGAAGGAGGGCGCGCCCACCCTGCGCTTCATGGTCGAGGACACGGGAATTGGCTTCGACGCCGCCACCCGCGAGCGCCTCTTCAGCCGTTTCGAACAGGCCGACGGCGGCATCACCCGCCAATTCGGCGGCTCCGGACTGGGCCTGTCGATCTGCCGTCAGCTGGCCGAAATGATGGGGGGCGACCTGGATTGCGAAAGCGAACCGGGTGGCGGATCCGCCTTCATCCTGACCCTCCCCCTGATCACCTGCGAAGCGCCGGTCCAGTTGGAGGCGAAGGCTTCGCCCGCCATAGATGGCGATCGGCGTCCCGTCCGGGTGCTGGTGGCCGACGACCACCCGACAAACCGTCGCGTCCTGGAACTGATACTGAGCCAGATCTCCTCGGTGATCTCCATGGCGGAGAACGGGGCGGAGGCGCTGGAGGCGTTCCGCGCCGGCGACTTCGATCTGGTGCTGATGGACATGCAGATGCCGATCATGGACGGGCTGACGGCGACTCAGGAGATTCGCCTGCACGAAGCGACTGCAGGCGGCCGCCGGACCCCCATCGTCATGCTGACGGCCAACGCCATGCCCGAACACGTCGCCGCCGGACGGGCCGCCGGGGCCGATCACCATCTGGCCAAGCCCTTCAACACGACAGAACTGCTTGCAATCGTCGCCGATCCGGACGCTCTGCTCAAAGACGCCGCAAAGGCGGCCTGATCGAAAGAGCCGCCAAGACCGTCCTGCCGTTCCATTTACCGTCAGGGCGGTTGCACATCCATCATGATGCGTGTAATAGCCCGCGCTCTTGAATTCGAGGGTTCATGACCCCCGCCGCGCGGGCCCAGGGTTGGCGCGGTGTTTCCGTTGTTGTTGAGGCGAGCCAGATGGCCGAGATCATTCTGAACGTGGACGTCCGCGATGGCGTCGGCACCGGCAGCGCACGCGCTGCCCGTCGCGCCGGTTTCGTGCCGGGCGTCCTGTACGGCGGCGACAAGGCCCCCGTCGCCGTGGCGGTGAACGAGAAGGACTTCCGCAAGTCGCTCTACACCGGCAAGCTGCTGGGCCACCTGGTCACGCTGAAGTACGGCGAAGAGACCCAGCCGGTCATCGCCAAGGACATCCAGTTCGACCCGGTGTCGGACCGCCCGATGCACTTCGACCTGATGCGCGTCGATCAACACGCCCCGATCAAGATCGAGGTTCCGGTTTACTTCAAGAACGCCGATGACGCGCCGTTCGTCCGTCAGGGCGGCTCGCTGGAAGTCGTCCGCCACGCGGTCGAAATCATGGTCAAGGCCGACAGCATTCCGGAAGAACTGGTCGTCGACCTGATCAAGTCGCAGATGGGCGACACCATCCGCTTCTCGGACATCGAACTGCCCAAGGGCGTCGAGCCGACCATCACCGACCGCGATTTCGTGATCGCCACCATCAAGGTCTCGTCCGCCGCCATGTCGGCCGCCGCCGATGAAGCCGCCGAGGCCGAAGCCGCTCCGACCGAGAAGACCGAAGGTTAAGCCTTCGTCGCATCGACAAGATCAGGCCCCGCCCGGTTCGCCGCGGCGGGGCTTTTCTTTGGGCGACGCACGCGGCATGAGGACGCCATGATCATCATCGCCGGGCTCGGCAATCCGGGCGCAAAATACGAGAAGAACCGCCACAACATCGGCTTCATGGCCGCCGACGAGATCGCGCGGCGCTGGCGCTTCGGGCCCGAGCGGGCCAAGTTTCAGTCGATCGTCAGCGAGGGCCTGGTCGATACGGCGGACGGACCGGTCAAGGTCCTGCTGATGAAGCCCCAGACCTATATGAACGAGAGCGGGCGGGCCGTGGGCGAGGCCGCGCGCTTCTACAAGATCAAGCCGTCCGAGATCATCGTCTTCCACGACGAGATCGACCTGGCCCCCGGCCGGTTCCGCATGAAGACCGGCGGCGGCGCGGCGGGCCAGAACGGCGTCCGCTCGCTGATCAGCCATCTGGGGCCCGAGTTCCGTCGCGCGCGCATGGGGATCGGCCATCCCGGCGAGAAGGAGATGGTCATGCCCCATGTCCTGGGCGACTTCCACAAGGCCGAACAGCCCTGGCTGGACGCCCTGCTCCAGGCCTGCGCCGACGCCCTGCCCTTCGCCGTCGCCGGCGACGACGAACGCTATCAGGGCGAGGTCATGCGCCTGGCTCCTGCGCCCAAGTTCAGCCCCCGCCAGGCGGCGCGCGGCGAACTGTAGCCTGTACGGCCTGGCGGAAACGCCGTAGAGGCGAGGCGTGAACCGTTCCGGCGCCGATCATTGGTCGACATCGAAGTCGCTCGCCTTCCTGGCGGCGGTGTTCGCCCTCATGCTCGGCGCCCTGCTGCCCTTCGGGGCCCTGGCGGCGGTGCAACACGGACAGCCTCTGGTCATCTGTTCCGCAGAAGGGCCCCAGACCATCCAGTCCGGCGGGATGGACGGCCCGGTCAACAAGCATCTGGGTGCCAAGTGCGCCGCCTGCGTCGTGCCTCTCGCGGCCGCCCTGCCCGCTCCGCCAGCGCCCGAACCTGCGCCGGTCATCCGCACGTTCGAGACGGTCGTCTATTCGCCCGCCCGCGTCAGCCCGCCGCCCCCGGCGCGCGCGCCGCCGCGTCCGCCGTCCACCGCACCGCCCCACGCCTGAACCAGACCCAAAGCCCGCGCCGGCCCTTCGCCCGCGCGCCCTTCTCGTTCTGACTTCAGGATCACCATGTCTCTCAAGACCACTGCGGCGCCCTGCGCCCTGCTGCTCGCCGCCCTGGCCGGCCCAGCCTTCGCTCAGCAGCCCGCCACGCCGCCTTCAGAGCCGACCGTGCTGGACAGCGTCATTGTCACCGCCCGCCGCAACGCCGACGACCCCGCCGTTGTCGCCGAGGCGCGGGCACGCCTGTCGCGCACGCCCGGCGCGGTCGCCGTCGTCTCGGCCGAATCCTACGCTGATCGCTACGCGCCCAATCTGGCCGACGTTCTGCGCGACGCCCCCGGCGTCTATGCCCAGAAGAAGTGGGGCGGCGACATCCGTCTGTCGATCCGCGGCTCGGGCATAGGCAACTCCAGCCACAATCGCGGCACCCTGCTGGCCCAGGACGGCGTGCCGTTCAACGAGGCCGACGGCTTCGGCGACTTCCAGCTGATCGACCCGCTGATCGCCCGCTATACCGAGGTCTACAAGGGCGGCAACGCCCTGCGCTTCGGCGGCGCCCTGCTGGGCGGGGCGATCAATCTGGTGACGCCGACTGGCCGCACGGCGGCGTCGAACCTGAACCTGCGTCTGGACGGCGGCTCTTATGGCACGGTGCGCGCCCATGCCGAGGTCGCGGGCGTGCGCGGCGACTGGGACGGCTTCGCCGCCGTCACCGGCCAGAGCGTGGACGGCTGGCGTCAGCAGAGCGAGGGCAAGTCCCTGCACCTGTCCGCCAACATCGGCCGTAGCTTCGGTCAGGACCGCGAGGTGCGCCTGCTCGTCTCGGGCGGCGACATCCACCAGGAAATCCCCGGCAGCGTCAGCCTGAACGACGCCCTGACCCAGCCGGAGAAGGCCAACCTGGGCAATCTCAGCCTGAATTATCAGCGCAATATGCAGTCGATCCGCACGACGGTGCAGACGCACTGGCGGCTGGACCAATCCACCGTGTTCGAGGGCGCCGTCTATGGAACCTGGAAGGATCTGGACCACCCCATCTTCCAGGTCATCGACCAGGAAAGCCGCAACTACGGCGCCTTCGGCCGGTTCGACTGGCAGGGTCAGGTCGCCGGCCTGCGCGCCGACGCCTTCTACGGCGCCTGGTACCGCCAGGGCGATCTGGACGCCAAACAGTGGGCCAATCTGGCCGGCCAGCAGAACGGTCTGCGCGCCCGCAGCTTCCAGAACGGCAAGGGGCTGGACGTCTTCGGCGAGGGGCGGCTGTTCGTCACCGACCGCCTCGCCCTGGTCGCCGGGGGAACCTGGGGCCGCGCAGAACGCGACTATCAAAGCTATGTGGTCCCCGGCGTCGCCGGCACGATCGACCTGAGCGTCGATAAGACGTTTGACTGGTTCGCGCCCCGCGCCGGCCTGTTGTGGGAAAGCGAGGAAGGCGATCAGGTGTTCGCCAATGTCACCCGCTCGGTAGAACCGCCCAACTTCTCGGCCCTGTCGCCGACGGCCGACGGCTATCAGCCCCTGGTTCCGCAGGAGGCCGTCACCTGGGAAATCGGCACGCGCGGTCGCCGCGGCCCCGTGACCTGGGACGTCACCGCCTATCGCGCCGAACTGGACCACGAACTGCTGAACTTCCTGCCTAATGTGACGGGGCTTCCCGCCACATTCAACGCCGGACCGACCGTTCACCAGGGGATCGAAGCGGGGCTGGATTGGCGGATCGCGCCGCAGTGGCGCCTGCGCCAGACCTACGCCTTCTCGGACTTCTACTTCGACGGAGACAAGGTCTACGGCGACAATGACCTGCCGGTCGTGCCGCCGCACCTTTACCGGGCCGAGCTGCGGTATGATCACCCGGCCGGCTGGTTCGTGGCGCCCAGCGTGGAATGGTCGATGGCCGATTCCTGGGTCGATTACGCCAATACGCTGAAGTCGCCCGCCTATACGGTGGCGAACCTGAACATGGGCTGGACCGTGCGGGACGGACTGACCGTCTTCGCCGACGTGCGCAACCTGTTCGACGAGGCCTATGTCTCGAACTTCAGCGCCGTGACCGATGCAAGGCTCGCTGGCGTATCGACCGCCGTCTTCTTCCCGGGCGAGGGCCGCTCGGCCTATGTCGGCGTGAGGATGAGCTACTGATGGCCGGGAAGGCCGCAACCCAGTCGCCGGACGATCTGTCCGGCGCCTACCGCGCCGTCTGGCGCTGGCATTTCTACGCCGGCGTCTTCGTCATGCCCGTGCTGATGCTGCTGGCCCTGACCGGCGGCCTGTATCTGTTCAAGGACGAGATCGACGGCGCCCTCTATCGCGACATGATCCGCGTGCCGGCGGTGCAGTCCCAGGCGGCCCCGGAAACCTGGCTGGCGTCGGCGTCTCAGGCCGCCGGCGGCGGCCGGGTCGCCAATCTGGTCATGCCCGCCCGGGCGGACCAGGCCGTCCGCCTGCGGGTGGATCGGCCCGACGGGGTGCAGAAGACGGTCTTCGTCGATCCGCACACAGGCCGCGCCACCGGCGTGATTCCCGTCGGCGGTTTCATGGAGCTGGTCAAGAAGACCCACAGCCTGACCCTGCTGGGTCGGCCGTTCAACATCCTGGTGGAGATCGTGGCGGGCTGGACCATCATCCTGTTCGCCACGGGCCTCTATCTGTGGTGGCCGCGCGGGCGGGCAGTCGCCACCGTCTCGCTCCGAACGACCGATGCCAGACGCCGTCCCTTCTGGCGCGACCTGCACGCCCTGACCGGCGTCTATGTCGGGGGGGGCGTTCTGTTCCTGGCGGTCACCGGCATGCCCTGGTCGGCCTTCTGGGGCGATACGGTCATGGACGTTGTCAAATCCAGCGGCCTGGGCCGCCCCCCGGCCCCCGTCGCCGGGGCCTGGCAAAGGGCCGAACACCATGACCAGCCGCTCGGCGCCGGATGGACCCTGGAGGGCATGGTCATGGCCCACGATCATGCGGGCCACGGCGCCCTGAGCCGGGTGCTGAAGACAGCCGACGACGCGGGTCTCGCCCGCCCCTACGCCGTCTCCATTCCCACCGCCTCGGGCACGGCCTATACGATCACCACCCAGGCCCGCCGGGTCCAGGACAGCCGTTCCCTGTATATCGACGCCGCCTCGGGCCGCCTGTTGGCCGACCTCGGCTACGACCGGTTCGGCGCGGGGGCCAAGGCCATCGAATGGGGCGTCTACACCCACCAGGGGACCCAGTTCGGACAGGTGAACCGGATCGTCATGCTGCTGGGCTGTATCGGGGTCTGGCTGCTGGCGATCAGCGGCCTGGTCATGTGGTGGAAACGCCGCCCGCCGAACCTGTCGCGGCTTCGCCTGGGCGGCCCGCCCGCCCCGCCGGGACCGCGCGTCCGCGCCGCCGTGCTGGGCATCGTCCTGCCCCTCGCCCTCCTCTATCCCCTGACGGGCCTGAGCCTGGTCTTCGCCGTATTGCTCGATCGAGCCGTGCGGCCGATGATCCGGCGCCGTCCCGCCGTTTCCTGAAAGAACGACGCCATGAAGACCTATCTATCCCTCGCCGCCGTCGCCCTCGCACTGGCGGCCTGCAACCCGCCGCAAGAGGCCAAGACGGCGCCGGAGTCGCCCACAGCCACGGCGGCCGTGACCGCCGCCAACGCCTGGTGCCGGCCTTCGCCGAACGGGGCCAAGGCCGGCGGCTGCTACGTCACCCTGACCGCGACCACCGACGACCGACTGACCGGCGGCTCCAGCCCGCGCGCCGGCGAGCTTCAGGTCCACGAGATGAAGACCGAGAACGGCATGATGAAGATGGCGCAGTTGACCGAAGGCCTGCCGCTACCGGCCGGTCAGGCGGTCGGTCTGGCGCCCGGCGGCAATCACCTGATGCTGATCGGCCTGACCGCGCCCCTGGTCGCCGGCGAGACCGTGCCCATCACCCTGAAGTTCGCCTCGGCGCCCGAGGTGACGGTTCAGGCGGCGGTGCGCCAGCCGGCCATGGCGGGCATGGATCACGGCGCGCACTGACGCCTTTTGAAGCGCGAGCCTGACAAACCGGTTTGAACCGGCTAAAGGCTCGCGCCTCACGAGGAATACCATGGCCCTTAAAGTCGCGATCGTCGGCCTGCCCAATGTCGGCAAGTCCACCCTGTTCAACGCCCTGACCAAGACGGCGGCGGCCCAGGCGGCCAATTATCCGTTCTGCACCATCGAGCCGAACACCGGCGACGTGGCCGTGCCAGAGCCGCGCCTGAACGCCCTGGCCGAGGTCGCCGGGTCCAAGGAGATCATTCCCGCCCGCATCACCTTCGTCGATGTCGCCGGCCTGGTGCGCGGCGCGTCCAAGGGCGAGGGCCTGGGCAATCAGTTCCTGGCCAATATCCGCGACTGCGACGCCGTGGCCTTCGTCGCCCGTTGCTTCGTCGATGACGACATCACCCACGTCGAGAACCGCATCGATCCGATCGCCGATCTGGAGATCATCGAGACCGAGCTGATGCTGGCCGACATGGAAAGCCTGGAGCGCCGCCGGCCCCAGCTGGAGAAGCGCGCCAAGGGCGGCGACAAGGAGTCCGGCCTGACGCTGAAACTGGTCGATCTGGCCCTGGCCCAGCTGAACGCCGGCAAGCCCGCCCGCACAGCCGACGTGTCCAAGGAGGACGCCAAGGCCTGGCACATGCTGCAACTGCTGACCGCCCTGCCCGCCCTCTATGTCTCGAATGTCGAGGAAGGTTCGGCCGACAAGGGCAATGAGCTGTCGGACAAGGTCGCCGCCCGCGCCGCCACGGACAACGCCAATTCGGTCGTCATCTCGGCCCAGATCGAATCCGAGATCGCCGTGCTGGACGACGAGGAGCAGAAGGAGTTCCTCGAGACCCTGGGTCTGGAAGAACCCGGCCTGAACCGCCTAATCCGCGAGGCCTACAAGCTGCTGGGACTTCAGACCTATTTCACGGTCGGCCCCAAGGAAGCCCGCGCCTGGACGATCAACGTCGGCGACACCGCGCCCCAGGCGGCCGGCGTCATCCACACCGACTTCGAGAAGGGCTTCATCCGCGCCGAAACCATCGCCTTCGACGACTTCGTCGCCCTGCGCGGCGAAGCCAAGGCGCGCGAAGCCGGCAAGCTGCGTGCGGAAGGCAAGACCTATGTCGTCAAGGACGGCGACGTGATGAACTTCCTGTTCAACTAGGTTTCGAAGCGGGGGCCTCCGGCTCCTTCTTCATCATGCTTTCCAACGGATTGGCGGGATCCGGCGCGCGCGGCGAGCCGGGGCAGCGCGCCAGTTTCACCGTTTTCATGTCCCTGTCGACGTAGGTCAGGTTCATCACGTCGCCGGTGGCGGCCATATGAACCCGCTCGCGCTTGGCCTGCCCCTGAGCGGCGCAGGCCAGGGTGGCCACATAGCCCGCTCCGGTCTCTTCAATCCGAGCGATGTCACAGGCGACGCCAGGGGCTTCGAACCGCATCGGCGTCAGGGTGATGGGCGCCCGCTCGCCCTGCGGATGGGCGCACCAGACGGGGTTGGCGGCCCAGATTCCCACAAAGCTGCGCGGGCCGCGGCCGGCCAGAGAGGACGGGCCCGGCGCCTCCACCTGTTGCATCGCCTCAGGCGTCCTGAGCGGACGCGCCGGCTCGTCCGGAGGATTGACCCCGTTGTCTCCACAGGCGGTCAGCAGGGCGATGGCCGCAACCATCGGGAAGAACGCATATTTCATCCGCCTACAACACCACGGCCAAGGCTGGGGTTCAAACCCGCGTCCTCATTGCGGTTGATTCTGATAATCGTTCGCAGTAACACCTCCGCCTGTCATCAAGCGGGGCCATTATGCGCAACCTACTCCTCCTCTCCACCGCCGCAGCCGCCTTCGGTTCGGTCTTGATCGCCCAGCCCGCGTGCGCCGAAGCGGCCGACGCGCCGGCGACCGAGGTCGATCCGGTCATCGTGATCGGCACGCGGTCGGAGCGTCTGGCGTCACGCACGCCCGCCACGGTCAGCGTCATCAGCGCCGACCAGATCGAGACCATGCTGGCCACCGACATCAAGGATCTGATTCGGTTCGAACCGGGCGTCAGCGTGCCGACCTCCCCCGCCCGCTTCAACCTGGCGCTGTCAGGCGGCGGTCGCGACAGCAATTCGGGCTTCACCATTCGCGGCATGGGCGGCGACCGCGTGCTGATCATCAACGACGGGGTGCGCCTGCCCAGCGGCTTCAGCTTCGGCGCCCAGGCGGTCGGTCGCGGCGACTATAACGACCTGGACATGGTCAAGTCGGTGGAGATCCTGCGCG
The DNA here is from genome assembly GCF_011064825.1 of Brevundimonas mediterranea. Lineage (NCBI taxonomy): Bacteria > Pseudomonadati > Pseudomonadota > Alphaproteobacteria > Caulobacterales > Caulobacteraceae > Brevundimonas > Brevundimonas mediterranea. The sequence continues at coordinate 344,653 of NZ_CP048751.1, forward strand.
GCCCCGCATCGGCCCTGTATGGTTCGGACGGCGTCGCCGGCGCGGTCGCCTTCACCACCAAGGACCCGTCCGATTTCCTGAAGAGTAGCCAGGATTTAGGCGCACGGGTGCGGGCGGCCTATAGTTCGGCGGACGAAGGCTGGACCGAGAGCCTTGCCGTCGCCGGCCGCACGGAGTCGGTTTCGGGCCTGCTGGCCTACACCCGCCGCGATCACCAGGAGACTGAGAACCAGGGCGAGGTCGGCGGCGTCGGCTCGGCCCGAACCCAACCCAATCCGCAGGACTTCACCTCCAACGCCATCCTGGCCAAGCTGGTCTGGGACGTGGCGCCCGGCCATTCGCTGCGCCTGACCTATGACCACCTCGACTCCGAAATGGACGGCGACGCCCTGACCGCCCGGTCGGCGACGGTTCTGGCCGTCACCGCCCATGACGAAACCCAGCGCGACAGTCTCAAGGGCGAGTGGCGCTTCCAGGACTTCGCCGGCTTCGAGAGCGGTTCGGTCAGCGCCTACTGGCAGGATGCGACTACCCGCCAGTATACCTATGAAGATCGAAGCCCCGCTGTGGACCGGGTCCGCGACACCACCTTCGACAACACCGTCTACGGCCTAGCCGCCCAAGGCGCGCGCGTCTTCGGCGCGGGCGAGGCGGTGGAACACCGTGTCACCGTCGGCGGCGACTGGTCGATGACCACGCAGGAAGGCGTCCGCGACGGCGTCACCCCGCCGGTTGGCGAAATCTTCCCGACCCGCGCCTTCCCCAAGACCGACTACCAGTTGGCGGGTCTGTTCGTTCAGGACGAGATCGAGATGCTCGGCGGCGCGCTCAGCATCATCCCCGCCGTACGCTACGACTGGTACGACCTGTCGCCGGAAGTCGACGCCCTGTTCCCGGCGTCCGCCACGAGCCAGTCGGAAGACCATATCTCGCCCAAGCTGGGCGTCGTGTGGTGGGCCGACCGTCGCTTCGGCCTGTTCGCCAACTACGCCGAGGGCTTCCGCGCCCCGTCGCCGATGCAGGTGAACAACTATTTCGAAAATCCCGTCTACGGCTACACCTCGATCCCCAACCCGGACCTCAAGCCCGAAACCAGAGACAGTATCGAAGGCGGCCTGCGGTTCCGCGACATCGCGGCCTTCGGGGGCGAGCTGCGGCTCCAGACCACGGCCTTCAGCACCCATTATGACAACTTCATCGAACAGGTGGTGGCGTCGGGCACGGGCGTGCCGGGCGTCGATCCGCTGATCTATCAGTACGTCAACCTGACCAATGTCGACATCTGGGGGCTGGAAGCCAGGGGCGACGTCGCCTGGAGCAATGGCCTCAGCCTGATCGTCTCCGCCGCCTTTGCGGACGGCGAGCAGGAAACGGACGGTGACAAGACCCAGCTCAGCAGCGTCGATCCGATCAAACTGGTCGGCGGCCTGAACTATGCCGCGCCTTCGGGCGTCTGGGGCGGTTCGGCCGTCGTGACCTGGTCGGACAGGAAGGACGCCGCCACCTATGAACTGTCGTGCGGATCGGCCTGCTACACCGGCGACAGCTTCACCCTTCTCGACGTGACCGCCTATTGGAACGTCACCGAGCGCGCCACACTGCGGGCCGGCGCCTTCAACCTTCTCGACGAGAAATACGGCTGGTGGAGCGACGTGCGCGGCCTGTCCGCCGCCTCGTCCATCAAGGACGCCTACACCCAGCCGGGCCGCAACTTCGGTCTGTCCCTGACCCTGCGTCTGTAAGCGACCATGCACATCCCCCACATCAAGAGCCCCCGTCCCATGCGCGCCATCCTGATCGCCGCCGCCCTGCTGACCGCCGCTGCACCCGCCGCCCAGGCGCTGGAAACCGGAGCCGTCGCTCCGGCTGCGGCTTCCACCCCCGCCAGCGCCTTCGAACGGGATCGCCAGTCGATCCTGGCCCAGGCCGGCCAGTATCGCGTCCATTTCGACATGCGCGAGAACGTCAGCTTCCAGGCCGACTACGACCCGCTGGAGGAGCAGCTGTCGGGCGGCAGCGAGATCGTCCGCGTCGTCTATGACCAGGGCGACCGGATCAGTCTGCAACACATCCTGGTCATGGAGCATGAGGGCCAGGTCATCGTCATCAAGCACTGGCGTCAGGACTGGGTCTATCAGCCCCAGACGGTGCTGACCTACGCCGGGCCGAACCAGTGGGTGCTGACGCCCGTCCCGGCCGATCAGCGCCAGGGCGCCTGGTCCCAGACCGTGTGGCAGACAGACGACTCGCCCCGTTACGGCGGCGTCGGTCGCTGGACCTATGACAACGGCCTGTCGGCTTGGACGTCCAACCCGACCTGGCGGCCGCTGGCGCGGCGCGATGCGGTGCGGAACCCCGTCTATGACCGCTATCTGGGGACCAACCGCCACATCCTGACGCCGAACGGCTGGGTCCATATCCAGGACAATGTGAAAATGTCGGGCAAGGCGGGCGGCGAGCCGGTCGCTGTCGTTCAGGAAGACGTGATCAACACCTACGATCGTTCGACCGGCTATTCGCCCCAGGCCGGCGACGATTACTGGGCGAAGACCCAGGGATTCTGGGCCGCCGTGCGCCAGGCCTGGGATGACGCCGTCGTCGCCGGAAACGGCGTCCATCTTCAGCAGGAGGCCCAGACCGGCTCCGTCACCGGCGCGCCGCTGATGGACCTGGCCCAGTCCCTGGCCGACGGCGAAACCACAGAGGCGGACGCGATCGCCCAGGCGCGGGTCCTGATCGCCGAGGCGACATCCGCGCGCTGACCGCTAAGGCCAGCGACGGATGAGACGGCGGCCCGGGCTCCCCTCCGGGCCGCCGTTTTCGTGTCTAGCGCCGCTGATCGGCGCTGGCGTCGCGGATGGCGTTGAATTCGGCGCTCGGTTTCCAGGCTGGCCAGGTCTCGCTGTCGGCCACCGTCAGCCCCAGCCGATACAGCAGATCCAGGTTCTGGACGGCGGCGGTGAAGTCGTAGTCGGCCCGCCATTCGTCGGTCAGCTTGTGATAATAGCGCGCCATCTGGGCCTCGTAGTACGGCGCGCCCGCCTCCAGCCCGCCCTCTACGAAGTCACGACCGCTCCACGGCATCAGGGCCGGCACCCCGCCCGCGGCGAAGTTGAAATGGTCGGAGCGGTAGTAGAAGCCTTCCTGCGGATAGCCGTCGCCGGTCACCGTGCGGCCCTGCACGGCGGCGAACCGGCCCAGGATGTCTTCCAGCTCCGACTTGCCGACGCCGAACACCGCCACGTCCCGCGTCGCGGGGGTGAAGGGCAGCATGTCGATATTGATGTCCGCCGCCGTCTTCGCCAGCGGATAGACCGGATCGGCGGCATAGGCTTCCGAGCCCAGCAGTCCCTGTTCCTCGGCCGTGACGTGCAGGAAGACCACCGTCCGTTCCAGCGCCGGTCCGGCCTTGAAGGCGCGCGCCATCTCGATCAGGCCCGCCGTGCCCGAGGCGTTGTCCCAGGCGCCGTTGAAGATGTCATCGCCCTCGGCGTTCGGTTCCCTGGCCTTGCCGACGTGGTCCCAATGGGCGGAATAGACGACATATTCATCGGGCCGCGTCGTTCCGGGGATCTTGGCCAGCAGATTGTTCGAGTGAATGACCTCGGTCGTTTCGGCGATGTCGACGTCCAGTCGCACGCCCAGATCCACCACCCCGCCCAGGCCGCCGGTCTTGGCGCGCGCCAGGGCCTCCGTCAGAACGTCTCCACCGATGGCGGTCCCCGTCGCCGGACTGATGGATCCGGTGAATCGCGCATCCTTTGCGCCCTTGACCGTCATCTGCGGCCGGGTCGCGCCGCCGACGGCCCGACGCCAGCGGCCGTCGTTATCCTGAAGACTGATCACCCCGACCGCGCCGCGCTTCAGCGCCTCCTGGGTCTTGTGCGTGCCCGAGCCGTAGAAGTTCGGATCGACGCCCAGGGCGTCGGGCTGGGCGCGCAGGATCACCACCACCTTGCCCGTCAGATCGGCGTCGCCATAGTCGTCCCATCCCCGCTCCGGAGCCACGATTCCGTAGCCGGCGAAGACCAGCGGCGCACCGTCGATCTTGACCATCGGATCGGCCGGCCCCGCGCGCAAGGTGATGTCCGTTCCCGAAACCAGGGCGTGGCGGACGCCGTCGGCGCCGGTCCAGGCGGCCGTCGGCGCACGCTCCGGCGTGAACCGCACCAGATCGACCGGTTGCAGCCAGGATCCGTCCCGTCCGCCCGGCTCCAGCCCCATGGCCTCATACTGGCGCTGGAGATAGGCCAGAGTCAGTTGCTCGCCGATCAGGCCGGGGAAGCGGCCCTCCAACTCGTCGGAGGCCAGGTACTTGATGTGGTCGGACAGACGCTGGGCGCTGAACTGCGGCGTCGCCGCCGAGGCCGTGGCGAAGGCGTCCAGCCGGGCGGGCGGCGGGCTGACGGACGCGCCTGCGCAGGCGGTCAGGACCAGCGCCGCCAGGGCGATGAAGGGGGAACGACGAAGGATCATGCGGGCGGCTCGAACAGACGAATAGGTAGGGGGCCAGGATCGCGTCCCGGCCCCCGGTTTTCACGGATATCAGGGACGCTCGGACGCCGTCGTGGCCCGCACGGGGCCGAACTCGGACCCCGTCTTCCATTCCGGCCAGTCCCGGCCGTTCGCCAGGGCGCGACCGACATCATAGAAGACCGTCAGATCCTCGATCATGCCGCTGTAGTCCCAGTCCGGCGACCATTCGTCCGCCGCCTGGTGATAGCGTTTGGCGCCATATTCGGCGCGCGCGGCCTGGCGTTCGGCGATCGGTTCATCGCGGAAGTCGCCCCGGCTGCCGGCGTAGGCCATGGGCACGCCGCGCTTGGCCAGGGGGAAGTGGTCCGAGCGATAATAGGTGCCGGCCGCGTTCTCGTAGTCCGGGACCAGACTACGGCCCTGTGACTGGATCGCGACGGCCAACCGCTCATCGAAATCGGACTGGCCGTATCCGGTGACGCCCAGCCCCGTGACGCGGCCATAGACGTTCATCGAATCCATGTTGAACCCGCCCACCGTCCTGGGCAGCGGATAGACCGGGTTCACGGCGTAATATTCCGAACCCAGCAGACCGCTTTCCTCGCCGGTGAAGCTGATCATAACGACAGAGCGTTCGGTGCGAGGGGCGCGTCCGTACATCCGCGCCAGTTCCAGCAGGCCGGCGGTGCCCGAGGCGTTGTCGACGGCGCCGTTGAAGATCCGGTCGCCCGTCGCGTCCGGCTCGCCCATGCCGATATGGTCCCAGTGGGCGGTGTACAGCACCGTCTCGTCCGGATGGGTCGTGCCCGGCAGGCGGGCGATGACATTGTGGCTGGTGACCTGGTTGGTCGCCACGTCGAACTCGGTCGAGAAGGACGCGCCGGTCAGGGCCACGGGCTGGAAGTCGCGGCTGCGCGCCTGGACCTTCAGCGCATCGAAATCCAGCCCCGCGCGGCGGAACAGGTCCACCGCAACATCGCGCTGGATCCAGCCCTCCATCGGCACCCGCTCGGCCGCCGCATTGGGCCTCAGGATGTCGAACTGCGGCACGCCCCAGGAGTTGGCGACCGTCGCCCAGCCGTAAGAGGCCGGCGCCGTCTCGTGCACGATCAGCACGCCCGCCGCCCCGTGCTTGGCGGCCTCCTCGTACTTGTAGGTCCAGCGGCCGTAATAGGTCATGGCCTTGCCGCCGAAGGTGTTCAGCGCCGGTTCTTCGAAGTCGGCGTCATTGACCAGGACGACCAGGATCTTGCCGCGCAAGTCCTGGCCCTTGAAGTCGTTCCACTGGCGCTCAGGCGCATTGATGCCGTAGCCGACGAAGACCAGGGGCGCGTCCTTCAGGCTGACATGCTCGGCCGGACGGCGGGTGGAAATGGCCACCTCGCGGCCCTGGGTCATCGGCAGGCTCCAGTCCCCCAGCTTCAGCGAGGCATGGACGTTGGACTGGACGAAACGGTTCAGGATGACGTCCTGGGTCCACTGGCCGTTGGGACCGCCCGGCTCGAAACCGGCGGCCGCATATTGAGCGCTCAGGTACTGGACGACCTTCTCTTCAGCCGGGGTGGCGATGCCGCGTCCCTCATAGGCGTCGCTCGACAGGACGCGGATATCCTCCGAAATCCGCGCGGCGTCGAAGGACGGCGCGGCCTGATCCGCTCCGACGGTGGCGCAGGCGGACAGGGTGACGCCGGCCATCAGCACGGCGGCGAAAGAAGAGACGATACGCATGAACACGAGGCCCCACAGCCGGAAATGAAGTCGCCGACCCTAGGGGGCGAAATCCATCATGTCGATTCCGTGTCACGCGCCATTTGTCGCAAACAAAAGCCCGCCGAAGCGGACTTCGGCGGGCTGATGATCAGGTCATGCGAACCTGCGCCTAGTGGGCGACGCCCTTCCAGACGCGGCGATAGCTGGCGTAGGTGAGGCCGGCGAAGATCAGCAGGAAAATGATCACACCGAAGCCGGCCTGTTTGCGTTCGACCATCTTCGGTTCGGACGTCCAGGCGATGAAGGCGGCCACATCCTTGGCGTACTGGTCCACCGTCTGGGGCGACCCGTCGTCATAGGTCACCTGGCCGTTCCGAAGCGGCGGCGGCATGGCGATGAAGCCCCCCTCCGGCACATGGTGCTTGTCCCCCGTCCAGAAGGGCGTCAGGTCGCCGGCCATATAGGGGTTGTAATGCTGCCCCTCTCGGATGGTCAGGCCCGCCGGCGCCGCGCGATAGCCCGACAGCAGAGAGTAGATATAGTTGGCGCCGTCGTGGCGGGCCTTGGCCATCACCGACAGATCAGGCGGCGCCGCTCCGCCGTTGCCTGCGGCGGCGGCCGTCGCGTTCGGGTAAGGGCTGCGGAACTTGTCGGCCGGGGTGGCGTCGCGCTGGATCGGTTCACCGGTCTCGCTGTCGATGTCCGGGACCTGGACCTCCTTGGCCAGGGCCTTGACCACCGGATTGTCGTTCGGGTTCGGATATTTCGGATTCCAGAACGGCCCGTGGCGATCACCTAGATTGCGATAGTGCATCAGGTTCATGCTGTGGCAGGCGGCGCAAACCTCCTGATAGACCTTGTAGCCGCGCTGAAGCTGGCCCTGGTCATAGACGCCGAACGGTCCTTCGAAGCTGAACCCGCCCGAGCGCGGATGAGCGGCCCCGCCAGCAGCCAGGGCCGGGGCCGCGGCCAGCAGGCCGAAAGCTACAGCCGCCGAGGCGATGAGCCTGGACATCGAGGCGTTGGTTTTCACGGTCATCATGGCCCTCACCCCTTCTTCTCGGGCGAGGCCGGGGCGAAAGCCGGCATCGCGTCCGCACCGGTCAGGACCGGCTCGGAAATGGTCGCCGGGATCGGCAGCGGCGTCTCCTTCAAGCCCACGAACGGCAGGATCACCAGGAAGAAGAGGAAGTAGTAGGCCGTGAACAGCCGCGTCAGCCACAGGTAGGAGTTCAGGTTGCCGTCCAGCAGAACCACGCCGCCCAACCCCGGAATGACCGGCGCGTCCGGAAGCTGACCACCGCACCAGCCCAAGCCCACGCCGACCACCAGGAAGATGAAGAAGAAGGTCCGCATGGTCGGGCGATACCGCATCGACCGCACCTTGGACGTATCCAGCCAGGGCAGGACGAACAGCACGCCGATGGCGCTGAACATCGCCACCACGCCGCCGAACTTGTCCGGAATGGCGCGCAGGATGGCGTAGAAGGGCAGCATGTACCACTCGGGCACGATGTGCGCCGGCGTCTGCAGCGGATTGGCCGGGATATAGTTGTCGGCGTGGCCCAGGGCGTTCGGCTGATAGAAGACGAAGATCGCGAACAGCAGAAGGAACAGGATGATCGCGAACCCGTCCTTAAGCGTGAAATAGGGGTGGAAGGGCAACATGTCCTTCTTCGTCCGATCCTTGGGGATCAGGATGCCGACCGGATTGTTCTGACCCGCCGAGTGGAGCGCCCACAGGTGCAGCACGACGCAGCCCAGTATGGCGAAGGGCAGCAGATAGTGGAGCGAGAAGAAGCGGTTCAGCGTCGCATTGTCGATCGCCGGTCCGCCGCGCAGCCAGATCAGGATCGGCTCGCCGATCACCGGGATGGCCCCGATCAGATTGGTGATCACCTCGGCGCCCCAGAAGGACATCTGGCCCCAGGGCAGGACGTAACCCAGGAAGGCCGTCGCGATCATCAGGAAGAAGATCACGCAGCCGATGATCCAGATCATCTCGCGCGGCGCCTTGTACGAGCCGTAGTACAGCCCCCGCAGCATGTGCAGATAGACGGCGATGAAGAACATCGACGCGCCGTTGGCGTGCACATAGCGGATCAGCCAGCCGCCGTTGACGTCGCGCATGATCCGCTCGACCGAGGCGAAGGCCAGGTCGACGTGCGGCGTATAGTGCATGGCCAGAACAATGCCGGTGACGATCTGCGTCATCAGACACAGGGCCAGGATGCCGCCGAAGGTCCACCAGTAGTTCAGGTTTCTGGGTGTCGGCAGCGACATGTAGTCTGCGCCGAAGCGGATGATCGGCAGCCGGGTGTCCAGCCACTTCTCGACGCCCGTCTTAGGGACGTAGGTGGATTCGTGTTCGCTCATTTCCTCCCCCTGGCCCTCACCCGATCTTGACGCGAGTGTCGGACGCAAATTCATAGTCGGGCACCACCAGGTTCAGAGGCGCGGGCCCCTTCCTGATCCGCCCGGAGGCATCATAGTGCGAACCGTGGCAGGGGCAGAACCAGCCGCCGTAGTCGCCGGCGCCAAAGGTCGGCACGCAGCCCAGGTGGGTGCAGGATCCGACCACGACCAGATATTTCTCGTGGCCTGGCTTGGTGCGCTCGGCGTCCGTCTGGGGCTGTTTCAGGTCCGATGCGTGATCGTCGGCGATGACGCGCTGCAGTTCGGCCGGAGTGCGATAGCGCACGAAGACCGGCTTGCCCTGCCATTTGATCACGACCTGCTGGCCTTCCTGCACCTTGGTCAGATCGAACTCGATCGAAGCCAGGGCCAGGGTGTCGGCGGCGGGGTTCATCTGGTTGATCAGCGGCCAGGCGATCATCGCCCCGGCGCCGACCGCAGCGGCGCCCGCTGCGATATGGATGAAGTCGCGGCGATTCGGATCGCCCTCGCCTTCCGGAATCACACCCGTCTCGGCCACGTTTCACCTCTCGAAAACCGCCGGGACCGCCTGTATTGGCGCTCCTCTTTTGCGGCACGAACCCTAAAAGCGAGACCCAGTATCACCCTCGGTCTGTATTTGCGGCCTAAGGCCGCAAGTCGCTGACGCTTCTTGCGAAACGTTCGCAGACAGACCGCGACAAACCCCCAGGCCGCGTATATCTAGGGATTAGAATGCGTCTCGCTCTTTTTCAACCGGACATTCCTCAGAACGTCGGCGCCTGCATCCGGCTGTCGGCCTGTTTCGGGGTGGAACTGCACGTCGTGGAGCCTACGGGCTTTCGGTTCGACGACCGCGCCATGAAGCGAGCGGCGCTCGACTATGGTCCTTTGTCGCACATGACCCGGCACGCCGACTGGGATGCGTTTCAGCGCGACCGCCCCGCCGGCCGACTGATTCTGTTCACCACCCGCGGCGCGACGCCCCTGTCCGATTTCGTCTTTCACCCCGACGACACGCTTCTGTTTGGCAAGGAAACATCCGGCGCGCCGGACTATGTCCACGCCGCCGTCGACGCCCGCGTGGTGATTCCGCTGCGTCCTGAAGCGCGTTCGCTGAACCTGTCGGTCACCGCAGGCATCGCCCTGTGGGAGGGGCTGCGCCAGACGGGCGGGATCGGCTAGAGGGCGATCGTCCGCTCGATCCGTATGGCGTCCAGAAAGTCGGCGTCATGACTGACCACGATCAGGGCGCCGTCATAGGCCCGCAGCGCGACTTCCACGGCGGCGACCGAGTCGAGATCGAGATGATTGGTCGGCTCGTCCAGAATAAGCAGTTGCGGCGGCGCCGCCCCTGTCATGACGCAGGCCAGGGCCGCCCGCAGCCGCTCGCCGCCCGACAGCGCGCCGACTTCGCGATGCGCCGCTACATTCCGGAACAGGAACCGCGCCAGCGCCGCCTGGGCGTCGTTGACCGAGCCCTCAGGATTGAGCCGTCGCCAGGCCTCGACCAAGGTTTCATCCGGTTTCAGGATCGTAGCCTCCTGATCCAGCAGCACCGCTCGACACGGCCGCTCCACTCGCCCGGTCGTCGGTTCCAGCGCCCCATGGATCAGTCGCAGCAGGGTCGTCTTGCCGGCCCCGTTCGGCCCTGTGATCGCGACCCGTTCCGGCCCCGTCAGCCGCAGGCTGACCGGCCCCACCACAGTGCGCCCCTGCGGCGTCTCCCAGGTCGCATCGTCCAGCACCAGCAAGGTCCGGCCAGACGCCAGGCCGCTCGATGGCATGGGGATCGACAGGGCGCGGGTGCGCTCCACCCGCTCGCGCGCCGACGCCAGGGCCGCCTCCGCCTCCGCGGCTTGCCGCGCCGCCAGGAGCCGGTCGCCGGCGCCGCTGTTCTCGGCCCGCTCCGCCCTCGCGCCGATCAGGATCTTCGGCATGTCGCCCTTGGCGCCCTTGCGCCGTCCGGCTGCGTCGCGCCGCGCCTTCATCTCCGTGCGACGCTGGGCGTCCGCGCCCACGCGAGCGGCCGTCCGTTCGGCGCCGGCCAGATCGCGTTCCGCCGCCGCCCGCTCGGTCGCCTTGCGCTCAGCGAAGAGGTCGTAGTTTCCGCCGTATACGGTCACGCCCAGACCAGAGACCTCGACGATCCGGTCCATGCGCCGCAGCAGATCGCGGTCATGGCTCACCACCACGGCCCCGCCGTCCCAGCGGCCCAGCACCTCGGCGACCCGTCGCCGCGCCTCGACATCCAGATGATTGGTCGGCTCGTCCAGCAGGATCAGGTCCGGCCGCGCCAGCAGCAGGCCGGCGACCCGCAGCCGGGTCTGTTCGCCGCCGCTCAGACTGATCGTCGCCCGGTCCATGGCCAGGTCCGCCAGCCCGACCTCGGCCAGAATCTCGGCGATCCGCAGTTCCAGCGTCCAGTCGGCGTTCGCGAGATCTTCTGCGTCGCCCTCGCCGGCCAGCACGCGTTCGATTACCGCCAGGGCTTCGCCGACGCCCAGCGTTTGGGCGACCGTCTCGCCCAGCGCAGGATCATGGCGCTGATCCAGCACGCCGATCGTCCCGACGCGCGTCACCGCGCCCTCGGCCGGCGACAGGTCGCCCGAGATCAAGCGCAACAGGGTGCTCTTGCCCGCGCCGTTGCGACCGACGACGCCGGTGCGCTCAGGCTCGAACGTCAGGCTCAGATTGTCGAAAAGCGTGACGCCGGCGGGCGTTCTAGCGGCGACCTTGTCGAGAGTCGCGAGCGCGGACGGGAACGCGCTTCGGCTTGGGCTGGTTGGCATGGAGGATCACGAGCAGAATGGCGGACAGGGCGGAACCGGTTGCCAGTGCGATGATCATGATCTTCGAGCCTCCTGCTCAAAACTCGTCAGAGACAAGAGGATGGGTCGTATTTGTGCGATGTGCAAGTCCGCGTCGCCCCTGAAGCGAACACGGCCGCGTGAACCCTCCCTTCCAGGGTGGACCGTCGGTCCAGTAGCGATCTGCTCGCCAGACCGCTAGGACGGCTCCATGGAAAGCCGTTTCCGCATCGAAGACCCCGCCGGCGCCGCCGCGCGCCGCGAAGCCGCCGTCCAGCGTTTGCGCGACGAGACCGGCATAGACGAGGCGATGATCGACGCCCTGGTCGAGACCTTCTACGCCCGCGTCCGCGACGACCGTCTGATCGGTCCGATCTTCGCCGACCGCATCACGGACTGGGGTCCGCATCTGGGCCAGATGAAGTTGTTCTGGTCGTCGGTCGCCCTGTCGACCGGCGTCTATCAGGGCCGGCCGATGCCGAAACACCTGCCCCTGCCCATCGACGCCCGCCATTTCGATCGCTGGCAGGAGGTTTTCGCCGAGACGGCCCGCGACCTTTGCCCGCCCGTCGCCGCCGACCACTTCATCGAACGCGCCCGCCGCATCGCCGAAAGCCTGGAACTGGGCGTCGCCACCGCCAGCGGGGTGATGCTGGCCAAGGGCGAACGGTTCGTGCGGACTACGCAGGCGTGGACGCCGGAGTAAGTCACCGGGCCTGAGTACGCCAGGCGCCGAAATGTTCCCACATTGTTCTTGCTTCAATCGCGCGATTCATCCCCATATAGCGATGTCGCGCCGGACCCGCCCGGCCCTTCCCGCGTTCCCGGACAGCATGACCGAAAAGCACAACTTCATCCGCGTTCGCGGCGCCCGCGAGCATAATCTCAAGGGCGTGGACCTCGATATCCCGCGCGAACAGCTGGTGGTGATGACCGGCCTGTCGGGCTCGGGCAAGTCGTCCCTGGCGTTCGACACCATCTACGCCGAGGGCCAGCGTCGCTATGTCGAGAGCCTGTCGGCCTATGCCCGTCAGTTCCTGGAGCTGATGGGCAAGCCGGACGTGGACCTGATCGAGGGCCTGTCGCCGGCCATCTCCATCGAACAGAAGACGACGTCCAAGAACCCACGCTCGACCGTCGGCACGGTGACCGAGATCCACGACTATATGCGCCTGCTGTGGGCGCGGGTGGGCGTGCCCTATTCGCCCGCCACCGGCCTTCCGATCGAGAGCCAGACCATCAGCCAGATGGTCGACAAGCTGGTCGCCCTGCCGGATGGCGAACGCATCCTGCTGCTGGCCCCCGTCGTTCGGGGCAGGAAGGGCGAGTACAAGAAGGAAATCGCCGAATGGCAGCGCCAGGGCTTCCAGCGGCTGAAGATCGACGGGCAATTCTATCCGATCGACGAAGCCCCGACCCTGGACAAGAAGTTCAAGCACGACATCGACATCGTCGTGGACCGGATCGTCACCAAGCCTGACCAGGAAGCCCGCTACGCCGACAGTCTTCAGACCGCCCTGGGTCTGGCCGACGGCATCGCCAATGCCGAATGGGCCAGCACGGCCGAGGGCGAGACGGCGCCGCGCAGCCTGCTGTTCTCCGAACGGTTCGCCTGTCCGGTGTCAGGCTTCACCATCTCTGAGATCGAGCCGCGGCTGTTCTCGTTCAACAACCCCTTCGGCGCTTGCCCGGTCTGCGACGGCCTGGGGGTCAAACTGGCCTTCGACGCCGACCTGGTGATCCCGGACCGCGACAAGACACTGCACAAGGGCGCGGTCGCCCCTTGGGCGCGCGGTCCCTCGCCCCTCTACACCCAGACGCTTCAGTCGCTCAGCCGCCACTACGGCTTCTCGATGGACGTGGCCTGGCGCGAGCTTCCGGCCCAGGCCCACAAGGCGATCCTTTATGGAACCGGCGCCGAGAAGATCAAGTTCACCTATGACGACAACGCCCGCAAATATGAGGTCTCCAAGCCGTTCGAGGGCGTGCTGCCGAACCTGGAGCGTCGCTGGCGCGAGACCGACAGCGCCTGGGTGCGCGAGGAACTGGCCCGTTATCAGTCCGAAACGCCCTGCGACGCCTGCCACGGCAAACGGCTGAAGCCCGAGGCCCTGGCGGTCAAGGTCGGGGGCCAGGACATCGCCGACGTCTCCACCCTGTCGATCAAGAAGGCCTACGACTGGGTCCAGGCCCTGCCCGAGGCGCTCAGCGATAAGCAGATGGAGATCGGCCGGCGCATCCTGAAGGAGATCGGCGACCGGCTGCGGTTCCTGAACAACGTCGGCCTCGACTATCTGTCACTGTCGCGCGCCTCCGGCACCCTGTCGGGCGGCGAGAGCCAGCGCATCCGTCTGGCGTCGCAGATCGGCTCCGGCCTGACCGGCGTCCTCTATGTTCTGGACGAACCCTCCATCGGCCTGCACCAGCGCGACAACACCCGCCTGCTGGAAAGCCTGAAGGGACTGCGCGACCTGGGCAATTCGGTCCTGGTGGTCGAGCATGACGAGGAAGCCATTCTGACCGCCGACTATGTCATCGACATGGGCCCGGCCGCCGGCGTCCACGGCGGCGAGGTCTGCGCCGAGGGCACGCCGGCCCAGGTCATGGCCAATCCGAAATCGCTGACGGGCAAATACCTGACCGGCGAACGCGAGATCGAAATCCCCGCCGACGGCCGACGGCCGATCGACCGCAAGCGGATGCTGAAGATCAGCGGCGCCAGCGGCAATAATCTGAAGAGCGTCACGGGTGAAATCCCCGTCGGCGTCTTCACCTGCATCACCGGCGTGTCCGGCGGCGGCAAGTCCACCTTCACCATCGAGACCCTGTACAAGGCCGCCGCGCGCCGCCTGAACAATGCGTCGGAAGCCCCCGCCCCCTTCGACCGGATCGAGGGGCTGGAGCATTTCGACAAGGTCATCGACATCGACCAGTCGCCCATCGGCCGCACCCCGCGCTCGAACCCGGCCACCTACACCGGCGCCTTCGGCCCGATCCGCGACTGGTACGCCGGCCTGCCGGAATCAAAGGCGCGCGGCTACGGCCCCGGCCGGTTCAGCTTCAACGTCAAGGGCGGCCGCTGCGAGGCCTGCCAGGGCGACGGCGTCATCAAGATCGAGATGCACTTCCTGCCCGACGTCTATGTCACCTGCGACGTCTGCAAGGGCAAACGCTACAATCGCGAGACGCTGGAGATCGTGTTCAAGGGCAAGTCCATCTCGGACGTGCTGGACATGACGGTCGAGGAGGCCGCGACCTTCTTCAAGGCCGTGCCGCCGATCCGCGACAAGATGCTGACGCTGGAACGGGTGGGCCTGGGCTACGTCAAGGTCGGCCAGCCGGCGACCACCCTGTCGGGTGGCGAGGCCCAGCGGGTCAAGCTGTCCAAGGAACTGTCGAAACGGGCCACGGGCCGCACCCTCTACATCCTCGACGAGCCGACCACCGGCCTGCACTTCGAGGATACGAGAAAGCTGCTGGAAGTGCTGCAGGAACTGGTCGAGGCCGGCAACACCATCGTGGTGATCGAGCACAATCTGGATGTCATCAAGGTCGCCGACTACCTGCTCGACTTCGGCCCCGAAGGCGGCGACGGCGGCGGCGAGATCGTCGCGGTCGGCACGCCGGAACAGGTGGCGGACAACGCCGCCAGCTGGACCGGCAAATACCTCAAGGAGGTGCTGGACCGGCACGAGACCCGCCGCAAGGCGCGGGTCGCGACGCTTGGTGGGTCGGTGGGTGAACCTGTGAAGAAGAAGCGGGTGAAGGCGTCGGCCTGACGCCTTCACCGCCGGTTTGCGGGTCGGTTCAGCGGTCCCGCAGACCCTGCCACGCCGCCGAGAAGGGCGCATAGAGCACCGCCAGCTGCAGGGCGGAGATCAGGGCGTTGACCACGGACCAGACCAGGATGGCGGGCCAGGCGCGCGCCAGGACATCCAGGGTGGACAGGCCGTCCATGCCCGCCAGAACAGAGATGCCGCCGGTCGCAAGATCCGTGCCCGCGCTGATGATCGTGCCAAGAATGCTGACGATCAGGCTCATGATCACGGCGATGATCGTCATGCCCAGCAGGGGCCAGAACTGGCCGTTGGTGGCCTTGAACGACTCGAACAGGGTGAACTTGCGCCGGTCGATCGTCATCGGCACGGCCAGGCAGAGCTTGATCGAAAGCCAGATCACGAGAGCCGCTGCGGCCAGGCCCAGGATCAAGGCGAGCAGATACATGACCGCCTGACCCGAGGCGACCCCGAGGCCGAACACGGTCACGACGATGGCGGAAAGCACCCCGCACAAAAGCCCGACGATCACCCCGATCGCCAGCGTGACCGCAAACACCCGAACCTCGTCCATGCCCAACCGCAGATAGCCCCAGGCGTTCTCGGCGGGCCGCAGCACCGACCGCGCCACGGCGGCGCTGAGCACAGCCCCGATCACCAGGCCCAGGGGCGCCAACCAGACGAGCAGGCCCATATAGGCCTGCCCCAGGGCCATCATCTCCTCAGGCGACGGATCGGACGACTGTTCCAGCGTTTGGGCCGAGGCCATGATCGCGGCCCATTGGCCGGCGCCCAGACCGAAGGTCGCCACATACAGGACCAGATAGGCCAGGCCCCAGATCAGGGCTGTCACCGGATGGCGACGCACCACCCGAAATCCTTCGAACGCCGCGTCGGTGGCGGAAAAGCTCATGCTGCACTCCAGATCAGATTGGCGCGATCCTAGACCATCGTGTCGGCCGCGTCGCCCGCCGAGGTGGCGGCGGGCGACGTCGCTGCGGCGAACATGGCGCCGGACGGCCCATCCAGAAGCTGACGGCAGGCGGAGGCGAAGGGCGCGCTGAGCAGGGTCATGACCGCCCCATAAACAAAGCCGCCGGGCACAAGCATCAGCCCGGCCACCGTCGCCAACACCGGCGGCGATGGAAACAGCTCGCCCAGGGTGGCGGGAGGCGACTGGGCCGTGATGTCCGCGAGAACACCGCTGGCGAACAGGGCGACGATCACGACAAAGGCCAGGACGAAATAGACGACCAGATAGACCAGCCAGGTGCAGACCAGCAGGCCCAGCAACGGCAGGGTCCGGCGCTTGCCCAGCGTCCAGCCTTCGACGAAGGCGAACCGCTTCAGCATTATCGTCGCCGGGGCGATCAGGGACAAACGCGCCATGGCCACGGCGACCGCCGCGATCAGGGTGATTGTCAAAACAACAGCCAAAAGCCCCTCAACTGTTTCCAATAGAGGCTTGGGACCCAAATAGTTCGTCAAGAACAACAGGGCACTTAACCCGCCCCAAAAGAGAACAAGAAAAAAGACGACGATATATGGCCCCAGAAACAAGGCCAAAGCTACCACCGCCAGACGCAGTTCATCTATCCCGATCCGCATGAAGAAATACCGGTCCAGCCGTCCGATCATCAGCGTCGCCCGCATGGTCGCGGCCCAGATGACCACCGCCAACAGCATCTGGCCGACATTCAGCAGCATGGACACGCCTTGAAACGCGATCATCTGCCCTAACATCTCGGGCGGCGGCTCGGCGCCTTCGCCCAGCGGCAGGTTGGCCAGGGTGCCGAACATCAGGGCCGCGCCCCCCAGGCTATAAGCCATCATCACAAAACCCCAGACGAAGACCGCCAGCGGATGCCGCCGGATGACCCGACCCGGCGTCGCCATGGCCTCGCCGATGGAAAATGTCTCAGTCATGGGGGGCTCCTTGCGGTGTCCAGTACTCGAGTCTGCGATAGGCCGCACCCAGGAAAGCCAGCGCCAGGGGCGCCTCGAACGCGGAGATCACCACCGCCCACACGATCCACGTCGCCACGCCGGATGGCAGGCCCGCCCCCGTCAGGATCAGCAGTCCCAGGATCGGCAGGCCCACGACCACGATCAGTCCGCCCAGCAACGGCCAGAAACTGCCCTGGGCGATCCCCATACTGTTCAGGGACACCATGTGTCCGCGCCCCAGGGTGGCCGGGGCGAACAGCGACAGGCGCACGACCATCACCAGCACGCCGTAGAAGGCCAGCAGGGTCACGACCGCCAGCAGGACCAGTTTCCAGATCGGCCCCACCGCCGCCCAGTCCCGCAGGCGGATCGCCTCGGGGTTCAGCTCGGCCATGCCGAACACGGCCAGCAGCACCAGGGCCACGACCGACAGGATCATGGCCATGAAGACCGAACACAGCAGGGCGGCGCCCAGCAGGCGCAGTTCAGGCAAACCCAGTTGCAGACCCGCCGCCCCCAGGCCCAGCCGCCGGGCGTCGTTTCGGTCGTCGCTGACCGCCGTGCGCGCCAGGGCGCCGATCAGGATGAGGCCGGCGACCAACGCCGCCGCCGCCCAAACCCAGCCCAGGACGCCAACCATGAAGGGTCGCACGGCCCACACAAGGGCGCAGACCGCCATGGCGCCCCAGGCCCAACGCCACGCCCTGGCCAGGCCGACGACCGACGCCTTCAGCGCCTCGCCCAGCCGCAATCGCCTGTCGTTCGTCACGATCATCGCCCCATATCCCCGCCTCAGACATAGCAGGGGATCATGACATCACGCCAGACGACCGCTAGAAGGCCGCGATGACTGCTTCCCCCTCTCCTTCCCCTATTCACGTCATCGGCGGCGGCCTCGCCGGCTCGGAGGCCGCCTGGCAGATCGCCCAGGCCGGCGTGTCCGTGATCCTGCACGAGATGCGCGGCGTGCCCGGCGTGAAGACCGACGCTCACCAGACCGACGGCCTGGCCGAACTGGTCTGCTCCAACTCCTTCCGGTCGGACGATTGGGAATACAACGCCGTCGGCCTGCTGCACGCCGAGATGCGGGCGCTGGACTCGATCATCATGGCCTGTGGCGACGTCAATCAGGTGCCGGCAGGCGGCGCCCTGGCCGTGGACCGCGACGCCTTCTCCGCCGCCGTGACGGCGAAGCTGGCGGCCCACCCGCTGATCACCATCGTCCGCGAAGAGATCGCCGGCCTGCCGCCGCAGGAGTGGGACAATGTCATCGTCGCCACTGGCCCCCTGACCTCGCCCGCCCTGGCCGAGGCCATCCTGAAGGCGACGGGCGAGGAAAGCCTCAGCTTCTTCGACGCCATCGCCCCCATCGTCCATGCCGACAGCATCGATTTCGACATCGCCTGGCGTCAGTCGCGCTATGACAAGGAAGGCCCGGGCGGAGACGCCGCCGCCTACGTCAACTGCCCGATGGACAAGCCCCAGTACGAGGCCTTCATCGACGCCCTGCTGAACAGCCCCAAGGCCGAGTTCAAGGACTGGGAGCACGTGCCCTATTTCGACGGCTGCCTGCCGATCGAGGTCATGGCCGAACGCGGCCGCGAGACCCTGCGCCATGGGCCGATGAAGCCGGTCGGCCTGACCAACCCGCGCGACCCACAGGTTAAGTCATACGCTATCGTCCAACTGCGGCAGGACAATGCGCTGGGTACGTTGTTCAACATGGTCGGCTTCCAGACCAAGCTGAAGCACGGCGTCCAGGCCGAGGTCTTCCGCATGATCCCTGGCCTCCAGAACGCCCAGTTCGCGCGTCTGGGCGGCCTGCACCGCAACACCTATCTGAACAGCCCCCAGCTGCTGGACAAGCAGTTGCGGCTCAAGGCCATGCCCCGCCTACGCTTCGCCGGCCAGGTGACCGGGGTCGAAGGCTATGTCGAAAGCGCCGCCATGGGCCTGCTGACCGGCCGCCTCGCCGCCGCCCAGGCTCTGGGCCGCGATGTGTCCGCGCCCCCGCCCGAGACCGCCATGGGCGCCCTGGTCGAGCACATCACCGGCGGACACCTGGAAGGCTCGAAATTCCAGCCGATGAACATCAACTACGGCCTGCTGCCCCCGCTTGAGGCCCCCAAGGTCGATGAAGACGGCAAACGCATCCACCCGAAGGAACGCGGCCGGGCCAAGAAGCGGCTGCAGAGCATCCGGGCGATGGAAAGCCTGAAGGCCTGGCGGGACGCGGGCTAAACCCGTCCGCGCACCGTCGCCCAGATCAGTCGCAGGCGCTTGACCGGTTCCGGCTCGTCGGGCGTCGTCAGGGCGGCCGAGGCCACGGCCGGGAACCCCTCGGTCGGCAAGCCCTTCAAGGCGGCGTTGGCCTTGGGCCGCGCGGCCTTCGCCTCGTCGGCCCGTCCGACTTGGCCCAGCCCCCGCACCCGCCCGGCCTCGACCACCTTGTCGGCATGACCCGGACCGGCCAGCACCTGGACCGCCGCCTGCATCGGACCGACGTAGAAGGCGTCCAGGTCATGCGGCTCGCCGTGGACGCGGCCGATGTGGGCCTCGATCAGGGCGTCGAGGGGGGCGCGGTCCAGGGCGTGGCGGACGACCAGGTCGGTCAGGGCCTCCAGCACCGGATGGCCCTTGCGGGGGATCCCGGCGAAGACCCCGTCCAGCTGTTCCGCCCACCAAGTGTAGCGCATCTCGGCCAGCAAGGGCTGGGTCACGCGCGCGGGGATCGACATCAGCTCGGCCTCGAAGGCGTAGAGCGTGATCAGATCGGCGCGGGCGCGCGCGTCGGCGACCAGGCGGGTGGACAGCCAGCGGTCCAGATCGGCGGCGCGAACCTGGGCGTCCAGGGTTCCCGCCACCGCCGCCGGATCGGGTTCAGGCGGCACGCGAAACGGCAAAATCGGCCAGGTCTTCCAGGGCCGCGCGCCAGTCCGACGCCGGCAGGACCGAAAGGGCGGCCTTGGCCTGATCGGCGTAGTCGCCGGCCAGATCCAGGGTCGCGCCGATGGCGCCGGAACCAACAACCAGTTCGCGGGCGCGGGCGAAGTCCTCGGGCGTGCGCTCGCCCTTGGTCACGGTCCGCTCCCAGAAATCGTCCTCGCGACCCCGAGTGCGGGCCACCGCCAGCAGCAGCGGCAGGGTGGCCTTGCCCTCGTTGAAGTCGTCGCCGGCGTTCTTGCCGAGGGCCTCGGCGGTCGCGCCATAGTCCAGGGCGTCGTCGGCCAGCTGGAAGGCGATGCCCAGGGCCATGCCGTAGTCGCGCAGGGCGGCGGTCGCGGCGGCGTCTGCCCCGGCGCCCACGGCCCCTGCCTCGGCGGCGGCGGCGAACAGTTCGGCGGTCTTGGCCGAGATGATCTGCAGATAGGTGGCCTGGTCCAGGTTCAGGTCGTGGGCGCGCGTCAGTTGCAGCACCTCGCCTTCCGAGATCACCCGCGACGCCTGGGCCAGGATGCCCAGGGCGCGCATCGAATCGGTCTCGACCATCAGTTCGAAGGCGCGGGCGAACAGGAAGTCGCCGACCAGAACACTGGTGGGCGCGCCCCAGATCAGGTGGGCCGCGACCTTGCCGCGCCGCAGTTCGGAGGCGTCGACGATGTCGTCGTGCAACAGGGTGGCTGTGTGGATGAACTCGACCGCGGCGGCCAGCTTCTTCGGCGACAGGATGTCGCCCTCGGTGCCAGAGGCGCGGGCGGCTGCGACGGTCAGCAGGGGCCGCAGGCGCTTGCCCCCGGCCGAAACCAGGTGTTCGGCCAGTTTGGGGATGATCGGCACATCCGACTGCATCCGATCGATGATCAATGCATCCACCTCGGCCATGTCGGTTCCGGCCAGCCGGACGAGGGCGTTCACATCCCCCTTCGGACGGGGAGAGGCGGCGAGGACTGCGTCCAAGGGATATTCTTTCACACGTCGCGCGACCTGGGCCGCGTCAGGCAATTCCGACCGCGTCCGCTTGCCGGATCGCGATGCCGCGCACAATGGTGATAGGCCCACGGAGGGTCAAGGAGATTGAGGCTTGGACATGGCTCCCGCCGCCCCGGATGTCGTCGAGAACGCTCTTCTGGACGGGCGTGTCCGCCTGCGTCAGCCCGCACGCGGCTATCGGGCGGGCATGGACGCAGCCTTGTTGGCCGCCGCCGTCGCTCCCCGTTCTGGCGACCGCCTGTTCGAGGCGGGCTGCGGCGCCGGGGCCGTGCTGATGCAGATCGCGGCCCGTCATGCCGGAGTTTCGCTGACCGGGCTGGAGCGCGATTCGGTCGCCGCTGGCCTCGCGCGCGAGAATGCCGACCTGAATCAATCTGCTGATCGAATCAGGATTTTCGACGGCGACGTGGCCGACGGGTTCCGTCCTTTGGACCTGCCCCCGTTCGACTGGGCCGTGTCGAACCCGCCCTTCTTCGACGACCCCGGCGCCCTGCGCGCCCCGGCGCCCGGCAAACAGGGCGCCTGGATGGCCGACGACGGCCTGTCCGCCTGGACCGGCCTGCTGCTGAAAGCGGTGCGCGAGGGCGGCCGGATCGTGATCATCCACCGGGCCGACCGTCTGGCGGACCTGCTGACCCTGCTGGGCGAAAAGGCCGGCTCCTTCGCCATCCGCCCGGTCCAGCCCTTCGCCGACGAACCGGCCAAACGCGTGCTGGTCCAAGCGATCAAGACCGGCAAGGCCCCCCTGCGCCTGCTTCCGCCCCTGGTGCTGCACGACCGCTCAGGGGCCAAACACACGCCCGAGGCCGAGGCGATCCTGCGGGGCGAGGCGGCGCTGGGGTGGTAGGGTCTGGCGCCCGCGATCTTCCCCCGCTTGCGGGGGAAGTGTCAGGTCGTGGCGCGTAGCGACACGCCTGACGATGGGGGAAGTCATCTTCTGGACGAGACTTCCCTCTCCGTCGCTGGATCGGCTTCGCCGATCGACGCGACACCTCTCCCGCAAGCGGGAGAGGGTCTATGAAGTTCCCTAAATCAAACCCGCCAGCGGCGAGGACGGATCCGCATACATCCGCTTCGGCATCCGCCCCGCCAGATAGGCGTCACGCCCCGCGATCACCGCATGCTTCATCGCCCGCGCCATGCGGATCGGATCCTTGGCCCCGGCGATTGCGGTGTTCATCAGCACGGCGTCACAGCCCAGCTCCATCGCCCGGGTCGCGTCCGAGGCCGTACCCACCCCGGCGTCCACCAGAACCGGCACCTTGGCCTGTTCGACGATGAGGCGGACATTGACCTCGTTCTGGATGCCCAGGCCTGAGCCGATCGGCGCGGCGGCGGGCATGATGGCGGCGGCCCCGGCGTCTTCCAGCCGCTTGGCCATCACCACGTCGTCGGTGCAATAGACCATGACGTCGAACCCGTCCTTGATCAGCAGGTCCAGCGCCCGCAGCGTCTCGATCATGTCGGGATACAGGTGAGCGGTGTTGGACAGCACCTCCAGCTTGACCAGGCTCCAGCCCCCCGCCTCGCGCGCCAGGCGCAGGGTGCGCACCGCGTCCTCGCCGGTGAAACAGCCGGCGGTGTTGGGCAGGAAGGTGAACCGGTCGGGCTTCACATAGTCGACCAGCATCGGCTGGTTCGGATCGGTCAGGTTCACCCGGCGCACGGCCACGGTCACGATCTCGGCCCCCGCCGCCTCGGCGGCGGCGGCGTTCTGGGCGTAGTCGGCGTATTTGCCGGTGCCCACGATCAGGCGCGAGGTAAAGGTGCGGCCGGCGACGGACCAAGTGGAGTTGGTTGTATCGGTCATGGGTGGTGACCTAATCCTCCCCGGCCACAAGGGAAAGCGCCGTTGCCGCTTTTGATCGGGATCACCCCCCGCCGACGAACTGGACCAGTTCGATCCGGTCTCCCTCGGCCAGGGCGGTGACGGCGTGCAGCGACCGGGGCACGATCTCCAGATTACGCTCGACCGCCACCTTGCGGGGGTCCAGCGCCAGTTCCTGGACCAGGTCCAATATGGTCGCGGCGTAGACTTCGCGTTGATCACCGTTGACTTGAATGCGCATGACGTTAGGTCAACCCGTTTCCACGCTGCGCTTTGACCCGCGCCGCGCCTAAGCTACAAGGCCGCCCCTGAACCGTCAGAGGTCGCCCGATTCCGGAGCCTCGATTCGAGAACCGATGTCCGACACGTCCGTCATCTATGTGCTGAACGGCCCCAATCTCAACCTTCTCGGGGTGAGGGAGCCGGAAATCTATGGTCGCGACACCCTCGCGGACATCGAACAGCGCTGTATGAAGGCCGCGGGCGACGCCCGGATCGTGTTCCGCCAGACCAACCACGAAGGCGTCCTGGTCGACTGGATCCAGGAGGCGCGTGAGAGCGCGCAAGCCCTGATCATCAATCCGGCGGCCTATGGCCACACGTCGGTCGCCCTGCACGACGCATTGAAGACGTTGTCGATCCCGGTGATCGAGCTCCATCTGTCCAATCCGGCGGCGCGCGAGGCGTTCCGTCATCACTCCTATGTGTCGTCCGCGGCGACCGGCGTCATCGCCGGTTTCGGCGCGGTCGGCTATGAACTGGCCGTCCAGGCGGCTCTCACCAAGGTTCGGGAACGCGCCTGAGGGCCGACCCGTTCGCATTCCAAGACGAAAGACAAAGGCGCAACGCAATGGCCGATGACAAGAAACACGCCGAGATCGACGCCGCCCTGGTTCGCCAGCTGGCCGAGATCCTGAACGAAACCGACCTGACCGAGGTCGAGGTCGAGCGCGGCGAGCTGCGCATCCGCGTGGCCCGCGAAATCACCATGCACGCCGCCCCGGTCCAGTACGCCGCCGCCCCCGCTCCGGCCGCTGCGCCCGTGGCCGCCGCTGCGCCGGTCTCCATGCCGTCGGACCCGGCCACCATCGTCGCCCGCGCCGGCGAAGAGGTGAAGTCGCCGATGGTCGGCACCGCCTATCTGCAGGCTTCGCCGGAGGCGCCGCCCTTCGTCCAGCCGGGCGACAAGGTCAAGAAGGGCCAGACCCTGCTGATCGTCGAGGCCATGAAGACCATGAACCCGATCCAGGCCCCGCGCGACGGCGTGGTGGTCGAGATCCTGGTCGGCGACGCCCAGCCGGTCGAGTTCGGCGAGCCCCTCGTCCTGCTGGAAGCCTAAGGCGCCCTGATGTTCACCAAAGTCCTGATCGCCAACCGCGGCGAGATCGCGCTGCGCATCCACCGCGCGTGCAAGGAGATGGGCATCTCCACCGTCGCCGTGCACTCGGAGGCCGACCGCGGCGCCATGTGGGTGCGGCTGGCCGACGAAAGCGTCTGCATCGGCCCCGCCTCGGCGGCCAAGTCGTATCTGAACATCCCCTCGATCATCGCGGCGGCCGAGATCACCGGCGCCCAGGCGATCCACCCCGGTTACGGCTTCCTGTCCGAGAACGCCCGCTTCGCCGAGATCGTCGAGGCCCACGGCATGACCTTCATCGGCCCCAAGCCCGAACATATCCGGGTCATGGGCGACAAGATCAGCGCCAAACAGACCGTCATGGACGCCGGCATCCCGGTGGTTCCCGGCTCCAAGGGCGAGGTCGAGACCGTCGAGGCGGCGATCGAGGCCTCCAAGGCCATCGGCTTCCCCCTGATCGTCAAGGCGGCGGCGGGCGGCGGCGGACGGGGCATGAAGGTGGCCCTGACGGCTGATGATCTGGTCGAGGCGGTGCAGACCGCCCAGTCTGAGGCCAAGGCCGCCTTCGGCAACGGCGCCGTCTATATGGAGCGCTATCTCCAGAAGCCGCGCCACATCGAGATCCAGGTCATCGCCGACAGCCACGGCAATGTCGTGCACCTGGGCGAACGCGACTGCTCGCTGCAACGCCGTCACCAGAAGGTGCTGGAAGAAGCCCCCTCGCCCGCCCTGTCGGCCGAGGGTCGCAAGAAGATCGGCGAGACGGTCAACAAGGCCATCGCCGCCATCGGCTATCTGGGCGTCGGCACCATCGAATTCCTGTGGGAGGACGGCGAGTTCTTCTTCATCGAGATGAACACCCGCCTGCAAGTCGAGCATCCGGTTACGGAAATGATCACCGGCGTCGATCTGGTCCGCGAACAGGTCCGCATCGCCGCCGGCCTGCCCCTGTCCTTCACCCAGGAGGACATCAAGTTCCAGGGCCACGCCATCGAGGTGCGGATCAACGCCGAGAACCCGGAGACCTTCACCCCGTCGCCGGGCAAGATCACCGACTTCCACGCCCCCGGCGGCCTGGGCGTGCGGCTGGATAGCGCCATCTACGCCGGCTATTCGATCCCGCCCTATTACGACAGCCTGATCGGCAAGCTGATCGTCCACGGCCGCGACCGCGAAGAGGCCATCGCCCGCCTGAAGCGGTCGTTGAACGAGATCGTCATCGGCGGCGTCGACACCACCATCCCCCTGTTCCAGAAGCTGTTGCAGGAGCCCGACATCCTGTCCGGCGACTATGACATCCATTGGCTGGAGAAGTGGGCCGCCCGTCAGAAGGGCGACGCCTGACGCCCGCTTGATCAGAGGAACCGGCCCATGCGTATCGCGGTCTTTGCGACCAAGGCCTATGACCGCCGGTTCCTCGATCTCGCCAATGCCGACTTCGGCCACGACCTGAGCTGGTTCGAGGCGAGGCTGGACGAGACCACCGCGCCCCTGGCCGACGGTTTCGACGCCGTCTGCGTCTTCGTCAACGACCGGCTGGACGCCCCCGCCCTGACCCGACTGGCGCAAGGCGGGGTGCGCGCCGTGGCCCTGCGCTGCGCCGGCTATAACAATGTCGATCTGCGCGCCGCCGAGGCCCTGGGCCTGACCGTCATCCGCGTGCCGGCCTATTCGCCCGAGGCGGTGGCGGAGTTCACCCTGGGCCTGCTGCTGGCGATGAACCGCAACATCCCCCGCGCCTCGGCCCGGGTGCGCGAGAACAACTTCGCCCTGGACGGTCTGATCGGCCGCAACCTGTCGGGCCGGGCGGCCGGGGTCGTCGGCACGGGCCGCATCGGCGCCTTGGTTGCGCGGGCGCTGAAACTGGGTTTCGGCTGCGAGGTGCTGGCCCATGATGTGGTCGAGGATCCGGCCCTGACCCAGACCGGCGTCCGCTACGTCGATCGCGAGACCCTGCTGCGCCAGTCCGACATCATCAGCCTGCACTGCCCGCTGACGCCGGACACGCGCCACCTGATCGACGGCCCGACACTGGCGGCGGCGCGGCCGCGGGTGATGATCGTCAACACCAGCCGGGGCGCCCTGATCGACACCCAGGCCCTGATCGACGCGCTGAAGAACCATCGTGTCGGCGGCGTCGCCCTGGACGTCTATGAGCAGGAAGGCGACCTGTTCTTCGAGGACCTGTCGAACGAGATCATTCAGGACGATGTATTCCAGCGCCTGCTGACCTTCCCCAATGTCCTGGTCACAGGCCACCAGGCCTTCCTGACCGAAGAAGCGCTGACAGCCATCGCCGTGACCACCCTGTCGGGCCTGACCGAGATCGAGGCCGGACGCGTCCCCGCCAATCGCGTCACCGCCGACCAGATCCGCCCCGCCCCATGAACGAGCCCGACTACAGCGCCCAAGGGCCTTCCGACGGCTTCGGCCCCGAGGACCTGCTGGGGTGCTACGCCCGGGGCGTGTTCCCGATGGCCGATTCGCGCGACGATCCGCGCGTCTTCATCATCGAGCCCGAGCAGCGCGGCGTCATCCCCCTGGACGGCTTCCACATCCCCACACGCCTGCGCCGCACCGTGCGCGGCGAACCGTTCGAGGTGCGGATCGACACCGCCTTCGAGGCCGTGCTGGACGGCTGCGCGGCGGCCCAGGGGCCCGAGCGCGAGGACACCTGGATCAACGCGCCGATCCGGCGCCTGTACGCCGCCCTGTTCGCCCAGGGCTTCGTCCATTCGGTCGAATGCTGGAAGGACGAGCGGCTGGCCGGCGGCCTTTACGGCGTCTCCGTGGGCGGCGCCTTCTTCGGCGAGAGCATGTTCAGCCGCGAACGCGACGCCTCCAAGGTGGCGCTGGTCCATCTGGTCGCGCGCCTGAGAAAAGGCGGCTGGACCCTGCTGGACGCCCAGTTCCTGACCGACCACCTCAGCCAGTTCGGCGCGGTGGAGACGCCCCAGGCGGCCTATCTGCGACGGCTGAAACCCGCGTTGAAGGGGACGGTGGACGAGACCGTCCTGATCGCGCCGATGACGGGGGCCGAGGCGGTGGACTGGGCCTTAAGACCGGCCTGAAGCCCTGTCCGGACAAGATGGGCGCGGTGTCCGGACAAGGCCGGGCTGGCTTGCCCGAGAATGCGGCGCCTTGTTGGGCCCATGCCCAAGACCCCATCGCCCCCGACCTCCGCCCTGAATGAAGCCCGCGAAATTGGGAGCGTCCTGCTCGGCGCCCTGGTCCTGGCGAGCTTGATCCGGATTCTGCTGTTTCAGCCCTTCACCATTCCCTCGTCCTCGATGGAGCCCGGCCTGGTCACCGGCGACTATATCGTCGTGTCCAAATACGCCTATGGCTGGAGCCGGGCCTCCCTGCCCTTCAACCTTCCGGTCTGGAGGGGCCGCCTGTTCGAGCGGCCGGCGGCGCGGGGCGACGTCGTCGTCTTCCGCCTGCCGCGTGATCCGGAACAGGTCTGGATCAAACGGGTGATCGGCCTGCCCGGCGATAGGGTTCAGGTCCGGGCCGGACAGGTCTTCGTGAACGGCCGCGCCATAGACCAGACCCGGCAGAGCATCGTCCGCGACCATGACGCGCCCCAGCGGAGCGTGCTGGAAGTCCGCGAAACCCTGGCCGGCGGCAAGACCTATGTCACCTACGACGGCGGCCCCGATCAGGCCGGCGACGACACGTCGGTCTATCGGGTCCCAGCGGGTCAGTATTTCATGATGGGCGATAATCGCGACAACTCGCTGGACAGCCGCTGGCCGTCCGCCATCGGCGTCGGCCTGCTGCCGGCCGCGAATATCGTCGGTCGGGCCGAGATCGTCGTGGCGTCCTGGAAACCCGGCGCCGGCCTGTTCAAGCCCTGGACCTGGCTGAACCTTCAGTGGGGTCGGTTCCTGGCCCCTGTCCGCTAGCGGGCGCGAAACTCGTCGAAGCGGATCACGCCGTCATGGTTGCGGTCCAGGCGGTCGAAGTCGGCTTTGCTCGGCGCGACGGACTGGGCCAGCGAAGGCGCGGCCGCCGCCCCCAGCGCCAGGCCGGCCACGGCGGCGGCCAGCAGCGGACGCCATCCCATGCCAACCGACGGCCGGGCTTCAGCGGATCGGTCGAGCTCGGCCTCTATGAAGCTGCGGATCGCGTCGCTGGCCGTGCGGCCTTCGGCGCGGCACCGGCTCATAAAGGCCGTCTTGGTCACATAGGGCAGGCGAACCTCGACCGTTTCGCTCTTTTTCGGCGGTCTTTGTCGGTTCATCTCGCCCTCCATGGCGACGGTCTAGTTCTTACAGCCCACCACCCAGGCGTCGTAATTGGGATTCTGAAGCCCGCTGACGGCCGGGGACGAGGCGAACATCCAGCCGCGGTAGATCTGGCGCGGTTCGGCCGGCTGGTTGGCGCCGCGCGATTGCAGCGAGACATCGACGTAGGCGATAGCGTCTTCGGTCAGTTCGTCAGGCGTCGAGACTTCGCAGGCTCGGACGCTGAAGATCAGGTTGCGGTTGAAGCGGACCGGACGGCCGCCGACTTCGACCTCGAACTTCATGGTCTCGGCTGTGGTCTTGTCGATAGCCTGGATGACGGCGAACTTGCGCCGCTGGCGGCGAGCGGGCGTGGCCGGCTGTTCGATGGCCTTTTCGACCACCGGCTTTTCGGAGGCGGCTTCTTCCTCGGCCTTTTCCGCGACGGCCTCATCCTCGGCGATGACGACGGAGGGCGGCGGCGTCACCGCCACCGGCGTCCGGGGCGCGGGTGCGGCGGCCGGGGCGGTCTCGGTCGGCGCATTGGCGGGTTGGGCCGGCGTGGTGCGCAGGATGTCGCCGATGGGATCCTGGACCGGACGGGCCTCGCGCGGCGAGTCCTGAAGGACGCTGGCGGTCACCGCCCCGGCGCTGAGCGCCGCGACGACGGCCGCCCCGCCCAGCAGGAGCCGATTCGGTCTCACTCGGGCGTCCAGGCCTGATAGTCGCCGGTCGCGGCGGGGCGTTTGGCCTCGGCGGCCAAAGAGCCTTGCGGACGCCAGGCCATCGGGGTGCCGGTGAAATTCGGCAGGTGATCCTTCTCCCACGCGCGGCGCGGCAGAGGCGCCTCGGTGGGCGGCAGGTCGAAGGTGTAGCGCAGCCAGCCGTGCCAATCGGCCGGCACCTTGGACGCGTCGGCATAGCCTTCGTACACGACCCAGCGGCGCTTGCGGCCGTCGTAGCTCGAGTTGTCCTTGGCCTCGTAATATTTGTTGCCGATCTCGTCGGTCCCGACGAAACGGCCGCGCTTGGCGATCGTGAAGAGGGTGCCGATCGTGGCCCCGTTCCACCAGGCGAAAATCTTGTTCAGCACGTCGTCAAAACCCACGCGAAATTCCCGCAGAAAAAGAGCCTGCGGCCGGAGCGGATCATAGGAACACTCGCCCCCTTCGTCCAGCAGACACGTTCGCAGAAGCGGGAAAAGCAGTCGGCATGAACCGTCTTGCAGAACTCGGGCTCCGCGATCTGACGCGCCGCCCGCCGAAACGCCTCCACGACCACCATCCGTCGGAGCCCTGTCGCCCCCTAACCCAAAGCTGATCCGATCAGGCTCTTCAGGCGATAGGCGGCGACGATCCGGGCGGTCCTGGCCTGGGTGGCGGCAGCGGCGGCGGCCGTGGCTTCGCGCTCGGCGTTCAGCAGGTCGATCTGGGGTTTCAGTCCGACGCGGACTTCATGTCGAACGCTGGCCAGGGCCTGGACCGCGGCCGCGCTTTGTTCGTCGGACGCCTGGGCCACCAGTTCGGCGGTGTGAATGTCCTGCCAGGCGGCGAGAACCTGTTCCTCCAGGCCCATGCGGGCGGCGCGCAGCCGGGCGGAGGCGGCGCGGACATCGGCGCTGGTCTCGGCGATCTTGCCGGACGTCAGGCCGCCGCTGAACAGAGTCCAGCGG
This sequence comes from Brevundimonas mediterranea, assembly GCF_011064825.1. Taxonomy (NCBI): domain Bacteria; kingdom Pseudomonadati; phylum Pseudomonadota; class Alphaproteobacteria; order Caulobacterales; family Caulobacteraceae; genus Brevundimonas; species Brevundimonas mediterranea. The sequence goes on from NZ_CP048751.1 coordinate 374,782, forward strand.
CCGCGGATTCCCACGGTCGCGCTGTCGGCGCGATAGTCCGGAAAGAACTGGTCACGAACCGAGCCCGCCTCGACGAAGGCGCTGACGGTCGGCAGGCGTTCGCCGCGCGCGGCGCGGGCGGCGGCCTCGGCCGCCTCGAGATCGGCCCGCGCCTGACGCAGGGCGGGGCTGCCGCCCATGGCGATCGCCATCGCATCGTCGAGTGAGCCGGGCAGAGGCGGATTGGGTGGAATCGGTTGCAGATCAACCGGCTCGAGGCCGGTCAGATTGCGGTAACGGGCGCGGGCGGAAACCTGCATTCCCTCCGCGCGGGCCAGGTCGGCGCGGGCCTCGGCGGCGCGCGACGCGGCCTGGGCGACGTCGGTGCTGGGGGTTTCGCCGGTCCGGAAGCGCTCGCGCGCCTGTCGCTCGATTTCCACCGTCTGGCCCGCCAGCTCGCGATACAGCCTCAACACGTCGCTGGCGGCGAGCATATCGCCATAGGCCTGAACCACCGCCAGGACGACCTGCCCCTGAACGGCGTCGCCGCCGGCCTCGGCTGCAGCCATGCCTGCGCGCGCTTGCGCGATCCCCGCCGCCGCGCGTCCCCCGGTGAACAGGGGCTGTTCGAGCGTCAACTGGGCCGCCCGAGGCGTGACGTCCGCCGCGCCCAGACCGAAGAACGCCTTCGGATCAAGCCGGCCCTGACCGACCGTCCCGCTGAGGCTCAGCGAAGGCGCTCGCGCTGAGCGCGCCTGCTGCAACCGGCCTTTCGCGGCGTCGGCGCCGGCGTCGGCCTCGGCGATTTCGGGCGCATGGGCGATAGCGGCGGCGATGGCCTCCTCCAGCGTCGTCGCCTGCGCCAGACCGGGTGCGGCCAGGAACAGGACCAAGGCCCAGGGCGCAGCGTGGCGCAGGCTCATCGGAAGGCGTTCCCCGGACGCAGACCCAGCGCCTTGAACACCATGGCCGCCGGGCAGAAGCCGGTGAAACCGGACTGGATCATGTTCAGCCCTGCGAAGACGGTCAGGGCGATCCACCAGGGATGGACGGCGTAGGACAAGGCCACGCCCGCCAGCACGACGCATCCGGCGAAGATCACGACAGCACGATCAAGGTTCATCGGTAGGCTCCAGATTTAGAGGGAGGGGGTCACATGCGAAGCTTGCGGATGCCCATGATGTGCATCGCCAGCCGCTCGTAGGAGGGTTCGCTTTCGCCCCTGCGCACCTTGCGCAGGAAATATTTCTCGAAGCCGACCTTGGCTAGGTGGACCCATTTGCCGCTCGCGGCCCAGTTGACGTTGCGCGGCGGAATTTGCGGCTGGGCCACGAAGGCGACGCCGCCGTCCCCGAAGTCCGCCAGACAGACGGCGTTCCAGGTCGCCTCGGCCTCGGGCGTCTCGCCAGCGATCAGGGCGGCCAGATTGGCGGCGACGGCGGTGACCATGCTTTCGATCATGAAACCGGTCTTGGGCACCCCAACGGGAACAGGCGTCGGGCCGGTCGGGGCGATGGCGACACAGACGCCCAGAGCGAAGATCTCCGGGAAGGCGGGATTGCGCTGATGCTTGTCGATCAGGATGAAGCCGCGCGGATTGGTCAGGCCCGGGATGTCGCGGACCGCAGGCACGCCTCGGAACGCCGGCAGCATCATCGAATAGCCGAAGGGCAGTTGATGGGTCTTGGCGACAGCGCCGTCCTCGGCGATCTCCTCGACGTGCATCAGGCCCGGCTCGACCTTGGCGACACGGGCGTTGGTGATCCACTTGATGTGCCGCTCGCGCAGCTTGCTTTCCATCAGGGACTTGGTGTCCCCGACGCCGTCGAGGCCGAGGTGGCCGATATAGGGTTCGGCGGTGACGAAGGTCATCGGCGCCCGATCCCGGATTTTGCGCCGTCGCAGCTCGGTATCCAGGATCAGTGCGAACTCATAGGCCGGGCCGTAGCAGGACGCGCCCTGGACGGCGCCGACGACGATGGGGCCGGGGTTCTCCACATAGGCGTCGAACATGTTGGCGGCGTGCGAGGCGTGCGACGTCTGGCAGACTGACACCGTGTAGCCATCCGGCCCCAGCCCTTCGATTTCATCGAAGGCCAGATCGGGGCCTGTCGCAATTACGAGATAATCGTAATCGACACTGTCGCCGTTGTGTAACTCGACCCGTTTTTCTGCAGCGTGAAGCCGTTTCGCCCCCACCGCCGTGAAGCCGATCTTCTTGCGGGCGAAAATCGGCGGCAGATGAACCTGAATCTCCTCCGGCTCCCGCCAGCGAACAGCGACCCAAGGGTTTGATGGAACGAAAGAATAAGTCTCCGACTCGGCGATCATCATCACCTCGGCGCGCCCCTTGACGGCCGCTCTTATCTCATAGGCGGCGATTGTGCCGCCCAGTCCGGCGCCGATGATCACAATTTTGGGCTTGGCCATGTTTCCCTCCAGAAGGCGTTTCCATCGCCCTTATGTGCTTGACCGAATATAATGATTACATGATATACACAATAATAAAAGTATGACACCGCGTTCGGCGGGTCCATGGAGGTCGAAAATGTTCGGATTTGGAAAGCCCAAGGCCCATCGGGAGATCGGCCCGGCCGATCTGAAAACCATGCTCGCCCAGGATCAGGTCCTGCTGGTCGATGTGCGGGAAGCGGGCGAGTTCGCCGCCGAGCATATCGCGGGCGCCGTGAACCTGCCGCTCTCGTCCTTCGACCCCGCCCGCCTTCCCCAGGCGGACGGAAAGACGGTCGTCCTCCAATGCGCGGGCGGAAAGCGGTCGGGCATGGCGCTGGAACGCTGCGCCAAGGCCCAGGCTGCGATCGATACGCACCTGGCGGGCGGACTCGGGGCCTGGAAGTCGGCGGGCCTTCCGGTCGAGCGCGGCTGACGTGCGATTGATCGGCGGGGATGGTGGAAGGACGACGGCGATGAAGATGTGGACCCTGATGGCTGCGGCCGCGCTGACGCTGTCGGCGTGCGGCGGCGCGGATGAAAAGCGCGAGCCGACCGCCAAGGCGGCGCCCGCCGGCGAGCAACTCGTCCTGGCCTCGAACCTTGTCGCCGACACCAAGACCGTGGGGGGCGAGATCACCACCCGCGACCAGTCGCAAGCCCGGGCGCGCATTTCCGGCGTCCTGGTCGTCCTGTCGGTGCGCGAGGGCGATATGGTGAGCCGCGGTCAGCAGATCGGACGGGTCGTCGACGACCGGATCGGTTTCGAGACCAGGGCCTATGGCGCCCAGGTCGCCGCCGCCGAGGCGGAGGCGACGCGCGCCCGCGCCGACCTGGGACGGATCCAGGACCTTTATGACCACAATGTCTACGCCAAGGCGCGCCTGGATCAGGCCGTCGCGGCGTCGCGCGCCGCAGACGCCCAGGCCGCCGCCGCCCGCGCCGAACGCGGCGCCAGCGCCAGCATGGCCGGCCAGGGGGCGATCCTAGCGCCGGCCGCCGGCCGCGTCTTGAAGGTCGAGGTCACGGCCGGATCCGTGGTCAGCCCCGGAATGTCGGTCGCGACGATCACCGCAGGCCCCCCCGTGCTTCGTCTCGAACTCCCCGAATCCCTTGCCGGCCGGGTCAAGCCCGGCGCGCGCGTCCTGCTGACGGCGGACGATCTGCCGGTCGAAGCGCGCCAGGGACAGGTGACGCAGGTCTATCCCGCCATCGTCGGCGGGCGGATTCAGATTGATGCGGCCGTACCGGGCCTGACCACCGAACTGGTCGGCCGCAGGGTCGCGGCCTCGATCGAGATCGGCCAACGTCAGGCCCTGACCGTACCCCGGCGTTTCGTCACGACGCGTTATGGTCTGGACTATGTGGAAGTGATTTCACCTGACCGGAAACCCAGCGCCGTCCCGGTTCAGACGGCGCCGACGAACGACCCTGAAACGGTCGAAATCCTGAGCGGCGTCAAGGCCGGCGACAGGCTGGTCGCGACGAGGACGCAAGGATGAAACTGGGCCTTTCCGGGCGCCTGACGCGCTTCACCATCACCTCTCCGCTGACGCCGCTGTTCCTGCTGGCGGCCATCGCCGTCGGCCTGCTGGCCCTGTTCTCGATCCCGCGCGAGGAAGAGCCGCAGATCAGCGTGCCCATGGTCGACATCCAGGTGGCGGCGCCCGGTCTGGCGGCCCCCGATGCGGTCGAACTGATCGGGATTCCCCTCGAGACCATCGTCAAGAGCGTGAACGGGGTCGAGCACGTCTACACCCAGGCCGAAGACAATGGGGTGCTGGTGACGGCGCGCTTCCTGGTGGGGTCCAACCCCGAGGACGCCGCCATCCGGATCGAGGAAAAGCTGCGCGCCAACCGGGACCGGATTCCGGTGGGGGTCCCCGATCCCAAGGTGACGGTGCGCGGCATCGACGACGTGCCGGCCATCGTCCTGACCCTGACCCCGAAACCGGGAGCGGCGGGCCAGTGGACCGATCAGGCCCTCTATGATCTGGCGCACAAGCTGCGCACCGAAATCGCCAAGGTCGATAATGTGGGCCTGACGTTCGTCACCGGCGGTCGGCCCGACGAGATCCGCATCGCTCCTGATCCCGCAAAGCTGAATCAGTATGGCGTGCCGCTGGGCCGTGTGATCGAGGCGGCGTCTCAGGCCAACCGCAGCTTCCCGGTCGGCAATGTCCGCGAGGACGGCCAGGCCGTGGCCGTCACCTCCGGCCGCACCCTGTCCTCGGCCCAGGAGATCGGCCTGCTGACCGTCCGTTCCGTCACCGGCGCGCCGGTCTATCTGCGCGATGTCGCGGACGTGGCCCAGGGGCCGCGAGAAGACCAGGCCCGGGTGTGGCGCTGGGCCCGGCATGACGGGCAGTGGGCCAGCACGCCCGCCGTCAGCATCGCCATCGCCAAGCGCGCCGGCGCCAATGCGGTGGTGGTGTCCGAGGCCGTGCGTCAGCGCGTCGAAAACCTGGAAGGCAAGCTGATCCCGGAGGGCGTCGAGGTCGCGGTCAGCCGCGACTACGGCGAGACGGCGAACGAAAAGGCCAACGAGCTGCTGTTCCACCTGGCTCTGGCCACGGTGTCGATCGTCGTGCTGATCGGCTTCGCCATCGGCTGGCGCGAGGCCGCCGTCACCGCCGTGGTCATTCCCACCACCATCCTGCTGACCCTCTTCGCCTCCTATGTGATGGGCTACACGATCAACCGCGTCAGCCTGTTCGCCCTCATCTTCTCCATCGGCATCCTGGTCGACGACGCCATCGTCATGATCGAGAACATCGCCCGTCACTGGGGGATGCGCGACGGGCGCAGCCGAACCGAGGCGGCCGTCGAGGCGGTGGCCGAGGTCGGCAATCCCACCGTCGTGGCGACCCTGACCGTCGTGGCGGCCCTGCTGCCCATGCTGTTCGTGTCAGGTCTGATGGGTCCCTATATGGCGCCCATCCCGGTCAACGCCTCGGCGGCGATGATCTTCTCCTTCTTCGTCGCGGTGGTGATCGCGCCGTGGCTGATGATCCGGTTTGCGCGAAAGACCCTGGCCCACGGCCAGCACGATCACGCCCATGAAGAGGGCGGCGGCAAGCTGGGACAGCTGTACGCCCGCGTGGCGCATCGCGTGATCGACAAGCGGTCCTCGGCCCGCAACTTCCTGATCGGCGTCGGCCTCGCCACCCTGGTCGCCTGTTCGATGTTCTACTTCAAGGCGGTGACCGTGAAACTGCTGCCCTTCGACAACAAGTCGGAGATCCAGGTGGTGGTCGACATGCCCGAAGGGACCAGCCTGGAAGCCACCTCCCGTACCCTGGACGAGGCGGCGGCTCAGATTCGCACCCTGCCCGAGGCGGACGCCATGGAAGCCTATGCCGGGGCCTCGGCGCCGTTCAACTTCAACGGTCTGGTGCGGCACTATTTCCTGCGCGACCGGCCTGAGATGGGCGATCTGATGATCTCCCTTCTGCCCAAGGACGAGCGCAGCCGCTCCAGCCACGCCGTCGCGCTGGATCTGCGCGACAAGCTGAAGGCCCTGCCCCTGCCCTCCGGCGCGTCGATCAAGGTGGTCGAGACGCCGCCCGGCCCGCCCGTGCTGGCCACCCTGCTGGCGGAGATCTACGGCCCCGACGCTGAAACCCGGCGCAAGACCGCGCTGGAAGTCGAAAAACTGTTCCGCTCCGTCCCCTATATCGTCGATGTCGACAACAGTTTCGGCCAGGAACGGCCGCGACTGCGGCTGGTCCCCGTTCGGGATCGCCTGGACTATTACGGCCTGTCCGAACGCGAGCTGCAGGATTCCATCGGCGCGATCCTGGCCGGGTCCACGGTCGGCTATGCGCCGCGCGGCGACGGCCGCTCGCCCCTGCCGATCACCGTCGCCCTGCCGCAATCGGCGCGCAGCTGGAGCCGCACCCTGGCCACGACGCCGGTGGCGGTGACGACCGGGCCGACGGGACCGCGCCTGATCGAACTGGGCGAGGTCGTTGACGGTCGCCGTGAAGCGGGCAGTCACGCCGTCTTCCGTCGCGACGGCCGACCGCTCGACATGGTGACCGCCGAACTGGCCGGCGAATACGAGGCCCCCATCTACGGCATGCTGGCGGTCAATCGCGCCATCGAGGCCCATGACTGGGACGCGCTGGGCCTGCAGAAGCCGGCCGTCCGCCTCAATGGCCAGCCGGAGGATGAATCCGTTCCCACCCTGCTGTGGGACGGCGAGTGGGAAATCACCTGGGTCACCTTCCGCGACATGGGCGCCGCCTTCATGGTCGCCCTTCTGGGGATCTATGTGCTGGTCGTGGCCCAGTTCCACAGCTTCAAACTGCCCCTGGTCATCCTGACCCCCATCCCCCTGACCCTGATCGGCATCGTCATCGGCCACATGCTGTTCGGCGCGCCCTTCACCGCGACGTCGATGATCGGCTTCATCGCCCTGGCCGGCATCATCGTGCGCAACTCGATCCTGCTTGTGGACTTCATCCGGCACACGGCCTCGCCCGACAAACCCTTGCGCGACGTCCTGATCGAGGCCGGCGCCATCCGGTTCAAGCCGATCCTGCTGACCGCCCTGGCGGCCATGATCGGGGCGGCGGTGATCCTGACCGATCCGATCTTCCAGGGCCTGGCGATCTCGCTGTTGTTCGGTCTGGCCTCCTCGACCCTGCTGACCGTCCTGGTCATTCCGGCCATCTATGTCGTGCTGCGGGATGACGGAAAACCCGCGACCCGATGACGCCGCACCAAGCCCCCATGGCGGATCTGGCCAGACACGCCCATGCGGCCGCTGCGGAGTTGAAGCTGCTGGCGAATGAGCATCGCCTGTTGCTGCTCTGCCGGCTGACGCAGGAGGAATTGTCGGTGGGGCAGCTTGTGGGGCTGTGCGGCCCGTCCCAGTCCGGCGTCTCTCAGAATCTGAGGCGGCTGCGCGAGGGCGGGCTGGTGAAGACGCGTCGCGACCGCTCAACCATCTATTACAGCCTCGCCGACGACACGGTTCGCCAACTCATCGACATCGTATGCGACCGCTTCGCCCGCCCTCGGACACCCGACTAGACGAAAGGACGCCAGTCCCTCCGCCCGCGCCTTATCGACGGGGCGCCGGGGTGACGCGGGCGAACCGGGCGGCGTCCCCACGGGGCGGGGCTGACGCCTCGGCCGAGGGCGCCGAAGCCCCGGCGGAGGGCAGGAGGCGCGGGCCGACCGCCTGTCCGTCGCCGCAGAAGATTTCGTACAACATGCCCATCACCGCCTGGGCGCGTTCGTCGGCGATGGAATAGTAGATCGAACGCGACTGGCGCCGGGTCTTGACCAGGCCGTACTGGCGCAACTCCGCCAGTTGCTGCGACAGAGCCGGCTGCTTGATGCCCAGATCCGCCTCGAGCTGTCCGACGGATCGCTCCTCCGCAGCAATATGGCAGAGGATCAACAGCCGATTTGTATTGGCCAGCTGACGTAGCAGTTCGGCGGCCTGGGGCGCCTTGTCCTTCAGCCGCCCCATGGCCGCGGCCTGGTCGTCGCTCATGCGCGGCGCTCGCGATAATACCAGGGCGCATCACCGTCGCCGTCGGCCAGGGCCGCATCCAGAGTGGTGGCGGCCGGCTCCAGCAGGGGCTCGCCGGGCGACCATCCGGCCGGCGTCGACGCCTGCTCACGGTCGGCGGTCTGCAGCGCCGTCACCAGCCGCAGCAGTTCATCGACCGATCGGCCGATGTTCATCGGATACCAGCTGATGGCGCGCACGATCCCGGTCGGATCGATGACGAAGCTCGCCCGCACCGTGGCGCTGTCGCTGGAGCCGGCGTCGACCATGCCGAAGGCGTGACCGATGGCCATGGACGGATCCTCGATGATCGGGAAGGCCACCTTCACGCCGAAGCGGCGATAGATGTCCTTCAGCCAGGCCAGGTGGGAATAGAGGCTGTCCACCGACAGAGCCATCAGGTCGCAGCCCAGGGCGTCGAAGGCGTCCGCCCGCCTGGCCAGGGCGATGAACTCGCTGGTGCAGACCGGCGTGAAGTCGGCCGGGTGCGAGAACAGCACCAGCCACCGCCCGCGATAGTCGCTGAGCCGTTTCTCGCCCTGGGTCGTGCGCGCGATGAAGTCCGGAGCCGGATCATTGATACGGAGGGCGCGCAGGGCGCTGGGGCTGTGTGGCGGGGCGGTCTCAGTCGAATCCATGGGCGGAATCTAGTGACTTTCAAGCCGCTTCGCCATACTGAAATACATACCTGCAAGAACTATGAAGGTGTTTATACGTCGATCGCGGACATGGACGGCTCGAGCTCCGCAACCCACCCGCGACCAGGCCTCATATCCAGGGAGGTATTTCACCCGCGTCAACGGTGTGGACGCCTCTGGCGCCCAAGTGTGGTCGGCGCAGATTCTAGTCGTCGGTCCAGGTTTGATGGCGGAAGCGCGCAGGCCGGGTTCGGTCGTGGCCGGCGCCGACCTGCCAAGGGCGTCAGCGAACAGCCTGGCGCTGTAGGCCGAGCCGTTGCCGGTCATGACCCGCTCGACGACGACGCGTGACGCTGAGGGTGTCCAACACCGCACACAGGGAACGGTCGGCCGATGTGAGGCGCTATGCGCTTGAGATGAGCGGTTCGCCCGCCGCTCCAGGAGCCGCCCATGCCCATGAAAATCTCTCACTTTCCCAACCCGACTTCCGGGGCACGGACGCAGCCAGAGACGATCACATGAACGCCCGGTCGACGTCGGGCCTGGCGCAGGGCGGTCTCGGCGGGCCCGAAGATCAGCTGCTGGAAGACGGACAGGAGGAAGTCTTCTCCCGCGCCGAGATCGAGAGCGGGCGCATCGAACACCATGCCAATACCCAGACCGCCCCTGATCCGGGCGAGATTGAACCTTCGTCCCCTAACTCAGACCAGAGCCTGACCGCGCCGGCGGACGCCCGCGCCAAAGACAAGGCCCGGGGCGCGGCGGCCTGAGCATGGTTCAAGGCCTACGCGACCCCATCCCGGACACGGCGGTTCATCTTTGCGTCGACATGCAGCGGATGTTCGTCGAGGACACGGAGTGGCGCACCCCCTGGGCAGCTCGCGTGCTGCCCGTCATCGAACGGCTGTGCGAAGCGAAGCCGGAACGCAACGTCTTCACCCGCTTCATCCCCGCCGCGCGCCCGGGCGAAGGCAGGGGCACATGGCGCGGCTACTGGGAGAAATGGTCGTCGATGACTCTCGACGCCCTGGGCACTGAATTGGTGGATCTGGCGACGCCGCTTCAACGCTTCGTCCCTCCCGGACGCCTGATCGACAAACACGGCTACTCGCCGTGGTTTGGAACCGATCTCGACCCGGTGCTGCGGCGAAGCGGCGTGGACACCCTCGTCGTCACAGGCGCGGAGACGGATGTGTGCGTCCTGGCGGCGGTGTTGGGCGCGGTCGACCTTGGCTACAGGGTCGTGGTCGTCAAGGACGGCCTGTGCAGCTCTTCGGACGCCTCTCACGACCGCCTCATCGCCCTCTATCACGAGCGCTACGGCCAGCAGGTCGAAGCGGCGGAATGCGCGGAGGTTCTCGATGCCTGGCGCTGACAGGGACGCCTGGCGGCCGATCAATCCGCCCGACGAGAACGGCCCCCGCGACGGCGCCCTCCCGGCCTATGTCGCCAATGGGCTGATCGGGCTTCGGGTCAGGGAAATGCCGCTCATGGCAGGTATGACCCTGGTCAATGGGGTGGTCGGGGAAAATCCGGAGCGCCGGGTGGAAGCGGCCGCCCCCGTCCCCTACCCGCTCGCCGCCGATCTCTGCGTCAATGGCGTCTGGATGTCCGATCAGCCTTGGGCGGTCTCGGACCTTCGCCAGGCCTACGATTTCGCCACGGGTGAACTCACCAGCCGGTGCCGTGTCCGGCTCGGCGGAGTGGACGCCGCCATCGAGATCCTGACTCTCGCCAGCCGTACCGCGCCGACCCTGGTGATGCAGGAAATCCATGTGCGGCCGGACGCGCCCTGCCACATGCGTTTGCGCGCCGTTGTGGCGACCACGGACCTGCGCGGACGGGTCGCCCGACGCCGCACCGACACGCCGGGCGAGCCTGAGCCGGCCTGTGACGGGTCTCTGCTGTGGTCGACCGAGGGGGACCTGTCCACATGCGGTGTCGCCCTGGCGACCGAGACCACGCCGGGGGCCTCCCCCGACGTCACCGCCTGGGACGCGACCGGACCATTGCAGACCACCTACGACCTCGGCACGGTCGGCAAGCGGGGCGCGAGCCTCAGACAGATGGCCGCGCTCATCCCCTCGCTGATCCATGCACGCCCCGACGAAGAGGCGGTCCGCCGGGTTGCGCGGGGCGCCCAGACGGGTTTCGACGTCCTGAGAGCCCGAAACCGAGACGCGTGGCGCGAACTGTGGCGGGGACGCATTGTTGTCGATGGGGCGACGCCAGACCACCAGGCGCTGATCGATGCGGCCTATTTCTACCTGAACAGTTCGGTGCATCCAGCCTCGCCGTCCGCAACTTCGATCTTCGGCCTCGCGACCTGGCACGACTACAATTATTACTTCGGCCACGTGATGTGGGACATCGACGCCTTCTGCGTGCCGCCCGTGATGCTGTCTCAGCCGGACGCGGCGCGGGCGCTGCTGGATTTCCGGAGCCGGGGCCTGAGGGCGGCGAAATCGAATGCGCGGCTCTCGGGCCGGCAGGGCGTGCAGTTTCCATGGGAGGCCGCGCCCCTGACGGGGCAGGAGGCGGCGCCGGGGGCCGGGTCGGCGGCGGCGCACGAAGACCACGGGTCGCTGCATGTGGCGCGGGCCTTCGCCCTGTTCGCCGACGCGACGGGCGACGAGGCCTTCTTGAGGGACGACGCCTGGCCTGTGCTGGAAGGCGTGGCCGACTGGATCGTCAGCCGCCTGACGCGCACCGCGCGCGGATATGAACTGATACGCGCCACGGGCCCCGCCGAAGTGCCGGATCCGCCCGACAACGACGCATTCAGCCTGATGTTGTCGCACGACGTGCTGTGTCGCGCCGTCGCCGCCGCCGAAGCGACAGGACGCACGCCCCGGGCCTCATGGGCCGAGGTCAGGGACAACCTCTATCTGCCGGTGCGGTCCGACAAGGTCATCGCCGCACATGACGCCTTCCGCATCGACGAACCCAAGGGCGCGACTCCCTCGCCGCTGGGGGGCCTCTTTCCAGGCGGGTACCAGACCGACGAAGCAGTCGAACGCCGGACGCTCGACTTCTACCTGGCGCACTGGCGCGATTATGTCGGCGCGCCGATGCTCCCCGCCCTCTATGGCGTCTGGGCCGCCCGGACCGGCGATCGTACCCTGGCGCTGAAGCTGTTCGAGGAGGGGTACGCGGCCTATGACGCCGGGCGATTCCACCAGTGCCTGGAATACCGGCCCGACCACCCTGACAGCGAGACTGCGGCCGGTCCCTTCTTCGCCAATCTGGGCGGGATGTTGCTGGGGCTGCTGTTCGGCTTCACCGGCCTCGATCCGAAGGGCGATCCCGCCCATTGGCCTGATCGCCCTGTAGTCCTGCCCGAAGGCTGGCGCGCCATCTCCGTCGAACGTCTCTGGTTCGGCGGACGAACGGCCTCCCTGAGGGCGGATCAGGGGGCGGAGCGGGCCGTCATCAAGTTTCATTGAAAAGGAAAGAGACCCATGTCCGTCATCGACAAGGCGCTGGCCGCCATAACGCCCCAGCCTAACGAAGAGAAACGCCAAGAGGCCACTCAAAAGGCCAGAGAGGCGGCGGCGCCTGGAGATTGGCTGTCGCTGGCCCTGGATCACCATGACCAGATCCGCGCCGCCTTCGCCGAAGGCCGCAATGTCCGTTCTGCGGCTGACCGCCGCGCCGCCATGGACCGGCTGGCTCTGGTGCTGAACGGCCATTCCCTGGCCGAAGAGATCGTCCTCTATCCGGCTATGGCCCAGAACGGTCACAAGATGCAGGCGGGCGTGGCCTATTCCGAACAGACGACCGCCAAGATGCAGATGGCGGAGTTGGAGAACATCGCCCCTTCCTCGGACGCCTGGCTCGACAAGTGGGGCCACATCGAGGGCGCGGTGCTGACGCACATGTTCGAGGAGGAGAACGGCTGGTTCATCCACCTCAAGGAAAAGGGCGAACATCAGGACCGCCTGACCGCCCGTTACAAGGAGGAGTTCGAGCGCTACGCCGGCGCACTGTGACCGCGTCGCAGTCTGGGCGTTAAGGGCGTTCCGTCTGAACCCGCCCCTTGAAGGGACGGGTTCAGACGGCCGGGGCCGTGAGCTCACTTCCCCTGTACATCCGCCTCCCGGCGCCGGGCCACGGTCGAACGTATCGACCGGTGACGCGGCCGGACCTGGCCGTCGACGTCGATCATCCGACCGCTTCTCGCCAGCCCGGCTGGTGCAGCCGTCAATGCGGCTTCAGGATCACCTTGGTCCATTCATTCTGGTTTTCCTTGAAGTTCTTGTAGCCCTCCGCCGCCTGTTCGAGAGGCAGGCGGTGGCTGATCAGGTCGGTGGTGTCGATCCCCCCCTCCAGGATCAGCTGAAGCAGCTGCGGCAGGTAGCGCTGGACGTGGGTCTGGCCGGTCTTGAGCGTCAGCCCCTTCTCCATGAAGGCCCCGACGGGGAACTTGTCGGCAAAGCCGCCATAGACGCCTGGCACCGAGACCGTGCCGCCCTTTCGGACCGCCATGATGGTTTCGTGCAGCACATGGGGGCGGTCGGTGCCCAGCCGCGTCTCCTGCTTGACCGCGTCGATGATATTGTCGGGCGAGAAGCCGTGGCTCTCCATGCCCACCGCATCGATGCAGCTGTCGGGGCCCAGACCCGCAGTCATCTCCAGCAGGGCTTCGCGCACCTTGACCTCGTGATAGTTCAGCACCTCCGCGCCGTTAGCCTTGGCCAGCGCCAGACGGTTGGGATGATGGTCGATGGCGATGACCCGACCTGCGCCCTGCAGGATGGCGCTCTTGACCGCGAACAGCCCCACCGGGCCGCAGCCCCAGATCGCCACTGTGTCGCCGGGCTGGATCTGCGCGTTCTCCGCAGCCATCCATCCCGTCGGAAAGATGTCCGACAGGAACAGGACCTTCTCGTCCTCGATGCCGTCCGGGATCTTGATCGGACCATAGTCGGAATAGGGGACGCGCGCATATTCCGCCTGCCCTCCCGCAAAGCCGCCGGTCAGATGGGAATAGCCGAACAGGCCGGCGACTGACTGCCCATAGGCGATCTCGGTAGCGTCCGCCTTGTCGGCCGGGTTGGAGTTGTCGCACGCCGCCGGCATCGACTTCTCGCAGAAGAAGCACTGGCCGCAGGCGATGACGAAGGGCACGACGACGCGGTCGCCCTTCTTCAGGCTGGTGTTGCCCCGGCCGACCTCGACCACCTCGCCCATGAACTCATGGCCCAGGATGTCGCCGTTGGACATGCCGGGGATCATGGAGTCGTACAGGTGCAGGTCCGAACCGCAGATGGCGGTGGCGGTGATCTTGATGATGGCGTCGCGAGGATTGACGATCTGCGGGTCAGGGACGGTGTCGACCTGAACATTGTGTTTGCCGTGCCAGGTGAGGGCGCGCATGGGCGAATCCTTATCGAATGGGGTCGGAAAAATCAGAAGTGGCGAGAGGCGCGGGGCGCGGCGTCAGGCGCCTTGGAGGTCGAAATCTCGCCCGTCTCCATCAGCTGCTTGAAGCGACGAAGCTCGCGTCGGGCCTGGATGCGGGGTTCGCGCTGCATCACCTTGGCGACGACCTTGCCGACGATCCCCGCAGGCGGCTCGTAGCTGATGAAGACCCGCACCTCCGTGCCCCGCCCGAAGGCGTTGTCTCTGAACGCCACCCAGCCTTCGTGGTCGACGTCGGAGCCTTCGCTGGAGGTCCAGGCGATGCGTTCGCCGGGAACGTCCTCGGTGATTTCGCTGGTCAATTCGACGTCCTTGTCGCCTGGGCCGGCGACGATCCAGCGCGAGCGGCCGTCTCCCAGCACCTCGACCGACTTCACGGTCTCCGAGAAGGTCGGCAGGTTCGTGAGATCGCGCCAGTAGGCGTATAATTCATCGCGAGGCCGATTGATCAGGACGGCCCTGAGGCTGGACGCCTCGTATTCGCCCTCGCGTCGATCCTTGTCGACGAATGCGGTCGACCCGACATCGGCGTCGGTCGAAACTTCACTATAAGACATGGGCTTAGCTCCGGTCAGCTGAGTCTGGTCAACCACCCGGCCGGAGCTTCGTTCCCAGTGTCCGCGAAGGAACAGGCGCGGCTGCCGGGGGTCGGAAGCCGGACCCAACCCCGGAGTTCCCATGACAGACGCCCTCGCCCAGACCGCCGCCGAAAACGCCCGGCCCCCTGGCCGAGCAGGCAGGATGGCGGAGCCTGGCTCCGGCGCCTGAGCCGACGCCAGGCAGGATATCCCCCGCCGATCCTCACGGGGCGGCGTGACATCCGCAGGCGGTCTTCGTCAGGCCGCTGGCATCCAGGATCCGGATCTTCCCCCGCCCGGTGCGCGCTCCCCCGGCGCCCTCAAGCGCCCGGCACGAGCCGTTGACCGTGGAGCGACGGAGCCCGAGCATGTCGCCGATACGCTCCTGCGACAGCAGGATGTCCTGGCGCGGGGCCGCGCGGTGAATGGACAGCAGAAGGTCCGCGACGCGAGCGGTGGCGAGATGTCGGCCGACGCAGACGAGGCGGCGTTCCAGCCTCGCGCGTCTGCGGTCCTCTGCGTCCAACAGGTGGAGCATCCCTGCCTCGCCCGCCCGATCAAGCCAATCGACCAAAGCAACCCGATAGATTTCCCCGTCGGTGATCCACTGACCGGCGACGGAGCGGCCGGTCCCGGTCGCCACCACGTGACCCGGTCCCAGGATTTCGGCCGACAGGTCCGAGCCCGCCGCCTCGGTGGCCAGGCAGCCGGAAACGATCACCGCCACCTCCCCCGCCCCGAGGTGGAAGTCGCCCGCGCGGCGGGCCTCGACGACGCCCACCGACAGCGCCCAACGACGTCGCTCGGGCGGCAAGGGCGAGAAGGCCTGCCACAGGCGTAGGGTTTCGGTCGTCAGACCCGAAGCGGCCGAGGCCGGCCGTTGACGCGCAGGCGCGCTCGCATCCGCCAAACAGTCGGGCGCAAAAGCAGAGGATTGTTCTTGGGGCATGCTCTTTCCTGCGCCTCCATTTCGGGGGGCGCATTCACATAGGTGAACGACGCCCCGGGAACCTCTAGTCTCTGTCAGATCGCCGCGACGCCGTGAGGCGGTCGCGGCGATCTGACGCTCAGACAGGCTCGCGCTGAAGCCGCAGGAAGGCGGGGTCGAACTCCGCCAGTTCTGCGAGCCTGTCCCAATCCAGAATTTCGATCCGTCCCTGGCCCCAAGTCAGGATGTTCCTGGCGCGGAGGTCGGCCACCAGCCGGTTCACGTGCACCGTGGACAGGCCCAGCACGTCGGCCAGGACGGCCTGCGACAACGGTAGTTCGAACCTACAATCGGTGGCGTGACGCACGACCTCAAGCCGCTTGTAGAGTTCGCACACAAGGTGCGCGAGGTGCGCAAGGGCGCTCCGCCGGCCCATGGACGCGATCCACTGGCGGTGGATCGCCGCGTCGATCACGGTGTCGAGCCACAGCAGCCGGGTGAGGTGAGGATGCTCCTCGGTAAGTCGACGCAGAACGACGTGAGGCGCCGGGGCGATCACGCACTCCGTCAGGGCGACGACGCCATGGTCCATCTGCTTCATCATGAAGCTATGCAGATCGACAAAGTCGCCGCTGACGTTCAGTTCGGTGATCTGCCGTCCGCCATCCGCGAGTGTCGAATAGCGAGCCGTGAAGCCGCTGGTGAGCAGAGTGCTGTGCTCCGGCCGCGCGCCCTCCCGGACGATATCGGTCCCGGCAGCGACGCGTTGCAATGGCCCCAGCACCTCACGAAGCGCCGCCGCTTCTTCAGGCGTCAGAGCATCCCTGCGGCTCAGCTTTTCGATCAGACCGTACAAAATCACCCCACCGCCGCGTAACGTGTCCGGGGTCCAAACGTTGCGAGGCGGCGGGACGTTCACATGGGGATGCGCGTCGCAGAACACGCGCTCGGGGTTGGCCCATGAGGCGCGCCAACCTGCTTCTGCTTCACCCACGTCGGGTCTGGGTGCGGCGCTCCCGAGGCGTGTCCTCGACGGCCAGGGAGGATCGGCCTCGGAGTTGGACATCCTTCCAAGGCTAGTCTTGCACGGCCCCGACGTTCAATCTCGCCAGCATATGGGCCACGGCCTTCGCCGACATCTCTTCGGCGATCAGCCCGGTGACGACAGCTCCGGCGGTGTCCGTGCAGAGAATGCGGAACGGACCCGCGCCCCGGATGTCGATCTCGCCGCCCCGCAGCACCTCGCCCATGATCGTCAACGTCATTCGACGGGCGGCGGCCTCGTCCGCCAGTTCCTCGCCGTCGAGGTCCCGGAATGGGCGTCCATTCAACATGTTAAAATGATAATGCGGCATGGACGCCCGGCGGTTCGAGGGGATCAGTCGAGGAGGACGGTGGTCTTGCCCGCGCCTGGTCCTGCGCCCAAGTCGGCGCCAGTGACGGGGTTCGCGTCCGGATCCGACGCGGTTCGCAGCGCGAAGGCGTTCACGGACGACTCGTCGGCGGACTCGAGGACGACCGAGGCCGAACCGTCGCCGCCGTCGACAGCCATCTGGTTCTCCTGATCCTCGACATACTCCCACTGCTCGCCCTCGTTCCAGGGACCGCGTGTATTCCCCTCGCCCTGCGACAGGTCATAGTATTTGTCGCTGAACTCGGGCACGCCGCCGATCTTGCCGGCGGGGAAGTTGGGATCGATGGCGTAGAGCGCCTTTTCGAATGACTTCTGGTGCGCGACCTCGCGGGTCATCAGGAACATCAGCGCATCCTTGACGCCCGGATCGTCGGTGACGTTGATCAGGCGCTCGTAGACGATCTTGGCGCGGGACTCGGCGGCGATGTTCGACCGCAGGTCGCAAGCCGGATCGCCGATCGAGTCGATATAGGCCGCCGTCCACGGCACGCCCGCCGAGTTCACCAGCGCCGGCGCGCCGCCGTACAGGATGGAGGTCGTGTGGCTCTCGCCCCGATCATTCAGGGACATGTACAGATCCGCCTCCTCCAGCGCCGCCTCGGCCATCTTCCCCTTGGCGCCGCGGTTCAGCATGGCGACGATCGAACCGATCACCTCCAGGTGGCTGAGCTCCTCGGTGGCGATGTCGAGCAGCATGTCCTTGCGGCCGGCGTCCTCTTCAGCCAGCGCCTGCGTGAAATAGCGCATCGCCGCCGCCAGCTCGCCCTGCGGACCGCCGAATTGCTCGAGCATGAGCGTCGCCAGGCCGGGGTTCGGCTCGGCGACGCGCACCGTGTACATCAGTCGCTTGTTGTGAATGAACATTGAGAGGGTCCTGCTGGGGGTGATGGACCCGTAACCGGAAGCCGTCATCGCTGTTCCGAAAGTCACACAGCAGACGTTCGAGCCGGGCGTTCGGTGCGCCGCCCACGTCCCGGCGGAACATCGCCAGACCGCCCTTGGCCAAGCCGAGGTCGCCGAGATCATGACGACGGATTGGGACGCTTCCCGCCCCAGTTCAAGTCCGAACTCAGGGCTGACGCAAGCCCGCGCGACGGCCGGGCTGCGCTCAGGCGATCACGGCCAGCAGCACCGCCACCCAGTGAACGGCGGCGGCGGCCACCACGTGGCCGTGCCAGATGGCCCGTCGGAACCGGAGCGCCTTGCGCGCATAGAAGCCGACCCCGATCGAATACAGCAGGCCGCCGACCGCCAGCAGGATCAGCGGCGCGATCCCGAGGCTCTCCATCAACGGCTGAACCGCGATCACCATGAGCCAACCCAGGGCCAGGTAGATCGCGATCCAGAAACCGCGCCCCAGGCCCGGCAGCAGCAACTTGGCCAGGGCGCCGAACAGCGCCGTGGCCCACACCGCCGCCGTCATCCCCCAGGCCCAGCCCCCCGTCAGATGTTGGGTGGTGAACGGCGTGTAGGAGCCCGCGATCATGAGGAATATCCCCGCATGGTCGAAGCGCCGCAGCACCGGCTGAAACCGCGCGGGCGCGAAATTATAGGCCGTCGAAAGCGCGAGCATCGTCAACAACCCGCCTGCGTAGATGGCCGAGGCCGCCAAGCGGCCCACATGGCCGAACCCGATCGCCAGACCCAGCAGCATCCCGCCCCCGACGAGAGCGAGCGCCAGACCCGTCAGGTGCACCACCAGATCGGCCAGCCGCGCCTGGGGGTCGTCATAGTGTTTCATGAGCGTGGATGGGTCGGTCACGGGCGTATCCGATGCTGGGCCGCCAACGGCTACACCGCCTCCAGGAGGCGCGCCAAGCGCTGCGGCGATTTCAAGCGGCCAGTTCGAGGAATCTGCCGCTTAAACCGTCACCGGCACAGGCCATCCGCCAGGCGCCTCAGCCTGTCACGCCAATTGCCGCCGACATCATCGGCCTCAAGGGCGATCACAGCCGGATCAGGTTCTGCGGCAGGCCGGGCGTCTTGACCCGCAACCGGTAAAGGCCGCCCAGAGTCGGTTGTTCGCCGCGCTTGTCGGCGTTCCCCAGCCAGGCCGTGGTCATATAGAGGTCGCGCAGATCCTCGCCGCCGAAGGCCGCCTTGGTGACGGTCTGGACCGGCATGTCGATCTTGCCGATCCGTTCGCCCTCAGGCGAAAACTGCGCCACCCCCCAGCCGTTGAACAGACCGACGTGCAACACGCCGGCGGAATCCATGCTGGGACCGTCGGCATAGCCGTCGTCGGTCACGGCGAAGACCCGCCGGTTCGACAGCGCCCCGTCGTCATGGTCGAAGGCCAGGATGGTCCTGGCCAGGGTGTCGTGGTGATACAGGGTGCGGCCATCCGGGCTGAGGCACGGCCCGTTGGTGACGCCATAGCCATCGTCGTGCCGTGTCAGCTCGCCGTCGGCCCAGCGATACAGGGCGCCGGTCTTGACCACCTCGCTGTCGTCCATCGAGCCGAACCACAGCGACCCGTCAGGGGCGACGAAGCCGTCGTTCAGCCGGTTCTGCGGCCGGTCTTGCTCGACCGGTTGGATCAGAGTGAAGACACCCGTATCCGGTTCAAACCGGTGCAGGCCGCCGCGCACCCCGCAAACCAAAGATCCGTCCTCGGCCGGCAGGGCGAAACCGATCTGGTCGGGCGTGTCCCAGGACGCCGTGTCGCCGGTCGCCGGCGTATAGCGGTGCAAGCCCCGGCCCTTGATATCGACAAACCAAAGGGCCCCGCGCACGGCGTCCCAGGCGGGGCCTTCCGCCAGCTCGGCCCCCAGGTCCCAGACAAGTTCGGCTGCGGCGCTCATTGTCCGCTTCCGAACCAGGCCGCGACGAAGGCGCACGCAGCCGCACCCACCTCGTCCGCCGTTCGGCCGGGTCTGTAGAGGGCCGAGCCGATGCCGAAGCCGTCGGCGCCCGCCGCGCGCCAGGCGCCCATGTTGTCCGGATCGACGCCGCCGACCGCATAGACCGGCTGCCCCTTGGGCAGGACCGCCTTGATCGCCTTGACGGCGCCCGGCCCGGCCAGTTCGGCGGGAAACAGCTTCAGCACGTCGGCCCCCGCCTCCAGCGCAGTAAAGGCTTCCGTGGGAGTGAAAAAGCCGGGCATGGTGAACAGGCCCAGCGCACGGGCGCGTTCGATTACGCGCGGGTCAACGTTGGGCGAGATCACCAGTTGCCCGCCCGCATCCGCGACGTCCTGCGCGGCCGAGGGCGTCAGGACCGTGCCCGCTCCCACCACCGCCCGGCCATCCATCGCGTCACGCAGCCTCCGGATGCTCTCCAACGCGCGGGGAGAGTTCAACGGCACCTCCAGGCAGGTGAAGCCGGCCGCGACCAGGACCTCGCCGATCTCGACCGCCTCCTCGGGCGTCAGGCCGCGCAGGATGGCCACGAGGGGCAGCGTCTTCAGGGCCTTTTCGACGGCCTGGGTCATGGGATCGCCTTCCAGATGCGGTGGAGTCCGTGCGCCACAGCCACTTCGCCGGAGGTGCTGCGGATGTCTTTAAAGCCGGCCAGAGCCAGGGCGCGTGCATAGCGTTGGCCCAGGCCCGCCTCGCTCACCACCTGCACCGGCTTGTCGCGATGGGTCGTCTCGGCCGCCAGTTCGGTGCCGATCAACAGGCCGGACAAGAAGTCCGCCGCCCCCTCTGGGCGCAAGGAGCCGGCCAACTGCCGGACGCGAACAGTGAACAGGTGGGCGGTGACGGCCGGGTCGGACAGCGCCAGCCGCACCCCATCGTCGAAGGCGGCGTCGTCACCGCCCGGCGCTCCCATGTCGCGACCGATCAGTGTGGCGTGGCGCACGGCGGCGAACAGTTCGCCGGTCAGATAGGTGCGAAAGCCCGCGATGGCGCCGTTCTCGACCCGCACCCATTTGCTGTGGGTGCCGGGGGCGATCATCAGGCCTGTTTCGTCTGGGCCGAACAGCCCCAGCGCCTGCGTCTCCTCGCCGCGCATGACGTCGCCCAGTCCCTGGGGCGTCAGGGCGACGCCGGGAACGATATAGATGTCGCGCGCCGCATCCGGTCGGGCCAGTCGCGCAGCCAGGGTCGCCACATCGGCCGGGCAGAAGGCATAGGGCGTCTCGATCCAGCCTTGGCGCGATCCGGCCATGCCCGCGATCAGCACCGGCGCCAGGTCCAGCCAGTCGCCCGCCACCTCTTCAAGCACCCCGAGGAAGGCGCCGGAGGCCAGGCGGCCGACGCCGCGGGGGTCGATGCGCCGATCCAGCACCGCCCCGTCCGCCCCCAGTCGCATGACGCGCAGATTGCTGGTGCCCCAGTCGACGCCGATCAGTCCGGTCATCTCGATGCGTTCATACAATGAGCGATCACCACCAGATCGAATAGACCAGGATCAGGAAGGCCACGACGCCGACCGCGGCCAGATTGAAGCCCAGCGAGGTCTTGTAGCTGATCTGGTCCAGCTTGATCTTCATGGCGTCTGGCTTGGCCGGGATCAGCAGCGACACGACCACGGCCGCGACCAGGGAGACGACGAAGACGACGCCGACCCGGTTCATGAAGGGGAAGATGAACTGGCCGGTCTCCTGCAGCCACCAGAAGATGGCCGACAGCACCACCGAGCCGATGGCGGCGGTCAGGGCGCCAGCTTCAGACGCGCGCTTCCAGAACAGGCCCAGCATGAAGATGACGACGATGCCCGGCGTGAAGAAGCCCGTGAACTCCTGGATGAACTGGAAGGCCTGATCAAACCCGCCCAACAGGGGACGGGCGGTCAGGATGCCGATGACCACGGCGGCGACGGCGGAGATGCGGCCGACCGTGACCAGCTGGTGCTCGGGCACGTCCTTCTTGATCTTGGCGTAGAGGTCCAGGGTGAAGATGGTCGAGATCGAGTTCACCTTGGACGCCAGCGAGGCGATGATGGCGGCGATCAGGGCGGCGAAGACCAGACCCTTCAGGCCGACCGGCAGCAGGTTCATCATCGACGGATAGGCCTGGTCCGGCGCCGACAGGTTCGGGGCCAGGATCAGGGCGGCCATGCCGGGCAGGACCACGATCACCGGCATCAGCAGCTTCAGATAGGCGGCGAAGGCGATGCCTTTCTGGGCTTCCGGCAGCGACTTGGCGGCCAGGGCGCGCTGGATGATGTACTGGTTGAAGCCCCAGTAGCTGATGTTCATGACCCACAGGCCGCCCAGCAGAACGGCGATGCCCGGCAGCTCCTGATAGTGCGGATTGTCCTTCGACAGGATCATGTCGAACTTCTCGGGGAACTGGGTCAGCAGAGTGTGGAAGCCGGCCGCCGCGCCGCCCTCGCCGCCGATGGTCGACAGGGCGATGAAGCCGATGATCAGACCGCCGCAGACCAGCAGGGCGACTTGCACGATGTCGGTCAGGGCCACGGCCTTGAGGCCGCCCCACAACTGATAGGCCAGGGCGAAGACGCCGATGGCGACGATGGCGTAATCCTGGTTGAACCCGGTCACGGTGTGGACGGCGATGGCGCCCAGCCACAGGATCGAGGTCACGTTGACGAAGACGTAGAGCAGCAGCCAGAAGACGGCCATGACATTGCGGATCGTCGGCCCGTACCGCTGCTGCAGGAACTGCGGCATGGTGACGATGTCGTTGCGCAGGAAGATCGGCAGGAAGAACTTGCCGACGATCAGCAGGGTCAGGGCCGCCATCCATTCATAGGAGGCGATGCCCAGGCCGATCACATAGCCCGAGCCGCTCATGCCGATGATCTGTTCGGCCGAGATATTGGCCGCGATCAGCGAGGCGCCAATGGCCCACCAGGGCAGGCTCTTGGACGCCATGAAATAATCGGTGGAGGTCTTCTGCTCGCCGGCCTTGGTCCGCGAGACCCACTGGGCCAGGCCGAAGATGAAGACGGCGTAGATCGCCAGAATGGCCAGATCGATGCCCGCGAGCGTCATGTGCATTTCCCCCAACTATCGTGCCCTTTGGTTCGGGCTTCCGCAAAAGCCTAAGGGAGGCGCGGGCGGGCTGCAACGGCTTTTTATATATGCGTAAACATTTCACGGGCGACAATGTTAGGGTCGGTGTCCTTCGAGGCTTCACCCGATCAGGGAGCCCCGGTAGCCTATCCATCTTCCGACAGGATTCTCATGACTGGCCAAGCTTCCACCGACGATCGCAAATACCGCGCCCCGGCGCTCGAGAAGGGGCTCGACGTCCTTGAGCTGTTGTCGGCCCAGGGCGAACCCATGACGCCATCGCAGATGTCGGTGACGTTGGGGCGTTCGGTCAGCGAATTGTTCCGGATGATCCAGGTGCTGGAGTTCCGCGGCTATATCGAACAGTCGCCGGACGGCTATCGGCTGACCAACCGCCTCTTCACCCTGGGCATGACCCAGGCCCCGATCAAATCTCTGGTCGACGTCGCCATGCCGGCCATGCGTGACCTGGCGTCCACTACGCGACAATCCTGCCATCTCGTCGTACCCTCCGGTGACCAGATCGTGGTCATCGCCCGGATCGAGAGCCCCGGAGATCTGGGTTATTCGGTCCGGATCGGCTATCGCCGCAGCATTCTGGACGCCACCTCGGGGCTGATGTTCTATTCGCGCGCCAACGAGCGAGCGCGCAAACATCTGCACGACCGTCTCGTCGCCCTGTTCGGAGCGGCGGTGGTGGCCGAGTTCGCCGAACGCGCCGACGCCATGACCCAGGGGGCGCATGTCGAGCGGGCCAGCGATTTCGTCGTCGGCGTGACCGATCTGGTCGCCCCGATCATGGGCTCGGACGGCGTCATCGCCACCCTGATCACGCCCTTCATCGAACAGACGCCCATGGTGTGCAGCAAGGCGGAGGCAGCGACCCTGCTGGTGCGGACGGCCACAGCGATCTCCGGGCAGATGAGCGCCGTCTCCCAAGCCTGAGAGCCAGGACAGTCCACCGTTGACAGGGCCAGTGGCTATTGCCATTTTCGTGGACGGCACAGGTTTCATTTGTAAAATCTCACAAGTCGCCGGATAAACGGCGGGCGTCGAGGAGGCGCGCTCTATCATGGCCGCCATCTATCCTGATCTGAAGGACAAGACCGTCATCGTCACCGGAGGCGCGGGGGGGATAGGCGAAGCCATAGTCCGCAGCTTCCACGCCCAGGGCGCCCGGGTCGGCTTCCTGGATATCGACACACAACGCGGACCCAGGCTTCGGGCCGAGTTGGGGGCGGACACATTGTTCATTCCCTGCGACCTGACCGACATTCCGGCCTTGAAGGCTGCGGTCGCGGAAGTGCGCGCAGCGTTCGGGCTGATCGACGTTCTGGTCAACAACGCCGCCCATGACGAACGTCATGCGACCCTGGACGTGACCGAGGAATACTGGGACGGCCGCATGGCCATGAACCTGAAGCACCTGTTCTTCGCCGCCCAGGCCGTGCTGCCGGACATGCAGGCGACGGGCAAGGGCGCCATCGTCAATCTGGGATCCACGTCATGGATCATCGGTCAGGGCGGCATGCCGGCCTATACGGCGTGCAAGTCCGCCGTGATTGGGCTGACCCGTTCGCTGGCCCGCGACTTCGGCCCCTTCGGCGTGCGGGTGAACGCTGTCGCGCCTGGATGGATCATGACCGAGCGCCAGTTGGAGCTGTGGGTCACGCCAGAGACCGAAAAGGAAATCTACGCCAACCAGTGCCTCAAGCGCCGACTCGTGCCGGACGACATCGCCAAGGTGGTCGTCTTCATGTGTTCGGACGAGGCGGGGGCAATCACCAACCAACACTATGTCGTCGACGGCGGCTGGACCTGAATGACCGATACCTCAAAGACCCCTCCCCCCTCCAAGACGCTCCGCAGCCGCGCCTGGTTCGACAATCCGGAAAATCCGGACATGACGGCCCTCTATCTTGAGCGCTATCTGAACTACGGCCTGACGCGCAAAGAGCTGCAGTCCGACAAGCCGATCATCGGCATCGCCCAGACCGGTTCGGACCTGTCGCCGTGCAACCGCCACCACCTGGTGCTGGCCGAGCGCGTGCGTGAAGGCATCCGTGAGGCGGGCGGCATCGCCATGGAGTTCCCAGTTCACCCGATCCAGGAAACCGGCAAGCGCCCGACCGCCGGCCTGGACCGCAACCTGGCCTATCTGGGGCTGGTCGAGAGCCTGTACGGCTATCCGCTGGACGGGGTCGTCCTGACCATCGGCTGCGACAAGACCACGCCCGCCTGCCTGATGGCGGCGGCCACCGTCGACATCCCCGCCATCGCCCTGTCGGTCGGACCCATGCTGAACGGCTGGCACCGGGGCGAGCGTACCGGGTCGGGCACGATCATCTGGAAGGCGCGCCAGATGATGGCGGCCGGCGAGATCGACTATGACGGCTTCATCGAGTTGGTGGCGTCCTCGGCTCCGTCGGTCGGTTACTGCAACACCATGGGCACGGCGACGACGATGAACTCGCTGGCCGAGGCCCTGGGCATGTCGCTGCCCGGCTCGGCCGCCATTCCCGCCCCCTACCGCGAGCGCGCCCAGGTCGCCTATGAGACCGGGCTACGGATCGTCGAGATGGTGCGCGAAGATCTGAAGCCGTCAGACATCCTGACGAAAGAGGCCTTCCACAACGCCATCGTCGTCAACTCGGCCATCGGCGGCTCGACCAACGCCCCGATCCACCTCACCGCCCTGGCCCGCCACGCCCATGTCGACGTGCCGCTGAAGGACTGGCAGACTGAGGGGCTGCACGTTCCGCTGCTGGTCAATCTGCAGCCCGCCGGCGCCTATCTGGGCGAGGACTATTTCCACGCCGGCGGCGTGCCGGCGGTGGTGTCAGAGCTGATGAAACAGGGGCTGATCCGCGAGAACGCCCTGACCGTCACCGGCAAGTCGATCGGCGACAATTGCCGCGACGCCGAGATCGTCCTGCCCGATGTGATCAAGACCTTCGACGCCCCGATGAAGACCGACGCCGGCTTCGTCGTCTTCACCGGCAATCTGTTCAACTCGGCCATCATGAAGCTGAGCGTGATCTCACCCGAGTTCCGCGAACGCTATCTGTCCAACCCCGATGACCTGAACGCCTTCGAGGGCCCTGCCGTCGTGTTCGACGGACCCGAGGACTATCATCACCGGATCGACGACGAGAGCCTGGGCATCACCGAACAAACCCTGCTGTTCATGCGCGGCGCCGGCCCCATCGGCTATCCGGGCGCGGCCGAGGTCGTGAACATGCGGCCGCCGTCCTACCTGATCAAGAAGGGCGTCAGCGCCCTGGCCTGTATCGGCGACGGACGCCAGTCGGGCACCTCCGGTTCGCCGTCGATCCTGAACGCCTCGCCGGAAGCGGCGGCGGGCGGGAACATCGCCCTGCTGAAGACCGGCGACCGGGTGCGGATCGACATGAACACCGGCCGCGCCGACATCCTGATCTCGGACGAGGAACTGGCCGAGCGCCGCAAGACGTTCGAGGCGGCGGGCGGCTACAAATACCCGGCCTCCCAGACGCCGTGGCAGGAAATGCAGCGCGCGGTGGTCGGTCAGTTGGAGACCGGCGCCGTGCTGGAACCGGCGGTCAAATACCACCGGATCGTCGACAGGTTCGGTCTGCCTCGCGACAGCCACTGAGCACGATCAACATCGCCTGTAAAAATTATTTCATTGACAGAAGTCGGCCTAGCCGGTTTCCTGAACTCAAGGGCCGGCAACAGGCCTGAGGGTTTCAGGGAGGCGTCGCGTTGGATCGCGAAGATCTACTAGTTTCACGCGTGGATCGGCGCGCCCTGATGCAGGGCGCAACGGCGGCGGCTGTGGCGGCGATTCTTCCCTCAACCCCGGCCTTGGCGGCGACGCCCGAGACCCGACGACGCATCAAGCTGGCGTTCGATTGGAAGTTCGCTCTCGGCCACGCGGCGGACATCGACAAGGATTTCGGCTTCGGTCGAGATCAACGCACCTACGCCAAAACGGGCGGCTCCGAGACCTCCCCCATCGCCGAGGCGGCGAAGGCGGACTTCGACGATTCCGCCTGGACCGACGTCCAGACTCCGCACGACTGGGCGATCGACCTGCCCTACGATTCCACGCCTCGCATCCTGGCGCCCGATCAGGACGATCCCCGCGCCGCGCATGGGTTCCACGCCCTGGGCCGCGACCATCCCGAGAACAGCGTCGGGTGGTACCGACGCCCCCTGGACATCCCGGCCGACTGGGCCGGCCGCCGCATCGGACTGGAGTTCGACGGCGCGTTCCGCCAGGTCGTGGTCTTCGTCAACGGGATCATCGTCGACGAGCATGCCGGCGGCTATTCGCCCTTCCGCATCGACATCACCGACGTGGCGCAACCCGGCCGCCCCAACTGGCTGACCGTCCGTGTGGACGCCAGCTTGGGCGAGGGCTGGTTCTATGAAGGCGCGGGTCTTTACCGACATGTCTGGCTGACGGCGGCGAACCCGGTCCATGTGCCCCCCGACGGCGTGTTCATCCGGGCGGAGCCGCAGGGTTCGGGTGCACGGGCGACGGTCGAGGCGGCCGTGCGCAACCAGTCGGACTCGTCTCGCACGGCGACGGTGCGTACCGTCGTCGTGGCGCCGAACGGCCTGGAGAAGGCGCGACGGGAAGTCATGCTGTCGCTGGCGCCCTGGAGGAACGAAAACGCCGACCTGGCCCTGGCCTGGGACGTTGCTCCCCTGTGGTCGCCCGCCGATCCCCAGCTCCATCGGCTGACCACCGAAATCGAGATCGACGGCGTCGTGGTCGACCGGATCGAGACGCCCTTCGGCGTCCGGTCCGCGGTCTTCGACGCCCAACGCGGCTTCCTGCTCAATGGACAACCGCTGAAACTGCTCGGCGCCTGCTGTCACCAGGACCACGCCGGCGTCGGCGCCGCCATCCCGGATCGGCTCCAGGATTGGCGGATCGAACAGCTGAAGGCCATGGGCTGCAACGCCTATCGCGCCTCGCATAATCCGGCCATGCCGGAGCTGATGGACGCCTGCGACCGGCTGGGAATGCTGGTCATCGCCGAGACGCGGCGTATGTCCTCCGACGAAGAGTCCATGACAGAGCTGGCCACCCTGGTGCGGCGCGACCGCAACCGACCCTCGGTCATCGCCTGGTCGATCGGCAATGAAGAACAGGCGATCCAGGGCAACGAAACCGGCGCCGCCATCGCCCGCACCATGAAGCGGCTGGTCAACCGCCTGGACCCGTCCCGCCCCGTCACGGCCGCAAAGGACCAGGACTTCGACACCGGCGTATCGCGCGTCGTCGACGTTCTGGGCTTCAACTATCGCACCCCCCAGATGGAGGGCTATCACGCCCGCTTCCCAGATCAGCCCATCCTCGGCAGCGAGACGGGCAGCACGGTCTCGACCCGGGGCGAATATGTGCTGGACGCGGCCCGGCACATCGTCCCCGCCTATGACCGCGAACACCCCTGGTGGGCCTCGACCGCCGAGGAATGGTGGACCATTGCGGCTGAGCGCCCCTATATCGCCGGCGGCTTCATCTGGACCGGCTTCGACTATCGCGGCGAACCGACGCCCTACAGCCGTTGGCCCAGCGTCGGCTCCTACTTCGGCGCCATGGACTCCTGCGGCTTCCCGAAGGACAATTACTGGTACTACCGCGCCTGGTGGCGGCCCGAACCGCTGCTGCACCTGTTCCCGCACTGGAATTGGGAAGGGCGCGAAGGCGAGGAGATCGAGGTCTGGGTCCATTCCAACCTGGATCGCGTCGAACTGTTCGTGAACGGCCGCTCGGTCGGAGCGAAGACCGTCGAACGCAATCGTCACCTGGCCTGGTCCGTCCCCTATGCGCCGGGCGTGCTGGAGGCGCGCGGGTACAAGAATGGTCACCTAGTCTCGACCCAGCGTCGCGAGACCGCCGGCGCCCCGGCGGCTCTGCGTCTGTCCGTTGATCGTCAACGATTGACTGCCGACGGCGAGGACGTGGCCATGATCGCCACCAGCGTCGTGGACGCCCGTGGCCGACCCTGTCCGCGCGCCAACGACCTTGTCGCCTTCGAGGTTGCGGGCGACGCCCGGGTCATCGGCGTCGGCAACGGCGATCCTGTCAGCCACGAGCCGGATCGCAGCGACCGCCGACATCTGTTCAACGGACTGGCCCAGGCCATCGTCCAGACGGGCCGCAAAGGCGGCCCCATCACCGTCACCGCGCGGGCCGACGGGCTGCGGCCCGCCGTGCTTCGTCTCGACGCCCGCAACACCAAACTATCGACCTGAAAATCAGGCGAGCACAGGGGGAGTTTCTAATGACCGCCAATCGCAAGACCATCGCCGCCGCCAGCGTATCGCTGGCCGCCCTTCTCGCCGCAGCCCCCGTCTGGGCCCAGGAGGCCCCCGCCACCGACGACGCCGCCCAGGTCGACGAGGTTGTCGTCACCGGCATCCGCGCCTCGCTGCGCGACGCGATCGGCGTCAAGCGCCGCTCTGACCTGGTGGTCGAGGCCATCTCCTCCGAGGACATCGGCCAACTGCCGAACGTGACCATCGCCGAAGAGCTGGTGCGTCTTCCCGGCGTCAACGGCACGCGCGACCGCGGCAACCAAAGCCAGGCCTCGATCCGGGGCCTCGGCCCGCGCCTGGTGCTGGGCCTCGTCAACGGCCGCGAGGTCGCCTCGTCGGAGCCGGACCGCAACGTCCGCTGGGAAATCTATCCGTCGGAGGTCGTCTCGGGCGTCGAGGTCTACAAGTCCCAGTCGGCCGACCTGATTTCCGGCGGCATCGCCGGCACCATCAACATCCGCACCATCCGCCCGCTGGACTATCGCGGCCCCAGCTTCGTCGGCACCGCCGGCGCGGTCTATTACGAGGGCGGCGAGGACCTGCCTGACTATGATCCGCTGGGTTCGCGCTTCAGCGCCAGCCTTACCCATCGGCTTACCGATACCCTCGGCGTCAACCTGGGTGTGACCCACCAGGAGCAGAAGAACGGCTATTCGACCTTCGAGGGCTGGGGCTGGAACGACGAAGATACGGGCGGATCGCCCGGCGATATCGACGGCGACGGCGATCTGGACGCGACCTTCTGGGGCGCCCAGACCCAGGTCAAACGCCTGACCGAGACCCGCAACGGCGTAAACGGCGCCCTGCAATGGAAGCCGTCCGACCAGTTCGAACTGAACATGGACGCCCTCTATTCGAAGGTCGAAATCGACGAGGACCAGAACCAGATTTGGTACGGCAGGAACAACACCTACTCGAACTTTGCCGGCGCCTCCGGCTGGGCCTACGGCGATCCGGCCGCCTCCTACACCATCATCGACGGCACAGTGGTCGCCGCCACGCTGCCATTCGCCTCGGTCACCAACGTCATCGCCAAATACGTCGAGGACAAGACGCTGCTGGCCACGGGGCTGAACGGCAAGTGGATGTCGGGCGCCTGGACCCTGACCGGCGACGTCGCCTATTCGAAGGCCGAGCGCGAGAACCTCTGGCGCGCGATCTTCACCGAACACTATCCGGCGCTCGCCGGCGTCGACATGACGCCGGGCCGGACGCCGTCGGCCTTCGCCAGCTATGATACGTCAGACCCCAGCTTCCAGCCGCTGTTTGACTATGTCCCCGGCCAGGCGGACGGCGGCAAGCTGACGGACGAACTGACGTCGGCCCAGTTCGACGTCGCCCACTACGGCGGCGAGACGGGCGTCACCAAGACCTCCTTCGGCGTCCGCGCCTCTGACCGGTCGAAGGCCTACGAGCGACTGCTGTGGACCCAGGCGCCGATCGTCGCCACCCTTCCCTCGTCGCTGCTCAGCAGCTTCACCGTCTCCGACTTCGACACCCCGGGCTTCCTGAACGGCGATTTCGACGCTGTGGCCCAGGCGGCCTACGGCGGCTTCGTCCAGCCCGCAGACGCCGTGGACGAGGCCTCGGGATGGTCCGTCGATGAAACGGTGTTCGAGGCCTATGTGAAGGTCGATTTCGCCGGCGACTTCGCGGGCCTGCCCGTCACTGGCAACGTCGGCATGCGTGCGGTTCAGACCGAGACCACCAGCAACGGCTATGAATCCGTCAACAGCGGAGCCCTGACGCCGATCTCGATCGACAATGACTATTTCGAACTTCTGCCCAGCCTGAACCTGACCCTGGCCCTGGCCGAAGACCAACAGCTGCGGTTTGGCCTGGCCCGGACCCTGGCGCGTCCGCCGCTGGATGAACTGCGCGCCGGCCGCACCCTGTTCAACACCAGCCCTCCGCCCACAGGCTCGGCCGGCAACCCGAACCTGACCCCCTACATCGCCAACCAGGTCGACCTGTCCTACGAGTGGTATTTCGCGCCGGAAGCCCTGTTCGCCGCCGCCGCCTACTACAAGGACGTCGAGACCCACATCGGCTACTTCACCCAGCCGGTGACCATCGACGGCGTGACCTACAATGTCACCGGTCCGTTCAACGGCGACGGCGGCGGCATCAGCGGCATCGAGCTGACCTTCCAGACGCCGTTCCGCTTTATCCCGGCGCTCGAGAATTTCGGCGTTTACGCCAACTTCGCCTATGTCGATTCCGACGTGAAGGAGTTCTCGCCGGCCAACAACCCGCTGGAGTCGACCGGCCTGGCCCGCGAGACGGCGACGGTCGACCTCTGGTACTCCGACGGCAAGTTCGAGAGCCGGCTGGGCTACAAGTACCACAGCCCCTTCACCGTCATCAGCGGCTGGGACGGGTCTGCGCTGCGCACGCTGGACAACGAATCCACCCTGGACTTCAGCGCCTCCTACCAGGTGACGTCGAACCTGGGCGTACGCTTCCAGGCCAGCAACCTGACCGATGAAGAGGTCAACACCTACTACGACAACGACGAGAACCGTCTGGCCAGCAACACCCGCTTCGGTCGCCGGTTCAGCCTCGACGCCACCTTCCGCTACTGACCCCGCGTCGCACCTCAAGCCTACGGAATCGCCCATGAAGATCCGCCGCATCCTCCTTCCCGCCTTCGCCGCCCTGATGGCCTTGCCCGCGCAAGCCCAGCAGGCGGGCCAGCCGGCGCCCTTCTATTTCGGCGCCGACCTGTCCTATGTGAACGAGATGGAGGACTGCGGCGCGATCTATCGCAAGGACGGTCAGGCCCGCGATCCCTATGGCCTGTTCGCCGAAATGGGGACCAATCTGGTGCGGGTCCGGATCTGGAACGACGCCGAATGGACCAACTACAGCGACCTGGACGATGTGCGCGAAACCATCCGCCGCGCCCGCGCGGCCCGAATGGAGGTTCTGCTCGACTTCCACTATTCGGACGACTGGGCCGACGGGGACAAGCAGATCGTGCCCAAGGCCTGGCGGTCGATGCGCGACGACACGCCGGCCCTGGCCCAGGCTCTTTATGACTACACTTTCCAGACCCTTCGGACGCTCGACGCCGAAGGCCTGATGCCGGACCAGGTTCAGGTCGGCAATGAAACCAACCCCGAAATGATGGGCGAGCTCGACTGGAAGACCGCCCGCCCCGGCATCAACTGGGAACGCAACGCCGCCCTGTTCAACGCCGGGATCAAGGCCGTACGCGACGCCGGCGCCCAGTCCAGCATCCAGCCTTTGGTCATGCTGCACATCGCCCAGCCCGAGAACGTCGAACCCTGGTTCGCCGACGCCTGGAAGCACGGAGTCACCGACTTCGACCTGATCGGCGTCAGCTATTATCGCAAATGGTCGACCCAGGGCCTGGACGGACTGGAGCAGACGATCAATCGTCTGCGCCATCGCTATCCGGCGGAGGTGGTTGTGGTCGAGACCGCCTATCCGTTCACCACGGACTCGGCGGACGATTCCCCGAACCTGCTGGGCGAGGACTCCCTCTTGCCCGGCTATCCCGCCACCTACGAGGGCCAGCGCCAGTACATGGTCGATCTGACCCAGCGGGTGAAGTTCGCTGGCGGCGTGGGTGTCGTCTATTGGGAACCGGCTTGGGTCTCTACCGACTGCTCGACCCGCTGGGGTCAGGGATCCAACTGGGAGAACGCGACCTACTTCGACTGGCGACGCGACGGGGAACCGACCCCTGCGGCGACCTTCGCCCAAGCCGCCTATCAAGAACCGACGACCATCACTCTGACCATTCGTCGTCCCGAGGGCGCCGCCGGGTCATTGTGGCTCTGGGGCGATTTCCTAGGCGCCAACGACGTCGCCGTGCGGCTCGCACCCGACGGCTCCGACCCAGGTCTTTACCGTTACACGACGAAAGTCAGGCCCGAAACCGACATCCGATTCCAAGTCTTCGACCGCCGCCCCTTCGAACGGGGTCTGCTCGAATCCGGCCAAGTGATAGCCGTTCACGTTGGAAATGACGACTTCGTCGGGGTCTATTCGACTACGCGCTGACGGTTTGGCGGACACCTTCGACGGCAGGCGCGGGTCGCCGTGATCAGCCGGTGCGAGGCGCTGGTCCCGATCATGAACGCCCTGAAGGTCGATGCCATTGAGGGCGTATAGTTGACCGAACTGGGCCTAGTCGTCACGACCACCGACATCGCCCCGAGGAGGCGGGCGAACAGCCGGATCGCGTCGCGCGGCTGACGAATATGCTGGCGGCGGGCGGCGTCGACGCCGACCATCGTCAGATCGTCGTCGTCCTGCACGGCGCCGCCACGACTGCGGTCCTGTCCGACGCCGCCTGGGCCGCGCGCGGCAAGGGCGACGCCAATCTCAACAGCGCCCTGATCCGCGCCCTTCTCGCCGCCGGCGTTCAGGTGCGCCTGTGCGGCCAGGCCATGGCGGGCCACGGCGTCACGGAAGCCGAACTCGAGCCGGGCGTGACCGTCGATCTCGCCGCCCTGATGACGGTGATTCACCATCAACAGGCGGGCTATGCGCTGATCGTCAATTGACGGGGGTCATAGGCTGAACCTTTCAGGCGGATAAAAACTATTAGTTTGTGTAACTATGTATATAAGTGTTGATCAGGATGTCTGAAGGAGACATCACATGACCGGACTTCCCCGCCTCAACGAACCCGCCCCCGACTTCCACGCCCGCACGACCCACGGGGATCGCTGCCTGGCCGACTATCGCGGCAAATGGCTCATTCTCTTTTCCCACCCCTCCGACTTCACCCCGGTCTGCACGACCGAGTTCATCGGCTTCGCGAAGCACGCGGATGAGTTCGCCGCGATGAACTGCGACCTTCTGGGACTCTCGATCGACAGCATCTTCTCCCACCTGGCCTGGACCCGGAACATCAAGGAGAAGTTCGGCGTCGAAATCCCCTTCCCCATCATCGAGGACCTGAAGATGGAGGTGGCCCAAGCCTATGGGATGATCCATCCGGGCGCGGCCGACACCTCAGCCGTTCGCGCGACCTTCCTGATCGATCCGGAAGGCAAGCTTCGCGCCATGGTCTATTACCCCATGAGCAACGGCCGCAGCATCGACGAGTTCGTCCGACTGCTGACCGCCATCCAGACGTCGGACGCCAATGGCGTGGCGACCCCGGAAGACTGGCGCCCGGGCCAGCCGGCCATCGTGCCCCCGCCCAAGACCGCCGCGGCGGCCGAGGCCCGCGCCTCCGAAGGCTACGACTACACCGACTGGTACTTCTCGACGCGCGAGCTCCCCGACGCCCCGAAAGCCGCCTGATCGGACGCCGGCCGGACCGCGACAGCGGTCCGGCCCTCCCTTTCCCGGACGCGAAAGGAGCTCACATGGGCGGCCTAAGACGAATCCAAGAGGCGGAATCTACCGACCTTCAGGCCGCTTCGCCATGCCGAAATACATACTTGCGCCAAGTATGAATATATCTATATATGAACACCCAACGGAGACGCCCCCATGTCCTCGCACCCCCAAGACCCCATCCGTGAACAGGCCGCTGAAATCGTGCGCGCCGCCCTGGCGGACGCCACGCAACGTCCTGTTGTGAAGTCCTTTTTTGACGAAGCGACCTTTACGGTCAGCCATGTGGTGCGCGACCCCGGCTCCAAGGTCTGCGCCATCATCGACAGCGTGCTCGACTACGATCCGGCCTCCGGCCGAACCTCGAACGCCTCCGCCGACGCCCTGATTGACTACGTGAAGTCCGAAGATCTCCAGGTGCAATGGCTGCTGGAGACCCACGCCCACGCCGACCACCTGTCGGCCGCGCCCTATCTGCAGGAAAAGCTGGGCGGCCGGCTCGCCATCGGCCACGAAATTCTCACTGTCCAGGCCGTATTCGGCAAGATCTTCAACGAGGGAACCGAATTCCGCCGCGACGGCAGCCAATTCGACCAGTTGTTCAATGACGGCGACCGGTTCCGCATCGGCGGGCTGCAGGCCATGGCGCTGCATGTGCCGGGCCACACGCCCGCCTGCCTGGCCTATGTGATCGGCGATGCGGTCTTTCCCGGCGACACCATGTTCATGCCGGACTATGGCACGGCGCGCTGCGACTTCCCCGGCGGCGACGCCCGGACCCTGTACCGCTCGATCCATCGCCTGACCGCCCTGCCGGATGAGGCGCGGGTCTATCTGTGCCACGATTACAAGGCGCCGCCCGGCCGCGATGAATTCGTCTGGGAGACCACCATCGGCGCTCAGCGCACCGGCAATATCCACATTCGCGACGGCGTCTCCGAGGACGCGTTCGTGGCCATGCGCACCCAACGCGACGCCACCCTGCCCATGCCCCGGCTGATCCTGCCGTCGGTTCAGGTCAACATGAACGGCGGACGCCCGCCGGAGCCCGAGGCCAACGGGGTTCGCTACCTCAAGGTCCCGCTGAACGCGCTGTGAACCTTCAGCGCGCCGGCCGGCCTGAGCCGCAAGACCTGAACCCGATCCGCAAGCAGGAAGACCGAGCGATGGATATCCGCCCGCTGGACGACGCCCTTTCGGCCTCCCCCCAGATCGCCTTGCAGGACCTGGCCGCCGTCGCGGCCCAGGGCTTTCGATCCGTGATCTCGAACCGGCCCGACGGCGAAGACCCCGATCAGCCCAGCGCAGCCGAATTTCGCCAGGCCGCCGAGGCCGTCGGCCTGGCGTTCGCCCATGTGCCCGTGGTTGGAGGCGCCATATCCGACGCCGATGTGGCGGCCTTCCGCCGGACCCTCGACGCCCTGCCCCGGCCTGTGTTCGGCTTTTGCCGCACCGGTACGCGCACCACCACCCTGTGGGCGCTCGCCCGCGCGGCCGACGAAGCCGACCGCCTGATCCAACGCGCCCAGGCGGCCGGCTACGACCTGTCGGCGCTTCGTCCACGCCTGGAA
Organism: Brevundimonas mediterranea; assembly: GCF_011064825.1. Classification (NCBI taxonomy): domain Bacteria; kingdom Pseudomonadati; phylum Pseudomonadota; class Alphaproteobacteria; order Caulobacterales; family Caulobacteraceae; genus Brevundimonas; species Brevundimonas mediterranea. The sequence continues at coordinate 410,855 of NZ_CP048751.1, forward strand.
GGCGCGCGCTGACCCCATGGATCTTTCCCCTCTTCAATACGGCCTCGGCGCCGGCGCGGGTTCGCTGGTCGGTTTCAGCCTGGGTCTGGTCGGCGGGGGCGGGTCCATCCTGGCCGTGCCGCTGATCGTCTATCTGGTCGGGGTCAAGGATCCCCACCTCGCCATCGGCACCAGCGCCTTCGCCGTGGCCGCCAACGCCTTCGCCAACCTGCTGAACCACGCCCGACACGGCACTGTGAAATGGAAGATCGCCGGCCTGTTCGCCCTGGCTGGCGTCCTCGGCGCCGTCCTGGGCTCGACCCTGGGCAAGGCGGTGGACGGCCAGAAGTTGCTGGCCCTTTTCGCCGTCCTGATGCTGATAGTCGGGGCGCTGATGCTGAGGGGCCGCTCGGCCGCCGGCGACCCCGATGTGGTTCTGACGCCGGGCAATGCGCCGAAGCTGATCGGAACCGGCGCCCTGACAGGGATCATGTCCGGCTTCTTCGGCATCGGCGGCGGCTTCCTGATCGTCCCTGGCCTGATGGTCTCGACCCGCATGCCCATCTACTATGCGGTCGGCTCGTCGCTGGTCGGCGTGACGGCCTTCGGCCTGACGACGGCCTTCAACTACGCCCTGGACGGCTGGGTCGACTGGCCACTGGCGGCCGTCTTCATCGGCGGCGGGGTGTTGGGCGGTCTGGTCGGCGCACGGCTGGCCAAGGCCCTGTCAGGACAAAAAGGCCTATTGAACACAGTGTTCGCCGGGCTGATCTTCGTCGTCGCCTTCTATATGCTTTACCGCAGCGCCGGCGCGCTCGGCCTGATCGGGTGAGACCACACCATGGAACTTGACGCCCTGATCCTGGCGCGGATGCAGTTCGCCTTCACCGTCGCCTTCCATATCGTCTTCCCCGCCTTCTCCATTGGCCTCGCCAGCTATCTGGCCGTGCTGGAGGCCCTGTGGCTGAAGACGGGGCGAGACCTCTATCTGAACCTGTTCAAATACTGGCTGAAGATCTTCGCCGTGGCCTTCGGCATGGGCGTCGTTTCGGGTTTGGTCATGTCCTACCAGTTCGGCACCAACTGGTCGGTCTTCTCCGACAAGGCCGGACCGGTCATCGGCCCCTTGATGGCCTATGAGGTGCTCAGCGCCTTCTTCCTGGAGGCGGGTTTCCTGGGCGTCATGCTGTTCGGCCTGAACCGCGTCGGCAAGAAGCTGCACTTCCTGGCCACCCTGATGGTCGCGATCGGCACCTTCGCCTCGGCCTTCTGGATCCTGTCGGTCAACAGCTGGATGCAGACCCCGCAAGGCTACGCCATCAACGAGGTCGGCCAGTTCGTACCGGCCGACTGGTTCAAGATCGTCTTCAATCCCTCCTTCCCCTATCGCCTCGCCCACATGCTGCTGGCGGCCTATCTGACCACCGGCCTGGTGGTCGGCGCGGTCGGGGCCTGGCACCTGATGAAGGAGCGGACGAACAAGGGGGCGCGCAAGATGTTCGCCATGGCCATGGGCATGATCCTGGTCGCCGCCCCGGTCCAGATCTTCATCGGCGACATGCACGGGTTGAACACCCTGGAGCATCAGCCCGCCAAGGTCATGGCGATGGAAGGCCATTTCGAAAGCCACCCGGACGGGGCGCCGCTGATCCTGTTCGGCATTCCTGACCGCGAGGCGGCCACCGTCCACGGCGCGGTCGAGATCCCCAAGCTGTCGTCCCTGATCCTGAAGCACGATCCGAACGCGCCCCTGGCCGGTCTGGACACCATCGCCCGCGCCGACTGGCCGCCGGTCGAGATCGTCTTCTGGTCCTTCCGCGTCATGGTCGGCCTGGGCATGGCCATGCTGCTGCTGGGGCTCTGGGGGCTTTATGCTCGCCTGCGCAAACGCCTCTACGATGCGCCCTGGCTGCACCGCTTCGCCCTGATCATGGGGCCGATGGGCTTCGTCGCCGTGCTGGCGGGCTGGATCACCACCGAGGTCGGCCGTCAGCCCTGGACCGTCTATGGGCTGCTCCGCACCGCCGACAGCGCGGCGCCCCTGGCGGCGCCCGCCGTCGCAACCTCCCTGGCCGCCTTCGCTGTGGTCTATTTCACCGTCTTTGGCGCCGGGGTCTTCTACATCCTGCGTCTGATGAGCCATGCGCCGCACCGGGACGAGCCGGGCGTGGCGGAAACCCCGATCCGCACGGCGGGCATCACCCCCGCCCCCGCCATCGACCCGGACCGCCCCATCCCGACCGGCGAGGAGACCGATCATGAGCGTTGATCTGACCCTGGTCTGGGCCGGCCTGCTGGCCTTCGCCGTCTTCGCCTATATCGTCATGGACGGGTTCGACCTGGGCGTCGGCATCCTGTTCCCGACGCTGAAGGCCGGGGACCAGCGCGACAAGGCGATGAACTCGATCGCCCCGGTGTGGGACGGCAATGAGACCTGGCTGATCCTGGGCGGCGGCGGCCTGTTCGCCGCCTTTCCCCTCGCCTACGCCGTGTTGATGCCGGCGGTCTATACGCCGATCATCGCCATGTTGCTGGGCCTGGTCTTCCGGGGCGTGGCGTTCGAATACCGCTGGCGCACGGTGCGGGCCAAGCCCGTCTGGGACGTCGCCTTCTTCGGCGGCTCCCTGCTGGCCGCCTTCTCCCAGGGCGTCACCCTGGGGGCCATCCTGCAGGGGGTCGAGGTGTCGGGCCGCGCCTATGGCGGCGGCTGGTGGGACTGGCTCAGCCCCTTCAGCCTGCTGACCGGCGCCGCCGTCGTCGTCGGCTACGCCCTTCTGGGGGCCACCTGGCTGAACATGAAGACGGAAGGCGCGCTCCAGACCCACGCCCGCGCGCAAGCCTGGAAACTGGGTCCGGCGACCCTGCTGATGATCGGCGCGGTCAGCCTGGCCACCCCCTTCCTCGACGGCGAATACGCCCGGCGCTGGTTCGACTGGCCCGGCGTGCTTCTGACGGCCCAGGTGCCGTTGCTCGTTCTGATCGTCGCGGCCGCCTTCTTCTGGACCATGCGTCAGAAGCGCGAAGTCTGGCCCTTCCTGCTGTCGCTGGGCCTGTTCGCCGTCACCTTCGCGGGTCTGGGCGTCAGCGTCTTCCCCTACGCCGTGCCCGACGAGATCACCCTCTGGCAGGCCGCCGCCCCGGCCTCCAGCCAGCTGTTCATGCTGGTCGGCGCCCTGATCCTGATCCCGATCATCCTGGCCTACACCGCCTATGCCTACTGGGTGTTCCGGGGCAAGGTCGGCGACGACGGTTACCACTGATGCGTCGCGACTCCAGAAACGGGCTCCGGCAGGGCCTTTGGTTCGTCGCCCTCTGGGTGCTGGGCGTGGGTGTCCTGGGCGTGATCGCCTATCTGCTGCGCGGCGTTCTCAAGCTGGCCGGCGGGTGACGCCGCAGGCGCCGAACCGCTGGCCCTGGCCGCCGCTCATCACGGGCGGCGCCGTCCTTGTCGCGCTCATCACGGCGCGTCTATGGACTCCGCCCGCCCTCTTCCCCGGCGCCTTCGCCGCCGGCGGCCTCCTGGTCGGGCTCGCCCTTGGTCTGGACCTCTGGGCCATGCTGGAGATGCGGCGGCGGCGCGCCAACATCTTGCCGCACCGGGCGGCGACCGCTCTGGTCACGACCGGTCCGTTCGCCTGGAGCCGCAACCCGATCTATCTCGCGAACGGGCTGCTTCTGCTCGGCCTCGGGGGCCTGTTCGACAACGCCTGGTTCTTCGTGGCCGCCCCCGTCGCCGCCTTCGCCACCGACCGTCTCGCCATCCGGCGCGAGGAACGACACCTGGCGGCCCTCTTCGGCGCGGCGTGGTCCGTGTACGTGGGCCGGGTGCGCCGCTGGCTGGGCCGGCGGATGACGTCGTGATCCCCTTTCGCCCGGCCCACAGACGCCTCCCTATCCCGTCGCTTCGTCACTACCGTGAGGTTACGGGGCGCGGCATGTGAACCAAGCAGCTATGCTCCGCTCATTACTCCGCAATCATCTCGTCAGGGGGCGCCTTATGACTGCCCCTCACTCCCACTCGATTACACAAATTACCCCAAGCCGCTGATCGGCTTGGGGTTTTTTCTCGCATATCGGTCGCCGGACCGATTGAATAACCGACAAACGGGAAGTATTCTGAAAACATTCAGAAAATTCTAAGCAATAACATTTGCGTGAATTCGTCATCTTTTGCGGTCTATCGGACTTTCTGAGCACCGAGATGCAATGCAACGAGTTCGATTCGCCTTGCCACTTTGCACCATCACTCGGACGTACACTGTATCTCATGCGCATGTTCGTCGTCGAGCTTACCGGCTCGATCGTATGGCGATAGCGACAAGCGTCGTCGATGCCTGTCATGCCGCGCTCGACGACCGGAATGCAAACGCCGCACTGGCTTTGCGGCCGACGGCGTCCTGATTTTCGACGACGGCGGGACTGGCCGATCGGTCTTTCGCCACGAGGACGACAGATGGCGGATTACGCACATCCGTTGGTCCTCGGACGCGGTGCCCTGATCTCGCGATCAGGCGGCGGGAGTCGCTGACGCTCCCTTCTGGGCGAGCCAGGCGTCGATCAGGGTGATTTCGCGCTCCTGAGCCGAGATCACCGCCTGGGCCAGGTTCCGCGCTTGGGCGTCCTTGCCTTGCGCGAGCTCCACACGGGCCATCGAGACGGCTGCGACGTGGTGACCTCGCATCTGCGTCATGAAGTCGATGTCCGCGTCCCCGGTGAAGGGAGGCATCGCCTCCATCATCGTGTTCATCGATGCCTTGTAGCCTTGGGTGGCGACGGAGTCGCCGGGCGCAGGCGCAGCCATGCCGCCCTCCATTCCGCCATGGGCGTCCGCCGCTGCGGCGGCCTCAGGCGCGGCTACGGCGGGCTCTTCGGCTTGCGGGGAACAGGCCGTAGCCAAGGCGCAGGCGGCGAGGACGAGGCTGATGCGTTTCATGACGGCTCCTTGGGATCCGACGTTAGCGACCAGGAGGGCCCATTCGTTCCGCCAACTCTACCGTCCGGCCCGCGCCAAGAGCTCGATCAGCTCGCCGGCCTTGGCCTTGCGATCCTCGGGATCGTCGCCGGTCATGGCGCCCATGACGCAGTGGTCGAGGTGATCCCGTAGCACTTCGGTCTCCACGCGATGGAGCGCGGCTCGAACGGCCTGAAGTTGGGTCAGCAAGTCGACGCAATACCGGTCATCTTCAACCATGCGGGAGATTCCCCGCACCTGGCCTTCGATCCGGCTGAGCCTGTTGAGGACTTTGGGTTTCGTGTCGGTTTGCATGCGGCCTGTCCTCCTGAGCGCCCCCATATACCCCAGACGGGTATCTTGCGATATACCCCCCATGGGTATATGTGAGCCCTTCGGTCAGCCGGAGAGAGCGACATGTCCACGCATCCTCACAATCATGCCTCGGGTCACGCCTGCTGCGGGGCGAAGGCCTTGGATGGCGCGGCTACGGTCAAGGATCCCGTCTGCGGCAAGTCGGTCGATCTCACGACTACCGCTCACCGAGCCAGTCATGGCGGTCAGGACTATTTCTTCTGCTCGGCGGGGTGCCGGACCAAATTCATCGGCGATCCGATGCGTTACCTGAACCCTCGCGTGGAGGCCGAGCCGGCCGTTCCCGGCGCCATCTACACCTGCCCGATGCACCCCGAGATCCGGCAGGAAGGCCCAGGCTCCTGCCCGATCTGCGGCATGGCGCTTGAGCCGGAGACGGTCACGGCGGAAGCCCCGCCCAACCACGAGCTGATCGACTTCACCAGACGCTTTTGGGTTGGTCTGGTCCTGACCCTGCCGGTCTTCGCCCTGGAAATGGGCGGACACCTGGCCAATCTCCACATGTTCATCCCGGGCCAGATGTCGAACTGGATCCAGTTCGCTTTGGCGACCCCCGTGGTTCTCTGGTGCGGCTGGCCCTTCTTCGAGCGCGGCTGGACATCGCTGCGCACCCGGCGGCTGAATATGTTCACCCTGATCGCCATGGGGGTCGGCGTGGCATGGCTTTACAGCGTCGTGGCCGTCGTCGCGCCAACCCTGTTCCCGCCCGCCTTCCTGAAGGCCGACGGAAGCGCGCCGGTGTATTTCGAGGCGGCGGCGGTCATCACCGTGCTGGTCCTCGTCGGGCAGATTCTGGAACTGCGCGCCCGCGAACAGACGTCGGGCGCGATCCGAGCCCTGCTGGACCTCACGCCCAAGACCGCGCGCCGAATCCGGGCGGACGGCGTCGATGAAGATGTCTCGCTTGACCAGATCGCCGTCGGCGACCGCCTGCGGGTAAGGCCCGGAGAGAAGATCCCGGTCGATGGCGAACTCCTGGAGGGTCGGGTCGCTGTCGACGAATCCATGGTGACCGGCGAGTCCATGCCGGTGACCAAGGATGTCGGCGACCGCGTCGTGGCCGGCGCGCTCAACAAGACCGGATCCTTCATCATGCGCGCCGACAAGGTGGGCGCCGACACCCTGCTGTCGCAGATCGTCCAGATGGTGGCCCAGGCCCAGCGCAGTCGCGCCCCGATCCAGCGGCTGGCCGATACGGTCTCCGGATGGTTCGTTCCCACGGTGATCGCGATCGCCCTGCTCGCCGCCGTCGTCTGGGGCCTGGTCGGTCCCGAGCCCCGTTTGTCCTACGCCCTGGTCGCCGCCGTTTCGGTGCTCATCATCGCCTGTCCCTGTGCGTTGGGTCTGGCGACGCCGATCTCGATCATGGTCGGGGTGGGACGTGGCGCCCACGCCGGCGTCCTGATCAAAAACGCCGAGGCGCTCGAACGCTTCGAGAAGGTCGACACTCTCGTTCTGGACAAGACCGGCACCCTGACGGAGGGCCGTCCGTCGGTAACGGCGATCCTGCCCGCCCTCGGCTTCGTTGAAGCCGACATCTTGCGTCTTTCGGCCAGCCTCGAGCGGGGCAGCGAACATCCGTTGGCCGACGCGATTGTCCGGGCAGCCAAGGACCGGGACATCCCCCTTACCGAGGCCGTGGACTTCGACAGCCCGGTCGGTCGCGGCGTTCGCGGGACGATTGAGGGCCGCCAGGTCGCCCTGGGCAACACCCGTTTTCTCGGCGAGCTTTCGATCGACGTCTCCGCGCTGGAGCCGAAGGCGGAGGCCCTTCGCCACGACGGCGCCACCGCCATATTCGTGGCGATCGACGGAAAGGCGGCCGGGGTCATCGGCATCGCCGATCCCATCAAGGCCACCACGCCGGCTGCGATCCTCGCGCTGAAAGCGGCCGGTCTGCGGCTGGTGATGATGACCGGGGACAACCGGACGACGGCCGAAGCGGTCGCGCGTCGCCTCGGCATCGACGAAGTCCAGGCGGAGGTTCTGCCGCAGGACAAGGCGTCTGTCGTTCAACAGCTTCGTTCGCAGGGTCGGATCGTCGCCATGGCGGGGGATGGCGTCAACGATGCCCCTGCCCTCGCCGCAGCCGATGTCGGCGTCGCCATGGGGGCGGGTTCGGACGTCGCCATCGAGAGCGCCGGCGTCACGCTGCTGGGCGGTGATCTGCAAGGCATCGTGCGCGCACGGCATCTGTCCCGTGCGGTGATGGGCAACATCCGCCAGAACCTCGTTTTCGCCTTCGGCTACAACGCCCTTGGCATCCCCGTGGCGGCTGGCCTGCTTTATCCCGTCTTCGGCTGGCTTCTCTCGCCTGCCCTTGCGGCGCTCGCAATGGCGCTCTCCTCGGTCAGCGTCATCGGCAATGCGCTGAGACTGCGCGCGGTGAGGCTTTAGCCAAGATAGGCAATCAACAGTCCGCCCACCCACCTAAGGGAGGAACCGGCTGTGACGGGCCGGATTGATTTAGACGCTGACCGCAGTCTCCAAGCATTCGCAGCGGCAGGCGATGACGAACTGAAATTTCTGAAGAGGATACGGACGATGTCTCATCAACAGATGGACCACGGCGGTCAAGGCAACGCTCGTGGACTTGGCCCTTACCGAAGCCTGTACCTGGAGTTGGCGCTCGACTTCGTCATCATGTACCTGGTCATGTACACGATGATCGCCACGCTCGGTCACTTCTATCTCAACCTGAACAACGTCTACATGACCCTGATGATGGTCGCGCCGATGGCGGTCCTCATGCTCGTCTTCATGCGGTCCATGTACCCGTCGCGCAAAACAAACCTGGCCATTGGCGCGGTCGCGGCCGTGATCTTCGTCGGCAGCTTCATCGGCATGCGCACCCAGGCGTTCGTTGGCGACGACGAATTCCTGCGATCGATGATCCCGCACCATTCCGGGGCCGTGTTGATGTGCGAGCAAGCCTCCCTGACAGATCCGGAGATCATCGCTTTGTGCGACGGCATCGTGCGTGGTCAACAGGCGGAGATCGCCCAGATGCAGGCGCTCCTCGAGAAGCGTCGCCGCTGACCCCGGCGTGCGGGGGAAGGCCTCAGCCGCCGCCCGCTTCCTCTTCATGAGGGACGCGGTCGTGTGGCGCGTAGAGAAGCAGAAGGCCGGGACCGGCCAAACGTCTGGAGACTGAGTATGCGTTACTTCCACCCCGCGCCCTTCATCGCCGTCGCGGCGGTCGTGGCCTTCGCCGCCGGACCGGCGGCGGCCCACGCTCGCCTGGTCAGCGCCACCCCGGCGCCCGACTCCACCGTGGCCGCGACCCGGACGCTGACCCTGACCTTCAGCGAACGCAGCGTTCCCGCCTTTTCCGGCTTCGACGTCGTCAATGCGGCGGGGGAGAAGATCGCGATCCGCACCTCGGTGGCCGAGGACGGCAGGACCCTCACGGGCGCGCTGGCTCGCCCGCTGGCCGCCGGCGCCTACCGTGTCGACTGGCGTATCGCGTCGAGCGACGGCCACCGCATGACGGGATCCTACGCCTTCACGGTGCGCTGACGCCGTGCTGGAAGTCGCGGTCATCGCGCTTCGCTGGCTTCAATACGGCGGCGGCGTCGTCCTTCTCGGCGCGCCGCTGTTCCTTCTCTACAGCTTCAAAGACGCCGACGCGCCGAACCTGGAATGGTCGCGACCGACATTGCGCCTCGCCGCGATCATCGTCGCGCTCGGCTCGCTCGCCGCCCTGGTGGCACAGACGGCCGTCATGGCGGGGTCGCTGGGCGAAGCCGTCAAACCCGCGTCCCTGTCCTTCATGGTCACCGGCACGGCCCTGGGCATGGCGATGGTCGTGCGGGCCGCCGCCGCCTTGCTTGGGCTCGTCGCCTTGGTCGCCCTGAAACCCGGTCGCGCGCTCTGGAGCGTGACGGCCGCCTTGGGTCTGATGGTGGCCGCCAGCTTCGCGTGGACGGGTCACGGCGCGGCCACCGAGGGCCCTGGCGGGCCCCTCCATCTTGTCGCCAACATCATTCACGCGGTGGCAGCGGCCTTGTGGCTGGGCGCCCTGGCGGCGTTGACGGCCCTGCTTCTGCGCCGAGCCGGTCCGGACGACCTTGCAATCCATCGCGCCCTGCATGGCTTCGCCGGCCTTGGAACGCTCGCGGTCCTGTTGCTGGTGCTGACCGGTCTCGTGAACAGCTGGTTCCTGATCGGTCCCGAGCGCGTGGCGTCGATCGCGGGCAACCTCTACGGCCAGCTTCTGGTCGCCAAGCTCGTCCTCTTCGGTTTGATGCTTGCGCTGGCGGCGAGCAACCGGTTCCGGCTGACGCCGACACTGGGCTCTGCGCTGGAGACGGGCCAACCCTCCGTCGCCGCCATGAGCGCGCTCCGGCGCAGCCTGTTGATCGAAACGGGTCTGGGACTCGCCCTGATCGGCGTCGTGGCGGTCATGGGAACCCTGCCGCCCCCGGCGTCTCTGTAGGCTCGATTGCAATGATCAAAATGAGATCGTCGCTCCGCCGACCGTTGAAGTATGATCAGACAATGCCGTTCCTGCGTCATGACCTCGTCCGACTGACGACCGCGCTGCTCGCGGCGTTTGCCATGCTGTTCGTGTCCACCGCTTCGATCGCCTGCGAAGCTCCGGTCGATCCGGATATGGCGTCCATGTCGATGAGCGGCGACGGCGTCCCGTGCGAGCCGAAGACCGTCAGGATCTCATGCCATAAGGCGTGTCTGGCCATCTGCCAGGGCCTTGTCCCCCAGGGCGGTGAATCCACCCCCGCACGGGTCTATGCGTCTGTCCTCTATCCATCCCTTGATGCGCGGCATGCCGATTTCACCGTGGAGGCGGACGACCCGCCCCCACGACGCTGATCCTGTTGAAGATGACCGAACTCATTCAATCAAACAGAGATCAAAACCATGAAACGCACTCTCACCCTCGCAGCCCTGGTGCTGCTGGCTTCCGGTTCAGCCGCCTTCGCGGCCGCGCCGGACGCCGTGGCGCAGGCCGTATGCGCTTGCTGCGACGCTATCGCAGCCTGCGCGGAAGCCTGCACCTGCTGCTGATCGTATGATCGGGGACGCCCGCCCGCGAGGGCGGGCGTCTTCTCGATGTTCCTCACCGACGTCGCAGGGCCGGCGACCCGCTGGCGCGGGCCTGAGCGTCAGCCGGGCGCGCGCGACGACCAGTGAATGTGGTGGATGCGCCAGCCGTCGGCATGGCGTTTGAGGACCATGGTTTCGGTCGTCAGGCGGTCCACGGCACGGCCGTTGAATTGGCCCGTGGTGCGGCCTTCGCTGGCGATCCAGGCGATGTCCCCATCGGCCCATCCCGATCTGCGCGTCACCGTCGCTTCAGAGGCGGCGGCGAAGGCGGCGTCCGAGCCCAGGTGATGGGACGCATACTCGTCGCGCGATCGCTCCGCGCCACCCTCCTCGAAGATCATCACATCCGGCGCCATCAGGGCCAGGGCGACGGCCGTGTCGCCGGCCTTGAGAGCGACGTGAAAGGCATCGACGGCCGCCGCCGCGTCCGCAGCTTCCGCGGCGACCGAGCCGGCGGCCCGGGCATGCCCGTGGGCGTGGTCCTGGGCGAAGGCGGGTGTCGCCGAAAGCACGGCGAGCGACAGGACGAGTTCGAGAGAGGTGCGGGACATGGCGAACTCCGGTTTGTGGGTGATCTGAACGGACTGAGCGCGATCGGCGTCAGGCCCGCGGGTTGTGGCGGGCGAACACGCGGGTCGCGCCCGAGCGAAGCACCAGCAGGGTGTCGTAGGGCTCCTTGTGCCCCTGCGGCGTCTCCATGCCGGGCGAACCGAGCGGCATGCCCGGGACCGCGACACCCACCGCCGCCGGTCTCTCGGCCAGCAGTCGGATGACGTCCGGGGCCGGCACATGACCCTCGACCAGATAACCATCGATCAGACCGGTATGACAGGAAGCGAGCGCGTCCGGCATGCCGCGGCTGCTCCGGACCGATTCAAGGCTCGGAAGGACGGTGATGGTTGTGGTGAAGCCCGCCTCGCACATGTGCGCGATCCAAGCATCGCAGCAGGCGCAGGTCGGCGTCTTGAAGACCGTGAGGCTTCTTGACGGCCGCGTCTGGGCGCAGGCGGTTCCGCTGATGCCGATGAAGGCGGCCGCGCCGAGCAGCAGGCGGCGGTTCAGGCTGGCGGGGTTCAAAAGGGTTCTCCCTGATCGCTGTGTACGGATCGTCTGGCTTCGACGGGGTCGGCGCCCTGCGGCGCCGTTCGTTTGCGTAGCCACCGTCGGCCGGGCTGCTCGACGAAGACATGGATGGCCGCCGCGGCGGCGAGCGTCAACACAAGCATGGCGGCCAGTTCGACCAGGCCCATTCGATAGTCCGCACCCCAGCCGGCGAACGCCTGCGCCGCATTGCGCCACACCATCAGGATGGGGATGTGGACGAGATAAAGGGCGAACGAGGCTTCGCCGGCGAACAGAAGCACGGGGTGAGACAGGATGGTCCGGACCGGAGCCTTGGCTAACAGGGCGAGCGACAGGATAAAGGGACCGGCCGCCGCCACGATGACCCGGTCGTCGGCGCCGATCTGCATGAGCGCCAGCGGCAAGGTCGTGGCGACCAGGGCGCCCATGAGGGACATTCGCGGCGAAGGCGTCCAGCGCTGACCGAGATAGTAGAGGCCAATGCCGTAGAGGAATTCGGGAATGATGCGCAGGATCCCGAGGCTGTCCTCAGCCCGAGGCAACATCCGGCCGAACCAGGCGCGGTAGAAGGCGTCAAGGGCAACGAACAACAGCATGGCGAGGGCGATCAGGACCCACGGCCTGGCCCGCAACCGGAGCGCGAGGGCGGCATAGGCGGGGAAGGCCAGATAGGCGAACCACTCCGCCGACAGCGACCAGGCCGGTCCGTTCCAGAGCGCCATGCTCTCTCGCGGGAACCACGCCTGGACGAGCAGAAGGGTGCCCGCGAAGTCGACGGGATTGAACCGGCCAGGCTCCAGCCCGACACCGAACACAGGCGCGATCAGCACCAGCCCAAGCATGGCCAGGAGGATGAACAGGTGAGCCGGATATATCCGGGCGAGGCGCGCCGCCAGGAATCGACCGTAGTTCGGGGCCCGGTCTCCCTGCAGGTAGACGTGGGTCAGGATGAAGCCCGACAGGATGAAGAAGACATCCACGCCCAGGCGCGCGCGGTTCAGCAAGCCCGCGCTCTCCGCCGGGAGCGTCCAGTAGAGCTGGAAGTGAAACAGCACGACGCCGAGGGCGAGAAAGAACCTCACGCCCGTGAGTTGATCGAGCACGTCGGGGAATGGAACCCGCGTGGGCCCTGATCTGTCGCTCACGTCTTTTCCCCGGACGACAGGGCGCGTCCCGGTCGTTCTCTGGTATCTACGCGGGCGACGGCTCGTCCCCTCGTGAGGGGACCGGAAGGCTGGCGCGTATGGCAGATGGGGCGTGACGCAGGTGCGCAATGACTGACGACATGAATGAACTGATCGCAGCGGTCGGGCCGGGCGACGCCGGCCGGCTGGTCGGCATGGAAGACGCGGTCTGGGTGCGGATCGGCGAACGCAGGGAGCGCGCCCGCATGGGTCAGGTCCGGGTCGCCGCCGTTGCGCTCGCTCTGGTGATCGGCGTCGCGAACGGAGGGCTGATGCTCATGGCTCCACGGCCGGAGCCGTCCGAGATGCGGATTTTCACCGTCTCGGCGGGCTTGTCGCCTCTCTCCGGCCTGGACGTTCGGGGATGAGAGCCTCCTGGAAGTCGATCGTCATCACGGCCATCCTGGCCGCGCTGGCCAGCGGCGCGGCGACCTGGGCGAGCGCGACCTGGGTCATGCGGGAGCGGCAGCCGCCAAGCCTGCACAGCGTCGTCCATGAGAAACTCGACCTGAGCCCTGAGCAGGATCGACGGCTCGACGTGGTCGAAGCCCGGTTCGCCGCTCTGCGGCCGGCGCTCGAAGCGGAAGTGCGCGCGGCCAATCGCGAACTGGCGGCCGCCATCGCCGCCAGTGACGGCGACACGCCCCAGGTCCAGGCCGCGGTCGATCATTTCCACGCCGCCATGGGCGATCTGCAGAAGGCGACAATCACCCATGTGTTCGAGATGCGATCCGTCCTGACCCCGGCGCAGGCCGAGGTGTTCGACGCCGCGGTCGTCGAGGCCCTGCACGACGACGCCGGCTAAGCGGCGCGCGTGTGTGCTGAGCAGAGCATCGAGGCCCGTGCGGCGACCGGAGACCGGGCCGCCTTCACCGCCTTGATGGCCGCCACAAAGGCCGATCTCTACCGGTTCGTGCGCCGCTATGTCGGCGACGAGTCCGAAGCGCATGACGTGCTTCAGGAAAGCTATGCGTCCGCCTGGCTCGCCCTGCGGCGGTATGATCCGGCGCGGCCGTTCGACGTCTGGCTTCGCTCCATCGCCCTCAACAAATGTCGAGACTGGGGCCGGCGGCGCGCGGTCCGCCGGGTTGTGCGCGGCGTCATGGGCCTGGAGGCGCCCGAGGCGGCGGCGGTGGGCGACGATGCGCCGTCACCCGAGACACGGCTGGACGATCAGCGCAGGGCCGAAGCTCTGCAACGCGCCTTGCGGGACCTTCCCGACGCCCTGAAGGGGCCGCTTCTGCTCGCCACGCTCGAGGGACGGTCTCACGCCGAGATCGCCTCGATCCTCGGTATTACGCCCAAGGCGGTCGAGACCCGCGTCGCCCGCGCCCGCAAGACCTTGACGGCGGCTTTGGCCCAAGCTTCCGGCGGAAACGCTTGACCTTGCCCTGATGGGAAGATGCACAAGCTGCAATCCCGACGTCTGCGGCATCCTGACGCGAGGGATACGCCGCCCGGCCGCGTATCTGAACGAACGGCTGAATAGCCCGACCAAGGAATTTCTCGCCTATGTCCACGCCCCGCCTCGATCGCCGAACGCTTCTCCGTGGCGCAGCCGCCGGCGGCGGGCTGCTGGGCCTGCAGGGTCTGCTCCCCGCCTGGGCGCAAACCGGATCGGCGGGACTGCGGGCGGATCTTCCGACGCTGACGGGACCGAACATCGACCTGACCGTCGGACACACGCCCTTCACCGTGGGCGGCCGCACCGGCCATGCGGTGACCATCAACGGCGTTCTGCCGGCGCCGCTGCTACGCCTTAGAGAAGGCCAGAACGTCCGGCTAGCGGTGACCAATACGCTGGACGAGGACACCTCAATCCACTGGCACGGCCTGCTCGTCCCGTTCCAGATGGATGGTGTTCCTGGCATCAGCTTCCCCGGCATCAAGGCCCGTGAGACCTTCGTCTACGAGTTCCCGATCAAGCAGTCGGGCACCTTCTGGTATCACAGTCACTCTGGCCTACAGGAGGCGATGGGTCACTACGGCCCAATCGTGATCGACCCGGCGGGCGCCGATCCGGTCGCCTACGACCGCGAGCATGTGCTGGTCCTGTCGGACTGGAGTTTCATGCATCCGCACGAAATCCTGGCCAAGCTGAAGAAGAGCCCGGGTTACTTCAACCAGCAGCGCACCACGCTGGCGGGGCTCATGGACGGCAGCGACCGCATGAGCCTGGAGGAACGGCGCATGTGGGGCCAGATGCGGATGGACCCGCGCGACATCCTCGACGTCAGCGGGTCGACCTACACCTATCTGATCAACGGCCATGGACCGCAGGAGAACTGGACCGGCCTGTTCCGGCCCGGCGAGCGGGTGCGGCTGCGCATCATCAACGCGTCGGCCATGTCCATCTTCAACGTTCGCATCCCGGGCTTGCCGATGACCGTGGTGCAGGCCGACGGCGAGAACGTGCGCCCGGTCGAGACGGACGAGTTCCAGATTTCGGTCGCCGAGACCTACGACGTCATCGTCCAGCCGACCGAGGACCGCGCCTACACCATCGTCTCCGAAGCCATCGACCGGTCCGGCATGGGCCGGGCGACCCTGGCGCCGCGCCTGGGCATGACCGCCGAGGTCCCTCCCCTGCGAGAGGTCCCGAACCTCACCATGCGCGACATGGGCATGGGCGGAATGGATCACGGCGCGATGGCCGACATGTCCGGTATGGATCATGGCGCGATGGCCGGCATGGACCACGCGGCTCCGGCCCAGAACGCGCCCGCGGCCGGCGAGATGGCCGGGATGTCCATGTCGGGCATGAACATGCGCGATCCCGAGAACGCTCCGCCCGACATGGCGGTGGGCGTCGGCGTCGATGCGATCGCCATGGATCCCGCCAACCGTCTGGGTGAGCGTCCGATCGGTCTCACTACAGTCGATCATCGCGTCCTCGTCTACACCGACCTGGTGTCGCTCCAGCCGAACAAGGACCCGCGCCCCCCGTCTCGGACGATGGAGATCCACCTGACAGGCAACATGGAGCGGTTCATGTGGGGCTTCGACGGCCGAAAGTTCAGCGAACTGGTCGAACCGATCCGCTTCGAGCGCAACGAGCGGGTGCGGGTGACCCTGGTCAACGACACCATGATGGCCCACCCGATCCATCTGCATGGTCATTTCTTTGAACTGGTGACCGGCGGACCCACCGGTCACCAGCCCCTCAAGCATACGGTCAACGTCGCGCCCGGCGGCAAGGTGACCTTCGATCTGACCGCCGACGCGCCCGGCGACTGGGCCTTCCACTGCCACATGCTGATGCACATGCACGCCGGCATGTTCAATGTTGTGACGGTGCGGCCCATGGACGGAGCCGCGTCATGAGCCGCCTCGCCGTCGCCCTCGCCCCGCTGGTGCTCGCCGTCAGCGCCTTCAGCGCCCAGGCCCAGGACACTCACACGGGCCACACTATGCCGGCGACCGCGGCGCCGGCCCGACCGGCGCAGGATCCGCACGCCGGTCACGTCATGCCGCCCGCGCAGACGCCGCCCGCCGCGGATCCGCATGCAGGCCACCGGATGCCGGCGCAGCCCGCGCCCGTAGACCCGCAGGCGGGACACCAGATGCCGGCGGCGACGCCCGGCCAGGCTGATCCACACGCGGGCCACGACATGTCGGCCATGTCACCCGCGCAGACCGACCCTCACGCCGGGCATGACATGTCGACCATGAGCATGGGGCCGCCCAATGTGGCGACCAGCGCCGACAACCCCGGCCGTCCTCCGGAGGACCCGCTCCCGCCCGCCGCCCTGGCCGGCCCTGTCCACGCTGCCGATCTCGTCTTCGGCGCCGAGGCCATGGCCGCCTCTCGCCGGACCCTGATTCACGAAAACGGCGACGTCCGCACCACGGCCGTCATTCTCGATCGCCTCGAAGCCGGCTTCGGCGACGGCGGCGAGACCTACCTCTGGGACGTCCAGGGCTGGACGGGCGGCGACATCAACCGCTTCTGGTGGAAATCCGAGGGCGAAGGCGATTTCAACGGCGCGCTCGAGGACGCCGAAGTCCAGGCTCTCTACAGCCGCGCCGTGACGCCCTTCTGGGACCTCCAGGCCGGCGTGCGACAGGACTTCCGGCCCGACGGCGAAGATACGACGCATCTGGTCCTCGGCCTGCAGGGCCTGGCGCCCCATTGGTGGGAAGTCGACGCCGCCGCCTTCCTGTCGACCGACGGCGACCTGACCGCCCGCGTCGAGGCCGAATACGACCTGCGCATCACCCAGCGCCTGATCCTTCAGCCCCGCCTCGAAATCGACGCTTCGGCCAGCGACATTCCGGAACTGGAGATTGGCTCGGGCGTGTCCTCGGTCGAGGCGGGCCTGCGACTGCGCTACGAGTTCCGCAAGGAGTTCGCCCCCTATGTCGGCGTCGAGTGGAGCCGCGCGCTCGGAGACACAGCCGGCTACATCGAAGCCCGCGGCGGCGAGGCCGAGGACATCCGGTTCATCGTCGGCCTCAAGGCCTGGTTCTAACCGAAGGAGACCACCCCTTGATCCGCATTCTCACCCTCACGGCGGCCCTGGCTTTCGCCGGCGCCGCCTCCGCCCAGGATCCGCACGCCGGCCACAGCATGCCGGCGCAGGCCGCCGCGACCCAGTCGGGAGTCACGACGGCTCCCGCGAACGGGGCGATGACCCAGGGCTCGCCGGAACGCTTCAGCGTCACCTTCCCGCATACGATGGTCCTCAAGACGGTCACGCTCACCGCCGAAGGTCAGGCCCCGGTCGAAGTGAGTGTCCCCGCAGCGCCCGCCGCCGCGACCGTCGGCGTGGCTCTTCCGCGTCTGGCCCCAGGAACCTACACTGCCGCCTGGACCGCCGAGGGCCCGGACGGCCACAAGATGTCCGGCTCGGTCAGCTTTATGGTTCACTAGGAGAACGACGATGAAAGTTTCCAACCTGCTGGCCGCCGCCGGCGCGATCCTAACCCTGAGCGCCGGCGCGGCCCTCGCCGCCGAAGGTTGCGAGTGCTGCAAGGACATGGCCGCGGACGCCGCCATGAGCTGCTGCGACGAGATGAAGACCGAGCCCGCCCCGCCCGAGCCGACGCCGCCCGCCCCGGCGCCGTCGGATACGCCCGCGCCTCAGGGCCACGCCGACCACAACTGATCGTCGCATCGATGGTTTCCGGCGGTTTCCCGTGGGGGAGCCGCCGGACGCCTCAGTTCTGGATAAGGCGGATCAAGTTTCCGTCCGGGTCGATGAGCGCGCCGATCCGCAGTCCCGACTCCTCAAGCTTCGGCGCGTGCAGGCGAGGGTGGCCCCAGCAGGTTTTCGGCAATCCTGAAACGACGCACTCTGCGTAAAACCCGTCCAGGTCGTCCAGCCGCAGGCAGCAGCTGAAGTTGCTGGTCAGCGGATCCACGTCCGGATGCGGGAAGAACTCCAGCGTCAAACCGCCCCTTTTCAGGATCATCCAGCCTTTGTCGCGCCAGTCCTGTTCGAAGCCCAGTCGAGTGTAGAACTGGGACGTAACTTCGAAATCCCGCGACGGTAGGTTGGGCGTGGCGTGGTCGGTCACGGCGAACTCCGGGAATGCAGCAATGCCGCCGTAGCCTAGCTGCAACACCCCTTGCCATCTACCTGGATCGGCGGACACGGCACGTCGGCATAGGAGCAGAACACGCAGCAGTCGCCGGGTAGGGGCTTCAGCTTCACGCCGCAGCCGAGACAATCGTAAAACCAGATGCAGGCGTCGGTGGGCATGGTCTCCGTCGCGACATGACCGCAATCCGGGCAGGTCAGCGTCGAGTCTAGAACGATGGCCCGGGTCATCGCATGGCCGCCAGTCGCGTCATGGCCCACGGCTCGATGTACGGCTGCCAGGCCATGGACAGGACGATCAGCAGACTGGCGATCACCAGCAGCCAGAAGGCGAGCCGCGAAGGGTGGCGGCAGGCCCCGTCTTTCCGACACATCCGCAGGCGACGCCAATGCAGCAGCCAGCCCGCGGCCAGGATGACGGCGGCCAGAAGCGTCAGCCAGTTCCGCGCACCCGCGATGACCGCGGCGCCGGCGAAGGATACGCCCGCCACGGACAGAGCCAGAGGCAACACACAGCACGCGGCCCAGGCGAACACCGAGGCGACACCGCCGAGGGCGGCCGAGGCGCTGACGGCGACCTCGGGCATGCGGGGCCGGTCGTAATCGATGGCCATGGGACCTCCCGTTCGATTTCTGCTACAGGCTACAACCCGTAGCCGCTACGGGATCAAGAGCCATGTCCGCACGAAGTTTGACGATCGGGCGCCTCGCTGACAGCGCCGGGGTGAACCTGGAAACGGTGCGCTACTACGAACGTATCGGGCTGATGCCCGCGCCGGCCCGGACCGAGGGCGGCCACCGCAGCTATGAGCCGGAACACGCCCAGCGTCTGCGCTTCATCCGCCGGTCGCGCGAACTGGGCTTCGGCATCGACGCCATTCGGCGCCTGATCGCGCTGAGCGAGCCGGGCGTTCAGGCGTGCTGCGAAGTCCGCGACATGGCCCAAGACCACATCGCCAGCGTGGACGCCAAGATCGAGGATCTGCAGAGGCTACGGAAAGTGCTGAGGCAGGCTGTGGCCGACTGCAGTGAAGGCGGACGGGTTAGGTGCCCGGTGATTGATGAGCTGGGCTCGAGCTAGCGTCGAAGATACGACCCTGTGCCGATGACAGCGGTCAGCCTCAGTGCCGTGAAGGCCTGATCGACGCGGCCGCCTCGCGGCAAGCATCTTCGCAACGCCGGCATTCTTCGGCGCAGATACGGCAATGCTCGTGCATCTCGGCGTGCTTCTCGCACTCGATGGCGCAGTCGGCGCAAGCCTCGGCGCAGGTCTCGAGCATGCGCTTTATCAAGGCCTCGTTGCTGCCGGCGCGCCGCACGGCGAGCCCGGCCGTAGCCAGACAGACATCGGCGCAGTCGAGATCGAGCCGGATGCACTGGGTCAGGTCCCTGACCATCTCCTCGGCCAGGCAGGCGTCAGCGCAGATGCGGCATACGGCGGCGCAGCCGTAGCCCGCTTCGATCGCGCGAATGAGGCTGTCGTTCACGCTGCCGCGTACGTCGGGGTGGGTGCTGATCATTGGTTGGATTTGCATCGGAGGCTCTCTCGGGTGATCTGGATCCAACCCCGGCGCCGGGAAGATGTTCCGAACGGCGACGCCTCCCGACCTCGTCAAACCCGTACTTCGCCGAGCCGAGATCATGTGGAAATGCGGTGGACCAGACATCAGGGGCCGGCCGGCGACCTCAAGCTCACATGCATTCGACCACGGATCACTGAACCGCTTGCGATTTGGATCTCCGCACTTGCCCGCGAGAGTTCATCTACAATCGGCGGCGCAACCGAGATTGTGGGGTCGGCGGGCTCCGGAACAGAGAGGCGCTGGTCTTGAGCCAGGGACGTAATGCGTCGGCCCGGGCGCGCCGGGCCGGCCTCGTCCTCGCTGCCCTCGAGGGCCGAAGGCTCGTCTTCGCGAGCGGGCCCGCGCGAAAAGTCAGCCTGTTGGTCGCGCGCGCCGTGTTGCGCCTTATACGGCCGGGCGGAGGCCGTTGCCGCTCACATGCAGTTTTTGGCGCCTTCGGGGCCCCGCAAGCGTCTGCGGGCTAGCTCTCGACGCCACGTTCGCCGCAGCGGACGCTTCGCCTCCGGCTTCCGCCGGCTCCTCAATCCCGTCGCCCATGACCATTCCGCGGGGATCAGCGCTTGCGTGACCGGCCTCGTACGGTCGCGATACGTCAGCGAAGGCATGGTTGCGAGACCCCGGGCGCCTCAGGCGAACGGATTCGCTTGGCCGCGCCGGCCGAGCAGGGGGCTGTGTCCTGCCCGGGCGGGTGCGGGCCTTCTACCAGAGGTTCCGCTGCGATATGGGCGGGCTTAGCCGGCGCTCCACGCCTGGGCGACGTCAGGTCAGGGCGCGACAACTGCGCCCGTCGCCAAACCGGCCCGCGCCCGCCATGGTGGGATTTGGACTCCCAAGGAGCGCTCACTTTGGTTCAAACTCGCCCGCGCTTGTCCCGCCGGACCCTCGTGTTCGGCCTGCCCCTGGTCGCCGTGCCCGGCCCGGCCCTCGCCGCGCCCCCGAAACGGATGATCGCCTACAAGACGCCATGGTGCGGCTGCTGCGGCGGCTGGATCGCCCACATGCGCCAGGCGGGCTGGATCGTCGAGGTCGTCGAGCGCGAGGATCTCGCCCCGATCCGGGCCCGGCATGGCATTCCGGACCGCCTCGCCTCGTGCCACACAGCGGTGGTCGGCGCCTACGCCATCGAGGGCCATGTTCCGTCGAGCGATGTCGAGCGGCTGCTCGGCGAACGCCCCGCCGCCCGCGCACTAAGCGCGCCCGGCATGCCGGCGGGCTCGCCGGGCATGGAGGCCGCCGGGCGCGAACCCTATGCGACCGTCCTGATCCTCAACGACGGTTCGACCCGCGTGTTCGGTCGCCACAACGGGGCCTGAGAAGGCGCACCGCCGGCAGTCACGACGGTTGACGACGCGGCGTCCAGCGCAGCAGGCGCATGGCGTTGGCGGTGACCAGGACCGTGGCTCCGGTGTCAGCGAGGATGGCGGGCCACAGGCCCGTCACCCCGATCACGGTGGTGACCAGGAACACCGCCTTCAAGCCTAAGGCGATGGTGATGTTCTGCCGGATATTGCCCATCACTCCGCGGGACAAGGCGATCATGTCGGGAATGTCCCTGACCCGGCCGTGCAGGACGGCGGCGTCCGCCGTCTCCAGGGCCACGTCGGTGCCGCCGCCCATGGCGATGCCGACATCCGCCTGGGCCAGGGCCGGGGCGTCGTTGATGCCGTCCCCGACCTTGGCGACCACCAGCCCCTCGGCCTGCAGCGCCTTGACGATGACTAGCTTGTCCTGCGGCAGCAGTTCGGCCCGGGGCTCGATGCCCAGGCCGGCGGCGACCGCCTCCGCCGTGCGGCGGTTGTCGCCCGTCAGCATGATGGTCCGGATGCCCCGCGCCTTCAGGTCGGCCAGACCCTGGACTGCGTCGGGCCGCGCCTCGTCGCGCATGGCGAGGAACCCGGCGACGCCATCCCCGACGACAAGGACGGAAACCGTCTTGCCCTCGGCGTTCAGGGCGGCGATGGCCGCGTCCTGGGCCGGCGTGATCGGGGCGCGTCGGGCCGCGGCCTGCGGCGAGCCGAGGAATATGCGTTCGCCGCCGACCTCGCCTTCCACGCCCTCCCCCGGAATGGCCTGGGTGGCCGAGGCCGGCGGCGCCGTGATCTTGTCCGCCTCAGCTCGGGCGAGGATGGCGAGGGCGAGCGGATGGCTCGATCCCGTTTCCAGCGCGGCCGCTAGGGTCAGCAGGGCGGAGGCATCCCGCGTTCCGGCGACGACGTCGGTGACGACGGGCTTGCCGGCGGTCAGGGTCCCCGTCTTGTCGAAGGCGATCGCCGTGATCTTGCCCAGCGTCTCCAGCACGGCCCCGCCCTTCATGAGCAGGCCGCGCCGGGCCCCCGCCGACAGGCCGGCGGCGATGGCGGCCGGCGTGGAGATGACGAGGGCGCAGGGGCAGCCGATCAGCAGCACGGCGAGGCCCTTGTAGACCCATTCGCTCCACGTCCCGCCGAACAGCAGCGGCGGCGTGACCGCGACGAGGGCGGCGAACACGAGCACGCCCGGCGTGTAGATTTTCGAGAAGCGGTCGATGAAGCGTTCGGTCGGCGATTTCGATTCCTGCGCCTCCTCGACGAGACGCACCACCCGGGCGATGGTGTTGTCCGAGGCCGAGGCCGTCACGCGCACCCGCAGGACGCTGCCGCCGTTAATCGTGCCGGCGAACACAGGATCGCCCACGACCTTGCGCCTGGGCACGCTCTCGCCCGTCACCGGGGCCTCGTCGAGGTCTCCCGCGCCCTCGATGATCTCGCCGTCCGCCGGAACGCGGTCTCCGGGCCGGACCAGGATGATCGCGCCCACCGCCACGGTCTCGGCGGCGACCTCCGTGGTCACCCCGTCCGCCTCGACGAAGGCGGTCTTGGGCACGAGGGCGGCGAGCCCCTGGATGCTCTTGCGCGCGCGTCCGGCCGCCACCCCTTCGAGCATCTCGCCGACCAGGAACAACAGGACGACGGCGGCGGCCTCTTCCGCGGCCCCGATGAAGACGGCGCCGACGGCGGCGATGGTCATCAGCATTTCGATGGAGAAGGGCGTGCCGTGGCGCGCCGCCGAAAAGGCGCGCGACGCGATCGGAATCAGCCCCACGGCCAGGGCGGCGAGGAAGGCGTATCGTTCGAGGGAGGGGAACAGCGTGCCCAGTCCATAGGCGGACAACAGCGCCAGGCCGCAGAGCGCGGTGAGGCGGGCCTTGCCGGTCCACCACCACGGGGCGCCCCCGGCCCGGGCGGCCGCCGGAGGTGGGCCCGCCGCCGCAGCGACGGCTCCGGACGTCGGCGCGGCCGCTTCTCCGCTGTAGCCGAGGTTGCGCAGTTGCTGCAGGACCGCCTCGTCGGCGAGGTCTCCGCCATGCCGGATCTTGAGCACGCCGGTCTGCACCGCCACCGAGACGTCCTCGACGCCCGGCAGCCTGCGGATCGCCGTGTCGATCTTGCGGCCGCAGCTGGCGCAATCCATCCCGGTGACCCGGTATCGGCTTTCGAGGGGTTGCGCCGTCATGTCTGTTCCTTGTGATCTCTATAGGGCAAGGCTACCTCCTCCAGCGACTGTAGGTGCAAGCTAAAAAATGAGCCCGCCGTTCCCTTGGAGTGGAGAGCGCCGTCCGACGAACCCTGGAGGCGGGCCCAGCCCCTCGATGACCTCGCCTTGTCCGCACGACCGTGAGACCGCGCCGCCAACGGCCGCACAGGTGGAACGCGCCCTGGACGCTGCCGCCGCCAGCGTCGCCGCCACCGGGGATAAGCTGACGCGCCCCCGGCGCAGGGTGCTGGAGCTCCTGCTCGTCGCGGGCGCTCCGGCCAAGGCCTATGATCTCGTGGCGACGTATCACCAGGATGCTCGCGTCGCGAAGCCGGCTACGGTCTATCGGGCGCTGCAGTTCCTCGAAACTCACGGTCTGATCCATCGTCTTTCCAGCCTCAAGGCCTATGTGGCCTGCGATCCCGAACGCCTCGGTTCGCCTGCGGTTTTTCTTCTGTGCGACTGTTGCGGCTTCTGTCGCCAGATCCCTTCGTCCGGCATGGCGTCGCTGGGCGCGGCCGCGACAGCGGCGGGCTACGAGATCGAACGGATCACGCTCGAAGGCCAGGGTCTGTGTCCGGCCTGCCGCCCGCAGCGCCCCGGCGCGGCCCGGGATCTGGCCCCCCAGACAGGGCCGGAGGTGGCCGCGGGGTCCGGGCCCACAAGCACTGAGCCGCGCCCCTGATCAAGCCCGGGGCGGGTCGATGGCGGCCTGCCCCGGGCGCCCGGGCGCGGCGACGCCGGGGCCGCCCAATTCCACGGCCCGTTCCGTGGCGGCGGCCGACCTTCGGGTCGACCCCGGTCGTCGGGACGGACTAAGCCAGGTCTGGACCGGTCGGTCGAAGCCGTAGCGAAACACGGCGGCGGCCACGAACGCCCCGACCAAGCCGATGGCCCACAGGACCCAGCGAACGTCGGACGACCAGGCCTCCTGTCCCAAGGCGTCGAGCAAGCCGAACCAGACGATGCGGCTCACCTCATTGGTGAGGAACATCGAGAAAGACATAAGGGCCAAATGCTCGATCATCCGTGAAGGACTGCGCACCGGCACGGCGCCGGCGGCCCAGATGATCACGGTCATCAGGCCCAGCGACAGCAGGCTGAAGGCGCCGAAGGCCTGCAGCCCCACGAGCGCGAAGGCGGCGGCGAGGCCGATCGCCCTGGCCCGGTGTGGCGCGACACAGACCCGCGAACCGTAGAAGGCCGCCGCGACCCCGAGCAGGAAGAGCGGCAGGGCGCGCAGGATGCCGTAGCGCATCGGCAGGCGGTAGATCGGATCGCCGAGCCACAGCGAAGCGGCGATATCGGCGGCGACGACGAGGAGCGTCGCGCCGATCACCACTGCGACCGGCGGCCAGCGCCACAGAGCGCGGCAGATCCAGGGCAGCAGGAGATAGCAGCCGATCAGGGCCGAGAGGGTCCAGGTCGGGGCGTTCCACCCCTGCCCGCCCGGCACGCCATAGGCCTGGACCAGTAGCACCTGCGCGGGCAGTTGCGACCAGTCGAACCAGCGCGGATTGCTGGGCGCGATCCCGGCCAGGGCGGCGCCGCCGACGAGCAGCACCAGAACGAGGCTGACCGCCAGGTGGGCCGGAATGACCCGCAGCAGGCGCTGGCGCGCATAGGCGCGCAGCGAGGCCTGTCCGGACGCGAGGCGATCACCGTAGATGCGGGCCAGGACATAGCCGGAGTCGATGATGAAGAAGTCGGTGAGCAGATAGCCGCGCTCGAAGACTGGATGCAGTTGTCCGAGAGGCACAGGCGCGGCCTCGCGGAAATGGTAGAGGATGATCAGCGCCCCTACGATAAAACGCAGCGCGTCCAGCCAGCCGCCGCGCGCGATCCGGACGGGGCGAGGCGATGGCTCGGTCAGCGCGGCTTCGGGCATTCAGTCAGCCTTCCGTGGCGCAGACTTGGCGGCGGCGCTGCGGTGCTCATGTGGACGCAGGACGATCTGGTCTCGCGAAGCGTAGAGAACGGCCGTTCCCAAAACCCAAACGACGACCAAGCCTCCGACGACCATCAGTCCTGGCCTATCGCGGGGTCCAAACACAAACGAGCAGCCGATCACGCCGCCCAGAATGGCCCCGTACCCAAAATGCAGCGGCACCTTGTGTGCGCCCAGCAGCAGAAGGGCCATGCAGAAGACCAGGCCTCCTGCGAACAGGCTGACCCCGATGGCGACGAGCGTATCGAGCACGGGCCGTGGCTTCAGCGGGCGCGCCTGGAGCCGCCGCCTACCTCGTTGGCGATAGCGGCCTTCCCGCCAACGAA
Organism: Brevundimonas mediterranea; assembly: GCF_011064825.1. NCBI lineage: Bacteria > Pseudomonadati > Pseudomonadota > Alphaproteobacteria > Caulobacterales > Caulobacteraceae > Brevundimonas > Brevundimonas mediterranea. Next base: position 436,407 of record NZ_CP048751.1, read on the forward strand.
TGCTCCGGCCGCGCACGGTGAAGCGTTTGCCGGCCATGCGTCAGGGCCTTGCGTTGGGCGCGGGCGTGTCCTCATGGCGCGCAAGAAGGATTCTCATCCGGACAATTTCGGATTCCTGGGCCGCGATGATCTCATCGGCCAGACTGCGCACGTCGCGGGCTTCGCCATGCTCGACGGCGACCTTGGCCATTGCGAGCGCACCCTCGTGGTGGGCGATCATTCCGCGCAGGAAGTCGATGTCGGCGTCGCCCGTGTAGTTGATGCTCATGGCCTGGTGCATCTTCGCGCTGGCCTCGCGATAGGCGCGAGTCGATGGGCTGTCCGTGGTCTCGCCAGCGTGGCTTGCCTCGGTGTCGCTCGGGCGAGAGTCAGCCGCCGACGGCGCCGCAGGGACCTCGCGGGTTTGCCGCGAGATCATCCCGAAGGCGAAGGCCGACAGGGCGAGAAAGACGGCGATGACGGAAATCCATCCGAAACGCTTCATGACGATGTCCTCGAGAGAGCCGGCGGGGCCACGGGGGCGGCCGGGATTGCACTGGGAAGGATGGGCGCCGTTCGGTCGTGGTAGCCGAGCAGGCGCAGAGCGTTGAACACCACCAGCAGGGTCGACCCCTCGTGGAGCGCCACGGCAGGGCCGATGCCAAGGCCGAGGATCGTCGCCGGCACAAGGAAGGCGACGATTCCGAGACTGACGTAGAGATTCTGGAGAATGATGCGCCGCGTCTGTCGGCTGAGACCGACGGTGAAGGGCAGCTGCGACAGGTCGTCCGACATCAGGGCGACGTCGGCGGTCTCAAGCGCAACATCGGAGCCAGCCGCGCCCATCGCGATACCGACGGTCGCCGTGGCCATGGCCGGGGCGTCGTTCACCCCGTCGCCGACCATGGCGATCTTGCCGTCAGCGCGAAGGCGTTTGATGGCGTCAACCTTGTCCTCGGGCATGAGGTCGCCCCAAGCCTCTGTCAGGCCGACCTGTCCGGCGATCGCCTGTGCGGCCTTCTGGTGATCGCCCGAGATCATGATCATTCGCCCGATGCCGAGGGCGCGAAGAGCGGTCAGCGTCGGCCGCGCCGCTGGGCGAGGCGTATCAAGAAGCCCAATGACACCGAGATCGCGCGTGCCGCGTCGCACCACCATCAGGGTTCGACCCTGCAGTCGCAATTGAGCGACGACAGAGGTTGTTTCGTCGCCGAGCGGCGCTACGCCGTCGACGCCGAACATCTCCGGCTTCCCTATCCAGATCGTCTCGCCGTGCAGCTGGGCGGTCACGCCCTTGCCCGTCAGGCTCTTGAGGTCGATCGCGGCCGGGATGATCGTATCGCGCAAGCGTGCGCCACCGTCGCGCGCGATGGCCTCCGCCAACGGGTGGTCGCTGAGCCGTTCGACCGCCACAGCGACCGCCAGAAGATCGCCCTCCTTCGTCCCGCGCACCGTCATGACGTCGGTGATCCGCGGCCGTCCCTCGGTCAGGGTGCCGGTCTTGTCGAAGGCGATGGCGTTGAGCGAGCCGAGGTTCTCCAACGGCGCGCCGCCCTTGATCAGGACACCGGCGCGCGCCGCACGGGCGACGCCCGAGAGGACGGCGCTCGGGGTGGCGATGGCGAGCGCGCAAGGACTCGCGGCGACCAGCACGGCCATGGCGCGATAGAAGCTGTCGCGGAACGGCTCATCGACGACGACCCAGGCGAACAGCAGGACAAAGGCGAGCGCCAGCACCACAGGCACGAAGATGCTTTCGAACCTGTCCGTGAAGCGCTGGGTCGGCGACTTCTGCGTCTCGGCCTCACTCACCATCCGAACCACCTTGGCCAGGGTGGTGTCGCTCGATGTGCGGGTCGTCTCAATCTCGATGGCGCCTGAGCCATTGATGGTGCCCGCGAAGACGAGAGACGGCGATCCGACCTGGGCCGGTCTCGCCCGCGCCGCCTCGGGGTCCGCGACGGGCTGCTTGTCGACAGGCATGCTTTCGCCGGTCACGGGGGCTTGGTTGATGCTTGTGGTGCCGACCACGACAAAGCCATCAGCGGGCAGTCGTTCGTTTGGACGCACCACCACGGTGTCGCCGACGACCAAATCTTCGACAGGCAATTCGACGACCTGCCCGTCGCGTCGCACATGGGCTGTCCGGGGGGCAAGCTCGGCCAGGGCCTCGATCGCGCGTTTGGCGCGGCCCATGGCGTAGTGTTCGAGCGCGTGGCCGATGCTGAACAGAAACAGCAGGAGAGCGCCTTCGGCCCAGGCCCCGAGCGCCGCCGCACCTGCGGCTGCGACGAGCATCAAGGTATCGATCTCGAAGCGCTTCTGGCGGAGGTTCTCGAACGCTTCTCGCACCGTAAAAAAGCCGCCGAAGATGTAGGCGATCAGGAAGAGGGCGAGGGGAATCCAAGCGGGAAGGCCCGTTGCGAGTTTCTCGAGGGCGAATCCAAGGCCCAGAGCAAGGCCACTTGTCAGGGCGAAGATCAGCTCCGTATTGGAGCCTAGAACGCCACCGTGATCGTGCTCCTCGGACTTGGTGTGGAGATGGTCCGGCAGTGTTGTGCTGGTCATAAATAGGGTCCCGTTGCGGGTTGGGAATCGCGGCTGCTTGCGGCGACCGCCGCGATCGAGGGGGCGGGATAGCGACACGGGCGAAGGCGCGCCGGGCCAGCGGGTTCCAGCGCGATCCGCTCGCAGGTGGTCATCCCGGTTCTCCCGACCTCAGGGCACGGGCACGACGGCATTAAAGCCCCCGAGCCGCTGGAGCTGCTCAATCGCTTCGAAAAGCGGAAGCGCTAGGAGAAAGACGAAGCCGTCGCGCACCGTGCGGACGAAGAATACCGGCCGGATCATGATTTCCGCCTCGTCGCGCCATAGGGAGAGCTTGGGCAGGAACCGAGGGGTGCGCTCACGGTAAGCTTGGTAGTCGTGTCCAAAGGCGTCGGAGAGGAAGCGTTCTTCGCGGCCGACCACGATGCGAAACACCACCCAGCAGGCTAATCCGAAGACCAAACCGACGCTAAGGCTGCCGGACTGGGCGCCGATGCCAAACGCGCCGATGAAGCTGAAGACGTACAGCGGATTGCGGCTGACCGAATACGGTCCTGCGGATATGATCTCCTGTTTCTTGCGGCCACCGATGTAAAGGGAACACCAAGCCCGACCGATGATGCAAACCATGATGGCGATCAGGCCCAGATGCTCGACAGGATGTTCGAGCAAGGGCCAGGATGTGACGAGCGCCGCGCAGACGACAAGAAGCAGGCCCCCGACGAGAATGCCCGCCTTGCGCCATCGTTGAACGGATTGGATATCGACCGCTGATCGACAGGCGTCATCAGGGGGCGAGGAGCCGGACAAAGCGGGGCTTGCGGGCTTGGAGACGCTGTCGGAGGGCTCGAGCGGCATCATTGCCCCTCCCCCTCAGCCGGACGATCCTTAGCCGCATCGCGCAGGATATCCACGCCGCCCTTCAACGCGATGGCGGCCACGAGGACGCCGACGACGAGGTCCGGCCACGCCTGGCCGAGCCAGAGCACCAGGGCCCCGGCGACGAGGATTCCCCCGTTGGAGGCGAAGTCGTTAAAGCTGAACGTCTCGGCAGCCTTCATGTTGACGTCGCCGCTGTGCTGACGGCGGATCAACTGCAGGCAGATCAGGTTGATGATCGCTGCGACGACCGAGAGTCCCATCATGGTCGGGCCGATCGGTTCGGTCCCGATGAGGAATCGACGACCCGCGTCCAGAAGGACGCCAGCGCCGAAGATAAGGAGCATGACGCCCGAGAGGCGCGCCGCCCCCCGCTTCCACGAACCAGGCCGACCGATCGCGAGAAAGCTGATCAGATAGACAGCAGCGTCCGAGGCGTTGTCCACTGCATTGGCCAGCAGAGCGCTGGAATCGGCGGACAAGCCGCCGATCCCGAGCGCTAATGCCAGGCCCGCGTTGAGCGCGAGAACCGTCAGCAACGTGCGTCGCTGCTGACGGTCATCCTGAGTGCGAGCAATCAATCCTCAACCCCCTCGTCCTTGCGATGACGCACCGCCTTGGCCGCGAAGGTCGGCAGGACCAGCAGGGTCAGGGCCGTCGCGGTCAGAAGGCCGCCGATGACGACCGTCGCCAGAGGCTTCTGAACCTCGGCCCCCGCGCCGTGGGCGAGCGCCATCGGGATGAAGCCGACAATGGCGACCAAGGCTGTCGTCAACACCGCACGCAATCGGCTGGACGCCCCTTCGATCGCCGCGTCCCGGGGCGCGAGCCCCGCCTGCAATCGCTCGCGAATGGCCTGCATCAAAACAAGTCCGTTCAGGGTCGCCACACCCGAGACGGCGATGAAGCCAACGGCCGCAGACACCGAGAACGGCATCCCTCGCATGAGAAGCGCCAAGGCGCCGCCGATCAAGGCCAAGGGCACGCAGGCGAAGACCAGCCCAGCCTCGGAGAACGACCCCAGAGCCATAAACAGCAGCACACCGATCAGGACGAAGACGATCGGAATAACCAGGCCCAGCCGTTGTTCGGCCCGTTTGAGGTTCTCGAACTGACCGCCCCAGGTCAGGCGGACGCCCGGCGGGAGCTGGATTTGGTCCACCTTGGTTTGTGCGTCGGTGACGAAGCCGCCCAGATCCCGGCCGCGAACGTTGGCCTGGACCACCATCCGTCGGCTACCGTCGTTGCGGCTGATCTGGTTCGGCCCCTCGGCGCTTTGGATACGGGCTACCGAAGACAGCGGCACGGTTACGCCTGTCGAAGAGACGATCGGCAGGGCCGCGAGCGCCGCCGGATCGTTGCGCGCATCGTCCGGAAGACGGACGACGACGTCGAAGCGACGGTCGCCCTCGAAAATCCGGCCGGCCTCCGCGCCGCCGATGGCGGCCGAGACCGCTTCAGAAACGTCGGCTGCGGACAGGCCGTAGCTGGCCGCCGCGAACCGATCGACGCTGACCGTGAGCGTCGGCAAGCCCGACGCTTGTTCGACGCGAACGTCGGCGGAGCCGGTGGTCTGCCGCAGTACGCCGGCCACCTCATCAGCGACCCGCTGCATGGTGTCGAAGTCATCGCCGTAGACCATGACCGCGAGGTCGGTCCGGACCCCGGAAATGAGTTCGTTGAAGCGGAGCTCGATGGGTTGGCTGAACTCGAAATTATTCCCGATCTGTTGGTTGGCGAGCTCTTCGAACCGCTCGAGCAAGGCTTCCTTCTCGAGACCTGAATCCGGCCAGTCCTTGCGGTCCTTCAGAACGATGACGCTGTCCGAAATGTTGGGCGGCATCGGGTCGACGGCCGCCTCGGCGGTGCCGGTCCTGGAGAACATGGTCTCGACTTCCGGCTGGGCGGTGATGACCCGTTCCAACGCCATCTGCATGGCGAGCGACTGTTCCAGCGACGCCGAGGGAACACGCAGCGCCTGCATGGCGATGTCGCCTTCGTCCAGGGTAGGGATGAACTCCCGCCCGAGGGACGAAAAGGCCAGACCACCGACGACGACCGCGCCGAGCGCCGAGATCAGGACGATCTTCGGACGATCGACGGCGGCGCGGATGGCCGGCTGGATCCAACGCCGCGCGTGGCGGAGCAGGAAGGTTTCGTGTTCGTGGGCGTGGCCGTGTTCGTCGGTCTCGACCTTCTTGGGATCCCGCACCAGCAGGGCCGTCATGGCCGGAACGAAGGTGAAGGAGAAGATGAAGGCCCCGACCAAGGCCAGCATCACCGTCGCCCCCATGGGGACGAAGGTCTTGCCCTCCACCCCCTCAAGCATCAGCAGGGGCGTGAAGACCAGCAGGATAATCAGCTGACCGAAGGCGGCCGGCTTGACCATCTTGCGAGCTGCGGCCACGGCGACATCGAGGCGTTCCCGACGGGTCAGGGCCCGTCCCAGATCGATCCGCCGCTGCGATAGCATCAGCAGGGTGCTTTCGACGACGATGACCGCCCCATCGACCAGAAGGCCGAAGTCCAGCGCGCCCAAGCTCATCAGGTTTCCACTGATGCCAAACCTATTCATGCCGATGACGGCGAACAGGAAGCTGATCGGGATCATCAAGGCCGTGATGCTGGCCGCACGAATGTTTCCGAGCAGCAGGAACAGCACGACGATGACCAGAAGGGCGCCCTCGGTGAGGTTGCGGGCCACGGTCGAGATGGTCGAGTTGACCAGGGCGCTACGGTCAAGGACCGTCACCGCCTCGATCCCTGCGGGCAGAGTCTTGCGAACCTCATCGAGTCGCTCCCCGGCCGCCTGGGCCACGGTGCGGCTGTTGCCGCCCGCGATCATCAGCGCCGTTCCGAGCACGGCCTCGTGGCCGTCACGGCTGGCGCCGCCCAGGCGCGGAGCCTGGCCGATCTCGACCGTGGCGACATCGGCGACCCGCACGATCAGGCCGTTCCGGTTGACGACCGGCGCCTGAGCCAGATCTTCCACGGTGGAGGCCAAGGCGTCGGTGCGGACCGTCAGAGCTTCGCCAGCGCGTTGGATATAGCCTGCGCCGGCCTGAGTGTTGGCGCGATCGAGGGCCTGGATAAGGTCGCCCATGCCCAGGCCGTAGGCGGAAAGGCGCGCCGCGTCCGGACGGACCGCATACTCCTTCACATAGCCGCCGACGGTGTCGACGCCGGCGAGACCGGGGGCGGTCCGCATTTGCGGCGCGACGATCCAGTCCTGCACGGTGCGCAGATAGGTGGCGCGCTGCTGCGGGGTCGAAAGCAGATCGCCTTCGGGCGTCAGATAGGCTCCGCCCGCCTGCCAGCCCGGCTCGCCAGGCTTGGCGAGGTTCTGACTGTTGAATGGCTTGTAGTCGATCGTCCACATCAGCACTTCACCGAGGCCCGTGGTGATCGGGGCCATGGTCGGCTCCACCCCGTCAGGCATGGCCTCCCGGGCGCCCGCGAGCCGTTCGGCGACCTGCTGGCGCGCGAAATAGATGTCGGTCTGGTCGGTAAAGATGACCGTGACCTGGCTGAAGCCGTTTCGGCTGAGGGATCGGGTCGTGGTCAGGCCGGGAATGCCGGCCATGGCGGTTTCAATCGGGTAGGTGACCTGTCGTTCGATCTGTTCAGGCGCGAGCGCCGGAGCGACCGTGGTCACCTGGACCTGGCGATTGGTGATATCCGGCACGGCGTCGATGGGAAGCCGTGTCAGCTCGAGGAGTCCGTAGGCCGCGACAAGCGCCGTGGCGAGAACCACGAACCATCGGAATTTGACCGAGAGTTCGATGATGAATTTGAACATGCGGTGCGCCCCTAGTGACCGTGCTCGGCCTCGCCCTTGGCGAGCTCGGCTTTGAGGAGGAAGGCGTTCGTGCCGGCGACCCGTTCAGCCCCGGTGAGGCCACGCAGGATTTCAGTCCGCCCCCCGGCCTGACGACCGGCGAGCACCGGACGGGCCTGGAAGCCGTTCGGGACCTGAACGAAGACGACGGTGTTGCCGTCGACGGTCTGGACGGACTCGGTCGGCACGGTGAGACCGCCGGTCGTCTCGCCCGTCACGATCGCCCCCGTGACGGCGGAACCGGCCGGCGGGAGGACAGAGCCCGTCGGCCGGGCCCGAATGACCGTGGCGCCGCTTTCGCCGCCCGCGCCTGCGGCAACGCCGGTGACGATGGCGTCGAAGTCGCCGCTGGGGCTGCTGACCCGCAGAGGCGCCCCGGCCCTTACATTGGCGGCCAAAGCAGGCGGCGCGTTGAAGACGAGCTCAACCCTGGCCGGGTTGGTGACCTCGGCGACAACGCCGCCAGGGGCGACGAAGCCGCCCGGTCCGACCTGGACGCTGGTCACGACTCCGGTGATGGGGCTGGTGACGCTGAGGCGGCCCGAAGCGTTGGGCGAGCCCGCCGCGCTGGACCGCGCGCGAGCCGCGCGGGCGCCGGCTTCGGCGCTGAGCAGTTGCGCGCGGGACGCCTCGACCTCCTGTCGGGCGACAACGCCCTGGTCCGCCAGATTGCGGTTGCGTTGATAAGCCTGGCGCGCCACTTCAGTTTCGGCGGCCGCCGCGTCTGCGTCCGCGCGGAACGTCGCCGCTTCACCGCTGACGACGCTCGCCAGGGGCTGACCGATCCGGACCGACTGGCCCGGAGCTACGAGAACCCGCTCGACCCGCCCGCCGACGGACGCCGCCACAGCGGCGCGCGCGTCGACCATGGGCTCGACCCGCCCGGAGAGCCGGGTTTCGGCGCCCCCTCCCCGACCGACGCCGACCACGATCAGGTTGGCGGCCTGGGCCTGGGCCGCGCTCAGAGCGACGAAGCCTTCCGGCGCTTCGGCCTCGCCTTCGTGGCCGGCTTCGCCCTCGGCATGAGCGCCCTCTTCTTCAGCGTGACCCGCCTCACCCTCGGCGGCGGCTGGAGCGGCGTCCGGCCCGCGCGTGAGCAGGAACAGCCCGCCTCCGCCAAGCAGAACGACGGCGGCGGCGCCGCCGATCAGCAACGTCTTGTTGGATGTGCGCTTGCGCATCATTGGGCTCCTTGGAAGGGGGCGCGGCCGTCCTGGCGCGCAAGTTCAATCTCGGCCTGGACGCGTGCAAGGCGCGCATCGACGGCCGAAGTTCGGGCAGAGATCAGGGCTGCACGGGTGACCCGCAGCTCGAGTTGAGAGATGCGCCCCGCTTCGGATCCGATCCGCGACAGACGGTAGGCCTCCTCGGCAGACGCCACCCCTGCATCGGCGGCGGAGACCCGGCTCACGGAGGCGGCGAGGCGCGCCCGCGCTGCGGCGCGATCGGCCTGGGCCTCCTGGCGGGCGCCCAGGAGCCGCGCATCCGCAGCCCGGAAGTCGGCCTGCGCCGCGTCGATGTTCCCGCGGTTGCGGTCGAACAGGGGCAGCGGCATGCTGACGCCGAAAGTCAGCGCCGTCGCGTCTTCCATCTCGTAGCGACGGACACCAACGCTGGCGTTGATGTCCGGGCGCGAGCGGATCCGCTCCACATCGATCCTGCGTTCGGCGGCCGCGCGCTGAGCCTCGGCGACGCGAACGGCCGGCGCCTCCGCCGGGGGAGCGAAGGTCGCGGCAGGTGCGAGGTCCAGCAGGCTGGTGTCGATCGTCGTGACCGGAGCCGCCAGCATGGCGACTGCGGTCAGCCGCGCGAAGGCCGCGTCGCGCTCCGCGACGGCTTCATCGCGAGAGGCACGCGCCGCAGCCGCTTCGCTTTCCCCCTGGATGCCGCGCAGCAGCGGCTCACGGCCTTCCTCGACAAGAACAAGGGCGGCCCTCGCATCGGCGATGGTCAGGGTGAGGCTTTCCTCCGCGAGAGCAGCCCGCCTTTGGGCGGCTTCCGCATCGGCATAGACCTGAGCGAGCCTTCCGGCGGCGTCGATGATGGCGAGATCCCGCTGCAGCGCCGCGGTTCCGGCTTCCGCGCGGGCGACATTGACCCGCGCGGTCCGACGTCCCCACAGCTCGAGGTCCTGGCTGATCGACAAGGTGGTTTCGGCATTGGCGTAGCCCGAGAAGGGCCCCGTGCCGAAAGCGTTCTCGGCGTCGAGAGCGATCGTCGGATTAGGCCTCGCACGGGCCTGGCGGACACGTGCTTCGGCGGCGTCCGACAGGGCGCCGGCTTCAAGGGTGGCCGGGGTTTGACCCAGCTGGGCGAGCAGCTCGGCGAAGGACGGCGCGGGGTCAGCCCAAGCGGGACTGGCCAGCACGGCCGCGAATGCGGCCAACGCGCAGCCGACCGCGAAACGCGGCGGCCTGCGATATGAGGGAGGCATGATTCATCTTCCAGAAATTTGACACGAGTTCGCGCGCACGGCGGCGCAGACGTCCGGTCAGACTCTGGGAGGGCGCTTCAGGCCGTCGGGAGAGATCGACGACGGAAAATCACTCGAGGGGAAGGCGTGAACAGGCCGCGCGTGGATCTGCATCGCGATGTGGTCGGCGACATCCGCACGGGCAGTTCCGTTGTGGTGGCAGTGGCCGTGGGTGCAGACTCCGTGCCCAGCGCCAAGGTCGACCTGGTCGCCATCGCCCGCATCTTCAACGACCATGGCGTGAGCCGATGCCGTCTCCGGGACGCAGGTCGCGGCGTCAGCGATCGGGGCGACGAAAAACACGGCGGAGACCAGGGTCACCGCCAGTATCAGTCTTGCCCATGTCGCAATTGGCCACGCCATCGCGTGGTGGATACTTTCATTCGGGCGATCAAGCAATCTGTTACAGTGTTCGGGGGCTGCGACTGTTTCGAGTGACCACCAATCCGCGGTGAGGGAGAGGGAAAGTCGACATGCAAGGCCGAGAGTGGCGCGTCGTCGGCCATCTCGACCTATTCAGCAACGTCGAGCGATCTTTAAGCGAGCGCACGCTGATCGCGTCCGATTCTTTCGCTGCGTCTGCAGGTGGATCGAGATTGCAGAATGCGCAATCTTCACCTGAGTAGCGCTCCCGCTATCAGGTCGGGCCATCGTGAACCGGTCAGCCAGACCGCTCCGCCGGTCGCCGCGACGCCAGGCTCTGGGTAAGGTCGTTGCGCGCGCATAGCCAGAGCGAGCGGACGTTGGCGTCGCCTGCGCAGTGGCTTACCAGCAGTAAGCCGGCCAGGGCGTTGGCGAAGAAGCCCAGAGGGCCCAGTCCGGTGATGCCACGGGACGGCGCCCCGGAGGTGGCTCGCGAGATCGCGTAGCTGAGGAATAACAGCACCAACGCAACGAGGCTGGCGCCTTGGCCATTGGCCGCCCCGGACTGCACGGCGACCGAACGTCCGATCACGGCCAGGCTGATGCCGTAGGTGGCGCGTCGGCCAGGAAGTTGAGCACATTGGCGCCCAGGGGGCGCCGAGCCTTGCAGGGACACGCCGCTGGCTATGGCCATAAAGGCGGCGCAGTTGACGGCGATCACCGCGATCATGATGCGCCGGTAGGCGGGGTGGCGCTGTCGAACCTGGAGGCCACGCCGCAACTGCAGCCGGGCGAGGAAGTGCACAGGACGAGAGGGGGTTCAGTCATCGGATTACCCTTTCGCGAGAAGCATGCATCTCCCAATGGCTAGACGATCATGCCGAGAATGCATGGCTTCCATGAAAGAAACGCCTGTCAGATAAAACCAGCTTGATCCTCTAGTAACTAGAGGGCCCAAAATCAGTTGAAATCCATTGGAGGCTTCATGATCACCATGCACCCGACGCGACGCGTTCCCGGCCGCCTGCAGACGATCGCCTTCGCGCTCGCGGCGCTGATCGCCGTCGTGGATCAGGCCGCCAAGGCCGCGGCGCGCGCTCAGCTGGACGCTCCGATCAACCTCACGCCGTTTCTCGCGCTGCGTCTCGGGTTCAACCCCGGCGTCACCTTCGGCCTGTTCGCCGGCTCAGGCGCCGTCGGCCGCTGGGCGCTGAGCGCCGTGGCCTCCCTGATCATCGGCGCCCTGCTGGCGTGGATCTGGCGCACGCGCAGCGCCGTGACGGCGGCCGCCGCAGGCCTCATCGCCGGTGGAGCGATCGGGAACCTCGTCGACCGGCTACGCTTTGGCGCGGTCACCGATTTTATCGATCTTCATTGGGGGGCGGCGCACTGGCCGACCTTCAACCTCGCCGATGCGGCCATTGTCTGCGGCGTCGCGCTGCTCCTCCTCACCGTCCGGGGCTCGGACAGCCGCGCGGCGTCCTCGACCCTGGGACGGGCGGCGCGATGAGGCTTCCCGCCGAACAGAGGGCGATCGCCGTCCGCTCGGCGCCGGCGATTCTCATCACCGCCTCAGCGGCGGCCTCCGCCTGGCTGCGGCTTTCCCCGCCCCTTCTCGGCGCGGCGCGCGACATGGCGACGGCCGATAGGCTGGCCTATGCCCTGCAGGCGAATCTCCCGGTCTTCCTGTGGCTCGCGGGGTGTTTGAGGGTGGTGGCCAGCATCCGGTTCCGGTCCGACGCCGACCGGCCGGGTCCGCCGATGCGGCGCCCGGCGCCAGGCTCGCCCTACCCGCCGCCGTGCTACAGAACTCGCTTGAACAGACCGTTCTGGCGGTGAGCGCCCACCTGGTGCTCGCCACCGTGCTGCGCGGCGAGGAGATGATCCTGCTGCCGGTGTTGGTCCCTCTTTATCTGGTTGGTCGGGGTTTCTTCGCCCTGGGTTACGCGCAGGGCGCGGCGGCCCCGGCCTTCGGCATGGCGCTCACCGGCGCCTCCACGATTGCCGCCTTCGGCATCGCCGTCGTCCTGATGGGGCTGGGCCGATGATCCCTCCCCGCCCCAGATGCCTTTCACCCGCCGTTACGAGCTGACGCGATGCCCCTCCCCTCTCCCGCCTCGTCCGGGTTGCGCCCCATCGGCAAACTGGCCGCCGCCACGGGCGTCAAGGTTCCGACCATCCGCTTCTATGAAGAAATCGGCTTGCTTCCGCCGCCGCCGCGCACCGCCAGCGACCGGCGCATGTATGACGACGCGGCGGAGCGCCGCCTGTCATTCATCCGGCATGCCCGCCAGCTGGGCTTCGATCTGGATTCGATCCGCTCCTTGCTTGATCTGTCGGATCACCCCGATCGGCCCTGCGCCGAGGCCAGCACCCTGGCCGAACGTCATCTCGCCGATGTGAAACAGAAGATCGCCCGGCTCCGCGCCCTCCAGCGCGAACTGTCGCGGATGACGACGGAATGCGCCGGGGGCCGGGTCTCCGCCTGCAAGGTGATCGAGGCGTTGCACGATCCATCCGCGCCGCTTTGACCCTGTGGAAGATCCGGAAGGCGCAAAGACCCCGGAGCCATTAGCCCACCGCGACGTTTGGAGGCGATTGGCGGCTCCCGTCGCGGACCGCCCGTCCTTCTGGAGGATTTCGATGACGCATCGGCCGACCTCGCGACACGGCGACCAGACCCTGGCCCTGCTGACAGACCCTTATCGGCGCCTTTCCCACCTGTTCGAGCAGGCCGGCGCCGACGTCGTCGAGACCCGCCTGGCGCTGAAGGAGACGACCTGTCTGAGAGGCCGCGAGGCGGCGCGGATCTTCTATGACGAGACCCGCATCGTGCGGGCGGGCGCCATGCCGGCGCCGGTCCGCCGCACGCTGCTCGGCGAGGGCGGCGTCCAGGGGCTGGACGGCGAGGCCCACCGCGCCCGCAAGGGCGTGTTCATGTCCCTGATGTCGCCAGCCCGTGTCGCGCGACTGGGCGAACTGTTCGAAGCGGAGTGGCGGCGCGCGGCCGTCGAATGGGCCGGCGAGGACGACATCGTGCTGTATGACGCCTTGCAGCCGGTGCTAACGCGGGCCGTCTGCGCCTGGGCCGGCGTGCCGCTCGAGCCGCACGAAGAGGCGAAACGGGTCCGTCACCTGAGGGCGCTGTTCGACGCGGCGGGATCGCGGGGCCCCCGGCATCTGTGGTCGAGGCACGCGCGTCGCCGCGTCGACGCCTGGCTGGGCTCGATCATTGAAGACATTCGCGCCGGCCGTCTGTCGCCGGATCCGGACACGGCCGCCCACGCCTGGGCCTGGACCCGCGCCGCGGACGGCGAACCGTTGCCGATCCACACGGCGGCGGTCGAACTGGCCAATGTATTGCGGCCGACTGTCGCGACCTCGGTCTACATCGTGTTTGTGGCGCACGCGATGCAGGCTCACCCGGATGCGGCCCGTCTGGCCGACGCCGACGCCGGACGTCGCCGCGCCTTCGTCCAGGAAGTCCGACGCTTCTATCCGTTCTTCCCGGCAGTGATCGGGCGTGTGCGCGCGCCGTTTCGCTGGCGCGACCTGGTCTTCCCGGAGGGCCGTCAGGTGGTCCTCGACCTCTATGGCTCCAATCACGATCCCGCACACTGGACTGATCCCGAGGCGTTCCGGCCGGAGCGGTTCAGCGACGGCTCCGGAGATCCGTTCGGTCTCATCCCCCAGGGCGGTGGGGATGCGGCGACCGGTCACCGTTGCCCTGGCGAAGGGATCGTCGTGGAGCTGATGGAGCGCGCCGTCGGCCTGCTCGCCGACCTGAACTACCGGCTGCCGGATCAGGATCTGGAGATCGACTTCCGCCGCCTGCCGGCCCTCCCCGGAAGCGGGTTCCGAATGGAGACGCGCGACGCGGCCCTCAATGAGGGGGGCGCCTGATGCCGCTTCCTCGGGCTGGCCGGGGCCCTTCTCTCCCATCCACTCGCAGCAAAGGCTGACGCCATGAGCCGTTCGACGACCTCCTACGACCTGGTGATCATCGGCGGCGGGCCGGGCGGATACCCGTGTGCGATCCGGGCGAGCCAGCTCGGCCTGTCGGTGGCGGTCATCGACGACCGCGAACTGCTCGGGGGGACCTGCCTGAACATCGGGTGCATTCCGTCCAAGGCGCTGCTCCAGGCCACCGAGCGGCTGGAGATGGCGCGCAATCTCGAAGCGTTCGGCGTCATGGTAGACAATGTGCGGGCCGATCTTGACGGTGTCATGCGGCACAAGGGCAAGGTGGTGACCGAGCTTGGCGAAGGGGTCGCCTACCTCCTGCGCAAGCACAAGGTCGCCCGCTTCCAGGGCCGCGGGCGGCTGCTGGCGCGCGACCGGGTGGAGGTGCGCGCCGCGGACGGCGCTTTCGAGGTGCAGGCCAGCAAGGCGGTGGTCATCGCCAGCGGATCGGAAGCGGCGACCTTGCCCGACCTGCCCATCGACGAGCGGCGAATCGTCACCTCCGCCGGCGCCCTGAGCCTGACGGCGGCGCCGCGCCATCTGGCGGTGATCGGCGGCGGCTACGTCGGACTGGAGCTGGGGTCGGTCTGGCGTCGGCTCGGCAGCGAGGTCACGGTCATCGAGGTGCTCGACCGGATCGCCTCCGGCGTCGACTCGGAGATGTCGGCGGCGCTGCACAAGGTGCTCGAGGCCCAGGGCTTCCAGTTCTGCCTTGGGCATAAGGTGGTCGGATCGCGGATGGAGGGCGACGACGTCGTCCTCGACGTCGAGCCCATGGGCGATGGCGCGCGAGGAACCATCAAGGCCGATGTCGTGCTGGTCTCCATCGGCCGACGGCCCGCAACCGCCAGGCTCGATCTGGAAACGGTCGGCATTGCGCCCGACCGCAGGGGCTTTATTCCGGTGGACGAAGGGTTCCGGACCAGCGCCGACGGGGTCTACGCCATCGGCGACGTCATCGGCGGCGCCATGCTGGCCCACAAGGCGGAGGAGGAAGGGATCGCCCTGGCCGAACGCCTGGCGGGGGGCGCGGGCCATGTGGACTACGGAACGATTCCGGCGGTCGTCTATACCTGGCCGGAACTGGCTTCGGTCGGCCGCACCGAGGACGACCTCAAGGCGGCCGGCGTGGCCTACCGCGTGGGGCGCTTCCCCTTCTCCGCCAACGCCATGGCCAAGGCGCGTCTGGAGAAGAACGGTCTGGTCAAGGTTCTGGCCGACGCCGCGACGGACAAGATCCTCGGCGTGCACATCCTGGGCCCTGAGGCCGGCGGGTTGATCCATGAAGCGGTCGCCGCCATGCAGTTCGGCGCGGCGGCCGAGGATCTGGCGCGGACAAGCCACGCCCATCCGACCCTGCCGGAAGCCCTGCGCGAAGCCTGCCTGGCGGTAGCCGAGCGCACGATCCACCTCTGACGGCCGCGCGTTACGAAGTCTGACCCGACGGCAGCCGCGATCGCGGCCGCCTCTGCGGGCCCGGGCGCGTCCGCAGTTTAGACGCGACAGCGGCGTCGCTTGAATGCTATTGCGAGCCGCTCACAACTAGGTCTCCCATGCGTCCTCTGCTCCGTCTGCTCACCCTGCTGTTCGCCCTAGGGTTGGCCGCCCCGGCCCTCGCCCAGGCGCCGTCCGCCTCGGAGGCCCAGGTCGCCTGGCGGCTGCTGGATTATGTGGCGGTCGACTACGCCGGCGCAGTGGCCGACGGCGAGATCGTCAATCCGGCCGAATACGGCGAGATGATCGAGTTCAGCACCCAGATCCGGACGCGTCTGGACGCCCTGCCGGCCAACCCGGCCAAGGCCGCCCTGATGCGCGACGCAGAGGGCCTGCAGGCGGCCATCCGGGACAAGGCGGATCCGGCCGTCGTCGGCGCCCGGGCCAAGGCCCTGGCCGGCGCGGTGCTGACGGCCTATCCGAGCCCGCTGGCGCCCTCGTTCCCGCCCGACCTGGCCCGCGGCGCCGCCCTCTACGCCGAGCAGTGCGCGGTCTGCCACGGCGTGACCGGGCGCGCCGACGGCCCCGGCGCCGAAGGGCTCGATCCGCCGGCGATCGCCTTCGCCGACGTGGAGCGCGCGCGCCAGCGCAGCGTCTTCGGGCTGTATCAGGTGATCGACCAGGGGCTGGAGGGCACGGCGATGGCCAGCTTCTCGCACCTGCCGGCCGAGGACCGCTGGGCGCTGGCCTTCTATGTCGGCCGCTTCGCCTTCACCGACGCCGAAGCCGCCGAGGGCAAGCGCCTGTGGGACGGCGATCCGGCGGTCCGCGCGGCCTTTCCCGACCTGGCCGCCCTCACCCAGACCACGCCGGCCGAGCTGGCCACCCGCCTCGGCGAACCCCGGGCGCGGGCCCTGACCGCCTATCTGCGACGTCATCCCGAGGCCGCGGCGCGCCCGGCCGGATCGACGCTGACCCTGGCGCGGACGCGCCTGGCGGAGAGCGAGGCCGCCTATCGACGGGGCGATCGCAAGGCCGCCACCGACGCGGCGCTGTCCGCCTACCTCGACGGCGTCGAGCCGATCGAGCCGGCCCTCGGCGCCCGGGACAGCGCCCTGCTGCGCCGGGTCGAGACCGCCATGACCGAGCTGCGCGTCTCTATCAGCCGGGGTGCGCCCGCCCAGGAGGTCGCCGGTCGGGTCGCTCGTGCGAACGCCCTGCTGGACACGGCCGAGCGGGCCCTCGCGCCCCAGGAGGCGGACAATCTCGCCAGCTTCCTCGGCGCCTTCACCATCCTGCTGCGCGAAGGCCTAGAGGCCCTGCTCATCGTGGTGGCGATGATCGCCTTCCTCAGGAAGGCCGAACGGCCCGAGGTGCTGCGCTACGTCCACGGCGGCTGGGTCGCCGCGCTGGTCGCCGGCGGGGCTACCTGGGCGGCCGCGACCTTCTTCATCTCCATCAGCGGCGCCAGCCGGGAACTGACCGAAGGGTTCGGTTCGCTTCTGGCCGCCGTCGTGCTCGTCTCGGTGGGCATCTGGATGCACGGTAAGTCGCACGCCGACGCCTGGCAGACCTATATCCGCGACAAGCTCTCCCATGCGCTGTCGAAACGGTCGGCCTGGTTCCTATTCCTGCTGTCCTTCGTGGTGGTCTACCGGGAGGTGTTCGAGACCATCCTGTTCTATGCGGCGATCTGGAGCCAGGGCGGCCACCTCGGCATGCTGGCCGGCGCCCTGACGGCGGTGGTCATCCTGGCCGTGGTTGCCTGGGCCCTGCTGGCCTACAGCAAGCGCCTGCCGATCGGCCGGTTCTTCTCCCTGAGCTCGATCCTTATGGCCATCCTGTCGGTTGTCCTCGTCGGGAAGGGGGTGGCGGCGCTGCAGGAGGTGGGCTGGCTCGACGTCCATCCGCTGGCCTGGATCCCCCGTATCGAGATCCTCGGCCTCTACCCGACGGTCGAAGGCGTCGCCGTTCAGCTGCTGACGATCGCTATCCTCGTGGTCGGCTTCTCCCGGCATGCGGCACCGAAGGGCGCGCGGCCGGCGGACATCGGCTAGGGCCGCCAGCCCTTCAGCGAACTTCCGCCCCGCCGGGGGCCGCATGGGCAGGCGCCGGCTTCCGGTTCTGAAACCGCCCTCCGCCCCCGGAGTCCGCAGGCCGGGGAGACGGTCTTATCGGACGATGGGTTTGCCTCCGGCGGGCAGCACATCGGGCTCTTTCGTTGGAATGTCGTCGCTTGCGGGATCAAGAACCTCCGGCACGTTGCGATGCAGCTCGTCGATCCAGACCTGGCCATGAGCGTCCGAGGGCATGCGCCAGTCGCCCCGCGGCGACAGAGAACCGCCTGTCGTGACCTTGGGTCCGTTCGGCAGGGCCGAGCGCTTGAACTGATTGGCGAAAAAGCGCTGCAGGAACACCTCCAGCCAGCTGCGAATAGACCCGATGGGGTAGGCCCGCTTTTGCTCGTCCGGAAAGCCCGGCGGCCAATTCCCGGCGGCGGCGTCCTGCCAGGCGTGCAAGGCCAGGAAGGCGATCTTGGAGGGCCGCAGCCCGAACCGGGTGAGATAGTAGATCCAGAAGTCGTGGAGCTCGTAGGGGCCGATCTTGCCTTCGGTGCTCTGCGACTCGCCCTCGGCCGTCTGCGGGATGAGCTCCGGCGAAATCGTTGTCGCCAGGATGTCGAGCAGGACGTCGGACACCGCGGGGTCGAACAGGCGGTTCGCCGCTGTCCAACGGACCAGGTGTTGAATGAGGGTTTTCGGGAGGGAGCCGTTGACGTTGTAGTGGCTCATCTGGTCGCCGACGCCGTAGGTGCACCAGCCGAGCGCGAGCTCGGACATGTTGCCGGTGCCGAGCACCATGCCGTTCCGCTGATTGGCGGCCCTGAACAGGAGGTCTGTCCGGAGCCCGGCCTGCACATTCTCGAACGTCGTGTCGTACACAGGTTCGCCCCTCGCGAACGGATGGCGCAAGTCCTGCAGCATCTGCTGGGCGAGCGGCTTGATGTCGATTTCCTCGACGGTCACGCCGAGCCCGTTCATCAAGGCGTAGGCGTTAGACTTGGTCCTCGCGCTCGTGCCGAAGCCGGGCATTGTGAACCCGAGAATGTCCGTGCGTGGACGCCCAAGCAGATCGAAGACCTTGGCCGCGACGATCAAGGCGTGCGCTGAATCCAGGCCTCCGGACACGCCGATGCAGATCTTGGCTGTTCCGGTCGCCTCAAGCCTCTTGGCCAGCCCGCTCACCTGTATGTTGAACGCCTCGTAGCAATCCTGGTCGAGACGGGAGGGATCGTTGGGCACAAAGGGAAAACGGTCGATGCGTCGTTGCAGGCCGAGGTTGCGAACTGGCGGATCAAGATGGAAGGTCACCCGGCGAAAGCGCCGGTCGGGCATCCCGTTGGCGATCGCGGCCTCGTTAAAGGTGCCGGTCCGCATACGTTCCAGCTGCAGCCGTTCCACGTCTATGTCCGCGACGGCCATCTGGGACCCCAGGCTGAAGCGCTCCGTCTCCGCGAGCTGCGCCCCCAGCTCGTAGATGCAGGCCTGTCCGTCCCAGGCCAGGTCGGTCGTCGATTCTCCATAGCCGGCCGCGGAGTAGATGTAGGCCGCCCAACAGCGGCCGGACTGCAGCTCGCAGAGTCTTCGCCGCGTGTCCGCCTTTCCGACAACGATATTGCTTGCGGACAGGTTCGTCAGAATCAGCGCGCCGGCGAGCGCGGCGAAGTCGCTGGGCGGCGCGGGCGCCCAAACATCCTCGCAAATTTCGACATGAAAGATCAGGCCGTCGACATCGTCGGCCTGGAACAGCAGATCCATTCCGAATGGAGCGGTCTCGCCCCCGATCGTAATCTCGCCTTCCACATCCCGCCCGGAGGCGAACCATCGCTTTTCATAGAACTCGCGGTAGTTGGGCAGATGGCCCTTTGGCACCACGCCAAGGACCCGCCCCCGGTGGATAGCCACCGCACAATTATAGAGCCGTCCCTCACGACGGAGGGGCGCGCCGACCAGAACGACCGGATGGAGATCGCGGCTTTCGGCCACGAGGTTCACGAGTTGCCGCTCGACCTCGTCGAGCAACGCCCGCTGCAGCAACAGGTCGTCGATCGAATAGCCCGAGAGGCCCAGCTCCGGGAAAACCATCAGCGCGATCCCTGCCTCGTCTCCCTCACGGGCGAGCCTCAGGGTCTGCTCCAGGTTGAACGCCGGATCCGCGATCCTGCAGACGGGACGGCACGCAGCGACCCTCACGAAGCCTTGCTGGTAAATCGACAGGAAATCGGCTGCGTTGCGAGGCACGTCTGCTCCTATTCCGCTTCAGGCATTACTGTTTTCGGCCGGACGGCCCGCGCCTGGTCCCCCTTGCTTAGCGCGGCAAGGGCCTGGAGGTTCGTTAGGATGAGGACGTCAACCGGAGACTGCCTTTCGCCACTTCTGGCGAGTTACGACCATCGCGATGCTCGGCGGCCGCCGCGGCCATGGGGTCAAGGTCCGTATTAAGGGGGAGGAATGCGAGGCGTGTTCGCGTTGTCGAGGAGAGGTCACGCCTGGCGCGCGATGGCGATCCCCGACAGATCGGAAGCGGCGTCGAGGGGAATCCTGGCCGCCTTGCGCTCGGAATAGCGGTCCACCAGCTGGGCCGCGTGCGGCCGGGTGAGGATGGTGAAACGCACCAATTCCTCCATCACATCAACAATCCGCTCATAGTAGGCCGAGGGCTTCATCCGGCCGGCCTCGTCGAACTCCTGGAAGGCCTTGGCCACGCTGGACTGGTTGGGGATGGTGATCATCCGCATCCAGCGGCCCAGCAGGCGCAGAGTGTTGACGGCGTTGAAGCTCTGCGACCCGCCCGACACCTGCATCACCGCCAGGGTGCGGCCCTGGGTCGGGCGCAGGCCGCCCAGGCTGAGCGGCAGATGGTCGATCTGCAGCTTCATCAGGCCGGAGACCTGGCCATGCCGTTCCGGACTGCACCAGACCATGCCCTCCGACCAGAAGGCGTGCTCGCGCAACTCGCGCACCGCCGGGTGGTCGTCGTCGCCGGGCGCGCCCGGCAGGGGCAGGTCGGAGGGGTCGAAGATGCGGGTCTCGCATCCCATCCGCTGCAGCAGACGGGCCGCCTCCTCGACGCAGAGCCGCGAATACGACCGCTCGCGCAGCGAGCCGTACAAGAGAAGGATCCGCGGCGCCGGGTCGGTCGGGCCCAATCCACGGGCGGGGTCGGCGGACAGATAGGCCGCGTCCAGAGCCGGCAGGTGATCCGGATCCGGCAGCGAACGCAAGCGGGCGAGGGTCATCAGAGGTCCTTGATCAGATAGGCGGCCGACGCCGGGCAGACGTCCGCGAACTCGCGGGTTCGCCGGATCGCGGGCGGTGCAGACGCCCGATCGGCGACGACGAAGCCGTGCCGGGCGAAGAAAAGCTCGGCCGTCGTGGTGAGCAGGTGAAGCCGTTCGCTACGCAGATCGCTCGCCATGGCCTCGACGGCGGTCAGTATGCGGCTCCCGATCCCTTGGGCCTTCAGGTCGGCGAGCACGACCAGGGAGCGCAGCAGGAGATCCTGCCCTTCCCCTTCCAGGCCGACATAGCCGGCGATGCCGCCGTGTTCGTGGGCGGCGAAGTATCGACCAGCGCCAGGCTCGGGCAGACCCGCGCCGCGCAGGGCCGCGATCAGGCCGACGTCATCCGCGTCCAAGAGATGCAGGACGACCATCAGGCCGCGTCCGCCGGCGGAGCCGTATCCGGGAACCAGCGTCGGCCCATCCACAGCGCAACTGACACCAGCAGGATCAGCACTGGCACCTCGACCAACGGGCCGATGACGGCCGCGAAGGCGACCGGCGAGGTCAGGCCGAAGGCCGCGATGGCGACGGCAATGGCCAGTTCGAAATTGTTCGAGGCCGCGGTGAAGGCCAGGGCGGTGGTGCGCGGATAGTCGGTCTCGATCAGCTTGCCCATCAGGAAACTGACCACGAACATCACAAGGAAGTAGATCGTCAGCGGAATGGCGATGCGCAGGGCGTCCAGCGGCAGGGCCACCACCTCCCCGCCCTTGAGGCTGAACATGACCACGATGGTGAACAGCAGGGCGATCAGGGTGATCGGTCCGATGCGCGGCAGAAAGCGCCGCTCGTACCAATCGGCGCCCCGGCGGGCGATCAGGCTGCGACGGGTCAGGAAGCCGGTCAGGAAGGGAAGACCAAGGTAGACGAGCACCGCCCCGGCGATGGTCCAGACGCTGACGTCCACCACACTGCCCTGCAGGCCGAACAGGGGCGGCAGGACGGTGAGGAAGATCCAGGCGTAGAGGCTGAAGAAAAGGATCTGGAAGATCGAGTTAAAGGCGACGAGGCCAGCGACATACTGGTTGTCGCCCCGCGCCAGCTGGTTCCACACCAGCACCATGGCGATGCAGCGCGCCAGGCCGATCAGGATGACGCCGGTCATGTATTCCGGCTGATCGCGCAGGAAGATCACCGCCAGCGCGAACATCAGCACCGGGCCCAACACCCAATTCTGGAACAGCGACAGGGCCAGCACCCGCTTGTCGGCGAAGACACGCGGCAGTTCCTCGTACCGAACCTTGGCCAGCGGCGGGTACATCATCAAGATGAGACCGATGGCGATTGGGATGTTGGTCGTGCCGATCGAGAAGCTATTGACCCAGGCGGGCAGGTCCGGCGCCAGCGTCCCCAGAGCCACGCCGAGACCCATGGCCACGAAGATCCACAGTGTCAGCCAGCGGTCGAGGAAGGACAGGCGACGCGGCGAGGCGTCCGCCACCGGGGTATCGATCATCGCTTCACCCGCTGGCCGGCGGCGTCGATGACGACCTCGCCGTCCTCCTTGGTGAAGGGCTTGAGATCATCGGCGGGCAGAAGATCTAGCACGGCCTCCGATGGCCGGCAGAGTCGAACGCCCATGGGACTGACGACGATCGGGCGGTTGAGAAGAATCGGATGGGCCTCGATCGCGTCGAGCAGTTGATCGTCCGTCAGGCCCGGGTCCCCGAGGCCCAGCTCGGCGAAGGGCGTGCCCTTTTCGCGTAACAGGTCGCGCAGCGGCGCGCTGGTGCGTTCGGCCAGCCAGGCGATCATGGCCCGCGACGGCGGGGTCTTCAGATACTCGACGACGTGCGGCTCCATGCCGACATGGCGGATCAGCTCAAGCGCGTTGCGCGACGTCCCGCAGGCGGGGTTGTGATAGATGACGACGTCCATGGGATCCTCAGGGGCGGCAGGGTGCGAGTTCGGCCAGTAAGGGCTGACACAGGTCCGCCCTCCCCTCGCAGCAGTCCTTAAGCAGGAACAGGACCAGCTCGCGGAACCGGTCCAGGTCGGCCCGGTAAATGATCGAGCGGCTGCGCCGCTCCGACCTGATCAGCCCCGCGCGGGTCAGAACGCCGAGATGGGACGACAGTGTATTGGCCGGGATGGCCAGATGGTTCGAGATCTCACCGGCCGGCAAACCGCCGGGTTCGTGGCGCACGAGGAGACGAAACGCCTCCAGCCGCGTAGACTGCGCCAAGGCGGCGAGAGCGAGAATCGAGGCTTCCGTTTCCATAGTTCCGAATTAGTCGAACTATGGAAGCGATCAAGCTCTCGCTTTCTTTTGATCAGGCTGACCGACGTCCCAGCCTGTGGATGCCACGGATGTAAACCAACTCCGCCAAGAGCTCGATCAGAGTCTGGGTGACGATAATGGCCGGGACCAGGGGGATGGCGCCGGGCACGACCAGGGCCAGCGGCAGGACCACGAGCGAGTTGCGGGTCCCAGCGCTAAAGGCGACGGCGCGGCCGGCTTCCGGCGTCAGCCGTGCGAGCCTCGAGACGGCCCATCCGATGAGCGGCGCCAGCACGGAGAAGGCGACATAGACCGGCACGACACTCAGGGTCCGGTCGAGGGTCTGTCCGAGTTGCGGCATGACCGCGGCGACGACGATGAAGAGCACCAAGGCCGTGGCCGGCACCGGCGCCAGGCCGAGACCAGACGAGACTCGCTCGCCCATTTTGCTGCGGGCCGCCCAGGTCTGGACCAGCGCCGCCAGAACGAACGGGATGGCGATCAGCCAGACGAAGGCGTGGATGAACGGACCTGGCTGCACATAGGCCGCCGCCTCGGCGCCGAGGAACAGACGCAGATAGATGGGCAAGAGCACCATCTGGGCGATCAGCAGCATCGGTGTCGAGGCTAGGAGCAACCGGGCGTCCGCACGACCCAGATGAGCGAAGGTCACGACATAGTCGATGCAGGGACAGAGCAGCACCATCAGCACGCCGAGACGGATCAGGGGATCGGCCGGCAGGAACTGCATCAGGCCCAGGACGAACAGGGGCACAGCGATGAAGTTCACCGCCAGCAAGGCGCCCAGGAACCGCAACTCCTGAAGCGCCCGGCCGAGGGCGGCGACCGGCACCTGCAGGAAGGTGACGAACAGCATCAAGGCCAGCGCCGGATTGATCGCTGATTCCAGCACTTCCGTGCGCGGTATCAGGAACCCGATGGCCGTCGCGACGATCACGGCGGCGAAATAGATCCAGACCTGTCGGGCTTCGAGGCCGTCGCGAAGTTCAGACGTGTTCATCCCGGATCCTGACTTCGCACTGCACCCCTAACGGGCGCGACCGCCCCGGCTGTCAAGCCTCGTCCTGCGTTCCGCGGCAAGAGGGTGGACCGAACAACTGGCGGCGTTCGAGCGGCGTCGGCGCACGCCCGTAAGCTCTGGCGCGCGCACCGCACTTGAGGGTTTGGCTTGGTTCCTACTCCGGCTAAGATGGGCCCCGGCGGGCCTTGACCGGATAGCCTTTGATCTTGAGCCAGGGGACGTTCTGCGTCGGCGGCGATCACGGGTGAAGACGTCGAGCTTCACACAGAAGTTCCCGGCCCGCCCCCTCCCCTCCTCACCAACGGGCGACGCTGAGGCGGCGCCATCGATCCTTCTCCGCCAGAGGCACCTCGGCCAGATCGGCGTGATCGCGCCACCGAGTGATCACGCCCTTCTCAACCTCGAAAACATTGATGGCGCGGACGTTCATGACGAGGCCACGGTTCGCGGCCAGCAGATAGAGGCTTTCGGCGATGACCAGCTCGCCCTGGGTGACGGACTTGAGAATGTGAAGTTCGAACAGCGAATAGCTTTGGAAGAGCCGACGCCAGAAGCCGAGAAGCGCTGTACGTCCGACGAGTTCGCCCGCGATGTCGAACTGGGCCGCGACCTGCTCCGACAGATAGGATTCGAGGCGACGCACATCGCGTGATGCGATCTCCCCGGCGAAAGCTTGGACGACGTCTCCGGGCATAAGCGACATGATCACCGTTCAGGCGCGCAATCATGATCCGATTCTCAGCGAAAAACTCGCGTATCGCGTGTGACCAACGATGTCACTCCGGTTCGATAACCCCGGCCCCCACCGCGACCGCGACGGCCTCTATCCGGGTGCGCACGCGCAGCTTCGAGCACACCTTCTCAAGGTAGCTGTCGACCGTGCGCGGCGACAATCCGAGGATGGCGCCGATATCTCCCGAACTCTTGCCGCGACTGACCCACAACAGGCACTCCAGCTCTCGCGGGCTCAAGGCGAAAACTCGAGAGCCGACATTCGGTTGGAGGTTCGGAGCCATGATTTCACTCGCGATTGACCGGTGAAGGCTGAACGGACCAGCAGCCACGAGCAACACAGGGGAGTTGCGCATTCTCCGCAAGAAAGTTGCGGAGAATCGACGTCGGACCCGCCGCCCCTTAGGATCAAAGCCAACGCCAGAGACTGATTGCCCCTGCTTTGGCGACCGCTTACACAGTCCGGCGTCGGGCGCCGTCAGATACGGGCGCAACTTGAGCCGGGGTCCGTCAGTGGCGGAGGCGGCGTTTCGCCCTGAAGTAGCGGGCCTCTTCGCAGAGGATTCCTCGCCCGACCCCTCCGCCTTGCACCGGGACTCGCTTTGATTCATTGTCGGCCGTCGGCGCTTGCGTCGACAGGGGCCGGGAATCCCCTGTGCGAAGCTCAATCTTTACGACCGCGCCTCGACGCGCGGCGTCCGTCCGCTGGTGACCGCGGCGCACCCCTGTGTGCGCCCGGTCGTGGCGGGCGCGCTCTCGGATTCCTGCCTCCTGAAAACCGGCTGGAGGCCGCCGTGAGCGATGTGAAGGAGATGAACCCGGACGCTGCGGCGAGCCTGAACGGGCTTTACCGACGCTATTCGGGGTGGCTTGGAAAGCGCCTGCGCGGACGTGTGGGCGTCGATGAAGCCGCCGATGTGGTGCAGGAAACCTACCTTCGCCTAGCTCCCTATCTCATCGAAGACATCCGTCACCCCAAGGCTCTGCTCCTTCGCGTGGCCCTCAACCTCGTTCGCGATGAACGGCGTCGGATGGCCCTCCGGGACCGGGCGATGCAGGGGGCGATTCCAATATGGGTCACAGCGGTCGACGCGCCTGTCGACCGGCTGCACCTCAAGCAGGTTCTCCTGACCATGCCGCCGCTGTATCGGGACGTCTTCGTCTTGAGCCGGTTTGACGGTATGACATATCCGGAGATTGCTCTGGCCCACGGGATCAGCCTGGCTACGGTTGAACGGCGGATGGCCAAGGCTGTTGAGCACTGCATGGCCCAACTGGACGTCTAAGGCACGAACGATGACTGCCGATAATGACCTGGACGTAAGACGACGCGAGGCCGCGTCGTGGTTCGCCACCCTCAACCAGAAGCGGGTGGCGGCTTCGGACATCACTGCTTTCAGTCAATGGCGCCGCACCCCTGCGAACGCGGAAGCCTATGCCCGGATCGAAACGATGTGGGAGGCGGCCGGGAGCCTCAAGGGCGACGCCGATATCGCCGCCTTGACTGCAGGGGCCCGCGCACGCGCCGACGCCTCGCGCAAACTGCAGGGCCGCCTCGCCAAAGGCCTTATACCGATCGGCGCCGTGGCGGCCGTCGCCGCAGTGGTTGTCGGCGTGACAATGTGGTCTGCCCGTCCTCTGTCCTATGAAACCGGGCTGGGCGAACGGCGGATCGTCGTCCTGGCCGATGGGTCAAAGGTTACCCTGGACACCGAGTCTCGCATCACCGTCAGGCTCACCGGCCGTCGCCGTGCTGTAGAGCTGGCGAGCGGCCAGGCCTTCTTCGATGTGGAGGGCGATCCCGCCCGCCCCTTCGTTGTTCGCGCCGGCGCGACCGACGTCACCGCCGTAGGAACCCGGTTTGACGTCCGCCGCGCGGGCGGCGGCGCGCAGGTGACGCTCGTCGAAGGCAAGGTCGATGTCGTAGACCGGGGGCAAGCCACGCCGCGGTGGTCCCTCGCCCCGGGCCAGCAGATTGTCACCGCCTCGCCTCGTCCAGCCGTCCGGTCGGTGGATGCGGCGTCGGAGACCAGCTGGACATCCGGCCGCCTCATCTTCGCCGGCGACACCGTCGAAGCCGCTGTGGCCGAGGTCAATCGCTACACCGCGTCCAAGGTCGTCCTGGATGCGCCCGCCATCGCCGATATCGCTGTCAGCGGCGCTTTCAACACGGGCGATGTCGAGGGCTTCGTGTCCGCGCTGACCGAGCTCTATCCGGTCGTCGCCGACCGCACGGCTTCCGGTCAGATCGTCATTCGTGACGCCCCCGCGAAAATTATGAGCGCGCGCTGAGGGGTTTTGCCGCGCCCCTTCGTCTCTTCCCCGAACCGCGTCTGTGCGGATATCCATTTCGGGGGATTATTATGCGTATCGGTCTCTGTTCGTCTGCTTTCGGAGCACTCGCTGTCGCGGCGGCAATGCCTGTCGTCGCCCAGGCGCAATCCCCTGCCGTCCAGTTCCGCGTCCCGGCCGGCCCGCTAGAAACCACTCTTCCGCTGTTCGCGGCGCAGAGCGGCGAGCAAATCCTCTATTCCACCGACCTCGTAGCCGGCCGTCAGTCTCCGGGCGTCAGCGGCGCGCTGCGGACCGATCAGGCGCTGACCGCGCTACTGCAGGGCACGGGCCTGAGGGCGCGGCGCACGAGCCCGAACACTCTGGTCGTCTTTGATCCTTCCGTCCGGGCGGAGGCAGCAGATGAGGCGATTGAGATCGACGAGGTGATCGTCACTGGCAGTTTGATCCGCGGCGTCGCTGACGGCCCGTCGCCAGTCATCACCGTGACCCGGGGCGATATCGACCGACAGGGGCATGGAACAGTTGCCCAAGCGCTTGCCGCCCTGCCCCAGAATTTTGGCGGCACCGGTAACGATGCCGCAATGAGCAACGGCGGCGACCGGACGGGTACGAACAGCTTTTACGCCTCGGGCGTCAATCTGCGCGGCTTGGGCAGCGATGCGACTCTCGTTCTGGTCAACGGCCGACGAATGGCGGGCACAGGAAACAAGGGCGACTTCGCCGATGTCTCCACAATACCGACCAGCGCCGTGGCCCGCATCGACGTGCTGCTCGATGGTGCGTCAGCGCTGTACGGAGCGGATGCCGTGGGCGGCGTGGTCAACATCATCCTGCGTGAGGACTATGACGGTGCCGAGACGCGGGTCCGGTACGGCGTCACCTCGGATGGGGCGAGCGATGAGCTCCAGATTGCCCACACCGTAGGGAGCCGGTGGTCGTCAGGCTCGGTCCTGGGCACCTATGAATACAATGACCGCAGCCGCCTGGCGGCATCCGAGCGGGACCGGGCGAACGACGCGGACTTGCGGCGGTTCGGAGGATCCGACCGGCGTCGCATCTTCAGCAACCCCGGCAACATCGTCGTCTTCGACGCCGCAGCCGGCGGCTAGGTTGTGAGCCTTGCCGCTGTAGAGCGTCACGACCAGAAGCACCGCATGATAAAGATGTTCAGCTGTCTGGTGAAAATTGAAGGCGGCTAGGTTCGGCTCATCGTCCGACATGCAAAAGGCCGCCACTTTTCGAAAGCTGGCTGCGCTCGTCATCCATTTCTCATAGTGCCGCTCCGCCTCCTCCAGCGCCACGCGCGCCTTGAGGTCCGCCGGCTTGTGCAGCTTGGCGCCCGGCGTGTCGTAGAGCAGCACGCCTTCGCGCACGATGTCGGCGAAGAAATAGCGACCGCGATCCAGTTGCTCGTTCACGTCGTCGAGCGAATGGACGATGAGGCTGACGGGCGTGCGGATGTCAGGCCCGATGGGCATGGTCCGGTTTTCGGCCTCGTACCAGAATTCGCCGTCGGTCAGGTCTTCATGATCGACGACGATCAGCAGGTCGAAATCCGAGAAGTAGCGCCCGACGGGGTCATGGACCCAGTCGCCGCGCGCATAGCTGCCGTAGAGGATGACCTTGAGAATCCTGCCGTCCTTGAGCCGCGCGGCGCGACGGGTCGAGATCGCCTCCTCGAACGCCGCGCGCACAGTCTCGACCACCTGACGGAGTTCGGCCTGTTTGCGCAGCGGTAGATGATCGAGGCTCTTCTTCATGGCTGGAGTCTCCGCGATACGGCCGCACACGGCAAGGCTGAATACGCCGTCTTCGACCTGTCCGCCTCGCCGAGCGAGCGTCGTACCCAACGATGGTCTTCGCCGCCGCACGGCGGCGCCGATGAAAAAGCCGCGCGCCCCTAAAAGGGCGCGCGGCAAGTTTTCAGTCTCTCAGCGACGGCTATTCCGCCGCGAACGCATAGGCGTCGTCATCGCGCGGTTCGCTCGCGCTTTCGTCCTCCGGCTCCGCCGCATCGGACACCGTCCGCAGGACCGGGGGCAACCACCCCTTGCCCTCCACCAGCCGTTCCGCCGCCTCGGCCATGTCGCCCTTTTTGAACCCGGCGATCCGGCCCGCCTCCTCCGCGTTGACGGCCTCCGTCACCGCCTCCAGCACCCGCGTCTTTGGGACGCGCGTGAAGTAGCTGGCCGCCGTCGCCGACCACGTCCCGGCCATGTCGAGGCCGACCACCGTCGCCAGCGTCTCGGCCTGCGCCAAGGCGCCGGGTCGCCGGTCGTGGGGGTCACGCACGGCGTAGAGGCCGACCCCGGCGCAGCAGGCCATCAGGTCCAACTGGTCCGATGGAGCCAACCCGAACACCACGCCCCACAGGTCCTCGGCCCGCTCGGGCAGTCGCGCGCCCCAAGCCTCGCACCGGTCCCGAACCCGCCGACCGGCAGGACCGTCGTCCACCCCCGGCGCCAGCCGCTCCAGACCGCTGACAGACAGTCGAAGCTGCAGCGGCGTCCAGAGGCCATATCCCGGATAGAAGACCTGCAGCGCCAAGGCATGAACCACGGTCGCCAGCGCCGCGCCCACATCCGCCTGCACCGCGTCGCGCAGGCCCATGGTCTTGTGGGCCGTGAGGTCGATGACCAGCCGGTCGGACAGGGCGCTCCCGACCTCTTCCGGCTCCGGCGCGCGCCCGCCTCTCTCGGCGTCGGCGTCGCCACCGCAGTCCTCGACCGCCTCCTCTTCCGGCGGCGGCGCGACCGCGTCCTCGGCGCGGACCAGTCCGCGCTCGAAACGGGCCAGACCGTCATGGCCGAGCATCACCACGACCCCCGCCCGGGCCTTGGCCTCGGCGGCGTAGTCGAAGTCCGGACCGAAGGCCTGCAAGCTCTTGTCGATCTCCTCCAGCCGCGCATCCTCTTCGGGCGACAGCCCCTCCGCGCCCGCCTCGGAGACGATCCGGTCATATTCCTCCGACAGGGCCGTGATCTCGGCGGCGTCCGCCTCCGACCGTTCGACGGCCACCGGATAGACCCGCCCGAAGGCCGAGACGTCCGGATAGTCCAGGGCGGGCTCCGCCCACTTCCAGCCCTCCCGTTCGCGCGCCTCGTCGGCCAACCCGGACAGCTTCTCGCCGACCAGCCGGTCCAGCAGGACCACGTCCTCCAGCCAGCCGCCGCCGTCCTCGGTGAACAAATCCCGGAGGATTCCGCCGCCTTCGGCCTTATAGGTTTCGACGCCGACGAAGCGGACGCGCCGGTCGCCGACGCTCACCTTGGCCTCGGTCATGGCGCGCCGGATGGCGTAGGCCGGGGTATGGGGGCCGACCTGCTCCAGCACCTGCCGCTGCCGGTCCTGATCCTCGCTGACGCAGAAGGCGCTCAACTGATCCAGCGCCAGCGTCCCGGCCCGGTAGGCCGCCATCAACTCCGGAGCCGCTGAGCCGAGCCGGAGACGCTGACGCACGACATGGGCGGACACACCGAACCGGGCGCCGATCTCTTCGGGGCCGTAGCCCTTCTCGACAGCCAGTCGCTGGAAGGCCTCGAACTGGTCGGCGGGATGCATGGCCTCGCGGGTCATGTTCTCATCGAGGCTGATCTCGTGGGCGTCGTTCTCGGCGTCCACGATGACCCGCACCGGATGGGTCCGCTTGATCGCCTTGCGCTTGGCCAGCAGCCGAAGCCCCTGACGGCGCCCCTCGCCGATGCTGACGAGGTAGCTCCCGGTCGGAACGCCTTCCCCGTCCCGCTCGATCTCGACCACGGGCGGCTGCAACACCCCCTTGGCCTTGATCGAGGCCGCGAAGGCCTCGATGGTCGCCGGGCTGTGGGGCGTCTTCCTCGCATTCTTCGGTGAAGCCTTGAGCCGGTTCAGCGGCACGGTGATCTCCGCGCCATGGGCGGGGGTGGTCGCCTCGGTCGCGACGGTTTCGATGGATTGAGCAGTCATGTCTCTGCCTCCTTTGGGCAAGGGTTGCAGGCACGCGAACTGCGCGCCTGAAACCCTGCCCGTCGGCGAGACCGGGGTAGCAAGGGCCAGGGCGGACCGGCCGGAGGGGGATCGCCCGACCTGCACAAGCCTGACGCCAATGCCAATCATGACGATCCTCGCCGGCGCGGAAGGTCGGGGAGACCGGCCGGTCCGGCGGCGCAGCCGCTTCACCCTGGCGCGCGCGAGGGCGGAGCCCTTAGCTCTGCAAGCCCGACGAACCGTGCATTCCGTCGTCAAAGTCGACCGCTAAGAACCGGAGCTTATCGGTCACTGGCCACGATACCCAGTTGCAGCGAGGAAGGAGCCTGAAGAAGGCGGCGCCCATCCTGCGGTGCGGGATGACCGCGGCGGAGTGACTGGGATCGGTGACCCGTCGACTAAGCGACCGGGCGTCATCAGACGACGTCTGCGCAGACGGTGCTGAGAACCGTAAGACCAACACCGCGGGCCTGCGTGTTTTCCCTGCGGCATCTTTCGGTTCGAATCGACCCGAACGAGGAGATGCATCATGGGACAGACCCATTCGCCCCTGCCACGGACGATCAAGAAACCGGAACTGCGCCAGATGGTGCCGCTCGCAGACAGCACCATCTGGGAGATGGAGCAGCGCGGGGAGTTCCCCAGACGCTTCCGGCTGACGCCGCGATGCGTGGTCTGGGATCTGTCGGAGGTGCAGACCTGGCTGGAGAAACGCCGCCGCACCCCCGTCACGCCGGCCAAGGCTCCGGATGTGCGCCTGCGCCGATCACGCCCCGTCCACGACGGGCCGGGCGCCTCCCGACCGCACCTGTAAGCCGCGCCTCGCTTTAGAAAACGGCGAGCGGATTATCGACTGCTTCAGCCGGGGATGGCGGAGGCAAGGGGGACGGGACACGGGCTTCCAGGGCCGATAATTGATTTCTTCACCCCCGCGAGCTATATGTCGTCCCGAGGCCAGATCGGTTGAAACAGCCTCACCCGCCTCTTCGGAGGTCCACGCGTGAGCGAGATAGGGATTTCGATCCCGGAAGCGGCTACCGAGTGACTTCTGATAAGGGCGCCTCCGGGCGCCCTTATCTTTTCCGGTGGAACTTCAGCTTTTCGCCCTTCAGCGTCTTGTCGATCAGAACGGCGAAGCGAACCTTGCTCATGTGCGCAATAGCGAGCGCCTGCGCCGGCTCCGGGCTGTAGGCGCTTTCCACGAAGAGCTTGAGATCGACGCCCGCGTCGGCGCCGCGCTTGACCCGGAAGAAAACCCTGTAGTCCCCTGCTCCGCCGTCGTTGCGCACACCGATCCGCAGGAAGTTCGCCTCCGGGGTCTGATAGACGTGCGCCGTCGGCAGACCCTTCAGGATATGCGGGAGCGCCTGCGACAGCCCATAGCGGATCGGACAGAAGACGCGCCGCCTCGGACCATCCCAGACCGCGACCGCAGTTTCGTCGTGCTGGGCGGCGTCGAAGGTTTCACTGAAGCAGTGGTTGCTAAACCGGACATCGATCTTCACGCCGTTCGGACGCGACTGGGTGGCCATCTCCAGCACGAAGGGCTCGAGATGGTCGAACGCGAGCGTCTGCCCCGCGACTTCCAGCGGCGGAAAATACGGCCCGGCCATGGCCTACAGTCCCAACAGGTCCGGCGACCGCTTGCGCAGTCCCGGCCGGACGGCCGTGCGCTTGGTGGCGGCAGCCTTATCCCGCGCGTCGATCATGTCCTTGTCCCTGCATTTTCTGCTGGCATCCCGACGCATTTCAAAATTTCGGATCAAAACGCGGTGCGCTGACCTCTGACACGGTCAGAACCGGCGTGTAGGCGCGGCCCGCTTCCCAGGCGTCCACGGCGTTCGACCATTCCTGCGCCATGTGGCGGCGCTGGGTCTCGAACTCCGCCTTGTTGTAGACGCCTCGCGAAGATCGCTCTTCGTGAGCGAGCCCTTTCTCGATCCAGTCCGAGTTGAAGCCCATCTCGTGCAGCAGGGTCGAGGCCGTCCGCCGCAGGTCGTGCACGGTGAAGGGCTCGAGCGGAAGGTTACCCTTTCCGGCCCTTTCAGCGATCGCACTGGTGACGCGGTTGAAAGTCGCCCGCGACATCGGCGCATCGGCGTCATAGCGCGACGGCAGGATGTATTTCGAGTTGCCGGCGCAGGTCTTCAGAGCGACCAGGATGTCGAGCATCTGGGTGGAGAGGTAGACGTTGTGAGGGCGTGAGCGCTTCATGCGCGCAGCCGGGATCGACCAGACCGCATTGTCGAAATCCACCTCGGTCCACACCCCGTCCTGAAGTTCGCTCTTCCGAACCATGCTGAGGAGGATGAACTTCAAGCCGAGCCTGATGGTCGGCAGGGTCGCGACCTCACCCAGGAGCATCAGCATGATCCGGATTTCGGCTGGGGTGAGTGAGCGATCGCGCGGCCGGAAGGTGGCGATCGAAGCCGGACCCACGTCATCCGCAGGATTGTCGATCTTCTCGCCGTGGAGGATGGCCCAGCCGTAGATTTGTTTGACGATATCCCGGACATGGATCGCCGTGGCGGGCGCCCCGCGATCCACAATCGCCTTGCAGTGGGCCCGCAGATCGTCGGGTGTGATCTCGCTCAGCAGGCGGTTCTTCCACTTCGGCAGGATGTCCCGATTGAAAATCGCCCGGCGCATGTCGCGGGTGCTGTCCGCCATCGGCGCGCGGTCCATCCAGCCCTGGGCGACCTGTGCGAAATCGTGAGCTTCCTTCAGGCGACGTTTGGCGCGCTGCTTTTCAACCGCGGGCGACACCCCGTCCGCGATCGCCTTCTTCACCTCGATCAGCCGCTCACGGGCTTGGGCCAGCGTCAATCCGGCGCTGCCGTAACGCCCGAGCGTCAAGGTCTCTCGACGGCCGTTGAACCGATAGTCGTAGCGGAATGAGATTGCGCCGCCCGTCGAGACATAGACGTACATGCCGTCCCTGTCGGTACTCTTGTAAGCCCTTGCTTTCGGTCGCAAATTCTTCAGCGCAGTGTCGGTAAGCACGGTATAATCGCCTCTCTCCGTCGGTCCTCGAAATCGGTCCCGCCAAGACGGCTTTTTCTCATTCATCTCAATGACTTGCTGGAAATGAATACCGTCAGACCGCGGCCCGATGTCAGGACGGTATGAGCCCGAGTCCGCCAGATCAATGCAGCGGCGTACCGTCGGCCAGTCCGACAAAACGAAAAAAGACCCTCCGAATGGCTCCGAAGGGTCTCGACAGAATTCACAATGTTGTCAGGCCTTTAGAGGCCGCTTCGGAAGCGATACCGAATGCTGCCGAAGGGTCGGGACTATTCCCACTCGATCGTCCCCGGCGGCTTCGACGTCACGTCGTAGACGACGCGGTTCACGCCCCGGACCTCGTTGATGATCCGTGTCGCGGTCTTGGCCAGGACGTCCCAGGGGAATTGGTAGAAGTCGGCGGTCATGCCGTCGGTGGAGGAGACGGCGCGGAGGGCCAGGACTTTTTCGTAGGTGCGGGCGTCGCCCATGACGCCGACGGTCTTGACCGGCAGAAGGACGGCGAAGGCCTGCCAGATGCTGTCATACAGCCCGGCCTTGCGGATCTCGTCCAGATAGATGGCGTCGGCCTGTTGCAGGGTCTCGACGGCTTCGGGCGTGATCTCGCCGGGAATGCGGATGGCCAGGCCCGGTCCGGGGAAGGGGTGGCGGCCCACGAAGGCGTCGCTCAGACCCAGTTCGCGGCCCAGGGCGCGGACCTCGTCCTTGAACAGTTCGCGCAGGGGTTCGACCAGTTTCAGCTTCATATAGTCGGGCAGGCCGCCGACATTGTGGTGGCTCTTGATGACGTGGGCCTTGCCGCTGGACGAGGAGACGCTCTCGATCACGTCGGGATAGAGGGTGCCCTGGGCCAGGAATTCGGCGCCCTCGACCTTGTTGGCCTCACGGTCGAAGATCTCGATGAAGACGCGGCCGATGATCTTGCGCTTGGTCTCAGGGTCCGACTGGCCCGCCAGTTCGCCCAGGAATTCCTTCGACGCATCAACATGCACCAGCGGGATGTTGTAGTGCTCGCGGAACAGGGTGGTCACCTGTTTCGCCTCGTCCTTCCGGAGCAGGCCGGTGTCGACGAAGACGCAGGTGAGCTGGTCGCCGATGGCCTCGTGGATCAGCACCGCGGCGACGGAACTGTCGACGCCGCCGGACAGGCCGCAGATCACCTTGGCGTCGCCGACCTGTTCGCGGATCTGGGCGATCTTCTCGTCGCGATAGGCGGCCATGGTCCAGTCGCCCTTCAGCCCGGCGATGCCATGGGTGAAGTTCTTCAACATCTGGTGGCCGCGCGGGGTGTGCATCACCTCGGGGTGGAACTGCACGCCGTAGAAGCGGCGCGTCTCGTCGGCGATCACCGCATAGGGCGAACCGGCCGAAGAGGCGACGACGTCGAAGCCCGCGGGGATGGCGACGATCTTGTCGCCGTGGCTCATCCAGACCGTCTCTTCCTCGCCGACCGGGGCCAGGTCGGCCAGCAGGGGCGAGGCTTTCTCGACGGTGATCTCGGCGCGGCCGAACTCGCGGGTGTGGCCGCCCTCGACCTTGCCGCCCAGCTGTTCGCACATGGTCATCTCGCCGTAGCAGATGCCCAGCACCGGCACGCCGGCTTCGAACACGGCCTGGGGCGCGCGGGGGCTGCCTTCCTCGTGCACGCTCTCGGGACCGCCCGACAGGATGATGGCGGCGGGGTTCATCCCCGCCAGAGCGGCCTCGGCCTTCTGGAACGGATGGATTTCGCAATAGACGCTGGCCTCGCGCAGGCGGCGCGCGATCAGCTGCGTCACCTGGCTGCCGAAGTCGACGATGAGGACCTTCTGGTGATCTTGAGGCGTGGTCATGGCGTAATCGAATCCGGGGAGAGTTGCGCGGGGTCTTGGCCTTGTGCGGCCGGGATTTCAAGGGCGGCGAGGCCGTCGGCCTCCAGCAGGGCGATCAGACGATCCAGGGCGGCGGCCAGGTTCTCGTCCACATGGTGCAGGGTGGAGGTCCAGTCCTCCAGCGCCTTCAGCTCGGCGCGGCCGTCCGACACGCCGCGCAGGGCGACCAGAGGCACGCCAGACGTCTGGGCCGACCGGACCAGGGCCCAGGTCTCCATGTCCACCATCTCGGCCTCGATGGCGTCATAGGCGGCGCCGGAGACGACGTTGGCGCCGGTGGACAAGGTGGCGGTCGGCACGCCGGGGATCGGGCACGGCAGGGGCAGGATCGCAGGCCGCTCCAGCAACGGGGTCACGCCCTTGGGGAAGCCCAAAGGGCTGGCGTCCATGTCGCGATAGGCCACCGAGGAGGCCTGATAGACGCAGGCGTGGTCCAGCACCCGGGACCCGCACGACCCCAGCGAGACGATCAGGTCCGGCAGGCCGCCCCCCGCTTCCAGCCGCGCCAGGGCGGCGGTCAGGACGACGGCGGCCTCCACCGGACCGACGCCGGTCATCAGGGGCTGGATGCGGGCGCGCAGATGGTCGCCGTATTCGGCAGGCGCAGCCATGACGTAGAGGACCGAAACCTCGCCGTGCCGAACCAGCCCACCCCCCATCAGGCGGCGCGCTGATAGACGGCGGCGAAGAAGCCGTCGGTGTCGGCCGAGGCCGGCGACAGTCGCAGACGCGCGCCGGACGCCAGTTCAGCGAACCTGGCCCGCGCGGCCTCGGTCAGTTGGGGCGCCGACAGGACGTCGGCGACGGCGACCGGGTGGAAGTCCGGATTGGCGGCCTCGAAGGCGTCGGCGCTGGCCTCGTTCTCGCGGGCCAGCATCGAACAGGTGACATAGACCAGACGCCCGCCCGGCTTCACCAGCTTGGTCGCCTGGCTCAGGATGCGGACCTGAAGCGCGTGCAGTTTCTCGACCTCTTCGGCCGTCAGACGCCAGGCGTCCTCGGGTCGACGCCGCCAGGTGCCGGATCCCGAACAGGGGGCGTCGACGAAGACCAGATCGGCCCGGCCGTTGACGGCTTCCAGCCCGCCGCCGTTCTGGCCGATCAGCACCAGCTCGGCCTCGACGCCCGCGCGTTGCAGGCGGGGGCGGATGTTCTCGAGCCGCTTGTTGACGACGTCGGAGGCGATCAACTTGCCCTGCCCCCCCATGGCCTGGGCCAGACCCAGGGTCTTGCCGCCGCCGCCGGCGCAATAGTCCACCACCGTCGCGCCGGGTTGCGCGCCGGCCAGCCAGCAGACGACCTGGCTGCCCTCGTCCTGGATCTCGAACTTGCCGGCCTTGAACCCGTCCAGGGCCTGGATATTGGGCGGCGGCTCGGACGGCACGCGCAGCCCCAGGGCGGACCAGGGCGTGCGGGCGACCGACAGACCGGCGTTACGCAACTCGACCTCGACCGCATCCACCGTGGCCGCCGCGTCATTGACGCGCAGGTCGATGGGCGCGCGGGGGGCCATCAGGGCGTGGGCCTCTTCGGCCCAGCGGTCGCCGAAGGTGGCCTTGAAATCCTCGACCACGAACTCGGGCAGACCGGCCGCGACCCAGCCCGGCAGTTTCCCCTGCCCCGCCGTGATCCGGCTGCGCTCCTGTTTCGACAGCGGTCGCGGGCCATAGCCGTCGCCCGAGTGCAGCGCCTCGATCTCTTCCACCGACAGGCCGTCGATGGCGTGCAGCGAACCGATCACCAGGGCCCGGCCGTCCTCGCGCCCGCCCATGATCCACGACAGGCGGCCGCGCGCCCGCAGCACCTTGTAGACATGATCGGCGATGGCCCGCCGATCCTTGGACCCGGCGTAGCGGTTGGCGGTCCCCCAGGCCTTCAGGACGGTTTCCGCCGGTTGGTTGCCCTGGGCGATGGAGTCCAGGACGGCGGCGGCGGCGGCGAGACGGGCGGCTGGGGTCAATGCGGACTTTCAGAGATCAAAGGAACAGGAAGGTCAGGACCATGACCAGTCCCGCAAGCGAGACCAGCCAGACCAGCGACCGGATATAGGGAATACCGAGGGCGTAGAGCGGCACATAGACGACGCGCGCCCAGAAATAGAGAGCCGAACCCCACACGGTCAGGGCGCTGGACGCCTCGATCACATGGGCGATCAGCACCGCGCCGATGAACAGCGGCAGGGTTTCATACAGGTTGGCCTGGGCGCGCTCCAGACGACCGGTCAGCGGCTTCTTCGCCGCCGGCGTCTCGTCGCGCGGACCCGCATTCCACTTCGAACCGAACTCGACCGTCCTCGCCCCGGCCGGCAGGAAGACCTGCACCAGGGCCAGGATCAGCGTCAGGGCCAGATAGGTCAGTTCGGTCGTCATGGCCTTATCCCTGTCTGTAGTTCGGCGCCTCGCGCGTGATCATCACGTCGTGGACGTGGCTCTCCCGCAGGCCCGCGCCGGTGATGCGCACGAAGCGAGCGCGCTCCTGGAAGTCGGCGATGGTGCCGGCCCCTACATAGCCCATGGAGGCGCGCAAGCCCCCGACCAGTTGGTGCAGCACCGGGGTGATCGGCCCCTTGTACGGCGTCTGGCCCTCGATGCCCTCGGGCACCAGCTTCTCGGACGAGACTTCCTTCTGGAAGTAGCGGTCGGCCGAGCCGCGCGCCATGGCGCCGACCGAACCCATGCCGCGGTACGACTTGTAGGACCGGCCCTGGTACAGGAAGACCTCGCCGGGGCTTTCGTCGGTGCCGGCGAACATCGAACCCATCATGGCCACATTGGCGCCGGCCGCGATGGCCTTGGCTAGGTCGCCCGAATATTTAATCCCGCCGTCGGCGATGACCGAAGCGCCCGTGCCCCTGGCGGCCCGCGCTGAGTCCATCACGGCCGTCAGCTGCGGCACGCCCACGCCCGCCACGATCCGGGTGGTGCAGATGGAGCCGGGACCGATGCCGACCTTGACCGCATCCGCGCCCGCGTCGATCAGGGCCCGCGTCGCATCATAGGTGGCGACGTTTCCGGCGATGACCTGCAGACGGTTCGACTCGCGCTTGATCCGCTCGACCACCTGGGCGACCGAGGCCGAGTGGCCGTGGGCGGTGTCGATCACCACCACGTCCACGCCCGCATCAGCCAGGGCCATGGCCCGCTCATAGCCCGCATCGCCCACGGTCGAGGCGGCGCCGACCAGCAGACGACCCTGGTCGTCCTTGGCCGCATGGGGGAAGGCCTGGGCCTTCTCGATGTCCTTCATGGTGATCAGGCCGACGGCCCGATAATCCTCGTCCACCACGATGACCCGTTC
This sequence comes from Brevundimonas mediterranea, assembly GCF_011064825.1. Lineage (NCBI taxonomy): Bacteria > Pseudomonadati > Pseudomonadota > Alphaproteobacteria > Caulobacterales > Caulobacteraceae > Brevundimonas > Brevundimonas mediterranea. The sequence continues at coordinate 475,675 of NZ_CP048751.1, forward strand.
GATCTTGCGGGTTTTCAGCAGGTCGCGCGCCTCTTCACGGCTCGCGCCCTCACGCACCGTGATCAGGTCGCCGGTCGTCATCAGCGAGGCGGCCGTCAGGTTCAGGTCGTTCTCGAACCGCATGTCGCGGTGGGTCAGCATGCCGACCAGCTTGCCCGTGGCCGGATCGACCACCGGGAAGCCGGTGATCTTCTTGCGGGCCACGATCTCACGCACTTCGCCCAGGGTCGTCTGCGGGCCGACGGTGACCGGATTGACCACCATGCCGCTTTCATAACGCTTCACGGCGCGGACCTGATCGGCCTGCTCCTCGATGGTCATGTTCCGATGCAGCACGCCCAGGCCGCCGGACTGGGCCATGGCGATGGCCAGGCGGCTTTCCGTCACCGTGTCCATGGCGGACGACAGCAGCGGGATGTTCAGTTTGATGTCGCGTGTCAGCTGGGTCGAGACATCGACCATCGCCGGCATGAACTCGGACGGGCCGGGTTCGAGCAAAACATCGTCGAAGGTCAGTCCTTCGCGTATCTCCATAGGGAGTCTCCGTTTTGCGGGCCGCGTATAACGGTGCGGAGGGGGCCACGGCAAGGGTCTTGCGGCTTATGGGCCCGATAGATTTTATTGGTTTGCAACCGAGGGGGCCAATGACCATTCTTGCAACATGGTCGGCGTCCTCCTCAGCACCGCGCGCAAACTGGCTCTGAAGATCGCCAGCTATGGCGTCATGCACCTTGTGGTGGCCATTCTGGTGGCCTTCGCCATCACGCGCGACTGGCGTATCGCCCTGGCCGTCGGCATGGTCGAACCCTTCTTCCAGACCATCGCCTATTCGATCCACGACCGGGTCTGGCACCGGGTCGAACGCCGCCGCATGGCCTCCAACATCGAAGAGGCGGCCGAGGCCTTCACCGCCCGGCTCGACATCATGTCGCCGGACGAACAGACCCGCGTCCACGACCACCATGGCCACAGCCACGCCCTGCCCCGCTCGCTGAAACAGGTGGCGGTCAAGACCGTGACCTATGGCGTCATGCATTTCGCTGTCGCCGTGGCCGTGGCCTACGCCCTGACCCAGGACATCCGCACAGCCCTGGCCATCGGCACCATCGAACCCCTGGTCCAGACGGTCTTCTTCACCGTCCACGACCGCATCTGGTCGCGCATCGAACAGCGCCGCGCCGGCCGGCAGCCGGCGACGGCCTGAGCCTCGGCGGCGCGGATTCCGCCGCCTACCGCTTGTTCAACGCCACCAGAAACACCTCGGCGCTGTCCTTCCGGCTGGAGGCCGGCTTGACGTATTTGACCGTCTCGAACTCCTCGCGCAGTCGCGCCAGAACCCCTCCGGCGTCGCCGCCCTGGAAGTTCTTGGACACGAAATTCCCGCCCGGCCGAAGGGTGCGGATGGCGAAGTCGGCGGCGATCTCGATCAGGGCGATGATCTTCAGGTGGTCGGTCTGGCGGTGGCCGACCGTATTGTGCGCCATGTCCGACAGCACCAGGTCCGGCGCCCCGCCGATGGCGTCGATCAGTTGCTGGTCCACGCCCGGGTGGGTGAAGTCGGCCTGCAACAGGGTCGAACCCGGAATCGGCTCGATCATCAGCAGGTCCACGCCCGCCACCGCGCCGGCCCCGCGATTGACCGCCACCTGGATCCAGCCGCCCGGCGCCGCGCCCAGGTCGATGACCTTACTGCCGCGCTTGATCAGGTGGAATTTGTCGTCGATCTCGATCAGCTTGAAGGCCGCGCGCGAACGCCAGCCCTCGGCCCGCGCCTTCTCGGACCATTTGTCGGCCAGCTGGCGTTTGATCCATTGCTGGCTCGACATCGACTTGGTGTCGGCCGTCTTCATTTTGGTGCCCATGCCGCGCCCGGCGGCGGTGCCGCCCGTGGGCGGTTTGACCATCCGGCGGCGTTCTTGGGGCTTTTCGTCTTCACTCATCGTTCCCACATAGCCCCGACCGGCGTTGCGGGCTATGTCCCGCCTCAAATCAACCCCAAGAGGACGACCGAAATGGCCGACACCCTGACCTTCACCCTGGACACCGGCGACGGCGAAGCCCGCGACGTGGTCATCAAGCTGCGCCCCGATCTGGCTCCCGGCCACGTGGAACGCATCACCGAACTGGCCTCGGAAGGCTTCTACGACGGCGTGGTCTTCCACCGCGTGATCGCCGGCTTCATGGCCCAGGGCGGCGACCCCACCGGCACCGGCACCTCCGGCTCCAAGAAGCCGAACCTGAAGGCCGAGTTCTCGGCCGAGCCGCACGTGCGCGGCGTCTGCTCGATGGCGCGCACCGCCGATCCCAACAGCGCCAACTCGCAGTTCTTCATCTGCCTGGACGACGCCACCTTCCTGGACCGCCAGTACACGGTCTGGGGTGAAGTCGAATCCGGCATGGAACACGTCGACGCCCTGCCCAAGGGCGAGCCGCCCCGCGCGCCCGGCAAGATCGTCAAGGCGACGGTCAACTAAGACTCGTCCCACCCTCGAAACCGTATCGGCTCGGCCGATGCGGTTTCGAGGCCTGCGGTCTAGGAGCGGTCCTCGGCCGCGCCGTCGAACTGAACCGCCTGGGCGTCGCGCCAAGCGTCACGCAAGCCGTCCACCGGCAGGTTCGCGCCCAGCAGGGCCAGTTGATCGACCCACACCGTCGCCAGTTTGTCGACTGTGGACTGGCCCCAGCCCGGCGGCTGCTGACGCGCCCAGTTCTGCAAAGACTCCGCATTGAAGATCATCAGGAAGGCGCAGGCCACGAACAGGGTCTGGCTGGTCCACCGCCGCGCCCGCGACGCCTCGCCTTCTTCGTCCAAAGCCGGCGCCGGGGGAAAGGCGAACCGGCCCAGGGCGACCAGGGCGTTCTCGCGCGTCGGCAGGTCGTGGGCGTCGGCGGCGCCGATCCAGTCGCTGGACGGATCAGCCGCCACCGGTTCGTCCAGCGGCGGAAACGGCGACACCGGCGGATGCGACTGTGTCGGGAAGGGATCGACCGGGTCCGTGGGATCGCTCATCGTCGGATCAACGCCTCAGAACTGGAAATAGATGAAGGGCGCCACGCCCTCGGGGCGCATCGCCTCGACCAGCAGGATGGCCGCCCCGATCAACACACCGAGCGTCGGTGACGGCGCCGTCTTCAGCCGTTCGGCCAGCCCCTCGACCGCGCGCGGCGGCAGCCCATGCATGGCCAACCCGCCGACGATCAGCACCAGCACGAAGGGCGTCACCAGGCTGAAACCCTCGAACCGCCCCAGCCCGGCCAGCATCTGCATCGCCAGGTCAAAGGTCTCGGCCCGGAACAGGATCCATCCCAGACAGACGACGTGGAAGGTGATCAGGACCCCCAGCCAGGTCGGAATGACCTTGCGGTCCTTCACCACCGCACGACCGAGGCGCTCGACCACCTGCGCCCCGCCGTGCAGCGCGCCCCAGGCCACGAAGGTCCAGGCCGCCCCGTGCCACAGCCCGCCCAGCAGCATGGTGATCATCACATTGAGGCATGACGACCACAGCCCCTTCCGCCCCCCGCCCAGCGGCACGTACAGATAGTCGCGCAGCCAGCTGGACAGGCTGATATGCCACCGCCGCCAGAAGGCCTGCATCGAGGCCGCCCGATAAGGCTGATCGAAATTGCGCGGGAAGGAATAGCCCAGCAGGGCCGCGATCCCGATGGCCATGTCCGAATAGGCCGAGAAGTCGCAATAGATCTGAACCGCATAGGCATAGACCGCCGCCGCTATGTCGATCGCCCCATAGGCCGAGGGATCGAAGAAGACCGGATCCACCAGCCGCGTCGCCAGCTCGGACGCGATCACCGTCTTCTTGAACAGGCCCCAGACGATCAGCAACAGCCCATGGGTCGCCATCTCACGTGTCAGCCGCGGCACCCGCGCGAACTGGGGCAACAGGTCCGACGCCCGCACGATGGGCCCCGCCACCAGATGGGGGAAGAAGCTCATCAGCAGCATGACGTCCAGCAGGCTCTCGGCCGGCGCCGTCTTGCCGCGATAGACGTCGACCACATAGCTGACGCCCTGGAAGGTGAAGAAGCTGATCCCGACCGGCAGCACCACCTGCAACAGCGGCAGGTCCCGCTCCCAACCGAATTGGGCCAGCAGATCAACAGCCTGCTCGACGAAGAAGCCGTAATACTTGAAGAAGCCCAGGATGGTCAGATTGGCCGCGACGCCCAGGCCGACCCACAGTTTGCGCCGACCCGCCTGGTCGCTGCGCACGATCAGGGCCGCCACGCCCCAGTTCAGCACGGCCGAGGCGATCAGCAGCCCCACGAACCGCCAGTCCCACTGGGCGTAGAAGAACCAGCTGGCCAGCAGCAGGAACAGCTTCCGCCGTCCGTTCTCCCGATCCAGGCTCCAGCTGACCAGATAGACGAACAGGAAGAAGACCGCGAAGGCCAGGGTCGGAAACAGCATCAGTCCGCCTCCCCCTTGGCCGCCTTCCAGCGTTCATAGGCCCGCATCAAATCGTCGCTCAGCACCCCGCCGATCCACTCCGCCCCTTGGGAAGTGAAGTGCACCCGGTCGGGACGCATATAGGGCTCAGGGCTGGTCGCCAGCCGCTCCGCTGAACAGTCGCCCCCCATTCGTCCGTACCAGTCCCAGAAGGCGACGCCCGTCTCGCCCGCGACTCGCCGCTGCACATCCCGGACCACCGCCAGAGCCTCCGGCGCTGATCGCCCGCCGCACGGTCCGCCGGTTCCGGGCTTCAATCCCTCGGGCGCGCCGAGGATCAATACAGGCGCATCCATGGATCGGACTACCATCAGGGCCTGTCTGAGCCAGAGTTCATATTCGCGGGGGTCGAGGTTCGGTGCGAACCCCTCGTTCACTCCAAAGGCCAAGATGATCAGATCCGGCATCCAAGCCGCGAGTTCTAGCCAGGCGATACTGCTGTCGCGCAAGGCGAGGTCCTGCATCGTCGCACCCACGACGCCCAGGTTCGACACCTGTACGCCCGCAGCCCGTCGCGTCAGTCGCAGGTCGTAGAGCTTCAGACGCCCTGTCGGCCGGATATCGATTTGCGTCTGCGGCTTGTCGAATGTCGCCGTCTGGCATTCAGGTTGCCACACCTCGTCTTCGCGGACCGCGAAACCCATCGTCTGCGTTTCGGCGCCAGCGGTAAGGGTCAGTTCGCCGTCCGCCTGCCATGCCTCGCCGCAGATCTGGACCTGATCAAAAGCTCCGTTCGACTCGGCGGTGATCGTCATTGTTGCGCCGTCTCTGACATCGGCTTCGCCGCCGCTCAGGCCGACGCCTATCGGCATGACTCCTCTGGCCAGCACATCCGTCCGCATCGGCCAGTCGCGCGCCGTCACCTCGACCTGCATCGGTCCATAGCCGGCATAGGGCACGCCCGGCGGCAACACCCCGCGCCCACCCGCCCCGAACCGGGCCTGCATCCGCGCGCGCAGGGCGCCCGTGATCCGGTCCCCCGCCGTATGGCTGTCGCCGATTTGCAGGATATGGACGGGCCGGTCCCGCGTCCCCGCCTCGGTCGCCGCCAAGGCCTCGAACACCCCCTCCAGCGCCTCGACGCCGCAGATGCCTTCAGGACAGACCGACGCCCCCGGCCCCGGCGCGGGCATGGGCGCATAGGGAACCTCGGTCCCGCTCTGCATCCCCAGCATCAGCACCGCCGCCCCCACGGCCCCCAGGCTCATGGTCAGCCGGTCGTCTGCGGCCGGGCCGCCGCCGCATCCAGACCCGCGTCGCGCTTCAGCCGCTCCGCCACCGGCGCGCCCAGGCGGCGATAGCCGGCCATGGTCATGTGGATTCCGTCATTGGCCCGCATCAGCTGCGGCCGCCCGCTCGCGCCGGGGAGATAGGCCGCGTATTCGCCCGCCGCATCGGCCGTGACGCCGGTCGTCTCGATCAGGGGCACGCCCAGGGCCGTCATCCGTTCGCGCACCACGGTGTTGATCACCGCCATCTTGGCGTCGAACCCGGCCCGTTTCATCTTCGGCAGCCCAACCCAATAGACGGCCACGTCCCTGGACCGCATCAGGCCGACCAGATCGTCGATCCGCTTCCCATAGGCCGCTTTCCAGCCGGGCGTGCCGAAATCATGGATCACCCCGTCCAGACTGATGCCCTGGGCGTCATTGGTCCCGAACATCACCACGGCCGCATCGACGGGCGTCTCGCTCAACTGCCGCGCCGTCTTGGCCTGGATGTCCACATAGTCATAGCGCGACAGGCCGGTGGAGACCGCGCTGAACTGGGTCACAGTGACCCCCTTCTCGCCATGCAGATCACGGTACAGGGCGGCCCAGAGGCCGTCCGCCATCGAATCGCCGAACACGCCGATCCTCAGTTCGCCCTGCGCGAGCCGCGCCTTCAACGGCGTCACTGCGGCCTTCGCGACCGGCGCCGGCGCCGGGCTCTCGACCGGACTGGCGACCGCCGGCGGACTGGCCGAGGCGTTGGCGGTTCCGCCCAGCATCAGGGTCGGATGGCGCAGCCAACCGCGCCCGTCCGGCGTCAGCATCAGGCCGATCACGACCCCGACGACCAGGGCCGCCGTCAATCCGTTGATGCCTGCGCGCAAGACCGCCCCCGTCGAAAACAGGGTTAGCTATAGCTTAACGACCCCGCCCTGCGCCATGCCGGTCCCGTGTCAGGCGAAACGACAGCGACATCAGCCGAACCGCCCCTCGGCCCAGCGCGCGGCGAAATAGCCGCCGGTGGCCGAGATCGTGGTCAGAACCGTCCCCCAGATCAGGTCGATCACCGTCAGCTTGGTCTGCCAGATCTCCAGCGTCGCCTGGTTGGTCAGGTCGTAGGTGGCGTAGGCGACGAAGCCCAGCGCCGCCCCGTTGATCGCCGCCCGCGTCCAGCTTCCGTCCTTCAGGGCCGGGGCGATAGCCAGGAAGACCGTCCCGGCGATGGAGATCAGATAGAACAGCACCGCCGCCCTCATGTCCGGCTTATCCGCCAGGATCGGCCCCAGCACCGGCTTGTAGAACCGGTCGGTCATGGTGGTCAGCCAGACGGCGTCGATCACCGCAAAGGTGATCCCGGCGCCCAGATAGGCGAAGACATATTTGATCACGACAAGCTCCTCAGGCGGGTTTCAGGCGATAGTGGCTGACCGCCCAGGTGCGGCCCCCGTCGTTGCCGAACAGACCGGCGGTCGCCAGGTAGAAGCGCCGCCAGCGCCGGGTCCAAAGCCTGGCGTCGTCGCCATAGGTCTCGCGCATCAGCACAGCGATCCGCGCGGCGTTGCGATCCATATTGGACAGCCAGTCGTTGGCGGTGCGGGCGTAGTGGCCGCCGTTCCAGGTCCACTCCTGCTCGACCGCGAACAGGTCGGGAAACTGCCGGATCAACCCGTGGCTGGGCATGATGCCGCCGGTGAAGAAATGCTGGGCGATGAAGTCGCCGCTGTCGGTGTGATCGAACCGATAGGGGGCGTCGCGGTGGGTGAAGACGTGAATGAACATTCGCCCTTCCGGCTTCAGCCAGGACCGGGCCTTGGTCAGCAGGGCCCGCCAGTTGGCCATATGCTCGAACATCTCGACCGAGACGATCCGGTCGAACCTCTGGTCGGTGTCGAACAGGTTCATATCCTGGGTCACGACCGTCAGATTGCTCAGCCCCCGCGCCCGGGCCTGGGCCTCGATATGGTCCCTCTGGCCGTGGCTGTTCGACACGGCCGTGATCCGCGCCCGGGGATAGGTCTCGGCCATCCACAGCGACAGCGAACCCCAGCCGCAGCCCATTTCCAGAATGGCCTGACCGTCCGCCAGATCGGCGTGGGCGCAGGTCTCCAGCAGGGCCGCGACCTCGGCCTGGTCCAGCGTCTCCGTCCCCGTCGGATACAGGCAGCATGAATATTTCAGCCGCTCGCCCAGGCACAGGCGGAAGAACTCGGGCGGCAGTTCGTAGTGCTGACGGTTCGCCGCATCCGCATGTTCGGCGATGACCCGCTCGGCCATCTCGCGCGCAAACGCCGCCTCGTCATGCGGCCTGTCGCGATCCAGCCGCCGACGCGCCTCCGTCACCAGACTGTCGATCGCCGGGCGGGTGACGAAGTCCGGAAAGGGCGTGTCCTGCAGCTGGCGAATGGCGACATTGGTCAGGTTCATGCAGGCGCTCCCGTCAGATCACGAGGGATACGCTTTGGGACGACATTCGGATGCGACGCGATTGCCGCCGCGACCGCTTGCCCGCAAGATCGCTTCCGGACTATGAGCGGAAGACGCCGCGATATTCATCAGACGGTGAAAAGGGAGAGCGATGGGAAAGATCTATGCTGACGTCACGTCCGCGCTGGAGGGCCTGACCTTCGACGGCATGACGGTCATGTCCGGCGGCTTCGGCCTGTGCGGCATCCCCGAGAACCTGATCGCCGCCCTGCGCGACAGCGGCGTCAAGGGGCTGACGGTCATCTCCAACAACGCCGGGGTCGACGGCTTCGGCCTGGGCCAGCTGCTCGGCACCCGCCAGATCGCCAAGATGATCTCGTCCTACGTCGGCGAGAACAAGGAGTTCGAGCGCCAGTATCTGGCCGGCGAACTGGAGCTGGAGTTCAACCCGCAAGGGACCTTGGCCGAACGCATCCGCGCCGGCGGCGCCGGCATCCCCGCCTTCTTCACCGCCACCGGCGTCGGCACCCTCGTCGCCGAGGGCAAGGAGGTCCGCAACTTCAACGGCCGCGACTACGTCATGGAGACCGGCCTGATCGCCGACCTGTCCATCGTCAAGGCGTGGAAGGCCGACGAGCGCGGCAACCTGGTGTTCCGCAAGACCGCCCGCAACTTCAACCCGATGATGGCCACCGCCGGCAAGGTCACCGTCGTCGAGGTCGAGGAGATCGTCCCCGTCGGCTCGCTCGATCCCGACCACATCCACACGCCGGGCATCTATGTCGACCGCCTGATCCAGACCGTGTCCGAGAAGCGCATCGAACAGCGGACGGTGCGTCAGAGGGAGCCGGGCTCAAGTAGCGAAGCGGTAGCCCAAGGAGGGAATGTCTGATGCCCCGTACCCGCGAACAACTGGCCGAACGCGCCGCCCAGGAGCTTCAGGACGGCTTCTACGTCAACCTGGGCATCGGCATCCCGACCCTGGTGGCCAACTACATCCCCGCCGGCATGACCGTGACCCTGCAATCCGAGAACGGCATGCTGGGCATGGGCCCCTTCCCCTATGAGGGCGACGAGGATCCCGACCTGATCAACGCCGGGAAACAGACGATCACCGAGATCCCCGAGTCCTCCTACTTCAGCAGCGCCGACAGCTTCGCCATGATCCGCGGCGGCCACATCAACCTGTCCATCCTCGGCGCCATGGAGGTGGCCCAGAACGGCGATATCGCCAACTGGATGATCCCCGGCAAGCTGGTGAAGGGCATGGGCGGCGCCATGGACCTGGTCGCCGGCGTCAAGCGCGTGGTCGTGGTCATGGAACACGCCAACAAGCACGGCCAATCCAAGGTGCTGAAGGCTTGCACCCTGCCCCTGACCGGCACGGGCGTGGTCAGCCGCATCATCACCGACCTGGCCACCTTCGACGTCAAGCCGGACGGCGCAGGCCTGGAGCTGATCGAACTCGCCGACGGCGTCACCCTGGACGAGGTCGCCGCCAAGACCGAGGCCGCCTACACGGTGTCGCAGGGACTGAAGGCGGCCTGATCTTCGGCCGTTCCGGGGTCGCCCAATCGAACCTTGTTGGGTGATGACACGCCCGCTAGTGTCGATGACCCGCAGGTCCTTCGTGACCTCCGGGTGCGACCCCGGGCGCCCGCTCCCCGGCATCCGACGCCTCCAGGGGCGAGAACAGGCGACCTCCGTCCCATGGCGACTTCGCTCCAGGCGCGGCCCGCAGCCTCCGACGGCCCCGCCTTGCAGGAAGCGGCCGATCTCGACGCCCGTCTGATCGCGCGCCAGGCGGGCGACCGCCGCTTCGGCGCCCCGATCCACGCCTGGTACCCCGTGCGCGCCGCTCGGACCCGCACCGCCACGCGGGCTCAGCTCCACGGCGAATGGATCGACCTGCCGGCCACGGTGGCCCCGGACGCCGTCCAGACGACCGCCTGCGGCGGTTGGCGACTGATCAACCGCCTGGGACTGATCTGGGCCTGCCCCGCCGGCGCCGTCGCCCCGCCCGACCTGCCGTCACCGCCCGAGGCGCCCCTGGCTCTGATCGCCTACTCCAAGGCGCCTGCGCGTGCGGACTATGACCAGGCGGTCCTGGGTCTGCTGGACCCGGCCCATGTGCCGATGATCCATAACGCCTGGTGGTGGCGCAGCCAGGCGCGACGCACCAAGACCAAGAGCTACAGCCCCTCGCCCTTCGGCTTCACCGCCGTCGCGGCGGACGCCTTCGCCTCCACCCCCGCCTATGATCTGGTGTCCGAGGACCGCAAGGTCAGTATCGAGTTCCGCCTGCCATCGATCCGGCTTGAGCGCGTCACGGCCCGCGGGTTCGAACTGATCAACCTGACCACCGTCACCCCCCAGGCGGAAGGCGACGTCGTGATCCGCAACCTGATCCTCTGCTCGGTCGCCGCCCTGCGGTTCGGCAGCCCGCTGCTGTCGGCCTGGGGTCGGACCTTCCTGCGTCAGGACGTGGCCGTACTGGAGCGGCTGGAAGGCCGCAGCCCGCACCTGCCCCTGGTCTTCGCCGGCGACCCGGATCGCCCGTCCGCCTTCTACTTCGCCTCCAAGGCCGCCCTGCTCCGCGCCCAGCGCGACGACGCCCCCTACCGGAACCCGGTCGAAGCCGTGTCCCTCCAGTGGGTCACCTGAGCCGGGCCCCAGCCCTCACTTCGCCGACTGAATCGTCCAGTCGGCGATCTGGGTGTTGATGTCCCGCGTCGCCGTGTCGAAGGCGGCGACGATGGCCGAGATCCGGTTCTCACCCGCCGGCTGGGTCACAGTGAAGACCCGCTCCACCGACCGCCCCTGTTCGGGACGGATCGCCGCATCCCCGCCGGTGCGCCGCTCGGGCGTCGAACGCAGCTGGGCGCGAGCGGTGATCACCACGTCCGGCGTCGGCCCCGGCGCGGCGTAGCGCGCCTCGAACGTCGTCACCGTGACCTGCAGCACCAGCGGCGGCGTGCCGGGTTCGCGTCGGCCCAGGACGCGAATCTGGTCGGCCCGATTGGCGAAGGCCGCCTTCAGGCTGTCGTCGAACAGGGTCGCGGCGGGCGACACCCAGCGCGCGCCGCCGATATAGGCGGTTTCGGTCCCCGTGACGCCCAGGATCCGGTCGTCGCCGGTCGCTTCCGGGAACTCGATCCGGCGGATCGACACCGACAGGGAGGCGGGCGTGTCGCCCTCTGCCGAAGGGGCGTCCAGCGGCAGGCCGAACCGGTAGTTCTGCACCGGGTCCGGCGTGGACAGCAGCGAACAGCCGCCCAGCGAGACAACGACGCCGGCGACGGCGCCCAGTTGCACCAGGGAACGGATCACGGCTGCACCTCCAGCTCTTTCGATTGCGGTTTCCCGATGAAGTCGCGCGGGCTGGCGCGGACGTCGTCGATCAGGGCCTGCAGCGACCGGGTCGCCTCCTGCAGTTCCTCGATGGTTCCACTCAGTTGCGGCAGGCTGGACGTCGCGAAGTCGCCCAGCGGTCGCTCCAGCCCGGTGATCGAGCGGTTGGCCGAGGCGATGGCCGTGCGGGCCTCCGCCGTCGCCTGGTTGATGTTGGCGATGGCTTCGCGGCCGTCGGTATTGACGACGGCGCGCATGTCGGCCGCCAGCCCCTGATACTCAAGGATGGTGGCGTTGGCGTTCTTCACCGCCGCCTCCAGCTCGGCGAAGATGGCCTTGCGGGCCTCCAGCTCGGTCGTCAGGGCCTCGACGTTCTTCACGCTGGTCGAGAAGCTGCGGATATTGTCGTCGGACATGACGCGGTTGATGCGGTTCAGCGCATCCACCGTCTGGGCAAGCACCGTGCCCGAGCCGCTCAGAAGCTCGGCGATCGGCGACGGCTGGCTTTGCAGCACCGGCACCACATTGTCCGGATACTGGTCCTTCAGCAGGGCGCTGTTGGGCGAGCCGGCGGTGATCTGGATATAGTTCAGGCCTGTGATGCCCTGCGGCTCCAGCTGGGCGCGCGAGGTCACGCGCACCGGCGTCGTACCGTCCACGCGAACCCGGGCGATGACCTGGTCGCCGCGCTTGGTGTCGATGTTCAGGTCGGTCACCTCGCCGACGCGGATGCCGTTGAAATGCACCTCGCCGCCTTCCGACAGGCCATTGACCGGCCCATAGAAGACGATGTCGTACAGGTCATAGTCGCTGTTGAACTGCAGTCGGGCCAGCCAGATGGTGAACACCGCCAGCGCCGCCATAAGGCAGACGGTGGCGATTCCGACGGCGGCGTAGTGTGCGTCTCGTTCCATACTCGGCTCTCCTCAGGCCGCGGTCTTGGTAGCTGCGCGACCGCGCGGCCCCAGGAAGTATTCCTTGATCCACGGATGGTCGGAGCGTTCCAGCTCCTGCACCGTGGCCTTTTCGACGACCCGTTTGTCCGCCAGCACCGCCACCTCGTCGCAGATGGCGTACAGGCTATCGAGGTCGTGTGTGATCATGAAGACGGACAGGCCCAGATCGTCGGCCAACTGCCGGATCAATTCGTCGAAGGCCGCCGCCCCGATGGGGTCCAGGCCCGCCGTCGGTTCGTCCAGGAAGACCAGTTCGGGATCCAGCGCCAGGGCCCGCGCCAGACCGGCCCGTTTCTTCATCCCGCCCGACAGCTCCGCCGGCTTCAGATGATGATGCTCCGGTTTCAGACCGACCATGGCGATCTTCAGCTCGGCCAGTTCGTACATCACCGACTTGGGCAGTTTGGTATGTTCGACCAGGGGCGCCGCCACGTTCTCGAGAACGGTCAGGGATGAGAACAGCGCCCCCTGCTGGAACAGGATGCCGGTGCGCTTCTCGATATCCGCCGCCTGATCGTCCGTCAGGGTGGCGCGGTCGTAGCCCAGCACCTTGACCGACCCGCCCTCGGGCTCCTTCAGGCCGATGATGGTGTTCAGCAGCACGGTCTTGCCCGCGCCAGATCCCCCGACCACCCCCAGGACCTCGCCCCGTTTCAGGTCCAGGTCCAGGTTCTCGTGAATGGTCCGGTCGCCGAACTGGCTCAGCAGGCCGCGCACCTCGATCAGGTTCTCGGCCGGCTTGTCTTCCGGCGCGGCGGCCGCCGCCGTCGCATCGGTCATATGTCCAGCTCCAGGAACATCAGGGCGAAGACCGCGTCCAGCAGGATGATGGCGAAGATCGCCTGCACCACCGCCGCCGTCACCCGCCGGCCCAGGCTCTCGACATCCCCGGCCACCGACATCCCCTGACGACAGCCGATGGCGGCGATCACCAGGGCGAAGACCGGCGCCTTCACCAGGCCGACCATCATGTGCTGGGCCATGCTCCCGTCTTCGACCAACCGCTGGAAGAAGAAGGCCGGCCCCAGGTTCAGGGAGCTCCAGCACACGATCAGACCGCCCAGCAGGCCGCCGATCATGCCCATGAAGGTCAACAACGGCAGCATCAGCACCAGGGCCGCCAAGCGCGGCACCACCAGGGCCTGGAACGGATTGACGCCCATCACCTGCATGGCGTCGACCTCCTGGTTCATCCGCATGGACCCGATCTCTGCCGCAAAGGCCGAGGCCGACCGCCCCGCCAGCAGGACCGAGGCGATCACCACCGCGAACTCGCGGAACATGGCCACGCCGATCAGCTGGACCGCGAAGACCTGGGCGCCGAAGTCGGTCAGCAGGTCCACGCCGATGAAGGCCACGACCGCGCCGATGAAGAAGTTCGTCACCATCACGATGGGGATGGCGTCCAGACCCGCCCGCTCGGCCTGGCTGACCCAGGCGGGCCAGCGGATGCCGCCTGGATTTTTGGCGGCCTCGACCACGGCCTCCATCAGACGTCCCAGGAAGGCCAGGGACAGCATGGCCTCGGCCCCGAAATCATAGACGCCCCGCCCGATCTTGGCGAAGGCGCTGGTAAAGGCGCCTGGCTGCTTCGGCGGAGGCGAGCTCTTGCGCTCCAGGGCCTCGATCATCGTGTAGATGCGGCCCGCCTCAGGCCGCTCCGTCCACGCCGACTTGGGCACGCCGCAATGCGACGCCTGCACCAGGGCCAGGGCGCCGGCCGTGTCGAAACGGCCCAGGTCGCGGGTGTCCACGCTTTCGATCTTGCGGCCGTCAAGATCCTTGCCGAGCCGTTGCGGCAAACGGCCCAGGGCCGTCGTCGTCCAGTCGCCGACCAGGCGCAGCTTCGCCGTCCCGTCGCCGGCGTCCGTGATTTCGTAATCGGTCTGGCTCATCGCGCCCCGGAAGTCAGAACGGGAATCAAGCGACTTCCCAACCTATGAAGGGGACCGCCGAAAACCCGACACGCCTCATGGTCAAGCCCAAGAGGGAAGTCAACGCGCGATGACATTTGCACGGCGCTTTCCTTTCGCACTGTGTCGGACCTGCGTCCCCCATAGGATATTCCCCACCGCCACGCTGGCGCTACAACGGCAACGCCGCCAGACCGGATTCGTTCGTTCTTCAACCGATAAGGCGTCGCGCGGCGGTCAGATCCTCGACCAAGGTCCGCCGCGCCCCGGCCTGGGCGGCCCTGTCCGGCAGTCGCAGCAGATAGGCCGGGTGGACCGTCAGCATTCCGACTGATCCTTCGTCCAGGCCAGGGCCTGCCCCCTTTCCCTGGTCACCGCCGGCTCATGCAGAATGGGACGCCTCGGAAATCAGGGAGGCTGGAGCTCGGACTATCGCAGCAGATCCAGCAGCGACGTGCTGCGCAGCGAATTGATCACCTGCGCCGAGGCCTGGATCGCCACCTGCGCCATCTGCAGGTCGGTCACGGCCTGGGCCGGGTCATAGCCCGTCTTTTTCAGCATCATCTTGTCGAGCGCGATCTTCTGGGATTCGTGCGCTTCGAGGGCGGATTCGACGTGGTTCTGCACCAGACCATTCTTGGCGTTCTGGTTGGTCACGCCCTGATTGGCCTTGTCGAGTTGGGTCATCTGGGCGTTCAGGAAGGCCGTGACGCCCGCCCCCGGCTGGCCCGTCAGGGTGCCGACGCCCGTGGGCGTATAGGTCACGCCGTCGATGATCACCGGCGTGCCGTTCTGATAGGCCTGCATATTGCGGAACACCTCGGTCAGGGGGCCGCCGATTTCGTCCGCGAGGAAGCCGGTCTCGACCATGGTGTTCTCGTCGATGCGCGACTTCTGCTTCAGGCTGTCGTTCGCAAAGGTCGAGGCGGTCGAGGGGGCGGCGGCCAGATCGGCCATGGTCTTGGCCGTCGCCGGCGCGACGTCGCCACGCCCGCCGGAGAACAGATAGGAGCCCTGATGCTCGGCGTTCAACCCGCCCTGGACGTTCTGATAGTGCAGACCCAGTTCGGTCATCAGATTGGTGATGCTGCCGGCGGCCAGCCCATTGGCGATGGCCTCGCGGGCGCCCGTGCCGGCTTCGTAGATCCGGCCCATGGCCAGGTCCTGGGCGCTCAGTCGCGCCGCCGCGCTCTCGCCGGCGCCGATGAACCCTTCCAGCCGGGCCTGGGTCGAGGTCAGACTGGTCAGCTGTTCCGCCCCCCGGCCATAGCCGGCCATGTCGGTGGCGATCTTTTCGCTGCCCATTCGCTCCTGCGCCAATTCGGCGCGGCTCTGGGCCGTCATCAGATTCAGGAGGGCGGACTGATAGTTTCCGGCGGTGGCGACACGCGTCATTTCAGCATCCCGATCAGGGTGTCGTACATGTCCTTGCTCGCCTGGATCAGGCGGGCAGAGGCGTTATAAGCTTGCTGGAAGGTGGTCATATTGACCAGTTCCTCGTCCATGTTGACGCCTTCGGCCGAGGCGCGACGACTGTCGGCCTCCTGTGACAGGGCCGTCGCCGTCTCGCTGCGCGTCTTGGCCGCCGAGGCCTTGCCGCCGATGTCGCCGGCGAAGTCCGCCGCATAGGACGACAGGGTCTTGGTTCCGCCGCTGTTGCCGCCGGCGGAGGCGAAATTGACGTTCTTCTTGCCCGCGTCCGCCAGCAGAAGTCCGCCCCGACCGTCGTTCTTGCTCAAGGCCGGCGTTCCGGCGGCGGCCGACAGGTTCAACTGGGCCAGCGCCAGCTTGGCCGGGTCCTGCTGGATGTCGCTGCGGACGCTGTAGGCCCCCGCCCGCGTCGCGCCCGTACCGCCCAGACCGAACAGCTGCGACATGGACACGCCGGACGGATCCTGGGTCGTGCCGTCCTTGACCACGCTCATGGTGGTGGCGCTGGCGTCATAGGCCTTGAAACTCAATGCGCCCGAGGCGTTCAGGCTGAAGGCGCCGAACCGCCCCACGCCCGCGACCGGATCGTTCAGCGCGGACAGCAGTTCGCCCATGGTCCCGGTCCCGGCGGGAACCGCCACCGTGACGTCCCGCAGTCTCGCGCCGGACTCGCTGCCGATGCGGAAGGTCAGACTCTCGCCCGCATCGAAGCCGTGCTGCGACGTCAGGCTCAGACCGGTTTCATAGAAGGTCGGCGTCTTGGTGCTGACTAGGTCGTTCAGCCCGAACCAGTGCGAGAAGCCTCGACCGCCCTTGCTGCTCGGCGTCGTCGCATCGTCGGCGATGGCGATTCCGTTTCCGGCCTGGCCCTCGATCCGCAATTGTCCATTGAAGAAGCCGACCGTCGCCGTCCCCCCCAGTTGGGCGTTGACCGTCGCCAGGAAGGTCGTCGGATCGGCGGCCACCCCGTTGACCGTCATGGTCGCGCCGGAGAAGACGATCTCGGCCGAACCCTGGATCACGCCTGCGCTGTTCACCGTCGTGATCGTGGTCTTGCCGGTAAAGCCGGTCAGGGCGTTCGTCAGCGACTGGCCGGTGTTTCGTCCGGTCAGACTGGTCGGCGCGGGCACGGCGCTGTTGGCGTTGTGGGCCCGGTTCAGTTCGTCGGCCATCTTGGCCGTCAGTTCGCCCAGACGGGCGGCGGCGGCCGGGGCGTCGATGTCGCGCAGTTCGACCAGCCCGCGGATCTCGCCCGACGACACCCCGTCCAGCAGCGGCCAGCGCGTGCCGTTCGGTTCGGTGATCATGATGTCGGAGAAGGCCGTCGTCGCGTCCACCGTCCCCGCCGCCTTGTACGACAGGGTCGCATTCCCTTCGCCGACCAGGGTCGTGCCCGTCCCGGTCCGCAAGGTGACGCCCCCATTGGCCCGGGCCTCCACCTTGACGTCCATATATTTGGACAGTTGGTCGATCAGCGTCTGTTGGGCGTTCTGTGCGCCCGTCACGTCCTGGTTGATGACCGTTCCGGCGGCGATCGTCTTGTTGAGCTTGGCGATCTGTTCCAGCAGCGGATTGATCGTCTCGACCGCGTTCTGAAGCCGCCCGTCCGCTTCCTGGCGCGCCGCCTGGATCTGGGTGGCGATGCCTGCGGCCTCATTGAACAAGGCCTGGGTCTTGTAGATCGTGTCCTGGCGCGCGGCTGAAGATGTGGGGCTTTCGCCCAGGGTCGCATAGCTGGCGAACAGCTTGTCTATGTCCGCGAAGAAACCGCCGTCGCCGCTGGGATCGCCGAACCGGGTCTGGATCTGGTCGTACAGTTCATACCGCACGGTCTCGCGCGCCGCGTCCGCATTGGCGCTCATCCCCGCAGCCTGCAGGAACCGATCGGTCGCCAGCCGAACCCGCGCGATATCGACGCCGGCGCCATAGCCCTGGGTTACGGCCGCCGTCTGATCGACGGTCTTGCGCACATAGCCCGGCGTATGGACGTTGGCGATATTGTCCGACGTCACGCGCAACTGGGCCTGGGCCGTCTGGAGGCCCGAGGTCGCGATATTCATGATCGACGTCAACGACATGGACCGGCTCCCCTCGCCCCACCCGGCAAGCCCTGCCCTGCCATGCGCAGATCTTGCCCGGCCACGCGCCGCCGCCGCTCAACCAGAGCGTTGTTTTTAAACGACATCGCGGATCGCGCAGTCTTCATGGTCCGCGAGGTGCGCAAGCGTCGGGCCAACATGTCCGTCGCGACATGACGGAGGCCTGAGGACGTCGATTTCGATCCAGACGCGACGCCTTCCAAGCCGGGCAAAAAAGGGGCGAACGCACGGCAAGAAAGGCCCACGCCCGATGGCCGGCTTTCGGCAGGATCTGATTTTTCCCTTTTAGATCAATGAATATGCAACTGGCCCGCCCCTTGCGACGGGCTGTTGGAAGAACCAGGCGCAGCAGGCGCCGCCCAGCCCTGAAGGTCGCCTGCCTCTCATGCCGTCCGCATTCGCCATGTTCGCCTCCGCGCCTCCGGCCTCCGCCGGATCGGCCGCTGCTGCACCGGGCGCCACGGACAGCGAGACCGCCAGCCTGTTCTCCTCGAACCTGGCCGACGCCATCCAGGGCGTAAAAGCAGACGCCGCAAAGGCCGAAGCTGCACATCGGACGCCGGGCCGCCTCTCGCTCCCGGTGATCTCCAACCCGGAGATGGAAGCGGCCGAGACGTCCGACGCCTCTCCCGCCCTGGCGGAAGCGGTGGACGTCGCACCTGACGCCTTGATCGCCGTTGAAGCGCCGACCTCAGACGCCGCCCCCGACGCCGCGCCCGACACCGAACAGACGGATACGCCCGTCGCACCTTCCGACCTCGCGGCTGCGCCTCAACCTCCTCTCCCGCATTCGGCTCCTGTGGCCGCCCCCATTGTTGCGCCGACCACAACGTCCGAACCGTCGCTTGAAACAGCGGCTGCCGAGGACGCAAGCGTTGGCCAGACGACAGCGGCCCTTGAACAGGGCGCTGCGGCAGGCGTGACCGTTGAGCCCTCCGCTCAGCAGAACGCGACGGCCGCGACCGAAACCGCGTTGGTCGAGGCGACGCCTGCGCCATCGCCGATCCCGGACGCCCCCGCGCAGACCGCGATCAACAGCTCGGCAGAGACCTCCGCGCACGAACAGAGCCTCGCCCAGAATCACGAAGCGGCTGCGGCGGCGCCCGTCGCCCCTGATGTCGACCAGACACTCGCCGCTCTGGCCGCGCAGCAAGTCCACGCCGCTGCGTCATCTCCGCCCACCGCCAAGGACGGCGTGACGACGCAGACGTCTTTGCCGGAATCGGGGATGACGGGACAGGCTTCGGCTGACGTAAAGAACGCTTCAGCCTCGGCCCCCGACAAATCGGCCGTGGCGGCCGACGCCTCTATCGTGAAGCCGGCCGAAAAGGCGGCGACAAAGCCGGTCTCGGAACCCGTTCAATCCGCCGGCGCCAGCGCCGTTTCTCCCAAAGTCGAGACCGCCGCGCCGAAGATGGACGTAAAGGTCTCGATCCAGTCGGCCAACCTCGTGGCGCAGCCCGTCCAGACGGTCGCGGTAATCTCGAGCCTGGCGGTCGCCGAAGCGGTTAAGGCCATAGACGCCAAAGTCGAGGTCCCGACGGAACCGTCCGACACAGGGTCCGCGCCGGTCATCGCGACATCGCAACCGGCTGAAAGCGCGCCCGCCAAGGCGGCGACGACGCCCGTGACGAACGCCGCCCAACCCAACCCGACCTCGACCAAGCCCGCGCCCGCCGAGGCGAGCCAAGGTCAGAACGTGGCGCAACCCGCGCTCGGCGACCACATCGCCATGGCGGACGCAACGCCGCCCCCGGCCCAGAACGCCGCCTCGACCGAAGCCGCGCCGACCGGGACCGTTCCGGTCCTCGATGCGGCCATGACGTCGCTTGACCCGGCCACGCCTGTCGATGGCGCCACGGAAGCCCGCGCGCTCGATGCGGCGACGACCACGACCCAGACGACCAGCGCCTCGTCCCTGTCGCGCGCCACCGTCGAGACGACGGCCCATCTCGCCGCCCAGATCGCCCGCAAGCTTGAGGGACGCTCCACCCGCTTCGACATGGTGCTGACGCCAGAGGATCTGGGTCGGGTGGACGTAAGCCTGGAGATCGGCGCCGACGGCCGGCTCGCCGCACGCCTGGCCTTCGACAATCCGGCCGCCGCCGCCGAATTGCGCGGCCGCGCCGACGAACTGCGTCGCCAGCTTCAGGACGCCGGTTTCCAACTCGCCAGCGACTCGCTCGACTTCACCCAACGCGACACCTCGTCCGGCGGCGGTTTCGACCGCCAGCAGCAGCAGCACCAGAGCCTGTTCGCACGCGGCGCGCGCCTGACCGCCCAGGCCGATCTTTCCATTGCGCCGCCCCAGGGCGCCTGGACCAACCATTCCCAGACGCGCGACCGCGTCGATGTGAGGGTCTGACCCCATGGCCACCGCCGTTTCCTCCGTCGACGCCTCCGGCCGCCTGAACAGCGGCACGACGATGCTGGCCTCGAACTTCGAGACCTTCCTGACCCTGCTGACCACGCAGATGAAGAACCAGGATCCGTTGTCGCCGCTCGATTCCAACGAGTTCACCGCCCAACTGACCCAGATGGCCGGTGTGGAGCAGCAACTGCTGACCAACGACCTGCTGACCAGCCTGGTCGCGGCTCAGTCGGGCAATCTGAACAACGCCGCCGCCTATATCGGCAAGGAAGTGACCGCGGCCTGGTCCGCCACGACACTGAAGGACGGCAAGGCGGACTGGAACTACGAACTGGCGTCCGACGCCGCCGCCGCCACGCTGAAGGTCCTGGACAGCAAGGGCAAGGTCGTCTGGGAAGGTCCGGCGCCCGACAAATCCCAAGGACTTCACTCCTTCACCTGGGACGGCAAGACGAGTGGCGGCGAAGTCCTGACGGAAGGCGTCTATACGCTGAAGGTCTCGGCGATGGACTCCAAGAACGCCAACGTCGCCAGCCAGGCTCTGACCCAGGGCCGGGTCAAGGGCGTCGAAATGTATAATGGCGAACCGTACCTGGTGGTCGGCGAGACCATACTCCCCCTCTCGACCGTGATCTCGCTGAACGAGATCGCCGACAAACCGAGCAACGACGATACGGAGAATCCGGACGTCCCGACCGAGGAGGCGGCCGCATGATGCGCTCCGCCGCCTTCCCGATGAATTCCATTCAAGGAGCGTCTTCATGAGCTTGAACAGCGCAATGCTGGCCGGCGTGTCCGGCCTGGCCGCCAACTCCGCCGCCCTGGCGGCGATCTCGCAGAACATCGCCAACGTCAACACCGTCGGCTACAAACGCTCGCAGGGCGAGTTCCAGACCCTGGTCAACAGCCAGACCCGCGCCGGCGGTTCCTATTCGGCGGGCGGCGTGATGGCCAACACCCGGGCCTTCGTCAGCCAGGAAGGCCAGCTCCAGCGCACGACCGCCAGCACGGATCTCGCCGTCAGTGGACAGGGCTTTTTCGTCACCACGACCCAGGCCGAAAACGTCGGCGCCACGGACACCCGCCTGTTCACCCGCGCAGGCGCCTTCCGCGTCGACAACCTGGGCTATTTGAAGAACAGCGCCGGCCTTTACCTGCAGGGCTGGCCGGTGGATTCCAACGGGGAGATCGCGACCGACCCGTCCGACCTGTCGCGCTTGCGCTCGGTGAATATCGGCTCGGTCGGCGGCACGGCCGAGCCGACCACCCGCGTCCAGATCAACGCCAATCTGCGCTCGACCCAGGCCGTATCCAGCCCCGCTGCTCCCACCAACTACAACGGCGTCGAAGACGCCGCTGTTCCGCCAGTCAAGCACGACATCACTGTCGGCTATAAGCGAACCGGGGCCAATACGTTTGAAGTCACTTTGAAGTCAGGCATCACCAAGATCGTCGGCACGGCCACCTACGACGCGACCGGCGCCCTGACTGGCTTCGTTCCCAGCGCCGCTTCCAGCGCCAATGGATCGGCGACGGCGAACGCCACCACCCTGACCATCACCCCGACCAGCGGCACGCCGCCCGTCAACGGCACGCCCTATGCGATCGACTTCGCGGAAATCGGCATGGCGACGAACGGCGTCGCCCAGACCAAATACGACCCCTCCGTCAACTCCATGGCGATGTACAACGCCGACGACGACACGCCGGCGGGCGTCAAGCCGGACTTCAAGATGAACATCCCGGTGTCTGACTCCAAGGGCGGCCAGCGCAATCTTGAGATTCGTTTCCTGAAAAGCGCCGAACCGAACCAGTGGTATGCTGAAATCGTCTCGGCGCCGGCCGATGACGTAGTGACCGGCGCCCCCTACTCGAACGGCCAGATCAAGACCGGCCTGATCGCCTTCACACCCTCGGGCCGCCTCGATGTCGAGACCATGCAGAGCTGGCCCGCCGGCACGGGTCTGTTCGACGACCCGACCCAGGCGACCCTCTCCTTCCTGGAGTCAGACCCCAATAACACGATCGATCCCGCCGACCCGCTGGACAACGGCAAGGTCAAATGGGCCGACGGCCTGGGCATCGCCGCCCAGACGGTGATGCTGGACCTCAACACCTCCGCCGGCGGGCTCAGCCAGCTGAACACCGCGTCCGTGGTGCAGTCGACCGTCACCAACGGCACGGCCTTCGGCAATCTGAGCGAGATCACCATTGATGAAAGCGGCTTCGTCACCGCGATCTTCGACAACGGCGTCATGCGCCGCATCGCCCAGGTCGCCATCGCCACCTTCCCGAGCCCCGACAGCCTGAAAGAGGTGTCCGGCAACGCCTACGCCGTCAGCCTGGAGAGCGGCACCTTCAACCTGAAGGCGGCCGGAACCGGCGGCGCCGGCACGATCGCAGCCCAACAGCTGGAATCGTCCACCGTCGATCTGTCGGCCGAATTCACCGGCCTGATCACCACCCAGCGGGCCTATTCCGCCTCGTCAAAGATCATCACCACGGCGGACGAAATGCTCGCCGAACTGATCAACATCAAACGCTGATCGGCGAGTAAGTAAGCGTTAGTCTCAATGAATCGTCGTTCAAGCAAGGTTTACAAAATGGTTTGGGGAGGGACGGGTTTTATCAGTTCCTTCACCACGACCCTTAAACCGACCTTAGCGGGGGTGGCCTACATTCATGACACTACGGTGTTGGTGAAAGAGGCATAAGCCCATGTTGCAAGAGCGACGCCTGAATAGCAAAGGCGAACAATACGTGGTCGGACCGACTGGCACGCCCCTGACCCTGAACGATCTGCCGCCGTCCAATACGGACCGGTGGGTGATCCGCCGCAAGGCCGAGGTCGTCGCCGCCGTTCGCGGCGGTCTGCTGAGTCTTGACGACGCCCTGGCGAAGTACCGCCTGACGGCGGAAGAATTCCTCGCCTGGCAGAAGGCCATCGACAAATGGGGCATGCAGGGTCTGCGCACGACGCGGATCCAGAGCTACCGCTCCTAAGGGTTCCCCCCGAAGACGACGAGGGCCGCATCCGGCGACGGGTGCGGCCCTTTTCGTTGGCCGGCCTCGAAATCGCGCCGGTTCCGCACTAAATGGCGGCAATGACCCTGGTCGAAGACATCTGCCCCGTTCCTGACATTCGCCGCACCGACATGGATGCGGCGGTCGAGAGCGCGCGGGCGGCGGTCGGCCTGCCGGTCGGGGCGCGCGTCGTCGCGGCCATGTCGGGCGGGGTGGACTCCACCGTCGTCGCCGCCCTGCTGCACAAGGCGGGCTATGACGTCGTCGGCGTCACGCTGCAGCTCTACGACCACGGCGCGGCGCTGAAGAAGAAGGGCGCCTGCTGCGCGGGCCAGGACATCCACGACGCCCGCCTGGCGGCCGAGATGATCGGCATTCCCCACTATGTCCTGGACTATGAAAGCCGGTTCAAGGACGCGGTGATCGATCAGTTCGCCGACTCCTATCTGAAGGGCCAGACCCCGGTCCCCTGCATCCGCTGCAATCAGACGGTCAAGTTCCGCGACCTGCTGGACGTCGCCCGCGACCTCGGCGCCGAGGCCATGGCGACGGGCCACTATGTCCGCCGCGCCGCGGTCGGCAATCGCTCGCAGATGCGCAAGGCGATCGACCATTCGCGCGACCAGTCCTATTTCCTGTTCGCCACCACCCAGGACCAGCTTGACTATCTGCGCTTCCCCCTGGCCGATCTGGAAAAGCCCCAGGTGCGCGGCGTCGCCGCCGAACTGGGGCTGAAGATCGCCGCCAAGCCGGACAGCCAGGACATCTGTTTCGTGCCGTCCGGCGACTACCGCACCCTGATCGACCGGCTGCGTCCTCAGGGGCGCGAGGCCGGCGAGATCGTGCACATGGACGGGCGCGTGCTGGGAACCCACGCCGGCATCACCGACTACACCATCGGCCAGCGCCGGGGCCTGAACGTCGCCGTGGGCGAGCCCCTGTTCGTCGTCAAGCTGGAGCCCGAAACCCGCCGCGTCATCGTCGGCCCGCGCGAAGCCCTGCTGACCGCGTCCCTGACGCTGGAAGAAACCAACTGGCTGGGCGACGAAGCCACCATCATGGAGGCGGCCCAGGCGAACCTGCCGGTCCTGGCCCGCGTCCGCTCGACCCGCCCGCCCTCGCCCGCCCGCCTGATCCTGATCGACGATCAGGTTTGCGTCGTCTTCGACGAAGGCGAGGAAGGTGTCGCCCCCGGCCAGGCCTGCGCCCTGTACGACCCGGACGACCCCGACCGCGTTCTGGGCGGCGGCTTCATCCGCGACACGACGGCGGTCGCGGTCTGAGCCTCAACGGGCGTCGCGCCCGCCCTCGCGCGGGCGATAGTCCAGCCGCACGCGGAACTCGCGCGTCCGCCAGGCCGTGCCGGCAGGGGGCGGGGGAAAGGGCTCGGCGGCCCTGATCTGGCTCAGGGTCGCGGCGTCCAGCGCCGCTCGACCGCTGCTCGACAAGATGCGCGCGTCGCTGACACGCCCCCGGCGATCCAGGGTGAAGGCCACCGTCACCAGGCCCGTGACGCCCCCGGGGTGCCGCTTGTGCGTCTCCACCCAGCGCAGAACCTGGGCGTAATAGTCGTCGACCTGGGCGCCCCCGTTGGCGCCGGACGTAGCCGCCGCACCGCCCCCGGTCAGGCCCCGCCGCAGGTCCTGCGCCCCATCGGGTCCCGGTTCAGCTTCCGATCCGCCCTCCGCCTGAAACGAAACCAGCGGCTCCGAAACGGCGGACGTCAGGGCTATGGGCGTCGTTTGAAATGTTGGAAACAGGGTCAGCGACGGCCTGGGCGCCGGTCGGACGGGCGCGGTCTGGACCTCGGGTTCATGCGCAGCCTTGGGATGGTCGCCCCCCTTGGAAGCCGCCGCCTCTGTCGATCCATCGACACTGTCGAAGGCCGCGCGCGGCGACAGCGTCAGTTCGATCACCGGCGCCCCGCCCTGATCGGGCGTCGGCGGGTGAACAGACCCGACCGCCAGCATCGACAACAGACCCAATTGGACGACCGCAACGACCACCCCGGTCGCTGCCTTGGCGAGCGGAGATACATACTCAGGCGGCATGAGGGGCGCATAAAACCGGATTGCTGAGAACGCAACTGATAATGAGTTGCAATTCAATTTAGCCAGGCGTACCCCGCCTCCGCTCAGTGGGTTTGGGGATCATCACCATGCGTATCGCACTCGTTTCATCCGCCAGCGCAGCGGCTTTGCTGCTTGCAGGCGCTGCACAGGCTCAGGCGCCGGGCCAAACGCAGAGCCGGACAGACCAGGCCGACGCCGCCATACCCACCGTCGTCGTCACGGACGAATCCCGCGCCTCCACCGCCTACAGTTACGGCGCCGCGATCAACTCCGGCGAGACCACCTTCAGCGCTGAATCGGTTCGCGACCGCGCGCCCGGCTCCGGCGACGGAAATCAGCTGCTGAAGCTGGCTCCAACGGTGCAGTTCAGCAACGACGAGGGCATGGCGACACGCGAAGGCGTCCAGGACATCCGTCCGGCGCAGATATCAATCGCTGGCGCCAGTCCCTTGGACAACCAGTTCATTCTGGACGGGATCAGCGTGAACTCGCGCCTGTATAACGCCGGCAATCCTCTGGCTATCGATGAAGTCGCCGGGGGCTCGCCTCAGGGCGCTTGGGTCGATTCCAGCCTGATCGGAAAGATCACCCTGCTCGATTCTAACATCTCAGCCGAGTATGGCGGCTTCCTCGGCGGAGTGGTCGATGTAGAGACCCGCGCGCCGGCCGCAGTCTTCGGCGTCACCGCCTATTACGGCATGACCCGGACCGACATGGCCAGCTTCCGAATGCCGGATTCGGTCCGCCGCGAACTTGGCGACGACACGCCGGAAGCGCCTGATTACGAGAAGAGCCGTTACGGCTTTACCGTCGATCTCCCCGTCAGCGAACGGCTGCGTCTGCTCGCCGCCTACAGCTATTCCGACTCCGATGTCACCTATTATCGAAACGCTAAATACGTGGACCGAACCTTCGGCCAGTCCAGCAAGGCGGAGAATTTCCTGCTGAAGGCGGAGTACGACATCGCCGACGATCTGACCTTCGACGGCCAGATCAACTGGAGCCCTTATGAAAGCACCAATGCCTCTCTCGTCGCGATCAACGCCCTGATGTATCAACAGGGTGGCGGACTGACCACCAAGGGGCGGTTGCGCGGTCGGCGCGGCGACGCCGACTGGAGCGTCCAGCTCAGCTATGCCGATCTGGACAGCGGCCGCGAAGCCCCTGATGTCCAGTACAGCCTGCCGAGCAAGGCTAAGGAGATCGATTGGTGCACCAACCCCGCCTGCACGACCGGCGGCTTGGGCGACATCGACCAAAACCAGAAGGATTACGGGCTGAAGGCGGACTGGCGTCAGCCGTTGGGCGGCGGCGAGCTGAAGCTGGGCCTGGATTTCGCCCAAACCGAGGTGATGAAGAATCGCCCGCAGACCAATCACAACTGGCAAACTGGCGTCGTATCCTCTGACATTGTCTGCGCCGATCCTAACGAGGATTCGCTGACCTGTGTGACCGGTTCGTATGTCCTGACCCGTCATCAAGTCTATCAGGCCTATCGCAGCGAAACCGCAGTGCAAACCTACGGACTATGGAGCGAGTATGCCTTCGATTGGTCGGGCTTCCAGGTCCGGGCCGGCCTGAGGTACGATTATGAAACCTATCTCGAGAACCACAACATAGCGCCGCGCTTGTCGGTCGCCCGCGACCTGCCCTGGTGGGGCATGACGGCGACAATCGGGGCGAACCGCTACTATCGCCAATCCTTCCTGGGCTATGCGGTGCGCGAGAACGGCCTGCAGACCCTGCAGTATGAACGTGAAGCCGTCGACGGCGTCTGGGGCGACACATGGTTTCAGACTGGCGACACCACAGCGACCCGCTTTTCCCAATATGATCTCGCCACCCCGTATTCCGACGAACTGACTGCAGCCATCCAGGGCGATCTTCTGGGAGGTCGCTATCGGATCAAGGGCATACTCCGCGACGGCAAGGATCAGTTCTCCACGACGGCCGTCCGTGAGAACTATGTCAACGAACTGGGCCAAACCCGCTCACGGTTGGTGACCACGCCGAACAATGACGGGCACTCCGACTATCGCGGCCTTTCGCTAGAATGGAACCGAGACTTCGGACGTCATAGCCTTGCGTTGAACACCAACTTCTCGCGCGCCCAATCGACCAACCTGACTTTCTTCGAAGAAAGCGACGATCTCGAAGGCGCTGAGCTGGTCTATTACAACGGCCGGATCGTCTCCTTGTTCGAAGCCTTGTCCGACAACCAGCGCGAGGATTTCGCCTCGCCGATCGTCATCAATGCAGACTGGGGTTCGTCCTGGATGGGCGGGCGGGTCCAGACCAATCTCAATGCCCGCTTCCGCGACGAGTTTTCACGCGTCGAGGCGACCGGCGAGACCATGACCGTCGATGGCGCCCGCTACGCCGTCTATGGCCCGATCACTTACGACGCCTCCATCGACGCCAATCTGTCGCTTCAGGCCGAGATCGCCCGCACCCAGTTCGGCACGACGACCCTGGACCTGCGGGTCAACAACCTCTTCGACACGATCCGGAACAACAACTCGACCTCGACCAGCCAGCCCTACCAGCTGGGCCGCAACCTCTGGGTCTCGCTGAAATACAAGTACTGAAGACCTTGAAACCCGCCCGCGACATCACCGCCCTCGTCGTCGCCGTCCTCGCGCTTCATCTGGGCGTGGGGGCGGCGGTCTCGCGCGTCCAGACGCCGTCCAGCGACGCCGAGCTTCGCCTCGCCTACGCCGGCGGCCCCGAGACCTGGCCTCGCCCGCTCCTGCAAGAGGGCGCGACCTTCGCCGAGTTCGCCCCCCTGCCCCCGGCGCCCGAGCCGGCCGACAATCCGACCACGCCGGAAAAGGCCGCCCTGGGCCAGCGCCTGTTCGACGATCCGAAACTGTCCGCCTCGGGCCAGATCGCCTGCGCCTCCTGCCATGCGCGGGAACTGGGCTTCGCCGACGGCCTCCGCACCTCCTTCGGTCATGACCGCCAGAGGGGACGGCGCAACGCCCCCTCGGTCGCGACCGCCGCCTGGGCGACCAGCCTGTTCTGGAACGGCCGGGTCAGGACGCTGGAGGAGCAGAGCCTGCACCCCATCGTCGACGCCAGGGAGATGGCCGCCGACCTGCCGGCGGTCACGGCCCGCATCGCCGCCGACCCGACCTACGCCGCCCCCTTCGCCCAGGCCTTCGGCTCGCCCGAGGTCACGACCGACCGGATCGCCAAGGCCCTGGCCGCCTTCCAGCGCACCCTGAAGCCCCGCCCCAGCCCCTACGCCCGCTTCCTGGCCGGCCGGAGCGACGCCCTGAACGATCAACAGCTGCGCGGCCTGCACCTGTTCCGCACCAAGGCCGGCTGCGCCAACTGCCACTCCGGCCCCCTGCTCAGCGACCAGAAGTTCCACAATCTGGGCCTCAGCTTCTACGGCCGCGCCCGCCAGGATCTGGGCCGCTACGAGGTCACCCGCGACCCCGCCGACGTCGGCGCCTTCCGGACCCCGTCCCTGTTGAACGTGAACCGCACCGGCCCCTGGATGCACAACGGCCTGTTCCCGACGCTGGAGGGCGTGGTCGCCTTCTACGACGCCGGCGGCGCCCGCCCCCGTCCCGCCCTGGACCAGAAGGATGATCCCCTATTCCCGACCACCGATCCCTTACTGGTCAAACGGAACCTGGCGCCACAGGAGCGCGCCGACCTCGTCGCTTTCCTGGAAGCGCTTTAGCCTCAGACGGCGTAGACCCTCAGCCGATGCCCGTCCGGGTCGCGCGCCACGAAGCCGCGCCCGGCCTCCATCTCCATCGGCGGGATCAGGATGCGCGCGCCCCGGTCCCAGCAGTCGATATGGGCCTGTTCGACGGCGGCCGGGTCGTCGAGCGGGAACTCCAGCTCGCGCCCCTCGCCCGCATCGGCAGGGGCCCGCCGCATCAGGCCCAGCGCTCGACCCGAGCGCATCATGAACAGGGCGCGGTCCGGCCCCGCCATCAGGGGCCGGCGCCCCAGAAGGCCCGAATAGAAGCGGGCGCTGGCCTCGGGGTCGGCCACCGCCAGAAGAATGTCGTCGATGTCAGTCATGTTCGCCCTCCGCCTTCTACGAGAACAAACCTAGACCGGACTACTGCCAGTTCCTGTCAGCATGATCCCGCCTCACCCCGTTTTTCCTGCGCCTCGCGCCAGGTCTTCAGCAGGGCTTGGCGCGAGGTGGGATAGCGCGCCTCCGTCACCTCGGCCTCGACGATCCGGTCGGTGCGGAAACTGCGGAAATCCTGCCGCAGTTCGCACCAGGCCAGCAGCAGCCGGACCCGGTCGAAGAAGACCAGGGCGAAGGGCCAGACCACTCGTTCCGACGCCGCCCCCGCCTCGTCGCGATAACACAGCCTCAGCCGCCGCTCGGTGCGGATCGCCTTCCTCAGCAGGGCGGGATCGACCAGATCGGTCGGAAAGGGCGCGCCCGGCACGACCAGCAGGGCCGAGGTCTCCATCTCGTCGCGCAGGTCCGGCGGCACCACCGCCGCGATCCGCGCCAGCGCGCCCAGCGCCGCCTCACGCATCCGCGCATCGGCCCGGTCGGCCACCCAGCGCGAGCCCAGCACCAGGGCCTCCACCTCCTCCGGCGTGAACATCAGCGGCGGCAGCAGAAAGCCTGGCTTCAGCACATAGCCGACCCCCGGCTCCCCCTCGATCGTCGCCCCCTGGGCCTGCAGGCTGGCGATGTCGCGATACAGGGTGCGCAGACTGACCCCCGTCTCCTCGGCCAGCGCACGGCCGCTGACCGGCCGGCGACGCCGCCGCAGGGCGTTCAGAAGATCGAGCAGGCGTTCGGACCGGGACACGTCGCGATCCTAGCAGACCTGCTGCCAGAAAGCGGCAGCATCCATCTCTCTCAACCTCGTCGGGGGCGCCGACCACAACCCCTCCACCCGGGTCGAACGCCGCTTCACCGTCGCCGACTGGACCCGCGACGGCGAGGTCGTCACCATCCGCCACACCCTCCCCGCCTCGTCCACGCCCCGCTACATCCGCGTGCGCGGCACCAACGGCGCCGAGCTTGAGCCCACGCCCGACACCGCCGGCGAAGACCCCTGGAGCGACCTGTGGTTCAACGCCAACCCGGTGTTCCTCACGCCGGAGGGGTGATGGTCGCGGGTCTCTTGTGCCCCCTCGCGCCCGGCGGGGTTGTGCAGGCGGACTTCGAAGTGTAAACGCCCCACCTCCGAAGACGAGAGACCCATGTTCACCCACTACGTCCCCATGAATGCGCCCAAGGGCTTGGACCGACTGCCGGTCCAGGGCGAATGCGCATGCGTGAGGGGTAGGTAGGGAACGACCGGTCATCGACTTCGGTTTTCCAGCAACCCCTCCCGCCACCGGCCGGAGGGGTTTCTTGTATCCGCAAGCGACGTCTCTCCGTCCGGTCCGGGAGGATCACAGACAGAGAAGGAGACGTCGGCCATGTCAGGCTATGACGTGATCGAAGGCTCGGGCGCGCCGATCAAGGCGTGGACCCGAGGGGTGCCCATCGAGGATGCGGCGCTGAAACAGCTGAAGAACGTGGCCTCGCTGCCGTTCATCCACAAACACGTCGCGGTCATGCCCGACGTGCACTGGGGCATGGGCGCGACGGTGGGGTCGGTGATCCCGACCGTGGGGGCCATCATCCCGGCCGCCGTGGGCGTGGACATAGGCTGCGGCATGATGGCGGTGCGGACCTCGATCCGCGCCGAACACCTGCCCGACGACCTGTCGGCCATCCGCTCCGCCATCGAGGCCGCCGTTCCGCACGGCCGCACCGACAATGGCGGGCGCAACGACAAGGGCGCCTGGGCCGCCGAACCACCGGCCTCGGCCGTGACGCGCTGGGCCGATCTGAAGGCGGGTTATGACGCCGTGGTGGAAAAGCACCCTAAGGCGGCGCACCCGCGCGGCTTCGGCCACCTGGGCACCCTGGGCACGGGCAACCACTTCATCGAGCTGTGCCTCGACGAGGCGGGCGACGTGTGGGTGATGCTGCACTCCGGCTCGCGCGGCGTGGGCAACCGGTTTGGGACCTATTTCATCGAACGGGCCAAGCACGAGATGCGTCGCTGGCACATCAACCTGCCCGACCAGGACCTGGCCTATTTCCCGGAAGGGACGGACGGCTTCGTCGACTATGTGCGGGCGGTGTCGTGGGCGCAGAAGTACGCGCGCGCCAACCGCGAGGTGATGATGGACAGCGTGCTCGGGGTGCTGAAGGCCTTCTGGCCGGATCTGGAGACGACGCAGGAGGCGGTGAACTGCCACCACAACTACGTCTCGAAGGAGAAGCATTTCGGCAAGGACGTCTTCCTGACCCGCAAGGGGGCCGTGTCGGCCAAGGACGGCGAACTGGGCATCATCCCCGGCTCTATGGGGGCGAAGTCCTTCATCGTGCGCGGCAAGGGCAATGCGGACTCGTTCTGCACCTGCTCGCACGGCGCCGGTCGTGCCATGAGCCGGACCGAAGCCAAGCGCCGCTTCACGATCGAGGACCACGTCCGCGCCACCGAGGGCGTGGAATGCCGCAAGGACGCCGAGGTGATCGACGAAACCCCGATGGCCTATAAGGACATCGACGCGGTCATCGCGGCCCAGACCGACCTGATCGAGGTCGTGCACACCCTGCGTCAGGTGGTGTGCGTCAAGGGATGACGGGAGCCGGTTCCGCCGCAGGGTGGAGCCGGCTTTCGTCGTTCTGAGCCTAGCGAGGCCAGCGACGCAAAGGCTCGCCCTTACTCAAGGCCACACTCTCCGCATCGCCCCTTTGAGCGTCGATCACATGCTCTGGCCCGAAGGGCAGTTCCACCCCGCGCCACAGCCGGTCGTTCTCGGCGATGCTCTCAGGTTCGTTGTCGAGAAGACCGAGGTATCGCCCTTCCACTCTCTCTGAAACGACGACCCACATCCGCTCCACGGTCTCTTGATCGCCCTCTTCGCCAGTTGTCCCAATGCTGAACAACAGCTTGGCGAAGTCACCGACAACCAAGGCGGTCCGTATCCGCTCATCCGGAATTTCAAAGCTGCCCGGAAACTCCAGATGACGTTCTTGGGCATCCAACAGCTGCCACCCGTCATCTTCGATTGTCGGCCCTCGCATTTCGTCCCCTCGGGCGAATTCCTTAAGCCGCTTCTTTCGGCATCACATCCCCCACCGTTGGACGGTTCTCCGCGCGCGTCAGCACGATCTCCCTCGGCTTGACGATCTCGCCGCAGCAGCCGCAGGCGATGCGCGGCGTAAGCGTATGGCCGCAGGTCGAGTGGACCATTTCGATGCCGCAGTCGGTCTCGCCATAGACGTGTTTGGCGCCCCAGCCGTGCAGGGTCACCAGCACCCCGTACAGGTCCTTGCCCTTGGCGGTCAGCACATATTCGTTGCGCGGCGGCCGCTCGGAATAGGGGCGCGGCTCCAGCACCCCGTGCTGGACCAGGCTTTTCAGCCGCGCGGCCAGGACGTTGCGCGCCACGCCCAGATTGTCCTGCCACTGTTCGAACCGGCGCACCCCGTTGAAGGCGTCGCGGATGACCAGCAGGGTCCACGGATCACCGATCACCTCCAGCGTGGCGGCGATGGAGCAGCTTTGGCGGCTGTAGTCTGCGGTGCGTCCCATGCGACAAAAGTGACCCCGCGTCAGCCGCTTGGCAAGAGGGTTGCCAAACCGAACCCGCTAAGTCAGTCTTGTTTGGCAACGGACTGACGGACCTCCCGGTTCGCCGACCTTGTTCCTTTGACTGGCGGAGGGCTCTGCGCTCAAGTCGCGAAGCGTAGCGCAACTTGAGAACTAGCCTTCCGCCTCTTCTTCGCCTGACGCAGGATCGCGCCCATGGCCCATATGACGACTCCCATCTCCCTCGACGCCGCCCTGGCCTTCCACACCCTGGACGACGGCGGCCTGTCGGCGCCCGTGCCCGGTCATTTCTCCAACGGCCCTTCCGGCATGGCGCCGGAGAAGGGCTTCCCCTTCGGCGGCCTGCTGGCGGCCCTGTGCGCCCAGTCAATGCGTCGGGGCCTGTCCCTGACCGCGCCGCTGCGCACCCTGTCGGTCCAGTATCTGTCGGCGGCCCGGTTCGGTGAACAGGTCGCCTTTCGTCCGCGCCTGCTGCGCGGCGGCCGCAATGTCATCTATGCGGCGGTCGAGGCGGAACAGGACGGCCGCATGACCCATCACGCCACCGGGACCTATGGACTGGACGGCGACA
Source organism: Brevundimonas mediterranea (assembly GCF_011064825.1). Lineage (NCBI taxonomy): Bacteria > Pseudomonadati > Pseudomonadota > Alphaproteobacteria > Caulobacterales > Caulobacteraceae > Brevundimonas > Brevundimonas mediterranea. The sequence continues at coordinate 509,179 of NZ_CP048751.1, forward strand.
CCACGCCCCTGACCCCGCTTCATCTGCCGCCGCCCCCGCTGGACAGCCTGAACCCCGCCGCCACCATCCAGGGGCCGATGTCGCCACACTTCGCCCAGCACGTCGAGTACCGGTTCGACGGCGGCCCCAACATCCTGGGCGGCAATAGGGGCAAGCCGGTGATCGAGCGCACCTGGATGCGGATGGCCGACCGACGGCCGCTGGACGAGGTCGGGCTCTGCTATCTGCTGGACGCCCTCTATCCCCCGGCCTGGACCGCCTCCTCCACGCCCGCGCCCATGACCACCGTCGATCTGCGCATCGACATCCTGACCGACCCGACGCCTGAAACAGCGCCCGAGGGCTGGGCCTTCTTCGAGTTCCGGATGCTGGACCTCGGCCTGGGCTGGACAGTGGACGAGGCGACCGCCTGGGGCGCGGACGGAACCCCGCTGGCCATCGCGCGACAGCGGCGCAAACTGCTCCCCCAACGCACGGCCTGACCCGGCGACGGTCAGGCCCTGTTCACCATTCGGCTGTAGGCTCCACATATCACGAGAGACTCCTCCGATGACCGACCGCCGCCCCCTGCGCGCCGCCGCACTCCCCGTCCTGCTGGGGGCAGCCCTGCTACTCCAGGGCTGCGTCGTCGGCGCCGTGGTCGGCGGAACCGCCGCCGTCGTGGGCGGCACGGCCAAGGCCACCGGCGCGGTCGTCGGCGCCGGCTTCGACGCCGTCACCAACTCCGACGAGGAAACCCGCGCCCGCCGCGAACGCGAACAGCGCGAGTACGAGCGCGACCAACGTCGCTGCGAACAACGGCAGCGTCAGGGCAAGAGCTGCTGACAGGCTGAGCCACACAGCCTCATTCGGCCCCTGCGCGGGCGGGAGAGGTCGTGATACGGTCCTCATATGACCCCGACCGTCCTGATCCCCGGCCTCGCCTGCACGGCCGAAATGTTCACTGCCCAGACCGTCGCCCTGTGGCCCCACGGACCCGTCACCGTCGCCTCGACCCTGGAGGGCGAAACCATCGCCGCCATGGCCGCCGCCATCCTGCGCGACGCCCCGCCGCGCTTCGCGCTCGGCGGCATCTCCATGGGCGGCTATATCGCCATGGAGATCCTGCGCCAGGCGCCGGAACGAGTCATGAAACTGGCCCTGCTCAACACCTCGGCCCGTGCAGACACCCCTGAACAGATCGAGGCCCGACGCCTGCTTATCGAACGGGTCCGGAACGGCGAACTGGAAGCGGTCCTCGCCCAGGTCACGCCCAACCTGCTTCACCCCGCCCATCGCGACCGTCAGGATCTGATCGACATCCAGATCCGCATGGGCCGCGATGTCGGATCAGACGGTTTCATCCGCCAGGAAGCCGCGATCACAAAACGGATCGACTCTCGGCCACACCTCGCCGCCATCAGGGTCCCGACCCTCGTCCTCGTCGGCGACCGCGACCCGCTGACCCCGCCGGACCGCGCCCGGGAAATCGCCGACGCCATCCCTGACGCGAGCCTCGCCATCATCCCCGACTGCGGCCACGCCTCGACGCTGGAGCAGCCCAAGGCGGTCAATGCGGCGCTGGCGGAGTGGGCCTCCGCCTGAGGCGCTCCGTCGGCTGCAGCCCTGGCGATGGCGCCCGCTTTCGATTTAATCGATTGCACCCTCGCGTTGTCTGCGGATATCCAGAACAGGGGACATTGTAGGGGGACAGTTTGACCGACATCACCGAAGACGCGCCGACTCTGGCGCGTCCGCTTCATGACGCCTTGGGTCCAATTTCCGACCCGGACGAAGGCGCCGAGACCCTGGTCTTCTCCACCACGCTCCAGCCGTCGAAATTCCTGGGCCTCAGCCTGAAGAACGGCCTGCTGAACATCGTGACCCTGACCCTCTGGCGGTTCTGGGGCAAGACCGAGGTGCGTCGCCGCGTCTGGAGCGGCGTCCGGCTGAACGACGAGGCCTTCGAATACACCGGTCGCGGGGTCGAACTGTTCGTCGGCTTCCTGCTGGCCCTGGTCGTCCTGGGCGCGCCCTTGTTGCTGGTGGTCTTCGCCGGACAGTTCCTTCACCCAGCCCTATTTGGGCTGATGCTCATGCCCCTCTATCTGTTCATCTACTGGCTCTGGGGCTTCGGCGTCTTCAGCGCCTTCCGCTATATGGCCAGCCGCACCACCTGGCGCGGCATCCGATTCCGGCTCACGGGGTCCGCCGCCATCTACGGCGTCAACTTCCTTGGCTATCTGCTGCTTTCCAGCATCACCCTGGGCTGGTTCTGGCCGACCGCCGAGCGCAAGCTGTCGGAATCCCTTTGGGACGGACTGCGCTTCGGCGACCGCCGCCTGGCCTTCCGCATTGGTCGCGCCGAAAAGAAGGGCGTCTACGGCGCCTACGCCATCGGCTGGTTCGGCACGGCAGTGAGCTATATCCTGTTGGTTGTCGTCGTAAGCGGAGTGGCGTTCGCCCATCTCCAGGCTGAACCCGCTCCGACGCCCGATACGCCCGTACCGCCCGATGTTGTGGTCTTGCTCGGCGTCTATGCCGCCATGGCGGTTCTGGCGCCGATCTTCCTGCTGGTCTGGGCGCCCTACAAAGCCGCCATGCTGCGTTCGGTCGCCCATGGCGTGACGATGGACAGCGCCGGCTTCGTGCTGAACGTGAAGGCTCTGCCCCTGTGGTGGCTGACGGTCAGCAACATGTTCCTGATAATCGTCACCCTGGGCTTCCTCATGCCCTGGGCCCAGGCCCGGACGGCGCGCTTCCTGGTCCAGCGGCTGAAGTCGGCCGGCAAGGCCAAGGTCGGGCTGGCGCACCAGACCGGCCGCGGCCCCGGCTCGGGCGAAGGCCTGGCCGACGCCTTCGGCTTCTCGGCCATCTGAGATGGACGGCCGCTTCTACGACGGCGAGAGTGCCCGATCTCTTCCGGTCGTCGTCTCCGTGGACGCGGAGGCCGTCATCCTGTCGGTCGACGGCCAGGAGCGCCGCTGGCCGGCCAAGGGCCTGTCGGTGGCGTTCGAGGCGAACGAGGCCCGCCTGTCGCACAGCGCCGAGCTGGACGCCCGGCTGGTCGTGTCCCGATCCGACTGGACCCTGGCGGGCGGTCTGCTGGCCAAACAGACCGCCCGCCGCGACCGCTCGCGCGAGCGACGCCTGGCCGTGGCCCTCGCCGTCGTGGCGGCGGCCGTGACCGGCTTCGTCTTCATCGGCATACCGGCCCTGTCGGGTCCGCTCGCCCGGGCGACGCCGGTCGAATACGAGCGCAACATGGGTCGAAACTTCGACCTGCAGATGAGCGCCCTCTTCCCCAGCTGCGAGGGCGAGGCGGGCCAGGCCGCCCTCCAGACCATGACCGACCGGCTGGCCTCCAACGCGGACACCGTGTTCGACATCCGCATCCGCGCCGTCCAGGCGCCGATGATCAACGCCTTCGCCCTGCCCGGCGGCTCCATAGTCGTCACCGACGACCTGATCCGCGCGGCCGACACCCCCGACGAGGTCGCGGCCGTGGTCGCCCACGAGATCGCCCATGTCGAGAAGCGACACGTCATGCAGGCGGTGTGGCGCAGCCTGGGACTGGGCCTGATCCTCGACGCCGTGGTCGGCGGCGGCTCCGGCGCGGGCCAGCAGGCGGTGATCCTGGCCGGTCAGGCGACCGACCTCAGCTACGGCCGCGCGGCCGAACACGAAGCCGACGAACGGGGCCGCGCGCTCCTGCACGACGCCGGTTTCAGTTCAAAGGGCATGGCCGCCTTCTTCGACCGACTGTCGAAGATGGAGGATCAGAAGCTGGCCGAGGCGGCCGAGTTCGCCGCCACCCACCCCGCCTCCGGCCGTCGCGCCCGCGAGGCGCGCGAGGCGGAACGCCCCGGCGCCCCCGCCCTGTCCGCCGAGGACTGGCGTAAGGTCAAATCGGCCTGCAAGGCGGAAGACCCGACGCTTCGCGTGATCCGCCGCAATCTGGGCCTATAGGCTCAGCACGCACCGCTCGTTGATCGTCGGCCGCGCCACCTGCACCCGGCACAGGCCAGGCCAGGCCGGCTTCAGGGTCTTGGCGAACCACAGGCACAGGTTCTCCAGGCTGGGCAGTTCCAGCCCCTCGTGCTCGTTCAGCATGCCGTGGTCCAGCTGTTCCGCCGCCGCCTTCAGCGCCCGGTCCAACGCCCCCAGGTCGGCGACCCAGTTGTGTTCGGCGTCCAGAGTCTCGGAGCGGATCGTGGCCTCGACCGTGAAGGAATGGCCGTGGACGCGGCGATAGATGCTGCCCTCGGGTTCGTTGGGGAAATGGTGGGCGGCGTCGAAGGTCGCCTGTTTGGTGATTTCGAAAACGGGCATTAGCGGACGCCGATATACTTGTGGGTCTGGACGCTCAGGCGCCACTGGGGATGGGTCAGGCAGTATTCGATGGCGGCGGCGGTGTTCTCCGCCTGGTCGGGGCCGTCCATGGGCTGCAGCCAGAACCGCTCGAACGCGAGGTGTTCGAACCGGTCCGGCAGGGCCTTGGCCTGCGGATAGACCAGCTTCAGCTCCTGGCCCTTGACCTGGATCAGATCGGCGTCCGCCTTGGGACTGACGCAGATCCAGTCGATCCCGTCCGGCGCCGCCAGGGTGCCGTTGCTCTCGATGGCGATCTCAAAGTCCCGCGCGTGCAGGGCCGCGATCAGCGGCGGGTCCAGCTGCAACAGGGGCTCGCCGCCGGTGCAAACCACCAGTTTCGGGTCCCCCGCCCGCCCCCGCCACATCGCCGCGACATGGTCGGCCAGCAGGTCCGCCGTGGCGAACTTGCCGCCCCCGTCGCCGTCCGTCCCGACGAAATCCGTGTCACAGAAGCTGCAGACGGCGCTCGCCCGATCCTGCTCGCGCCCGCTCCACAGATTGCAGCCGGCGAAGCGCAGGAAGACGGCCGGCCGGCCCGCCTGTCCGCCCTCGCCCTGCACCGTCAGAAAGACTTCCTTGGCTGAATAGGTCACGTCTCGACGCCCTGGGACGCGACCCAGTCTTCATACCCCGCCGCGCGCAGTTCGCAGGCCGGGCATTCGCCGCAGCCATAGCCCCAGGCGTGCCGATGCGTCCGGTCGCCCTGATAGCAGGTATGGCTGTCCTCGATGATCAGTTCGACCAGAGCCTCGCCGCCGATCCGCTCGGCCAGCGCCCAGGTCTGCCCCTTGGTCAGCCACATCAGCGGGGTGTCGATCACCACCGGCTTGTCCAGCCCCAGAGACAGGGCGCGCGCCATGGCCTCCATCGTCTCGTGGCGACAGTCGGGATAGCCGGAATAGTCCGTCTCGCACATGCCGCCGACCAGCACCTCCAGCCCGCGCCGATCCGCCAGGGCCGCAGCAGCCACCAGGAAGATCAGATTGCGCCCCGGCACGAAGGTCGTCGGCAGGCCGCGCGCGTCCATCTCGATCTTGCGGTCGGCGGTCAGGGCGCTCTCGGCGATCCGGCCATAGCCGGTCAGATCCACCACATGGTCGTCGCCCAGCCGGTCGGCGTACTGCGGCAGGGCCGCCCCCATGCCGGCGCGCACCGCCTGGCGCGCCTCCATCTCGACCCGATGGCGCTGGCCATAGTCGAAGCCGACCGTCTCCACCCGCTCGAACCGCTCCAGCGCCCAGGCCAGGCAGGTCGCGCTGTCCTGCCCGCCGGAGAACAGGACCAGGGCCGATGTCGGAGACTTTTCCAGGATGACGCTCATGACGAATCTGCGGTCGGCCGGTCGGCCGCGCGCATGCACAAAGGGATGGGGACCCATATGGGTCAGGGCGGCCTTCTACACCAGAGGGGCGGACGGCGCAAAATCCGGGTGGCCAGTCCGCACCTGACGCCGCATTTCATCCACGAAACTTTTTGATCCAGCTTAACTAATCCGCAAGCGCTTCCGGTCAAGGTTGTCAGGGAGTAAGGAGTTCTGGGCAGTATGCCGATCATTGAGACCCTTTCAGAGCGGCCCGAGCCCATCGCCCCGTCCACGCTCGGCTGCGCGGTGCTTGCGCGTTTCGAGCGCGAACCCGACACCCTGGTCATCCCGGTTGTCGAGAATGGCCGTCCCGTGGGTCTGGTCGAACGCACCGCCTTCCTTCAGAAAATCGCCGGCCGCTTCGGCCACGCCCTTTACGACAACCGCCCCATCAGTTTCGCCATGGACGCCGAGCCTGCGGTCGTCGAAGGCGACACCCGGATCGACGCCTTCTCCGACATCATGTTGCGCGGCGGTCCCGCCGCCCTGCTGCGCGGCTTCATCGTCACCAGGAACGGCCGGTATCATGGGGTCGGCACAGCGGCGACCCTGCTCAAGGCCGCCACCGATCGCCAGCGTGAATACGACGCCCGGATGGCCGATCAGACCGCCATCCTCAACGACACCCGCGCCCAGGCCATCGCCGCCGCCCGCGCCAAGAGCCAGTTCCTGGCCATCATGAGCCATGAGCTGCGCACCCCTATGAACGGCGTTCTGGCCGTGGCTGAACTGCTGCGCCGCCAACCTCTGAACGAGGCGGCCCAGGCCCACGTCCAAACCATCGTCGATTCCTCCGAAAGCCTGCTGCGCATCCTTCAGGACGCGGTCGACCTGTCCAAGGCCGAGGCGGGCGAGCTTGAGCTGAACCCCGTCCCCACCCCGCTCCGCGCCGTCATGGACGACGTCCAGTCCCTGTGGGAGCCGCGCGCGTCCCAGGACGGCGTGACCCTGATGGTCGGTTACGAGGGCGACACCGAACTGGCGGCCGTCATCGACGGCGTGCGGCTGAAACAGGTGTTCAACAACCTGATCGGCAACGCCCTGAAATTCGCGCGCAACGGCATGGTCGAGGCCCGGCTCAAGGCCTGGGTCGAGGGCGACCAGATCCGCATGCAGGCCCGCGTCCGCGACGACGGCCCCGGCCTGGACGCAGACCGCGTCGATTCCGTCTTCGAACCCTTTGTTCACGGCTCGGGGCCTGACGGCGCCGGCCTGGGCCTGTCGATCTGCCGTCAGGTGGTCGACCGCATGGGCGGGCGCATCTGGGCCGAGAACAACCAGGGCCGCGGCGCCACCTTCGCCTTCGACCTGACCGCGCGCCGCGCCGTGGTCGAGGTCGAGACCCCGTCGAACGTGTCGGACCTGTCCGAGCTGAACCTCCAGTCCGCCCCGCACATCCTGATCGTCGACGACAATGCGACCAACCGCGTGGTGGCCCAGGCCCTGTGCGAAATGTTCGGCTGCAGCTCGGAACTGGCCGAAGACGGGATCGAGGCGCTTCAGGCCGTTCAGGAAAACCGCTACGACCTGATCCTGATGGATATCAAGATGCCGCGCATGGACGGCGTCCAGGCCACCCAGGCCATTCGCGCCCTGAACGGTCCGGTCAGCCGCATTCCCATCGTCGCCCTCACCGCCAACGCCGATCCGGAAGACGCCAAACACTATCTGTCCATCGGCATGGCCGCCGTGGTCGAGAAGCCGATCAAGCCCGAACGCTTGCGCATGGCGATGAACGCCGCCCTCTCGACGACCCAGGCCGCCGCCGATGACAGTGGCGAGGGCGATGGTGAGAGCGCCCAGGCTCCAAAGCGCCGCGCCGCCCGTCGCGCCTGACGCGCTTCAGGCCCTGGCTCAGTCTGGCCGGACCTCCAGCGCCTCCTCATCCTCCTCGTCGTAGCCCACGAGGCGCAACGCCCGCGCCTTCTGGCCGTTCAGCTCGGCCCATCGAAGCAGCCCCTCCTCGCGGCCGTGGGTGATCCAGATCTCGTCGGGCTTCAGCTCTTCGAAGGTGGCGACCAGTTCGCCCCAGTCGGCGTGATCCGACACCACCAGCGGCAGTTCCACGCCCCTCTGACGCGCCCGCGCCCGCACCCCCATCCAGCCGGACGCAAAGGCCGTCACCGGATCGGCGAAACTGCGGGCCCACCGATCCTGGATCGCCGACGGCGGCGCGATCACCACCTCGCCGCCCAAGGCGCCCTTGCCCAGACCCCGCGCCGGCAGGACCGGCCCCAGGTCGATCCCCTCGCGTTCATACAGGGCGTTCAGCCGCTCCATCGCCCCGTGGACATAGATCGGCCGCTCCCACCCCGCCTCGCGCAGGCTCATGATGATCCGCTGCGCCTTGCCCAGGGCGTAGGCGCCGACCAGATGGGCGCGTTCCGGGAACTGACCCAGCGACCGGACCAGCCGTCCGATCTCCTCCTCGGTCGGCGGATGGCGGAACACCGGCAGGCCGAAGGTCGCCTCCGAGATGAAGACGTGACAGGGCGTGGGCTCGAACGCCGGGCAGGTCGGGTCGCGCCGGCGCTTGTAGTCGCCCGACACCACCATGGTCAGGCCCTTCCACCTCGCCTCGACCTGGGCCGAGCCCAGCACATGGCCGGCCGGGACCAGCCGCAGGTCCACGCCGTTGACGGCGGCGGCCTCGCCATACTCCACAGCCCGCATCTGCCCCGCGAACTCGGCGCCATAGCGTTCGGCCATGATGGCCAGGGTCTGGCGTGTCGCCAGCACCACGCCGTGCCCGGCCCGCGCATGATCCGAATGGCCGTGGGTGATCACCGCCCGATCCACCGGCCGCACCGGATCGACGTAGAAGTCACCCGGCGGGCAATACAGGCCGGCGGGCGTGGGGTGCAGCAGGTCTTCGGGGCGGATCATGGGACCGTAACGCTCTCGACGCCGTCGGGTCCCCCCTCCATACAGGAGACGATCATCGGCTTCACGGGCGTTCCTTTCGCATGCAAGACAGTTTCGTCGACACCATCCTGCCCCAGCTGGCGACGGGGTCCGCCCACACCAGTGCGCTGGGCTTCGTCTTCGACGGCCTGCACGAGGGCGATCCCCGCATTCGCGTGCCCTGGCGGCCCGATCTGGTCGGCGATCCCGGCACCGGCGTCCTGGCCGGCGGCCTCGTCACCACCCTGCTGGACCACATCGGCGGCCTGGCGGTCTGGACGGCCATGGCCGAGTTTCAGCCCATCGCCACCCTGGATCTGCGGGTGGACTATATGCGCGCCGCCCATCCGCGCGTGGACCTGCTGGCCCAGGGGAAATGCTACCGGCTGACGCCGACCATCGCCTTCGTCCGGGCCTGGGCCTTCGAAGAAGACCCATCCGACCCGGTCGCGGCGGCCCAGTCCGCCTATGTGCTGAACCGCGCCCGCCCGCACCGGGAAAAGACGGCCGCCAGCCGTGAGGCCACGGCATGAGCGACCTTCTCGAACGCATCCCCTACGCCCGCTTCCTGAACCTTCAGACCCTGGTCAGCGGCGACGAGATCACCGTCATCCTGCCCTTCGCCGACCGGCTGATCGGCAATCCCATGCTTCCGGCCCTGCACGGTGGTTCGACGGCGGCCCTGCTGGAGATGACGGCCATGGCCCAGGTCGCCCTGGCCTTCCCCAGCCCGCGCCTGCCCCGCCCGATCAATGTCACCGTCGCCTATCTGCGCACCGGCCGCCCGGTCGACGTCTTCGCCCGCGCCAGCATCAGCCGCGCCGGCCGCCGCGTCGCCCATGTCCAGGCCGAGGCCTGGCAGGAAGCCCGCAGCCAGCCCATCGCCTCCCTGACCGCCCATTTCCTGCTGGACAATCCCTAAGCCTTTCAGCGGCTTCGGGCGGACGAAAACAGAAATGACACCCCGTTCGTCGAACAATCGGCGCTGAACACGCGCACGACCATCACGGTTAACAAGACTCTACCAAGCAAGGTTAATCCATGTTAAGCTTACATCTCTTGTAAACCTTGTTTTAGGGGCTTTCTATGGAACGGACCGAAGTCATCGCCAGCGTCGCCGGCGATCTCCACGCGACCGAACACGCGATCGACGCCGCCATCACCCAGGCGACGACGCTGGTTCAATCCTTCATCGGCGCCCGCGCCGCCCTGTCCCTTTCGCCCGTCGCCGCCACCGCGTCGCAGGCCAAGGCCATGGAAACCATCGCCGCCCTCGCCGCCGCCCGCGAGTCCATCGTCGCCTGCCACGCGGAACTCCAGAAGGATCACCGTCGTATGGGTTACGGCACCTACGCCATCGGTCCGGTTGGCAAGCCCGACGACTGGCTTGATCCCAAGCCTGTCAAGCAGACCGGCCACCTTCGCTCGGTCGGGTGAATTTTTGGTAAGCTTAGCGGACTGACATTATCGTTTAACCAGCAATGGTTCATTATCGCCCCCGTGCACTCAGTGCGGGGGCGATTTGCATGGTGAACATGGGTTATGCGGTCGTCGGCGCGATCTTCATGGTCGGCATGGTCCTTTTCGCCTTCATCAAGGGCGGACCGCGAGAACGAGTCGGTGCCGGTTATCTTCTTGCCGCCTGGTTCGCCTCACTGCTCGTTCAGGAGAACAACGGCTTTCGCGGATTGCCTATTGGGATGTTTCTCATTGATGCGATGTCCCTAGTGGTATTCGCCGCTTTAGCCTGGCGGGCGCATCAATCCTGGCCCGTATGGGTAGCCGGCCTACAGCTGATTACTGTCATGGCTCACATCATGATCCTGACGACGAAGACGATCCCCATAGCGTCGCTCTACACAGTGATGAACTTGATCGGCTATCTCATCATCATCTGCATCGGCGTCGGCACCTTCTGGGCCTGGCAGGAGCGCAAGGCTGAGGCCGAGTTTGCGTCTAGGTAGAAATTCCTAATCCCATCCCCTAAACTTCCCCGACTCAGTCGCGGGAACCCCATGCCCCTGTCGCACGCGAAACTCTGGAAGGCCGTGGACGCCCTGGCGCGGCGCGAGGGGTTGTCGCCGTCGGGGCTGGCCCGGCGGGCGGGGCTGGATGCGACCAGTTTCAATCCGTCCAAACGGTTCGGCGCCGGCGATCCGCCCCGTCCCCGCTGGCCCTCGACCGAGAGCATGACCCTGATGCTTCAGGCGACCGGCGTCTCCCTGGCCGAGTTCGCGGCCCTGGCCGACGACGCGCCGCCGACGTCCACGACCGTGCCCCTGCTGGGCCTGGCCCGCGCCGGCCTGGACGGTTTCTTCGACGACGCCGGCCTGCCGGTCGGCGACGGCTGGGATCAGACCGAACTGCCCCGGGTCAACGCCACCACCTTCAGCCTGCGGATCAGCGGGGATTCGATGGCGCCCCTGTATCGCGAGGGCGACCGTGTCATCGTCGACCGCGGCGACCCCGCCGTGCGGCGCGGCGACCGGGTCGTGGCGCGCCTGACCTCGGGCGAGGTGGTGGCCAAGGAGCTGACCGGCCTGACCGCCCGCGCCGCCACCCTGTCCTCGATCAACCCCGACTATCCGCCCCGGATCGTGCCCCGGCGCGAGATCGAATGGATGGCCCGCATCCTGTGGGTCAGCCAATAGAAAGCCCCGCCCGGCGAACCGGACGGGGCCAGGCTCAAACGGCGAACCGTGAGCCTTCGACTGTCCCGGCGGCGGAACCGGACGGGGCGTAAGCAGCCCGCCGCCGAAAACAGTCTTTCCGCAAGCGACCCTTAGCGGGTCACGTAATTCGCATTGACCCAACCGCCGCCGGCGATCTGGATCCAGTCGCCTTGCGAGGCGACGGCCGTGAACTGTTGGCCGGCCGACAGGCTGCCCGCCTGGCGGAAGCCGGTGCCGGGGCCGCTGCGGATGCGCAGGTTCGTGCCGGCGCGATAGGTGTTGGCGTTGGCCTGGGCCGCCGCGCGGGTGCGCTGCTGGTTGCAGCCGATATAGGAGCCGGCCGCCGCGCCGGCGCCGGCGCCGACCACGGTCCCGGCCGTGCGCTCGTTGCGCGCCAGGTTCGAGCCGACCACGCCGCCAACGACCGCGCCGATCAGGGCGCCCACGCGTTGACGACCGCCGGGGGCGTCGCAGTTGGTCACGCCATTGGCCTGGGCCTGGGCGGCCATGGGGGCGGCGGTCACCAAGGCGGCCAGCGCCGCAGCCGTGGCCAGACCCGTCTTCAGAAACTTGCTCGACATAACTCTATCTCCTGTCATCGGGCTTGCCGATGAGGAGACAATGCCCGGCCGAACCTGAAGGCTCCCGGAGCTTCGCCGTTATTTTCCGTTCATCTTCATCGACGCCGCCGCCCGAGAGCGGTTCGCGCCAAGGCCGATCTGGTTAGTCCGCCAGACGCCCGTTCGCCCCCGCCTCGATCAGGGCGATGGTTTGCGGCAGGCCGTAGATGGCCGCGAACGAGCCGAAGCGCGGCCCCTGGCTTGCGCCCAGCAGCACTTCGTACAGCGCCCCGAACCAGGCCCGCAGCGGCTCGAACGCGTGCGCCTTGCCCACCGCATAGACCTCGTTCTGGATCAGCTCGCCGTCCGTGGTGTCCGCCGGCAACGCCTTCAGCCGTTCCGCCAGATCCAGCAGCGCCGCCTTCTCCTTGTCGTCCGGCAGGCGATACGCCTTCGAGGGCTTCACGAAGTCCTCGTAATAGTTCAGCGCCCGGTCCATCAGCTGGTCCAGCAGCGGCTCGTTCTGCGGCGTCGCCTCGGGCAGATATTTGGCGAAATAGGCCCACAGCTGGTCCTTGGTCGAGGCGTTGGCCACCCCCACCAGGTTCAGCAGCAGGGCGAAGGACACCGGCGACGTGTGGGTCGGCGGGTTCCCCGCATGGATCGACCAGACGGCGTTGTCGATCCGCTTGGCCGGCTCCTGGGTCTTGTAGCTTTCGATGAAGGCCAGATAGTCGTCGATGGCGCGCGGAATGACGTTGAAGTGCAGGCTCTTGGCCGACTTCGGCGACTGGAACATGTACCAGCTCAGGCTCTCCGGCGTGCCGTACCGCAGCCATTCGTCCATCGTCAGGCCGTTGCCCTTGGACTTGGAGATCTTCTTGCCTTCGATATCCAGGAACAGTTCATAGTTGAACCCTTCCGGCGGCGTGCCGCCCAGGGCGCGACAGATCTTGCCGCTCTCGCGCACGCTCTCGATCAGGTCCTTGCCCGACATCTCGTAATCGACGTCCAGCGCGACCCAGCGCATGGCCCAGTCCGGCTTCCATTGCAGCTTCACATGACCGCCCGTGACCGGCAGTTCGGTGCGTCCGCCGGCCGGATCGTCGAAGACGATGGTGCCCTTGTCGACATTCCGCTCCAGCGTCGGGACCTGCAGCACATGGCCCGTGATCGGGCTGACCGGCAGGAAGGGCGAATAGGTCGCGCGCCGCTCCTCGCCCAGGGTCGGCAGCATGATGGCCATGACCGCGTCGAACCGCTCCAGCAGGGTCAGCAGGGTCGCGTCGAACACGCCGGACTTGTAGGTCTCGGTCGAGCTCATGAACTCATAGTCGAAGCCGAACCCGTCCAGGAACGCCCGCAGCCGCGCATTATTGTGCGCCCCGAAACTGTCGTGCGTCCCGAACGGATCCCGCACCCGGGTCAGCGACAGGTTCAGGTCCTCGCGCAGCATCTCCGGGTTCGGCACGCCTTCCGGCACCTTCCTGAGGCCGTCCATGTCGTCGCTGAAGGCGATCAGTCGCGTGCGCCAGTGGTCGCCGGTCAGGGCCCGGAAGGCGTTCCTCACCATCGTGGTCCGCGCCACCTCGCCGAAGGTGCCCATGTGCGGCAGGCCCGACGGCCCGTATCCCGTCTCCAGCACCACAGGCCGGCGCAGGGCCTCGAACTTGGCCAGGGCCTCGTCGGCCTTGCCCGCATCGATCAGCGCCCGCGCCTCGGCCCGCTCGCTCTCGCCCAGCCGCTTTTTCAGAACATGGGCCAGCAGATTGCGGGCTTGTTCGAACGGCCAGGACTTGGCCTCACGGGCGAGGATTTCGAGGTTCTGAAGCATGGCGGCGGTTTGCAGTCTGCAAACCGCCGGGTCAACCGCCTATCCTTCCACCCGCTCCGTCACCCTCGGGCTTGTCCCGAGGGCCCACCTGTCCGCGAAATTCGAACGATGACGGTTGGCAGGTCGTTAGTGCGGTCGCGTTCCAGCCCGTGTCCGCCGTGGGCCCTCGGGACAAGCCCGAGGGTGACGGGTTCAGGGTCATCGCCGTCCCACCGCCCAACTCACCACCGCCGCCCCGGCCGCCACGATGATCGCATCCTCGATCAGCCCGCTCTTCGTCTGCCCGATCCGCTTCATCGCCGTCTTGCGTCCCCGCAGCGTCAGATAGGCCAGGGGCACGGCCGTCCCCACCGCAAGCGCCGCCCCCAGCTTCTCGCGCCCGCGCGGCGCCAGGGCCGAGCCCGCGATCCCCGCGCTCATCACCCGCGCCAGCAGGCCCAGGAACACCGTCCGGTCCGGCGCCGACTTCATCTTGTCGCCGAACAGCTCGCCCACGCCCATGGCCAGACCGCCGAACTTGAACAGCGGATGATCCAGCAGCACCAGCCGCCCCGGCGTCTCCCGGTGCGCCAGCCGCGCCCCTGCAAGGGCCGCCATCGGCGTCATGGATCGGGCGCTGGCGACGGCGCCGATGAGGACGGAGGGAAGGAGGGCGAGGGTTTTCATGCTACCTCAACCCCGCAGGCGCGCGGAGGTTCACCGGCCGCCGCACTTGACCCCCCGCGCCCGGCATGGCCTTTGCCCCGCCGATGAAGACCGCCGATTTCGACTTCGACCTGCCCGAGGACCGCATCGCCCTGCGTCCCGCTGATCCGCGCGATTCCGCCCGGCTGCTGGTGGTCAAGGACGGCGCCCTGGACGACCGCATCATCCGCGACCTGCCCGACTTCCTGCGGCCCGGCGACGCCCTGGTCTTCAATGACACCCGCGTCATCCCCGCCCGCCTGTCGGGCGTCCGCACCCGCCCCGGCCCCGAAGGAGAGACCCTGACGGTCGCCGTCGAGGCCACCCTTCACCACCGCGACGCCCCCGACGTCTGGTCCGCCTTCATGAAGCCCGGCAAACGCATCAAGCCCGGCGACCGCATCCGCTTCGGACAGGAAGCCGACGCCGCCTGCGATCTGGGCCGCCTCGACGCCACCGTCACAGCCAAGGGCGACGACGGCCTGATCACCCTGAAGTTCGACCTGTCCGGCCCGGCGCTGGACGACGCCATCCGCGACGTGGGGGTCATGCCCCTGCCCCCCTATATAGCCGCCAAACGGCCCGAGGACGACCGCGACCGGTCCGACTATCAGACGGTCTTCGCCGAACACGACGGCTCGGTCGCCGCCCCCACGGCGGGCCTGCACTTCACCCCCGCCCTGCTGGACGCCATCCGGGCCCGGGGCGTCTCGACCCACGCCGTCACCCTGCACGTCGGCGCCGGCACCTTCCTGCCGGTCAAGGCCGATGACCTGGCCGACCACAGGATGCACAGCGAATGGGGCGAGGTCTCGCCCGAGACCGCCGACGCCCTGAACGCCGTCCACGCCGCCGGCGGCCGCATCGTCTGCGTCGGCACCACCTCGCTGCGCCTGCTGGAAAGCGCCACGACCGAGGCCGGCGAGATCCGCCCCTTCCACGGCGACACCGCCATCTTCATCACCCCCGGCTACCGCTTCCGCGCCGTCGATGTGCTGATGACCAATTTCCACCTGCCCAAATCCACCCTCTTCATGCTGGTCAGCGCCTTCGCCGGCCGGGCTGCGATGAAGACCGCCTACGCCCACGCCATCGCCGACGGCTACCGCTTCTACTCCTACGGCGACGGCTCCTTGCTGTTCCGGGGGGCCGAAAGCCACGCCTGACCGCCAAGCTCACCGCCCCGTTCGCGCAGGCGAACGGGGAGGACAGGCGATCGCGTCAGCGAGCGCCAGGCGGGGACGACTCGGTGTCAGAAGCCAGCAAGGGTCATCACCATCGTCAGAAGCGCCCCCTCCGTCACGGCGCTCTGCGCCGCGCCACCTCCCCCAAGGGGGGAGGAATGCGAACACCGAAATCCTCCCCCCTTGGGGGAGGTGGATCGCCGGCGAAGCCGGCGAGACGGAGGGGGCCCGAACGGCGCCAACTGTCACAATGACGCTGGTCCTGCCGTAACGATTCCAACCCCTTGCCAGATTCTCGCCCCGACTTCCCCGCCAGGGTTTCCCCACCCCCTATAATCCGCCTCGGTCTCGTCGCTTGGAGGGCTCGCTTGGCCTGCGACCTTGCGGCGGCGGGGGCGGATGGAACGGGAGCGGGGGTGCAATCCCTCCGCGCCGGCGGCGTCTCAAAACGCCGTTGGAGGGTCGAGGGGGATACTCGATCGCACTCGGGACGGTTCTTCGCAGGGACCGCCGACCCGTCGCAGGCTTATGGGGTTAGGCGATAAGACCGCCACCGCTCGGCGCCCCGAGCTTGCAGGCCAACCAACCGCGCGGGGCGTCAAACCTTCGTCGAAACGGTACTCAAAACACAAAACTCCGGGCGAAGGCCCGGCGCCCCGCCCAGCCCTCCATGAACTTCGCAGCGAAAGCGCGAAGATGACGCCGCATGTCTGTAGCCTTCCGCCGCCCAACCCCTTAAATGCCGCCTGCTGACGAAAACGAGCCCCCCTTGTCCCTCGACGACTTCCAAAGCGACCTTCCGCAGGATCTCCAGGACGGCCTGATCGCCGTTGGCGAGGCCGCGCGCGATCTGCGCGAGCCCTGGTGGATCTTCGGCGGGGCGGCCATGGCCCTGTACGGCCTGACCGACCTGCATGTGCCCGACATCGACGTCCTGTGCGCCCCGCGCGACGCCCGCGCCCTGCTGGCGGCGCTGGACGGCCAGGTCGTGGCCGATCCGGGCGAGGGCCTGTTCCGCTCGGCCGTCTTCGGCCGCGCCCCGGATCAGCCGATCCTGGTCGAGGTCATGGCCGATCTGGAGACCCGCGACGGCGCCGAATGGCGGCCGGTGGCCTTTACGTCGCGCCGTCCGGTCTTCATCGACGACGTCCCGCTGTTCGTGCCCGACATCCGGGACCATATCGCCCTCTACCGCCTGTTCGGCCGCCCCAAGGATCTGGCGCGGGTCGAACAGCTTGAACGACTGATCGCCTGATGCCCTTCCCCTTCGAGATTTCCGCCAAAGAGGGCCGCGCCCGCACCGGTGTGCTGAAGACCGCGCGCGGCGACATCCGCACCCCCGCCTTCATGCCTGTCGGCACGGCCGCGACGGTCAAGGCCATGACGGTGGACCAGGTCAAGGCGACCGGCGCCGACATCATCCTGGGCAACACCTATCACCTGATGCTGCGCCCCGGCCCCGAGCGGATGGAGCGTCTGGGCGGCCTCCACAAATTCATGGGCTGGGACAAGCCGATCCTGACCGACAGCGGCGGCTTCCAGGTCATGTCCCTGGCCGGGATTTCAAAGGTGAAGGAAGAGGCCGTGACCTTCTCCTCCCACATCGACGGCTCCAAACACGTCCTGACGCCGGAACGCTCGATCGAGATCCAGGCCGACCGGATCGGCGCCGACATCTCGATGCAACTGGACCAGTGCGTGGCGTATCCGGCCGAGAAGGACGCGGCCCGCAAGGCCATGGAACTGTCGATCCGCTGGGGCGCCCGCTCCAAGGCCCGGTTCGGCGAGCGGGAAAACCAGGCCCTGTTCGGCATCCAGCAGGGCTCGACCTTCGAGGACCTTCGTCGCCAGTCGTCGGACCAGCTGCGTGAGATCGGCTTCGACGGCTACGCGATCGGCGGTCTGGCCGTGGGCGAAGGCCACCAGGCCATGTGCGAGGTGCTGGACTACGCCCCCGAGATGCTGCCCGCCGACCGTCCCCGCTATCTGATGGGGGTGGGCAAGCCGATCGACCTGGTCGAGGCGGTGTATCGCGGCGTGGACATGTTCGACTGCGTCCTGCCGACCCGCGCCGGCCGCCACGGCCAGGCCTGGACCTGGGACGGCCCGCTGAACCTGAAGAACGCCCGCTTCGCCGAGGACCAGGATCCGCTCGATCCCGCCATCGACGGGCCGTCGTCGCAGTATTCCAAGGCCTATCTGCACCACCTGATCCGCGCCGACGAAATCCTCGGCAAGGTCCTGCTCAGCTGGCACAATATCGCCTTCTACCAGGCCCTGACCGCCGCCATGCGCGCCGCGATTTCGGAAGGCCGATTCGAACAGTTCCGCCGCGACTTCCATGCGCGGCATGTGTCGAACTGACCCCCGGAACCATTTGATGCGCGTCGAGAAGTCAGGCTTCCACGCCTACAACACCTATCTGGAAGAGCCGCCCCGCGACGCGGGGAACGAGACGGCCCTGCACCGCCACGTCATCATCATCGGCGGCGACAAATATTCCTTCTTCGCCCACTGGTCCGGCAAGTTCGCGCACAAGGGCGAACGGATCTCGTTCGACTGGGACTGGGACCGGACTGGCGAGTTCCGCAACATCGACAAATCCTCCTTCGAGGCCTTCACCAAGGAAGGCGCGGTTCAGATCAGAGGCGATCGCACCGACAAACGGCGGCCTGCCGGCAGACGTTAGATCCCGTCGATCGTGGGTCGAACGGCCAAGCCGCCCCTACCGCTTCGGCCGGAACCAGCTCGGCGCCGCCGGCGGGGCGCAGTTCCTCTGCATGCCAATCCCCTTCAGAAACGCCCGCCGCATCCGCCCCGACTGGATGGCCGACTGGACATGGCGGCTATGCTGATCGGCGCCGCTCAGGCGGCGGATCCAGCTTCGTCCGGGAATGAAATCGGTCGTCGTCCCGCGAATGGCGTCCAGGGCCGCCCTGGCCGCCGCATCGGCCGCCTGTTCGCTGCGGTACGAGCCGTCCTGGCGCGGCGGTTCGTCCGTATCCGGCCCCAAGGCCTCGTCCAGCCGCGCCACCTCGGCGCCGATGGTCGAGCACTGGTTCAGATTACGCAGGTCATAGGGATTGGCCTCGGCCTGCAACAGCACCGTCGGAATCAGCTGGCGCCGCAGGTTGAAATCGTCCAGCGGGGCGGTGACGGCGTCGCCCAGCCCCGCCCTGACCTGTTCCGCGCCGCTCATGGCCGAACGGCCGGCGTTGCAGCCGGCGAGCAGTACGGCCGCGAGGGCCAAAGGGAGGATCGGCTTCATCCGGCTCTTAGACCACGCACAGCCGTCGCGATCAAAACCCACTCGACCTTGGGCGGCGTTTATCCGCGATCAGGCGGCCAGGTCCTGCGCCATCAGCATCGCCCCATCCAGCCCGGCGTGCTCACGCTCGGCGGCCACCAGATAGCCGCCCTCGCCCATGACCACCGCCGATCCATAGCCGTTGACCCGGCGTCGCGCCGCCGCCTCGACCTCGATGATCAGGCCCGGCGTGGACATGACGCCGCCGCCGAACACGATCCGATCCGGCGCCCAGGCGAACACCAGGCCGGCGACCAGTTGCCCCAGATAATCTGCGACCACCGCCCGCACCTCATCCGCGTCTTCCAGGCGTCGCCCCGCCAGCCGCGCCTGAACCGCCGGCCCCGCCGCCAGCCCCTCGACGCAATCGGCATGGAAGGGGCAGGCGCTGGCCTGGACGTCGCCCTCAACCCGACGCACGAACAGATGACCGATCTCCGGATGCAGCGCGCCCTTCAGCGTCTGGCCGTCCACACACAGGCCGCCGCCGATTCCGGTGCCCACAGTGACATAGGCCACGGCCCGCGCCCCACGGCCCGCGCCCAGTCGGGCCTCGGCCACGGCGGCGGCGTTGACGTCGGTATCCACGGCGAAAGGGGCGCCCAGACGGTCCGCCAGAGTCCTGGACAGATTGAACCCGGTCCAGCCCGGCTTGGGCGTGGCCAGCATCAGCCCGCGCTGGGGCGAGCTCGGATCAACCACCAGAGGCCCGAAGCTGGCGACGCCCAGCCCGGCGACCGGCCGTTCGGCCGCCGCGGCGACAAGCGCCTCGACCGCCGCCTCAGGCCGCCCGGTCGCAAACCGACCCTCGTCCAGCACGACGCCCGCCGCATCGACGATGCGCCATACGATCTTGGTCCCGCCGGTCTCGACCGCGAAGAAGACGGGCTGGCTCATCGGGGGGGCTCCGCAAAAGGGAGAAATGGTACGTCCTCTCGGGCTCGAACCGAGGACCCTCTGATTAAAAGTCAGATGCTCTAACCAACTGAGCTAAGGACGCACCGTGCGACGTTCAGGACTGGCCCGAACCGTCGAAGGGCGCCTTCTGTTGCAATCCGCTCTTCCGGTCAAGACCGGGTCTGCTACTCAATGCGTATGAAACCGCTGAACGGACTGCGCATCCTGGAGTTCGACGGCCTGGGGCCGGTGACTTTCGCCGGCCTGATGCTGGCCGACATGGGGGCCGAGGTGCTGCGTCTGACCCGCGCGGCCTCGGCGGGCGCCCCCGTTTTCGCCGAGGTGGGCGGGGCCCTGCTGCATCGCGGACGGACCGCCGTACCCGTGGACCTGAAGTCCGACAGCGACCGCGAGCGGATCCTGCGCCTGGTCGATGGCGCGGACGCCGTGATCGAAGGCTTCCGTCCGGGGGTCATGGAACGGCTGGGCTATGGTCCCGAGGTTCTGCACGCCCGCAACCCGGCCCTGGTCTTCGGTCGGGTGACAGGCTGGGGCCAGACTGGGCCGCTGGCCGACGCCGTGGGGCACGACCTGAACTATATCGGCCTGTCGGGGGTGCTGCACGCCATGGGCGAGGCGGACCGCCCGCCGCCCCCGCCGCTGAACCTGGTCGGCGATTACGGCGGCGGGGCCATGATGCTGACGACAGGGGTGCTGGCGGCCCTGCTGGAGGCCAGGACCACGGGACGGGGCCGGGTCGTGGACGCCGCCATGACCGACGGCGCGGCCCTGTTGGGCGGCCTGTTCCAGGCCCTGCGCGGCCAGGGGCTGTGGGGCGAGCGCCGCGGAGCCAATCTGCTGGACGGAGGCGCGCCCTTCTATCGCTGCTACGCCTGTCGGGACGGCGGCTTCGTCGCGGTCGCGGCGCTGGAGCCGCGCTTCTACGCCGCGCTGCTGGCGGGCCTTGGGATCAATCCGTCCGAAGCGCCTCAGCATGACAGGACCGGCTGGGCCGTCCTGCACGACCGGTTCGCCGGCCTGTTCGCGGCGCGGGACCGGGACGACTGGACGACGCATTTCGCCGGGACCGAGGCCTGCGTGACACCCGTCCTCAGCCTGGCGGAGGCGCCGGATCATCCGCACAATCGCGACCGAGCGACCTTCCGGAACGGCCTGCCCGCCCCCGCGCCCCGCTTCGACGGCGCCGAACCGCCAACGCCGACCGTCCCGCCCCTGACCGCCCTGGGTGAGGCGGCCTGGAGCAAGAGGCGGGATGACCCCTGAAGTTTTCCGCGCTATGGGAACGAGGCGGCGCCGAGGGCGTTGCAACGGACGATATCCGGGGAACTATTTCTGATGAGACGCTCGATCTTCGTTCTGACCGCGACGGCGCTGGGCGCGCTGGTGCTTGCGGGCTGCGACGACTACCAATCGAGGTCGCAGGACGACTATGCCGACGCCCCGCCGGTCGAAGAACAGGCTCCCGCCGCCGAGGATTCGGCCGAGCCGGTCGTCGCGCCTGAAGTGACCGATCCGGCGCCGGCGCCCGCGCCAGCCCCCCTTCCGCCGGAAGAGCGGACGTCCGAACAGTCGGTTCAGCCGGAAAGCGAAACCCTGTTCTACTGAGGCGCGCCGCTTCGCCGCCACATCAGGATGCAAGGGCGTACCGAGACGCCGACTTGGAGTCCGCGCCCTTGACGAAAGCTAGAGTTTGACGTTCCGGCCCACCCTGTTTCTCGCTGCCCTGGCGACCTGCAGCCTTTCCGCCCAGGCCGCCTCAGCCGATCCTCGCGCCCAGATCCGCGGCGACATGGACGCCGAACTGCGCCGCATGCTGGAACGTGCGGTCGGCGAGGTGGATGGGGCCCCGGAAAGCCGTTTCGAAGCCCGCCGCCGCGCCCAGGGCGCCCTGTCGGCAGCCGAGGCCCTGCTGCGTTCCGAAGCCTATTACCAGCCCGTGCTGGAAGACGTGGTCGAGGGCGAGGATCGGCCGTCGGCCATCGTGGACGTCCAGCCTGGCCGCCGGTTCCTGCTGACCCAGCCCACGATCACCTGGACCGATCCAGCGCCCGACGCCGAAAGCGCCGCCGACGCCCTGAAGGCCATAGGCCTGAAGGCGGGAGCCCCTGGCCGGGCCGTGGACGTCATCTCCGGCGAAGGCCGGGCGGTCGCCACCCTGGTCCGCGACGGCTACGCCGACGCCAAGGCCGATCCGCGCCGCGTCGTGGTCGATCACGCCGCCTTCACGGTCGCCCCGGAATACCGCATCGACTCGGGCCGACTCGTCCTGCTGGACGGCGTGGTCATGCCCCGGACCGGTCGCACCAACCCGGCCTGGGTCGCGGGCCTGGCCCCCTGGACCGAGGGCGATCGCTATGACCCCGACCAGGTGGCCGAACTGGAACGCCGGCTGCTGGACACCGGGGTCTATGACGGGGTCGGCGTCGCCCTGGCGCCCGTCGACCAGACCAACGCCGACGGGCATCGCCCCATCATCGTCAATCTGCAGGACCGGCCGCGCCGCGTGCTGGAGGCCGGGGCCACCTGGTCCACGGCCGAGGGCGCGGGGGTCGATCTGATCTGGACCCGCTACAACCGTTTCGGCCGCGCCGACACCCTGAGGCTGGAAACCCGGCTGGCCGATATCGACAGCCGTATCGGCGCCGACCTGTCCCTGCCCCACTGGCGCAAGCCGGGCCGGACGCTGAAGCTGAGCGCCGGCGTGGTCAAGGAAGACACCGACGCCTACGACCGCACCGCCCTGGTGCTGGCCGCCGAACTGCAGCAGCGGATCGGCAAGACCTCCTACTTCAACTATGGCGTCGGGCTGGACGCCGGCCGGTACAACGAGATCCGGTACGACTACACCTCCATCCCGCCCCGTGCGGTCAGCTTCGATCGCGATCTGGCCATCATCACCGGGCGGACCAGCGCCTATATCGACAACTCCAACGACCCGCTGAATCCGACCCAGGGCTGGCGCGTGACCGCCTCGGTCCAGCCGACCGCCGTGACCGGCCAGGACACGATCCTGTTCCTGCGCGGCGAAACCCAGGCCACGGCCTATCTGCCGCTCCAGGACGGGGCGCGCACGGTTCTGGCCGGCCGTCTCCGCATCGGTTCGATCATCGGCGGCGGCGAGCTGAGCGTGCCGTCGGACCGTCTGTTCTACTCGGGCGGCGGCGGGTCGGTGCGCGGCTACTCCTATCAGAGCGTCAATCCCAAACTGCCCGACCTGACCCCCCGCGGCGGCCTGTCGCTGTTCGAGACCTCGCTGGAGGTGCGCCGTGACATAGGCCAGAGCTTCCAGGCCGTGGCCTTCGTCGATGCGGGCGCCGTCGGCTTCCAGGAGACGCCGAACCTGACCAACATGCGGTACGGCGCGGGCCTGGGCGTCCGCTACAAGCTGCCGTTCGGTCCCGTCCGCGCCGACATCGCCGTGCCGCTGGACAAGCGCGAGGGCGATTCCGCCTTCCAGATCTACATCAGCATCGGGCAGGCGTTTTGACCGAAGCCCCGCCCGAAAACACGCCGGACGCCGCACCGCCGGAAGAATCGGCCGCCGAGGTTCGCAAGAAGCGCAGCCTGCTGCAGCTGTTGGCCCTGGTCGTCGGCGGCGTGGTCGGCGGCCTGCTGGTGCTGCTGGTCATCGCCCTGATCAGCGGGCGGATGTACATCGTCTCGGACGGCGGGCGCGACCTGGTGACCGGCTTCGTCCAGGGCCAGAAGATCAGCCGCTATGGCCGGATCAACGTCTATGGGCTGAAGGGCGACCTGTTCGACGACTTCACCCTGGACCGGGTCACGGTGACGGACCGGGACGGCGTCTGGCTGGACGCCCGCAATGTCCGGGTCGACTGGTCCTACTGGCCGTTGATCACCCGTCGGTTCCACGCCACCGACATCAGCGCCGAGGTGATCCAGCTTGTTCGTCGGCCGGTTCTGGATGCTCCCAGCGGCGAACCCGGCGGCCCCCAACCGATCGACGTCGATATCGACCGCTTCTCCGCCAGGGTCGAACTGCTGGAAGGCTTCTCCAAGGAATACGGCCGCTGGAACCTGACGGGCGACATCGCCCTGCCGCGACGCGGGGCCAAGACCGCGACCGTCAACGCCGACAGCCTGAACCGTCCCGGCGACTATCTGCGGCTGGCGGCGACCTTCGGCGGCAAGCTGGAAGAGACCCGCGTCAATCTGCGCGCCAATGAAGCCCAGGGCGGGCCGCTGGCCGGATCACTGGGCTATTCGCCCGACCTGCCCTTCTCGGCCGTGGCCTTGGTGAACGCCGACATGGTCCACGCCAAGGTCCAGACCGGACAGTTCACGCCTCTGACCGTCGATGGCCGGTTCGGCGAAGACGGCTCGCGCGTCTCGGGCTTCTTCGACTTCAGCGGATCGGACCTGTTCGAACCCTTTGTTCAGCGCGTGGGCCGCACCGCCCGGTTCGGCTTCGCCATGGTTCCGGCCAAGGACAAGGCGTTCCAGGGCGTGGGCTGGAAACTGATGTCGGACAATGTCGCGTCCGAGGCCCGCGGTCTGATCCGCATGTCGGATCGCAGTTCGCCTGATGGAATCAGGCTGGATCTCCAGACCGTCTCGCTGAGCCGTCTGGTCGGGTCCGACGTCGGCGGGCCGGCCGCCTATTCGGGCCTGTTCAAGGGCGACGCCGAGACCTGGACCCTGGAAGGTCAGGCCAGCCTGCTGAACGCCAATCTGGCCAGCTATCGCGCCACCCGCCTGGCCGGTCCGCTGAACGTCCAGGTCAAGGACGGCCGGATCGATCTGGACGGGGACATCCGCGCCGTCGGCGGCTCGAACCAAGGGCTGATCGGCGGCCTGCTGGGCGCGACGCCGCGCGTGCAGATGGAGGCCGCCCGGATGAAGGACGGCGCCCTGTTGCTGGAAAAACTTGATCTTCAAGGCCAGGGGCTGACGCTGAAGGGCTCGGGCTCGCGCAATCTGCTGGGCGGCATGGGCTTCCGCGGCGATGCGCAACTGACCGACGCCTCGCGCATCCTGCCCCACGCCAAGGGCGCCTTTGGCGGTCCGGTCCGCGCCTCGTCGGCCAAGACCGGCGCGCCCTGGGTGCTGACCTTCGACGGCCGGGGCCGCAATCTGACGGTCGGAATGGACGAGCTGAACCGGTTGCTGGGCCGCACGCCCCGCCTGCAACTGACCGGCAAGCTGAATGGGAACCGGATCGAGGTGGATCGCGGCGAACTGACCGGAGCGGCGGGCCGCGCCGGGGCCAAGGGCCTGATCGAGACCGACGGCCGGCTGCGGCTGGCGCTGGACTGGAACGCGCGCGGCCCCTTCGCCGTGGGGCCGGTCGAGATCGGCGGCGACATGAACGGGCGCGGCGCCCTGACCGGCACATTGTCCCAGCCGCGTGTCGATCTGACCGCCGGATTCGACACGGTCACGGCCGGCGCCCTGACCCTGACCCAGGCCGACCTGATCCTGAGTTTCCGCAAGGGCGCGGATGCGTCGGACGGCCGGATCACCGTGACCAGCGGTTCGAACTACGGCCCGGCCCGGGCGTCCGGGAACTTCTTCCTGGGCGGGCGGCGGATCCGGCTGAGCGATCTGGACGTCAACGCCGGCGGGGTGACCGCCCAGGGGGCGATCGCCCTGTCCAACAACGTCCCCTCCAGCGCGGACCTGACCTTCACCGCCCGCACCGGCGCCTTCCTGGCGTCGGGCGAGGCCAACGGCCGCATCCGTCTGACCGAAGGCGGCGGATCCGAAAGCGCCATCCTGGACGTCAACGGCCGCAACATCCGCCTGGCCGGCCAGAGCTGGAACATCCGCACCATCGACCTGGACGGCCGCGGCACGCTGGACAACCTGCCCTTCACCCTGGCGCTGGACGTCGGCGGCGGCGTCCCCGCCCAGTTCAACGGCACAGGCGTCTATTCGCGGCGCGGGGCCGCCCAGACCCTGACCCTGCGCGGCGGCGGCCGGGTGCGCGAGGTGGCCTTCACCACCCGCAGCGCCGCCATGATCACCCTGAACGGCCAGAGCCGGACAGCCCACCTGGACCTGGGCGTCGGCAGCGGCGTGCTGCTGGCCGATCTGCGTCAGGACGCGCGCACGGCGATCATCCAGGCCGACCTGACCAGCGTGGACCTGCAGACCCTGTCGCCCAATCTCCGCGGCCGCGCCACCGGGCGGGTCGCCCTGCGCGGCGCAGGCGACGACCTGTCGGGGGCGGCCAACGTCACCCTGGCGGATGTCCGCAGCATCGACGCCCCCAGCGGGCTTTCGGTCGACGGCCGGCTGGACGCGACCCTGATCAACAACAGCCTGACGATCAAGGCGACGGCGTCCGACGAGGGCGCGGTCCAGGCGGCGGCCGATGTCGTTCTGCCGGTCGAGGCCTCGGCCGCCCCGCTGCGTCTGGCCATCGCCCGCCAGCGGCCCATGTCCGGCAATGTTTCGATCAACGGCCAGATCCAGCCGATCTGGGACCTGTTCCTGGGCGGCGACCGCAGTCTGGCGGGTCAGGTGGCGGGCCAGGCGACCCTCGGCGGCACCCTGGCCGCGCCGCGCCTGAACGGACGGTTCGACCTGACCCAGGGCTCCTATCGCGAGAAGGCGGTCGGCCTGGTCCTGGGCGACCTGACCTTGAGAACAAGCTTCGACGACACCACGGCCCTGATCGAGACCTTCACCGCCAATGACACCGCCGGCGGCACAGTCGCCGGCCAGGGCCGGATCGGGCTGCGCGAAGGCTCGGGCTCGACGGCGCAGTTGAACCTCACGCGGTTCCGGGTCATCGACAACGATATCGGCGAGGCCCGCGCTTCAGGTCCGATCACCATTGTTCGCGGTCAGGACGGCAACATCCAGCTGTCGGGCCAGATGAATATCGACGAGGCCCGGATCGAGCCGGAAGTGCCCGGCGCCACCGGCATCGTCTCGATGGACGTGGTCGAGATCAATCGTCCCGGCGGCGATCCGGTCGAGACCGAGACCCGTCAACGCGGGCCGCAGATCGGCATGGACATCGCCCTGCGCTCGACCGGCGGCAAGGTGCGGGTCAGCGGCCGCGGCCTGAACGTCGTGCTCGACGTCAACGCCCGGGTGCGCGGCACCATCGCCCAGCCGCAACTGACCGGCACGGCCAATGTGGTGCGCGGCGATTACGAGTTCGCGGGCAAGCGGTTCATCTTCAACGACACCGGCCGCGTGACCCTGTCGACCGATCCGAAGCAGATCCGCCTGAACCTGTCGGCGACGCGCGAGGATACGGCCCTGACCGCCTCCATCGCCGTGACCGGCACGGCCGACCAGCCGAAGATCGCCCTGACGTCCACCCCCGCCCTGCCCCAGGACGAAATCCTGTCGCAGGTGCTGTTCGGCCGTTCGGCCTCGCAACTGTCGCCGTTCGAGGCGGCGCAACTGGCCGCCGGGGTCGCGGCCCTGGCGGGCGGCGGCGGCTTCGACGTGATCGGGAACCTGCGCGAGCTCGCCGGGCTTGACCGTCTGTCCTTCGGCGGCCAGGCCTCGGCCGTGACGGTCGCCGGCGGTCGCTACATCACCGACAACGTCTATCTGGAAGTCATCGGCGGCGGCGAAGGCGGGGCGGCGGTCAAGGTCGAATGGCAGCCGCGCCGCAACCTGGCCATCAGTTCGCAGTTCGGCGGTCAGGGCGACACCAGCCTGTCGATCCGCTGGCGCCGCGAAAGCCGCGAAGCCGGCCAGCGCACCGACCGCCGCCCGAACCGGAACTAAGCCTCAGCCGCCCGACGTGCCCCACGCGACCTTCACCTTTGGCCCCGCGACGGCTAGGGTCCGGCCGATGCGGATTCTGACCACGGACCAGGCCGTCCTCGACCACGTCGCCGCGCGACGCGAGGCGATTATCGGCCGCACCATCGACTGGGCGAACATCAACTCCGGCAGCCGCAACGCCGCCGGTTTGAACGCTGTGCTGGACGCGCTGGAGGCCGTAGCCAGGGCCCTGCCCGGCGCCGTCGTCGAACGGATCGCCACCCAGGGCTCCACCACCGTCGCCGACGACGGCTCGGTGCGGACCGAGGCTCACGCCGACGCGCTGAAGATCACCGCCCGTCCCGAGGCGCCGATCCAGGTCGTCCTGACCGGCCACTACGACACCGTCTTCCCTGCCGACAGCCGCTTCCAGACCGTCACGACCCGCGCGGACGGCGCCCTGAACGGCCCCGGCGTCGCCGACATGAAGGGCGGGATCAGCGTGCTTCTGGCCGCGCTGGAAGCCTTCGAGACCCACCCCGATCGGCACGGCGTCGGCTGGACCGTGCTGCTGAGCCCCGACGAGGAGATCGGCTCGCCCGCCTCGGCCCCGCTGCTGGCCGAACTGGGCGCGCGCGGCCATGTCGGCCTGACCTATGAACCGGCCTTGGCGGACGGCACCCTGGCCGGTGCGCGCAAGGGCAGCGGCAACTATCATCTGATCGTGACGGGCAAGGCCGCCCATGCCGGCCGCGCCTTCGAAGAGGGCCGCAACGCCATAGCGGGAGCGGCCATGATCGCCGCCGCCCTGCACGGGCTGAACGGCCAGCACGAGGGCGTCACCGTCAATGTGGCCAAGATTTCGGGCGGCGGGGCCCTGAACGTCGTCGCCGACAACGCCGTGGTGCGGTTCAACGTGCGTGTGCCGGACAAGGCCGCCGCCGACTGGATCGACGCCTCGGTCCGCGCCATCGCCGCCACGCCGCCGTTCGAGGGTCTGACCCTGGACCTGCACGGCGGCTTCACCCGTCCGCCCAAACCGATGGACGCGGCCCAGACCGCCCTGTTCGAGGCGGTGAAGGAAGCCGGCGCCCTGCTGGGCCAGCCCATCGCCTGGAAGCCCTCGGGCGGCGTCTGCGAAGGCAACAACCTCCACGCCGCCGGATTGCCCAACATCGACACCCTGGGCGTCCGGGGCGGCGACATCCATTCGGACCAGGAGTTCGCCTGGCCCGACAGCTTCGTCGAACGCGCCCAGCTCAGCGCCCTGATCCTGTGCAAGATCGCCTCGGGCGAGATCGACGCGGCCAAACTGAAATCCCTGCGGATGGAAACCCTCTGAATGCTCGTCGTCCGTCCCGCCGGCCCTGCCGACCTCGACTATCTGCTGGAACTGGCCATCCTGTCCGGTCCCGGCTTCACCAGCCTGCCGGAAGATCCCGACGCCCTGGCGGAAAGGCTGGAGCTGAGCCAGGCCAGTTTCCGGGGCGAGGTGACGCACCAGGAGGCCTGGTACACCCTGATGCTGGAAGACGGCGACACCGGCGACATCGACGGGGTCGGATCGGTCAAGGCGACCGTGGGGCTGAAACGGCCCTTCTTCTCGTTCCGCATCGTCAACAACACGGCCTCGTCGCCGTCCCTCGGGGTCAAGCTGGATCACCAGACCCTGGTGCTGGTCAATGAATGCACCGGCTGGACCGAGGTCGGGTCGCTGTTCCTCAAGGCCGATCGGAGGAAGGGCGGGGCGGGGCGCCTGCTGAGCCAGTCGCGCTACATGCTGATCGGCGCCCAGCCCGAACTGTTCGCCGAAAACGTGCTGGCCGAGCTGCGCGGCGTCTTCTCGCCCGACGGGGCCTGCCCCTTCTGGGACCATGTGGCGCACAAGTTCTTCCCGATGGAGTTTGATCACGCCGACCGGATGAGCGGATCGACCGACAAGCAGTTCATCCTGGACCTGGCCCCGCGCCACCCGATCTATACCGAGCTGCTGCCCGAGCCGGCGCGCGCCGTGATCGGCAAGGTCCACCCCCAGGGCGTGCCGGCCATGGCCTTGCTGGAAAGCGAAGGCTTCCGGCCCAACGGTCTGGTGGACATCTTCGACGCCGGTCCGACCGTGTCGTGCGGGCGCGACAATATCCGCACCGTGCGCGACGCGCGCCGCCTGACGGTCGAGATCACCGACCGGGTCGAGGCCGAACTGCCGGCCCTGATCTCGACCGACAGCATCGCCGCCTTCCGCGCCGTCCGCGCCAAGGCGGACATCGACGGCGACACGGTTCGCATCGGCGCCGAGACCGCTGCGGCCCTGAAGGTGGGCGCAGGCCATACGGTGCGAGTGAAATCGTGACTTCCCCCTTCCCGCTCATCCCGGCGAAAGCCGGGACCCAGCGCTTTGGGCGAAAGTTGCGTGCAACAGGATTCCAGTGCTCATCCGACGCACTGGCGATGCGAAAGAACTGGGTCCCGGCTTTCGCCGGGATGAGCGGAGTATCTGTGCCATGACCCGTTTCACCTCCACTGACCCCGCCACCGAAGCCGTGAACTGGGAAGGCGAGGCCGCCAGTCCGGTTCAGGTCCAGGCCGCCGTCGACGCCGCCCGCGCCGCCTTTCCAGCCTGGGCCGACGCCCCACGCGCCGACCGCATCGACGCGGTCAAACGCTATCAGGCCGTGCTGAAGGACCGCGCGCCCCAGATCGCCGAGGCCATCGCCCGCGAGACCGGCAAGCCCCTGTGGGAGACGAAGACCGAAGCCGCCGCCATGATCGGCAAGGTGGACATCTCCATTCGCGCCTATGACGAACGCACGGGCGAACGGACCAGCGACACCGCCTTCGGCCGGGCGACGCTGCGGCATCGACCACACGGCGTCGCCGCGGTTCTGGGCCCGTTCAACTTCCCCGGCCATCTGCCCAATGGCCATATCGTCCCCGCCCTGCTGGCTGGCGACACCGTCGTGTTCAAGCCGTCTGAAGAGACGCCCCTGGTCGGCCAGGTGATGGCCGAGGCCTTCGCCGCCGCCGACCTGCCGACCGGCGTGGTCAACGTCGTCCAGGGCGGACGCGAGACGGGGGCGGCCCTCCTCGACGCCGGGATCGACGCCCTGATGTTCACCGGTTCGGGCGCGGCCGGCGCTCACTTCCGACGCAAGTTCGCCGACGATCCGCACGTCATCCTGGCGCTGGAGCTGGGCGGCAATAATCCCCTGGTCGTCTGGGATGCGGCGGACGCCGAAGCCGTAGCGGGCATAGCGGTGCAGTCCGCCTTCATCACCACGGGCCAGCGCTGCTCGTGCGCGCGGCGCCTGATCGTGCCGGAGGGCGCGCAGGGCGACGCCATCATCGAAGCCATCGCCGCCCTGTCCGACCGCCTGGTCTTCGGTCCCTGGGACAGCGATCCTGAACCCTATGCCGGGCCGCTGATCTCGGCCCGCGCGGCCGAGGCCGCGCTGAAGGCGCTGCAACAGCGGATCGACGCAGGCGCCAAGGTCATCCGCGCCTCCGGCCCTGTCGCCAACCTGCCCGGAGCCTTCGTCAAACCGGCCCTCATCGACGTGACAGGCGTCGATGTGCCAGACGAGGAAATGTTCGCCCCCTTCCTATCGGTCGTCCGCGTCCCGACCTTCGACGCTGCGATCCAGGCCGCCAACGCCACCCGCTATGGCCTGTCCGCCGGCCTGGTCAGCGACGATCCAGCCAACTGGGACCATTTCATCCGTCGCATCCGCGCGGGCGTGGTCAACTTCAACCGCCCCACCACCGGCGCCGCCGGCGACATGCCCTTCGGCGGCCTGGGCGCCAGCGGCAACCACCGGCCGTCGGCCTATTACGCCGCAGACTACTGCGCCTATCCGGTCGCCAGCTTCGAGGCCAACGCGGTCGCGAACATCGAAGGCGAGATCAAGGGGTTACGGTCGTGATTCCTTCTCCCCTTGCGGGAGAAGGTGGCCCGCGCAGCGGGTCGGATGAGGGGTTTCTCCCTGCCGGCCGCCTGCGTGACCCCTCACCCGCTCGCGCCAGGACGACGGCTTGCGCCGTCGTGCGCGACCTCCCTCTCCCGCAAGGGGAGAGGGCCGAATGACCCCCGCCGTCGAAGCCAACGCCGACGGGCTGATCGGGCCGACCCACTCCTACGCCGGTCTGTCGCCGGGCAATCTGGCCTCCAGTCTGAACAAGGGCGAGGCGTCGAACCCGCGCGCGGCGGTGTTGCAGGGTCTCGACAAGATGAAGACCCTGGCGGACCTGGGCCTGCCCCAGTTCGTCCTGCCGCCGCATGAGCGGCCGAACATTCCCTTCCTGCGCACCCTGGGCTTCACCGGATCGGACGCCCAGGTGCTGGAGCAGGCCTGGAAGGACGCCCCTGCCTTCGCCGCCGCCGCCTGCTCGGCCTCGCCCATGTGGGCCGCCAACGCCGCGACCGTGACGCCCAGCGCCGACGCCGCCGACGGTCGGGTGCATTTCACACCCGCCAATCTGGTCACCAATCTGCACCGATCGCTGGAGCACCAGCAGACGAAGCGGGCGTTGGACGCCCTGTTCCCGGATCCCGAGCGGTTCGCGGTTCATGACGCCCTGCCCTCCGTGGCCCATCTGGCCGACGAGGGCGCCGCCAACCATGTGCGCCTGTGCGCCGAGCATGGGGCGCCGGGCGTCAATCTGCTGGTCTGGGGGCGCGAGGCCTTCACGCCCTGGGACGGTCCGTACCCCGCCCGCCAGACGCGCGAGGCGTCGCAGGCCCTCGGTCGTCGCCACGGCGCCAGCGGCGTCGTCCTGGCCCAGCAGTCAAAGGCCGCCATCGCCGGCGGCACCTTCCACAACGACGTGGTCTGCGTCGGGGCGCGCGAGACCCTGTTCTTCCACGACCTCGCCTTCGAGGACACGGCCGGAACCCAGGCGGCCATCCGTCGCGCGGCCGAAGGCCTGTTCGACCCGATCTTCGTCGAGGTGTCGTCCGCCGACCTGCCCCTGGCCGACGCCATCAGCAGCTACCTGTTCAACTCGATGCTGATCCAGATTCCGGGCGAGGACCGCCTGACCCTGATCTGCCCGACCGAGACCCGCGACAACCCGCGCAGCCATGCGGTGGCGCAGGCTCTGGCCGCCTCCAACGGTCCCATCGGCCGGGTCCAGTATGTCGATGTGCGCCAGTCGATGCGCAACGGCGGGGGGCCGGCCTGCCTGCGCCTGCGGGTCGTGCTGACCGAGGCCGAGCTGGCCGCGACCAACCCGGCCATGCGCCTGACGGACGCGCTGCACGCTCGGCTCAAGACATGGGGCGAGCGCTGGTACCGCGACGAATTGCGCCCCGCCGACCTCGCCGATCCAGCCCTGCTGGACGAGAGCCGGAGCGCGCTGGATGAACTGACGGCGATTCTGGATTTGGGCGGCGGCTTCTATCCGTTCCAGCGGCCCTAGGCCGCGAACCGCCCGCCCTTGGACGCATAGGCCTGAGTCCCACGCGTGAAAACCTGATCGCTGGGCAGGACGGTCTCAATCGGCAGGTCTACCTGGCCCTTCAAGGCGTCATAGACGGGGCCGAAGTCCTTCAGCGTCTCGTCCTTCAGCGCTTCCAGGCTGTCGATGACGAAATAGACCTGCTGGAAGTCGTCGATCCGGTACAGGGTCCGCATCACCCGCTCCAGATCGAAACCCAGCCGGTTCGGCGACGGATCTTCCAGCGCAAAGACGCTTTCGGTCGCCGACGAGACGATGCCGGCGCCGTAGATGCGCAAGGCTCCGGCCTCCTGCATCAGGCCGAACTCGACCGTGTACCAGTACAGCCGCGCCAGGTTCGGCAGCATGCCCAGACCGGCGGCGCGCTGTCCGCCCTTGCCGTAGGCCTCCATATAGGCGGCGAAATCGGGGTCGGTCAGCATGGGCACATGGCCGAAGACATCATGAAAGATGTCGGGTTCCTGGAGGTAATCCAGCTGGTCCGGTTTGCGGATGAACTGGCCCGAGACGAAGCGGCGATTGGCCAGGTGATCGAAGAAGACCTCGTCGGGCACGAGGCCCGGCACGCAGACCACGGTCCAGCCGGTCAGGGCCTGGAGCTTGGGATTGATGATCTCGAAATCGGGAATGCCGCCTGCATTCAGGTCCAGCGCCCTCAACCCGTTCAGGAAGGCGTCACAGGCCCGGCCGGGCAGGATCTTCATCTGGCGGGCGTACAGCGTGTCCCAGGTCTGGTGTTCGACCTCGGTATAGGCGGCCCAGTTCTGGGGAATGGTCCAGTCGGCGGCCGCGCCCTCGGGCGGTTGTTCGAAGACATGTTCGAAGTCGGACATGGACGCTCCTCTTTGCCCCATCCTAACGCCCGGCGGGCGCCCCTTCCAAGTCTTCCTCAGTGAATGCCTTCATGCAGGGGGGCGTGATGGCCTTCGGCGTCGGTGGTGAACCAGCGCTGGGCGTCATCGGGCAGCAGGACGGACTGGCCGTCTTCCAGCACCCCCTCCGCCGCATAGGCGACGAAGCCGCCGTCCTCGCCCAGGGCGAAGACGCGGTAGAAGGGCTGGTCCGCCGCCACAGCGCCGGTTTCGACGGCGGGGCCGGCGTAACCGTGATCGACGTCCATCACCACGCCGCGAAAGGCGTTGTCGCGGTGACGAACGATCTGGCCGATGGCGAAACGGGCCGTGTGAACCTGGGTCATGAGGTCTTGTTACGCTGGTGCGGATGACCGGGACGCCCACAGGTCCGTTCATCTTCCTGACAGAATGGCTTGGCGCGGACGATCTTCGCGGGCTAGGCTGATCCGGACGGGCGCCGCTTTGGACCGCCCACATCGGAATGACGGCCCATGCCGGAGACCCACGGCGCGCCCCGACGGCGCGACGAGCGGTCCCAGCCTTCCCGCGAGCGGGATGCGTCGGGTCGGGACGCGCCCCTGTATGGCGCGCTCGATCTGGGGACCAATAATTGCCGGCTGCTGATCGCGCGGCCGTCGCGCGACGGCTTTCGGGTGGTCGACAGCTTCAGCCGGATCGTGCGGCTGGGCGAAGGCCTGTCCCGCACGGGGCGTCTGGACCCGCGGGCGATGGACCGGGCCTATGACGCCCTGGCCCTGTGCGCCGACCGGATCGTCAGGAAGGGCGTGGAGTCGGTTCGGCTGAGCGCGGTCGCCACCCAGGCTTGCCGCGCGGCCGAGAACGGCGCAGAGTTCATCGATCGTGTGCGCAAGGGCACCGGCTTGCGGCTGCGGATCATCGATCCGGCCGAAGAGGCGCGACTGGCGGTCGAGGGCTGTCTGAACCTGATCGATCCCAAGGCCGAGGCCGTGCTGATCATCGATGTCGGCGGCGGCTCGACCGAACTGTCCTGGCTGAAGCGGGAAGACGCCGATTGGAAAACCACCGCCTGGATGTCCGCCCCCCTGGGCGTCGTCACCCTGGCTGAGCGCCACCCGGAGCCGGAAGGCGCCGGCGAGGACTGGTACGAAGCCATGGTGAACGACATGGGCGCGGCCATTGCGGCGGGCGGGATCGAGGACCCAGCCATGATGGAGCTGTTCCTGGCGGACCGCGCCCATCTGGTCGGCACCTCGGGCGCGATCACCAGCCTGGCGGGCATTCACCTGAACCTGCCGCGCTACAATCGCGACCGGGTCGATGGGCTGTGGATGACGCGGAGCGAGTGCGAGGCGGCGGCCGAACGGCTGAAGGCCCTGGGCCCGGACGGACGGGCCAAGGAGGCCTGTATTGGACCCGATCGCGCCGATCTGGTCCTGGCCGGCGCCGCCATTCTGGAGGCCATCCAGCGGGCCTGGCCGTCGGAGCGGGTCCGGGTCGCAGACCGCGGTCTGCGCGAAGGCCTGTTGCTGCAGCAGATGCGCGAGGACAAGAAGCCGCCCAAGCGGCGCCGGCGTCGGCGGGGCCGAGGCCGGGGCCCTACGGCGACCTGAGCGTCAGCTCGCCGCCGCCAGCCGCACCGGCACGTCGATGTCGCAGACCGAAAAGTCCGCCCCCTTGGCCTGACGCGCCTGATCGACCAGGGCGCGGAAGGTCGGCGAGGCGGTGTTCAGCATCTGCACCGCCGGGCGTTCGGCGGCGGGCAAGTCCGAGGCCAGGCGGACGCGGGTCATCCGGTCGGGATCGGTGACGACGCCGTCCGGATTGGGGCTGGCTTTCAGGGCGCGCACGACCTCAAGCCCGACGACGACGCGGCCCCAGACGGTGTAGCGCTTGTCCAGGGCGGGGTAGGCCTGACGCATCAGGAAGAACTGGCTGTTGGCGGTGTCATTGCCCTCGTCGCGGGCCATGCCGGCGACGCCCGGGCAATAGAGGCCCCAGCCATGCACCTTGCGGTCGGCCGTCCCCGCCATCAGGGCGTCGGGCTGGGTCTGGACCGGGAGGGAATGGTAGAAGCCGATCAGGGCCCCGGCCGGCGCGGCGGTGGGGGTGAAGGCCATGTCCGGTCCGCGTCGGAAGGTGAACTCCGCCTTCAGGTCAGGATACCAGCTCTGGCCGTCGCCGGTCCCCAGGGGGTCGCCGGTCTGGGCCATGAACCAGTCGATGACCCGGTGCCAGGCCAGGTTGTCGTAGAAGCCGCGCGACGCCAGCAGCTTGATCCGCTCGACATGGGCCGGGGCGATCTCGGGCGCCAGTTCGACCAGAATCCGGCCCTTGGTCGTGTCGATGACCAGCAGATTGTCGGGCGCGACGGCGCGCCATTCGGTCGGGCCGGGCGGGGGCGGCGGCACAGCCGCCTGCTGCGCCAGAGCCGGACTGGCCAGCAGCGCCGCAAGGCCTGCCGCCATCAGCGTGTTTCGAATGGTCATCCCCCGGCCCTCCCCTCTATTTTGGCGATCAGCCGCCGACGACCTCGGCCACCGGTTGAACGTCGCAGATATTGAAGCTGCCGCCGCGCGCCGTGCGGGCCGCCGCGATCCGTTCGGCGAAGGCGGCGCTGGCCGGATTCAGCACACGGACGGTGGGCCGTTCGCCTTCCGGCAGGGCCGAGGCCATGCGGACCCGCGTCATGACGTCGGGGTTGGCGACCTTGCCGTCTTCGGCGTCGGAGCCTTTATTCAGCTTGTTCACCACGTCCAGGCCCGAAACCACGCGGCCGAAGGCAGTGTAGACGCCGTTCAACTGGTCCCGGTCGCCCATCATCAGGAAGAACTGGCTGTTGGCGCTGTCGGGCGCGCCGGCGCGGGCCATGCCCAGGACGCCGGGGCAGAACAGGCCGTGAGCCTCGACCTTGAAGTCGGCGGTGATCATCATCTGGGCGTCGGGCTGGGTCTCGACCGGCAGAACGCCGACCAGACCGCGCACGCCCTGTCCCGCGTTCGGCACGGCGACGAAGCCGGCGTCACGACCACGACGGAAGCTGAACTCCGCCTTCAGATCGGGCAGTTCGCTGCCGCCCTCGCCGGTGCCCTGGGGGTCGCCGGTCTGGGCCATGAAGTCGGGGATGACGCGGTGGAACTTCAACCCGTCATAGAAGCCCTGGTTGGCCAGGGTGCGGATGCGTTCGGCATGCGCCGGGGCGGCGACCGGCGTCAACTCGACCAGGATCCGGCCTTTCGGCGTGTCGATGACCAGCAGGTTCTCCGGGGCGACGGTGCGCCAGTCCGCAGCGGGAGCCTGAACCTGGGCTTGGGCCTGAGCTTGGGCCACAGCCGGAGCCTGGGTCGCAACCGACGCCAGAAGAGCGGCGGCGGCCGCCGCGATCACACCAAGACGCATTGACGCACTCATCCTCTGTTCTTGACCTTGTCCCGCACGCGCGCGGCGATGGCGGGGCTGACGAAACTGTCGATCGCGCCGTCCAGACGGGCGATTTCCTTGACCAGCCGCGAGGCGATGGCCTGATGCCGGGGATCGGCCATCAGGAATACCGTCTCGATGTCCTGATTGAGGCGCTGATTCATGGCCGTCATCTGGAACTCGTATTCGAAGTCGGCGACCGCGCGCAAACCGCGAATGATGACATTGGCGTTCAGCTCTTCCGCGAAATGCATCAACAAGGTCGAGAAGGGCTGGACCACGATATCGCCGCCCAGGTTCGCCACCTCGGCCTGGAGCATCTCGACCCGTTCGGCCGTGGTGAACAACGGCCCCTTGTCGTCGTTCTGAGCCACGCCGATGACCACCCGGTCCACCAGCTTCAACGCCCGTTTGATGATGTCGGTGTGACCGTTGGTCACTGGATCGAAGGTGCCCGGATAGAGTCCGATGCGCATGGCGTGTCTCCCCAGCCTGTCGCCTGCTGTTCGGCGTGACTTAGCAGGTGCGAAAGGTTCGGCCTAGCAGGCCGTTGGCGTGGAGGCGTGTCGCAAAAACAGGGTGACAAGGCGCCAAAAGCGCCAAAGCAGGCGGGTGGACGGCGGGGCGAATTTTGGCGTCACATCGGTCATCGCGCGATTTTACGCCCGCCGTAAACCCAGGCGCGCCGATTGCTGAATCTGCTGACGATGGATTTGATTTTACTGGATTTTTCTTGACGAATTAGGAGTGCGGAACCGTCAAAGGCAGCGGATTATTGGCGGCCCAGGCGGTTTCGATCACCGTCAGCAGGGTCGGATCGACGGCGAAAACCGTGTCGTCAACTGCCGTGATGGGACAGGCCGGCGTGGCGCTGTTGCACAGGAATGCGCCATCGAAGCCCGCCAGTTCGGACACATGCACCGGGCGGGTCTGCGACGATAGGCCCAGTCCAGCCAAGCCCCGCTCGATCAGGACCTGGGTCACGCCCGCCAGCATCGGCGCCTGGGGCCAGACGATGCGGTCCCCCTGGATGAAGCCGATGTTCCAGGTCACGCCTTCGGACATATGGCCCTGCTCGTCGACGAACAGGGCGTCATCGAAGCCCGCCGCTCGCACAGTGCGGCGGGCGCGCGTGGCGCCGAAGGTGGCGACATGTTTCAGGTGCGCCGGCTCACGCTCATAATGCACAGCCGTCACCCGCATTTGGGTGGCCAGGGGCGGCGGGGGCGGCGAGACGACGGTCATCACCTTCGGCCGCCCGACGAAGGACGGATTGCGATGACCGATCTCGGGCGAGAACAGGCTGATGCGCATCCAGGCTTTGTCACGGCCGGCGACCGCGAGCGCGATCAGGCGGCGGAACTCGGCCTCGCCGGGGCTTTCGCCGAACAGTTCGACGGCGGCCTGGCCCAGCCGGGCGAGATGCAGGTCGAGGCCCCGGACCGCGCCGTGCTCGACGCGGAAGGAGGTGTAGGCGCCGTAATTGACCAGGGCCTGGTGGGCGAGGTCGTCAGGGGTGGCGGGTTCGCCGTTGATCAGGATGTCAGACGTCATGGCCGCTCCCCTCTCCTCCTTTCCTTCTCCCGTGGGGAGAAG
This sequence comes from Brevundimonas mediterranea, assembly GCF_011064825.1. Taxonomy (NCBI): domain Bacteria; kingdom Pseudomonadati; phylum Pseudomonadota; class Alphaproteobacteria; order Caulobacterales; family Caulobacteraceae; genus Brevundimonas; species Brevundimonas mediterranea. The sequence continues at coordinate 547,956 of NZ_CP048751.1, forward strand.
GTGGCCCGAAGGGCCGGATGAGGGACCGCCGGTGGGCTAGCTCGCACCACCGTTCCCCTCACCCTTTCGCGCAAGGACGACGGCTTCGCCGCCGCGCGCTCAAGCCCTCTCCCGGCGGGAGAGGGTCTTGGTTCTATGCTTCGGCCTCGCCGCCCTCTTCACTCGCGACGTCCGCCTCATCCGACCCGCCGCTTTCCGGCAGGCGTTCGACCGAGACGACCTTTTCGTCCTTGCCGGTGCGGAAGATGGTGACGCCCTGGCTGGAGCGGCCGACGATGCGGACTTGATCCATACGGGTGCGGATCATCTGACCGCCCGAGGTGACCAGCAGCAGATCGTCGGTTTCCTCGACCGGGAAGGCCGCCGCCAGGCGCGTGCCGGCGCGACCGCCTAGGCCGTGGGCCGTCAGGCCCTGACCGCCGCGGCCGGTGCGACGATACTCATAGGCCGAAGAGCGCTTGCCGAAGCCGGTCTCCGTGACCGTCAGGATGAACTGTTCGGCGGCGCCCAGTTCGGCGATCCGCTCCACCGTCAGAGCCGCGTCGGCGACCTCGTCTTCGGCTTCAGCCGGAGCCGCGACATCCTCTTCCGCCTCCGCGCCGGCCAGGGCCTTGCGCATGGCGTTGGCGTGTTTGACGTAGGCCGACCGTTCCTCCGGCGTCGCATCGACGCGGCCCAGGATGGCCATGGAGATGACCTCGTCGCCGTCTTGCAGGCGCACGCCCCGGACGCCGGTCGAATCCCGGCCCTTGAACACGCGCACGTCGTCGGCCTTGAACCGGATCGCCCGGCCCAGCGCCGTGGTCAGCAGCACGTCGTCGTCGGCGGTGCACAGGCCGACGCCGACCATGCGGTCGTCGCCTTCCAGCTTCATGGCGATCTTGCCGGCGCGGTTGACGGTGGCGAAGTCCGACAGCTTGTTGCGGCGCACGTCGCCCGAGCTGGTGGCGAACATGATGTCGTAGTCGCCCCAGGTCGTCTCGTCCTCGGGCAGGGGCAGGACGTTCATGATGCTGTCGCCCGGCTCGATGGGCAGCAGGTTGACGAAGGCCTTGCCGCGCGACTGCGGATTGCCCAGCGGCAGGCGCCAGGTCTTCAGCTTGTAGGCCTTGCCGTTGGTGGCGAAGAACAGGACCGGGGTGTGGGTCGAGGCGCTGAACACGCCGGTGATGGCGTCCTCGTCCTTCATCGTCATGCCGGACTTGCCCTTGCCGCCGCGATGCTGGGTCCGATAGGCGTTCAGGGCGACGCGCTTGACGTAGCCGCCGTGGGTGACGGTGACGACCATGTCCTCGCGCGGGATCAGGTCCTCGTCCTCCATCTCGCCGTCGCCTTCCCCGATCAGGGTGCGACGCGGCACGGCGAACTTGTCCTTCACGTCGATCAGGTCGTCGCGAATGATGGCCAGGACGTTCTTGCGGTCCGACAGGATGGTCAGGTGGCCCTGGATGGTGTCGGCCAGGCCGTTCGCCTCGCCGAAGATGTCGTCACGACCCAGGCCGGTCAGGCGCGACAGGGTCAGGGCCAGGATGGCGCGGGCCTGTTCGTCGGTCAGTTGCAGGCTGTCGCCGTTGATGACGACGCTGCGCGGGTCGGCGATCAGCTCGACCAGGGCCATCATGTCGCCGACCGGCCAGGGCTTGGCCTGCAGTCGCTCGCGCGCCTCGGTCGGATCGGCCGAGGAACGGATGATGTGGATGACCTCATCGATATTGGCGACGGCGACGGCGAGACCGACCAGGACGTGGCCGCGGTCGCGGGCCTTGTTCAGCTCGAACTTGACGCGGCGAACGACGACTTCCTCGCGGAAGTCGAGGAAGATCTGCAGCAGGTCGCGCAGGCCCATCTGTTCGGGCCGGCCGTGGTTCAACGCCAGCATGTTGACGCCGAACGAGCTTTGCATGGCGGTGTAGCGCCACAGCTGGTTCAGGATCACGTCGCCGGAGGCGTCGCGCTTCAGCTCGATGACGATCCGCATGCCCTGACGGTCGGATTCGTCGCGGACGTCGGAAATGCCTTCCAGACGCTTCTCGCGCACCATTTCGGCGATGCGCTCGATCAGGGTCTGTTTGTTGACCTGATAGGGCAGCTCGGTGACGACGATGGCCTCGCGATCCTTGCGGATCTCTTCCACCGAGGCGCGCCCGCGCACGATGACCGAACCGCGACCGTCGCGCAGCGCATTGCGCGGCGCGGTGCGGCCCATGATCTCGCCGCCGGTCGGGAAGTCGGGACCGGGCACGATGTCCAGCAGGGCGTCGTCGGTGACGTTGGGATCGTCCAGCAGGGCCAGGGCCGCATCCACGACCTCGCCCAGATTATGCGGCGGGATGTTGGTCGCCATGCCGACGGCGATGCCGCCGGCGCCATTGACCAGCAAGTTCGGGATCCGGCTCGGCAGGACGACCGGCTCCAGCTCCTTCTCGTCGTAGTTGGGCTGGAAATCGACGGTGTCCTTGTCGATGTCGGCCATCAGGGCGACGGCGGCCGGGGCCATCTTGGCCTCGGTGTAACGCATCGAGGCGGGCATATCGCCGTCGACCGAGCCGAAATTGCCCTGGCCGTCGACCAGCATCAGCCCCATCGAGAAGGGCTGGGCCATCCGCACCAGGGCCATATAGACCGAGGCGTCGCCGTGGGGGTGGAACCGGCCCAGCACGTCGCCGACCACGCGGGCGCATTTCGAATAGCTGCGCTCGGGCGTCATGTTCAGGTCGTGCATCGAATACAGGATGCGACGGTGAACCGGCTTGAGGCCGTCACGGGCGTCGGGAAGGGCGCGCGAGACGATCACGCTCATGGCGTAGTCGAGGTACGAACGCTTCAGTTCGTCCTCGATCGTGATCGTGGAAATGTCGGAGCCGCCGCCTCCCGGAACGATCGGAGTTGCGGCGTTTTCGTAGCTGTCGTCGGTCAAGGAAGCGTGGCTTTATGCGGCCGGAATCGGAACGTGATCCGCTGTGACGATTTCTAGCATTCCAGGGCCTCGGTGGCAAAGCGACGTCGCCGTGAAAGCCCGTCTCTGAAAGGACGTTCCACATGCGCTTCACGCCCCTCGCCGCCGCCCTCGCTCTCGCCGCCCCGCTGGCCCTCGCCGGAGCTTGCGCATCGACCGCCGACGCGGCCCAGATGCAGGCCGAACGCGCGCCCGTCGGCGCGACCGGACAGGCCGTTCTGATCAACGCCCAGGGGGCCAATATCGGACGCGTCGATCTGCGCCAGGGACCGACCGGCCTGGTGATCAAGGTCGAGGCCTCGGGCCTGACGCCCGGCTGGCACGGCATCCATATCCATGCGACCGGCCAATGCGCCGCGCCCTTCACCTCGTCAGGCGCCCATATCAACCACGGCGAGCCCAAGGCGCCGCACGGCCTGTTGAACGCCGCCGGTCCCGATGACGGCGACCTCCCGAACGTCTATGCCGGCGCCGACGGCAAGGTGAACGCCGAACTCTTCACCACCCGCGCGCGGATTTCCTCGGAAGGGCCCGGCCAATGGCTGTGGGACGCCGACGGGTCGGCGATCATCATCCACGCCAATCCCGACGACCACTCGAGCCAGCCCATCGGCGGGGCCGGAGATCGGGTCGCCTGCGCGGCGTTGAGCGCGAGCTGACGCCCTAACGCTCCTTCTCGGCCAGCAACCGCTCGATCAATTCGGTCTGCTCCTGCTGGCGCGCCGTCAGGTGTTCCACCTTGTCCAGCAGGGCCATGATCTCGATCTCGGCCTTCAGATTGACCTGGTAGTCGTTGCCGGCGTCCAGCCGGTCCTTCGAGGCCTGACGGTTCTGGCTCATCATGATGATCGGCGCCTGGGCCGCCGCGATCATCGACAGCATCAGGTTCAGGAAGATGAAGGGATAGGGGTCGAACGCATCCCGTCTCAGAACCAGATTGATCAAGGTCCAGGTCACGAGGAACAGGCCGAAGGCGATCAGGAAGGTCCAGGATCCGCCGAATTCCGCCACCCGGTCGGCCAAACGGTCGCCGAAACTCTGGCGGTCGTCGAAGGCCTCGTTCACATCCTCCGAGATCGGGCGGCGTTCGGCGGCGCTGCGAACGACGCTGGCCTCGTTCGCGGCCAGTTCATGCGTCTCCTTGCCCAGCCAGCGGCGGGAAACATGATCGGCGTCGAGAGGGGCGTGGGGCATGACGGATTCCTGAATCGCTCAGGAAACAGATCAAGCCTTGGCGGCCCCCGCGCGCAAGCCCCGTTCGGCCAGGGCGACCAGGGCGACCCCGCCCATGGTGATGGCCGAGCCGGTCAGGATCTGGGGCGTCAGCACGTCGCCCATCAAGCCCCAGCCGATCAGCATCGACACCACGGGCGTCACCAGAAGATAGGGCGTCACCCGCCCGGCCTCGCGCCGCTGCACCAGCCAGAACAACAGGGTGGTGGCCAGGACCGAGGAGACGATCCCCGCCCACAGCAGCGAAGCCCAGACCATGGGCGTGGCGGACTTCACCGCCGCCCACTGCCCGTGCTCGAACACCGCCGAACCGAAGGCCATGACCGGAAAGGCGCCGAGCGCCAGCAGCCCTTGCATCTTCAGCGGCGGGATCGAGGTCGTGCGCCGCGCGACCACCGTCGTCACGCCCCAGGCCGCCCCGGCGGCGATGGCGACCAGGATGGCCTTCCAGTCCTGAAGCGCATGGGCGTCCAGCGTCATCCAGGCCACGCCGACAAAGGCCACCCCCATGCCGACCAGGGCGGCCCTGCTCAGTCGCTCGCCCAGGATCAGGAAGGCGAACAGGGCGGTGAAGGGGATCCACAGCTGGTTGGCCACCGTCACGGGGCTGACGTCGGTCGCCATCCAGTAGGCGGTGTAGGCCAGACCATACTGGATCGGCCCGCCGACGATGACGATCAGCAGCAGGCTCCTCCAGTCCGGGAACGGCGGACGGACGAAGACGATCAGACAGGCCGTTGCGAGACCGAAGCGGATCGCCCCGACCAGCAACGGCGGCAGGGTCTCGGTCGCCAGCTTGGCCCCCGCATTGTTCACGCCCCAAACGACAATGATCGCCACGATGGCGGCGATCTCCAAACCGGTCAGGGCGTGGGGCTTGTGCGACGGCGGGGCGGGGGTGGCGGCGGTCATGATCCGGCTATCGCACGGCGCAGGCCTCGCGTCGGCTCACTTTGAATGAGCTTAGGTTTCCGGCTTAAAATTCAGGCTTGGCGACCATCAGCCAGTAGATGGCCAGGACGCCCGCAAACGCCGGCCAGCCCAGAGCGAACCACCATCGGAACAGGCGATGATAGGCGGGCGGCAACGCCGCCCCCTGCCCCGCCGCCTGCTCGGCCAGCTTCATCATCCGGTACTGGATCCAGACGACCGGCAGCCAGCAGACGCCGACGAAGACATAAAGCCCATAGGCCGCCAGCAGCCACGGGCTGGTCAGGGACCAGCCCTGCAGATGGATCAGGCCCAGGCCGCTGATCGGCTGGACCACCACGGCGGTGGTGGTGAAGACGAAATCGGCCAGGACGACGATGCGGCCGACCTCGGCCACCGTGCGGGCGTCGCGCGTGGCGTGGGCGCGCAGCATGAAGAAGGCGATGCCCGCCCCTGTGCCGAACAGGACGGCGCCGGACAGGATGTGGATGATTTTCAATGCGAAATAGAGGCTCATCGGCGGGCGTCCGTTGCGGCCACAAACAGGCACAGCGCCATCATCGGCAGGACCTTCAGCCACGGCCCCAAGGGGTCTATCCAGTAATGGGGCAGGCTGAGCGTGCCCGCGATCAGATAACCGATGGTGGCCAGACACATGAAGATCGCCACCCGCGCGGTCCAGGGCCGCACGAAAAGGGCCAGGCCCAGCACCACGTCCAGCAGGGCGCCCCACCAGGCCACCGGCCCGGCCCAGCGGCCGTAGCCGCCCTCGTGCAGAATGGCGACGGCGCCGTTCCAGCCCGGCCCGAAGCTGATCAGGCCCGTGATCAGCCAGAACAGGCCCAGGGTCAGGATGGAGATCGGGCGGACGAACCACAGCCGCGCGTGCCAGACGTCCTGGACCGAAGCCGGGGTCTCGGCCAGGAAACGCGTAAAGCCGCGCGAAGACACGCCCAAACGCTCGGCCCAGCCGCTGTCGTGGCCGGAGACGTCGTAGTCCATCTGTTTGATCGCGGTCGTGCGGATCGGCGAGGACCAACCCAGCCGACCCAGCAGGTCGCCGACGGCCAGGGCCGGCGCAGCCAAGGCGCGGGGCGCAGGCAGGACCGGCGCAGGCTTCAAACCGAGCCAGCCGCGATAAAGACGCACCGTCTCGACCATGGTCACCGCCTCCGGCCCCGGCATGTCCAGCGACTGACGCGACGGGGCGCCCGCTTTCAAGGCCGCGACGACGGCGGCGCACAGATCGCCCAGCGGGATCGGGCGGAAGGTCTGATCGCCCCCCACTACGGGGCTGAACAGAGGAAAGGCCGCCAGTGCGCGGATCAAACCCGTGCCGCCGAAGGCCGCCCGGTCCACCACCAGCGACGGCCGCAGGATCAGCCAGTCCAGGGCGCCGGCGGCGACCAGTCGTTCGGTCTGCGCCTTGGTGCGGGCGTAGTCGGTGCCGGCTTCTTCGTCCGCGCCGACGGCGGAGATATGCACCAGACGCCGGACGCCCGCAGCCTCGCACGCCGCGATCAGGGCGCGCGGGCCGTCGACATGGGCCGCGCGGGTGCTGTCGCCGCCGCCGTCCTGCAAGACGCCGACGCAGTTCACCACAGCCGACACCCCGTCCATAAGGGGCGCCCAGGCCTGGGCTGTCGTCAGTTTCGAAAAGTCGGCGACGATCCAATCGAAGCTCGGGGCGCGACGGGACGGTTCGGCGATACGCCGCGCCCCGGCCCGCACGCGCCAGCCCTCTGCGGACAGGGCCGCCGCTACGTGCGAGCCGATGAAGCCGTTGGCGCCCAGCACCAGCACGCGACCGCTCATCCCAGCACTCTATCCTTCAGATCGACGCCCGCCGGAGGAAGGGCGCACCAGGTCGAACCGGGAAACCGGCGACGGCGACGCGCCACGAAGTCATACAGGCGGTCGCGAATGAACCGTGGCGCGATCCGACCTATGATCGCCCACCGATAGGGTGCAGGCAGCTGGGCGGCGATGGCCAGGACGGCGTCGGAGCGTTCGCGCGCCACGCCGTCCTGGATCAGCAGCATGGTCGCCGGATCCTGGGGATCAACGCCGTAATGCATCAAAAGCGCCTGCCCCAGGGGCGACTGCGTCGGGGCCAGCCGGAACAGCCCGGCCCGGTCGGCCTTCAGGATTTTGCGCGCCGAGCCGGAGCACAGGGCGCAGTCGCCGTCGAACAGGACCAGGGGTCGGTCGTCCGGGAAGGCCGGGACGGCGGGATCCTCACGATAGCTGTAAGGCCCCCGCCCCATGGTTGGTTCGGATCGACCTTAGAACGGAATGTCGTCGTTCAGGTCGTAGCTTTCCTTCGGGCCGCTCGGCTTGTTGGCGCCGCCGGTGGAGAAGCCCGAGGAGTAGTCGTCGTCACCGCGACCACCACCGCCGCCGCCGCCGTAACCGCCGCCTTGCGAGCCGCCTTCCGAACGGCCGCCCAGCATGGTCAGCTCACCCTTGAAGCGGCTGACCACGATCTCGGTCGAATATTTCTCGACGCCCTGCTGATCGGTCCATTTGCGAGTCTGGAGCGCGCCCTCGATATAGACGGTCGAGCCCTTCTTCACATAGTTCTCGACCACCTTGACGATGTTGTCGTTGAAGATGACGACCCGGTGCCACTCGGTCTTTTCCTTGCGCTCGCCCGAGGACTTGTCGCGCCAGGTTTCCGAGGTGGCGATCGACAGGTTGGCGATGCGGTCGCCGTTCGGCATCGACCGGATTTCGGGATCGCGGCCCAGATTGCCGACCAGAATGACCTTGTTGACGCTGCCCGCCATGGAAACTTCCTTCTCGTAGGGAGCGGCGAGTCCCTCGCCCACTCCGTAATTCAGCCGGATGTCTTAGAGCCGCCGCCGATCACCGCCAGCCGCATTCGACATCAGACCCGCCAAACCGGTGGATTAACGAAATGTTCCACCTTTGTTCACGTCACGCAAGTCTCTTCTACGACAGCCCGGGCCCTACTTGGTCTCGGGCTGCGGCGCGGCGATCGCGATCGGGCGCCCCGTCTCGTCGCGCTGGATGGCGCCGGGAATGGCCAGACGGCCGTCGCCGGTGCGGGCCATGGCGAAGAAACGGCTGCCCGTCAGGGTCTTGCCGAACTTCACGCCCTCGCGGTCCACGAAGATGAAGCGGCCCTGATAGGCCCCCGCGACCTCCTGATTCGAGCCGCCCATGCGCAGGAAGCGCAGACGCATTTCTTCCAGCTGGCCGGCGCACAGTTCGATCTGGGCGACGTTCTCGCCCATCTTCTGCAGGCGCGGCGGCTGACCGTCCGGGGTGGCGACGAAATAGCAGACGCCGGGCTCGAACTCGAACTTCGGCTGGTTGCTGCACGCCGCCAGGACGGCGGCGGCGGCGATGACGGAAAGGGCGAGCACGCGCATCAGTTCAGACCCGGGAATTGGCAGTTGCGGTCCTGCTCCGCCAGAGTGCGGAAACGGCTGTTGTCGCCCGACTGTTCCACCCGGCGCGGGACGAGGCGAAGGGTCGTGTCGCCCCAGCGGCCGTACTGGGCGTCGCCCGGACGCACGCAGGTGCCGGCGTACAGGGCCTGGACGCAGGCGTTCAGGCTCATGCCGCTGGACAGGACGCGCCAGTCCGAACCGGAGTGACGCAGGCACTGGGCGCCGGCGGACGGCGCGGGCGCCGGATTGCTCGGCGCGGCGGCGCCCGGAGCCGGGCTCGGCAGGGGATCGGCCTGGGCCATCTCGACCGGCGGCAGTTCCGGCGGCGGGGCGAAGGCGGCGGTGGGGGCGGCCGCCAGGGCGCCCGTCTCGTCGATGCCGACATCCAGGGCGTCGGTCGCCAGGCCGTTGCGTTGGGCGCAGACGGCCAGTGTCGCCATGCCCACGAACTGGCCGTCCACGAAGCAGCGCAACTCGCGTGTCGGCTCCAGCGTCGGGGCGTCGGCCAGGTCGACGGTCAGACCGCCCCTCGCGGCCGGCGGGGCTTCCGGCGTCTTGTCGCCGCCGCCGGTGAAGATGAGCGCCAGCACCACGGCGGCGATGATCACCAGACCGGCGCCGATGGCGATGATGACGCGATTGTCGTTCGGAAGGGCCATGAGGGGCTTTCGCAACTGAAGCGCCCAATAACCCGGAACGCACGCCGGGCGTCAACCGCCTAGGCGCGCATGACGCCGATCAGACCGACAGGCGGCTCAGCGCGGCCTGGAAGTTGGCGAGTTGGGTCTGGTAGTAGGCGGTCGATGAACCTTTTCCGGTCTGGGTGTTGGTGATCGTCCCGGTCGAGGGCGCCAGCGACTTGTAGGCGGACCGGACGGCCGTCATCGCCTGGGCGATGCCCTCGTTCGCCGCCTTGATCGAGGCCGGATCGTTCAGGTTCAACAGGGTCGACAGATTCAGACCGAAGGTCTTTGGCGCATCCTTGTCCGGCTTGACGGGGCTGACGAAGCCGGGGGTCAGACCCAGGGCCGCCAGGGCGTCCTTGCCGACGGCGCCCGACGAAATGATGGCGCCTTCCCGGTTCGCCGCCGTGGATATCTGCAGCCGCTGGGTGACGGGTACGGCCTTCAGGTCCGTCACCACCTTGGCGTCCAGCTGGCGGCCCGAGGCGTTCACGATCTTCTTGGCCAGGGTCTCCAGCGTGTCCTTGGCCTCGATCGTCACGGTGACGGCCCGCCCGCCGCCTGCCGGCGAAATGCTGAACTGATCCCCGACCCGAGCGGCGGTGCCGACGGTCAGCAGCTTGGAGTCCGCCTGCATGATCTCGCCCTGCGGCAGCCCCAGCCGGTCCAGCACGCTGGAACCGCCTGCGGCGAAGCTCAGACTGGTCGGCTTGGCCTGGTCGTCAGCGGCGCGCCAGGTCTTGTTCTGCTCCACCGCGCCTGTCGCCAGGTCGATACGCGCCAGATAGCCCTGGGTCGGACTGTCCTTGGTCGCGCCCTCGGCCCGGTTCGTGCCGGTGATCCAGACCTTGCCGTTCTTGATTTCGACATCGGCGGCGGTGTCGTCGCCCGCCCCGCCGAAATAGGTCAGCCGGTCGCTGCCCGAAGCCTGAAGATCGGCCGACAGGGTGGCGACGAACACGTCCTTGCCGCCGGCGTGGGCGTTGGTCACCGTGCCGATGTCCAGCGCGGCGTTATTGGTATGGCCGGTCACGACGACCTTGCCGTTTTCCACCGATACGCCCGCGATTTCACCACTGGCGTAGCCCAGGTCGCGGGTCGAGGCCAAGGTCGGCACACCCCCTGCATCGAGGGTGAAGCGCCGCACGATGGCCTTCCCGTTCTCGACCCCGGCCGTATAGAGGTCTGAACCGGACACGGTCATCGCCTGGACGGAATCGTCGCCGGCGCTGCCGAACTGCAAGGTGGAGGCGTTCACCCCGGTGATCGGCCCGGTCACGGTCAGGGGCTTTTCCTGGAAGGTCTGCAGATAGGAATCCCATCCGCCCAGGGCCACAGTCCCCGACATGGCCGATTTGGACCGTCCCGCCACATACACCACGCCGTCCGCGCCGAAACTGACCTCCGTCGCCTCGTCGGCGGCCTTGGCGCCTCGGCGCTGGGTCCACAGTTCCTTGCCGGAGTCATCGAAAAGCGTGACGAAACTATCGGCGGTCGTGGGGCTGTCGCCGCTCTTGCCCGGCACCAGCGCCCCTGTGACCGAACCGGCCAGGGCCACGCGTCCATCGTCGTCGATGGCGATGGAGAAGCCGTTCGCGCTGGACGCCGCCCCCAACAGCTTGGTCTGCATCAGATTGCCGGCGGAATCATACTTCATCAGGGCGACGTCGCGCGTGCCCTTGATCGGCTGGGCTGCGTCGCCGGCCTTCAGATCGGCCACGACCCAGACCGAACCGTCCGGAGCCACGGCGCTGGCTCGCACCGCCTCGACGCCCTCGGGCATCTCGGTATGCCCGACCCGGCCCTCGACCCAGAACGGATCGTTTACGCCCTGCTGCGCGGCGGGCGCAGCGCCGCCGTCGGCCTGGAACTTCAATATCTGTCCCGCGCCGGCCTTGCCGACGCCTTGGGTCACATAGACGGCGTCGGACGTATCGACTGCCGCGAAACTGACCTTCTCGCCCGCGCCGCTCGTGACCTTCAGAGCCCATTGGTCCGGCCCGGCCGGCAGGGTGATGGTCTTGTCGCCGGACTTGATCGTCTTGGGCTCCGCGGGGATGTATTGCGTCCCGACCCGCGTCGCGACGCCGGCCGCCTCCAGCTTGCCGTTCATATAGTTGACGACATTGACCATCGACCGTTCGGTGGAGCCCATCTCGGACAGGTCCATGGCGACGGTCTGGCTTCCGGTCTCGGTCTTGGCCGTCATCGAGAACTTGACGTCGCCTTCGAACGCGGCGACCGGGCTTGTGGCGACGCCCTGGTGAAGCGGTGCGGTCGTGAAGGTCGTCGGCGCCCGCTCCAGCGCATAGCTGGTCTTGACCTTGGTCTGCGACACGCCCTGCACCAGGCGGACGTCCTCGAATTCGGCGGTCTTGAGATAGGCCGACATCTCGGCCAATCCCTCGCTGAAGCGTTTCGACACCTGTGCGGCTTCCGCAGCCGTCAATCCCTTGACGCTCGCCCGATCCGCCAGGGCGCTGAGGCTGTTCAGTCCCTGATAAAGGGCGAACATCTTGCGATAGTCGCTGGACGCGCCCGACAGGTCCAGTTCGACCGAACCTTCGTTTATGATGTTTCGTCCCGCCAGGGCCGCCCGCACCAGCTCGCTGGCCTTGGGCGCAGTCGCCGACGCGGTCGAAGCCCAGGGCGCCGTGGGCTGGGTCTTCTTTGGCTTGGCTGCAGGCGTGTTTGAGCCGATCAGCGACCCGGTGTCCGTCGTGATCCCGTAGAGACCCAGCAGATAGCTGTTGTTGATCATCTCACATGGCTCCGGCGATTACAGTGCGGCCGAGCCCGATAACGAAGTCTTAAGCCGCGACGTCAGTTCTTGAACAGCGACAGGATCATCTGCGGCGCCTGGTTGGCGATCGACAGGGCCTGGACGCCGAGCTGTTGCTGCACCTGCAGGGCCTGGAGACGGGCGCTTTCCTTGGCCAGGTCGGCGTCGACCAGATTGCCGATGCCGGCTTCCAGCGAGTCCGAAAGCTTGCCGACATAGGTGGTGTGGCGTTCGATCTGCTTGGCCTGCGCCCCCAGTTCGGACAGTCGTGAACTGGCCACGGTGATGGCGTCGTCGATCCGCTGCAGCGCGAACTTGGCTTTTTCCTGGGTGAGCAGATCAGGGGCGGCGTTCAGCAGGGTCTCGTCTTCTGGCGTGCCGGCATTGTCGGTCCAGGCGTCGATCGCCGCAGTCGCCTTGTTCGAGTCATACGAGTTGGCCGCCAGGCCCAGGCCGACAAGCGTCAGATTCTGACGCTTCATCGCAATGGTTTCATTGCCGTCCGCACTCGCCAGGAACGTCATGTCGGTCGTGGCGGCGCCGTCGAGAATATTGGCCCCGTCGAAAATCGCGTTGTCGGCGAAGGACTGCACCGACTTCAACAGCGCCTGGAATTCCTGGTCATAGGAGGCGCGCGTCGCGGCGCTCTGGCTAGGATCGGCTGCAGCGGTCGCCTTCTGCTTCATTTCCAGCAGAATGTCCGAGATCTGTTCGCCCGCGGCCAGGGAGACATCGGCGATCGAGGTCGCCCGGTTCAGGCTGGTCGTGACGGCTTCCAGAGACCCCTTGTCCGCGCGCTGTCCCTGGGCGACAGCCCAGACGGCGGCGTTATCCTTGGCGCCCTGGACCTTCAGGCCCGTATTCACCCGGCTCTGCGTCGACGCCAGCTGGTCGCTGGTGCGGTTCAGATTCTGCAGGGCGATCATCGCCGAGGTATTGGTGTGGATGCTGGTGGTCATGGCTTCAAGCCCCGGACGTTCTGTTCCCTGCAGGATTAACCATGAGTCGTGAGCGTATGGTTAACGGCGGAGAAAGCATGTTTGCGCCGCCCGGCGAGCCGGCGACGTTGGGTCCGCTTGACTGAAAGACCTCGCTAGATGGAGGTCTTCAGCAGATTTCCGCCCTTGTAGTCCGGGTCCTTGGCCAGATCCTGAACCACCTCTCGCGGCAGTTTCAGCACCACCTGGCCCGTAACCGGGTCGCTGATCGTATAGATGTAACGGCCGTTCTCAGCCGTCTCGATGGTCAGGCGGTAGTTGCTGGACTCGCCCTTTTCCTCGACTGCGGTCTTTGGCGACTGCGGCTTGGTTGGAGGCGAATAGGCTGCGAGGTCGGTGTTTTCGGAAGCAAAGATCTTTACCGGCGGTACGCTCGCGACATTGTCTACCATGGCTCCTCGCGCGGATGGACCGCGCCCTTCTAGGTTTGAACGAGAGCGAAGGGTCGGGACGGCGAGCGCCGTCCCGACCGATCATTCTTAGCGGAAGAGGCTCAGCAGCGTCTGACTGGCCGAGTTGGCGATCGACAGCGCCTGCACGCCCAGCTGTTGCTTGGTTTGCAGGGCGGTCAGCTTGGCGCTTTCCTTGGCCAGGTCGGCGTCCACCAGGTTGCCCACGCCGGCTTCAAGAGCGTCCTGAAGCTTGTTGACGAAGGTGATGCTGCGTCCCAGCGACTTCGACTTGGTGCCGAAATCGGACAGGACGCTGGTGAAGGCGGTGATGGCCGAGTCGACCGTGGCCACGATAGTGGCCGCGTCGCCGGCCACGGCCGCCGTCGTGGTCGCCACGGCGGTGTCCGCCCCCGCGATGGCCTTCAGCGTGTAGGAGGTCGAAGCACCCGTCTGCACGGTGATGGCGGCTGCGTTCGCCTTGTACAGATTGACGCCGTCGAAGGTGGCGCCCGCCAGCGCGCTGGCGATTTCCGTGCCGATGGCGTTGTATTCCGCCAGATATGAAGTCTGGGCGGCGCCGGTGGATCCGGCGATGCTGACCGCCAGGCCCTTCTGTTCTTCCAGCGCGCTCGTGATCGTATCGCCGGCGGCCAGGGCCACGTCAACGATGGATTGACCACGCTGGATCGAGCTGCGGACCGCGTCCTGGGACGCGGCGGCGGCGCGTTGCGACGTGGCGATCGAGAAGATCGCCCCGCTGTCCTTGGCCGAAGAGACCTTCATGCCGGTGTTGATGCGGTTTTGCGTCCGCTCCAGCTCCGAGCTGGTCTTGTTCAGGTTCTGCAGCGCGATGGCCGCGCCGTAGTTCGTATTGATGCTCGCCATTTTGGCGTTCCTTCTTCACTTCGTGATGGCCGTCGTCATTTTGGCGACGGGAGCGTTTTGCTCGGGGTTCAAGACCTATGGCCCGGCCGTCGAGACGACCGGGCCTCCGGGCCTTAGCGGAAGAGGCTCAGCAGCGTCTGGCTGGCCGAGTTGGCGATCGACAGCGCCTGCACGCCCAGCTGTTGCTTGGTTTGCAGGGCGGTCAGCTTGGCGCTTTCCTTGGCCAGGTCGGCGTCCACCAGATTGCCCACGCCGGCTTCAAGCGCGTCCTGAAGCTTGTTGACGAAGGTGATCTGGCGGCCCAGCGACTTGGACTGGGTGCCCAGAGTCGACAGAGCCGTCGTCGTCGCCGTGATTGCGGCATCGACGTTTGCGGTCGTGGCGTTGGCGGCGGTGACGCTGCCCGTATTCACGGCCGTGATCGCCGCATCGGCGCCCAGAGTGGTCAGGCTGTTGACGCCGTCGAAGGTGGCGCCCGTGATCGCCGAAGCGATTTCGGTTCCCAGGGCGTTGTATTCGGCCAGGTACGAAGTCTGCGCATTACCGGTGGATCCGGCGATGCTGACCGCAAGGCCTTTCATCTCTTCCAGAGCGGAAGTGATGGTGTCGCCGGCGGCCAGGGCCACGTCGGTGATCGACTGGGTGCGTTGCAGACCCGAGCGGACTGCGTCCTGGGACGCGGCGGTGGCGCGTTGTGCTGTGGCGATCGAGAAGATCGCCCCGCTGTCCTTGGCCGAAGAGACCTTCATGCCGGTGTTGATGCGGTTTTGCGTCCGCTCCAGCTCCGAGCTGGTCTTGTTCAGGTTCTGCAGCGCGATGGCTGCGCCGTAGTTCGTATTGATGCTCGCCATTTTGGCGTTCCTTCTTCACTTCGTGATGGCCGGCGCCGTTTTGGCGACGGGAGCGTTTTGCTCGGGGTTCAAGACCTATGGCCCGGCCGTCGAGACGACCGGGCCTCCGGGCCTTAGCGGAAGAGGCTCAGCAGCGTCTGGCTGGCCGAGTTGGCGATCGACAGCGCCTGCACGCCCAGCTGTTGCTTGGTTTGCAGGGCGGTCAGCTTGGCGCTTTCCTTGGCCAGGTCAGCGTCCACCAGGTTGCCCACGCCGGCTTCAATCGAATCCTGAAGCTTGTTGGTGAAGCTGATGCTGCGACCCAGCGACTTGGACTGGGTGCCCAGGGTCGATAGAGCGCCGGTGACAGCCGTGACGACCAGATCGACGTTGGCGGTCGTGAAGTCGGCGACAGCCGGCGTCGCCGCCGTAAACTTGGCCAGATCGGTATTGGCGCTGAGAGCGGCGGCCGTACCCAGAACCTTGGTGTCGGTCGCGCCCGTGCCGGTGCGGACCGTGGTGGTCGCGCCGGAGGCGGTGGTCAGCAGGTTGACGCCGTCGAAGCTCGCGCCGTCCAGAGCGGACTTGATTTCCACACCCAGAGCCTTGAACTCATCCTCGTAAGACGTCTTTGCCGCGCCGGTGGATCCGGCGATGCTGACCGCGAGGCCTTTCATCTCTTCCAGGGCGGAAGTGATGGTGTCGCCGGCGGCCAGGGCCACATCGACGATCGATTGACCGCGCTGCATGGAACTGCGGACCGCATCCTGAGCGGAGGCGTTGGCCCGCTGTCCGGTGGCGATCGAGAAGATCGCCCCGCTGTCCTTGGCCGAAGAGACCTTCATGCCGGTGTTGATGCGGTTTTGCGTCCGCTCCAGCTCCGAGCTGGTCTTGTTCAGGTTTTGCAGCGCGATGGCTGCGCCGTAGTTCGTATTGATGCTCGCCATTTTGGCGTTCCTTCTTCACTTCGTGATGGCCATCGCCGTTTTGGCGACGGGAGCGTTTTGCTCGGGGTTCAAGACCTATGGCCCGGCGGTCGAGACGACCGGGCCTCCGGGCCTTAGCGGAAGAGGCTCAGCAGCGTCTGACTGGCCGAGTTGGCGATCGACAGCGCCTGCACGCCCAGCTGTTGCTTGGTTTGCAGGGCGGTCAGCTTGGCGCTTTCCTTGGCCAGGTCAGCGTCAACCAGGTTGCCCACGCCGGCTTCAAGCGCGTCCTGATACTTGTTCACGAAGGTGATCTGGCGCCCCAGCGACTTGGACTGGGTGCCCAGCGTCGATAGAGCGCCGGTGACGGTGGAGATGGCGGTATCGATCTTGGCGGTTGTGGCGTCTGCGCGAGCCTTGCTACCGCCGCTGACGTCAGTCACGCCGGCGACGCCCAGAGGCGTCGTCAGGCTGTTGACGCCGTCGAACGAGGCGCCGGAGATCGCAGAGGTGATTTCCAGGCTCAGAGCGTTGTATTCCGCCAGATAAGAGGTCTCGGCGCTGGAACCGGCCGTCGAGGCCTGGATGCTGACCGCCAGACCCTTCATCTCTTCCAACGCGGTCGTGATCGTGTCGCCGGCGGCCAGCGCCACGTCGGTGATCGACTGGGAGCGTTGCAGACCCGAGCGGACCGCATCCTGGGACGCAGCAGTGGCGCGTTGAGCCGTGGCGATCGAGAAGATCGCGCCGCTGTCCTTGGCCGAAGAGACCTTCATGCCGGTGTTGATGCGGTTTTGCGTCCGCTCCAGCTCCGAGTTGGTCTTGTTCAGGTTTTGCAGCGCGATAGACGCGCCGTAGTTCGTATTGATGCTCGCCATTTTGGCGTTCCTTTCACTTCGTGAGATCCAACGCCATTTTGGCGAAGGGAGCTTTTTGCTCGGTGGGTAAGAAGCAATTGCCGGGCCAGAGGCGACGGCGAAATATCATCGTAACCTATTGAAAAGTCGCGTTTACTATTGATTTACCCTCCCTGGATGCCCGGCAATATTTGCCCACTACAGCCCGCACTTCGGCAAATTTTGCCGAGCTGAGCCTAAAGAGGTGGAGCGGCCGGCGGCCGACCGCGCCCCGAAAGAGACGCGCCTGAAGGCCGCCCTAGTTCCGGAAGAGGCTCAGCAGGGTCTGGCTGGCCGAGTTGGCGATCGACAGCGCCTGCACGCCCAGCTGTTGCTTGGTTTGCAGGGCGGTCAGCTTGGCGCTTTCCTTGGCCAGGTCAGCGTCAACCAGGTTGCCGATGCCGTTCTCGGTAGCGTCCTGCAGCTTGTTGACGAAGGTGACCTGACGGCCGACCGACTTGGACTGGGTGCCCAGCGTCGACAGGGCGCCGGTGATTTTGGTGATGGCCGCATCGACGACCGCCGTCGTCGCGGCTGCTGCGGTGATGGTCTGGCTGGTGATGGTGGTGATGTCGGTGTCCGCCGCCATGCCGCCGGCGACCGTGAAGCCGATGGCGGTGGTGCCGCCGCTGACGTCCTTGATCAGGTTCGTCGCGGTCGCGCCGGTCCACAGATTGACGCCGTCGAAGGTCGCGCCGGCCAGGGACGAGGTGATTTCAGCGCCCAGCGCGCGGAATTCGGTCAAGTAGGAGGTCTGGGCTGCGCCGGTGGAGGCGGCCAGGCTGACAGCCAAACCCTTCATCTCTTCCAAGGCGGCGGTCACGGTGTCGCCCGAGGCCAGGGCCACGTCGACGATGGATTGGCCGCGTTGCAGAGACGCCCGCACGGATTCCATGGCGCCCATGTTGGCGCGCTGGCCGGTCGCGATGGAGTAGATCGCGCCGCTGTCCTTGGCGGAGGAGACCTTCATGCCGGTGTTGACGCGATTTTGCGTCATTTCCAGCTGAGCGTTGGTCTTGTTCAGGTTCTGGAGCGCAATTGCTGCGCCGTAATTCGTATTGATGCTCGCCATTTTGGCCGCCCTCTTCACTTCTGTGCATGTACGACGCCGTTTTGGCGTCGGGAGCATTTTGCTCCGCCCTCCTAAGAGCAAAGGCGGGGCCAGGCTGGCACGGCGAGAAAACCGAGATGAACTTTTGATTTTGTTGAATTTTTCAAAGTCAGCCGCACGCTGACCCGGCATTTTCCGTCGCATGGCGGCAGAAGTTGCCGAGTCGTTTTTGCCGCTTTGCGGTCAGGGTCGCTCTTTCGCCGCCTCCGAGATCCGGGCGTCCTGCATGGCCCGCTCCGCCAGCAGGGTCTCGACCGCCAACCGCCTCGCCCCGTCGCAGGCCAGGATCTGGGCGCCGCGCTGCACATAGGCGGCGTCCAGGTCCGCGGCTGTGGGTTCAGCCGGCAAAACCGCCAGGGCGCACGGCCGCCTCGCCGCCTCCGGCAGGCTGAGCCGCACCGGCGCAACCGTCGAGGTCAGTAGCGAGCGCGCACAGCTCGCGGTCATGAGCGCGCAGACGGTCGGCGCGGCGGCTTTCCAGAGGGATTTCGGCGTCATCGGCGTTCCTGGCCTGTGCGACGGCGGTCGCGGTCGCGCGCGCCGCCGCCGTCTGCTGTTGTTGAAAATCATCGAGACGACGCAACTGTTCGTCCGCCCCCTCGCTCTCAAGACGACGCGCCGCCGTCTGGGCCCGGGCGTCACGTTCGCCGGACGCGGCCCGCGCCTCGGCCGCCGCCAACCGGCGCTGCTGCAGGCCCAGCGGGTCCCAGCGGAAACCGAGACCGCCCAGAAGCGCCGCCGCCAACCCCGCCACGACACCCGCGACGGCGAGCCAGCCGAGCGGCGTCAGCGCCTTCAGGATGGACACGGCCCTCATGGGAAGATCCTTCGATCCAGTTCGAAATGCGGGCCGTCGCGCAGGCTCTTCCAGTCGCCGCCCCAGACGATGGGGGTCTTCAACTCCAAAGCCGCCGCCTTGAAGGCCGAGGCGATGCGTCCATACAGCGGCCAGTCCCAACGGACCTGCCCTTCGACCAGGGCCGCCACATCGACGGCGTGGCCGCTCAGATGGCGAGACCTCAAGGTCCGGCTGGCTCCGGCCTGGACCAGAGCCGCCTGCCGTTCAGGCGATCGCAGCCCCTCCGTGATCATGAAATCAACAGGGCTGCGTGCGACCGCCGCCTCGACCACAGCCACCAGGGCTGGATGCACCCCCTTCAATCGCGCCCTTGAGCGAACGGACAACAGGCCGCTCATGGCCGGCCTCCCGTCAACCGCACCCGCGCATTGGCGATGAGCGCCACCAATTGCTCGGCCGTGGGCGCAACCAGATACAGAACCAGGATCAGGGCCAGCAGCCCCATCAGCCCATCGGTCATCTTGGGCAGCATCTCGGCCGGCATCCGCGCCACCGTCCGCATCAACAGCAGCCACAGGCCGACGCTGACGGCGAAGGCGTACAGCCTGCGCCACAGCCAGCGTCCCTCGGCCAGGGTTCCGTTCTGGGGCCGGATCGGATCCGGCGTCGTCGATCTCGTCATTCCTCGTCCTCCTTGTCGAAGATTTCGGTCGCGCACCGGCCGTCGAAGCCGGTCTGGGCGCGCCAGGCCCTGTCATTCAATCTGTCGGGGGCGTCCCAGACTTCGGGCTCCAGCACCTCCACAGGCTCGGGTCGGTTCAGCCGCCGGCTCATCCGACGGCCGTGAGTCGAACCACGCCTCCCCCGCCTGCGCCGCCCGCGCCCGACAGGGTCAGGCCCGCCCCCCCGCCGCCGCCGCCCGCACCGAACAGGGCGCCCGCGCCACCCGCTGTTCCCGCACCGACGGCGGAAGCGCCGCCCCCGCCGCCCCCGCCGCCGACCCAGGCCAGGTTTGGCGCCGACGACGCCTGCCCCGCCGCACCGGCCGCGCCGCCCGGCGCCTGACGGACCGCCCAGCCGCCTGCGCCGCCCGGGCCGCCAGACCGCGCTGTATTGGCTGTGCTCAACCCGCCGCCGCCGCCTCCCCCGCCAGGACCGTCGGGACAGGCGGTCTCGCCGCCGACGAAGGCCGTCGCCGTGATCGAACCGCCGCCACCGGCGTTTCCCGCCCGCAGGCCCTGACCGCCGGCGCCCCCCGCGCCTGCCGAAGCCGTTGCGCCGAGGCCGCCCGCCCCGCCTCCGGCCCGCAGCAACAGGGTTCCGCCCAGGCTCACCGCGCTCTGACCTCCCGCCCCGCCCAAGGCGCCCGCGCCTGAGCCGGCCGTCCCCGCCGCACCGCCCGCTCCGACCCCGACAACCAGGGTTTCGTTCAAGTCGGCGGCCGCCCAACAGGCCTCGCTCAGTCCGCCCGCGCCGCCGCCGCCGCCGCCGAAGCGCGCGGTTCCCGACGACCCCGCCATGCCCGATCCGCCGCCGCCGCCCCCGCCGACGCAGACCGCCTCGATCCACCGCGCCCAGGACGGCGGCTCATAGGCGCCGTCGGTGGTGAAGACCGTCGTCTCCCGTCGCGTCGCGCCCTTGTCGAATGCGATCCGCCCTGTTGCGCGATCCACCCCGAAGGCCCGGAGCCAGGTCGATCCGTCGGGACTCACCTTCAGGCTCAGGTTCTCGTCGCCTGCCAGGCCCAGTTCCGCCCGGCCGCCGTAGCCGCTCTGGAACAGCAGCGACAGGACATCCCCCGCCGCCTCCTTGTTCAGGGTCAGACGCAGGTCTCCGTCGCCGCCCTCGGCCACGCCGCGGGCGGTGAACAGGGCGGTGTTGGTCTTGACCGCCAGCGGATTGGCGGCGTCCGCCGTCGTGCCGAGGCCCAACCGCGAAAGCCCCTGCACTTCGCCCAGCCACTGTCCCAACGGGCTCCAGCCCTCTTCACTCCGCACCACCAGGACGGCCGTATCCAGCACCAGGGCGATCATCCCCACCGGCGCGGCCACGACGCTCCAGCCGCCGCTCTCGAACCGCATCAGGGCGCCGGCGGGCCGGCCGCTCCACGCCGTCCCTGCGGCGCCGTGCGGCAGGATGTAGAGATCGCCGTCGAAGGGGGCGTCCGGCTGGGTCGTCAGGGTCCGGCTGACCACCGCCGTCTGCAACAGGGCGTCCAGCCGCGTCAGGGCCGCGTTCAGGGTCACATGCTTCTGCATCTGACCGGCTGCGAGATAAGGCAGGGCTAGCCGCGCGGTGAAATCGTCGCTCATCAGGATCTCCGTTGTTGTCGGAGATCAGTCTGCAGGCGCCGCCAGATCAGGCGTGTTGAACGGCGAATTTGTCATTCAACCCACGGTATGAGTTGAAGAAAATCGCCGAAATTAGGTGATCAGGGCGCGGCTTGCGCCCGTAATTCAGTCGTGCAGATAGACGATGCGGCGCAGCTTCTTGTCGTTTCGAACCGTCTCCAGGTGGCGCTCGTGGTCGCCGCTGGCCCGGGCGTTGGCTTCGGAATCCTCGACCCAGTGGCTGGTCTCGATATCCTTCTGCAGCGCCTTGGCCGCCAACAACTGACCGGGGAAGAAGGTGTCGACCACGTCGCCGGCGATCGGCACCGTGCCCGTCGCCGTATCCACCGCCATATAGGCCGCCATCCGCGCCAGGGTCGCCGGCGACGCCTTGGCCCGCACCGCCTGCATCACCAGCCAGGCCCCGGTTCCGACCGTATAGACCGTACCCACCACCGGGACCCAGGTCAGCAGTCCGTCCATGCCGATGCCGAACGGTCCTATGCCGATCACCCGGTCGGACAGCTTCTTGATCCCCTCGACATTGGACCAGATCTTCTCGATATCCGTGATGGACCGTCTGGCCATGTCGCGCCTCTCCAAGCGTCGCCCTAACGCGGTATAGCCCACACCGTTCACCAAGAAAGGCAATAAGCCATGTCCCTGCTGAAGCCGGCGAGCAATGCGGCGGCCAGCCTCGTTCTGATCGGGCTGTCGGGCTTCGGCGTGGCTGGTCTCAGCGGGATCGGCCATCGATGGGTGGACATCCTGGCCCAGTTCACCGCCCCCGTGCTGCTGGCTGCGACGGTGCTGACCCTGGCCTGCCTGGTCCTGCGTCTGTGGCCGGCCTTCGTCGTAGGCGTGCTGGCCGGCCTTGTCCTGCTGGCCGCTGTCTGGCCCCAGTGGATGACGCCCCTTGGCCGTCCTCAACCCGACCAGCCGATAATCCGCCTGTACTCAGCCAATCTCTGGGTGGACAACACCGACGTCGCCGCGATCCGACGATCCATCGTCGACGCCGACGCCGACATCGTCGTTCTGGTCGAGGTCGGAGATGCGCCGTCGGACCGGCTCGACGAGGTTCTGGCCGGCTATCCCAATCGGGCGGTCATGGGCCGCATCGAAGACCCCAGCGGCCGGGCCCTGTCGATCGTCGCCTCGCGCTATCCGATCCAGGGCAAGCTGCCGTCGTTTCGCGACGATCTGGCGGCGATAGGCGCCGTCGTCGAAACGCCGATTGGGGCCGTCAATGTCTTCGGCGTCCACCTGACCCGCCCGTGGCCGTATCAGTATCAATGGGGCCAGATAAACCAGGTCATGGCCCTGACCGCACGACGGGAAAAGGCGGCGCCTCATCCGACCATCGTCGCCGGCGATTTCAACAGCGTGTCCAGCGCCCGGATCGGCCGTCAGATCCAGTCCGACATGAACCTGTCGCCCGCGCCCGGCTTCCCCGGCACCTGGCCTAGCCGCCTGCCCGCCTTCGCCGGCATCACCATCGATCAGGTCTATCGTTCGCCGGACTTGGCCCTGATCAGCCGCCGCATCGGCGAACCGACCGGGTCGGACCACTATCCCGTCGTCACCGAATTCACGCGGGCGAAGCCATAGCGGCCCTCAGCCGCCCCTCATGCCCGTCCGAGGGAAAATCATCGGCGATCCAGCCCGCCTCGAAGGCTTTCAGAACACGGCCCGTCTCCGGGCCCGGCTTCAGGCCCAGCCGCGCCAGGTCCCGCCCACCCACCGGCATTTTCGGCGGCGTCCACCCGGCCGCCAGCCGTCGCAAGGCCCCGCCGTCTCCGCCCGCCGCCTCGGCCCGTGTCAGCCGATCCTCGAAGGCGTCGCGGCCCAGCCGATAGATCGCCGCCCGCGCCTCGGCCTCGGTCATGTCCGTCGCCACGACCGGCCCCTCCGCAACAGCCGCCGCCAGCCGGTCCCGCGTCCCGTTCGACAGCCGCAGGCTCCCCGCGATCCTCACGACTGCGCCCTCATCCGCCGGCAACAGGGCCGACAGACGCAGCACCGGATCGCCCGTCAGTCCGCACATCGCCTCGAACAGGTTCAACGGCTGCGCCTCGGGCAAGACCTGACCCAGAACGCCCGTCTCGGCCATCGCCCGCACCGTGGATCGCGGATCGCGCGCCGCCAGCAGTTTCATTAATTCCTTGGACACCCGTTCGGCCGACAGTTGCGCCATCCCGGCCTTCAGCGCCGCGCAGGCCGCGAGCCCGGTCGCATCGGGCTGGCCCCGCCCGTACCAGGCCTGGAACCGGAAGAAGCGCAGGATGCGCAGATAATCCTCGCGGATCCGCGTCTCGGCCTCGCCGACAAAGACGATCCGCCCCTTGGCCGCATCCGCCAGGCCCCCGCCGGTCGGGTCGAACACCGTGCCGGCCGCATCGGCGTACAGGGCGTTCAGGCGGAAGTCCCGCCGCGCCGCGTCCTCGGCCCAGTCCTCGGTGAAGGCCACCACCGCGCGCCGCCCGTCGGTCTCCACGTCCCGGCGCAGGGTGGTGATCTCATAGGGTTTACGCTCGGACACCCCCGTGACCGTGCCATGCTCCAGCCCCGTGGGCACGGCCTTCAGTCCCGCGGCCTGCAAGGCCGTCATCGTCTCTTCGGGCCTCAATCGGGTGGCGATGTCGATGTCGTCCACCGGCTGGCCCAGCAGACTGTTCCGGACGCAGCCGCCGACGAACCGGGCGCAGTCGGGGCCGCCGGCCGCCTGCAAGGCCGCCATGACCGCCCGTGTGGCCTTGGCCTCAAGCCAGGGCTGCCCCCGCATGGACACGGTCATGCCGCATCTTCCTCGGCGGCGACCTCGGGCGCCGGCTCGTCGCCGTACAGCCGGACATGCAGCGCCTTCAGAATCCCGGCCGTCACGCCCCAGATATAGCGTTCGCCCCACGGCATGGCCCAGAACCAGCGCCGCAGTCCCTCGTCCATGTCATAGAAGTCTTGGCGGTGGTTGGCCGCATCCATCAGGAAGTCCCACGGCGTCTCAAACACCTCGGCCACTTCGGCCGGCGCCGGCGTCGTGACCGGCGCCTCGTGCAGCCAGCCGATCACGGGCGTGACCAGAAACCCGGTGCCGGTCTCATAGGCGTCGGACAGGCCCAGCACCTCGACCTTCGCCGGGTTCAGGGCCACCTCCTCGTCCGCCTCGCGCAGCGCCGCTTGCACAGCGGTCTCGCCAGGATCCAACCGACCGCCCGGAAAGGCGATCTGCCCTGTATGCCGCACCAGGGTGTCGGCCCGCCGCGTCAGCAGCACCGTCGCGCCCTCGGGCCGCGCCACCACCGGGATCAGCACCGCCGCCGGCCGCAACTCCCGCATCGGCCGCGCCGCCTTGGGGTTCAGGTCGAAGTCGGACCGCGCCGCCAGCCCTTCCGGACGCCAGGCTTCGACCGGGTCCAGCCGCTGGACCAGCCGGTTCCTCAAGGTCGCCAGGGTCACGCCACAGCCCCCAGGGAAAACGCCCGCCCGCCGGACCGCACAACCAGCCGCCCATCGACTTCCTCGGCCATCTCGACCAGTTCATAGAAGACCGAGCGCGCAATTCGCGCCCACAGGTCGCGCCGCACATGCACGCGCGGCGCCGGCTCGCCCGTCTCCGGATCGGTCTCCACCACAATCGCGTCGGCCTCGCCCGCCCGCACCTCGTCGCCGACGTCGGTGGTGAAGATCAGGTCGTCGCCCTCGCGCCCGACCGCCACGGCCCGGAACGGCAGATCCTCGACCGCGATCTTCAACTTCTCGACCGGCGTCACCAGATGATAGCCGTCCGGGTCCTTGCGCAAGACGGTCGAGAACAGCCGCACCAGCGCCTCGCGGCCGATGGGCGATCCCTCGTGCATCCAGACGCCGTCGCGTCGAATGACGATGTCGATCTCGCCGCAGTGTTCGGGGTTCCACAGGTGGACCGGCGGCAGGCCCCGCCCGGGCGCCTGTTTCGCCGCCTCGACGATCGCTTTCAGTCCCGGCTTCTGGTCATCCATGTGCGTCATATCGGACCATGACTTAGGCCCCGCCAAGGCCAGGCGAAAGATCAGCCGATGCGAACAGGCCCGGAGACGGTCTCGACGCCTGTCGCCAGCCACAGCACTCGACGACGATCCACCGGCCCCGGCATCTCGGCTTCGGGCGCGCCGACGAAGCCGAAACGTTCGAAATAGGCCCGGTCGCCGACCAGCAGCACCCCGCCGACCGCCAGGGTCCGCGCTTGGTCCAAACAGGCCTGCACTAGTTCGGCGCCCAGGCCGTCGCTGCGACTGGCGGCGTCCACGGCGATGGGTCCCAGGAACAGACCCGGCGTCTGACCGATCAGGACCGGCCACAGCCGTACCGAACCGACGATGCGGCCGTCCCGGCGCGCGACGAATCCGGCCGCTGGGCGCGAACCCTCGCGCAGTCGCTCCGCCGTCTTGGCGAAACGACCCGGCCCGAAGGCGGCCAGAACCAGGGCCTCCACGCCGTCGGCGTCGGCCGGGATCTCGGCGTCGATACGGCCGGCGACAGCGGCCGTCTGGGCAAGGGCGTGCGACATGGGCGCTCCAGAAAGAGGCGCGCGCACCTAGAACCAAAGCTGCGCCAAATCAAGGCGCAGTCTTGTGACGCTGGCGTCAGCCCAGCTTGGAAAAGTCCGGCGCCCGCTTCTGGGTGAAGGCCATGAAGGCCTCCATGGCTTCAGGACTCTTCATCTGCGAACCGAAGGCCTCGCCCTCGCGTTGCATCAGCGCCCACAGACCCTCGGCGTCGCGCATCAGCCGCTTGGTCTTGCGCAGGGAGTTGGGCGCGCGGGCCGCGACGCGGGCCGCAAGGTCCGCCGCCGTCGCCTCGACCTGATCGGCCGGAACCGCCCGGTTCGCCAGGCCCCAGGCCACGGCCGTCTTGCCGTCCAGCGGCTCGCCCAGGGCGAACATCTCGAACGCCCGTTGATGGCCGATCACGGCCGGCAGCAGCAGGCTGGACGCCGCCTCGGGCGCCAGGGCCAGGTTGACGAAGGGCACGGACAGCAGGGAGTCCTCGGCCACCACCACCAGGTCGCAGTGCAGCAGCATGGTCAGGCCGATGCCGACCGCCCGCCCCTTCACCGCCGCCACCAGCGGCTTGTCGAGATCGGCCAGCGCCTTCAGGAAGCGGAACACCGACATGTCGAACGGCTTTTCGGTCTGCGACCCTATGGCGATGAAATCGCCGATGTCGTTGCCGGCCGAGAAGCTGTCGCCCTCGGCGCGCAGCAGCAGCACCCGCACCGTATCGTCGGTCCGCGCCTGTTCGACGGCTTCGGACAGGGCCGAATACATGGCCTGGGTGATGGCGTTCTTCTTGTCGGCCCGGTCCAGCGTCAGGGTCAGGACGCCGTCGGCCAGTTGGGTGCGGATATGTTCGCTCACGTCGTTTCCTCGTCCCATTTGACGGCTGTCCACCAGTCGACGCCGTTCTCGTCGCGCGTCCGCTCGGCGCGGCCGCGCTTTTCCAGATAGTTCAGGTGCGCCTGGGCCTCGCCCGTGGCCATGCCCAGCACCCCGTCTCCGACCGCCCGACCGAACACGGCCGGGAAGCCGTCGATCACCCTAGACGGTTGACGCAACGTCCGCTCAAGCCGTTTCAGCGCGACCTCATGCCCGCGTTTCAGCGCGTCCAGCCTGGCGTGAACGCCGTGGAAGGGTTCGCCGTGCGCCGGCAGAACGAATGCGCCCTCGGGCAACAGGTCCCGCAGCTTCTCCAGGGAGTCCATCCAGTCGCCCAAAGGATCGGCTTCAGGCTCGGTCGGCCAGACCGAGATATTGGATGAAATCCGGGGCAGGATCTGGTCTCCGGCGATGAAGACATCATCCGAGCGCCGCCACAGGCAGACATGTTCGGGACTGTGGCCGGATCCGACCACCACGGTCCAGTCGTCCCCGTCGATCTGGATCACATCCTCATCCGACAGCCGCAGATAGCTGCGCGGCATCGGCGACACCCCCTTGGCGAAACCGCCGTAGTCCGCGCGCCAGCGATCGATCTGAGCCTCGCTCCAGCCCGCAGCGCGATAATAGCGTTCACCGTCTTCGGGCGCGTCGCCGCCCTCGGCCATCAACATCCGGGCGGTGACATATTCCAGCCGCGACATCAGCAGGGGCGCGCCACTGCGCGCGCACAGCCAACCCGCCAGGCCGATGTGGTCGGGGTGCATATGAGTGCAGATCAGCCGGTGGATCGAGCGCGCTTCCAAAGGTCCGGCCAGCGCCGCCTCCCACGCCGCCACGGCGTCCGGCGTCCGCAGTCCCGTATCAACGACCGTCCAGCCGTCGCCGTCCCGCAGGACATAGACGTTCACATGGTTCAGCTGAAACGGCAGGGCGAACCGCAACCAGAACACCCCGCGCGCGACCTCGACCGCCACGCCGGGCGCGGGCGCATCGGGCATGGGATAGGTCAGGCCTCGCGCCTCCATCCCCTGGTTCAGGGCCGCTGCATCGTCCGCCAAGTGCGTCTCCAATAAAAACGATCAAACCTTAGTCAGGTCTTGCCCACGCCGTCCACAGCCGCCTTGACCCCGCCCGATTAGACCGCCACGAAGCCTTCAGCCGTTCCCAACCGAAGGTGTTCCATGAAAGCCCGCATCGCCGCCGCCCTCGCGGCGCTCCTGTTCAGCGCCATATCGGTCGCTCCCGCCTTCGCGCAACAGCAGCGCGGCCCCGAAAACCAGCCCGCCACTGTTGAAGGCGGCTCGCGCGCCTCGGCCTCTCGTCAACGTCGCGAACGCCGCCCCGCCGCCCCGACGGCCGAGCAGATCCAGGCTGCCGCCCAGGAGCAGGCCACCCTGGCCAACACCGGATGCCAGGTCAGCGAATCCAAGCTTCTCGGCCAGACGACCGCCAACACCACAGTTTATGAAGTCGCCTGCGCCGCCGGCCCGGGCTTCATCATCGAAGCCAAGACCCCGCCCGAGGCGGCCAGCTGCATCCTGCTGGCCCATTCGGCCGAAACCCTGCGTGCGCGTGACCCGGCCGCCGACCCTGGTCCCCAGTGCACAATCGCCGCCAACACCGACACGCAGAAATTCCTGCGCGAATACGCCGTCCAGGCAGGCGTCGCCTGCACGGTCGACGAGGTCAAGGTGCTGGGCAAGGCCAACGACGGCGGCGTCATGTACGAAGCCGGCTGCTCCGACGGCGCGGGCTTCTGGCTCAAGCAATTGAACAATACCTGGACCAAGACCCCCTGCATCCAGGTGCTGGCTGAAAATGGAACCTGCGCCTTCACCACCTCGGCCGAGAACGCCGCCCTTGTGAAATCCTATTTCGCGGGTTCGGACGCCGCCTCCTGCGACGTGACCGAAGCCCGTCTGATGGGCCGCAACGCCAACGGCGTCTTCTATGAAGCCAAATGCGCGGCCGGCGACGGCCTCATCGCCCGCCTGAACACCGAGAACGTCGTGCAGCAGGTCTATCCCTGCGCCACCGCCCAGCAGATCGGCGGCGGATGCAAGCTGACGACGGCTCCGGCCGCCGCCCCGGCGCCCGCTGGCGGCCGCCCTTAAGCGACCACTGCAGACCAAACGAAGGGCCGCCGGAGCGATCCGGCGGCCCTTTTGTTTTGCGCGGCCTCTTTTCCGAAACCGAGACGCAGCCTAGCGTCGCCGTCATGCGCATCGCCACCTGGAACGTGAACTCGGTCAACGCCCGCCTGCCCACCGTGCTGGCCTGGCTGGAGCAGGCCGCCCCCGACGTCGCCTGTTTCCAGGAAATCAAATGCGTGGACGAGAAATTCCCGCGCGAGGCCTTCGAGAGCCTGGGCTATAATGTCGAGACCCACGGCCAGAAGAGCTACAACGGCGTGGCCCTGCTGTCGAAATACCCGCTGTCGGACATCCGGCGCGGCCTGCCCGGCGATGAGACCGATGAACAGGCCCGCTATCTGGAAGCCGTGATCGAGGCGCCCCGGCCGCTCCGGGTGGCGTCCATCTATCTGCCCAACGGCAATCCGATCGGGACCGAGAAGTTCGACTACAAGCTGGCCTGGTTCGAGCGATTAAACCGTCACGCCCGCGACCTGCTGGCCTTCGAGGAGCCGCTGGCCCTGTGCGGCGACTATAACGTCATCCCCGAGGCTGAGGACGCCAAGAACCCCGCCGCCTGGACCGACGACGCCCTGTTCCAGCCCCAGAGCCGACAGGCCTTCCGCGCCCTGAAGAACCTGGGCCTGGCCGACTCCCACGAGGTCGGCGGGGAGCCGGCCGGGACCTACAGCTTCTGGGACTATCAGGCCGGCGCCTGGCAGAGGAACCACGGCATCCGCATCGACTTCGCCCTGCTGTCGCCCCAGGCCGCGGACCGGCTGCGGGGGGTCGAGACCCATCGCGACGCGCGCGACATGGACAAGCCCAGCGATCATGTGCCGGTGGTGGTCGATATCGACCTGTCGGCCGGGACGGAGGCCTGAGCCATGGCGGAGGTCGTGCGGGTGATCCTGCTGATCGCCTTGGCGGCGGCCCTGCTGACGACCCTGGCCCTGGCCCTGTCCTGGTGGATGGAGCCGCCGCGCCGCATCCGCCGCGCCTTGCTGAAGGCCCTGGGCGCTCCGCCCGAGGTCGAGGCCGTTTCGCCCCGCGAGGGCCGGGCCTGCGCCCTGAACTTCGACATCGAACAGGTTGTCGTGCTTTGGGCCAACGGCGCCCACGGCCTGGCCTACGCCTTCGAGGAGGTCGAGGGCGGCGAAATCATCGTCGACGGCCATGTGGTGGCCCGCATCCGCCGCGGCGAGGCGCGCAAGTCGCTGGACGTGCTGGCGCCTGACGCCGAACAGGTGGTGCTGCGGCTGATGTTCGCAGACGCCCGCCATCCGGAGTTCGAACTGGCCCTGTGGGACGCCGCCTTGGCGGGCGAGACCGGCTCGCCCGGCGAGGCGCTGCGGCTGGGCCGGCGGTGGCTGTCGCACCTGGAAGCCCTGTTGAAGAGCTGACCGCCCCCTTCCGATTGGGCGGCGAGAGGTCTAGAACCCCCGCTCATTCCTATCGACACGCCTTTTTACGGGAGGCCGCCTTGGCCCGCCTATTCGACGCCTATGTCGTCGCCGACTGGACCGCCGCCGAAACCAAGAAACTCGGCGACACCTCGCTGTGGATCGGGGTGGCGAAGCGCGACGTGCGGTTCCGCCTCTATACCGAGACGCACAATGTCGCCACGCGGGCCGAGGGCGAGGCCCTGCTGGCCTCGATCCTGGCGGATCACAGGAAGCGCGGCGACCGGGTTCTGGTCGGTCTGGACTTCAACTTCGGCTATCCGGCCGGCACGGCCGCGCGGCTGAAGCTGGACGGAACCCCTTGGAATTCCATGTGGAAGTTCATCGCGTCCAATGTCGTGGACAAGGCTGACAATACGAACAACCGCTATCAAGTGGCGGCCAAGATGAATCGGCTGATGACGGACGAGGCCTGGCCGCTGTGGGGCGCGCCGGCGAAACAGGCGCAGCGCTGGCTGACCACGACCAAGCCGCCGGTCGGCGCGGGCGCCGACATTCCCGAGTTCCGGGCGACCGAGAATGCGGCGCGCAAAGGCAAGCTGCAGCCCAAGAGCGTGTGGCAGATGCACGGCGCCGGCGCCGTGGGCGGTCAGACCCTGGTGGGCATCCCGGCTGTGCGTAGGCTGTTGGAAAGCCTGGGGTCTTCGGGCGCCGTCTGGCCGTTCGGCACGGGCTGGCGCGCCCTGACGCCCGAGGATGTCGAGCCCCTGTCGGCCCTGGTGGTCGAGGTCTGGCCGTCCATGTTCGACGGCAAGCCCAATGAGGGCGAGTTCAAGGATCAGGCCCAGGTCCGGTCCACCGCCGAGGCCCTCGCGCAGATGGACGAGGCCGGCGATCTGGCCAAGGCCTTCGGCCCGCCCAAGGACGCCACGCCCGAACTGATCGCCCAGGTCGAGCAGGAAGAAGGCTGGATTCTGGGGGTCTGAACCTGGAGAAAACCTCGACAAATTCTGGAGAATTTGTCGAGGTTCTCGATATCAGGACAGGCGGTCGCGGAACTCGGAATAGTCGAATTCGCGGACCAGTTTCAGCGCGTCGGTGTCGCTGTTCCACAGGGCGATGGCCGGCAGCGGCACCCCGTTGAAGGTGTTGGTCTTCACCATCGAATAGTGGGCCTGGTCCAGGAAGGCGATGCGGGTTCCGGCGGTCGGCGCAGTGGTGAAGCCATAGTCGCCGATGATATCGCCGGCCAGGCAGGAGGGGCCGCCCAGGCGATAGGTCACGCCGCCCTCGGCCTCGTTCAGCATGGCCGGGCGGTAGGGCGCCTCGATCACATCGGGCATGTGGCAGGTCGCCGAGATGTCGGTGATGGCGATGGGCAGGCCGTTATGGAAGGTGTCCAGCACCTCGCCCACCAGTATGCCGGCGTCGAGCGCAATGGCCTCGCCCGGCTCGATATAGACCTGAAGCCCGTAGCGTTCGCCCAGGTCCTTCAGGAAGCCGACCAGGGCGTCGATGCGGTAGTCGGCGCGGGTCACATGGTGGCCGCCGCCCAGATTGATCCACTTCAGGTCCGGCAGCAGGGGCGTCAGCTTAGGCTCCACGGCGGCCCAGATCCGCTTCAGCGGCTCGAACCCCTGTTCGCACAGTGCGTGGATGTGCAGGCCGTCGACGCCCTGCAGATGCTCGGGCGTCAGCTGCGACACCGGGAAGCCGAGGCGCGAACCCAGCTGGCAGGGGTCGTATTTGGCGACCTGCCCCTCCGAGTGCTCCGGGTTCAGACGCAGGCCGATGTCGAACGTCTCACCCCCGGCGCGGGCGGCGGCGATCAGGTCGGCGAAACGGGCGATCTGGTCCGGGGCGTTGAAGATGACCGTGTCCGACAGACGCAGGATCTCGGGCAGGTCGGCGGGCTTGTAGGCGGGGGAATAGGTGGTCAGGTGGCCGTGATAGAACTCCCGCGCCAGCCGCGCCTCCCACAGGCCCGAGGCGCAGACGCCGTCGAGGTATTCCCCGACGACGTCGGCCAGCGACCACATGGAGAAGGCCTTCAGGGCCAGCAGGACCCGGGCGTTGCCGCGCGTCCCGACGTCCTGAAGGACCGACAGGTTGCGGCGCACCGCGACCTCGTCGACCACGAAGGCGGGCGACGGGACGCGGTTAAGATCGAACCGGGCGAAGCCGCCCGGTCCGCCGGCCTGGGTCTGCATGACCATGGGCGTATCCTCAGAAGTCCAGCGGAGCGGACAGTTCCTCGACCGTCCACGGCAGGCCGTGCTTGTTCAGCATGTCCATGAAGGGATCGGGATCCAGCTGCTCCATGTTGAACACCCCCTCGCCCTTCCACTGGCCGGTCAGCATCAGGGCCGCGCCGATCATGGCGGGGACGCCGGTGGTGTAGCTGACGGCCTGGTTGCCGGTCTCGGCATAGGCTTCCTGGTGGTCGCAGATGTTCTTGACGTAGACCGTCTTGGCCGCGCCGTCCTTCTGGCCGGTGGCGATCGTGCCGATATTGGTCTTGCCCTTGGTGATCGGGCCCAGCGACGAGGGTTCGGGCAGCAGGGCTTTCAGGAACTCGATCGGGATGATCTCGCGGCCCTGGAACATCATCGGCTCGATCGAGGTCATGCCGATGTTCTCCAGCACTTCCAGGTGCTTGAGATAGGAGTCGCCGAAGGTCATCCAGAAGCGGATGCGCTTGATTTCCGGATAGAATTTGGCCAGCGACTCCAGTTCCTCATGATACATGAGGTACATGTTCTTGGGCCCCACGCCCTCGAAGTCGAAGGTCTGCTTGTGCGACAGGGCCGGACCCTCGACCCACTGGCCGTCGGCCCAGTGACGCGACGGGGCGGTCACTTCGCGCAGATTGATCTCGGGGTTGAAATTGGTCGCGAACGGCAGGCCGGTGTCGCCGCCGTTGCAGTCCAGGATGTCGAGCGTCTCGATCGAATCCAGCAGGTGCTTCTTGGTGTAGGTGGTGAAGACCGAGGTCACGCCGGGGTCGAAGCCCGAGCCCAGCAGGGCCATCAGACCGGCGGCCTTGAAGCGGTCCTGATAGGCCCACTGCCACTTGTATTCGAACTTGGCCTCGTCGCGCGGCTCGTAGTTGGCTGTGTCGAGATAGTTGACCCCGGCGGCCAGGCAGGCGTCCATGATGGCCAGGTCCTGGTACGGCAGGGCCAGGTTGACGACCAGGGCGGGCTTGACCGCCTGGATCAGGGCCGTAGTCGCCGCCACGTCGTCGGCGTCGATCGCCGCCGTGTCGATGGTCACGCCGAAGCGCGACTTGACGGATTCGGCGATGGCGTCGCATTTCGACTTCGTCCGGCTCGCCAGGGTGATGTGCGAGAAAATGTCCGCGTTCATCGCCATCTTGTGGACGGCGACCGAACTGACGCCGCCGGCGCCAATGACCAGCACCCTGCTCATGTGTGCTTCTCCTGAAGACTGAAATGCTCTGGCGACATCGCCGCCCGTATAAAGGGCGGGGCTCTTAGCACGATGATGACAGGACCGCTAATGCGGGGAGATTCATGCCGGATTCGACGTGTTTCTTATATCGTCGCCGTGCTCTTTCTTCGGCATCCTTGGGAGCACCGACGGACAACTGGATAAGGCCGGGGATCGGCAACCATCGGCCCTCGCCAGGCGGTCTGGCGTAACCGTCACGTAAGGCGACGGTCGCCGTTATTTAGTCGCCACCACCTGCTTTCGCGATCTTACAGGCTTGCGGGGGGCAGACTTAGGCTTCGGGCTCTGCACGGGCTCGGTACGGAAGTTGAACGTCGCGCCCACGTGCGGCGAGCGGGCGAGTACCGTCTCCATTTCCCGACGCAGCTTGTCGGAGCGGATGTCGTATTGAACGGTCGTGTTCATCTGGGCTCCTCTCACAAATACCTGCTTAGCAGCAAAACGCTTAACATAATATGGGGATGCGTAGTCGTCACGCCGAGACTTCTAAGTCGGGAAAATCGTCAAACCTCTGCAGCTTGACGCCTTGGACACCGGACAATCTCAGGCGAGCGCCGCCAGCCTGATCCGCCCGCCTGTCAAGAGTCTGACGGGGATCAGGAGCGAGGGTCAGGGCAAGCAGTAGCCCGTGATGGTTGGCCGGTAGTGTGAGTGATTCCGCCGCAGCTCCCGGTTCCTTCCAGAGCGCGATCTCACACGGCGGCGACTTGCCCGGCGGCGTCGAACGTCGGATCATACCGAGCGAGGTCACAGTAAGAACCGAGCATCCGGGATCCTCGGCGAGTACGGTGGCATAGCGCCCAGGCCAGCGGCTCTCCCACTGAGGTCCATCCATCAGAAGGCCGACCAACAACGTGGGTCCGACCGCGTTGATGACGGGCATGACCGGGTCGAACCGCGCCAGATCTTCACAGACGAGGGTAGCGATGGTGGCGCCAGGACGGATGACGCTAAAGGCGCAGCTGCGGTTGGAGACGTCGATACATTCCCACCAGTCCCGCTCGGGATTGAGGGCGTAACCGAAGCTATACCGCTTGATCTGGTTCTGCTCGAGCTTCCAGCGATGGTGTTTGGGCTGACGCCAGCGATGGGCCATTTCTCCGCCAAAATAGCGCACGGTGTAGGCGCAGTTGCGCTCCCTGCCGTCGGCGTCATGGTCGAGGATGCCAGCGATGAACAGTTCAAGCTCGACATGTCGCGCTCCGAGCGCAGCCGCCACTTGTTCGATCGTCTCGCCGGCGAGCGCCAACTCGGGAAGCACGACAGCGTGCACCGTTCCGCTTTCGCGCTCAGCCTCAACGATCATCGCCGACAGAAACGCGACCACCGTGTCCGCGTCTAGTCCGCTGCGGACCAGCCAAGGCTGGGCAGTGCTGAAGAAACTGTTCTTCGGATCGTGGGGGTTCTCGACGGGATGGAAGTCGCCACCCTCGAGTCGTATGGAAACGGGATCAGCAGGGTGTTGAGGTGGGGCGTCGCCGTATCGGCGGGCGCGGCATAGAGCCAACTTGTCGCCACTAGACTGGAGGGCGGGAGCACCGCTAGGTGATTACTTGCCGAGCGCAAGGTGCAACCGACGCTTGGCGTGTTGGTCTTGGGCTGGACGCACAGCACCGAGGGCGGAACTTGCCAGCAAAGACTGCCCGGTAGGTGCGGCAGCCCAGGGTCGATCCCCTGCTGCTTTTCCGCTAGGGCCTGAAAGACGATGTGGGAATAGGCACCGAGGCCGCCGGCCGGGGGCTGGAAGCCGACGCCCGAACAGGCTTCGTCAGCAACGGCGAGCATCAGCATGATATCCTGACGCCAGTCCCGACGATACTCGCGGGCGTTCATCACCCGGTTCCACGCTTCATGGATGGGCTCCGGCGTGAATAGATTGGAATTCCAGAGCTCTGCAAGCCGGGTCACCTCGGCGAGGTGCGCGTTGTCGAAGACGTAGCCTTCGGTGTCCCAGCCCGCGTTGAATGCGTACTCGGCATAGACGCCAAGCTCCTCGGCGCACAGAGCGGCGAATGCGAATAGGTCCGGCGGCCACTCCGGTGCCGTCGTGGAGCCCAGCCCATCCGTGCCTTCCGGGAAGAGGCGCTTCCTAAGGCGCTTAAAGTCAGGTTTGCTTGCCATGGGCCTAACCTACACGCGATTCGGAGTACAATCATGCAACGCCAGAAGGCCGTCCGGTCCTCCGAAATCACACTCATGATGCTGGGGCCTCATCCCGAGGAACACTCTCCGGTTTTTGATGCGGCGGAGATAGTCTGGGTCCACAGCTATGCGGCTACCAACGCGAAGGGCGAATATCATGTCGCCTTTGGTATAGGGGACGGGATGATGCTGACAGAGGTCGCAAACGCGGCGCTCGAGCGGGCATCCCTTTTCGCTACTGATCGAACCAAGCTCTTCGTCCAGCTTGTTGATCGACGCGATACAGCCGCCAGACGCGTCACCCACACTTTGCGTGACGCCGAGCCCGGATCGCTCGTCTTCATCGGCTTCCGCGATTCCATGCTGGTGGACGCCGGAATGGCGGCCCTGCACGCCGATCCCGCTATAACCGTCATAGCTCCAGACGGGACGGCGATGCGCAAGCTAACGGCCGCAGATCGGATAGGCATCCGAAAGGCAGCAGCTGTGATCCAGGGAGGCATGCCCGCGCCGCGTCGAACGCCGGTACTTCGCCAGCAGGTGTTCAGGGCGCGTCTCGGTGATCAAGAACGACTGGTTGGTGCTGCCTTAACCTTAGGACCGGTGACCGCGAGGCACCTCGAGCAGATCGCGGAGCGTATCGGCGGTGGCCGCGTATTACTAGTGGAGGTGCTCAGTCCGACCAATGGATCGGAGGGGCGAAGTTCTATCTCGCTCAGCGAAATACTGGCCGAGGACCAGGCCGAAGGAGTGTTTTCAATGATTCACGCCGCAGCTGATCTAGCAACCTATCAGTCAATCATTGCTGAGTTCAAAGCGGCTGGTTGGCCCACGGTACGCGCAGTCGGCGTCGGCGCGCCGATGGAGGTCAATATCATGCGTGCGAACTGGACAGTTACAAAAGAGCCTTCCGAACCACCGTATTGATTTGACGCCGCCAACAGACATTTCCGCAAAGCTCCTACCTAGCCCTCTACCCGATCAACGCCCGCGCCGCCGCCCGCGCCTCATCGGTGATCTCCGCCCCCGACAGCATCCGCGCGATCTCTTCCTGACGCCGCGCGTCGTCCAGGGCCACGACGGTGGTGGTCGTCATCCCCTCGTGGTCGGCTTTCATCACCTTCCAGTGGGCGTGGCCGCGGGCGGCGACCTGGGGGCTGTGGGTGACGACCAGGACCTGGGCGCCGGTGGACAGGCGTTTCAGGCGCGAGCCGACGGCCTCGGCCACGGCGCCGCCGACGCCCTGGTCCACCTCGTCGAAGATCATCACCGGCTGGCGCATGTCCTCGCGGCTGGCCAGGGCGGCCTTCATGGCCAGGGCGAACCGGGCCAGTTCGCCGCCCGAGGCGATGGCGTCCAGCGGCCCGAAATCGGTTCCGGCGTTGGTGGCGATCTGGAAGCGGACGGTCTCGACCCCGTCGGGGCCGCGCCGGCCCTCGATCGGCTCCAGGGCGACGCGGAACCGGGCGCGCTCCAGCTTCAGCGGGCCCAGTTCGCCCATGACGGCGGCGGTCAGACGGTCGGCCGCCGCCTCGCGCGCCGAGGTCAGGAAGGTGGCGGCGAGGTCATAGGATTCGGCGGCCTCGGCGGCCTCGCGGCCCGCATTGGCCAGGGCCTCCTCTCCGTCCTCGATCAGGCGCAGCTGCTCGCGCAGGCGGATGCGCAGCGACGGCAGGGCGTCGACCGTGGTGTTCAGCTTGCGGGCGGCGGCGCGCAGGGCGAACAGCCGTTCCTCGGCCTTGTCCAGACGGCCCGGCTCATAGTCGAAGGCGTCGGCGGCGGCGTCCACGGCGGCGACCGCCTCGGCCGCCTCGACCATGGTGCGGTCGATGGCCTCGACGGCGGCGGACAGTTTGACGATGACCGGGTGGTCGCCCTCGGCCCCCGCCTGGCCGGCGCGCTGGCGGGCGTGTTCGACGGCGCGAAGGGCCGCGCCCAGTTTCTGGCTCAGCTTGTCGCCGCCCAGCTGGGTGCGGGCGTCGGCCAGGTCGGCGATGGCTTTTTCGGCGGCGCCGAGCAGGGCGCGTTCGCCGGCCAGTTCCGTCTCCTCGTCGGCGCGAGGGTCCAGGGCGTCCAGTTCGGACAGGTTGAGCGTGATCTCCTCGACGCGGGCGGCGGCGTCGGCGGCCTGGGCCTTCAGCTCCGCCAGCTTGGCCTCGGCGGCCTTCAGCTTGGTCGAGGCGGCGGCGACGGCCTGGAGCTGGGGCTGGAGACCGCCATAGGCGTCCAGCGAGCCCCGGTGGGTGCGCCAGTCCAGCAGGCCGACGGTCTCATGCTGGCCGTGAACCTCGACCAGGGCGGCGCCGATCTCGCGCAGGGCCGTGACCCCGGCGGGCTGGTCGTTGACATAGGCCCGGCTGCGGCCGTCGGCGTTCAGCACGCGGCGCAGGATCAGGTCCTCGCCCGGCTGGACCTCGAATCCCTTTTCGGCGATCAGGGCCAGCAGGTCGGGATCGTCCGGGGCGCTGAAGATGGCGGTGGCCACGGCCTGTTTGGCGCCATGACGCACCAGGCCGGCGTCGCCGCGCCCGCCCAGGGCCAGACCCAGGGCGTCCAGAATGATCGACTTGCCCGCCCCCGTCTCGCCCGTCAGCACGGTCAGGCCGGTCTCGACGTCGAGATCCAGCACGTCGACCAGGACGACGTCGCGGATGGAAAGGGCGGTCAGCATGGGCGCACGCGATTCGGCATGGGGCGCAGTCTAGCGCGCGGCGGCGTGAAAGGAATCAGAGACCGGAGGCCCGGCGCAGGGCGGCGTTGATGCCCGATTGCCAGCCCGGCCCCTGGGCGCGCCAATGCTCCAGCAGATCGGCATCCAGACGCAGGGTGACCTGTTGTTTGGGCGCGTCGGCCTTGGGGCGGCCGGGGGCGCGTTTGAACTGGTTGAGGATGTAGTCGGGCAAGACTTCACGTGCGGGGCGGAGTTTGGCCGCGCGCTCTGCGGTCAGCTCCGGCGTATCGTCGTCGTCGAGAAAGGGCTCAGTCGCCGCTTCCGACACCCCTTTGTTCTCGGACATATCTCCGCTCCCGGTCATTGGCCTTGCGCAGACTGATGGCCCGCACCCTTGCGTCTCGAACCGTGAAGGCCAGAACGTGCAGCCGCCCGTCCAGTTCGCCATAGGCGATCCATCTGGGTTCGCCGTAATCGAAGCGATCATCCACCTCGATCAAGGCTTCGTCCATCTGGATTTCGTCGGCTCGCAACAGCGAGACGCCGTGCTTGACGATATTGACTGCATCCTTCGCCGGGTCGAAGACGATCATTTATGTAACTACATAAATTCGACCGTCAAGGGGACGATCAGCCGGGGATGATCCGCTGCAGCCAGGATTCGCGCTTGGCCTCGGGGGCTTTTTCCGGAGTCTGGCCGTTTTCGGTCAGCAGGGCGTAGGCCTCGGCGTACCAGGGGCTGCCCGGGAAGTTGTAGCCCAGGACGGCGCCGTTGCGGGTCGCCTCTTCCTTCAGGCCCAGCTGCAGATTGACCTCGACCAGGCGGTACAGGGCCTCGGGCGTGTGGGAGGTGCGCTGGAACTCGGGGTTGGCGATGACGGCCTTGTAGCGGTTCAGGGCCGCCAGCGGCTGGTTGGCGCGCTGGTAATAGCGGCCGATGTTCATTTCCTTGCCGGCCAGCTGGTCGTTGACCATGTCGATCTTGACGGCGGCGTCGCTGGCGTAAGGCGTGCCCGGATAGCGGCGAGCCACGTCCTTCAGCCCGGCCAGGGCGGCGTTGGCGTAGCCCTGGTCGCGGCCCACGTCGGTGATCTGTTCGAAGTTGCAGACCGCCTTCATGTAGAAGGCGTAGGCCGCCGAGGGATTGCCCGGGAACAGGGAGATGAACCGGTCCGAAGCCGCGATGGCGTCCGCGTAATTATTGTTCTGATAGAAGGCGTAGACCTGCATCAGGATCGAGCGGCGCGCCCAGTCCGAATAGGGATGCTGGCGTTCCACCTCCTGGAAATAGTCGACGGCGTCGGCCCAGCGGCGCTGTTCCAGGCGCTGGTAGCCGGTGTTGTACAGGGCCTCGACCGGCCGTTCCTCATAGGCGAGCTTGGGTCGTGCGTTGCCGGCGCAGCCCGCGATTGTCATTGCGGCGGCGGCCGCAGCCATCAGCACCAGGCCGGAACGGATCTTGGAAACGGACAAGGATGACCCCATGACGAGCAAAGACAGACCCTCGGCCTGGCTTCGGAAACGAACGCGGCGTTCTCTAGCACCCACGACCGGACCGCGCCATGCCGACGAAAACTCTCCGCACACGACTTGCCCTGCCCGGCACCGCTGGTAAAGAGCGCGCCAACCGACCGCCGTTCATGGGGGTCGGATGACGGCGAAAGGATGACCAGCCGATGAAGCTGCTCTCAGGCAACTCCAACCGCGGCCTCTCTCAGGCCATCGCCGACCATCTGGACGCCCCCTTGACCAAGGCCCAGGTCAAGCGGTTCGCCGACAATGAGGTCTTCGCCGTCATCGAGGAGAACGTCCGCGGCGAGGACGTCTTCATCCTTCAGTCGACCAGCTATCCGGCCAACGACAATCTGATGGAGCTGCTGATCATCACGGATGCGCTGGTGCGCGCCTCCGCCCGTCGGATCACGGCCGTCATGCCCTATTTCGGCTACGCCCGTCAGGACCGGAAGACCGGCGGCCGCACGCCCATATCGGCCAAGCTGGTCGCCAATCTGATCACCCGCGCCGGCGCCGACCGGGTGCTGACCATGGATCTGCACGCCGGCCAGATCCAGGGCTTCTTCGACATTCCGACCGACAATCTGGTCGCCACGCCGGTCCTGGCCCAGGACATCCGCGAGAATTATGCGCGGGGCGACGACCTGATGATCGTCTCGCCCGACGTCGGGGGCGTGGTGCGCGCCCGATCGCTGGCCAGCCGCCTGAACGCCGACCTCGCCATCGTCGACAAGCGTCGCCCCAAGGCGGGCGAAAGCGAGGTCATGAACATCATCGGCGACGTCGAGGGCCGAAGCTGCATCCTGTTCGACGACATCGTCGATTCGGGCGGCACCCTGGTGAATGCGGCCAAGGCGTTGATTGATCAGGGCGCCACCGAGGTATCGGCCTATATCAGCCACGGCGTTCTGTCCGGCCCCGCCGTGCAGCGCATCACCGACGGGCCGCTGAAGGAACTGGTGATCACCGACTCCATCGAACAACCCGATGAAGTCCTGAAGTGCCCGAAAATCCGCAGGGTTTCCGTGGCTCCGCTTATCGGTGAAGCTATCCGGCGGATCGCCAACGAAGAATCCGTGTCGAAGTTGTTCGATTAATCTTCGGCAAACCACTTTCCTCACGTTATAAGCGGCTTCAAGTACACGCCCCGTCCGGGGCCATAGTTCTGTGGACGCGCCCCTATGCCCAAGGCCTTCATGACCCGCGGCCTGTCGATCGCCGCCCTGGCAGCCGCTGTTTTCCTGGCGAGTTGCACCACCAAGGAGCCAGAGGCGCCCCCGCCTGCCCCGCCGCCTCCGCCGCCGGTTTCGCTGAACGAGGGCGTGGCCCAGGCGGCCTCGATCTATGTCGCCTTCCTGCGGGAGGCCGAGACCATCCAGCCGGGCGGCTTCCCGGACGCCGAATCCATCCAAGCCGCCATCCGCAAGGGCGCCTCGTATGAGCCGGCCCAGTTGTCGCGCGGCCTGATCGCCTACGGCTCGATCATCGCGCTTCAGTCGCCCGAGTTCGTGGCCGGGGTGCGCCAGTTCGCCGCCGATCCCGTCCAGCGCCAGCAGATGATCGCCCAGATCGTCGCCGATCCGGCCTATGCCGCCACCCTGCCCGGCGCCGACGCTGCGGCGGGCCTGATCACCGCCACCATCGGCAAGGACGCCGTCGCGATGCGCGCCATCGCCGAGGCCGTCGAGGCCGACGCCTATACGGTTCAGGAACGCAACGATCCGCGCCGTCGCTGGGCCGTCACCCACGTGCCCAACCGCGAAGTTCGGCTGGAGGGCGCCAAGACCCTGTCGGCGGCGACCATGCTGCCTTCCGGCGATGAATCGAGCCGTCTGTTCACGGCCGCCAACACCGGCCAGGGCCTGTCGGTCGAGGCGTCGCGCAAGGCGCCGCCCTATACGCCGGCCCTGACGCGGTCGCTGGCCATCGCCGCCCTGGCCGCTCTCGGGGCCGCCGGCGACGAGGCCCGGGCCAATACCGACGCCCTGGTGGTCGAGACGAACAGCGAATTCTGCCTGAACATGTCCAAACTGATGCTGTTCCAGTGCCTGGCCGCCTCGCGCCCCGCCTATG
Source organism: Brevundimonas mediterranea (assembly GCF_011064825.1). Taxonomy (NCBI): domain Bacteria; kingdom Pseudomonadati; phylum Pseudomonadota; class Alphaproteobacteria; order Caulobacterales; family Caulobacteraceae; genus Brevundimonas; species Brevundimonas mediterranea. The sequence continues at coordinate 589,953 of NZ_CP048751.1, forward strand.
AGGACATGTTCTGCCTGGGCCGTCACGTCGCACGCGACCTGGCCACCTGCACCACCCAGGCGGTGCTCACGACCTCGATCACGGTCGGCGATCCCGAAGAAACCAGCACGCCCCCCGCCGCGGTTTCGCCGGTTTCGGTCACCCTGACGCAGACGCCCGCGCCGTCGCCGACGGCCTCGCTGAACACCTCGCCGTCTTCGTCGCGCTAAACCCGTTCAGACGGACGAAGGCCCGCCCCGAGCGATCGGAGCGGGCCTTTTCCTTGCGCGGGACGGCCTATTCGTAGCCGTGAGCGGCCTCGTTGATCACCTGGGACGGCATGGACGAGAAGTCCACGGCGATCGGCTTGGCGACCTTGGCCTGATAGGTTCGAAGCACATGGGTCATGCGACGGCGCACCTCGCGTTCGGCCTCGGTGCCTGTGTCGAGCGCCAGGGGCGCCAGGCAGAAGTCGATAATGGCTTCGGTTCGGGTCAGCGGTTCCATGGAGGTTCCTTTCCTTGAGCTGAGGGGGCCTTAAGCCGCGTGGGTGAACTGGGCCGTCTCGGTCGAGTCCTTCAGCGCCGTCGTCGAGGACGTGCCGTTGGAGATGACCGTGGCGACCTGATCGAAATAGCCGGTGCCGACTTCGCGCTGGTGACGCGTGGCGGTGTAGCCGGCGGCCTCGTTGGCGAACTCGCGCTGCTGCAGTTCGGAATAGGCCGCCATGCCGCGATCGCGATAGCCGTCCGCCAGCTCGAACATCGAGTTGTTCAAGGCGTGGAAGCCGGCCAGGGTCACGAACTGGAACTTGTAGCCCATGGCCCCCAGCTCGCGCTGGAACTTGGCGATGGTGGCGTCGTCCAGCTTGGCCTTCCAGTTGAAGGAGGGCGAGCAGTTGTAGGCCATCAGCTTGCCCGGATGCTTCTTCTGGATCGCCTCGGCGAACTTCTTGGCGTCGTCCAGATCCGGGTGGGAGGTCTCCCACCACAGCAGGTCGGCGATGTTCGCGTACGACAGGCCGCGCGCGATGCAATGATCCAGGCCCGTGCCCTCCTTCAGGCGGAAGAAGCCCTCGGGGGTGCGGTTTTCGCGGTCGATGAAGGGCTGATCGCGCTCGTCGATGTCCGAGGTGATCAACTGGGCGCTTTCGGCGTCGGTGCGGGCGACCGTGATGGTCGGCGTGCCCATGACGTCGGCGGCCAGACGGGCGGCGACCAGATTGCGTTCATGCGCCTGGGTCGGGATCAGGACCTTGCCGCCCAGGTGGCCGCACTTCTTCTCGGACGCCAGCTGATCCTCGAAGTGGACGCCGGCGGCGCCCGCCTCGATGAAGGCCTTCATGATCTCGAAGCTGTTCAGCGGGCCGCCGAAGCCGGCTTCCGCATCGGCGACGATCGGGGCGAACCAGTCGCGCTTGGCGCCGCCCTCGGCGTGCTCGATCTGGTCGGCGCGCTGCAGGGTGCGGTTGATGCGGCGGCACAGTTCCGGCGCGGCGTTGGCCGGGTACAGCGACTGGTCCGGATACATGGCCGAAGCGGTGTTGGCGTCGGCCGCGACCTGCCAGCCTGACAGATAGATGGCCTTCAGACCGGCGCGGACCATCTGCATGGCCTGGTTGCCGGTGACGGCGCCCAAGGCGTTGATGAAGGGCTCGTCGTGCAGCAACTGCCACAGACGGTTGGCGCCGCGCTCGGCCAGGGTGTGGGTGATCGGCACGGAGCCGCGCAGGCGCAGAACGTCCTCAGGGGTATAGGGACGCTCGATGCCGTCGAAACGGCCGGCGGGCGAAGGAACCAGGTCGGCGAAGGTGGTCATGGTCGAACTCGGTCTCTGAATGGCGCGGCCGCAGCCGCCGTCTCGGAGACAAGAACACGCTGAAGTCACGAATGACACAGTGTCTAAGCCCGTATTGATGTCAGTTTGTCATATCATGACTTTGCATAGTCAGTCATAATGTGACATTCTCCGACCATGGAAATCGCCGCCGATCGCAAGCTTTTCCTCGGCGCCCGGCTGAAGCGGCTGCGGCGCGACCTGGCTCTGACTCAGACGGCCATGGCGGCCGACCTGGGCGTTTCGCCCAGCTATCTCAACCACATAGAACGCAATCAGCGGCCCGTTTCGGCCCAACTGCTGCTGCGATTGGCTGAGACCTATGACGTCGATTTGCGCAGCCTGAACCAGGGCGGGGCGGCGGACGAGGCACGGCTGGGCGAGGTTCTGGCCGACCCTCTGTTCGCGGGCCTGTCCCTGCCCCGTCACGAACTGGTGCAGTTGCTGGAAGAGGCGCCCGGCGTCGCGGACGCCATGCTGCGCCTGTACCAGGCCTTTGACGACGGCCGCGCCCGGGCCCGCGCCGCCGCCGAGAACGGCGAAGGCCTGGTGGACACCAGCCCGGCCGAATGGGTTCGCGAATATATCCAGTCGCGCGGCAACCACTTCCCCGAACTGGACCAGATGGGCGAGGCCCTGGCCGAGGCCCTGGCGGCCGAGGCGCCGGCCCACGCCGACGGTTTCGAACCCGCCGCGCGCCAGCGGCTGGCGGCGAAACACGATCTGGGCGTCCGCACCCTGCCGGCCGAGGTCATGGTGGAATGGACCCGCCGCTACGATCTGCACCGCCGCCGCCTGCTGCTGTCCGAGGCCCTGGGCCCGTCGTCGCGCGCCTTCGCCATCGCCTATCAACTGGCCCTGGCCGAGCAGGGCCCGGCCCTGAACGCCATGGTCCAGGCTGCGAACGCCCCGGACGGCCCGACGCGATCCCTGCTGAAGGTGGCCCTGACCAATACCCTCGCCGCCGCGATCCTGATGCCCTATGCCGCCTTCCAGCGCACGGCGGAAGAGACCGGATATGATCTGGCGCGGCTCCAGGCCCGGTTCGGGGTCAGCTATGAACAGGCGGCGCATCGGTTGACCACCCTGTCGCGGCCGACGGCGCGGGGCGTGCCCTTCTTCCTGATGCGGGTCGATCAGGCGGGCAATATCTCCAAACGCTATGCCGCCGGCGCCTTTCCCTTCTCCCGCTTCGGCGGCGCCTGCCCGCGCTGGCGGCTGCACTCGGCCTTCCGTACGCCGGGCCGGATCATCACCCAGATCATCGAGACGCCGGATGGCGGGCGCTGGTTCACCTTCGCCCGCACGGTCGAACGCCAGGGCCAGGACGGCTATGGCGACGCCCACGACCTGGCCGTCGGCCTGGGCTGCGAACTGCGCCACGCCCCCCGTCTGGCCTACGCCCACGGCCTGGATCTGGAACGGCCCGAGGTCACGCCCATCGGTCCGGCCTGCCGCCTGTGCCACCGCCATCCCTGCGCCGAACGCGCTGCGGCGCCCATCGACCGGCCGCTGGCCGTGGACGACTGGTCCAAATCGGTCAGCCCGTACCCGTTCGCGGCGATGTGAGTTCACAACCACTCATAGTTGTGACATGGTTGAGTCATGGCCGATCACGTCCTGACCCTGCCCCTGACCGACGCGGCGCTTGAACGGCTCAAGGCCGCTGCGCGCGCGGCGGGGATAACGCCCGAGGCCTATGCCCTCGCTGTCCTGGACAAGGCGCTCGCGAGCGGGCGTGACGCCCCCTCCGGCGACTTCGAAGTTCGAGAGAAAGATGCTGCCTTCGTCGTGGACAGCCCAGAGCCTTGGCCTCCGGCCACGCCTTACGACACCACCGAGGCCAAACGTCGGCTGGCTGAGTACGACCGCACCGGCAAGTTCATCGAGTTCGAGGACTGGGCGGCGGATTTCGAGGCTGAGATCGAGGCCATGTTGAAGGCCAAGGCTTGAAGATACGGCTTTCGCTTGATGCGATTCAGGATCGCCGACGGGTCATCGGCTTTCTGCGGGGCGTCAATCCAAACGCCGCCCGACGAGCAGGCCATACCATCACCCGGTCCATAGGCCAGCTGGCGGAGACCCCGATGATCGGGATCGAACTGGACGGTCTACGCCACCTCTACATCCCCTTCGGCGCCAGCGGCTACGTCGTCCAATACCGCGTCGATGCGGACGCCGTCGTCGTCGCCCGCATCTTCCACGCCCGCGAGGACCGCTGAGGCCTCAGTGGCTCAGCAGAAGCCAGGACTGGCTGCGGTTCAGCAGGGCCTGGGTGACGCCGCCCAGCACCCATTCCCGCATCCGGGAATGGCCCCAGGCGCCGGCGACGATCAGATTGGCGCCGGTCTGTTCGACAAGGGCCAGGATGCGGTCGCCGGCGGGGCGTTCGTCGCGCACCTTGGCCTCGCTTTCGGCGACGACGCCGTGGCGGCGCAGCCAGGCGGCGACGTCGGCGACCCGCGCGGCGGCGGCGGCGGCGTCGGCCGAGGCGCAGATCTCGACCACCTTTACCTCGCGCGCCTGTTTCATCAGCGGCAAGGCGGCGGCGACGGCGCGCTGAGCCTCGCGCCCTTCCTTCCACGCCACCAGGACGACCCCGTCGACCGGCGCGGCCGAGGCCCGGGGCGGCGCGACCAGGACAGGCCGGCCGATGTTCATGATCAGGTCGCCCGCGTCCGGCGCACGATAGGGCAGACGCCCGGCGTCACGCCCCACCAGGATCAGGTCGGCCGCCCGCGCATGGCGTGCGACACAGGAGGCGGGATAGCCGGTCTCCGCCCGCCATTCGTGATCTATGCCGGTGTCCTTCATGGCTTCGAGGAAACGGGCCTTGGCGGCGGACAGTTCGCCGTCGGCCTGGTCCCGGCGCAGGGCCAGGATTTCACCGGCCATTCCCCCGGCGACATAGGCGTCGACCAGCGGCGGCTCGGGCTCGCTGACGGAGATCCCGATCAGGGTCGCGTCGTGAATGGCGGCGAGATCGCGCGCGAAACCGATCCGCGCGACATTGTCGGCCTCGTCATCCACATAGACCATCAGGCTCGCATAGGTCATGGCGGTGCTCCTTGTTGCCGGAGTCTGGATGCGCCCTTCGGCCCCGTCCCGCCTTGATCCGCGTCAAACCGTCAGGTCAGGATCACCCGGCCGTTGTCGAGGCGGAAGGCGACGCCGGTGCGCTGGAACAGGCGGGCGATGACGGCGGAAGGATTGGCGACGCCCTGGTCCAGCATGGTCGAGATGTCGTTGGCCAGGGTGGGGTCGCGCGACAGGCGGGTCAGGGCGCCCAGCCATTCGTCGCGGCTCAGCACCCCGTCGTCATTGTCGCGGCGCTGAAAATCGGCGACCACGTCGAAGAAGTCGCCGCCGCCCGCGCGTCGTTCCGCCGCTTCGATGACCAGGCCCCAGACGGCGCCGCAGGCGTAATAGGCGCGGTTGTCGCCCCGGTCGCCGGCCGAGGCCACGGGCTTGCCCGCCGCCAGGGTGATGCAGTCGTCCACCTCGCGCTGCAACTCGGCCCGGTCGTCATAGGCGGGGTCGATGGCCTTCAGCGCGCGCACCGCCATCAGGTCGGCCCCGCCCTCGGTGATCCAGGCCTCGCGGGCGTACTGGTATTTCAGCCCCTGAGAGCCCAGCCAGAAATGCGCCGCTTCGTGACCGATGAACCAGTGGGCGCGGGCGAGGGCCTGGGCGTCGGGGTCCAGCACCCCCTCCCCTTCGAAATTCATCGAGATCAGACCCGGCAGAACGCTGCCGCCCATGCTGGACAGGGATTTGGTCGGGCCGGTCCAGCTGACCATCAGGGTCGGCGCCTCGCCCTGAGCCCGACCCAGGCGCTGGGCGTAATAGGCCATGACGCGGGGTGTGAAACCGGCCAGTTCATCGCCCAGCCAGCGCGGCAGACCGGGATCGATGACGGTGGTGATCCCTTCGCCCCGGCGGGTCGTGGCGTCGCCGAACAGGACATAGGTCTGGGCGTCAACGGCCGTGACCTGGGGCGCGCGCTCGCCCTTGAACAGCACCGGGCCGGCGCGGTCACGCCAGGTCACGCTGGCCGGGCCGCCGGGCACATCGACGCCGTTCAGGTCGCGCGGCAGGGCGCGGGCGACGGCGGCGGACTCCAGCGGGATGACGTCGAACTGACCTGAGAACAGCGCCACCGTCCCGTCCGAGAACACCAGGGCCGGATCATACTCCGCCTCCAGATCGCCGGGGCGCGGCGTCATGGCGATGCGGACATTGCGCGGCACAGGGCCGCCGTCGGTCGAGCGCAGCACGTCGTAATCGCCGATCCGCTCCAGCACGACGCTCGGCGTCTCCACCCGCCACCAGGCCGGCCGCCACGGCTGGCGGCTCTCGCGCAACAGGGCCGAGCGGAAGAAGGCCCAGGCCGGGGCGTCACGATCCAGCACATACTCCGCCGTCCAGCGATCGCCGTTGCGTTCGACCGACACGTCGACGCGGCCGTCTCCGGCCATGCTCGGGTCTTGCGACGCGACGACGGCGGGCGAAGCGCAGGCCGCAACGGTCGAAAAGCCGACAAGGGCGGCGCATATGAGGGCCGTCTTCAGACGCATGAAGTTCTCCAACAGGTCAGGCCTGCGATAGCGAGGGCCGGCGACAGCGTCACCTTAAGCCTTCTTCATCCGCGAGCCGCGTCCAGAGCGCGCCCGGCCGCCGCCAGTTCCCCGGCCATGACGGCCTTAAGCCGCTCGGGCGCCAGGATCATGGCCTGTTCGCCCCAGGTGAACAGGTGCCAAGCCAGTTCGCGCATGCCCGAGGCGCGGAACCGGACGATGACGGCGCCGTCCGCCTGATCCTCGAACGACTGGGTCGGGTGCCAGCGCCAGCTCTTCGCCTCGGCCGCACCCTCAGGGGCGATACGCAGCACCACGTCCTCGATCTCGTCCTGATAGATGCCGAAGGACTGGCTGGCGAAGACGCCCAGGTCGAAGTCGGCGGGCGGAACCGCCACCCCGTCCTGCGGGGCGACATGGCTCATCCGGTCCAGGCGGAAGGTCTGGATGCGGCCCGTCTCCCGGTCGGCGGCGACCAGATAGTTGGCCCGGCCGAACATGACGCCGCAGGGGGCGACGGTCCGCCTGCGCGGCTCGGCGCCCGGTCGGGAATAGGTGAAGCCCAGCGGCTGCTGCGCCAGCACCGCCCCGCGAATGGCGGTCAGCATGGCCTCGTCCGCCGAAGGGCGCGGTCCGGCCTGGACGGCGATGGTCTCGGCCCGGACCAGGGCCTCCAGGTCCGGGGCCATCCGGTTCAGGGTGGTGGAGCGCATCGCCGCCTTCAGCTTGCGCTCCAGCGCCTCCAGCGCCGCCGCGCGGGCCGGTTCGCCGGCGGCGCGCAGGGCCGAGGCGGCCTTGGCCAGTTCCAGCATCTCGGTCGCGGTCGGCGCCTGTTCGAAGGCGGACAGGCCGCCGCGGATGCGCCAGCGTTTCGACGGCGGATCCGACACCTCCTCCACCTGGGGGAACAGCATGAGGACGGCGTCACGCATCCGTTCGGCGGTGCGGCGGCCGACGCGCATGTCGCGCGCCATCTCGTCGATGGTCAGGCCTTCGGCGCTGGCGGCCATGCGCCGCGCCAGGTCGATCACCATGGCCGCCTTGTCGTGTCTCACCGCCGCTCCTGAAATGATACGTCCGTTTCTGACGCAACAGTGCGCCATAACGCCATCATCGACAAGAGGCCGACCGCTTCAGGAGATCATCAAATGGCTCGCTTCCAACCGAACACCGCCGTCAACACCAACCGCTATCTGATCGTGCCGTGCGAGGCCGACGGCTCGTTGGACCTGGCCGTCATCTGGGATCGGCTGGAGGAACAGGTGGTGGACGTCATCTCCGCCGCCGCCATCGCCCGCTATTCGGACGAGGACGCCCTGTGGGACGAGGCGCGGTCGGACCCGGCGGAAACGCCCTGGCTGATGGCGGCCTGAATTCAGGCGGCCTTGGGCTTGGTCCAGCGGTCGATCAGGCGCTGGGCCGGGCGTTCGACCCGATTGTGCGCCACGACCGCGATCACGACGATGAAGCCGAACAGGCCCAGCGCGAACAGGTCGTTCAGCCAGACCGAGCCGAAATCGACGCGCCGTCCGCCCGGCATCCAGTCCAGCTTGCGCGCGATGATCAGCATCACGGTCAGGATGAACATGTGGACCATGTAGATGGAGAAGGACCAGCGCCCCAGGGTCACGAGCGCCGGATGGTCCAGCAGGCGCGACACCCGTCCCTCCTCGCCCGCGAACACCCAGACCAGGACGACGAAGACCAGGGTGACGGCGACCGTCACCGGCCCCTCGGCCCAGGCCACAAAGAGGCAGACGGCGACGACGGCCGCGATCTCCAGCCCCGTGGCCGCCAGGCCCTTCAGGCGCGGGATGTTCATCCATAGACCCTGCAACAGGCAGCCCAGGAAGAAGCCGTAGACCGCGCGCGGCACGGCGAAGTCATAGGTGGTGTTCATCCAGCGCCGGGCGTAGCTGACCACCAGAACGCCGCCTATGATCGCGAGCACAAGGCCGATCCAGCGAAACCGCTTGGGCGCCGCCAGCACCAGGCCGGCGAAGATCAGATAACAGGCCCATTCCGCGCTCAGCGTCCACGACGGGCCGTTCCAGGTCAGATGCGGATGGACGTGCCAGGCCTGGATCAGGGCCAGATTGGTGAAGATCGCCCACACCGACCGGTCTCCGGTAAACGGCGCCGCACTATCGAAATGAAAGGCCAGCCGCGCCAGCTCCAGGCCGACATAGGCCGCCAGCATCAGCACGTGCATCGGCCAGATCCGCCCGAACCGCCGGACCATGAACCGGCCGGCGTCCGCCGCCGTCTTCAACCGTGCGGCATAGGCATGAGCGATGACGAAGCCCGACAGGACGAAGAAATAATCGACGAACAGATAGGCGTGCTGGATGAAGTCCCAGCTCCGCCAGTGGCTGGCCACCGGCATGTGGAACATGACGACCAGGATGGCGCACACCCCGCGCAGGGAATCGAGCGCCTCGAAACGGCGATGGGCGACGGGAGCGGGTTTGGACAGGGCGTTCACGGACGCGTGATAGCGCCGGTCAAGCTCGGGCGATAGGGGTTTCGGTGGTGGGCGAGACGATGGGCGGCGCGCCCTTTAGCTTCATCTGCCTGCTTCCCCGGATGACGGAATATGAAGCTGCGCGCTCAACCCGTCATCCTGGGCCTCGTACCCAGGATGACGACAGTGGAGCCTCACAGCGCCTTCACGATCCCCTCGACCATCTTCTTGGCGTCGGCGAACAGCATCATGGTGTTGTCGCGGAAGAACAGCTCGTTCTCGACGCCCGCATAGCCCGAGCCCATGCCGCGCTTGATGAACAGCACGGTCCCGGCCTTTTCCACGTCCAGGATCGGCATGCCGTAGATCGGCGACTGGGGGTCGGTCTTGGCGGCGGGGTTGGTGACGTCGTTGGCGCCGATGACGAAGGCGACGTCGGCGGTGGCGAACTCGGCGTTGATGTCCTCCAGCTCGAACACCTCGTCATAGGGGACGTTGGCCTCGGCCAGCAGGACGTTCATGTGGCCGGGCATCCGGCCGGCGACGGGGTGGATGGCGTATTTCACCTCGACCCCCTCCTCCTTCAGCTTGTCGGCCATTTCGCGCAGCGCATGCTGGGCCTGGGCCACGGCCATGCCGTAGCCGGGCACGATGATGACCTTGGAGGCGTTCTTCATGATGAAGGCGGCGTCCTCGGCCGAGCCCTGTTTGACGGGCCGGGTCTCCTTGGCGCCGGCCGGACCGGCCGCGGCGTCCGCGCCGCCGAAGCCGCCCAGGATGACGCTGATGAAGCTGCGGTTCATGCCCTTGCACATGATGTAGCTCAGGATCGCGCCGGAACTGCCGACCAGGGCGCCGGTGATGATCAGGGCGATGTTCTCGAGCGTGAAGCCCAGGGCCGCCGCCGCCCAGCCGGAATAGGAATTCAGCATCGACACCACCACGGGCATGTCGGCGCCGCCAATGGGGACGATCAGGGTCGCGCCCAGCACCAGGGCGATCAGGAAGACGCCCCAGAAGGCCCAGGTCGCCGCGCCGCCGGTGCCGATCAGAATGCCGATCAGGAAGACCAGGCCCAGACCCAGGCCGACATTGATCAGGTGCCGCGCCGGCAGGATGATGGGCGCACCCGACATATTGCCGTTCAGCTTGGCGAAGGCGATGACCGAGCCGGTGAAGGTGATGGCCCCGATGGCGACGCCCAGCGACAGTTCGATGATCGACAGGGTCTTTATGCCCGTCCCGTCCTCGGACAGGATTCCGAAGGCCTCGGGCGCATAGACGGCGCCGATGGCGACCAGGCAGGCGGCCATGCCGACCAGACTGTGGAAGGCGGCGACCAACTGGGGCATGTCGGTCATGGCGACGCGCCGCGCGATCAGGGCGCCGGTCCCGCCGCCAACGATGACCCCGCCCGCGATCAGGGCCAGGGTGACGGCGTCCAGCGCCCCGGTGGTTCCCAGGGTCAGCAGGGTCACGCCGATGGCCAGGGCCATGCCGATCATGCCGAAGGTGTTGCCCTGGCGGCTGGTCTCGGGGCTGGACAGGCCGCGCAGCGACAGGATGAACAGGACGCCGGAAACCAGATAGGCCAGTGCGGCCAACGATGCGTTCATCACGCCCCTCCCCTCAAGACGTGCGCGCCAGCCGCCACAGGGCGGCGGCGATGAACAACGGGCCGATGAAGAACAGGGCCCATTCGAAAACCCCCAGCGGCCGCTCCTGGCTCACGACCCGGACCAGTATGGCCGAGAAGACCAGGGCGATGCCGCAGTCGTGCAGCCGCTGACGCTTCAGCGGCAGTTTCGTCCCGAACCAGCCGTACAGCCACAGGCCGAAGCCGACGCCGGTGGCGATCCATGAGCCGGTTATGGCGATCTGGGCGGGATCGATCATGCCGCGCCCTTGGGAGCCGGCCGCTCCTTCTTCTTGTACATGGCCAGCATCCGCCGGGTGACCATGAAGCCGCCGAAGATGTTGACGCTGGCCAGGGTCACGGCCGCCACGCCCGCGCCCTTGGCGATCCAGGCGCTGGGGCCGGTGACGTCGCCCGACACAGCCGCCGCCGCGATCAGGCCGCCGACGATGATGACGCTGGACACCGCATTGGTCACGGCCATCAGCGGCGTGTGCAGGGCCGGCGTCACGCTCCAGACCACGTAATAGCCGACGAAGATGGCCAGGACGAAGATGGCCAGGCGGAAGACGGTGGGATCGACATGTTCCATCAGCTTGCTCCCTTAAGCCCTTCATGCACCACGGCCCCGCCGTGCGTCACCACGGCCGCCTTCAGGATCTCGTCCTCCAGATCCACGGCCAGGACCCCGTCCTTGATCATCAGGCCCACGAAGGCCGTCAGGTTGCGGGCGTACAGGGCGCTGGCGTCGGCGGCGATGCGGCCGGGCAGGTTGGACCAGCCGACGATGGTGACGCCGTTCGGGGTGGTCACCACCTCGTTCAGCTTCGAGCCCTCGACATTGCCGCCCGCCTCGACCGCCAGATCGACGATGACCGAGCCCGGCTTCATCGAGGCCACATGGGCCGCCGTCAGCAGCACCGGCGCGGCGCGGCCGGGGATCAGGGCGGTGGTGATGACGATGTCCTGCTTGACCACATGGCTGGCGGTCAGTTCGGCCTGTTTGGCCTGATACTCGGACGACATGGGCTTGGCGTAGCCGCCGGCGGTCTGGGCGTTCTTGAACTCCTCGTCCTCGACGGCCAGGAATTTGGCGCCCAGGCTCTCGACCTGTTCCTTGGTGGCGGGACGGACGTCGGTGGCGGTGACGACGGCGCCCAGACGCCGCGCCGTGGCGATGGCCTGGAGGCCCGCCACGCCCACGCCCATGACGAAACATTTGGCGGCGGCGACCGTGCCGGCCGCCGTCATCATCATCGGGAAACCCTTGCCATAGGCGTAGGCCGCCTCGATCACCGCGCGATAGCCGGCCAGATTGGCCTGGGACGACAGCACGTCCATGACCTGGGCGCGGGTGATGCGGGGCACGAACTCCATGGCGAAGGCGGTGGCGTTGGCGCCGGTCAGGGCCTCGACCGTGGCCTTGTCGCGCCAGGCGTCCAGCATGGCGATGACGATTGCGCCGGGCTTGAGCGCGCTGGTCTCCTGGGCCGTCGGGCCGCGGACCTTCAGCACGATGTCGGCGCCGTCCAGCACCGCGCGGGTGTCGGGCTTCACCGCCGCGCCGGCGGCGGCGTAGTCGGCGTCGGGAATGGAGGAGCCCAGGCCGGTCCCGGCCTCGACCGTGACGGTCGCGCCCAGGGCGATCAGCTTCTTGACCGTCTCGGGCGTGACGGCGCAGCGCGTCTCGCCTTCGCGACGTTCACGGGTGGCGGCGATAGCGACGGCCAAGCGAATCCCCTTGTTCCTGTATGGGACGCGAGACTAGGCCGGTTCCGAAGACGCCGTCAAAGCGCGTCGTTATTGCATCGTTGCGGACGGGGGCTCAGTGGCCCGCGTCGGCCTTGGGCTTCAGGGCGAAGAAGCCGACGCCCCCCAGCACCACTGCGCCGACCAGGGCCGCCATCAGGTTGCCGCCCGGATGGAACCACAGGGTCAGGAACAGCAGCAGGCAGGCCACGGCCAACGAGCCCCATTTGGCCAGATCCATGAACAGCTTGAAAGTCGCCGCCTGTTCATTGATCTGCATCCCGCCCCGGACATAGGCGGTCGCGTCGGCGTCTGCCTCGGCGGTGGCGGGATTGTGAGCGTCGGCCATGAGAACTCCCTCGGTCTTGTCGTTGAGGCGACTATAGCGCGGGTTCAGCCGGGCGCCAGCCTCTCACCCCAGCGCTTCGAACTGATCCACCAGACGTTCCAGCCGCTTGCAGCCCACGCTCCAGAAGGCCGGATCGCGCGGATTGAGGCCGAAGGGCTTCAGCGCCTCGACATAGGTCTTAGCCCCGCCCCCGGCCAGCAGGTCGCGGTACAGGGGGGTGAAGCCCGTCGGATCGGCCCGCCGCGCCTCCATCAACGCCGCCACCAGCAGGTCGCCGAAGGCGTAGGCGTAGACGTAGAAGGGCGAGTGGACGAAGTGGCTGACATAGGCCCACCAGTGCTCATAGCCGGGATTCAGCGTCACCGCCGGCCCCAGGGAGGCGCCCATCTCGGTCAGCCACAGCTCGTTGATCCGCTGCTGCGAGACCTCGCCCTTCTGCCGCTCGTCGTGGAAGCGGGTCTCGAACCGGTGGAAGGCGATCTGGCGCACCACCGTGTTCAGCCCGTCCTCGATCCGCCCGGCCAGCAGGCCGCGCTGCTCGCGCTTGGGCGCCGTCGCCAGCAGGCGATCAAACGTCAGACCCTCGGCGAAGATGGAGGCGGTCTCGGCCAGGGTCAGGGGGGTGTCGGCCAACAGGGTGCCCTGGTCCGCCGCCAGGGTCTGGTGCACCCCGTGGCCCAGTTCGTGGGCCAGGGTCAGGACGTCGCGCCGCTCGCCCATCCAGTTCAGGAAGACATAGGGGTGGCGGTCGGCGGTGACCGGGTGGGCATAGGCGCCCGATTGCTTGCCCGGCCGGGCGCGGCCGTCGATCCACGGCTTGTCGAAGAAACCGGCGGCGCGCTCCGCGAACTCGGCCCCAAGGTCGGAGAAACTGTCCAGAACGATCTCGCGCCCCTGGCTCCAGGTGAAGGCGCGCGGGGCGGTGGTCTCGATCGGGGCGTTGCGGTCCCAGTGGTCCAGCCGCGCCTTGCCCATGGCCTTGGCCTTCAGCGCATAATAGCGGTGCGACAGCTGCGGATAGGCGGCGGCGACGGCCTCGGCCATGGCGTCCACCGCCTCGCCGTCGACCTCGTTGCCCAGGTGGCGGCTGTCGGCGGGGCGTTTGAAGCCGCGCCAGCGATCCTCCATCGCCTTGTCGGCGGCGACCGTGTTCAGCACCAGGGCCAGGGTCGGGGCGCGGGCGGCCAGGGCCTCCGACAAACCCTCGGCGGCGGCCTTGCGGCGCGCGGGCTTGGGATCGGACAACCGGTTCAGGGCCTCGGCCAGGGTCAGGCTTTCATTGCCGGCTTTGGCCCGCAGAGCCGCCAGCTGTTCGTCGAACAGGCGCGGCCACTGGGCCGTGATCGGGCCGCGTTCGGCGATGAAGGTCTCAAGCTCGCTGGACAGTTCGTGCGGCTTCATCGCCCGCACCCGCCGCAGCCACGGCCGCCAGCGCGATGCGCCTGCGTGGGCCTGAAGCGCGGCCTCCAGCGCGGCGTCGTCGATCTGGTTGATCTCCAGCGTCAGCCAGACGGTCGGGGTGGCTATGGCGGTGATCTTCTCGCGCACATCCGCCTCGAACCCCTGAGCGCCCGCATCGTCGCGCGCCGTCGAGGCCGCCAGGAAGGCGTAGGCGCCCAGGGCGCCCAGGACGTCCGAGGCCTGTTCATACAGGCTGATCGCCCGATCCAGCGCCGCGCCCAACGAAGCCGGATCGCCGCCCTGCCCCGCCAGCCGGCCTTGCAGGCCGTTCATCTCGTCCACCAGGGCGCGCGCCCGATCCAGGTCGGCGGCGATCCGGGCGTCGTCGCGCGAACCATAGAGGTCGGTCAGGTCCCACAGAGGGGCTTCCGCAGGGTCGGACTGGGAGAGGGCTTTAAAGGGGGCGTTCATGCCCGCCTTTGTGGGGGCGGCGCGGGCGCGATGCAACGGCCGCAAGCCGCCAGACGGCGAGAACCGAACGTCGCAAGGAAAGACCTCAATCTGGAGATTCACCATGACCTATCGCATCGAAGCCCTGCCCCTGGCGCCCTTCGTGCCCTATTTCGCCATGTCCGATAAAGACTTAGCCACGGTCGGCGCGCGCCGGTGGGTCGCCGACGCCCCCGGCCGCGCGCCCTGCCGGGTCAGTCTGCGCGACGCCGACGCCGGAGAGGCGCTGGTGCTGGTCAATCACGCCCATCTGACCGACCCGACCTCGCCCTATCGCGCCTCGGGACCGATCTTCGTGCGCGAGTCGGCGGTGGAACAGGCGCCGATCACCGGACCGGCGCCGGAGATGCTGACCAAACGACCACTGTCGCTGCGCCTCTATGACCGGCGCAACATGATGATTGAGGGGCTGGTGATCGACGGCGCCGATCTGGATGCACGGCTTGCCGAGGCGTTCGACCATCCGGCCCTGGACCAGGTCCACATCCATTTCGCCCCGCGCGGCTGTTATCTGGCGCGGGCGTGTCGGATCGAGGCGCCGCTTCCCTGAACACCCCCGATCCGGCTAGATGGCGCGCCCAGGTCGGGCTCCGAACCGGACAAAAGGGCGCGTCATGACCACCGAAGCGGCGAATATTCTCGGCACGGGCTGGGGCGGGACCACGCCGGACGGCGACCGCCGCCGGATCGCCATCGTGCGGCTGACGGTCGGCCTGGTGCAGGGCATCGTCCTGTACCTGCTGCTGCGCGCCACCGAGGGCGACAGCGCCAGCTGGTCGCAGCGCCATCCCGACCTGTTCGCCCCGGCCCTGCTGACCGCCCTGTTCCTGCCCGCCGTCCTGCTGTCCGGCGTCGGCAAGCTGAGGCTGTGGGTCTATGTGGTCTGGAGCCTGATCGCAGGTTTGGTGCTGGCCCTGCTGGCCTGGCACGACATCGCCCGTCAGGCCGACGGCGCCCGCGAGGCGACCTTCCCCCTGTTCGTCTTCGCGGCGGCGGCCCTGTTCATCGCCCATCATCTGGTCGTGCCGGCAGACCGCGAGCGCCGGCTGGCGGCCTCCTACCCGGCCTATTTCGACGCCGCCTGGATGGCGGGGGTGCAGGGGGTGCTGTCGGTCGGCTTCGCCGGCGCCTTCTGGCTGCTGCTTCTGCTCGGGGCCAGCCTGTTCAAGATCATCGGGCTGAGCTTTCTCAGCGACCTGCTGCAAGAAAGCTGGTTCTCCCTGCCGCTGACCGGCCTGGCCTTCGCCACGGCGGTGCATCTGACCGATGTGCGCGACGGTCTGATCCGGGGCGTGCGGACCGTGGCCCTGATGCTGTTGTCCTGGCTGCTGCTGGTCATCACGGTGCTGGTCGGCGGCTTCCTGCTGGCCCTGCCCTTCACCGGCCTGGACGGCCTGTGGGAGACGGGCAGCGCGACGGCCCTGGTGTTGTCGGCGGCGGCCGCCCTGATCGTGCTGATCAACACCGCCTACCAGGACGGCCGTCCCGACCATCGCCCCCCGGTGGTGCTGCGCTACGGCGTCCGGGTCGCCTCGGCCCTGATCGCGCCCCTGGTTGGCCTGGCCTTCTGGGGCCTGGCCCTGCGCATCGGCCAGCACGGGCTGACGCCGGATCGGATCATCGCCACGGCCTGCGCTGTGATCGGCGCGGTCTATGGCCTGGGCTATCTGTTCGCCGCCGTCCGCCCCGGCCCCTGGATGAAGCCGCTGGAGCCGACCAACATCCTCGCCGCCGTCCTGTCGGTCGCGACCATCCTGGCCCTGTTCAGCCCCCTGGCCGACCCGGCGCGACTGTCGGCGGCGGATCAGGTCGCGCGGCTGGAGCGCGGCGCCGTGACGGCCAAGGATTTCGACTACGAGTTCCTTCGCTTCGACAGCGGCAAGGCGGGGCTTGCGGCGCTGGATCGGCTGATGCGGTCGCCGGATGCGAAGACGGCCGAACTGGCCCGCGTGGCCAGAGCCCAAGAGGTACGATCAGGCTATTCGGTTGAGGAACAGGCGGAACGGGTGAAGAGCATCCGCATTCAGCCCGTCCCCGGCCAGATCACGCCGCCCAGCTTTACCGCCCAGGAGACGCTGCAGGACACCCTGATGTACGTTTGCGGCGGCGACAAACCCTGCCGGCTTCGTACGCTCGATCTGGACGGCGACGGCCGTGCGGAGGTTTTGCTGGCGACGTCCGGCGCCATCTTGACCTTCGCTCAAGACGCCGAGGATCAGTGGGTACAAAGCGCGCAATATACCGCCGTGTGCACGCGCAGACCGGCGGATGATCTGACCAAGCCTTTTGCCGAGGCCATGACCGTCGCCCCCTCCAGCCTGCCCGACCTCGTCATCGGCGGTCAGAGATTGCAGGCTCAACCGCAGATCAGCTGCCCGCCGCCGACGCCCCGTTAACCCCCCGGTCACCACGCCCTCTCACCCGATTTTCACCTCGTCCCCCTAGAAATCGTCCCGAAACGGGCCAGTCCGCACCACGGGCGGCCTATCGGTGATGACAAGGGGCTCCCATGGCCAAGACCGTTCTGGTGGTCGACGACGATCCGACCCAGCGCCGCCTGCTGCAGGCCGTGCTCGAACGCGACGGCTACGCCGTGGTCCATGCGGCCGGGGGCGGCGAAGCCATTGACCGCATGCTCCGGGGCGGCGGCGCAGACATGCTGTTGCTGGACATGGTGATGCCCGAGATGTCGGGCCTGGAATGCCTGGCCGAGCTGCGCAGCGCGGGCGTGACCACCCCGGTCATCGTGCTGACGGCCAACGGCGGCATCGACACCGTGGTCAAGGCCATGCAGGCCGGCGCCCAGGACTTCTTCGTCAAGCCAGTCGGACCCGAACGTCTGCTGGTCGGGGTGCGCAACGCCCTGAAGATGACCCAGTTGACCGCCGAGGTCGGCCGGCTGACCAAACGGGCGCAAGGGCGCGCCAGTTTCGACGATATCATCGGCGACAGCGCCCCCATGCGAATGGTCAAGGCTCTTGGAACGCGGGCCGCCAAGTCGTCCATTCCGGTGCTGATCACCGGCGAAAGCGGCGTCGGCAAGGAGGTCATCGCCCGCGCCCTGCACGGCGCCAGCGACCGGGCCGGCAAGCCCTTCGTCGCCGTCAACTGCGGCGCCCTGCCGGCCAATCTGGCGGAATCCATCCTGTTCGGTCACGAGAAGGGCGCCTTCACCGGGGCGGTCGACAAGACCCTGGGCAAGTTCCGCGAGGCCGACGGCGGCACCCTGTTCCTGGACGAGATCGGCGAACTGCCGCTGGACCTTCAGGTCAAGCTGCTGCGCGCCCTGCAGGAGAGCGAGATCGATCCCGTCGGCGGCAAGCGGCCGGTCAAGATCGACGTCCGCATCGTCTCGGCCACCAATCGCGACCCGGCCCAACAGGTCAAGGACGGCGCCTTCCGCGAGGATCTGTTCTACCGCCTCAACGTCTTCCCGATCGAGGCCCCGTCCCTGCGCGACCGCCGCGAGGACATCCCGGCCCTGGTCGATCACTTCATCGCCCGGTTCAACGCCGAGGAAGGCAAGCGGATCGTCGCCTGCGCGCCCGAGACCCAGGCGATGCTCCAGGCCTTCGACTGGCCCGGCAATGTGCGCCAGCTCGAGAACGCGGTGTTCCGCGCCATCGTCCTGGCCGACTCGCCCTTCCTTCAGCCCTATGATTTCCCGTCCATCTCGGGCGTGGTGGCGCCGATGCCGGAGGCGACGACGACTCCGGCCCAGACCGCCCCTTCCTACGCCGACCTGCCGCCCCTGCCGGAACAGCCGATCCGCATCCTGGACGACCGCGGCCATCTGCGGACGCTGGAAGACATCGAACGCGACCTGATCCAGCACGCCATCGAGGTCTACGCCGGCCACATGAGCGAAATCGCCCGCCGCCTCGGCATCGGCCGCTCCACCCTGTACCGCAAGGTCCGCGAACAGGGGCTGGAAGGGCAGCTGAAGGAGGCGGGGTGAACGCCTCCCTCTCCCAGCGGGAGAAAGATAGCCATCTCTCTCTGGTATAATTGTCTGTAATGTAAGACAATTTTCCTAGTGGAAAATGCCGTGTAGAGTTCGTGTAGATAATTCTTCACGCTCGCAACAAACGATGGCTGGAGTCGGTGGCGGCGTCCAATGATTTGGGCTGCTTGTCAGTATCAGCAGTTGGGCTCCGCGAGGCGTCAGGCGAAGTCGCCGCAGCCCCTCCTGCGCCCAAGGCGCGGAAGCCCCGCCAGCCAAAGGCCTAACGCGTACGGCGGAAGTCCGCGCCAACCGTAACCATCCCGCCCGCCTAGAACAGCGACAACTGCCTGTTCGCCTGATCGAAAGCCCTCCATTCCGGGGAACGCGATGCTTGATCGAGCCATGCTTCAACGAAAGCTAACACGCTGTCGTAACCCTCCATCGCCGCTTTCGGCGTGAAGTGCGACCTGTAACCTGTCTCGGTGATCGGCAATGGCGCCCGCTCGGGTGACACGCTCACCACTTCCAGATGGGCCATATGAGTTCGGTCGTCATAGACCAGATAGTCGGCGTTCCATCGGATTTCGATCTCAATGCCGTTCCAGCGTGTGCGTGTGATTGAATAGTCCTTCTTCATATCCGCCTCTGGGGTTTGGGTTCGTACTGAACCCTTGCCCGTCGGCGAGACTGGGGGAGCAAACGGAGCGGGAGGCTTCGCGGGGCACCGGCTGCAACGAGCAGAGCGAGTGAAACTGGGCGGAAGACTCTCCGAAGTGCGCCAGGGGCAAGGCCCCAAGCTCTTCGCGATAGGGATTGCAACCCGCATGGGCTGAGATCACCCGCGCAGCCGGAAGCTCAGGGCGAAGCCTAAAGCCCGCCGCGCCTCGGCGCGGATCGCCCTGCTGCTGGGTCTCGCTTTTGCAGTCGCGTGAGTTCCAGGGTCTCTTCACGCTCAGAAATTCTGACCGCCAGCGCGAGCCGCACTAGCGCGGCGACCAGCGCCGCCTTCACGGCTTCCGGGGCTATTCCCAGACGCAATCCGATCTCGTCGTAGGTTAGTCTTCCGAAACGATGGAGAACGAACACGTCGCGCAGCCTGGTCGGCAGCCGCAGGATCGCGCCCTTGAGGACATCCGCAGAACTTCGTGCGCGTCCGCGCCTTGGCCGAGGCTTCGATGCCGTCATCCGCTTTTCCTCCGATCGAAGCCGTGATGGTCTCTTCCGTTTGCGGTCTACGCGCCGCACTGGGTCTCCGCCGACAGCGTGATGAGATCTTGCCGCGATCTCGCAATCATGGCGTGGGCTTCCGGGTGGTCCTCAGGCCAAATCAGATGCTCCAGGACAGCGAGCCTTGCGATGATCGCTTCGAAGCTTACGGATGCGGAATCCGGAATAGCCTTCAACAGACGCTCACGCCTCTCGAACAACGTGTCCAGGATCCCGTCGATGTCCCGAAGCTCCTTGGACCAGGGCAATGCTTGCTGCTCGGTGGGGCTAAGATTGCACCAGGAATGCTCCCGGATCAGCCAACCCTCCAGTTTCGCCCAGCGGTTCTGGAGCCGCCCTATCTGGGCGTCGATAGCCAGCCAGTTCTTGCAGTGTCTGGTCGCCTCAGTGGAAGCAATCAACGCGGCGGGCGCCAGATTGGCTGAGGCGGAGGCGGCGGCGGTACCGGTGGCAGGGTTGGCCAGTCCAAACGCCGCGACCGATGTTCCCGCGATGAGCCCGCGCCTGGAAATCTCAGGCAGGCGCGCGTCCTCTACGCCCGTCTTTCGACGTGAGTACATGACTCTACCTTTCTCTGTGTGTTAGTCTTTTAGTACCAAGACACTCCGTTGAGAGCAATCTAAAAATACCATGATCGGCACTAAAAGTGACACAACATGCTGACGCCCGCGCAAATCCGCGCGGCGCGCTCTCTTTTGGGATGGAATGGAGTTGAACTGGCTAAAGCGGCTGGTGTCTCGCTTCAAACAATCCGCCGGATGGAAAGCGAACTGGGCCCGGGTCGCAGTTCGGCCGCCAATGTCGAAGGCGTGCGGCGTGCTCTGGAGACCGCAGGCGTCATCTTCCTTGAAGCAGATGACGCGAGCGAAGTCGGCCCAGGGGTGCGACTGAAAATGGTGAGCGAGAGATAGTCCCGGCTTGTCTGGATCGAAATCGGATCAGCCGTGACCGACGAAGCAGTCATTGGCGCGAGAAGCTAGCGGAACGGCGCGAATAGTAATCCAAGGTGACGTTGGGGACATCTGTCGCGGGATTTAGCCCTCACCGAGCCGTTGCCACGAGCGAACGTTCTAAAAAGGCGCTCGGGGTGACGGGCTCAGGCGGTGACTCACCACGCTAAGTTTTCTTCGGCGCTGAAGCAGCGGCGGCGGATTTACTTTTCGGCGACTCAGCGGGCTGAGATCTGGGATCGGTGAGCGGCGTGCTCCGCTGCACCATTGGGATAGGCCGAGTCGAGACCAAGATTGCTGGGCCTCGATATTCACATTTCCGGTTTTAACCACCGGGATGAAATCAATTGTCCCAAAGTCTCTCATTCCAGCAGCGCAGTATCTGCGGATGTCCACGGACCACCAGCGGTACTCATTGGAAAACCAAGGAGCGACGGTGGCGGCGTATGCCGAGGCGAACGGATACCAAATCGTAGCCTCATACGAAGATGCGGGGAAAAGTGGCCTTACGGTGAAGGGGCGCGATGGTTTGAAAAGGCTCCTGTCGGACATCCTCACCGGCTCACCGCCTTACAAAACGGTCCTCATCAGGGACGTAAGCCGTTTGGGACGGTTTCAGAACCCCGACGAGGGCGCCCACTATGAATTCTTGTGCGACCAAGCAGGCGTACACATTCACTACTGCGCGGAAGCGTTCACCAACGATGGATCGACCGTTGCGAACATCGTCAAGCATCTCAAGCGAGTGATGGCTGGCGAGTACAGCAGGGAACTGTCGGAGCGTCTGAAGACAGCCATCCGTAGAACGGTTGTTGCAGGGGGCGTGAAGGGCGGACCAGCAGCTTATGGAGTCCGTCACCAGGCGTTTGACGATGGCGGAAATGCGCTTGAAGTGCTGACAGGCGGACGCCGGAAGCAGCGATCTACCGATGTTGTTAAGATGGTTCATGGCCCTGCCGAAGAGGTCGCTACGATCCGGGAGGTCTTTAGACTGTTCACTCACAAGAGCATGCGACGTTCGCAGATTGCCGCGAAGCTGAATCAGCAAGGCATAAAGCCCCCGAGAGGCGTTCTGTGGACCGGGATGCAGGTAGACGTCGTTCTTCGCAATGAAGTTGCTCTCGGGCTCTCCGTGTTCAATCAATCACGGGGTCAGGTAGGCGGACCGCGCACACTAGTGCCCCATGCCGAGTGGGGTCGCATCAAGGTGATGAAGCCCCTCGTTAGCGAAAGCCTTTTCAGGAAGGCATCTGACCGGCTGGCCGCAACGAGGAGGCGGAAATACACGAATGAGGAATTGCTTGAGGGCCTTCGACGGCTTTCGCAGGAGAAGGGGGTGTTGTCGGCGGCGCTTATCGAAGGTTGCTGCTATCTCCCAACCTTCAACGTGTTCCGCAATCGCTTCGGCTCGATCCATGAGGCCTACAGGCTCATTGGATATAGCTACACTGACAAGCAGCTTCGTTCGATGCAATCGAAGCGAACGAACGACGCGGACGTGATAGCCGCCCTGACCGCGCTCAGAGAGCGGCACGGCCACCTGACCGCAAAGATCATCGCGGCAGACCGAAGCGTCCCAGCAATGGCTTCTTTGGTGGCACGGTTTGGCTCAACCACACGAGCATATGAGCTTGCTGGCTTTGTCGGGAGTCCGCATTTGCTGGCTTGGGATCGCAAACGCGTTCGACGATCCAATGCGGCAGCTAGGGCCGATCGCTAATCTAGCGCCCGGTCCGCTGCCGAATCCTGCGGCGGTGCCACCATCACCGTACACCGCTGCGTCTTCCCGCTCTCGACCGCCGCCGTCCGGCACGCGTCGAGGGCGTCCCGGTTCTCGTCGGCCAGCCGGGCATCCGCGACCACCCGATCCCAGCCAGCCGGATTCGCCGCCCGCATTAACGCCCCGCCCGCCGTCCACCGATCCTCCCGCATCACCAGAGCCGCCACCCGCGTGTTCAGCCCGAACGGCAAGACGCCGGCGAGGATCGGCGACAGCAACAGCCCGACCGCGAAGGCCACGCCCCCGATCCAGCCCAGCAACCGGACCTGCCGATCCTTCGCCCACGCCTGACCGATCAGGCCCGACAGCCGCGCCCGCTCGCGCTCCGCCTCCTGCGCCGCCCGATCAAGCCGCTGCGCCGCCTCGCGCACCAGCGCCGAACCCGCCCGCGCGATGCCCTGACCCTGCTGCTCCGGCGTCAGGGTCAGCGCGGGAGAGGCCAGCACGGTCTCCAACGATTGCCCGATCTCGTCCAACCCCTTGCCGAGAATGGCGAGGTCCTGGCTGTAGTCAGGCGGCCGGTTTTCGCGCATCGACGCCGGGAGGCCCTCGATCGCGCGGCGCAGCACCGAGACCTCGGCCCGCAAATCCTCGAACGCCTGGGCGGGGTCGCCCGCCTGATCCTCCGCCATCCTCGCCTCCTGTTCCGTTACAACGCCGGACCCCGATCGCGGTCCCGTCCAATCTCCAGGGCGGCCTGCCGCACGCTCGGCGCGGACATCACCCTACCTAGCGTAGAGCCATGACCTACACCCAACTCTCGTGCCCGCGACCGCACCAGCGATTCCAGCTCTGGATCGCGCTTCAAGGTGCCCGCCATCGCCGTCATTCGGCCCTCCAGCCGTTGGCGCGCCGGCCTGTGTCGCCACCCGTCCAGCCTATCGTGCTGCGCTTCCAACCGCTTCCAGTCCTTGACCAGGCGGTCGGCCTTCAAGGTCGGGTCTGCCCGCACCCGATCTTCATGGCGGATGGCACCGGCCAGTTCCACGCCACGCTCCTTCCCGCGCAGATCCCGCATCGCGCGCCAAGTGGCCGGTTCGTGACGCAGCGCCTCATGCAGGTCACGCGTCGCCCCCGGCCGCATACGATCCAGAGCCGCCCCGGCGTCGCGCAGTTCGCGTGTCTGATGGGCGAGCACTGGCAGCTTCTGGCTGCGCATCCGCTCCGCGTCATCCATCGCCCGCGCATACCGCTCCACGGAGAGCTCCAGCGTCTGCCCGAGAACGGGAGCCGTTCGCCCCGGCCCGGAAGACGACAGGCCTTCCACGCGGTCGAGCGACGGGGCCGTCGCACGTTTGTTCAGGGTCAACCCATCGAACATCCCCCGTTTGCGGGGCTCGGCGTCGTGACCCGTGGCGGGGGGCCGCGCATCAAGGCCCCGTCGCGCGGCATAGTCCAGCGTCGTCTCTTTAAGCCCGGCCCGAGACAGCCGCGCCGACAAGGCCTCGACGTCCCGGAACGTCTCGCGCCCGGCGTAGAGGGTCACGGTCTCCCGGTGGCGGGTCATAGCCACATAGGTCAGGTGCCTGTCCATCGTGGCGGACGCCAGCACATGAGTCCGGTCCACCGTCGCCCCTTGCGCCTTGTGGATGGTGGTGGCGTAGCCGTGATCGACGGCGGCGTAGTCCGCCATCGATACCGACACGGCCCGGCCGTGACCGGGGCCCTTGGCGGTGTCCAGCCGTACCTCCAACCGACCGGCCTCGGCCCGTTCCACCGTCCCAAGCATACCGTTCTTCAGCCCGAGGTCGCGATCGTTCTCCCGGAAGAGCAGGCGGTCCCCGGCGGCAAAGGCTCGGTGGCCCTCGGTTGTCCGGTAGACCTGCTCGCCGCGTAGCTCGCCCCGGTCCTGCCGTGCGGCCCGGATGGCGTCGTTCAACTTCGCCACGTCCACGCGGCGATGAGCCAGCACCAGACGTGACCCGTCCGGCCGCGCGTCCATGTCGGCGATCACGTTGCGGACGATCGCGTTGCGGGCCGCGTCGGTATCGGCCCCCAACCGGACCGCGCCGTGTTCGGCATAGGCCGTCAGACCTTCCGCCGTCCGGTGGCGGGCGAAGTCCACGGAGGCCTCCCGCTGCCAGCCCTCGCGCTGGCGCCGGATCTCGCCCAACTCGACGAAGCCGACGCGTTCGGCCACAGCGCGGAAGGCCGCGCCCGGACCGATCGGCTGCAGCTGTTCGGGGTCGCCCACCAGCACCACCTTGGCGCCGGAACGATTGGCCTGCGCCAAGACGCGCGAGAGCTGGCGACTTCCCACCATCCCCGCCTCGTCGATCACCAGCACACTGCGCGGATCCAGCAGGTGCCGACCCCGCTCCCAGCTCCGTTCCCAGCTCGCCAGCGTCCTTGACGCGATACCCGAGGACTCCTCAAGACCCTCGGCCGCCTTGCCCGCCAGCGCCGCGCCCATCACCCGATAGCCTTCGGCCTCCCACGCTTGGCGGGCGGCCCCGAGCATGGTGCTCTTGCCGGCCCCCGCCATGCCGACCACGGCCCCGATCCGTTCGGGACCAATGATGTGGCGGACCGCCTGGCTCTGCTCCCCGGCCAGGAACGGCCGTTCGGTGAGCGCGCGCTCTGTATGTTGGCGGTCGACCCCGAAGGTCCGGCTCTCCGCCATCCGGTCGGCGCTGTCGGCCATCGCCTTCTCGACGGCGATCATCTCTTGCGTGGAATAACGCGCCGGCTCCAGGGTGCGCCCGAATTCGTCCCTCTGCTCGGGGCGGAGTTCGACCAGCGCGGGCGAGGCCATCGCCCTAGCGAAGGCCCGCTGGAAGGCGTCGGGATCATCGACGTAGCGATGGATGACCTTGGCCACATCGGTGCGGTCGAACACGCTCTTCTCGTTCGTGACGAGCGTCAGCGCCTGTTCGGGCTTTTCGCGGATCAGTGTGGCGTTCCGCTGCGCCTGTTCGGCATCCTGGCGGGCCCGGACCACAGGCTTGCCGCGCCGGTCCATCTGGGTGGCGTGCACGCCCATATGCTGGGTCGGCTCGATCTCCAGCCCGCAGGCCTGGTGCGAGCGATGATCGATGCGCAGGTCGTGACCAGCCAGGGCCAGATGCCGGTTGGCCCGATCCTCCCAATCCAGACGAAGGTCACGAAGCTGATCGTGCGACGTCGGCAGGCCGAGCGCGATCAGCCGCTTGTTCTCCAGCTCTATCTCGGACTTCTCGCCCAACCCCTCGCGTTCGACCTTGCGGGTGGTCAGCAGGATATGGGCGTGGTGGTTGCGCACGTCGGTGTCGCCGTGCGGACTGTGGATCGCAAAATCCACCGCCACGCCGTAGCGATCGGCCAAGCCGTGAGCAAACTCCCGCGTCAGGGCCAGGCGCTGCTCGGGCGTCAGCTCGTGCGGCAGCGCGACCTCGACCTCGCGGGCCACACGGGCATCCTTGCGCGCCTCGGCGAACTCCGCCGCATTCCACAGGGCCGATCTGTCCTGCGCCCACTCCGCATCCGCGCCTTCGGGCAGCACGATCTCGGTGTGCTCTACGCCGCGACGCGCGGTGAAGTCATGGGTCTGGCCGTCGCGTTCGTTGGTGAGCTTTTGCGAGGCGCGATAGGCGGCGGCAGCGACGGCGCTACGCCCGCTCGAGCGGCTGATCGGCTTCATCGCCAGATGATAGATCGCCATGACGACCTCCAGGGAGCCGCCACGGTGGCGGCCAGACTGGCGGGCCGAGATCACGCAAAGCCAGGACACAACCTGGGTCCGTCGATCTCAAAATACCAAGCCCTGAGTTGCGCAGCAACTCGTAAGTGCGCCCTTCGCTAATCTTCACTTCGCTCAATAGGCTCGGTGAGGCGCGCTTGTAAGCAAGCGGGTCAGCAAATGGGAGAGGCGGATCAGGAATGTAGTATCGGCCGCTGGCGCGAATCGAGTCCGCATCGTCGTGATAGCATGACGGGGCTTGCGGTCCGTCGCAACGTCATCGTGAACGCAAGGGCATTGCTGGGACGTTGCTGGCAGCGTTGCCGGGTGCGGCGCTGAAGACAGATGACGCCTCTGCGATCTCGCGCTACCTTGGGTTCTGAAAGAGGAGTGGCGACACGGAGGAGACGATGGCGAGGCGTTCGATCGCCGAGAGGCTGGCTCAACTGGAGGCCCAGCGCAAATCGCTGCAGACCAAGCTCGGCAAACAGGAACGGGCCAGGGATACGCGCCGTAAGATTCTGCTCGGCGCCTTGATCTTGCACCGGCTGGAGAAGGGGCAGGACGCCTTCTCCAAAGACCAACTTCCCGACTGGCTGCGGCGCGAGCTACCCGGCTTCATCACCCGTGACGACGACGTTGCCCTGTTCCCCGATCTGATCGGCGAGAGCGGCGCGGCGCCGCTGCCAGACAAGACCTGATCGGGGCGCTGGAGTGGTGCGCCGGCTCTTCGGATTCGTCGGGCTGATCATCACCCTGATCGGCGGCTACCTGATGGGCACCATCATCGGCCTGGTCTTCATAATTCCGTTCATCCTGATCCGGCACACCAATGAGACTGAGCAGAACTGGCTGTTGCTCGCGGCAGGATCGGCGGGAGCTCTCATCGCCTGGCTAAAACGGCGGGCGGCGGGCGCGGGACTCGAAGACACCGGCGACGTGCATGGCTCGGCCCGGTGGGCGAGCGAGCGGGAGGTTCGGGCGTCACTCGGCGGGGCGGACGGGTTGATCGTCGGTCGCGAGAACCAGCGGGGTGGCCAGCTTCTTCGCTACGATGGCGAGCAGCATCTGATCACCATCGCGCCTACCCGGTCTGGCAAGGGCGTCGGCGCCATCATTCCCAATCTGCTGACCGCCAACCGCTCGATCCTCTGCATCGACCCCAAGGGTGAGAATGCGCGGATCACCGTGCGGGCGCGGCTCGGCTTCGGGCCGGTCGAGGTGCTGGACCCGTTCGGCGTGTCGGGTGTGCCGTCCGCCGCCTTCAATCCGTTGGACGGTCTCGATCCGGACAGTCTGGAGCTAGCCGAGGACGCAGCCCTGTTGGCCGACGCCCTCGTTTACGATCCGCCGGGCCAGATCGGGGAGGCTCACTGGAACGAGGAGGCCAAGGCGCTGATCACCGGCGTCATCCTCCATGTCGTCTGTTCCGAACATCCGGGCGCCCGCAACCTCGTCACCGTGCGCGACCGGCTTACCGCAGCTCCCGAGGCCTTCGCCGAAATGCTGGCGGTCATGCAGAAGTCGCGATGCGCCGGTGGCCTCGTCGCGCGGGCCGCAAATCGGCATCTGAGCAAGAGTGGTCGGGAGGCGGCGGGCGTGCTGTCGTCGGCCCAGCGCCATACCCATTTCCTAGATAGTCAGCGGATGGCGGCGGTGCTGGAGCATTCGGATTTCCGGTTCGAGAATTTGAAGGCCGAGGTCTGCACGGTGTTCCTGGTCCTGCCGCCCGAGCGGTTGAGCACGCATGCGCGCTGGCTGCGTCTGCTCGTGGCCCAAGCCATCGGAGACCTCGCCAAAACCACGGCGCGGCCGGAACCGCCGGTCCTGCTTCTGCTCGATGAATTCGCGGCTTTGGGTCGATTGGAGCCGCTTGAGCAGGCCTTCGGTCTGATGGCGGGTTATGGCCTGCAACTGTGGCCGATCCTTCAGGACCTGCACCAACTGCGGAGCGTCTATGGCGAAAGGGCGGGGACCTTCCTATCAAACGCTGGCCTGATCCAGATCTTCAATGTCGGCGATGTCGAGACCGCGAGTTGGGTGTCCCGGTCGATGGGCTCGGGGACCGTCGCCTACCGAACGGCTAGCAGCGGAGAATCCCAATCGCCGGGGCCGATGATGTTCTCGCAGACGTCCACCAACACCTCCACGACAGACCATCTCGTGAAGCGCGAACTGCTGACGCCGGATGAGGTGATGCGGCTGGACTCCAGCCTCGAGATTCTGCTGCGCCAGGGGCAAGCGCCGGTCGCGGCGCTGAAGGTGCGGTATTTTTCTGATCCAGAGTTCACCGCTACCCCTACCAATGGGTTGTGGTAGCGTGACCCTAACCTTTTGAACAATTTCCAGGGGCGACGTGAAAACTCTGACGCCCCTTGAACAAGAAGCCATCGTCCTGAGCGCGGTCGCGGGGATGGTGGATGACATGGTCAATCAGGTCATCTTCTGTTCACTCGGCGAGAAGAAGACCGACACCAACCTCCTTCCGCAGTCGGCCGATACGCTTCGGCAGTTTGCGATCCTGCTGCGAGATTTCCTGTCGCCCGTGAAGAGCCTTGGAAAGAACCCGATGCCATTCGGACTTCCCAAGCCTAGCGATAGCGACCGGGCATCGGATCACACCACGCTCTTCTACCTCGCGCGAGTTTGCGAGAACCCCTTGATTGGGACGGATCCCACCTTCTTGGCCGAACAGGTGCGTCAGTTCAGAGATTGGCTCGACACGACCATCACGGTTCCGAAGGTTTGGCTCTCAAGAATCGGCGTTGAGGTTGACTTGGAGATCAAGCGCATCGACTTCATCCGGATCGGCGGAGACCTCGGCAAGCACAACTTCCTTCGCTTGGGAGGGCAGGCCGCGAAGCTGAAATCGATCCTTGGAAAGCAAGGTGTCGAGATCGACGAAAGCCAAGCTTATTCAGCGTTGCCGGACTGTTGGGATTGGTTCCACACCCACCTGCTTGCCTACCACGCGAGCACGATCGCGGAGTTCCTGAACAACATCAGGTACGCGATCCGCCTGTATGTCGAGCCCACCGCGCAGGCGACCTATCAGGTGAACTACAAGATCGACGAGTACGCGGACGCTTACACGTTCGAGCGACCGGCGGAGATAACCAATTCCTTCGGCTGGGAGCAGTATTATGGACTGTTGGATTGGTCGCGGCGGAAGCCAAACTTCCCGCCGTTCACGGTCACGAGGTTTCTGAAGGATCAGTTCTAGTGGTTAAATGATTTTGACTCACGTATCCGAAGTGGGTCAGGCTGCCTTCCACGATGTCGCTGATGGGCCAAAATCAGTTATTGGCGACGGGCCTGAAAGCAGACCTTTCGTCGACGGCCTCGCTGAGGCCAGTTCCGTCCCACTGCAGAAGTTCAACATCATGGCGAACAATACGCCTGCATGCTCTCTACTATATGGCCTAACCACCGCGCCCGATGGCGCGCCTCCGTGAAGCCTCTCAATCGAGCCTCGCCGTGATACACCCCGACCCACAAGCTACGAGAGTGATCGCCGACCTGGGCGACGAACTCGGCCCGCTGAACCCAATGCGCGCTGCGGCCGTCTTGGGCGGGCTGATGACCCTCCCGGCACTGCAGGCGAACACGCTGCGACTGGAGACGCTTGCGACCACAGCTGCCGCAGTTGCGGCCGGCGGACAGGCACCTGGTCGTGGCCGGCTGGCCGGCTGGCTCAATAATGGTATGCGCGGCATCGCTTTCGCCGAGGATCCGCCCGAGGACGCTTTCCTGCTGCCGGTCCTGACAGACTTCGGAGAGTTCCGTGTTTTCGAGGGTGTGTTCGAGAAGAATGCTGCGATGACGGACGGCCTCGTTGAAGCTCTCGCGGATCTCTCGCGGGAAGAGCCCGACGTCACCGAACTCATGTTTGAAGCCTTTGCGCTGTTGTCGCTCTCTGAGGTAATCGCCACACGCGCTCGCCTCGCTCGCGCGAAATATGGTGGCGGATCAAACGGCGGGACGATCGAGCTGCCGCCCAGCGATCGGCTATCTGCGTTGGGCCGTCGCGTTCAGTTCAGCCGCGCCGACCTAGCGTTAGCGCGCGCGCCGTATCAGTTGTTGAAGCCATACCTGCTGGACGTGCGGGAGGAGGTCGGCAAACGCGACTCGCTGCGCCGCCAACCGGTGATGACCGACGGGACGACATTCGTAGTCGGCGCGCCAAGTTTCCTGCTCGCCGCGTGGCGCCAGCGCGTCGCCATTCAGGCCGAGACGGCCTCTTGGGGGCCTCGGCTGGCCGAGAAGCGCGTCTTCGCCGAGCTCCGTCGGGTGGCGGAGAGCGGCTTCGAGAAACTTCCGGACCGGTTTGTGATGAAGCCGGTCGGTTCGTTCGTAACAACGTCGGTTCTGCGCGACCACGGCCCCGGTCGATGGGTTCATCTGATGGTCATAGGCGACGGCTTCGCCAATGCATCGGAGGCCAGCCTTGACGAGATGGCACCGAACGCCACCGAGGTCGGCGACTTCCTTATACAACAGGCGGCCCAGGCTGAGTCTTTCGTCTCGACGCAACCCGGTTTCATCGCCGGTGCCCACCTGGTGATCCTGTGTGGGTGGGGTCGCGGTCTGATGTGTCGGCTTCCGGCACCTGCGGCCGGTTGGACGGTGATCCATGCTCCAGCCGCTGATTTCGCGACGATCGGCGCTTTGGGCGTCGACCTCGACGATCTCTGGCGCATGGAGCAACAGCAGGAGCGTCTGACCGAGGCCGGCATCCGGCTCCTGAATCTGAACGGTACGCTCAATCTGGTTCAGTACTGGCGCTCGACCGACAATCTGCTCACCCCCAATGTCGACGATGGAGCGGTCCCGGTGACCATCTCCGTAGGCACTGACTACGTCCTGCCCGCCCGGCGCGAGGCGTTCAATCGACTCGGCCTCCAATCACTTTCCTGGCGCGAAGACGGCCCCTTCATCCGCGTCCGCCGCAAAGCTACGTCGAGCTGGTTCACCGAACCCGAAGACCTGATGCAGTTCATGGCGATGGGAATGGTCATGCAGGGCGAGACTGTCGGTGCGGTCGCTATCGACGGTCTCGCGCCGGTGTGGGTTGAAATTCCCAAGGCCTGCGGGTCGCACACCTATCGGGTTCCGATGCTGGACATCGTGATCGGCTGGACGGAACGCGCGGTGAAGGCTCTCGCATCCGCCGGTAAAGGGCCAGACCAAGTTGTGGATCGGCGTGGAAAAGGGACCCCGTTAGCGGTGTGATCGGCGTCGAATAAGGACCCCTCATTCCTGAGGTCTAACGGTGGCGGCTTGGCGGATGTCAGGCGGCGAGTTCGGGATGTTGGTGTTGGAGACGGTGTTGAGGATTCGGCGCGAGTTTGCGTCCGGGAAGGCGATCAAGGCGATCGCGCGTGACCTTCGATTGTCGCGCAAGGTGGTGCGCAAGGCGATCCGGGAGCCGGATGCGGAGTTCGCCTATCGGCGGGCGGTGCAGCCGTTGCCGAGGCTGGCGCCGTTCCAGGCCAGGCTCGATGAGCTGCTGGAAGAGGACGAGGCGCGGCCGCGGCGCGAGAAGCTGCGGATGACGCGGGTTCATGACCTGCTGGTGCGCGAGGGGTTCGACGGGTCGTACGACGCGGTCCGGCGCTACGCGGCGGGGTGGCGGCTGAAGCGACGCCGGGGCGTGGCGGACGCGCCATCGTTCATCCCGCTGATGTTCCGGCCGGGCGAGGCCTACCAGTTCGACTGGAGCCACGAGGACGTGGAGATCGCGGGCAAGCCGATGCGGGTGAAGGTGGCGCACATGCGGCTGTGCGCCTCGCGGGCGATCTATGTTCGGGCCTATCCGCGCGAGACCCAGGAGATGCTGTTCGACGCGCATGCGCGGGCGTTCGCCTTCTTCGGCGGCGTGCCGACGCGCGGGATCTACGACAACATGAAGACGGCGGTGACGACGGTGTTCACGGGCAAGGACCGGGTGTTCAACCGGCGCTTCCTGGTCATGGCGAGCCACTACATGGTGGAGCCGACGGCCTGCTCCCCGGCGGCGGGCTGGGAGAAGGGCCAGGTCGAACACCAGGTCCAGACGGCCCGGGGACGGTTCTTCCAGCCGCGCCTGCGCTTCACCAGCCTGGAGGAGCTGAACGGCTGGCTGGAGGCGGAGTGCCGGCGCTGGGGCGAGCTGCGTCAGCACCCCGAGCAGAAAGAGCTGACGGTTGCTCAGGCCCTGGCCGCCGAGCGGCCGGCGCTGCAGCCGATGCTGGGCCCGTTCGACGGCTTCCACGAGAGCGAGCACGCGGTGACGGGGACCTGCCTGATCAGCTTCGACCGTAACCGCTACTCGGTGATGGCGAAGGCCGGGCGCCGTACGGTGCAGGTCCGCGCCTATGCCGACCGGATCGTCGTGCGCTGCGAGGGTGAGGTCGTCGCCGACCATCGCCGGTTCTTCGGTCGTGACCGGACCCTCTACGATCCCTGGCACTACCTCCCGGTGCTGGCGACCAAGCCCGGAGCCCTGCGCAATGGCGGCGCGCCGTTCCAGGACTGGGAGTTGCCGCCGGGGCTGGCCCGCCTGAGGCGCAAGCTGGGTGCGGGCGACGAAGCCGATCGCCGGTTCGTGCGGGTTCTGGCGGCGGTGCTGGAAGACGGCCTGGAGCCGGTCGAGGCCGCGGCGCGCGAGGCGCTCGCCGCCGGGACCGTCAGCGACGACGTCATCCTCAACATCCTGGCGCGCCGGCGCGAACCGCCCCGGCCGCTGAGCATCGTCACGCCCGATGACCTGGCGCTGCGGCATCCGCCTCTGGCGGACTGCGACCGCTACGACAGCTTGCGAGGCATGCATGCAGCGGCATGAGATGATGGCGGCCCTGACCGGCCTGGGCCTCAAGGGCATGGCCGGAGCCTTCGACGAGGCGGTCACCACGGGCCTGCAGCGCAAGCGCACGACCATGGAGATCCTCGCCGACCTGCTGCGCGCCGAGACGACCCACCGGCATGCGGCTTCCATCCGTTACCGGATGGCGGCGGCCAGGCTGCCCGCCGTGAAGGACCTCGACGCCTTCGTGTTCGACGACACGCCGATCAACGAGGGGCTGGTGCGCTCGCTTCACAGCGGCGCCTTCCTGGCGAACCGGCGCAACATCGTGCTGGTCGGCGGGACCGGCACGGGCAAGACCCACCTGGCCACCGCCATCATCGCCAACGTCGTGCGGGCCGGGGCGCGTGGCCGGTACTTCAACACCGTCGACCTGGTGAACCGCCTCGAGGAGGAGACCCGCCTGGGCAAGGCCGGTGCGCTGGCTGCTCACCTCTGCCGCCTCGACGTCGTGGTCCTCGACGAGCTTGGCTACCTGCCGTTCGCCCGCTCGGGCGGCCAGCTGCTGTTCCACCTGATCAGCAAGCTCTACGAGCGGACCTCGGTGATCGTCACGACCAACCTCGCCTTCGGCGAATGGCCGACCGTGTTCGGCGATCCCAAGATGACCACGGCCCTGCTCGACCGCATCACCCACCACTGCGACATCGTCGAGACCGGCAACGACAGCTGGCGCTTCAAACACCGCAGCTAACCCTCCACGAAGAACGCCAGGCGAGGGTTGAGCCTCCGGTCGGGCTACGCCCTCCCTACGCCCCAACCCTCGCAAGCGGTGCGCTCGTGACGTCCATCCCGAACCTCAAAAGGGGGTCCCTATTGCACGCCGATAGGGGGTCCCTTTTAGACGCCGATTGACAACCAAGTCCTGCACCTGACGTTCCAGATCCCCGCCGAAGCCGATGTGGAGGTCTTCGAAACCGCTGGCAACGAAACGGCTCCCGACATCTCAGAAACCATCCAGGTCCAGGTAGACGGCAAGTCAGCGACATTCGAGCTGTCTCCCGTCTGGTTCGGTCGATGGCACGACAAGGCTAACACGGCCGAGCGTGCGTTGGCGGAGCGGATACTACTCGTCGTGAGCGACCTCTCGGACCGACCCGCGACCACGGCTACCTTGGCGCGGCTGGCCACCGTAGTCGTGCCCGACGATCGCGCCCGCTACCGGCATGCGATCGCGGCCCAAACCTACTACGACCTGATCCAAGGCGTAGACGCACCCGAATATCGGGACCTTCCAGAGTCTGCGGCGGCCCTAGCAAAAACGGGCCTCGTCTGGGATGCCTTAGGACGCAACATCGTTGGGCGGCTGCCCGAGACCGACGTCCTGCCGACCATCCGCGCGTCTGTGAACCATCTTCTCCACAAGGTGGCTTCGCGCGCCCTAGCCCTCGATCATGCTGCGCTGGTTCGTCAGATCCTTCGCCGCCTCGAGGGCGCCAACATCGACGAACGTCTCTGGAATGACACTGCCGGATCGGCTTTGTCCCTCGCCGATGACAGGGAAAAAGCCGAGGAGGTCTTGCGCGACCGCATCTGGGCCGGGACCGCCGTGCGCATCGGTTGTCGATTGCTTGCCGAGATCGTTGGATCGGTCCCACTGAATGACGGCGCCAACCCTGAGCCGAGCGTCGTCGATGTAGACGAGATGCTCGCTGACACGGTTCTGGCGCTGCACATGGGCGACCTCCACGCCGAGATTGAGAATGGGGTCACGCCGCCGGAGGTCGCGGTGTCGCTTTCCGGCGAGTTGCTGAGCCAGCAGGACTTCAGCGAAGCGGTGGTTCGGCCAGTGGGTGAGCGGGTCGCCAACCGTAAGATTCGCGCGGACATGCGCCGCTATGAGAGGCGCGTCGTTCAGCAGGAGGGGATGCCGTCCGTGGATGACAAACTTCCTGCAGAGTATGGCGAAGCCCTAGCTGCCGAGTTCGGCCTCACTATGGATGGAATCCGCCACTTTCGGGACGAGCTCGAGAACATCGCGCTCGGGAGAGGCGAGGCCGTGTTCCGGATGCGCCGGTCCGAGGTGGTGAAGCACGTAGTGGCGGCGCGTGGATTGTCAGAGTCGAGCGTGACGCAGTTTGTCATCCATCTGACGATGCCCGTACGCACCCACTGGAGTGCGCCGCCGCTCGGCTTCTCGCGCCAGGAAGTCGAACCGTGGCGCTCGGGACGCCGGCTGGCCTTTTACGCTCGTCCGCTGCTCCCTCTCGACGCGAGTGACGACCCAGAGCTGATGATCGCCCCCGGGGCGGTTGGAACGGGCTTGGAATGGATGACCCGCCGCGCGTTCGACGGCGCGCTGCCCGAGACGTTCTGGACCAGTCCGCAGATGAAGGCTTGGTCCATCGACGCGGCCGCGCAGGAAGCCGCCGAATTCGCTGAGGACGTCGGCCGCAGGTTTGAAGCGCTAGGATTGGAAGTCGACGTCGGGGTCTACGCCAGCAAAATTCTGAATGCGAAGGTCCCGCCCGAGCTTGGGGATATCGATGTCTTCGCGCTGGATCGCGCGAGGAACCGCGCCTGGATCGTTGAGGTGAAGGACCTTGGTCTCTGCCGGAGCCAGCGCGAGATCGCGCTGCGCCTGGCTGACTATGCCGGCATAGTAAAACCCGGCGGCCGTCCCGACCCCATGATGAAGCATCTCCGCCGCGTGCGATATGTGCGCGACCAGGCCGCAGCGCTGGCCAAGCACAATCGCCTGACGGCACCCGTCGAGGTCCGGGGTCTTCTCGTGGTCTCCACCCCGCAGCCCATGATGGTCGTGGAACCGGCCGACTCGGACGCTCGCGTCGTGCTGCTGGATGATCTTGAGACGGCGATTAAGGATTAGCATACGCGCAACAGGCCTTGCCGATGGGCCAGGACAGTAGCCATGCCACTCACGATTCTGTAGAACATTTGGCGAACAAAAACGCGCGCTTCTGGAGGTGACGTGCCCCTGAGAATTTCCTCCACGCGGAGCTAGAGTCCGCCCCTTGAAAGGACGGACGGAATGAAACGAGCGAGATTCACGGAAGAGCAGATCATCGGGATCCTGCGGGAGAACGAGGCCGGCGCGAAAGCGGGCGAGCTGGCGCGCAAGCACGGCGTGTCTGAGGGCACGATCTACGCCTGGAAGGCCAAGTTCGGCGGGATGAGCGTGTCGGACGCCCAACGCCTCCGGGCCCTGGAAGATGAGAACGGAAAGCTGAAGCGCCTGCTGGCCGACGCCATGCTCGACAAAGCGGCGCTGAACGATCTGCTCTCAAAAAAGTGGTAGGGCCCGCAGCGATGCGCCAGGCCGTCGCCCATCTGAAGGCGGCGTTCGGCGTCAGCGAGCGGCGGGCCTGCTTCATCATCAAGGCCGATCGAAAATCGGTGCGCTATCGCTCCTGCCGTCCGCCGGACACGGCGCTGCGGGAGCGGTTGCGCGCGTTGGCCGTGGAGCGGCGACGGTTCGGCTATCGCCGGCTGTTCGTGCTGCTGCGGCGTGAGGGCGAGCCTTCGGGCAAGAACCGGATCTACCGGCTCTATCGCGAGGAAGGCCTGACGGTGCGCAAGCGCCGCTCACGTCGTCGCGCCATCGGCACGCGGGCGCCGATCCTGGTCGAGGTCAGGCAGAACGCCCGTTGGTCGCTGGACTTTGTGCACGACCAGTTCGCCACGGGCCGCCGCTTCCGCATTCTCAACGTGGTCGATGACGTCACCCGCGAGTGCCTGGCGGCGATCCCCGACACCTCGATCTCGGGACGCCGCGTCGCGCGTGAGCTGACCGCGCTGATCGCTCGGCGGGGCCGCCCTGCCATGATCGTCAGCGACAACGGCACGGAGTTCACGTCCACCGCCATACTGGCCTGGGCGCAGGATCATGGCGTCGACTGGCACTACATCGCGCCGGGCAAGCCGACCCAGAACGGGTTTGTGGAATCCTTCAACGGGCGGATGCGCGACGAACTTTTGAACGAAAGCTTGTTCTTTAGCCTCGACCACGCCCGCCAGAAGGTCGCTGCCTGGGCGCTGGACTACAACACCCGCCGGCCGCACTCATCAATCGGCTACCTCACCCCGGAGGCTTTTGCCGCCAGTCTGACCGCAACAGGCCGACCCGCTGCGCAGGATGAAAGCTGCGCGGTCCGGCCTGTTGCTCATCCCACGCTGCGAGGCGTAACTAACCCAAGGACTCTGGTCGCCGCTGGATGAAAACTCAGGGGCACGTCAGAGGAACTATGGACGCGAGGACCGAGACAGAAGTGTTCGCGGACCTGGCTGACCTTTGCCGGTCACCCGGCTTCATCCATGCGATCGCCTACTTCGACTTTCGCGACAACCTCATCCGGTTTGGGGACCGGCTCGATGCCGAGGCGATGGAAAGCCAGCACGCAGCGGAGCGGCTAGTCCGTACCGAGATCGCCACCATGATCGGCCTTATGGTTCAGGCCACCATCGACGCCACCCTCCCGGCTCCCGAGCGGTTTCAGGAATATGTCGATCGCGCGCAGGCGCTTCTCCAGGAGCTCCATTGGGCGATGTCGGCGTCTTGGCGCGACAGCTTCAAGGTCGTGGATGGCGTCGCGCAGATTCAGGAGCCCATGTGGGCCGGCCCCAGTCTACGCGAGCCAATCTTCTACTCGGGGGAGTCTGCCTACGGGTTCCAATACCGCGCCTTGGCGATACGAAAATACGCCGCCGACAATCCTTGGCTCTTAGCAAACAAGGGTTTTGAGATCGGCGACGCCGTCGCGGTCGCGAAAACGCTAGCGGATGTGCTTTCGGAACGTCAGATGGCGCTCTCCAAGGCAATGGTGGAGCTTCCGCCCGACGCGTGGACGATGCTGCCGGGATCGGTTTTTTCGGTCGATGACCTTCAGGCTCGATGCGAGTTGGATCGCTCACGGATTGAGGCGGTGCTGGCGGCGTTCACCTTACCGTCGGGAGATCTAAACCCACGCTTCACGGCTCTCCACGAGTTCAACGCCACCAACGCGATGCCCCTCTTGCATTGGGACGATGGGCAGTTCCTGCTGCTCCAGCACTACAGTCTGCTGGAAGCGATCTACGAAAGTCCGGTGTTCTGGCTGACGGACGACAAGGCATATGCGCCGACCGCCGTGCGTCATCGCGGCGCATTTACCGAGACCTTCGCTGCCGAACGCCTGGAAAAGGTTTTCGGGAAAGCTCGAGTGTTTCGGAACATCGACATCTATGGCCCTGACCGCAATCGCGTCGGCGAGATTGATGTTCTCGCCATCTATGGCCGCCGGGCGATCCTCGTGCAGGCAAAATCCAAACGCCTGACCATTGAGGCCCGCAAAGGCAACGACCTGCAGCTCAAGGACGATTTCAAGAAGGCGGTGCAGGATGCAGCCGATCAGGCGTTTCTCTGCGCCACTGCCTTGCTGGACTCATCCTTCAAGCTGAAAAATGCCGCAGGCGATGAGATCGAACTGCCGCGCCGTTTCGACGTCATCCAGCCGCTGTGCATCGTCTCTGACCACTATCCAGCCCTCGCCTTTCAGGCGAGCGAGTTTCTCAAACAGAAGACGACTGAGCACATCGTCGCCCCCTTGGTGATGGATGTGTTCGCCCTGGACGTGATGGCCGAAATGCTCGCCTCACCCCTGCAATTTCTACATTATTTGACGCTACGGGAGCGGTTCGGCGACCGGCTTTCGGCCAGTCACGAGCTCACTTTGCTAGGTTATCATCTCACGCATCATCTCTGGTTCGACGACGAATTCAACATGATGACACTGGGGGATGACTTCAGTATTCCGCTCGATATCGCCATGCTGGCGCGTCGCGACGGACTTCCGGGGCTAGAAACACCGGAAGGCATCCTGACCAAGCTCAAGGGTACGACCTTTGGCCGTTTGGTCGCACAGATCGAAAGCCACGATGACCCCGACATCGGGGAGTTGGGATTGTTGTTGCTCCAACTCGGTGAGGAGACGGCCAGGTCACTCAGCTCGGGTATCGATACGCTTGCCGGCGCGGCCAGAAGAGATCGACGTTCCCATGACCTTTCGCTGGAGTTCGGCGAAGCCCAGTCGGGCCTGACTGTGCATTGTCGTTACCCGGACACGCCTGACACCATGCCGAGGCTGTTGGCGCATTGCCAGCTCCGCAAGTACGCCAGCAAAGCCGACCACTGGCATGGTCTTCTCATTCACCCCGATACTCTCGATATCCTGGCCGGTGTCGGATCACGCGAGTCATGGGCGTTCGACGCCAAGATGGAAGAATTGGTGAAGCAGTGGCCAGTTCGCCCGCAAGTGCCGTGGAACGCCATAAAGCAGCAGATTGCTCAAAAGGTCGGCCGAAACGATCCTTGTCCTTGCGGCAGCGGAAAGAAGCACAAGAAATGCTGCCTGGTGAGCTACTGAACGGACCCTCCCGGTTTCCGATTTGAGCCAGAAGTGGCTGGGCCTAGGGTCTGAAATGCGCCAGCAGCGGAACTTGGCCCCGCTCCAAAAACCGGACATTCTGCACCCGGCTACGCAGAGATCTGTAGTCTACCGCGCTGTTATGCGTGTCGTAGGCTGCTCCCAACCGTCCTCAGCGGGGCCACACCTCCTAACCCGATCAGGTTTGTTCAACTACCTATTGTCAGGATCGCCATGCCGTTTCCCCGAATGGACCAAGCGCTAGCAGAAGCATCACGCGAAACATCGCCGCCCACGGCGTTTGTGCTTAGCCAGGCCGACTATGCAGTCTTCAAAGTCTCATCGAACGCCGAGAAAACGGTGACGATTTTCCATGGAACTCTTCCCGCGGGTGCGAGCTCGCCGGCCGAGTGGATCTACAAGACGACCCCGGTCACTGAGGCGACGGACAGCGGATCGCCATCGCGTCTGCACGTCTATAAAGCTCAAGGAGCCTTGTCCGACGTGTTCGAGTTTTAGCCGGACCAACGAATGGATCGCCAGCCGTGCCGTTAACTGGGTTCACCTCAGCGTCGAAAGCAAACATCGGCCTGCTTGCGCGAAGCAGACATTTCGCCAAGATCGCAGATTCGACGATGCCTAAGTTGGGACGATCCGGTGCGGCTCGTCGGCCATCCCATCTCCTGTCTTGGGGCCACCCGAGCCGGGGCTTAACGTGAGGCTGTTGATGAACCTTGACTATGGGGTTACCGACCCGTTCGCACCGGCCAGCCAAGTGGGATTTGGAGGCGAGGCGCGGACGGTTCACGCGCGGCGGCACACCGATTCAGCCGAGGCGTGGCTGCGATTGCTGGTGCACCGCAAGCTGAGTCCCACGCGCCAAAATTACATAACGGAAGGAACATGGAAGCAAGCCCTGCGGGACCACGTCGCCGCACGCTATCTCGCCAACCTTGGACAGTTTTCGCGTGAGATCGATGCGACCACGTTCGACCAGTTGATCGACATGGTATGTCACCCGAACCATTGGTCTGCCTGGTCGGAGGCTCTCGACGAGGCTTATCCGAACGGCCCGAAAGAGGCGCGCGTATTCCTTGAGCGCCTTCAGGTCATCCGTAATGCTGTCGCTCACGGGCGCATGGCCTCAGAACGGGATCTTGAACGGGCGGTTTGTTACGCCAACGATCTGGCGGATAGCATCAAATCATACTTCGGGAGGCTAGGTTTGGAGCGCGAGTTTAATGTGCCGACAGTTGTTCGCGCCTACGACAACCTTGGCAACGACATCCATGTGGTCGCGGACCCAAACTACTCCTATCGGCCGATAGATTTCTCGTCGCCTCCCGCCCGCTCCCTATCTCCCGGCGATACCCTTATCGCGGAGGTGGAGGTGGACCCGACCTATGCTGCCGGGACCTATGACGTCGTCTGGCGCGTCAAAACGCACGACATCGGACTGCAACAAGGTTCAAAGGCTATCCTGGCCATCACAGAACGCCACATCGGCGCGCGATTGGAGATACAGTTCAAAGTCGTCAGCCATCTCGATTGGCATAAGGGTTCGGATGCGGACGACGTTATAGACCTCTACTATCGGGTTAGACCGCCGCCAGCCTAAGCGGCAGACGGAGCCGGAAAGCGCCATTAGCGGTCACAGTCTTGCGCGCCTGAACCGGACGTTCACGCAGGTCGCGCTGACAAGCCCTCAAGGACCAGCCGGGCGCTTTCCCGCACTCAGCCTCGGCCACCCGCCGGCTTCTCTCCAAGGGCTTTGAACTAGCCTGCGCGATTAAGTCTGACTGCGTTGTCGCTAGCCGAGCCACTCTTCATGGGCCAACGGCTCGGCGTTGAGCTCGTCACGTAGCAGTCGCCAGTTCGGCAACGCGCCATCCATCAAGGCGACAAACCGCTCCGAATGTTGCCGCTCCAGAAAATGCACCAGCTCATGCACGACGACATACTCCAGAGACTGGGGGGGCTTCTTGACCAGCTCCAGATTGAGCCAGATGCGACCGGCATCGACGTTGCAGGCTCCCCACTTCGTCTTCATCCGCTTGATTCCCCATATCGGCAAAGGAAGGACTAGCTTGGCGGCCCACTTGTCGATGAAGGGCGTTGCCTGCGAGCGAAGTTCTTCCCGATACCAGCTGAGTAAGATGCGCTCTCGGGTTTCCCGGTCGCTTCCGGTCCTGACAAAGAGATCAAGCGCCTTGCTGCTACGGACGTGCACGCGGCCAGAAGGAGCCCCTTCGATCAGGCGGAGCCGGTAGGGCCGGCCCATGAAATAATGGGTCTCGCCTGACACATAGGCGCGCTCGGATTGCCGAGGCTGCGCGGCGAACCGGGCGCGTTGGCGCTTGA
Source organism: Brevundimonas mediterranea (assembly GCF_011064825.1). Taxonomy (NCBI): domain Bacteria; kingdom Pseudomonadati; phylum Pseudomonadota; class Alphaproteobacteria; order Caulobacterales; family Caulobacteraceae; genus Brevundimonas; species Brevundimonas mediterranea. The sequence goes on from NZ_CP048751.1 coordinate 631,582, forward strand.
TCCAGGGCAAACGGGTCACCACGGCCAGCCGCACCGCGTCGTCGCTCACGGTAAGCGGCGCGGCCACCCGAACCCGCCCGTGGGGTGGATAGACACCGACGTGCAGGTTCTTGATCGGCTTGCGTATGACGTCGATACGAAGGCCGCCAACGCTGAGCCTCTGGGCCTCAATACTCATGCTGGTTCTTCACCAGATCCATGATGAATTCGGCCTGTTCGTTGTCCGAAACGTGGAACCGGATCGCATTGCGGACCTCGCGCTCTTTGAAGGTATTTCCCCGCCAATCGTCCTTCTTGACCTTGCGAATTTCCGTATCGATCGCTCTGGCCAAGTCCTCGTCCTTGCCGAGGTTGTCGTACAGGGCCCGCCGCGCGGCCGAGTTCATGGCGTCGGGATAAACCGCCCCGGAAGCCGGGCTGCTCGCCTTCTTCGTGAGCTCTACGATCTCGGCGAGGTATTTCTCGTAATCGATAGCTTGCTGCTTCCGCTGCTCGATCAAGGCGTCGAGGAGTTCCGACATCGTCTCGTAGTATTTTGGATTGATCGGCGTCTCGTCGATGATCAGTTTGCGGACGTTATTCTCGATGGTCTCGGCAACGGCTTCCCGGCTCTCACGAATGCCCTTCGGCAAGGCGTCAACCGCGTCCGGGCCGCGTTCGACGATCAACTGGATCAGCGACATATCGTCGAAGGCCGAGATCAATTCGCTTTCCTCGGCCCGGATGTAGGTGTCGATCAGGTGCCGCATCGCCGGCTCGTACATCTTGAGATCGATGTAGTCGCCGCTGGCCAGCTTCACTTCATTGCGGACCTTCTCGAAATGGTCGACGTCCGTCTTGATCGTTGTGATGCCGGCATCGGAATAGCCCGCTTCGGACATTTCACCGGCAATGTCCGCATAGGCCCGCACCAGCGAGGCGGCGAGTTTGTAGAGCGCCAGCCGCTTCGGCTCATTGGCTTTCAGCGCATCTTTGTCGCTGGTGTCCGCTCCGCAGAAGAACCGGATGTAGGCGGGTGTGTCGCGCGGATACTCGACCGGCTCACATAGGGCTCTGATGGTCTCAAGGGCTTCGTCCAGGCGCTTGCGACCCATCTCCAGCCGGTCTGACAAGAGGCCCGCGACGTCCTCCTTCGCATAGCCGTCGAGCGCACCCTTGGTGTAATCGTGGATCGAGGTCTCAAGGCTCTGGAACAGGTCCTTGTAATCGATGATGTAGCCATATTCCTTGTCGTCGCCATCCAGCCGGTTGACCCGGCAAATGGCCTGGAACAGGCCGTGATCCCTCATCTGCTTGTCGATGTAGAGGTAGGTCGCCGCCGGGGCGTCGAAGCCGGTCAGGAGCTTGTCCACGACGATGAGCAGCTTCATTTGGCCGGGCTCGTCGACGAACTTCTTCTTGGCCTCCTTCTCGAAGGCTTCGGGATCCTGGCCCCCGAGCATGTTGTTATAGATCTCGAACTTTCGCAGGCGTTCCGTCAGGCCCTCGCCGCTCGCCTCACCCTTGATGTCGTTCGGAGAGGGTTTGTAGGAGGTGACGATCGCGCACTTGCCGGCGAGGTCGGTCTTGGCGAACAACTCATAGAATTTGCACGCCTGATAGATGCTGCCGGAAACCAGCATCGCATTGCCGCGACCGCTCTTCAGGCGATCCCGGGTCTCCATGTCGAGCAGGATGTCGGCGACGATTTTCTCAAGCCGCGACTGGCTGGAAAGCACCTTCTGGAGAGTCCCCCAGCGCTGCTTCAACTGCGCCTTGGCCAGATCGTTCAAGCCCTTGGTCTTGGCCTCGAACCATTGATCGATCTTGGCGGGCGAGGTGATGTTCTGATCGATGTCCCGCGCCTCGTAGCGCAGGTCGAGCACGACCCCGTCGCTGACCGCCTCGTCGAACTTGTAGGTGTGGATGTAGGGGCCGAAGACCTCGATGCTGGTCTGCCGGTCGGCTTTCAGCAGAGGGGTTCCGGTGAAGCCAATGAACAGGGCATTGGGCAGCAGGGCCTTCATCGCCTTGTGCAACTCCCCGGTCTGGGTCCGGTGACACTCGTCGACAAACACATAGATGTCGCCCTTGGGCGTGAACCCGACCGGCAGCGCCTGTTTCATCGCCTCGATATAGCCGGTGACATCGCCACCCTGATCGTCGTCCTTGCCGGCGAACTTGTGGACCAGCGAGCAGAGCAGCCACGGGTCGGTCTCGTTGAGTCTGGCGATCAGATCGGCGCCGCTCTTGGTCCGCACGATCTGTTCGTTCACGCCCTTGAACACCTTCTCGATCTGCTCATCGAGTTCGGTACGGTCGGTGATGATCAGGATCCGGGCGTCGCTGACATGCTCCCGAATCCATTTGGTCAGCCACACCATGGTCAGGCTCTTTCCCGACCCTTGGGTGTGCCAGATGATCCCGCCCGCACGCCGTCGGACATGATCCTGCGCGGCCCGCACGCCGAAATACTGGTTGTGGCGGCATAGCTTCTTGATGCCGGAATCGAAGACGATGAAATCGTGGACCAGCTCAAGGAAGCGGGCCTTGTTACAGGTCTGCAGCAGGGCGCGATCCAGCGGGTTTTCGACCGCGCTCGGCTCCTTCCAGGCGAGATAGTATTTCTCGGGCGTCTCAATGGCGCCGTAGCGCATGCCCTCTGTGTCATTCCCCGCCATGATGATCTGCAGGGTGGTGAAGAAGGGCTGGATGAAGATTTTCGTCTGATTGTCGAGGTTCTGGCGGATGCCCTCCGACACCGAAACGGTTGAGCGTTTCAGCTCCAGAACGCCCAGCGCGATGCCGTTCACATAGATCACGACGTCCGGACGCTTGCCGTAGGCCTTGGCCGCGTCGGTGCTTGCTGGCTTGACCGCCACCTCTTCGGCGATGGCGAAGTGATTGGCGTCCGGATCAGCCCAATCGATCAGCCAGACGGTTTGGCTGTTCTCGCCGATCTCAGCTTTCACCTTCACGCCATAGCGCAGCAGCTCGTAGACGTCGCGGTTGATGTCAAAGAGGCTCCGTGATTGGTCGGTCGCGACCTTGGTCAGATGGGCGATGGCCTTGGTGACCAGAGCCGGCTCGTAGCCCTTCGCTTCAAGGAAGGGACGCAGATAGGCGGGCTCGATATTGGCGTTGCCCACCCGGTCGATCCAGTTACCCAGATAGTCGTACCCAAGCTGATCCTGAAACAGACGCACGATCCGCGCCTGCGTCCGCTTTTCGATCTGGCCGACCGTATTCATGCCTGAACCTCATTGCAGGGCATTTGCGGCGCTGGAGCCGGATTCCAGCCGCCGACATCCCAGCCGATGAACACCTGATCGCCGCCTGCCATTATACCAGCCGCACCCGTCCGGTCAGCAGTTCCTGCATCATGCCCTGCTTGACCGCGCGGGCCTTGGCGGCCTGAGCCTCAAGGGCGGCGAGGTCAGCGTCCATGTCGGAGAGGGCTTCGGCGATTGCGGTTTGTTCGGCTTTCGTCGGAGGCGCAAGAACTTCAAGGATCAACAGCTTTGAAACCGTCAGAACTGGTTGGGCAGATGACTCGGCGCGACGATTGAGGCCGAGAGTGTCCAAAATCACTGCCAACCAGCCAATGTCCACCCGATCCAACGCAGTCACAACAATCGCGTGCTCCGAGGCGAAAAACTTGCCATCGGCGAGCAAGATATTCCCGCAGAGCGCACCAACCCGGCCGATCAATGCGTAGCGCCCCTGATGCGTGAAGCGCGTTGTGTATCCGCGAAGTCCGTTACCCCCATAGCACGGATACGCTGAGCTTTCGTCGATGCTCTTGGCAGTAATTCCCTCACCGCTTCGCATCGCACACAACTCACCGAGCCGCTTCACCTCCCACTCCCCCGAGAACCCCGGCAGGCGGGTTTTACCGGTGAGGAGGTGTTGCATGGCGGCCTGCTTGAGGTCGCGTTTTTTGGCGATCATCCCCTCCAACGCCGCAATCAACGTATCCGCATCCGACAACGCCTCCGCAATGCCGCGCTGTTCGGGGAGGGACGGAAGAGGAACATTGGTATCACGAACTTGCACCAAGCTGAGCTGTGGGTATGCCTGACCGGTAGTAATCGAATTATAGAAGACGCGAATTTCCGGCTGACGTAGATAGTGAAAGAGAAATTCTTCATCAGCTTCTCTCGCGACAATTCTTACTCTGGCGATGTGCTGATTTAAGTTGGCCGCTCCAATGCCCGACAGGCGAACGATTCTTCCTACATTGCCTGTAATAGTAACTAAAATGTCGCCATCTTTGACTTCACTCCGCCGCAATGTGCGGTGCGCAGTTTCTGAAATAAACATAGACTTTTCAAGATCAAGTCCATCTTCAGAAACGCATTCGCTGCGCAAAAAGAGAACGCCTGACTGCACCCAGTCGAAGCCGTAGGTCGTCGGTGTAGAGCCCTTGGTGATAAATTCAGAAAGGACGCCCAGAGAGCGAACCTCCCAATCCTCAGGAATAACCCCCACCTCCGACTGCTTGTACCCCGGCCTGATCCCGCCCTGCATCGTCACGCCGTGAACCCCATCTGCTTCAGATGCGCGGCCACACGGGCGCTCAGCACGTCCAGATCCTCGGCCAGCTTCGGCAGCGGCGTGGCATAGCGTTCCGCCAGAACCTTGACGCGCCCTGCCAGCGCCTGGGACACGCGGTCCACCTCGGCCCCGATATCCGCCCGTACCTGCGCCAGCCATTTGTCCTCGACCAGCAGGGCTCTCACCCGATCCTCGGTGAGCTTGGCATACTGGGCCACCACCGCCGCATCCAGCGCCGCCTGCGCCGCATTGACCGCCGCATCGGCATCCGCCGCCGCCTGGATCAGCGACAGGCAGGTTTTCAGCATCGCCCGCTCCTCGCCCGCGTCATTGTCCAGTCGGATGTCCTTGATCCGGTCCTTGACCGATTTCGCGGTCAGCTTGCTCTTGCCGGTCTTGGCTTCAAACAGCAGCCCATCCTCACCGCCGTGTTCTTCGTCCAGCTCCTCCACCGCCCGCGCGGCCTCTTCGGCCTTAGCCTCCAAAGCTTCCAGCGAAGCCTGCTCGGCGGCAAAGAACCGCGCCACGACAAAAGTGGGCGGGATCAGCTCCGCCTTCAACTTGCGCCGCCCCAGCGTGATGTCGGGGGTTTCCGTGAACTTGCCGTCGGCATTCTTGACCAGTTCGCGGATCACCCGCCCCGCCGCCCAACCGTCCTGGACGAGGATGTAGGTGTCGTCCTGCATGACCTCGGCCCAATAGGTCATCAGGTGCTGATAGACGTCGTAGCCGTCGATCAGCGGCACGGGCTTGAAGCGATCCAGCAGGTCTTCGGAAATGGTGGCGATCAGCTCCTTGGGATGGTCGCCGATGGCGATGTGCCGCAACCGTTCGAGATGATCTGCCGCCCATGTCGCGAACACCTCGGTCACCCGCTCGGTGAAGGCGGCAAACTCGGGGTGGTTCAGGATCGCGCCCTTGACCTCGGCGGCATCGACCAACGGCGTCAGGTAGCCCGGCCGGTCGCCCGGACCGAACAATGTAGCCCGGACCGCAGGCAGCTCGCGCCAGAAATCAGACAGTGCATCGACGTCGCGGACCGGTATGCCGCCCTTCAGATGCGCTTCGATATCCTGCAGGTCTTCGGGTTCGGAGGAGTCGATGTAGCGCGGGATGTTGAGGTTGAAGCCGTGCTTTTCGATCTCGGCCAGCGGCACCATGCGGGAATATTTGTCGATCTCGACCTGCTTGGTGAAAGCGTCGACAATCTTGTGCAGGTCCTGGGACCGCAGACGGTTCTTGTTGCCGTCCTTCACGAAGCCCTTGGAGGCGTCGACCATGAAGATGCCGGTCCGGGCGTGGGCGTTTTCCTTGTCGAGCACCACGATGCAGGCCGGGATGCCGGTGCCGTAGAACAGGTTCGCGGGCAAACCGATGATGCCCTTGATGTAGCCTTTTCGGACGATCTTCTCGCGGATGTCAGCCTCGGCATTGCCCCGGAAGAGGACGCCGTGGGGCAGGATGACCGCGCCCTTCCCGGTCGTCTTCAGCGAGGCGAGGATGTGTAGGAGATAGGCGTAGTCGCCGTTCTTGGCGGGCGGCACGCCATAGTCGAACCGGTCATAGAGATCGTTGGCCGGATCGAGGCCGGTACCCCATGCCTTGTCCGAGAACGGTGGGTTGGCGACGACGAAGTCGAAGGTTTTCAAACCGCCGGCCGCGTTCTTGAAATGAGGGCTGGACAGGGTGTTGTCGCGCCAGATTTCGGCGGTCGGGCAGTCGTGCAGCACCATGTTCATCTTGGCGAGGGCGCGGGTCGCAACATCCTTCTCCTGGCCGTAGATGGTGATGCCGTGGGGGGCCTCATCGCGCGCTTTGAGCAACAGGGACCCGGACCCGCAGGTCGGATCGTAGATCGTCTGGTCCGCGCTCTTCGAGGCGCTGATGCCGATGGCCTTGGCCATGATCCGCGAGACCTCGGCCGGGGTGTAGAACTGGCCCTTGCTCTTGCCTGACTCAGTCGCAAAGTGGCGCATGAGGTATTCATAGGCGTCGCCCAGAATGTCGTCGCCTTCCGCGCGGTTCTTGCGGAAATCCAATTCGGGCCGGTTGAAGATCGCCACGAGACTGGAGAGGCGATCGACCATCTCCCTTCCGGAGCCCAGCTTTTCCGGATCGTTGAAGTCTGCGACGTCGATCACGCCCTTGAGGTCGTTAGCCTCGGCGAGCTTGGCGATGATGATGTTGATCCTCTCGCCAATGTCCTTGTCGCCCTTGAGCGCGACCATGTCGGCGAAGCTGCCGCCGTCCGGCACTTCGATCAGGCCGTTCGGGTCGCCGGCGTATTTATCGGAGACGTATTTCACGAACAGCAGCACGAGGACGTAGTCCTTGTACTGAGACGCATCCATACCGCCGCGAAGAGCGTCGCAGCTGGCCCAGAGGGAGCTGTAGATCTCAGATTTCTTGACTGCCATGCATGCCCCCGTGCCAACTGCCTGCGCGGCACGCAACTCCGCATGCTTCCCGACTCGCAGGCTCCTTCACTAGACCGGAATGGCAGTAGGCTGCGAGCGGCAGCTCCCAAAAGATGCTTCAGCCAAGGGTGATGCACCTGTCCTGCAGGGAACTACCCAGCGCGGACCGACGCAACGACCCAGCGTTACGGCAACGCCGCCGCTCGCCCGTCGGCTTCCTAGCTAGAGTGCCATGGGAGTGGTGGCGCCGCTCAGGTGACTCGAACACCTGCCCCCGCATTACGAGTGCGACGGTCACTGGCCGACAGCAGACGTTCCTAACTTCGCCCTTGAGTCAGGGTCGGCTATTCGTGACATTTCAGATGCCCTAAGGCGTATTTCAACTTCCGTCCGGATAGCAAGATCCAGCTCTCTATCTGATCGCCAGTGGGGGCGTTGCCTTAGCGCCAGCCAGGAAGCGCCGGCCACGCCGAGCGGATGAAGCAGGAGGCTAGGTGCACCATCGCCAGCGGGTGAGACTGTCAAAGGAGCAGCAGATCGATGAGCATGCCGCTACTGCGCTTGCGGCCAACGAGCACGTCTTTAAGAGTGACCTCAATCCACTGACGTTAGCAGTAATCCGAAGTATGAGGCCTTGCTATCGTCCCTCCAAGAGCGCCACGGCGCGCGGGACGAAGCGGCGGAAGACGCAGGCCTGCGGGCCGCATCGATCTCGACACGGCTCACTCCACCGGCCTGCTTCGCCAACCGGCCGATCAAGGGCGCAGGCTGCGCATCGGACGTTTGGCAGAGGTTCAGACCAGCCCTTCGCCATCAGCGGCGCACCGAACTCGGTGCGTGGCTCCTCGGCGGCGACGGCAGGACATCAATGGGGTTTGCGCGGTTCTGTCGTTCGCTTGGCCCGCGCGGCGCGTTTGATCTGAACTCTTTGTTTTTCCTCAGTCGTGGCCACCGACTCCTGCGGCTCCCAATCGCTCATGCCCTGCAACACGAGGTCGGCATGTTTGATGGTGTCCACATGGCCGTAATGCTCCTGGATCATCTGCACCGAAGTTCCCATCTGCTCGGCCAGCAGCAACTCGCTAACGCCTTCGGTCAACCGGATGGTGGCGTAGGTATGCCGGAACGAATAGGTCGAGCGAAGAATGCCGGAGGGGCCGACACGCAGGTTCGCGTCGTCCAGCAAGTCGGCGATGAAAGCCTTATAGAGGGTGCGTTCTTCCTTGCCGTTAGCGTTGCTGAACACTGGCGTCTCTGGAGCGGTGCTCACAGCAATGGCGCGGATGCGGTCCAGATATTTCCCGACGTTGCTACTCGGAGCGACAAGCTGGCGGGACTTGCCCTTGCCCCGCACGGACAACACCGTGACCGGCTGGCCGTTCTTGTCGGTCGCCTCCATCACGTCGCGCCAACGCAGGTTACGCGCCTCTGAGGGCCGCATGCCCGTGTTGCACATGATGAGGACGAACTGATAAACCATCTCCCGATACCAGCGGGCGGTTTTGGTCTTTGCGGCCCCGACCCATTTGGTGCGGGCGTAGGTGTGAAGGCGGCGGTATTCCTCCAGCGTGAAGGCATCGCGGCGCTGCTTCTCCAGCGACGGCATCCCCTCGATGCGGTGATGGGGCGGGGCCTCCTGTTTTGAAATCGCGTCATTGATGATGGCGCGGTAGATCTTCATCTCGAAACGGATGGTGGCGTCGCTGACGATGATCCATTCCGTTTGCTCCGCCTTGGGGTTCGTCTCGGGCGGCTTGCCGTCCCGACGAAGCTTTTCCTTGGCCTTGCCTTCGGCGACCTCTTTGGCGGCAGAGCGTTCGACCTCCGTCATCGGTCGCACGTTACCGTGGCGTGTCATCCGCCCTTGACCGAGCGACCGTCGCCAGGACGGATAGTTCTGCCAGCGATCCAGCGCGATCAGGTCGATCTGGGTCTTGCCGACATAGGGGTTGAGTTGGTTCTTCACGACCGACTCGATGAGCTTGACCCGGCCGAGAGTGATCTCGCCTCGCTGCGCGCGCAGTCTCTGCTCTGCGATATAGTCCTTCGCCACCGTCGCAAACGGGCGGTTGAACACCGGCAGATTGCGCTTCAACGAGAAGCGGATTTCGCTTTCGTGGTCGTATGCCAGGGTGCGCGCCGTCGTGATGTCCGGCGTCTTCAAGGCGATAGTCTTGTAGCGCGTCGCCTTCGGCAGCCTCACACGGCAGTACCAATCCCGCGTCTGCAAATCACCACGCCGGAAGATGATTAGTCCGGGTTTCAGTTCTTCCTTGTCCGTGACAAACGCCATGACAGCCTCCATCGTCGTGCAGATTTCGTGCACATCGCGGCGCTAAGTCATTGATCTACCGTGACGTGCATACATCGTGTAGCAACATCATAGCAAAAAATGTTGTGTTTTTCTAGTTGTTTAGTGTTCTAGCCTTATCCCACCGGGAGAGGGCTTGAGCGCACGGCGGCGTAAGCCGTCGTTCTGGCGCGAAAGGGTGAGGGGCACGGTGGTGCGAACTGGCCCACCGGCGGAACCCTCATCCGGCCCTTCGGGCCACCTTCTCCCGCAAGGGGAGAAGGAAGACATCACTCTTCCTTCTTCCTGCCCCACCGCCGCTTAGGCTCCTCGCCCTTGGCCTTGGCGGTGATTTCTTTCAGCTTGCGGCCTTGCATGGCCGACAGGGCCTGACCAGGCGCGCCCTTTTCAGGGTCGGCGAAGGCGCGGCCGTGGGTCTTGACCCGCTCGCCGACTGAATCGAGGAACTCGCCCTCCCATTCCGACAGAGAAACGCCCGCCTTCTCTGCCGAGCGGCGGGCGCGTTTCAATGCGTTCAAGGCCGCGCGCTTGGCGGCCTCACGCTGGATTTCGAACGGGCTAGGCAGCGGCTTCTTGGGCGCGCTATCGCCCTTCGGGCTGCTTGAACGCGTCTTGAAAGCGCTATCGCCCTTCGGCCCGCCTGAGCGCGAAAGGCCGCCGCCGGGCTTGAAGGGGGTGCGCTTCAAGCCGGGTCAGTCTCAGATCTCGCCGAGGGCCGACAGATAGAGGTCCAGGATGGCGTCCTCTTCCTGGCGCTTGGCCTTGTCCTGCTTGCGGATGCGGATGACCTTGCGCAGGATTTTGACGTCATAGCCCTCGCCCTTGGCCTCGGCGAAGACTTCCTTCATGTCCGTCATCACGGCCTGCTTGTCTTCCTCAAGGCGTTCAAGACGCTCGATGATGGAGCGCAGCCGGCCCTGGGCCGTCGCGGTCAGAACATCGGACGAGGCGTCGAAGGCGGCGTCATCGGCCATGGGGAATACTCCAGAAATCAAGCGCGGACGCTAACCACGCCCAGCGGCGTGGCTCAACCGCCGAACACGAAAAAGGCCGCGGACAAAGCCCGCAGCCTGTGGATCGTCAGAGCTTTTGTCGCGCTGTCGCCCTTCGGGCGACCTAAGCGCGGCCCTGCGTGCGCACGCCGCCCGAGCGGCGCGCCGCGAACGCAGCTTAGCCCTGCTTCGCCTTGAAGCGCGGGTCGGTCTTGTTGATGACGAAGACGACGCCCTTGCGACGCACGACCTTGCAGTCGCGGTGACGGGTCTTCAGGGACTTGAGCGAGCTGCGGACCTTCATGGTCGGACGTCCTGAGAGAAGCCAATAAGAAAGCCGCTGATCCGGTCGGATCGCGGCGGAGGCGGTCGTATAGAGAGCGGTCTTCCGAACGTCAACCCGCTACAAGGCAAATGCACGGAAAACCCAATCCCCGCCTGCCCGGCGCGGCGATCCCCGACCTGTGCTCAAGTAGCGCAAAGCGCGATAGCACCCAAAGAGATGTGCTCAAGCAGCCCGAAGGGCGGTAGCACCCAAAAAAAGATGGAGGCCTGACCTCCGAGTCGAACGGAGGGTTTCCGGGGTTGCACGCCCGTCGCGTCGCCACTCCGCCATCAGGCCGTCAGAGGACCCTGCGCCAATACGCCGCAGTTCGTTAGCGCGTCGATGAAATTGAGGGTTAACGACGTCAATAGGGGAGTCTCCCGGCGCCGCTTTCGCGCCACAGGCGCTTTGTGGCGCGTGAAAGTCATTCGCGCGGATGTCATTTCACCTATTACCTCGGGGGCTGTAGTCTGAATCTCATGCGCTTTTCCTATCGCCTACTCCTCATCTGCTGTGTCGCCGCCTGCGCGCCGATGCTGCCCGAGCCGCCCGTCAATTTGCCGACGCCGACGCCTGACCCGGGCGCGCCCGTCGCGGCGCCGACGCCCGCGCCCCAGACGCCGCCCCTGGCCGCCTATGACCAGCAGGGGTTCGAAGGCTGGAAACAGGGATTCCTGGCGCGCAAGGGCGGGGGCCGTCGCGCCGACTACGAACGCGAACTGGCCGGGCTGACGCCCGACGCCTCGGTCGTGCGGCTGGACCGCAATCAGCCCGAATTCTCCAAGCCCGCCGGCGCCTATATCCAGAATGCGGTGACGCCGGTGCGAATCGCCCAGGCCAAGCAGCGGATCGACCGCGTGCCGTGGCCGGTGGTCCAGCGCTTCGGCGTGCCGTCCGAGATCCTGGTCGGGGTCTGGGCTCAGGAGAGCGCCTTCGGTCAGGTCCAGGGCGACTATGACGTCATCCGCTCGCTGGCGACCCTGGCCTATGACGGCCGCCGCCGCGACTGGGCCGAGGCCCAGCTGAAGGACGCGCTGGACATCGTCGTCGACGGCCGGCGCGAACGCGAGGGTCTAAAGGGCAGCTGGGCCGGGGCCATGGGCCAGACCCAGTTCATGCCCGACAACTATCTGCGCCTCGGCGTCGATCAGGACGGCGACGGCAAGGTCGACATCTGGGGCGACGACGCGGACGCCCTGGCCTCCGCCGCCAATCTGCTGGCCCAGGCCGGCTGGAAGCGCGGCCAGGGCTGGGGTTACGAAGTCGTCCTGCCCGCAGGCTTCAACTACGCCGAGGCCGAAGGGCCGAAACACAACTGGGCCCACTGGGCGGCCAGGGGCGTGCGCCTGTCCCAGGGCGGCACGCCGAACGGCGCCGAGGCGCTGGAAGAGGCGACCATCCTGTTGCCCCAGGGCGCGAACGGCCCGGCCTTCCTGGCCCTGCCGAACCATTATGTGATCCGGCGCTACAACAACTCGGTCTCCTACGCCCTGGCCATCGGCCTGACGGCGGACGGGATCATGGGCAAGCCCGGCCTGACCAAGGCCTGGCCCAACGACGCCTCCATGTCGCGCGAACAGCGGATCGGCGCCCAGGCCGCCCTGACGCGGCTGGGCTATGACACTCAAGGGGTCGACGGGGTCATCGGAACCAACACGCGCACGGCCCTGCGCCGCTGGCAACAGGCCAACGGCCGCATCGCCGACGGCTATCTGACCGCCGCCCTGGCCGACGAACTGATCCGCAAGGCGAACTGAGGGGCGACTTTACCTCCCCGCGCGCGAAGGCGCGCGGGGAGGACAGGCGATCGCGTCAGCGAGCGCCAGGAGGGGGCGACTCGGTTTCTGAAGCTGGATCGGTCATCACCACTGTCGGAGTCGCCCCCTCCTGGTCGCAGCGCGACCGGTCCTCCCCGTCGGCCTTCGCCGACAGGGAGGTGAAGTTCGCTCAGGCCGCCTTGTCCCAGTTCAGCACCACCTTGCCCGACTGGCCCGACTTCATCGCCTCGAAGCCTTCGCGATAGTCGGCGTAATCCAGCCGGTGGGTGATCAGCGGGCTCAGGTCCAGGCCGGCCTTCAGCAGGCCCAGCATCTTGCGCCAGGTGGTGAACATCTCGCGGCCATAGACGCCCTTGATCGTCAGGGCCTTCAGGATGATCGCGCCCCAGTCGGTCTCCATGGGTTTGCCGGGGATGCCCAGCATGGCCATGCCGCCGCCCATGATTAGGGTATCGACGCACTGTCTGAAGGCGATCGGCGAGCCGGACATCTCCAGCGCCACGTCGAAGCCGACCTTCAGGCCCAGCTCCTTCATGACGTCGTGGATGTCTTCCTTGGTCGTGTTCACGGTGCGCACGCCCGGCGCCACCTTCTGCGCCAGCTCCAGCCGGAAGTCGTTGATATCGGTCAGGACCACGGTGCGCGCCCCCGCGTGGCGGGCCACGGCGGCGGCCATCATGCCGATGGGGCCGGCGCCGGTGACCAGGACGTCCTCGCCCAGCAGGTCGAACTGCTGCGCCGTGTGCACCGCATTGCCGAACGGATCCAGGATCGAGCCGATCTCATAGGGCACGTCGTCCGGCAGTTCGATGACGTTGAAGGCCGGCGCCACCACGAACTCGGCGAAGGCGCCCTGGCGGTTGACGCCGATGCCGCGCGTCTTGGGGTCCAAGTGGAAATGGCCGGCGCGGGCCGCTTCGGAGTTCAGGTCGATGACATGCCCCTCGGCCGAGACGCGCTGGCCGATCTTCAGCGGGCGATCCACATCCTTGCCGACGGCGACGATCTCGCCGGCGAACTCGTGGCCGGTGATCATCGGGGTCGGGACGTTCTTCTGGGACCACTCGTCCCAGTTCCAGATGTGGATGTCGGTGCCGCAGACGGCGGTGCGATGGACGCGGATCAGCACATCCTCCGGTCCCGCCTCGGGGATCGGCGCGTCGATCAGTTCCAGGCCGACGCCCGGGGCGGTCTTGGCCAGGGCCTTCATCGTGTCGGTCATAGTCTCAACTCCCTGAAATCATGGCCTCGGCTTGTTCCGAAGCCCGCGGCTGAGGCCCCACGCCTCCTCACCGCTTGTTCTTCGTCGATGGCGCGCGAAGAGGGCTAAATGACGCCCAGTTCTCGTCCCGCCTGCGTAAACGCCGCCACCGTGCGGTCGATCTGGTCGAAGCTATGCGCCGCCGACATCTGGGTGCGGATGCGGGCCTGGCCGCGCGGCACGACGGGGAAGGAAAAGCCGATCACATAGACGCCCAGCTCCAGCGCCCGCGCCGCGAAGTCCTGCGCCAGTTTGGCGTCGCCCAGCATGACAGGGATGATCGGATGTTCGCCGTTCAGCAGGTCGAAGCCCGCATCGGTCATGGCCATGCGATAGCGGTGGGCGTTGGCCGACAGGCGGGTGCGCAGGGCGTCGCCCTCCACCCCTTGAGCGATACGGATGGCCTCCAGGCTGGAGCCGCACACGGCCGGCGCCAGGGCGTTGGAGAACAGATAGGGCCGCGCCCGCTGCTTCAGCAGTTCGACCACCGACTTCTTCGCGCAGATGAAGCCGCCCATGGCGCCGCCCAGGGCCTTGCCGAAGGTGCCGGTGACGAAATCCACCTCGACCCCGTGATGGGCGAAGGATCCCTTGCCTTGCGGACCCAGGAAGCCGGTGGCGTGACAGTCGTCCACCATGATCAGGGCGTCGTACCTGTCGGCCAGCACCCGGATCTGATCCAGTTTGGCGATATAGCCGTCCATCGAGAAGGCGCCGTCGGTGGCGATGATGATGTCGCGGGCGCCGGCCTCGCGGGCCTCCTTCAGGCGGCTTTCCAGCTCATCCATATCCGAGTTGGCGAAGCGATAGCGCTTGGCCTTGCACAGCCGCACCCCGTCGATGATCGAGGCGTGGTTCAGGCTGTCCGACACGATGGCGTCGTTCTCGCCCAGCAGGGGTTCGAACAGGCCGCCGTTGGCGTCGAAGGCGGCGGCGAACAGGATGGCGTCCTCGAAACCCAGATAGCCGGCGATGGCGGCTTCCAGCTCCTTGTGGATCTCCAGGGTGCCGCAGATGAAGCGGACCGAGGCCGTGCCTGCGCCCCACTTCTGCTGAGCGGCGATCCCGGCCTGGACGACGCGTTCGTCGCCCGCCAGGCCCAGATAGTTGTTGGCGCAGAAGTTCAGCACGTCGCGGCCGGCGACCTGGATCACCGGCCCCTGACGCGAGGCGATGATGCGTTCGGGCTTGGTCAGGCCCTGGGCGTCGATCTCGGTCAGTTCGCCGGCGACGCGGTCATAGAAGCTCTGGGTCATGGCCGCGACCTACGCCGATTTCGACCGGGATTCCACCCGTCTTAGGTCGCCATCTCGGGGTCCGCCTCGGCCCGGATCGGGCTGACGCGGATCTTGCCGCCGCACGGCTGGAACTCGAAGGGCAGGCTGACGGCCGCCGTGTCGCCCGGCGCTGTGGCGCGCAGGGTGGCGACGCTGGGGCAGGTCTTCTGCATCGTCTCGTCCGGCACGACGTTCCACGCCACCTCGAAATAGGCCTTGGCCCGGGGCGCCAGTTCGACCGGCGCCGGCGCCTGGCCCTGACGGAAATAGCTGCCGGGGCTCTGGTCGGCGCGGATTGAGGTCAGGGGCCGCCCCTGCCCGTCCAGCAGCGTCACGCCCGGATAGCCGGTCAGGCTGCACGCCTGGGCGCCGAGGTTCTGGAGGCTGAAGTTGCGCACCCGGTTGCCCGCCCCGGCGTCGCCGCCCTCGGCCGCCAGCTTCAGCTGCGGTCCCTTGCAGGGCGTGGACGCAGGCAGGACTCCGCCCGGCGCGGGCGTGGTCGTCTGGCCCGGCAAGGCTTGCGGAGCCGGCGCGGCGGTCGCCGCCGTCGCCACCGGCCGCGCGCATTGTTCCAGCACCGCCACCCCGACCTCCTCGTTGGGGCCGAGGCGGCTCAGGGTCGCCTTCTCCTGGCCGTCGCGGGGGGCGGTCCACCATTCGACGCCCGAGCCGACATAGCGGGCGCCGCTGGCCGCCTCGACCGAGCGCAGATCATAGGTCCGCCCCTTGTAGGCCAGTTGCGCCGTGGCCGTGTCGGGATAACGCGCCTCGACCATCGCCCCGCTCTCGCAGGCGTAGCCGACAGCCGGAACGGCCGACGCGGGCGCCGGCTGGGGCTCGACCGGGGCGGTCGGCTGCTCCGGCTCCGCCTGCTGACAGGCGGAGACCCCGGTCAGGGCGGCGAGGACGACGAAAGCGGTCAGGCGGCGCATCATGGTCAGGTCTTCCATTGGCAAACTTAACGGCGAAGCTGGCGAAAGGCTCCAGCGATCAGTGCGCGCCTTTCGGCGTCTCCATCAGCTCGATCAGCACCCCGCCCATGTCGCGCGGATGCAGGAAGACGACCGGCGTCCCGTGCGCCCCGATGCGCGGCTCGCCCGTGCCCAGGATTGTGACGCCCTTGGCCCGCATCTCGGCGACGGCGGCGTGGATGTCGGCGACCTCGAAACAGACGTGGTGCTGGCCGCCCTTGGGGTTCTTGGCCAGGAAGCCGACGATGGGGCTGGTGTCGTCATAGGGTTCGATCAGCTCGATCTGGGCCGTCGGGGTGTCGATGAAACAGACCTTCACCCCCTGCGCCGGCAGGTCGAACGGCTCTCCGATCTTCGTCGCCCCCAGAATGTCCCGATACAGTTTGATCGAGTCCGCGATGGAGGGCGTGGCGACCCCGACATGGTTCAGGGCGCCGATCATGCGGTCTCCTTAGGCGCGGGCTGAGCGTAACCCAGCCGCTGGTTCAGCTTCTCGATCAGGTCCACCGCCGTATCGGCGATGGCCGACCCGGGCAGATAGACGGCGGCGGCGCCCATATCGAGCAGGGGCTGGACGTCCGACGGCGGGATCACCCCCCCGACCACGATCATGATGTCAGGCCGGCCCAACTTCTCCAGCTCGGCCTTCAGCTCGGGAACCAACGTCAAATGCCCCGCCGCCAGGGACGAGGCCCCCACCGCATGGACCCCCTTCTCGACCGCGTCCTTCGCCGCCTCGGACGGAGTCTGGAACAGGGCGCCAGCGGTGACGTCGAAGCCCAGGTCGCCATAGCCTGTGGCGACCACCTTCTGGCCCCGGTCGTGCCCGTCCTGGCCAAGCTTGGCGATCAGGATGCGCGGCGGCCCGCCGTCATTCTCGACGAAGGTCGCCACCATCTCGCGGGCGCGAGCGAAGCGGGGATCGGCGCCGGCCTCCTTGGCGTAGACGCCCGACACGGTCTGGACCGTCGCCACATGGCGCCCAAAGGCGGCCTCCAGCGCGTCGGAGATTTCACCCACCGTCGCCTTGGCCCGCGCCGCCTGCACCGCCAGCTCCAGCAGATTGGCGCTGCCCCGCGCGCCGTTCGTCAGCGCCTCCAGCGCCGCATCGGTCGCCGCCTGATCCCGCTCGGCCCTCAGCCGTTTCAGCTTGTCGATCTGGGCGGCCAGCACCGCCGCATTGTCGACCTTCAGCATCGGAATATCGTCGACGACGGGGTTCAGATATTTGTTCACCCCCACCACCGTCTGCTGGCCGGTGTCGATCCGGGCCTGGGTCTTGGCGGCGGACTCCTCGATCCTCAGCTTGGGGATGCCGGCCTCGATGGCCTTGGCCATGCCGCCCAGGGCCTCGACCTCGGCCATGTGGGCGCGCGCCCGTTCGGCCAGTTCGTGGGTCAGCCGCTCGACATAGAAGCTGCCGCCCCACGGATCGATGACCTTGGTCAGCCCCGTCTCCGACTGCAGCAGGATCTGGGTATTGCGCGCGATCCGGGCCGAGAAGTCGGTCGGAAGCGCCAGGGCCTCGTCCAGCGCATTGGTGTGCAGGCTCTGCGTCTGCCCGCCCGCCGCCGCCATGGCCTCGACCATGGTGCGCGGCACATTGTTGAACACGTCCTGCGCCGCCAGGCTCCAGCCCGACGTCTGGCAGTGGGCGCGCAAGCTCAACGACTTCGGATCGACCCCGCCCTCTTTCCGCACCGCCTCGGCCCACAGCAGGCGGCCGGCCCGCATCTTGGCCACCTCCATGAAATAGTTCATGCCGATGGCCCAGAAGAAGCTCAGCCGCGGCGCGAACCGGTCGATCGGCATGCCCGCCGCCACGCCCGCCCGCAGATATTCGATCCCGTCCGCCAGCGTATAGGCCAGCTCGATATCCGCCGAGGCCCCGGCCTCCTGCATATGATAGCCGCTGATGGAGATGCTGTTGAACTTCGGCGTCTCCTGCGCCGTCCAGGCGAAGATGTCGGCGATGATCCGCATCGAGGGTTCGGGCGGGTAGATGTAGGTGTTCCGAACCATGAACTCCTTCAGAATGTCGTTCTGAATGGTCCCGGTCAGGGCCGCGTGCGGCACGCCCTGTTCTTCCGCTGCGACGACATAGAGGGCCAGGATCGGCAGCACCGCCCCGTTCATCGTCATCGACACCGACATCTGGTCCAGCGGGATCCCGTCGAACAGGGTCCGCATGTCATAGATGCTGTCGATGGCCACCCCCGCCATGCCGACGTCGCCCTTCACCCGCGGGTGGTCGCTGTCGTAGCCCCGGTGCGTCGCCAGATCGAAGGCGATGCTCAGCCCCTTCTGCCCCGCCGCCAGATTGCGACGATAGAAGGCGTTGGATTCCTCGGCGGTCGAGAAGCCGGCGTATTGGCGGATCGTCCAGGGATTGCCCGCATACATGGTCGGATAGGGCCCGCGCACGAAGGGCGCGAAGCCCGGCAGGCCGTCCTGATGCTCCAGCCCCGCCAGCGCCTCGGCGCCGTATGCGGTCTCGACCGTCAGGCCCTCGGGCGTCAGCCACGGGTCGCGCGTCGGCCCCTGCCCGGTCGCGTCGAGGTTCAGGGCGATCTTGCTGAAGTCGGGGAAACTCATTGAGCCGCCTCCTCGAAGGCCGCCGCAAATCGGATCGGCGTCAGGGGTTCGCAGACCCGCTCGACCGGCGACGGCGCCGCGTCAGCCGCTTCGACCGGCGCCGGCCGCACGTCCGCGTCCACATATTTCGTCACCCCGATGATCTGGGCTGCGCCGTTCGCCAACGCCGCCTCACGCAAAGCGCGGGCGCGAGCGATGCGGGGCTGGATCACCGACCCCTTCAGGGCCTCGACCAAACCGCCCTCGGCCTCGATCATCTGGAACTCGGCCCAGCCGGCCTCGGCCAGATCCCGCGTCCGGGCGTCCAGATACCAGCTGCCCGCCGCCGGATCGTCGACCCGGCCCAGATTGGCCTCCTCCATCAGCACCAGCTGGGTGTTCCTCGCCTGCCGCCTGGCGAAGGCGTCGGACCGTCCGGTCGCGCGGGTGAAACCGTCCAGCACCACCACGTCCGCGCCCCCCACGGCGCCCGCAAACCCCGCCGCCGTGAGCCGCAGCAGATTGGGCCAGGGGTCGCGCGCCGCCAGCATCCGCCGCGACGACCGCGCCTCGATCACCGCCGGCGCTTCAACGCCAAACCCTCGCGTCAACGCCGCCCAGATCAGCCGCATGGCCCTGAGTTTGGCCAGGCTGTCGAAATATTCCGCATCGACCGACAGGCCGACGACCGTGCCGCGCAAGGCCGCCTCGACCGACATCCCGGCGTCCACAGCCGCCTTCGCATGGGCCACGACGCTTGAGGCCGCAAAGGCCAGCTCCTGCGCCGCCGATCCCCCCGCCTCGTGCGCCACGCGCCCGCCGGCCAGGAAGAAGGTCGCGTCGGGATAGGCCCCCGCATGGCGCGCCGCCGTATTGGCCGCCAGGCTCAGATGCTCTTCCACCGAACGCGGCGCCCCGCCCGCCTCGGCGAAGGCCGAAATCACGTCCATGTGGAACCTCAGCTTGGCGCGCGGCGAGCCCTTGGCCACGACGGCCAGGGCGTTGGCCGCATCCGGCCCGTCGATCCCGGCCTCCAGCGCGACCGGCGCCAGCTCCAGAGCGACGCCTTCCAGCGCTCGACCCAGCGGCGCTGAATCCGCCAGCACCCGCCCCTTCAGCACCACCGAGGCGGCCCCGTTCTCCAGATCGGTCAGCACGGCTTCATTGACCGCCTCGGGATCATCCCCCTCGACCAGGGTCCGCAGATCCCAGGCCCGGCCTTCGGAATCGGACGGACGCGGGGCGAAGATCGGCTGAACGCCCGTCGCCCCGGCGTACAGCGGCCGCGTGACCAGCTGGTCCGCGTCGAGGGACATCAACGCCTCAATCGGCCGATCCTTCAACGCCTTCTGGGCCGCCTCGCGCCATTCGAGGGGGGTGGGGATGGGGAAGCTCATGCGCCCGCCCCCCCTTCTTCTTTCGTCATCCTCCGGCAAGCCGCGCAGCGGCGCAGACCGGGGGACCCAGCGGCGCGCGAAAGCGCGAACCTGCCGCACACGCCGGCCTGCCCGTCGAGGCGCTGACGCGCCGCCCTGCGGGCTTTCGCCTTCGCTTCGCTACGGCGCCGCTGGGTCCCCCGGTCGCTCCTGCGGAGCGCCGGAGGATGACGAAAGAGGAGAAGGGCAGGCATCACCCGAACTCCACCAGCACGTCATCCGCCGCCACCGAATCCCCGTCCTTGGCCCCCACGGCCTTCACCACCCCGTCGCGCTCGGCCTTCAGGATGTTCTGCATCTTCATGGCCTCGATGATGGCCACCGTCTCGCCGGTCTTGACCTCCTGGCCGACGACGACCGGGATCGACACCACCAGCCCCGGCATCGGCGACAGCACCATCTTCGAGGTGTCCGCCACCGCCTTCTCCGGCAGGCGCGCATACAGTTCGGCGACATGCGGCCGCAGCACCCGCACCCGCGCCCGCACCGCCCGGTGGCGGATGTCGAAGCCGTCGGCGACGCGCTTGACCTCGGCGGTGAAGGGCTCGCCGTCCAGCTCGGCCTTGAACTGGGCCAGGCCGGGCCGCCAGTCGATGTCCGACAGGCGGATGTCGCCCCCGCCCGTCAGGGTCAGGATCATCTCCTCGTCCTCGTCATAGGACAGGCCGACGCCGTGCGGGGTCTTGTCGATCATCACGATCCAGTCGGTGCGGTCCGACGGATCGCCGTCCTGTTCGGCGATCACCTCGTGCATGGCCAGGGCCGAGGCGATCAGGATCCGCTCCTGCTCCACCGTCGGCCGCAGGCCGTGGAAGCCGTCCGGGAATTCGTCCTTGATATAGCTGGTCGACAGTTCGCCCGACTTGAACCGGTCCTGGTCCATCACCGCCGCCAGGAAGGGCACATTATGCCCCAGGCCCGACAGATGGATGTCCTCCAGCGCCCGGGCCATGCCCGTCACCGCGTCCTCGCGCGTCTCGCCCCAGGCGCACAGCTTGGCGATCATCGGATCGTAGAACATGCTGATCTCGTCGCCCTCGCGGACGCCGGAATCGTTCCTGACCGTATAATCCCCCTGATCGCCCTCTTCCGGCTGCTCGTAGCGGACCAGCCGCCCGATGGACGGCAGGAAGCCGCGATACGGGTCCTCGGCATAGATCCGGCTCTCGATGGCCCAGCCGTTGATCGACAGATCCTTCTGCTCGAAGGCCAGTTTTTCACCCCAGGCCGAACGGATCATCTGTTCGACCAGATCGACCCCGGTGATCAGCTCCGTCACCGGATGCTCGACCTGCAGCCGGGTGTTCATCTCCAGGAAGTAGAAGCTCTTGTCCTGACCGGCCACGAACTCGACCGTGCCGGCGCTGTCATAGTTCACCGCCCGGGCCAGGGCGACGGCCTGGGCCCCCATGGCGGCGCGGGTGGCCTCGTCGAGCAGGGGCGAGGGCGCCTCCTCGATGACCTTCTGATTGCGGCGCTGGATCGAACATTCGCGCTCGAACAGGTGGACCACATGGCCGTGCTTGTCGCCCAGCACCTGGATCTCGATGTGGCGCGGGTCGATGATGAACTTCTCTAGGAAGACCCGGTCGTCGCCAAAGGCGTTCAGCGCCTCGGCCTTCACCGCCGCAAACCCCTCGGCCATGTCGGCGTCCGAATGGGCCACGCGGATCCCCTTGCCCCCGCCGCCGGCGCTGGCCTTGATCATGATCGGATAGCCGATCTGGTTGGCGATCTTGACCGCCTCGTCCGGCGTCTCGATCAGCCCCATATGCCCCGGCACGGTCGAGACCCCCGCCTCGGCCGCCAGCTTCTTGGAGCTGATCTTGTCGCCCATGGCCTCGATGGCCTCGGGGTTCGGGCCGATGAAGGCGATCCCTTCGTCCCTCAGCCGCCGCGCGAACCCGGCGTTCTCGCTCAGGAACCCAAAGCCCGGATGCACGGCCTGCGCCCCCGTCTGGCGCACCGCCTCGACGATCTTATCCGCCAGCAAATAGGACTGCGCCGCCGGCGCCGGCCCGATCAGCACCGCCTCATCGGCCATCTCGACCGCCAACGACCCGGCGTCGGCCTCCGAATAGACCTGCACGGTCTTGATGCCCATGCGGCGGCAGGTCTTGATGATCCGAACCGCGATCTCGCCCCGGTTGGCGATGAGGATTTTAGAGAACATTCAGGCGGTCCTTGAGGGCAGCGAGGGCGTCGGACGGAAACGGGAGGCGACAAGACCGGCATTACGCCAGTAAGTTTGGCGGGCTGTAGTTTGGCGGCGGGTCGGGTCAGCGAAATGGCGTCTTTTATTTGTGCGACGTGCGGGAAGGTCCACAACGGTCTTGCCGCTCTCACTTTCCATGCGCCCGCGCCTTATGACTGGGCGACACCCGAGGAACGCGCGGGAGACTGGGTTCTTCAGAGTGACTTCTGTCGGTTTAAAGACGTGGATTTCTACGTTCGCTGCGTTCTTGTTCTGCCCATAATCGGCAGCGATCAAACTTTGGAGTTTGGCGCCTGGTCCACGCTCAGCAAAACCAATATCGACCGCTATTGGGACACCTTCGAGGATGCCGACCAGTCGAAGCTTGGAGTCATGTTCGGCTATTTCGCGAACGCGATACCGGGCTACCCGCAAACGACTGCACTGATGTGCGATGTCGTTCCGCAAGATGATCGGCAGCGCCCACTCATTAAACTGCACGAGGCCGACCATCCGCTGGTTCATCACCAACGAAACGGCATCAGCTTCGATGAAGCGATGGCCTACTATCACGCACATATGGCTCAGCACTGAAACGGCTCCGGGTTTCATCACCTAAAGCGGAATATTGTCGTGCTTCTTCCAGGGGTTCTCCTGGACCTTGTTCTTCAGCGTCCGCAGCGCCTTCACCAGCCGCCGCCGCGTCCCGTGCGGCATGATGACGTCGTCGATATAGCCCAGGCCCGCCGCCACGAACGGATTGGCGAACCGGTCCTTGTACTCCGCCTCGCGCGCGGCCAGGGCCGCCGGGTCGCCGGCCTCCTTGCGGAAGATGATCTCGACCGCGCCCTTGGCGCCCATGACCGCGATCTCGGCGGTGGGCCAGGCGTAGTTGACGTCGCCGCGCAGGTGTTTCGAACTCATCACGTCATAGGCGCCGCCATAGGCCTTGCGCGTGATCAGGGTCAGTTTCGGCACGGTCGCCTCGGCATAGGCGAACAGCAGCTTGGCCCCGTGTTTGATCAGGGCGCCATACTCCTGCTTGGTCCCCGGCATGAAGCCCGGCACGTCCACCAGGGTCACCAGCGCAATGTCGAAGGCGTCGCAGAAGCGCACGAACCGCGCGGCCTTGCGGCTTGAATCGATGTCCAGCACCCCGGCCAGCACCTGGGGCTGGTTGGCGACGATCCCGACCGTCTGGCCGTCCAGCCGGCCGAAGCCGCAGATGATGTTCTTGGCGAAGTCGGCCCCGATCTCGAAGAAGTCGGCCTCGTCGACCACCTTCAGGATCAGCTCCTTCATGTCATAGGGCTGGTTCGGATTGGCCGGGATCAATGTGTCCAGCGACGGTTCGTCCCGCTCGGGCTCGTCATAGCTCTCGCGCACCGGCGGCTTTTCGCGGTTCGACAGCGGCAGGAAGCCGATCAGGCGGCGCACCTCCGACAGGGCCTCCAGGTCGTTCTCGAACGCCCCGTCCGCCACGCCCGACTTGCCGGCATGGACCCGCGCCCCGCCCAGGTCCTCGTGGCTGACCACCTCGTTGGTGACCGTCTTCACCACGTCGGGGCCGGTCACGTACATGTAGCTCGTGTCCTTCACCATGAAGATGAAGTCGGTGATGGCCGGCGAATAGACGTCGCCCCCCGCGCACGGCCCCATGATCACGCTGATCTGGGGAATGACGCCGCTGGCCAGGGTGTTCTGCAGGAAGATGTCGGCGTAACCGGCCAGGCTCTCGACCCCCTCCTGGATCCGCGCCCCGCCCGCGTCGAACAGGCCGATGATCGGCGCGCCGGTCGTCAGGGCCATCTTCTGCAACTTGACGATCTTGGCCGCATGGGCGCCCGACAGGCTCCCGCCGAACACCGTGAAATCCTTGGAGAAGACATAGACCAGCCGCCCGCCGATGGTGCCGCGCCCCGTCACCACCCCGTCGCCGGGGATGCGCTGCGTCTCCATCCCGAAGTCGTGGCTGCGGTGCTCGACGAACATGTCGGTCTCCTCGAAGGAGCCCTCGTCCAGCAGAACGTCGATGCGTTCGCGCGCCGTCAGCTTGCCCTTGGCGTGCTGGGCGGCGATACGCTTTTCCCCGCCGCCCAGTTTGGCGGCGGCGCGACGGCGCTCCAGTTCTTCAAGGATGGCTTGAGTCATGATCGGTTTCGGCCTTGTGTTCGAACGGCAAGGAGTGGCGGCTTCATCGCAAAATGGCAAACGCAACTTTGCAAAAGGTGCGGAACTGCGCGGACTTGCAAAGGTGGGAACGATGAACTGCAAACTTGCGAATGGCTGAGAAGCTTTTCCTGGGCGCCAAGCTGCGCAAGCTGCGCGAGGCGCGCGGCTGGACGCTGGAGGCCTGCGCCGAGCGGCTGGGCCTGTCGCCCTCCTATCTGTCGCAGATCGAGACCAATCAGCGCCCGGCCACCGCCCGCGTCCTGATCGCCCTGACCCGCGCCTTCCACATCGACGCCAGCCTGTTCGATCTGGAGGGCGACGCCCGCCTGATCGCCGACCTGCGCGAGGCCACCACCGACATCGCCGGCCCGGTCAGCGGCGGGGCAGAGCCCCCGACGGCGGCCGAGCTGAAACAGGCCGTCGCCAACACCCCGCGCCTGGCCCATCAGTTCCTGGCCCTGCACCAGGCCTTCCGCCAGCTGGACGAGCGGGTGAAGGCGCTGGACGACACCCTGGGCCGCGACGAACTGGGCGCCCGCGTCGCCCTGCTGCCCTATGAGGAGGTGCGCGACTTCTTCCACTACCGCGACAACTACGTCGACAGCCTGGATACGGCGGCCGAGGCCCTGGCCGCGGCGGTCCCCCAGGACGGCCCGATCGAACGGGCGCTGGAGACCCTGCTGGCCGACCGGCACGGGGTCCGCACCGTCTATGTCGCGGGTCAGGAGGCCCTGCGCCGCTATGATCCGGCCAACCGGGTGCTGACCCTGGACGCCTGGCGGCCCGGCGCCACCCGCTCCTTCCAGCTGGCCCACCAGTTGGCCCTGTTGTCCTTCCGCGACCTGATCGAGACCGAACTGGACCAGGCCGCCTTCCGCACCCAGGCCGCGCGCGACGTGGCCCGCGTCGGCCTGGCCAACTACGCCGCCGGCGCGCTGCTTCTGCCCTACCGCGCCTTCCTGGAGGCCGCGCGGGCGGAGAAGCACGACATCGACCGGCTGCGCACCCGGTTCCAGGTCAGTTTCGAACAGGTCTGCCACCGGCTGTCGACCCTGCAAC
Organism: Brevundimonas mediterranea; assembly: GCF_011064825.1. Lineage (NCBI taxonomy): Bacteria > Pseudomonadati > Pseudomonadota > Alphaproteobacteria > Caulobacterales > Caulobacteraceae > Brevundimonas > Brevundimonas mediterranea. The sequence goes on from NZ_CP048751.1 coordinate 656,885, forward strand.
GGCCCGGCTGGCGCGGCGTGCCCTTCTATTTCGCCCGCGTCGACATGGCCGGCAACATCACCAAACGCCACAGCGCCACCCGTTTCCAGTTCGCCCGCTTCGGCGGCGCCTGCCCCCTGTGGAACGTGCACGAAGCCTTCGCCACGCCCGACCGGATCGGGGTGCAACTGGCCGAGATGCCCGACGGCTCGCGCTACATCTCCATCGCCCGCAGCGTGTCCAAGCCCAGCGGCTCCTACCTGGCCAACGACCGCCGCTACGCCCTGTCCCTGGGCTGCGAGGTCGAGCACGCCGGGTCTCTGGTCTATGCCGCCGGCCTGGACCTGAACGGCCCCGCCGCCCGGATCGGCGTCAGCTGCCGCATCTGCGAGCGCACCGACTGCACCCAGCGCGCCTTCCCCCCCCTGGACCGCGCCCTTCACGTCCCCGAGAACGAGCGCGGCGTGGTGCCCTATGTGCTGGATGGCCCGCGCCCGGACCGCTATTGATCGGGGCATGACCTCACACGCACCCATCGGCGTCGCCGTCGTCGGCTACGGCCTGGCGGGCCAGACCTTCCACGCCCCCCTGATCGCCGCCACCCCCGGCCTAACCCTGACCGCCGTCGTCTCGTCCCGCCCTGAAGCCGTCCACGCCGACCTGCCGGACGTCGCGGTCCTGCCCAACCTGGACGCCGCCCTGGCCCGCGACGACATCGGCCTGATCGTCGTCGCCACCCCCGACGCCCTGCACGCCGAACAGTCCATCGCCGCGCTGAAGGCCGGCAAGTCGGTGGTGGTGGACAAGCCCTTCGCCGCCACGCTTGAGCAGGCCGAAGCCGTCGCCGCCGTCGCCGCCGAAGCGCCCGGCGTGTTCAGCGTCTTCCAGAACCGTCGCTGGGACGCCGACTTCCTGACCCTGCGCCGCCTGATCGACCAGGGCGACCTGGGCGAGATCGCCGTGTTCGAAAGCCACTACGACCGCTTCCGCCCCACCGTCACCGACCGCTGGAAGGACCAGCGCGACGGCGGCGTCTGGGCCGACCTGGGCCCGCACCTGATCGACCAGGCGGTGCAACTGTTCGGCCCGCCCCTGGCCGTCTACGCCGACCTCCAGGCCCAGCGGGTCGGCACCACGGCCATCGACTACGCCCACGTCCTGCTGCGCTACGACCGGCTGCGCGTCATCCTGAACATGAGCCACCTCGCCGCAGAGGCTTCGCTCCGCTACGTCGTCCACGGCACAGGCGGAAGCTTCATCAAGCACGGCCTCGACGCCCAGGAGAGCCAATCCAAAGCCGGGCTCCGCCCCGGCCACCCCGACTGGGGCCTGGACCCCTCGCCCGGCGTCCTGACCGAACAGATCGACGGCCAAACCCTCCGCACAACCCCCACGCCCGAACGCGGCGACTACCCCGCCTTCTACGCCGCCGTCCGCGACGCCATCCGGGGTGAAGGCCCGCCTCCCGTCCCCGCCGCCCAGGCCCTGACCGTCATGCGCATCCTCGACGCGGGTCTCCGCAGCGCCGCCGAGGCCCGCGAGGTTTCGCTCTAGCTTTTCTTTCGTCATTCCGGGCGAAGGGCCGCTTGGCCCGAAGACCCGGAACCCAGCGGCGCCGAAGGCGAAATGGGTCCGCCGCTCGATGTTCGAAGGTCAGAGCCCGCGACAGGTTCGCGCTCTCGCGCGCCGCTGGGTTCCGGGTCTCCGCTGCGCTCCGCCCGGAATGACGAAAGCGTGGACGCCCCACCCTACCGCGAGTTCATCCCCCCGCCTCATTCCCGCCCCAATCCGCTACGCATGTAGCGCTACAGGTGTAACGTCAACAGCCACGGGAACAGCCTCATGATCGAATCCCTGCCCCGCCGCGAACGCGAGGTCTTCGAGACCCTGTGTCGGCTCGAGAGGGGCTCAGCCGCCGCCGTCCGCAACGCTCTGTCCGACCCGATCAGCGACTCCGCCGTCCGCACCCTGCTGTCGCGGCTGGAGGCCAAGGGTCTGATCGAACGCGCCCCTGGCCCCGACGGCTATGTCTACAGCCCGGTCCAGCGCACCGAGGCGGTCGCCGCCGGCGCCCTGCAACGGATGATCGACACCTTCTTCGCCGGCTCGGCCGCCAGCGCCGCCACCGCCCTGCTGGGCCTGGGCCAGAAGCTGACGCCGCAAGAGGCCGCCGCCCTCGAACGCATCATCGACGAATCCGTGGAGCGCGAGTCGTGACCTGGGCCCTTCTGCTTTCGCTCCTGGTCAAGTCCAGCCTGATCGCCGGCGCCGGCCTGGCCTGTTCGCGCCTGCTGGCCCAGCGGCCGGTGGACCGGGTCGACATCCTGCGCGGCGTGACCTGTCTGTTGCTGGCCCTGCCGGTGATCATGGCGGTCCTGCCGTCGCTGGAACTGGCGCTTCTGCCCGCCGCCGAGCCGCTCGTGACGCCGCAAACCCTTCCCATGTGGCAGGGCGAGGTCGGCCCCGTCGCCGGGGTCGAGATCTCCGGCGCCCTGCCCTGGCCCACCCCCGCCCTGATCGTCGGCCTGATCTGGCTGATCGGCGTCGCGGCGGTCGCCGGACGGCTGCTCTTGGGCCTGCACACCCTGGACCGCTGGACCCACGAAGGCCGCGCGGTCAAATGCCCCGCCTGGCGCACCGCGCTGGACACCCAGACCACCGGCCGACCGCCGCGCCTGATCGCCAACGACCGGCTGTCTGGCCCGCTCAGCTGGGGCGCCGCGCCCGGCGTCATCCTGGTCGATCCGACCAGTCTCGCCGAACGCCAGGCCGCCCCGGCCATCCTCGCCCACGAACTGGCCCATCTGCGGCGCAAGGACTGGGTTTTCCTGGTTCTGTCGCGGCTCAGCCTGGCCCTGTTCTGGTTCAATCCCCTGGTCTGGGCCCTGCACCTCGACCTGGTCGCCCGCTCCGAAGAGGCCGCCGACGCCGACGCCCTGACCACCGTGGACCGTCAGGTCTATGCCCGCGCCCTGGTCCGCCTGGCCGCACATCCCGTCCCCCGCTCCATTCCCTGCGCCGCCAGCCCCATGGCCGCCGACGCCCGCACCTTGAAGACAAGGATCGCCTGCATCATGTCGAACACGCCGTCCCGCCGTCGCCCGCTGACCGTCGCCCTGACCGTCGCCGCCCTCGCCGCCGTCGCCACGCCGCTGGCCGCCCTGGAGCTGAGCCGTCAGGACTGGGCCAACCCGCCCCCGCCTGCCCCGCCGGAACCGCCCACGCCCCCGTCGATGGTCGTCGCGCCCCCGCCTGCTCCTCCTGCTCCGCCTGCTCCTCCTGCTCCGCCTGCGCCTCCCGCTCCCCCGGCGCCGACCATTTTCAGCTCAAGCTCCACCTACACCTACAGGGGCGCCCCCTTCCCGGAAGCGGATCGCGCCGCAGCCGACATCCGCGCCGAAGCCGATCAGGCCCGCGCACGCGCTGACGAGACCCGTCGCGGCGCCGATCAAGCCCGCGCGCGAGCCGATGAAAGCCGCGCCCAGGCCGAGATCGCCCGACGCGGCGCCGACCAGGACCGAGTCCGCGCCGAGCTCGCCCGCCTCGCCGGGGCCCAGGCCCGCGCCGCCGCCGCCCAGGCCCGCGTCGAAGGCGAAAAGGCGCGACGCATGGGTGAACAGGCGCGGCTCCAGGCGGCGAGCGCCCGCGTGGACGCCCGCCGCCAGATGGCCCAGGGCGCCGAACAGATGCGCAAGAGCGCCCAGGACCTGCGGTCGGAGGCCGTCCGCCTTCGCGACCCCGCCTATCGCGCCCGCCAGATCGCCGAGAACCGCACGCGCGGCAACCGCGTCACCGACGCCGAACTCCTGGCCGTCGCCGCCAGCCTGCCCGCCCAGGCGGACGAGATGGACCGTGACGCGGCCCGCTTGACGCGCGACGCGCGCCGTCAGGATTGATCCGGACACGACCCTATCGCGAACCTTCACGACCTAAGATTGACTTCGCCGCCCAGATGCGACACTTTAAGGTTGCACACAGGGAGCAAACACTATGTCAGTCATCGTTACGCTTCACATCTTCTCTGGTCGTCCGGACCCGGTTTGGGAATTGGCGGAAGACCAGGTGCTTCAACTCACGGAACGGCTCCGATCCACGCAGGAGCGGTCACTTCTTCGCCCCCCCGGCATCGCCGGCGCCCTGGGCTATCGGGGCTTCAGCATCCTCAGCACGGGCGAGAAGGCGCTGGATTCGCACATCTTCGTCCACCAGGGCCTGGCCGAGATCGGTGGCCTCAATATCTCGCTCAACCTCGGATCGCCCGAAACCGAACTGTTCCTGCTCGAAACCGGCCGGGCGGCGCTTCCGGACGATCTCTACGACTATGTCTCGGAGGAAATCGGCGGCGAGGGTTTTAAGGCGGAGGCCGCGCCCACGGTGTTCGCCGCGCCGCCCTATGATCCCGGGAAGTGGAACAACAACCCCTACATCATGGCGAACAACAACTGCTACAACTACGCCAACGACAAGATCACCAACAGTTTCGCACAGCCCGGGCGCGGGTCCGGTCAGATGTACACGACGTTCAGCTGCGACAACGTCGGCGCCGCCTCGCAGCGCGACGGCCAGATCCTGATCCCCAATCCCAACGTCACCCCGGCGGCGGGGCAGATCATCTGCCTGGTCATCTGGCCCGGAAATGACTTCCACTGGTACCGAAGGGACAGCAACGGCCTGTGGTCTCACAAACCCGGCAGCACGCCGGCCAAGAACACGGACAACTCCGGAAACCTGATCCAGAGCCCGGCCACCTGCAATCGCGGCCCGTATGTGAACCTCTGCAGCTATTTCAACAGCATTCCCGCCCAAACCCAGATCTGGTGAAGAGGGCGTGGCGCCTGGACGGCTCGGGCCTTCGTCCCGCGCCGTCCAGGCCTCAGCCTTGGGTCAGCCGACGAAATGACCGACCCGCCCTGACGGTCCCAGAACCCAGAGGTCGTATCGTCCTCCATCGGGCGCCAGCGCCCATACGCCCGTCAGGCTCTCGCCCGCCCCCGATCGCAAGATCGGGGGCGGGGCGGCGCTTCGTCTTCAGATCAGTAGGAGTAGGCCAGGCGGACCAGGAAGTTCCGACCGGGCTCCATATAGTCCTTCTGGTACGAGGGGCTCTCGCCCTTGGTGGTGTAGTAACGATGGCCGTCCAGGATGTTCTGGACGTCGAAGTCCATCGTCAGACCGGGGCGGAAGTTGTAGCGCGAGTGGAAGTCCAAGCTCTTGTTCGGCTGGACCCATTTATCGACGGCGTTGTCGCGCAGGTCTTCGATATAGGCGCCCTGGTACTGATAAGACAGGCGGGCTTCGAAGCCGTATTTCTGATAGGTCAGAGAGGCGTTGTAGATCAGATCCGGCGCCTGGATGAAGGAGATCGACCGACCCTTGCGATAGTCCAGGCCGGTCTCCGCCTCGCTGACCTGACGGGTCAGGTTGGCCTCGACGCCGAAGCCGTCGAAGGGCGCGCCCATGCCCTCGAACGACTTGATCAGGTTCAGTTCGACGCCGGTGATCTTGGCCGTCTCGCCGTTCTTGGGTTGGCTGATGGTGATCACGCCTTCCTGGGTGTCGGCGTCGACCGCGCTGCCGTTGGTGAAGATGAAATGGTCGATCTTCTTGTGGAAGACGCCGATGGAGACCAGGCTGGAACGGTCCGGGTAATATTCAGCCGAAACGTCCAGGTTCAGGGCCTCGGCCGGTTTCAGATCGGGATTGCCGCGGCTGATCGAGACGATGTCGCCCAGGGTCTGGCCAGGACGCGGCGGTGCCCGGCCGACGCTGACGCCCCGCGAGATATTGCTGAACTCGGGCCGGGAGAAGCTGGTCCAGATCGCGCCGCGATAGACGAAGTTGTCCGACGGGCGATAGACCGCCGTCACGCTGGGCAGGACGTTCGTGTAGTTGCTGTCGGTGTCGCCGAAGCCGGTCTGGGCCTCGTCCTCGATCCAGTTGGTGTTGCTGACCTCGGTGTGCTCGACCCGCACCCCGGCGACCACGTCCAGATCGTTGAACTGGAAGCTGGCCAGGCCGTAACCGGCGTAGATGGTCTCTTCGCCGCTCTTATCGCTGGAGCTCAGATCAGCGTAGGAATAGGTGACCGGATTGGCCTTCTGGGCGGCCTCAATGGCGGCCGTCACCCGATCGCGGTTCAGGATGGCGCCATAGTAGTAGCGGCCGTTCAGAACGGAGCCGACCTCGCGGTCGATCAGACCCGACTGACCCAGGCTCTTGCCCTCCAGGGGCGTGTTGTCGAACGAACCGCCCCAGATCGGGGTGGCGTCGTATTCGCGCTCGGACCGCAGGACCTTCACGCCCGCCTTCAGATGACGGACCACGCCTTCCATCTCATAGACAGCGTCGAACTTGAACGCCGTGCGCGCGTCGGTCTGCTTGTCGCGGCTGCGGCCGCCCCCGTCATAGGGCAGCAGATTGGGATCGTTCTGCGCGTTCTGGGCGAAGGCCGGCAACTGCGGCATGGGGAAGCGGGGGTCGTAGGACGACCACAGCAGACCCGTCTGATTGAACGGCGCCGAACAGGCGTCGCAATTGTAGCCGATCGAGAAGCTGTCCGGTCCGCCCTTCTCACCCGCGCTGTAGCTGAGGTCGTAATCAAGGGTCAGGCGGTTCAGACGGCTCTGGCCGCCCAGGTTGATCGTGCCCAGGGTCGAGACCTGGTCCAGGGTCTGGAAGGTCCGCGCGAACTGGAAGGTCTCGGGCTTCCACACACCGGAACGACCGAACAGCGACCAATAGGACGAGCCCGAAATGCGGTCTTCATCGGTGATTATACCATCCCCGACCATCACCTCTTTACCGTCAATGATCTTTTTGATGGTGAGTTTATCGACGATCTGATCGGTGGTGTAGCTGTAGACGCGGCCCTTCTCCTCGTCGTAACCGACGATGGCGTTTTCCGGCTGAATCAGGCTGGTGTCGTCCAGATTTCTCTGCTGCAGGCGCTTGGTCTTGCGACTGCGGAAATCGGTGTAGTCGTTGGTGCCCGTCCGTTCCAGACGGCTGTACTGGCCGCGCAGATAGAAGTCGTTCGCCTGACCTTGATAATCCAGCGAGAAGTTGCCGCCGAAACGCTCCTGTTCGATACGGCGGTAGTCGAGGTCGATCCCCGGCAGATACATCGAGCGTTCGTCGATCGCCTCTTCGCTGTCCTTGCGCCAGCGATAGGGCTCCCACTCGCCGTCGTTTTCGGTTTCTTCGTTCAGGCTGTTGCTCTTGCCGTAGTTGAACGAGACGAAGGCGCCGAAACGGCTGTCGGACGACAGGCGGCTGGCGAAGTCCATTTGGATCTGGCCAGAACCGTCTTCTTCGCCCTGTTCCTGGGCGCGGTCATTGACGCCGTAGCTGAGGAAGGCGCGCGCAACCGGCTTGGTGAAGTCGAAGGCCGTCGGGGTCTGGAAGTTGACCGAGCCGCCGATGGCGTCCCCGTCCATGTCCGGCGTCAGGGTCTTGGAGACGGTGATGCTCTTCAGACCGTTGGGCGGCAGGACCGTCATCGACATCTTGCGGCTGTCGGGGTCGGTCAGGGCGACGCGGACGCCGTTGATCGAATAGGCGTTGAAGGTGCCGGCCAGCCCTCGGACCGAGACATATTCGCCCTCGCCCGTTTCCTGGTTCACCACCACATTGATGCCGGGCGCGCGCGCCAGGGCGTCGGCGACGTTGGCGTCGGGCAGTTTGCCCAGGTCGTCAGACGAGATCACGCTCGAGACCACGCCCGACCGGCGTTGGGCCTCGATGGCGTTGGCGGTGCTGAGACGCTGACCCGTGACGACGACCTCGTCCACCTCGGCCGCTGCAGGGGCCTGAACTGTCTGGGCGTGGGCGGACGAGGCCGCCAGAACGGCGGAACCCGCAAGAAGGACCGTGCGCAGATCGGCGCCGGCGAAGATTTGACGATGAACGGCCCGCGCACGGGCGATGACATGACGCGACATGACTGTCTCCATTGATCCTGATGTGATTTCGGTTCGACCGATCAGGGTCGGCGCAAGGCAGCCGTCAGCGATCAGCGACGCGCGTGCGCGCCCTGTCGGTGTCGATCACCCTGTTGCCCCCCCGGCCGATCGTGTTCGGCTGTAACGACGCCGCTTCAGGCGACGTCGGTCATTCTCTCGCTGGTCCGCCTATCCGGACCGGCGACGATTGAAACGCTCACTCATTCAACAACCCCCATGCGTTGAAATGAAAACTAGGCTTCCGCCCTGCGGTTGATCAGGTCGCAGAGAAGCTCGCGATAGGCCTCGAAGCCGTCGACCTCGACGCCCTGGGCCTTGCCCAGTTCGTCGTAGCGCCGCAGCCGCAGCGCGGCCTCGGCCGCCGGCAGGGCCATGAATTCGTCCACCTCGGCCGGGCTCATCGGCCCGCCCTGCAAGGCCAGGCTCTGAAGCGAGGCCGCGCTGAGCCGATCCACATAGCCGGGCGCGGTGGCGGCCAGACAGCGTTTGGCCGCGACGTGCAGCCGGACCGGCTCGGTCACCTCCGGGCCAAAGGCGCGCGACAGGTAGCCGGCGCTGATATGTTCGTGGCGGGTGTCGATGCCGCGGTCGGCGGCGTCCTCGCCCGCCTTCTGCATCATATGGCCGACGTCGTGCAGCAGGGCCGCCGCCACCAGGGCCGGCGGCGCCCCATCGACGCGCGCGTGATGCGCGGTCTGCAGCGCATGCTCCAGTTGGCTGACGTCTTCGCCGTAATGCAGTGCACCCAGTCGGCTAAACAGGTCCGACAGTTCGGTGAAGAAGGCGTCGGCATCCACGGGAGAAGTCATCGAAAGTCCGTCTGTAAACTGGGTCGAAATCGGGTGGGCGGGCGTGGCGTCGGTCACAGGCGCATGCGTCCGATGGCCGGGTCGGTGCGGCTGGGACGACCGGTCTCCACATGACCGGCCAGGCGCTGGATGAAGGTCGGATCGTCCGCCAAGGTCACGGTCAGATCGTACCAATGGTCGCTGCCGCGCAGATCCCAGACCGAATGCGCCGCCGTTCCGGGACGAAGGGTCAAGCGGCGGCGCGCCTCCCCTTCGGACAGGGGATAGGCGGCGTCCATGTCCAGCACCGCCTGCGCCGTCCCCTCCTGCGCACCGGTCAACTCGACGGTCAGAAGACCCTTGGCGTCGGTGGAGATCGTCACCTGGGGTTGGGGCCGCGTGGCGTCGCCGGCGAACCGACGATAGAAGCCGTTGGGACCGTGAACCGTCAGATCATAGACGCCGGGCCGGCCGTCGTTCCAATGTCCGGCCGCATAGGTCTCCCCGGATCCCAGGGTGAAGCGCCACGGCCCCGCGCGGTCGGTGTTGTCGAACACCTGGAAGACCGCGCCCGTCCGCCCGCTGTTGACCAGATCGATCAGGACCGCCCCATCCGCGACGCGGGCCGCGGCGGCCAGGTCATAGGGCAAGGGACGTGCGCCGCGCTGGGGGCCGTCCTGGAAGGCCGGCGTCTGGCGCTCCGGAATCCGCAGACTGGGCGCGGCCTTGGAACGGGCGACGCGCTGCATGTAGTCGGCCGTGGCCGGCAGGGACAGGGCCGACCAGTCCTGGTTCGGGCGCGCGAAGTCGAAGGCCGAGGTCAAGTCGCCGCAGACGGTCCGACGCCAGTCGCTGATGTTCTCTTCCCTGACACCGAAGCGTTTTTCCAGGAACTGAAGCGTGGAGGTGTGATCGAACACCTCCGAACAGACAAAGCCGCCACGGCTCCAGGGCGAAACCACGATGGCCGGCACCCGGATGCCGAGGCCCAGCGGATGGGCGCCGTGGTGGGGCCGTTCCGTATCCTGCCCATAGTCCTTGGCCTCGCCGGCGACGGACACGGTGCTGTACCCCTGGTCGGGCGTCAGCGGCGGCATGGGCGGCTGGACATGGTCGTAGAAGCCGCCGGCCTCGTCGTAGTTGACGATGAAGACCGTCTTGGAAAACACCTCGGGATGATCGACCAGGGCCTCGATCAACTTGGCGCAGACATGCTCGCCCTTGGACGGCTCGGCCGATGGATGTTCGGACAGATCCGCCGCCGTGACGATCCACGACACCTGGGGCAACCGCCCGCCGGCGATGTCGGCGCGGAAGGCCTCCACCAGCTGTTCGCCGTCCGAGCGGGTGCGATCCGCGCCGGTCTTGTCCTCCGACACCCAGGCGCGGCCGCGCTGATACAGGGGCGAGTCCTTCGGGCAGGGCCGGAACGGCTTGAAAACCGACAGGATGTTGTCGCCGAAATTGTCGTATTCCTGATAGACCTTCCAACTGACGCCCGCCGCCTGGAGCCGTTCGGCGTAGGTGGTCCATTCGTGCGGACCGCGGGCCATCGGCCTGTCCTCGGCCATGTCGGCGCTGGGCGTCTCGTCCTCGCCGTAGTTGCTCATCTCCGGATCGCCGCCGACTTTTCCGCCGCCGTTGCATCCGGTCCAGAGGTGCAGGCGGTTCGGATAGGTCTGGGTCAGGGTCGAGCAGTGGTAGGCGTCGCAGACGGTGAAGGCGCCGGCCAGGGCGTAGTAGAAGGGCAGGTCGGAGGCCTTGTAATAGGCCATCCGCTTGTGCAGCTCGAGCGAATGGCCCCACTGGTCATAGCGGCCGCCGTTGACGATGGTGATCGCCGCCGTATGGCCCTGATCCGCGCCATCGACCGTATAGGCGTTGGTGGTGCGGGAATCGCCGTGGAAGGGGGCGACGAAGCCGTCAGGATGCTCGGCGCTGGGCTGGCGCCAGACAGAGGCTCCGCCCGGCAGGCGCTGCGGCCGGGGGTCGCCGAAGCCGCGCACCCCGTTCAGGGCCCCGAGATAGTGATCGAAGGCGCGGTTCTCCTGCATGAAGATGACCACATGCTCGACATCCATGATCGTGCCCGTGGCGTTGTTGGCGGGAATGGCCATCGCCTTGCGCACCGTCGCCGGCAACAGGTTCAACGCCGCTCCAGCCGCCACGCCGCCCAGAGCGCCCCGCAGGAAAGACCGCCGATCATTTGACATGGATCAAATCCCCCTCTTCAATTTTGGTATAGACCAGATAAAGGGATATCTTCGGCGAAGTTTTCGTGAAGCTTGAGCGGCGAATGTCTGAACCGTCAGGGGGCTGATCCGGTTCACTTGACCCCACAGACACGACTTCTCATCCTTCGGTGGGGCGGGAATCGACCGTCGATCGAGCGATCCCATGACTCAGCCGGACAGCCTTCACTATCTCGGAGTGCGCGACGCCATCGCCACACGGATCGCGGGAGGAGAGTTGAAGCCCGGCGAACGCCTGCCCTCCGAACGTCAGTTGCAAGTGGGCGGCGGGGTGGCGCGCGGCACGATCCGGGAGGCCCTGTTCCAGCTGGAGGCCGAGGGGATCATCTATCGCAAGGACCGCAGCGGCTGGTACGTCTCGCCCCCGCCGGTGGTCTATGATCCGACCCGGTGGGAAGGCTTCATGTCCTATGTCGAGGCCCAGGGCCGCCGCCCGGAGACCGAGACCCTCAGCAAGACGGAAATCGCCTGCACCCCCGCCCTGGCCCCCATCTTCGGCCGCCCGGTCGGCGCGCCGATGTATCGCATTCGCCGACGGCGTTCAGTCGATGGCCGCGCCGTACTGGTGGAGACCATCGTCGTCGACGCGGCCCTGGCCCCGGACCTGCTCAGCCACCCGCTGGACGGTTCGCTGACCAGCGTCCTGAAGTCCGCCTATAATATCGCCGTGGCCCGCAACCGGGTGGACATGCAGCCGTGCGCCCTGACCCGCGGCGAGGCCGAGGCGCTTCAGGTCAAGTCGGGACTGCCGGGGCTGAATGTGGTCCGCACCAGTTATGACGCCCAGGGTCGCGTGGTCGAGTTCGACCGCGAATACTGGCGCCACGACGCCCTGAAGATCAGCGTCGATATCCGGGTGCGTTAGGAAAGGCCGGCGCGTCGGGCCGCCTCGGCCTCCAGGGCGGGGATCAGGTCGGCAACAGTGCCGATGACCAGATCGGCGCCGGCGTCACGCAGCCGGTCGGCGGCGGCCTTCAACAGAACGACGCGTTCATCGCCGTCCAGATCGGCCAGGGCCTGGGCGGTCAGACCGACCATATTGCCTGAGGCGGCCACGCCGATGGTGAAACAGCCGGCATTGCGCCCCTCGGCGACGCCCACCTCCGCATCGTCCACCTTGACCACGCGCGACAGGGGCCAGACGCCCAGATCGGCGCAGGCCTTGTAGATCATCAGCGGCGAGGGTCGCCCCTCCGGCGTCTCGTGGGCGCAGACCACCAGGTCGGGTGCGTACCCCTGAGCGGCGGCGCGCGGCAGGATCGCCTGCATCATCTCGCGGGTGTAGCCGGTGCAGGACGCGATCTTCAGACCCTGGCTGCGCAGATGCGCCACGGCGTCCGCGGCGCCGGGGATCAGATCCGCCGTCTCCTCGGCCAGACGGATCATCGGCGCCTGGAGTTCGGCCATGACCTGATCGACAGCCTGCTGGTCCGGCGCCGCGGCGTGGGCCGCCATCCAGGCCTGGTTGATCCGGGGCTGTTCGAACAGGGCGCGGACGTGGTCGGCCTTGGCCCGGCCCATGTCGCGGCGGGCCTCCTCTTCACTGACGGGCGCGCCGAGGACGGCGAAGGCCTCCATCAGGGCCAGCACCGGGGCGCGGCTGCCGAAATCGACCATGGTGCCGGCCCAGTCGAAAACGACCATGTCGAAGCTGTCGCGGATGGAGGTCATGGTTCGAACGTCTCCTGAAACAGGTCTGCGATCACCTCTTCGCCAAAGGCGAAGGCGGTGGAGGCGCCGTTGCCGGCGGTGATGAGGGCGAGGCGAACGCAGGGGTGCGGCGCGGCGACCAGGTCGGCGTGCGGACCGCGGGCATAGGTCCCCGTCCAGCGTTGCAGGACGGGCGGCGCGGGCCGGCCGGTGGCGGCGCGCCATTCATCCAGGATCAGTTGATCGACCGCCTCGTCGGCGAACGGATCGGGCGTGGCGGCGTCGTGATGGCTGTCGCCCACGACCAGGGCGCCGTCGGCGTCCTGCACCGCGATCAGGTGGACCCCCTCGGCCAGGGCCCGGCCCTGCTCCGCCTCCAGCCGCGTGCGCAGGGCGGCGGCCTCCGGCAAGTCGGCGTAGCCGCCGTAGCGAACCAGACCCAGGTCGGACATGACCGGCGCCGGCAAGTCGAAGCCAGGCGACGCCAGCCGCATCATCTGCAACTTGCAGCGCGCCAGGCCGGCGTCAGCCAGGCAATCCGGGAACAGGCTGACCATATCGTCTCCGGGACAGACCACCACCCGCGCGGCCTCCACGACGCCCCGGCCCGTGACGACGCGCGGCGGCTCGACCGCCTGGACGACGGTCTGACGCAGAAACTCGACCCCGAAACGCCCCTCCAGCCACGCGGCCAGTCGCGGGATGGCCGTGCGGGAGTCCACACGCAATTCATGGGGGCTCCAGAGGGCGGCGACCGTGTCGGGTCCGGTCGTTTCCGGCGACCGGGCCCGCGCCTCGTCCGGCGTCATCAGCCGACAACCTTCGCCCATCTCGGTGGCCATGAAGGCTTCCAGCACGGCCGCGGCCTCGGGCCTGCGCACGGGCAGCCAGAGGCCGTGTTGCAGGATCGGCACGCCCGCCTCGCCCGCGACCTCGTCCCAGACGGCGCGGCTGCGATGCGCGCGGCGCCACACCCGGCCGCGCGGCTGGCCGGTGACTGTGACGAAACCGAAGTTCCGGATCGAGGCGCCGTTCGCCTGGGCGTCACGGTCGATCACCACCACCGAAAGGCCGCGCCGTGCAGCGGCCAGGGCGCAGGCCAGGCCGACGATTCCCGCCCCCACCACGGCGACGTCGTACCGTCCCATCATCCCATCATCCTCGTCATTCAAGCGTCGCAGCAGTGGTCTAGACCACGTGGGTGCAACAGGATGATGTCAAACGATGAACCGGATGCGGCTCTGGCTGGCGAAGGCCAACCCCGTTGTCTTTGTGGCGTTCGCGGGCCTGGCGGGATTTTGCGCCTATTTCTCCATGTACGCCTTCCGCAAACCCTTCACCGCCGCGACCTTCGATGTCGTGGCAGGTTGGGATTTCGCCCTGGACTACAAGATCGCCCTCGTGATCGCGCAGGTGGCCGGCTACGCCCTGTCCAAGCTGATCGGGATCAAGGTGATCGCGGAGATGCGGCCCGAACGCCGAGCGGCCGCTATCATCCTGCTGATCGGCGTCTCCTGGATCGCTTTGGTCCTGTTCGCGGTCGTGCCTGCGCCATGGAATGTCGCGGCCCTGTTCCTCAACGGTCTGCCGCTCGGTCTGATCTGGGGCCTCGTGTTCGGTTTCATGGAGGGGCGACGCACCAGCGAGGTGCTGGGGGCGATCCTGTGCGCCAGCTTCATTCTGTCTTCCGGCGTCGTGAAATCGGTCGGCAAGGCCTTGATGGAGAACTGGCAGGTCAGCGAGTTCTGGATGCCGGCGGCCGTCGGGGTGGTCTTCATGCCTCTGCTGGCCGTTTCGGTGCTGGCCCTCGCCACCCTGCCCGCGCCCAGTCCCGCTGACGAAGCCGAGCGCGTGGCGCGTCGGCCGATGATGGCCAGAGAGCGCGCCGCCTTCCTGGCCGCGCACTGGCCGGTGCTGCTTCTGCTGGTCGCCGCCTATGTGATGCTGACGGCCTTCCGCGACCTGCGCGACAACTTCGCCGCCGAAATCTGGCAGGCGCTGGGCTACGGCGACGCCGCCTCGGTCTTCACCGCCAGCGAAGGGCCGGTGGCGGCCCTGTCGCTGGTGGCGATGGGCGTGTTGATCGCGGTGAAGAACAACGGCCGGGCCCTGCTGTTCATGCACGGCGTCATTCTGGCCGGGTTCGCCATCCTGGGCGCCTCGACCCTCGCCTTTCAGCAGGGCCTGCTGTCGCCGATCGTCTGGATGATCGCCGGCGGCGCGGGCCTGTACCTCGCCTATACCCCCTTCAACGCCATGCTGTTCGACCGGATGATCGCCTATTCGGGCACGGTCGCGACCGCCGGTTTCCTGATCTATGTGGCCGACTCCACCGGCTATCTGGGCAGCGTGGCGCTGCTGCTGTTCAAGAATTTCGGCGCTGTGGATCTGCCTTGGCTGCCCTTTTTCGTGGGCGCCGCCTACGCCACCAGCCTGGCCGGCCTCATATTGGTCGGAGGCGCCGCAATCCTGTTCCTGCGAGGACGTGGAGATGGATCTCCCTCTCCCAAGGGCTCGGAGGGCCAAGAGCGCCCCTGAGGGCGACGGCGGTTAAACTAGTCGTGGTCTTCATCCACCGGCTGGTGAGTGAAGCCTTTGACGCCGCTCAGTGGTTTGGCGTCGCGGCCGATCTCGACGTCGCTTTCGGCATAGGCGACCAGAAGGCGCGCCAGGTCCGTTAATGCGCTTTCGTGGATGCGTTCATAACCGTGGCTGGCGTCGATGCCGAAGGTGACCAGGGCCGTCCGGATGTCGGCGCCCGATTCCAGCGCCGAGGCCGAGTCCGAGCGGTAATATCGAAAGACGTCCTTCTGGTGCGGGATGTCATGCTCGCGCGCCAGCTGAACCAGTTTGCGCGACAGGTGCCAGTCGAACGGGCCCGTCTGGTCGGCCATGGCGATGGTGACGCCGAACTCGGACGAGTTCTGGCCCGGCGCGGTCGTGCCGTTGTCGACGGTGACCATGGCCGCCACGTCCGGGATCAGCACGGACGAAGCGCCCAGCCCCACCTCCTCGGCGATGGTGAACAGCCACCAGGTGTCGACCGTCGGGATGCGCTCCTCGCGGATCATGCATTCCAGCGCGGCCAGCAGGGTGGCGACCCCCGCCTTGTCGTCCAGATGGCGCGAGACGATGAAGCCGGTGTCCATGAACTCGGGCTGGGGGTCGATGGCGACGATGTCGCCGACGTCCACGCCAAGCGCCAGGGTGTCGTCCCGACCATGGGTCACGGCGTCGATGCGCAGCTCGATCTGGCGCCAGCTCACGGGCTGGGTGTCCACCTCCTCGTTGAAGGTGTGGCCCGAGGCCTTCAGCGGCAAAATGGTCCCGCGCCAGGCGCCGCCCTCGGAGAAGATCGTGGCCCGCGCGCCCTCGGCGAAGCGGGACGACCAGTGACCGATGGCCACCAGCTCAAGCCTGCCATTGTCCTTCACCTGTTTGACCTGGGCGCCCAGGGTGTCGACGTGGGCGACGATGGCGCGGGCGGGCTTGGCGGTCCGGCCCGGCAGCCGGGCCCGGATGGCGCCGCGCCGGGTCAGCTCATAGTCGAGCCCGAGCCGCTCCAGCTCGCGGCACAACTGCCACACCGCCTCGTCCGTATAGCCGGTGGGGCTGGGCGTGTTCAGAAGGTCGGCGAGGCGGGACTTGAGATAATCGAGATCGATCGCAGGACGGGCCAAGGGGCCTCCTTCAGACGTCGGCCCGGACCACGGCGCGCGCCGAGGTCGGGGCGGACAGGGGAAACAGCAGATCGACGAAACGCTCGGCCGTCGGCTGGGGTTCGTGATTGGCCAGGCCGGGGCGTTCGTTGGCCTCGATGAAGGCGTAGTCGGCCTCGCGCGGCGACTTCACCATCAGGTCGACGCCGGTGACGGGGATGTCGATGGCGCGGGCGGCGGCGACGGCGGCGCGGATCAGGGTCGGGTGCACCTCCTCCGTCACATCATGGATGGTGCCGCCCAGGTGCAGATTGGCCGCCTTGCGCACCAGCACCTCCGCCCCCTCCGGCGCGACGTCGTCCAGCCGATAGCCGGCCTCGGCCAGCGTCCGCTCGGTCTCGCCGTCAATGGGAATGGTCGATTCCCCGCCTGTGGCGGCGGCGCGGCGACGGCTCTGGTGCTCGATCAGGGCGCGCAGGGTGGAGCGACCGTCGCCGATGACGCGCGGCGGGCGACGCAGGGCGCAGGCCACGACCTTGTAGTCGATCACCACCAGACGCAGGTCCTCGCCCTGGACCTGTTCCTCGATCAGCACCTCCGAACAGATGCGACGCGCGCGGACCAGGGCCGTCTGGACCTCGTTCATCGTCGTCAGGCCGACGGCGACCCCCTGGCCCTGCTCGCCCCGCGCGGGCTTGACCACCAGGGCGCCGAACCTGGCCAGGGCGGTGTCGATGGCGGACGGGTCGCCGGGGTCGATCCGTTCGGGCACGCGCACCCCGGCCGCCTCGACGATGCGCCGCGTCATCCGCTTGTCGTCGCAGATGCTGAGCGCCACGGCCGAGGTCAGCTCCGACAGGCTCTCGCGGCACCGCACCGACCGGCCGCCCCAGTTCAGGCGGAACAGCCCGCCCTCGGCGTCGATGATCTCGGTATGGATGCCACGCCGCCGCGCCTCGTTGACGATGATCCGGGCATAGGGGTTCAGGTCATGGTCGTCGGTCGGACCGACGAACAGGGCCTCGTTGATCGGATTCTTGCGCTTGACCCCGAAGAAGGACACGCGGCGAAACCCCAGCTTCTCGTACAGGGCGATGGCCTGATCGTTGTCGTGCATGACCGACAGGTCCATGTGGGCCAGACCCTGGGTCTTGAAATGCTCGGCCAGACGCCGGACCAGGGCCTCCCCGACACCCGGCTGGGTCGCCTGGGGATCGACGGCGAGACACCACAGGGACGAACCGCATTCGGGATCGTCGAAGGCGCGGACATGATTGACCCCCGTCACGGTGCCGATCACCGCTCCGGTGGTCGTGTCCTCGGCGACGAAATAGGTCAGGGTCCGGTCGTCGCGATGCGACCAGAAGAAGTCGGGCGGCACCGGCACCATCTTGCGCTTGGCGTAGATGTCGTTGACCGCCTGGGCGTCCATCTCGGACGTCAGTCGCCGGACGGTGAACCCCCTCGGCTGGCGGCGGCTGGCGCGATAGGTGGCCAGTTCCAGCCGATAGGTGTGCGACGGATCCAGAAACAGCTCCTGCGGCGCCTGGGCCAGCAAGACATGCGGATTGCGGACATAGAAGGCGATGTCGCGGCGGTCCGGCCCCTCGGCGCGCAGGGCGTCGACCAGGGGCTCGGCCGTGTCGAAGGTCTGGGCGAACAGCAGCCGCCCCCAGCCGCAGTCCAGCACGGCGTTGGGGCTGGGCCCCTCCCCCGTCCGCACCGGCGGCTTCAGCCCCTCATGACGCAGCCGCTTGAGCCGGTGCGCCTTGGACCGTTCAGGTCGGACGTCAGACGCCATGCTGTTGCATCCACATCTCGAGCACGGCGACCTGCCACAGCTCCGAGCCGCGTAGGGGCGTGATATGTTCGGTCGGATTGGCGAACAGGGTGTCCAGATAGGCCGTATCGAACAGGCCCCGGTCGCGGGCGGCCTGATTGGTCAGGGCCTCGCGCACCATCTCCAGATACGGGCCCTGGATGTATTTCAGCGCCGGGACAGGGAAATAGCCCTTCTTGCGGTCGATCACCTCGGACGGGATCACCAGACGCGCCGCCTCCTTCAGCACCCCCTTGCCGCCTTGGGCCAGCTTGTGTTCGGGCGGAATTCGGCCGGCCAGCTCGACCAGTTCGTGGTCGAGGAAGGGCACGCGCGCCTCCAGACCCCAGGCCATGGTCATATTGTCGACCCGCTTCACCGGGTCGTCGACCAGCATCACCTGGCTGTCCAGGCGCAGGGCCTGATCGACCGGCGTATCGGCGCCCGGTTGAGCGAAATGGGCCTCGACCAGAGCGCGGCTGACGTCAGTGTCGGCCATATAGGCGCCGTTCAGCTGGGTCTTCAGCGTCGCATGGCTGCGGTCGAAGAAGGCCTTGGCGTAGGTCTCGACCGGATCGGCCGCCTCCAGCATCGGCGGGTACCAGTGATAGCCGGCGAACACCTCGTCCGCCCCCTGCCCCGACTGCACCACCTTGATGTGTTTCGAGACTTCCTGGCTCAGCAGGTAGAAGCCGACATTGTCATAGCTGACCATCGGCTCCGACATGGCCCCGATGGTTCCCGGCAGGGCCTCCATCAGCCGCTGGTGCGGCACGAAGATCTGGTGGTGCTTGGTCCCATAGTGTTTGGCGATCAGGTCGGAATAGACGAACTCGTCGCCCTTCTCGCCATTGGCCGCCTCGAAGCCGACCGAGAAGGTCATCAGATCCTTCTGGCCCAATTCCGCCAGCAGGCCGACGATCAGGCTGGAATCGACCCCGCCCGACAGCAGCACGCCCACCGGCACATCGGCGACCATGCGGCGCTTCACCGCCTCGCGCAGACTGTCCAGCACCCGGTCGCGCCAGTCCTCGGCGGTCAGGGCCGCGTCCTCGGCATGGCGGGTCATGTCGGGCTGCCAGTACAGCCGGTCCTTCGCCGTCCCGTCCGCCTCGATCACCCGGATCGTCGCCGGCGGAAACTTCTTCACCCCCTTCAGGATGGTGTGCGGCGGCGGCACCACGGCGTGGAAGGTCATGTAGTGGTGCAGGCCGACCGGATCGATGGTCTTGTCCACGTCCCCCGCGGCCAGCAGGGCGGGCAGGGTCGAAGCGAACCTCAGCCGCTTGCCGCTTTCGGCCAGATACAGCGGCTTGATGCCGAACCGGTCGCGGGCGATGACGGTGCGGCCGCTGTCGCGTTCGTGCAGGACGAAGGCGAACATGCCCTTGAACCGCTCGACGCAGGCCTCGCCCCAGGCCTTCCAGGCCTTGATGATGACCTCGGTGTCGCCGTGCGAGAAGAAGCGGAAGCCTAGCCCCTGCAGCTCTTCGCGGAGTTCAGGATAGTTGTAGATGCAACCATTGAAGGCCAGGGTCACGCCCAGGTCGGCGTCGACCATCGGCTGCTGCGCCGCCTCCGACAGGTCGATGATCTTCAGCCGGCGATGCCCCAGCCCCACCGGGCCGCGCATCACTATGCCGGACCCGTCCGGTCCACGGGGCGAGAGCGCATCGGTCATGCGTTGGACAGCCCCGGCGTCGGCCGGCCGTCCATCGAAATTGATCTCGCCGCTAAGACCGCACATGGGTCCTCCTTGAATTGTGGAAGCAGCGTGTACAAATGGTTCGTGCACGAAAGAGTTCAACCGGATGAGCGATATTTCTCCCGACGCGGCCGAAGACCTGTCCACGTCCCTGCTCCGCTCGGTGCGCCGGATCGCCCAGGCGATCGACGTCCGGTCGCGCGAGATCGCCCGGCTGACAGGCCTGACCCTGCCGCAACTTCTTGTGCTGCAATCGATCCGCGCGATGGGCGAGGTGAGCACCAGCGCCATTTCGCGCGACGTCTCCATGTCGGCGCCCACCGTGGTGGCCGTTCTCGACAAGCTGGAGGCCAAGGGGATGGTCGTTCGCTATCGGTCCAGCATCGACCGACGTGTGGTTCACGCGCGCCTGACCGAGCCTGGCCGCCAGGCGCTGGCGGCGTCGCCGGGCCTGCTGGGCCAGAATTTCACGACCCGGTTCGACGGCCTTTCGCGCATGGATCGAGAGACGATGACCGCCGCAGCGGATCGCCTCGCCACGATGATGTCCGTCCGTAGCGCCGCCCCCGAGGATCCATCCTCGACCTGACCCGGCCCCGCCGAATGGCGAGACCCGGCCTTACCCCGGCCGCCACTCGCTGAGCCCCTGGCCTTGGGCGTCCTCGAAGGCGACCCGGTCCAGTTGGACCGCGCCGATACAGACCGGGCGCTGATCCGGTCCGGCGGCGCGACAACGAATGGCGCGGCCGTCCGCAAAGGCCGTCATCCGCCCCTCCAGCACCAGTCGATACCCGTTCGTCGGCGCGACCGGGGCCTGGTCGCCCTCGGCGCGGACGGTGAATTCATAGGCCCGGCCGTTGCGGCGGCCGAGGCGCGAACCGTCTTCCTCGAACACGGCCGCCAGACCAAAGGTCTGGGGCGAGACCGCCGTCGCGCCGTCCGCCGCCGGATCGCTCGGAACGCCCGGACAGCCGTCCGTGCGCAACCACGGGCGCGGCAGCCAGAACCCCTCGGCCGCTTCCCAGCTGTCGGCGCCGCCCGCGACCATCGGCGAACCCGTCCAATCGGCCGGCGCCAGGGTCAGTTTCAGGCTCTTGCCCTTGTCGCCCCAGGACCAGGCGGCCAGCCCGTCGCCCCCCGGCGCCCCAACCGTCGACCGACCCGCCGGCGCGGGCCCGGCGCAGCCGAAGGCCTGACGGATGACGAAGCGGCGACCGGCCAGGGTGGCCCCGCCCGGGTCCTTGCCGGCGGCAAAGGCCGAGGCCGCGACATCCATGGCCTGCAAGAGCCCGGTCCGGTCCAGCACCGGCGCGGGACCGATGGCGACGACCGGCGGCGCGCTGACGGCCGGGGCCGGCGGCGGAGCGGGGGCGGCCTCCTCGCGCTGGCAGGCGGCGAGGAAAACAAGGGACGCCGCAAGCGCGACGACCGACGGGCGAGGCGACACGGTCGGTTCCAGCATGAATCCACCCTAGCATGGGTTCGCGCTTTCGGGGGCCATCGTGCGAAAAAGGTTGACGAAAGCTACGGAGACCGGTCTGCACAGGGTCATGACCTTCGATCAGATCGCCGCCCTGGCGGTGCTCATCGGCGTGGTCGGCGTGCTGATCCACGGCAAGCTTCGCGCCGATGTCGTCGCCCTGACTGGAGCCGCCGTCCTGCTGCTGCTGGGGGTGGTGCGGCCGGTCGAGGTGCAGAGCGCCTTCGCCAGCCCCGCTGTCATCGCCCTGGCCGGCCTGTTCGTCATCGCCTACGCCATCGAACTGTCGGGCCTGTTGGGCCTGCTGATCCGCCAGGCCACCCGACTGGCGGCCCGGATCGGGGCCATGGGCATCTGGATCGTCATCGGCCTGTGCGGCGCCGTCGGCGGTTTCCTGAACAATACGCCGGTGGTGGTGCTGGCGGCGCCGGTGATCCGCGACGTCGCCCAGTCCCTGCAGTTGTCGCCCAAGCGGTTCCTGATGCCGCTCAGCCATGTGACGGTGATGGGCGGCCTGCTGACCCTGATCGGCACCTCGACCAATCTGCTGGTCAACGACATGGCGCGCAATGCGGGCCAGCCGGTCTTCGGCCTGTTCGAGATCACGCCCGTGGGTCTGTTCATCGCCGTGATCGGCGGCCTGTGGCTCTATTTCGTCGGCGCGCGACAGCTCGGCCGGTCGGTGGCCAAGGACGAGGCCCAGGCCGCGCGCCTGGCCGAGTTGGAAGGCGCGCGTCGCCGCGCCGAGGCGGAGGCGGCCGGACGCCGCCGTCGCGCCCTGCCCTTCGGCCTGCCGCGCCTGGGGGAATCGCGCAACCAGTCGGACGGCTCGGGCGACGCCCATCTGGGCGACGTCGCCCTGTTCGGCGCGGCGGATCGCCCCTTCCGGCTTCGGCCCGCGCTGATCTCCCTGGCGATCTTCGCTCTGGTGATCGCCTCTGCCGCGCTCGGCTGGGCCCCGATCGCGGCCTCGGCCTTCGCCGGGGCGGTGGCGCTGATCCTGCTCAGGGTCATCACCCCCGAAGAGGCCTATGCCGGGCTGCGGCCCGAAATTCTGCTGCTGATCGCGGGCATGGTGGTGGTCGGCACCGCCATCGAGGTGACGGGCCTGGCGTCCGCCGGGGCGGACCGGCTGATCGACGTGATCCGGCCGATGGGACCCCTGGGCGCGCTGATCGTGCTTTACGGCGTGACCCTGTTCGCGACGGAGCTCCTGTCCAACGCCACCGTCGCCGTGTTGATCACCCCCATCGCCGTGGCCCTGGCCGAAAGCCTGGGCGTCGATCCCCGCCCGTTCCTGGTGGGCGTGATGATGGCCGCCTCAGCCGCTTTCGCGACCCCGTTCGGCTATCAGACCAATGTGCTGGTCTTCAACATGGGCGGCTACAGCTACATGGACTTCGTCCGTGTCGGCCTGCCGTTGAACCTGGTCACCTGGGTCGCCGCGATGATCGCCATCCCGGTCTTCTTTCCGTTCTGACCCGACCAACGCGCTTCGGCGCCGGTCTGGCGGGCACGACGCATGGATCCTTCAAGATCTGGTGCGGGCGGCCGGGGTCGAACCGGCAAGGGCTTGCGCCCGGCAGATTTTAAGTCTGCTGCGTCTACCAGTTTCGCCACGCCCGCGAGCCGGTCCGGCTCTATAGCCAGAACCGGACCGTGTGGCCAAGCGACCTAGTGTGCGGCCGGCGTCGCTGTCGTCGTCGCCGGTCGCATGGCGCGGAAATCGACGTCGGAATCGGCGATCAGCCAGAGCAAGCCCGCCCAGGCGGCGACGTTCTGGCTCAACTGCGCCGGGTCGATCTTGTCCAGGGTGTCGTTGGCGGTGTGGTGCAGGTCGAAATAGCGGGTCCCGTCCTGCGCCAGACCGAAGAAGGGCACGCCCAGCGGCCCCATGGGCCCGACATCGACCCCGCCGTCGGTCTCGACCTGGTCCGACGCCAGGACGCCGAGCGGATAGAGGACGCGGGTCGCCGCCTTCTGGAAGTCCGAGCCCTGGGCGCCGGCGGGCAGGCGCAGCGCATAGACCCGGTCCGCGCCGAAGTCGCTTTCGCCGGCGATCACGTGTTTCTCCAGGGCGGCGCCCTGGTTGCGGGCGTAGACGCCGCCGCCGTTGCCGGTCTGGGGCGTGGGCTGGGCCACTTCCTCGGAGCCGTAGAAGATCACCCGCAGGGTCCGCGCGGGGCGTCTGCCGCTGTCGGCGATGGCCTTGGCCGCCGCGACCGTGATGGCGCCGCCCGCCCCGTCGTCGATGGCGCCGGTGCCCAGATCCCAGCTGTCCATGTGCGAGCCCAGCACGATGACCTCCTCTGGCCGGGTCGCGCCAGGCAGATCGCCGATGACGTTCTGGCTGTGGGTCTCATAGGTGCGGGCGGTCGAGGTCAAGCGCATCCGCACCGGCTCGCCCAGGGCGATCAACCGGCTGACCTGGTCGGCGTCCGGCGCGGACAGGGCGAAGGACGGAAGGGTCGGCTTGCCGTCGACATAGCGGGTGGTGCCGGTGTGGGGCATGCGGTCCTCGTCCGATCCGACCGAACGCATGATGAAGGCCGCCGCGCCCTTGGCCGCCGCCACGCCGGGACCGGCGCCGCGCACCCGGGTCTGGGGTCCGTATCCCGAGCCGTCCTGCATCGGGTGCATCTGACCCAGATCGACATAGACGATCTTGCCGCGAACGGTCGCCGGATCGGCCGCCTGCAGGTCTTCAAAACTGGAGAATCGCACCACGTCCGCCTCGACCCCGCCGCGCGGCGTGGCGGGCGAATGGCCCAGGGCGGCGGCGACCAGCGACTGGGCGTTCCTGCCGACGATGGCGGCCGAGCCTTCGCCCCGCTCCCAGCCGACCAGCGGGAATTCTTCGATGCGGACGTTCTGGAAGCCGTGGGCGCGCAGATAGTCGGCGGCCCAGGCGGCGGCGTCCTGCTCGGGCTTCGACCCGGCCGGCCGCGCGCCGAAGCGGGTGGTCAGCTGGGTGACATAGTCCAGGGCGATGTTCGACGTCAGCGCCGCGTCACGAACGGCGATGGCGCGCTCCACCGTAACTGCGTCCTGGGCCCTGGCCAGCGGAGCAACGGCGGCGACGAGGCCGAGCGCGAGCGCGCTGACGGTCAGCAGACGGAAGGACATCGGCAGGCTCCAGACTCGGGGAAGAGCCGCAGCCTAGAAAGACTCAGCCGTTCTGGAAATAGGGTTCGACCAAGCCCTGCAGTTTGACCGTCAGGGCCTTGCCCTTGCGGTCCACCCGATTGCCCAGCGCCAGCCGCACCCAGCCCTCCGAGACGCAATATTCCTCGACATTGGTCTTTTCCTCGCCCTTGAAGCGAATGCCGACGCCGCGTTGCAGCACGTCCGCATCATGGAAGGGGCTGGAGGGATCGACGGAGAGGCGGTCGGGGGGCGTGTCGGACATGATCGTTCGGCGGCTCGGATATCGGGAAGGCGCGGTGATAGCCGCGCCCGGCCCTCATGCCAACCGAAACCGGCGATCAGCCCATGTAGTGATGAACAGCGGCGCCGACCCAGATCAGCCCCGCAGCGGGCACGACCAGGATCAACACCCGTCGCAGGCGGTGCGCGATATACAGAACCTCGCCCATCATGGCGGACACCCTCGATATGATCGTCGCCCTGTATCTGGGCGTGAGGGATATGATCCGCCAGTAGGGTTATCGTCGGGAAATCGTCAGGCTACGCATCAATGCGGATGCGCCTACTGCACCGTCTGGCGCGGCGGGGCGTCTGTAGCGGCAGGCTTGTAAGGCTGCGGGCCGGCGGCGGGCGCGGCGGCCGGGCTCGCCGCAGGTCGGCTGGCAGGGCGGCTGGCGGGCCGACGGGCCGGCTGGCGGGCGGCGGGACGAGGCGTGGGCCGCGCCTGGGGCGCTGTCGCGACGGCGGGCGTGGGCGAAGGCGTTGCGGCGGCGGGCTGGGCCACAGGCTGTGCGGCCGGGGTCGCGGCGGGCGGCGGCGTCGCGGCTTCGGCGGCGGCGGCGCGGGCGGCCATCTGCTGGGCCTGGAACCGGGCGGCCAGTTTCTCGGTCAGTTCCTTGGCCTGGGGCGCCGTCATCTGGGCCATGATGGCGGCCAGGGTGCGCGGACGCATGGCGGCGGCGACGGGCAGGCGGACCCGATCCTCCAGGCTGGCCATGACCGGCGCGGCCTCCTTGGGGCGCATGGCGGAATAGACCTGGACCAGCCGATCGATCTCGGCCTTCTCGCGCTCGTCGACCTGGCCCAGCATCTGTTTCATCTCGGCCTTCAGCGCCGCTAGGGCCTGAACCTTGGCGTCCAGTTTCTGCTCGGCGGCGACCATCAGCGGCAGGGTGGTCGCGAAATCCTGGTCGCGCGCGTCCAGTTCGGTGCGGCGCTGCGACAGCGACTGGATGATCTTCAACTCGGCCGGCGAAATGCCCGCCTGCTGGGCCAGTTGTTCGGGCGACAGGGCGCAGGTGCCGGGCAGGGCCGGCTTGGCCGGGGCGCCGGCGGCGGCCGGCGCCTCTTCCGCCCAGGCCTTGGCGCCCTCGAACAGGCCGGGCGCGACGCCGACGGCGCGCACCGCGACAACCCCGCCAATGGCGACGGCGATCAGGGGCAGAAGGCGGGGTATGCGAGCCATGAATGGGGTTCCGAACTCAGGCGGCGAACAGATCGTCGTCGAGATTACGACGCGCGGCGTTGAGGCTTTGTTTGGCGGAATGGTTAGCGGAGCCGACGGAGGTCAGGGCCTGGACGATGGCGGCGACGTTGTCGCGCCCCGCCGGCGCCCCGGCTCGCGACGTCGCGGCGGGGCCGGACATGCCCTGAATGCGCTGGGCCAGGGCGGCCATGCGCCGGGCGCGCTCGTCATCATCATTGACCACGGCGGCGGGCGAAGGCGCGGACGCGACCGGCCGAACGATTTCGGGGCGCGGGGCCGTCTCTTCCTGTTGCAGCCGCAGCGGCGCCGCGACGGGGGCGCGGGCGATCAGGGCTTCCAGCTGTTGCTTCACCTCGCGCGCCTTGATGATGCGGTCGTGCAGCAGGTCCGTCTCCTGGCCCGAGGCGCGCAGGGTCGCCAGGGCGGCCTCGGCGCGACCGGCGGCGGCGTTCAGTTCCGTCACCGCCTGGGCGAAGGCGACCTGCCCGGTGCGTAGGGCCGACAGCTTGCGTTCCAGCTTGATCCCGTAGCCCACCGCCGCGACGAGCAGCAGCATCAGCACCGCATCCATGATCATGCCGGTCATCAGCGGGGTCCTCTTATGCGGGCGGCGATTTCCGGGTTCACCGGGCCTTCGATGCGGACGGCGATATGCTGACCCTTGCGGCCCATTCGCCCAGTCGTCAGGGGGATGGCGCCGGCGCGGATCGAGACTTCCGAATCCGGCGTGGCGTTCAGCATCATCGTATCGCCGACCTTCAGGTTCAGCACGGTGGACAGGGGCATCATCTGCTCGTCCAGAACGGCGCGCACCTCAGTCTCGGTCGTCCAGAGCTCGGTGGCCAAGTGGCCTTCCCAGATGTTGTCGCGGCCGAACTTCTCGCCCATGAACTGCTGCAGCAGCATTTTCCGGATCGGTTCCAGCGTCGCATAGGGCAGAAGAAGCTCGATTCGCCCGCCGCGGTCTTCCATGTCGATGCGAAGCTTGATCAGGATGGCGGCGTTGGCTGGCCGGGCGATGGCGGCGAAGCGCGGATTGGTCTCCAGCCGGTCCAGGTTGAAGGTGACGGGCGTCAGGGGTTCGAAGGCCAGGCGGGCGTCGTTCAGCACCACCTCCACCATCCGCTGCACCAGCACCCGTTCGATCGTGGTGTAGGGGCGCCCCTCGATCCGCAGCGCCGCCGTGCCCCGACGACCGCCCAGCAGCACGTCGACGATCGAATAGATCAGATTGGAATCGACCGTCAGCAGACCATAGTTGTCCAGCTCCTCGGCGCGGAAGACCGCCAGGATCGCCGGCAGCGGGATCGAGTTCAGATAGTCGCCGAAGCGGATCGACGAAATATTGTCCAGCGACACCTCGACGTTGTCCGAGGTGAAGTTCCGCAGCGAGGTCGTCATCAACCGCACCAGGCGGTCGAACACGATCTCCAGCATCGGCAGGCGTTCGTAGGAGACGAGCGCCGAATTGATGATGGCGCGTATGCCGGACTTTTCCGAACCGTCGTCGTCGCCCAGGTCGAAGCCCAGCAGGCTGTCGATCTCGTCCTGGTTCAGGACGCGTTCGGACAGGGCGTCCGCCGGATCGCCCATGCCGCCGAAGGAATCGAGCGCCGTATCGGTCATGCCTACTGCACCAGCATTTCTTCGATCAGGACCGCGTCCACCTTGCCGGGCGCCGCGACCAGATTGACGCGGCGCAGAATCTCCGCCCGAAGCTGGTAGGTGCCGGCCGAGCCGCTCAGATCCTCGGGACGCAGTTCGCGCACGAAGCCGGTGAACATGTCCTGCAGGCGCGGCATCTCGGACTGAAGATGCGTCGCCACCTCGGCGTCGTGCATCTCCAGCGTCAGCTTCAGCTTCAGGAAGGTCGGCCGGCCGTCGGCCGACTGGATGTTCATGACCATGTCCGGCAGGGTGTAGAAGGTGACGCCGTCAGGCCCTTCGCTGATCTTGCCCAGAGCCGGATCGGCTTCGCCGCCTTCGGCGGGCGCGCCGTGTCCGCCGCCTTCGGCCTTCTTCTCTTCCTTGCCGTGACCGCCCTTTTCCTCAGCCTTCTCCTCGCCGTGACCTGCGGCGGCGGCTTCCTCGCCATGGGCCTCGGCCGGCTTGGGCTTCATCAGGAAGAAGGCCGCCGCGCCGCCGCCGCCCAGGACCAGCAGGGCCACGGGCGCGATGATGAACAGCATCGGCAGCTTCTTTTTCTTGGGCGCGCCCTCTTCGCCCTCGGCCGCGTCCGCATCGACCGACTTGTCGGCGGGCGCATCGGCGTTCGGGTCGCCCTTCTTCTTGCCAAACTTGAACATGCGCTCGCCCCGGAGAATCTCATGGGGAGGATCGGCCCGGCTTGGTTAACGCGACGTTTACAAACGGCAGTTTTTGCCGGGCGTCACCGGCCTCCCGCCCCCTCAAACCGCCATTCCTGCTGGATTAACCCTGTTGGCACGGTCGTTGCGAGGGAGGAATCGAAGGAGCACGCCACTCGTGGAAAACGCCGCCTATATCGGATTGTCCCGTCAGATGACGCTGCGCCGCGAACTCGACATCGTGGCCAACAACGTCGCCAACGCCGACACCACCGGATTCAAGGTCGAACAGCTGATGGTCGGGACGGAAGTGGGCCAGCGCGCCCGCAACGACTCCATCCGCCCCTCGGCCAGCTTCGTGCTGGACAACGGCGTGGGCCGCGACTTCGGCCAGGGCTCTATGTCCGAGACCGGCCGCCCCCTCGACTTCGCCATCGCCGGCGAGGGCGCCTTCTTCACCGTTCGAGACGGCGCGGCCGGCGAGGCCTACACCCGCGACGGCGCCTTCACCATGGATCCGGAAGGCCGGCTGACCACCAAACAGGGTCAGGCCGTGCTGGGCGGCGGGGCGGAGATCGTGCTGGACCCGGCCCTCGGCGCCCCCTCCGTCGGCGCAGACGGCACCATCACCCAGAGCGGCCAGATCACCGGGCGCCTGTCGGTCGTCCGCTTCGACACGCTCGGCGTGCTCGAAAAGGGCGGTGACGGCCTCTATCGCAACGGCTCGAACGTCCAGCCGGTCGAGGCCAACGACGTCCAGATCCATCAGGGATCTCTGGAAGCGTCGAACGTCAATTCGCTGACCGAAATCACCAATCTCATCGAGATCAGCCGGGCCTACGAAAGCATCACCCGAATGATCGAGAACACCAATGACCTGAGCCGTCGCGCCGTCGAGCGCCTCGGCAAGGCCGCTTAAGGGAGAGCCGGACAATGCAAGCGCTCAGAACCGCAGCCTCGGGCATGGCCGCCCAACAGCTGAACGTGGAGGTCATCTCCAACAACATCGCCAACATGAACACGGTGGGCTTCAAGAAGCAGCGCGCCGAGTTCCAGGACCTGCTGTACCAGAACGTCGAACGGATGGGCGCGCAGTCGTCCAGCCAGGGCACCGTCGTTCCGACCGGCATCCAGATCGGCGCGGGCGTCAAGGCCGGCGCCGTCTATCGCGTCACCGAACAGGGCACGCCGGCCCAGACCGGCAACGATTATGACATGGCCATCGACGGAAAGGGCTATTTCCAGATCACCCTGCCCTCGGGCGAGATCGGCTACACCCGCGCCGGCAACCTGCAGGTCAACCAGGAAGGCCAGATCGTCACCGACGACGGCTATGCGCTGCAACCGGCCGTCACCATCCCGCAGGACGCGACCGACGTCACCATCTCCAAATCGGGTCTGGTCCAGGTGACCCAGGCCGGCCAGACCGCGCCGACGACGGTCGGCCAGATCGAACTCGCGACCTTCTTCAACGAAGCCGGTCTCGAGGCCATCGGCGACAACCTGCTGCTGGAAACGGCCGCTTCGGGCGCCGCCAACATCGGCACGCCGGGCAGCCCGGGCTTCGGAAAGATCCTGCAAGGCTACACTGAAGCCTCCAACGTCGACTCCGTGGCCGAGATCAGCGCCCTGATCATCGCTCAACGGGCCTACGAGATGAACTCCAAGGTCATCTCGACCGCCGACAACATGCTGTCGGTGACCGCTCAGGTGAAAAGCTAAGCCATGACCCGTATCCGTCGCGCCCTGGTTCTCGCCGCCGCCCTCGCCGCCGTTTCCAGCGCCGCATGGGCCGGACCGGTTTCGCTGAAGTCCAATCCTGTCGATGACGACGGCCGCGTCACCCTGGGCGACATCTTCGACGGCGCCGGCGCCGCCGCCGAAGTGGTCGTGGCACAGCGGGTCGGCCCGTCGGTGGTGATCGAGGCCGGCCAGCTTCAGGCCCAGGCCCGCCAGGCCGGTCTGGACTGGACCAATCCCAATGGTCTGCGGCGCGTCGCCGTCCGCCGATCGACCGGTCCGGTTTCAGCCGCCGCCGCCCAAACAGACCTGCAGGCCTCTGCGCCCCAGAACCGTCCCGTCTATCGTCCGGCCGGCGGCGGACAGCAGGTCATCGCCCGCAACGACATGGTGCGCGTCACCTATCAGGTCGGCGGCGTGAACCTGAGCATCATGGGCAAGGCCATGCGCAACGCCGCGCTGGGCGAGCCCGTCGCCGTCCTCAACACCGCCTCCAACCGCGTCATCGACGCCGTCGCGTCCGGTCCGGGCCAGGCTGTCGCCGGCCCCGCCGCCGACAGGGTCCGCGCCAATCCTCAACAGTTCGCCGCCCGCTAGGGGAATCCGTCATGCGCAAGATCCTGATCGTCGCCGCCGTCTCCGCCGCCGCCTCGCTCGGCGCCTGCTCCACCGCCATCGAGGCCGTGCGTGGCCCGGAACTGGCCCCCATCGGCTATCCGGCCGCGCTTGTGCCGGCGCAACAGGCCTATATGGCCGACCCCAGTCTGCGTCAGGAAGCGACCCCCGCCAGCGCCAACAGCCTGTGGCGCGTCGGCGCCCGCACCTTCTTCGGCGATCAGCGCGCGCGTCACATCGGCGACATCCTGACGGTCAGGATCGATATCGACGACCGGGCCCAGACCCAGAACTCGACCCAGAGGGCGCGCTCGAACACCTCCGCGAACGGAGTCTCCAACTTCTTCGGCCTGGAGAGCAGCCTGGGCCGCGTCTTCCCCGGCGGCTTCGACCCGGCCAACATGGTCGGGCTGGAAGGAAAGACCAACGCCGCCGGTTCTGGTTCGGTCAACCGCTCGGAAAAGGTCTCCCTGACCGTCGCCGCGGTGGTCACCGACGTCCTCGCCAATGGCAACCTGGTGATTCAGGGTCGGCAGGAAGTGCGCACCAATCGCGAAGTCCGCGAACTGACCGTCGCCGGCATCGTGCGACCCGAGGACATCTCGTCGGCCAATTCGATCAATCACACCCAGATCGCCGAGGCCCGCATCTCCTACGGCGGTCGTGGCGACATCAGCCGGATGCAGGCGACGCCGGCCGCCCAGAGCCTGGTGGAGCGGTTCAGCCCGTTCTGATCCACTGATGCCGCTCGGCCACAGGACGACGGCGGCTCAAGCGGAGCCGTGAACCCTTGATGCGTAACCGCGTTTGTTCGTCAGACGCGAGTATTCACATGTTCAAGGTTCTGATCCCCGCCGCCGCCGCTGTCGCCCTGGTCGCCTTCGCCGCCAGGACGCAACCGCTCGACGCCTTCCCACCCGTCGAGACGCCGACGATGAGCTGGCATCTGAGCCATGAAGGCGCGATGGCCAAGCTGGCCTACGGGGTCGAGAACTCGGACCAACTGGCCCTGATGGTCACCTGTTCCCCCGGCGACGCCGCCGCCGTGGTCTATGGCGACGTCCAGCCGGATACGCCGCGTCTGATCGCGGCCTCTCACGGCCCTGCGCCCCTGGATCCCATGAGCGGCGGAGACGCGACGGAAACCCGCCTCTCCCTGCAGGACGCCAGCCTGACGGGGCTGGCTTCGCGCGGCGCGATGCGCGTGCAGGGCGACTCCGGGCGGTTCGTCCTGAAGGCCGGCCCGGATGAGCGCCGGATGATCGCGGGCTTCCTTTCCTATTGCGGATCGTCGCGCGCTTGACGAAATGGGTGGAGACGCCATTTCGCGTCGCCATCAGCGGGGGCTGATCCATGAACCTTGTTCTCGCGGTCGCTCTGGCGGCGGGCCTGCAGGCGGCCGCCCAGCCGCCTTCACCCCCCTTGGCCTGGACCTGGACCCTTTACGAGAGCGAAGGCCCTGTCGTTCTGGCCAATGAGGTGACCGACACCCCGGCGCTCAGGGCCACGCTGCAGTGTGCGCCCCGATCCAACGTCGCGACCGTCACTCTCTACGACACCGACGCCAGGTCCGCGCCGGAGACCCAGCCCGGCTTCGCCCGACTGACGTCCGGTGCGGCTTCGACCACCAGCGCGGCGCGAATCGGGCGCGGCGGAAGGCTGGAGGTCACGCTGCGCACCGATCATCCCCTGTTCGCGGCCTTTGTCGGCTCCGGCGACATGGCGATCATGACGGGCGACCGGACCGGGGCGGTTAAGGTCGAACGCCCCCATCTTGCCAAGCTTCGCCGCTTCGCGGATCGTTGCGCCGGATAGGAACACCGATCATGCGTCTGCTGAAGCCCTTGTCGTCCCTGCTCGCCCTGTCGGCCCTGGCCGCCTGCGCCACGCCGGCGCCGGTCTCGACCTCCATGGCGGACGCCGGAGCCCCGGCGCCGACGCCGAACTATGACTGGCTCCTCAACCAGGAGGCCCGGGAAAACACCCTGGCCTACGGCGTCGCCAACAGCGACGAGGTGAAGCTGAAACTGTTCTGCGGCTCCGGCTCCGGCGCGCTGGAGCTGGCCGCCGTCCTGGAGAAGCCGTCGCGGCAGCTTCATCTGGAATCCGGCGGCGACACCGAAAACTATCCGGCCACCTCCGAAGACGCCGGCGTCACCGACGGCCACTACGCCGAGGCCAAGGCCCGCACGCGCGATCCGGTCTTCCAGCGCTTTCGCCGTCTGGGCTGGATCGCGGTCTGGGATGGCGACCGGCGGCGGACCTACGCCGCCCACCCCCAGACGCGCGCCGACATCGAACGCTTCTTCGTCGCCTGCGACTGATCCCGACGGCTTGACGCGCCCCGCCGGCTCGGCTTGCCTGTACGGGCTGTTCTGGAGGGCGTCATGAAGATCTCTTACCTGGCCGTCGCGGCCCTGCTCGCCGCGGGGTCGCCGGCGGCGGCCATGGCGCAAGCCTCGGCGACGCCGGCCCCCGCCGCCCTCGCCCCCAGTCCGGCTGACGCCGCCCTCGACGCCCTGATCGTCGATTACGAGGCCTATCTGAAGTCGATCGACCCCTTCGCCGCCAGCAGCGAGGGCGACGTCGAGGCCATGGGCCGGGTTCCCGACCTGTCGCGCAGCTTCGAACTGGCCCAGCGCGCGCCGCTGGAGGCCTTCGTCGCCCGGCTCGGGGCCATCGACCCGGCAAGTCTTTCCCACGCCGGCGGCGTCAACCACGCCTTCCTGCTCTACACCCTGAACCGCAGCCTCGAGGGGCTTGATTACGACACCTCGCGCCTGGCCTTCGACAGCGAGGGCGGCCCTGGAACCTGGGCCCTCTATATCGGCGGAAGCACCCGCCTGAACTCCGTCGCCGAGGCCGAGGCCTATATCCGCCGCATCCGGGGCTTCGGACACATCTACGCCCAGACCACCGACAACGCCCGGCGTGGCCTGGCCACCGGCCTGGTCCAGGCCCGTTCCGTGACCGAGAGCGCCCTGGCCGGGGCGCGCAACGACGTGGCGATCACGCCCGACGCCGAGCCCCTGCTGAAACCCTTGTCCACCCTGCCCCCGACCGTGTCCCAGGCGGACAGGGATCGTCTGACGGCCCAGGCGGCGGCGGCCGTGGGACAGGCCATCGTCCCGGCTCGCCAGGCCTGGCTGAGCTTCCTCGAGACCGAATACCTGCCCAAGGCCCCGGTCGAACCGGGTCTGGGAAACCGCCCCGGCGGCAAGGCAATGTACGCCTATCTGGTGCGGGGCCACACCACCACCGACCTGACGCCGGACCAGATCCACCAGATCGGCCTGTCCGAGGTCGCCCGCATCCGCGCCCGCATGGATGTGGAGATGAAGGCGTCCGGCTGGACCGGCGACTTCGCCGGCTTCCTGAACTTCCTGCGCACCGATCCCCAGTTCTACGCCCCGACGCGCGAGGCCCTGATCGAGAAGGCGTCGGAGATGGCCAAGCGCGCGGACGGCGGCCTGCCCGCCCTGTTCGCCACCCTGCCCCGCCTGCCCTACGACGTGCAGCCGGTCCCGCCGCAGATCGAGGACAACTACACCACCGGCCGCTACAACGGCGGTTCGATGCAGAACGGCGTCGCCGGCCATTATGTGGTCAATACGTCGAAGCTGAACCAGCGCCCCCTGTACGAACTGCCGGCCCTGACCCTGCACGAGGCGGTCCCCGGCCACCACATCCAGATCGCCCTGCAGCAGGAGGCCGAGGGCCAGCCCTATTTCCGTCGTCAGGCCAATGTCAGCGCCTTCACCGAGGGCTGGGGCCTGTACGCCGAATATCTGGGCGAGGAGATGGGCTTCTACCGCACGCCCTATGAACGGTTCGGCCGCCTGTCCTATGAGATGTGGCGCGCCTGTCGCCTGGTGGCCGACACCGGCCTGCACTGGATGGGCTGGACCGAGGAACAGGCCCGCGCCTGTTTCCGCGACAACTCGGCCCTGGCGCCCCACAATATCGAGACCGAGCTTCAGCGCTACATCGGCTGGCCGGGCCAGGCCACGGCCTACAAGATCGGCGAGATCCGCCTGCGCGAGATCCGCGCCCGCGCCGAGCGCGAACTGGGGTCGAAGTTCAACATCCGCACCTTCCACGACGCCCTGCTGACCGAAGGGCCGCTGCCGCTGGCCCTGCTGGACCGGCGGATGGATGCCTGGATCGCGGAGGAGAAATAGGACCTTCCCCCGCTCGCGGGGGAAGTGTCAGGCCGTGGCGCGCAGCGACACGCCTGACGATGGGGGAAGTCTTCTGTTCAAACGAGACTCCCTTCTCCGACCCTAGTCCGCTGCGCGGACGCCGGGCCACCTCTCCCGCAAGCGGGAGAGGGTCTCAAGCCCACCCCGGAACCGGCAGGCCCTTCGATGTCAGGAATTCCGGATTGAACAGCTTCGACGCATAACGCGACCCCGGATCGCACAGGCAGGTGACGATGGTCTTGCCCGGCCCGATCTCGCGCGCCAGCCGCACGGCGCCGGCGATGTTCACCCCGGCCGATCCGCCCAGCGACAGGCCTTCGTACTTCACCAGATCGAACAGGATCGGCAGGAACTCGGCGTCCTCGATCCGATAGGCGTGGTCGGGTTTGAAGCCTTCCAGATTGCCGGTGATCCGCGCCACCCCGATCCCTTCGGTGATCGACGAGCCCTCGCCCGTCATCTCGCCCTTGGTGTACCAGTTGAACAGGGCCGCGCCGGCGGGGTCGGCCAGGGCGATGGTCACCTCGGGCTTCTTCTCGCGCAGATAGGCGGCGACGCCCGAGATGGTGCCGCCCGAGCCCACGGCCGAGACGAAGGCGTCGATCTTGCCGCCCGTCTGCTCCCAGATCTCCGGCGCGGTCGTCGTATAATGGGCGTCGCGGTTGGCGGTGTTGTCGAACTGGTTGGCCCAGATCGCCCCGGCCTCTTCGCTCTCGTTCAGTTCAGACGCCAGACGGCCCGAATAATGGACGAAATGATTGGGACTGGAGAAGGGGGCGGCGTCCACCTCGACCAGGCGCGCGCCCAGCGACCGGATGGCCGACTTCTTCTCTTCCGACTGGGTGCGCGGCATGACGATGACCACCGGATGACCCAGAGCCGCCCCGACCAGGGCCAGGCCGATGCCGGTGTTCCCCGCCGTGCCCTCGACGATGGTCCCGCCGGGCTTCAGCGCGCCGGACGCCCGCGCGCCCTGGACGATCGACAGGGCGGCGCGGTCCTTGATCGAGCCGCCGGGGTTCATGAACTCGGCCTTGCCCAGGATTTCGCAGCCCGTCTCGTCGGACAGGCGGTTCAGGCGGACCAGCGGCGTATGGCCGATCAGGTCGATGACGGACGGTGTGACGGACACGTTTCAGCTTTCAGGCGAGGTCGAACGGGAGGGGGATCAGGCGGCGACCTGACGCTTGCCTAGGTGGATGCCGCACTCGACCTTGTCCATCCCCGGCCAGCGTCCGGCGCGCGCCTCTTCGTCGTCCTGAACCGCGCGCGTGCACGGCCAGCAGCCGATGGAGCGATAGCCCTGCTCGACCAGCGGGTGGCGCGGCAGGTCGTGCGCCTCCAGCCAGGCCTCGACGTCCTCGGCGTCCCAGTCGGCCAGCGGATTGATCCGCAGCACCCCGTCCAGCACCTCGAACGGCTTCAGCGCCGCCCGCGTCGCGGCCTGGTAGCGTTTGCGCCCGGTGATGACGGCGTTGAACCCAACGGTGGCGTGGGCCAGCGGCCGCACCTTCCTCAGGTCGCAGCAGGCGTCGGCGTCGGTCCGCCAAAGGTCGTTGCGCGCGTCCAGGGTCGCCTTCTCGTTCGCATCCGGCGTCACCAGCCGGACGTCGGTCAGGCCCAGGGCCTTGGTCAGTTGGATGCGATAGGACAGGGTCTGGAGGAAATGCTGGCCCGTCTCCAGGAAGACCACCGGCACGTCCCGGTCCGTCTCGGCCACGATGTGCAGCAGGGCCGCCGATTCCGCCCCGAACGAGGATATGGCGCCGACGCGCAGGCCCAGGGCCGGATCCAGCGCCGCCTTCAGGATCTCCGACGCATCCTTGCCCGCCGTCTCGCGGTTCAGCCGGTCGGCCAGGGCTTGCAGATCAGGGTCGTTCGACGCCGCCCGCCGCCTCTGCCAGATGGTCGGCGCCGGATCGACCGCCGGCTGGTACGACCCGCTGAAGGCCTGATCCATCCGCGCCCAGGCCGCCGTGTCCACGCCCGGCGCCAGCTCCACCGCGTCAAAGCCCGATCGCCGCAGGTGCCGCGCCTGGTCCGGCAAGACCTTGCCCGCCGCGATCAGCCGCCCGGCATAGCCCCGCTCGCGCAACACCGCCGCCAGCGAAAAGCCGCGCCCGTCGCGAAAGGCGTCGAACTTCAGCACCAGGACGTCGGTCGCGGCGGCGGCCGTCTCGACCTCCTCCAGCGGCGTGGTGACCGACAGCCGCGGTCCGTTCTGAACCCCTTCAAGCGTTTGCAGCATCGAGCGTCTCATAGATGGCGTCGCGGAAGGGATCGGGTCCGACACGGCGCACCGTGTCGATGAACCGCTCGCCCTCGGCGCGGATTTGCAGATAGCGATCCAGGGTCCGCTGTATGGCGGGCGCGACCTCGTCCGCCGGCAGGCTCTTGCCGACGATGTCGCCCAGGGACGCCTGTTCGTCGGGCGAACCGCCGACGGTGATCTGGTAGTATTCCTCGCCCTTCCGGTCGACGCCCAGCACGCCGATGTGGCCGACGTGGTGGTGGCCGCAGGCGTTGATGCACCCGCTCATATTGATCCGGACCGGCCCCAGCCGCTCCTGATAGTCCATGTCGGCCAGCCGCTTCGACAGGGCCTGGGCGACCGGAATCGACCGGGCGTTGGCCAGGCTGCAATAGTCCAGCCCCGGGCAGGCGATCACGTCGGTCGCCAGGTCGGCGTTGGCGGTCGCCAGTCCCGCCGCGTGCAGCGCCCGCCACAGCCTCGGCACATCGTCCAGCTTCACATGCGGCAGGACCAGATTCTGCTCATAGGCGGCGCGCAGTTCGTCGAAACCGTATCGCTCGGCCAGATCCGCCACCGCGTCCATCTGGTCCGCCGTGATGTCGCCCGGCACCCCGCCGACCGGTTTCAGCGACACCACCACCGAGGCGTAGCCCGCCTGGCGATGACGCCGCACATTGTTCCTTGCAAACCGGGCGAAGTCCGGATCGGCCAGCAGAGCGCGGTCGAACGGCGCGCTGGCCTTGGGCAGATCCTCGAACGGCGGCGGGGCGAAATAGGCCT
This sequence comes from Brevundimonas mediterranea, assembly GCF_011064825.1. Lineage (NCBI taxonomy): Bacteria > Pseudomonadati > Pseudomonadota > Alphaproteobacteria > Caulobacterales > Caulobacteraceae > Brevundimonas > Brevundimonas mediterranea. The sequence continues at coordinate 694,708 of NZ_CP048751.1, forward strand.
TGATCCGCTCGGCCTCGTCTTCCGGGATCCGCAGATCTTCGTGGCGCAGGGTGGCGTAATGCTTGTCCACCTCCTCGCGGAAGGCCTCCAGCCCCACCGAAGCGACCAGGATCTTGATCCGCGCCTTATGGATATTGTCGCGCCGCCCCAGCAGGTTCCAGGCTCGCAGGATGGCGGTCAGATAGGCCAGCAGATCCGCCGCCGGCACGCTTGATGCGATCTCCTGCCCGATATGAGGCAGACGCCCCTGCCCCCCGCCGACGAAGACGCGGAAGGCGGTCCCTCCATCCTCGCCGCGCACGATCTGCAGCCCCACATCATGGGTGCGGATCGCCGCCCGATCCTTCTCGGCCCCGATCACCGCGATCTTGAACTTGCGCGGCAGGAAGCTGAACTCCGGGTGGATCGTCGACCACTGGCGGATGATCTCGCACCAGGGGCGCGGATCCTCGATCTCGTCGTCGGCGGCGCCGGCGAAGACATCGGTCGTGGTGTTGCGGATGCAGTTGCCCGAGGTCTGGATGGCGTGCATCTCGACCTCGGCCAGGTCGCTCAGGATCGCCGGCAGGTCGGTCAAGGCCGGCCAGTTGTACTGGATGTTCGTCCGCGTGGTGAAATGGCCGTAGCCCTTGTCATAGGTGCGGGCGATATGGGCCAGCTGGCGCATCTGCCGGCTGTTGAACGTCCCATAGGGAATGGCGACCCGCAGCATATAGGCGTGCAGTTGCAGATAGACCCCGTTCATCAGCCGCAGCGGCTTGAACTCGTCCTCGGTCAGGGCGCCCGACGCACGACGCGCCACCTGGTCGGAAAACTCCTCGACCCGTTCACGCACCAGGGCGTGGTCGAACTCGTCATAACGATACATCAGGCGGACTCCCGCACCAGGCTGCTGCCCACGGTCGGCCCGGTCGCGCGGATCCGCTCCTTCAGCCGGTCCCGGCCCGAGGGCGTGCGGTCCTGCACCTCGACTAGATAGGGATTGACGAAGATGTCCGGTCGCCCGGCGACCTCGGCCAACACGATCTCGGCCGTGGCGTCATCCAGGGTCGAGGCCTGGTCGAGGCCCTCCACCGGCTGATTGTCCACGCCCGCATAGATGACCCGGCCGTCCGACAGGCGGTTGGCGGTCACGATCTTCACGCCGCGACCTCCGCCCGCACGTCCAGCTGGGCCGCCGAGAACGCCGCCGTCTCGCCGACAAACAGCAGGGCCGGCCCGCTCAGGTCGGCGCCGCGCACCAGGGCGCCCAGCCCGTCCAGACGGCCGGTCAGAACCCGTTCGTCCGGCCGGCTGCCGTTCTCGACGATGGCCACCGGGGTCGAGCCCAGACGGCCCGCCGCCATCAGCTTGGCCGCCGTCTCCTCGGCCCGGTCCACCCCCATATAGATGGCCAGGGTATGACTGGGCCCAGCCAGTCGGGTCCAGTCGGCGTCGACGCCGCCAGGCTTGGCCTGGGCCGTCACGAAGGTCACGGCCTGGGCGTGGTCGCGGTGGGTCAGCGGAATCCCCGCCGAGGCCGCGCAGGCTAGGGCCGCCGTCACGCCCGGCACGACGAAGACCGGCACGCCCGCCGCCCGCATCGCCTCCAGCTCCTCGCCGCCGCGCCCGAAGACGAAGGGATCGCCGCCCTTCAGCCGCACGACCCGATGGCCCGCCTTGGCCTCCGCGATCATCAGGGCCTCGATCTGGTCCTGGGGCACCGAATGTTCGCCGCGCGCCTTGCCGACATACAGGCGTTTGGCGTCGCGCCGCGCCCGCTCCAGCACGGCGTCCGGCACCAGGCGGTCGTGAATAATGACGTCGGCGTCCTGCAGCACCCGAAGCGCCTTCAGGGTCAGCAGCTCCGGGTCGCCCGGCCCCGCCCCGACTATGTGGACCACGCCCTGTTCCGGCGCAGCCGAATTCAGCAGACGCAGCATCTCGCGCCGCGCCTCAGCCGTGCGGCCTGCCGCCGCCAGATCGGCCGCCGGTCCCCGGAAGGCCTTCTCCCAGAACCGACGCCTAGCCATGAAGTCGGGCACATTGGTCTTGACCGTGTCGCGCAACTCGCGCGCCAGCCGGGCCACATTGGCCAGACCCGCCGGCAGCACGCCCTCGATCCGCGAGCGCACGTCGCGCGCCAGAATGGGCGCCGATCCGCCGGTGGCGACCCCGATCACCACCTCATCCCGGTCAATCAGGGCCGGGGTCTGGAAGTCGCTCAGATGGGGCTTGTCCACCACATTGACCTGGGCCCCCGCCCCCCGCGCCAGGGCGCCCAGCCGCGTCAGCTCATCCGCATCATCCAGCGCCATGAAGACCAGCCGCGCACCCGCCAGATCGTCGGCCTCCGGCGTCCGCAGCACCGGCTCCGGCGCCGTCAACGGCGTCTCCATCTTCGGCGGCGCGCCGTCGGGCGCGAACCACAGCAGCTCGGCCGGCGTGTTCAGAAACAGTCGCAGCTTGGCCAGGGCGGGCTCGCCGCCGCCTATGATCACGATCTTGGCGGCCTCAAGCGGAATGGAGGCGAGAAATACACGCATCGTCTTGCTTTCAGGGCCGTCATCAGGGGAAGAAGGGACGACGGCAGGATGCGAACCATCGGCTTCCCCGCCCAGACCCGCAAACCAGATTGCCTTTGTCGCGCTGATAGGATTTCTAACGGCGATGGCCCGTTCCCTGCTCCCGCTCAACGCCCTCCGCGCCTTCGAGGCCGCCGCGCGTCACCTGAACTTCTCGCGCGCCGCCGACGAACTGTCGGTCACGCCGGGCGCCGTCAGCCAGCAGATCCGCCTGCTCGAGGACATCGTCGGCGGCCCCCTGTTCGTGCGCGAGGCGCGCGGGCTGCAGCTGACCGACCTGGGCCGATCCTCCGTCCCCCTGCTGCGCGAGGGATTCGAGCGGCTGATGGACGCCTCGGCCCTGCTGCGCGAACCGCCGCGCCGCAAACAGGTGTCGATCAGCATCGCCCCCGGCTTCGCCTCCAAATGGCTGATGCCGCGGATGGACGACTTCCACGCCGCCCATCCCGAGATCGAGCTGTGGATCTCCGCCGACATGGAGCCGGCCGACCTGACCGAGGGCAAGGTGGACCTGGCCGTCCGCTATGGTCCCGGCGACTATCCCGGCCTTACTGTGGACCGGTTGATGACCGAGACGGTCCTGCCCGTCTGCGCCCCGTCGCTGATGGACGGCGAACATGCGATCCGCAAACCCGCCGACCTGGTGCGCCACATTCTGCTGCACGACATGTCCAACGACGGCGACCCCAGCCGCCCCGACTGGGCCATGTGGCTGAAGGCGCGCGGCGTGCGCCACCCCGACCCGCGCCGCGGTTCGCGCTTCAACCAGTCCAGCCTGCTGATCGAGGCCGCCGTCTCCGGCCGCGGCGTCGCCCTGGCCAAACGCACCCTGGCCCAGGCGGACCTGGCCTCGGGCCGTCTAGTCGCCCCCTTCCCGGACGGCTCGGAAGCGGTCGGCTTCGCCTATTCCGTCGTCCAGCCCCGCGACCGCCCCCCCTCGCCCAGCGCCACCGCCTTCGTCGCCTGGCTGAAGCGGCAGGCGGTCGATCACGACAATACGATGGGTCAGCTTTAGGTCGCCGCAAACCTTGACTCCGGCGGCGGCCGGACCGACACGACCGCCCCATGATCACCCGCTATTCCCGCCCCGCCGCCGCCGCCATCTGGTCGCAAGAGACCAAGTACAAGATCTGGTTCGAGATCGAGGCCCATGCGGCGACCAAGATGGCCGAACTGGGCGTCATCCCCCAGGACGCGGCCGACGCCATCTGGGCCAAGGGCAAGGATGCGAGCTTCGACGCCGACCGCATCGACGAGATCGAGCGCACCACCAAACACGACGTCATCGCCTTCCTGACCCATGTGGCCGAGATCGTCGGCGACGAAGCCCGCTTCCTGCACCAGGGCATGACCTCGTCGGACGTGCTGGACACCTGTTTCGCGGTCCAGCTGGCCCGCTCGTCGGACCTGTTGATCGACGGCGTGGACCGGGTTCTGGCCGCGCTGGAGACCCGCGCCAAGGAGCATAAATACACCCCGACCGTCGGCCGCAGCCACGGCATCCACGCCGAGCCCGTGACCTTCGGCCTGAAGCTGGCCGGCTATCACGCCGAGTTCCAGCGCGCCAAACGCCGCCTGATCACCGCCAAGGAAGAGATCGCCACCTGCGCCATCTCCGGCGCCGTCGGCACCTTCGCCAATGTCGATCCGGCCGTCGAACAGTACGTCGCCGACAAGATGGGGCTTCAGGTCGAGCCGGTCTCCACCCAGGTCATCCCGCGCGACCGCCACGCCGCCTTCTTCGCCGCCCTGGGCGTCGTCGCCAGCTCGGTCGAACGCCTCGCCATCGAGATCCGCCACCTGCAGCGCACCGAGGTGCTGGAAGCGGAAGAATTCTTCGACAAGGGCCAGAAGGGCTCGTCGGCCATGCCGCACAAGCGCAACCCGATCCTGACGGAAAACCTGACCGGCCTGGCCCGTCTGGTCCGTTCGGCCGTGACCCCGGCGATGGAAAACGTCGCCCTGTGGCACGAGCGGGACATCAGCCACTCGTCGGTCGAGCGCGGCATCGGTCCCGACGCCACCATCCACCTGGACTTCGCCCTGCAGCGTCTGGCCAATGTGGTCGAGCGTCTGAACGTCTATCCCGAGAACATGCAGGCCAATATCGACCGCCTGGGCGGTCTGGTGCATTCGCAACGCGTCATGCTGGCCCTGACCCAGGCGGGCATCTCGCGCGAGGCCGCCTATGCCGCCGTGCAGGAGAACGCCATGAAGGTCTGGCGCGGCGAAGGCGCCTTCCTGGACTTCCTCAAGGCCGACGAACGCGTCACCCTGCCCGCCGAACAGCTCGAGGCCCTGTTCGACCTCGGCTATCACACCAAGAATGTGGACGTGGTGTTCAAGCGGGTGTTCGGCGAGGGGTGATCTTCAGTATTGAAAATCGCACCGATTTTCGTACTCTATCACTATGCAACGGGTCGAAGCCTCTGTCGCGGTCAGCGTCTCTGACCTGAAGAAGAGCCCCAGCGCCGTCATGGACGACGCGGCGGGCCAGACCGTGGCCGTGCTGAACCACAATCGGGTCATGGCCTATATGGTCCCCGCCGCCGCCTACGAGGCGATGGTCGAACGCCTGGACGATCTGGCGCTGATCGAGACCATCCGCCAGCGGCAGGACGAGACGCCGGTGCGCGTCTCGCTCGATGCCCTTTGATCTTCAGTTCCTCCCCTCCGCGCTGAAGGAGTGGGAGAAACTGGGCGCGCCGGTTCGGGCCCAGTTCAAGACGAAGCTGGCCGAGAGGCTGGAATATCCGCGTGTTCCGAAGGATGCGCTTCACGGGATGCGCGATCACTACAAGATCAAGCTGCGCGACGCCGGATATCGGCTGGTCTATCGGGTCGAGGACGCAATCGTCACGGTGACCGTCGTCGCGGTGGGCAGACGCGACCGCAGCCAGGTGTATCGGGACGCGGCGCGTCGGCACGAATGACCAAACACGCCTTCTCCCCCGTCGTCGATGCAGACGCCTGCCTGCTGATCCTCGGCAGCCTGCCCGGCGACGCCTCGCTGAAGGCGGCCCAATACTACGCCCACCCGCGCAACGGCTTCTGGCCCTTGATCGGCGGCGTGCTGGACGAGCCCCTGACCGCCCTGCCCTACCCCGACCGCCTGGACCGGTTGAAGGCGTGCGGCGTCGGCCTGTGGGACGTGATCGCCTCGGCCCAACGTTCCGGCAGTCTGGACGCGGCGATCAAGTCGCCCGAGGCGGCCGATCTTCGCGGACTGATCCAGAGCCTGCCGAAACTGCGCGCCGTGGCCTTCAACGGCGGCCTGGCGGCCAAGCTGGGAAGACGGATCCTCGCCGACCTCGACGGCGTGACCCTGATCGATCTGCCGTCCTCCAGCCCCGCCCATGCAATATCCTTGTCGGCAAAGGCGGCGAACTGGGCCATACTGGGTGACTTTCTCCCGGATAAGCCTGCCGCCTGATGATCCTGACCCTTTCCTGCCCCGACCGCCACGGCATCGTCGCGGCCGTGTCCGCCTTCCTGCTGGAGCGGGACGCCAATATCTCGGACGCCCAACAGTTCGGCGACGCCTCCAGCGCCACCTTCTTCATGCGGGTGGTGTTCGAACCGGCCGACGGCGACGCCCTGGCCGCCATCCACGCCGCCTTCACGCCGCTTGCCGACCGTTTCGCCATGGACTGGACCCTGCGAGGACCGGAGCCGCGCAAGGTGATGATCCTGACGTCCAAATTCGATCACTGTCTGGCGGACCTGCTGTACCGCTGGCGGATCGACGAACTGCCGATGGAGGTGACGGCCGTGGTCTCCAACCACCCCCGCGAAATGATCGGCCATGTCGATCTGGGCGACCTGCTTTTCCACCATCTGCCGGTCAGCGCCGCCGACAAGCCGGCGCAGGAGGCGGAACTGCTGCGCCTGATCGAATCCACCGGCACGGAACTGGTCGTTCTGGCGCGCTACATGCAGATCCTGTCCGACGATCTCAGCCGCCGGCTGGAGGGACGCTGCATCAATATCCACCACTCCTTCCTGCCCGGCTTCAAGGGCGCCCGCCCCTATCACCAGGCCCATGCGCGCGGGGTGAAGGTGATCGGCGCCACCGCCCACTATGTCACGCCCGACCTAGACGAAGGCCCTATCATCGAACAGGATGTAGAGCGGATCAGCCACCGCGACACGCCGGAAGATTTGATCCGTAAAGGTCGTGATATCGAACGTCGAGTTCTGGCCCGCGCGGTGCGACGCCATCTGGAAGATCGCGTTTTGCTGCACGGCACAAAGACGGTCGTGTTCGAAGACTGAACGGTCAAGCTGCGCTATCTTGTCGCGCGACACGCATCCTTTAGGTCATGCCGAACGTAACCTTGTCGTGACCGCAACAAAGCGGGCCAATAGGGAACGAAACTCCATGACCAATATTCGCACGCTCATGCTCGTCGCCGTATCCGGCGGGGCGCTGATGGCGCTCGGCGCCTGCAACAACAACGAAACCACCACGCCCGCAGACTCCACCGCCATGGCCCCGGCCGAAGGCGCGGCCATGGCCCCGATGGCGGCCGATCCCATGGTGGGCGGCGCGGCCATGAGCCCGAACGAGACCATCGTCGCCAATGCGTCCAAGGCCTCGAACCTGTCCACCCTGGTCGCCGCCGTTCAGGCCGCCGGCCTGGTCGAGACGCTTCAGGGCCCAGGCCCCTTCACCGTCTTCGCCCCCGACAACGCCGCCTTTGACAAGATTCCCGAGGCCACCCGCACCGCCCTGATGCAACCGGCCATGAAGGCCGATCTGACCAAGATCCTGACCTATCATGTGGTCGCCGGCCGTCTGACCGCCGCCGACATCGCCAGCCAGGCCCAGGCCAACGGCGGGACCGCGACCCTGGAGACGGTTCAGGGCGAGGAACTGAAGGTCGCGGCCGGTCCGAACGACACCTGGGTCATCACCGACGCCAAGGGCGGCAAGTCCACCATCACCCAGGCCGACGTGGCCCAGTCGAACGGCGTGGTCCACGTCGTCGATGCGGTTCTGATGCCGTAAAAAATAATTACAGTCCGGTCGGAACGGGCTGAAACCAAATCTCGCGCGCCGTGTTCTTCAGGGGCGCGAGACGCACAGTACGCCGGGTGAGACATCCCCCAACGTCCCCGGCAAAAAGAAAGGGCCGCACTTTCCCCCGGGTGCGGCCCTTTCGAATTCTCAAACCCGCCCTTAGGCCGGGTGTCTACTCCCCGGCGCGAATCTGCTCGCGCGCGATGGAGGCCAGTTCGTCGATCTTGGAGCGAATCTCGCCTTCCGACACCGACAGGCCCGAGGCCTTGAAGTCGCCGGCGACCTTGCGGAACACGTCCTCGTCGCCGGGCTGCTCCATGTCGGCGCGCACGATGGCCGCCGCGTACTGGTCGCTGCTTTCAGCCGACAGGCCCATCTTCTCGGCCGCCCACAGGCCCAACATCTTGTTGCGCCGGGCGATGGCCTTGAATTCCTGCTCCTGATCGAGGGCGAACTTGGCCTCGTAGCCTTTTTCCCGATCGTCGAAGGTCGTCATGTCGCTCAGCATAGCTCCGAACGCCCCGCTAACCTCGGGGCAAGCGCCGTCTATAGCCCGACCGCGCCTGAACGCAACATGACTTCCGTCGCATCCCCTCCTCCTCCCTCCCGCATTCCGGTTTCGCCTCATTTGTATCGGAGGCCGCGTTCGGCTAAGGAGTCGCCGAACGAGATTGACTGCCCGAACGATTCCGAAACGCGCCGCCAGGACCGGGTCTTCCCCTTTCCATCATGGCCGCGCGATTTTTGTTTTTGGAGGGCGCCCGTAGGCCGGGACCGGAATATGAACAGCAAGCGCAAGAAGATTTACGAAGGCAAGGCCAAGATCCTGTACGAAGGACCCGAGCCCGGCACCCTGATCCAGTACTTCAAGGACGACGCCACCGCGTTCAACGCGCAGAAGAAGGCGGTCCTCGAAGGCAAGGGCGTGGTCAACAACCAGATCAGCGAATTCATCATGTCGCGCCTGAACGGCATCGGCGTGACCAACCACTTCATCAAGCGCCTGAACCTGCGCGAGCAGCTGATCCGCGAAGTCGAGATCATTCCGCTGGAAGTCGTCTGCCGCAACATCGTCGCCGGCTCGATGAGCCAGCGTCTGGGCATCGAGGAAGGCACCCCCCTGCCCCGCTCGATCATCGAATTCTACTACAAGAAGGACGAGCTCAACGACCCGATGGTCACCGAAGAGCATATCACCGCCTTCAACTGGGCCTCGACCCAGGAACTGGATGACATCCTGGCCATGACGGTGCGGGTGAACGACTATCTGTCGGGCATGTTCGGCGCCGTCGGCATCACCCTGGTCGACTTCAAGATCGAGTTCGGCCGCATCTGGGAAAACGACTTCAGCCGCGTCATCCTGGCCGACGAAATCAGCCCGGACAGCTGCCGCCTGTGGGACGCCACGACCGGCGAGAAGATGGACAAGGACCGCTTCCGCCGCGATCTGGGCAATGTCATCGAAAGCTACACCGAAGTCGCGCGTCGACTGGGCATCATGAAGGGCATGCCGACGGTGATTCAGGGAGGGCTGCACTAGTGGCTAAGGTCAAGGTTCACGTCTTCCTCAAGCCCGGCGTCCTGGACGTCCAGGGCAAGGCCGTCGAAGGCGCCCTGCAGGGTCTGGGCTGGACCGGCGTGTCGAACGCCCGCGTCGGCAAGCTGATCGAGTTCGACCTCGACGGCGTTGCAGACCCCCAGGCCGAGGCCAAGAAGATGTGCGAGCAACTGCTCGCCAACACGGTGATCGAAGGCTACCGCATCGAGGCGGCGTAAAGCCGCCGCCTCATCGGCACAGATAGTCCCGCGTCAGCGGCACGGCCTCCGGCCGCTTCGTCAGCTGAAGCTGGAACACCATCTGGCCCAGTTCGCGAAAGGCGACCTCGCTGACCGCGAGATAGAATTCCCACATCCGGCAGAACCGCTCGTCGTACATGGCCCGGGCCTCGTCGCGGCGGGCCAGGAAACGCGTGCGCCACGCCCTCAGCGTCTCGGCGTAGTGCAGGCGCAACACCTCCATGTCCGTGACCCACAGGCCGGCGCGCTCGATGGCGGGCAGCACCTCGGACAGGGCGGGGATATAGCCGCCGGGGAAGACGTATTTGCGGATCCACGGCTGGGTGCGGCTGGGCGGCCCCTTGCGGCCGATGGAATGGATCACCGCCACCCCGTCGTCAGTCAGCAGCCGCGCGACCGTATCGAAATACGCCTGATAGTTCGGCGCGCCCACGTGTTCGAACATGCCGACGGAAACGATCCGGTCGAACGGCTCGTTCAGGTCGCGATAGTCCTGCAGCCGGAAATCGGCTTTGTCGGCCAGCCCCCGCTCGGCCGCCCGCGCATTGGCGGTGCGGTGCTATTCCGTCGACAGGGTGACGCCGGTGACATGCGCGCCCGCCTCGGCCAGCGACAGGCCCAGACCGCCCCAGCCGCAACCGATGTCCAGCGCCCTCTGGCCCGGCGACAGCACCAGCTTGTCGATCAGCCGCCGCTTCTTGGCGACCTGCGCCTGCTCCAGCGTCGCCTCGGGCGTCTCGAAATAGGCGCAGGAATACTGCAGGTCGGCGTCCAGGAAGAGGCGGTAGAAGTCCACCGTCAGGTCATAGTGGTGATGTACGTTCGCCCGGGCGTGGGCGCGGTCGTTGGCCTGTTCGATCGCCCGGCGCAGACGCCAGCCCGGGCCCAGACGTCGCGACGTCTTGGCCAGTTGGGAGGCGGCGAGCGCCAGGAAGTCATAGATGGACCCGCCCTCGATCCGAAGCGCGCCGGCCATATAGGCCTCGCCCAGTTTCAGCTCGGGGTTCGAACCGATCGCCAGCGCCGTCCGCGCGTCGTCGATGACGACGGTCAGTTCCGGCGTTCCGGGACCAGCCGTCAGCGTGCGGCCGCCAGGAAGCCGGACGGCGATCGACCGTGTCCGGAACGTCCTGTCGATCAGGGACTGAAGCATCCGACCCGCCTTGGCTTGACCGCATCTGCATTACAGCTAGTGACAGAATGTCGCAGTGCAACGCCCCGGCGCCCGACGCCGTTTAACTGGCGATCACGAAACGGAGAGACGTCGATGACCTTCACCCTCACATCCCGGGATATTCAGGACGGCGGCGTCCTGCCCGACGCCCAGGTTCACGCCAAGGGGAACACTTCGCCGCACCTCGCCTGGTCAGGCGCGCCCGAGGGGACCAGGAGCTACGCCGTCACCTGCTATGACCCCGACGCCCCGACCGGTTCCGGCTTCTGGCACTGGACCGTGGCCAACATCCCCGCCGATGTGACCGAACTCGCAACCGGCGCCGGCTCGCCCGGCGGCCATCTGCCGCTCAGCGCCGTCCAGGGGCGCACCGACTACGGCAAGGCCGGCTTCGGCGGCGCCGCTCCGCCCCCCGGCCACGGTCCGCACCGCTATATCTTCACCGTCTTCGCCGTGGACGTGGACCGGCTGGACGTGACCGCCGACGATTCCGGCGCCGTCTTCGGTTTCAACCTGCATTTCCACACCCTGACCAAGACCTCGATCACGGCGACCTACGAAAACCGCGGCTGAGGCGTTGATCCAAGGAGGAGGCTCCTTATGTTGCATCGCAATATTCCCCTCCCCCTTTACGGATAGCTTTCATGGCCGCTGGCGGCGCCGTCGTCGATTCCGACGTCACCAACGAACCCATGACCGCCGGACGGGTGGCTCTGGTGCTGGTCGCCCTGGCCATGGGCGGCTTCGCCATCGGCGTGACCGAGTTCGCGGCCATGAGCATCCTGCCCGACTTCGCCGCCGGCCTGAGCGTCGACGCCCCGGCCGCCGGCCATGTCATCAGCGCCTACGCCGCCGGCGTCGTGGTCGGCGCGCCGATTCTGGCCGTGCTGGGCGCACGCAGCCCGCGCTGGCTGCTGCTGATCGGCTTCATGGCCCTGTTCGCCGTCGGCAACGGCCTGTCGGCCCTGGCGCCGACCTATGAATGGATGCTGGTCTTCCGCTTCCTCAGCGGCATGCCGCACGGCGCCTATTTCGGCGTGGCGGCCCTGGTCGCAGCGTCGGTCGTGCCGCTGCATCTCCGCACCCGGGCCGTCTCGACCGTCCTGATGGGTCTGACGGTCGCCACGGTCATCGGCGTGCCCTTCGCCAATATGATCAGCCACGCTTTCGGCTGGCGCTGGACCTTCGCCATCGTCAGCGTCCTGGCGGTGACCACCATGGGTCTGGTCGCCCTGTTCGCCCCGCGCGACCCGGCCCATCCGGACGCCAGTCCCGTGCGCGAACTGGGCGCCCTGAAGCGGAGCCAGGTCTGGCTGACCCTGGGCGTCGGCGCCGTCGGCTTCGGGGGCATGTTCGCCGTCTACGCCTATCTGGCATCGACCCTTCAGGCCGTGACCGGCGTGGGGCCGGAAATCATGCCCTGGGTCTTCGCCGTCTTCGGCGTCGGCATGTTCCTGGGCAATATCCTGGGGGCCTGGGCCGCCGACCGGGTCGGCTTCCCGGCGGCGGGCGGCCTTCTGCTGTGGAGCGCCGCGGCCCTGGCCCTCTATCCCTTCGCCGCCCCGCACCTGTGGGCCGTCATGATCGTCGTCTTCCTGATCGGCGGCGGCGGCGGCCTGGGCTCGGTGCTGCAGACCCGGCTGATGGACGTCGCCGGCGACGCCCAGACCCTGGCCGCCGCCCTGAACCACTCGGCCTTCAATACCGCCAACGCCATCGGCCCCCTGCTGGGCGGCATGGCCATCGCGGCCGGCTACGGCTGGACCTCGACCGGCTGGGTCGGCGTCGGGCTGTCGCTGGGCGGCTTCGCGATCTTCGTGGCGGCGTGGGCGGAGGGACGGAGACGCGCCGCGTCCAAGCGTTTGGCGTAACCACAGTTTATGGTAGTATGAACTCATGGCCGACGTCACCAACGACCTCATCTACGAAGTGCTGAAGTCCATGCAGACACGCCTGGACCGGATCGACGGCAATGTCGCCGGCGTGAGAGGCGAACTTCAGGCCATGCGCCTCCACCTCAACGGCCTGAACCAGGACGTCTCCAACCTGTATCAGATTGTCGATCGTCAGGACGCCCGCCTCGGCCGGATCGAGACCCGCCTCGGACTTCTTGAACCCGCGCACTGACATTTCCCGAAAACGGTGCTAGAGGCCCGCGCCATGAGCGCAGCCGTCATCGTCTTCCCCGGTTCCAACTGTGATCGCGACTGCAAGGTCGCCGTCGAACGCTCCACTGGCGAGCCCGTCTCCATGGTCTGGCACGCCGAGACCGAACTGCCTTCGGGCCTGGACCTGATCGTCATTCCCGGCGGCTTCTCTTACGGCGACTATCTGCGCTGCGGCGCCATGGCGGCCCAGTCGCCGGTGATGCAGGCGGTCAAGAAGGCCGCAGACGACGGCGTCGCCGTGGTCGGCATCTGCAACGGCTTCCAGATCCTGTGCGAGGCCGGCATGCTGCCCGGCGCCCTGCTGCGCAACAAGGGGCTGAAATACGTCTGCAAGCCCATCGCCCTGACTGTCTCCAACGGCCAGACCCGCTTCACCGCCGGCTATCAGGGCCAGCGCGAGGTGGTCATGACCCAGGGCAACGGCGACGGAAACTTCTTCGCAGACGCTGAGACCCTGGCCCGGATCGAGGGCGAGGGCCAGGTGGTCTTCCGCTACGTCGAGAACCCGAACGGCTCGGTCAACGACATCGCCGGCATCCAGAATGCGAGCGGCAATGTGCTCGGCATGATGCCCCACCCCGACCGCGCCTTCGAGGCCGAACTGGGCTCCGCCGACGGCGCCGTGCTGTTCCAGAGCATTTACGCGGCGGCTTGACGGCAATCTGTCGTTGAGGCGAAGTAGCGCAATGCTTCGCTCCATCTCCGCCGTCCTGTTCCTTTGCCTGTCATCCTCTGCAGCCTGGGCTCAAGAGGCCTCGCAGCCCCCCGCGCCGGGTGATTCCGCACGGGAGGATTGGACCTTGGCGCGTCTTCCCGAGCACGACGCCGTGGTGGCTGCCATTGGTTTTACGTCCGGCCTCAATCTCATCGCGAGGTGTCAGGGCGGCGTGTACGATCTGATGATCAACGGCCTGCCGGACGCGCCCAAGAATCAGCCGACACGAGAGCTGGGGATTCAGGTCGGCGATGAAGGCGAATCAAAAACGACAGTCTGGACGGTAGGATCGCAGCGAACGATGGCGTTCAGTCGCATCCCCGCCCTGGTCGCGCGGGACCTGGCTGAAGGCGGAAAGCTGCAGGTCGTGATTCCGGCTGACCGCCCGGGTGGTCCGCGCACCCGCTACGTCATGGATGTAGAGCCCTCCAGCCAGGCCATCGCCGAAACCCTGACGGCCTGCGGCCGCCCTGTCATCGACCCGCGCGAGGAGCGTGCAGATCAGATCGAAGGCAACGGCCAGGACGGGCTGCCCGCCGCCGTGATGTGGCGGACCATGCCTCGCCCCACCTTTCCGGAATCGGTCAGGGGCCGAAGCCCCCGCATGGGCTATGTCGTGCTTTCGTGCGTCGCCGAGGACGACGGCGGCCTGACCGAGTGCGTGACGGAGAGCGAGCAACCGCCCGGCTACCATCTGGGCTTGGCGGTTCAAAGATCTCTTCCGCGCGCGCGCCTGAAGCTGACGGACGAAGCCGCGGCCAGCGGGCGGCCTTTGGCAGGCCGCCTGATCGTGTTCAGCGTGAACTTCATAATGGAAAACTGACGGATCTTCGGCCCGGTCAGGTCCCCAGCTTCGGCGTCGCCCCGCCCCCGGCGTCGATGGCGTCGAACAGGGCGCGGATCAGCCCTCGCTCTTCCTCGGTGATCTCGGGCTTCCAGACGTCGAAGATCAATATCGTCCGGTCTTGGTCGCTGTCGTTCCAGGCCTCATGCTCGATCGTGTCGTCGAACGCCCAGGCCTTGCCTTCCTCCCACTGACGCAGGTCCGACCCCACCCGGAACCAGGATCCCGGCGGCGCCACAAGCGGCAGGTGGCAGATGAGACGGGTGTTGATCAGGCCGTGATGCGGCGGGATGCGCGCGCGCCGCCAGTTTCGAGAACAGGATCGACGGCGACCGCCCGGGAATGATGCTCAGCGGCGCGGCCTCCAGCGCCTTGAGCGTCTGCGGGCACCGCGCGGCGACCTCGGGAACCACCGCGCCGTCCTTCCACAGGAAGACCGCGCTCCAGGAGGGGTTTTCCAGCATCCCCGCCTGTCCGCTGCGCGGTCGGTTCGAACGGTCCTCGACATAGGGTGCGAACAGGGCGGGTTCCGCCAGAACCGCCTCCAGTTCGGCGCGGATGGCGGGCGCCGCCGCCTCGATCTCCGCCAGCCAGGGCGTATCGGCGCGGGGCTGGAACTGGACCTGCGGCAGGCCCGGAAACAGATAGAATTTCGGCTGCTGGTGATACAGTGGCTTGCGCCCGGTCAGCAGGTCGAGCGACAGGGCGAACCGCGCGCTGGACTGGGCTTCGTCAAATCCGCGCGCCTTGATCCCGGCCAGAAGCTCCTCCTCGAACCGGCGCCTCATGTCCGCCAGCGCCTGTTGCACCCGCCGCAACTCGCCCTTCAGTTCGGGATCTGCGCCGCGCTGTTGCGCACTCGCCAAGGCCGCGCCGTAAAAGCTCGAGGCGGACCGCGCATCGCCCCGGGCGGCCAGGGCGTCGCCCTTGAGAATGGCCCCCAGGACATTGCGTCCATCGACACCCAGCACCCGCTCCGCCGCCGCGAGCGCCGCGTCGGAATCTCCGCCCGCTCTAGCGGACAGGGCGTGCTGAAGAAGGGTCTCCAGAGCGACAGGGGCGTCTGCGTTCATGCGCTGCATGAACGACGATCATCGAACCGCCGTCAAGCAGACAGGGACGCGCTCACTCCGGGCGCGCCGCCTGTCCGTTCTCCAGGTCTTCGTCCTCGTCGGCCGTGACCACGCCGCCCGGATCGCGTTGGGCGGCCAATTCGCGGGCGCCGACGCCCTGACCGTGTTCGATGGCGAGATTGGCTTCGACCTCGTTGGTTTCGAAGATGGGTGTTTCGTCGTCGCGGTCAGCCATGGTCATCTCCAGTTCGTGTGGGCTTGAACAACCGACCACACGACAGGCGGTTCCTCTAGCGCCCCAGGAAGGGGTCCAGACTGGCGCGCGACAAGGGACGAAAGACCAGGAACCGCCCATCGACCGTCAGGGTCACCTCGTGCGCCTGCGGCCGCTGCAGCAGCGCCGGATCGTCCAGCGACACGGCGCGACCCGAAGCAATATGTCGCGCGTCCAGGGCGGGCGTGATCGGCCTGCCGTTCGCCGCGGCCAGGGCCGACAGAAAGCGGCGCACCTCCAACGCCTGCTGCTCGGGCGTCAGCGCCTGGCGAACGCGCGCCCAGGCGTCCTGCGACGGCTGGGTGAGAACGACGGTCGCTCCACTTGTCTGGGCGTGGCCCACGCCTGCGACGGCCGATGCGGCCATGGCGGTCAGGCAGAAAATCCAGCGTCCGGCGGCGTTCGTCATGCCCGATGACAAGCAGCACAGAGGGCGTGGCGCAGGCAAGCTTCACTTTTCACGTTGCAACGGTGAACCTTACCACCGTCCGGCGCGTACATTCCACCTGAACACCGTCGTATCGGAATCCGCATGTCCTCGATCCTTCGTCCCACGCCCGCCCAGCGGACCCGCCGACTGGTGGTGCTGGCCGCCGCCGTCTTCGCCATCGTGGTCCCGCTGGTCCAGAACCTGGCTGGCCTGGGCCTGACCCAGGCCGAGTTCGCTGCGGATGGAAACAGCACCTTGCGGGTCGCCGGCTACGCCTTCTCGATCTGGGGCCTGATCTATCTGGGCGTCCTGGCCTACGCCGTCCGCCAGGTCCTGCCCCAGACCGGCGAGAGCCCTCTGATCAACCGGATGGGCTGGCCGTCGGCCGTGGCCTTCTTCGGCATCGGCATGTGGATCGTCGTCGCCGCCCTGAACCTGAAGGCGGCCAGCGTCATCGTCATCTTCGCTTCGTTGATCGCCCTGCTCGCGCCGCTGGTGGCCTATTCGGGCTCCATACGCGCGCTCAGCCGAACGGATCGCGACCGACTGCTGCTGGTCTGGCCCCTGGCGGCGCTCGCGGGCTGGCTGACAGTGGCCGCGCCGCTGAACCTGATCACCACCCTGACCGCCTTCGAGGCCCTGTCGACGGCGTTGTCGCCAAGCGCCTGGGCCATCCTGGCCATCATCGTGACCACCGGCGTCGCCCTGGCGGTGACCGCCAGCCTGCGGACCCTCGCCTATCCCCTGCCCACAGCCTGGGGCCTGCTGGGCGCCTTCGTCGCCGAACAGACCGACAAGCCCGCCGTCGCCTTCACCGCCCTGGCCGGCGCCATCGTCCTGCTGGTCGGCGGGGTGCTGCTGGCCTTCCGGCTGAAGCCGGGGGTCGAGCGTTAGGGCTTCTTGCCGGGCGTCACGGGCGTATCAATCGCCGCATCTTCCCCGGCGCCGACGTCAAAGGCGCCGGCCTCCTGAAAGCCGACGCTGCCGATTCCGGTCGCCTGTCCGGTCAGCCGCTGCCGACGGCTGATCATCGCCTGCTCGGGCGCGGCCTTGTCCATCTCGCGCGTCATGGCGGGATCATTGGACCGATCCATCTGCTGGCCGGTGGCCGGCGTGACCTTTGTCGAGGGGGTGGAGGACATCAGATGCCCTCCCCCTCGTCTTTGACTTCGGCTTCGTTCTGGGCCTGCTCGGCCATGGCCGAGGCGCCGGCGTCGTCGGCCGCAATCTCGGGCAAGTCTTCATCTTCAGGGGTCGCGGCGGGGTCGATGGGGGTGTCGGTCATGGTGAACTCCGTGTTGCTACACACGAAATGACGCCCAGCCTCTGGACGTTCCCCCCTACTCAGATCGTGATCGCCACGTCCGTCTTCGAAAAGTCTTCGCCCTTGAACAGCAGGGGCTCGCTGCTGCTCAGGCTCAGCGCATAGGCGAAACAGTCGCCATAGTTCAGCCGCGCCGGACGCCGCCCCTTGCCGAACCGCACCATGGCCTCGCAGGCGATCCGCATCTGCGCCTGATCGACCGGGACCAGATCCAGCCGGTACTCCTGTTCAAGACGATCCAGCACGGGCCGGGCGTCCACGCCGAGCCGGGACGTCAGCACCGCCGCCAGTTCCGCCCAGGTCGCGACACTGACCCGGCGCGTCGTCGCCGAACGGATCCGTTCGTCGAACGCGGCCGCTTCCGGCTCTCTCAGAACAATGGCGACGAAGGCCGAGGTGTCGACGACCATCAGCGCGGCAGACCGTGCTCGTCGTACATTTCGTCGTCGACTTCCTGAAGAGAGCGACCGTCGCCGGGCGGCAGGGTCCGCAGATAGGCGAACAAGGCCTCGCGCTTGCTCGCCCGCTCCGCCGCGCCCTCTTCGGCGGTCAGTTCCTTCCAGGTCTTGTCCAGGGCGATGTCGATGGCCTCGGTCAGACTGACCCCCAGCCGCTCGGCGACGGCGCGCGCCTTGCGCTCCGTCTCGGCGCGCTTGATGCTGAGGCCCATTCTAGAACTCCCAAAATACTGTCTAGAATATAGCCTATCGGCCCATCTGCGGCTAGAAGCCCCGCCCATGACCGCTCCTCAAAAGACCATGGCTGAATTGGCCGCCGAATACGGCCTGGCCCCGAATGAATATCAGGTCGTCCTCGACCGGCTGGGCCGCGAGCCCAACCATGTCGAACTGGGCGTCTTCTCGGTCATGTGGTCCGAGCACTGCTCGTACAAATCCTCCAAGATCCACCTGGGCAAGTTCCCCACCACCGGCGACCGCGTCATCTGCGGCCCCGGTGAGAACGCCGGGGTGATCGATATCGACGACGGCGACGCCTGCATCTTCAAGATGGAGAGCCACAACCACCCCTCCTACATCGAACCCTATCAGGGCGCGGCGACGGGCGTGGGCGGCATCATGCGCGACGTCTTCACCATGGGCGCCCGCCCGGTGGCCCTGCTGAACGCCCTGCGCTTCGGCGACCCGTCGCACGAGAAGACCAAACGCCTGGTCAAGGGCGTCGTCTCCGGCATCGGCGGCTACGGCAACTGCGTCGGCGTTCCGACCGTGGCGGGCGAGACCAATTTCCACGCCGGCTACAACGGCAATATCCTGGTCAACGCCATGTGCGTCGGCCTGGCCAAGGCCGACAGCATCTTCTATTCGGCCGCCCCCTCAGCCGGCCTGTCGGTGGTCTATTTCGGCTCCAAGACCGGCCGCGACGGCATCCACGGCGCGACCATGTCCTCGGCCGAGTTCGACGATGAGTCGGAATCGAAACGCCCCACCGTCCAGGTCGGCGACCCCTTCGCCGAGAAGCTGCTGATCGAGGCCACCCTCGAACTGATGGCCTCGGGCGCCGTCGCCGCCATCCAGGACATGGGCGCGGCGGGCCTGACCTCCTCCTCGGTCGAAATGGCCGGCAAGGGCGGCGTCGGCATCGAGCTGAACATGGACGCCGTGCCCCAGCGCGAAGAGGGCATGACCGCCTATGAGATGATGCTGTCGGAAAGCCAGGAGCGGATGCTGGCGGTCCTCAAGCCCGGCCGTGAGGCCGACGGCGAACGCATCTTCAAGAAATGGGGCCTGGACGCCGCCACCATCGGCGTCACCACCGACACCGGCCGTCTGGTGCTGAAGCATCACGGCGAGACCGTGTGCGACGTGCCTTTGGCGCCCCTGTTCGACGACGCCCCCCTGTACGACCGCCCCTGGGTCCAACCGGAGCTGCAACCCAAGCTGAACCCCGCCGACGTCCCCGCGCCTGAGAACTGGGCCGATGCGGTGATGAAGGTGATCGCCTGCCCCGACATGGCCTCCAAGCGCTGGATCTGGGAACAGTACGACCGCCACGTCATGGCCGACACGCTTCAGGACTCGGCCACCGGCGCCGACGCCGGCGTGGTCCGCGTCCACGGCACGGACAAGGGGCTGGCTGTGACCAGCGACTGCACCCCCCGCTATGTCCAGAACGACCCCTATGAGGGCGGGAAACAGGCCGTGGCCGAGGCCTGGCGCAACCTGACCGCCGTCGGCTCGCGCCCCATCGCCATCACCGACAATCTGAACTTCGGCAATCCGCAGCGCCCCGAGATCATGGGCCAGATCGTCCGCGCCATCGACGGCATGGCCGAGGCCTGCCGCGAGCTGTCCTTCCCCGTCGTCTCGGGCAACGTCAGCCTGTATAACGAGACCAACGGCGTCGCCATTCCGCCCACCCCGACCGTCGGCGCCGTGGGCCTGCTGCCCAACTATGACGTGGTCACCAACTTCTCGACCATGGCCGCGGGCGACACCCTGGTCCTGATCGGCCAGACCGTCGGCGAACTGGGCGCCTCCATCTATCTGCGCGAGGTCCTGGGCCGCGAGGACGGCGCCCCGCCCCCCGTCGATCTGAAGCTGGAAAGGAAGACCGGCGACTTCGTCCGCGACCTGATCGAGGCCGGCGACCTGACCGTGGTCCACGACCTTAGCGACGGCGGCCTGATCGGCGCCGCCGCCGACCTGGTCCTGGCCTCCGACGTCGGCGTGACCCTGGACGCCTCCAGCGCGGCCCACGCCCACATCTTCCTGTTCGGCGAGGATCAGGCCCGCTACCTGGTCGCAGTCCCCGACGCCGACGCCCTGATCGCCAAGGCCCAGGCCGCCGGCCTGCACGCCTCGGTCGTCGGTCAGGCCGGCGGCGACGCCTTCGCCTCCAAGGGCGACAAGGGCGAGCTGTTCAGCATCCCCGTCGCCCACCTGCGCGAATGGCACGAAGGCTGGATGCCGGGCTGGTTCGGCGACGCCGCATGATCCGCGCCGCCCCGCCGATCGCGCTGCTCCTCGTGCTAGGGGCCTGCGACGGCGGCGGCGATCCGGTGCAGCAGGCGCTGCGTGAAGCGTCGGCCGCCAACCAGGCGGCTGCGACCCGCACCACGGCCGAAATGCAGGCGGCGGCCCAGACCGCGGATCAGACTGCGGATCAGGCCTATGTCGCCAAGATGATCGCCAACCACGAAAGCGCCGTCGCCACGGCCCGGGTCGCTCTGCGCGACAGCCGCGATCCGGAAATCCGGCGCATGGCCCAGAGCGTCGTGGATGCCCAGACGCGCGAGATCGCCGAGCTGAAGGCCTGGGCGCCGACCGTCGCTCCGGCGAACTGAGCATGGCTAAGGGATCCTATCTCGGCGGCGGAAAACGGGCGGGTTCCCCCAAAGCCAAAGCGACGCCGACTGGACGCTCTCGGGAGCGGACGCCGGAGCGGCCTGTCGGACGCTCGCAGTCCAAGCCTTCACAGATCACCAGAGACGAACTGAAACACTTCGCCTTTCGTGATCGATCCAAGGAGGCGTTCCTGGATGAGCTCGACCCTCTGCTCCGTGCCTGTTTCAAGAGCGGCTTCACCAGGCCCAACGAGGTCGCCGGCCTGCTGAACAAGGCGGGAAAGAAAACCGCCTGCGGCCAACCGTGGACGCCTCACCTTGTCTGGGGTCTTCAACGCTTTCTGTTCGAGCGGCGCGAAAAGAAGAGGGCGTCTCAAACGGCTCCAGCGGCGCCGTCGGCCCCTGTTTCGAAGCCCGCGACCTCAAGCCAACGCGCGAAGGATCTGGCCGCTGAAGACATGGCGCGACTGCTGGGCGCCATCGACAGGACGTCGCCTTCTCGTTGACGTCGTGCTGGTCCACTATGCTTCATGAACGCACGCACCAGATCGAGCGTTTACGGACCCGCGCCTGGCTGACGGGCGATTTGCATAGGAGCGTCTTATGGACGCGACGACGGCCGACACCATCTTCCGCCCCGCCATACCGCCTCGACGGACGGGCAAGCCCCTGTCGCTGCTGCCCTTCCTCTGGAT
Source organism: Brevundimonas mediterranea (assembly GCF_011064825.1). Classification (NCBI taxonomy): domain Bacteria; kingdom Pseudomonadati; phylum Pseudomonadota; class Alphaproteobacteria; order Caulobacterales; family Caulobacteraceae; genus Brevundimonas; species Brevundimonas mediterranea. The sequence continues at coordinate 716,093 of NZ_CP048751.1, forward strand.
CAGTTGGCGCGACCCCCTCCGTATGTGGTCCGAGCGGCACTTCACCGAGCCGCAACTGCACGGCAACAGCGCCTTCGGCGAGATCCTGGTGGTCAGCCACCCCGAGGGCGTCCGCCACGTCCTGACCGAGAACGCCGCCAACTATGAAAAGGGCGACCTGCAACGCCGCGTCCTGGGGCCCATGCTGGCCGAGGGCCTGCTGCTGACCGAGGGCGACGTCTGGCGCCGCGCCCGCCGCATCCTGGCCCCCCTGTTCACCCCGGCCAAGATGGCGACCCTGAACGCCCGCATGGCCGAGGTCTGCCAGGCCCGCGTCGCCGGCTGGTCCCTGTCGCCGCGCGGGCGGGTGCTGGACATCGACTCCGAAATGTCCGGCCTGACCTTCGACATCCTGTCCGCCACCATGTTCTCGGACGAGTTGGGCGGCGAGGCGCGCGGCTTCGAGCGCGCCCTGAACCAGTTCCTGGCCAATGGCGCCCGCATTGATCCGCTGGACGTCCTGGGCGCGCCGGACTGGGCCCCGCGCCTGGGCCGCCTGGCCAGTTTCCGCTCGGCCCGCTTCTTCGAACAGCGCGTCACCAAACTGGTCGAGGCCCGCCGCGCCCGCATCGAATCCGGCGACGCCCCGCCCGAGGACCTGCTCAGCGCCCTGCTGCTGGCCCGCGACGAGAACGGCGGCCCCGGCTTGAGCGACGAAGAGGTCGCCGCCAACATCCTGACCTTCATCCTGGCGGGGCACGAGACCACGGCCCGCGCCCTGGGCTGGACCCTGCACCTGCTGTCGCGCCAGCCCGAATACCTGGCCCGCCTGCAAACCGAGGCCGACGCCTTCGACGTCTCCGACCCCAAATGGGCCGACGCCCTGCCCTGGACCCGCGCCGTTCTGGACGAGACCATGCGCCTGTTCCCGCCCGCCCCGACCATGGCCCGCAAGGCCCTGGCCGACGACGAGATCGGCGGCCAGCCGATCAAGGCCGGCGCCACCGTCATCATCTCGCCGTGGATCCTGCAGCGCCACAGCCTGCTGTGGGACGACCCCGACGCCTTCAGGCCGGAACGCTTCCTGCCGCAGAACCGCAAGTCCATCGACCGCTACGCCTACATCCCCTTCAGCGCCGGTCCCCGCGTCTGCATCGGCGCCGCCTTCGCCATCCAGGAGGCGGTGATCGCCCTGGCCTCCATCCTGCGCGCCGCCGAGATCGAGCCCGTCACGATGATCGAACCCCGGCCGGTGCATCAGATCACCCTTCGCAGCCGCGAGGCGATGCGGTTGCGGCTGCGGGCGCGCAGACGCTGACGATTTCGGCGACGGATTTCCCGACCTGGAGCGTTTGACAGTCGGTCTCGCCGATCAGGCGAGCCCTCGCTGGCTAATTATCTCCGGGGATCATCGCGCTGCGCACCGCCATTCTGCTGCCTCCGGGCTCGCTCTTCTCCGAGGCCCGCCCCAACTCCATGGAGACGGTCGTGCGCACTCTCGCCCTCTTCAACGGAGACGCAGACACGCGAATTTTCTGCCTGGAGGGCGCCCTGGATCATAATGCGCCGGGCATGGTGACCACCCTGCCGCGCCGCAATACACAGCAAGGTCTCATCGACGCCTTGCGCGATTTCGGGCCGGATCTGATCGAACACCACCAGCAGGTGAAACAGGCCCTGTCCGTATCGTCACGCTTCCCCCAGGCCGTCCATGTTCTTTATCGGCATAATGCGCTGAAGCCTGCGCGCCATCGGATCGACCGTTGGCGCTACGCGGCCCGATATGGCCGAATGGACGGCTTCATCTTCGTCAGCGCCGCCGAGCGGAACGCCTTCGCCCGCACCTATCCCCGCCTGGCCGACCGCGCCTACGCCCTGCCCAACCCCATCGACGCGGCCGCCTGGTTCGCCTCACCCGACGACCGGCAGCGGGTGATCGCCTTCGCCGGTCGGGCCATGCCGGAGAAGGGTCTGGACGTCCTGTGCGCCGCCCTGCCCGCCGTACTCGACGCCCACCCCGACTGGCGTGCGGTGCTGATGCTGAACGACTGGGACAGGCACGCCGCCTGGGCCGGGCCCCACCTCGCCCCGCTTGAGCGATACGGCGCCCGGGTCGCCGTCCTGCATTCGGCGCCGCTGTCGGAGGTGCGCGACATCATGAAGACCGCCGCCATCGCCCTGACCCCCTCGGTCTGGGACGAACCCTTCGGCCTGACGGCGGTCGAGGCCCATGCGGCGGGCGCGGCCCTGATCTCGTCCGGCCGGGGCGGCCTGCGCGAGGCCAGCGGCGACCACGCCCTCTATGTCGACGAGATCACGCCCGAAAGCCTGGCCGAGGCGATGGAGCGCCTGATCCGCAACCCGGATGAACGCACAGCCCTGGCCCGCGCCGGACAGCGTCATGTGATGGACGTCCACTCACCCCGACAACGGTCCGCCGAACTGAAGCAGATCCGCAAGGCGGTCGTCCTGTCGGGACGTCGCCTCGCCGCCTGACGCCCAAGGCGGCGTGCCGAGCCCCGGCGGATGCGGATACGGCTGGAAAATCTGTCACATCGCGGCGATAGAGCCGGGCTCCAGTTCGGGGATTTTCGATGACCACGCTCGCCCTCTCCCGCCGGTCCATGCTCGCCGCCTTCGGGGGCGGCCTGGCCCTGTCGAACACCGGCCCCGCCCTGGCCCAGGCCGTCTTCGACGTGAACCCCTTCCGGCTGGGCGTGACCGCAGGCGACCCCCTGCCTGACGGCTTCGTCATCTGGACGCGTCTGGCCCCCGACCCTGTCGCCTACGGCTCGGGCATGCCCAAGGCGCCCGTCGCAGTGAAATGGGAAGTCGCCGCCGACCGCGGCTTCAACACCGTTGTCCGGTCCGGCGAGGCGGTCGCCCGGCCCGAACTGGGTCACTCCGTCCATGTCGAGGTCGAGGGACTGGAGCCCGCCCGCCTCTATTTCTACCGCTTCCAGTGCGGGACCGAGCGCAGCGGCGTCGGCCGCGCCAAGACCGCCCCCCTGGCCGGCGACGCCGTCTCGGCCGTCCGCTTCGGCGTCGCCGGCTGCCAGGCCTATGAGAGCGGCTACTACACCGCCCACCGCAAGATGGCGGAAGAGGATCTGGATTTCATCTTCTGCTACGGCGACTACATCTACGAAGGCCGGGGCAACCCGATCTACCAGTCGGGTTCAGGCCCGCAGGACAACACCCGCGTCCACCTGGGCGGCGAGATCTACAGCCTCGACGACTATCGCCGCCGCTACTCCCAGTACACGATGGACACGGATCTTCAGGCCTCGCGCGCCTCGGCGGCCTGGTTCTGCACCTATGACGACCATGAGGTCGACAACAACTGGGTCGGCGACATCGATCAGGACGGCGCGCCGCCTGAAGTCTTCCTGCTGCGTCGCGCCGCCGCCATGCAGGCCTTCTACGAATTCATGCCGATGCGGAAGTCGGCCTTCCCGCGCGGCGCGGGCATGCAGGCCTATCGCCGGGCCCAGTACGGCGACCTGCTGGACATCGCCTTCCTCGACACCCGCCAGTACCGCACGGACCAGCCCTGCGGCGACCGCTACAACGCCACCTGCCCCGGCATAGAGGCGACGACGGCCCAGGTGCTGGGCGACGCCCAGGAGGCCTGGCTGCTGACCAATCTCGACCGCTCGAAGGCGCGCTGGAAAGCCCTGGCCCAGCAGGTCATGATGATGGACCTGAACCGCAACACCTCGGGCGGCCAAGGGGTCAACACCGACAGCTGGGCCGGCTATCGCGTGCCCCGCAACCGCCTGCTGCGCCACATCCGCGACCGCCGCATCGACAATGTCGTGGTCCTGACCGGCGACGAGCATCAGAACTACGCCGGCGGCCTGTGGCTGGACGGCAGCCAGCCCGAGGGCGCCCCCATCGCCGTCGAATTCGTCGGCACCTCGATCAGCTCCGGCGGCGACGGCTCGGACCGCGGCTCCGACTACGACCGCTTCCTCTCGGCCAATCCCCAGCTGAAGTTCCGCAACACCCAGCGCGGCTATCTGATCTGCGAGGCGACCCCGAACCTCTGGACCACCCAGTTCAAGGTCCTGGACAAGGTCTCGACCCGCTCCGGCGCGCTGACGACCCGTCAGACCTTCGCGGTCGAGGCGGGCTCGAACACCCTGACCACGGCGTGATGACCTCGCATAGGCTGTAGCCTATGGACAGGATATAGCCTCGAGGCTATATAAAGACATGCCATGGGCCGTCAGCAACCATGATGACTTCGACCCGGAGTTCGACGCCCTCCCCGTCGAAGTCCAAGACGAGCTTCTGGCGATGACGGCGCTCCTGGAAATCTATGGACCGGGTCTGGGCCGACCCCACGCCGACACCCTGACCGGGTCAAGGCACGCCAACATGAAGGAACTTCGGTTCAAGGCGGCGGACGGGGTCTGGCGGGTGGCGTTCGCATTCGATCCGGCGCGGCAGGCGATCCTGCTGGTGGCCGGCGACAAGGCGGGCGTGGCCCAGAAACGGTTCTACAAGGGGCTGATCGCCAAGGCGGACAGCCGGTTCACCAGCCATTTGAAGGCGTTGAAGGAGACATAGGATGGGTCGCACGCGCGAAGAGATCATGGCTGCGCTGCCCGAGGCCCGCCGGGCGCGCATCAACGCCCGCGCCGCCGAACTCGTGGGCGAAGTGGAAGGCCTGAAGGCGTTGCGCGAGCTGGCCGAACGCAGCCAGGAGCAGATCGCTCAGGCGCTTGGAGTCAAACAGCCTTCGGTGCTCAAGATGGAACGCCAGGCCGATCTCTATCTGTCCACCCTGCGCCGGTTCGTCGAAGCGGCCGGCGGAACCCTTGAACTGCGCGTCGAACTGCCTGGAAAGGGCGTCCTGCACCTCACAGGCATGGGCGACATCACCCACTGAGTAAGGATCCGCCTCGCCCAGGAGAGTGCGGCGACTTCTCCCTTGCAGATTAGAGAACCGGCACCGCCTGGCTCAACCGTCCGCCGACCCGGATCGGCTCGACCCGCGTCGCCAGCCCGGTCTTGTCGTCGGTTTCGACAAACACGCCGCACACCGTCGCCGGACCGGACGCCGGCATGTAGCGCCCGCCCGAGATCCGGGTGGTGAAGCGGCGCAGCGGCTCTTCCTTCTCGTTGCCGATGACGCTGTCATAGTCGCAGCAGCCGCCGGCGTCGGTCTGATAGGCCGTGCCGCCGGGCAGGATCTGGCAGTCGGCGGTCGGGACGTGGGTATGGGTGCCGACCACCAGCGAGGCGCGGCCGTCGCAGAAATGGCCCATGGCCATCTTCTCGCTGGTCGCCTCGCAGTGCATGTCCACGATCACCGCATCGGCCACGGCCCCCAGGGGCGCGGCCGCCAGCTCGCGTTCGACGGCGCCGAACGGATCGTCCATCGGGTCCATATGCACCCGGCCAAGCACATTCATCACCAGGACGGTGCGGCCCGAATGGGTCTCGAACAGATTGGCCCCGGCGCCCGGCGCATCCATCAGGCGCGGATAGTTGGCCGGCCGGATCAGCCGCGGCTCGCGCACGATATAGGTCAGGGCCTCGCGCTGATCCCACGAGTGGTTGCCCAGGGTCAGGCAGTCGGCGCCCGCCATGAACAGCTCGCGCGCCGTATTCTCGGTGATGCCGAAACCGCCCGCAGCGTTCTCCGCATTCACCACCACGAAGTCCAGCTTCAGGTCGCGCTTCAGGCCCGGAAGATGATCGCTGATCCCGTCACGGCCGGACTTGCCGATGACGTCGCCGAAGAAGGCCAGTCTCATTCGTGTACGCCTTTACTAGGATCCGACCAGTGCTCGACCCTGAGGCCGGCTACACGCTCGAATTCGCCGATGTTGCGGGTGACCACGGTCAGTCCCTGGCTGCGGGCGTGGCCCGCGATCTGATAATCATAGGGTCCAATGGGCCGCCCTTGGCGCTCCAGCACGGCGCGGATTTCCGCCGTGTGGCGCGCGGCGTCCTCATCGAACGGAAGAATTTCCAGACGCGCCAGAAACGCCTCCAGCAAATCGCGTCGGCGCGGGTCGGCCAGCTTGTTCGGGCCGACCGCCAATTCCATGACGACCACCGTCGAAACATGCAACGGCGCCTGTTCGCTCTTCAGACGATCATTCAGCGCAGCGCTGCGGCCCCGCAGAATTTCGATACAGATGCTGGTGTCCAGCATGAAGCCGGTCACCACTCCTCCCGCTTCTGCATCTCAGGCTGATCCCGATCCGGCCAGTCTGGAATGCCGGGCCGGTCGAAGAAGTCATCCCACAGGGCGTTGACCGGCACCAGGCGCAGGCTCTTGCCCTCTTTGATGACGCGCAGCTCTTTCACGTCATCCGGAAAGGCGGCCGCCTTGGGCAGGCGCACAGCCTGCGAGCGGTTCGACTTGAAGACTGTGGCTTTCAGCGGCGGGCTCATGAGTTCGCTATCGGCCCGACTAACGTATATGTCAATGGGATATGCCGAAATCCCGATACCCCGCCTCGGTCAGCACCCCGTGCAGCCGCATGTCGTGCGCCTCCAGGCTCAGCGCCTCGACCGCCTGTCCCGCATAGGCGAAGCCGACCCGGATCACCTCGGGCCGCGCCGCAAAGGTGCGGTCGTAAAACCCGCCGCCCTGCCCCAGCCGTCCGCCGACCGCATCGAACGCCAGCAGTGGCGTCAGGATCAGATCCGGCTCCAACACCTCGGCCAGCGGCAGGGGCGCGGGGCAACCTGCGGCGTCCATCTCCAGCGGCTCGCCCGGCGACCAGGCGCGAAAGATCATCGGCGCATCCCGTTCCAGCACCACCGGCAGGCACAGCCGCCGCCCCGCAGCCTCCAGCGCCACGGCCAGGGCCTCAGCGTCCAGTTCGGACCCCATGGCGCTGTACAGGGCCACCACCTGCCCCGGCGGCAGGGCCTCGGCATGGTCGGCGGCGCGCCGGGCGGCCATCGGATCGGCCTCGGCCAGAGCCTTTCGCCGCGCGCGGGCGGCCGCCCGGAGTTCATGCTTCTCAAGGGTCATGCCGCGGGCTTACACGCCCCATCCGGTTCCGCACAGAGACCATGCCCCTCGCATGCCGGACTCGCTCAAACAGCGAGCGACCGCGTCGCGAGCGGTAGCGACAAAAATCGCTGAAGCAGCGAGCCGCCGCGCGGCGAGCGATAGCGCAAAAAAGAGAGAGGTTGGCGGCGCCGCAAGAACCGTGAAGGGCGTTTAAATCCTCTCGAACCTGGGTAGCCAGGTGGGCTCCATATGCCCAGGCCCTCGAGCCCGGACAGGGACAGATCCCTTTGAGTGAATTAAGGTCGCGAGGAAATGTATGCCTTCGACGAGGGCCGCAGCAGGACCCGCCATCAAACAAGATAGGCGCTGCGCCCCGCCTTCTCAAGCGCCGTGATCAGATCGACCGTGATCAGATAGATTGGGCGATCTTCTCGATCCGCGCGGCCACGGCGTTCAGCGCCTCGGCCACCCCGTCGCTGGTCGGCGGCGCGGCGGCTGTCTGCGGCGCAGGACCCCCGCCCCCGTTCAGGCGCGCCTCGTGCAATTCGTCCGACAGGATCAGGGCCGACATCAGGAACAGCCGCAGGTCCCCCACATGACCCACGTCCTGGGCCACCTGGCGCACCTGATTGTCGAATTGTTTGGCCAGGATGCGGACCCGCTCCTCCTGCCCGTCGGCGCAGCCCACCGCATAGGGTCGGCCGTTCACCTCCACCGTCACCGTCGCCATCAGCGGGCCTCGCTTTCGGTCTCTTCGTCGTCCTGATCCAGCACCTCGCGCACGGCGGCGGCCGCCCGGGCCAGGGCCTGCGACGCCTCGCGCCCGGCCACCTCCAGCTCGGCCACCCGCGCCGCATCCGCCCCGTTCCCGGCTCGGGGCGCGAACAGGTCGTCGTCGGCGATCGCCGGCGCGGAGGCCGGGCGAGCCTTCAGCTCCAGGATCTTGCGTTCAAGTTCGGCCAGGGCCCGGTCGATACGGGCCCGTGCGGCCGTGGTGGCGTCTGCCATCGGTCGCTCCTTGTAAATTCCGTATAGAACCCGAGGACGCGCCGGGGTAAAGCGGCGCGCCCCTGAATTTCCGCTTCCGCCGAAAGGTCTTCCCTCGTGACCGACGTCAAATCCGCCCCCAAGGCCACGCCCCAGCAGATGGCCAACGCCATCCGCGTCCTCGCCATGGACGGCGTCGAACAGGCCAAGTCGGGCCACCCCGGCATGCCCATGGGCATGGCCGACGTCGCCACGGTGCTGTTTTCGAAGTTTCTGAAGTTCGACGCCAGCCGCCCCGACTGGGCCGACCGCGACCGCTTCATCCTGTCGGCGGGCCACGGCTCGATGCTGATCTACGCCCTGCTGCACCTGACCGGCTACAAGGCCGCGACTAAGGAAGAACTGTCCAACTTCCGCCAGTGGGGCTCCAGGACCGCCGGTCACCCGGAATACGGCCACATGCCCGGCGTCGAGGTCACCACCGGCCCCCTGGGCCAGGGCCTGGCCACCTCGGTCGGCTTTGCGATGGCCGAGCGTCACCTCGCCGCCAAATACGGCGAGGACCTGGTCGACCACCGCACCTGGGTCGTCGCCGGCGACGGCTGCCTGATGGAAGGCGTCAGCCAAGAAGCCATCGCCCTGGCCGGCCGCTACAAGCTGAACAAGCTGACCGTCCTGTGGGACGACAACGAGATCACCATCGACGGCAAGGTCTCCCTGTCCGACACGACCGACCAGAAGGCCCGCTTCAAGGCCGCCGGCTGGGCGGTGAAGGCCATCGACGGCCATGACATGGACGCGATCAAGTCCGCTCTCAAATGGGCGACCCGCCAGGACAAGCCGACCCTGATCGCCTGCAAGACCAAGATCGGCAAGGGCGCCGCCACCATGGAAGGCAGCCACAAGACCCACGGCGCCGCCCTGGGCGCCGCCGAGATCGCCGCCACCCGCCTGGGCCTGGCCTGGGATCACGAACCCTTCGACATCCCCCAGACCATCGCCGACGCCTGGGCCAAGGTCGGGCGTCGCGGCGCCAAGGACCGCAAGAAGTGGGAGGCCCGCCTCGCCGCCTCCGGTCAGGCCGCCGACTTCACCCGCGCCATGAAGGGCGACCTGCCCGAGGGCGCCTTCGACGCCCTGAACGCCAAGATCGCCGAACTGATCGAGACCCAGCCCGCCCAGGCCACGCGCCAGTCCTCGGGCGCCGCCCTGGACCAGGTCTTCGCCGCCATCCCCGAACTGATCGGCGGCTCGGCCGACCTGACCGGTTCGAACAACACCTTCGTCGCCGGCACCCCCATCCTGGACGCCCCGTCCTATGAGGGCCGCTACGTCAACTGGGGCATCCGCGAGTTTGGCATGGCCGCGGCCATGAACGGCCTGGCCCTGCACGGCGGGGTCATCCCCTACGGCGGCACCTTCATGGTCTTCTCGGACTACAGCCGCCCGGCCATCCGTCTGGGCGCCCTGATGGGGGTCCGCGCCATCCACGTCCTGACCCACGACTCCATCGGCCTGGGCGAGGACGGCCCCACCCACCAGCCGGTCGAACACCTGGCCGCCCTGCGCGCCATCCCCAACCTTCTGGTCTTCCGCCCCGCCGACACGGTCGAGGCCATGGAATGCTGGAAGATCGCGCTGGAGACCAAGACCGCCCCCTCGGCCATGGCCCTGTCGCGCCAGAAGACCCCGGCCGTCCGCACCGTCGCGGGCACGGAAAACCTGTCCGCCAAGGGCGCCTATGAGATCAAGCCCGCGTCGGGCGAGGCCAAGGCCACCCTGTTCGGCACCGGCACGGAACTGGCCCTGGCCCTGAAGGCCGCCGAAACCCTCGAGGCCGAAGGCGTCCCGACCCGCGTCGTCTCCGTCCCCTGTGTCGAACTGTTCGAACAACAGGACGCCGCCTACCGCGCCTCGGTCATCGGCCGCGGCACGATCCGCGTCGCCGTCGAGGCCGCCATCAAACAGGGCTGGGAAGGCTTCATCGGCGAAGACGGCGCCTTCATCGGCATGACCGGCTTCGGCGCCTCGGCCCCCGCCGAAGTCCTCTACGACAAGTTCGGCATCACCGCCGACGCGGTGGTCGCGGCGGTCAAGGCCCGGCTCTAACCCCTCTCACCTCCCTCTCCCTCTGCGGGAGAGGGAGACCGCGCACGGCGGCGAAGCCGTCGTCCTGGCGCGGTCGGGCGAGGGGTCGCACCGACCGCAAAAGTCCAACATCCACCGACCCCTCATCCGGCCCTCCGGGCCACCTTCTCCCGCAGGGGGAGAAGGGACGTTGGAGCAGACGATGAATCTCGGCACCCCCCTCTCCGACACCGCCATCCGCGTCATGCTCCTCGGCTCGGGCGAACTGGGCAAGGAGGTCGCCATTGAGCTTCAGCGGCTCGGCGTCGAGGTGATCGCCGTTGATCGCTATCCCAACGCCCCCGCCATGCAGGTCGCGCATCGCAGTCACGTCATCCCGATGACCGATCCCCAGGTGCTGAACGGCGTCATCCTGGCCGAGGCCCCGCACATCATCGTGCCCGAGATCGAGGCCATCGCCACCGAGGTCCTGGCCGATATCGAGGCCGCCGGCCTCGCCGTCGTCATCCCCACCGCCCGCGCCGTGCAACTGACCATGAACCGCGAGGGCATCCGCCGCCTCGCCGCCGAAGAGCTGGGCCTGCCCACCAGCCCCTACGCCTTCGCCGGTTCGGCCGAGGAACTGGCCGCCGGCGCCGAGACCGTCGGCTACCCCTGTTTCGTCAAGCCGGTCATGTCCTCGTCCGGCAAGGGGCAGTCCTTCGTCGAAAGCCGCGACGAAATCGCCGACGCCTGGACCTATGCTCAGGATAGCGGCCGTGTCGCCGGCGCCCGCGTCATCGTCGAGGGCCGCATCGACTTCGATTTCGAGATCACCCTGCTGACCGTCCGCTCGCGCGCCGCCGACGGCTCGACCCGCACCGACTTCTGCGCCCCCATCGGCCACCGCCAGGTCAAGGGCGACTATGTCGAGAGCTGGCAACCCCAGGCCATGACCCCCGCCGCCCTCGCCGCCGCGCAGGACATCGCCGGCAAGGTCACGGACGCCCTCGGCGGCCCAGACAACAAGGGATGGGGCGTCTTCGGCGTCGAACTCTTCATCAAGGGCGACCAGGTCTGGTTCTCCGAGGTCTCGCCCCGCCCCCACGACACCGGCCTCGTCACCCTGGCCAGCCAGACGATGAGCGAGTTCGCCCTCCACGCCCGCGCCATCCTGGGCCTGCCCGTGGACGTCACCCAGCGCGAGCCCGCCGCCAGCGCCGTCATCTACGGCGGCATGGAGGCGCAAGGCGTCGCTTTCGAAGGCGTCGCCGAAGCCCTGTCCGTCCCGACCGCCGACCTGCGCCTTTTCGGCAAACCCGAAGCCTTCGAGCGCCGCCGCATGGGCGTCGCTGTCGCCCGCGGCGCCGACACGGACCAGGCCCGCGAACGGGCGCGCGAGGCGGCGGGATGCGTGAAGGTGGTGCGGGGCTGACCTCACCGCCCCCTCCGTCACGGCGCTCTGCGCCGCGCCACCTCCCCCAAGGGGGGAGGAATGCGAACACCAAAATCCTCCCCCCCTGGGGGAGGTGGATCGCCGGCGAAGCCGGCGAGACGGAGGGGGCCCGAACGGCGCCAACTGTCACAATGACGCTGGTCTCACCCCAGCGATTCCAACTCCTTGCCAGATTCTCGTCCCGACTTCCCCGCCTGGGTTCGCCCACCCCCTATAATCACTCCCGGTCTCGTCTCTTGGAGGGCTCGTAAGGCCTGCGACCTTGTGGCGGCGGGAGCGGATGGAACGGGAGCGGGGGTGAAATCCCTCCGCGCCGACGGCGACACATGGTGCGCCGGCGGAGGGTCGAGGGGGATACTCGATCGCACTCGGGACGGTTCTTCGCAGGGACCGCCGACCCGTCGCAGGCTTATGGGGTTAGGCGATAAGACCGCCACCGCTCGGCGCCCCGAGCTTGCAGGCCAACCATTCGCGCGGGGCGTCAAACCTTCGTCGAAACGGTATTTCTAGATCAAACTCCGGGCGAAGGCCCGGCGCCCCGCCCAGCCCTTCATAACTTCGCAGCGAAAGCGCGTCGGCGCCTCCGCTCGCCCGCGTCACGGCGCGCAAAGAAAACCCCGGAATCAACACTGCCTTAACCGTAAGGATTCACCATGCCCGTCTCACTGTTCCGAGGCCGCGTTGCATGTCCGATCTGAAGCTCCCCACCCTGGATAAGCCCACCCTGGCTAAGGACGTCATTCACCGTGGCGATTGCATCGCCGTGCTGAAAAGCCTGCCCGACGCCTCGGTCGACATGGTCTTCGCCGACCCGCCCTATAATCTCCAGCTGGGCGGCGACCTGCTGCGTCCCGACAATTCCAAGGTCGACGCCGTCGATGACGACTGGGACAAGTTCGACAGTTTCGCCGAATACGACACCTTCACCCGCGCCTGGCTGACCGAATGCCGCCGCGTGCTGAAGCCCGAGGGTTCGATCTGGGTCATCGGCTCCTATCACAACGTCTTCCGTCTCGGCGCGGCCATCCAGGACCTGGGCTTCTGGGTGCTGAACGACATCATCTGGCGCAAGTCCAACCCGATGCCGAACTTCAAGGGCACCCGGTTCACCAACGCCCACGAGACCCTGATCTGGGCCGCCCGCTCGCGCGAGCAGAAGCGCTACACCTTCAACTACGACGCCCTGAAGGCCTTCAACGAAGACACCCAGATGCGGTCCGACTGGACCTTCGCCCTGTGCACCGGCGAAGAGCGGATCAAGGACGCCGACGGCAAGAAGGCCCATCCGACCCAGAAGCCCGAGGCCCTGCTGCACCGCGTCCTGCTGTCGGCCACCCGCCCCGGCGACGTCGTGCTGGATCCCTTCTTCGGCACCGGCACCACCGGCGCCGCCGCCAAACGCCTGGGCCGCCACTACATCGGCATCGAGCGTGACGAGACCTACGCCGAGGTCGCCGAAACCCGCATCGCCTCGGTCATTCCCGCCAATCCCGAAGACCTGATGGTCATGGGCTCCAAGCGCGCCGAGCCCAAGGTGCCCTTCGGCGCCCTGGTCGAGGCCGGCCTGTTGCATCCCGGCGACCGCCTCTACTGCCCCAAGGGCGAGCGCGAGGCCCGCGTCCGCGCCGACGGCTCCCTGGTGTCCGGCTCCCTGACCGGCTCGATCCACAAGCTGGGCGCCCTGTTCGAGAACGCCCCCGCCTGCAACGGCTGGACCTACTGGCGCTTCAAGACCGACCAGGGCCTGAAATCCATCGACGCCCTCCGCGCCGAGGTCCGCGCCGGGATGCAATAGGCGGTGGCCTCAGATCAGGGCTGGTTCGCCGGCCCGATCCAGCGCCTTGGCGAAGACGGTGGGCAAGGCGACCCGCGCCGCGTCCAGCCCCAGCCACTGATAGTCGCCGGCCGGCCTGACATGGGCGACCCGCACCGTCAGGGTCAGGCTGAAATGGGTGAAGACATGCTCGACCGCCCCCGCCTCGCGCCAGTCGGCCGCGACCGGCGGCGTCGGATCGGGCGCGGCGCTCCAATCGCTGGTGGGCAGCCCCAGCATCCCGCCCAGCAACCCCTTGTCCGGCCGCCGCTCCAGCGCCACCTGTCCGTCGGGATCGATCATGACGAAGGCCACCCCCCGACGATGTGGACGCTCCGCCTTCTTGAGTTTTACCGGAAACCGCTCCGGCGCTCCGCTCGCCAGTCCCAGACACTGGTCCGCCGCCGGACACTGGCCGCACAGCGGCGAGTTGGGCCGACACACCGTCGCCCCCAGATCCATCAGCGCCTGAGCCCAATCGCCCGGCCGCTCGTCCGTCACGAACAGCCCCGCCAACCGCCTCAACTCGGGCCCCGCCGCCGGAACCGGGGTCTCGACCGCGAACAGCCGCGCCATGACCCGCTCGACATTGCCGTCCACCACATTGGCCGGGCGATCAAAGGCGATGGCCGCCACGGCCGCGGCCGTATAGGCGCCCACCCCCGGCAGGGCCAGCAAGCCCGCCTCCGTATCCGGAAACACGCCCCCATGCTCGCCCGCCACCGCCCGGGCGCAGGCCAGCAGATTGCGAGCCCGGGCGTAGTAGCCCAGCCCCGCCCAGGCGGCCATCACCTCGCCGTCCTCGGCCCCCGCCAGGTCCGACACCGTCGGCCAGCGGGCGGTGAAGCTCTGGAAATACGGCGTCGCATGCGGCGTCGTGGTCTGCTGCAGCATCACCTCCGACAGCCAGACCCGATAGGGATCGGTCCGCGCCTCCGCCCCCGGCGGCGCGCGCCACGCCAGACTGCGCGCATGCCGGTCGTACCAGGCCAGCAATTCGGAACGGATCAGAGAGACGTCGAGCATGAGATGGCGCTATATAGGCCCATGCGCCGCCCGCTGCCCACAGACGCCGAGGTCCGCGAGATCCTGTCGCGCCGCCGCACCCGCCCGGCGCCGCGCCCGGCCCCGCGCGCCGGCAAGGCCCTGACGCCGCTGATCAAGAAACTGGACGAGAAGTTCGGCCGCGGCGCCGGCGCGCTGGAGCCCCGCTGGCGCGAGATCGTCGGCGACCGCCTGGCCCGCGTCACCCGCCCCCAGAAACTGACCAAGGGCAAGGCCGGCCAGCCCGGCGTGCTCGAGCTGCGCGTCGCCGGCGCCGCAGCCCTTCTGGTCCAGCATCAGTCCGAAGACATCCTGGCCCGCGTGAACCTGTTCCTCGGCGCCGGTTCAGTCGATCGCCTCCGCATCGCCCAGGGCCCGGTCAAACCCCTGACCGAGGCCGCCGCCCGCCCCAAGCGCGCCGCCAAGCCCCCGCCCCTGGCCGCCGAGGCCGAGGCCGATCTGGCCGCCTCCATCGCCGACGTTCCCGACGAACTCCGCGCCGCCCTGGCCCGCCTGGGCCGCGCCACCCTGTCACGCTCGAACGACCGCGATTGACAAATCTTCGCCGCACCTGTTCTCGAATGATCAAGGTTGCGCTGTTCCCCGGGAATCGCGCGATCATCCGGCAACGCTCCGACCAAGGAAGTCCAATGGCCAATTTCGAAACCCGTTTCGCCCGCATGAGCCGCCGTGCGGCCATCACCGGCGCCGCCATGGCGACCATGGCCCTGGCCGCCTGCGGCGCCGGCGGCTCCAAGGGCGCGGCCGAGGGCGACATGGGCCTGGGCGCGGCGGAAGGCGCCAAGGTCACCGTGGTCGAATACGCCTCCGTCACCTGCCCCCACTGCGCCGTGTGGCAGGCCAAGACCTGGCCGGCGTTCAAGGCCAAGTACGTCGACACCAACAAGGTCCGCTACATCTTCCGCGAACTGCCGACCCCGCCGGTCGACGCCGCCACCGCCGGCTTCCTGGTCGCCCGCTGCGCCGGTCCGGACAAGTATTTCGACGTCATCCACCAGCTGATGGCCACCCAGCAGGAAATGCTGACCTCGTCGCCGCGCGACTGGCTGCTGCGCACGGCCCAGGCCGCCGGCCTGTCCGAGCAGCAGTTCAACGACTGCGTCACCGACAAGGAGGCCGTCGCCGCCATGGAGAAGCGCGTCCAGTTCGCCCAGGCCCAGGGCGTGACCGGCACCCCGGCCTTCTACGTCAACGACACCCAGGTCATCACCCCCGGCGGCGAAGGCGCAAGCCTGGCCGACCTGTCGACGGCCATCGACGCCGAACTGGCGAAATAAGCCATGATCCGGCGCGCCGTCCTCACCCTCGCCCTCCTGACCGCCACACTGGCGGGGCCGGCCTTCGCCGCCGAGCCCCCGCCGCCCGTGACGGCCCAGGATCATGTGCTGGGTCGGGCCGACGCGCCGGTGACGGTGATCGAATACGCCAGCTTCACCTGCTCGCACTGCGCCGACTTCCACAACGACGTTCTGCCGGCCTTCAAGGCCCGCTATATCGACACGGGCAAGGTCCGGCTGGTCCATCGCAACCTGCCGACCGCCCCGGCCAATGTCGCCGCCGCTGCTGCGGCCGTGGCCATCTGCGCCGCGCCCGGCCGCTATTTCGACGTGGCCGAGGTCTTCATGCGCGACCAGGCCAATCTGCGCACCACCGGCGCCAAGCCCTGGTTCGACGCCGGCCTGGCCGCCAGCGGCAAGACGCGCGAACAGATCGAGACCTGCCTCGGCGATCCCGCGACCGGCGCCGCGCTCCAGGCCCAGATCGAAGGCGCGCAGGAGGCCGGCGTGGCGGGCACCCCCAGCTTCTTCGTCAACGGCAAGCCCGTCGCCGACCACTCGCTGGAGGCCCTGTCGGCCGCCGTCGATCCGCTGCTGCGCCGGTAACCGCCAGGACCGATGCAATTCCAGCGCCTCCGGCTCGTCGGCTTCAAGTCGTTCGTCGATCCGGCGGAAGTGCACATCGAATCCGGCCTGACCGGCGTCGTCGGCCCCAACGGCTGCGGCAAGTCCAACGTCCTTGAAAGCCTGCGCTGGGTCATGGGCGCCAACTCGGCCAAGGCCATGCGCGGCCAAGGCATGGACGACGTCATCTTCGCCGGCGCCGCCGGCCGCCCGCCGCGCAGTCACGCCGAAGTCAGCCTGACCATCGACAACGCCCAGCGCCGCGCCCCCCAGCCCTTCACCGACAGCCCGGTGCTGGAGGTGTCGCGCCGCATCGACCGGGGCCAGGGCTCGACCTACCGGATCAACGGCAAGGAGGTGCGCGCCCGCGACGTCCAGCTGCTGTTCGCCGACGCCTCGACCGGCGCCAACTCCCCCGCTCTGGTCCGCCAGGGCCAGATCTCGGAACTGATCGCCGCCAAACCCCAGAACCGCCGCCGCATCCTGGAAGAGGCGGGCGGCGTCGCCGGCCTGCACACCCGCCGCCACGAGGCCGAACTGCGCCTGAAGGCGGCCGAGACCAATCTGGAACGCCTTGACGACATCGGCCGCGAGCTGGAGACGGCGCTGAACCGGCTGAGGCGCGAAGCCCGCCAGGCCGAGAAGTACAAGAAGATCTCCGCCGAAATCCGCGCCCTTCAGTCGGCGCTCCTCTACGTCCGCTGGAACGACGCCAGACTGGCGGCCGAGACCGCCGCCGAGGAACTGCGCGCCGCCGACCGCGCGGTGGCGGAAACGACGACCGCCGCCGCCGCCGCCCAGACCGCCGCCCTCGCCGCCCAAGAGGCGCTGAAGCCGGCGCGGGAGGAGGACGCCGTCGCCTCCGCCCTGCTGCACCGAGCCAGCCTGGAGCGCGACCGGCTCGACATGGCCGAACAGGCCGCCCGCGCCGAGGTGGACCGTCTCAAGGCCGAGGCCGCCCGCATCGCCGCCGACGCCGAGCGCGAGACCAATATGGCCGCCGACGCCCGGCGCGAACTGGACCGGCTGGACCAGGAACTGACCCGGCTCCAGGCCGAGATCGCCGCCGCCCCCGAACGCGGCCCCGAACTCGACAAGGCCCTGGCCGCCGCCGAAGAGGCCCGCAAGGCCGCCGACGCCGAGGTCGAACGCCTGGCCGCCGCCCTCGCCGCCGTCGAGGCCCGCGCCAATGCCGAGGCCGCCCGCCGCCGAGACGCCGAGACCCGCCTCACCCGCGTCGCCGCCCAGCGGGATCAGGCGCAGCGCGAACGCGACGCCCTGGGCCCGCTGGAAACGCCCGAGCTGGAGTCCGCCCGTCAGGCGCTGGAGACGGCCCAGACCGAACTGTCCGCCGCCCGCGAAGCCGTCGAGGCCGCTGAGGCCAAACGCGGCGACCTCGCCCGCGCCGAGCAAGAGGCCCGCACCGCCGCCCGGGCCGCCGAGGACCGGTTGGGCCGGCTCCAGACCGAGGCGCGCGGCCTGGCCCAGCTGCTGGTCGGCGGCAAGCGCGACCATCCCCCCGCCCTCGACAAGGTCCGCGCCGACCGGGGCTACGAGGCCGCCCTGGCCGCCGCCCTGGGCGAAGACCTCGACGCGGCCCTGGACGCCCGCGCCGCCGCCTACTGGGGCGGGGCCGATCCCCACCCGCCGGTCTGGCCCGCGGGGGTGGAGCCCCTGTCCGACCACGTCCAGGCGCCCGAGCAGTTGGCCGCCCGCCTGGTTCTGTGCGGCGTCGCCCCTCGCGCCCAGGCGGCCTATCTCGCTCGCACCCTGCCCGTCGGCGCCCGTCTGGCCACGCCCGAGGGCGACCTCTATCGCTGGGACGGTTTCGTCAGCCGCGCCGAGGCGCCCCGCCCCGCCGCAGTCCGTCTGGCCCAGCGCACCCGCCTGGCCGAGCTGGAAACCGAGATCGACAAGGGCAAGCCGGCGCTCGAACAGGCCCAGGCCCAGCAGAAGGGGGCGGCCGAGGCCTTCCGCGCCGCCGAGGAGGCGGTGAAGACCGCCCGCCTCAAACCCTTCGCCCTCGACAAGGCCGTGACCGCCGCCCGCGACCGCGTCGAAAGCCTGACCCGCGACCAGACCCGCCGCGAGGCCCGCGCCCAGGCTCTGGATGAGGCCCTGGCGCGTCTGGCGGCCGAGGTGGCCGAGGCCGAAGCCGCTCTGGCCGCCGCACAGACGGTCGAGGCCCCGTCCGAGACCCTGTCCGGCCTGCGGGACGATCTGACCGCCGCCCGCGCCGCCGCCGACGCCGCCCGCATCGCCGCCCAGACCGCCCGGTCGGACCGGGACGCCGAGGCCCGCGACCGCCAGGGCCGCGAACAACGCCTGGGCGGCCTGACCCGCGCCCGCGACGGCTGGATCGCCCGGTCCAAGGACAGCGGCGCCCGGGTCGCCGCCCTGACCACGGACGCCGAGCGAACCTCCGCACAGCTGAAACAGGCCGAGGTCGCGCCCCAGGGTTTCGCGGAACAGCGCACCAGGCTGCTCGACACCCTGACCGCCGCCGAACAGCGCAAACAGGCCTCGTCCGACGCCATGGCCACGGCCGAGACTGCTGCAAGCGAGGCTGATCGCGCCGCCCGCGCCGCCGACGCCGCCGCCTCCCAGGCCCGCGAAGCCCGCGCCGGTCTCGCCGCCCGCGCCGAGGCCGCGGCCGAGAAGCTGACCGAGGCCGAGACCACCGTCCGCGAAACCGCCCAGATGTCGCCGGAAGACCTGGCCCGCAAGCTGACCGACGAGGCCGTAGCCCGCCCGCCCGACGCCGCCGGGGCCGAGAGCCTGCTGTACGGGCTGGAGCGCGAACGCGAGGCCCTGGGCGCCGTCAACCTGCGGGCCGAGGACGAGGCGACCGAATACGGCGACCGACTGAACAGCATGAAGTCGGAACGGATCGACCTGACCCAGGCCATCGCCAAGCTGCGCGACGGCATCGACGAACTGAACGCCGAGGGCCGCGAACGGCTGGTCGCCGCCTTCGACGTCATCAACGCCAATTTCAAGGCCCTGTTCGAGGCCCTGTTCGACGGCGGCCAGGCCGAGCTGAAACTGGTCGAGAGCGACGATCCGCTGGAGGCGGGCCTGGAGATCTACGCCTGCCCGCCCGGCAAGCGGCTGTCGGTCATGAGCCTGATGTCGGGCGGCGAACAGGCCCTGACGGCGGCCGCCCTGATCTTCGGCGTCTTCCTGGCCAACCCCGCCCCCGTCTGCGTGCTGGACGAGGTGGACGCCCCGCTGGACGACGCCAACGTCGACCGGTTCTGCAAGATGTTGCACGAGATGCGCTCGCGCACGGACACCCGCTTCATCGTCATCACCCACAACCCCGTCACCATGAGCCGCATGGACCGCCTGTACGGCGTCACCATGCCCGAGCGCGGCATGAGCCAGCTGGTCAGCGTGGACCTGCACCAGGCGGAGAAACTGGTCGCATGATCCCCCTGCTGCTGGCCTTCCTGCTGACTGGAGCAGATCCTGAACTGGTCCCGACCGGCGTCGGCCGTTTCGCCGTCTATGCCGATGTCGCCTCCATCGAACGCACGGGCGACGTGGCCCATATGCGCGAGCTTCAGGTCACGGAGGCCGGGTTCAAGGTCGGGGACGTGACCTATGTCGGCGGCTGGTCGCGCTGGGCCTTCGATTGCCGCGCCGGCACGGCGGACCGGCTCGACTTCGCGTCCTTGAAAGCCGACAGAACCGAAGGCCCGGCGACGCCCGACCCCGCCCCGCCCTATGAAGCCGCGCCGGGCGGAGACGCGGCGGAACTGATGGCCGTGGCGTGCGGGGAGGCTGCTGCTCGCGAGACCCTCAGGCTGGACGAAGCGATCCTTCAGGGTCAAGCCGCGCTGAAGGATTGACCCCTTGCCTCTCCCTCCCCTTCAGGGGAGGGTGGTCGAGCGCAGCGAGACCGGGTGGGGGCGGCCCAGAATGGCCAGGATTGCCAAGGCCAGAGCCATGCGAAAATCCATGAGCCCGCCGGAAGCGCGGCTTTGGCTGTCGCTGCGTCGCCTGCGCGCACAGGGCTTTCACTTTCGACGCCAGCACCCCCTGCTTGGCTATTATCTCGACTTCGTCTGCCTCTCGCGAGGACTGGTGGTTGAAGTCGATGGCGGTTCGCACGAGGGGCGCAGCGACTGGGATCGACGACGCGACGACGCCCTGTTGCAGGTGGGGTTGAAGACGCTTCGCATCCCGGCCGTCGATGTCAGGGATCGCCTGACAGATGTTGTGGACTTCATCTTACGCGAGCTTGAGGCGGCCGCCCCCACCCGGCCGCTGCGCGGCCCCCCTCCCCGGGACGGGGAGGGAGACTAAGGCGCTGAAGGACTGACGGCCCGCTCCTCAACCTGCGGCCATTCCAGCCGGTCGCGCGGCAGGGCTTCACGGCATTCGTCGCGCATGAAGGCCATCAGCTTCTCGCGGATTTCGCAGCGCAGGTCGAAGGCGACGCCGGCGGAGCGGGCGCTGGCCAGGCAGCGGACCTGAAGCACTCGTGCGGTGATGTCGGTCACCTGCATCACCTGGACATCGCCGTCCCACAGCTTGGACGCCTTGACGATCCCCTCGAACGCCGTGCGCAGCCGGTCGATCGGGGCTTCGTAATCGACGTAGAAGAAGGCCGAGCCGATCAGGCGGGCGTTCTCTCGCGTCCAGTTCTGGAACGGCGTCGAGATGAAGTAGGACAGGGGCAGGACCATCCGCCGCCAGTCCCACAGCTTGACCACCACATAGGTTGCGGTGATCTCCTCGACATTGCCCCACTCGTTCTCGACGATGACGGCGTCGTCCAGGCGGATCGGCTGGGTCAGGGCGATCTGGATGCCCGCGACCATGTTCGTCAGGATCGGCTGCAGGGCCAGACCGGCGATGATGCCGACCACGCCCGCCGAGGCCAGCAGGCTGACGCCCCACTGGCGGAAGCCGGCGATGGTCATCAGGGCCAGGCCCACGGTGACGATGAACAGGATCACCTTGGCCACCCGTTGCAGGATGCGGGTCTGGGTCAGGTGTTTGCGGGCGAGCAGATTGTCCTCGACGGCGATATTGTACCGCTTCAGGTGCATCACCGACCACATGTCCAGCAGGCCCGAGGCCAGCCAGCCCAGGGTCAGGACGAACAGGAAACGCAGCACTTCGCGGATGTCGGCCGACGGCGCGGGATCCATTGGCGAGACGGTCACGCCGATGCCGATGCCGATCAGGATCATCATGACCCGCAGCTTCTTGCGCGCCCGCTCGACCACGCCGCGCCAGAAGACGTCGCGGTTCTTCACCACCCGCCGCAGGATCATGAAGACGATCTTGTGCGCCACCCATCCGCCTGCGACGAAGCCGGCCGTCACCAGCACGATCACGGCCCATTCGGGCAGCCAGTCGAACCGGCGCCACAGGTCATGAATCTGGCGGGTCAGGGCGGTGATTTCAGGAGGCATGCGTAAGGGACGCATTGACGCCGAATGGGTTCCCGCAAAGCTTGGCGAACGGGGTTCAGCCCCTCGCCGTCTTCTCCACCAGATCGGCCAGGCGCTGCGCCGCATCGGGGATGGCGACCGAACGCGCCGCCGCCGACATGGCCGCCAGACGCCCCGGGTCGGACAGCAGTCCCTCCAGCGTCACCGTCAGGCCCTGAACCGTCAGATCATCCTCCAGCACCATCTCCGCCGCCCCGGCGTCGACCAGGGCCTTGGCGTTCAGGCGCTGGTGGTCGTCCATGGCGATCTTCAGCGGAATCAGCACCGACGGCAGGGCCGCGACGGCCAGTTCGGCGCAGGTCGAGGCGCCCGAACGGCCGACGACCAGATGCGCCTTGGACAGACGCTCGGCCATGTCGCGGAAGAAGGGCGCGACCTCGGCCTCGATCCCGGCCTCCAGATAGATCTGACGCGCGGTCTCCAGCGTCTCGGGCCGCGACTGCTGCTGCACCTTCAGACGACGGCGCAGGGCTTCCGGCAGGGCGGCCAGGGCGCGGGGCGTGGTCTCCGACAGGATGCGCGCCCCCTGGCTGCCGCCCGTCACCAGCACCTGGATGGGGCCGCCGTCGACCGGGGCCGCATAGGCGCGGTCGAACAGGGCGCGGATCTCGCTCCGCACCGGCGAGCCGACGACGTGCGACCGGCCCTGCACCCTGGCCGGCGCCCGCTCCAGCGTCGGGAAGGACGAGGCCACTTCGCCGACATAGGGGGCCAGGATGCGGTTGGTGCGGCCCAGGACGGCGTTCTGTTCGTGAATCACGGTCGGCCGCTGCGACGTCACCGCCGCCACCAGGGCCGGCGCCGACGGATAGCCGCCGAAGCCCACCACCACGTCCGCCCCCAGCCGATCGAAGGCCGCGCGCGCCTGCATCACCCCCTTGAAGATTTGAACCCCCGCCTTGATCAGGCCCAGCGGACCCGAGCCGGTCGCCGCATCCAGGGCCAGACGTTCCTCGGCCGGGAAGGCGTGGGCGTATTGCTCGCCGCGATGATCGGTCGCCAGCACCACGCGCCAGCCGCGCGCGGCCAGTTCACGCGCCAGGGCCTCGGCCGGGAACATGTGGCCGCCGGTGCCGCCGGCGGCGACGACGCAGAGCTGGGTCATGGGTGCGGTCTCCGAAAAACACCGTCTGAATAGTCTGAAACCCGGACGACAGGGAGCGGGATCACCGACGCTCTAGCGCGCCAGAACGATCTCGCAGCCCGGCGCGATCACGGCCTGAAGGGCGCCCGGCTTCTCGATCCGCACGGTCGCCCGCCGCACCCGCCGGTCCTCCAGACAGGCCCGCGCCAGCCGTTCGGCGAAGGTCTCGACCAGGCCCACATGGCCCTCGGCGGCGATGGCGCGCGCCGCATTGGCCACGGTCTCGTAGTTGATGGTGTCGCCCAGCCGTTCGATCGGCCGCGGCTCCAGCTCCAGCGTCACATCGATCACCAGCCGCTGCAGCCGCCCCTGCTCGTGGTCATAGACCCCGATCCCGGCCTCGACCTCCAGCCCGCGCACGAAGACGCTCAGCCGTTCGAAACGCAGCGGCTCGTCCGCCGGAAACGGCGTCACCTGAGAGGACTGGACCACGCGCTACTCCTGGATGTCGGGGGTGCGCCAGGCCAGGTGCTGGCCCCCGTCGACGGCGATCATCTGGCCCGTGACCATCCGCGCGTCAATGAGCCACAGCACGGCCTCGGCCACCGCCTGCGGGCTGCCGGGCGTCTGCAACAGGGTGCCGCGCGCCTCGGCGGCGAATTCCTCGGGGGTCTGGTGGATCGACGGCAGGGTCGGCCCCGGCCCCACGGCATTGACCCGGATGCCCGGCGCCAGGGCCTGGGCCAGGGTCCGGGTCGCCCACCACAGGCCGTTGCGCGACAGGCTGTAGGAGAAGAAGCGCGGATCCGGCTTCAGCACCTTCTGATCCAGCAGATTGATGATCACGCCTTCCACGGCCTGGGCCGCGAAGGCCTCGGCCAGCACCAGGGGCGCCCGCAGATTGGTCTCGATATGCCGGTCCCAGCTGTCGCGCGTCAGGCCGCCGACCCGGTCGTCCTCGAACACCGAGGCGTTGTTGACCAGCACCGTCAAAGGCCCCAGCGCCTCGACCGCCGCCGGAACCAGCGCCCGCACCTTGGCCTCGTCCGTCAGGTCCGCCTGCAACAGACACGCGCGCCGCCCGAGGCCCGCGATCTCGTCGGCCAGGGTCCGGGCGTCCTCGCCCGACGCATGATGATGAATCGCCACGTCGAAGCCCGCCCGCGCCAGGGTCAGGCAGATCTCCCGCCCGATCCGCCGCGCCGCGCCCGTGACCAGGGCGACGCCCCGCGCCGGGGCGACGCCGGCGGGCGCCGCCGGGACTTCAGTCAACCCGACCGAACTCGAAGACGTTGAACGCCGCGATGACGGCGACGAAGCCGAAGATGATGCCGAGAGCCAGCATGGGATGCTCCTGTGTCTGATCTTCGATTAGAGCGGTCCGGGGCGCGGTTCAAGCGGGGGCGGGTTTGGGGGGCGATGAATAGCTCGGCGACGTCAGTAATTGACGGCTGCCATAGGCCAACAGTCTACAAGGCTAGTTTGATTAAGGTTTCCTAGACACCGACAGGTTGTTGCCCCTATCTGGAAACTGAAAAAGCGGACATTGATGCCTTGGGGGGCAAATGACGATCGATATCAGCCGTCTCGCGAGCGACCTGAAGCCCGAGCGCACCGTTTTGCTTTTCGGCTCCGGCTCTTCAATTCCATCCCTCGTGCCCGGCGTGAAGGAGTTGCAGGAGGCCTTGCAGTCA
The DNA here is from genome assembly GCF_011064825.1 of Brevundimonas mediterranea. Taxonomy (NCBI): domain Bacteria; kingdom Pseudomonadati; phylum Pseudomonadota; class Alphaproteobacteria; order Caulobacterales; family Caulobacteraceae; genus Brevundimonas; species Brevundimonas mediterranea. The sequence goes on from NZ_CP048751.1 coordinate 740,592, forward strand.
AAATTCGGCGTTGCAAGCACCTATAGCCTAGCTGAACAAACGGAAATTATCGAAATTCAGAAGAATGACCGTCGCCCCCTTATCGAGTTTCTCAGAAGCCTTATAGAAAACAAGAGACCGACGGGAGGGATTTTAAACTTACCATTATTCACATGGAAGAGCATATTCACGACCAATTATGACAAGCTAATCGAAATAAGCTACAATCGTCGGTCGCGTCCCTATGTGGCGTACTCGTCGAATTTTGATTTCGGGCGAGAACGCCCGGCAGATTCTACGCAGATTTTTAAGCTGCACGGCACCATCGACAAGGATGTCGTCGATGGGGATCGGTCACGAATAATCCTTACGTCGAGCGACTACGACCTCACAGAAGAATACCGTGAAAACCTATTCGACCGGTTTAAGTCTGACGTAGGCGAAGGCGATCTACTCGTGATCGGCCACTCTCTGGCTGATCCTGACATCAAGGAAGTGGTGGAGAGAGCCGCGCGTATCCGGCAAAAGGCCGGTGGCCAAGGAGCAATCACGGTTCTTTCTTATTCGCCCGACGCCAATCTCGCTTCTATCTTGGAACGCAAGGGAATTACGGTCTGCTTCGGTGGGCTGGACGATCTCTTCGCCGCTCTCTCGAAACGAGTTGCACCGGACCTTTTGGTCGCGTCAACATCATCGTCGGACCCGCTGGACATTGTCTCTTCGCTTCGCCCTGCGACCGTCGATGTGCGGCATTCGCTGGAGATTGGGCGCCCAAACGTCGCTGCCATGTTTAATGGTTGGTCTGCGTCCTATCCCGACGTGAAAGCGGGTCTCACCTTTGAACGGGTTGTCGCGAGCGACGCGGCCAAGGCGCTCGCCAACAGGAAGCATCAGATAGTCACGATTCTTGGGCCGAGCGGCGTTGGGAAGACTACCGCAGCCAGGCAGGCGCTGACAATCTTGTCCGGCCAAGGGGTATTCTGCTGGGAACATAAAACGGACCAGCAGCTATCGGCAAAAGATTGGCGAAAAGTCGCAGGGATACTTGAAAAGGAGGGCAAGCAGGGTTGCCTCCTGATTGATGATGCCCATTCCGAACTGACCGAGATTAACGATCTGATCGATTATCTTGTTACGGATAAGGTGACGGTTCTGTCGCTCATTCTGACGTCGTCGAAGAACCAGTGGTACCCTCGAGTGAAGACACCAGGATTTCACAATCGATCACGCGAATACCAGTTTAATCGAATCAACGAAATTGAGGTTGATCGACTCCTCGACCTGCTAGACCGGGTTCCTGAAATCAGCCGTCTCGTCGGTGATGCGTTCACTGGGTTCACGAGAAGCGAGAGAAAGCAGAGACTTATAAGTCGCTGCGATGCCGACATGTTCGTGTGTCTGAAGAACATATTCTCTTCCGACCAGTTCGACAGCATCGTGCTCAAGGAATACGCAGATCTCTCGCGGGAAGCCCAAGATGTGTACCGAGCCGTAGCGGCGATGGAGAGTGCTGGCGTTCGTGTCCATCGGCAGCTGGTTATCCGGCTATTGGGCATTCCGTCTATGTCGATTGCTCCAACGCTCGCCGGACTGCAGGACATCGTACATGAGTACACCGTCAACCAAAGAGAAGGCGTGTACGGTTGGCGCGGAAGACATCGCGTGATCATGAATATCATTGCCGAGCACAAATATTATAGCGTCGACAAGAGGTACGACCTATTCGAGCGTGTGATCGATAATCTTTCGCCCAGCTACGACATTGAGGTTCGAACGATTAACGAACTCTGCAATGTCGACACCGGTCTGTCCACAATACCGGATAAGCGCCGCCAGAATGCATTGCTGCGCAAGATGATGTCGGTTGCGCCTCATGAACGCGTACCCCGTCACCGACTGATCCGCAATTTGATCTCGCTGGACGACTATGACGCCGCTTCTACGGAAATCCGCGTATTCGACGCAGATTTCCGTCTGGACGGTCCGACGACCCGGTATTCAATTGATCTGCAGGTCGCCCGCGCGACCAAGACGGCTGGCATACTCGATGAAGATCGCATCGCGATCCTTCAAAAAGCCTGCGAAGCTGCGGCGGCAGCCGCGTCTCGGTTCAAAGACAATAAGGCCGTCATCGGCGCATATTGCGAGGCGGCGCTACATTTGGCTCGTCTAGGAGGAGACAGGCAGTTCTTCGATGACGCTATCAGAGCCTTGCGTGCTGCAGAACTAAAGACAGGGGATCGCCACATCACTTCGATGATTTCGCGCTTCGAAAATATGATTTCTCGGTTAGACGTTGAAATTCCTGATGGCGAAGACTTGGATGATGTGGTGCCGGAGATCGTCGATTAGCGTGATACTTGTTTGGCTATCGGGCGAACTCGGTGATGAGGAGCATCACAATTACAGACTTGGTCCATCCACAGACCGCTGGCTGGTTCGAAGCGCATTGCTGGGCGCAGCAAAACGTTTTTGCTCCCCCAAAGGGTCAGCATTCCGACCAAGCGCCAACTTCCGCTCCATGGCGTGACGGCACCTAGTCCACGCTGCAGCCCCCCTCCCCTTCCCTCCCGCCCCCAAAGATGATCGAACATCCCGCCACACACCACGGCCGGGGGCGGATACATCGATGAACTGGCGTCAGCGCGTCGAACCCTTCACCCGCCCCGTCTTCTTCGCCTGGTCGCGGCTGTCGCGGGGCAAGACGCTGGGCGTGCGGGCCGTGGCGGTGGATGCGGACGGGCGGGTGGCGATGGTCCGGCACACCTATCTGGCGGGCTGGTGGCTGCCGGGCGGCGGGGTGGACCGGGGCGAGACCACCCATGAGGCCGTGGTGCGCGAGCTGCGCGAGGAGACCGGGCTGATCGCGCGGGCGGCGCCGCGCCTGGTCTCGCTGCATGCCAACGAGCGGTTCTTTCCCGGCGATCATGTCGCCGTCTTCGTCATCGACGCCTTCGACCGGGGCGAACGCACCAGCCACGGCGAGATCGCCGAGGTCGGCTGGTTCGCGCCCGACGCCCTGCCCGCCGACGTCAACCGGGGCTGTCGCGCGCGGCTGGCCGAATGGTTCGACGGCGTACAAATCGATACAAATTGGTGAGGCGGACCGGACGGCGCACGGCGTTATTCTGAGGGTCACGAAAGGACGTATCATGCCCGTCTCCCGCCGCGCCGCCCTGCTGGGCCTGACCCTCTCAACCCTGGCTGGCCCGGCCCTGGCGCAGCGCCGCCTGGGGCGCCGACGCGACCAAGCCGGCGGCAGCGCGGCGGCCCCCGTCCACACCTGGGCCTTCGGCCCCGACCCGCTCCAGGCCTATGACGTCTATGCGGACCATGGTTCCGGACCGATCCTGGTGTTCGTCCACGGCGGCGGCTGGTCGCGCGGCGAGCGGGCGATGGTCAGCGAACTGCCCGCCTACGCCCAACGGCACGGCCTGACCCTGGCCTCGACCAGCTATCGTCTGGTTCCCGCCGTCAGCGCCCGCGAATCGGCCATGGACGTCGCCGCCGCCGTCGCCGATCTGAAACGCCGCCTGCCGGGTCGCCCCCTCTATCTGCTAGGCCATTCGGCCGGCGCCCATCTGGCCGCCCTGGTCGGGATCGACCCCGACTATCTGGGAGCGGTCGGGCTGAAGCCGTCTGATCTGGCGGGGGTCATCCTGCTGGACGGGGCGGGCTATGACGCCACCGCCCCGCGCGGCGACGACCGGATCGATCAGTGGCTGGGCCAGACCTATGACCAGGCTTTCGGCGACCAGGCGGCCGCCCTGTCGCCGACATTGCGCGTCCGCCCCGGCGTCGCCTATCCGCCCTTCCTGATCTTCCACGTCGCGCGGCGTCAGGATTCGGCCGTCCAGAGCCGCGACCTGGCCCAGGCCCTGACCCGCGCCGGCGGCCGGGCCGAGGTCGTCGCCGCCCCTGACGACAGCCACATGACCATCAACCGCGGCTTCGGCGTCGCCGGCGACCCCGAGGGCGAACGCGCCGCCCGCTTCATCTCGGGCTAACAAACGGCCGAGGGCATGCTAGCCAGAGGCCATGAACCCCTCCCTGATCGCCATCCTCGTCGTCGTCCTGGCCGGGGGCGCCACCGCCCTGCAGGCGCCGACCAACGCCAAGCTGGCCACGGCCGTCGCCTCGCCGGTCAACGCCGCCTTCATCTCCTTCGCCGTGGGCACGACCGTGCTGGGGATCGTCGCCGCCCTGATGCAGACCCGGCCCGACATGGCCGCCGCCCGCGCCCTGCCCTGGTACGCCTGGCTGGGCGGGGTGTACGGCGCCTGTTTCGTGGTCGCCGCCGCCTGGGGCGTACCGCGCCTGGGCGTGGCCATGACCATCACCCTGATGGTCGGCGGCCAGCTTCTGCTCAGCCTGATCCTCGACCATTTCGGCGCCCTGGGCGTGCCGCGCCAGCCGCTGAACCTGGGCCGGATCGCCGGGGTGGGGCTTGTTCTCGCCGGCGTCCTTCTGGTTCGCCGGTCTTGAGCCTATATCCCCCCGGATGACCGAGGAGACGCTCGATTCCAACCTGAAGGCCGCCGCCCTGATCGCCGACGAGGCGCGCCGGGCCCCCGACAAGCCGGGCGTCTATCGCATGTATGGCGAGGACGGGTCCTGCCTCTATGTCGGCAAGGCCAAGTCGCTGAAGAAGCGGATCGTCCAGTACGCCCAGGGTCGGTTCCACACCCAGCGCATCGGCCTGATGGTGGCCCAGACCCGGTCGATGGAGCTGGTCGTCACGGCGTCAGAGACCGAGGCCCTGCTGCTGGAATCCAACTTCATCAAGAAGCTGAAGCCGCGCTTCAACGTCCTGCTGCGCGACGACAAGTCCTTCGCCGAGCTGATGATCCGCAGCGACCATCGCGCCCCCCAGGTGAAGAAGCATCGCGGCGCCCACACCACGCCGGGCCACTATTTCGGCCCCTTCGCCTCGACCTGGGCGGTCAACCGGACCCTGAACACCCTGCAGAAGGCCTTCTTGCTGCGCTCCTGTTCCGACAGCGTCTACGAGACCCGGACGCGGCCCTGCATGCTGCACCAGATCAAGCGCTGCTCGGCCCCCTGCACCGGCCTGATCAGCCTGGAGGACTATGGCGAACTGGTCACCGAGGCCGAACAGTTCCTGCGCGGCAAGTCCCGCGCCGTCATCGGTCGCCTGTCGCAGGAGATGCAGGCGGCGTCGGACGCCATGGACTTCGAACAGGCCGCCCGCGTCCGCGACCGCATCCGCGCCCTGTCCGCCATCTCGATGGAGAACTCCGTCAGCGCCGACAGCGTGGCCGAGGGCGACGTCTTCGCCCTGCACAGCGACGGCGGCCAGGCCTGCGTCCAGGTCTTCTTCTATCGCGCCGGCCAGAACTGGGGCGGCCGCGCCTATTTCCCGCGTGTGGACAAGACTGACACCGACCCGGAGATCCTGGCCGCCTTTCTGGGCCAGTTCTACGAGGACAAGCCGATCCCGCGCCTGATCCTGTCCAACGTCCGCCCGCACGAGCTGGAGCTGCTGGAAGAGGCCTTCTCGATGAAGGCGGACCGCAGGATCGAGATCGTCCGCCCCATGCGCGGCGAGAAACTGGCCCTGGTCGACCACGCCCTGACCAACGCCCGCGAGGCCCTGGGCCGCCGCCTGGCCGAAAGCTCGGCCCAAGGGAAGATCCTGGACGAGGTCTGCGAGGCCTTCGGCCTGGAGACCCGGCCCGAGCGGATCGAGATCTACGACAACGCCCACATCCAGGGGACCAACGCCGTCGGCGGCATGGTCGTCGCCGGCCCCGACGGCTTCCAGAAGTCGCAGTATCGCAAGTTCAACATCCGGGGCGAGGATCTGACCCCCGGCGACGACTACGGCATGATGCGCGAGGTGATGCGCCGCCGCTTCGCCCGCCTGGTCAAGGACGAGGAAGAGGGCGAGGACGCCGTCCGCCCCGACCTGCTGCTGATCGACGGCGGCGCGGGCCAGCTGGCCGAGGTGCTGGCCGTCTTGGCCGACCTGGGCCTGGACGACATCGCCGTGGTCGGCGTCGCCAAGGGGCCGGACCGCGATGCAGGGATGGAAAAGTTCTTCATGCCCGGCAAGCCCCCCTTCATGCTGCCGCTGAAGTCGCCGGCCCTCTACTACCTGCAACGGCTGCGCGACGAGGCCCACCGCTTCGCCAACGGCGCCCACGCCAAGCGCCGCTCGATGGACATCAAGAAGAATCCCCTCGACGAGATCGAAGGCGTCGGCCCCGGCCGCAAGAAGGCCCTGCTCCACGCCTTCGGCTCCGCCAAGGGCGTCAGCCGCGCCTCGGTGGCGGACCTGCTGAAGATCGACGGAATCAACCAGGCCCTGGCCGAACGCATCCACGCCTTCTTCAGGAAAAGCTGAAGTTCGGCCTCGGCCTTGCGGCCTCGTGGCCGTTGAGTCCGGATTGAAGCGAGGCTACAGGCGAGTCATGAGCGACATCGACGACGAACTCACCGCCGGATACCGCAGGTTCCGCACCGAGCACTGGCCCGCCGCCCGTGCCGAGTACGAAGCCCTGGCCGAGTTGGGCCAGAAGCCGCACACCCTGATCGTCGCCTGTTCCGACAGCCGCGCCGATCCGGCCCTGATCTTCGACGCGGCGCCCGGCCAGTTGTTCGTAGTACGCAACGTCGCCAATCTGGTCCCGCCCTACGAGCCTGACGGCCTGCTGCACGGGGTGTCGGCGGCGCTGGAGTTCGGGGTCAAGGTGCTGAACGTGCGCCGCATCGTCGTCATGGGCCATGCCCACTGCGGCGGGGTCGACGCCATGTTGAACGGGGCGCCCGACATCTGCGCCGACTTCGTCGCCCCCTGGGTGGCCCAGGGCTCGGCCGTCGTCCGCCGCGTCGCCGAGGAAGTGTCCGAAGATCAGGTCGAAGGCGCCGCCGAAGAGGCCGTCGTCCGCCTGTCGATCGAGAACCTGCGCACCTTCCCCTGGATCGCCGAGCGCGAGGCGGCCGGCGAACTGACCCTGACCGGCCTGCATTTCGGCATCGCCGACGGCGTCCTGCGCGCCCTGACGAACAAGCCGCGGTTCGAACCGTTGGCGTGACTTGCGCGAAGTAGTGGAAAACACTACTATTGAACCATGGAACGGACGATCACCGCGACTGAGGCCAATCGCGAGTTCTCGCGCATCTTTCGCGAGGTGGCGTCTGGCGAGTCCTACGTCGTCACCGCGCACGGCAAGCCGCTGGTGCGGATTACGCCTGCAACCGCCGGCGAGCCGACAGACGATGAACGCGTCGCTCGGCTGCACGCCCTTGTGGACGATTTGGCCGCCCTGCCCGCCCGCGCGCCCGGACGCATCACACGTGAAGACGGTTACGCTTGAAACTGGCGCTCGACACCAACGTTCTGGGTTACGCCGCCGGCATCGGTGATGACGAACCCAAGCGTCAGCGCGCGTTAGGGGTGCTGAAGACGCTCGCCAAGCAGAACCTCGTCATCCCGACCCAGGTTGCCGGCGAGTTCTACAACATCCTGACACGCAAGGGCGGACACCCGCCGAAGGTCGCCAGGAAGATCGTGCTGGACTGGAGCGCTGGCGTTGGGCTGACCGCCGCCTCGGCCACGACCATGGACGCCGCGCTGGAGGCCGCGGCCTTCTTCAATCTACAGATCTGGGACGCCTTGATCCTGACCGTCGCCGCCGAAGCGGGCTGCGGCCTTCTGCTTTCCGAAGACATGCAGGACGGCTTCGTCTATCGAGGCGTGACCATCGCCAATCCGTTCGCGGAGACGCTTCATCCCCTGCTCGCGTCCCTGCTGGAAATCCTGCCATGACCACCTATCCGCACCGCGCCAATCCGATCCCGAATATCCTGACCGGCATCCGCCTGTTCGCCGGTGTGGTGATGTTCGCCATGATGGCCGGCGCCGCGCCGGGGGCGCTGGACGCCTGGCTGTCGCCGGACACCCAGGCCAAGTTCGGGATCTGGGCCTTCTGGATCTTCGTCATCGCCGCCTCGACCGACTGGGTCGACGGCTTCCTGGCGCGCCGCTGGAACTCGACCACGCGGTGGGGCGCCATCCTGGATCCGATCGCGGACAAGGTGTTGATCACGGGGGCTATCCTGGGCGTGCTCGCCTCCGGCTCCCTGCCGGGCATCGCCCTGCCCTGCGGCCTGATCCTGTTCCGTGAGTTCGCGGTCTCGGCCCTGCGCGAGACCATGGCCGGGCGGATCGAACTGCCCGTCACCCTGGCCGCCAAGTGGAAGACCACCGTGCAGATGGTCGCCCTGGCCGCGCTGCAACTGACCCTGTTGTGGAACGCCTTCGGCCTGCAGGAGCCGGACGGTTCGCCCCTGTCGTGGCAGCCGGCGTTCGAATCCTTCGCCGTCTTCCTGATCTGGTTCGCCGCCGTCATCACCCTGTGGACCGGCTGGCAGTATTTCCGCGAAGCCAAGCGCCAGATGCGGGATCTCTAGGGCCTGAGCGTCAGACCCGCCGGCGTCGCCTCGAAAGCGGACAGCCGACCCAGATAGCTCATGCCCAGCAGCGAATAGGTCAGGCCTTCCTCGACCACCAGGGCCTCGACCTTATCGACCCGAACCCCCGCGACCGAGATCGTCTTCAGTTCGACCGGCGCGGCCCGCACCACGCCCGAGGCGGTCTGGACCTTGCCGGTGAAGGCTTCCGGCGCAGGATCGACACCCAGCCGACGTGCGTCGGCGCGCGTCAGGGCCACCACGCTGGCGCCCGTATCCACCAGAACCTGGACCGCACGGCCGTCGATCCTGGCCTGCGCCCAGTAGTGACCGTCCGGCCCCTTGACCACCTGGGTCGGGGTTCCGGACGCGGAAGCCGCAACAGCGACATCGGCGGAAGCCGCCATGGCTGTCTCTCCGCCGTCCAGATGACGGATCGTGAAAGCTGTCGCGAACGAGGCCATGAGGGCGACGCTCAGCACGGCGGCGGACTGAAGGTCGATGCGGATCATGCACCCTGCCTATCCGACCCAGGTTGGAATGCGGTGAACCGACTTGGCTGACGAAAGCTTAAGCCCCGAGCCGTCCTAGCCCAGCTTGGCCGGGTCCACCCGAGACCGCCGGGACGGCAGATCCGCCATCACCGCCGCCCTTTCCGCGTCGCTGAGCGCGCGCCAGCCGGCGATCTCGCCTAAGGTCCGGAAACACCCCAGACACAGGCCGCTTTCGCCATCGACGGCGCATACCATGACACAGGGCGTGGCGATCGATTTCGGCGGCCCGGCCGGGCGCGGGACCCTGCTCAATGTGACACCATCAAGAAATATACTCCGCTTGCTGATCGATAAATTTGCAATTTCCGCAAAACTGCCTATCTTGGGCTCTGACGCGAAACGACTGATGGTGAGATTCCATAGGTACGACGCGTCTCTTTTCATCGTTCTGCGAAAGGAGACGCCAAAATGAACGATAAGGAGCGTAACCTCCAACACGCCATGATGTCCTTCGCCCTGTGGGGCGGGATGCTGGTCAACAGTCGGCACATGCCGTCGAACTCGGGACGGGCGGTCAGCCATCCGTCCAACTTCGTACCCTATACGCCCAAGAAACCCTGACGGCCTCGAAAGCCCGACGTGCAGCAGCCCCGGTCCGCGCCGGGGCTTTTGCAATTCCGGGCTTGCGTAACGCGGCGTCGGCGTCCGATGACGGAGGCGGAACGAGGAGACGACCGATGGGCCTGATCGCCGAAACCAGACAGGGCGCGATCCTGATCTGGACGCTGGACCGCGAGACCCGGCTGAACGCCCTGCCCGACCTGACCGACGGCGACGAATTCGCCGACGCCTGCGCCCGCGCCAACGCCGACATGACGGTCAAATGCGTGGTCCTGACGGGCGCCGGGCGCGCCTTCTCGGCCGGCGGCGACCTGACCGCTATGCGAGACCGGCGCGACCTGTTCGAAGGCTCAGGCGCCGAGATCCGCGCCCGCTATCGCCGCGTCGTCCATCGGATCGTCCGCAGCCTCTATGATCTGGAGATCCCGCTGGTCTCGGCCGTCAACGGTCCGGCCATGGGCCTGGGCTGCGGCATCGCCGCCACCGCCGACATCCGCATCGCCTCGGACCGGGCCAGCTTCGGCGTGCCCTTCCTGAAGCTGGGCATCATTCCCGGCGACGGCGGGGCCTGGCGGCTGCCGCGCGACGTCGGCTACGCCCGCGCCGCTGAAATGCTGTTCACCGGCCGCAGCATCGACGCCGAGACGGCCGAGCGCTGGGGCCTGGTCAATCGGGTCGTGCCGCACGACCGGCTGATGGACGAAGCCCTGATCACCGCCGGCCAGATCGCGGCCCAGCCGCCCCAGGCCCTGCGCATGGCCAAGACCCTGATGCGTCAGGGCCGCGACCAGACCTTCGAACAGATCCTGGAGCTGTCGGCCGCCATGCAGGCCCTGGCCCACATGACCGAGGACCATCTGGAAGGCGTGAACGCGGTGCTGGAGAAGCGGCCGGGAGACTTCACCGGCCGCTGACCCGCCGGCTTACGACTGGCCGGCCGAACGCATGGCCTGGTTGGGCCCCACTCCGGCGCTGGCCGGGCGGGCGACGCCCGCCTTCTGGCCCGGCTTCATGAACTTCACCAGCACCCGCTGCCCGATCAGGAAGGGGGTGTTGTCGGCCGAAACCACCACTTCGACCACCCGTTCGTCGGTCCTGGCCGAGGGATCCTCGGACTGCAGCTGACGGGCGCCGAAGACTGCGGCGCGGCGCAGGACCCGCCCGACCGAAATCTTGGTCGGATCCCCCTCGGGCGTCAGTTCGACCTCCTGACCGACCGTGACATTGGGCAGGTCCGCCTCGACGATCTCGGCCCGCACGATGCGGTCGGTGTCCGGCTCAAGGTCGAACATGGCGGTGACGTTCAGGGTCGAGGCGCCGGCGCCGGGCTGGGCGTAGCGGCGGGCGATCCGACCGTCCATAGGCGCGCGGATCACCGTCAGTTCCTGATTATAGCGGGCCTCGTCCAGACGCGACTGGGCCGTCTGGATCGCGGCCTCCTGCGACGCGAGACGCGCTTCGGCCTGGGCGATCTGATCGCGGGCCTGATCCAGACGCTGGGCGGCGACGAAATTGGTCGAGGCCAGCCGCGACAGCCGGTTGTACTCGCGCCGGGCGGCGGTCAATTCGACGCGCGTCAGCCCCAGCTGCGCGCGGCTCTCCGACACAGCCGCAGCCGCGCTCTGCGCCGCCAGACGGGTCTCGTCGTCCTCCTGTCGCGCCAGGATCTGGCCGGTGACGACCCGGTCGCCCTCGTTGACGAAGACTTCACGCACCACGCCGCCGCGACGCGCGGCGACCTTGATCACCCCGCCCTCGACGTCGGCCTTGCCGTTGGCGATGGCGGCGTAGGGGCTGTCGATCTTCTGGGCGGATTCTTTCTCGACCTGGGCCTTCTTGGCCGCCCCGGCCTTGCTGAAGGCCATGAAGCCGACGACCAGGACGATGATCAGGACCAGGCCGATCCAGAGCCATTTGTTTTTGAGGAAGGCGGGCATGACGGTTCAGTCCGTTGGAAAAGGGTCTTAGTGGGACGCCAGCTGGGCGTCGGGATCAGGAGTGCGGCGCTGATCGTCCAGGATCCGGCCGTCCTCGATGTGAATGACCCGGTCGGCCCAGGCTTCCAGGCGCGGGTCGTGGGTCACGCAGATCACGGCTGCGCCGTGTTCGGTTGCGGCCCGGCGCAGCAGGCGGATGACCACCTGGCCGTTTTCGCCGTCGAGCGCCGAAGTCGGTTCGTCGGCGAACAGGATCTGCGGGTCCTTGGCCAGAGCGCGGGCGATCGCGACGCGTTGCTTCTCGCCGCCGGACAGGGCGTTGGGCCTCTGGTGCAGACGATGACCCAGGCCCACTTCTTCCAGCGCCGTGGTGGCGCGCTTCTTCGCGTCCGCCGACGACAGCCCCTGGTACTTCAGCACCGTCATGACCTGCTGCAGGGCGGTCAGGGACGGGAACAGGTTGAACCCCTGGAAGATGAAGCCGCAGTGGTCCAGGCGGAACTTGTCGATCCGACCCGAGCCGTAGGTCCACAGGTCGTCGACGTCCAGTATGTCCACCCGCCCCTCCTCGGGCTTCAGCAGGCCCGAGAGGTTGGCGATCAGGGTGGACTTGCCGGAACCGGAGGGGCCCATGACCATGGTCAGGTCGCCGTGCCGCGCATCGAAATCGACGCCCTTCAGGACTTCGACCCAGCTGCGGCCCGTCTTGAACCGTTTGACCAGGCCCTTGGCTTCGATGGCGAAGTCGCCGTGTTTGCCGTGCACTTTCGTATGAGTGTTCATCGCAGCAGGTCCGCCGGCTGGCTGTTCTTGAGGACGCCCAGCGACAACAGACCGGACAGCAGGGCGATGACGATCAGCATCAGCGACACCATCATCACCATCATGGGCGGGAAGGACATGGTCAGGCCCGAACCGGCCGCCAGCAGGCTGACCCCCCAGGTCAGGACGAAGGCCGCCAGCACCCCGGCGATCCCGACCCAGAAGCTGAGCTCCAGCACGATCCAGCGCAGCGACCCCATGGCGACGCCCAGGGCGCGCAGCGAGGCGAACTCCTTGATATTGGCCATGATGGCGCCGCGCAGCGTCTGCCAGGTGATCGCCACCCCGATCAGCACGCCCAGGAACAGCGAAAAGCCCAGCATGATGGCGATGAAGCTCTCCTTCATCATCGCCCCTTCATTGGCCTTGGCCAGATCCTGACGCGTCCAGGCCTTGAACTGACCGTTCGAGATAGAGTTCAGCTGGGCGACCACGATGGGCGCGCGCGCCGGATCCTTGATCTGCACCATCAGCGGTCCGACCCGTTCGCCGGTGTTGGCCTCGCCCAGCATCCGCAGGGTGTCGCGCGACATGACGACCGTCGCCTGCATCATGTTGGGATAGCCCTGGGTCACGGCCGCGACCCGGACCGTCTTGCCGTTGTAGCTGGCCTGATCCCCCAGCTTGACGCCCAATCGCCCCAGCGCCGTCTGGTCCACCGCCACCGCATAGGGCTGACGCAGAGCCTCGACCAGGTCGTCGGAATAGTCGACCGGCACCGTCACCGCGCCAGGCACGGCGTCGATGGTGGTGACGTTGACGAACTCCATCTTCTTGGCGCCGGGCGCGGCCGGGTCGCCGCCGGGCTCCTTATCCTTGACGATGTTCTGCCAACGACCGCCGGAACCGTCCAGATCGGCCACGGCCAGGACTTCCGGATGCTGATAGACCACCGGCATGATTCGCCGCGGCACGCCTGAGGGGCCGCCGTTGAACAGGGCGGTCGCGCCCGGGCTCAGAATCATGATGTCGGCGCGGGCCCGATCGATCTGGGCCGTGAAGGCCTTGCCGATGCCCATGAACATGCCGACCTGGGCCAGGACGAGCAATCCCGAGAAGGCGAGCGCCACGACGGCCGCCATGTAGCGACGCCACTCGTAGAGCAAGGTTGATAGCGCAAGCGACATGGTTGTCGATAAATCCCCGATACGTCCGTCTATCTGAGCGAGCGCGGCATCACGGCCAAGTTAAATCGGGGTAAGGCTTGCTTTTGACCCGTGCGACCACGGGCCGTAGGGCAAAGACCGTCTCGCCTCTTGGCGGCGTCGCCGAAACGGCGCTAGTTACAAGTTAACAGGCGGACCATCCTCGCTCCGCCCTCTGTAGGAAACCCCGCATGTCCCTGCCGTCCCTTCGTCTCACCGCCTCGCTGGCCGCCCTCGGCGCCGCGACCGTCGTCCTGTCCGCCCCCGCGACCTCGGCCCGCGCCGACGAGGGCATGTGGACCTTCGACAACTTCCCCATCGCCACGGTGAACGAAAAGTACGGCACGAACATCGACCAGGCCTGGCTGGATCGCGTGCGCAACGCCGCTGTCCGCCTGCAGGGCTGTTCGGCCTCGCTGGTCTCGGGCGAAGGCCTGATCCTGACCAATCACCACTGTGTCGTGGGCTGCGTCCAGGACCTGTCCAGCGCCGAGAACGACTACGTCAAGAACGGCTGGATGCCCGCGACCCGCGAGGAAGAGAAGAAATGCCCCGGCCAGACGGCCGAGATCCTGACCGACATCACCGATGTGACCGACCGGGTCGTCGGCGCCGGCGCCGGGCTTGAGGGCGCCGCCTTCGTCCAGGCCCGGGCCGCCGAGATCGACAAGATCCAGAAGGAGGTCTGCGGCGACGACCAGAAGCTGACCTGCCAGGTCATCAGCCTGTACCGCGGCGGTCAGTACAAGCTGTACAAGTTCCGCAAGTATGACGACGTGCGCCTGGTCTTCGCGCCCGAGTTCCAGGCGGCCTTCTTCGGCGGCGACCCGGACAACTTCAACTTCCCGCGCTACGCCCTGGATGCCGGTTTCCTGCGCATCTACGAGGACGGCAAGCCGGTCGCCACGCCGAACCACCTGGCCTGGAACCCCAATGCGCCCAAGGAAGGCGACGTCACCTTCGTCGCCGGCAACCCGGGCTCGACCTCGCGCCTGCTGACCATGGCCCAGTTGGAGGCCCTGCGTGACCAGCAACTGCCGCTGACCCTGATCCAGACCTCGGAACTGCGCGGTCGCCTGCTGGAATATTCGACCACCGGCGAAGAGGCCAAGCGCGTCTCGGTCGATCCGATCTTCGGCCTGGAGAATGGCTTCAAGGTCTATTACGGCCAACAGGGCGCCCTGACCGACCCGGCCTTCATGGCGACGAAGCGGACGGCCGAACAGGAACTGCGCCAGCGCGTCGCCGCCGACCCGGCCCTGGCCCAGCGCATCGGCGACCCGTGGGCCGAACTGGAGCGCGTCGCCGCCGCCCAGCGCGACCTCTACCTGCCCTACCGCCAGTTGGAAGCCGCCGCCGGCCAACGCTCGTCACTGTACAGCTACGCCAAGTCCATCGTCCGCGCGGCCAAGGAGCGCGCCAAGCCGGTCGCCGAACGCCGCGCCGGCTATTCGGACGCCGACATCGCCTCGCTGGGCCGCCGCCTGGCGACCGAGACGCCGATCTCGAACGATCTGGAGAAGATCTATCTGGACTTCTGGCTGTCGAAGACCCGCGAATATCTGACCGTCGACAACGCCGACGTGAAGGCCCTGCTGGGCAAGGAAAGCCCGGAGCAGATCGCTGAACGCCTGGTGGATGGCACCCGCCTGGCAGATCCGGCCTTCCGCGCCCAGGCCCTGGCCATGACGCCGGAACAGCTGGCCGCCTCGGGCGACCCGCTGATCGCCTTCGTCCTGGCCAATGACGATGCGGCCCAGGCGATCCGCACCCAGTGGGAATCGGCCGTGTCCGGCCCGACCAGCCGCGCCGGCGAAAAGATCGCCCAGGCCCGGTTCGCGGTCTACGGCACCAACCTGTACCCCGACGCCACCTTCAGCCTGCGCCTGTCCTACGGTCAGGTGAAGGGCTGGACCTATCGCGGCGTGACGGTGACGCCCTTCACCGAGATCGGCGGCCTGTACGAGCGCAACACCGGCGCCGAGCCCTTCAACGCCGCCGAGGACTGGATGGCGGCCGAGGGCAAGGTCAACAAGTCGACGGTCTATGACTTCGTCTCGACCAACGACATCATCGGCGGCAACTCGGGCTCGCCCGTGATCAACGCCAAGGGTGAAGTCATCGGCGCCGCCTTCGACGGCAACATCCACTCGCTGGGCGGCAGCTTCGGCTACGACGGCGAGCTGAACCGCACGGTCACCGTCTCGACCGCCGCCATCACCGAGGCCCTGCGCACCGTCTACAACCAGCCCCGCCTGCTGCGCGAACTGGGCGTGCGGCGCTAATACCGACGCATAAGCGCCTCTCCCTCCCCCTCGGGGGAGGGGGGTCGCGAAGCGACCGGGTGGGAAGGGCTGGGCGATCCATCACAGGACCGCGCCCTTGTCGCCCTGCCGCCCCCACCCGTCCGGCGCTGCGCGCCGGCCACCCTCCCCGGACGGGGAGGGAGAGTTTTGGAGCCCCCATGCGCCTCGCCCTTCTCGCCTCCGCCGCCGTCCTCGCCTTCGCCTTCGCCTTCGCCTCGTCGGCCTCCGCCGAAGAAGGCATGTGGACCTACGACAACTTCCCCATCGCCCGCTCCAACCAGGCGCTGGGAACCGACATCGACCAGGCCTTCCTGGACCGCGTCCGCCTGTCGTCGGTCAAGTTCGGCGGCTGTTCGGCGGGCGTCATCTCGGGCCAGGGCCTGGTCATGACCAACAACCACTGCGTCGCCACCTGCGTCGCCAACCTGTCCACACCCCAGATCAACTACGCCGAGACCGGCTTTACGCCGAAGTCGCGCGAGGAAGAGCTGAAATGCCCCGGCGCCACCGCCGAGATCCTGACCGACATCGGCGACGTGACCGAGCGGATGCACAAGGCCGGCGCCGGGCTTGAGGGCCAGGCCTTCACCCAGGCCCGCGACGCCGAGGCCGGCCGGATCGAGAGCGAAGCCTGCGGAAACGACCCCAAGATCCGCTGCCAAGTCGTCAGCCTGTACCGGGGCGGCCAGTTCAAGCTCTACAAGTACCGCAAATATTCCGACGTCCGCCTGGCCTGGGCGCCCGAGGATCGCGCCGCCACCTTCGGCGGCGACCTGGACAACTTCTCCTTCCCCCGCTTCGCCATCGATGCGGCCTTCATCCGCCTGTACGAGGATGGTGAGCCTGCGGTCACATCGACCCATTTCGCCTGGAACCCGAACAAGCCGACGCAGGGCGAGGCCGTCTTCATCTCCGGCAATCCCGGTTCGACCCAGCGCCTGCTGACCCAGGATCAGCTGACCACCATCCGCGACGTGGTCCTGCCGCTGGACCAGTTGATCGCCTCCGAACTGCGCGGCCGGTTGATCCGCTATTCCGAAGAGGGCGAGGACCAGGCCTTCATCGCCATGGACCCCATCGTGGGCCTTGAGAACACCTACAAGCGCGGCCGTGGCCGGATGGCCGCCCTGATCGATCCGGCCTTCATGGCCCGCAAGGCCGAGCAGGAAACCGACTTCCGCGCCCGCGCCGCCGGGTCCGGCGTCGATCCCTGGTCAACGCTCAGCACGGTCCAGCCCGTCGCCCGTGAACTCTATCCCTCCATGGCCCTGCTGGAAGGCGGCACGGGCCTGGGCACGACCTCGGTCGCCGGCGGGTCGCAACTGTTCGCCTATGCCCGCACCCTGGTGCGCGGCGCCCAGGAGCGGGCCAAGCCGTCCGACCAGCGCCTGCCCGAGTTCGCCGACAGCCGCCTGTCCGGCGTCGAATCCCGCCTGTTCGCCGAACGTCCCACCTATCCCGAGCTTGAGCAGATCCGGCTGGAATGGTGGCTGTCCAAGACCCGCGAATGGCTGACGGTCGACAACCCTTCGGTCCGCACCCTGCTGGGCAAGGAGAGCCCCGAGACCCTGTCCGCCCGCGTCGTCGCCGGCACGACCCTGGCTGACCCGGCCGTGCGCCGCGCCCTGTGGACCGGCGGTCTGGCCGCCGTCCAGGCCTCGACCGATCCGATGATCCGCTACGCCCTGGCCATCGACGCCGACGCTCGCGCCGTCCGCGACGCCTGGGAGACCCGCGTCCAGGCCCCGACCGACCGCGCCTCGGAACAGCTGGCCGCCGCCCGTTTCGCCGCCTATGGCGACGCCGTCTATCCCGACGCCACCGGCACGCTTCGCCTGACCTATGGCCAGGTCGAAGGCTCGGACGTGCCGGGCCAGCGGTTCGGCGCCTTCACCACCTTCGCCGGCCTGTGGGACCGCGCCACCGGCGCCGAGCCCTTCGCCGTCGCGCCCAAACTGCTGGCGGCCAAGGACCGGATCGACCCGAACGCCGTCATGGACATGGCCGTTTCGACCGACACCATCGGCGGCTCGTCCGGTTCGCCCGCCATCAATGCGAAGGGCGAGATCATCGGCGCCAACTTCGACTCCACCGTCCTGACCCAGCGCAACGCCTACGGCTATGACCGCGCCGTCAACCGCAGCGTCATCGTCACAACCCAGGCCGTCACTGTGGCCCTGCGCGACGTCTATGGCATGGAGCATCTGGTGCGGGAGCTGGGCGTCTCCAGGTGAGCGACTTCGTTTTTCGCGCGGCGACCCTCGCCGACGTCGCCACGCTCCATCCCCTGATCGAGCGCGCCTATCGCGGCGAGACGGCCAAGGCCGGCTGGACGCACGAGGCGGACCTGCTGTTCGACACCCGCACCAGCGCCGAAGAATTGTCGGCCCTGATCGCCGATCCCGACCGGGTCATTCTGCTGGCCCATAAGGACGGCGCCCTGATCGGCTGCGTCCAGGTCGCCCGCGTCGGCGACGACCGGACCTATCTGGGCATGCTGACGGTCGAGCCGACCCTTCAGGCGTCCGGCCTAGGCCGCCGCCTGCTCGCCGCCGCCGAGACCGAGGCCGTCGCCCGTTTCGCCGCCCGCCGCATGGAGATGACCGTCATCCACCGCCGCGCCGAACTGATCGCCTGGTATCAACGCCGCGGTTACGCCCCCACCGGCGAAACCCGCCCCTTCCCCGTCGATCCGCCCCGGCCGGAGCTGGAGTTCGTGGTGTTGGAAAAGGGGCTGTAAACGCCCCTTTCTTCTCCCATGGGGAGAAGGTGGCCCGAAGGGCCGGATGAGGGCCCGCCGGTGGGCCAGCTCGCACCGCCGCGCCCCTCACCCTTGCGCGCAAGACTGATCGCTACGCTCTCAGCCGCTCAAGCCCTCCCCGCTGGGAGAGGGATCTTCGAACGGCCCCTTGCAAAACGGACACCCATGTCCATTTATGCGCGTCATCATGTCGCGCCCCGCCCCCAAACATGTCCGTAAGGACGTCGTCCACAACCACGCCGCCCTGCTTGAGGCCGCGCGCGCGGTCTTCGCCGACCAGGGGCTGGACGCGCCGCTGGACCTGATCGCGGAAAAGGCCGGCGTCGGACGCGGCACCCTGTATCGTCATTTCGCCGACCGCACCGAACTGGCCCTGGCCGTGCTTGAGGCCGACCTCGCCGACCTGGACCGCCGCACCGCCGAACAGGGCGACGCCCCGGAAGCCTTCTTCTGGTTTCTGGACCGGCTGGCGGAAGACATGATCCGCAACGCCGGCCTGGCGGGGTTGGTCCGGAACGTGAGGTCGCCCGATGCGCTTACCCCCCTGCGGCAGAGCTTGATGGAGGCGGGCGCCGCCCCCCTCGAACGGGCCCAGGCGGCCGGTCTGGTGCGAAAGGATCTGCGGCCGATGGACATCCGCCTGATCGCCACCCTGCTGGGCGCCGGCTTCCAGGGCGCCGACGAGGCCGAGCGTCAGGCCGTGTCCCAGCGCACCCGCGTCATCATTCTGGACGGGCTGAAGCCCAGGCCGGAGGCGTCCTGATGGCTCGTCGCGCCGATCACAACTGGCATCTGCCCTGGGAGCAGTATCTCGCCACCCTGAAGCCGCACGAGCGACCCACCCTGCCCGGCTCGCCGGCCACGCCCGACCATACGGCCTGGCTGCGGTTGCAGTACGCTCTGACCGGGGTTCTGGTGGCCCTGGTCGGCAGCCTGGGCAACGCGGCCGTCACCGCCAATCTGACCAGTCTTCAGGGCTCGTTGGGGATCACGATCACCGAGGCGGCCTGGCTGCCGGTCGTCTTCGTCATGACCAACGCCTGCATGAACCTGATCCTGTTCAAGTTCCGCCAGCAATACGGCCTGCGCCTGTTCACCCAGATCTGCCTGACCGCCTTCGTCGTCACCTGCGCCGCCCACCTGGCGGTCGACAACTATGAGTCCACCCTGTTCGTCCGCGCCGTCGCAGGCATGGCGGCGGTGGGGCTCAGCACCCTGGGCTTCCTCTATATGATCCAGGCCTTCCCGGCCCAGCACCGCCTGAAGGGACTGGTGATCGGCATCGGCCTGTCCAGCTTCGCCGTCCCCATCGCCCGCCTGATCATGCCCAGCCTGCTGGAGATGAACGACTGGCGCGCCTTCTACACCTTCGAGCTGGGCATGGCGCTTCTGGCCTGGGCCGCGGTCCAGGTGCTGCGCCTGCCCCCGTCCGAGCGGCTGAAGCTGTTCGAGCCGCTGGACTTCGTCACCTTCGCCCTGTTCGCGCCGGGCGTGGCCCTGCTGGCCGCCGTCCTGGGTCTGGGCCGGATCGTCTGGTGGACCGAGGCCGCCTGGATCGGCTGGGCCCTGGCCGGCGCCATCCTGCTGCTGACTGCGGCGCTGATGATCGAGTACGATCGGCGGAATCCGCTGATCAACGTCCGCTGGCTGACCGGCCCGGACATCCTGCGCCTGTTCGGCGCCATCCTGCTGATCCGCATCACCCTGTCGGAACAGACCTCGGGCGCCGTGGGCTTCCTGACCGTGGTCGGCCTGGGTCCGGACCAGTTGCACGGCCTCTTCCTGCTGATCCTGCTGGCCATGATCGCCGGCACGGCGGTCAGCGCCCTGACCCTGAACCTCACCAAGCTGAACAAGCCCATCGCCATCGCGCTAGGCCTCATCGCCGTCGGCGCCTTCATCGACAGCCACGCCACCGTTCTGACCCGTCCGGCCCAGCTGTATGTCAGCCAGGCCATGATCGCCTTCGCCTCGGCCATGTTCGTCGGCCCGGCCCTGTTGATCGGCGTCGGCAAGGTGCTGCAACAGGGGGCGCGCAACATCATCAGCTTCATCGTCATGTTCAGCGTGCTTCAGAACCTGGGCGCCCTGGCCGGCAGCGCCCTGATCGGCACGATCCAGGTGATGCGCGAGAAATTCCATTCGAACCAGCTGTCCGCCGACATCACCAGCCTGAATCCCGAGGTGGTTCTGCGCCTGCGCCAGCTGTCCGGCGCCTATGCCTCGACCATCACCGACCCGGCCCTGCTGAACGCCGAGGGCGTGGCCATGCTCACCCGTCAGGTGACGCAACAGGCCAATATCCTGGCCTATAACGACGTCTTCCTGATCATCGCCGCGGCCGCCGGCCTGGGCTGCGCCTGGGTCACGGCCGTCCATCTGCATCCGCGTTTCGAGGCGCGCCGCCAGGCGAAGCGCGCCGCCCGTTCCATGACCGCCGACCCAGCACCCGCCGCCGCCCCGACCGCCGACTGATCCCCTGAAAGCCCCCCGCACGCCGATGACCGACACGACATCCCCCCAATCCGCTCAACCTGCGCCTCCGCCTGCGTCGCCGCCCGAGCCGGACAAACGCGTCCTCTGGGCCGTGATCGCCGCGGTGGTCGCGGTCTTCGCCGTGGGCCTGGTGCTGTACGCCTGGCAGTTGCCGCCCTTCACCGGCCATGTGCAGCGGACCGACAACGCCTATGTGCGCGGCCAGGTGACGATCATCAGCCCCCAGGTCAGCGGCTATGTGGTCCAGGTCCCGGTCCAGGACTTCCAGGCCGTTCAGCAGGGCCAACTGCTGGCCCAGGTCGACGACCGCATCTATCGCCAGAAGCTGGAGCAGGCCGAGGCGGCGCTGCATTCCGCCCAGGCGGCCCTGTCCAACTCGACCCAGAGCCAGGCCTCGGCCCGCGGCGCGGTGGCGCAACAACGCGCCGGCATCGCCGCCGCCCAGGCCGCCCTGACCCGCGCCCAGGCCGACGCCAACCGCGCCCGCACCCTGAAGGCCGGGGGCTGGGTGTCGCAATCCAATGTGGACATCGCCGTCGCCGCCCTGCGCAGCGCCCAGGCCCAGCTGGCCCAGGCCCAGGCCGGCGAAGGCGTGGCCCAGACGGGCGTCACCTCGGCCGTGGTCAACCGCGACAGTCTGGCCGCCGCCGTCGAGAACGCCCAGGCCGCCGTCCGCCTGGCCCAGATCGACCTGGCCAACACCCGCATCACCGCCCCCCGCCCCGGCCGCCTGGGCGAGGTCGGCGTGCGCCAGGGCCAGTATGTCACCGCCGGAACCCAGCTGATGGGCCTGGTGCCCGACGTCGTCTGGGTCACGGCCAATATGAAGGAGACGCAGATGCGCGACATCCGCATCGGCCAGCCGGTCGAGATCGCGGTCGATTCCCTGGGCGGCCGGACCCTGCGCGGGCGCGTCGAACGCATCGCCCCCGCCGCCGGCAGCGAGTTCAGCGTCATCCGCCCCGACAACGCCACCGGCAACTTCACCAAGGTCGCCCAACGCATCCCGGTCCGCATCCGCATCGAGCCGGGGCAGGCGGGCGTGGAGCGTCTCGCGCCGGGGATGTCGGTGGTGGCGAAGGTGGATACGGGCGGCTGAGGGAACCCTCCCCCTCCCCCCGCGCTCCCCTCCCAGCAAGGGAGATCCTGATGGACCGTGAACAGACCAAGGGCCGGGAGAAGAACGGCGCGGACCCGGCGGGCAAGCCCGACGGCCTGACCTCCGACGCCGATGTGAAGAAGGTCGGTCAGCAGGAGCGCCGCAGCGCGGGACCGGACGGTCCGGACGCGGCGGAGGTAGGCGACACCTTCAAGCGCAAGCCCTGAATCGCCGCCGCGCGCGGCTCTCACCCCCGGCGGGGCGACAACCGGGCCGCCAGCAGATGCACGTCGTGGGCCCGCATCCGCTCGAAATTGCCCAGGCCCAGGGCGAGGGCGCGCATCACCTCGGTCTGGCGCGTCTGTTCGGGATGTTCCGGCAGGGACGCCTCCGCCCGCGCCAGTTCCGCATCCAGTTCGGCCATCATATCGGCCAGGACTCCGTCGTTCATCTGTTCCTCCGTCACGCCGCCGACCGCCGCCATCGGTTAAAGCACAAACGGAACAAATCACGAACATACTGACGCATCACAGCTGTGGACGACCGCAGTCACGGCCGCCGGGCTCGGCGCCTCATGCTCAGACGAACGCCGGCGACCGTGAGGCCGCCGGCGCTTGTTTTCGTCGAAGCCGTCCCCCGCCCGGGCGGGGGACGGGGGTCGATCAGCTGTCGGCCTGCCAGCCGCCGGCGAGGGCGCGGAACAGGGCGATCTGGTAGGTGGTGACCAGGGCGTCCGACTGGGCCAGGGCGGCGTCGGCGGCGGCCTGGGTCCGTTCGGCGTCCAGCACCAGCAGGAAGCTGTCGGCGCCGGCGTTGAAGCGCTGACGCGACAGGTTGGCGGCGCGGGCGGCCTGATCGCGGGCCTCGGTCAGGGCCGCGCGGCGGTCCAGTTCGTTGGCGTAGTTGCTGAGCGCCGTCTCGGTCTCCTGCAGGGCCGTCAGCACCGTCTGGTCGAAGCTGGCCAGGGCCGCGTCGGAGCGGGCGTCGGCGGCCTTGATCTGGGCGCGGGCGGCGAAGACGTTGGGGAAGGACCAGCTGATCAGCGGACCGAAGCTGAACCGGAAGTTCTGGTCGTCGCCCAGTTCGCCCGAGTCCTGGGCCGTCGAGCCGAGAGAGCCGCCCAGGCTGATCTGCGGATACAGATTGGTGGTCGCCACGTTCACGCGGGCCGCGGCGGCGGCCAGATTCGCCTCGGCCTGGCGCACGTCGGGACGTCGCGCCAGCAGAGCCGCGCCGTCGCCGACCGGGATCGGTTGGCTGAGCTGCGGCGGCCGGACGCAGGCCGCGGCGGCCTGGCTGGCCTCGGCCGGGGTGACGCCCGTCAGGGTCGCCAGACGGTACAGGGCCTCGTTACGCGAGGCGCGCAGCGTCGGCAGGGTCGCCGCCGTCTGGGCCAGGGCCGCGCGGGCGCTGGCCACGTCCAGGCCGGTGCCCGCCCCGCCGTCGAGCAGGGTCTGTGTCAGCTGAGCCGTATTGCGTTGCAGCCCCAGCGTCCGTTCGGCCACCGCGATCTGGGCGTTGGCCGAGCAGGCGTCGGCATAGGCGCGGGCGGTCTCGGCCGCGACCGAGACCTGGACCGTGGCCAGGGCGGCCTCGGCCGCGCGGGCGTCGGCGCGGGCGGCGCGGATGGTCGATTCCACCCGGCCGAACAGATCGACCTCGTAGCTGGCCGACAGACCGACGTCATAGGTGTCGATCTCGGGCGCCTTGCCGTCCGCCTCCAGAACCGAAGAGGTGGCGGCCGAGGCGCGGCTGCGCTGGGCCTGGGCGCTGGTGGTCGTGGTCGGGAACCGGCCCACGCGCGCCTCGGACAGCGACGCCCGAACCGCGCGCAGGTTGGCGAAGGCCGCCTCCAGCTCGTTGTTCTCGGCGAAGGCCTGACGGATCAGGCCGTCCAGGGTCGGATCGTCGTACAGCCGCCACCAGTCGTCTCGCGCCTGGGCGGTCGAGACCGTGGTCGAGGCGGAGCCGACGAAGGCGCCCGTCCCGGCCACGGGCAGGTCGGCGGCAGGCGCCTGGGGCCCGACCGCGCAGGCGGCCAGCAGGGCGCCGGATGCTGCGACGGTCAGGAAGCGGAGGGTCTTGGTGCGGGTCATCAGAAGTCCCCTCCCCGCCCGGCGGCCGGAGCCGGCGCATCGGGATCGGTCAGGCTGGAAGTTTGATCGTAGCGGACGGCTTCGGTGACGTTCGACTTCGGCGTCGGCTTCTTGCCTTGCGGCAGTTTGGACGACAGCCAGCGGGTCACGACATAGAAGACCGGCGTGAAGATCAGGCCGAAGAAGGTCACGCCCAACATGCCGGAGAAGACCGCCGTGCCGAGCGACTGGCGCATTTCGGCGCCCGGCCCGGTCGCCAGCATCAGCGGCACGACGCCGAGGATGAAGGCGAAGGAGGTCATCAGGATCGGACGCAGGCGGGTCCGGGCCGCAGCCACGGCTGCATCGAAGCGGTTCATGCCCTCGTCCTCTTCCGCCTGTTTGGCGAACTCGACGATCAGGATGGCGTTCTTGGCCGCAAGGGCGATCAGGACCACCAGACCGATCTGGACCAGGATGTTGTTGTCCAGGCCCCGCAGATTCACCCCGATCATGGCCGCCAGCAGGCACATGGGCACGATCAGGATGACCGCCAGCGGAAGCGTGAAGGCCTCATACTGGGCCGCCAGCACCAGGAAGACGAAGACCACGGCCATCAGGAAGATCATGGTCGTGCCGGAACCCGCCGCCTTCTGCTGGTAGGCCAGTTCGGTCCACTCATAGCTGAAGCCTTGCGGCAGGGTGCTGGTCGCCATCTGCTCCATGACGCCCAGCGCCTGGCCGGAAGACACGCCCATGGCCGGGTTGCCCTGAAGCTCGGACGCCGGGAACAGGTTGTAGCGGACGATCCGGGACGGACCCGAGTCATTGACCAGGTTCGCCACCGAACCAATCGGCACCATGGCCCCGCTGGACGAGCGGGTCTTCAGGTTGGCGATGTCGGCGATGTCGTCGCGGTACTGGGGCTCGGCCTGCGCCGTCACCCGATAGGTGCGGCCCAGCATGTTGAAGTCGTTCACATAGGACGAGCCCAGATAGACCCCCAGGGTGTCGAACACCGCGCCGGGCTGGACGCCCATCATCAGCGCCTTGTCACGATCCACGTCGGCCGAGATGCGCGGCGAGCCGGTGTTGTAGGTCGAGAAGACCTGGCTCACCTGATCCGGGGCCTGGGCGGCGGCGCCCATCATGGCGAAGGTCGCCCCCTCCAGCGCGCGGTAGCCGGCGCCCGAGGTGTCCTGGATCATCATCTTGAAGCCGTTGCCGTTGCCCAGACCCTGGACCGCCGGCGGAGCGATGACGAAGATCTGCGCGTCCTCGATCTGACCCGTGGCCTGGGTGATGGCCCCGGCCAGGGCGGCGGCGGCCTCTTCCTTGGTCCGGTCCTCGAACGGGCTCAGACGGACGAAGATGGTGGCGGCGTTGGAGCCGAACGAGAAGCTGGCGCCGTCGAGACCCGCGAAGGCCACAGTGCCGTCCACGCCGTTGGTGTCGCGGATGATCTGACTGGCGCGCTGCATCACCGCTTCAGTGCGATCCAGCGAAGCGCCGGCCGGAAGCTGGATGACGCCGATCAGGAAGCCCTGATCCTGCTCGGGAATGAAGCCCGAGGGTGTGTCCACCAGACGCCAGGCGGTGAGGCCCAGCAGACCGGCGTAGATGATCAGAACCAGACCCACGGTGCGCACCAGGCGCGCCGTCAGACGGCCGTAGCGATCCGACAGCCAGTCGAAGCCCTCGTTGAACTTACGCCCGGCCCAGCCGCCGTAATAGACGACCGAACCCAGGACGCCCGGCTTGCGGTCGTTCTCGTGGTCCTTCCTGTGCGGCTTCAGCAGCAGGGCGGCCATGGCCGGCGACAGGGTCAGCGACACGAACAGCGAGATCACCGAGGCCGAGGCGATGACCACGGCGAACTGGCGATAGAAGATGCCGGGGATGCCGGGCACGAACATCGTCGGAATGAACACCGAGATCAGCACCAGGCCGATGGCGATAAGGGCGCCGGAAACCTCCTGCATCGAGCGGTAGGCGGCCTCCTTTGGAGTCAGCCCCTCGCTGATGGCCCGCTCCACATTCTCGACCACGACGATGGCGTCATCGACGACGATGCCGACGGCGAGGACGAGCGCGAACAGGGACAGGGAGTTGATCGAATAGCCCAGGGCCAGTTGCACCGCGAAGGTGCCGACCAGGGCGACCGGGATGGCCACGATCGGGATGATCGCCGCCCGCCAGGTCTGAAGGAAGATCATGACCACGATCACGACCAGGATGACGGCCTCGATCAGCGTGTGCTGAACCGACTCCACCGAGGCGGCGACGAACTCGGTCGGATTATAGGGGACGGACAGGTCCATGCCGGCGGGCAGTTCGGCCTTGACGGCCTCGACCTCGGCCAGCACGCGTTCGGCGGTGCCCAGGGCGTTGGCCCCCGGTTGCTGGACGACGGCCAGGCCGACGCCGCGTTGGCCGTCGAAGAAGCCGCGGATGCCGTAATCCTGGGCGCCCAGTTCGATCCGAGCCACGTCGCGCAGATAGGTGACGCGGCCCTGGCTGTCGGTTTTCAGGACGACGTTGGAGAACTGGTCGGGATCGGTCAGACGACCTTCAACCTGAATCGGCAGTTGGAAGGCCGAGGCGCTGTTGGGGAACGGCGGCTGGCCGATCGAGCCGGCGGCGGCCTGGACGTTCTGGGCCCGCAGGGCGGCGACGATATCCGGGCCGGTCAGGCCGCGCTCGGCCGCCTTGGCCGGGTCGATCCAGATCCGCATCGAATAGTTGCCGCCGCCGAAGACCTGGACCGCACCCACGCCCTCGAGCCGCAGCAGACGGTCCCGCAGCGTCGAATTGCCGTAGTTGCCGACATAGTCGTTGCTGAGCGAGCCGTCGGGCGAGGTCAGACCCAGCACCATCAGGAAGCCGCTCTCGGCCTTGTTGACCACGACGCCGGTCTGGCGGACCGCGTCGGGAAGACGGGGTTCAGCCAGCGAGACGCGGTTCTGGACCAGCACCTGCGCGGCGTCGAGATCCGTGCCGGGCTGGAAGGTGACGGTGATGGCCACCGCGCCGTCCGAGGTGGACGAGGAGGTGATGTAGAGCATGTCCTCGACGCCGTTCACCTCCTGCTCGATGGGGGCGGCGACGGTTTCGGCCAGGGTCTCGGCCGAGGCGCCCGGATAGGCGGCGTTGATGGTGATCGTCGGCGGCGCGATCTCCGGATACTGCGACAGGGGCAGCAGCGGATAGGCGAAGACGCCGATGATGGTGATCACCACCGCAATCACGGCCGCGAAGATCGGCCGGTCGATGAAGAAGCGGGATATGTTCATGGCTTAGTCGCCGGTGGAGAGGCTGTTGGCGAACGAGCCGGTCGAGGCCGGAGCCGCCTGGGTGACCGGGGCGTCCGACGCCTGTTCGGCGACGGGAGCGATGCGGCCGTTCTTGGGCGTGACCTTGGAGCCCGGCTGGGCGGCGCGCTGGAGACCGGCGATGATCACGCGGTCGGTCGGGGCCAGACCCGACTTGATCACGCGCAGACCCTGGACGATCGGACCCAGTTGGACGGCCTTGGCCGTGACCGAGCCGTCGGCGTTGACGACCGAGACGACGCGGCGCGACTGATCGGTGCCGATGGCGGTGTCCGGCACCAGCAGGGCGTCGTAGGAGCCGGCGCCCGCGACCTGGGCGCGGCCGAACAGGCCGGGACGCAGGAAGCCGTCGCCGTTCGGCACGATGGCGCGCATGCGGATGACGCCTGACGAGGTGTCCAGCGCATTGTCCGAGAAGTCCAGGCGACCGGTGCGGGTGAAGCCGCTCTCGTCCTGCAGGCGGATGCGGACCGGGGCGCCGTTGGCGGCGCCGCCGTCACGCAGATATTTCAGCAGGACCGCTTCCGACCCGTCGAAGACGAAGTGGATCGGGCCGCCCGAAATGATGGTGGTCAGGATGTCGCCCGCCGAGGAGCCGCCGGCGATCAGGTTGCCGGGATCGACGCGGCGATCGGAAACGCGGCCCGAGGTCGGCGCGGTGACCCGCGTATATTCCAGATTCAGCCGCGCCGTGCGCACGGCGGCGTTGGCGGCCGCGATATTGGCGGCGGCGGCATCGACGGCGGCTTTGTTGGAATCATATTCGGCCTTGGACACCGCCTGCGAGGCCAGCAGGGTCTCGCTGCGGGCCAGGTTGGCGCGGGCCAGGGTCAGTTGCGACTGCATCTGCGCGACCTGGGCCTGGGCCTGGGCCAGAGCGGCCTGGGCCGGGCGCGGGTCCAGGGTGAACAGCAGTTGCCCCTTCTGGACCATCTGGCCGTCGCGGAAGTGGACGGCCTGGACATAGCCGCCGACCCGCGCCCGCACGTCGACGCTCTCGACCGCCTCGAAGCGGCCCGTAAACTCGTCCCAGTCCACCACCTTCTGCTGCAGCGGCGTGGCCACCGTCACCGGCGGGGCGCCGGGCGCCTGGCCTTCGGCCTTGGGGGAACATCCATATAGCGCGCCCGTCACCATGACGGACACGGCCGCAATCTTCAGCCCGCGCATCTGCGCAATCTCCCTGTCGGAGGTAAATCCCTGTCGTGCGGACAGAGGCCGATGGGGAGTCGGCCGTTGTCAACGCGTGGTGACTTAATGATGGGCGTCGTGACGCTTGTCAACACGCGTTGACAAAGCCATATGGTGTCTACGGTTATTGTTCTGTGGAGTGTCATCCCCTTGTTATGTCCCGGCCCACGCCCGAGGAACGCCGCTGCGACGCGCACGGCCATTCTCGACGCAGCACGCGAAAGATTCGCGGCCGAGAGCTATGACGACGTGGGCATGCGCGACATCGCCCGCGACGTCGGCGTCGATGCGGCCCTGATCAGCCGGTATTTCGGATCCAAGGACGATCTGTTCCTGGCGGCGCTGGACAGCTGCGGCGACGGCAGCGCCCTGATGTCGGGCGAGAAATCCGATTTCGGCCGGCGCGTGGCCCATGAGATCGTGTTCGAACCCAAGAAGGCCGAGAAGCTCAAGGGCATGTCGATCATGCTGCGCTCCATCGGCTCGGCCAAGGCGGCGGACATGGTGCAGACCACCTGCACGGCCCGTTTCTTTGGCCCTCTGGAAGACTGGCTCAGCGGCCCGGACGCCACGGTGCGGGCGCGGCTGCTGGCGGGATTCATCATGGGCATGTCGGTCAGCCGCGAACTGGGCGGCGGCAGTTTCAACATCGAGCCGGCCGAATGCGAGGCGATGCGAGACCGGCTGGCGCCGATCCTTCAGTCCCTGATCGACGGCTGATCACGCCCCCGAAATGAAGAAGGGCGCGGAGGTCGCCCTCCGCGCCCTTTGTCTTGTCCGACGACCGGCCCTTAGTGCGAGGCGACCGTGGTCACTTCCGCCTTGGCCTTGGTGCGGGCGCAGGCGATGGCGAAGACGGTCAGGCCGACATAGCCCGCCATCGGCACCAGGAAGGCCGGCTGAAGGGCGCCGGCGGCGTCGGCGATGCGCGCCGCCACCTGCGGCAGCAGGGCGCCGCCGATGATGCCGAAGACCAGCAGGCCCGAGGTCGCCGAGGTCGGCGCCGTGGACCG
Source organism: Brevundimonas mediterranea (assembly GCF_011064825.1). NCBI lineage: Bacteria > Pseudomonadati > Pseudomonadota > Alphaproteobacteria > Caulobacterales > Caulobacteraceae > Brevundimonas > Brevundimonas mediterranea. Next base: position 770,299 of record NZ_CP048751.1, read on the forward strand.
CTCCAGCGTCAGGGTGAAGATGGTCGGGAACATGATCGAGTTGAACAGGCCGATCGACAGGACCGCATAGGCCGCCGTCGGTCCGCCGATCTGGCTGACCAGCAGGCAGAGCGCGGCCGCAGCGACGGTGCAGCAGGCCAGGACCACGCCGGGCGACACGCGCGACAGCACCCACGAGCCGATGAACCGGCCGACCATGGCGCCGCCCCAGTAGAGGGCGACCATCTTGCCCGCGGTCTCGATCGGGGCGTTCAGGATATCGGGGCTTTCCAGGAAGTTGGTCAGCATGCCGCCGATGGCCACTTCCGAACCGACATAGAGGAAGATCGCCAGGGCGCCGAAGATCGCCCAGGGCGAGGACAGGGCCTTCAGCGGCGAGACCGCCTCGGTCGCGGCCGGGGCCGCCACATTGATCTTCTTGCGGGCCGTGAAGATGAAGAAGGCCACGACGGCGAAGAAGGCGCCCATGCCCAGGAAGGCCATGTCGATGCTGCGCAGCGACTGGGTGCGGGTCGCGGCCGTGACCACGGCGCCGGCGGCGAAGACGCCCCCCGTCAGCAGGACGTGCGACCCCAGCCACGGTCCGACCGTGGTGCCCAGGGAGTTGAAGGCCTGGGACAGGTTCAGACGGCTGGACGCGCCCTTGCGGCTGCCCAGTTCGGCGACCAGCGGATTGGCCGCGACCTGAAGCAGGGTGACGCCCGAGGCGATCACGAACAGGGCGATCAGAACGCCGGGGTACCAGTCGGCGGCCGTGGCGGCCGGCACGATCAGACAGCCCGCCACCATGACCACCAGGGCGCCGATGATCGAACGGCTGTAGCCCAGCCGGCCCAGCACCGCCGCCGCCGGCAGGGACATCAGCCCATAGGCGATGAACCAGGCGAAGGTGGTCAGAAAGGCCTCGGCGTTGTTCAGATCGAACACCCGCTTCACCGCCGCGATCAGCGGATCGATCAGCGAGGTGGCGAAGCCCCAGGCGAAGAAGAGCGTGGTGACATAGGCGAAGGCCAGGGTCGTACCCTGGCGCTTGGCGGCCTCTGGAGCGGACATGAATTCCCCCTGCGGATAGAACTAAGGACGGCCGCGCTTTCCCCGCGCGGTTCTGGTCGCCTTGGTTCGGGCATCGCGGACGCGCCGTCCAGCGGAAAAACACAGGCTGTAACCAAACTTGGGCGGCGGCGACCAGCGGCGGGGGCGATAGGCCAGGGCCAAAAAGAAAGGGCCGCCCCGTTTCCGGGGCGGCCCAAGTTTGCTCAGGGGAGAAATCAGAAGCGGTAGTTCATGCCCACCGCGAAGGTCCGGCCGTAGCTCTGATAATCGATGGTCCGGCGCTCATCGCCGTTCTCGAAGGTCTTGAACGGCTCGTCGGTCAGGTTGTTGACCTGGGCCAGGATGGACAGGCCTTCCAGCGGCCCCGACTGGAACTCGTAGCCGACCTGGGCGTCGACGACGGTTTCCGCCGCGACCGAGCGCAGGGTGCGGCCGTTGCCGAAGCCGGCGACCTCGCCCAGGAAGTCCGAACGGTAACGACCCGAGACGCGCGCCTGGAAACCGTAACGCTCATAGTAGAGCGTGCCGTTGACGACGGTTTCCGACAGACCGGGAAGGGCGGTCGGAGGCTGGGTCGGATCCGGCTGAACCTCGCTGTCGGTGGTCGAGGCGCTGAAGACGCCGCCGAAGCCTTCCAGCATCGGATGGAAGATGTCGAACGGCGCCGACACTGAGAATTCGAGCCCCTTGATCCAGCCGCCATCGCCATTGTCCGGCGCCCCGACCAGCCCTTGACGCAAGGCCGGCTCCGGGTTGGTCGGCGAGATCACGCCGATCGGATAGCCGGTGAAGTCGAAGATCTGGTTGTGGTTGTAAACATAGGATTCGAGATACTTGTAGAAGGCCGCCACCGAGACATAACCCTTGCGGTTGGCGAAGTACTTCTCGAACGAGACGTCGGCGACATCGGCGATATAGGGCCGGAGCTCGGGATTGCCGCCGCCGCCGCCCCACGGCGAACGATTGATGTCCGTCGATTGGGCAAGGCTGGTGTTGTAGCTGTAGTTCCGCGAGGCGCGCATGTCGTCCATCCGCGGCCGCGCCAAGGTGCGCGAGGCAGCGAAGCGGGCGAACATGTCGTCGCCGACCTCAAGGATGAAGTTCGAGCTTGGCAAGATTTCCAGATAGTCGACTCCGCCGCTGACGGCGAGCGTTTCCGACACGCCGGGTGAGACTTGGCGGGCCGAGAACCCATCGGACATCTGATCGGTGTAGACGAACTGCATTCCGACATTGCCGGTCAGAGGCAAGCCAAACAGATAGTGGTCAATGTTGGCGCGGACATAGGCGGTCGAGACCTTTTCCGTCACTTCCCAGTTGCCGGCGGCGACGTCGGCATTGGGGTTGCGAACTAGGCTCAGGACCCATTGATGTGATGTGCTCGATCTGATTCAGGCTCTGTAAGGAGACTGGATATGAGCGACCTCTATTGGCTGACGGACGAGCAGATGGCGCGGCTGCAGCCGCACTTCCCCAAGAGCCACGGCAAGCCCAGGGTGGATGATCGTCGGGTGTTGAGCGGGATCATCTTCGTCAACCGCAACGGGCTTCGCTGGCGTGACGCGCCGCCGGTCTATGGCCCACACAAGACGCTGTACAACCGCTGGAAGCGTTGGAGCGAGGCCGGGATCTTCATCCGGATGATGGAGGGACTGTCCGGCGCTCAGGCCGAACGGCGCACCCTCATGATCGACGCGACCTATCTCAAGGCGCACCGTACGGCTTCGAGCCTCGCGGTAAAAAAGGGGGTCTTGGGCGGCTCATCGGACGCACCAAAGGCGGCATGAACACCAAGCTTCACGCCGTAACCGATGCGAACGGACGCCCCATCAGCCTGTTCATGACGGCAGGCCAGGTCAGCGACTACACCGGTGCTGCGGCCCTGCTGGACAGCCTTCCCAAGGCCCAATGGCTGCTGGGCGACCGGGGCTATGACGCAGACTGGTTCAGGGACGCTTTGGAGGCCAAGGGCATCACGCCCTGCATCCCCGGTCGAAAATCCCGGACCGCGCCTATCCGTTACGACAAGCGCCGGTACAAAAGCCGAAACCGCATCGAAATCATGTTCGGCCGGCTCAAGGACTGGCGTCGCGTCGCCACCCGCTACGATCGGTGCCCGACCGTCTTCCTGTCCGCCATCGCCCTCGCCGCTACAGTGCTATTCTGGCTATGAGTCCTGAGCCTAGGTCGAGCAGGCCGCTGTTGACCACGCCCAGCGCGTCGTAGCTGAGCACCTGTGAGATGCCGAGGTAGCCCAGGTCGGTCGGCGCCAGCAGATATTCCGACGGCACGAACAGGTCCCCGCCGCCCGGGACGCCGATGTAATACTGGTCGTTGACGAAGGTCTTGTTGCGCTCCGAATAGTTGAAGCCGAAGTCGATGGACTTGAACGGGCTCTGGTGCAGAGTGCGGTTGGCCGTCAGGCGAACGGCCTTGATCTCATCCTCGATGGACGGGGTGTTCATATAGCCGACCTGGCCACCCGCGATGACGTCAGAGCCCCAGCCCTGGGCCGAAGTGATGCGGATCAGGCTGGCGTCAGCGTAGTCGAGCTGGCTGGTGAAACGGGTCACCCCGTCGTCGGTCAGTTCGAAGCCCAGGGTGTCGAGGGCGCCGTTGATGTTGCGGCCCGTGCCAGCGTTGGTCTCGAGGATGATGTCGTTCCGCTCGACCTTCGAATAGTTGACGTCGAGAGCCAGGGTCCAGTCGTCGTTGGCGACGAACTCGGTGTTCCAGCCCAGGGCGGTGATATTGCTGTCGCGCTTGTTCAGGTCGTTGCGGACGACGCCCTTGATGTTGTCCCAGGTGCCGGCGACGATCATGCCGTCTTCGACCGTGTAGCCGGCTCGCAGCGAGGGCGCCGGACGGCAGAACGACGACGGCACGTTCACTGTGCAATCCCCGGACGAACCGCCCCAAGCCAGCGGGAACTCGATGCCGCGCAGAACCTGGGTGTTCTTGAACTCGGAATAGAAGGCGTCGATCGTCGAGTGGATGCGGTCGTTCGGACGCCATTCCAGCACACCCATATAACCGTCGCGCTCCAGCTCCGACGACATGACATAGGGTTTGACGCCGCCGGTCAGCAGATTGCCGTCGCTATAGGTCGGATAGCCCCAGGCGTTGAACCGCTCGGACTGATAGGGCGAGCTCATGTGGGCGTAGCCCAGGGCGACGCCCAGCGTCCCGTCCATAAACTGGTCGATGTAGGAGAGGGTGTAGCGGTCGCCGCTGTCGGTCGTGCCCGAGTTCAGGGCGCCGATGTCGTTCCATTCGTGGCGATAGTTCACGGCGATGGCCTGACGGCCATAGGCCAGGGGCCGGACGGTGCGCAGGTCGACGGTGCCGGCCAGGCCCTGGCCGATCAGGGCCGCATCCGGGGTCTTGTAGACCACGACGCTGCCCAGCAGTTCCGAGGGGAACTGGTCGAACTCGACGCCGCGGTTGTCGCCGGTGGTGACAAGTTCGCGGCCGTTCAGCAGGGCGGTGGTGAAGTCCGGGCCGAGGCCGCGGATGGAGATCTGCTGGCTGCGGCCGTCGAGGCGCTGCATGGTCACGCCCGGCAGACGAGCCAGGGATTCGGCGATGGAGACGTCCGGCAGCTTGCCGATGTCCTCGGCCGAAATGACTTCCACGATAGAGGTGTTGTTGGCCTTGGCCGAGATCGAAGCCTCGATCGAGCGACGAATGCCGGTGACGACGATTTCGCCGACTTCCGCAGGCTGTTCGTCGGCCTGGGTCGTCGCCGCGGCGGTTTGCGCCTGGGCGCTGCTGACGGCCACGAGCGCGGCGGCGCCGAATGCGGCGCCCGACAGCAGGCGCACGCGCCGATTAAGACGTTGAGACATTGTCATCCTCCCTGGGGCTGCCGCGATTCTGAATGTCGCAGCCGAAGCCTTCGCAAAAATATGCAAACATCTGGCATTCTTGCAAGCAGTTAATGCGAGGGGCGTAATTTCGCCGCACCCGAACCACCGCAAACAGCCCGAAAACCTTAGCTCGGCGGGAGAGTCATGCCGATTACTTGCTGCAATGCAGCATTCTAATCCGCGTTGACAGGGGCCGCCCGGACTGCAAAATCTTGCAAATCGATCTGGAAGGCTTTGCACTTTCTGGACAGGGAGAACGACAGGATGACCCTCGCCCGACAATGGAAGACCCCGGCGCGCGCCATGATCGCGGCGGCGGCGCTGTTCGCCTCGACTTCCCCCCTGCCCGTCCAGGCCCAGTCGGCCACGCCGGACGTCCTGACCGCCCTGCGCCAGCGCCCGCCCCAGGATGAGGTCATCTACTTCCTGCTGCCCGACCGGTTCGCCAACGGCGATTCCTCGAACGACCACGGCGGCTATGCGCCCGAGCGGCTGAAGAGCGGCTTCGACCCGTCCGACACCGACTTCTATCACGGCGGCGATCTGGCCGGCGTGACCCAGCGGCTGGACTATATCCAGGGCCTGGGCGCGACGGCGGTGTGGCTGGCGCCCGTCTTCAAGAACAAGCCGGTCCAGACCCACGGGAACTACACGGGCGCGGCGCATCACGGTTACTGGATCACCGACTTCACGGCCGTCGATCCGCATTTCGGCGACGAGGCGGCGATGCGCGCCCTGGTCGATGCGGCCCATGCGCGGGGCATGAAGGTCTATCTGGACATCGTCGCCAATCACACGGCCGACGTGATCCGTTATCGCGAATGCCCCGACCGGCCGTGCGAATACCGCAGCCGGGCCGACTATCCTTACACCCGTCTCGGCGGGCTGGACGGAGCGGCGATAAACGAGCGTTTCGACGGGCGGGACTTCTCGCGCCTGACCCGACCCGACTACGCCTACAGTCCCTATGTTCCGGCGGGCGAGGAGACGGCCAAGGTTCCGGCCTGGCTGAACGACCCGATCCACTATCATAACCGGGGCGACAGCACGTTTGCGGGCGAAAGCTCGCTGGACGGGGACTTCGCCGGTCTGGACGACCTGCTGACCGAGGATCCGGTCGTGATCCAGGGCATGATCGACATCTTCGGCGGCTGGATCGACAAGTACGGGATCGACGGCTACCGCATCGACACCGCCCGCCACGTGAACCCCGAGTTCTGGCAGGCCTTCATCCCCGCCATGCTGGCGCGGGCGCGGGCCAAGGGGATCCCGAACTTCCACATCTTCGGCGAGGTCTATGACCCTGACCCGGCGGTCACGGCGCGGTTCACGCGGGTGGACGCCTATCCGGCCGTGCTGGATTTCCCGTTCCAGAAGACGGCGGTCGAGGTCGTCTCGGGCAAGTCGGGAACTGACGCCCTGGCCAAGCTGTTCGCCGCCGACGCCATCTACGCCAAGGGGGCGGACACCGCCGCCATCCTGCCGACCTTCCTGGGCAACCACGACATGGGCCGGGTCGGCTTTTTCGTGAAACAGGCGAACCCGAACGCCAGCGAGGCGGAGATCCTGGCCCGGGTGAAACTGGCCCATGCCCTGATGATGTTCAGCCGCGGCGTGCCGACCCTGTACTACGGCGACGAGCAGGGCTTCGCCGGCGCCGGCGGTTACGGAAACTCACGCCAGGACATGTTCGCCAGCCAGACCGCCGTCTATGCGGCGGAGCGGCCCATCGGCGGTCGTCAGCCGGCCTATTCGACCGAAGCGCCCCTCTATACGGCCATCGCCGAGATGGCCCGCATCCGCGCCGCCGAACCGGCCCTGCGCCACGGCCGTCAGGTCGTCCGCGTCGCCGGCGACACGCCGGGCCTGTTCGCCATGTCCCGCATTGACGAGGCCGGCGGGGAGACCCTCGTCCTGTTCAACACCTCGACCGCCGAAGTCACGGCCCAGGTCGAGGTGGAGCCCGGCTCGCGGCGGTGGCAAGCTGTTCGCGGCGACTGCGCGGCCGAGGCTTCGGCCCCGGCCAGCTACGCCGTCCGCATCGCCCCTCTCGACTATCTGATCTGCAAGAGCACGCCCCAGTGAACGCCCACACCCTCGATCTCGCGACCGCCGCCCGGCCGGCGACCGCCCACACTGAATGGTGGCGGGGCGCGGTGCTGTACCAGATCTATCCGCGCAGTTTCGCCGATGCGAACAACGACGGGGTGGGCGACCTGAAGGGGATCACCCAGCATCTGGACCATGTCGCCTCGCTGGGCGTGGACGGGATCTGGCTGTCCCCCTTCTTCACCTCGCCGATGAAGGACTTCGGCTATGACGTCGCCGACTATTGCGACGTCGATCCGATCTTCGGGACCCTGGCCGATTTCGACGCCCTGGTGGCGCGGGCCCATGACCTCGGCCTGAAGGTTGTGATCGATCAGGTCTTCTCGCACACCTCGGACGAACATCCCTGGTTCCTGGACAGCCGCGCCTCACGCTCCGGCCCGCACGCCGACTGGTACGTCTGGGCCGACGCCAAGCCGGACGGATCGCCGCCGTCGAACTGGCAGTCGGTGTTCGGCGGTCCGGCCTGGACCTGGAACGCCCGGCGCGGCCAGTACTACATGCACAACTTCCTGGCCTCCCAACCGCAGTTGAACGTGCGGAACCCCGAGGTTCAGGACGCCCTGATCGCGGCGGCGCGCTTCTGGCTGGACCGGGGGGTGGACGGCTTCCGGCTGGACGCCATCAACTTCTCCATCCACGATCTGAAGCTGACCGACAATCCGCCGATCAACGACGGCAAGAAACGCACCCGGCCGTTCGACTTCCAGGACAAGATCAACAACCAGAGCCAGCCGGAGATCATCGGCTTCCTGAACCGAATCCGCGCCCTGACCGACAGCTACGAGGGCCGGTTCACCGTCGCCGAAGTGGGCGGCGACCACGCCGACCGCGAGATGAAGGAATATACGGCCGGGACCGACCGTCTGCATTCCGCCTATGGCTTCCTGTATCTCTACGCCGACACGCTGAAGAGCGAACTGGTCGCCCAGGGCGAGACCATGTGGCCGGATCAGCAGGGCGAAGGCTGGCCGTCCTGGACCTTCTCGAACCACGACGCGCCGCGCGCCGTGTCGCGCTGGGCCCAGGGCCGGGACCGCAAGGCCTTCGCCGAGATGGCCCTGCTGCTGCTGGTGTGCCTGCGCGGCAATGTCTTCGTCTATCAGGGCGAGGAGCTGGGCCTGCCCCAGGCCGAGGTGCCGTTCGAGCGGCTGGTCGATCCCGAGGCCATCGCCAACTGGCCCGAGACCCTGGGCCGCGACGGAGCCCGCACGCCCATGCCCTGGCATGCGGACCAGGCCAACGCCGGCTTCTCCACCGTCGAGCCCTGGCTGCCGGTCGATGCGCGCCATCTGCCGCTGGCGGTGGATGCGCAGGAGGCCGATCCGGCCTCGACCCTGCAGGTGGCGCGCCGGATGATCCGGCTGCGTCATCAGCATCCGGCCCTCCGCTACGGCGGCATGGCGCCGATCGAGACCTCGCACCTGTTGGTGTTCGAACGGCGGGAGCGCGGCGGGAGCGGGGAACAGCTTCTGTGCGTCTTCAACCTGGGCCACGATCCGGTCGAATGGCGTCCGCCCGTCGACGCGACGCGGATCGAGGCGATCAACTGGACTGAGGCCGACGGCGCCACCCTGCCCCCGCTCGCCGGCCTGGTCTTCAGACTGGCATGAGCCGGTCAGCCGCCACAGGTCTCGCGCACGATCAGATCGGTGGGAACGCGTTCCGACCGACCGGCGGTCGCGCCCCCGTGGTCCAGCAGTTTGGACACCATCAGTCGGCCGGCCTTCATCGTGTCCTGGGCGATGGTGGACAGGGCCGGGCGCGAGTAGCGGCTGAAGGGCACATTGTCGAAGCCGATCACCGAGACGTCGCCCGGCACGGTCAGTCCGGCATGCTCCAGCGCGCGCACCGCGCCCAGGGCGATCTGGTCGGACGCCGCCACCACGCCGTCGAACCGCACGCCCCGGCGAACCAGGGCGTCGACGGCCGCCTCGGCGGACTCGACCTCGAAATGGGCGGGAACGATAAGTTCGGCGTCCACCGACAGGCCCGCCGTCTCCAGCGCCTCCAGATAGCCCCGGTGCCGCTGCATGGCTTCGGGCGGATCGAGGTCGCCCAGAAACACGATCCGCGTGCGTCCCAGCCGCGCCAGATGCGCGGTCGCGCGGCGACCGCCCGAGAAGTTGTCGGAGCCGATGGAGCAATAGTCCTGCTCCGGCAGGTCGGCGCCCCAGACCACGAACCTATGGTCGCCCGCCGCCAGCCGGTTGAAGGCGCCGTGCAGGCTGGACTGGCCCAGGAAGATCACCCCGTCGGCGCGGCTGGTGTTCATCGCAGCCGCCAGCTCGTCATAGGTGGCGGGCGAAATATGGCTCATCAGCAGGTCGCAGCCGCGTTCGCGCGCCGCCTCGCCCACCCCGGCCAGCAGCTCCAGAAAGAAGGGGTCGGAGATCCGGCCTTCCCGTCCCTGGGGTCGCGGCGTCACCAGGGCGATCGTACCCTGGGCCCCGATCGGGCCGGCGGGCATGTAGCGGCGGAACGGATAGTCGTGCTCCTTCGCCAGTTTCCAGATCAGTTGCTTGGTGCGGTCGTTGACGGCGGGGCTGTCGTTCAGCGCCCGCGAGGTGGTGGCGACCGACACCCCGGCCAGGCGCGCAATGTCTTCAAGTCGAGTGGTCTTGCGGCTCAAGGTCGCGGGTCCCCAGCACAGCCTGTTCTGACTGCAAATTTTTCTGCAAACATTTCAGCCACCGTTCGCAGCGGTTGGCAAGAGGCGGCGTAACGGAGTTTACATGATGCAGCGCAGATCCTTCCTGGCCCTCGGCGGCGCCTCGATTCTGGCCTTCGGCGCGACGGGCGTTCGCGCCCAGACCACGCCGACCCACGCCCGCGCCAGCTCGCCCGGCGGCGTCCTGACGGTCGAGGCCTTCACCGACAACGACGGCCGGCCGATGTACGCCGTCCTGCGTCAGGGGCGGATGGTGGTCGCGCCGTCGAAGCTGGGCTTCCTGCTGACCGACGCCCCGGCGCTGGAGCGCGGCCTGGCGATCACCGCCGGCCAGCCCGTGACCATGGACGAGACCTGGGAGCAGCCGTGGGGCGAGCGCCGCTTCATCCGCAACCATTACAACGAATGGCGCGTCAGCTACGCCGAGACCGCCGGCCTGCAACGCCGCGTGGACGTGGTGTTCCGCCTGTATGACGACGGCCTGGGCTTCCGCTACGAATTCCCGGACCAGGCCGCGCTGAAGACGGTCCGCATCGGATCGGAGATCACCGAGTTCAACCTGGCCGAGGACGGCGAGGCCATCTGGTGCCCGGCCTGGGAATGGAACCGCGAGGAATACCTCTACAGCCGCACCCCGATCAGCGCGGTCGGCAGCGCCCAGACGCCGATGACCGTCAAGGGCCAGTCGGGGCTGCACGTCTCGATCCACGAGGCCGCCTGCATCGACTACGCCGGGATGAACCTGCGGCGGTCGGAGGAGACGAAGTTCCGGGCCCAGCTGACGCCCGGCCTGACCAACGCCGCCGTGGTGCGCCAGGCGCCCTTCAACACGCCTTGGCGGACGCTGCAGGTGTCAGACAGCGCGGCCGGTCTGATCGAGTCCAGCCTGATCCTGAACCTGAACGAACCCAACAGGCTGGGCGACGTGTCGTGGTTCAAGCCGATGAAGTACGTCGGCGTGTGGTGGGAGATGCACCTGGAGCTGAAGAGCTGGAACTCCGGCCCCAAACACGGCGCCACCACCGAGAACGCGATCAAACACATCGACTTCGCAGCCAAGCACGGCTTCGGCGGGGTTCTGGTCGAAGGCTGGAACAAGGGTTGGGATGGCCAGTGGTTCGCCAATGGTTCGGACTTCAGCTTCACCGAGGCCTATCCGGATTTCGACATCGAGGCGGTCTGCGCCCACGCCCGGTCCAAGGGCGTGCAACTGATTGGCCACCACGAGACGGGCGGCAACGCCTTCCACTATGAGCAGCAGCTCGAACCGGCGATGGCCCTGTATGAACGCCTCGGCGTCCATTCGGTGAAGACGGGCTATGTGGCGGACGCGCAAGGGGCGCGCGTCGCCGGGCCGGACGGCCGGATGGTCATGGCCTGGCACGAGAGCCAGGCGATGGCCCAGCACCATATGAAGGTCGTCGAGGCGGGCGCCCGGCACAAGGTGGCGATCAACGCCCACGAGCCGTTCAAGGACACCGGCCTGCGCCGCACCTATCCGAACATCATCAGCCGCGAGGGCCAGCGCGGCATGGAATATTCGGCCTGGGGCAATCCGGGCAATCCGCCCGAGCACGAGCCGAACCTGGTCTTCACCCGCCTGCTGGCCGGACCGATGGACTATACCCCCGGCATCTTCGGCATGGAGACACGCAGCCCCGGCGGCGTGCAGACGACATGGGCCAAGCAGCTGGCCCTCTATGTCGTCATCTACAGCCCGATCCAGATGGCGGCCGACCTGCTGGTCAATTACGAGGCCAATCCCGGCCCGTTCCAGTTCATCAAGGACGTGCCGGTCGACTGGTCCGAGACCCGGGTGCTGGCGGCCGAGATCGGCGATTACGTCGCCATCGCGAGGAAGGATCGGGCGTCGGACGTCTGGGCCCTGGGCGCCGTCACCGACGAGCATCCGCGCGTCCTGACCGCGCATCTCGACTTCCTGGACGACGGTCGGCGCTATCGCGCTGAGATCTACCGCGACGGGCCGGACGCCGACTATCGCGGCAAACGCGAGTCCATCATCATCGAGCAGCGCGAGGTCACTTCGGCCGACGTCCTGACCCTGGCCCTGGCGCCCGGTGGCGGCCAGGCGATCCGCTTCGTGCCGGTCGGGCGGAGGCGGCGATGATCTACCCCCATACTCCCCCGTCATCCTCGGGCTTGACCCGAGGACCGGATGATCAGCCGCTCATGCGAAGGGGCGACGCACAGCCCGACCGGCGCCCGGTCCTCGGGTCAAGCCCGAGGATGACGGGTTGGGGGAGCGTCGCATGAGCCTTCTTGCCCACCGCCCGCGCCTGTCCGGCCTGGCGATCTGGAACATGTGCGTCGGCTTCTTCGGCATCCAGATCGGCTTCGGCCTGCAGAACGCCAACACCAGTCGGATCTTCCAGACCTTGGGCGCCGAGGTCGACAGTCTGGCGATCCTCTGGATCGCCGCGCCGCTGACAGGTCTGCTGGTTCAGCCGATCATCGGCCATTTCAGCGACCGGACCTGGACCCGGTTCGGGCGTCGCCGCCCCTATTTCCTGGTCGGCGCCATCGCCACCACCCTGGCCCTGATCGCCATGCCCAACAGCCCCGGCCTGTGGTTCGCCGCAGCCATGCTTTGGATCATGGACGCCTCGATCAATATCACCATGGAGCCGTTCCGCGCCTTCGTCGGCGACAATCTGCCGGAGGAACAACGCACCGCCGGCTATGCGATGCAGAGCTTCTTCATCGGCGCCGGGGCCGTGTTCGCCTCGGTTCTGCCGTGGCTGCTGTCGAACGTGTTCGGCGTGGTCTCGACGGCCGAGGCGGGGGTCGTGCCCCTGTCGGTCAAGATCGCCTTCTATGTCGGGGCCGCCGGCCTGTTCTCGGCCGTGCTGTGGACCGTGCTGAGCACCCGAGAATACAGCCCCGAACAGATCGCCGCCTTCGAACGCGCCAAGCAGGACGCGCTGGGTACGCCCGCCGACGACGGACCCGAGGCGCCGGCGCGCAGCGTTCAGGGCTGGATGACGTCGGGCCTGGTCTGCGCCGTGCTGGGGGGTCTGGGCTTCGTGCTGATCGGCGCGCTGAACCTGGAGAAGGAACTACTGGTCCTGGCCGGCTTCTTCGCCGGTTTTGGGCTGCTGCAGATCGCGGTCGGCATGATGCAACGCCGCCAGATCGTCAACGCCGCGACCGAGATCCTGAACGACATCTTCCGCATGCCCGAGACCATGCGCGGCCTGGCGGTCGTCCAGTTCTTCAGCTGGTTCGCCCTGTTCTCCCTGTGGATCTACACCACCGCCGCCGTGACCCGTGTCCACTACGGCACGACCGACACGACCTCGGCCGCCTATGCCGCCGGGGCCGACTGGGTCGGGGTGCTGTTCGGAGTCTATAACGGCGTGGCGGCCCTGGCGGCCTTCACCCTGCCGGTGCTGGCCACGCGCATCGGCCGAAAGGCGACCCACGCCCTGATGCTGCTGCTGGGCGCGGCGGGTCTATTCGGGGTCTTCGTCATCCGCGATCCGGGCCTGCTGTGGCTGCCGATGATCGGCGTCGGCTTCGCCTGGGCCTCGATCGTCTCCATGCCCTACGCCATCCTGTCGGCGGCGGTGCCGGACCGGAAGATGGGCGTCTATATGGGCGTCTTCAACATCTTCATCGTCGTGCCCCAGCTGCTGGCCGCCACCGTCCTGGGCCTGATCCTGAAGACCCTGTTCGACGGCCAGGCCATCTGGGCCCTGGTGCTCGGCGCCGTTTCCTTCGTGCTGGCGGCGGCGAGCGCCCTGCTGGTGCGCGAACATTCCCCCTCCCCCACGCCCAACCCGTGAGGCTTCTCCATGCGTAAGTTCAAAACCCTTTGCCTCGCCGGTGCCGCCGGTCTGGCCGTCGCCTCGGCCGCGTCCGCACAGTCGGTCGCGCCCGGCGCACCCGGCGACCTGCCGACCTGGTCCAGCGCCGCCAAGACCGGCGCCGGCGCGTCCTACGAGGCCTATGTCGACGGCCAATATCGCGACGGCGGCCAGACCGGGGCGGTGTCCAAGGTCTGGTTCTCGATCGCCGACGGCGTTCTGACCGAGACCATGTACGGCCTGATCCACGAGGCCCAGATCAAGGCGCTTCGCTTCGCCGTCGTCACGCCGGATGGTCTGGCGCTGGAAGGCGACGACACCACGGCCAAGACCGAATACCTGCACGTGGACGCCGAGGGGCGCCCGCTGTCCCCCGCCTACAAGGTCACGACGCGCGACAAGGCCGGCCGGTTCGAGATCGAGAAGCGCATCTTCACCGACCCCGACCGCAACGCCCTGGTGCTGCGGGTTCAGATCACCGCCCTGAGCGGCGAGGCGACGCCCTATCTGCTGCTCGAGCCGCACATCGCCAATACCGGCGTCGATGATCGCGGCCAGGTCACACGCGAAGGCTTCCACGCCTGGGAGGGAGACACGCACCTGGTGCTGAAGCCCAGCGAGGCCTTCGCCGCCGCCAGCGTCGGCTTCGTCGGCGCCTCGGATGGCCTGACCGATCTGAAGGACGGCAAGCTGGACTGGACCTACGCCTCGACCGGCCAGACCGCCGGCAACACCATGATGACCGGCGCCCTGCCGACCCTGCGCATGGGCCAGAGCCTCAGCCGCGACTTCGTCATCGGCTTCGGCGACAGCGAGGCGGCGGCCCAGGCGGCGGCGGACGGCGCCTTCGCGACCGGACTGGACGAGGTGCTGGCCCGCTTCAACGGCGAGGGCGAGCGTGCGGGTTGGGAGGATTATGTCGCCTCGCTGAGCGAGTTGCCGCGCATCGCCGAACAGGCGACCGACGGGGGCAAGCTGGCCTATGCCTCGGCCCTGATGCTGAAGGTGCAGGAGGATCGCACCCACGCCGGCGCCCTGATCGCGTCCCTGTCCAACCCATGGGGCGACACGGTGGACGCGTCGAAATCCTCGACCGGCTATAAGGCGGTCTGGCCGCGCGACTTCTATCAGGTGGCCATGGCCCTGGCGGCCCTGGGCGACAAGGAGACGCCGCTGGCGGCCTTCAACTATCTGCCGCAGGTGCAGGTCGGCCCGAACACGCCCGGCAACACCGGCGTCGGCGGCTGGTTCCTGCAGAAGACCCATGTGGATGGCGAACTGGAGTGGGTCGCGGTTCAGCTGGACCAGACGGCCATGCCGATCATGCTGGGCTATCGTCTGTGGAAGATGGGCTGGCTGTCAGACGCCCAGATGACCGAGCACTACAACGCCATGCTGAAGCCGGCGGCCGACTTCCTGGTGGACGGCGGCAAGGTCGGGCTGTTGTGGAACGAGGCCGAGATCAAGCCGCCCTTCACCCAGCAGGAACGCTGGGAAGAGCAGCAGGGCTATTCGCCGTCCAGCACCGCCGCCGTGGTCGCCGGCCTGACGGTCGCGGCCGAGATGGCCCGGGCCTCGGGCGATGCGACGGGCGCGACCCGCTACCAGGCCGCCGCCGACAGCTATGCGTCCAAGATCGAAGACCGGATGTTCACCACCAACGGCGACTTCGGCGACGGTCGCTACTACATCCGCATCACCCAGAACGAGAACCCGAACGACAAGGCGCCGATCGGCGCCGCCAACGGCCAGATCGCCCCAGCCGAAGACCGGGTGGTGGACGGCGGCTTCCTGGAACTGGTCCGCTACGGCGTGCGCAAGGCGGATGACCCGCACATCGTTTCGACCCTGCCCGTCTATGACGACCAGAGTCTGGAGGACCTGTACCGCGTCCGCTACGACTTCGGGCCGGAAGGGGACAAGACGCCCGGCTGGCGCCGCTACGGCGTCGATGGCTACGGCGAGGATCACGTCACCGGCGCCAACTATGGCGTGGGCGGGCAGATGAGCCCCGGCCAGCGCGGCCGGGTCTGGCCCTTCTTCACCGGGGAACGCGGCCATTATGAACTGGCTCGCGTCAGCGTGAACGGGACGCCGTCCGCGGCAGACATCGCGGCCATCCGCCAGACCTATGTGCGCGGCATGGAGCGGTTCGCCAACGACGGCCTGATGCTGGCCGAACAGGTGTGGGACGGGGTCGGCGCCCCCACGGCCCACGACTACACCCTGGGTCAGAATACGGATTCCGCCACTCCCCTGGCCTGGACCCACGCCGAATATCTGAAGCTGCTGCGGTCGCTGGCCGACGGCAAGGTCTGGGACCGGTACGATCCGGTCGAAAGCCGCTACGCCCGCTGAACGAAAAAGGCCCCGGAGATCACTCTCCGGGGCCCTACTCGATGTGCTAGGATTCAGAAGACCAGCTTGACCGAGCCGACCACGCGGTCCTCGGCGTTAGGCACGCCGTCCACGTCGGTGTCGTAGTAGCGCACGTCGAGAGCCAGATTGTCGGTCAGGGCATAGGCGACGCCGGCGTTCCAAGTCACATAGTCGTCGCTGACGTCCAGCCATTGCTGGCCGACAGCGCCCGAGATCGTCCATTTGTCAGCCGGGCTGAAGGCGCCGTTGATTTCTGCATAGGTCGCCGCTTCGTCGACCCCGAAGAAGTCGGGCGAGTAATAGACGGCGGCGCCGACCGTGGCGGGTCCGACGGCGCGCGAGGCGGCCGCCTTGAACTCTGCGTAGTTGTAGTCGGCTCCGTCGGGCGTGCCAGCATACAGATAGCCGATCACGCCGAAGTCGAGGGCGAAGCCGGCCGCTTCGGTGCGATAGCCCCCGTAGATGTCGAACTCAGCATCGGTGTCGTCGCCGAAGTCCACGTTCGAGGCCCAGGCGCCGGCGTAGAAACTGCCGGCCGTCAGATCGACGCCGCCCTGGATGGCCGGATCTTCGCCCGTCTGGCTGAAGCCGCGGAACACATAGTCAGTGACGATACCGGCGTTGAACGCGACGTCGATGTCGCTTTGCGCCGAGGCGGGCGCGGCCAGACCGATCAGGCCGGTGGCGAGAGCGGCCGCAGCGGCGGAACGGAAAAATCCAAACTTCATAGTCATATCCCCTTGATTATATTTGTTTCTATAGAGCCGGGACAGGCCCGGCGGACGGGACGCGGCCGGCGGAGCCGCGTCCCGATTTCGTCAGTGATCCAGGGTCTCGCCGTGCAGCGAAGTGTCCAGACCGGCGGCTTCTTCCGCCTCGCTCACGCGCAGGCCCGTGGTGAACTTGCAGATGATGAGGATGACGAAGGTGCCGACCGCGCTGTAGGCGATGGTCCAGGCCAGGCCCAAGGCCTGGGCGCCGACAGTAGCGCCTTCCGACAGGCTGTTGATCGCGGTGGTCGCGAACACGCCGGTCAGCAGGGCGCCGATCAGACCGCCGGCGCCGTGGATGCCGAAGGCGTCCAGGGAGTCGTCGTAGCGCAGCAGCTTCTTGATCCAGACCGACGAGATGTAGCAGACCGGTCCGGCGATCAGGCCGATGATGACCGCGCCCTTGGGATCGACGAAGCCGGCGGCCGGAGTGATGGCCACCAGACCGGCGACCACGCCCGACAGCATGCCGATCAGCGAGACCTTCTTCTTCTCGATCAGTTCGATGATCTTCCAGGTCAGGGCGGCGGCGGCGGCGGCCAGGACGGTGTTCAGCAGGGCGACGCCCATCAGTTCGTTCGCCGCGCCCGCCGAGCCGGCGTTGAAGCCGATCCAGCCGACCAGCAGCAGCGAGGCGCCGATCATGGTCAGGACCGGGTTGTGGGCGATGATCGGCTCGGCGCCATAGCCCTTGCGGCGACCCAGGAAGATCGCGCAGACCAGCCCCGCGACGCCCGAGTTGACGTGAACGACCGCGCCGCCCGCGAAGTCCAGCACGCCGGCGGCGCCCAGGAAGCCGCCGCCCCAGACCCAGTGGCAGATGGGCGAATAGACCAGCAGCGACCACAGGGCCGTGAACAACAGCAGACCCGAATATTTCATCCGTTCAGCGAAGGCGCCGGTGACCAGGGCCGGGGTGATGATGGCGAAGGTCATCTGGAAGGCGATGAACAGATATTCGGGAATGCCGGTCAGCAGGGTGTTCGCCGTGCCCAGGGTCACGCCGTTCAGGAACAGCATGTCCAGGCCGCCCACATAGGGCTGAAGCGCGGCGTCAGGGTTGGCGCCGAAGGCGATGCTGTAGCCGGCGATGAACCAGACCAGCGAGACGACGGCGAAGACGCCGACCGACTGGGTGATGGTGGCGATGACGTTCTTGCGGCGCACCATGCCGCCGTAGAACAGGGCCAGACCCGGCAGGGTCATCAACAGGACCAGAGCGGTCGAGGTGCCCAGCCAGGCCGTGCCGGCGCCGTCCAGTTCCAGCACCGACTGGTGCGCCAGCAGGGCCGGCGCCGCCTCGGGCGCCTGGGCGAAGGCCCCGCCCGCATAGAAGAGACCAATGGTCAGACACAGGAGCGCGACGGCTCCCGGAAGTCGATTCCAGACACGCGACATGAGCAAAAATCCCCCTTAGCAATCTCGCAGATGCGAAGGTTTTACTGCAATCGCGTCTTACGCAAGGGGCTTGACCGTAAACGGTGCAACTTTCTTGCAACGGTCATTGAACAAAAGTTAAGTCCCGCATGATCATTGCATCATGCGGGACTAAAAGATCAAAATCGTGTTCTCGGCAACGATGTTCGCGGTACGATTTTCGCAGCCCGATCAGGTCAGGCCCAGTGCATCTGCACCCGATGCGCCGCCGCCCAGTGGATGGCGCGGATGGCGTCGATCACGGCCTCGGTCGCCGCGCGTGTGCCCAGGGCGCCGCCCAGGTCGGCGGTGACGGCGCCGGCCGCCAAAACTGCGGCGACGGCGGCCTCGATGGAATCGGCCTCGTCCTCCAGCTTCAGGCTGTGGCGCAGCAGAAGGGCCGCCGACAGGATGGTTCCGACCGGGTTGGCCAGATCCTGTCCGGCGATGTCCGGCGCCGAGCCGTGGATCGGCTCGAACAGGCCCGGCCCTTCGGTCCCCAGCGAGGCCGACGGCAGCAGACCGATCGAACCGCCCAGCACCGAGATCTCGTCCGACAGGATGTCGCCGAACATGTTCTCGGTCAGGATGACGTCGTATTCGCGCGGCTTGCGGATCAGGTGCATGGCCATGGAATCGACCAGGGCGTGCTCAAGCGCGATCTCGGGGAATTCCTCGGCGTGGATGCGGGTCACCACCTCGCGCCACAGGCGGCTGGTCTCCATGACATTGGCCTTGTCGACCGAGGTCACCTTGCCGCGCCGCTGGCGAGCGGTCTGGAAGGCGGCGCGGGTGACGCGCTCGATCTCCGGCACCGTATATTCGCACAGGTCGGTGGCGCGGTCGGCGGTGCGGGTCTTCTCGCCGAAATAGACGCCGCCGGTCAGTTCGCGGAAGACGATCAGATCGACGCCCTCGACGATCTCCTTCTTCAGCGGCGAACGGTGCGCCATCACTGGCGAGACCTGCAGCGGCCGCAGATTGGCGAACAGGCCCATGGCCTTGCGGATCGCCAACAGGCCTTCCTCGGGCCGGCGCTTGCCGCCGTCCCATTTGGGACCGCCGACGGCGCCCAGCAGAACCGCGTCGGCGGCGACGCAGGCGGCGCGGGTCGCCTCTGGCAGGGGCTCGCCCGTCTCGTCGATGGCGGCGCCGCCGATCAGATGTTCGGAGAAGTTGAAGCTGTGGCCATAGAAGTCGCCGATCACCGCCAGGACGTCGCGCGCGGCGCGCGTCACCTCCGGTCCGACGCCGTCGCCGGGCAACAGGACGATATTATAGGTCTTGGGGGCGGTGTTGGGCATCAGACGGTCTCTCTCGAACGCTCATAGGCTTCGATCTCAGGCAGGTTTGATTGCAGCCAGCCCAGGGTGTCCACCCCGTTCAGCAGGCATTCGCGCGCGAAGGATTCGACCGTAAACGACACGGGCTGAGCATTGCCGCGCCGGATCTGGCTGGCCTGGAGGTCGATCGTGACCGGCTGGTCCGGTTGCGACGCCAGATCGTCCCAGACGTCCTGGCTGACGACGATGGGCACCAGGCCGTTTTTCAACGCGTTAGATGTAAAAATGTCAGCGATCTCGGTCGAGATCACCGCCCGGAACCCATAGTCGTACAGGGCCCAGGGGGCGTGTTCGCGCGACGAGCCGCAGGCGAAATTCTTGCCCGCCAGCAGGATGCGATGCTCGGCCGGATCGATGCGGTTCAGGATGGCCTCGGGCTTCTCCGATCCGTCCGTCTCATAGCGCCAGTCATAAAAGGCCGCCTTGCCCAGCCCCTCGCGCGACGTCGTCGTCAGGAAGCGCGCGGGGATGATCTGGTCGGTGTCGATATTGGCCTGGCTGAGCGTCACCGTGCGGGAGGTCAGGACCTGAAAGGGCTCAGACATTTTGCGCTCCTACCGTCTCGCGCGCGGCGCTCGACTGCTTGAGGGCAGTCGCCTCCCGCAGATAGACGCGCGGATCGGTCAGCACCCCGGCCACCGCCGTCGCCGCCGCCGTCGCCGGACTGGCCAGGATGGTGCGGGCATCCTTGCCCTGGCGGCCTTCGAAATTGCGGTTCGAGGTCGAGACCGCCAACTGGCCGGGCGCGACGAAATCCCCGTTCATGGCGATACACATCGAACAGCCGGGGATACGCCATTCGGCGCCGGCGGCGATGAAGACCTCGTGCAGGCCTTCGGCCTCGGCGTCGCGACGCACGGCCTCCGAACCGGGAACCACCAGCATGCGCAGGCCCGGCTTGACCTTGCGGCCGCGCAGCACCTCTGCGGCGGCGCGCAGATCGGGCAGACGGCCGTTGGTGCACGAGCCGATGAAGACCACGTCCACCGGCTGGCTGGTCGTCGCCTCGCCGGCCGTGAAGCCCATATAGGCGATGGCCTTGCGGTCGCTGTCCGACTGGGGCTGGGGCACGGGCGTGCCGATCGGCGCGCCGGCGTCCGGCGTCGTGCCCCAGGTCGCCATGGGACGGATGGCGGCGCCGTCGATGACGACTTCCTTGTCGAAGCTCGCGCCCGGATCCGTGGCCAGCTTCAGCCATTCGGCCGTCGCCGCCGGATAGTCGGCGGGGACGTGCTTACGGCCGCGCAGCCAGTCGATGGTGGTCTGGTCCGGGGCGATCATGCCCGCGCGGGCGCCGGCCTCGATGGACATGTTGCACAGGGTCATACGCCCTTCCATGTCCAGCGACCGCACCGCCTCGCCGGCGTATTCAATGACATAGCCGGTGCCGCCGCCGAAGCCGATGGCGGCGATGACGGCCAGGGCGACGTCCTTGCCCGAGACGCCGGGCTGCAGTTGGCCGGTCACCGTCACCCGCATGGCCTTGGCCTTGCGCTGCAACAGGCACTGGGTCGCCAGCACATGGCCGACTTCGGACGTGCCGATGCCGAAGGCCAAAGCCCCGAAGGCGCCGTGTGTGGCGGTATGGCTGTCGCCGCAGACCACGGTCATGCCCGGCTGGGTCAGGCCCAGCTCCGGCCCCATGACATGGACCACGCCCCGGTCTTCGGAGCCCCAGCCCGCCAGCGGCACCCCATGAGCGGCGCAGTTCTTCTCCAGCCGATGCACCTGGGCCTCGGCCTGGGCGGTGACATAGGGTTTCAGCCCGTTCAGCCCCGCCGGCAGGGTCGGGGTCGAATGGTCCAGGGTCGCATAGGTCCGGTCGGGGCGGCGCACCTTCAGGCCGCGCGCCTCGATCTCGCTGAAGGCCTGAGGGCTGGTGACCTCATGGACCAGGTGCAGGTCGATATACAGAACCCCGGGCGTGTCGACCGTCTCGTTCCGCACGACGTGGGCGTCCCAGACCTTGTCGAACAGGGTTTTTGGATCAGGCATACTGGGCCACCGTCTCCGACACGCCGTCCACGGCGTCGATGATGGCGATCAGCTCCGCGTCGTTGATCTCGCCGATCTGGTCGGCGCGCTGCTTGAAGCCGGCGACCACCGCGACCAGACGCTCGCCCTCGATGGGACGGCCGATGGTCTCGGCGCGTTTGGCGATGGCGTGACGGCCCGAATGCTTGCCCAGCACGAACCAGCTGCCCTCGAAGCCCACGTCCTGGGGCCGCATGATCTCATAGGTGCGGCTGTCGGCCAGCATGCCGTGCTGGTGGATGCCGGCCTCGTGGGCGAAAGCATTGATGCCGACCACCGACTTGTTGCGGGCGATGACCGTCTCGGTGATCTCGCACAGGATCTTGGAGGCGCGCACCAGATGGCGGCTGTCGGAGCCGGTCGTGACGCCGTAACGGTCCTCGCGGACCTTCAGGGCCATGATGACTTCTTCGATCGAGGCGTTGCCGGCCCGTTCGCCGATGCCGTTGATTGCGCCCTCGACCTGGCGCGCCCCGCCCTCGACGGCGGCCAGGGAGTTGGCGACCGCCATGCCCAGGTCGTCGTGGCAGTGGGCCGAAAAGATCACATGCGGATGGCGCTTGTGGATCCGCGCCGCCAGGGCGCGGAAGGTCTCGCGCACCTCTTCCGGGGTGGCGTAACCGACGGTGTCGGGCACGTTCAGCGTCCGGGCGCCGGCGTCGGCGGCGGCCTCCAGCACATCGGCCAGGAATTCGGGCTCGGTGCGGAAGGCGTCTTCGGCCGAGAACTCGACGTCATCGAACAGGCTGGCGGCGTATTCGACCGACCGCACCGCCGTCGACAGCACCTCGTTGGTGGACATCTTCAGCTTGGCGGTGCGGTGGATCGGGCTGGTGCCGATGAAGGTGTGGCAGCGGCGATGCGACTTGGGCGCCGGCTGCAGGGCGCGGAAGGTGGCGTCGATGTCCTTTTCGTTGGCGCGCGACAGGGAGCAGAAGACCGGCCCCTCGACCTCGCCAGCCACGCGGCGGATGCAGTCTTCGTCGCCCGGCGAGGCGGCGGCGAAGCCGGCCTCGATAACGTCGACGCCCAGGTCCTTCAGGACCTGGGCCATCTTCACCTTGGCTTGGGCGCTCATGGAGAAGCCGGGCGCCTGTTCCCCGTCCCGCATCGTCGTGTCGAAGACGATGACCCGGTTGGGGTCGGCGGCGATCTCCTCAGTTCGGGATACGCCGGATACTCGTACTTTTTCGGCGGTCATTACGCGGCCTCGGATTGAATAATGTCGTTGCCGATGCGGCGCACGCCGAACAGGCGGTCGATCTGGCGGCCCAGATTCTCCATGCACCGGCCGGCGTCGCGGCCGCGCACGGTCAGGGAGATGCGGCGGAACGCCCCTTCGTCGGCCATGTTCATGCCGTCGATGTGGAAGCCGCGGCGCTCCACAAGGCCGATGAGACGCTGAAGCGAACCGTCCGCAC
Source organism: Brevundimonas mediterranea (assembly GCF_011064825.1). NCBI lineage: Bacteria > Pseudomonadati > Pseudomonadota > Alphaproteobacteria > Caulobacterales > Caulobacteraceae > Brevundimonas > Brevundimonas mediterranea. The sequence goes on from NZ_CP048751.1 coordinate 793,191, forward strand.
GGTCGATCTGGATGTGGATCGTGTCGCTCATCTCAGGAGCCCTCCATCATTTCGGCGTTGCTCTTGCCCGGCGGAACCAGCGGCCAGACATTGTCTCGGGGATCAATGACCACATGGGCCAGGCAGGGGCCGTCGGCGGCCAGCAGGCGCTGGATGCCGTCCGACACCTGATCGCGGCGATCGATACGGAAGGCCTCGATGCCAAAGGCCTCGGCCACCTTCACGAAGTCCGGATTGTCGGACAGGTCGATCTCGGAATAGTTCTCGGCGAAGAACAGTTCCTGCCACTGGCGCACCAGGCCCAGCGAGGAATTGTCGATCAGCACGATCTTCAGCGGGATGCCGTAACGCTTCAGCGTCGCCAGCTCCTGGATGTTCATCATGAAGCCGCCGTCGCCGGCGATGGTGACGACGGTCGCGGACGGATCGGCCAGCTTGGCGCCGATGCCCGCAGGCAGGCCGAAACCCATGGCGCCCAGGCCGCCCGAGGTGATGTGGGCCTCGGGCTTGGAGAAGCGGCAGTGCATGGCCGCCCACATCTGGTGCTGGCCCACGTCGCAAGCGGCGACGAAGGCGTCGCCCGCCGCTTCGGACACTTCTTTCAGCAGGGCCGGGGCGTAGACCCCCTCGCCCGGCGCGTCATAGCGATAGGCGCTGGTCCGGGCGGCGTCGACGCACTCGTCGACCCAGGGCTGGATGTCCAGGGCCGGGCCGCCGGCCATGCGCGCCGTCAGGGCTTCGATCCCGTCCTTCAGCTCGCCGACGACCGCGACATTGGCCGCCCGCAGCTTGCCGACTTCGGAGGCGTCGATGTCGAAATGGACGATCCGGGCGTTGGGCGCGAACTCGGCCAGCTTGCCCGTGGCGCGGTCGTCGAACCGGGCGCCGACGACGATCAGCAGATCGCTGTCCTGGACCGCATGATTGGCGGCGCGGGCGCCGTGCATCCCCAGCATGCCCAGCATGCCAGGCGCATCGGTCGGGATGGTGCCCAGGGCGTTCAGGGTCGAGACCTGGGGGATGCCGGTCGCGGCGACGAAGGCGCGCAGGGCCTCGGTCGCGCGGCCGATCTTCACGCCGCCGCCGATATAGACCAACGGCTTCTTCGCGGCCCGGATCGCAGCCTCGGCGGCGGCCACGGCGTCGTGGTCGATGCGCGGCGTGTCGTTCGGAATGTGGAAGCCATAGTCGTCGCTGGTCGTGGCGAACTGCACGTCCTTGGGCAGATCGACCAGGACCGGACCGGGACGGCCCGAGGCGGCGATATGGAAGGCTTCTTCGATGGCGGCCGGAACATCGGCGGCGGACCGGACCAGGATCGAATGTTTCACGATCGGCAGGGTGACGCCCAGGATGTCGATCTCCTGGAAGGCGTCGGTCCCCATCAAGCCCTGGGCGACATTGCCGGTGATGCAGACCATCGGCACGGAATCCATCAGCGCATTGGCGATGCCGGTGATCAGATTGGTGGCGCCGGGGCCGGAGGTGGCCATGCACACCCCGACCTTGCCGCTCTTCCTCGCATAGGCGTCGGCGGCGAAGGCCGCGCCCTGCTCGTGGCGGACCAGGATGTGTTTCAGCTTCGATCCGGCCAGGGCGTCATAGACCGGCATGATGGCGCCGCCCGGATAACCGAACACCACCTCCACGCCCAGCCGCTCCAGGGTGGAGACCAGCAGGCGCGCCCCCGATTGGGGGACGGCCTCGGCTGAGGATTTGAAGGCGGCGGCGGTCATCAGGGTCATCCGGTCTATCGCTTACGGCTCAGGCCGCTTCGGACTTGGGGGTGTTCAGCCAGGCCATGCGCTCGCGCAGACGGGCGCCGACCTGTTCGATCTGGCTTTCGCGGTCCGCCTTCAGCCAGGCTTCGTACTGCGGCTTGCCGGCCTCGTTCTCGGCGATCCAGTTGCGCGCAAAGGTGCCGTCCTGGATCTCGTCCAGGATGGTCTTCATGCGGGCCTTGGTCTCTTCATTGACGACGCGCGGGCCGCTGGCGACGGCGCCGTATTTGGCGGTTTCCGAGATGAAGTGGTGCATCTTGGAGATGCCGCCTTCGTAGAACAGGTCCACGATCAGCTTCAGCTCGTGCAGGCATTCGAAATAGGCGATCTCGGGCTGGTAGCCGGCCTCGACCAGGGTGTTGAAGCCCTGCATCACCAGCTCCTTGGCGCCGCCGCACAGGACGGCCTGTTCGCCGAACAGATCGGTTTCGGTCTCTTCGCGGAAGGTGGTTTCCAGCAGGCCGCCGGTCGCGCCGCCGTTGCCCTTGGCGTAGCCCATGGCCCGGTCGCGGGCCTTGCCGGTGACGTCCTTCTCAATGGCGAACAGCGAAGGCACGCCGCGACCGCGCTGGAACTCGCGACGGACCAGATCGCCCGGTCCCTTGGGCGCGACCAGGATCACGTCCATGTCGGGACGCGGGGTGATGCGCTCGTAGATGATCGAGAAGCCGTGGGCGAACAGCAGGGCCGAGCCTTCCTTGGCGTTCGGCTCGATGATGTCGCGATAGACGTCGCCCTGGACCATGTCCGGGGTCAGGATGGCGATGATGTCGGCGCCCTTGACGGCCTCGGCCGGTTCGGCGGTCGGCACGCCGTCGGCGGTGGCGTGTTTCCAGCCCGTGCCGCCGTGACGGACGCCGGCGACGACGTCATGGCCGCTGTCCTTCAGGTTCTGCGCATGGGCGCGGCCTTGCGAGCCATAGCCGATTATGGCGATGCGCTGACCGGCGATGGCGCCCGGCTTGATGTCTTCGTTGGTGTAGATGGTGATGGCCATGAGAATTCAGGCGTCCTGAGCAGCAGCGGATTTGTGAGACGCCGGAACTTGAGCCGGCGGCGGGTTGGGAATGGTGACTGCGCCCTGGGCCGCCGAGGCGACCGAGGCGCGGTATTTGGCGAAGACACCTCGCGCCGGGCGGACCACGTGGGGCGTAAAGCCCGCCCGGCGCGTCGCCAGATCGACGTTGACGTCGATGCGGCGGTTGGTGACGTCGATGGTGATGCGGTCACCATCGCGAATGAGAGCGATCGGGCCGCCCACGGCGGCTTCCGGTGAGATGTGGCCGGCGACGAAGCCGTAGCTGGCGCCCGAGAAGCGGCCGTCGGTCAGCAGGGCGACATTGTCGATCTTGCGGCCCTTCAGAGCGGCGGTGACCTGCAGCATCTCGCGCATGCCCGGACCGCCCTTGGGCCCTTCGTAGCGGATGATGATGACGTCGCCTTCGCCGACCGAGCCGTCCTGGACCGCGTGGAAGGCGTCTTCCTCGCTGTCGAAGACGCAGGCCGGACCTTCGAACCTGTCGACCTTGTGGCCCGTCAACTTGATGACCGCGCCTTCCGGGGCGACGTCGCCATAGATGACGGCGAAGCTGCCGCGCTCCATGACCGGCGCGTCGAAGGTCGTCACCACCACCTGGCCGGGGGTCTCCTCGGCCTCTGCGGCTTCGGCGAACAGGCTGCGGCCGCTGACGGTCGGGGTGTTCACGATCTTGCCGGCCTCGGCCATGCGCTGCGTGACCAGACGGGTGCCGCCGGCGGCGAACAGGTGCGAGGCCAGGAAGCGGCCGCCCGGCTTCAGGTCGCAGATGACCGGCGCCTCGACACAGGCCTGGTGGCAGTCCTCGACGCCGAAATCGACCCCGGCCTCCGCCGCGATGGCCGTCAGGTGCATGACGGCGTTGGTCGAACCGCCCGAGGCGGAAACGGCTACGGCGGCGTTCTTCAGACTGGCGCGGGTGATGTATTTGCGGGCGGTGTCGCCGGCGAACACCCGCTCGACGATCAGGCGACCGCAGCGCTCGCCCTGGGCCGCCTTGCCCGGATCGACCGCCGGCACGTCATTGGCGCCCATGGGCGAGATGCCCATGACCGACAGGGCCATGGCCATGGTGTTGGCCGTGAACTGGCCGCCGCAGGCGCCGGCGCCGGGGCAGACTGCGCTCTCGACCGCCTTCAGCCCCGCGTCGTCCAGCGTCCCGGCCGAATGGGCGCCGATGGCCTCGAACACCTCCTGGACCGAGACCTCCCTGGACCCGATCACGCCGGGCATGATGGTGCCGCCGTAATAGACCAGGCCGGGGATATCCATCCGGGCCAGGGCCATGGCCGCCGCGGGAATGGTCTTGTCGCAGCCGACGATGCAGACCACGCCGTCCAGTTGATGGCCCTCGATGGCCAGTTCGATGGAGTCGGCGACGACCTCGCGGCTGATCAGCGAGGCCTTCATGCCCGCCGTGCCCATCGAGATGCCGTCGGTGACGACGATGGTGTTGAAATCGACCGGATAGCCGCCCGCTGCGACGATGCCGGCGCGCACATCCTTGGCCAGGCGGTCCAGGTGCATGTTGCACGGCGTGACCGTCGACCAGGTGTTGACGATGCCGATCATCGGCTTGTCGAAGTCGGCGTCCTGCATGCCGGCGGCGCGCAGATACGAGCGGGCGGCGGCCCGGTTCGGACCATGCGTCACCGCCGCGCTGCGCGCATTGGGCTTGTTGGGTTCTGAGGTAGAATCTTGCGTCATCGGTCCGGTTCTTTTTGAACCGCCAAGCACGAAAAACCCCGCTTCCTTTCGGGAGCGGGGTGGTGCGAGGCGATCCTGAGTGTGTCTAGGTCAGGTCGCGTGCATCCACGCCGCTTGCGTAAGCAGGCCGAGAAGTACGAGGAGAATGAGGAATACAGGGCTTTCCAGACCGATCGGCGCGCGAACGGTCGCTGCCGCCTGAGCGGTGCATCCCTTCATCATGTCGCGCGTCATCGTGGCCACGGGGGCTCCCTGTTCTGACGCCAAGAAACCATACCGGCCGGAGTCGCACAACCCCTGTCGCAAAAATTTTGCTCAACGAGGACGAAACCGCCCCGACAGGGGTGTTTCTTGCCTGACACGGTCCCGCCAACCCAAACCGTAACGCTTGCTCACGCCATGTTAGGGCTAAGGCGCGGCGGCGGGGTTGAAACCGGGGCGCGACAGTTCCATTGAGACGCCAACAACATAATCGTTCAGAGGAGCCTCCCCATGACCGTTCGCGTCGCCATCAATGGTTTCGGCCGCATCGGCCGTCTCGTCCTTCGCTCGATCATTGAGCACGGCCGCACGGACATCGAAGTGGTGGCGATCAACGATCTGGGTCCGGTCGAGACCAACGCCCACCTGTTCCGCTATGACTCGGTGCACGGTCGCTTCCCCGGCACGGTGACTTCGGGCGAAGACTGGATCGACGTCGGCACGGGCAAGATCAAGGTCACGGCCGAGCGCGATCCGGCCAACCTGCCGCATGCCGAGCTGAAGGTGGACATCGCCTTCGAATGCACCGGCATCTTCACCTCCAAGGACAAGGCCAGCGCCCACCTGAAGGCCGGCGCCAAGCGCGTCCTGGTCTCGGCCCCCGCCGAGGGCGCCGACAAGACCATCGTCTTCAAGGTCAACCACGACACCCTGACCGCCGACGACATCGTCGTCTCGAACGGCTCCTGCACCACCAACGCCCTGGCCCCCGTCGCCAAGGTGCTGAACGACCTGTTCGGCATCGAGCGCGGCTACATGACCACCATCCACTCCTACACCGGCGACCAGCCGACGCTGGATACGATGCACAAGGACCTGTACCGCGCCCGCGCCGCCGCCCTGTCGATGATCCCGACCTCGACCGGCGCCGCCAAGGCCCTGGGGCTGGTTCTGCCGGAACTGAAGGGCAAGCTGGACGGCTCGTCGATCCGCGTCCCCACCCCGAACGTCTCGGTCGTCGATCTGAAGGTCGTCTCCGGTCGCGACACCTCGGCCGACGAGATCAACGCCGCGCTTCAGGCCGCCGCCGACGGCCCGATGAAGGGCGTCCTGTTCACGACCACCGATCCGCTGGTCTCCAGCGACCTGAACCACATCGCCGCTTCGTCCACCGCCGCCCTGCCCCAAACCCAGGTCGTCGACGGCAAGCTGGCCCGCGTGCTCAGCTGGTACGACAACGAATGGGGCTTCGCGACCCGCATGGCCGACACGGCGCTGGTGATGGCGAAGTTCCTGTAAGATCGCACCGAGAACCCCGGCATGCTTCTATTCTTAGGACTGCCGGGGTTTTTACTTTTCGCATGGCTTTCACTGCCTTGGTCGCTGCTCGCCATCGCCTTTTGGGGCGCTATGGTCTGGTTAGGACTGCGCAAGATTGAGCTTGGGCCGTTGACGGATGGAGCGTTCGTCATTCGAGGCTGCGCCGTCGCAGCATTGCTCTTCTTCGGAACAGCCATCCCTTTTTTGACTGGAAACTGGCCTGATCCAGTCGCCCCTTTTGCTTGGTTCGCCGTTCCTGTCCTTCTCACGGGACTCGCTATTTCGGCCTATCGCGATCATGCGAAAAGCGGCCGACATTTCATCGCAGTCGCCGCTCCGGTCGTCGCACTGCAAGTTCAACTGATGATCCACGGCGCTCTGCTCTGGATCGGACACATCTTTTCTGGGGGCAGCCCGATATGACCTTCCGCACTCTCGACGACGCCAAGGATCTCGCCGGCAAGACGGCCCTGGTCCGCGTGGACTTCAACGTCCCGATGGAGGACGGCAAGGTCACGGACGACACCCGTCTGCGGGTCGCCCTGCCGACGATCCAGCGGCTGCGTGACGCCGGCGCCAAGGTCGCCCTGCTGGCCCACTTCGACCGCCCCAAGGGCCAGCGCGTCCCGTCGATGAGCCTGAAGCCTGTCGTGGATGATTTGGAGAACCTGCTCGGCGCTCCCGTCCGCTTCGCCGACGACTGCATCGGTCCGGACGCCGTGGACGCCATCCGAGACCTGGACGCCGGCGGCGTGGTCCTGCTGGAGAACGTCCGCTTCCACGCGGCGGAAGAGGCCAATGACCCGGTCTTCGCCCAGAAGCTGGCCGATCTGGGCGACCTCTATGTCAACGACGCCTTCTCGGCCGCCCACCGCGCCCACGCCTCGACGGAAGGGATCGCGCACCACCTGCCCGCCTATGCCGGCGAATCCATGCGCCGCGAGTTGGACGCCCTGGACGCCGCCCTGGGCAATCCGCAGAAGCCGGTTCTGGGCATCGTCGGCGGCGCCAAGGTCTCGACCAAGCTGGACCTGCTGAAGAACCTGGTCGGCAAGCTGGACCGGCTGGCCATCGGCGGCGGCATGGCCAACACCTTCCTGTTCGCCCAGGGGATCGACATCGGCGGCTCGCTGGCTGAACGCGACATGGCCGACACGGCCCGCGAGATCATGGCCGAGGCCGAGGCGAAGGGCTGCAAACTGCTGCTGCCGGTCGATTTCGTGGTCGCGACCGAGGTCAAGCCCGGCGCCGCATCCCGCCCCGTCATCGCCGGCGCCGCCCTGTCGGCCGACGACAAGATCCTCGACGCCGGCCCCGCCACGGTCGCGCGGCTGCTGGACGCCCTGACGGCTTCGAAGACCCTGATCTGGAACGGCCCCCTGGGCGTGTTCGAGGTGCCGCCCTTCGACGCCGCCACCGTGACCGTCGCCCGCCATGCGGCCGCGCTGGCCAAGGCCGGTGTTCTGGTCGCCGTAGGCGGCGGCGGCGACACGGTCTCGGCCCTGAACCACGCCGGCGTATCGGACGACATGACCTTCGTCTCCACCGCCGGCGGCGCCTTCCTGGAATGGATGGAGGGCAAGCCCCTGCCCGGCGTCGAAGCCCTGCGCGTCTGATCGGCGGCGGTGCAGGCGGATCACGCCTGCACTGCGGCTTTCTGAATTCGCGCTGAAACGGCTGTAACGCGGCGTGACTTCGTCACGCCTCGCCGCTAGTCTCTTGCCCAATCAAAAAAGACTATTCGGCTCAGGAGACTATCCATGGCGCGCATCACGCTGCGACAGCTGCTCGACCACGCGGCAGAGAACGACTACGGCCTGCCGGCCTACAACATCAACAATATGGAACAGGGTCTGGCGATCATGGAGGCGGCCCACGAGGTCAACGCCCCCGTCATCATCCAGGCCTCGCGCGGCGCCCGGAACTACGCCAACGACGTGGTTCTGGCCAAGCTGATCGACGCCCTGGCCGAACTCTATCCCGACATCCCGGTCTGCATGCACCAGGACCACGGCAACGGCCCCGCCACCTGCGCCACCGCCATCCAGTACGGCTTCACCTCGGTGATGATGGACGGATCGCTGGAGGAGGACGCCAAGACCCCCGCCTCCTACGAATACAATGTCGAGGTCACGCGCCGCGTCACCGAAATGGCCCATGCCTGCGGCGTCTCGGTCGAGGGCGAACTGGGCGTGCTGGGCTCGCTGGAGACCGGCATGGGCGAGGCCGAGGACGGCCACGGCTTCGAGGGCAAGCTGGACCATTCGCAACTGCTGACCGATCCCGACCAGGCCGTCGATTTCGTCGCCGCCACCAAGGTCGACGCCCTGGCCATCGCCATGGGCACCAGCCACGGCGCCTACAAGTTCAGCAAGAAGCCGGACGGCGACATCCTGGCCATGAATGTGATCGAGGACATCCACCGCCGCCTGCCCAACACCCACCTGGTGATGCACGGCAGCTCGTCGGTGCCGCAGGACCTGCAGGACATTATCAACCAGTACGGCGGCGAAATGCCCCAGACTTGGGGCGTGCCGGTCGAGGAGATCCAGCGCGGCATCAAGCACGGCGTGCGCAAGGTCAATATCGACACGGACAACCGCATGGCCATCACCGGCGCCATCCGTAAGGCCCTGATGGAGAATCCCCGGGAGTTCGATCCCCGCGCCTATCTGAAACCCGCCAAGGCGGCCATGAAGAAGCTCTGCATGGAGCGCTACCAGCAGTTCGGCTGCGAGGGCCAGGCCTCTCGGATCCGCCCCCTGTCCACCGCCCAGATGGCCCGCCGCTACGCCTCGGGCGACCTTGACCCGTCCTTCCGCGGCGCCGCCGTCAAGGCCGCCTGATCAATCAGAACACCGGGTAGCGGCCGCTCAGTTCGCCGCGCACCTGGCGCAGGTCCCACTCTGCGCGGTCCAGCGCGTCGCGCGCCTCACGGGCGTTGCGACGCGCACTGCGGATTTCCCCGCGCACCTCGTCGATCCGGTCGCGAATTCGCTGTTTCTCGTCATCCGTCAGGCCGTCCGACCGGAGTTCGCGCTGCTTGGCGTCAAGCTTGTCCTCCCGGTCCTCGATGCGAGCCTCGGCGCTGCTCAGCGCGCTTTCGGCGCTTGCAACCGCCGCCTCGACCTCGTGCAGCCTGCGCCCGTCATTGTAGGCAGGCAGAAACTCCGCCTCCTCCTCGGGTCGGCAGACGCCGTAATAGGTGTTGCCCGCCCGCCCCTCGGTCCAGCCCCGCTGGAAGGTGCAATAGGTCCTGAGCCCGTCCTGGCGCGCCGATCCATAGGCCGCCGGATTGGGCCCCACCTGATATTTTTCGCAGGCCTTGGCATGATCGTCCAGCCGGCTCATCGGATAGCCTGCCGCCCCGTCGGCATAGCCCTTTTCACCCCAGGCGCCCGCCAGACATTCGTCCTTGCTCATGGTCGAGCAACTGCCCAGCAGCGCCGCTGCGGCGATCCCGCCGCCCGTGATCAGAAAACGCTTCATCGGATTCCCCTACGCCCCCAAGCTTCACTATCGACCGACGACGGGGCCTCGCGCAAGCCGCGCGCCGTGCTAGGGAGCCCCGGTGTCCGACCCTGATCTGATCGACGAAGAAGACCTGTCACCGCCCCTCGCCCCCGCCGAGGTGCTGGAGGCCCGCCTCGATGCGCCCGGGGTTCGCCTGGACAAGGCCCTGGCCGAGGCCTTCCCGACCCTGTCGCGCGCCCGGCTCCAGGCCCTGCTCGCGGAAGGCGCCGTCCGTCGCGACGGCCTGGTCCTGACCGCCGGCTCCGCCAAGGCCCAGCCCGGCCTCTATGTCGTCGCCCTGCCGCCCGTCGCCCCGGCCACGCCTCAGCCCGAAGCCATCCCCCTGACCGTCCTCTACGAGGACGCGGATCTGATCGTCATCGACAAGCCCGCCGGCATGGCCGCCCACCCGGCGCCGGGCTGCGAGACAGGCACCCTGGTCAACGCCCTCCTGGCCCACTGCGGCGACAGCCTGTCGGGCATCGGCGGCGTCGCCCGCCCCGGCATCGTCCATCGCCTGGACAAGGACACCTCCGGCGTCATGGTCGCCGCCAAGACCGACCGCGCCCATCAGGGCCTGTCCGCCCTGTTCGCGACCCACGACATCGAACGCACCTATATCGCCCTGACGCGCGGCGCCCCGTCTCCGTCCAGAGGCCGGATCGAAACCCGCATCGGACGCTCGACGGGCGACCGCAAGAAGATAGCCGTGCTGAAGGCTGGAGGACGCGAGGCGATCACCGACTATGTCGTCCAGGCGATCTTCGGCGAACCGGCCAAAGCGAGCGGCGCGCCCCTCGCCGCCCGCGTCGCCTGCACCCTGCACACCGGCCGCACGCACCAGATCCGCGTCCACCTGTCGTCCAAGGGTTCCCCCATACTTGGAGACGCGACCTATGGCTCGGGCAGCCCCGCCGCCGCCGTCCGGGCTGTGGTCGCCGAGGCCGGCCTGGCCCGCCAGGCCCTGCACGCGGCTGTCCTGGGCTTCGTTCATCCGGTCACCGGCGAAACCCTCCGCTTCGAGACCCCGCCTCCCGCCGACATGGTGCGGCTCGAAGCCCTTCTCTCCGACCTCTGAGGCCCCCATGCTCGACCCGGACATCCGCGACAACGCCGAGCTCAACCGTTACGAACTGCCCGTCGATGGCGAGGTGGCGGTCGTCACCTACAACCTGTCTCCGCCGAACCTGATGATCACGGAGACCCTGGTCCCCGAACGTCTTGAGGGCCAGGGCATCGCCAGCCGCCTGGCGAAACACGTCCTCGCCGACGCCAGGGCCCGCGACCTGCTCATCCTGCCGGTCTGCCCCTTCTTCTCCGCCTATCTTCAGAAACATCCCGAATACGCGGACGTCGTCCATCCAACCTATCGAGGCTTGCTGGGAATTTGAGGCCGTGTGGCCGAGCCAGACTGCACCCGACAAGTCCGTCTTGAATTGAAACTGACTTCGGTTTATACAGGCCTCTGGCCGGCACGAGTGGCGCCCGGGCCACGGTCACGCTTTCGTGTGACCGCCCGCCCCTAAAAACGGCGGCAACCCATCGCTACTTCATCGGTTGAGGGGTGAGACGTCGGCGCACATGGGTGGCCGATGTCGAAGCGCCCGCTCGTTTTGACGGTCGGAGGGACCATATGGCTGCCAATAGTACGCTCGCGGTGATGTCGCCTGAACAAGGCCTGTCGCGTTATCTGACGGAAATCCGCAAATTCCCGATGCTGACCAAGGACGAGGAGTTCATGCTCGCCAAGCGTTGGTCGGAACACCAGGATCCCGAAGCCGCCCACCGTCTCGTGACCTCGCACCTTCGTCTCGTGGCCAAGATCGCCATGGGGTATCGCGGCTACGGCCTGCCGATCGGCGAAGTGATTTCCGAGGGCAATGTCGGCCTGATGCAGGCCGTCAAGAAATTCGACCCGGACAAGGGCTTCCGCCTGGCCACCTACGCCATGTGGTGGATCCGCGCCTCGATCCAGGAATACATCCTGCGCAGCTGGTCGCTGGTGAAGATGGGCACCACCGCCGCCCAGAAGAAGCTGTTCTTCAACCTGCGCAAGGCCAAGAGCCAGATCTCGGCCTTCGAGGAAGGCGACCTGCACCCCGAACACCTCGCCGCCATCGCCACCAAACTGGGCGTCAGCGAGGAAGAGGTCACCAATATGAACCGCCGTCTCGGCGGCGACGCCTCGCTGAATGCGCCGCTGCGCGCCGACGGCGAAAGCGAATGGCAGGACTGGCTGGCGGACGACACGGCCGTCTCCCAGGAGACCCAGCTGGCCGACGACGAGGAAAAGGGCATCCGCATGAGCCTCCTGCAAGAGGCCATGGAAGAGCTGACGGACCGCGAGAAACACATTCTGACGGAACGCCGCCTCAAGGACGATCCCGTCACTCTGGAAGAACTGGCCGGCCAGTACGGCGTCTCGCGCGAGCGCGTCCGTCAGATCGAGGTCCGCGCTTTCGAGAAGCTGCAGAAAGCCATGCGCGCCGCCGCCGAGGAACGGAACCTGGTCGACGCCTGACACACGGCTGTCGCGCCTCCCGCTCAAGCGGCGGGGGGCGCGATAGGGTTTCTCAGGATGCTCGCGCCATCTGCGCCGGCGCCGGCTGAACCAGGGCCATGATCGCCCCGATGGGCTGGGCCAGACCGCCCTTTGTGACGGCGCCGGCGCCCATGAAGGCTTCCAGCCCGCCCGCTGCGATCGCCAGCTTGGCGTCGCCGGTCTTGACCGCCACGGTCTTCAGCGTCTGGGCCTGTTGGCGAATGGCGCGCATGGCCTGAGCCGGGTCCTGATCAAACTGGCTCATCGCCGCCACCAGGATGCGCAGCGCCTGATCCTTGACGTCGACAGGCCCGTCTGTCGATCCGTCGGCCCGGCGCTTGCGTGCGCCTGAATATTCGCCCGAGTTGAACCGGCGCCGATCCGGCCCGACATAGCCGACCGCCTCGACCCAGGGCCGTGACTTCAATGCGACGTTCTCGACCCGTTTGAACAGGTCGCCGGTCGTATAGGGTTTGCGCAGAAACTCATGCACCCCGGCGTCGCGCGCGCCCTTGATGGCGGCGGCGGTCGCCTCACCCGTCACCATGATGACCGGCGCCATACGGCAGCTCATCGACGACCGACGCACGCGCCGCGTCAGGGTTTCCCCATTCAAGGCCTCGCCCGAACGTTCGGTGAAGATGACGCCCGGCTCGACGTCGCGCAGCAGCTCCAACGCCCGTTCTTCATCGCTCTCGGTATAGACCTCGCGCGCGCCCAGCCCCTTCATGATGTCGGACAGCAACCGCGCCGACGCCGCGTTCGGTTCGACGATCACGATCCGCCGCACAGCGGGTTCGAGACGGCTCAGGGTTCTGGCGTCGGCGGTGAACAAGGCTTCTGCTCCGGTTTCACCCGCAGGCTTACCGGTTGCTGGTTAAGGCCCGTTGAATCGGGGGTCGTTTGCCCTCAGCCCTGGAAGGGATCTCGCATCAGGATTGTGTCGTCCCGTTCCGGGCTGGTCGACAGCAGGGCCACCGGCGCGCCGATCAGCTCCTCGATCCGACGCACATATTTGATGGCGTTGGCGTTGATGTCCTTGAAGCTGCGGACCCCGGCGGTGCTTTCGCTCCAGCCTTCCAGTTCCTCGAACACCGGCTCGGCGGCGGCCTGGGCCTTCAGGCTGGACGGCAGATAATCCAGAACTTCGCCGTCGACCTTGTAACCGACGCAAATCTTCAGCGTCTTCAACCCGTCCAGCACGTCCAGCTTGGTCAGGGCGATGCCGTCGATGCCGTTGATCGCCACCGACTGGCGCACCAGCACGGCGTCGAACCAGCCGCAGCGCCGCGCCCGTCCCGTATTCACCCCCACCTCGCGGCCCACGGTCGCCAGATGCTGTCCGACCTCGTCGTCCAGTTCGCAGGCGAACGGGCCTTCACCGACGCGGGTCGTATAGGCCTTCACGATGCCCAGCACATAGCCGACGCCGCGCGGCCCGACGCCCGACCCCGCCGCCGCCTGTCCGGCCACCGTGTTGGAACTGGTCACATAGGGGTAGGTGCCGTGATCGACGTCCAGGAAGGCGCCTTGGGCCCCCTCGAACAGCACCCGCTTGCCGTCCTTCTGCGCCTGGTCCAGCACCCGCCAGGCCGGCTTCACATAGGGCAGGATCTTGGGCGCGATCTCCAGCAGCGACGCCAGCAGCGCCTCCGGGTCGATCGGCTCCAGCCCCAGGCCCGCGCGCAGCGGATCATGGTGCGAGCGCAGACGCTCGATCTTGACCTTCAGGTCGTCTTCATTGGCCAGGTCGCACACCCGGATGGCGCGTCGACCGACCTTGTCCTCATAGGCCGGGCCGATGCCGCGCCCGGTCGTGCCGATCTTGGCCCCCGGCGCACTGGCCGCCGCCTCGCGCGCCACGTCCAGCGCCGGATGGATCGGCAGGATCAGGCAGGCGTTGTCGGCGATGGTCAGGATATCGGGGCTGATGGCCACGCCCTGGGCCTCGATCTTCTCGATTTCGCCGACCAGGTGCCAGGGATCCACGACCACGCCATTGCCGATGATCGACGGCTTGCCCTGCACCACGCCGCTGGGCAGCAGGGCCAGCTTGTAGACCTTGCCGTCCACGACCAGCGTATGGCCCGCATTGTGACCGCCCTGGAACCGCACGACCATGTCGGCGCGGTTGGACAGCCAGTCCACGATCTTGCCCTTGCCCTCGTCGCCCCACTGGGCGCCGACCACCGCTACGTTCGCCAAAGTCCGTACTCCGCCTTAGCGTTCTCCTCGGAGAACACGTCAAAACCAGCTGGCGCCGCGTCATCGCGACGATCTGAATGCGGGCGCAGCCTATAGCGAGGGAATCATCCGATGTCGTCCCGAACTGTCGTATTTTACGACAGTTCCCCCACCGCCGTCTCGAACGCCCATTCCAGCCACGGCGTCGCATCGACCACGTCGGCGACCTCGACCGTGCAGCCGCACCACAGCCTCAGTCCCGGCGGCGCATTGCGGTGGGGCTCCATGTCGAACACGGCCGCCTCGCCTTCCAGCAAGGCCTTGAACCGCACGACGAAGGCCTTCTGCGCCTTGGCGTCCAGGGCCGCGATACGCGGGTCGGTGAATTTCAGACAGACCGAGGTGGTCGAGCGGATCTCGGGTCGTTCAGGTAGGAAATCGATCCAGTCGGTCCGCGCCACCCATTCGGCCAGGGCGGCGTAGTTGGCGTCCGTCCGCCGGATCAGTTCGCTCAAGCCGCCGATCCCTTGCGCCCACTCCAGGGCGTCGATCCAGTCCTCGATGGTCAGGATCGAGAAGGTGTTGATCGCCACCCCCTGCCCCAGGGCCCGGTCGAACCCCTTGCCGTCCGTCAGCCGCAGCAGCTTGGGAATGGCCCGATCCGGCCGGTACGTGTCCAGCCGCGCCACCGCGCGCGGCGACAGGGCCATCACGCCGATGCCCGCCTCCCCGCCCAGCGCCTTCTGGAAGCTGAAGGTCACCACATCCAGCTTCTCCCACGGCAAGGCCATGGCGAAGGCGGCCGAGGTGGCGTCGCAGATGGCCAGCCCCTCGCGGTCGTCGGCGATCCAGTCGGCGTCCGGCACGCGCACGCCCGAGGTCGTGCCGTTCCACGGAAACACCACGTCCTTGGACCAGTCGGCCCGGCTCAGGTCGGGCAGCTCGCCCCAGGGCGCCGTCAGCGCCTCGGGCTCCAGCCCCAGATGATCCTTCACATCCGCCAGCCAGGTCAGGCCGAAATTCTCGAACGCCACCACCTGCACCGGCCGCGCGCCCAGCATCCCCCACAGGGCCGCCTCGACCGCCCCGGTGTCGGACCCGGGCGTATAGAGCAGCACATGGCTCTCTGGCACTTCCAGCACCGTCCGCGTCAGCCGCAGGCCATGCGCGAACCGCTCCACCACTTCCGGCGCGCGAATCCCGCGCCCCAGCAGATTCTGCGGCAGGCCCGCCAGACTATAGCCGGGCCGTTTGGCCGTCGGCCCGGCCGAAAACCACGGCCGCGCCGGCTTCACATCAGGCTTTGCGATCATGGCTTTTCCCTTGTGCTGCCGCGCTTGGCGCGGCTTGAGCGCGGCTCAACGCCCCGGCGTATACGGCCGCTTGGCGCGCCAGTCTTCGGCGAATTTGACCAGGGCCGCGTCCGGCTCGTCCGGCAGGGTCACGACCAGCCGCGCCAGCAGATCGC
Source organism: Brevundimonas mediterranea (assembly GCF_011064825.1). NCBI lineage: Bacteria > Pseudomonadati > Pseudomonadota > Alphaproteobacteria > Caulobacterales > Caulobacteraceae > Brevundimonas > Brevundimonas mediterranea. The sequence continues at coordinate 808,943 of NZ_CP048751.1, forward strand.
CGCGCCGTCCCTGGGCGAAGGCGCCGCGCCCCTTCAGCCGCAACAGCTTGCCCGAGTTCGAGCCGGCCGGAATCGTCATCTGCACCGCCCCCTCGGGCGTCGGCACCCGCACCTTGGCGCCCAGCACCGCATCGGGAACCGACACCGGCAGATCCATGGTCAGGTCCGCCCCGTCGCGCTTGTAGATCGGATGCGGCTCGATCTTCAGTTCGATCAGGGCGTCGCCGTTCTCGGCCCCGCGTCCGGGCGCGCCCTGTCCGCGCAGCCGGATGGTCTGACCGTCCGCCGCCCCCTTGGGAATGGTCACGTCCAGGGTCCGGCCGTCCGAGAACTGGATTCGCTTGGTCGCCCCGGCGATGGCGTCTTCCAGACTGATGTCCAGCGTCGCCTTGACGTCCTGGCCGCGCGCGGTGAAGTCCCGCGCGCCCCGCTGGCGTCCGCCGCCCCCGAACATGCCGAACAGTTCGTCCAGATCGACGCCTTCGAAATTGGCCCGGCCGCCCGGCCCGCCGCCGAACCCGCCGCCCGCGCCGCCGAACGGGCTCCCGCCCGGCCGCGCCCCGCCGCTGAAGCCGCGATATTGCTCGTTGCCGTCGTTATCCAGCTGGCCCGCATCGTACTTGGCCCGCTTCTCGGCGTCGCCCAGGATGTCGAAGGCCGCCGTCACCCGCTTGAACTTGTCCTCGGTGATCTTGTCGCCGGGGTTCTTGTCGGGGTGCAACTCCTTGGCCAGCTTGCGGAACGCCTTCTTGATCTCGTCCGCGCTCGCGCCCTTCGAAACGCCCAGTTCCTTGTAGGGATCGCCTGCCACGTGCGTTGCCGCTCCAACTGAAAACACCAAGAGGCCGTCAGTTAAGCCATGCTCCCGCCCCCGCAAAGGGCCGGACCCGGCATATTTGCTCAGATCAGGCCGATTTCCGCCTCCACGCCCCAGCCGAACCCCTCGCCCCACTGCGCCACGCCGATCCGCGCCGTCGGGGTCACGCCCCCAGGAAAGTCCGCCGCCCGCTCGGCGGCGGAATACAGAACCGTCATCCCCTCGACCTCCATCGTCCGTCGCACCGCCCCGGCGTCCCTCACCTGCACCCGGAACCGCATCGGATCCACCCCCGCAGGCTCCCCGTCCCATCCGTCCCCATACAGGCGCACGCGCGGCGTCCACCGCACCGTCCATACTTCCGCCCCGGCCTCCACAATCAGCCCCGCCGGCGACCACGGCCGGGCGTACAGGCCCTGCAAGGTGAAGCCGGCCTCGCGGAACCCCGCCCCGCCCGGCGCCGCCCCCGCCGGTCCGACGCGACAGATCAGCGGCAGTCCCCGTTCATTGCGCCCGATTTCGGCCCGCGCCAGCCGCTCGTCCAGAAACACCGCCACCGATCCCGCCGCCGCCCCGGCCTGCATCTCGACCTCGGTGCCCTGCTGTCCGCGCAGCAAGCCCGTCAGCCGCCAGGTCTCCGCCCCGACCAGGGTCGCCGACCGATATTGCACCACCTCCCATCCCGCCGCCGTCTCGACCGCCAGGGCGTTGGCCCCGCCCAGCACCGCCAGCGCCGAGGCGCTCTGCGGCGCCGCTCCCTCGACCCGAACCGTCAGGGCCTGAATCTCGTCCCAACGATGCCGAACCCCCGGTCCCAGCGGCTGGACCAGAACCCCGACCGTCGCCGCCGTCTCCAAGTCGCCCCGCGCCGTCAGAGTCTCCGCCCCGGCCCCGGCGTGCAGCCGCATCGGCCGCCACGGCTCAGCCGCCGCCGCCACGACCGGCCGCTCGTCGTCCTCGCCCCCCATCAGGGGCGGCAGGTCCATCACCCGCACGAAGGGCGCCCCGACCACGGGCGGCGCCTCGCCGCCGCGCCCGCCGCCCTGATCCTCAAAGGTCCGCCGGACCCCGACCGGCTCCAGCACCGCCGACGGCGTCTCGTCCGCCGTCGTCCGCGTCACCCGCCAGTCGCCCTCGCGGCCCTCCAGCCGCACCACATCTCCCGGCTCCAGCCGCAAGGCCTCCAGCGGCCCCAGCGCCAGGGTCGTCGTCTCCGCCCCAGCCCCGTCCAGGGCCCGCTCCGCCGCCGCCCGCGCCAGACCGCCGCCGCACGCCAGCGGCAGATCCAGATCCACCCCGCCGCCCGTCGCCGCCTCAGGGTCCTCGGCCCGCACGACCACCGCCCCGGTCTGATAATCGGCCGTCTCGTCGATGAACCGCACCCTCGCCTCGCCGGGTCGCGGCTCCAGCGCCCGCGTCGCCGTCTCCGCCGCCCCCTGATCCGGCAGAGCTAGGGCCTCACGCGCCAGATCGGCGCAAACCGCCGTCCGCCCCAGCACCGCCACCCGCCCGTCCCGTTCAGCCGCCACCGCATCGAACGCCGCCAGCAGCGGCTCCAGCGCATCGCGCGTCCGCATCGGCCGGTCGATCACATAGCCGGCCGCCGCCCCCTCGACGCCCTCAACCGCCCTCTCGTCCGCCGCCAGACCGCCCCGCGCCAGCACCGCCGCGATCAGGTCGCGCCCGTCCCCCGCCAGCCGTCCGTTCAGCCAGTGCCCGGCCCGCCACGCCCCTGCATCCGCCCAGACGTCCCCCCGCGCCGGAAAGGCCGGATAGGGACGCGCGTCCCAGCACCAGGCGTCCGCCCCCGCCAGCATCCGCCCGCCATAGACCGCCGACACCGGATTGTTCACGGCCGCCGCATAATGACTCAGCACCGCCTCCAGCGCCGCCCGCTGCACCGCGTCGTCGCGCGCGCCGGTCGATCCCGGCGGCAGGCGGCTCTCGCTGCTCTTGGGATCCTGGAACAGGTTCGGCGCATTGCCGCCCCGGTCCACCGCCGCACAGCCGAACTCCGACAGCCGCACCGGCTTCATCCCCGAAACCCAGGCCGCCGGCGTCGCCGAGCGCACCCCGCCCGGCCGGTCATGGTGAAGGTTCGACCACCACCCCTTCAGGTCCTTGGGTCGGAACAGCCAGTCCTCGCCGTGCGCCGTATCGACGATGGGCGTCCTGGCCTGCGCCGCCCGGTCGGTCTCGCCTGCATAGAACCAGTCGAACCCCTCGCCGCCCGCGACGCCCGCCGCCAGATAGGCCGGGTCCGCCGCCCCATCGAACACCGCAGAATCCACCCCGCCGTCGCCCTCGCGCCAGTCGGTCAACGGCGGATACCAGTCGATCGACACATGATCGATATTCGTATCGGCCCACAGCGGGTCCAGGTGAAACACCACCTCCCCGCCCGTCTGCCGTCCAAAATATTCGCTCCAGTCGGCCGCATAGGACAGTTTCACCCCCGGCCCGACCACCGCCCGGCACTCCGCCGCCAGCGCCCGGAACTGCGCCACCGCCGGAAAGCCCCCGGCCGCATCCCGCGTCCAGGTCACCCCCCGCATCTCCGACCCGATCAACAGGCCGTCCGCCCCTTCCTCGGCCGCGATCCGGGCATAGTGCAGCGCCATCCGCCGCAGCCCCCAATCGTCCGCCCCGCCGAACAGGGCCGCGATCTCCGTCGTCGCCCCCGTCCCGTCCACGCCCGCCACCCTTCCGCGCCACGGATAGCCGGGGCAGTCCATGAAGACGAACGGATACAGCGTCACCTCCAGCCCCCGCGCCTTCAGCTCGCGGATCGCCTGCCGCACGCTCTCGTCCGACGGCGTCCCGCCATAGGCCGGGGCAGATCCTCCCCCGCTGGGGGAGGTGTCGGCGAAGCCGACGGAGGGGGCCCGACTGACCTCGTACGCCTCATGCCTTTCCACTCCCGCCACCGACCAGTCCATCGGTTCGGTCGGCTTGTCGCGCCGCTCCACCCCCGGCCGCACCCGGCAATGCCCGGCCCGCAGATCATCCCCGAACCATCCCACCACCAGACTGACCCGTTTCAGGTTCGGCAGCTGCGCCTGCAGCTGGTCCAGCGACACGACCAGGTCCGCCCGGCCCTCGCCGTTGTGGACATTCTCCGCCGCCGTCCGCGTCAACCCCTCGCGCCGCATCACCGCCTCGGTCGCCAGGGCGAACTCCCCCGCGCCGGGGATCAGACACACGCCTTCCAGCAAGTCCTCCAGCCGCGCCCGTTCCCCGCGCGGTCGCCGGAACACCTCGAAACTCAACTGCGGAACCCGGTCCCCGAACGGCCCCAACGGCAGGTCCTCGAACACCACATAGGCCGTGCCCCGATAGGCAGGCGCCGCCCCTTCGACCGCCTCGATCAGCGGATCGGGCGTCGGGTCCTCGCCCCCGCGATACACCCGCATCGCCACGCCGTTCAGGTCCATCAGCCGTCCGTCGGCCCAGACCCGCCCTATCCCATCGATCTCCCCCTCGCACAGGGCCACGGCGAAACTCAGCGAATAGACATAGTCGACCGTCTTCGGCCCGCCCTTGCCCGCCCGTCCCTTGGCCTTGGCTTCCAGAAACCGCGCCGCCCAGATCACCTGACCCGTCACCCGCGCCCGCCCGAACACACAGGCCATCGGCGCCCCCTCCGCCGTCCCCTGCACCTTCAGGGCCTCCAGCCTAGGCCCGACCTGCCGCGCCGGCGACAGCGATCCGACCACCCGATTGTCGATCGCCCGCCCGATCGTCGCCCCGATCACCCGCCCGACCGGGCCCCCGACCGACTGCCCCACCGCGCTCAGTACGACTTGCGCCATCTACGCCTCCTCAAATCGTCTCCCTCCCCCGCGGGGGAGGGGGGCCGCGCAGCGGCCGGGTGGGGGCGGCCCGGCAAGGCCGCACGGACCGAGCGTGTATCGCCTTGCCCGCCCCACCCGGTCTCGCCTACGGCTCGCCCTGCCCTCCCCGGTCGGGGAGGGAGATATTCAATCCGGAAACCGGAACACCGCCGCCAAACGCCTACGCCACCACATCCCCATCCAGCTCTCCACCACCGCCCGTCCCCAATAGGCGTGGATCATCCTCGGCTCCGGCCCGCCGGTGTCGCTCAGGATGGCGCAGTGTTTCACCGCCGCCCCCGGCGACATGCGAAGTTTCACCGCCGCCCCCGGCGACATGCGAAACAGCAGCACGTCCCCAGTCCGCATCGCCTCGACCGGCACGGGCGTCAGCCACCGCCCTGCCGCCGCCAGCAGGGTCTCGCGCCCGCCGGTCTCGGCCCAGTCCGGCGAATAGGCGGGCAGACCCTCCGGCTCCGCCCCGACCACCTCGCGCCACACCCCGCGCACCAGCCCCAGACAATCCGCCCCCACGCCCTTCATGCTGGCCTGATGCCGATACGGCGTCCCCAGCCAGGCCCGCGCAACAGCCACCGCCGCCGCACGCGCCTCTCCCTCCCCCTGCGGGGGAGGGGGGTCGAGCCGGAGGCGAGACCGGGTGGGAAGGGCCAGGCGACCCGCGCCCGCTGCCCCTGCCGCCCCCACCCCGTCATCGCTGCGCGCTGCCCCTCCCCCGCAGGGGGAGGGAGAAATCACCGTCGTCGCTCCCCTCACCGCCGGCTCCCGCCGTCGTTCCGCGCGCCTCCCGCCGGATAGGCCGTCAGGAAGTCATCCCCCGGCACGTCCGCAAAGCCCCGGAAATTCACTCCATTCCCGAACGTCCGGACACAGGTCTCCCACCGCTTGTCACAGCGCCGTCCCGCCGCCGCGATCCCGCAGCGTTCATCCCCCAGCCGCGCGTCGCACATCCGGCCATAGGTCCGCCCGACCACCCGCTCCAGCTTCGACAGCGGCCCTTCCAGATCGGCCAGGAACCGCCCCTCCTCGCGCCGCATCCGCGCCAGGGTCCCGGCCCACAGCCGAACCTTCAAATCTGGCTCCGACCAGTCCACCCGCCACAGCTCGACCTTCGCCCCATCGAACCGCCCCGCCGCCACATCCGCCTCGGTGATCGCCGCGTCATCCAGCGCGCCCGCCGCCGAGACCGACCCCGCCGCCAGGCCCACGGCGCTCTCGGCCGCCCCGGCCGTCCAGCCGCTCCCGGCCCGACAGACCACCCCGTCCACCACCAAATCCCGGTCGTGATCGGTGAAGCCCGTCACCGCCCCGTCGGCCCGCTCCAGCCGCCAGACATGACAAAGCCTCGCCGCCCCGCTCTCGATGCGGGCGGCCATTTCGTCCGGTATGTCTCTCATCGTCACCTCTGTCGTGAGGGCGTGAAATCGTGAGGGCGTGACTCGTGAATCGTGAGCGGCGGCCTCCCGAGCCACGCCGCCCCTCTCCTCGCCATCCACCACTCACCATTCACCCGCTTCAGACCCGCACCTCGATCAGCGGAACGGCCGCCATCCGCCCGGCGTCGAAACTCTCCAGGGTCGTCTCGATCCGGTCCGTGTCGAACCGCACCGGGGTGTCGAACTGAAAGCCCGCCGTCACCGCAGCGCCCGCCGCCGGCGCGACCGCCAGGCTCACCGCCCCGGTCGCCGCGTCCACCGCAAAGCCCGAAGTCTCGACGCCCCCGACCGCGACCCTGACCGTCCCCTCGACCGGCTTGACGATCGACCGCTCCACGTCGCCATAGGCCTTGATCAGCGGGAACACCGTCCGCACCCCGTCGCCGACGCCCAGCGCCTGATCCCCCGCCGAGACCGTCCCGCTGGGCGCGCACGACTTGAAATCGGCGAAGTCCTTGAACCGGAACCCGTACAGCCGCCCCCGCCGCGCCTCGAAGAAGGCGATCAGCGCCGCCATGTCGTCCAGCGACCTCAGGTTCGCCCCGATCAGATACCGCCGACGCCCCATCGCCCAGGGGCTGGACCGCCGCTCGAATCCGGAGCCCAGGGTGGTGATCTCCGTCCTTCGCTCGACCCCGCCGGTCGAGCCGAAGGCCAGCCGCGCGGGCAGCCGCACCTCATGGAAGTCCATCCGAACCTGTCCCCTGTTTCACTTGTTCGCAGAGCGCCGCTCGTCCATGCTCGCCCCATCGCGGCCGCAATGGCCGTATCGAGACGGGAGCGAAGACTTGCGCGGCGAAATCCTCAGCTATGACACCACGGCCGGAACCGGCCTGATCAGCGGCGACGACGGCGTGCGCTACAGTTTCGTCTCATCCAGCCTTCAGTCCCCGGCCGTGCCCGCCGCCGGCGTCCGGGTCGACTTCGTGCCCGAGGGTGAAGAGGCGACACAGATCCTGATCCTGGCCGGCGCCCCCTCGACCGTCGGCGTCGCCGGCGGTCTGTCCGCCTCGACCGACACCACCCTCGCCGGCTTTGACTGGCAGAAGCTGTTCCTGTCGTTCGAGGGCCGCGTCCGTCGTAGCCATTTCTGGATCGGCTGGCTGGTCCTGCTGGGCGTCAATGTGGTCATCAGCTGGATCCCCGTCATCAACCTGCTCGGCTTCGTGCTGATCTGGCCGAACCTCGCCATTTCGGTGAAGCGCCTGCACGACATGGGCAAGACCGGCTGGCTGGTCGCCATCCCCTGGGTCGCATCGACCGTCTTCCTGATCATCGGCTTCTTCATGGTGATGGGCGCCGCCATCGCCGGCGGCGTGGGCGCCGACTATTACGAGAACAATCCCGCCGCTCTCTTCGCCATGATGGGACCGGCCGTGGGCGCCTTCGTCCTCGCCGCCCTGGTCCCCCTGGCCTTCCTGCTGTGGATCGGCCTGGTGGAAGGCGATCAGGGCGACAACCGCTTCGGCCCGAACCCCAAGAGCGAATAGCCTCATTGCCTGAGTGACTTCAGCGCCGCCCCGTCCTTGACGGGGCGGCGTTTCTACATCCGCCGCGCCCCCAGGCTGACCGCCCGCGCCAGCATCTGGGCGATCTGGGCCTCGGACCGCAACAGGGCCGGCGCCCCGCCGTCCACCGCCACATTGACCGTCACTCCGCCGCCAGAGACGGGGCCGACCTCGCCGCCGGTCGCCGGGCGAAACACCTCCGGCCCGCGCTCCCCGACCAGATAGGCTGCACCGCCCAGCACCGGCCCCCCGTCGGCCCGCGCCCCGCCGAAACTGCTCATCGCCGCCTGGATCGCCGCGCTCAGTCCGCCGCCCGATCCGCCCGACCCCGCCGCCGCATTCACCGCATCCAGCACCGCCTTCGCCAGTTCCGACAGCGACACCTCCCCGTCCGCCGCCGCGCGCGCCAGCGACCGGGTCAGACTGTCGCCCGCCCGTCCGAACGCCGCCTCGATCGCATTGGCCGCATCCTCGGCCGGGCCTTTCAGCGCCTCCAGCGCCGCCCCGGCCTCGGCGGTCTTCAGCGGCAGATCCTCGATCCCGCTGCGCCCGAATTCATCCGTCATCCGGCCAGTCCTCCATCAGCTTCGTCAGCCCCGCCCGACCCATCGGCGCCGTTCCGCGCGGCGCCGCGGTCAGCATCCGCCACTCCTTCAGCGACAGCCGCCAGAAGGCCTCCGGCGCGATTCCCATCCGCATCGCCGCCCGCAGCATCTCGCCCCACGGGGTCTCCCCCGAGTTCACCGCGCCGCCGCCTCGAACGCCGCCGCCACCGCCCGCGCCGCCTCGCGCGGCTCGACCCCGGCCACATCCGGCGCCGTCTCCCCGCCCCCGCGCAGCACCGCCGCCAGCACCACTATCAGATCCCGCGCCGACAGAGCCTTCATCCGCTCCGCCGCCGCCGCCAGCCCCTCGACCGCCAACCCGGTCTCGATCTCCGCCAGCGCCCCCAGGGTCAGACACACCCGACGCCGCACCCCGCCCAGCACCACCCCCACCTCGCCCCGCGCGCCAATCTCCCCCCCTTGGGGGGAGAGGGCCGCCCCGCGGCCCGAGGGGGACCAGTCCCCGCCGCTCATGTCGCCGAAAACCCGATCTCGCCCGCGCTCGCCAGGCTCAGCGCAAAGGTCGCCTCCCCCTCGTGCTCGCCGGCGTATTCCAGCGCCGCCACCAGGAACGGCCCCTCCAGCACGCCGAAGTCCGGCACCACCAGCCGCCACCGTCTCGCCGCCTGATCGAAGAAGGCTTCGCGCACCAGGGCGTCCGAAGCCGCATCGCGGAAGATCCCCTGGCCCGACACCGCCGCCGACTTGACTCCCGCCCCCGCCAGCAGTTCGCGCCACCGCCCGGCGCTGTCGCCGTCGGTCGCATCCACCGTGCGCGCATTCAGCGAAATCGTCCGCGCCCTCAACCCCGCCACCGTCGTGAACACGCCCGGCGCGCCCTCGATCTTCAGCAGCATGTCCTTGCCCGCCTGTGCGGTCATTTTCGTCCTCGCTTTGCTCTTGAGTGGCGAGTGGCGAGTGACGAGTGGCGAGGAAAATCGTCGCAGCGGGTCCCCCGATGCGTCCGCCTCCCGAACCCAGCTCGCCACTCGCCACTAACCACTCGCCACTTCCTCCGTCACCGCCCTCAGCCGCACCACCGCATAGGTCCGCCGCCCGTCCCCCGCCCGGAACACGTCGGCGAAATTCGCCCTCAGCGTCGCCGTCCGCACTCCGTCGGCCTCCAGCACCGCCTCGTGCAGACACGCCCGCACCGCCGCCGCCACCGCCTTGGCCTCTTCCGATCCGGCGAACCGCGACACCCCGGTCAGGGTCAGCCTCTGCTCCACCCCGCCCCCGTCCGCCGCCACCGGTCGGCTCTCGCACTGGCCGATCACCAGATGCGGATGCTCCGCCCCCTCCGGCGCCTGATCGAACACCCGTCCGCCCACCAGGGCCGCCACCGCCGGATCCGCCTTCAACGCCGCCAACACCCTCATGCCGGCGCTCACAGCCGCACCGCGCGATACGGCGCGACCCAGGCCTCGACCGGCTCCACCTGAATCTCGGCGTCCCCCCGCTCATAGGCCCGCAGCACCAGCATCAGGATCGCCAGCCGCAACCCCGCCGGCGAGGTGGACGTCAGGCTCAGCCCCACATCCCCCTCCACCCGCGCCTGGGCCGCCGCGATCAGGGTCTGGATCAGACCATCCTCCGCCTCGTGCTCGACCCGCAAAAACAGCTTCGCCTCCGCCACCGTCACCGGCTGCGCCATGCAGATCTCCCCTTTCGAATTCAGAACTCTCCCTCCCCCACGGGGGAGGGGCGTCGCGCAGCGACGGGGTGGGGCGGGCCAGGCGACCCGGGCTCGGTTTCCCTGCCGCCCCCACCCGGCCGCTCACGCGGCCTGCCCTCCCCCGCAGGGGGAGGGAGAAACGAGCGTCACGATCACCCCGCGCTGAACTTCATCACCTTGATCGCGTCGAAGTTCTGCACCCCGCCGCCGACGCGCTTGGTGGTGTAGAACAGCACATAGGGCTTGGCCGAATAGGGGTCCCTCAGCACCCGCACCCCCGCCCGATCCACGATCAGATACCCCCGCTGGAAGTCCCCGAAGGCGATGGACAGACTGTTGGCCGCCACATCCGGCATGGTCTCGATCTCCGTGACCGGATAGCCCAGCAGCGACGCCGTCTCGCCCAGCCGCGTCGCCGGCTGCCAGATGTAGTTGCCGTCAGCGTCCTTGAACTTGCGCACGGCCGAGACCGTCTTGCGGTTCATCACGAACCGCCCGTTCGGCCGGTACTGGGCCTTGGGCGCATAGACCAGGTCGATCAGCCGGTCCGCCGGACTGGTCGGCGCAAACCCGCCCGCCGCGCCCGACGCCACAGAACCGATCTGCCCCCAGGCCTGATCCGTGTCCGCCACGGTCGGATAGGTCAGGAAGCCCTTGGGCTTGTTCACCCCGTCGCCGCCCACGAAGGCCTGGGTCTCCTGGGCCGCAAAGGCGTCCTCGACCTCGGCCGCCAGCCATTCGTCCAGATCGACCATGGCGTCGTCCAGCAACGCCTGGGTCGCCGCCGGATTGGCGTACAGATCGGCCGAGGGGAACTCCAGCAGGGCCAGGGTCGCCGGATCCGTCTCGGGCCGCGCGGCCGTCTCCGCCACCCAGCCGCAGGCCACGCCCGCCGTCGACACCGGCTTTCTGAACACTCCGGCCGCCACCGTCCGCACCGTGGCGATCTCGCGCATCGGCGAGGCCGCCATCAGCCGCCGCTCGATGGCCCGCTCGGTCTCATACGGCACGACATAGCCGCCCGAGGTCGCCCCGCCCGACAACCCCGCCTTGACCTCCAGGGCGCCAGATTGGCCCGTCTTCAGATAGCCGTCCCAAGCCGCTTTGGCTTCTGGCGCCGACGCCGGCTCGGCGGGCTCGCCGCCGATAGCCGGACGCCTATTCTGGCTCATCACCCGATCCAGCCGCGCCTGCGCCGCCGCCACCGCCTGGTCGATCCTCGCCACCTTCTCCTCCAGCAGCACATCGGCCACCGCCTTCTTCTCGATCTCGCCCAGCCGGACGTCGTTCGCCCCTTTGAACGCCTCGAACGCCGCCATCATCTCGCGCACGACAGCCTGCGCCCCAGAACCCGCAAGAATGGGCGAGCCGGAAGCCTGTTTGGTCTCTTTCATGATGTCTCCGTTGAATGCGCCCGTCGTCGGCGCCTTGTGATCCGGGCTCGCCCGAAACCTGTGATTGACGGCTGCCGCCCGTCAAAAAGCGTGCTACGCCCCGCTCAGATCGGGGAGTTTCACGCATGTTCAGTCTTGTTCTGGCCTTTTCCGGCGCTCTGGCGTTTCAAACCCCGCCTGACGTGTCCACCCTGCCGCCTGAACAGGCCGCGCAGGTCAGCAAGGTCTTCGCCGGCATGACCCGCATGTTCGAAACCCTGGGGACCTGCGAACGTCAGTTCCCACCCGGCGTCGCGGATCAGATCCGCGCCTCGATGGCCAACGAGACCGATCCGGCCAAGAAGGCGGCCACGGCCTTCCTCCTGGACGCCTACGACAAGGGCAAGGCCTCCCCGCGCGCCGCCACCATCTCATCCGACGAATGCACTGCGGAAATGCAGGCCATCACCGCCGAGATGCAGGCGCTCCAGACCGAAATCGAAGCCGCCGCGCCCGAAAGCTGAAGCCGCCGCGTCGCCCCAGGCCGCCGCCCGCCGCGAACGACCGTGACCCTAGCCCCGGACACTCGGAATGTCTGAGAGGGGTGGGAAGGGGACATTCCCGTGTTATCGTCTCCCGATGGCAACGATCATTCAAACGCTCCATTTATTGGCTGCCACGTTGTGCAGCATCTCACTGTTGGCATGCCAAGCTGCAGTCGCTGATGAGCCGCACAGCTTGACCCATGACAACCGCGCTGAGCTGGTCGAACTTCGCGCGCAGAACAAATTCCAACCGGACCTGCTGTCTGGCTACACGGGCGCCGATCTGCCTGAGGACGTCGCCCCCCTCAATGCCGCCGTGAATAACCTCATCGACGCGCTTCTTGCTCAACCCGATGGTCCGGTAAGTGACGGCGAGGTTCGAGGACTCGTCGCGAAAGCTATCAACGAAGTTGATCTGTTCGCCACAGAAGACCGCGAGAGGGCTTATCGCTACATAAGGCAGGTATGGAACACATTGGGGTTTGAAGGTGATCCGTTGATCCAGCCGCGCTAGAGCGAAGTCCGCAACGGGTCGATTTCGGCCGTGGGCCTCGGAGCCGGAAGGAGCCCTTTAACGCGGAGCCGGAAAGCGATCGTCGCCATCGACCGCTAGGGGTGGTTTGCGGAAGTAGCCTGTGCGAAATTCGTTCGATGCGACGCGACCATCTGCTCTCCATCATTGTCGCCATACCGTTCCTCGTAGCGGTTCCAGGCGTGGCGGACGCTTGTCGCATCGGGCACGATACGGTCATCTTCGAAGAACGCCCTGTCCCCATAGGTCTTGATGACTTCGAAATTCTCGAAGTTCGCTTTCGAAATCATGGTCCGGAAGTGGAGCAATTTAGACTTGAACAGCGCTATCTTGTGAATGAAAATTCACAGCTGTTAGGTCAAAGCCTTATTGGCGCAGCATTTCTGCCCGGCGCATCGGAGGCGACACCTGTCTATGCGACTGAAACCAGCTGCACAGGTACTTTTGATCGTGAGCCGCTGGACACCGAAGCCTATCTCTTCGGTCGCTGGACCGTGCTTCCTAGTGGACGAAAGGCTTTTGTGGCAGGCGGAAACTGGAATGGCCGCTGGCATTTCTAAATGTCCGCAACGGGTCGAACCCCGTCATGGGCCCACCGCCCTAAACCGCGCGCCCGGCAGCATCGGGAAGGTCACCAGCGACACCTCCCACAGCTCCACCCCGCTCAGCACCCGCAGCCGGCCCTGACGCCGCGCCCGCGCGGTGCGGTATCCGATCGACAGCCCGTCCATCGCCCCCGCCCGGCTCAAGGCGGCGGCGAAGCGGGCTTCGGGCGACCAGTCCGCGATCCGTCCACGCACGAACAGGCCGCGCGCGTCCTCCATGATCCGGTCCCAGACGCCGACCGGCGCCCGGCCGTCGTGCTGGCTCAGCATCCGCACCCCCTCGACGCCCGTCTTCGCCAGACTGTCCGCAAACGCCCCCGCCTGCACCACGTCCCCGTTCAGATCGGCCACGCCCCACAGCGAGGCGTAGCCTTCGATCACCAGCGCCCCGCCGCCTCTCCCTCCCCCTGCGGGGGAGGGGGGTCGAGCCGCAGGCGAGACCGGGTGGGAAGGGCCAGGCGATGCATTCCCCGTCTGTGCGCCCTTGCCCTGCCGCCCCCACCCGGTCGCTTCGCGCCCCCCCTCCCCGGAACGGGGAGGGAGAAGATCGTGCGCCAATTTTCTCATCCGCCCTCCAGCCTCCGTTCGATCCGCTCCACCGCCGCCGCCGTCGCCTCCCCTTGCGTCTCCAGCCGCGCCAGCCGTTCTGCCACCAGCCTCTGCTCCCCGACCCTCTGTTCCAGGGTCGCGATCCGCGCCGCCGCGCCCCCGGCCCAGACCAGCCCCCCGACCGTCTGAACCGCCAGGGCCGCGATCAGGGCCGCGACGGCCTTCTTCACCGCATCGCTCATTCGCCCACCCCCGCCATCCGCCGCCGCTCCTCCTCGGTCAGGAAGCTCGCCGCCTCCAGCCGCGCCCACAGACTGTCGCGTTCGGCCTGAAGGGCCGGCACCGCCTCCAGGTCGGCCCGCACCTCGCAACCGGGGAACCGCCCGCCCAGCCAGCCCGTCATCGCCCCCGCCGCCTTGCGCACCAACGGCGTGACCGTCTGCCGCCAGAAGGCGGTGTTGGCCTCGCGATAGTTGGCGTAGGTCGCGTCCCCCGGTATCCCCAGCAGCTGCGGCGGAACCCCGAAGGCCAGGGCGATCTCGCGCGCCGCCGCATGTTTGCCGGCGACGAAATCCATCTCGGCCGGCGTCAGGCTCAGCGGTTTCCAGTCCATCCCGCCCTCCAGCAGGATCGGCCGCCCGGCGTTCTCGGTTCCGGAATAGGCGGACGACAGCTGATCCTTCAGCGCCTCGAACTGCCCGTCCGTCAGCCGCTCGCCCTTCTGCGCCCCATAGACCAGCGCGCCCGACGGCCGCGCCGCATTGTCCAGCAGGGCCTTGTTCCAGGCCCCCGCCGCATTGTGCGCGTCCACCCCCTGCGCCGCCGCCTCCAGCGGCGACAGCCCGTACCAGTCGTCCAGCGGATGCCACAGCTTCAGCTGCATCACCGGCGCCCAGCCGTCGGCGGCCCGCCCGATCCGCGCCGACCGCCCGTCGACGCAATACTCCCACGCCTCGGGCCAGCCCGACCGGCCGGGGACCACCTTCACCCGGTCCGACCTCAGCGCCCACAGTTCCTCCGGGACCTCGTCCCCGACCGCCTCGACCCAGGCGTTGCCCGACACCTGCAGCGCGCCATAGACCGCCTCCATCAGCTCCGCCCCCGACTGTTCGGGATTGGGCCGGCGGATCAGCCGCGCCAACGGATGGGCCTCGTCCCGCACCCCCTCCACAAACACCGCAAAGGGCGCCGAGGCCGCCGCCTCCGCGATCATCCGGATGCAGCGATAGGCCACCGCATTCTTCTGATACCCCTCGCGCGCCAGACTGGCGTAGTCGTTGGGCGTCCACCGCGCCCGCCCCACGCCCGAAAGCAGCACCGCCGTCCGACTGGCCTTCTCTTCAGGCGCCCCCCGATTTGGCGCACGCCCGCGCCCGCCCTGGCCGAACGGCCACCGGATCGAAACCATCACACTCTCCCTGAAAAGCGGCGTCATGCCGACACACGCTGACTCTCCCTCCCTCTCGGGGGAGGGCCACCGGCTCGGCCCGCGCGGCCTTGGACCGCGAGGCGTGCAGCAGTTCGACCGGCGCCGGACAGTCGGCTTGTCTCAGGACGTTGCGCACCATCTCCCCGCCCTGGTTGGCCTCGGCCGCCACCTCCTGGGCGTCGAAATCCCGCGCCGCCCGACACACCGCCGCCGCCCAGCCGCCGGGCGACAGTCCCCGCACCGTCCGGTCGGCCAGGATGAAGGCCCGCCGGTCCTTGCGCCCCGCCACCACGATGCCGCAGGCGTCGCCGTGCGCGCTCGCCGGCGGATCGACCGCCACGATCACCCGGTCCAGTTCGGCCGGCCGGCTTCCCCGCGCCCGTTTCAGATCCTCGACCCCGAACAGGGCGCCCTCGCCTTCGACCACCTGTCCCTCCAGCTCCTGCGCCGCCAGCCGGGTCCCGCCGTACACATCGCTCAGATGGGCCAGAAACCCCGGCGACAGATTCTTGGCGTTCAGGGCCGTGGCCGCCCGATCCACCCGTGTCCCCGCCTCGGCCATCAGCCGCCGCAGCGCGGGGATCGGCCGGGGCGTCGTCGTCACCGCCAGCCTGGGGGCCGCCCCCAGACGCAGGCCGAATCTCAGGTTCGACAGCACCGCCTCGGGCTTGCGCCAGACGCAGAATTCGTCGGCCCAGGCGGCGTGGAACTGCGGCCCGCGCAGACTGTCCGGATCCTCCGCCGAAAAGGCGTAGGCGGCCGATCCATTCTTCCACAGCAACCGCCGCCGCCCCGCCTCCCAGCGCGGCCGGTCGCCCGGTTCGGCCAGGGCCTTGATCCCCGACGCGCCCTCGACCATCACCTCGCGCACATCGTGCAGGGCGGGGCCGACCAGGGCCAGATTGACCTTGGACTTGCGCGCCAGGGTGTCGATCCAGACCGACCCGGCGAAGGTCTTCCCCGATCCCCGCCCGCCCAGCAAAAGCCAGGTGGACCAGCCGGGCTTAGGCGGTTCGATCTGGTGATCGTTCACCAGAGCCTTGCGGGCCTCCCGTCTCAGTATGGCCCCCTCCAGCTTGTCGATCTCGCTTGCTCTCGATGATCGCTTCGATCCGATCGCAGTTAGCGGCCAACTCGCGTCGCAGTCGCTCGTCCTCTTCGGGGTCGTAGATCCGTCCACCCATCCCGTCCTCTTCGCTGTCTTCGGCCTCGACGCGCGGGCGGATCGCGTCCACCAGCTTGGCGGCGCGCGCGATCACCCCGGCGCGACGCGCCAGCTTTTCCGCCTCGTCCAGGGTCTCGGGTTCCTCGCTGCAGATCATGTCGGTCGCACGCTCGACCGCCGTCTTCAGCCGTTCGAACAGGGACGCCAGCCAGCCGCCGCCCGTTCCCGTCTCTTCGCCTTTTCCCGCCATGCCCAAACCATAACGCACCAGCGTCCTCAGGCTGGAAACTCGCCCCGAGAAAAGCATAAGCGTTTGTATTTAAGCGATTTGGACCAGCGTCATTGTAACAGTTGACGCCGGAAGCCTGACATAACCGGCCTCAAGCAGCGCGAAGCGCGGTAGGCCAGCAAAAAGCCTCTACCCGCGTTCGACCGCCCACTCCGGCGCCTCGAAATCCAGCGCATCCTCCGGCTCGGCCAGCGACAGTTCCGAGATCGTCTGCCCCCGCACCGACACCCCGGCCGTATGCACCGTCTCCGGATCGCCCGAGACCAGCGGATGCCAGGCCGCCAGCGGCCGCCCCTCGTGCAGCCGGCGATAGGCGCAGGACTTGGGCATCCACGCCAGGGCCTGGATATTGTGCGGCGTCAGCTTGATGCAGTCCGGCACCTGGGCCTTGCGGTTCGCATAGTCGGCGCAGGTACAGGCGGCGGAATCGAACAGTTTGCAGTGGACCCGCGTCGGGATCACCGCGCCCGAATCCTCGTCCTCGAACCGGATCACGCAGCACAGGCCGCACCCGTCGCACAGTCCCTCCCACTCGGCCGTGGACATCTCGACCAGGGTCTTGGTTTCCCAATAAGGCTGAAGCGGGGACGGAACGGGGATCATGGGACGGCGCGCCTAATCGGTGGATGCGGCGATCAGATGGCGGCCGCGACTTGGACCGGCCCATAGCATCCCTGTTTCGACAGGTCTCTCCGTTCGCCCACGCCCCCGGCTCAGTGACCGACGGTCTTTGAGAACAGGTTGATCACCACCACCCCGCCGATGATCATCGCCAGGCCCGCGATCGCCGGCCAATCCAGCCTCTGGCGGAACGCGACCACCCCGATCACCGAGATCGCCACCACCCCCAGACCGCTCCAGATCGCATAGGCGATCCCCACCGGCATCTGTTTCAGCGCGACCGACAGCAGATAGAAGGCCAGGCCGTAGCAGACCGCCATCCCCGCCGTCGGCCAGACCCGGGTGAACTGCTGGCTCTGCTGCAACAGGGTCGTGCCCACGACCTCCAGCCCGATGGCCCCCAGCAGGGCGGCCCAGGTTATGGGGCTCACGCCTCGTTGGCCGTGATCAGATGGCCGGGCGTCAGCAGCGACAGCAGGGCCCGCCGCTGGTCCAGCGACACCGCATGCGTGCCGAAGATGTCCGACATCCACAGTCCGTCCGCGATAAGCCTCAGCATCAATGCGTCGTCCGCGCCGACCGGGTCGCTGGGATCGTCGATCTTCACCTTGGCGATCCAGCCGTTCCAGCGTTGCGCCAGTGTGGGTTCGATGGCGCAGGCGGCCATGACAACCCGTCCGATGCTGATGTCCTGAGGCGTGAAGGGCTCGATCACCGTGGCCCGCAGATAGGCCCGCGCATTCCGGCCATAGGGCTCCGGGTCCCGGGCCGCCTCGGCCAGGACGCTGTCGGTGTGCATTTCCCCCAGATGGTCGATCATCCCCTCCAGCAAGGCGATCTTGCTGGGGAAATGGTGCAGCAAGGCCCCCTTGCTGACCGTCGTCCGCGCCGCCACCGCATCCAGGGTGAAGCCCGACGCCCCCAGTTCGGCGGCGACTTCCAGCGCCTTTTCGATGATTTCGGCCCGGGTGTCGTCGGGGGCGCGGCGGCGTGTCGTGATGTCCATGACCGCTACATACCGTCTGGACGGTATCTGTCAAATCCCAAAGGCCGTGGCGGATCGAGCGTCCCTCCTCTATATGGCCGCCAATGGCAGCCAGACCCCCCCTCGTCGCACTCAAGGACGTCCGCCTTCAGGACGGCCAGCGCCCCCTCTTCGACGGCGTCGACCTCGCGGTCGAACCGCGCAGCCGCGCGGCCCTCGTCGGCCGCAACGGCGCCGGCAAGTCCACCCTGATGAAGGTGGTCATGGGCCTGATCGAGCCCGACAGCGGCGACCGTTCGGTCCAGTCCGCCGTCCGTTTCGCCTATGTGCCGCAGGAACCGGAAATCACCGGCGAAACCCTTCTGGACTACGCCTCGTCCGGCGAGGCCGAGACCTGGACGGCCGAGAGCTGGCTGGCCACCTTCGGCCTGGATCCCGAGAAATCGACCCAAGGCCTGTCCGGCGGCGAGACCCGACGCGCCGCCCTGGCCAAGGCCTTCGCCGAAGAGCCCGACCTGCTGCTGCTGGACGAGCCGACCAACCACCTCGACATCCTGGCCATCGAACTGCTGGAGAACGAGCTGATCCAGGCCCGGTTCGCCCTGCTGGTCGTCAGCCACGACCGCGCCTTCCTGAACCGCGTCACCAATACGGTCCACTGGCTGGAGAACCGCCGCGTCCGCACCCTGAACAAGGGCTTCGTCGAGTTCGACGAATGGTCGACCAAGGTGCAGGAGGAGGAAGCCGAGGCCCTGCGCCGCCTGACCAAGACCATCGAGCGCGAGACCGTCACCTTCTACTCCTCCATCACCGCCCGCCGCAGCCGCAACGAGGGCCGCGCCCGCTCGCTGGACGCCCTGCGCGCCGAACGCGCCGAAAAGATGAAGGACGCCCCGCGCGAACTGTATCTGGGCGTCGATTCCGGCGGCACGTCGGGCAAGCTGGTCGCCGAGATCAAGGGCGTATCCAAGGGCTTCGCCGGCCGCACCCTGTTCAAGGACCTGACCACCCGCATCATGCGCGGCGACCGCCTGGGCGTCGTCGGCCCCAACGGGGCGGGCAAGACCACCCTGGTCAAGACCCTGCTGGGCGAGCTGGCCCCGGACGAGGGCACGGTCCGCATGGGCTCCAATCTGGAATCCGTCTATCTGGATCAGTCGCGCGAGGGGCTGAAGTCGGACATGACCCTGTGGGACGCCCTGACGCCGGGCGGCGGCGACAGCATCCTGGTGCGCGGCGTGTCCAAACACGTCGCCGCCTACGCCAAGGACTTCCTGTTTTCAGAGGCCCAGCTGCGCCAACCGATCTCGACCCTGTCGGGCGGCGAACGCAACCGCCTGCTGCTGGCCCGCGCCCTGGCCAAGCCGGCCAATCTGCTGATCCTCGACGAACCGACCAACGACTTGGACATGGACACGCTCGACAAGCTGGAAGAGCTGCTCGAGAACTATGACGGCACCCTGATCCTGGTCAGCCACGACCGCGACTTCATCGACCGGCTGTCCACCTCGACCCTGGCCCTGAACGGGCGCGGCGACATCGTCGAGACCCCCGGCGGCTGGACCGACTTCATCCGCCAGAACCCCGGCTTCCTGCGCCCCGGCGCCAATCCCCGCCCTCAGGACAAGGCCGCCGCCCAGCGCGCCGCCGAGGCCCCGCCCCCCGCTGTCGCCGCCAAGAAGGTCGGCAAGCTGACCTTCAAGGACGCCCACCGCCTGAAGGAGCTGGAGGCCCTGATCGACGCCCTGCCCGGCCAGATCGCCAAACACGACGCGACGCTGGCCGACCCCGGCCTCTACGCCCGCGACCCCAAGGCCTTCGACGCCGCCATGAAGGCCGCCGACAAGGCCCGCGCCGACCTGGAATCCGCCGAACTGGAATGGCTGGAGCTGGAAGAGAAGAAGGCGGCCCTGGCGAGCTAGCCTTCCTTTTCGTCGTCGCCTTCCGCGGGGGTCTTTGATCCCCCGCGGCGGTTCTGAGCCACGCCCACGGCGATGAAGGCGACGAGGCCGAAGGCGAACCACAGGCCGAAATCCTTGGTCAACAGGCCGATCAGCCCGAAGATCAGAAGCACGCCGAACGGAGTGAGCTTTTTCATGGCGTCGACCTTATGGCGGATTTCAGCGTTTGGCGAGTTGGCCGGCGCCGCCGCCCCTTGAAACCAAACCCGCCGTCACCCACTCCACTGACATGACCCTGCGCACCCATGTCGTCGATTTCGCCCCCGCCCAGCAGGCGGCCGTGCGGCGGATCAACGCTGTCCTGGCCCGGGCGCCGCGCCTGCGCACCGACGCCTGGCGGATCGACGCCGGGCAGCGGCTGTCGCTGTGGCTGGACGCGGCGGCCGGGGCGATCACCGTGCCGCGCCTGCGCAAGCGCGGCGTCACGGTCGAGATCGTGCAGACGGAAGGCGACCAGCCCGTGCCCTTGCGCATCCTGCGGCCCGAAGGTCCGCCTCGCGCCGTCATCCTGGACATCCACGGCGGCGGCTGGGTGCTGGGCAGCGCCGGGCTGAACGACCGGCTGAACGCCCATCTGGCCCGCCACGGCTTCTGCGTCGTCTCGGTGGACTATCGCCTGCTGTCCGAGCGGCGCGGAATCTATATCGAGGCCGCCATATCCGACTGTCTGGCCGCCGCCCACTGGACCGTCACCAATGTGGACCGGCTGGGCGCGGCGACCGTCTTCCTGACCGGCGAATCCGCCGGCGCCCATCTGGCGGCCCTGACCGCCGTGGCCCTGCGCGACCAGGGGCTGATCGATCTGGTCAAGGGCTGCGTCTTCACCTACGGCGTCTTCGACCTGTCGGGCACGGAAAGCGTCCGCTCGGCCGACCCCGACACCCTGCTGTTCAACGGCCCCACGATGCAGGCCGACCTGGCCCGCCTGGCGCCCGAGCGCGACGAGGCGGGCCTGCGCCGTTCCGACGTCTCGCCCCTGTACGCCGACCTGACCGGCCTGCCGCCCGCTCTGTTCCTGGCCGGCGAATACGACCCGCTGTTCGAGGACAGCCTGTTGATGGCGACCCGCTGGGGCGAGGCGTCCGAGGCCGACCTGATCCGCGTGCCGGAAGTCCCCCACGGCTTCCTGCATTTCGGCGGCCCGGCCGCGCGGGGGGCGCGGGGGGCCGTCCGCGCCTGGCTCAACGGACGCCTGAAGTCATAAGGAAAATTCCCGATTGTAGGACTGAGGGATTTCACCTACCTCCAGAGACTTGAGCGCCGCGTGATGCGGGCATTGGGGGAGAAGTAAGCCTTTGAACCCGGACCTGTTTCGTCGCCCCCCCTTTGGCTATGGTCTGGCGATCTGCATCTGGCTGACGGCGCTCGGGATCCGCATGGCCCTGGCCGACTGGTTCCCGCCCGGCTTCCCCTATCTGACCTTCTTCCCGGCCGTGGTGGTCGTGGCCTATTTCGCCGGACTGTGGCCCGCGATCCTGACTGCCGTCCTGTCAGGTCTCAGCGCCTGGTGGTTCTGGATCGGCGCGCCCGGTTTCGACTGGAGCTTGGCGACGGGGATGGCCCTGGCCTTTTACGTCTTCGTCATCGCCGTCGACATCTTCTTCATCGTCGGCATGAACTCCGCGACCGACAATCTGCGGCGCGAGGTGGCGCGCAACGCCGCCCTGGCCGAGAGCCGCGACCTGCTGCTGAAAGAGGTCCAGCACCGCGTCTCCAACAATATCCAGGTGGTCAGCGCACTGCTGCGGCTCGAGGCCGGGATGTCGAAGGATCCCGCCGCCCGTCGCGCCCTCTCCGACGCCTCGGCGCGCACAGCCATGATCGCCAATGTGCAGCGCAGCCTGCTCGACGCCGACGGCGCGGCGGCGCCCTTCGACGACCTGGCGCGCCAGCTGGTCCTCGACGCCCTGAACGCCGCCGGCCGCACCGACGTGGCCGTCGTGGTCGAGGAAGCCCGGCACGCCCTGACGGCGGACGAGGCCACGCCGGTCGTCCTGATCCTGCTGGAATGCGTCAACAACGCCCTGGAACACGCCTTCCCCGACCGCCCCGGCCGCATCCACGTCCGCCTGTATGAGCAGGGGGCGGAACGCCGCCTGGAGGTGCGCGACGACGGCGCCGGACCGCCGCCGGGCTTCGATCCCGCCAAGGGACGCAGCCTGGGCCTGCGCATCGTCCTCGGCCTGACGGATCAGCTTCACGGCCGCTTCAGCATCGTCGACGCCGCCCCCGGCGCCCTGTGCGTTCTCAGCTACCCAAAGCCCGCCGCGCACTGACGTCGCGTTTCTGTGGACAACACAAACCGCTGATACGCCACGGCGAATTTGATCCGTCCACCGATGTTCACAGACTTGTCCACCGCCGCCGGGCCAATCGTGCACATCGGGGCGAGTTCGGGCGCTTGCCTCATACCGGGTTTCGCGAGAACGTCAACTGGCCGAGGGACACGGCGGCGCGGAAATCGGGGGAGACCCCGGCCTCAAGCGAACCGGCCCGGCTCTCCGACCCGGCGTGATCGGGCGATCTTCGGATCGTAACGTGCGCCAGGCGGGATCCACGGCCCCGGTCTTCGACGGTCTCAGGATCGACGAAAGGCGGGGAACCGGATCGGGATCGACGGACGACGCGGCCGCAAGGCCGTGGAACGCCAGAGACCCGGAGCGCGACAGGATACAGCCGACCGCCCTTTCGGGTTCGCTCGAAACGGCGCTGACGCCAGGGTCCGACCCAGCCGGCCAAGTCCAACCCGGACTTGGCGAGGGGACGAAGAGCACGGGTTCCCCCCGAACGCTTCGTCCCCTCGCTCAATTGGGGCCGAATTCACAGACTTACGCTAGACAGACGCCGCCCCATCTGCACCCATGCCGTGCAGTTGGAGATCGTCATGCGCGCATTACAGACCGCCCTGTGCATCCTGGCCGCCGGCGCCGTAACGACGGCCGGTTCGGCGAAGGCCGACCCACGGCTGCAGGACGCGGGGCCGCCCCCTCCGACGCCCTCGCCCATCAGCGTCAGGCCCGCCGTCCTGATCGGGCCGGCCCCGTCGGTCGAGACCACCATCCTGCAGCTGCCGCAGGCCGAAGCGACGTGCGAAGGCCTCGCGGTTCAGCCCCTCTACGCCGACGACCTGCCGGCGCAGCAGGCCGCGCGACGGGGGATGTCCGACGCAGAGACGATCCTGGCCTTCTCGGTCGCGTCGGATGGGCGCACGGTGGATATCCGTCCCGCCGACGCAGCCCCCGCAGCCTTCGACATCCTGCAGGCCGGTCTCGCCGCCTGGCGGTTTCCCGCCCAAGCGCGCAAGGATTGCCGCTTGACGATCCGCTGGCGCAGCGTTCGACTGGACGAGGCGGAAGTCCCGGACCTGCTGAACTATTTCGCCGTCACCCGGACCACCGGGGCCCTGCGCGACGCCGTGGCGAAACGCCTGGGCGGACAGGGCGCCGACTGCGGCGACCGGTTCGGCGGCCGCCGACCGGACACGGTTGTGTTTCCCGACTTTGAAAAAGGGCGCAAGCCCCCGCCCGGCGGTCGCAGTTGGTCCGTGACCCGCTGGAACATCGACGCCGATGGCCGCGCGACCGACGTCGAGACTCTCGGCTCGTCCGGCGACGTAGACCTGGACTCCGAGGCTCGCCGTGCGGCGGCCGAGACCCGGATGCAGCCCGGACCGGCCCGGACCGGCTGTGTCTACAATCTCTATCGCTCGGGCGGGACCCTCGCGGCTCCGCCGCTGACGCCGGAAGATCAGCGTGAAGACCCGCTGCAGCAATGCCCGCCGGCCGTCGCAGACCGGTTCGCCGTTCGGGCCAATCCCGTATTTCCGACCGTCTTCAACGAGCGCTCCATTGAGGGCTGGGCGTTGATCCGCTTCGACATCGCCCCCTGGGGCCAGATCGGCAACGTCTCGGTGATCGAGGCCCAGCCGGCCGCCGCCTTCGGCGTCGACGCCCTGCGGCTGGTGCAGTCCAGCCAGGCCACGCCGGGGTTCGAGGCCGGCGTCCGGTGCGTTGTTCCCGTCCGCTACAAGCTGCAGGACGAAACGGCCGCGCCCGACGTGGATCAGAACTGAACCCCCGCCTTCCCAAGGCCTGCATCCCCTCGTAAAGCAGGGCCATGATCCAGCTTGGGAATCGCCTGCTGACCCGTCGCCGCGCCCTGCTCGCGGGCGGCGCGGCCGTGGTCGGGGGGGCGGCGCTGGGCCTGCGCGCCTGCGACCGCTCAGAGGCGCCGGTGGATGAGCAGGGCCGGGTGCGGCTGCGTTTCGCCACCGACTGGCGGGCCCAGGCCGAACAGGGCGGCTTCTATCAGGCCCTGGCGACCGGCGCCTATGAGAAGCGCGGGCTGAACGTCCAGATCGTTCAGGGCGGGCCGGGCGTGAACGTGCCGCAACTGCTGGCCTCGGGCGCCGTCGAACTGGGCATGGGGTCCAACAGCTTCATCCCGATGAACCTGGTCGCGGCCGGCGCACCCGTTAAGGCCGTCGCCGCCTTCTTCCAGAAGGACCCCCAGGTCCTGATCGCCCACCCGGACCCCGCGCTGGAGACCATCGCCGATCTGAAGGGCCGGCCCTTCCTGCTGGCCGACGCCTCGATCAACGCCTTCTGGGTCTGGCTGAAGGCCAAATACGGCTTCACCGACGACCAGGTGCGCAAATACACCTTCAACCTGGCGCCCTTCCTGGCCGACGAGCGGGCGGTGCAGCAGGGTTATCTGACCAGCGAACCCTACACCATCGAACAGGAGGCCGGGTTCGAGCCCAAGATCTTCCTGCTGGCCGACGAAGGCTATCCCTCCTACGCCGCCATGGTCCTGGCGCCCAACGCCTTCGCGCGGGACAACGCCACGGCCCTGCGCAGCTTCATCGCCGCCTCGGCGGAAGGGTGGCGCGACTATCTGCGCGGCGATGCGGCGCCGGGCGACGCCCTGATCCGCAAGGACAATCCGGAAATGACCCAGGCCATCCTGGACCAGGCCCGGCAGAAGCTGCGCGACAACGCCATCGTCGACGGGGGCGACGCCGCCCTGTACGGCCTGGGCGCCATGACGGCCGACCGCTGGCAGGCCTTCTTCGAGGTGGTCAGCCAGGCGGGGGTGTTCGACCCCGGCCTGAACTGGCGCGAGGCCTTCACCGACAACTATCTGCCGGGCCGTGGCTGATCCCATCGCCGCGCTGCGGGGGGTCGTCGTCGACTGGCCCGGCCGCGCGCCGCTGGGCCCCATCGACCTGAGCGTGGCGCGGGGCGAGATCGTCGCCCTGGTCGGGGCCTCAGGCGCCGGCAAGTCCACGACATTGCGCCTGCTGGCGGGGCTTCAGACGCCCAGCCGGGGCGAGGTGGTCCGCGCCCTGAGGGTCGGCCGCACCGGCTTCGTCTTCCAGAGCCCGACCCTGATGCCCTGGGCCGACGCCGTCGCCAATGTGGCCCTGCCGCTGGAGCTGGCGGGCGTGGCCCGGCCCCAGGCCCGTTCGCGCGCGGCCCAGGCCCTGGGCGCGGTCGGCCTGGGCGACCGGCCGGACGCCCGGCCGTCGCAGCTGTCGGGCGGCATGGCGATGCGCGCCGCACTGGCCCGCGCCCTGATCACCGCCCCCGACCTGCTGTTGCTGGACGAACCCTTCGCCGCCCTGGACAGCGTCACCCGCCGCCGCCTGATCGAGGATCTGCACGCCCTTTGGGCCGCCGCCGAGCCCCGGCCCGCCATGGTCTTCGTCACCCATGATGTCGAGGAGGCCGTCTATCTGGCCCAGCGGGTCGTGGTGCTGGACGCCGCCACCGGGCGGCCCGTCGCGGACCTGCCGACGCCCGGCCCCCTGCCCCGCCCCGCCCGCTGGCGCGCCGATCCCGCCTATCGCCAGATGGTCGAGGCGATCGCAGACGCGCTGGAGGCGGCCATGCGCCCCGAGACGACGACATGAGGCGCCTGGCGGAACTGGGGCCGCCCCTGCTTCTGGCCATCCTGCTGCTGGCGGTGTGGGAGGCGGCGTGTCGCCTGCTGGACCTGCCCGTCTATTTCCTGCCGCCGCCCAGCGCGGTGGCCGTGGCCCTGGTCGAGGCGGGGCCGCGTCTGGCCGCCTCGGCCTGGATCACCTTCGGCATGGCGGTTCAGGCCCTGGTCCTGGCCGGACTGGTCGGCGGGGGGCTGGCCCTGGCGGTGTCGCTGCACCCGGCGGCCGAGCGGGCCGTGCGGCCCCTGGCCGTGGCGCTTCAGGTCACGCCGGTCGTGGCCGTCGCCCCCCTGGTGCTGATCTGGGCCGGGCTGGACCACGCCGACCGGGCCGTGGTGGCCCTGGCGGCCGTCGTCGCCTTCTTCCCGCTGTTCTCGGGAATTCTGACCGGGCTGAAGTCGGCCGATCCCGACCTGGAGCGGCTGTTCGACCTGTATGGCGCCACGCCCCTGCAAAGACTGTGGCGGCTGCGCCTGCCCTCGGCCCTTCCGTTCGCGCTGGAGGGTCTGCGGGTCGCGGCGGGTCTGGCGGTCATCGGCGCCGTGGTGGCCGAATTCGTCTCGGGCTCGGGCGCGACCCAGGGTCTGGCCTGGCGGCTGCTGGAGGCGGGCAACCGCCTGCGCACGGCGGAAATGCTGGCCGGGGTCCTGTGCCTGACCCTGCTGGGCCTGGTGCTGAACGCCGCTGTCGGGGTGATCGGACGATTCCTGTTGCGCCGTTAGCGACGGGTTAAGCGATATCCGCCTAGGCTGGGGGTTGTCTTTTTGTTCGTGCGAGACCCGCCCCTTGCGACACGCCCTGATCCTGTCGACCGCCCTGATCGCCGCCTGCGCGGCGTCGGGCGCCGCCATGGCTCAATCTTCGGCGAGCGGCGCAGGCGGCCTGCGCTACCTGTCCTGGCCGGGCAAGCCGCCGGTGGCGCAGGGCGCTGCGCCGACGCTGCGCCGCATCCCGCAGCCGACCCCGGTCGCCGCCGCCGTCGATACGCCCGTCAGCTTCATCCCGCCGGCCCGCCTGTCGGCCCCGGCGCCGGCGTCGAAGCCCACGCCGCATCGTGGCCTGACGCCGGCCAGCGACTGGATCGCGCCCGTGCCGACGATGGCGACGACGCCCCAGCCCTATGTCGCCGCGCCCGCCCCCGTCGAGGCCACGCCGTCCCCTGTTCACGCCGAAACCGTCGTCGCAGCCCAGGACCCGGCGCCCGCACAGTCGCCGGTCCAGGCCCAGCCACACACCCAGACTCAGGCCCAGGCCGAAGCCGCGCCTGAGCCCGCCTTCGATCCGATGGCCCCGCGACGCGACGCGCCGATCTTCCGCCTCCAGCGCCAGACGACCGCCCAGACCGCGCCCGAAACTGCGGCCCAGGCCCAGGGCGGGACCAAGGGTGAGACCGCCTCCGCCGCGCCGCCCGCCATGCTCCAGGCGGCCCTCGCCCCGGTCCAGGGCGCGCGCTTCTATTCGGTCCATCGTCAGGCCGGCCATCAGCCGGACCGGATCAACCCGGTCCAGCCCATCTATCTCGACGCCCTGCCGGTGGAGATGACCCAGACCCCGTCGTCCGCCGACCTGGCGCAACCCGACGGTCCGCCCGCCCTGCAGCGCAACAGCGACGGCTCGGTCCGGGCCATGCCCCAGACCACGGGGGACGACCTGCCATGACCGAACCCTCCGCCGAAGAACGGGCCATCATCATGGGCTCGCGCCTGCCCGATCTGATCGCCCTGGCCAACGAGGCCTCCAGCGAGAAGCGCCGGCTGCTGCTGCGCGAACTGACCGACCACTTCCTGGGCGGCGTCGAGCACAGCGTGGCCGAGACCGAGCTTTACGGCTCCGTCCTCGAAACCCTGTCGGAGGAGATGGAGACGGCCGTCCGCGCGGAACTGGCCGCCCGTTTCGCCGAGGCGCCCAACGCCCCGGCCAGCCTGATCCGGCGCCTGGCCGAGGATCAGATCGACGTCGCCGGGCCGGTCCTGCGCGCCTCGACCGTCCTGACCGACGCGGACCTGATCGACGTGGTCAGCCGCCAGGGCCAGGACCACATGCGCGCCGTCTCCGGCCGTACCGAGGTGTCCGAGGCCGTGTCCGAGATCATCGTCGAACGCGGCGACGACCACACCCTGGGCGTCCTGCTGCGCAACGACGGCGCCCAGCTGTCGCGCGCCGCGTCGGAAACTGCGGTCGAACGCGCCAAGAACAACCCCGAGCTTCACGCCCCGGCGGTCGAGCGCAAGAGCCTGCCCGCCGACCTGCTGAACGACATGTATTTCGTCGTCGAGGCCCGGCTGCGTCACCAGATCCTGGAACAGAACGCCCAGATGGATCCGGACCTGCTGGAAGCCGCCCTGGCCGCCGGTCGCGCCCGTGTCGCCACCGACGACGGCGCCCTGCCGGCCGACTACGCCGAAAGCCTGGCCTATGTCGACGAGCTGCACGCCGCCAACCAGCTGACCCCGCAGGTGCTGATCCGCTTCCTGCGCTCCAAGGGCCGCACGGCCTTCCTGGTCGCCCTGTCGCGTCTTTCGGATGTGGATTTCCACACCGCCCGCAACATCGTGGACCGGCGCGACCTGGACGCCCTGTCGATCATCTGCAAGGCCGCCGACATCGACCGGGCGATCTTCCTGACCTACGCCGTGTCGCTTCTGGGCGGGGATTCCAATCCGATGGGCCGGGCCGCCGCCTATGGCCGGATGTACAGCGAACTGACCCGCGACGCCGCCCAGCGCACCCTGCGCTTCTGGCGCATGCGCCGCGTCGCCCAGGCGGCCTAAAACGCACGATTTCTCCCTCCCCCTGCGGGGGAGGGGCGTCGCGCCAGCGACGGGGCGGGGGCGGCCAGGCAATGCGCGCGCGCCTTATGCGGGCCCCACCCGTCCCATTCTGAATCGATCTGTCTCGCGTCGCCCGGCCCGGCCCACCCGGCTTCGCTGCGCTACGCCCCCCTCCCCCGCAGGGGGAGGGAGATCAAACAAAAGCGCCCGCCTCCTTGCGGAAGCGGGCGCTTTCTACCAGTAAGGACCGGGCTTATTTCTTGGCGCGGGCGACGCGGGCCGGCTTGCGGCCGCCCTGGCCCAGGCCCATCTGCTTGGCCAGTTCCGAACGGGCCTTGGCGTAGTTCGGGGCGACCATGGGATAGTCTTTCGGCAGACCCCATTTGGCGCGGTAATCTTCGGGGCTCATGTCGTACTTGGTGCGCAGGTGGCGCTTCAGCGACTTGAACTTGCGACCGTCTTCCAGACAGATCAGGAAGTCGGCGTTGATCGACTTGCGGATCGGCACGGCCGGTTCCTTGGGTTCCGGCGGAACCTCCACGGGACCGTTGGAGACACCCGACAGAGCGGCGTGAATATTGGCGATCAGCGCCGGCAGGGCTTCCGCCGTCACCGTGTTGTTGCCGACATAGGCCGACACGATGTCAGCGGTCATTTCCAGCAGTTCGGGCTTCTCGTCCATTCGCGGCGTCTCTTTCATAATCTATTTGCTTCGACTGAAACGCCAGCCGAACCTACCCTTCCGGCTCTTAGGGTTGTTTGAATGCAAAAGCAATCCGGCCGTTATGCGAACGACAAGGCTCTATATAACCACACTTGTGGTCATGCTGACCTAGCGTTTCAAGTCTTCGGTCAGGACCATCATGGCTGCACGTTCCGGCGCCGAATATTCATCGATCACCTCATCCTCGCCCTCACGAATCGCACGCAGGAGACTGGGGGTCAGGGCCGATGACAGAGACCAGTTCCAGTAACGCAATACGGTCTGCGCCCGATCCACGGCCAACATTTCATAGGTGATCTGCACACGTTCAAGGTCAGGATGCAGGCCGCCGTCGGCCGTCGTCTCCGGCCGACGCATCGAGCGCCACAGATTGAGCAGGTCCGCACGCGACAGACCCGTCGCCTTGCACAGGATCGCCAGGGGTTCGCCGCCCGGATCCCCCAGGATCTTGGCGCCGGTCAAGGGTTTGACGCCCGCCAGGAAGGCGATCTCCGACGCCGTCTCGCGCGACAGGCCGTCTTGCGCCGCCACCGACAGGGCGTGTTCCAGCCCGTCAAAGGGGCTCTTGTCGATGGCCGCGCGGTTGCGCTGGCGTCGCTCGATGAACTGCAGGGCCTTGCGCGCGACGGGGTCCGACCAGCCCTCGGCCGCGGCCATGGCGAAGACGTCCTCGGACACCTCCTGCATCACCTCGCGCGACACGGCGAACCGCTGCAGGATGGTGCGCCGGTCGTCCGGGCCGCACCACCAGAACATCACATAGGCCCCGGCCGGTCTCAGCTCGGGCCGTTTCAGCAGCAGGCCGGACAGTTTCGGATGCGTCCGGCTCAGGCCGACCACGGCCTCGACCCCGACCTGGGACAGGCGGGCGGTGGGGTTGCGCAGCACCGCCTCCATCACCTCCATCTCGCCGAAGCCGAACAGGGTTTCGGTGACGATCTCGGACAGACCGCGACGCTCGGCCATGATCAGTCGGTGCTCGGGCCCAGCGTCGCGCGCACACCCGACCAGATCCGCGTCGCTCAGGGACGCGCATTGTTCGATCAGCAGACGGGCGACCTCGGGCTCGTCGCGCAGCAGCAGGCGCGCGACGCTGCTGGGCAGTTCGGCCAGGGGCGCCAGCCGCGTCGCCACGCGCCGACGCTCCTCCGTCGATCCCAGCCGCAGCATCTCGACCAGCAGGTCGCCGGTCACGGCCCGTTCGAAGGCGTTGATCCGGCTGGCCGGCAGGGAGACGACGTCGGCCAGCCGCTTCAGCAACGCATGGCGCGCCTTCAGCGACGGGGGAGCCGCCTCTTCGTCATTCAGGGCCGACGCCTGGGTCATGGCGCCAAGACTAGGGTCTCAGAGTTAACCCGACGTATCAGCGACGCTCGGCTTTACAGGCCCTCGAAAAGCGCCGTCGACAGGTAGCGTTCGGCGAAGGACGGGATGATGACCACGATGGTCTTGCCCGCATTCTCGTCGCGGGCGGCCAGGCGGAAAGCCGCCGTCAGGGCCGCGCCCGAACTGATGCCGACCGGGATTCCCTCGACGCGGGCCGCCTTGCGGGCCATGTCGAAACTCTCGTCGTTCGACACCTGTTCGATCCCGTCCACGACCGAGGCGTCATAGATGGCGGGAGTGAAGCCCGCGCCTATGCCCTGGATCTTGTGCGGGCCGGGCGCGCCGCCCGACAGGACCGGCGAAGCCTCGGGCTCGACCGCGATCATCCGGATCGAGGCCTTGCGGGCCTTCAGCGCCTGGCCGACGCCCGAGATGGTGCCGCCGGTGCCGACCCCGGCCACCACCATGTCCACGGCGCCGTCGGTGTCGTTCCATATTTCCTCGGCCGTGGTCGCGCGGTGGATGGCGGGATTGGCCAGGTTCTCGAACTGCGACGGGATCACCGCATTGGGCGTGGTCTCCAGCAGTTCCTGGGCGCGGGCGATGGCGCCCTTCATCCCCTTCTCGGCCGGGGTCAGCTCCAGCTGGGCGCCCAGCAGGGCCAGCATCTTGCGCCGTTCGATCGACATGCTCTCGGGCATGCACAGGATCAGTTTCAGACCCTTGGCGGCGGCGACGAAGGCCAGGGCGATGCCGGTGTTGCCGCTGGTCGGTTCGATCAGCACCGTGTCGGCCTTGATCCTGCCCGCGTCTTCCAGCGCCTCGACCATGGCGACCCCGATCCGGTCCTTGACCGAGGCGATGGGGTTGAAGAACTCCAGCTTGGCCAGCACGGTGGCCTTGGCCCCGTATTCGGCCGACAGGCGCGGCAGCCGCACCAGGGGGGTGTCGCCGATGGTGTCGATGATCGAGTCATAGACCTTGCCCCGCCCCTTCTTCAGATGGCGGGACGCGTCGTAGCTGAAGTCGGACATGGGGGCTCCGGTAAGGTCGGGTCGTTCAGGGTGCGTAACAGACAGGCGGGGAGATCGATCCGCAAGGGGGCGACGACGATGATTTCTGTCCGCCAGGATCAGATCCGGCGCCGCCGACATCCTGGATCTTCGCAAACATCCGCTGCACTGGGCGCCTCCAGCAACCGACGCAACTCACTCCTGGACCTTCACCGATCCGCAGTCGTCTCACTCGGAGCGGCGCGCCTTTCACGCAAACGTTAAGAGCATTGGAGATTATTGTGGGTTGCATCGCATTCGGGTCAGCTGTCCTCTCCAGGTGGGAGATAGGCTCCCCTGGAGGTTTACGATGAAGCTGAAATCGACCGTCCGTCTCGTCGCCTTGGGAGCCGTTCTCGGGGCTTCCGCATTCGCCGCCGCCGCGACGGCGAAAGCGCCGGGAATCATGTATTTCCGGACCTTCTACAGTGATGCCACCCTGACCACTCAGGTGGGCTTCTACAGGGACCGGTGTTCGAACGGGAATGTCGTCGCCTCGCCTGTGAATGGCACGACTTCGCCCTTTTACACCTTGGAAGCCATCGGGTCCTGCCCCGGCGGATACTGGTAACCATCATAGAGCTCGAACGCCGCCGACCCCCGATTCGGCGGCGTTCGTTCGTTGGGTTTTGCCATGACAGCGGGGCTCCAGGGCGGATCAGTCGGCCCTCCAGAAGCGCCTCAATCCCGGGATCGGTTCTTCCGCCGGCCTCTGTAAGGCCGGCGAAGGAGACGCCTAGAAGGACTCCCACCCGTCCGCGTCGGGCTCCGACGCCGGCGCCAGGGCCGCGCCGCCGCGGCCGACGGTCTTCAGGGCGGCCACGGTGCGGGCGGGAGAGGCGGCGGGCCGGGCCGGAGCCGGAGCGGGGGCTGAGGCGGCGGGGCGCGCGCCGACACGGAAACGGGACACGGCGGCAGCCAGACCGTCGGCCTCCTGGGACAGGGAGTGGCTGGCGGCGGTGGACTGTTCGACCATGGCCGCATTCTGCTGCGTCATCTGGTCCATCTGATTGACCGCCGTATTGACCTGCTGCAGCCCTGTCGCCTGTTCGGCGGCGGACGAGGAGATCTCCGTCACCAGGCCTTCGATCTGGGCGACATGGGCCACGATCCGGTCCAGCGCCTGACCGGTCTCAGTCACCAGTTTCACGCCCGACCCGACCTGCACGGTCGATTGGGTGATCAAACCCTTGATCTCCTTGGCCGCCTCGGCCGAACGTTCGGCCAGGGCCCGCACTTCCGACGCCACCACGGCGAAGCCCCGGCCGCTTTCGCCCGCCCGCGCCGCCTCGACCCCGGCGTTCAGGGCCAGCAGATTGGTCTGGAAGGCGATCTCGTCGATGACGCCGATGATCTGGTTGATCTGGGCCGACGAGCGTTCGATCTCTCCCATGGCGGCGACGGCGTCGCGCACCACCGCGCCGCTCTTGTCGGCGTCGTCGCGCGCCGCCTGGACCGCGCCGGCGGCCTGGATCGCCCCTGCAGCGGTGGCTTTGACGGTCGCTGTGACCTCGTCCAGGGCGGCGGCGGTCTCTTCCAGACTGGCCGCCTGTTGTTCGGTGCGGCGCGACAGGTCGTCGGCGGCCTTGGCGATCTCGGCGGCGCCGGCGTTGATCGCGCCCGTATTGGCGGCGATGGTGCCGATGGCCTCCTGCAACCCCTCGACGGCGGCGTTGAAATTAGTCCGCAGCTGTTCGTAGGCGGGCGGGAAGGCGTCGGTGATGCGCACCGTCAGATCGGCCTGGGCCAGGGAGTCCAGCCCGCGGGTCAGTCCGGTGACGACGATCGCCTGCTCACGGGCGGCGGCCTCGCGCGACTGGTCGCCGACCGCGCGGTCCTCTTCCTCCTTCGCCCGGCGCCGGCCGGCCTCGGCCGCCTCGGCCTCGGCGCGGGCGACGATCAGGGCCTGGATGTCGACGACGGCGCGGGCGATGTCCCCGATCTCGTCCTTGCGGCGGGCCTCGCCCAGCTTCACCTCGGTCTGGCCCTGGGCCATGGCGCGCAGGCCCCCGGTCAGGCGGCGGATCGGCGCCACCAGGCCGCGCGACCCCGCCAGGATCAGGCTGATGCTGATCAGCAGGCTGGCGAGCACGGCGGCCATCATCACCATCTGTCCCGTCCTGGCCTCAGCCTCGGCGGCGGCGCGGTTCTTCTCGGCCGCGGCTTCGATCCTGTCGGCCGCCGCGCTCATGGCGGTCTCCAGGGCCGTGAACTGGGTCAGGAAGTCGGTCATGCCGCCCTGGGCCGCGACCGGATCGTTGGCGGCGAGTTCGACCATCCGGGCCGCCGCCGCGATATAGGCCTGAAGCGGCGCCTCGACCGCCTTCAGGGCCGCCTGGATCTCCGGGTCCGTCGCCAGGGCGTTGTTTTCCGCAATGGCCTGTTCGAAGATTTCGCGGTGCTCGGCCAGATCGGCCGTCACTGCATCGATATCGACGCCGTTGGCGGGATCCTTGGCCAGCATGGCCCCGAACACGTCGGAGCGCAGGGCGTCATGCATCATGTCGGCCTGCATGTGGTTGCGCAGCACGCTCGACGACACCGAAGCCCGCTCCAGCGCCCCGGCCAGCTTGGCGTTCATCACCAGACCGACGCCCGCCGTACCCACGGACAGCAGCAGGACGATGATCCCCGTGGCCGTGACCTTCTTGCCTATCGTCCAGATCATGACCGCTCCCGCCAACCTGACATTCCTTCGAACGGCGGTATACGAATTCTGGTTAATGCAAGATTTTCGGCCGCCTACGTCGTTTCCTCATGGCTGCTTAAGGACGATTTTCATTCCGCCGGGATTACGCCGCTCTCTGAACAGAACGGACGTATGGCCATGCAGAACGCTAAGCCCTCGGTTTTCAAACCCCTCGTCGCGGCGGTCGCCGCTGCCTGCGCAGCAATGGGCGCCGCAATGGGCGCCGCCCCGGCCCACGCCCAAGACCAGGCCCAGGACCAGGCCCGCGCGGCGGACCCGGACTGGACCCTGTCGGCGGAATATACGGCCGATGTTTCGGGCGTGGTGTCAGGCGGCGCGCAACGGGCGGGCCGGTATCTGGACAATCTGAGCGTCGAACTGGACGGCGACCTGGAACAGGCCTGGGGCTGGCGCGGGGCGCGGCTGCACATGTCGGGCCTGTATAACGGCGGGGGCGAGCCCAACGCCCTGGCCGGAACCCTGCAGGGCGTCGACAATATCGAGGTGGCGGCCCAGGGCGCCCGCCTGTTCGAGGCCTGGATCGAACAGGATCTGGGCGGATCGGCCACGCTTCTGGCCGGCCTGTACGACCTCAACAGCGAATTCTACGCCACCGAGGCCTCAGGCCTGCTGATCTCGCCGCCGTTCGGCATCGGCTCCGAACTGGCCTCGACCGGCCCCAACGGCCCGGCCATCTTCCCCTCCTCGTCCCTGGCGGCGCGGCTACGGGTCGGCGACCCGGACAGGACCTATGTCCAGGCCGCCGTCGTCAACGCCGACGCCCGCACCTTCGGCGATCACGGCGGGGTGGACACGGACCTGGACCACGGCGTCCTGGCCATCGCCGAGGTCGGCAGCCACGCCCCCTTCCGCTACGCCTTCGGCGTCTGGCGCTACAACCAGCGTCAGGACGACATCCGCGACCTGACCCCCGACGGCGACCCCGCCCACAGCATCGCCCAGGGCGCCTACGCCCTGGCCGAGGGTCAGATCTGGGGCGCCGCCGCCCCCGACGGCCCCCAGGTCGACGCCTTCGCCCGCCTGGGCCTGTCCGACGGCGACACCACCGACTTCCAGGGCGGCTGGCAGGCCGGCGTTCTGGTGCGCCAGGTCTTCGCCGCCCGCCCGGACAGCCAACTGTCCTTCGGCCTCCACCAGGGCTGGCTGTCCTCCAAGGCCCGCGCCAACCTGACCGACACGCCCGCCGACCCCGCCCGCTACGAAGAGGGTCTGGAGCTGACCTACGCCGACCGCATCGGCCGTTTCACGATCCAGCCCGACATCCAGCTGATCCGCGATCCCGGCGGCCTGAAGGACGTCGATGACGTGGTGGTGGTGTCGCTGCGCGTGATCACGCCGCTGTTCTGAGCCTCTAGCGTTCCAGCGCCACGCGGGCGGGATCGAAGCCGACGACTTCGCGGATCACGATCATGCTCTTGAAGCCGCGCACACCCTTTTCGGGGATCAGTTCGCGGATGCCGAAGGCTTCGTAATCCTGCATCGAGCGCACGGCGACGGTCAGCAGATAGTCGGTTTCGCCCGTCACGTCCCAGGCGCCCTGGACCTCGGGACTGGCCCTCATGGCGTGCTGGAAGGCCTCCATCACCTTGCGGTCCTGGGTGTTCATCTCGACCTGGACATGGAGGACGATGCGCGGCTCGACGCGAGCGGGATCAATCACGGCGACGTCGGCGACGATGACGCCCTCGGCCCGCAGCCGACGCAACCGGCGCAGCACGGCGGATTCCGACAGGCCCACCGCCTCGGCCGTCACCCGCGCCGGCTCAAGATTGTTGCGCCGGACGCGCGCCAGCAGCCTATGGTCGAAATCGTCAAGGGTGACGAAATTCGTCATTTCATGGCCTTTCATGACGAAATCCGGCGCATGAAAGCCGAAAATCGCCGGGAAGCGCAAGCTGAATTGCAATAGCTTCAGGCCATGACCTCCGTGGCCCTGAAACAGCACCTGACCTCGCCGCTGGCGATGCGCCTGATCCCCTATCTGGCGCTGTTCGCGGGCATGGTGACGCTGGCGGGCGGCACCTCCTTCGCCAAGACCCTGTTCCCGCTCATCGGGGCGCAGGGGACATCGGCCTATCGCGTCGGGATTTCAGCGGTTCTGCTGGTGGCGGTGTTCCGCCCCTGGCGATTCCGGCTGAGCCGCGCGGACCTGGGGGCCATCGCGCTGTACGGCGTCGTGCTGGGGGCGATGAACCTCAGCTTCTACATGTCGCTGCGGACCATTCCGCTGGGCCTGGCCATCGCCATCGAGTTCATGGGGCCGCTGAGCCTGGCCCTGATCCATTCGAGAAAGCCGATCCATTTCGTCTGCGTCGGCTTTGCGGTCCTGGGCCTGGGCCTGCTGCTGCCGCTGAAGGCCGGAACGGGTGCGCTGGATCCGGTCGGTATGGCCCTGGCCGCCTTCGCCGGCCTGTGCTGGGCCCTCTACATCGTGTTCGGCAAGCGGCTGTCGCATATCCATGCGGGCCAGTCCGTGGCCCTGGGCATGAGCGTTGCGGCCATGGTCGTCGTGCCTTTCGGCGTGGCCCATGCCGGCGCGGCCCTGCTGAACCCGGCCATCATCCTGGCCGGCGTGGCGGTGGCGATCTTCTCCAGCGCCCTGCCCTATTCGCTGGAGATGGTGGCCCTGCGCGGCATCCCCAAACGCACCTTCGGCGTGGTGCTCAGCGCCGAGCCGGCGGTCGGCGCCCTGGCGGGTCTTATCGTGCTGCACGAACACCTGACCGGCCAGCAGTGGCTCGCCATCGCGGCCATCGTCGTCGCCTCGGTCGGGGCCATCGCGACGACGCGGGAGACGCCGGTCGCCGCAGAACCGGTTTAACCGCCTTCACCCCCCGTTAACCACGATGGCCCATCTGGTTAACGCCTGTTCCTGGGGTCCGTCTTGCACACTCTCGTCGCCGCCGTCGAAGCGATCGATCCGCTGGTCGTCACCGGCAAGGTCGCGGGCGTCTCGGGCCTGTTGATCGAGTCGCGCGGGGGCCTGTCGCGTCTGGCGGTCGGTGCCCGGGCCGAGATCAGCCGGCGCGGGCAGACGGCCCTGCCGGCCGAGGTGGTGGGGTTCCGCGACGCCAAGGCTCTGCTGATGCCGTTCGGTCCGGTCGAGGGTGTGGCGCCCGGCGCCGAGATCCGCATCATCGACCAGGCCGCCAGCGTGCGCCCGACCACGGCCTGGCTGGGCCGGATCATCGACGCCTTCGGCAATCCCATCGACGGCAAGGGCCCCCTGCCCCAGGGGCCGGTCCCCTATCCGCTGCGCGCCCCCCCGCCCCCGGCCCATTCGCGCGGCCGGGTGGGCGAGCGGCTGGACCTGGGGGTGCGTGCCATGGACGTCTTCACCACCACCTGCCGGGGCCAGCGTCTGGGCATCTTCGCCGGCTCGGGCGTGGGCAAGTCGGTGCTGCTGTCCATGCTGGCCAAACAGGCCACCTGCGACGCCGTCGTGGTCGGCCTGATCGGCGAACGGGGCCGCGAGGTGCGCGAGTTCGTGGAGGAGACCCTGGGCGAAGAGGGGCTGAGACGCGCCGTCGTCGTGGTCGCCACCTCGGACGAGCCGGCGCTGAAACGCCGCCAGTCGGCCTATATGACCATGGCCATCGCCGAATATCTGCGCGACCAGGACCTGGAGGTCTTGTGCCTGATGGACAGCGTCACCCGCTTCGCCATGGCCCAGCGGGAGATCGGCCTGGCGGCGGGCGAACCCCCGACGACCAAGGGCTACACTCCCACTGTCTTCACTGAACTGCCCAAGCTGCTGGAGCGGGCGGGGCCGGGTCCTGTGCGGCCCGACGGCACCACGGCGGCCCCCATCACCGCCCTGTTCACCGTCCTGGTGGACGGCGGCGACCATGACGAGCCCATCGCCGACGCCGTGCGCGGTATCCTCGACGGCCATATCGTGATGGACCGCAAGATCGCCGAGCGCGGCCGCTTCCCCGCCATCGACGTGCTGAAATCCGTCAGCCGCACCATGCCCGCCTGCCAGACCCCGCCCGAGCGCGAACTGAACAAGCGCGCCCGCCAGTGCCTGTCGGCCTATGCCAATATGGAAGAGCTGATCAAGATCGGCGCCTATCGCACCGGGGCCGACCCCATCGTGGACCGCGCCATCGCGCTGAACCCCGCGCTGGAAGATTTTTTGAGCCAGGACAAGGACGACGCCACGCGTCTTACCGATTCCTTTAC
Source organism: Brevundimonas mediterranea (assembly GCF_011064825.1). NCBI lineage: Bacteria > Pseudomonadati > Pseudomonadota > Alphaproteobacteria > Caulobacterales > Caulobacteraceae > Brevundimonas > Brevundimonas mediterranea. Next base: position 847,601 of record NZ_CP048751.1, read on the forward strand.
CCGGCTCGAGCACATCCTGAACCAAGGCATGATCAGAGAGTGACGAAATGACCGCTTGGGCCCAATCCCTGATCCGCATCTCCAACTACGAAGTCGAGACCCTTCAAAAACGCCTTGCCGAGATCACGTCCCGCCGCGCCACCGCCGAGATGCGCCTGGCCGTTCTGGACGCCGAGGTCGAGATCGAACGCGAGCGCGCCCGCGCGGACGCCGACGCCGGCATGATGCTGGCCGCCTATCTGAACGGCTGGAAGGCCCGCAAGGCCGCCGCCGAGGGCGACCTGACCGTGGTCGAAGCCGAGGAGGCCGGGGCCCGCGACGCCCTGACCGGCGCTTTCGAAGAGCTGAAGAAGTTCGAACACGTCGCCGAAACCACCCGCCTGAACAAGCTGCTCGCCGTCGCCAAGCGCGAAACCGCCGCCTTCGACGAGCTGGGCCTGCGGAAACGTGCGGTCTGACAACCAACATGCTTCTCCCTCCCCCTGCGGGGGAGGGGCGTCGCGTAGCGACGGGGTGGGGGCGGCAAGGCGCCGTCGCACGGATTTGAGGCAAACCAAGTCTGTGGGGCCTTGCCCGGCCCGGCCCACCCGGCTTCGGCTACGCCTTCGCCCCCCTCCCCCGCAGGGGGAGGGAGAATAGAATGTCGATCTCGCGCCGCACCGTTCTCGCCTCGGGCCTCGCGCTTCCTCTGGCTGCGCCCCTGGCCGCCTGCGACCGCATCTCGGCCGAACCGACCCCGCCGAACGTCCCCCCGCTGAAATCCGTCGCCCCCTGCCCCTTCGGCGCGGCGATAAAGGCCATGCAGATCGACGACCCCGACTGGGTCGCCCTGGCCCGCGCCAATGTCTCCCAGCTCACGCCCGAGTGGGAGATGAAGATGGAATATGTCCTGGCCGACGGCCTGGATCGGCCGAACTTCGACCGCTCGGACGCGATCGCCGCCTTCGCCCAGGCGAACGGCATGGCCCTGCACGGCCACACCCTGATCTGGTACTCGCAGGGCAAGGAAGCGTTCGCGGGCCTGTCCGGCGCCGCCTTCGACCGCGCCTTCGACGGCTATATCGCCGCCCTGGCCGGCCGGTATCGCGGCAAGGTCCGCAGCTGGGACGTGGTCAATGAGCCGATCCTGGACGACGGTTCGGCCCTGCGCGACTGCCACTGGAGCGCCCGCTACGGCCACGACGGCTATATGCTGCGCGCCTTCGAGAAAGCCCGGATCGCCGACCCCGACGGCGTCCTGTTCCTGAACGAATACAACCAGGAATCCGTCCCGGCCAAGGGCGCCCAGTTCCTGAAACTGGTCGAACGCCTGCTGAAGGCCGGGTGTCCGCTCCAGGGACTGGGGCTTCAGTCCCACCTGTGGATCGACATCCCCGACGGCGTCATCGCCGCCTATATGCGCGAGATCGCCCAGTTCGGCCTGCCCATCCATGTGTCCGAGCTGGACTGCACCCTGCGCACGGAAAACCCGCTGGATCTGCGGTCCCAGGCCGACCGGCTGGCCCGCCAGACCGCCCGCGTCACGGAACTGGCCGAGGCCTTCACCGCCCTGCCCCCGGCGCAGCGGTTCGCCTTCACCGTCTGGGGCCTGCGCGACACCGACAGCTGGTATCGCCAGGGCGACAAGGACGACGGCCGCGACAAACCGCTCCCCTTCGACAGTTTCGGCCGGCCCAATCCGATGGCGGCGGCCCTGGCGGAAGCCTTCAGGGCCTAGACGCAGCGACGCCCGCCGGCCTGGGGCCGACGGGCGCTGTACGACGGATGTGGGGGCGTGCGTCCGTCTTACTTCCTGCCGGGCTTGGCCGGCTTCACCTTGGCCGGGGTTTCGGCGCGGTGGTGACGGGCGCTGCGGGTCTGGTGCTGCGGACGGGCGCTCGAGGTCGCGGCCGGGCGGGCGGTCGCGGCGGATGCGGTCGAGGCGGGCACGGTTCCGGCGAAGGCGGCGCCGCTGGTCAGCAGGACGGTGGCGACGGCGCCCAGGATGGCGGGGGTGCGGAAGGATTTCATTTCAGGTCTCTCTGGTTGAGAACGTCCGGCCTCGTGTCGGACAGTCACTGTTTCGCGCCGCCCTCGGGCGGGTTCGCGTCCGTTCGGTGTCGCCGCATGTCGTCGGCGAACAGATTTGTGTCCGACTGTATCCGCCGCGCTTTGGCCACGAGCCGGGACGACAGATCGCCGTCCTTTCCTGCGCCGAACGCCCATGTCCCAGACCGCCGTCTTTCCCGTCCTGCTGGTCGTCGACGACGACCGCGACATCCGCAATCTGTTGTCGGAACATCTGGAACAGCACGGGTTTCGCACGGTGAAGGCGGCCGACGGACGGGCGATGCGGGCCGCGCTGGAGGCCGGGCCGGTGGATCTGGTGGTGCTGGACCTGAACCTGCCCGACGAAGACGGACTGAGCCTGTGCCGCGCCATCCGCGCCACGTCGCGCACCCCGGTCATCATGCTGACCGCGCGCGGCGATCCCATCGACCGGATCGTCGGGCTGGAGATGGGCGCCGACGACTATATGGCCAAGCCGTTCGAGCCGCGCGAACTGGTGGCGCGCATCCGCACGGTCCTGCGCCGCGCCGGCCATGACCGGGACAGGATCGAGGGCCGCCACGCGGACTTCTCAGGGTGGTCGCTGGACATCGCCGCGCGCGCCCTGACGGCGCCCGACGGGCGGCTGGCGCCCCTGTCCAGCGCCGATTTCGACCTGTTGCACGCCCTGGTGCGCAACGGCGGCCGGCCCCTGTCGCGCGAGCGGATCCGCGCCCTGTCCACCGTGGCCGACGCCGACGACCGCGCCATCGACCTGAGAGTCAGCCGCCTGCGCCAGAAACTGGGCGACGACGCCCGCAACCCGGCCCTGATCCGCACGGTGCGCAGCCTGGGCTATATGCTGTCGGGACCCGTGACATGGCGCGCCTGAGACGCGACGTGGGCCGCGCCGCCGATGGATCGACCGTGCGGCTGTTCCTGCTGCTGCTGGTGGGGGCGATGGCGGCGGCGGCGGTCACCTTCCTGGCGCTTCAGGTCGGCCACCATCGTGGGCTGAAGCGGGCGCACGAGTTCACCACGGCCGAGCGGATCGGCGACCTGGCCCAGTCGGACGACGATCCGGCCGCGGGCGTGGCCGCCGGCCTGCCCCCGGCGCGGGGCCAGAGGCTGGGACCGCCCGACGCGGCCCTGACCCAGGCGGTGGCGGCGGCGTTGGACCGGCGCGGCGTCAGCGGCGTGACCGTGCGGGCCTATGAGGCGGCGGACGCCGTCTGCGGGGCCGATCCGGGCGAGCGGCTGCGCTGCCGCATCCTGACCCTGACGCCCGACGGCGGCCCGGCCATGGCCCCCGTCGCCGTCAGCCTGCCCGCCGCGCCGCGCCCCTGGAGCCTGGGAGGCGAAAGCGCCGCCCTGCTGGCGGCCGGTCTGGCGGCGGTGATCGCCACGGCCTGGCTGGCGTCGCACCGCGCCGCCGCTCCTCTGGCGCGGCTGTCGGCCGGCGCCCTGGCCCTGGGCCGCGACCTGGACCGGCCGCCCCTGGTGGAGGAAGGCGCGCGCGAGGTGCGCCAGGCGGCGGCGGCCCTGAACGTCATGCAGACCCGGCTGCGGGCCATGATCGCCGAGCGCACCCGGGTCCTGGCCGCCGTGGCCCATGACCTCCAGACCCCGCTGACCCGGATGCGGCTGAGGGTCGAGAAGATCGGCGACGACGGCCTGCGCGCCCAGTTGATCGCCGACCTCGCGGCCATGCAGCATCTGGTGCGCGAGGGGCTGGACCTGGCGCGGATCGAGACGGCGCCCGAACCGGTGGTTCCCGTCGATCTGGACGCCCTGTTGTCGGCCCTGTGCGAGGACGCGGCCGACGCCGGCCAGCCGGTCGTCTTCGCCCAGGGGTGCGGCGCCGTCCTGCCCACCCGCCCCCAGGCCCTGCGCCGCTGCCTGACCAATCTGATCGACAATGCGGTGCGCCACGGCGGGGGCGCGACGGTCTCGGCGATGGTCGAGGGGACGACGACCCGGCTGGCGGTGCGCGACCACGGGCCGGGCGTGCCCGAGGATCGGCTGGAGGCCCTGTTCGAACCCTTCTACCGGCTGGACCCGTCCCGGTCGCGCGACAGCGGCGGCACGGGCCTGGGCCTGACCATCGCCCGGCGCATGGCGGAAGTCGCGGGCGGGCGGCTGACCCTGGCCAACGCCGGGGACGGCGGCCTGGAGGCGGTCGTGGCGTTCGACGCCCCCTGACGCAAAACGCCCGCCGTTTCCGGCGGGCGTTTCAGGATCAGGTGTCGGCGGCTTTTCAGGCGGCGACGCTGTTGGCGCCTTCGGCCGGGTCGCGCAGCACATAGCCGCGGCCCCAGACGGTCTCGATATAGTGTTTGCCGTCGGCGGCGGTGGCCAGCTTCTTGCGCAGCTTGCAGATGAAGACGTCGATGATCTTCAGCTCGGGCTCGTCCATGCCGCCGTACAGGTGGTTCAGGAACATTTCCTTGGTCAGGGTGGTGCCCTTGCGGAGCGAGAGCAGCTCCAGCATCTGGTATTCCTTGCCCGTCAGGTGGACGCGGTGACCGTTCACCTCGACCGTCTTGGCGTCCAGGTTCACGGCGATCTCGCCGGTGTGGATGATCGCCTGGGCGTGACCCTTGGAGCGACGGACCACGGCGTGGGTGCGCGCGATCAGCTCGTCCTTGTGGAAGGGCTTGGTCAGATAGTCGTCGGCGCCGCCGCCGAAGGTCTTGACCTTGGTCTCGATCTCATGGCTGCCCGACAGGATCATGACCGGCGTATTGATCTTGCCGACGCGAAGCTGGCGCAGGACCTCCAGACCGCTCATGTCGGGCAAGTTCAGGTCAAGCAGAATGAGGTCGTAGTCATAGATCTTACCCAGATCGATGCCTTCTTCACCCAGATCGGTCGTATAGACATTGAAGCCTTCCGACTTGAGCATCAATTCGATGCTTTGGGCAGTTGCGTGATCGTCTTCAATCAACAGGACGCGCATTCGTGCCCCTCCAGGCAAAAGCTTTGCGGTAACCACCCAGCCACACGGTTGGGTAACCTTGTTCGCAGGTTAAGACCCGAAAACCTTAAGAAGGGTTAACGCCGAGCCATTGAGTCGTTCCTAAGCTGATTTGCGAATCGCCGTCGAGAGTCTGGAGTCAACGATTCGAAATTAATTAACCATGTTTCCCTCCCGCCCCCCGCGCCGGCCCCGGGTTCGCATTCGCGGCTCCGAGGCCTAGGTCGCCGACCGGGCCGATCACAACCCCAAGGCGGTTCTGGCTTCACGTCCGCTTCTGACGTTGAATAGGATCATATTCCTATCACAGGCGCCGCGTCGATCTAGGATGGCGCATCAGGTTTGTGATGGGAGAGAGTGATGCTGGAGGATTACAGGGCGCCGGTCGGCGAGGAGGACCGGACCAAGGCCGGGCTGGCGGTGCATCTGGTGGCGGCGCGCACCGGCGCCCTGCCCGACCGGATGACGGCGCGCGGACGGCTCGACCCGCTCAGTTCACGCGCGCGCTGGCTGGCCATGTATCTGTCCCATATCGCTTTCGGCTGGACGCTGGAACGGGTCGGCCATGTGTTCGGCATGAACCGCACGACGGTCAGTGCGGCCTGCCGCTGGGTGGAGGACGAACGCGACAGCCGCGCCATCGACGACCTGCTGGAACAGCTGGAGGCCTGTATCGCGGGCCTGTACGACGCGCCGCGCTGGGAGATGCCGCAATGAGCCGCGCCGTCGAACGCGCCCGCGACCTGCTGGTCCGGTCCGGCGCCTGGCTGTCGGCCGAACACGGGGTCTATGCGCTGCGGCTGGGCGCCGACCGGCGCGGCCGCGTCAGCCTGACCCTGGCCGAGCCCGAGTTCCGCGCCCTGATCGACCGGCCCGGCCTGCGCCGTCGCCCCCAGGGCGGCTGGGTCGCGCGCCCGTCCGGCTGCGAAGGCCCCTCCGCCCCGCCGGGCCGCCCCGGCGTCATCGACGGCCAGCGCACCCTGATCGACGCAGAGGGCCGCATGATCCGTCACGCCGCCAACCTGGGCGAAAGCCCCATCGCCTGGCTGGCGCGCCGCCGGGACGCCGCCGGCCGACCCTGGCTGACCCCGGCCGAGGCCGCCGCCGGCGAACGCCTGCGCACCGAGGTGGAACAGGCCCGCGCCTGCCCGTCCCTGACCATGCGCTGGGACGCCCTGCCCCGCGCCGGGGCCGGTTCTGCGGCGCGGATCGAGCCCGGCGACCGCGCCCTGTCGGCCGGCCGTCGCGTCGAAGAGGCCCTGACCGCCGTCGGTCCGCGCCTGCGCCCCATGCTGACGCGGATCTGCGTTCACGGCGACAGTCTGAAACTGGCCGAAACCGGCCTGGGCCTGCGCCGCCGCCAGGGCAAGACCCTGCTGAAACAGGCGCTACAGGCCCTGGCGGACCACTATGGGATCGGTTGAGGTCACAGGTATTTCATCCAGGCGTGCGGGCTGCGCCGTTTGACGCCGGCAAACCAGCGGCAGGCGTACCAGCAGGGCACGGCGACCCCGGCGGCCAACAGCCACAGCCAGGCGACGTTCGGCACGCCGAAGCCGTCGCCCTGATTGGCGCCGAACAGGGCCAGGGCCGACAGATAGACCAGGTGCAGCCCGTAGATGTGGATCAGATAGAAGAACAGCGGCGCCCCGCCGAACACGGCCAGAACGCCCGTCAATCGGGACGGCGCCTGTTCCAGGCCTGCGAGAAACAGGGCGCCGAGGCCCAGCGTCAACAGGATGAAATCGGCCGACGGCGGATATTTGGTCAGGTTCAGCACGCTCATGACGGTGTGCAGCGGCGTGGCCTGGACGGCCCAGGGCGTCGGGTCGCCGTAGACATTGAGGCCCCGGAGCACGATCAGCAGCGTCAGGGCGGTCAAGCCGGTCAGGACCAGTCGCCGCAAACGCAGCGACGCATCCCCGACGAACCACGGTCCGATCCCGTACCCCAGGGCCGCCACCCCGATCCAGGGCAGCAGGGGATAGGAGGTCCGCACCTGACCGCCCCAGGGCAGGTCGATCAGGGTGCGGTCGTGCAGCACCGCCCACAGGACATGACCCGGCTGGCCCGCCGCGATCGTGATGGGATCCAGCAGATTGTGGCCCAGGACGATGACCAGCCCCACGGCGATCAGGACCGGACGCGGCAGATGCACCAGGGCGGCCAGGGCGATCATCGACAGGCCGATGGCCCAGATGACCTGGAGATAGATGATCTGGGGCGTGAAGGAGAAGCTCCAGCCGAAGCCGACCAGCGTCAGTTCCAGCACCACCAGAAACAGGCCGCGTTTCAGCAGGAAGTCGGACGCCGCCCGTGCGCCGACCGCCCCTCCCCCTCGGCCGTTGCCGTAAAGCCAGGCGCCCAGTCCCGTCAGGGCGATGAACACCGGTGCGCACAGATGGGCCGACAGCCGGGTGAAGAACAGGGCCGGAGACGTCGTCTCCAGGTTCATCGGGTCCGAGACCTGGGCGTGGATGAAGAAGAACTCCCGCGCGTGGTCCACCAGCATCAGCAGGATGACCAGGCCGCGCAGGGCGTCGATGGAACGGATACGGCCGCCCGAACGGACCTGTTCGGGCGGGGCGACGGAAGCGGGCGCAAGCGTTGCGGCGGTTGACATCATCAGGCGGAAGCGGATAGCCGATACTTTATAACGTTTCAACGGAGTATCACGTGTCCCTGCTTTCGAGCTGCGCCAGCCTGTGCCTTCTGGCCGCCGCCAACGCCGAAGCCGCCCCTGTTCTGGAAGCGGCGCCGGAACCCGCAGAAGCCACAACGGTGGGCGAGATCGTGGTTCTGGGCCGTCGGGCGTCGCCGCATGACCGTACCCTGGGCGTCGGCGCAGTGACCGAGCGGATGTCGCCGTCCAGCCGGTCGATCGAAAGCGACCTGCTGCACGCCGTCGGCGCCACACGCCTGTCCGACGCCCTGGAGCTGGTCAGCGGCGTCAGCCAGCAGAACAACCGCGGCGGGGTGATGGACAATTTCGCTATCCGCGGCTTCCTGGGCACGCCCGACGGCGGGGCCGAATATTATGTCGACGGCTTCCTGGCCAACCGGGGCATGGCCCCGCCGCGCGACCCGGCCACGGCCGAGCGGATCGAGGTGCTGAAGGGGCCGGCCGGCGCCCTGTTCGGCGACATCGACCCGGCGGGCCGGATCAATATCGTCTCAAAGACCCCGCGTTTCACCCCCGACGCCGTCTTCACCGGCACGGTCGGCTCCTTCGGCGTGCGGCGAGGCGAACTGGACGTGACCGGCCCCCTGTCGGACAGCCTGGCCGGGCGGCTGGTGCTGGCGGGCGAGACCAGCAGCGGCTGGCGCGACCATGTCGGGATGGATCGCACCTCGGTCGCCCCGTCCCTGACCTGGCGGCCCAACGACGCCCTCCGCCTGACCTATGTGGGCGAGTTCACGGTCTTCTCGACCCTGTTCGACCGCGGCATGCCCGCCGTGAACGGCGACGCCCTGGCCCTGCCGGAGTCGAACTACTACGGCGAGCCCAGCGACGGCCCGACGCGGTTCCGCAACGAACGGCACCAGATCACCGGCGAGTACCAGATCAGCGACAACTGGAGCCTGAACGGCGGGGTGGCCTGGCGGGGCGGCTCGCTGAAGGGCCTGTCCAGCGACCATTCGCGCCTGGTCGGCGAGACGCTAACGAACGGCACCAGATCACCGGCGAGTACCAGATCAGCGACAACTGGAGCCTGAACGGCGGGGTGGCCTGGCGGGGCGGCTCGCTGAAGGGCCTGTCCAGCGACCATTCGCGCCTGGTCGGCGAGACGCTGTGGCGCCAGCGCCGGGGTCGCGACTTCACCGTCGAGGACCTGTCGGCCCGGCTGGAGCTGAACGGCGTGGTGGCGACCGGCCTGGGCGTGCACACTCTGGGCTTCGGGGTGAAGGCCTATCAGCTGACCTATGGCGAGAAGTGGCTGAGGATCAATCCGACGGCGGCCAACCCCTATCCGATCGACCTGTTCAACCCCGTCTATGGCGCGGTCCCCAGCCCCACGCCCCTGCCCTTCACCGACAATCTGGAAACGCGCGAGGTCGTCACCCTGTACGCCCAGGACCTGTGGGAGGTGAACGACCGCCTCAGCCTGGTCGCGGGCCTGCGCTGGGACGACTACAGCCAGACCATCCGCAACAACCGCACCGGCGCCGTGGGCGAGAACAAGGACAGCCCGGTCGATTATCGCTTCGCCGCCCGCTATCGCCTGACCGACGCCCTGACCGCCCACGCCAGCTATGGCCAGTCCTTCGTGCTGAACTCCGGCACGGGCCGGACCGGCGCCGGCTTCACGCCCGAAGAAGGCAAGGGCTATGAGATCGGCCTGTCCGGCGCCTGGGAGAGAATCGACCTCGCCGCCACCGTCTTCGACATCGAGAAGACCAACATCCTGACCAGCGACCCGGTGGACGCTAACTATCTGGCGCCGGTCGGCAAGCTGACCTCGCGCGGGATCGAGCTGGACGGGTCGGTGCGGGTGGGCGAGGCCTGGCAGGTGGTCGCCAACTACGCCTGGACCGACGCCAAGGCCGACGACAAGGCCTTCGCCACCGACAAGGTCCTGAACGTGCCGGAACACTCCGGCTCGCTGTTCGTGGTCGGTCGTTTCGCCACGACCCACGGCACGGACTGGTCGATGACGGCCGGCGCCGCCTATGTCGGCGACCGGGCCGCGACCCTGACCACCGACGGGGTGCGGCTGCCCGCCTACTGGAAGGCCAAGGCGGCGGTCGAATATGGCCTGACGCCCCAGGTCACGGCGCGGGTCGAGATCGACAACCTGTTCGACGAACGCTACGCCGCCAGTTCCTACAGCGCCCTGTGGATCTTCCCCGGCGCCCCCCGCAGCCTGCGCGCCTCGCTGCGGATCGCGCTCTGACGGGCGGGGGGCGCGGGTCGGAACGATTGGCAGACGCGCGCCGTCCCGATAACACGGCGGTCTTGGATCGAGGGGAGACGCGCGTGGGATTGGGACGCTACATCAAGGGCGTGATGTCCAGACTGGCCCCCGGGGCCGCCCCCAATGGGGCGCGCTCCGCCAAGGCGCGGCGGATTCGCGGCCTGCCGGATCGGCGTGTGATGGCGGAAAGCTATGTGCCCGCCCTGGCCGCCGACGGCGGACGCATCCTGTGGGTCGGGTGTCGCGAATATACGCTGGACGACTATGCGGCGCTGGAGGCGAACGGCGGCGAGGTCTGGACCACCGACATCGACCCGTCCGCAGAACGCTGGGGCCGCAAGGGCCGCCACCGCACCGGCGACGTCTGCGAGGCCGACGCTCTGTTCGGCGACCTGACGTTCGACGCCGTCGTCTGCAACGGGGTGCTGGGCTATGGGGTGGACAGCCCCGAGCAGCAGCGGCGGGCCCTGGCGGCCCTGGCGGCGGTCTTGCGTCCCGGCGGGCGGCTGTTGCTGGGCTGGAACACCGACAAGATCGACGACCCGGTGGCGGCGGGCCTGACCGCCCCCGCCTTCGCCCCCGCCCCCCTGGGCGATCGGCCGACGCGGGTGGGGTTCGACGCCGTGACCCACGTCTACGACAGTCTGATCCGCCGCGCCTGATCCGGCGTCAGGGGAAGGAACGGCCCCTGCGCGACACGCCCAACCCGGGCAGCGCCGACGGCCAGAACCGCCGCCTCCGGGGCTGGCCGGCGCCGGACCGGTCCGCCAGGGTTTCGCGCAGCGCGTCCAGTTCCGCCGCACGGGCGGCCGGAGAATGGACCTGTTCGACGAAGGCTTGGCCGCCGCGCGCCAGGGCCAGACGCGCCTGCGGGTCCTCGATCAGCCGGTTCATGGCGTCGGCCAGGGACCGGGCGTCCTCAACCCCGACATAGACCGCGTGGTCGCCGCTGGCCTCACGCAGGCCGCCGCGTCCCGACGAAATCAGGGCCGCCCCGGCCGCGTGCGCCTCGAGCGCGGTCAGCCCCATGGCCTCGCGGACGCGCGACGGCGTGGCGGCGATGGCGGCGCGGCGCGTCACGGCCTGCACCTGGACCAGCGACGCCGACTTGTGGATCTCGACCCGATCGCCGAACCGGTCCAGCAGCCGCACATGGGGCTCGGCCCAGTCGCTGTTCCGGTCCCATTCGCCCAGCACCAGGGCGCCGCGCCAGTCGGGATGACGGTCCAGCGTCTCGGCCAGAGCCTGGCAGAACAGGTCCAGCCCCTTTTCCGGCAGGGCGCGGCCGCAGAACAGGATCAGTTTCTCGCGCGTCTCTGGATCAGCCCGCCAGGCCTCGACGTCGATGGGATTGGACACGACCGCCACCCGGTCCGCCAGGCGCGGATAGTCGGCCGCGAACTCCTGACCCGCGGCCTCGCTGACGAAGACCAGACGGTCGAAACGGGCCAGCCGACGGCCGTAGCGCCAGGCGTCTATCGGATTGTGCGCGGGTCGGATCCGCGTGTGGCGGTACAGGACATGGGTCGCCTGGGGCAGGCTGCGGGTCATTTCGGACGCCGCCTTGAGCTGCTGGTGGTATTCGACGACGGCCGGGTTCAGGGTCGTCAGAATCCGCCCCACCGCGGCATTGCGCGCCTTGCGCCCCAGGCCCGCCGGAACGGTCAGGGTGTGCGTACCGGCCGGCGTCGGGCCGCCCGCGTCGCAGATCAGGGTCACGGCCGCCTGAAGCCGGCTGTAGCCCGACAGGGTGCGGACCACGGTTTCCATCGAATTGCCCTTCTCAGGGCAGAAGTCGCAGCCTCGCGGCAGGATGACGGCGATACGCATGGCCTCAATCTTCCTTCCGACCAGGGGACGCCGTGAACATCTCGGGGTAGGCGACGGCCCCCGTGGCGCGCCGCCCGCGCGGGCCGTTCACGCCCAACAGACGCCGCAGCTTGAAACTGGCCTTCAGCCAGGGCTCGACGGCGGACCGGCGCTCGGCCTTGACGTCGATACAGGTGACGCCGCCCAGGCCGGACAGGGTGTGCAGCCCGTCGGAAAAGCCCGGCGACAGATCGCCCGGCTCGAACCGCCGCACCGTCGAGGCCGCGAACGTCCGGGGCGACAGGGCGTCGATCCGCAGCAGATTGATCGCCACGCCATAGGCGGCGGCGCAATCCTGAACCGGCAGATGGACGGCGCCGTCCTGCACGAAGGCCGTGCCGCCCGGACGCGAGACGTCCAGGCCGCGCATCACCGGATTGCCGGGATGGGGCGTCCAGGGACCGGTCAGGGTCTCGGCCCAGGCCGCATGGAGTTCACGCATCGCCCGGTCGTCCGGCCCGGCCAGGGCGTAGAACAGCCACCACCGGCCGTCGTGGCGGACCACGGTCGGGTCGATGGCCGCCGCCTCACCCAGGCGCGCGACGGCCTGCCACTGATCGGGAAACCGGACGCAGCGATACAGGATCAGGCCGCCGCTCTTGTAGCCCTCAGGCAGCATATAGAGGGCGTCTCCGTCCTGGATCAGGGTCGGATAGGACAGGTGCCAGGGCTCCGACAGGGCCAGGCCCTGGTCCACCAGACGGTCATCGGCGTCGTACCGATAGAAGCGGATCCGGCCGCGACGGAGGTGATAGTCGAACGCCTCGACGAAGACGGTCAGCCCGCCGTCCCGCTGGATCGCGAACGGATCGGCCAGATAGGCGTAGGGGCCGACATCCGGCAGCCAGACGATCTCGTCCGGGCGGGGCGGGCGATCCACGACATCGGCCAGGGGACGTCGGATGAAACCGGAACGCCACAGGTCGAACATGACGCGGTCCTCAGCCGGCCTGAGGCGGCGGGGCGACCGACCGGCAGTGTTCTGAAATCACGCGCATCCTGGTTCCGACCCGACGTTCTTCGACGCTCTCGATCAAGCTTTACCTTAGGAAGGGCGTCGAGAACGAGGCGTGGGGCGAAATAAATCCGTGCGGCCTCACCCCGCCGCCCCGTTCGCGATCTGGGCCGCCTCTCGAATCCGGCCGACCATGCTGTTCAGGCCGTTGGCGCGCTGGCGCGTCAGGGCCGAGGGCAGGCCCAGACGGTCCAGTGCGGCCTTGGCGTCGAAGGCCAGGATCTCGGCCGGGGTGCGGCCGGAATAGAGTTTGAGCAGCAGAGCGATATTGCCCTTGGACAGGGCGCTGTCGCTGTCGGCGGCGAACCACAGGCGGTCGCCCTCGACCTGGGTCGCCAGCCAGACCCGGGCGGCGCATCCGGGCACCTGGTTGGCCTCGATACAGTCGGCCGGGTCCAGCGGGGCCAGGCCCTTGCCCAGTTCGATCACATATTCGATCCGCTGCTCCCAGTCGCCCAGCAGGTCGAAATCCTCGGCCAGTTCGGCCAGGGTCTGGTCAAGACTGTCGGTCGGGGGCGTGCGCTGGGTCATGGCCGCCAGATAGGCCGCGCGGCCGTTAACGACAACTGGCTGTTTTGTCCCCCGATATTCATGGTGAACGCGGGTTCGGATATCGCCTGGAACGGGAGCGGCCTCGCACCGACTCGGCGGCCGGTTTAGGCTCCAGACGAGCAACAACGGCCAGAACGCTTGTACGTCCACCCGCCACAGTCACGGCAGACCCCCTCCACGACGAACGCCGCGCGTTCGGCGACGGCGGTCCCGTCATCGCTGTTGGCCCTGTGGCACGCCTGCTGGGCGGTGGCGGCCAGCGTGACCGCCTTTGCGGCCCAGAGCCTCGGCGGACTGCCGGACAATGTGCTGGCCGCCCTGCTGCTGACGGCCCTGCCCGGCATCGGCGGGGTGATGCTGATGGTGCGCGATTCCATCGGCCTGAGATTCGTCCTGATGGGAGGCTGGCTGCTGGCGTCGGTGGCGGCGGCCGGCCTGACCGGCGGGGCGACCGGGGCGGTGCCCGGCCTGCTGGTCATGCCCCTGGCCGCGGGCATCGTGCTGGACCACCCGCGGATCGGCGACGACCGTCTGACCCGGCTGGGGATCGCCGCCCTGGTCCTGCCGCTGGTTTCGGGCCTGATTTCGTCGCTGCTGAACGGCGCCGAGGCCCAGCCGCCGGTCCTGGCCGCCGTCTCCGGCCTGCTGGCCGTGGCGGCCACCGCCTCGGCCATCGGCCTGACCTGGAACGAGCGCCGCAAACGCCTGACCCTCGCCGAGGCGAACAGCCGCCGGGTCGAGGCGGTGCTGAACGCCCAGCCCGGCCTGACCCTGCTGCTCGATCCGGCCGGCCGCGCCGTCGCCGCCTGGGGCGCGCCGCCGCCGTCGGTCTCCATCGACGCCCTGGTGAACCAGGGCCTGATCGCCGCCGTCCACGCCCCCGACCGCCCCGCCGTCGCCGCCGCGCTTCAGCGGGCCGCCGCCGGCCAGACGGCCGAGATCCTGTTCAGCCCCCGCCAGGCCCTGGACCGGCGCGTCGTCATGATCCTGCGGCGGTTCGACCACGGCCAGGATTCCGGCGGCGATTCCGGAGGCGACCCGCCGCGCCTGATCGCCCAGGCCTTCGACGGCACCGCCCAGTTCGCCCGTGAACTGGGCCTGGAGAGCGCCCGCGCCGAGGCCGAGGCCCAGAGCGCCGGCAAGACCCGCTTCCTGGCCAATATGAGCCACGAGCTGCGCACCCCGCTGAACGCCGTGATCGGCTTCGCCGACATCATGCGTCAGCGCCTGTTCGGCCCCCTGCCCGACCGCTACGCCGGCTACGCCGACTCGATCCATCAGGCGGGCGGCCATCTGCTGGACCTGATCAACGACGTGCTGGACCTGTCGAAGATCGAGGCCGAACGCTACGAACTGGCCCTGGAGTCCCTGGACGCGCGCGACCCCGTGTCGGCCGCCGTCGCTCTGGTCCGCGTCCAGGCCGACGACAAGGGGGTCGATCTGGCCCCGGTCCTGCCGTCCATTCCCCTGACGGTCCAGGCGGACGCCCGCGCCCTGAAGCAGATGGCGCTGAACCTGTTGTCGAATGCGGTCAAATTCACCCCGACCGGCGGGTCCGTCACCCTGACCCTGGACGGGGTCGGCCCCTATCTGGAGCTGGTGGTGTCGGACACCGGCGTCGGCATCGCGCCGGAGGATCTGCGACGGGTCGGCCGTCCGTTCGAACAGGCCGGGGGCGCCGACCAGAAGGCCCAGGGCACCGGCCTGGGCCTGTCGCTGGTCCGGTCCCTGACCGAACTGCACGGCGGCCGGATGAGCATCGACAGCACCCTGGGCGAAGGCACGGCCGTGATGGTGCGTCTGCCGGTCATCCCCATCGAACCGGTTGAGACGCGGGGCGAGGCGCCGGTCGAAGACCTCGTCGCGCCCTGACCGCCTAGGTCTGGCCCATCGACAGGAAGGCGCGGCCGGCGGCGAAGTCGCCGGTCTCGAAGGTCGAGCGGGCCACGCTGCCGTCGCGGAACAGGAATTCGACGGTGAAGATCTCGCGCGGATCCAGGGCCGACAGGGCATCGGCCTCCGAGGTCGGGAAGACCCACATCTGGCCCGCCTCTCGCCCCTCGACCAGCAGACCGGCGTCCGCCGCCGAGACGCCCGAGGCCCAGACGGCGCGGCGCTGGGTCTGGGGCGGCAGTTCGCGCGCCAGCCAGGGCCGCGGCGCCACGGTCGCGTCGCGCATGACGATCCGCACCCCGGTCGGCCGTGACCGGCCCTGCCAGGACACCACGGCCGCCAGCTGATCCGGCCGGCCCATCCCGCCGACCATGCCGAACCGCACCGGCGAGGCGCCGGTCCGCGTCGCCTGCATCAGCCGCCAGGTGGGCCGGGCGTAGGCGGCGCGATCAGCGCTCCAGCCCGCCCGTTCGCCGGGAAAATTCATCCGCGCCATCCGCGACCAGCCGGAGAAGGCGTCGCGCACCCGGCCGCTGACCGTCTTCAGATCGGGGGAGTCGCACCGGGTCGCCGCCGCCCGCGCCCGCGCCCGCGCCGCCGTCTCGGCCAGGTCTCGGTCATTGCCGCCTGCGCGCAGGGCCGCGCCCCGCGCCTGCCAGGCGGCGGCGGTCAGGGCGGCGGTCAGCTGGGGCTGGAACAGGCCGCAGCGGGCGTTGGCGGCCAGGACGAAGCTGCGCTCATAGTATCGATCCGCCGGCGCCGCGCCCGCCATGCCCGGACCCGCCGCGACCGGGGCGGCGATCAGGGCGGCGGCGATCAGGGCTTGGGTTCGCCGGGTGGAAGAGCCTATTCTCATCCCCTGACCCTGGCACGTCCCGCCTTTGGGTCTGGTTTCCGTACAGGGTTAGCGAATTGCTTCTATCCAGCGACCTGTGGGTCAGCGCCCTGATCCGCCGCGCCGAGCTCGAGGGCGCCTACGCCACCGTGGTCAGGAAGGGCGACGACCGCGCCGGCTCGGTCATCGTCAAGGCCTACGACACCGCGACCCGCACCGCCAAACTCTACACCGAGGCCTTCGGAAACGACGGTGAACCCCTGTGGATCCAGCCGGTGACCAGCGACAGCGAAGCCGAACTGGACGCCTATATCGCCCGCCAGCGCGGCTACGACCCCGACCTCTGGGTGGTCGAGATCGAAGACAGACAGGGCCGGCATTTCATCACCGAGAAGGTGCAGGGGTAAGGCGCGAAATCACCCGGCCGCTTTCTCCTCAGCGGTCGCGAGGGTCTGGTTCTATGGCGGGCGCCTGTTTCATAAACCGACCCCTTGGCAGACTCAATTTGCATGCGATTGCGGTGTAAGGCCTCCGAATGACCAGCGAAACGATCACCCTCGCCGAAGCCGATCCCGCCGAGTTCGCGATCTTCAAGAAAGAGCTGCAGGACGCGTTCGCAGTGGCGGTCGTCGATGAGTTCGGCGATCTTCCAGACGGGCCGATACCCTCGGACGAGGTGTTGGACGGCGCCGTCGAATCCCCTGGCGCGGTGGCGCTGCGCATATTGTGCGATGGCCGGAAGGTCGGCGGCGCCGTCGTCACAATCGACCCCGTGACCCACCGCAACTCTCTCGACCTCTTTTTTCTGAAGGTCGGCGAGGAGGGTCGGGGGCTCGGCCTCAAGGCCTGGCGCGCCATCGAGGACCGTTTTCCCGAGACGATCGCCTGGCAGACGCACACGCCGTATTTCGAGAAGCGAAACATCCACTTCTACGTCAACAAGTGCGGCTTCAGGATCATCGAGTTCTTCAACAAATATCACTCCGACCCTAACAATCCTGAGGCGCAAGACGATCTTCCCGGAGACGGGGATGCTTTTCAGTTCGAAAAGATCATGAGAGCGTCAAGTTCAGAGCTTTGAGCGGGTGGGGGTGGACAGCTCCCTCTCGGACCTTGCGTCGCCCGCTCTGCATCGGCCCCTACCCCTTTCGCGCGTCGAACGCCGCCCGCGCCGTCTCGATCCGGTCGATATTCTTCTCCGCCCACGTCCACACCCCGCAAAACGCCTCGGCCAGGGTGAAGCCCAGGTCGGTCAGCCGGTATTCGACCTTGGGCGGGATCACCGGATGGACCGTGCGCACCACCAGGCCGTCGCGCTCCATCTGACGCAGGGTCTGGGTCAGCATCTTCTGGCTGATGCCGCCGACCAGCTCGCCCACGCGCGTGAACCGGGTCTCGCCGTGTTCGGCCAGGACCTCCAGGATCAGCATGGTCCACTTGTCGGCGACCCGGCCGATCGCCTCGTTGACCAGGGCCTCGACGCGCGGATCGGCGACCTCGCCGGTCTCGGGGTGTGAAATTCTTGCGGGCGGAACAGCCGTCATGTCCATTTCTTCCTTCGCGGTAAGTATGGCGGTTTCCGGTGCCTACTTTCCAGTGGAGAGTGAGCGTCATAACTGAGTTTCCGCACTGACGCACCCCTGAGGAGAGCCCCATGAATATCCGCGGAAACACCATCCTGATCACCGGCGGCGGCGCCGGCATCGGCCGCGCCCTGGCCGAGGCCCTGCACGCCCGCGGCAATCAGATCATCATCACCGGCCGTCGCGAAGACGTGCTGAAGGACGTCGCCGCCGCCAACCCCGGCATGGCCTGGGCGACCCTGGACGTCGCCGACCCCGCCGCCGTCGCCGCCTTCGGCGAACAGGTGGTCAGGGATCACCCGACCCTGAACGCGGTCATCCTGAACGCCGGGATCATGAAGGTCGAGGACCTGAAGGCCCGCCCCTTCGACTTCGCCACGGTCGAGGCGACCCTCGCCACCAATCTGCTGGGCCCGATCCGCCTGACCGCCGCCCTGCTGTCCCACCTCCAGGCCCAGCCCGCCGCGACGATCATGACCGTCACCTCCGGCCTGGCCTTCATCCCCCTGGCGGCGACCCCGACCTACAACGCCACAAAGGCGGCCATCCACTCCTGGACCGAGTCCCTGCGTCATCAGCTGCGGGACACCGCCGTCGAGGTGCTGGAGCTGGCCCCGCCCGCCGTCGCCACCGACCTGATGCCGGGCCATGCCGAAAACCCCGCCTCCATGCCCCTGGCCGACTATACGGCCGAGGTCATCGGCCTGATCGAAAGCGGAGACACCCCGCGCGGCGAAATCCTGGTCGAGCGGGTCAAGCCCCTGCGCTTCGCCGAGGCGAACGGCTACGAAGCCGTGTTCGAGATGCTCAACGGCTGACGCATTCTCCCTCTCCCTCCCCCTGCGGGGGAGGGGGGCGGAGGCGGAGCCGAAGCCGGGTGGGAAGGGCCGGGCGACGCATCACAGCTTGCAAAAACAGGTGCGCCCGCGCCCTGCCGCCCCCACCCCGTCGCTGGCGCGACGCCCCTCCCCCGCAGGGGGAGGGAAAGTTCAGCTCACCGCCCCACCGTAATCTCCATCGGCCGTGACATGAACAGCCGCACCCCGCCCAGGTCCAGCGCCAGCCGCCGGTCCTCGAACGCCCCCATGCCGATCAGGGCCTTGGGAAAGCCCGGCACGGGCACGTCGTCATAGATGGCCACCTCCGCATTGCGGTACAGCTCGTCGGCGAACGTCAGTGTGCGGACCGTCACCGCCTCGGCCCGCACCACCCCGCCCAGCACCAGGCTCTGCCCCGGCCGCCGCTCACGCCCGTCCAGCAGGCCCGCCGCCTGGGCCGTCTCGCGCGTCACGGCCAGAACGGCCGAGGCGCCGGTGTCGATCACCGCCTCCACCGTCGCCCCCTCGACCGTGATCCCCGCCTGCAAGGCCTTGCCCGCCCGGGTCACGGCGACGGCGGCCATGTCCGGGGTCGGCGTCCAGACCTCGTGCTTCAGGAACCGCATCCGCCGTCGCCCGGTGTCCAGCTCCAGCACCAGTTCGCGCAGCACGTCCTGCCCCAGGATCAGCGGCGCGCCCAGCCCCTGATCGCCCGCCAGCGGCCCCAGCTCCAGAATCGCCGCCCGCAACCCGTCCAGCCTCAGCCGCCCGACCTCGACGTTCAGGGCCGCGCCCCGTCCCATCTGCGGCTCGCCCCCGACGCCGTAGGCCACCATCGGAATATTGAAGACATCGGTCAGCCCCAGGGTCTGGACCAGCGACCGGTCGATCACCGAATACTGAGCCCCGGAATCGACCAGGGCCCGCGCCGGGGTTCCGTTGACGGTCACGGCGACCGTCGGGGTGACGGCGCGGCGTGCGGCGTAATCCAGCCAGCCCGACGCGCCGTCCGCCGGAAACCCGACGCCCGGCGCCTTCCACAGCACATGGTCGCGCAGCCACCAGGCCCCGCCCACGGCGCCGGCGACCAGGCCCAGCCGGATCAGAAGATCGCGTCGTCTCATCCCCCAGACATGGACCGTCCGGCGCTCAGGCGCCAGCGGGGACGATGGTCGCAGGGGCGCGCCCGAGCGCCCAGGCGGCATGAATTTGTCGCACGGGCGCATCTTCGCCGCCCACCCGACAATTTCCTCCCCCGAACGACCAGAAACCGGGTGACGACGCCGCCCTGGCTGGGTACGACCACACCACCATGAGCACCTCCAGCGCCCGTTACGTCTCCACCCGCGGTCAGGCCCCCGAGACCGACTTCGCCGACGCCCTGCTGCGCGGCATCGCCCCCGACGGGGGCCTCTATATGCCGGCCGCCTGGCCGACGTTGTCACCCTCGGCCTGGGATGCGACCGCCGACTACAAGTCCATCGCCCTGGCCGCCGTCGCACCCTTCATCGGCGACGCCCTGCCCGCCGGCGCGCTCGACCGCGCCCTGGACCGCCTGGCCGCCGGCTTCGCCCACCCGGCCGTCACCCCCCTGGTCGAGCTGGAGCCCGGCCTGTTCGTGCTGGAACTGTTCCACGGCCCCACCGCCGCCTTCAAGGACCTGGCGATGCAGCTGGTCGCCGCCCTGACGGACGAGGCCCTGGCCGCCTCGGGCGAGCGTCTGACCATCCTCACCGCCACCTCGGGCGACACCGGCGCCGCCGCCGTCCGCGCCTTCGCCGGCGCCCAGTCGGTCGATCTGGTCGTGCTCCATCCGCTGGATCGCGTCTCGCCGGTGCAGCGCAAGCAGATGACGACGGTTCAGGCCGACAATGTGCTGAACCTGGCCGTGCGTGGCGACTTCGACGACTGCCAGCGCCTGGTGAAGGGCCTGCTGGCCGAGGAGTCCCTGCGCGAACGCGGCCGTCTGTCCTCGGTCAATTCGATCAACTGGGCCCGGCTGGCCGGCCAGATCCCCTATTATGTCTCGGCCACGGCCCAGCTGGGCGGCCCGGCCACCTTCGTCGTCCCCACCGGCAATTTCGGCGACGCCTTCGCCGGCATCGCCGCCACGAAAATGGGTCTGCCGTGCAACGGCTTCGTCGCCGCGGTGAACCAGAACGACGCCCTGGCCCGCGCCATCAATGACGGCATTTACTCACGCCGTCCGGCGGTCGAAAGCGGCAGCGTCTCCATGGACGTCCAGGCCCCGTCAAACTTCGAACGCCTGGTCTATGAGGCCACCGGCCGCGACGGCGACCGCACCCGCGTGGTGTTCGAAACCTTCGCCCGCGACGGCGCCGTCGCCTTCGATCCCGACCTGCTGGCCGCCCTGCGCGCCGCCGTCTCGGCCGTCTCGGTCGATGAGATGGAAACCCGCGCCGAGATCGCTCACGCCTATGAGACCTGGGGCCGCGTCGTCTGCCCGCATACGGCTGTTGCGCTGGCCGCCGCCCGCCGCGTCGATCGCTCGACCGGCCCGGTCGTCGCCCTGTCCACCGCCCACCCGTCCAAGTTCGGCGCCTTCGTCTCCGCCGTCCTCGGCTTCGAACCCGAACCCGCGCCCGTCATCGCCGCCCTGGGCGACCAGGCCGAACGGATGACGATCATCGACGGCACGATGGACGCGGCCCTGGCCGCGGTCCGCGCGCGCTGACCCATAAATCTCCCTCCCCCGCGGGGGAGGGGCGTCGCGCAGCGACGGGGTGGGGGCGGCAGGGCGACAACGCACCGCCCCAATCTAACAGATATCTGTGGGCCCTTGCCTTGCCCGCCCCACCCGGCTCCGCGTCGCTTCGCCCCCCTCCCCCGCAGGGGGGAGGGAGAGCGTTTTATTACCTACCGCCGCCGCGTCAGCATCCCGAGCAGCATCAGGCCGACGCCCGCCACCGACAGGGTCGTCACCAGCGGCCGCTTGCGCGCTTCGCCGGCCACGGCCCGCGCCTTGTCGCGATAATCGACCGGGGTCTTCTCGACCAGCCGATCCACCGCGTCCATCGCCTTGCCGAAGGTGTCCAGCGACCGGCCCTTGGCGTCCTCGAACGCCCCCTCGACCTGCAGCTTCTGGTCGCCGACCAGCTTGCCGAAACCCTTTTTAGTCTTACCGGTCGCCTCATACGCGGTGCCCTCGATCCGTTCGTCGGTCATATTGAAATCTCGTCCTCGGGGAGCGCGACCCTCATGGCCGCGTAACCAAGAAAATCCCGGAACCCGCTTCCGTTCCAGCGACAAGGCGGCGCAGGCGCGGCTGTTCGGCTTTTCGATCCGACAGCCGGTTCCCGCCAGCCTTCGCCAGGCGCTCGGGGCAAAATCCAGCTGACCCGACGACTGCGGGGGGCAGCCTTCATTTGCAAAGAGAATTCTCCATGTATCAGCTCAAAGACAAAGTCGCCGTCGTGACGGGCGCCAGTTCGGGCATAGGTCACGCCGCCGCCCGACTGTTCGCCGCGCTCGGCGCCAAGCTCGTGGTCTCCGGCCGTCGTGACGCCGAACTCGCCGACCTGGTCACGATGATCGAGGCCGTAGGCGGCGAAGCGGTCTCGGTCGTCGGCGACGTCCGTGACGAAGCGACGGCCGTCGCCATGGTCCAGACGGCAAAGAACCGGTTCGGCGGCCTGGACATCGCCTTCAATAACGCGGGGATCCTCTCCGAGATGGCGCCGACGCCGGACCTGTCCGTCTCCGGCTGGCGCGACGCTCTCGACGTCAACCTGACCGGCGCCTTTCTGTGCGCCAAGCATCAGATTCCCGCCATGCAGGCGCGCGGCGGCGGTTCGATCATCTTCACCTCGACCTTCGTCGGCCACACCGTCGGATTTCCGGGCATGGCGGCCTATGCCGCCTCCAAGGCCGGACTGATCGGTCTGACCCAGGTCGTCGCAACCGAATTCGGTGCGCAGAAGATCCGCGCCAACGCCCTTGTTTGTGGCGGCGCAGACACCCCGATGGGCCGCAGCGTTGCCGACACACCCGCAGCCCTCGACTTCATATCTGGGCTCTACGCCCTCAAACGGATCGCCCAACCCGAAGAAATCGCTCGCGCGGCCGCCTTCCTCGCCTCCGACGCCTCCAGTTTCATGACCGGAACGGCGACCCTGGTGGACGGCGGCGTGTCGATTTGCCGGACCTGATCGGGCCCGTGTTGATCGCCTCTCCCCGTCAAGGGGAGGGGTTGCGCCCGCAGCGAAGCGGGTGGGGCCCGACGCGAGGCCGGGCCGCCAAAGTTCATCGAACTTGTCAAATCCGGAAGATCGGACAACATGCAAAGCCGCCTGTTCGCGGCGATCAGGAACCTTGGCCATGTTGTTCCCCGCCGCCGTAGCGGCCTTCATATCTGTTCAGGCCGCGCCTTCTGCGGCTGAGATTCTTCAAGGTCTCGACCTGACGTCCTTCCGGAACTCGACGGGCCCATCCCGAGCGGAAGGCCTGCGACGTCCCGCCGACTGGTCCTTCTCGAATCTGACGGTGGAAGACGATGTCGCCAGCTTGCAGCGGACGGGCAACAGATGGCGGCTCGGCCTGAAAATACTGCGATCCACGCCCGACGGCGTCGTTGCCTGCTTCTATGATCAGGCGCTGAATAGCGGGAGCTACAGGACTCAGAAAGCCCTGTTGATCGTCCGGGACGATCTGGGCGGCTATCGCGTCCAGGACCAGGACATTGTCGACCCCGCCTGCCTGCCCAATCCCGGACAAGGGTGACCCTCTTCCAAGGTCTCCTTCCGACCTCGTGGGGAGGTGGCGCGAGCCTCGTCGGCGCCGTGACGGAGGGGTTCTGAACTCGGATTCGGTGGCGCGGAAAGAGCCCCTTCACCCCCTCGGGGCCCCTCCCCACAAGCGGGGAGGAGACAGATTGAAGTCGAAGCGTGAGCAGGACCGGAGCTGTCAGCTATCCCAATTCCGCGACCACACTGTGCGCATTTTCAGCGCCCTGGCGCCTGAAACAGGCTTCAACCTAACGCCCTTCAAAACCGTGCCATACTCCTCGCACGGTCTTTGAGAACTGAACCCCAGCCGCCCCGGCGAAACTGCACTTTGCACATTGCACCGTCTTTTCCGCCCGGTGCAATTTCACCGCCGCGCGAAACACTGGACGAAAATAGACTCCATTTTTTGAGTCTAATCAGGCCGTCTCCAGCGCCCGCCAGTGGTCCATGCGACGCAGGAAGACCGCCGGGTCCTTGGGCGTGACCAGTTTGGAGGGGTCGTGGAAGATGCGATCGTGCAGGCGGGTGACGGTGAACCTCAGGGCCGCCGCCTCGCCCAGTCGCGGCAGGGCCGCGCGCTCGGCCTCGCTCAGCGGCCGCACCGCCTCATAGCCGCGCTGGAAGGCGGCCAGGGCGTCGGGCATCGGTCGGCCCTCAGCGTCGAAGCCCCAGGCCGACAGGGCGATGGCCAGGTCGTAAACCAGGGGGCCGGTGCAGCCGAAATAGAAGTCGATCACCGCCGACACCGCCCCCTCTTCGAACAGGATGTTGTCGGGGAAATAGTCGGCATGGATCGGCCCGACGGGCAGATCATCCGTAAACGGATCATCCAGCCGCGCCAGCGCCGCCTCGACCTGGTCCAGCAGCGCCCGGTCCTCGCCCGAGGCCCCCGCCGCGCACCGGTCCGCCAGCCGTCGCCACATGGCCGGACCAACCGGGTTCTCCCGCCGCCCGGCGAACCCGGCCGCCGTCTGGTGCAGCCGCGCCAGCACCGCCCCCGCCGCCGCCTGATCGGCTTCCGACGGGTGGAGCAGCCAGGCGCCGGTCTTCCATTCTATCACCGCCGCCGCCCGGCCGTTCAGCCGCCCCAGCCAGCCGCCCGACCGGTCCTCGATCGGGGTCGGACAAGGAAAGCCCCGCCCCGCCAGATGGGCCGTCAGCCCAAGGCAAAACGGCAGCGACGCCTCGTCCGTCCGCGCCTCGAACAGGGTCAGGACGAACCGCCGGCGGGCTGCCCCCTGCCGGGTCTCCAGCCGGTAATTGGTGTTCTCCACCCCCTCGGCGATGGCGGTCAGTTCGACCACCTCGCCCAGGTCGTAGCCGGCCAGGAACCGCCGGGCCTCGTCCAGCGAAACGGGGGTGAAGACGGCCATGGCCTAGTTCAGGCCCGCGTCGGCGCGGCGGGCGCGCACGATCTCGGCCAGATCGGCCATGATGCTCTCGGTCGTGGACCAGCGGCCGGCGCCCCGGCCCCGGCAACGCCACACCCGACCGTCGGCGCCGTAAACCTTCAGCGCATTGCCCTCGCCGCGCAGGCTGGAGAACAGCGGGTCGCCGTGTTCGCCCGTCAGCCTGACCGACGGCGCGATGACCCCGTCCTTCAGATGGGCGGCGCCGATCTGGCGCACCCCGCCGTCGGCCGATGTAGCCTCGGACAGATGGTCGCGCGGCACCTCGCCCTCGGGCGAACGGCCGAAGGCCTCGTGGCACAGCAGCCGCACCTTGGCGGCGGCGTCCAGACCCTCCAGGTCCGCCGACGGATCCTCCTCGGCGAAGCCCGCCGCCCGGGCGTCGGCCAGGGCCTCGGCGAAGGCCGCGCCGTCGCCCAACCGCTCCAGCATGAAGTTGACCGTGCCGTTCAGCACCGCCTCGAACCCGACCACCTCGCCGGCCGCGCGGGCCGCCCGCACCGTCTCGATCATCGGCGCGCCGCCCCCGACCGAGGCCGACCAGAAGATCCGCCGGCCATGGGCCTTGGCCAGGTCCTGCAGGCCGCCGGGATCGCGGCTGACCGCCTGTTTGTTGGCGCTGGCAACGTCGCAACCGGCCTCCAGCGCGGCGCGGATGACCGCATGGCCTGCCTCGCCTTCCGACAGGGCCTCCAGCACGATGTCGGGCTTCTTGGTCCAGAGGACGGCCGGATCGGCGGTGAACAGGGACTGGGGACAGGCGACGTCGCGGACCTTCTTCGGATCGCGCACCAGCACCCCGACCACGTCATAGCGTGGGTCGCTGAGCAGCCGGGCCAGGACCCCGCCGCCCACCACGCCGCAGCCGGCGACCGCCACCTTCAGCGGCGGCAGGGCCGGGGCCGGTCCGGGCGGGGCCGACTTCTTGCCGATGACCGTGCCGTCGGCCCGATCCAGAGCCGCGACCTCGATCTCCACGCCCCGGCTCTCGCCCAGGTCGATGGCGTCGTGCTGAACCAGGGCGCCGCCCAGCTTGCGCGCCACGTCCCAGGACGCCCGGCGATAGCGCAGGGCCGGGGCCGTCCGGTCGTTCGGATCATGGTCGTAAAGGCCGTCGACATCCTTCACCAGACGCACCTTCTTCAGGCCCAGTTCGGCCGCGAGGAAGACCGCCGTCAGGTCCGACCCGCCCCGCCCAAGCAGGGCGATCCGCCCGTCCGGCCGCACGGCGCCGAAGCCGGGCACCACCACCACCTCGTGCCGGTCCAGCGCCTGTTTCAGATGGTCGGGCCGCAGGCCGCAGGGGCGCGAATGCTCCGGCTCGCCCTCGGCGACGATGCCCAGTTCCCGCACTGACAGGGCGCAGGCGTCCAGGCCGATCCGGTCGCAGGCGATGGCCACCAGGGCCGCCGACTTCTCCTCCCCCAGGGCCACATAGCCGGGCAGCAGGTCGTTGGAATGGGCCAGGCCCAGCGCTCGCGCCTCGCCCAGCATCTGGTCCGTCGCCCCGCCGAAGGCCGAGACCACCGCCACCACCTTCCGCCCCGCCCGCACATGGCCATAGACGGCCGAGGCCACCAGCGGCGCCTCCGCCGGGCTGCGCAGGATCGACGACCCGAACTTCAGCACCACCACTTCGGCGGCGGCTGCGGCGGGCCGACTGCTGGGATCGGGGTTCTCGGATTTCTCTACGACGGCGAGGGAGGCGGACATTGGGGTTTCTCGGGAATGTTCGGAAGGGGTGGGGTGAATAGAAAAACCCCGCCAGGCGGACCGGGCGGGGTTCGGGTTCTGCGGTTGCCGGGGTTCGGCGCGCTAAACTCGTCCCGCCCGTGAGGGCATGGTGATGGTGGTGGTTCCGCCGGTGGTAATCATGCCGAAGCCCGTCGCGGCGAGGCCGGCGACGGTCGAAAGTTCGGCGATGAGGAAGCACTGTTGCACAGGGCGGGTCCGGTTGAAATCTGCGCCTAGGGTGGTCGGAGCGCCCCCACACTGTCAAGTCGCATTGGATGATTTTTTCACGACAGACGGTTTTTGGTCCGATTCAAGCCCGGTATCCGCAACGGTCGTCGCGGCCAGGGTCGAATTTTTCGCTTGACCGGCGCCATGGGTTTCATCAACGTAAAGTCACTCATCAAGACCGGCTGAGGGATTAGGCCCTTTGACGCCGGGGCAACCATCGGGTTTCACCACCCGAAACGGTGCCAACTCCTGCGGGGTCCTTCGGGGTCGCGAGAGATGAGTGGAGCATCGGTCGAGTCGACGCTCCACGATCTGTCACCGCATCGAGCCTTGCTGAGGCGAGACCGATGCGGAAGACGATTGATGACCCTGGCTGAAACATCCCTGCTTGAAGAGCCCGCCTGTCGGCCCGCGCCCTCGGCTGCGCCCGTTCGTGAACGCGGCGGCGCCCGCGACGTCATCGTCTCCATTCCCGCCGACTTCCGCCTGGCCTCGGGCGAAAAACTGAGCCAGCCCAATATCGTGGGCCGCATCCACGGCCGCGCCGGCGCCCCCGTCGTCGTCGTCGCCGGCGGCATCTCGGCCGGCCGTTTCGTGCACCGCACCGAGACCAACGGCCTGGGCTGGTGGTCGGGCGCCGTGTCGGTGCGCGGCCCCATCGACCTGTCCCGCCTCCAGGTGCTGGCCGTCGATTTCGCGCCCGGCGCCGAGTTCTCCGACACCCCCGTCACCATCACCACCCACGACCAGGCCCGCCTGCTGGCCCTGGTGCTGAACCACCTGAAGGTCGAGCGGGTCGCCGCCTTCGTCGGCTGTTCCTACGGCGGCATGGTCGGCCTGGCCTTCGCCGAACTGTATCCCGACTGGGCCGAGCAACTGATCGTGGTCTCGGCCGCCCACCGCGCCCATCCGCAGGCCACCGCCTGGCGCGGCATCCAGCGCCGCATCCTTCAGTTCGCCGTCGCCGCCGGCCGGCCGGAAGAGGGCGTGGCCCTGGCCCGCGAACTGGCTATGACCACCTATCGCACGGCGGAAGAGTTCAACGACCGGTTCGAGACCACCGCCCCAGACGCCGTCGGCGGCGCCTATCCCGTCTGCGACTATCTGACGGCGCGGGGCCAGGCCTACCGCACCCACACCACCCCGGCCCGCTGGCTGTCGATGTCCGATTCCCTGGACCGCCACAGCGTGACGCCGGAAGCCATCTCCACCCCCGTCACCCTGATCGGCTTCACCTCCGACCGGCTGGTGCCGATCGACGACATCCGCGAACTGGCCGCGCGGTTGCCGACCCTGTGGCGCTTCGTCGAGGCGCCCTCCCTGTATGGCCACGACGCCTTTCTGAAGGAGGACGCCTTCGTCGGCGACATCCTCCGCGCCGCTTTCAAGGACATCAAAGCATGACCGCCCGCCGCCCTGCCGACCCGCACACCATCGCCGCCCGCACGGGCGTGGATACGGACACGGCCCACGGCGCGGTCATGCCGCCGCTCTATCTGTCGTCCAACTATTCCTTCGCCGGTTTCGAGCAGAAGCGGAAATACGACTACAGCCGCTCGGGCAATCCGACCCGCGACGTCCTGGCCGAGACCCTGGCCGAGCTGGAAAGCGGCGCCGGTTGCGTCATCACCGCCACCGGCATGGCGGCGGTCGATCTGCCCCTGGCCCTGCTGGAGCCGGGCGACCTGCTGATCGCGCCGCACGACTGTTACGGCGGCACCTGCCGCCTGCTGAACGCCCGCGCCAGGAAGGGCCATTTCGACCTGCTGCTGGTCGATCAGGGCGATCCCGTCGCCTTCGAGGCCGCCCTGGCGCTGAAGCCCAAACTGGTCCTGGTCGAGACCCCGTCCAACCCCCTGCTGCGGCTGGTGGACGTGGCCGAGATCTGCGCCCGCGCCCATGCGGCCGGGGCCAAGGTGGTGTGCGACAACACCTTCCTGTCGCCGGCGCTGCAGAACCCGATCAAGCTGGGCGCCGACTTCGTCGTTCACTCGACGACCAAGTTCATCAACGGCCATTCCGACGTGGTCGGCGGCGCCGTGATCTCGGCCGACGCCGAGGATCATCAGACCCTGGCCTGGTGGGCCAACTGCACCGGCGTGACCGGCTCGCCCTTCGACGCCTATCTGACCCTGCGCGGGGTGCGGACCCTGTTCGCCCGGATCGAGCGGCAGCAGGCCACGGCGGGCAAGATCGCCGAACGGCTGGCCGCCCACCCGGCGGTCAAGGTCGTCCACTATCCCGGCCTGGCGTCCCACCCCAACCACGCCCTGGTCGCCGCACAACAGGCCGGACCGGGCGCCATGCTCAGCTTCGAGCTGGAAGGCGGGACCGAGGCCGTGCGCGACCTGGTCGAGGCGCTGGAGATCTTCACCCTGGCGGAATCCCTCGGCGGGGTCGAAAGCCTGATCGCCCACCCCGCCACCATGACCCACGCCGCCATGACGCCCGAACAGCGCGCCACCGCCGGCATAAGCGACGGCCTGGTGCGGCTGTCGGTCGGGCTGGAGCATGTCGAGGACCTGATCGCCGACCTGTTTCCGGCCCTGGACGCCGTCATCCCGGCGAAGGCGCAGGCCGCCTGATTTTTTGCTTGCAGAGGGGGCCGAACCGGGGCAAATGCGCCGCCCCGGCCGCGGTCCCTTCGTCTATCGGTTAGGACGTCAGGTTTTCAACCTGAAAAGAGGGGTTCGACTCCCCTAGGGACTGCCACCGGGTTTCAAGGCGTTTGCAGGCGAGTGCGCCGCCGCCCTCTTGCCTACCAACATATCAAAACGGCGAAGCTAGACCGCGCTGCTCAGTCAAGATTTGCCATTATCAGCAAAATAGCTAATATCGGGACATCTCAGCCGCCCCCAGGAGGAATTCGTGCGAGAAGTCAGTGCGACGGAATTCCAGACGCGGGCGGGGCTCTATATTGAGCAATCCGGCAAGGAGCCGGTGCTCATCACCAAGCATCGCCGCCCCGCGCGGGTGCTGCTCGATATCGAAGAATATGAGCGGCTGAAGGCGCGCGACACGCGCCAGGCCTATGCGACGCAAGACCTTCCTGACGAATGGGCCGCAGCCCTTGAGGCGGCGGACTACGGCGAGGCCGATCCGAAGCTTGAGACCCTGATCAAATAGACCGCGCGTGAAAAAGCCGGATCCGACCGTCGGCCTGGTGATCCGCTACGACTTCCTGTGGTCGCACGAGCGCGAGAAGGGCTATGCGGACGGCGCCAAGACCCGGCCCTGCGTGATCGTCACCGCCGTCCTTCGCAAGGCGAAGGGCGGTACGGACATTCTGGTCGCGCCGATCACCCATTCCCCGCCGATGGCCGGCACGGTCGCCATCGAGATCCCGCACAGGGTTGGGCAGCACCTCGGCCTGGAGGACGCGCGCAGCTATATCATCGCCAGCGAAGCCAACAGCGTCTCATGGGACGATCC
Source organism: Brevundimonas mediterranea (assembly GCF_011064825.1). NCBI lineage: Bacteria > Pseudomonadati > Pseudomonadota > Alphaproteobacteria > Caulobacterales > Caulobacteraceae > Brevundimonas > Brevundimonas mediterranea. The sequence goes on from NZ_CP048751.1 coordinate 877,635, forward strand.
CGGCATTGTTCCCGTAAAGCCGGGCGTACAGTGGGCTTACGGCCTCATACCCAAGGGCCTGTACGACAGGCTTCGCGCGACGATGCTGGACCTTGTCCGGCAGCGGAAACTCAAGGCGGCGGATCGCAAGGCGTGACAGCCCGACCCGGCATTCCTCCGACCACGGTTAATCAATCCACAACCCCTTTGACCGGATTGAGGCAGCAAGCCTTTCGATTCACGGACCTTTTTTCGGACACGCTCGGGAACTATCCACAGCGACTGCGGTTCATCCACGGTCGCCTGGTGCAGAAGCGCCCCCTCTCCCCATCCCCCAAGAGTGGTTCATGTTCATCGCCATCGCCCGTCCGGCGGTAGAGCCCCAAGGCCCCGATCTCGTCGCTGTCCCCGGCTCTTCCGCCATCCCCGAACCGACGCCCCGCGCCCTGCACGCACGCCTTCTGGAAAACGCCGCCCTGAGACGGATGCGCGGCCAGGAACGCCGCCGCGAGCAAAGGCTAGACGACGCCGACTACTGGCTGCACGCCGCCCCCATGGCGGTGCAGAAAGCCAGCGCCCTGCGCGAGGACAAGAGTTTCGCGCCCCTTCCCTAGATAGAAAACCCTAGCGTAGTTCCGGCGTCCGCCGCCGCAGCGAGGCCGTCAGCTTGGCCAGCTTCTGGCCGGCAGACTTGGGCCGGACCCGTTTGCGGTGTTCCAGTCCGCCGCCCCAGCGGTCGTGAACGGCCGTGTCCAGGTGGGGATGGCGGTCGTGCTGGTGGACGATGGGGCTGGTCGTCCCGTCCGGATTGACCACCTGTCCGTCGCGGAAGCTCAGAGCATCGCCGGGCGTCAGGCCCAGGGTGGCCACGCGGCCGTAGTTGGCCCGGAGGGTCGCGGCCGTAAGACCCTGATGGATCGCCATGTTGAAGGCCGCCTGATCGACGCCGAAGGCCCCGCCGATCTCGGAGCGGGGCGTGGCGGCCAATGACAGGATCAGCCGCGACAGACGCGCGACCTCGGCCCGCGGCCCGAGCACCGTCCCGACGCACAGACAGGGTTTGTCGCCCAGTTGCGCGGCCTGGGCCTCGCCGAACAGGGCGCGCAGATATTTCATGTTGAAGCCGTGGTCGGCCAGGGGCGTCTCGGCCTCGATGAAGGCCTCCAGTCCGTGCGGCGCGGGCGAAAAGGGCGCGGCCTGGAAGATGACGTCGCGCACGTCGCAGGCCAGGCCCGCGCCGGGCCGGTCGCCCAGCAGGCCGGCGAAGGCGACGAACCTCTGCATCACCGGATGGGGCGCCCAGCCCCGCCAGACCGGCGCATCGACGGCGGTCACGTCATTCTGGATCAGGAAGGCGCGCAGGTCGGGGTCGGCGTCGACCACCAGGGCGACCGGGCCGTCGAACACCGCCCGCAGCGACAGGACGAAGGGGGCGATGTCGGCGGCGTCATAGCCGGTCGCGTAACCGACCACCGCGTCCCCGTCAGGCAGGGGTTCGGTCCCGCGTCCGACCTCCAGCGCCTGGGCCAGCCAGTCCAGATAGTTCGACCGGACAGCCCCCCGTCTCATGACATCAGCTTCATGGCGTCAACGCGGGCCCATCAGGTCGGCGAACCGATCAAACAGATACAGGCTGTCGGCCGGCCCGGGCGAAGCCTCGGGGTGGTGCTGAACGCTGAAGATCGGCTTGTCCTTGACCGCGATGCCGCAGTTGGTGCCGTCGAACAGGCTGACGTGGGTTTCGGTCACGGCGTCCGGCAGGCTGTCGCGATCGACGGTGAAGCCGTGGTTCATCGACACGATCTCGACCTTGCCGGTGGTCAGATCCTTGACCGGATGGTTGGCGCCGTGGTGGCCCTGTTCCATCTTCACCGTCCTGGCGCCCAGGGCCAGGGCCAGCATCTGGTGGCCCAGGCAGATGCCCATCAGGGGCTTGCCGCTGGCGACCAGTTTCTGGATTTCAGGCACCGCGTATTCGCCGGTCGCGGCCGGATCGCCCGGGCCGTTCGACAGGACGACGCCGTCGGGATTGCGGGCCAGAACCTCTTCGGCCGTGGTCGTCGCCGGGACCACGGTGATCTTCGCGCCGGTCGAGGCCAGGGCGCGCAGGATGTTGCGCTTCACCCCATAGTCGATGACGACCACCTGCTTGCGGCCTTGCGTCTTCGGGTGGCCCTCCGGCCATTCCCACAGCCCCTCGTCCCATTCGAACGCCTGCAGCGTCGAGGCGGGCTTGGCCAGGTCCAGACCGACCAGGCCGGTCCAGGCGCGGGCCTGCGCCACCAGGGCGTCGAGGTCGAACTGGCCGTCCGGATTATGGGCGATGACCGCGTGGGGGGCGCCCTTGTCGCGGATGATCTTGGTCAGGGCGCGGGTGTCCACGCCGGCCAGGCCGACGACGCCGCGCCGTTTCATCCAGTCGTCGAAACTCGCGTCCGATCTATAGTTGGCCGGATCGGTCGGCACGTCGCGGAAGATCGCGCCCCGCGCCGAGGTGTCCGAACCGCCGCCCATCTGCTCGATGTCTTCGACGTTCGTCCCCGTATTGCCGACATGGGGGAAGGTGAAGGCCAGGATCTGGCTCATGTAGGACGGGTCGGTCAGGATTTCCTGATAGCCGGTCATGGCGGTGTTGAAGACCACCTCGCCCAGGGCCGATCCGACCGCTCCGACGCCGATTCCCTGCAGGACCGTGCCGTCGGCGAGCGCGAGGACGCCTGTCGCGCCCGGAAGAATCTTGATCGTCATGGGCGCGCTCCTACACACGAATCCGGCCTAAACGGAGGCCCCAGACCGCTGGACTAAACAAACGGCGGGGTCGTTAAGCCCTGCCGTGCGCCGGGTCAACGACCATCCGCATTCTACGCCGGGCCGACCAGACGGAACTGGGCCGCCGAACCGCCCTGGGCATGGGGCGCCAGCCAGAGATCGAACAGGCCCGGCTCAATCCGATACGTATTGTCCTCGCCGATGAAGCCCAGCTGGCGGGCGTTCAGGGTGAAGCGCACCGTCTCGCTCTGGCCCGGCCGCAGCGTCACCCGCTTGAAGTCCTTCAGCAGCCGCCCCGGCTGGGTCAGGCTGGCGACCCGGTCGTGGATATAGAGCTGGACCAGCTCCTCGGCGACATGGGCGCCCTGGTTGGTGACGGTCACGGCCACGTCCAGCGTCCCGGCCCAGGCCAGTTGATCGCTCGCCATTTCGACGGGACCATAGGCGACCTCGCCATAGGTCAGGCCGTAGCCGAACGGATACAGGGCCGTATTGGTCGTCTCGCGATAGCGGGCCTTGTATTCCTCGATCGGCAGGTCCGGATTGGCCGGGCGGCCGGTGTTCTTGTGGTCGTAGGAGTAAGGCTGCTGGCCCGACTTGTGCGGGAAGCTGACCGGCAGGCGGGCCGAGGGGCCGTGTTCGCCGAAGACGACGTCGGCGACGGCGTTGCCCATCTGCTCACCCAGGAACCAGGTGACGACGATGGCCTGGGCGTTCTTGACATTGCCCTCCAGCGCCAGGGCCCGGCCGTTGCGCAGCAGGATGACCATGGGCTTGCCCGTGGCGGCCATGGCGTCGACCAGGGCCTGTTGCGGGGCCGGGACGACGATCTCGGTGCGCGACTGGGCCTCGCCCGACATCTTCTGGCTCTCGCCGATGGCCAGGACGATGACGTCGGCGTTGGCGGCCGCACGGACGGCCTCTTCGATCCCGCCGTCCAGCGGGGTCTCGACGCCCGAGCCGCGCGCGACGGTCAGGGCTTGCGGATCGGTCATGGCGGCGCGGAAGCCGGCTTCCAGCGAGACGCGGCGTTCGGGCGCGCCCCAGATGGTCCACGGCCCCCAGACATTGTCCACGTCGTCGGCGAACGGGCCGACCAGGGCGATCTTCTGGCTCTTGTTCAGCGGCAACAGCTGATTGTCGTTCTTCAGCAGGACCACCGACTTGCGGCCCGCCTCGCGCGACAGGGCGATGTGTTCGCGCGACCCCACCACGGCCTTTTCACGCACCGGATCCGTGCCGCGATAAGGATCGTCGAACAGGCCCAGGGCCGCCTTGGTGGTCAGGAGACGGCGCACCGCCTCGTCCAGCCGGGCCATCGACACCTCGCCGCTGGCCACCAGGCTGGGCAGGTGTTCCAGATACAGGCCCGAGACCATGGACACGTCCACCCCGGCGTTGAAGGCGAGGCGGGCGGCGTCGCGGCCGTCCTCGGCGAAGCCGTGGGCGACCAGTTCCTGTTCGGAGGTGTAGTCGGAGACCACGAAGCCCTCAAAACCCCATTCGCCGCGCAGGATGTCGGTCAGCAGCTTGCGGCTGCCCGAGGCGGGCACGCCATTGACGTCGTTGAAGGCGCTCATGATCGACAGGGCGCCGGCGTCCACCGCCGCCTTGAACGGCGGCAGATAGACCCCGCGCAGCGTCTGTTCGCTCATGTCGGTGGTGTTGTATTCGACCCCGCCGATGGCGCCCGAATAGGCGGCCATGTGTTTGGCGGTGGCCAGGACGGCGTCACGGTCGTCCAGTCCCTTGTCGCCCTGGAAGCCGCGCACCCGGGCGGCGGCCAGCAGGTTGTTCAGCAGCACGTCCTCGCCGGCGCCTTCGACATTGCGGCCCCAGCGCTGGTCGCGGGCCACATCCACCATGGGGGCGTAGGTCTGGTGCACGGCCGAGGCGGCCGTCTCGACCGCAGCGGCGCGGGCGGTGCGATAGGCCAGATGGGTGTCGAAGGCCGCGGCCTCGGCCAGGGGCACGGGGAAGATGGTGGACAGGCCGTGGATCACGTCCGCCGCGAACAGCAGCGGGATCTTCAGCCGGCTTTCCTCCATCGCCACCTGCTGGATGCGGCGGCCGGTCTCGGCGCCGATGCCGTTGAACAGGCTGCCGACCTTGCCTTCGCGGATCAGGGCGGTGACGCGCGCGGGGTCCCCCGTGCCGTCCAGCGGATTGACCGCCGTGGGCATCCAGCGGAACGGGTCGGCGAGCAGGTTCAACTGGCCCGCCTTCTCCTCCACGGTCATGGCCGCAATCAGATCTTCGATCCGCTGGCGATGACGCTGAACGGCGCGGGCGGTTTCGGCGGTAGCAGGCATGGGGAAGACTCCGGCGCCCATCAGGGCGAGAAGCCCGAGGCCAGACAAGAAGTTTCGACGGGAAGCCGAAGGTTTTACAGGTCGCGTCTTCATGGGGCGCTCCTTCGGAAGGTCGGGCGGAAGATCGGCGGCGAGATCGTGCGGATCAGGCCGGGGAGGCATGTGGCCTAACCTCTGGCGCATGCCCCCGTCCAGACCCGCGCCGGATGTAAATGATGTAACTGACACGTCGGCGACCACCGCGCGCCCGTCAACCCAGGGCGATATCCAGGAACATCATGCCCACCAGGCCGATCATCAGACCGATCATCGAGCCGTCCCCCTTGGACTGTTCGCGGGTCTGGGGAATGATCTCGGCGGTGACGACATAGATCATGGCGCCGGCCGCCAGGCCCAGGCCCCACGGCAGGGCGCCGGGCGACGCCCCCACCACGCCGGCCCCGATCAGACCGCCGACCGGTTCGACCAGACCCGACGCCAGCGCGGCCAGGAAGGCGGCGCCGCGACCATAGCCCAGCGAGGCCATGGCGGCCGAGACGGCCAGGCCTTCGGGCATGTTCTGGATGCCGATGCCCAGGGCAGTGGCCAGGCCCTGGTGCATGTCGCCGCCGCCGAAACTGACGCCGACGGCCGCGCCTTCGGGGAAGTTGTGCAGGGTGATGGCGATGATGAACAGCCAGATGCGACGGGCGAGATGCTTGGACTGGGCCGGACCGATGGCCAGCATGTCCACGGGCGCGAACCGGTTCATCAGGCCGATCACCGTGGCCCCGATCAGCACCGCCGCCGCCATGGTCCCCGCCGCCCAGCCCTGGGACGCGCCCCCGGCCTGGAGCACGTCGACGCCCGGAATGATCAGCGAGAAGAAGGAGGCCGCCAGCATCACCCCGGCGGCGAAGCCCAGCAGGACGCTCTGGGTCTGTTGTCCCGGCCGTTTGACGAACAGCATGGGCGCCGCGCCGACCGCCGTCATCATGCCCGCCGCCAGACTGCCCAGGGCGCCGGCCGCGATCGGGGAAAGGGATTCCATCATCCGCCTGCTGTGGCGGTGGATACGGCAAGAGACAAGCCCGAACAGTCGCGTTAGAGAAACCTTCATGTCCCAGGCCGCCGCCCTCCCCCCGCGCCCAGACTCCGCCACCAGCGCCGCGTCGGCCCTGAAAGCGGCGCGGCGCATCGTGGTCAAGATCGGATCCTCGCTGCTGATCGACACCGAAACGCGGCGGCCGACGCGCGACTGGCTGGCGGCCGTGGCGTCGGATCTGGCCGCGCTGAAGGCCGAGGGGCGCGAGGTCATCGTGGTCTCGTCCGGCTCCATCGCCCTGGGGCGGGGGCGTCTGCCGAAACTGGGCGCGCGGCTGGAGGACAAGCAGGCGGCGGCCTCGGTCGGGCAGTCGCTGCTGATGGCCGCCTGGTCCGAGGCCCTGGCGCCCCACGACCTGGTGGTCGGCCAGGTGCTGCTGACGCGCGACGACACCGAACGGCGCCGCCGCTGGCTGAACGCCCGCGCCACGGTCGAGGCCCTGCTGGGCCACGGGGTCATCCCCGTCGTCAACGAGAACGACACCGTCGCCACCGAAGAGATCCGCTATGGCGACAACGACCGGCTGGCGGCGCGGACGGCCCAGCTGGCGCGGGCGGATCTGCTGATCCTGCTGTCGGACGTGGACGGCCTCTACACCGCCGATCCGCGCCGAGATCCGAGCGCCGCCCACCTGCCCCTGATCGAGACCCTGAGCCCGGACATCCTGGCCATGGGCGGCGGCGCCAACACCCAGGCGGGGGTCGGCACCGGCGGCATGGCGACCAAGCTGGCGGCGGCCCAGATCGCCCGTTCGGCCGGTTGCGCCACCATCATCGCCTCGGGCCAGACCCTGTCGCCGCTCAGCGCCGTCCGGGCGGGCGCCCGCGCCACCCTGATCGCCGCGCCCGACGGCCCCATGGCCGCCTACAAACAGTGGATCGCCGGCAGTCTGTCGCCGGCGGGATCCCTGACGCTGGACGGGGGCGCCGTGACCGCGCTGAAAGCGGGCAAGAGCCTGCTGCCCGCCGGGGTCACGGCCGTGAGCGGCGATTTCGAAAAGGGCGACTGCGTGCGCCTGACCGACGCCGAGGGCCGGGCCGTGGGCGTGGGCCTGGCCGCCTACGCCGCCGACGAGGCCGCCCGCATCCGGGGCCGCCGCTCGGACGAGATCGAGGCCATCCTCGGCTATCGCGGCGCCTCGGTTCTGATCCACCGCGACGACATGGTTCTGGACGACCGATGACCGATCTTGAGACCCGAATGATGGACCTGGGCCAGCGCGCCCGCGCCGCCGCCGTCGCCCTGCGTGAAGCGCCGGCCGCCGCCCGCACCCGCGCGCTGGAGGTGCTGGCGCAAAAGCTGACGGCGGCCGAGGCCCAGATTCTGGCCGCCAACGCCCAGGACGTGGACGCCGCCCGCGCCAATGGCATGAGCGAGGCCCTGATCGACCGGCTGGCCCTGACGCCGGCCCGCGTCGCCGGCATGGCCCAGGCCGTGGCCACCATCGCCGCCGTGGCCGATCCCCTGGGCGTCGAGACCGAACGCTGGACCCCGGCCAACGGCCTGGACATCGCCCGCGTCCGCACCCCTATCGGCGTGCTGGGCGTCATCTATGAGAGCCGACCCAATGTCACCGCCGACGCGGCCGCCCTGTGCATCCGTTCGGGCAATGCGGCCATCCTGCGCTGCGGCTCGGACTGTCTGCAGTCGTCGCTGGCCATCGCGGGCCTGATCGCTGAAGCCCTGCACGAAGCCGGCCTGCCCGCCGATGCGGTGCAGCTGGTGGACACGCCCGACCGCGCGGCGGTGGGGCTGATGCTGACCGGGCTGGACGGCGCCATCGACGTGATCATCCCGCGCGGGGGCAAGAGCCTGGTCGCGCGGGTCCAAGCCGAGGCCCGGGTGGCGGTGCTCAGCCATCTGGAAGGGCTGAACCACACCTATCTGCACGAAGCCGCCGATCTGGAGGTCGCGCGCGCCGTGGTGGTGAACGCCAAGATGCGGCGGGTGTCGGTCTGCGGCGCGACCGAGACCCTGCTGGTGGATCGGGCGGCGGCGGAACGTCTGCTGCCGCCAGTCGCCGCCGACCTGATCGCCGCCGGATGCGAACTGCGCGGCGACGCCGAGGCTTGCGCCCTGGCCCCCGCCATGACCCCGGCGACGGAGGCCGACTGGACCACCGAATATCTGGCGCCCATCCTGGCGGTGCGGATCGTCGATGATCTGGACGCCGCCACCGACCATATCGCCCGCTACGGCTCGGGCCACACCGAGGCGATCCTCACGACGGACGCCGACGCCGCCGAACGGTTCGCGGCGCGGGTGGACAGCGCCATCGTCCTGATCAACGCCTCGACCCAGTTCGCCGACGGGGGCGAGTTCGGCTTCGGCGGCGAGATCGGCATCTCCACCGCCCGCCTGCACGCCCGCGGCCCAGTAGGGGCCGAACAGCTGACCACCTACAAATACGTCGTGCGCGGCCAGGGCCAGATCAGACCCTGATCTTCTCCCTCCCCGTCCGGGGAGGGTGGCTGAGCCGCAGGCGAAGCCGGGTGGGGGCGGCCCAGCAAAGCATCCCTGAACGAAAAGAGGCGGCTCGTTTCCGAGCCGCCCCCACCCGGTCGCTGGCGCGACCACCCTCCCCCGCCGGGGGAGGGAGAAAACGCCTCAGCCGCGTTGCGGCAGGGCATAGGCGATGACGTAGTCGCCCCGCGGCGTCTCCATGAAGTGGTGGCCGCCCGCCATGATGACCAGATACTGACGGCCGTTCTGCTCATAGATCATCGGGTTGGCCTGACCGCCGGCCGGCAGCACGTCCGACCAGACCGTCTCGCCCGTCTCGATGTCGATGGCGCGGATCAGGTCGTCGGTGGCGGCGGCGATAAAGATCAGGCCGCCGGCCGTGACGACCGACCCGCCGTTGTTCGGCGTGCCGATCTCCAGCGGCAGGTGCGAGGGGATGCCCCACGGCCCGTTCTTGCGCGCCGTGCCGAACGGCCGGTCCCACAGGGTCTGACCCGAGCGTAGGTCGATGGCCGTGATGCCGCCGTAGGGAGGCTCCTTGCACAGCAGGCCCGTCCATTTGACGCGCCAGCCGGCGTTGACGTCGATCGCGTAGGGCACGCCGATCTGCGGATCGCCGGCGCCTTCGCCCTTGGACAGGCTGCCGCCGCGCAGGGCCAGCTCCTTCTGCTGCTCGATGTAGCGCGGGTCGTCGCGCGGGAACCAGCCCTTCTCGTTGGCCTCTTCGCGCGGCACCAGGCGGTTGTAGTTGGGCATGTCGTTATAGTTGGCGATGATCACGCCACGCACCGGATCGACCGCCACGCCGCCCCAGTCCGAACCGCCGTTGTAGCCCGGATAGTTGATGTAGTGGTTGGTCGAGGGCGGAGTGTAGTAGCCTTGGTAGTTCGCCTTCTTGAAGTTGATGCGGCACATCATCTGATCGATGGGGGACATGCCCCACATGTCGCGCTCTTCGAGGTTCGGCTTGCGCAGGGTGGCGAACAGCGAGAACGGCTGGGTCGGCGCGCGCTGGCCCTGTTCGGTTCCGCCCGTGGTCGGGACCGGGCGTTCCTCCATCCCGTGCAGCATCTGGCCGGTGGCGCGGTTGAACACATACATGTCGCCCTGTTTGGTGGGCAGCAGCAGGGCCGGCACGACGCCGCCCCCCGTGGGATAGTCGATCAGGGTCGCCTGCGAGCCCAGGTCGAAGTCCCAGACATCCTTGTGAACCGTCTGGAAATGCCAACGCGGCTTGCCCGTCGTCACATCGAGCGCGACCAGGGCGGTGGAGTACTCATTCTCCTGCGGGCGACGCGAGCTGGACCAATAGTCGGCCGCCGAATTGCCCATGGGCAGATAGACCAGACCCAGGGCCTCATCCCCCGTGGCCGTGGTCCACATATTGGGCGTGCCGGGCGTATAGGTCTCGCCCTCGGGCGGCAGGCCGGTGCGGTCGGGGCGCATCATGTCCCAGGCGAAGCGGAGTTCGCCGGTCTCGACGTCAAAGCCCTGGATCACGCCTGAGGCGTTCCATCGTTTCTGGCCGTCCAGCACCTGATGCCCGGTCACGATCACGCCCCGCACGATGACGGGGGGCGAGGTGATCGACACCATGCCGGGATAGGGGTCGCCCATGCCGCGCTTGATATCCACGGCGCCGTTCTGACCGAAGGCCGGGCAAGGCCGGCCGGTCTGGGCGTCGACGGCGATGATGCGGCCGTCCAGGGTGCCTTCGATGATCTTGGTGGCGCAGGGCTGGGCCGGCTGGGCGTCGGCGCGGGCATGATAGGTCACGCCGCGGCAGGCGGCCGTATAGGGGATGTTCTCGTCCGCGACCTGGGGATCATAGGCCCATTTCTGCTGGCCGGTCGCGGCGTCCAGCGCGAACAGCTTGTTGCGCGCGGAGCAGAGATAGACGGTGTTCCCGATCTTCAGCGGCGTGGTCTCGGCGCCCCAACGCTCCTCCGGCAGATCGCCGGTGCGGAAGGTCCAGGCGCGTTCCAGCCGGCCGACATTGTCCTTGTTGATCTGCGTCAGCGGGGAATAGCGCTGGGCGCTGTCGGTGCCGCCCCAGGCGGGCCAGTCGGCGCCGGTTTTCAGCAGGGCCGGATCATTATAGGCGCCGCGCGGTCCGGGCAGCCGGTTCTCGACGCCGGCCTGGTTGGCCTGGGCGACTGCAAACCCGAACACCACGGTCAGAACCGCCAGCCCCAGGGCGCCGCCCCCGGCCAGACGCCCGCCGCCGTGCGGCTTCAGCACCGGCAGGGTCGCCAGAACCAGGACCATCAAGACCAGAGGCCCCACCAGCCGGGGCACCAGGGCCCAGCCGTCCAGACCCGTCTCCCACAAGGCCCACACGAGGGTGAAGAGGAAGGCCGCGCCATAGACCCACACGCCCCTGACGTCCCGCAACACCAGCAGGGCGCCGGCGACGATCAGCATCAGGCCCACGACCAGATAGTACCAGGAACCGCCCAGACTCAGGAGCTGAACGCCGCCGACGGCGAGGATCCCGCCGATCAGAAAAATCAAAACACCCAGGAGGAGGGTCAACCACCCACCCCATCCGCTCGGCGTGGTCCATCGCGGCATGGCGGTTCCCTTGAGAAATTAGAATGGAAAGCCAACGACCGCGAGCCGGGGAGGTTCCGGCAAAGATTGGAGACGCCTGAAACCTGTTTCCCCAACCCTACCGATAGCGCAATTTGCTGTCTCGAATTTCGACATATCAGGATGCCTATTGCAACTTGAGCAGCCGCGAACGGGTCTCAGCAATAATATTTGCCTAGGCCGGACCATTCGCGGCATAAGCGCGTCATGCACAAGACCCTGAAGCAAGGCGGGACTTTCGTCGTCGAACCACGCCGCCTCTCGAAGGCCACAGCCGAACTGCGCGCACGCGGGTTCGGCGAGATCACGATTCCGCCCTCGACCGAGACGGCCGAGAAACAGGCGTCGCGCTGCACCGACTGCGGCGTGCCGTTCTGCCAGAACGCCTGTCCGCTTCAGAACAATATTCCCGACTGGCTGCGCCTGTCGGCCGAGAACGAGCCGCGCGAGGCCTGGCGCGTCGCGTCCCTGACCTCGACCATGCCCGAGATCTGCGGCCGCATCTGTCCGCAGGACCGGCTGTGCGAGGGCGCCTGCACCCTGAACCAGTCCGGCTGGGACGCGGTGACCATCGGCTCGGTCGAGGCCTGGCTGGGCGATCAGGCCTTCGCCAACGGCTGGGTCGAACCGATCCGCCCGGCGGCCGAACGCGGCGAGAGCGTTGGCATCGTCGGCGCGGGTCCGGCCGGCATGGCCGCCGCCGACCGTCTGCGCAGCGAGGGCTATCAGGTCACGGTCTATGACCGGCACGACCGGGCCGGCGGCCTGCTGATCTACGGCATCCCCGGCTTCAAGCTGGAGAAGCACGTCGTCCAGCGCCGCGTGGACCGCCTGATCGACGGCGGAGTCCAGTTCGTCCTGGGCTGCGAGATCGGCAAGGACGTGACCCTGGCCGAACTGCGCGAGCGCCACGACGTGGTCCTGCTGGCCATGGGCGTCTATCAGCCGCGCATCCTGTCGGCGCCGGGCCGGGGTCCGGATTCGACCGTCGCGGCCCTGTCCTATCTGACGCACCAGAACCGGCGCGACCTGGGCGACGCCGAGGAAGACGGCTGGCACGAGGCGCGCGGCAAGCGGGTGGTGGTCATCGGCGGCGGCGACACCGCCATGGACTGCGTCCGCACCGCCGTTCGCCAGGGCGCGGCCAGCGTCACCTGCCTGTATCGGCGCGACCGCGAGAACATGCCCGGCTCGGCCCGCGAAGTGGTCAACGCCGAGGAGGAAGGCGTCGTCTTCGAATGGCTGGGCGCGCCCAAGGCCCTGCTGTCCCAGGGCGACCGCGTCACCGGCGTGCGCGCCGCGCGGATGCAGCTGACCGAGGCGGCCCCCGGACAGCGTCGCGATATCGTGCCCGTCCCCGGCGCCGACTTCGACATTCCGGCCGACATCGTCATCGAGGCCCTGGGCTTCTCGCCCGAGCCGTTCGCGGCGCATGAGCCCGATCTGCGTCTGCGTGACGACGGCACCATCAAGGTCGGATCCGTCAGCTTCGCCACCAGCCTGCCCGGCGTCTTCGCCGCCGGCGACGCGGTGCGCGGCGCCTCACTGGTCGTCTGGGCCGTGCGCGAGGGCCAGGACGCCGCCGCCGAAATCGACCGTTACCTGAAGACCCGCACCGAGGAGGTCGCGGCATGACCCAATGGCTTGATAAGTACGAAGAAACCCGCGACCGCCTGGAAGCCGGCCACGCCTATGACCGCGCCTCCGAGCGCGACGCCTGCGGCGTGGGCCTGGTCTGCTCCATCGACGGCAGCCCGCGTCGCGACGTGGTGGAATATGCGATCCGCAGCCTGAAGGCCGTGGCTCACCGCGGCGCGGTCGATCCCGACGGCCTGTCGGGCGACGGGGCCGGCATAATGGCCGAACTGCCCCAGGGCTTCTTCGCCGAACAGGTGGCCTCCATCGGCCAGTCCCTGCGTCCGGGCCCGATCTGCGTCGGCCAGGTCTTCCTGCCGCGCACCGATCTGGGCGCCCAGGACCGCGCCCGCGCCATCGTCGAGACCGAGGCCCTGCGCGCCGGCTTCTGGATCTATGGCTGGCGCCAGACGCCCATCGACCTGTCGGTGGTGGGGACCAAGGCCGGGGCGACCCGGCCCGAGATCGAACAGATCATGCTGGCCCCGCCCCTGGACGACGCCGGCCAGCCGCTGGACGGCGAGGCGCTGGAGCGCGAGCTGTATCTGTGCCGCCGCCGCATCGAGAAGACGGTCAAGACCGAGAACCTGGCCGCCGTCTATATCTGCACCCTGTCCGCGCGCTCCATCGCCTACAAGGGGATGGTGCGGGCCGAACTGCTGGGGAACCTGTATCCCGACCTGGAGGATCCGCGTTTCGTCTCGGCCTACGCCGTCTTCCACCAGCGCTATTCGACCAACACCTTCCCCGAATGGAAGCTGGCCCAGCCCTTCCGGATGATGGCCCACAACGGCGAGATCAATACGCTGAAGGGCAATCTGAACTGGATGAAGTCGCACGAGATCCGCATGGCCGCCCAGGCCTTCGGCGACCGTGACCGCGAGGTGAAGCCGGTGGTCCAGCCGGGCGGATCGGACTCGGCCGCGCTGGACAATGTCATGGAGGTGCTGGTCCACGCCGGGCGCCCCGCCCCCATGGCCAAGGCCCTGCTGATCCCCGAGGCCTGGGCCAAGGACGACGTGGTCATGCCGCCCGAACACCGGGCCTTCTACGCCTATTGCAACGCGGTCATGGAGCCGTGGGACGGCCCGGCCGCCATCTGCGCCGCCGACGGTCGCTGGATCGTGGCGGGCAAGGACCGCAACGGCCTGCGCCCCCTGCGCGCCGTCGAGACCGTCGACGGCCTGCTGATGGCCGGCTCCGAAGCCGGTCTGGTGCCGATCCCCGAGAGCCGGGTGAAGCGCCGCCTGCACATCGGCCCCGGCAAGCTGATCGCCGTCGATATGAAGCACGGCCGTCTGTACGACGAGCACGAGGCCATCGACGCCCTGGCCGCCGCCCACCCCTATACCGAGTGGCTGGACAATATGGTCGATCTGGAGCCGATCATCGGCCCCGGACCCGAACCACGCTCGACCTCGGGCGATGATCTGACGCGCCGTCAGATCGCCGCCGGCTTCAGCCGCGAGGATCTGGACCTGTTGCTGGACGCCCTGGTGCGCGACGGCAAGGAGGCGGTCGGCTCGATGGGCGACGACGCCCCGCCGGCGGTGCTGTCGGCCCTGCCCCGCCCGCTGAGCCACTATTTCCGCCAGAACTTCAGCCAGGTGACCAATCCGCCCATCGACCCGCTGCGTGAAGCCGGGGCCATGAGCCTGAAGACCCGGTTCAAGAACCTGGGCAATATCCTGGCCCAGGAAGCGGCCCAGACCGACGTCTTTGTGCTGGACAGCCCGGTGCTGACCAACGGCATGTATGAGCGGATGATCGAGACGGTCGGGGCGGGTTCGACTGTGGTCATCGACTGCAGCTATGACACCCCGTCCGAGGACGCGCGGCCCGGCGCCGGCCTGCGCGCGGCGCTGGACCGGATCATGGACGAGGCCGAGGCCGCCGCCCGCGACGGGGCGGCCCTGGTCGTGCTGACGGATCAGCAGGGGTCGGCGGGGCGTCTGGCCGCGCCGATGATCCTGGCCACGGCCGGGGTTCACGGCCGCCTGACCCAGGCGGGTCTGCGCTCCTATTGCTCCATCGTGGTCCGCACGGCCGAGACCCTGGACCCGCACGGGTTCGCGGTCCTGGTCGGGGTCGGCGCGACCACCGTCAACGCCTGGCTGGCCCAGGACCTGTTCCAGGAGCGTCTGGACCGGGGCCTGTATCCCGGCCTGACGCTGCGCGACGCCTGCCTGAACTACAAGAAGGGCATCGAGGCGGGCCTGCTGAAGACCCTGGCGCGCAAGGGGATCAGCGTCATCTCCGCCTATCGCGGCGGCTGCGAGTTCGAGGTGCTGGGCCTGTCGCGCGCCCTGACGGCCGAATTCTTCCCCGGCGCCCCGTCGCGCATCTCCGGCATCGGCCTGGCCGGTCTGGAACAGGCGGCGATGAAGCGGCACACGGTCGCCTGGGGCGAGGCCCGGCCCTCGCCCGCCATCGGCGGCTTCTTCAAGATCCGCTCGGGCGGCGAGGCCCACGCCCACGAGGCCAAGACCATCCACCTGCTGCAGGACGCCTGCAACCGCGGCGACTATCGCCGGTTCAAGCAGTTCTCGGAGGCCGTCAGAAACCAGCCGGACCTGTCCTTGCGCGATCTGCTGGACTTCCGCGAGGGCGTCGCCATTCCGGTGGACCAGGTCGAGAGCGTGTCGGACATCCGCCGCCGCTTCCTGACCCAGGCCATGTCCCTGGGCGCACTGGGCCCCGAGGCGCACGAGACGCTGAACATCGCCATGAACCGCATCGGCGCCCGCTCGGTCTCGGGCGAGGGCGGCGAGGATCCGGAACGCTATCACCCGCGCGCCAACGGCGACGACGCCAACTCGGCGGTGAAGCAGGTGGCCTCGGGCCGGTTCGGCGTCACGGCCGAATATCTGAACCAGTGCCGCGAGATCGAGATCAAGGTGGCCCAGGGCGCCAAGCCCGGCGAGGGCGGGCAACTGCCCGGCTTCAAGGTCACCGAGTTCATCGCCCGGATGCGCCACGCCGTGCCCGGCACCACCCTGATCAGCCCGCCGCCGCATCACGACATCTATTCGATCGAGGACCTGGCCCAGCTCATCTACGACCTGAAGGCCATCAACCCCGACGCCAAGGTGACGGTGAAACTGGTGTCCGCCTCGGGCATCGGGGCCATTGCGTCCGGGGTGGCCAAGGCCAACGCCGACGCCATCCTGATCGCCGGCCACAACGGCGGCACCGGCGCCTCGCCCCAGACCTCGATCAAACACGCCGGCCTGCCGTGGGAAATCGGCCTGGCCGAGGCCCATCAGGTGCTGACGCTGAACAATCTGCGCGGCACGGTGACGCTGCGGACCGACGGCGGGGTCCGCACCGGCCGCGACGTGGTCATCGCCGCCATGCTGGGGGCAGAGGAATACGGGGTCGGCACCGCCGCCCTGATCGCCATGGGCTGTCTGATGGTGCGCCAGTGCCATTCGAACACCTGCCCCGTCGGCGTCTGTTCCCAGGACGAGCGGCTGCGCGAGAAGTTCACCGGCACCCCGGACAAGGTGGTCAACCTGTTCACCTTCATCGCCGAGGAGACGCGCGAAATCCTGGCCTCGATCGGCGCCCGGACGATGGACGAGATCATCGGCCGCACCGACCTGCTGCGTCAGGTCCGGCGCGGCGGCTCGCACCTGGACGACCTGGACCTGAACCCCCTGCTGGTTCGGGTGGACGAGGGCGCGGCCGGCAAATGGGCGGACAAGGGGCGCAAGCCCATCGCCGACAGCCTGGACGCCCGGGTGTTGAAGGACGCGGTGCGGTTCCTGGATCGCGGCCAGACGCTGGAACTGTCCTATCCGCTGAACAACACCCAGCGCACGGTCGGGGCCGCCGTCTCGTCCGCCATCGTGCGGCGGTTCGGGGCGCAGGGGCCGGCCGGTCGGCTGAAGCTGCGTCTGGAAGGCATCGCTGGCCAGAGCTTCGGCGCCTTCGCCGCCAAGGGGCTGGAACTGCATCTGACCGGCGAGGCCAACGACTATGTCGGCAAGGGCCTGTCGGGGGCCGAAATCTCGATCCGCACGCCGGAATGGCGCGAGGACCAGCTGATCTGCGGCAACACCACCCTGTATGGCGCGACCTCGGGCCGGCTGTTCGTGGCCGGTGCGGCGGGCGAGCGGTTCGCGGTCCGCAACTCGGGCGCCGAGGCCGTGGTCGAGGGCCTGGGCGCGCATGGCTGCGAATATATGACCGGCGGCCGGGTGGTCGTGCTGGGCGGGGTCGGATGGAACCTGGCGGCGGGCATGAGCGGCGGCGAGCTGTTCGTGCTGGATCAGCCGGGCTTCGCCGAACGGGCCCTGAACGGCGACCTGGCGGGCGTGGCCGACATCGACGAAGCGGCGGCCGAACGGCTGCGCGGACTGGTCGAGGCCCATCTGGCGGCGACCGGTTCGCCGCTGGCCCGCCGACTGCTGGGCGACTGGGACAACACGCTTGACCGTTTCGTGCGTATCCTGCCGCTTACGGACATTGTCAGAACGGAGGAACGGCTTAAGACTTCGGCCTGAGACCCTGGCCTGAGCCGTTCCTTCCTCTCCTCCCCGAGACGCATGAAATGACCCGACACGCCGCCCTGTCCGCCATCGCTGTTGCCGGGGCGGCGTCGCTCGCCTCGCCGGCCCTGGCGGCGGCCCCCGCCCTGCTGGCCCATCAGGCGCCCCTGGTCATCGACAATGCGGCGACGGCCTGGATCCTGACGTCCACCGCCCTGGTGCTGCTGATGACCCTGCCGGGTCTGGCCCTGTTCTACGGCGGCATGGTGCGCAAGAAGAACATCATCAGCGTCATCGCCCAGTCGGCGGCGGCCTTCGCCATCGTCTCGGTGCTGTGGTTCCTGGTCGGCTACAGCCTGTCGTTCGGCAAGGGGCCGGATGCGGTGAACGGTCTGATCGGCGGGGTCCAGGCGGCCTTCCTGAACGGGGTGACGATGGAGACGGCGCACAGCCTGCTGCCCGGCCTGCCGGAACTGCTGTTCGTCAGCTTCCAGATGACCTTCGCCATCATCACCCCGGCCCTGATCGCCGGCGCCTTCGCCGAGCGGATGAAATTCTCGGCCAGCCTGCTGTTCTTCGCCCTGTGGCACCTGATCGTCTATGCGCCGATCTGTCACCAGGTCTGGGGCGGCGGCTATCTGGGGAGCCTGGGCGTGCTCGACTTCGCCGGCGGGGCGGTGGTCCACGTCAATGCGGGCGTCGCCGGCCTGGTCTGCGCCCTGGTGCTGGGCCCGCGTCACGGCTTCGGCCGCGACAACATGGCCCCCGCCAATCTGGTCTACAGCGCCATCGGCACCGGCCTGCTGCTGGTCGGCTGGATCGGGTTCAACGCCGGGTCGGCCGGCGCCGCCGACGCCCTGGCCGCCACCGCCGCCTTCAACACCATTCTGGCCGCCGCCGCCGCGGCCCTGGGCTGGATGACCGTCGAATGGTTCGACCGCAAGCGCCCGACCCTGCTGGGCCTGTTGTCGGGCGTCGTCGGCGGCCTGGTCGCCATCACCCCCGCCGCCGGCTTCGTCGATCCCAAGGGCGCCTTCTTCATCGGCCTGATCGCCGGCCCGGCCTGCTACGCCGGGGCGGTCTGGCTGAAGCACGCGCTGAAGTACGACGACAGCCTGGATGCGTTCGGGGTGCACGGGATCGGCGGCATCGTCGGCGCCCTGCTGACCGGGGTCTTCGCCACCACCAGCATCAACGCCCTGTCCGAGGGCGCGACGGTGTGGAAACAGGCGCTCGGCCTGGGCGGGGCCATCGTCTGGAGCGCGGTCGGCACCTTCGTGGTCCTGATGATCTGCAAGTTCACTACGGGCCTGCGCGTGACCAAGGACGAAGAGGTCGAGGGCCTGGACTATACCCAGCATGGCGAAGCCATCCACTGAGGTCGCAGACAGGGACGGTTGATCCCGCCCCTGTCCGCCCCCATCTTCATCTGTGACCGGGAGCCTTGCCGATTGCGGGAGGCCCACGGTCGGTCGCTTTTCCGAGGACCCAGATGACGACGACCCGCACCATCCTGTTCGACAGCCCGTTCCTGCTGGGCTTCGACCACACCCGCGCCCTGATCGACCGCGCCGCCAAGGCTGCGGCCGAGAGCTATCCGCCCTATAACGTCGAACAGATCGGCGAGGCGGGGGTCCGCATCAGCCTGGCTGTGGCCGGGTTCGCTCCTGACGAACTGGCCATCACCCTGGAAGGGCGGCAGCTGACCATCGCCGGCAAGCGCGACGATGCGGGCAAGAGCGAACAGGCCTTCCTGCATCGCGGCATCGCGGCGCGAGGCTTTGTACGCAGCTTCGTCCTGGCCGACGGGCTGGAGATCGAGGGCGCGCGGCTGGAACACGGCCTGCTGCATGTCGATCTGATCCGGCCCGAGGCCGAGCGCCAGGTGCGGCGCATTCCCATCACGGCCGGCTGAAAAGCGCAGCCGTTCGAACCGCCCGGCGATCCGGGCGTTGTCAAAGCGAAGGAGGCGGTCCTATGACGCCGATGATGATGACCAAGGAAGATTTCGCCGGACTGGGCGCCCCCGATCTCGTCTATGTGCGCGAGGTGAAGGCGTCCGACCTGCTGGAAGAGGCGGTCGAGATGAAGGACATCGCCTTCGACCCGAATCAGTCCCTCTACGCCGTTCACAGCGCGGACGGGGAACGGCTGGCCGTCATGCTGGACCGCGACACCGCCTTCGCCGCCGCTGTGGCGCACGAGCTGGAGCCGGTCTCGGTTCACTGAACAAGGGAAAGGGCGGCCGGGCGCCGCCCTTGACGGCCCGGCCTCTCAGGCGGCCGTGGCGGGCGCCTGGTCCTTGACGAACAGGGCCTTGATTGCATCGACCGTCCGGGCCTGACGCAGCTGCTCACGCAGTTCCGGCGACCGCAGGGCGCGCGAGACCGCCGCCAGGGCGCGCAGATGTTCGGCGCCGTCCTTGGGCGGGGCGAACAGGGCCAGCAGCAGATCGACCGGACGATCATCGACCGCTTCATAGGCCACAGGCGTGTCCAGGCGCACGAAGACGGCCGTGACCCGGTCGATCTCCTTCAGACGGGCGTGCGGCACGGCCACGCCGGAGCCCAGGCCGGTGGAGCCCAGGGCTTCGCGTTCCAGCAGGGCCTCGAAGATACGGCCCTGGTCCACGCCCAGAGCCTGGGCCGCAGCCTCGGCCACGGCATGAAGCGCCTGACGTTTCGACGAGGCGCCGCCACGCAGCACCACGCCGTTCGGCGCGAGCAGATCTGCGATATCCATGGGTAGCCCAACTCTAGATAAGCGACTGGCGGCCGCGGGCGCCCCTTTAGAGGCTCCCGCGGCAAAGTCAAACTAAGCCGTAAGTCTAATGCCCGTTCGACTTCTTCGTGCGCTCGGGGTCGATCCAGCCGACATTGCCGTCTGGGCGGCGATAGACGACGGACAGGCCGCCGTGCGCCGCATTGCGAAACAGCACCACCGGATAGCCGGTCATATCCAGTTCCAGGACCGCACGACCGACCGTGATGGAGCGGATCTCGTGCTCGGTCTCGGCGATGACCATGCCCACGGGCGGCGGGCCGTCGTTTTCGCCGGTGTCGCCGAAGACGTCGTCCTCGACGCTGTCGGGATCCCGCAGCACGATGCTGCGAGCGACTTCGCGGGCGGCGTTTTCGGTTTTTTCAGGCGACAGGCCCTTGGGCCCGATGTGGTGATCCTTGAGCCGGCGCTTGTAGCGACGGACCCGCTTTTCGAGACGATCCAGCGCCTCGGTGAAGGCGGAATGGGCGTCGCCGCCCATGCCCGTCGTCACCAGGGTCTGGCCCGACGCGAGGCGGACCCAACAGTCCACCTTGAAGTTGTGGCCGTCCTTGGACACCACGACCTCGGCGTCTTCACCGCCGCGGGCGAAGTATTTTCCGACCCCGTCTTCGAGTTCCTGGGAGATGCGCGAGCCTAACGCTTCGCCGACATCCACTTGCTTGCCGCTGACTTGGACTTGCATACGAATAGAACGCTCCCGCCCGCATTTGGTGTCAATCGGGATCACCGATTTGTGGTCACGCTTCAGCCGGTCTTAAGCATCCTGCGGCGCTCGACGGAGGACGGAATCCTCAAGGCTTCCCGATACTTGGCGACCGTTCTACGGGCTATATCTATGCCCGCCTCCTTAAGGATTTCGACGATCCGATCATCGGACAAAACGTCGCCCCCCACCCCTTCCCCATCGATCATGGTTTTTATCCGATGGCGGACCGCCTCGGCCGAATGAGTCGAGGCGCCGTCCACCGATTGGATGGCGGCGGTGAAGAAGAATTTCAGCTCGAACACCCCGCGCGGGGTCGAGACATATTTGTTGGAGGTGACGCGGCTGACCGTCGATTCGTGCATGCCGATGGCGTCGGCGACCGTCTTCAGATTCAGCGGGCGAAGGAATTCGACGCCGAAGGCCAGGAAGGCATCCTGCTGGCGCACGATCTCGGACGAGACCTTCAGAATGGTCTTGGCGCGCTGGTCCAGCGACTTGACCAGCCAGCTGGCCTGGGCGGCGCATTCGGCGACGAAGGTCTTTTCGGTGTCGGACCGGGCGCCGGCCTGAACCAGGCCGTGATAGCGTTTGTCGATCAACAGGCGCGGCAGGGTGTCGGCGTTCAGCTCGACCCGCCAGCCGCCGGCCGGGTCGGGCCGCACATGGACGTCGGGCACCACGGTCTGGGCCGGTTCGCCGCCGAATCCGGCGCCGGGGCGGGGCGTCAGGGCCTTCAGCTCGGCGATCATCTCGGCCAGGTCCTCGCCGTCGACGCCGCAGATCTTCTTCAGGCCCGCCAGGTCGCGCCGGGCCAGCAGGTCCAGATGGTCGAGCAGGGCGCCCATGGCCGGATCGAATCGATTGCGCTCGATCAGCTGCAGCTTCAGGCACTCGGGCACCGAACGGGCCATGATCCCGGTCGGCTCGAACCCCTGGCAGACGGCGACGACGGCCTCGATCCGGTCCAGGCTAACTCCGAGGCGATCGGCGAACTCGGCCATTTCGCCGCGCAGATAGCCGCCCTCGTCGGTGGCGTCGATCAGGGTCAGGGCGATGGCGTGGTCGGCGGCCGAAAGGCCGGCCGAGGAGGCCTGGGCCTGCAGATGCTCCCACAGGGTCAGTTCATGGGCGTCGGGGCGTTCGCCGTCGCCTTCGAAGACCTGGCCGCCCTTGCCGGCGCTGGACCAGTCGGACAGACCCGGCTGGGCCTCGTCCGTCATGCGGTCGCTGGTGCGTTCGCCGGGGGCGGCGTCGCCATAGACGTCGTCGGACCCGGCGTCCATCGACGCCACGGAATCCTGGCCGACCCCGTCGCCGAAGGACATTTCACCGTCCGGGGCGGCGTCGGAAACCGAAACCGGGGCCTCGGGGCCGTCGCCCTCGGGCTCGTCGCGTTGCAGCAGGGGATTGCGCTCCAGCTCGGCCTCGACGAACTCCTCGAGCTCGAGGTTCGACAGTTGCAGCAGCTTGATCGCCTGCTGCAGCTGGGGCGTGATGACCAGCCCCTGCCCCTGTCTGATCTCTAGACGTTGCCCGATCACGTTCGAAAAATCCTGCCGGCGCGCCAACTGGCCCGGAACTTGCTGTCAGCATGGATCGAGAGTGGTTAACGCCCGACAAACAGCGGTTCGCGTGGCGCCCGAACGCGGGCGCCGGAACACGGACGTGCAGAAGCCCCCTCGCGCTTTCGCTGCGAAGTTATGGAGGGCTGGGCGGGGCGCCGGGCCTTCGCCCGGAGTTTGGTGTTTTGAGTACCGTTTCGACGAAGGTTTGACGCTCCGCGCGAATGGTTGGCCTGCAAGCTCGGGGCGCCGAGCGGTGGCGGTCTTATCGCCTAACCCCATAAGCCTGCGACGGGTCGGCGGTCCCTGCGAAGAACCGTCCCGAGTGCGATCGAGTATCCCCCTCGACCCTCCGACGGCGTTTTGAGACATCGTCGGCGCGGAGGGATTGCACCCCCGCTCCCGTTCCATCCGCTCCCGCCGCCGCAAGGTCGCAGGCCTTACGAGCCCTCCAAGCGACGAGACCGAGGCGGATTATAGGGGGTGGGGAAACCCTGGCGGGGAAGTCGGGGCGAGAAACTGACAAGCCGTTGGAATCATTAGAGTGAGACCAGCGTCATTGTCACAGTTGGACCCGTTCGGACCCCCTCCGTCTCGCCGGCTTCGCCGGCGATCCACCTCCCCCAAGGGGGGAGGATTTCGGTCATCGCATTCCTCCCCCCTTGGGGGAGGTGGCGCGGCGCGAAGCGCCGTGACGGAGGGGGCGCGTCAGGCGTAGTTTTCGCCCAGATAGACCCGGCGGACCTCGGCGTCGTTGACCGCCTCTTCAGCCGTGCCTTCGAACAGGACCGACCCGCCCGAGATGATCGAGACCCGGTCGGTGATGTCCAGGGTTTCGCGGACATTGTGGTCGGTGATCAGCACGCCGATGCCCTGGTCCGCCAGATAGCGGATGACCGAACGGATGTCGGCGATGGCCAGGGGGTCGATGCCGGCGAAGGGTTCGTCCAGCAGGATGAAGGACGGCCGGCCCGCCAGGGCGCGGGCGATCTCGACCCGGCGACGCTCGCCGCCCGACAGGCCGGTGGCCGGGGCGTGACGCAGATGGTCGATGTGAAGCTCGTTCAGCAGGCGGTCGGTCTCGGCCTGAAGCTGATCGCGCGGATAGTTGAGCTCGACCACCGCCATGATGTTCTGCTCGACCGTCATGCCCCGGAAGATCGAGGCCTCCTGGGCCAGATAGCCCAGGCCCATGCGGCTGCGCTGGTACATGGGCTGGCTGGTGATGTCCTCGCCGTCCAGCCAGATCGTGCCGGAATCGGGCGGGATCAGGCCGGTGATCATGTAGAAACAGGTGGTCTTGCCGGCGCCATTGGGACCGAGCAGGCCCGCCACCTCGCCGCGCTGAACCGTCAGGGAGACGTCGCTCACCACCTGGCGCTGGCCGAAGGCGCGGGCGATGTTGCGCACCCGCAGGCCTTTTTCAGCAGCCGAGACCGCCGGTTCCGGCGTCGCCGCCGGCCGGTCGGACAGGTTCAGGGCGGAGAGTTCCTTGCGCGCCAAATCCTCAGATCCCGTTCTTACGTCCTGGGCCGGGCGGCCTCAGTTGGTTCCGTTGGGATAGAAGACGCCCTGGATGCGGCTGCCGGCGGTCCCGCCGCGCGGGGCGCCCGACATGTTGGCCGCGTCGGTGTTGACGTTATAGACCAGCCGCCCGCCCGTCAGGACGTTCTTGCCCTGGTTCAGGATGACGTTGCCGGTCACGACCAGTTCGCCGTTCGACAGGGTGTAGACGGCGCGGTCTCCGCGCATCGACTGGGTCGGGGTGACGAAATAGACGGTGCCCGTGGCCTCGACCCGCTCCGGATCGCCGGCGGCGTTGCGGAACAGGGTGATGGCCTCGGCCCGCAGGCGGTTCTGCCCCTGGGTCACTTCGGCCCGGCCGCGCAGGCTGATGCGTTCGGCGGACTGTTCGCCCGTGTCGGCGCCGAAGGCGATGGGCTGGTTCGAGCTGGTGCGCGCGCTCTGGGCGTCGCCCACGGCCGGCAGGGCCAGCAGGGCCAGGGCCGCCAGCGCCGCAACCGTCCGGGCGTAGTGGGTTTTCGCTGTCATCGCCGTCATTCGCCTGATCCCGAGGGATTGATGGTCCCGCTTATCTTGGTGTCGCCAGAGCCCTTGAACACCACGCGCTCGCCCTGATCATAGATCGCATAGGACGAAGCGTTGATGGTTCCAATAGGGCCGGCGCCCTGAACGCCCCGTGAACCGGTGATGATTCCGGTCGAGGTGTCGACCACCGCCTCGGGCGTGGTCAGGACGAAGCCGGAGCCGCCGTCCGAAATCCGCACGTTCGGACCGATGGTCACGGTCCTGGCCTGTTCGTTGTAGGTCCCGCCGTCGGCGGTCATTTCGGTGACCTTGCGGCCGCCCAGGTTCAGCTTCAGCGCCGGGCCGACCAGGCGGAAATGGCCGGTGGCGGGATCGCGGATCGCGCCCTGGGCGCCGACGGTGAAGGCGCGGCCTTGCGCGTCCTGGCCGTGGAACAGGGGCTTGTCCAGCCGGACCTCCTGGCCCTGGCTGGCCTTGCGCTCCACCCCCGACATGACGGTGCGGAACACGGTCCAGGTCAGGACGCCGCCCGCCAGCACCAGGATGATGATCGGCAGGACGCGGCGGTACAGTTTGACGCGCCGCGAACGCGCCCGCCAGCGCGCACCGGCCAGGACCACCCGGGCCTCGTCCGCGGCGTCCGCCTGGATCCGTGTCTGTTCGCCGGGGTCGGTCAAGCGCGCCTCAGCTATGGGCGAAGATGTCGATCTCGTCCCAGCCGGCGAGATCGAGCGCCGAACGGGTCGGCAGGAAGTCGAAACATTGGGCCGCCAGTTCGGCCCGTCCCTCGCGCGCCAGCATCAGGTCCAGCTTGGCCCGGGCGGCGTGCAAATAGAGGACGTCCGAGGCGGCGTAGTCCAGCTGGGCCTGGGTCAGTTCGGCCGCGCCCCAGTCGGACGACTGCTGGGCCTTGGACAGGTCGACCCCGACGGTCTCGCGCACCACGTCCTTCAGCCCGTGGCGGTCGGTGTAGGTGCGGGCCAGTTTGGAGGCGATCTTGGTGCAATAGACCGGCCGCGTCTCGACCCCGAGGTGCAGCAGGAACATGCCGATGTCGAAGCGACCGAAGTGGAAGATCTTGGTCACCGCCGGATCGGTCAGCAGCCGCTTCAGGTTCGGGCAGTCATAGCCGGGGCGGTTCAGCCGCACGACATGGGCGTTTCCGTCGCCGGCCGACAACTGGACCACGCAAAGGGGGTCGCGGCGGAAGCGCAGGCCCATGGTCTCGGAATCGATGGCGACGTCCGGTCCCAGGTCCAGGTCGTCGGGCAGGTCGCCCTCGTGCAGGTAAACGGTCATGGGCAGGTTCTTACACGGCTGGGGGACGGGGCGAAACGGCTTACAGCGCGACGGACGGGCCTCAAGCAGGCGAGCGCCGCGCGCGAGGCGATAGGCCCCAAAACGAAGATGGCCTCAAGCAGCAGAGCGCCGCGCGCGATGCGATAGGCCGAAAAAGCAAACGGCGCCGTGTCCGAAAACACGACGCCGTCTATAATATGGTGCCCAGAAGAGGACTCGAACCTCCACGGCCGTTAAGCCACTGGCACCTGAAGCCAGCGCGTCTACCAATTCCGCCATCTGGGCCCCGTCGGCAGCGCCTTGCGGCGTTTCCATCGGGAAGGCGCGGACCTCTAAGGGAGGGTCCGGGCGGGGTCAACAGGGATTTTTCGTCGGAGGTCGGTTTTATTTCGCAAGCGAGGCGGGAGGCCCCGACGCAGGCGTCGGTCGGACAGGGTTGCGGCCCGTTAAGCCTGTTCGCTTACCTCGCTTTGAGAGCCCGTCCCCTATCTGGGAGCGATGGCGGATCCGTCCCGAGTTCCCAAGGCGCACGAGCGGCGCACGACCCCTCGCGCGACCTATCGCAAGCGTCGGCGTCGGCGCGAGCGCGTCCACATGTTCGGCCAGCTGGTCGATCTGGTGAAGCCCGAGGAAGTTCTGCATCACGTCCAGGACGCCGTGGCCGAGGGCCGCAAGAGCGTGGTGGCCAACCACAATCTGCACAGTCTGTACCTGCTCCAGAAACATCCGGAGATGCGGGCCTTCTACGACATGGCCGAGCTGGTCGAGGTCGATTCGACGCCGATGATCTGGTTCTCCCGCGCCCTTGGGCTGCACAGCCGGGGCTTTCATCGCTGCACCTATCTGGACTGGCGCGACCATTTCTGGAGCGTCGCCAACCGCAAGGCCTGGCGGGTCATGGCGGTCGGCGGCGCGCCGGGCGTGGGCGAGGAGGCGGCGCGCCGGTTGGGCGCGCGCTATCCCAAGACCGAGATCCGCACCCGTCACGGCTTCTTCGACGCCCGGGCAGGTTCCGCCGACAACGCTGAAGTCGTCGCGGAGATTCAGGCCTTTCAGCCGCATATCCTGTTCGTCGGCATGGGCATGCCGCGCCAGGAGCTGTGGACCCTGGCCGTGTTCGACGCCCTGCCCGACTGCGTCATCCTGTCGGTCGGCGCCGCCTTCGACTATGAGGCGGGAACCCAGAATCCCGCGCCGCGATGGATGGGCCGCGCCGGGATCGAATGGGCCTATCGGCTGGCGCAGGACCCCCGCCGCCTGTTCCATCGCTATTGCATCGAGCCCTGGACCCTGGCGCCCCTGGCGATCCGCGACCTGCGCGCGGCCCGCCGCCGCATGTCCGGCAAGACGGCCGCCCGGGGCGCGGACTTCGGCGCGCCGCCGACCCGCAATTTTCCGCACGGAACCTGAAGGACCTGGGCCGCGCTCCGGCCGATCAGATCGGCATGGCCATGATTTCCTTGTAGGCGGAAATCACCTGGTCGCGGACGGACATCACGGTTTCCAGCGACGCCTCGGCCGAGCTGAGGGCCGTGACCACGTCGATCAGATTGCCGTTGCCCTGGATCGACTGGGTCATCTGGGTCTCGGCCGCGCGCGACTGCTGGGTCATGTCGGTCATGGCGTTCTTGACCAGGTCGGCGAAGCCGTTGTCGCCGGAGGCGGGCGGTTGCGCCGCCGTGGGCATGGCGCTGCCCTGAACGGCGGCGTAGGCGCGGGCGGCCATCATCGGGTTCATGGCCTAGTCCTCAGCGTTTGATGATGTCGAGGGTGCGGCTGTCCATGGACCGCGCCGTCTCGATGACGTTCAGATTGGCTTCGTAGGCGCGCTGGGCTTCGCGCATGTCCATGGCTTCCACCAGGGTGTCGACATTGGGCCGCATCACATAGCCCTGGGCGTTGGCCGCCGGGTGCGAGGGGTCGTAGTCCATCTTGAACTCGCCCTGGTCGGGCCGGACCTCGGCCAGGGTCACGCCGGTCGCGCCGTCGACCTCGCGCGCCTGAAAGACCGGGATCTGGCGGCGATAGGGCTCGCCGCCGGGGGTGCGGGCGGTGGACTGGGCGTTGGCGATGTTCTCGGCGATGACGCGCATGCGCGACTGCTGGGCCTTGAGGGCCGAGGCCGCCACCGCCATGGCGCTGTTCGAAGGGGGGATGGGATCAGGCATGGATCAGTCCTTCGTCTCAGCCCGCGCCAGGCTTGCGCGCGGCCATGCGGAGCATGGACATGGATTTCTGGTAGAAGCCGATGGCGGCGTCATAGGCCATGCGGCTCTCGGCCATCTTCAGCATCTGCTCCTCGACCACGACGGAGTTGCCGTCCAGCGTGGTTTCCGAGTCGGGCGACTTGGTCGGGTCGAACCGGGGCGCGCTGACGGGCGGGGCGATGTGGGCGCGGTTGGTGCGGACCACCTGAAGCCCCCCGCCCGAGCGCAGGGCGGCGGCGAAGTCGGTCGGCTGTTTCAGATCGCGGCCGCCGTAACCGGGCGTATCGGCGTTGGCGACGTTCTCGGCGATGACCCGCTGGCGTTCGTCCAGCCAGCCCAGCCGGCCCTTGATCTGCCCCAGCAGCGGAATGTCGGCGACGCCCATGGCGATCTCCCGTGGCGCAGATGCGCGCGATGGGCAGAAAATGCCGCCTCCATGGTTAACAGGCCGTTATCTAAACCCATCGTTAACCGTGGTGGTTAAGACTTGAGGAACAGCGCCGACTGCGCGGGGCCTTAAGCGTATGAATTTCCTCGATCTCGCCCGCGCCGTCTTCGGCCTGGCCTTCACCCTGGGCCTGATCGGCCTGGCCGCCTATGCGGCGCGCCGCTATGCGCCGCAGCTGATGGCCAAGCTGAACGCCCAGCGCGGCGAACGGCGGATGCAGGTGGTCGAGACCCTGGTGCTGGACCCCGCGCGCCGGCTGGTCCTGGTGCGGATCGATGCGGAAGAACGACTGATCCTTCTGGGCGAAGGGCGCGAACTGATCGAGCCGCGCCAGCCGGAGATCTTCAAGTGAAAGGGCCAAGGGGCGAGAGCGAGCTTCTCCCTCCCCCTGCGGGGGAGGGGGGCGAAGGCGTAGCCGAAGCCGGGTGGGAACGGCTGGGCCAAACACGCACCGGTCCTGTCTCAGTTCAGTGCGACGTCGCCTTGCCGCCCCCACCCCGTCGCTACGCGACGCCCCTCCCCCGCAGGGGGAGGGAGAAGGTGTTTGCGGTACCCGCCGCGTCCGAGCTGAAGCGCGCGGCCCTGCTGTCTCTGTTCACCACCCTGGTGTGCCTGGCCTGGCCTCTGGCGGCCTTCGCCCAGGACGCGGCGGCGGGCGGGTCGGCGATCAATATCGACCTGGGCAGCGGCGCGGGGCTGACGCAGCGGGTGGTGCAACTGGTCGGGCTGATGACCGTGCTGTCGCTGGCGCCCTCCATCGTCATCATGACCACCAGCTTCGTGCGAATCGTCGTGGTCCTGTCGCTGTTGCGGACGGCGCTGGGGATGCAGCAGTCGCCGCCGAACGCCGTCCTGGTGTCCCTGGCCCTGTTCCTGAGCGCCATCGTCATGGCCCCGACCTGGCAGGACGCCTATGATTCGGGCATCCGTCCGCTGCTGGATCAGCAGATGGAATTGCCCCAGGCCTTCGATGCGGCGTCGGAACCTGTGAAAACCTTCATGCTGGCCCAGGTGGACCGCGGAGACCTGGCCCTGTTCACCCGTCTAAGCCGCGTGGAGGCCCCGGCCAACCTGCAGGAGCTGCCCCTGCGCGTGGTCACGCCGGCCTTCATGATCAGCGAGCTGAAGAAAGCGTTCGAAATCGGATTTCTCCTTTTCGTTCCGTTCCTTGTGATCGATCTGGTGGTCGCCAGCGTGCTGATGTCCATGGGTATGATGATGCTGCCTCCGGTGGTGGTGTCCCTGCCGTTCAAGTTGATCTTTTTCGTGCTGGTGGACGGCTGGAGACTGGTCGCCGGCAGCCTGGTCGAGAGCTTCCAGCGGGCGTCCGGAACGGGATAATCCCCGCCCCATAAGGCTTTGCGCCTTTTACCCGCTTGCAATACCGGACGAAATCCGTGTTGATCCACCGGTCCTCGCCCTGAATCGGGCGACTAACACTGGAAACGCTTCTTATGACCACTCAAGCCGAACTGATCGCCGCCGTCGCCAAGGACGCCGGTGTCTCGCAGGCCGACGCCGGCAAGGTGCTGACCGCCATCGTCGAAAACATCCACGCCAGCCTGAAGGCCGGCGGCGACGTGCGCATCTCGAACCTGGGCGTCTTCGACACCGCCGCCCGCGCCGAGCGTGAAGGCCGCAACCCCGCCACGGGCGCGACCATCAAGATCGCCGCCTCGAAGGCCGTCCGCTTCCGCGTCTCGAAGCCGCTGAAGGACGCCGTCAACGGCTAAGGTTTTTCCGGTCCCCTCGGGGACCGATCAACCGATTCAACGGGCGGGGGTCGCTGGGCGATTCCCGCCCGTTTCCTTTCGGAAGTCCTGTTTGGCGGCGTTGACCCAGCCGACGAAGGTGTCGGCGTTGGCCGACAGGGCGGCGAAATCGTTCACTCCCGCCAGACCCGCCAGATTGTCGTCCAGGGCCACGCGGATCGCATTCGCTGACCGCGCCCGGGGGATGAAGGGCGAATACTGGCCGCGCAGACGATCCAGGGCGGCGGGGTTTCCACTCAGCGAATAGCCCACGCCGGCGCGAATCAGCCAGCTTTCCTCGGACGGGGTCAGGGGCGCCTCCGCCTGCTTGTAGCGGTCGCCCAGACGCGCTTCGTACAGGGGCGCGGCCTCGGCCCACTTCTGCTGTTTCCACAGGATGTCGCCGCGCACCTCGCGCGCCGGGGCGGACTGGTCGCGGTCCAGAACCTCCAGGGCGTGATCGTAGCGGCCCAGATCCATCAGGGCGCGGGCCTCCAGCGCCCGACGCTCGCTGTTGATGGCGTTGGGCAGCAGGGTGGTGCGCGAGCCCCAGATGGCCTGCAACGCCTTCTCCGGCTGACGGTCCATCAGATAGACGGTGGCCAGATCGGTGGCGACCTGGGCCTTGGCCACCCCGTCCAGCCGCTCGTCCACCTGGTGTTTCAGCAGTTCGGCGGCCTGGTCCAGCAGATCGACGTCGATCAGGCGGCGCGACAGACGGCGAACCATCTCGTCGCCGTCGGCGCCGATGGGGGTCAGTTCGCGGAAATCATAGAACAGCGCCAGGGCCTGAACCGGCTGCAGGCCGTCGGCCGCGCCTTCCAGGAACAGGGCGCGGAAGGCGTTGGACTGGTCGGCGTAGATTTCGGCGGCGCCGGGCACCCCGGACATCCGCTTGCCGGCGCCGCGCAGGGCGTCCAGGGCCTCGCGATAGCGGCCCTGCTGAAGATAGAGGTTGGCCAGTTTGCGGATGACGGCCAGTTCGGTGGCGTCGCCGCGCCAGCGCCACT
This sequence comes from Brevundimonas mediterranea, assembly GCF_011064825.1. Taxonomy (NCBI): domain Bacteria; kingdom Pseudomonadati; phylum Pseudomonadota; class Alphaproteobacteria; order Caulobacterales; family Caulobacteraceae; genus Brevundimonas; species Brevundimonas mediterranea. Next base: position 908,778 of record NZ_CP048751.1, read on the forward strand.
TCAACTGCTCAAGCTGCTGGGCCGCCTGATCCGGCGTCAGGACGCCCTTGTCCAGCTCCAGACCGATGGCGCCCAGTTTGGCGGGGGTGGCGATGCCGTCCAGCGGCGCGCGGGCCACGGCCTTGTACACCGCCAGCGCCCGGTCCTTGTCGCCGGACAGTTCAAACAGCCGCGCCTGGACCACGCGCGCGGTCAGCTGATCGGCGGCCGAGGCGTTCTGGCTGAAGACATAGGCCAGCAGCTGGCGCGCGGCCGGCAGGTCGTTGGTCTGGATGGCGGCCAGGGCGTGGGCGGCGCCGAAGCGGGCGCGCCATTCCTTGGGGAAGTCGTCGATGACCGAGGCGCCGGCGGCGAAGGCGCGGCGCGCCCCCTCCCAGTCGCCCTGTTCGGCGGCGATATAGCCCTGCCAGACCTTGGCGGCGGGATCGTTCGACAGGGCCGAGCCGGCGAAGTCGGCCTGGGCCTCCTCCAGACGGCCGACGCCGACGCGGGCGGCGCCGCGCAGGCCGCGCACCTCGGGCTCGCCCTGCATGTTGGGGGCCTTGGCGACCAGGGCGTTGATGACGCCGATCGCCTCATAGTTCAGGCCCGAGCCGACCAGGAACCGGGCCAGGGCCATGCGCGCCGCGATGGGCGCGCGGGGATTGTCGGTTCCGGCGATGGTTTCCTGAGCCGCCGCGTCCTGAAGGCGGCGATAGCGTTGCGAGAAGCCGTCCTCGCCTGCGGTCGCCCATTCCTCCAGGATCAGGGCCGGATAGGCCGCCGGCTTCGGCGCGTCATCCTCATGGGCGGCGGCCTCCAGCGTCGCCGACGGCGGCGACAGGGTCAGGCCCTGCGGGCGGCTGAGGGTGACCAGATCGCCCGCCGCCTCGATCTTCAGATCGTCGGTCGTGGTCTCGACCGCCAGGCCCTGGGCGGTGGGGATCAGGCTGAGATCGACGGTGCTACGCGTGCCCGAGAACCCCTTGCCGGGCGCCAGGGCGGTGACGGCGGCGAAACGGTCGCCGACCAGGGGATCCGTCAGCCAGACGGTCTTGGTCGCGCCCGCCATCCGCGCCACCAGGGTGGCCGAGCCGTCGTCGGAGCGGTCGATCTCGACGCCCGAGGCGCCGGCGGGCGGACCGCCGATGGTCACGGTCCAGGTTCCGCCCTGCCCTTCGGCCGCCACGGGCAGGCCGTCGGGAGCGGCGATGCGGACGGCGGTGTAGTCAGGGCCGGCGGCCCAGCGGGCGTCCTTGGCCGGACCCAGGGCCTTGGCGCCGGTCAGGTCCATCTTGGCGGCGGTGTCGAACACGACCCAGACGGCCTCGCCCCGCCGGAAAACGGCGGCGCCCACCGGCGCGCCCCACTGGAAGGTCAGGACCGTCTTGTCCGGCGTCGAGACGGCGCGGACGGGCACAACGGAATTGATGGCCGCCGCCCGTTCTTCCGACGTCGGCTCGGGCGCCTTGCCCGGCGCATAGAGGTTCAGCCAGACCGCGCCGTCAGCCGCGCCGGACCGGGCGTCGGCGCCCTCGGCCAGGGTGATGACCAGATCGGTCGTTCCGCCCCGCGCCAGCCGCGTCTCGACGGCCTTGACCCCCTCCGGCGGATCGACGCGCAGGCGCGAGACGTCAGGCGCGGCCGAGACGCCCAGGCGGACGATCACCTTGTCGCCCTCGCGCCGGACCTGGCTGCGCGCGCCGATGACGCCGCCGAATTCGACACGGGTGAATTCGCTGGATTGGCCGATGCTGATCGACAGCGGATCGCGCGACCGGCCGGCTTCCTGGGCCAGCGGCGCCAGTGGCGCGAACACGACCGCGCCGGCCGCGGCGGCGGCCACGGTCGACTTCAGGATACGCTTGCTGTGCGGGGTCCCGGACATATCCGTCGAGCCTTGCCCCACAAGCTCTTTAATCACGGTTAACCGACATTGACCGGGATTCTACGGATAGGACGGTTCGTCCGGCGACAGGCGGCGCGATCCGGCCCATGATGGGGCCATGACCGATTACCCGCGCCTGAGCACCCTGAAAACCGGCCTGGCCTGTCGCTGTCCCCGCTGCGGCGAGGGGGCGCTGTTCAAGGGCTATCTGACCCTGCGCGAATCCTGCCCGAAATGCGGGCTGAACTATGGGTTCGCCGATCCGGCCGACGGCCCCGCCTTCTTCGTCATGACGGCGGTGGGCCTGGTCGGGATGATCCTGCTGATGGTCTTCGACTTCAGCGTGAAGCCGCCCATCTGGGTGCACGCGGTTGTGACCCTGCCGATCCTGGTGATCATGTGCCTGGGCTGCCTGCGGCCGTTCAAGGCCTGGCTGGTGGCGGAGCAGTTCATCCACAAGGCCGCCCCGCCGGAGTTCTCCAGCAACGGCAAGCACGGGGATTGAGGGCGGGGGCGCAGCCCCCCTCTCACGCCGTCATCCTAGGGCTTGTCCCTAGGATGACGGTCTTATGGGATAGGCGGTCTTCGCCCGAACCTTACGCCTCAGTCGATGCAGAGCGTCGGGCCGGCCTTGCCGTCCTCGACCGGCGTATTGCAGCCGAAACGGTCGCTGTCAGCCTGGCAGACGCCGGTCGTGGCCGCGCCCGGCGCGATGCCGCTGTTGCCTTCGACGCGGCAGTCGCCTTGGCATTGGTCGCCGTCGGTGCAGGACTTGCCCGCGTCGGCGTAGCTGATCACGCACTGCCAGGACTGCATCCGGCCGACCTGTTTCATCGTGCCGCCCCGCGTGGCGCAGGCCGAGGCGTCGGCGCTCTGCATCGGGGCGTCGGAGCCGGCGCCTGTCGTCTGAGGGGTGCAGGCGGCGGCCAGCAAGGCGGCGGCGGCGATGAGGGCTATACGGATCATTTGACCTGTCCTTTTGCGAAGCCCGACCAGACGTCGTCGTAGTCGAGCTGCATCTGCGGTGATTCCGACGCCCATTTCGTGACCCGGATCGGCGCCCGGGTCTCGAACATGAAGGCCAGGGTGTCAGTGATCTTGTGCGGTTTCAGTTCCGCCTGGATCGCGCCCTCATAGCTGGCCTGATCCGGGCCGTGGCCGCTCATCCGGTTGTGCAGGCTGGCGCCGCCGGGGGCGAAGCCGCCGGCCTTGGCGTCATAGGCGCCGGTCACCAGGCCCATGAACTCGCTCATGACGTTGCGATGGAACCAGGGCGGGCGGAAGGTGTGCTCGGCCACCATCCAGCGCGGCGGGAAGATGACGAAGTCGATATTGGCCGTGCCCGGCGTCTCGGACGGGCTGGTCAGGACGGTGAAGATCGACGGGTCCGGGTGGTCGTAGCTGACGGTGTTGATCGTGTTGAACCGCGCCGTGTCATAGCGGCAGGGCGCGAGATTGCCGTGCCAGGCCACCACGTCCAGCGGGCTGTGCGCAAAGGTCGTGGCCCACAGACGGCCGCCGTACTTCTGGACGCACTGGGTCGGGCGATCCACGTCCTCGAACGCCGCGACCGGGGTTTCGAAGTCGCGCGGATTGGCCAGGCCGTTGGCGCCGATCGGCCCCAGGTCCGGCAGGCGGAACGGACCGCCGTAGTTTTCGCAGACATAGCCGCGCACGGGCCCGTCGACTTCGACGCGGAAGCGGACGCCGCGCGGGATCAGGACCACGTGGCCGGGCTGGGCTTCGATCATGCCCATTTCGGTGACGAAGCGATGGGCGCCTTGCTGGGGCACGATCAGCAGTTCGCCGTCGGCGTCGTAGAAGACGCGGTCGATCATCGAGCGATTGGCGACATACAGGTGGACGCCCGCCCCGCCCCCGGCGTCGGGATCGCCCGCCCCGCCATAGGTGACCAGGCCTTCGACCCAGTCGGTCGGCGCTTCCGGGATCGGCAGCGGGTCCCAGCGCATCCGGTTGGGATTGGGCGGGGTCTCGTCGAACGGGCCCGACCGCACCCGGCCCTGGTCGAAGGGCGCATAGGGGCCGTGCTGGGCCGAGGGGCGCAGGCGGTACAGCCAGCTGCGCCGGTTCTCGGCGCGCGGGGCGGTGAAGGCCGTGCCCGACAGCTGTTCGGCGTACAGGCCCATCGGCGTCTTCTGCGGCGAGTTCTGGCCCTGCGGCAGGGCGCCAGGCGCGGCCTCGGTGGCGAAATGATTGCCGAAGCCGGTCAGATAGGCGGGCGCGTTGGATCGCGTCATGTGTGTGGTCTCCCTATTTCGCTGGTTTAGCGCCGCCGCCGGCCATCGTCACCCCAAGCCGTCATCCACCGAGCGGTGCAACAGCTTCGCCGTTCGCGCGTTCAGGGCCGCCAGGAGACGACCGTCATGACCTATCTGACCCGCGCGGTCTTCGCCTTCGCCAGCCTGCTGCTGCTGTTGTCGGCCTCGGCCCTGATCGGGTTCGGCCTGATGGACGCCATCCACACCATTAGGTCCCCGGACAAGTCCGGAGCGGACGCGGCGCTGGACATGCTGGGCTATGTCATCGTCGCCATCGCCGTCTTCGACGTGGCCAAATACATCTTCGAGGACGAGGTGCGGCGCGGCAACGAACGGCGCAGCGCGGCCGAGGCCCGGCGCAGCCTGACCAAATTCCTGTCCACCATCGTCATCGCCCTGTTCCTGGAGGCCCTGGTGGTGGTGTTCAAGACGGCGCGCCAGGACGTGGCCCTGCTGATCTATCCCACCGCCCTGCTGATCGCGGCGGTGCTGGTCCTGGTCGGGCTGGGCGTGTTCCAGCGCCTGTCGGCCACGGTCGAGGAGAAGGTCGGCGACGACGACGACGCCGAAGAACGCAAGGACAAGGTCAAGCGCAAGAGCGCCTAGCCGCCCTTGGGCAGGAAGGGCGAGAAGGTGATGACGGTGAAGGTGTCGCGGACATGCGGCCGGGTCTGGACCTGTTTGGTGACGAAGGTCCCGATGTCGGCGTCGCGCGGCAGGTTGAACTTGGCCAGCAGGTCGTGCTGGCCCGAGGTGGAATAGACCTCGGAGACGTTCTCGACATTATCGACGATGTCGGCCGCCACATCGTTGGCGTAGCCCAGCTCGGTTTTGATGAAGACGAAGATGGCGGTCATCATGGGCGGGGGCTCCTGTTGCTGGCCCGCGTCCTAAACCGTTTTGGACGCGGCGTCGAAGACGTCGGATGAAACAATATGTTCCGCCGCAGCGCCATGAACCCGGCCGCGCGGCTTTCGCTTTCGGCGGCGGCTGGGATAAGCAGGGGGCGAGGCCGGGCGACCGGTCGGTGCAACACAGGCGTTCCGGCGCGGCTCGGGACAGGCGGAGATTAAGACATGGCCCATGATCGCGTCAGCGTGCTTCAGGCGCTCGAGACCCAGGGCGTCTGCCCCGTCTTCTATCATCCCGATCCCGAGGTCAGCCTGAACGTCATCCGCGCCTGCGCGCGCGGCGGGGCGCCGGTGGTCGAGTTCACCAATCGCGGCGACTTCGCCTGCGACCTGTTCGGCGAGATCAATCGCGAACTGATCAGGACCGACCCGGACGTGGTGCTGGGCATCGGTTCGGTGGTCGACAGCGGCACGGCGTCGCTCTACCTGAACCGGGGCGCGCGCTTTGTCGTCAGCCCCTGCCTGGTCCCCGACGTGGCCAAGGTCTGCAACCGGCGCATGGTCGCCTATTTCCCCGGCTGCGGCTCGGTGACGGACATCGGCGAGGCGCACGAGCTGGGCTGCGACATCGTCAAACTGTTTCCGGGGTCGTCGGTCGGTGGGCCGGACTTCGTCAAGGCGGTCAAGGGGCCGATGCCCTGGGTCAAGATCATGCCCACGGGCGGCGTCGATCCCGATGAGGCCTCGATCGCCAAATGGTTCGGCGCCGGCATCGTGGCGGCGGGCATGGGCTCCAAGCTCGTGACCGACGAAGCGGTCAAGTCGGGCGACTGGGCCGCCATCGAGGCCAAGGTGCGCGCCACCGTGGACGCCGTCGCCGCCTATCGGGCGTCGAACAAGGGCTGAACCCGCCTCAGCCCGGACCGTCGGGGCCGTCCGGTCCCGGCGGCCGGGGCGCGGCGTTGCGGCCGGCGTCGGGCGTCGGGGGACCGGACCGTGGCCCACGCCGCATCAGCAGGCCGGACAGGACCTTGCGGTCCTCGACGTCCAGGTTTTCCAGCATGGTGATGGCCTCGCCTTCCAGACGGGCGCGACCGCGCATCTCGGCCGTGCGCGACTGATCCAGCAGGGCCTGGACCCGGGCCGCGTCCATCCGGGGCTGGGACGCCGCCTGGACCGCCTGGGCCCGCGCCGCGCGAGCGGCCTCGAAATCGGGCCGGGCCGCGAGCGCAGCAGCCCGCATCCTGGCGCGAACGTCGCGCCGGACTTCAGGCTGCAGCTGGGCGATCACCTCGCGGAAGGGACCGTGGCGCGCGGTGCGGCGCAGGTCGGCGACCCGTTCGTCCACCCTGGCCCAGCTGACCGCGAAGGCGACCCCGCCGGCCAGGGCGAACAGGTTCAGGGCCACCGACACCGCCAGGGCGATCTTCAGGCTGCGTCCGCTCATCCCAGAACCTCCGTATCGTCCACCTCGACCAGGGTGGATTGGTAAAGCACCGCGTCGGCCCGCTCGTCGGCGGTGACATGGGTGGTCAGACCCACGCCCGCGACCACGCCGGCGCAGGCGGCCGCCGCCCAGCCCGCGCCCAGGAACAGGGCGATCCGGTCCAGATGATAGCGGCTGGTCTTCGCTTTCGGCGCGGCGGCCAGCAGGCGCGCCGTCAGGTCGGCCGAGGGCGTCGGGGCGGGCGAGGCGTCCAGCAGGGCGTCCAGCGCCGCCGCCTGGGCCAGCGCCGTCTTCAGCGACGGATCGGCGGCGATCAGGCTTTCGGCGAAGACGCGTTCAGACGCGGGCCACCGACGCAGGTCGGCGCCGTAAGCCTCCGCCAGAGCGTGCAACCGATCCGCCTTCATCGTCCGACTCCCTTAGTCATCCCTGGCTCCATCCCCGGCGCGAGGTCCGCCAGGGCTAGACGCAATGCGCGGCGTCCGCGCGACAACAAACTCTCCAGCGCCTCGACGCTGATGCTCATCAGGGCGGCCGCCTCGATATTGGACAGCTCCTGATAATGACACAGGACCACCGCCTCGCGCTGACGGTCCGGCAGGCGTTTCAGCGCCCCGTCGACCTGAGCCCCCGTCTCGGCCGCCAACAGGGCGCGATCCGGCGCCGGGCCGTCATCGGGGCGATCCGGCGGCGTCTCCATGGGTATTTCGCGCCGTCGCCGCAGCCGATCGTAGCAGAGATTCAGCGCCACCCGGTGCAGCCAGGTGTCGAACCGGGCCTTGCCGGGGGTCCATTTCGGCGCCTGTCGCCAGGCCTTGAGCATCGTCTCCTGGGCCACGTCCTCGGCCTCGGCGGCGTCGCCCAGCATGCGTTGGGCCAGGGCCAGGATGCGCGGCAGCTTGCGCGACACAAGCGTCTGCGCGGCCGCCGGGTCGCCCTGACCCACGCGGCGCACAAGATCCTCGTCGGGGTCGACGATCGCGACCAAACCCGCCTCTTCCGCTGCTGACGAAAGGGACCGATTCGCCCAGGACGGCCGACCCCGACACCGTTCTTACTCCGAAGCCGGAGCCGGGGAAGCGGGTTGTTGCACCGGACGGACGGCGCGGCGTTGCTGACCTTGGCCTCCCCGTTCGGCTCGGCGCTCGGCGCGATTGGCGGTCATGGCGGCCCGGCGCTCGTCGGCGGTGACGACGCCGTTCTTGTCAGCGTCCATCTTGTCGAACTGTTCGCCCAGTCTGGCGGCGGCCTCGGAGATCACCACGGGGCCGCGTTCACAACCTTCCAGACAGCCGGGACCACGCATGGCGTGACGGGGACCGCCGCGAGGCCCGGACCGGCCGCGCGCGGCCCAGTCCGGGCGGACGGCGTGACCGGCTTCGAACTCCGCGCGGCTGATGGAGCCGTCGCTGTCGGCGTCCAGCGTGGCGAAACGGTCGTCGGCCCGCTCGGCGCGCTTGGCCTGCATGGCGGCCTGACGCTCGGCCACGCTGACCGTGCCGTCGCGGTCGGCGTCCAGCGCAGTCAGGCGGGCGACGCGAGCCTCGACGAAGGCGGCGCGGGTCAGGTCGGCGTTCCGGTCGGCCAGGCCGCGCGCATAGGGCGGCGGGGGACCATCCGCCGGCGGCGGCGGAACCTGGGCCGTGGCGACCCCGGCGCCGGCGCCGAGGACGGCGGCCAAGGCCATGGCGCTGAAACCGTTCAGAACGATGTTTCTCATCTCGATAATCTCCTCGAACCGCCTTGAGCGGTCGTTGACGACCCTGTCAGGAGATTGAACGCGGCTCCTCGGACTCTCCGTCGCGACTGATCTCTTCGCGCGTGAGCGGGACCGCCCGTTCGAAGGCCTTGCGCGCCCGCGCCCGCAGTTCCGTCAGTTCGGTCTTCAGCGACTCGAAGTCCTGAGCCCCCGCCGCCTCGGCCAGCCGCAGCCGGAAGACCGACGGCTCGGCCTCGGGATCGACCCGGCCCTCGAAGGCGGCGGCCAGCAGATGAGCCAGCCGCTGCTGCACCCGCCAGGCCTCGGCCAGGACCGGGTCGTCGTGCAGGGCCTCCAGCGTTGACAGGGTCAGGGGCTCGCCCGCGACGGCGGCCTGGAGCTGGCGGTACTGGGCCGCGAACTCGGCGTCCACCTGGCCGCCCGGCGACAGTTTCAGATCCCAGAAGCCGTGGGGGCGGCGCTCGCGATCCATCAGGGCGCGCATCCTGCGGACATCGGCGGCCACATCGACGCCGGGACGGGGCCGACGCAGGGCCGCCTCGATCGCCGCGGAGACCCGGTCGCCGAAGACCGGATCGCTGGCCCAGACGACGCGGGCGCGGGTCAGGACCATGAACTCCCAGGTCTCGGCCTCGCCGGCGTAATAGTCGTCGAAAGTGGACAGCCGCACCGAAACCGGCCCCTTGGACCCGGTGGGCCGCAGCCGCATGTCCACCTCGTACAGGCCGCCCTCGGCTGTATGGGCCGACAGGGCGGCGATCAGTCGCTGGGTGAACCGGGCGTAGAAGACGTCGGCGGTCCAGCCCTTGATCTCGGACACCGTCTCGGGCGGGGCGTCGTACAGGGTCATCAGGTCCAGGTCGGACCCGGCCGTCATCTCGCGTGAGCCGGCCTTGCCCAGGGCCACCACGGCGACCGCGCCGGGGAAGGCGCCGCCCAGCCGTTCGGTCTCGGCCAGGGCGGCCGGCGACAGGGTCCGCATGGCGGCGTCGGCCAGGGCGGCGTAGGCGCGGCCGGCCGCCTCCGGTCCGGCGCGGCCGGTCATGGCGTGGATGCCGATGCGGAACATCTGCTCGCGGTGGAGACGGCGCACGGCGTTCATGGCGCCCTCGAAATCCTCGGTCTCGCCGGCTTCACGCAGGATCTGTTCGGTCAGGCCGGTCTCGTCCGACAGGTCGGCCAGGAAGCGGGCGTCCAGCACCCCGTCAAGGGCCGCCGGCTGACGCCCCAGGGTCCGGGCCAGGCGGGGCGCGAAGGCCATGACGCCCAGCACCATCTCGAACAGTTTGGGCTGGTTCAGGAACAGGGCCTGGACCTGAACCCCGGCGGCCAGGCCCGAGAAGAAGACGGCGAACCGGCGAAAGGCGTCGTCGGGCGCGCCCGACCGGGCCAGGGCCTCCAGCAGGCGCGGCGCCAGACGAGTGAACAGTTCGCGCCCGCGCTCGGTGCGGGTCGCGGGGATGCGGCCGTGGTGCCAGGAGCGGATGGTGTCCGCCACCGACGGCGCCTCGGAAAAGCCCATGCGACGCAGGGTCTCCAGCGTCTCGGGATCGTTCTCGACCCCGGTGAAGACCAGGCTGCCATAGGCGGAGTCCAGTTCCTCTCCGCCTTCGAACAGTTCGCCGTAGCGGGTGTTGACCCGGACCAGCAGGGCCTCGACATGGGCGTCGAAGGCGGCCAGGTCGGTCCAGCCGGCCAGGGCGGCGACGGCGGCGCGGCGCTGGGGGTCCTCGGGCAGGCGGTGGGTCTGTTCGTCGTCCAGCATCTGGACCCGGTGCTCCAGGCCGCGCAGTTCGACATAGGCGGCCGACATCTCGTCGGCGACGGCGGCGGGGATGTGGTCGGCCTGAGCCAGGGCCGCCAGGGCGTCCAGGGTGCGCGTCGCGCGCAGGTCGGGGTCGCGACCGGCCAGGATCAACTGCTGGGTCTGGGCGTAGAATTCGATCTCGCGGATGCCGCCCCGGCCCAGTTTCAGATTGGCCCCGGCGGCCTGCAGCCCCTCGCCGGTCTTGTGGACGTGGATCTGTTTCTTGATCGACTGGATGTCGAGGACGGCGGCGTAGTCCAGGCTGCGGCGCCAGATGAAAGGGCGCAGGGCTTTCACGAACCGGGCGGCGGCGCGCGGGTCGCCCAGCACCGGCCGCGCCTTGATGAAGGCCGCCCGCTCCCAGTTCTGACCGACGCTTTCATAATAGGCCAGGGCCATCGGGCCCGACACCACCGGCGGGGTCGAGGACGGATCGGGCCGCAGCCGCAGATCGACGCGGAAGACATAGCCGTCGGCCGTCCGTTCGGTCAGCAGGGTCGCGATCCCCTTGCCGACGCGATTGGCGAAGTCCTGCATCTCCTCGCCCTCGCGCAGGGCCAGGCCCAGCAGGCGCGGCTCGAAGAAGAGCGAGATGTCGATGTCGGACGAATAGTTCAGCTCGTTCGCGCCATGCTTGCCCATGGCCAGACCGAACAGGCCGGGGATGGGGCCGCGCGAATCGTCGGGCGGCGAGACCAGGCGACCCCGCGCGCGCTGTTCGGCGGCGACGGCGCGCAGGGCGGCGCGGCAGGCGGCGTCGGCGAAGCTGGACAGGGCGCCCGTCACCTGGTCCAGGTCCCAGACCCCGCCCAGATCGGCCAGGGCCGTCAGCAGGTGCAGATCGGCCTTCAGCACCCGGAGCGGCGCGCGGACATCGTCGGGTTCGGCGTCCAGGGCGTCGGTCTCGGCGAGGATGCGGATCAGTCCCGAGGTCGGGTCCCGTTCCAAAATCCGACGCAGATGAGCCGGCCGACGACGCATCAGGCCCGCCAGATAGGGCGAGGCGCCGGCCACCGGCGCCAGGGCGGGCCAGGCGGCGTCGAGGGTCTCGCGCCAGCCGTCGGCATCGGCGGCCTCGATCAGGGTCTCCAGCAGGCGTTCGGCGGCGGCGGGGTTCGCGACGGGGCCGGCGGCCTTGATCCGCTGGCCCAGCGGGATCGTCGCGGAGGTTTCAGTATCGGCCATCAATTTATCCGCTCATCCCGGCGAAAGCCGGGACCCAGTGCTTTCGCTCGGCGCCGCCGTTGGACCACAATCCTGACACGCGCCACAAGGCCGCGCGCCCAAAGAACTGGGTCCCGGCTTTCGCCGGGATGAGCGGAAATGATGAAGTCAGGTCGAGGATGAAGCCGGGGGCAGCACCAGGGCCACCCGCAGGCCCGGCCCGAAGCCGCCATAGGCGCCGGGGCCTTCGTCCAGCACCACCCGGCCGCCGTGGGCCTCGGCCACCGCCGTGACCAGGGACAGGCCCAGGCCCGAGCCCGGTTCGGTGCGGCTGTTGTCCAGGCGCACGAACCGCTGGACGACGCGCTCGCGGTCCTCTTCCGGCACGCCGGGGCCGGTGTCGGTGACCGAATATTCGATCTCGCCCGACGACCGACGCCGCGCCCGCAGCTTCACCGCCCCGCCGGCCGGGGTGTATTTGATGGCGTTGTCGATCAGATTGGCCAGGGCCTGGGCCAGGAAGGGCTGGTTGCCCTCGATCATCAGGCCGGTCTCGACCTCGGACGAGAAGTCGATCGACTTGTCCTCGGCCGCCGGTTCGTACAGCTCGGCCATGTCGGCGGCCAGTTCGCCCGCGTCCATCGGCTTGGGATCCGGCGCCCCGCCGGCCTGAAGCCGGGCGATGGCCAGGACGGTGTTGAAGGTCTTCAGCAGGTGATCGGCCTCGTCCAGGGCGATGCCCAGGGCGTCCACCCCGTCGATCTTGCCCGCCTCGGCGTCGATCAGGGCCACCTCCAGCTTGGCCCGCATCCGCGTCAGGGGCGAGCGCAGGTCGTGGGCGATGGCGTCGCCGGCGTGACGGATCGAGGCCATCGACCCCTCCAGCCGGTCCAGCATGACGTTCAATCCCTGGCCCAGTTCGTCCAGTTCGTCGCCCGAGTTGCGGATGGGGGCGCGGACCTTCAGGTCGCCGTCCTGCACCGCCTGGACCACGCGGTTCAGCCCGGCCATGGCGCTTTCGACCCGGCGGCTGATGTAGAGACCGCCCGCCAGGCCCAGCAGCATGACCAGGGCCATCGCCCCCCACAGGGCCTGGGTCAGGCGCGACAGATATTCCTCGATCCCGCCGATGTCCTCGCCGACGAACAGGGTGTCGCCCCCCGCCAGCGGCATGATCACCCCGATGGAGCGGCGGGTCTGGACCCGGCCGTCGGGATCGGTGCTGGTCAGGCGGAAGGTGCTCCATTCGCCGGTCCCGGTCCGGCGCGCCTCCTTCAGGTCGAAGGGCATGACCGACAGATTGCCGGTGACGATCTTACCGTCCGGGCCGGTCAGCAGATACAGATAGGGACCGCCCCGGATCGTGCGTTCCACCAGGGCCTGGTTCAGGGCGTCGATCCCGCGCGTGCGGTGGACGGCGGTCAGGGCGGCCAGCTCCGTCTCGACGTCGGTCCGCGCCCGCGTCTGGGCCTCGGACGCCGAGGCGAAATAGACATAGGCCAGGATCGCCCCCGCCGCCGCCACGAACAGGGCCAGGAACAGCAGGGTCAGCCGGAAGGGCGTGCGGCGAAGGAGGGAGGGAAGACGCATGGGTTAAGAGAACTCTCCCTCCCCCTGCGGGGGAGGGGGGTCGCCGCGCTGCGGCGACCGGGTGGGGCGGGCCAGGCAATGCGCGCGCACATCTTCGATGACCTGGGCCAACTGATCCCGGACCCGGAGATTGTCATACCGCAAGGTTATCAGCCCCTCTCTGGCAAAGACCGCGTCACGCACGCGATCCTGCCGGGCGCGGTCTTCGTCGAGATGAGACCCGCCGTCCACTTCCACGATCACCCCTCGGGCCCAACAAAAGAAATCAATGTAGTAGCCCCGCAGGGGCGCCTGTCGACGAAAATGCAGACCGTCAGATCGGAGCGCGCGCAGGGCGATCCACAGACGGGCTTCCGCCGGGGTGAGCGCTTTCCGCATGGCGCGCGCCCGAGCAATGATCGCCATGTCGCCCTGCCCTCCCCACCCGGACGCTACGCGTCCCCCCTCCCCCGAGGGGGAGGGAGAATTATGGCTAAGCCTCCAGCCTGTATCCCGCGCCGCGCACCGTCTGCAGCATCGCCCGGTCGAAGCCCTTGTCGATCTTGGAGCGCAGGCGGCTGATATGGACGTCGATGACGTTGGTCTGGGGGTCGAAATGATATTCCCACACCTTCTCCAGCAGCATGGTGCGGGTCACCGACTGGCCGGCGTGGCGCATCAGGAACTCCAGCAGCTGGAATTCGCGCGGCTGGAGATCGATCTCGGTCGCGCCCCGATGAACCGTGCGGGCGATCAGGTTCATCTCCAGGTCGCCGACCTTCAGCACGGTCTGGACGCCGCCGGTCTCGCGACGGCGCGACAGGGCCTCGACGCGGGCGATCAGTTCGGCGAAGGCGTAGGGCTTGACCAGGTAGTCGTCCGCGCCGGCTTTCAGGCCCGTGACCCGGTCCTCGACCTCGCCCAGGGCCGACAGGAACAGGACCGGGGTCTGGTCCCCGCCCTTGCGCACCGTCTCGACCATGCCGACGCCGTCCAGGCGCGGCATCATCCGGTCCACCACATAGACGTCGTAGCCGCCCTTTTGCGATTCCAGCAGGCCGAAGGCCCCGTCCACGGCATGGGTGACGTCATGCCCGGCTTCGGACAGGCCCCGCACCATGGCGGTCGCCGCCTCCGCGTCGTCTTCGACCACCAAAATCCGCATGGAACCCCTCCCGGAATCAAAATCGCCGCCGATGGTAGCGCATCGGCGGCGATTGACGAGTTAAGGCTTGGTCAGAATGCCGATCATTCTTCCGTGGCGAAGCGGAGCGGCACCGGGCTGGTGCCCTGGGGCGTGCGGACGAACAGCAGGATGCTGGGACGACCGGCCGACTTGGCTTCCTGAACCGCCGCCCGCAGATCCGCCGCCGAGGCGATGGCGCGGCCGTTGGCGCGGGTGATGACGAAGCCGGGCTGGAAGCCCAGACGCGCCGCCGAAGACCCCTGGGCGACATTGGTGATGACAACCCCGTTCACGCTTTCGGGGATATTGAAGCGCGACCGCGCGGCGGCGCTGAGCGGGGTGACCGCCAGGCCTTCGATGGTTTCGCTCTGGCCGGGTTGAGCCTGACCGGGCGCGGCGGAGCCGCCCTCCTCGCCGGCGTTCAATTCTTCGTCTGACGGGCGGACGCCGGAGCGGACGTTCAGCGTCTGGCGACGGCCGTCGCGGATGACCTCCAGGCGGATGGTGTCGCCAGGCTTGGCCGCGCCGACCCGACGGGTGGCCTCGGCGCTGCTGTCGATGGCCTCGCCGTTCACGGCAACCAGGATGTCGTTGACCTTGACGCCCGCGCGGGCGGCGGGGCCGTCCTCGGTGACGGTCTCGACATAGGCGCCCTTGAAGTCCTTGGGCTGACCGAGGGCTTCCCAGGAGTCGGGGGACAGGCTGCGCAGGCCCAGGCCGACGTAGCCGCGCTCGATCGCCTGGCCGCGCATCAGCCGCTCGGTGATCGACTTGGCGGTCTCAGCCGGAATAGCGAAGCCGATGCCGACCGATCCGCCCGTGGGCGAATAGATGGCCGAGTTCACGCCGATGACGCGCCCGTAGATGTCGAAGGTCGGGCCGCCCGAGTTGCCCCGGTTGATGGCGGCGTCGATCTGGATGTAGTCGTTATAGCCGGACGGATCGATGTCGCGGGCCTTGGCCGAGACGATGCCGGCGGTCGCCGTACCGCCCAGGCCGAACGGGTTGCCGACCGCAATGACCCAGTCGCCGACGCGCGGCTGGGCGGTCTCTTCGAAGCTGACGTATTTGAAGTCGTTCCCCTCGACCTTGATCACGGCCAGGTCCGTGCCGGGGTCGCGGCCGATCAGGCGGGCCGGCAGTTCGCGGCCGTCCGACATCTTGACCTTGATCTCGGTGGCGTCGGCGACGACGTGGTTGTTGGTGACGATGAAGCCGTCCTGGGAGATGAAGAAGCCGGAACCGGCGCCCTGGGTCGTCTGAGGCTCGTCCTCCTCGCCCTGGCCGCCGCGCCCCTGGGGCGGAACGAACTGGAACGGCAGGCCGGGGATCTGGAAGGCGCCGCCCTGGGGCTGTTCGACCTTCACCGTCACGTCGATCTGAACGACGGCGGGGGCCACCTGTTCGAAGATGTTGGCGAAGCTGTTGGGCGCGCCCGGCGGGGGCGAGAAGCTGTTTCCGTTGGCCGGCACGGGGGTGAGCCGGTTCACCGCCTGGGGGTCGGCGTGCGCGCCGGGCCAGTTGATGACCCCGCCTGCGGTCGCCGCCGCCGCCAGGGTCAGGCCGGCCGCGGCCCCGAGAATGAACTCTTTGCGCTTCAGCATCTTGGTCCTTGCGATCCTCTCGGGGCGACGCCCCGTCTTGGCTCTTGATATAGGCCGAACCGGCGCGACGCCAATTCCGGTGTTCGATGGATGATCTCGACTAGCGCCCGTCGTGAGGCGAGGTTGCGTCCAGATCACGGCGAAGCTTCTCATTTGCGAGAATGTCTTGCAGTCGACGTTCCTCATCCGGGGAAAGGGGCTGCGCCTCGACGGCGCCGCGACCTGCGCGGACCAGGATGACCAGCAGCGCCAGGGCCGCCAGAGCGAACGGCCCGAACCACAGCAGCCAGGTTCCAGCCCGCACCGGCGGGGTGAACAGCACATAGTCGCCGAACCGACGCACCAGGTCGTCGCGCACCGCCTGATCCGTGGCGCCGGACGCGATTTCCTCGCGGATCAGGCGGCGCATGTCGCCGGCGACGCCTGCCGGACTGTCGGCGATGGCCTCGTGCTGGCAGACGACGCAGCGCACGTCCTCGAACAGGGCTTGGGCGCGGGCTTCCTGGGCCGGGTCGCTCAAGGGGCGGTCGGGGGCGGCGGCGGGCTCGGCCGCCGTCAGCATCAGCGCCAGAACGGGCGCGATCAGCAGGATCAGCCGCCTCATGGGGCCTTCCTCCGACGCGGCCCGACGCCCAGCCGCAGCCGGCGGTCCAGCAGGGACAGAAGCCCCCCAAACGCCATGATCATCGGCCCCAGGAAGATCAGCCGCGCCCAGGGGTTCCAGTACAGACGCACGACCCAGGCAGGCTCGGCCGGGCTGCCCGCCCGTTCGCCCATCACCACATAAACGTCGTCCAGCCCGCGGAAATCCAGCCCGACCTCGGTCGTGGTCTGGCCGCCGGCGGGGAAGAAGCGGCGTTCGGCCGTCACCGTCTTCGCCCGGCCCCGGTCGTTCGACGGCCGCACGGTCAGCCGGCCCTGTTCGGCCAGATAGTTGGGCCCTTCGACCACCCGGACCTGATCCAGGGTCACGGTCCAGGGGCCGGCGGAGACGCTCTGGCCCAGAGAAAGAGCGCGCGCGGCCTCGGCCTTGAAGCCGGTCTCGACCACCGCCCCCAGGATGAAGACGCCCAGGCCCAGGTGGGCCAGGCTCATGCCCCAGGCGCCCAGCGGCAGACCTTTCAGACGACGCATCGTCTCGGCGCCCGAGGCGCGGAACAGACGCGCCCGTTCGGCGACCTCGGCCAGCGAACCCAGGATCAGCCAGGCGCCCAAGCCGATCCCGGCGGCGGCGAAGGCCTTTCTGGGCTCCCACAGGGCGTAGGCGGCCAGGGCCGAAACCAGGGCCAGGCCCGCCGCGACGGCCAGCCTCTGCATCGCCCCCGTCAGGTCGCCCCGCTTCCACGCCAGCAGAGGCCCGGCGGGCAGGATCAGGAAGGCGACCGTCATCAGCGGGACGAAGGTGGCGGCGAAATAGGGCGGGCCGACCGAGATGGTCGCGCCGGACGCGGCCTCCAGGATCAGGGGATAGAGGGTGCCCAGCAGCACGGTCGCGGCGGCGGCTGTCAGGAACAGGTTGTTCAGCACCAGGGCGCCCTCGCGGCTGACGGGGGCGAACAGGCCGCCGCCCTTCAGCTGGGGCGCGCGCCAGGCGAACAGGGCGAAGGCGGCGCCGGCCGTAAGGCCCAGGATGGCCAGCAGCATCAGCCCGCGCTGGGGATCGACGGCGAAGGCGTGGACGGAGGTCAGCACCCCGGACCGCACCAGGAAGGCGCCCAGCATGGAGAAGCTGAAGGCCAGCAGGGCCAGAAACACCGTCCAGCCCGCCAGCGCCCCGCGCCGCTCGGTCACCACCGCGCTGTGGAGCAGGGCCGCGCCCGCCAGCCACGGCATGAAGCTGGCGTTCTCGACCGGATCCCAGAACCACCAGCCGCCCCAGCCCAGCTCATAATAGGCCCAGAAGGAGCCCAGGGTGATGCCGACGGTCAGCAGGGCCCAGCTGGCCAGGGCCCAGGGCCGCACCCACCGCCCCCAGGCGGGCCAGAAGGCGGTCTGGGCCCTGCCCTCGATCAGGGCGGCGACCGCCAGGGAGAAGCAGACGGAGAAACCGACATAGCCGGCGTAGAGCAGCGGCGGATGCACGGCCAGGGCCGGATCTTGCAGCAGGGGGTTCAGCGACGCGCCCTGGAACGGCGCGGGGTCCAGGCGGGTGAAGGGGCTGGAGGTGAAGACGGCGAAGGCCAGGAACAGCGATCCCAGCGCCCCCTGAACCGCCACGGCCGAGGCCTTCAGCCCGAACGGCAGGCCGCGCGCGCGGGCCAGGGCTCCGCCGAAGACGGTCAGGACCAGACACCACAGCAGCAGAGACCCCTCGTGACTGCCCCAGGCGCCGGCGACCTTGTACAGCATCGGCTTGTCGGTGTGGCTGTTGGCCGCGACGTTGGACACTGAGAAGTCGGACACGACGAAGGCGTAGATCAGTGCCGCGAAACTGAGGGCCACAGCGCCCGCCGCCGCCAGGGCCGCCCCTTGCGCCGCGCCCGCCAGCACCGGACTGCGCCGCCAGCGCCCTGCCGCCGACAGCGCCGTCTGCAGGATCGACAGGGCCAGGGCCAGGGATAGGGCGAAGGCCCCGAGTTCGGCGATCATAGACTGTTCGTTGCGCTATCGGCCTGCGGCCTGCTTGAGCGCGTGTTCTTGGTCGAGGTCTCCGGCCGCCACTCGCCCTTGGCCTTGATCCGGTCGGCGACCTCGCGCGGCATGTAGTTTTCGTCGTGCTTGGCCAGGACCTGGCTGGCGTGGAAGACGCGGTCGGCGCCGAACGAACCCTGGGCCACGATCCCCTGCCCCTCGCGGAACAGGTCGGGCAGGTCGCCGTGATACTGGACCTGGGTCACAGCGATATTGTCGGTGACCGTGAAGACCACCAGCCCGTCGCCGGATTTCCGCACGCTGCCGGTCTCGACCAGACCGCCCAGACGGATGTCGCGGCCTTCCGGCGCCTTGTCGGCGGTGGCCTCGGACGGGGAATAGAAGAAGGTCACGCTGTCCTGCATGGCCCACAGCGACAGGCCGACCGCCAGGGCCAGGATCGGGGCCACGGCGGCGACGACCCACAGGCGACGGCGCGCCTTCGGCGATTTCGGCAGCCAGCTCATGGCCTGACAGTCCCGCTCCCCGACGGAATTTTCCTCGGGTCTATAGCGGCGGGGGCCGGCCGCCAATGTGTCATTGCGCCTTATCCGCAGGCAGGCGCCGTTCCAGGTCGATCCGGCGCGGATCGGCCGGGTCCAGGGCGGCGATCAACGGCGTCCATTGCGCGCGCGTCGTCGTGGTATCGCCCCGCTCCAGCGCCGCCTGGCCCAGGAAGAAGCGGGCGCCCAACTGGTCCGGGTCCAGGTTCACCGCCTGGCGGAAGGCGGCCTCGGCGTCGCCGCCGATCCGGCCGTCATCGGCCCGCACCAGGCTTTCGCCCAGCCGCGCCCATGCCCGAGCGTCGGTCGGCTCCAGTTCGATCAGCCGGCGAAAGGCCGAGGCGGCGCCCAGCGGATCGTCGGCGGCGAACCGGGCCGCGCCCAGCATGGTCAGGGCCTGACGGTCCTGCGGATTGTCCCGCGCCACCCGCGCCGTCACCGCCGCCAGCTGCGCCGGCTCCAGGGTTTCCAGCTGGGTGGACCATTGATCGACCCGCCGCTCATAGGCCTGGTCCGGCAGACCCGGCGACCCGGTCAGGACATAGAGGACCAGCGCCCCCGCCGTCGTCGCCGCGATCCCGCCCAGAACCCAGAAGCGGTCATGCCGGCCGGCCACGGGCGTGGCCGCAGCCACGGCCTGACCCGCCAGCAGCCGCCGCCCCGCCTCGGCCCGTGCGGCGGCGTGGGCCGTTTCGTCCAGCAGGCCGCGCGCCTTCAACCGGTCCAGTTCGTCCAGTTCGCGACCGCCGACATCGGCGTCGGCGCCGGCCGCGTCAGCCCCGCGTCGCGCCCCGGTCAGCACCAGCAGGCCGGCCATCGCCGCCGCCAGGCCGGTCATTATCCAGAAGACGATCATCCCCGCCGTCTATCGCATCAGACGACGCCGGGCGAGGCCCCAGTCGTCGCGCCAGTCGTCACACCTGTCGTCGCCCTTGCGGCCTCGGCGGCGGCCGCGCGCCGTCGCACCGCCCGCGCCGCCTCCAGCGCCTCGACCAGGGTCAGGAAACGGGCCGCCGTTCCGACCAGCCGCAGGGCCTGATCGGGATCGGCCACATCGCCGTCGGCGATACTGTCCAGCGCCTCATTGGCCCAGGTGGACAGATAGTCGGTCAGCTCGGTCTTCAGCGCCATCCGGTCCGCCTCGCAGCCGAAGGTGTTGGCCGCGCCGCGCAGGCCCGAAACCGCCCCCAGCAGGGCGGCCGCCGCCTCGATGGGTTCGCCCTTGGCCGGCGCCTCCAGCCAGGGGCACAGGCGCGTCATCCGCCCGGTCAGGACCTGACGCTTCATCGGCAGGGCGGCGTGGACGGCGGCCGAGGTCGATTTCATCAGGCCCGACAGCTGGCCGGCCACCTGGACCCGCGCCATCCGCGCCGTCTTGCCCCAGGGAGAATCGGGCCGGACCATCAGGGTCATGTCCATTTCGGCCAGCACCCCGGCGCACCAGGTCGCATCCTCCACCGCCTGGGCCATGTCCGGCCCGTCGCGGGGCGACAGACAGGCGGCGATGCGCTGGACACGGCTCTGGACCGACGTCAGCAGCCGCTCGACGAAGACGCCCATTTCGGAATGGCTGAGAATGGCCTCGGTGTCGGCCAGGCGGCTGGTGCGCGTGACGATCCGCAGCATCCGCTCAGCGTCGGCGACATGGGCGAACAGAATGTCGATCATCCGCCGCCCGCCCTCGGGGGATATCGCCAGACAGTCCTGGATCAGCAGCCGCAGCCCCGCCAACTGATTGTCGTCGGGCCGCTCCAGCCAGACCGACAGGCGGGCCACGGCGGTTCGCGCCAGGGGCGCCAGGTCGAAACAACCGGCCAGTTCCGCCGGGCTGGCGGCCGGGGTTTCAGCCTGGCCGGCCGTCGGGTCGGGCCATTGGTCGTCCGGCCAGACGTCGCGAGGCCGGTCCCGCAGCACCGCAGCCGCCCGCGCGCACAGCCGATCCGCCGCCAGGGTCCATTCCCCCTCGCCGACGCCCGCCCCGTCCAGCAATCTCAGGAAGGCCTCCTCGCCCGTCCGCGCCTCGCGCCAGACCCGCGCCAGCACGGCCGGCGGAAAGATCAGGGCCGGAGTTCGGTCGGCGCGGGGTTGGAACAGGGGCAGAAGGGGGGCGAAGGCCAGGTCGCGCCGGGCGCGGTCGCGCGCCTCCTGCACGATCATGGCGGTCAGTTCCGCCGCCTTGTCCCCGCCCAGGGACGGGACGGCCGCCCGCAGCTGCGTCAGGACCGCGTCAGGCGCGGCCTGGACGACCGCCTGCAGGGCGGCGCGATGGGCGACGGACAGCGAGGACAAGAGGCACTCCCGTCTGCAGGCGACGAAGACGCCACCGTGCCGTCTTTGGGTTAACAACGGCTTCTCGTCCCTGCAGAGACCGGCGCCCCTTGAGCCCAGCCGATGGCACGCCATATTCCCGCCACGACGACGCCAGGCGTTTCCGCCTCGGATCAGGAGCGCCCATGCCGGTTATCGAGATCGAAGGCCTGACCAAGACCTACAAGTCGGGGCTTCAGGCGCTGAAGCGCGTGGACCTGACCATTGAGAAGGGCGAGATCTTCGCCCTGCTGGGTCCGAACGGAGCGGGCAAGACCACCCTGATCTCCATCGTCTGCGGCATCGTCAACGCCACGACGGGGACCGTGGTCGCCGACGGCCACGACATCAGGAAGGATTTCCGCGCCGCCCGCACCAAGATCGGCCTGGTGCCGCAGGAGCTGACCACCGACGCCTTCGAGACGGTGCTGGCCACCGTCACCTTCAGCCGGGGCCTGTTCGGCAAGCCGGGAAACCCGGCCCTGATCGAACAGATCCTGAAAGACCTGTCGCTGTGGGACAAGCGCGACGCCAAGATCATGACCCTGTCGGGCGGGATGAAGCGCCGGGTGATGATCGCCAAGGCCCTGAGCCACGAGCCGGACATCCTGTTCCTCGATGAACCCACAGCCGGGGTCGACGTCGAACTGCGCCGCGACATGTGGGCCATGGTGCGCAAACTGCGCGAGCGGGGCGTGACCATCATCCTGACCACCCACTATATCGAAGAGGCCGAGGAGATGGCCGACCGGGTGGGGGTGATCCTGAAGGGCGAGCTGATCCTGGTCGAGGAAAAGACCGCCCTGATGAAGAAGCTGGGCCGGAAGACCCTGACCCTGAACCTGGTCGAGCCGCTGGCCGCCCTGCCCGCCGACCTGTCGGACTGGGATCTGGCGCTGAAGGCCGATGGAAGCGAGCTGGAATACAGTTTCGACGCCCAGGCCGACGACACCGGCGTGCCGTCGCTGATCCGCCGGCTGGAACGGCTGAATATCGGCTTCAAGGATCTGAACACCCGCCAGAGCTCGCTGGAAGACATCTTCGTCAGCCTGGTCCACCGCGATGGGGAGACCGTCTGATGAACTTCAACGGACATGGCGTCTGGGCCATCTATCGCTTCGAGATGGCGCGGGCCCTGCGCACCATCTGGCAGAGCGTGGTCACGCCGGTGATCACCACCGCCCTCTATTTCATCGTCTTCGGCAGCGCGATCGGCAGCCGGATGGAGGCGATCGACGGCGTGGCCTATGGCGCCTTCATCGTGCCGGGCCTGATCATGCTGAGCCTGTTCACCCAGTCGATCTTCAACGCCTCCTTCGGCATCTATTTCCCGAAATTCACCGGCACCATCTACGAGATCCTGTCGGCTCCCGTGTCGTCGCTGGAGGTGGTGATCGCCTATGTCGGGGCGGCGGCGACCAAGTCGGCGGTGCTGGGCCTGATCATCCTGGCCACCTCGACCCTGTTCGTGCCGCTGCAGGTGCTGCACCCTGTAGGCATGCTGGCCATGCTGGTGCTGATCTCGGTGACCTTCAGCCTGTTCGGCTTCATCATAGGCATCTGGGCCGGCAGTTTCGAACAGCTGAACTTCATCCCCATGCTGATCGTGACGCCCCTGACCTTCCTGGGCGGCTCCTTCTATTCGATCAACATGCTGCCTGACGTCTGGCGCGCGGTGGCCCATTTCAATCCGGTGGTCTATCTGATCTCGGGCTTCCGCTGGACCTTCTATGGCCAGGGCGACGTTCCCATCGGCATCAGCGTGGCCGCCACCATGGGCTTCTTCGTCGTCTGCCTGGCCGTGGTCATGTGGATGTTCAAGACCGGCTACCGCCTCAAGAGCTGAGCCGTCACGAAACCGGCCAGATCGCCAGCGATTAGAGTATCATGTCCGACGACGCCAAGATCACCCCCGCTACGCCGCCCGCCTCGAACGGTCCATCGGGAGGACCGCCGGAGCCGTTCGTGCGCAAACAGGTGACCTGGGGGCGCATGCCCACGACCACCTTCCACGTCGGCCCGGTGCCGGTCGCGCCCAATCCGCTGGACCGGATTCCCAATCGCCCGCCGCGCACGACGCCGCTGGGCCAGACAGGCCCGAGCGGGGGCCAGGTTTCGGGACAGGTTCAGGAGCCGCCGCGCCGTGTCCCTGCGCCGCGCGCCGGCGGCAATATCCTGAGCGGGTCGCTGATCCCCCAGGCGCGTCCGCGCTCCGGTCCGGTGACGCCTGCGCCACAGCCAGAGCCCGCACCCGCGCCCGTGCCCGTGCCCAGCGCCGACACGACCGTGCGGCCCCTGCCCGGCGCGGGTCTGACCAACGCTCCTTCGGCGCCTGTCGATCAGCCCGATGTCGCCGAACAGGCCGCCGCGACGCCTGTGGTCGCGGCCCCCGCCCTGGCCCCGCTTGAGCCGTCTCCTGCTGTTGAGGCCGCCCCTTCGGTCACGCCCAGTTTCGCGCGCGCCGCGACCCGGCGGCCGTCGCGCCTGCCGCTGTACATCGGCGTCGGGGTGCTGGCGGTTCTGGCCGTCGGCGGCGGCCTGTGGTTCGCCCTGCGTCCCGCCCCTGTGGCCGCGCCGGTTGCGCCCGCCCCGGCGGCGGCGCCCGAAGCCGTTGCGCCTGAAGCCCTGACGCCGGCCGCCGCGCCCGTGGAGACGCCGGTCGAGACCGCAGCGCCCGTCGAAGCCGCACCGGTCGAGGAAACACCCGCGGGTGCGGCCGCGCGGCCTGCGGCGGCCCCGGTTCCGACCACCCCCCAAACCACGGGCCAGACCACGGCCCAGACCTCGTCCGCTCGCCCCGCGACGACGACGCGTCCCCAGACGCCGGCGCAATCAACGACGCAAACCCCGGCGCCCCGGGTCCCGACGGCTCAGGCCCCGGCGGCCGTCTCGACGCCCCCCTCCGCAACGCCGGCGCCGGTCGTCGTCGTCGCGCCCGCGCCGACCGCCGCGCGTCCGGCCCAGACCGACCCGAACGCTCCGGTCGTGACCCGGCCCCAGCCGCTGGACTGAAGCCGCTGGACTGAAGCCGCTTCCGCCCCCGCGCCCCGGCGTGTGGGGCGGTTAGGCCGTGCGGATGACGCCGCCGCTGGTCGTCACCGGCCAGGGCGTCAGTCGCCCGCCGGCGCAGGGGCCGCCCTTGCATTCGCCGGTCAGGGGTTCGAACACCGCCCCGTGCCAGCCGCACAGGATCAGGGCGCCGTCCGGCGTCAGATAACGGTCGATCTCCATGGCGATGGGAAAACCGGCGTGCGGACAGCGATCGACCCAGCCGGCCACAGCCCCGTCCTTGCGCACCACGAAACCGTGGAAGAAGGCCTCGCCGATCTGAAGCACGAAGCCGCGCGCGCCGGGCTCGGCGATGTCGGCCTCGGCGCACAGGGCCACGTTCGGCGGCGTCTTCCAGACCCGTTTGCGCTCGGTCGGCGCCTCGTCAGACACGCTCGGCCTTCAGCGGGCGCGACAGCAGGCCGTCGATCAGGCCATCCACGGTGATCTCGCCCGCCAGCAGGGCCGCGATGCCCTCTGCGATGGGGGTCTCCACCCCCAGACGGGCGGCCAGGGCGCGCACGGCCGGCGCGCTCTCATAGCCCTCGGCCACCGAGCGTTTGCCCGCCAGCGCCTGTTCCACCGTCTGGCCCTGCCCCAGGGCCAGGCCCAGGCTCATGTTGCGCGACTGAGGGCTGGAACAGGTCAGGACCAGGTCGCCCAGGCCGCACAGGCCCGCCACCGTCTCGGCCTGGCCGCCCATGGCGACGGCGAGGCGGGTCATTTCCGCAAACCCGCGCGTGATCAGGGCGGCGTGGGCGCTGCGGCCCAGCTGACGCCCCTCGGACACGCCGCAGGCGATGGCCAGCACATTCTTCAGCGCCCCGCCCGCCTCGGCCCCGATCAGGTCGGTGGCCAGATAGGGCCTGAAGCCCGGCGCCGACAGGGTGTTCAGCAGGGCCTGACCCAGGACAGGATCGGCGCAGGCCAGGGTGACGGCGGTCGGAAGGCCGCGCGCCACTTCGCCGGCGAAACTGGGGCCGGACAGGACCGCCGCCGGCGCGTCCGGCAGGGTCTCGGCCAGCACCTCGGTCATCAGTTTCATCGTGCCGCGCTCGACCCCCTTCGAGCAGAGCACCACCGGCACGCCGGCGCGATGATGGGGCGCAAAGGCCGTCAGGGTCGCCCGCATATGCTGGGCCGGGGGAACGGCCAGGATCAGGTCGCAGTCGCGCAGATCGGCCAGATCGGCGGTGAATTTGAGATCCTCGGCCAGGGTGACGCCCGGCAGATACAGGTCGTTGGCCCGCGTCGTCGCCAGGGTCTCGACCAGCTGGGGCTCGCGCGCCTGAAGCGTCGTGTCCAATCCGGCGCGGACGCAGACCTGGGCCAGGGCGGTGCCCCAGGCGCCGGCGCCGATAACCCCTGCGGTGCGGAATTCCATGCGCCCTCCCGAGGCGGTCTCGTTGGTCATGCTTTCGCGCCCTTGCGGCCCGGCTTGTGCGAAGGATCGGCCAGGGCGCGGGCTTCGTCCAGCGGCCATCGCGGCCGGGCGACCACGTCGATGTCGCTGGTCAGCCCCAGGGCCAGCCGCTCGGCTCCCGCCAGGGCGATCATGGCGGCGTTGTCGGTGCAATAGGCCATGGGCGGCGCCAGGAAGTCGAAGCCGTGTTTCGCCGCCGTCGCCTGCAAGGTCGCGCGGATCGTCTTGTTGGCCGCGACGCCGCCCGCGACCACGAACAGCCGGTGATCGTGGGTCTCGGCATAGGCGGCCAGGGCCCGCTCGGAGCGATCCGACAATTGCCGGGCGATGGCGTTCTGGACCGCATCGGCCAGATCGGCCCTGTCCTGCTCGGTCTCGCAGGTCTGGGCGATGCGGAAGGCGGCCGTCTTCAGACCCGAGAAGGAGAAGTCGCAGTCCTTGCGGCCCAGCAGGGCGCGCGGAAGATCGATCTTCGAGCCGTCGCCTTGCTGCGCCAACCGCTCCAGCGCCGGCCCGCCGGGATAACCCAGGCCCAGGGCCTTGGCGATCTTGTCGAAGGCCTCGCCGGCCGCGTCATCGATGGTGGCGCCGATCCGGCTCATGTCGCCGACGCCGCGCACCTCGAGCAGTTGGCAATGGCCGCCGGACACCAGCAGCAGCAGGAAGGGATAGGCGACCTCCTCGCCCAACCGGGCCGAGACCGCGTGCCCCTCCAGGTGATTGACCGCCACCAGGGGCAGACCCCGCGCCAGGGCCGCCGCCTTGCCGAAGCTGAGGCCCACCATGACGCCGCCGACCAGGCCCGGCCCGGCCGTCGCGGCGATTCCGTCGAGGCCGTCATAGCCCAGGCCGGCTTCGGCCATGGCGCGGCGCGTGACCCCGGCGATCATCTCGACATGGCTGCGGGCGGCGATTTCGGGGACGACGCCGCCATAGGCCGCATGGTCGTCGATCTGGCTGTGAACGACCGAGGACAGGACCTCGGCCCGACCGCCCCGTTCGGACGGGTGCAGGCGCACCACCGAGGCGGCGGTCTCGTCGCAGCTGGTCTCGAGACCCAGCACCGTCAGGGGTCGGACATCGCGTCCGGTTGCCGCTGCGGCGCCGCTGCTATAGTCGGCGGAACTCTCCATCGGGTCGAGGTAGCGATCCGGCGTCCGGTAAGCAACGATCATGAACCTTCCTCTCCGCATCGGCACCCGGCGGTCCAAGCTGGCCCTGGCCCAATCGGGCATGATGCAGCGGGCCATCGGCCGGGCGCTCGGCGTGGCCGAGGCCGAGATCGAGGCCGCCGTGCCCCTGGTCGAGATCGTCACCACCGGCGACCGGATCCAGGACCGCCGCCTGATGGAGATGGGCGGCAAGGCGCTGTTCACCAAGGAGATCGAGGAGGCGCTGCTGGACCGGCGAATCGACATCGCCATCCACTCGATGAAGGACGTGCCCGCCGAACAGCCCGAGGGCCTGTGCATCGCCGCCATCCCGGAACGCGAGGACGCCCGCGACGCCTTCATCAGCCGCGACTTCGACAGTTTCGACCAACTGCCCTTCGGCGCGCGGCTGGGCACCGCCAGCCCGCGTCGCCAGGCCCAGGCCCTGGCCCTGCGGCCCGATCTGAAGGTCGAGATGCTGCGCGGCAATATCGACACCCGGCTGCGCCGCGCCGCCGAGGGGGATTTCGACGCCATACTGCTGGCCGTCTCGGGCATGACCCGGCTGGGCGTGACCGAACATATCCGCGAGAAACTGTCGCTGGACGCCTTTTTGCCGGCGCCGGGCCAGGGCGCCCTGGCCATCCAGACCCGCGCCGACGACATCGACGCCCCCTGGGTCGCCGCCCTGAACCACCCGGAGACCGCCGTCGCCGTGGCCGCGGAGCGGGGGGCCATGACCGCGCTGGAGGGATCGTGCCGCACCGCCGTCGGCGCCTACGCCCTGATCGAGGGCGACACCCTGCGCCTGACCACCGAAATGCTGAGCCCCGACGGATCGGCCCGCTGGCGCCGCGTCGGCGAACTGTTCCAGCCCACCGAGGCCGACGCCCGC
Organism: Brevundimonas mediterranea; assembly: GCF_011064825.1. NCBI lineage: Bacteria > Pseudomonadati > Pseudomonadota > Alphaproteobacteria > Caulobacterales > Caulobacteraceae > Brevundimonas > Brevundimonas mediterranea. The sequence continues at coordinate 936,230 of NZ_CP048751.1, forward strand.
GCCCTGGGCGAACGGCTGGGCGGCGAGGTCCACGCCTTCGCCGGCGATCAGGAGGTCGATCCGGCGAGCCTGGACGGATGACGGCCCCGGGCGCCGCGGATCAGAGCCCCCGCGTCTGGATCACCCGCGCCCAGCCCGGCGCGTCGCGCACCGCCGCCCGTCTGCGCGGCATGGGGTTCACGCCCCTGATCCAGCCCCTGCTGGCGGTGGAGACCCTGAGCCCGCCCGTCCCGGATCTGGATCGGTTCGCGGCCCTGGCCTTCACCAGCCGGAACGGCGTCGCCGCCTTCGCCGCCCTGACGTCCCGGCGCGACCGGCCGGTCTTCGCCGTCGGCGACGCCACCGCCCAGGCGGCGCGCGAGGCCGGCTTCGTCGCCGTCCGTTCCGCCTCGGGCGACCTGACCGCCCTCGCCCGCCGGATCGCCGCTGAACTGAGCGACGCCGCCCTGCTGGCGCCCCAGGCCGAGACCCCCGCCGGCGACCTCGCCGCCGCCCTGGCCGCCGCCGACGCCCGCGCCGTCAGCCTGCACCCCCTGAACGTCTATCGCACCGCCCCGACCGCCGCCGCCGCGCCGCCAGAGGCGTTCGACGCCGTGCTGATCCACTCCCCGCGCGCGGCCCAGGCCCTGGCCGCCCTGGTTCCCGTCTCCCTGCCGGCGGCGCGCCTGGCCGGCGTCGTGATCGCCTGTATCTCGCCTGCCGCCGCCGCGCCCCTGAGCGCCGTCGGCCTGACGCCGGCGGTGGCGGACGCCCCGGACGAAGCCACATTGCTCGCGACCTTGAAAGCGGCGCTTGGCAAGCGCGATACGCCCGTATAAAGAGCCCCTCTCGCGCGGGCTGCTTCGCCTTCGCAACCGGGCCGCTTTAGCTCAGCCGGTAGAGCACCTCATTCGTAATGAGGGGGTCGCGTGTTCGAGTCACGCAAGCGGCACCACCGTTTCCGAGCTTTCAAATAGAAGAGTGTTCGCCCTGAACCTGGGTGCGAGGCCCAGTATCGGCTCGCTGCGGGCGTATCGATTTCGGATCCGAACCGTAGTCTTCAGGCTTCCCTTCGGTCAGTTTTCAGTCCCTTGAAACGGCCGGATAAGGTATCCTGTTCATCTGAGGCGAGCTTGAGACTCCAGTATCGACTGAAACAGTCTTGGTTACTTTCGTTTCAGTTGCGAAGGATTCGCTCACAACCTCTCCCTCAAGTTGAATATTTACCTATTCGCGGTACGTAGGATTCCCGTATCGTCGAGCTTTGGCTTGACGCCCTTGTCATTTTCAGGCCTGACGCAGGTATTCTCGCACGCCCGAAGGCCAAGATGAACGACGCAGTCGACCCAGTAGACATCGCAATCGGCGCCCGCATTCGCGCCCGTCGCGAGGAACTCCGCATCACCCAGGCGCAACTGGCCGCCGGCGCCGGCGTGACTTTCCAGCAAATTCAAAAGTATGAGCGGGGCGTCAACCGCGTCTCGGCCGCACGCCTGCTGCAGATCGCAGCGGTGCTGAAGTCCACGGGCGCGGCTCTGCTGGGCGAACTCGAGACGGCCGAAGGCGATGAACTGGCTCTGGCCGCGCCGGGCGTGGCGGAACTGTTGTCCGCCTTCCGCAGCATCCGGGACGCTGAAAAGCGCGACGCCCTCCTGGTCGTGGCCAAGGGCCTGCGCGACTGATCCGTCAGACCTGAGTCTGTCTCAACACCCGCTCCACCGGTTCGCCGCCCCGCGCGCCGACCGAAGCATCGGCGAGCCAGGTTTGGACCGCGACGATCGCACGAAGATCGAGACCGTCGGAGCGTCCCGCATCGGCGATGTTCTGGCGCACGACCTCAAGCAGACAGGCGGCCTCCGCAGCGTTCGCGGGCTGGTGGTTGAGCAGGCTCGTCTCCGCCTCGACCATCGGTCCGAGATCCAGGTCGGCCAGCAGATTGTCCTCGCTGCCCGAGAGTCCCGCTCCGCCGAGTTTGTCGGCCAGTCGGGTCGTGTCGAACCATGACCGGAAAAGCGGCATGAAGGTCTTCAGAGGTTGGGTATTCACGCTGTGATGTCCTTGTAGATTTCAGGCGATGCGCGACTTGGCGCTGAGGGATGTTTGAGGTCTGGCGTAGGGGGCCGCGGTCGCTTCCCAGACGCCGATCAGACCGAGGATCATGATCTCCACCCAGACCACCATCCGCGTGGTCACGATCGACCAGGTGAGGACGTCGGAACCAAACAACGACGCGGCATGGGTGCCGAGCGCGAGAAGCTGAGCCCCGGCCGCGAACAGCAGCCACCAACGGTCGTAACGAAGGCTGAGCCGGACCAACCAGACCAGAAGGCTGAGGGAGACCAAGGCGACCGCCCATCGGAATTGACCGATGATGAGGTGATCGACCCAGCCGGAAACCAGTTGCACGACGAAGAGGCCTGCGGCCGCCTCGCGCTCGGGCCGGCCGCCCTTCCAGATGAGCAGCACGAGCGCCAGGATGGTCAGGGCCGTACCGAAAAACCAGAGCGGCGAAGGCATTCCGTCGGAACCGATCAGGCGGCCAGATGCAACACGCCGGACGACGCCGACGACGACGCCTGAAGTATGCTCTTGTTCTCGCTCATGCCGTCCAAACGCCAACCGATCGCGTGGTTGTCAGCCACGGTTGACAGCCCCGCGTGGCCGGCGGCGACCGCCGCACGAACCGTCGTGAGCCGGTTCAGACCGGTCACGATGTCCTCCAGCGCCGCCTGACCGACCTCGGCCGCCAGACGCGCCTCGAGCCGCCCCTCGAGCGCGGTCTGGATCAGCTTGCAGACCTCGATCATGGCCTGGTCGATCGCGTGTTCGGCGGTCCTGACCTGGCGAGCGACTTTCACCCCGACGTTCATGTTTCGCATTCTGCCGTCCTCCAAAAGGATCCCCGCGTCAGCGAGCCCATTCGGGAGCGATCCGGTCGAACAGGGAGGGAACCACCATGCCTGCCGTCACGATCCCGATGGCGAGCAAGAGGGCGACGGCGGCCCCCGCCACGATGACCGCCAGTCGTGCGCCGACGCCGCGAGGCGGAACCGGCAAGGACCAGGCGGACCGAACGAGCGGGCCGTCGTCGTCCGATTGTCCGGCCGACGCCGCATCACCAAGCCCGTCTTCCGCCGGTTCGGGAATGAGTATCGGCTCCCCTGAGTAGCCGTTACTCAGCCGCCGGGCCGCCAGTCTGCGGTCAGAGACCTTCAGTTTGACGTAGGCGCGATGCAGGTGATTGCCGACCGTGCGGGGGGAAATGCCCAATCGCGCAGCGATCTCCTTGTCCTCGAGGCCCAGGCCGGCCAGGCGAACGCACTCGATCTCTCTTGCCGACAGGCTTTCAGGCATTCACGCGCTCCCCGCCTCGTCATAGCGGATTTCACCGGCACGACCAGACACGGCGTGGTTCCTGCGAACCAAAGACGGGAAGATCACTTGAACATATAAGCATGTCTTTATATGTTTGCCGGGCTGACATTGACAGGAGCCTCTTTTGGCCGCTCGTTCTTCCTTCCTCTTCACCTCGGAAAGCGTCTCCGAGGGCCACCCCGACAAGGTCGCCGACCGTATCTCGGATACTGTCGTCGACGCCTTCCTGTCGAAGGATCCCGAGGCCCGCGTGGCGTGCGAGACCCTGGTCACGACCCAGCGGATCGTCCTGGCCGGCGAGGTCCGCGCGACCCAGCCGGGCAACACCAAGGAACAGAACGAGGCCTTCACCCAGTCCATCATCGACAGCCTGGAGCCTCTGGTCCGCGCCGCGGTCAAGGACATCGGCTACGAGCAGGACGGCTTCCACTGGGAAACCGCGGAATACGCCTGCCACCTGCACGCCCAGTCGGCCGACATCGCCGTCGGCGTCGACTCGACCAATGAAAAGGACGAGGGCGCCGGCGACCAGGGCATCATGTTCGGCTATGCGTCGAACGAGACGCCGGAGCTGATGCCGGCGACCCTGCAGTACAGCCACAACATCCTGAAACGCCTGGCCGACGTCCGCCGCGCGGGCGGCTCGCAACTGGAGCCCGACGCCAAGAGCCAGGTGACGATCGAATACGAGGATGGCAAACCCAAGCGCGCCGCCTCCATCGTCCTGTCGACCCAGCACGCCAAGGGGCTGAGTTCGGAACAGGTCGCCGAGATCGTCAAACCCTATATCCTGGAAGTCCTGCCCGAGGGCTTCACCGACGAGAACACCGTCTGGCACATCAACCCGACCGGCATCTTCGAGATCGGCGGGCCGGACGGCGACGCCGGCGTGACCGGCCGCAAGATCATCGTCGACACCTACGGCGGCGCGGCGCCCCACGGCGGCGGCGCCTTCTCGGGCAAGGATCCGACCAAGGTGGACCGTTCGGCCGCCTACGCCTGCCGCTACCTTGCCAAGAATGTGGTCGCCGCCGGTCTGGCCGACCGCTGCACCATCCAGATCTCCTACGCCATCGGCGTGGCCAAGCCCCAGTCGATCCACGTCGATCTGCACGGCACCGGCAAGATTTCCGAGACCCTGCTTGAAGAGAAGCTGCTGGGCCTGATCGGCGGGGCGACCCCGCGCGCCATCCGTAGCCATCTGGGGCTGAACAAGCCCATCTACGCCCGCACCACCGCCTACGGCCATTTCGGCCGCGAGCCGGACGCCGACGGCGGTTTCAGCTGGGAAAAGACCGATCTGGTCGAGCAGTTGAAGGCGCTGGCCTGATCGCTCAGGCGGCCTGATCGTCCAGGGTCAGGCCGCGAACGCCCGTCAGATTGGCGCCCGTGAGGTCCAGCTGACGGGTCTGGGCGCCGTGCAGGATCGCCCGGCCGAGGTCCGCGCCGGTCATGACGGCCCGGCGCAGATCCGCGCCCGACAGGTCCGCTCCCCTCAGCACCGCCCCGGTCAGGTCCGCCGACAGCAACCGGTCGGCCGCGATCAGCAGGGGACCGAGTTGGGCGCCGCGCAGATCGGCGCCGTTCAGCTTGGCGTTCTTCAGGCGCGCGCCGCGCAGGTCGGCGCGATGGAGGTTGGCCGAACGCAGGTCGGCGTTCTCCAGATGCGCGCCCTGCAACTGCACCCCCTCCATATCCAGCCCGTAGAAGATCGCGCCCTTGGCCGAGAGGGCGGTCAGGTTCAGGCCGGTGATCGACTTCAGCGGTCGCAGGTCCACGCCGTCGAACACCGAGGGCTGCCCCTCGCTTCCGCCCGTTTCGCACCAGCGGGCGTGTTCGCGCAGCATTTCGGCCGCCGGCATCCGGGCCACGGACTCGCCGACCGTGCTCTTGTCCGTCAGGGCGCCTTCCATATTGGCGCCGTCGGCGCACCACATGGTCATCTTGCAGCCCACCAGAATGGCGTCGCGCATGTCGGCGCCGGACAGATTGGCGCCCGAGAGGTCTGCGCCCGCCAGGTCGGCGCCGCGGAAATCGGCCTGTTTCAGGTTGGCGCGGACCATCTTGCAGTCCTTCATCACCGCGCCGGAGAAGTCGGCCTTGATGGCGATGACGCCCGACATCTTGGAGCGTTGCAGGTTGGCGCCGGCCAGACAGGCGCCCGTCGCCTCGGTCTCCTCGCGCTGGCGCGGCTCGATCACCTTGAAGCCCAGTTTGGCGTCGGCGGCGGCGATGGTGCCCTCGCGCAGGTCGGCCTCGAACAGGTCCGCGCCGGACAGGTCGGCCCCGCGCAGACAGGCGCCGCGCAGGTCGGCGCGACGCAGGCTGGCGTCGGCCAGGACGGCGTCCTGCATGTCCGCACCGAAGAAGATGGCGTTGTCCAGCTTAGCCCCGGTCAGGTCGCAACCCTCAAGACAGGCGGCGGCGAAGTCGGCGTCGGCCAGGTTGCGTCCCTTCAGGCTCAGACCGGAGATGTCGAGCCAGGCGAAGACCGCGCGGGCGCCACCGGGGCGGGCCTGGAACAGACGGTCGTGCCGGGCGCAGACGAGGTCCAGCTCCGCCTGGGTGAGGCGCTTGCGTACAAGGGGTTCAGCAGCCTGGACCATTCAGCCAGATTAACCGCAACCGGCTTAAGAAAGCCTTGCGCAACAGGCGGTTGTCACTCGGTCAGCAGACCCTGTTCGCGAAGGGCGTCGGCCAGATCCCCCGCAGATGTCCAAAGGCGGGTGTAGCCCGCCTCGCCCAGCCGCTTCAGTTCGGTCACCAGATCGGCCTTGGCCGCAGCGACGAACCGACCGTCAAAGCCCACGCCGTCCGTGCTGATCCGCACCATGGGCCGCCCCGTCTCCAACCGGTGCAGGAAGCCCTCGCACAGGGCCGCCCCCTCGTCGCACATCAGGCCGGTCTCGACCGTCAGACCCTTCGCGCGCAGACGTTCGGTGCCGCGCCCGGCGGCGAAGGGCGAGGGGTCCAGACAGGCGATGACGACCCGCTCCACCCCCGCCTCGGTCAGGAAATGGGCGCAGGATTGGCGGCCCGACGACCGGGCGCCGCAGGGCTCCAGCGTGACATAGACGGTCGCGCCTTCGATCTCGGCCCCGGCGGCCGGCACGGCCTGTTCCTCGGCATGGGGACGCCCGCCCGGGGCCGTGGCGGCCTGGGCGATGATCCGACCGTCCTTGACGATGACGCAGCCCACGGCCGGATTCGGCCAGGTCTCGCCCATGCGGGCGGTGGCCAGATCGATGGCCTGGGCCATGAAGGCGCGGTCGGCGTCGGTCCAGCTCATGCGACGGTCGGCAGCTCTTCGGCGCGGGCGGCGTCGAGATAGCGGGCGGCGGTCGGCTTCAGATCGGCGTCCAGATCGATCTCCAGCGGATTGCCCGTCGGGATCTCCACGCCCACGATCTTGTCGTCCGGCACGGCGAACAGGAGTTTGACGATGGCCCGCAGGGAGTTGCCGTGGGCGGCGATCAGCACGTCCTCGCCCGCCTTCAGGCGCGGGGCGATCTCGGCGTTCCAATAGGGTTCGACCCGCTCCAGCGTGGTCTTCAGGCTTTCGGTGTCCGGGATGGGCTTGTCGGCGTAGCGGGGGTCGGCGTTGAAATCGAATTCGCCGCCCGGCGCCAGCGGGGGCGGCGGCACGTCATAGCTGCGGCGCCAGATCTTGACCTGATCCTCGCCGTGCTTCTCGGCCGTCTCGGCCTTGTTCAGCCCGGTCAGACCGCCGTAGTGGCGCTCGTTCAGGCGCCAGTCCTCGATCACCGGGATATCGGTCAGACCCGCCGACTGCAGGGCCAGGGCGCCGGTGCGCTTGGCGCGCGTCAGGACCGAGGTGAACATGACCGCAGGGGTGAACCCGGCCTCGGCGATCAGTTCGCCGCCGCGACGCGCCTGGGCCTCGCCTTCCGCCGTCAGATCGACATCGACCCAGCCGGTGAAACGGTTTTCAAGGTTCCACTGGCTCTGGCCATGGCGGAGCAGGATCAGGCGCGGCATTCGATCAGTCCTCGACAAAACAGTCTGTCCGGGTAAGCCGCAGTCATGAGCCGGTCAAGGCTTGCGCGCCTCGCCGTGTTGCAACGCACAGCCCAGCCGACGCGCGCTCGGCTTGTGGCGGCCTGGGGCGGCCGCTAGGCTGTCGCCATGTCCGACCGTCTGTTCTTTCCCCTGGCCTTCGTCGCCATCGCCGTCCTGATCGCCCTGGCGGTGGTCTGGCCCTGACAGGTCGGAGGGCCGACAGGGCGGAACGGCGCGAGCCCCGCCCTGCCCCTCGGATCAGTACAGGATCTTGCGCAGGTTGATCCGGAACACCCGCCCCTGCGGGTCCAGGTAGTCGCGCTGATAATTGACCGGCGTCGCCCCGTCGCTGCTGGTGACGGACGTTCGGTCGTCGAAGATATTCTGCACCCCAAGACCGACACGTGATCCCTTCAGGAAGGGAAAACGTTCGACCCAGGCGGTGCGCTGGGTCAGATCGGCGAAGGCGAACAGGTTGACCGTCGTGCGGTCCGAGAAGTCCAGATCGGCCGAACCCGCGGTGTCGCCCTCGACCGTCGTGCCCGACCGCCAGTTGGCGTTGACGAAGGCGCCGAAGCCGTTCTTGAACAGGCCGGTCTGCACCTGGACCTCGTGACGCGACTGGCCGCCCGAGCCGGAGATGGAATCCCCGTCCAGCAGGTTCAGGGGCGCCAGGCCGTCGCGGATCACCACCTCGTCCTGGACGCGCCAGGTGTGCGTCAGGGAGAAGTTGAACATGCCCTGGCCGGGTTGCATGCCGGGGGCGGCGGAGCCGCGCAGCCGCCCGCCGCCAGGACCGCCCGGCCCGCCCGGCCCGCCGCCCATACGCATCGCCCCCCCGGGGGGCCGGCCGCCAGGGCCGCCCGGCCTCTGCCCCATCATGGCCGGATTGGGCTTGCCGAAGGGCTTGGAGAAGTTGAAGCCCCACTGGACGTCCTGCTGCTCGCGGCTGGCGAAGTTCAGCGGACGGGCGTCGATGGACTGAAGCGTGCCGTCGTCGGCGCGGGTGAACCGCTCCGGCAGGGCGGCTTCGAGGTCGGGGGTGATGGCCGGGAAGCCGGAAATCTCATCCTCGACCTCGGTGCGGGTATAGGCGAGATTCAGGCGCAGGTCGGTGGCCGAAAGCGGTTGCCAGTTGACGCCCAGTTTCAGGATTCGACGGTTCTCCGCCTTCAGGTTCGGATCGCCGCCGGTGATCTGGACGACCTGGACGGTCTGGCCGGTCGAATAGTCGAAGACGGCGGTGTTCGGCGTCGAGATGGTGGGATCGTTCAGTTGCTGGATCGTCGGCGCCTTGTCCTCGTCCGAATAGTTGGCCGACAGGGACAGTCGGGCGACCGGCGACCAGTTCAGACCACCGCCCAGCGTCGAGACGCCGCCGAAGTCCGACAGTTCCTGATAGGCCAGGTTCATATTGGCCGACAGATCGCCGATCTTGGGCAGGACGCCGCGATCGACGCTGGAGATCGGAAGATCGAAATTGGCCTGCAGGCTGCCCAGGTCGCGCGACTGGGACCGGTCGGTCGTCACGCCCGAACGGACGCTTTCGGAATCCAGGGACTGATGTTCGCCTCCGACTTTGAAGGTCGTGGTGACGCCGCCGGCCGGCAGTTCCCAGGCCGTGCCGTTCAGCACCAGTTCGGCTTCCGCCGACTGGGAGATCGAATTGGCGGTGTCGCGGGCGGACGTCGTCACCGCGCCGGTCAGGTCGCCGAACGGGTTCACGGTCGTGTCGCCCGCCGTGATCGCGGCCTGCAGGGCGGCGGCGCTGACGCCGCGTCCGGTGGTGGTGTCCGTCTCGGTGCGGCTGTATTCGCCCGTGGCGGTCCAGCGCCAGTCCCCGAGGTAGCCGTCGAACACCGTGCCCAGTTCCGCAGCGCGCGTATTGGTCTGGCGCTGCAGGGCGTCCGGCAGGCCGACGTAGCGATATAGATCGGCCGCCGCCCCGCCGGGCGACCAGGGATTGCCGGCCGGCAGGCTCAGACTGAAGCCGGGCAGACCCGAGTAGCTGCGGCTGCTGCTGTCCTCCAGGCTGCCGCTCAGGGTCATGCCGACCTTGTCGTTCAGGTCGTGCTTGTAGGTCCCCGCGACCGACGCCTCGGCCGCGCGCGGCAGCAGGGTGCGATAGGCGTTCCGCTCGCCGTTGTCGCCCGCCGAGTCGACCCTGTTCGAGTCGGTGCGGTCGATATTGCGTTCGGTCTCGTACAGGGCGTTGCTGCTCTCGCCGTTGATGTCCAGCGACCAGCGGTCGGCCCCGGCGATCTTGAGAAGGTTGTTCTCGCTTGCCGTCGTCGTCCGGCCGCCCTGGTCCGACCGGCTGACGTTGACCGAGGCGGTCAGCGAGCGGAAGTCGGCCTTCAGCACGATGTTCACGACGCGCTGGTTGGCGCTGTAGCCGTAGGACAGGGCCGTCTCTTCCGGCAGGACGTCGAACCGCTCGATGGCCTCGGGCGGAATGCCGCGGATTTCACGGAAGCCGGAAATGCGACGGCCGTTGACCAGGAAGACCGGGGACCCGCCGCGCGCGCTGCGGGTCTGGGCCTCCAGCAGGGTCACCAGTTCGCCGATATTGGTGGCGCCGAAGGCCTGGATCTGGGCGGCGTCATACGAGACGATCGGTTCCTGCCCGCCCAGGGCCACGCCGCGCTTGGCGGCCGTCACCTCGATGTCGGGCAGGACCGTCGTCACCTCTTCCTGCTGCAAAGGCTGGATATCGGCGGCGCTGGCGGTCGGAGCGAGTGCGAGCAGCATGAGCGCGGTCGGAGTCATGAAAACCGTGGTCCAGAATGTAGATTTCAGGCCCTTTGGGCGTGAAAAACATGGCTGGAAAGCGGCGGAATTCATGACGTTTTGGAAAGCGTTGCATGCACCCCACACAGCCTGAACTTGTGCGACGGAAACGGATCGACGGCGCGTTCAACAGGGTTGGACTCGGGTCTTGCACGTCCGATGACAGGGCGGGGCGGAACCTTGGTCCCGCCCCCTTCTGATCAGAATTCTTCCCAGCCGTCGTCGTTCGAACCGACCGTCATGTCGCGGCCGTTGGCGACCTTGACCACGCGCTGTTCCGCACGCGGGGCCGGGCGAGGGGACGGGCGGGGCGCGGCGCGCGCGGATGGGGCTGCGGGCGCGGCTGAGACCGGCTTTCCGCCCGAGACCTGGAAGAAGGACACCTGGGCCGACAGCTCGGCGGTCTCCTGGCGCAGGGCGTTGCTGGCCGCCGTCGCCTGTTCGACCATCGCAGCATTCTGCTGAGTGACCTGGTCCATCTGGTTGACGGCGACATTGATCTCGTGAAGGCCGGTAGCCTGCTCCTTGGCGGAGGCGGCGATCTCGACCACCAGATTGCTGATGTCGTTGACCTGGGACGCGATGGCCTGCAGGGCCGAACCGGCCTCGCTGACCAGGCGCACGCCGTTCTCGACCTCGGCGCCCGAACTGTTGATCAGGGTCTTGATCTCCTTGGCGGCCTCGGCCGAGCGCTGGGCCAGGGCCCGCACTTCAGAGGCGACCACCGCGAAGCCGCGTCCGCTCTCGCCGGCCCGCGCCGCCTCGACCCCGGCGTTCAGGGCCAGGAGGTTGGTCTGGAAGGCGATCTCATCGATCACGCCGACGATCTGGCTGATCTGGCGTGAGCCGTCCTCGATCTTCTGCATGGCCTGGACGGCGTTCATCACGACCGCGCCCGAGGCCTCGGCGCTCTGGCGGGCGCCGCTGGTGACCGTGGCGGCCTGGGTGGCGCCCTCGGCGGTCTTGCGGACCGTGACCGTGATCTCGTCCAGGGCCGCGGCGGTTTCTTCCAGGCTGGCGGCCTGTTGTTCGGTGCGGCGCGACAGGTCGTCGGAGGCCTGACTGATCTCGCCGGCGCCGGAGTCGATGCCGCGGACCGAGCCGAGCACGCCGGTGACCGTCTCTTCCAAACGGGAGATCGAACGGTTGAAATCGGTTTTCAGGACCTCGCTGCGCGCCGGGAAGGGCGCGTCGATGCGGTAGAGCAGATCGCCGTCCGCCAGGGCGGACAGCCCCTTGCCCAGGCTTTCGATCACGACCGCATTCTCGGCCGCTTCCTGCGCGGCGGCGGCTTCGCGGCGCCGACGCTCGACTTCCGATTCGTCGCGCATGGTTTCCGTTTCGAGCTCCAGCGCCTTGGCGCGCAGGCTGTTGTCGCGGAAGATCTGCATGGCCTGGGCCATGGCGCCGACCTCGTCCTTGCGGTCGGTGTCGGGGATGGCGACGTCCAGCTTGCCGTTGGCCATGACCGACATGGCGCCGGTCATGCGGCGGACGGGCGCGACCATCAGGATGGACAGTTGCACGCCCAGGAAGACGGCGGCGGCGACCAGGATCAGCCCTCCGACCGCCAGGGCGATGAAGGAGGCGGTGATCGCCGACGCCTGTTCGGCGTCGCGCACGTTCATCCGCTCGATCTCCATATCGCGGATTTCGGTGACGGCCTTGGTGATGTGGGTGACGCGCACCCGATCGCCGGAATCGATCACCACGCGGCGCGCGGCCTCGATACGCGAAGGATCCAGCGCCGCTTCGGTCAGCGGCGTGCCGAACTCGGTGCGCCAGGCGGCCGCGTCGGTCTTGGCCTTCTCAACCAGCGCCTGCTCTTCCGGCGTCAGGTTGGCGGCGCCCAGAGCGGCGACCGAGGCTTCGAACTGTTCCCAGCCCTTGCGGTAGACTTCGAGATAGTCGGCGTTTCCGGTCAACAGCACGCCCCGCATCTGTGAGTTCAGGCGGATGAAGCCCTTCTCGGCCACATGGGTGTGGTCGATGATCGACTTGCTCTCGGCGTTCAGTTCGGCGGCTGTCTTCATCTCCGACAGCTGGAAAAAGACCGCCCCGATCATGGCGGCCGCTACGGTCAGCAGAAGGGCGAAGGCGATCGCCAGTTTCCGCTGCATCGGGATGTTCTTCGGGTTCATGCGATCATCTCGGCGGCTTTGGGGCGCAAGCCCGGAACGGCGGACCGTTCCGGGCGGGTTTCAGGTCTAGAAGGCGGTTTGGACGCGGATGGTGGCGGTGTTGCCGCTGTCGTCGCCGACGAAGGTCCCGGTGCGGTTGTCGACCGACCAGGCGCTCCAGTGGGTGGAGACGCGGGTGTTGTTCGTCGGATACCAGTTGACGCCCAACAGCCAGGTGTCGGCTTCCCCCCCGGTCGGGTTGTCGCTGTAGTCGGCGGTGTCATAGCGGCCGACGATTTCGACCGCGCCGTAACCATCGACGCCCAGCGGCTTCAGCACCTTGGGACGCGCCCAGGTGCCGGTACGGGGCGAAAGGGGCGGCTTCTCGCCGGTGATGAAGAAGCCCGCCGAAATGCTATAGCCGTCCTGGTCGAAGTCCCGCGCGGCGGTCTCCAGCAAACGTCGGCCGCCTTCGGCCATCAGCCAGCCCGAGCGATGCACCCCGCCCAGCTCAAGCCCCAGGCCCTTGCTGCCCTTCGGATCGGCATAGGTTCCGGCCGAGAGACGCAGATTGTCGTTACCGCGCGACGAGACCACCAGGCTGCGCGAAGCCACCGAAGCATTGGGCGTCAGATCCTCGATAAAGCCCCAGCCGCCGATGTGCAGGAAGCCGTCGTCGGTCTTGAAGGGCGACCAGTGGGTGCGGCCCATCAGGGTGACGGAGTCATTCGTCGTGCCGCTGCTGATCGCGTCGCCGGTCAATGACAACGAGGCGTGCCAGACGCTGCCGATCAGCTTGGAGGTCACGCCGACGCCGTAGGAGCCGCGCTCCGGCCCCACCGTCGAGATCGCCATGCTGCGCTCCAGGAACGGAACCACATCCTCGGCCGTGCCGCATTCGAAACAGCGGTCGTTCAGACGTTGGCCGACGGACACCTCGAGATCGCGGCCGCCCACTTTGCGGCTATAGGCGATGAAGGCGTTGGCGACGCTCATCGCATTGTCGGCGATGTCGCCTTCGATCCAGTAGCTGAAGCCCCCGGGGGTCTTGCCCTGGGCGCCCAGGCGCAGGCCGCGCAGTTCGGTGGTGGTCAGGTTGCGGCCGTCGAAGTCCGAACCGAAGGTGTTGGACAGGTCGGCCGTGACGCGGATGCGCGGCTTGAAGGTGAAGCCGCCGTCCGGGCTGCGCAGTTCGGGAAGGCCGCTCGACCAGTCGACGCTGGAGGGCGCGCTGGCGGCCTGGACGACCGGGCGCGGCGCGGCGGCGGCGGCCGGAGCCGGCGTTCCCGCGGCAGCGGGCGCGGCGGCGGCCGTCTGAGCCTGGACCTGCGACTGGGCCTCAAGCTGTTCGAGGCGCGCGGACAGGGCCTGCACCTGGGCGCGCAGGGCGGCGATTTCTTCCGCCGTCGGCGTTGACGACTGGGCGAAGGCGGAGGTGGCGAGCGCGGCGAGGCCGACACCCGCTGCGAGGGAGCGGTGAATAATCATGAATAACGCTCATAGGGTGCGACTGTTAAGGAAGGCCCAAATGGCTATAAGCAGAAATGCGTATCAGCGTTGGGCAAGGCGCCGGATGCAGTACAGGCGCCGCGCTTTCGCGACGGCGCCTGTGCAGGAAGCAACTCAGTCGGCGGTGACCAGCTCCTTGTCACCGGGGCCGGCCGCCGGATCGGGCTGGGCCGCGATCGGCTGCGACGGACCGTTCAAGGCCGCGTGCAAGGCGTCCCGGTCCAGTTCGCCCTCCCATCGGGCGACGACGATGGTGGCCACGGCGTTGCCGATGAAGTTGGTCAGGGCCCGGCACTCGCTCATGAACCGGTCGATGCCCAGGATCAGCGCCATGCCCGCGACCGGAACGGTAGGAACCACCGACAGGGTCGCCGCCAGGGTGATGAAGCCGGCGCCGGTGATGCCGGCCGCCCCCTTGGAGGACAGCATGGCGACCAGCAGCAGCAGGATCTGTTGCTGCAGGGTCAGTTCGATGTTCAGGGCCTGGGCGATGAACAGGGCCGCCATGGTCATGTAGATGTTGGTGCCGTCCAGATTGAACGAATAGCCGGTCGGGACGACCAGGCCGACGACCGACTTGGAGGCGCCGGCGCGTTCCATCTTGTTGAGCAACGACGGCAGGGCGGCTTCCGACGAGGAGGTGCCCAGGACCAGCAGCAGTTCCTCCTTCAGATAGCGGATCAGCTTCAGGATGTTGAAGCCGTTGGCCCAGGCGACCAGGCCCAGGATGCCGACCACGAAGATGACGGCGGTGAGGTAGAAGGTGGCGACCAGCGCGGCCAGATTGGCGATGGAGCCGATCCCATATTTGCCGATGGTGAAGGCGAAGGCGCCGAAGGCCCCGATGGGCGCGGCCTTCATCAGGATGGCCACCAGCTTGAAGAAGGCGTGGCTGATCGATTCCAGGAAGCTCAGCACCGGCTTGCCGACGTCGCCGACCAGGGCCAGGGCCAGGCCGAACAGGACCGAGACGAACAGGACCTGGAGGATATTGCCCTCGGAGAAGGCGGAAACCATCGTGTCCGGGATGATGCCCATCAGGAAGCCGGTGATGGTCGTCTCATGCGCCTGTTCCGAATATTTGGCGACGGCGCCGACATCCAGGGTGGCCGGATCGATGTTCAGGCCGCGTCCGGGCTGGACCAGGTTGGCGATGATCAGGCCGACGATCAGGGCCAGGGTCGAGAAGGTCAGGAAATAGGCGAAGGCCTTGGCCGCCACGCGCCCCACGCGGCCGAGGTCGCTCATGCCGGCGATGCCGGTGACGATGGTCAGGAAGATGACCGGGGCGATGATCATCTTCACCAACTTGATGAAGGCGTCGCCCAGCGGCTTGAGGCTTTCGCCGAAGCTGGGCCAGAAATGGCCGATGATCGCGCCGGCCACGATGGCGGTCAGAACCTGGAAATACAGATGCCGGTAAAAGGGCCGACGCACGGCCGGTTCTGCGGTGGAGGGAAGCGCGATCACGGAAGGCTCCTGTCACTGCGGGACCATCCCGCGGTTTCCTCGACGGGCCCCACGTCTGCGGCGAGGCTCCGAGGTCCAGTGTCCGGCAGGGTGAAGCCGCTTCCAAACCCCTTCGAAAGACGATCTAGAAGGCTGTTTTTTCAACAAAATATCCTAGCGATCCTCCCAGAATCGGGATCGGCAGTGCGGCTGGACGCACAAGGTGATGGCCTAGTCGTGCGAAATGTCGCACAGATAGGCGCATGACTCGTTCGTCGCCGCCCCTGACTATCGAAGGACTTTCGAGTATCGCTCGACAGCCCTGGGTCTTGCTGACGCTTGGCTGGCTGGCGGCGAGCGCCGTGCTGGCGGGCGTCGCGGGCGAGGCCGCGCGGCGCGATGCGACCGGCGAACTGGAACGCCAGGCGACGGCCGGCGCCGCCCTGCACGCCGCCGTGCTGCGCAGCGAACTGGACAAGCAGCGCGCCATCCCCATCGTCCTGGCCGGCGATCCCGATGTGGCCGCCCTGCTGACCACGCCCAGCGCCCAGGCCGTGAACGGGGTGGACCGCAAGCTGGAGCGGCTGGCGTCCCAGACCCGCGCCGCCGTCATCTATGTGCTGGACGCGCGGGGCCTGACCCTGGCGTCCAGCAACTGGCGGGCCTCGACCAGTTTCGTCGGTTCGCGCTACGAGTTCCGGCCCTATTTCATCAATGCGATGCGCGACGCCGAAGGCGAGTTCTACGCCCTGGGCACCCGCAGCGGCCGACCCGGCCTCTATCTGTCGCGCCGTGTGGACTCAGCGGACGGCGCGCCCCTGGGCGTGGTTGTGCTGAAGGTCGAGTTCGACGACCTGGAGGCCGAATGGCGCGGCTCGGGCGAGCCCGCCTGGGTCTCAGATCCGGGCGGCGTCGTCCTGGTCACCAGCATCCCGGAATGGCGCTTCCGCACGACCGAACCGATGGACGAGCGACGGCGTCGCCTCAGCCTGACCGACCTCACCCTCCACCCCGGCGCCCTGTCCCCCCTGCCCTTCCAGACGCCGAACGGCGACCGGCCCCGGCTGGTGCGGACGGCCGTCGGCGACGGCCGTCCGCAGACATGGGTGCATTCGGAGACGGATACGGCCGCGCCCGGCTGGACCCTGCATCTGCTGACGCCCGAACGGGGGGTGATCGGGGCGGCGGTGGCGGGCGCGCGCGGTCTGGCCCTGTTGATCACCAGCCTTCTGGCCCTGGGCGTGGCCGTGCTGCTGCGCCGGCGTCATCTGGCCCGCGCCAAGGCTCAGGCGGAGGAAGAAGGCCGGCTGGAGCTGGAGCGCCGCATCCACGAACGCACGCGCGAACTGCACGACGCCAATCTGGCCCTGAACCGCCAGATCGAGGAGCGCCGCCGCGCCGAGGCCGCGCGGGAGCTGCTGCGCGACGAACTGGTGCAGGCCAGCAAACTGGCCGCCCTGGGCCAGATCGTCGCCAGCGTGGCGCACGAGATCAACCAACCCGTCGCCGCCATCCGGACCTATGCAGAGACCGCGAAACTGTTGCTGAGCCGCGACCAGCCCGACAAGGTCGGAGACGTGCTTCAGCGCATCGGCGGTCTGACCAAACGGATCGGCGCCATCACCCAGGATCTGCGGCTGTTCTCACGCAAGGCCACGCCGACCATCGACGCCATCCGGCTGGAGGACGCCATCCAGGGCGGGCTGGAACTGACGCGCGGGCGGGTGGAGGAACGCGGGGTCAGACTGGAGCGGATCGGCGACGGCGACGTGCAGGTCCGCGCCCACCAGTTCCGTCTGGAACAGGTCATCGTCAATCTGATCAAGAACGCCGCCGAGGCGATGGAAGGCCAGACCGACGCCCGCCTGACCCTGGCCGTGGCGCGCGACGGCGAGCGGGTGCGGCTGATCTTCGCCGACAACGGGCCCGGCGTGGCGCCCGATGTGGCGCGCCAGCTGTTCACGCCCTTCGTCACCACCCGCGCCAACGGCCTGGGCCTGGGGCTGGTCATCTGCCGCGACATCGTCGCCAGTTTCGGGGGCGAGCTGGATCTGGTCCCCGCCGAACGGGGCGCGACCTTCGTCGCCGTCCTGAAGGCCGCCTGATGCGCCCGCCCCTGCCGCAGACCGTCGCCCTGATTGAGGACGACGCCGACTTTCGCCAGGCCCTGGTCGAACGCCTGACGCTTGAAGGACTGGAGGTGCGCGCCTTCACGGCGGCCGAGCCCGCCCTGAAGGCGCTGGACGCAGACTTCCCGGGCGTGGTCGTGACCGACCTGAGGATGCCGGGCATGGACGGCCGCCAGTTGCTGACGCGGCTGCAGGCCCTGGACACGAGTCTGCCGGTCATCATGATCACCGGCCACGGCGACATCGCCGACGCCGTGGCCGCCATGCACGACGGCGCCTATGATTTCGTCGCCAAGCCCTTTCCGTTCGAGCGGCTGCAGGACAGCCTGAACCGGGCGCTGGAGAAGCGCAGTCTGGTGCTGGAGAACCGCCGCCTGGTCGCCATGGCCGCCGAAGGCGGGCACGAACTGCCGCTGGCCGGATCGTCGCGCGCCATCACGGCGCTGCGGGCCACCATCGCCCAGATCGCCGACGCCCGAATGGACGTGCTGATCGAAGGCGAGACCGGGGTCGGCAAGGAGGCGGTCGCGCGCGCCCTGCACAACGGGGGCCGGCGCCGGCTGGCGCCCTTCGTCGCCGTCAACTGCGGCGCCCTGCCCGACGGCCTGATCGAGAGCGAACTGTTCGGGCATGAACTGGGCGCCTTCGCCGGGGCCATGCGGCGACGGGTGGGACATGTGGAGCGCGCCCACAACGGCTCGCTGTTTCTCGACGAGGTCGAGAGCATGCCCCTGGCGGTCCAGGTCAAGATGCTGCGGGTGCTGGAGGAGCGGGAGATCCATCCGATCGGCGCCAACGAGCCCCGGGTGCTGGACCTGCGCATCCTCGCCTCGGCCAAGATCGACCTCAGCGAGGCGGCGCGGCGCGGCGATTTCCGCGAAGATCTCTATTATCGCCTGAACGTGGTGCGGCTGCGCGTGCCGCCGCTGCGTGAGCGGCGCGAGGACATCCCCCTGCTGTTCGCCCATTTCCTGCGTCGCGCCGCAGACCGCCACGGCGTCGAGCCGCCGAGCGTGACCGACGGCGTCCGCCGCCGTCTGCTGGAAGAGGACTGGCCCGGCAATATCCGCGAACTGGCCCATTTCGCCGAACGCGTCGTCCTGGGCCTGGACGAGGGGTCCGGCGGCGCCGAGGCCGATCTGAGCCTGCCGGACCGGATGCATCGTTTCGAAGGCGAGCTGCTGCGCGGCGCGCTGCAGACCCATAGGGGCGACATCGTCTCGGTGCTGGAGGAGATGCGGATTCCGCGCAAGACCCTGTACGACAAGCTGCAGCGCCACGGACTGAAACCCGCCGACTTCCGCGCCTGACCCTCAAGCGGCGCCGCCTCAAGCAGCCCCCCCTCAAGCAGCGACGGGGTTTTCCCGCCGTTCAGCCGCAGCCAGGGCCGCCGCCACGCCGTCGAGCAGGCCGACCAGGGTGATCGGCTTGGACAGGTGGCCGTCCGCGCCCGCGACCCGCCCCGCTTCCACATGGTCGGGGAGGGCGTTGGCGGTCAGCATGATGATCGGCGTGCGCACGCGGTTCTCTCCGGTCTCCAGGGCGCGAATGGCGGCGGTGGCCGTCAGGCCGTCCATCACCGGCATCTGCATGTCCATCAGCACCAGGTCGAAGCCGCCCTTTCGGAAGACCTCCACGGCCTGCCGCCCGTCCTCGACCGCCACCAGTTCGGTCGGCATGTCGGCCAGCATGATCTCGACGACCTTGCGGTTCGCCGGATGATCGTCGGCCAACAGGATCCGCGCAGGGAAGGCGCGCGCGTCGGTCTCGCCGGCGTCGCCCGGGCCGAAGGGCGCGGATGGCGGCTGGACGCCCCCCACCCTGGTCAGAGGGATTTCGAACCAGAAGTCGGCGCCCTCGTCCGGCCGGCCGTCGCAATCCAGCACGCCGCCCATTAGCGCGACCAGGTCTCGCGAAATGGCCAGGCCCAGGCCCGTGCCGCCGAACCGGCGGGTAATGGAGCCGTCGGCCTGCTGGAAGCGATTGAAGATCCGCCCCTTCTGGCCCGCATCAAAGCCGCAGCCGGTGTCGCTCACCGTGAACCGGACCCGATCTTCATCCACCGCGACGGCGGTGACGACGACGGATCCCGTTTCGGTGAACTTCAAGGCGTTGGAGATCAGGTTCGACAGGACCTGGCGCACCCGGACCACGTCGCCCTCGACGGCGCCTTCGATGGTCGGCTCGACCTCAACCCGCAGGGCGACGCCCTTTTCATCGGCGCGCGGCCGGTAGAGGGCCGCCGCGCCGCGCACCGTGTCGCCCAGATCAAAGACCGACCGTTCCAGAACGATCTGGCCCGCCTCGATCTTGGACGTGTCCAGAATGTCGGACAGCAGCCGTTCCAGGGTCACGGCCGAGGACCGGATCACTTCGACCATCTCGCGTTCACGCGGCTCCAGCCCGGCGCGCGACAAGGCGTCGGCCATGGCCACGACCCCGTTCAGGGGCGTGCGGATCTCGTGGCTCATATTCGCCAGGAATTCCGACTTGGACCGGCTGGCTTCTTCCGCGCGGCGACGGGCGATGCGCAGATCCCGGGCCTGGCTTCCCATCCACAACAGGGCGGCCAAGGCCGACAGGATGAAGATTGCGGCGATGGTCAGGATCAAGCCCTGCAATCTTGTGTTCGAGCGCGCGGTCTCCAACTGGGCGCGACGTTCGGTCAGCTTGTGCTGCATGTCGCCGGTGACCTGGCGGATCCCTCCGCTGAAGACGCGGGCTTCGGCGACGCGCTCGGCGCTGTTGTAGGCGCGAAGCTTGACGTAGGCTTCCGCAGCCCGGCCCTCGGCGAACAGGATCTCGGCCTCGACATGCGCCACCTCCAGCCGCGCTTCCTCTCGGTAGCGGTCTACGGTGATGCGACGGCGGATTTGCGCAAGGTCGCGCCGCGCGGACTCGATCTGTCCGGTCTGGGCCCGGGCGATGGCGCGAGCCGGCAGCAATTGCGTCGCCAGGAAGGAGGCGTCCCCCAGGTTCTCGCCATAGGGCGCCAGACATCGCAGCACGTCCCGCGGCGCCTCTGCGGCCTGGGCCACCATGGCGCACAGGCGGGCGTCATAGACCCCCAGGCTGGGCAGGCCTGCGCGCAGCGTCAGCCGGTGATGAACCTGATACAGGCGTTTCGCCTGTTCGACATCGCCCAATTGGGTCGATAGCCGGGCCAGATTGTAGACGGCGTCGAAGTCCGGCCGGGGATAGTCCGGATTGGCCAAGTCGATCTCGAACCGCCCGAAGGCGGCGGTGGCCCCATCGATGTCGTTCAGCCTCATCAGGCCGATGCCGGTCATTTCCCACAGGCCCGCCTGCGCAATCCGCGCATAGACGTCGCCCTCGGGGATCAAGGCGTCGGCGTCGGTCAGCAGCTTCAGCCCTTCGCCGATCTGATCACGATCCATCAGGGCCAGCGCCCACAATCGGGTGGCGTGCGTGCGCGCGAACCAGTCGGGCTCCATCGACGCGAGCCGGCGCATCTCGTCGGCGGCGGCCGTCTCGCCCTCGTCGTACCGCAGGGCCAGGGCGTTCAGCCGGGCGATCTGGATGTAGCGGTGGGAGCCCTGGTGACGCGCGCCTTCCATGAGCCGGTCGTTCCAGATCCTGGCCGTGTCGAACTCGCCCTGGTTCAGAAATATCCAGGCGACATGATAGAGGCGTTGCAGACCTTCGCGGTCGTTACGGCGTATCGCCTCGCGGCCGAACGCCTCAAGCGCCCTGAAATCCGTCGTGCCGGCCCTCCGTTCGACAGCCTCTGCCAGTTGAAGGGGCGTCCGCGATTGCGCCGCAGGCTGAGCTGAGACGTCCTGTACGAAAAACGCCGACAGGACGAGGGCGAGGGCAAAGGCTGCGGCTTTTATAGGCATTCGGCTTCCGATCTGATCGGAAGCTGCCATGTTTTGGTTGAATAAGGTTTATCGACCCGGTGCGGGTTGCACCTCACCTGACCTTTGTCGGAACTGCGCGTTGACCACCCCCGGGCTTTCGGCTATAGGCCCGCCCTCTTGAGATTTCCGCGCCGTGGACGTGTGCTCCGCGGCGTTTTCCGTTCGAAGGTTTGAAATGGCTAACAACCCCGGCGCCCGCAAGGCGATCCGCAAGATCGAAGCGCGGACCGAAGTGAACAAGGCGCGCCGTTCGCGCGTCCGCACCTATCTGCGCAAGTTCCAAGAAGCTCTGGCCGGCGGCGACGCCACGGCCGCCAAGACCGCCTTCGTGGAAGCCCAGTCCGAGCTGATGCGCGCCGTCTCCAAGGGCGTCGTTCACAAGAACACCGGCTCGCGCAAGGTGTCGCGTCTGGCCGCCCAGCTGAAGAAGCTGTCGGCCGCCTAAATCCTTTAACGGATTTCCCGGACACGGAATGGCTGTCGCTGTTCCGTTACGGGATTTTGCAGACTTTTCAACGGCGAAGGGGCATCAGCTCCTTCGCCGTTTTGCGTTTGGCCGTTAACCCTCTCTACGCAGGAATACGGAGTTCGGGGCGCCTGGAAGGCGAATTCCTCAAGCAGGATTAGCGTTTGACGGAGTCAAACAATTTAACTGCGAATCGACCAACGAATCAGCGTTGACCCAACCGGCTCGCAGCGTAAGTTTTGGCCTCTAACGCACTTCCATCCCAACACGGATGAAGACGGCGCGGGACGATAGTTTCGCGTTGGCGGGAGATGTCTGTCCAGGAGCTCGGCCCCGCCCGAAAAGCATCGCTTTTCGGGGCAGGAGAAGTCGTCCCTGAACCGTCGCCCTGAAGTGCCGAAGGTCGGAATGGTTTTTTGAAGCGGGTGGCTGAACAATGGTTGGGGGTGCGACGGCGATGGCGGGCGGCGTGAACGGATCGAACATGACGGATCCGGATCGCATCTGGAATGAGGCCTCGGTGCGCCTGCGCGCCGAGATCGGCGACGGTCCCTTCTCGTCCTACATCGCCCCTTCCGCCGTTCGCGTGGATTCCTCCGGCCAGCTGATCCTGGTCACGCCCACCGCCTATGCCCGAGACTGGGTCCGCAAGAACGCCCTGCGTCGCATGAACGAGCTGTGGCTGGGCCTGGACGGCCTGAACCGCCGCCTGGACGTGCGCTGCCGCGCCGAGGTGGGCTCGGCCCCTCCGGCCTCGGCCGTGATCGCGGGCAATGTCCTGGACGCCACACCGCGTCTGGCGGCCTTCGCCAGCCCGACCGTGCCCCCCATCGCCGACGGCGCCCGCGCCGTGCGCGCCGCCGGCCTTCAGGACCGCCTGACCTTCGACAGCTTCGTGGAGGGCCAGGGCAACGCCTTCGCCCTGGCCATCGCCAAACAGGTGGCCAGCTGGGCCGACGGCCACTTCAACCCGGTCTTCTTCTGCGGCCCCTACGGCTACGGCAAGACCCACCTGCTGAACGCCATCGCCTGGGAGGCCCAGCGTCTGCGGCCCGAGGCCAAGGTGGTCTATCTGACCGCCGAACGCTTCCTGTCGACCTTCGTCAAGGCGATGCAGGACCGATCGACCGCCGCCTTCAAGGAAAGCCTGCGCTCGGCCGACATGCTGCTGCTGGACGACGTCCAGTTCGTCGGCGGCAAGACCTCGACCCAGGAAGAACTGCTGTCGACCCTGACCGCCCTGATCGAGGACGGCAAACGGATCGTCTTCTCGGCCGACCGCGCGCCCATGGCCCTGACCGAGGTCGAGCCGCGCCTGCGCAGCCACCTGGCCGCCGGCCTGACCTGCCCGGTCGAGGCGGGCGACCGCGAGCTGAAGATCGCCGTGGCCCAGAACCGTCTGAAGGCCCTGTCGGCCCTGGGCGTCGTCCAGGGCGAGGCCGCGCCCGAGGTGCTGGCCCAGCTGGTGGATCGCACGCCGGGCTCGATGCGCGAGCTTGAGGGCGCCGTGAACACCCTGGCCGCCGCCGCCGGTTCGCGCCTGGCGACCGTCTCGGTGGACGAGGCCTCGATCCTGCTGGGCGCCGCCCTGCGCGGCGGCCCCGAGCGCCGGATCACCGTGGACGAGATCCAGAAGACGGTGGCCGACCACTTCAACCTGAAACAGGCCGATCTGCTGAGCGAGCGCCGCACCCGTTCGGTGGCCCGCCCGCGCCAGATGGCCATGTATCTGTGCAAGCAGCACACGACCCGCTCCTATCCCGACATCGGCCGTCGCTTCGGCGGTCGCGATCACACCACCGTCCTGCACGGTGTGCGCAAGATCGAGGAGCTGATGGCCCAGGACGACCAGATCGCCCGCGACGTCGAGGCCCTGACCCGCAAGCTGCGGGGCTGAACAATCTCCCTCCCCCATGAAGGGGACGGGAGAAACAGAAATCTGTGAACGGCTTCCGTCGCCTTCCTTGCTCCTTGCGCCCAATCCGCTAGTGTCCAAGGCCCTCTATCGCGGCGCTCCAGCCTGAGTCGCCGCATCCGGGCGAGACGACATGCAACTGACCATCGAACGATCCGCGCTCCTGAAGGCCCTGGGCCATGTGCAGAGCGTCGTCGAACGCCGAAACACCATCCCGATCCTGTCCAACGTCCTGCTCAGCGCAGGCCGGGACCGGCTGGCCTTTGCAGCCACCGACCTGGACATGGAGATGGTGGACGAGGCCGAGGCGACGGTGAACGTCGAGGGCCAGATCACCGCCCCCGCCCACACCCTGTACGAAATCGTGCGCAAGCTGCCGGAAGGCGCCGAGGTGTCGCTGCTCTATTCGGGCGACGATCCCAGGCTGGTGGTCTCGGCCGGCCGGTCGCGCTTCAACCTGCCGGTCCTGCCGGCGGGCGACTTCCCCATCATGTCCACCGACAGCGCCGGCGCCTCCTACGTCATGCCCAAGGAAGACCTGGCGCGGCTGATCGACAAGACCCGGTTCGCCGTCTCGACCGAAGAGACCCGCTATTATCTGAACGGCCTGTATCTGCACACGGTGGCCGAGGCCGGCGTCGCCCTGCTGCGCGCCGTGGCCACCGACGGCCACCGCCTGGCCCTGGCCGAGACCCCGGCGCCCGAGGGCGCGGCCGGCGGCCCCGGCGTCATCGTGCCGCGCAAGACGGTGGATCAGGTCCGCCGCCTGCTGGACGACGCCGCCGGCCCGGTCGAGATCACCGTCTCGGCCCAGAAGATCCGCTTCCAGATAGGTGAGGCGTCCCTGACCTCCAAGGTCATCGACGGCGCCTTCCCCGACTATCTGCGCGTCATTCCCAAGGGCAATGACAAACAGGCCGACATCGACAACGCCCTGTTCGCCAAGGCCGTCGACCGGGTCGCCACCATCTCGGCGGAAAAGAGCCGGTCGGTGAAACTGGCCTTCGACAACGACCGGGTGAAGCTGACCGTCCGCAACATGGAAGCCGGCCAGGCCGAGGAAGAGGTCGAGATCGGCTATTCCGACGAACCGTTCGAGATCGGCTTCAACGCCCGTTACCTGCTGGACGTCGCCGGCCAGATCACCGGCGAAAACGCCGCCTTCCGCTTCGCCGACCCGGCTTCGCCGACGCTGGTGCTCGATCCGGGCGATCCGGGCGTGCAGTATGTGCTGATGCCGCTGCGGGTGTGATCGAGTGGCGAGTGGCGAGTGGCGAGCACACCTCGCCCTGCTTTCCTCGCCACTCGCCACTCGCCACTCGTCACTTCCTTGATCACCTCCCTCACCCTCACCGACTTCCGCTCCTATGCGAGCGCACGGCTGGAGCTCGCCTCCGGCCCGGTGGTGCTTCACGGCCCGAACGGGGCGGGCAAGACCAATCTGCTGGAGGCGATCAGCCTGCTGACCCCCGGCAAGGGGCTGCGGGGCGCGACCGCCGCCGAAATGGGTCGGCGCGAGCCGGGCGAGGCGGTGGGCCGAGCCTGGGCCGTCATGGTCGAACTGGACGACGAGACGCGGCTGGGCACCGGCGTCCAGACGGCGGGCGCGGCGCGGCGCATCGTCCGCATCGACGGCGAGACGGCCCAGCCCGGGCGGTTGCTCGATTATCTGCGGCCCGTCTGGGCGACGCCCGAGCAGGACCGACTGTTCTCCGACGCCCGGGCCGAGCGGCTGAAATTCTTCGACCGGCTGGTCTTCGCCGCCGATCCCGACCATGCCGCCGCCGTCTCCGCCTACGAAAAGGCCCTGCGCGAACGCTTGCGGCTGCTGAACGACGCACAGGACGGACGCGAAGCCGACCCCGTCTGGCTGGACGCCCTGGAGGCCCGGCTGGGCGAGGCCGGCGCCCGCGCGGCCCTGGCCCGCGTCGCCGCCCTGCACGCGCTCCAGGCCGCCATCGACGCCCGCCGCGACCGCCCCTTCCCCCAGGCCGACCTGGGGCTGGACGGCCCCGCCGAACAGATGGCCGAGGCCGGCGCCGAAGAAGACGAGATCGCCGCCGCCATCCGCGAGGGCCTGGCCAAGGCGCGCGCCCGCGACGGCGCCGCCGGCCGCTCCCTGTTCGGCCCGCACCGCACCGACCTGACCGCCCTTCACCGCGAGAAGAACCGGCCCGCCGCCGAGGGCTCGTCCGGCGAGCAGAAGGCCCTGGTCCTGAACCTGATCCTGGCCCAGATCAGCCGCCTCGCGCACCATGACGCCGCCGGGGCCGCCCGCCCCGTCCTGCTGCTGGACGAGGCCCCCGCCCACCTGGACGAAGCCCGTCGCGCCGCCCTGTTCGACGAGATCGTCGCCCTGGACCTCCAGGCCTTCATGACCGGCACCGAACGCAGCCTGTTCGCCGGCCTGGACGGCCGCGCGCAGTTCGTGCGCGTCGCCGGTGGAGCGCTGGAGAGCGACTAGGATTCCGGCACGGAATTCCTCGCTTTTTCGTCGGAAATTCCTATATGTTGCGGGCTTCGATGCGGTGCGATCCCGTCGTCGATTCGAGCGCCCGACGCGGCGCTCAATCCCCGTCCCGGTCGGGACTTCAGAGCTACAGATTTCATGACCGATCCGATTGCCGAAATGCCCGAATACGGCGCCGATTCCATCAAGGTTCTCAAAGGCCTGGACGCGGTGCGCAAACGTCCCGGCATGTATATCGGCGACACGGACGACGGCTCCGGCCTGCACCACATGGTCTATGAGGTGGTGGACAACGCCATCGACGAGGCCCTGGCCGGCCACGCCGACCTGGTCCAGGTCATCCTGAACGCCGACGGATCGGTCACCGTGACCGACAATGGCCGCGGCATTCCGACCGGAATTCACGAAGGCGAAGGCGTTTCGGCGGCCGAGGTCATCATGACCCAACTGCACGCGGGCGGTAAGTTCGACCAGAACTCCTACAAGGTCTCGGGCGGCCTGCACGGCGTGGGCGTGTCGGTGGTCAACGCCCTGTCCGACTGGCTGGAGCTGAAGATCTATCGCGACGGCAAGGCGCACCAGATGCGGTTCGAGCGCGGCGACACGGTCAAGTCGCTGGTGATCACCGGCGACGCCCCGATCCGCGAAGACACCGGCAAGCCCCTGAGCGGCACCGAGGTCACCTTCTATCCGTCGGTCACGACCTTCAGCCACATCGACTTCGATCTGAAGACGCTGGAACACCGGCTCCGGGAACTGGCCTTCCTGAACTCGGGCGTGGTCATCAAACTGGCCGACCAGCGCAGCGCCGAGCCGACCGAAACCATCCTGCACTACGAGGGCGGGGTCGAGGCCTTCGTGCGCCACCTGGACAAGTCCAAGGCGCCGATCCTGAAGGACGTCATCGTCATTCGCGGCAAGAAGGAAGGGATCGAGCTGGATCTCGCCCTGTGGTGGAACGACTCCTATCACGAGACCATGCTGTGCTTCACCAACAACATTCCCCAGCGGGATGGGGGCACCCACCTGTCGGCCTTCCGCGCCAGCCTGACGCGCGTCATGGGCGGCTATATCGAGAGCTCGGGCGCCGGCAAGAAGGAGAAGGTCTCCGTCACCGGCGAAGACGCCCGCGAAGGCCTGACCTGCGTCCTGTCGGTAAAGGTGCCGGATCCCAAGTTCAGCAGCCAGACCAAGGACAAGCTGGTCTCGTCCGAAGTGCGCCCGGCCGTCGAGGCCCTGTGCTCCGAGGGGCTGGCCCAATGGTTCGAGGAACACCCGGTCGAGGCCAAACAGGTCGTCGCCAAGATCATCGAGGCGGCGTCCGCGCGTGAAGCCGCCCGCAAGGCGCGCGACCTGACCCGGCGCAAGTCGGCGCTGGAGATCAGCAGCCTGCCCGGCAAGCTGGCCGACTGCCAGGAGCGGGATCCCGCCAAGTCCGAACTGTTCATCGTCGAGGGCGATTCCGCCGGCGGCTCGGCCAAACAGGCGCGCAACCGCGAGAACCAGGCCGTCCTGCCCCTGCGCGGCAAGATCCTGAACGTCGAGCGGGCGCGCTTCGACCGGATGTTGTCGTCGGACCTGATCGGCACCCTGATCCTGGCCCTGGGCACCGGCATCGGCCGCGACGACTTCAACGCCGACAAGCTGCGCTATCACAAGATCATCCTGATGGCGGACGCCGACGTCGACGGCGCCCACATCCGCACCCTGCTGCTGACCTTCTTCTATCGGCAGATGCCCGAGCTGATCACGCGCGGCCACGTCTATATCGCCCAGCCGCCCCTCTATAAGGTCTCCAAGGGCAAGCAGTCTCGCTACCTGAAAGACCAGGCCGAGATGGACGCCTATCTGATCGAGGAGGGCTCGTCCGAGGCCGAGCTGGACCTGTCCACCGGCGAGCGTCGCCTGGGTCTCGATTTGCAGGCTCTGGTGCGCGAGGCCAAGGCCTTCAAGGGCGGCGTCGATCGCCTCAGCCAGCGCGCCCCCGCCTTCGCCATTGAACAGGCGGCCCTGGCCGGCCTGTTCGCCGAAAACGCCGACATGACCCAGGCCTCGGCCGCCGCCGCCGTGCGCCTGAACCTGTACGCCGAAGAGGGCGACGGCAACTGGACCGGCGCGCCGGGCGAACAGGGCGCGGTCGTCTTCACCCGCACCCGGCGCGCGGTTCAGGAAACCATCGTGCTGGAAGAAACCCTGCTGCGTTCGCTGGACGCGCGTCGTCTGGCCGAGCGCGCCGCCGCCTTCGACGGCGTCTTCTCCGCTCCGGCCACCTATCGCCGCAAGGACAAGTCCACCACCATCCGGGGGCCGCTGGACCTGCTGAACGCGGTGCTGGACGCCGGCAAGAAGGGCCTGGCCATCCAGCGCTACAAGGGTCTGGGCGAGATGAACCCGGAACAGCTGTGGGAGACCACGCTGGACTCCAACGCCCGCACCCTGCTGCAGGTCTCGGTCGAACACGAGGAAGACGCCAACGACCTGTTCGCCAAACTGATGGGCGACGTGGTCGAACCCCGCCGCGAGTTCATCCAGGAAAACGCCCTGGACGCGGCGGTGGACGTCTAAGGAAGACGGCGGCGGTGGTCCGGGTCACTGCAGATGAGACCCGGGCCACAATAGATGAGACTGAAGTCACAGCAAACGAAACTCATCAGCAGAGTGGGGTCGATCATCACCGGCCTACGAGTACAAACCGCTTCACGTCTTCGCTTTCTTCGCCTTCGGTGTCTGTTTTGCGCCCACTTCTGCCCGCGAAAGCTCTTCCTCGGCCGCGAGTAACTATTCGGAGAGCTCCCCGGACAGGGCGCCGGAAAGCACGACCAAGGCGTCGAGTTTCGTACGCGGGCCTGGAGCCAGGCTACCCGCCTCTTCAGGCCTTCGACCGCCCGGTCTTCGCCAGACCGCAGGAAGGTGTGACGATCGCCCGCTCGGGCCCGTCCTCACCAAGGGCATCGCGCGCTGTGTCGAGCCAGGCCTCGTTGACCTCGATGCTCTCGTCCGGGGCCCGTCTCAGACAATAGCGGATCAATTCGAGGGCTGAATCGTCGATCATCGCTGCAAGCTCATCCACTGCCGTCCTTCCTTCGAAGGCCGACTCGCGAACATAGCGCCCTGAGATCGGCAAAGGCGGGTACGCCGCCGCCAACGCCATGCTCATGCGCTCGATCAAATGGTCGAGCCTGAAGGCCTGGGGCATGCGGCTGATGAAGACCAAGGGCCGTCGGCGTGCCATCGTAGCCGTCGCTCGCAAGATCGCTGTCGTCCTGCACCGCATGTGGGTCGATGGCACAGAGTTCCGGCTCGGATCGTCCCGCGCGGACGACGGGATGGATGAAGCCGAAAATGCTTACTGCGCTTCGAGCGCGCCCAAAAGCGAGGCTCTCAAGACCCCGATCCCATGCATGCGTACACCGGCTCCGCTCGCAAGGAGCCATCCAGACTGCGAAGAGAAGCGTGATCGCGTGATCGATCAGGCCGACAACAATCACAAACCAGCTTGCCCCCTACACCCGATTAGAGAAGCGCACATTGTACTTCCGCCGGAAAGCCGACGTTGGCGTCCAACTAAATGCCGCCGGCATGGCGCCCTGGCGAACCTGGTGAACGGCCGCGTCCTTCAAAATCTGAAGTTCACCCAGGCCGTCAGGTAGTCCGAGCTCTCGTAGCCTGCATCCTTGAGCACCGATCCGGCAGCCAGATGCTCATAGCGGGCGATCAAGCTGGTCCTGGGAGAGATCGTGTGCGCCAACTGCAGCTTCCAGACTTCGCCGACGTGGCGGCCCTCGACCACCTCAGTGCCGGCATAGGGCAGGTCGGTGGCCCGATACACGGCGTCGCGTTCCGACGCGCGCCAGGTGAACTGGACCTCGCCCGTAACGCTGGTCTTGCCCTGGCGAACCGTGACGCCTGGCGCGACCGCGATCATGTTCACGGGGTTGAAGACGTTCTGGTAGCTGTAGAAGATCGGCACGCCTTGTGGGGTCAAGGCGTTGCGGATCACGCCGCCATCATAGGCCCCGCCGCCTGAGCCATAGTCGACGCGCAGGCTGATGCGCGGCGCACCCGCTCCCTCCCCCGCACGCATGCTCTGGGTCGTGAAGACCTGCAACGCCTCGATATCGCGATCACCGAAGCGACCGGTCTGACGCGCCAGCGTCCAGTCCAACTGAGCCGGGCCGGCTGCGCCCCACAGACGGGCGCCGACATAGGTTCGCTCCTCCCGCGCCGTCTCGGCGCCCCAGCGACGAGCGTCCTGACGGAAACGCCAGACGAAAGGATCGAGATACAGCTTAGAGCCGCCGAACCAGTCGCTTGGAACCTGAGTGCTGACATTCAGACCGCTGAACCGTCGAGCGTCGTCTGTTCGGTCATCGGAGACGTCTCCTGTCCCCAGGCGGGTCGGATGCAGGTCAAACAGGTCGGCCCGCCAATGCTCGCCCCTCACCCACCCCCGGATTCCATTGAAGGGGGTGAGCAGGGTCGCGCCGTTGCGGGTGCTGATCAGATAGGGTGAGCCGTCGATGAAGAATTGGCGGCCATAGCGGACCCCGACCTCGCGTCCGCCGATCTCTCCCGTCACATCGAAGAACGCCTGGGTGACGGCCAGGTCGTTGCGGATGGCGCCGACCGGATTTCCATAGTTGTCGCCGCCCGCGCCGCCATGCGCCATTTCGCCGAAGACGCGCAGATGACGACCTATGTGCAAATCCGCGCCGCCGACAAGACGCAGGGTGTCCAGCCGCAGGTCCGCACCCTCCCGAAGGCCGGGACTGGTGGTCAGGGCGGTGCGCAGCCGCATCTCGCCCGACAGGCTGAGCCAGACCTCCCCATCCTGCGACAACGGAGTGTATTTCAGCCGATCAAACACGTCCTTGCGCCGCTCCGGGTCGCGCAGGGCGGACCAGTCCTCGGCCCAGCGCGCCTCGGCATAGCCGCCGACGACAGAGCCAACGCCGATGGCGGCGCGAGGATAGGGCGCAGAAGGCTCAGGGGTCTGAGTCACCGCAACGTCTTGGGCCTTCGCGGAGGCCGGCACGGCGGCCAGCGCCAGCAGGGTCAGGGCGGCGCTCCGCCCACGGCGCATCCCGCGCCGGTCTTTACGAACCGTCATGGTCTCGTCTCCCGATGTCTTGGTTTTCGCTACGCCCGCCCCGCCGGACGTCTGTGATCCGGCGGGGAACTCCGGAGAGGAGGCAGGCGCGGGCAAGCGCGATCAGCGCGCGATGACGCCCGTGAGGCTGAGGACCAGCAGGACGCTGGTGGCGAAGATGGAAATCAGGCCCACGGCGGCGAACAGGTTGTGCCACCACCTGTTGCGCAGATCCCCGAGCAGCCTGTTGTTGGCCGTCAGGACCAGCAGAACGCCCAGCATGGGGGCGACCAGCACGGTCATCGCCTGCGCCAGAATGATCAGCTGTATCCGCGAGCCCGGCGCAAACGCCACCACCAGCACACCGAAGAGCAGGACGCATCCCACCAGGATCTTGGTCCGCAGGGAATCGAACGACCCGCCCCAGCCGAGGCCGTCCGACAACAGGGTCCCGCCCGCCGTGGCGTTGGCCAGCATGGAGGAGAAGGCGGCGGCGAAGAAGCCCGTAACGAAGACATAGTAGCCGATCTGACCGGCCAGAGGCTCGAAGACGCTGGCCAGTTGCGGCAGGGTCTCGACGCGCTGTCCGGTATGTCCCAGCACGGCTGCCGCGACCATGATGACCAAGGCCGTCATGATGCCGGGCGCGACGATGCCCGGTATGGTGTCGGACAGGGTCGCATCCGCATATTCATCCCGGCGAATTCCCCGCGCCTTGGTGGCGTAGCTGGTGAAGAAGGCGGCGTTGATCGAGAAGTTGGTGCCGACAAGGGCGACGATCAGCAGTTCGGCGCCCGCCGGGAAGCTGGGCAACACGCCGGACACGCCGGCCGCCCAGTCCGGGCGTGCAAGAAAGGCGCTGCCGACAAAGCCCACGGCCATCAACGCCACCAGCACCAGAAGCGCGCGCTCGACCGTCTTGTAGACATTGCGGACCAGAAGAACGAACCCGACCGCCACGGTGACCAGCAGCGTCCAGAACACCGCGCTGCCGCCGAACAGCATCGATAGGGCCAGACCCGACCCGGCCGCATTGCCGACCGAAAAACACAGGGTGATGAAGAAGACGCCACAGCCGGCCAGCACCCCGACCGGCTTTCCCAGCGTCTGCTTGATTGTGCCGATCATGGACAGGGGCGAGGCGATTCCGACCCGCACGCTCATATCCGTGAAGAAGATCATCAGCACGGTCGAGACCAGGATCACCCAGATCAGGGCGTAACCAAAGGCGCTGCCCGCCTCGATCGCAGAGGTCAGATTGCCAGGGCCGAACTGCCAGGCGCCGGCGATGAAAGCGGGTCCGATCAGCGCCAGCTTGGCCACAAGCGACCGATTCGACGCGACTTTCGGGGGGTGCACGGGTGGAGCCGCGT
Organism: Brevundimonas mediterranea; assembly: GCF_011064825.1. Classification (NCBI taxonomy): domain Bacteria; kingdom Pseudomonadati; phylum Pseudomonadota; class Alphaproteobacteria; order Caulobacterales; family Caulobacteraceae; genus Brevundimonas; species Brevundimonas mediterranea. Next base: position 968,795 of record NZ_CP048751.1, read on the forward strand.
GCACGACGTCACGATGCGACATGACTTTCCTTTCGGGCGCGGCGATCCTCGGACCGGTCCACGCCTGGCTGTTTCTCCCTTGCACAGTGACGCTTCTTTGGAGTCATCCGTGCGGTGATACGCGTTCCAGGGCCGGTGCGGGACCACCCCGGAAGCAAAAGGTCCTCGCACCCTGCGGCGCGAGGACCCATCAACTCATTCGGCGGCGATGGCCGCGGCGGAGACCGGTCCGATCCCCGCCGCGTCAAAGGCGGCGAAGATTTCCCGCTCCGCCGCTTCGCCCAGATTCTTGAGCGGCTCGCGGATGGTGGCATGGTCGAGCACGCCGCGCTTTACCAGACCCAGTTTGAGGGCGACCGTGCCCTCCATGTGCGAACCCCGATGATAGACGGCCTTGGTCACCGGCAGCAGCTGTTCGAAGATGCGGCGCGCCTCGGGATAGTCCTGAGCCTTGCCGGCCTCGATCAACTGAATCAGCAGCTCGGGCGCGATGTTGCCATAACCGACCAGCAAGCCGTCGACGTCGAACATGGTCGGCAGCAGCCATTCGTCATGGCAGGAAAGAACCTGCAGCTCGGGCGCGGCCTTCTTGATCTCGGGGATCTCGGTGTACCAGCGCTTCATGTTGCGTACGCCGTTCTTGGTGGCGACCACGCCCTCCTGAGTGGCGATGTCGATCTGGGTTTGCAGATCATAGGACGCCTTGGTGGCGTCAGGGTATTGGAACAGGATGCACTCCAGGCCGGACTCCTGCCAGATCGCCTTGTAGCGGTCCTGAGGCGCGCCCTTCTGGAAGCCGAACCGCAGCCAGCCGTGGTTCGGATAGACCAAGGCGCCCGTCGCGCCGGCGGCCTTCGAGGCCTTGGCCTCCTGGGCGGCGACGCGGGTGCCCTCACCCGTGACGCCGGCGATGATCGGCACGGCGCCATCGACCGCCTCAGCATAGGTCTCGATCAGCTTCAAGCGCTCTTCGACCGTCAGGAAGGTGCCTTCCCCGGCATGGCCCAGGATGACCAGGCTCTTCACGCCCTTGATCGACACCAGCCATTTGGCCAGCTGCGCATTGGCGGCATAATCGACCTCGCCATCGCGAGTGAAGACTGTGACGGGGGCGGGGCTGAGGCCTCGCAAGTCCATGACGCTCATGATTTCCTCTCTGGGGTTTCTTATGCGTATCGCCAAATAGGGAACGATACCGGGATCGTTCCCACTTTACATCCGGGTTTGGCCGGGTCAAGCGTTCTGGCAGGAGGCGTCATGGAATCAGAGCATCGACATGCGTGAGCGGCGCGGCGAAACGGGCCGCGTGACCATTCTGGACATCGCCCGAGCAACCGGCGTGTCCAAGAGCAGCGTGTCTCGCTTTCTTGACGACCGGTCGCCTTCCAATAGCGAGACGGCTCGTCTGGTCCGTCGCGTGGCGACAGAGCTGGGTTATGTCCGCGATGCCTCGGCCGCCAATCTGCGTCGAGGCTCGACCGGCACGATCGGCGTGATCGTGCCGCGCCTGACCGATACGGTGATGGCGATGTTGTACGAATCCCTCGCGCGCGCAGCAGGCCGCGCCGATCGCTTCACTATCGTCGCCACGAGCAACGACGAGCCGGCCGCAAATCAGCGCGCTGCCGAGATGCTGCTCGCGCGCGGCGTTGACGGACTGGTGCTGGCGACGACGCGGACCGGCGACGGCCTGGCCGACAAGCTGTCGGCCCAGGGCGTGCGCTTCGTCCTCGCCCTGCGCACGGACGGCGTGCATCCGTCATCGGTGGGCGATGACGCTCTGGGCGGCTATCTCGCCGCACGCCACCTCATCGACCTGGGACACCAGCGCATCGGCGTCATCGCCGGGCCCGCCGACACATCCAGCGCAGTGAGCCGGGTCGAGGGCTATCGCCGGGCGATGGAGGAAGCCGGCCTCGTCGTTCAGCCGGAATGGATCGTGCCATCCACCTTCGGCTTGGACGCCGGCCATCTGGCGGCGCGCGAGCTGATGACCCTGGCGTCTCCGCCCACCGCCATCTTCGCGATCAACGACAACACCGCCATGGGCGCCCTGTCGGCGCTGGCCCAACTCGGCGTGTCGGTGCCCGGCGACATCTCGGTGGTGGGCTACAACGACATCCCGATCGTCAGTCACCTGCCCACGCCCTTGACGACGGTGCGCACGCCCTTCGATCAGATCGCCGCCGCTGCGGTGAATCTGCTCCTCGACGGCGAAGATCCGGCCGAGCCGATCATACGGACAGCGCCGACCCTGATCCCAAGGCAATCGACGCGGCGGCTCTAGAGTTTAGATCAGATGGAGTCGACCACACTCGTCCTTGTCGCGGCCGCCTTCTTCGCCGCCGGTTGCGTCAAGGGCGTGTCCGGCATGGGCCTGCCGACGGTCGTGATGGGACTTCTAGGCGCGCTGCTGTCGCCATTGACTGCCGCCAGCCTGGCTACCGTCCCCACCTTCTTGACCAATGTCTGGCAGCTCTTCAGCGGCGGACGCTTGGGGCCTCTGGCAAAACGTTTCGGGCTCATGCTGGCCCTAACGTTCACAGCCACCCTCGCGGGCACAAGTCTGATCGTGAGACTGCAAGCCGCCCAGATCACAGGCGCCCTGGGAGTCGTGCTCGCGCTCTATGCGGCCTATGGCCTATTGGCGCAGCCGTTCAGCCTTTCGCCTCTATGGGAGCGCCGCCTCGCGCCGGTATCGGGTCTTTTCACCGGCGCCATCACGGGCGCGACCGGCGCTGCGGTGGTCCCGCTAGTCCCTTTCCTTCAGTCGCTCGACCTGTCGAAGGACGACCTTGTCCAATCCCTGGGCCTGTCCTTCACAGTCTCAAGCCTGGCTCTGGCGATGGGCCTGGCCTGGCATGGCGCACTGCAAATTGATGTCGGCCTGATCTCCATTGCAGCGACGCTCCCCGCGGTCGTCGGCATGATTGCTGGTCAATCTCTGCGCCGCCGCATATCCCAAGCCCTGTTCCGCCGCCTGTTCTTCATCGCCATCGCCCTGCTTGGTCTAGAAATGGCGACGAGAACCCTTCGTGGCTGAAATGAGGGCGCGGCCTATTCGATGTTTAAAGCAGACAGCACCACTCGCCTGCCTGAATGCGCGTGAAACAGACATTCGGCACCCCGCTTTGAGTCTCATGGCGGACAGCGTCTTTCGAATTGGCTCGCTGACAAAGCAGTTCACCGCCGCCGCCCTTTTGATGCTTGCGGAGGACGGGAAGCTCTCTCTGGATGCCCCTGTGAACCGGTATCTGTGACGCACGTTCTGTCGCTGGAGCCGACCCATCAATTTCCGCCCGGTACTGGCTGGGCCTACTCCAGTTCGAACTACGTCTTGGCTGGCGCAATAATCGAAAGGGTCTCCGGGCAGCCCTGACGGGAGTTTATGGCGGCACGGATATTCCGCCCACTGAGCATAACCGGTGCGCACTGGATGATGATCGCGCTCTCGCGTCAGGTAGGGCCTCGGGTTACGACCGATTGGTGGCGGAGAAGCCGGGCTATGTTAACGCCCACACGGTGAGCCTGAATATCCCATTTGCTGCCGGCGCAATGCGCTCGACGGTCGTCGATCTATTGATCTGGAGCCAAGCACTGAGCCACGGCCAAGTTCTGAAGGATGACAGCTACCGTCAGATGCTGACTGCGGCCCGCCTGAATGATGGAGCTCGCGCGAGCTACACGGATGAAAATGGTGATCATCCGATTGATTACGCCCTCGGAATCGGCGTGACGGAAACGCTGGCGGGGCCTGTGGTCTCCCATGACGGCGCGATCGATGGTTTCACCAGCAGCCTGACGATTTTCACCGGACCTGATCTCGCCGTTGCAATTCTGGTCAACACGTCGCCCAGCGCGCACCTTCCCTTTGACGATGTGATGGAGGCCATCAGAGGCGACCCGGCAGTGAGCGTTCGCTAGATCCTCCTGGCGACATGTCCTCCTAGTGGCCTCCGCTGGGATTTTCGAGGCGTCGGACTTCGGCCAGCAAAAAGCCGCTGAGCGTTATGCTCAGCGGCTGTTTTGTTTGGGTGCGGGAGTAGGATTTGAACCTACGACCTTCAGGTTATGAGCCTGACGAGCTACCGGGCTGCTCCATCCCGCGGCAAGCGGTAGTCGTGAAGGAAGAACGGTTCGAGAAGCCTGGGCTGAAGTAGCGCGAAGCGCGATAGCCCATGTATTTAGCAATCACTCTGTCCGCCCGGTAGACCCGGCGGCGACCTACTCTCCCGCGCCTTGAGACGAAGTACCATTGGCTCTGGAGGGCTTAACGACCGAGTTCGGAATGGGATCGGGTGGGGAACCTCCGACATAGCCACCGGGTCAACGGGGCGGACAGAGAGATTGCGAAGAAGACATTGTCGTGACGATCATCGGGTCAAGGATGATCATCGAATGAGTTTTGCTGAGAAACGATCAAACCGATCGGATTATTAGTACCAGTAAGCTGCATGGGTCGCCCCACTTCCACACCTGGCCTATCAACGTGGTAGTCTTCCACGATCCTCAGCGAAGCCTTGTTTTGAGGTTAGTTTCCCGCTTAGATGCTTTCAGCGGTTATCTATTCCATACTTAGCTACCCTGCTGCACAGCTGGCGCCATGACAGGTACACCAGAGGTATGTCCATCCCGGTCCTCTCGTACTAGGGACAGATCCTCTCAAGCTTCGAACACCCACGGCAGATAGGGACCAAACTGTCTCACGACGTTCTGAACCCAGCTCACGTACCACTTTAAATGGCGAACAGCCATACCCTTGGGACCTGCTCCAGCCCCAGGATGTGATGAGCCGACATCGAGGTGCCAAACTTTGCCGTCGATATGGACTCTTGGGCAAAATCAGCCTGTTATCCCTAGAGTACCTTTTATCCGTTGAGCGATGGCCCTTCCACTCGGGACCACCGGATCACTATGGCCGACTTTCGTCTCTGCTCGACTTGTCAGTCTCGCAGTCAGGCGAGCTTATGCCATTGCACTCGACGAGCGATTTCCGACCGCTCTGAGCTCACCATCGCGCGCCTCCGTTACACTTTAGGAGGCGACCGCCCCAGTCAAACTACCCACCACGCCATGTCCCGGGACCGGATAACGGCCCTCGGTTAGACGTCAACGACAGTAAGGGTGGTATTTCAAGGACGACTCCACCAGAGCTGGCGCCCCGGTTTCATAGTCTCCCACCTATCCTACACATACGGTCGCTAACGCCAAGGCGAAGCTATAGTAAAGGTTCATAGGGTCTTTCCGTCTGACCGCGGGAACCCCGCATCTTCACGGGGAATTCAATTTCACTGAGCCTATGCTGGAGACAGTGGGGAAGTCGTTACGCCATTCGTGCAGGTCGGAACTTACCCGACAAGGAATTTCGCTACCTTAGGACCGTTATAGTTACGGCCGCCGTTTACCTGGGCTTCAGTTCGTCGCTTTCACAACTCCCTTTAACCTTCAGGCACCGGGCAGGCGTCAGACCCTATACGTCGCATTGCTGCTTCGCAGAGCCCTGTGTTTTTGCTAAACAGTCGCTACCCCCTGGCTTGTGCCACTCAGTCCTGGTTGCCCAGGGTGAGTCACGCTTATTCCGAAGTTACGCGTGCAATTTGCCGAGTTCCTTCAGCATAGTTCTCTCAAACGCCTTGGTATGCTCTACCTGACCACCTGTGTCGGTTTCGGGTACGGTCTCTGCTGGAGTTATTTCCTGGGACAACGCCCCCGCACACACAATCCAATAAGTGGGTACGAGTTAAGCCATCCGTCACTTCCAGCTGGTGCAGGAATATTTACCTGCTTCCCATCGACTACGCTTTTCAGCCTCGCCTTAGGGGCCGACTAACCCTGCGCAGATTAGCTTTACGCAGGAACCCTTGGTCTTTCGGCGAGAGTGTCTCTCACACTCTTATCGTTACTCATGTCAGCATTCTCACTTCCGATACCTCCAGCCAGGCTCACGCCTGACCTTCACCGGCCTACGGAACGCTCCGCTACCGCTTGCAGTAAACTGCAAACCCATATCTTCGGCGCACGGCTTGAGCCCCGTTACATTTTCCGCGCAGGATCGCTTGATCAGTGAGCTGTTACGCTTTCTTTAAAGGATGGCTGCTTCTAAGCCAACCTCCTGATTGTCAAAGCAATCCCACATCGTTTCCCACTTAGCCGTGACTTGGGGGCCTTAGATGATGGTTAGGGTTGTTTCCCTTTTCACGACGGACGTTAGCACCCGCCGTGTGTCTGCCCGATAGTTCTCTTGGGTATTCGGAGTTTGGTTAGTATTGGTACCGCTCGCGCAGCCCGCAACCATCCAGTGCTCTACCCCCCAAGGAATTCGTCGGACGCTCTACCTAAATAGATTTCGCGGAGAACCAGCTATGTCCAGGTTTGATTGGCCTTTCACCCCTATCCACAAGTCATCCCAGAATTTTTCAACATTCACGGGTTCGGTCCTCCAGTTGGTGTTACCCAACCTTCAACCTGCTCATGGATAGATCACCTGGTTTCGGGTCGTCATACGTCGAACTTAGCGCCCTATTCAGACTCGCTTTCGCTGCGCCTACACCTAACGGCTTAAGCTTGCTCGACACATGAAGTCGCTGACCCATTATACAAAAGGTACGCCGTCACCCCGCTTGGGGGCTCCGACTGCTTGTAGGCTTCCGATTTCAGGATCTGTTTCACTCCCCTTGTCGGGGTGCTTTTCACCTTTCCCTCACGGTACTTGTTCACTATCGGTCGTAGAGGAGTACTTAGGCTTGGAGGGTGGTCCCCCCATGTTCAGACAGGATTTCACGTGTCCCGCCCTACTCGAGTCTCTTGCTGTTTGATGACTACGGGGCTTTCACCCACTATGGCCGACCTTTCCAGATCGTTCGTCTTTATTTCACAAGAGCACTGGCCTGGTCCCGGTTCGCTCGCCACTACTACGGGAGTCTCGGTTGATGTCCTTTCCTCCGGGTACTGAGATGTTTCAGTTCCCCGGGTTCGCTTAATGAAGCCTATGTATTCAGCTCATTATACCTTTCAACAATCCGCCAATCGCCGCTCCGGCCGAAACCGAAGCAGAGTTGGAAGACTGTAAAGGTGGGTTTCCCCATTCGGAAATAACCGGATCAAAGGGTGCTAGCGCCTCCCCGGTTCTTATCGCAGCTTGCCACGTCCTTCATCGCCTCTCTACGCCAAGGCATCCGTCAGAAGCCCTTCAACGTTTGATCGTTTCTCAGCAAAACTCATGCTCGGTTTATTCCGCCCGACTGGAAAGTCGCCGGGGGACCGAGCCTGATTTTTGTCAGACAATGTCTTCTTCTCGAACAAGACCTACAAGCTCAGGGGAGCCGGTCACGTTCTTCCTTTACGATTTCAATGCACGCCGGCCTTACGGCCAACGGCAAACTTGAATGCGATCACAAGATCCTGGTGGAGCCAGACGGAGTCGAACCGACGACATCCTGCTTGCAAAGCAGGCGCTCTACCAACTGAGCTATGGCCCCATTTCAACAGGAATGGTGCAAAGCCCAGGAGAGCTGTCATACGATACTGCCTGTGGGCTGGAGGCCAACCCCAGCAACCAGCATGAGCTGGTAGGCCCGGGCAGACTCGAACTGCCGACCTTACGCTTATCAGGCGTACGCTCTAACCACCTGAGCTACGGGCCTATGGCAGCGACAGCCAGGTCAAGAGACCCAGGCTCGCGATCGCGTCACCAATACATCAACCCGTATGGTCGATGCGTCGATGACGAAAGTGGAAAGAGAAACGGAGACGGCGGCATTCCGCATAGTGCTCGGCGCTGTGAAGCGCTCCGCTAAATCGGAGCCTCAATAGACAGCCTCGTGAGAGACGGCCTGGAGAAGCATCCTTAGAAAGGAGGTGATCCAGCCGCAGGTTCCCCTACGGCTACCTTGTTACGACTTCACCCCAGTCGCTGACCCTACCGTGGTCGCCTGCCCCCTTGCGGTCAGCGCAGCGCCTTCGGGTAGAACCAACTCCCATGGTGTGACGGGCGGTGTGTACAAGGCCCGGGAACGTATTCACCGCGGCATGCTGATCCGCGATTACTAGCGATTCCAACTTCATGCCCTCGAGTTGCAGAGGACAATCCGAACTGAGACGACTTTTAAGGATTAACCCTCTGTAGTCGCCATTGTAGCACGTGTGTAGCCCACCCTGTAAGGGCCATGAGGACTTGACGTCATCCCCACCTTCCTCCGGCTTAGCACCGGCAGTCCCATTAGAGTTCCCAACTAAATGATGGCAACTAATGGCGAGGGTTGCGCTCGTTGCGGGACTTAACCCAACATCTCACGACACGAGCTGACGACAGCCATGCAGCACCTGTGTCCTAGTCCCCGAAGGGAAAGCCAGATCTCTCTGGCGGTCCAGGCATGTCAAAAGGTGGTAAGGTTCTGCGCGTTGCTTCGAATTAAACCACATGCTCCACCGCTTGTGCGGGCCCCGTCAATTCCTTTGAGTTTTAATCTTGCGACCGTACTCCCCAGGCGGATTGCTTAATGCGTTAGCTGCGTCACCGAAATGCATGCATCCCGACAACTAGCAATCATCGTTTACGGCGTGGACTACCAGGGTATCTAATCCTGTTTGCTCCCCACGCTTTCGAGCCTCAGCGTCAGTAATGAGCCAGTATGTCGCCTTCGCCACTGGTGTTCTTCCGAATATCTACGAATTTCACCTCTACACTCGGAGTTCCACATACCTCTCTCACACTCAAGACACCCAGTATCAAAGGCAATTCCGAGGTTGAGCCCCGGGATTTCACCCCTGACTTAAATGTCCGCCTACGCTCCCTTTACGCCCAGTAATTCCGAGCAACGCTAGCCCCCTTCGTATTACCGCGGCTGCTGGCACGAAGTTAGCCGGGGCTTCTTCTGTAGGTACCGTCATTATCGTCCCTACTGAAAGAATTTTACAATCCTAAGACCTTCATCATTCACGCGGCATGGCTGCGTCAGGCTTTCGCCCATTGCGCAAGATTCCCCACTGCTGCCTCCCGTAGGAGTTTGGGCCGTGTCTCAGTCCCAATGTGGCTGATCATCCTCTCAGACCAGCTACTGATCGTCGCCTTGGTGAGCCTTTACCTCACCAACTAGCTAATCAGACGCGGGCCGCTCTAAAGGCGATAAATCTTTCCCCCGAAGGGCACATTCGGTATTAGCACAAGTTTCCCTGAGTTATTCCGAACCTAAAGGCACGTTCCCACGTGTTACTCACCCGTCCGCCACTAACTCCGAAGAGTTCGTTCGACTTGCATGTGTTAGGCCTGCCGCCAGCGTTCGCTCTGAGCCAGGATCAAACTCTCAGGTTGAGTTGACTTCTGACCTAAGCTTGAAGACCACCGAAGTGATCTTGGCATTAGTTCTACGTATTTTATTGACGAGTTCCCACGTCATCGATCCGAAGACCGACGCATGGTATCTTTTCAAAAAGACCGCAGATAGTCAGTGTCGTATAATGACCCGAAGGTCATCGCTAGAACACCGCCGCCTGCGTTTCTCTTTCCATATCAACAATGTCAAAGACCCAGAACCGCCTCAGCGGCCCGACTTGTTTAGCGCCTCGTCGTCGGCGGAGGCGGCGATTTAGAGAACCGCGAACCTCGTGTCAACCGCTCTTTTCAGAGATTTTGCAGAACTAAGACCGAAGCCTCAAAACCACAAAAAACCACCGGAGGAAAACGCAGAGGCTTTCCTCTTAACCGTTCGGCGATTCGATTGGAGCGCGGAACCTATTGAAACCAACCCAGGAAAGCAAGAAGTTTCTCAACTCTTTCTTCCCCTCAAAACCTCCGAAACCAAAGCTCCGAAGCCCTCAGGGCCGGCCCGTTTCCGAGCGAGGCGGTCCTATACGTAGGGGCCATTTCGTCTGCAACAGGATTCTGACATTCCCGCGAAGATTCTCGCCAACTCCCGATCGGCGAACAGCCGCGCTTGCCGCAGGGGCGCCCGCCCGCGCGGCGCTGGAACCGGACTCCTTTCAGATCGTTCTTGATCCGAAGCGGGGCCTCAATGCTGTCGAACTCCATGCCTGCGCCCCCTGAGGCTGCGGCCGACGCGCCGCATGTTCTCGTCGTTGAAGACGAGTTTCTGATCCGAATGCTGGTCTCAGATCACCTTCGTGATGTGGGCTTCGTCGTCATCGAGGCCTTCAACGCCGACGAGGCGGTCGCGATTCTGAAGTCGGGCGCTTGTATCGACCTGATCTTCACGGACGTACGCATGCCGGGGGCGATGGACGGGCTCGGGCTTCTGGCCTACGCACAACTTGGTCAGCCGAGGATTCCCGTGCTCGTGTCCTCCGGCCACCTCGAGCCCGAGACCGCCTATGCGGGCGGCGCCGCCGGTTTCCTGCCGAAGCCCTGCGACCTTGACGTTCTGGTCGTCGCGATGAGGACGGCCCTGGCAGCCGCCGCCTAGCAGATCGGCCTTCCGGCGCATTCAGCCTCGGCGACGGCTCTGGCCTTCTCGCGACGATAGTCCCTGCATGCCCCGCCGACCGAGGTGGGCCCTGTCCGCCCGGATCGAGGCCGTGCGCCTGGACGGCGCGTCCGTGCGACACCCTCCGTGCGGACCCTGGGCGGAATCACTGCGGCTTAATGGCGATGGCGGAAAGATCGGTCTGTGGGTCCAGAGGGACGCCCGCAGCCTTGCGCTCGGAATAGCGGTCGACCAGCTGGGCCGCGTGGGGGCGCAGCAGGATCGTGAAGCGCACCAGTTCCTCCATCACATCGACGATCCGGTCGTAATAGCTGGAGGGCTTCATCCGGCCGTCGTCGTCGAACTCGTTGAAGGCCATGGCCACGCTGGACTGGTTGGGGATGGTGAACATCCGCATCCATCGCCCCAGCAGGCGCAGGGTGTTGACGGCGTTGAAGCTCTGCGACCCGCCCGAGACCTGCATCACCGCCAGGGTGCGGCCCTGGGTCGGCCGCATCCCGCCCAGGCTGAGCGGCAGATGGTCGATCTGCAGCTTCATGATCCCCGAGACCTGACCGTGCCGCTCCGGGCTGCACCAGACCATGCCCTCGCTCCAAAGGGCGTGTTCGCGCAGTTCATGAACCGCGGGATGGTCGTCCGCGACATGCTGGTCCGTCAGCGGCAGATCGCGCGGATCGAAGATCCGGGTTTCGCACCCCATCCATTGCAACAGCCGCGCCGCCTCCTCGACGCACAGGCGCGAATAGGACCGGTCCCGGAGCGATCCGTAGAGCAGCAGGATCCGGGGCGGCGGGTCGTTCGGCCCCAGCCCCGCCGCCGGATCGCGCGCCAGATAGGCCGGGTCCAGGGCGGGCAGATGGTCGGGGTCCGGCAGGGGCCGCAGACGGTCGAAACTCATGAAATGGCCTTGGTCATATAGGCGGCGGACGCCGGGCAGAGCGCCGCGAACTCGCGCGTCCGAAGGATGGCCTCGGGGGCCGCCTCACGCGCGCCGCGCACAAATCCTCGGCGAGCGAAGAAGGCCTCCGCCGTAGTCGTCAGCAGGTGCAGGGTCTCCGCCCCCAGATCCCTGGCCACGTCTTCTGCGGCGGTCAGGAGGCGCGCGCCTGCGCCCCGCGCCCGATGATCGGGAAGGACGACCAGCGACCGCAACAGCAGATGCCGCCCCTTGCCTTCCAGCCCTGCGTAGCCGACCAGGGCGCCGTATTGGGTCGCGCCGAAATAGCGGCCGGCGCCAGGCTCGGGCAGGCCGGCCTCAGCCAGGGCTGCGATCAGGCCGCGATCGCTGGCGTCGACCACACGCAGGGCGACCATCAGGCGTCCGCCGGCGGGGCCGTGTCGGCGAACCAGCGCCGGCCCATCCACAGGGCGACCGACACCAGCAGGATCAGCACCGGCACCTCGACCAGAGGGCCGATCACCGCAGCGAAGGCGACAGGCGACGTCAGGCCGAAGGCGGCGATGGCCACGGCGATGGCCAGTTCGAAATTGTTCGAGGCGGCGGTGAAGGCCAGGGCCGTGGTGCGCGGATAATCCGCCTCGATCAGCTTGCCCATCAGGAAGCTGACCACGAACATCACCAGGAAATAGATGGTCAGCGGCACGGCGATACGCAGCGCATCCAGCGGCAAGGCCACCACCTCGCCGCCCTTCAGGCTGAACATGGCGACGATGGTGAACAGCAGGGCGACCAGGGTCATCTGCCCGATGCGCGGCAGGAACCGGGTCTCGTACCAGGTTTCGCCCTTGCGCCGGATCAGGACCAGGCGGGTCAGGAAACCCGCCAGGAACGGCACGCCCAGATAGATCAGCACCGCCCCCGCTATGGTCCAGAAACGGATCGCGACCACGCTGCCCTCGAGCCCGAACAGCGGCGGCAGGACCGACAGGAAGAACCAGGCGTACAGGCTGAAGAACAGGATCTGGAAGATGGAGTTGAAGGCGACCAGGCCGGCCACATACTGGTTGTCGCCGCGCGCCAGCTGGTTCCAGACCAGGACCATGGCGATGCAGCGGGCCAGGCCGATCAGGATGACCCCGGTCATATATTCCGGCTGATCCCTCAGGAAGATCACCGCCAGGGCGAACATCAGCACCGGCCCCAGCACCCAGTTCTGGAACAGGGACAGCAGCAGCACCCGCCTGTCCGCAAACACCTGCGGCAGGGCCTCGTAGCGCACCTTGGCCAGGGGCGGATACATCATCAGGATCAGGCCAATGGCGATGGGGATATTGGTCGTGCCGACCGACAGCCCGTCGAGCCAGGCCGGCAGGCCGGGAACGAAGGCGCCCAGCGCCACACCCAGCCCCATGGCGACGAAGATCCACAGGGTCAGCCAACGGTCGAGGAAGGACAGCCGCCGGGGCGCGGCCGCAGAGGCTGGGGCGACGGGCGTATCGACCATCAGCGAACCCTCCGCCCCTCGGCGTCGATCACCACTTCGCCGTCTTCCTTGACGAAGGGTTTGAGCCCGTCCTCGGGCAACAGATCCAGCACCGCCTCGGACGGCCGACACAGGCGCACGCCGCGCGGCGTCACCACGATCGGACGGTTCAGCAGCACCGGATGGGCCTCGATGGCGTCCAGCAACTGGTCGTCGCTGATGGCCGGATCGCCCAGCCCCAGTTCGGCGAAGGGCGTGCCCTTCTCGCGCAGGAGATCGCGCAGCGGCGCGCCCGTCCGCGCGGCCAGGTCCTGGATCAGGGCGCGGCTGGGCGGCGTCTTCAGATATTCGATCACATGCGGCTCGATCCCCACATGCCGGATCAGCGCCAGGGTGTTGCGCGACGTCCCGCAGGCGGGGTTGTGATAGATGATGACGTCCATGGGGTCCTCAGTCGCGGCAGGGCGCGAGTTCGGCGAGCCTCGGCTCGCAAAGATCGGCGCGACCCTGGCAGCAGTCCTCCAGCAGGAAGACGGTCAGGTCGCGCAGTCGGCTCAGATCGGCGCGATAGATGATGGACCGGCTGCGCCGCTCGGCCGTGATCAGTCCGGCCCGCGACAGCACGCCCAGATGGGCCGACATGGTGTTGGCCGGGATCGCCAGCCGATTGGCGATGTCGCCGGCGGCCAGTCCCTCCGGCTCATGCCGCACCAGAAGCCGGAACGTCTCCAGACGCGTGTTCTGGGCGAGCGCGGCCAGGGCGAAAATGGCGATCTCCGATTCCATACTTCTACTATAATGGAAATATTAGGACGGACAAGCGACCGAGGCCTGGCGATGTCGCCGATCGGCGTGGTCGCCCTGCTCGTTCCGGCCATGCTGACGCCGAGTCTCCGAACCCGACGGCGGTGATTCCAGCCCACCCGCGAACAGAGGCGGATGCGTGCGCAACAGATGACGTTGAAAGCTTCGCAGGCGGATTTAGCCCCCGGGCAGCCGGCTCAACGGGGATCAGGACCGTTTGGCTGCTGCGGGATACGAATCTGCAGTTCGCTGCGTGGGAAGTCGAGGGCGTAGGCGTCGAGGTTGTTCAGCAGATCGGCGCCGAGGATCAGGCTGGGACCGCCTTCCGCCCCAGCGTCGTCCGCCTCGCCCGCGATGAATATCAAGGGCGCATCGCGGAAATTCACCGGACCCAATCTGATGCGGCCGACGACCCCTTTCAGGACGACCGTCCCATGCTGCGTCGCTCCCCGGATCTCACCCGCCGGCGTGAGCCGCGGATCGGTTTCCGCCCAGCCCAGCGCACGAAGGGCTCCGCCCGACGCCACGGAGACGGCCGCGCCGGTATCGACGAGGGCGGTGAAGGTCACCCCGTCGATCTCGACCGGCACCGTCAGGAGGCCGCTGTCATCCAGACGGCCCGCCACGGCCACGAAGCCGTCGGCCGCCGCACCGGAGCGTTCGAGGCTCAGGCGGTTGGCGGCGTGATCAAACAGAAGACGATCTCCAGTGAACCTCTCCATGCCGATAATGCCGCGCGCCTCGGTGACGCCGGCGTTCGGAAGGGCGAGCATCCCGACGCTCTCGACGTCGAACAGGGGGGTCTTGAAGCGATCAACACCGTACAGGCCGGCTTGCTGCTGGCCTGCGACGCCGCCGATATTCATCTCGCCTATGGCGGGCAGTTTCAGTTCGTCGACCAGGGGCAGGGTGACGAGACTGGTCTGGGCGGCGGTGTCGACCACCATGCGGAACGGCCCCTTGCCGTTGATCTCGGCGTCTAGGGTCGGCCGACCGCGCGTGTCGCGGGTCAGGACCGCGACCCTCGACACGGCGGGCGCCGCTTCGGCCTGCGCGGGCGGCAGCTGCGGCTCCCCGGCGGGGGCCTGCGTGCTCAGGGCCAGACTGGCGATCAGGATCAACGCGTGCATGAAGGGCTCCAGGACAGATCGACCTCTGTACCGGACCAAGCTGATCGGAAGCTGGCGCCGTCTGCCCAGGACCGGATGCGTTGCGTGACCCTTCCCCAGGGCCGAGCCTCAGGGCCGGGCCGGAATGTTCGGATCGAAACGCAGCGCCACCTCCGCCCCACCGCCGGCGACCTCGCCGATCACCACCGCGCCCTCGTGGCGATCAACCACCGCCTTGACGATGGCCAGACCCAGCCCATAGCCGCTGCGTCCGGTGGAGAACCGGGTGAAGGGCTCAAACAGCGTCTTGATCTGTTCACTGGGTATGCCCGGCCCCTGGTCGCAAACCCGAACCCAGCCGTCCTTGTCCAGTCGAACGACGACACGCTGGCCCTGCGCCGAAAACGACAGGGCGTTGTCGATGACGTTGCCGATCGCGGTCTCGACGAGGCTGGGATCGGCCCAGAGCCCATAGCGGGTCACCTCCCGCTCGAAGACGAGATCGAGACCGCGACGGGCCGCGACGACCTCCCGCTCGCCCACCGCCCTGCCGGTCAAGGTCACGAGATCCGATTCCTTCAGGGGCTCCGGAGCCTCGCCGATGGTCATCAGTTTGAGCAGCTGATTGGCGAGATTCGTCAGGCGCCGAACGTCGGAGATCAGCTTGTCCTTCAACTGCCCGTCGTCCATGATTTCCAGCCGCGTTCTGAGCACCGTCAGAGGCGTGCGCATTTCATGCGCAGCGGCGGACAGGAAAAAGCGCTGACGCTTCTGGGCCTCGTCGACGCGCACGATCATCTGGTTCAGCGCCGACACGAGCGGCGCCACTTCCAGCGGCAGACCCTTTTCCGGAAACAGCTCGCTCAGATTGTCGGGATCGAGATCGCGCGCCATGGCGGCGACCCGCCGGATCCGCAACACGTTCGCCAACAGGATTATGGTGAAGACGACGAAGGCCGCCCCTACGGTAAACAGGAATATCCCGCCGTAGCTCCATATGAACTTGCCATAGAGCCGGGCCGAGCCTGCGGCGGCATTGGTCGTGGCGTGTTCGATCCCGGCGTATTCATAATAGCTCGCCTGTCCGCCGCAGTCCGAATAGGCGAGGAAACTGCGACCTGGGCCGCCGGGATCGCTGTTGGTGTTGGTGAGGCAGAGGCCTGGATAGACCTTCGTCAGATTCTGGCTCTGCAGCCGGTCGAACGCCAGGCGGATGAAGAAGGGCGTTCCCTCTCCGGAGCGGAACTCCCGCCCCTGCACCCGAACAAAATAGCGGAACTTGGGATTGTGCGCCTTGATGTCCCGCAAGACCGGATCGGCTTCCAGGTCGCCGCCGGCTCCCGCCTGCTCGCGTTCAGCGAAGGCGAAGCGGCTTAAGACCTCGGATGCGCTGGCTGCGGTGACCTCCAGAGGATCAGCGACGCCGGTCGGCTCGACCGACAGCAAAGGACGCAGGGTGAAGAAATAGACGCCGAAGCCGACGAACAGGATGGTGATGATCGCCAGTTGCGCGAACATGGATCGGTGCAGGCTTCTTAGCTTCAGGCCCAATCCATCCTCCTCGCCCCAAGGCGTCCCTGCCCCACCCTAGCCGATGCGCGCGCCGCGTCGAAGCCGCACATCGGGCCTTGGTCCGCAAGGTCAGTCGGCGGCGGAGGCCAATGCTGCGAAAGGAGCCATCACGGCAGGGCTGGCGGCCTGCCGTTGGGCCAGGCGCGCCAGATCGCCGCGTATCCGTCGCGCTGCCCCCTGATCCGGGAAGGCCGCCAAAACGGTCAGGAACGCGGCGGCGTCAGGAGCCGGATCCCCGGGATCGGCATAGTCGCGGCGGGTCGGATAAAGGCTTTGCAGCAGGGCGGCCTGAAGCAAGGCGCCGGCAGTGGCGCTTTCGCCCGCCCTCCCATAGGCGCGTGCGGCGGCCAGCCTCATCCCCGCTGACGGCGACATGACGAAACGAAGCTGCCGCGTCAGACCGGCCAACTGCTGTGCATCGAGCGCGACAGGCGCGCCCTGCTCCAGGGCGAGGAAGAGGGCCAGGTCGTGCAGCCTGACGGGCGGACCGCCAAGATCGGCGGACAGGGCGTCCAGGCGCGCTTGTCCGCCCCCCTGGCCCCACTGCGCCTCGGCGACCCGGTCATAGAGCCGCATCTGTCGGCCCTGCATCGCCCCGGAGAGACTCGAAAGCTCGTCTTCAAGCTCCTTGATGACGGCCGGGTCGCGCGTGGGCCACCTGACGGACGGCATGACCCAGGCCCTGCTCGACGAACAGCGGGCCGTGGTCAAGAACGAGAAGCGCCAGAATGAACTCGGCCCCGGCCGTTCGGCGGAAGCCCAGTTCCTGAAGGGCTATTATCCGGCCGGCCATCCCTACGGCCACACGACCATCGGCTCCATGGAGGACATCGACGCCGCGACCCTGGAGGACGTCAAGGCCTGGTTCGACGCCCACTACGGCGCATCGAACGCGGTGCTAGTCCTGTCCGGCGACATCGATGTCCAGACGGCGCGTGAGAAGACGGCCTTCTATTTCGGCGGCGTCCGCCAGGGCGAGCCGATCAGCCGCCCCGACCGCTGGACGCCCTCGTTTGCGGACATCCGACGCGACATCGTCTACGAGAACCTGCCGGCCGCCGTAATCTCCCGCACCTGGCCGTTGAACAACGGATCGCCACGCGACAACACGATGCTTCAACTCGCCGCCAAGGCGATGGCGCGGGGGCGAGGCACGCCGCTCCATGACGCGCTGGTCGAGAATCTCAAGATCGCCGACGGCGTGTCGGCCGGCGTCAGCGAGAGCCAGCTGACCAGCGCCTTCAATCTCTCGGTCGCCCTGAAGCCCGGCGTGACGCCCGAGGCCGCCAATGCGGCCATCGATCGCGAACTGGCGAAGTTTTTCCAGACCGGCCCTGACAGGGACCGCCTGGAAGAGATCGTCACGGCGAGCGACATCTCGCTGTTGCAGACGATGGAAAGCAGCGCCGCGATCGGCGCCTGGCTGGCCAGCGGCGCCGTCACCCACGACAACCCGGTCTATTTCCTGAAGCAGCGGGAATGGATCGGCGACGTCGACGCCAGGGCCGTGACGCAGTTGATCAAGGCTGCCCTGTCGCGCCCCTATTATGAACTCGTCCAGCTTCCCACGCCCGTTCCGGCCGCGGCGCCGACGGGCCTGGCGGACCCGACCCGCATGCCCGATCCCAGCCCCGCGGACGCGGCGATCGCCTTCCCCAGCGTCTCGGAAGCGGTTCTCGCCAACGGCTTGAAGATCGTCGTCGCCCATCGCCCCAATCTGCCCATCGTCAGCGCCAGCCTGCAGTTCTCGACCGGCTCTCTGGCGGAGGACGCCTATGGACGAGGCACGGCGAGCCGCGCCTTCGCCATGCTGACCAGCGGCACGCGCCGCTACGACGCCGAACAGCTCAAGCGCCAGGCGACGAAGGCCGGCGTCAACATCGCCGCCGCCGCCCAGGCGCGTGAAAGCGCTGTGATGTGGACCATGCTGAGCAGCCGTCTCGACGACGGTTTCAGCTTCGCCTCGGAGGTGGTGCGCCATCCCACCTATCCCCAGGCGGAGATCGACAAGGCGCTGGAGCGGGTCGGGCCGCAGTTCGACGCCTATGAACGCAATCCCCTGCAGTCGGCCGGCCCCGTCTATGGGCGGGCGATCTGGGGCGAGGACCATCCTCTGGGGCGGATCGGCACGCGCGAGGACGCCAACGCCATATCGCGCGACGAGATCCAGGCCTTCCATGATCGCGAGATCGGACCGAACAACGCGACCCTCTATCTGGTCGGCGACATCACGATCGACCAGGCCAAGGCCCTGGCCCAGGCCCACTTCGGCGACTGGCGCCGCGTCACGCCGACGCCTGTGAAAGAGCGAGGGGCGGCGACCGCGACGCCGGGCCGCATCATTCTGGTGGATGCCCCAGGCGCGGCCCAGACCAGTCTGACGGTCGGCGAGCTCACGACCGCGTTCGACGCGGACCAGGCGGCCGCCGGCGATCTTGCGGATGGAATCCTGGGCGCAGCCTTCAACAGCCGCCTGAACATGAATCTGCGAGAAGAGAAGGGCTGGACCTATGGCTTCACCGGCGGCGTCGCGGACACGCCGGTCGGCCCGCGCACCTTCACGGCGTCAGGCACGGTCGAGACTGACCGCACCGCCGACGCCATGAGGGAGGTCCGCAGAGAGATCGCCGACTATGTCGCCGACCGGCCCGCTACCCTCGAGGAGCTGGAGCGGGCCCGCACCGCGCGCATGCGGGCCCTGCCCTCGGCCTTCGCCGGCAACGCCGCCTTCCTCTCGGCGATCACAGGCGCCGCCGCCTATGGCCAGCCCTATGACCGCGCGGCTACGTCCGGCGCGCGGTTGGCGGCGGTGTCGCTGGATCAGGTTCAGGCCGTGTCGCGCACGACCTACGATCCGACGCGCCTGACCTGGGTGGTGGTGGGCGATCTCTCCAGGATCGAAGCCCCCGTCCGCGCGCTGAACTTCGGCCCTGTCGAGGTCTGGGACATCTACGGCCACAAGGTCCGCTAAGCGCGCGCCGAAAACAGAAAAAGGCGCCGCGGGCCATGCAGGATCCCGCGGCGCCCTCAAGCACCCTCGCAAACGGCCCAGATTGGGGACTAGTCCGTCGCGTAGGGCCGCTTCACTTGGGCCAGAACGTCTCCCAGGAGATCGTCGGCCGAAAGGGCGTTGGCCTGGGCGTGGTAGTTCAGCACCAGGCGGTGGCGCAGCACCGGCATGACCACAGCCGCCACATCATTGGTCGAGACCGCGAAACGGTCGTCCAGCAGGGCCTGGACCTTGGCGGCCAGCATCAGGCTTTGCACGCCGCGCGGCGAGGCGCCCAGCGCCACGCTGCGGTTGATGCTGTCCGGCGCATAGTCGCTGCCCGGCTGGGTCCCCATGACCAGACGAATGGCGTAGGCCTTGGCCGCTTCGGTCACCGGGACCTGCCGCACGACCGCGCGCATGTGCTGCAGGGTCTCGGCGTTGGTGACGGCGTTCAGCACCACGTCGTGGCCGCTCGTCGTGCGGTCGATGATGGCGTGATAATCGGCCTCTGAAGGATAGCCGACCACCAGCTTGAACAGGAAACGGTCCAGCTGGGCCTCCGGCAGCGGATAGGTGCCTTCCTGGTCCACCGGGTTCTGGGTCGCCATGACGCAGAACGGTTCGGGCATCTTGATGGTGCGGCGGCCCACCGTCACCTGTCGTTCCTGCATCACCTCCAGAAGCGCGGACTGGGTCTTGGGCGTCGCGCGGTTGATCTCGTCGGCCAGGACCAGGTTCGAGACGATCGGCCCCTGCTGGAAGGTCAGTTCATGGCCGCCGCCCTCGGCTTCGGTCAGAACGGTGGTGCCGACGATGTCGGCGGGCATCATGTCGGGCGTGAACTGGATACGCGAGAACGGCAGGTCGATGGCCCGACTGATCGAGGAGACCAGCATGGTCTTGCCCAATCCCGGCACGCCTTCGAGCAGGACGTGGCCGCCGGCCATCAGCGCCGTCAGCACGCCGTCGACGACGTCGGCCTGCCCCACGATCATCCGCCCGACCTCGGCGCGGATCTTGATGAAGGTTTCCTTGAACGCGGCCGCGCTCTGGCGGGCCAGTTCTACGTCGTCAGTCGAAACCATTGAAAATCCGCACACTTAGATTCAGTCAGACAGGGTATGACACATAAGGCTTGCACCAGTCTGGCAGGCTTTCGAATGACGCGGCGTCAGCCTTCGTCGGCCAGACAATAGCCCAGCCCCCTCACCGCACGGATACGCACCCGGTCCGTGCGCCGCGCCAGATTGGTGCGCAGCCTTGAAATCTGAGACTCGAGCGAGTTGGCGTTGACGACCTTGTCGTAGCCGTAGACCCGCGCCTCCAGCGTCTCGCGCTGGATCACCGCGCCGGGTCGGGCCATGAGCGCCTCGAGCACCAGGGCCTCCGTTCGGCGCAACGTCAGCGGAGCCTCGTCGATGAAGAAGACGCCGCTCTCGAGATCATACAGCAGCGGTCCGAACTGACGGGTCTCGCGCCGAACCTCGAGAGAGCGGCGCAGGGCGATGCGGATTCGGGCCAGAAGCTCGCGGGGCTCGAACGGCTTGGCGATATAGTCGTCGGCGCCGGACTCCAGGCCTTCGACCCGATGGTCCGGCGTCGCCATGGCCGTGAGGATGATGTAGCGCTGACGCCGGTTGCGATGGGCGGAATAGGCGATCAGCGAGACGCCGTCGCCATCCGGCAGTCCCCGATCCAGCAAGACCAGATCGAATTCATTGGCGTCCACGGCGCTGCGCGCAATGGCCAGGGACGGCGCGACATCGACGACGAACCCCTGGCGTTCCAGGTAGATGACGAGGGTCTCGGCGACATCCGCATCGTCTTCGACCAACAACAGACGCATCAGAAACACCTCGCTGGATCGAAGGCGTCGACCCCGTGGGCAATGCCGCACGCTTCTCCTTTAGCGAACCTGACGGCATGGGCGCCAGCGTCGGGGCGCGTCGTGACGCGCCCCGACCCCTTCAGAACGAATACTGAAGTTCGAGGGAGAAGGTTCGACCCGCCGCATTGTAGCGCGCCGTATCGTATGGACGGCCCTGAACCACGACGAACGGCGGAGCTTCGTCCAGAATATTCCGGCCGGCGAAGTTCAGACGAATGTCGTTGTTGATCCGCCAGGCCGCCGTCAGATCCATGATCAGCATGTCATCGACCGGGATCAGACGGTTTTCATACATGTTGACGCCGGCCGACCGGAAGATCTCGTAGTCGTTGGTGTATTCAGGCGTGTAATAGGCCCAGAGAGACGCGTTGAAGTCGTGATAATACCAGCCGAGCGACCCGACCACCTTGTAGTCGTCCGGTCCCTGCAGAAGGCCCAAGGCGGACAGCGGCTCGCGGTCAGGGAAGGCCTGGCGTTCGGCCTTGATGTTGTCGAGCACATTGATCTTGGGTTCGAACGTCCCCCAGTTCGTGTTCCACAGATAACTCAGTTCGTAGTTGATCGACTCATACTCCGACCCGACGATGTTGAAGGTCATCTGGCGCGCCTCGATGATCTTTCCGTTGGCGTCGCGCGGATAGAATTGCGTCAGGCGAAGGATTTCATCCCGGCGCAGGAAAGTCTGGAGATCGTTCTGGTTCGCATATTCGCTGTCGATCTTGGTCGAATTGTACGCAACGTCGAACGTCAATCCGTCCAGCATCCCCTTCGGCCGCCACGTCAGGCCATAGGACACCTGGGTGGACTTCTGAGGTTCAAGGTCGGGGTTCGGCGCAACGACCCTCGGCACCACATAGGTCCCAGGCCGCGAACAGTCCGTCGTGCACTTGTACAGCGGATCGTCGGAGATGGTAGTCGTCGTGCGCTGCGTGCCGAGCGGATTGAACAGTTGGGTATAGGGCGGCGCCTGGAAACCTTCCGTCCAGCGCGCGCGCAGGGCCAGGCCCTCGAAAGGCTCCCAACGCAGGCCGACGGCCGGCGTGGTGTTGGCGAAGGTGTTGGAATCGTAGAGCAGTTCTCCGCCCATCGAATACGGAACGTTGTTCACCGTCCCGATCGGCCCTTCTGTCGTATAGCTGTCACGACGGGCGGCGAGGCTGAGCAGAAGCGACCGCGCACCAGTGTAGTTGAAGTTCTCGCCGAAGATCGGAACCCTCAACTCCGCGAAATAGGCATGTCGATCTCGGGTGACAGGATTGATGGTGCGAATCCGCACTTCCTTACTATCGGTGTCGTCAACCGTCATCTCGGCGCCGACCGCATAGAACAGCTTGCCGGCCGGCAGCGTCCACAGGACGCCGTTCATACGCGCTTCCCAGTTCTGGGTGCCAGACGCGCGCGCTTCCGTCACGGGGATATAGTAGAAGTCAGCGACGTTGGACCCGCCGCCGTCGGCGGTGGACTTCCATGGATTGAAGGCGAGAGTCGGATCGCTGCTGGTCAAGGCCAGGCACTGGCGATCAAACACGCCTTGAAGATAGTCACGGTCGGCGCCGGTGACGCGATTTTCCGCCAGATCGCGATTGTAGCACTTCACCCCGCTCGGCGAGGTCGCATCCGCTTTGAAATCCACGATCGAACCCAGGTTCGGGCTCTGACCGGAGGTGTCGGCCTCGGACCGCGAATAGAGGAGCTCGATCTTGGTGTCCGCGTTGAACTGGTAGCTCAGGCCAGCATTGATGTTCCACTGGGTCGCGGTGTTCGAAATCCGTCCAGCCGGCAGTTGTCCAGCCTCGACCTCCGCCTGAGGATTGTAGGCGACGATCGGCCCCGGCGTGAACCTGTCGAACGGATTGGCGGGGAATGGATTATAGGCCTGACCCGGCGCCAACTGAACCTCAAGCCCCTCCGCATAGAGGATGTCCTGCTCGCTCTTGGAGCGCGTGTAGAGCGCATCCCCGAAGAACGTCAGCTTGTCCGTGATCTTCTGCTCGAAGTTCAGCGTAGCGCTGGTGCTTTCCGACTCCGGTCCGGCGAACTCGGGCACGTAGTCGGGCAGGGCTTCCGCGCCGACAGTGATGAAGTCGTTCAAGCCGGGCCGGCCGACGAAGCCAGGTCGCACGGTCAGGCCTTGCGAAACGTACCCGCTTTCGAACGTCACCGGATCGAAGCGATAGAAGCTCCGATCGATCACGCCGGGCTGCAGCCCCCGACTGAAGGACCGCGTATCGAAGGCGGTATCTCCGCCATAATAGCTGGAGTAGTTTTCGGTGACGTATCCGCTCTTGTGGTTGTTGACCGGTTTGCGGCGACTGAAGTCCAGCGTTCCCGAGATGTTTCCCGATCCCCAGGAATAGCCGGAGAACAGGCTGATGCGGCTGTTGTCGGCGTCATTGCTCGACACCTCGTGCTGAACCGTCAGCGTCGATCCGACGAAGTCCTTGCGCAGGATGAAGTTGATGACGCCGCCGATGGCGTCAGCGCCGTAGACAGCCGAGGCCCCGCCGAACGAGATTTCCACGCGCTCGACGGCGCTGAGCGGAATGCCGTTCAGATTGGCGAACCCGTCCTCGATGCCGGCGGCGCCCGCGACCCGTCGACCATTGATCAGGATCAGGGTGTTGCCCGCACCCATGCCGCCCAGGTTCGCCGCCGACACGCCGAGCGAGCCGATCTGCGAGACACCGACCTGCCCCCGATTGGAAAGGGGGCCACGCGCCCGTTCGTTGGTGACGGCGCCGATGGTGGCGACGTTCTGCGGCAGTGTGCGGATCAACTGCTCGACGCTGGTCACGCCGCGCGCCTGAATCTCCTCCTTGGAGATGACGATGACGCGCGAGGTCGGATCCCCGCTCCCCAGTCGGCTGCCCGTCACCTCGACCGAGTCCACGACGGCGGCCTCGCCGGCGGTGTCGATGGCGGCCTGCTCGGCGCGCGCGCGTTCCTCATCCGTCTTTTGCGGCGCCGCCGATTGCGCCCAGGCGCCGCCGGCCGATGCACAGAGCATCAAAGCCAACATCGAAGTGCTCATCGTCCTTGTCATAAGTCTCTCCCCCTGCCGGCTATGCCGGCGCAATTTCCACCTCCGTTGCACGGTGAAAGGAATGACGCGGTGTTCAGTGACCGGCAGAAATTCCGCAGCACGTTGCAACACCGTCATGGTTACGTCGCCAAGCTTGCACCAAACTGGCAGCACCAACGGCGTTCTGCTGAATTCGCCGATTTCAACACCCGCAAGCAATAATATTGCCCGGAGTGACGACGGAGACACAGCCCGTGCATGATCGAGCACAGGATCGGCCCATACCGGCAATCCCTTCCTTCAGACAGGGCAATGGAAACACCACGGGCGGCCGGATTTCCTACGCCCGTTCCGACGGAGGCGCTGTGTCCTTTGGTGGCGGCGACGGGTCTTCAGCGGGGCCCGCCCCTCAAGTCATCCGGGACGCCCCCCGCGGACGGGAGACCGATCTAGAGGGGCAGGTGCGCGCAATATCGGGCAATATAGTCATCCTGAGAGGGAAGCTTGTACGACGCTTCGCGCACCATCCTTCGCAGCCGCTCCAGGCTCGACATCAGTTGGGTCGCGCTCACTGCGTCGACGAGCGGGTGATGGCGTCGAGGCAGGATGTCCTGCCCCAGATAGACCGCGACCCAGCTCGGATGCAGGAACAGACCTTCTCGATAGTCTTGAACGACCCCGCGCGCGCGGAATAGCTCGATCTTCTCCGAGAGCGTATCCGGCAGCGGCATGGTGCGGACATAATCCCAGAAGGGCGTGTCGTTCCGGGCGGTCGCGCAATAGTGCAGGATTATGAAATCGCGGATCCGGATGTATTCGAGATCCATCTGGCGATTGAACTCAGCCTCCGTCGCCGGGTCGATCACGGCGGTTGGCCAGAGTTCGATCAGCTTGGTGATGGCGATCTGGATCAGATAGATGCTGGTCGATTCCAGCGGTTCGATAAAGCCCGAGGATAGTCCCACGGAGACGCAGTTGGCCGCCCAGTTCCGCGTCCTCTGACCCGCCGTGAACTTCAGGACGTTCGGCGCCTTAAGCGGCTTGCCCTCAAGGCGCCCGACCAGTCGATCCAGCGCCGCAGCATCGTCGATGAAGGCGCTCGAATAGACATAGCCGTTGCCGACCCGGTGCTGCAGCGGAATGCGGAACTGCCAGCCCGCTTCCAGCGCCGTGGCGCGGGTATAGGGGACGGTCGGCTGATCACTCTCGCACGGCAGGGCCACCGCCCGATCGCACGGCAGCCAGTGCGACCAGTCAGTAAAACCGGCCTTCAATGTCTGTTCGATCAGCAGCGCCCGGAATCCGGAACAGTCGACGAACAGGTCACCCTCGATCTGACGCCCATCATCCAGCGTCACCTTGGTGATCGCCCCGCTCTCGCCGTCCTGCGCCACATTCTGGATGCGCCCCTCGATCCGGCGCACGCCCTCCGTCTCGGCCATGCCCCGCAGGAAACGGGCGTACAGGGTGGCGTCGAACTGATAGGCGTAGCGGTACGTCGACAACAGCGAGCGGGGATCATCGGACGGCGGGGCGAACCGACCCTCCCGCGCCGCCACGACCGGCAGCGAATAGTCGTCGATCGGTCCGACGTCCCCCAGCTCGCGTCCCCGCAGCCAGTAGTGATGAAAAGGCGCCTCCCCGCCCGGCGCGCCGTAGTCGCCGAAGGGGTGGATGTAGCTGCCCCCTATCTGGCCCCAATTCTCGAACTGGATGCCCAGTTTGAACGTCGCCCTCGTGGCCTTCATGAACGCCGCTTCGTCGATTCCTAGGCGTTCGTTAAAGGCGCGGATGTGCGGCAGGGTGGACTCCCCGACGCCGACCGTCCCGATCGCCTCGGATTCCACCAGGGTGATCTGGACGCCCGAAGGCGCCACTAGCCGCGCGAGCGCCGCCGCCGTCATCCAACCGGCTGTTCCGCCGCCAACGATCACGACCCGTCGTACGGCTGTTGCGGATGGGATTGCAGTCGTCATCGCCCGCTCGTTTCAGGCGCAAACGCGCCGCATCTTGAGGTCCGGCACGATGGCCCGACCGGAAGGCCGCGACAACACCCCCGTTGTGACAGCGCTGTCAAGTGATAGACTCGCCGCTCTAATGCGGAGCGGATCGAGCCGCTCGCCTCGGAGGAAACCATGACACCCAAAACGCGTCTGTTGGCGGCGGCCGCCGCGCTTGCCTGCTTGCCCCCCGCGACTGCGACGGCTCAAAACCTCAACGTCATTCGATTGAATCAGGCGGGCTTCGAAACCCACGGCCCCAAGACGGCGACCGTGCCGAATCCTTCGCGCCAGCCGCTTGACTGGCGTGTGCTGGACGAAGCCGGCCGACAGGTCGCCGAAGGCCGGACCAGTGTCTTCGGAGAGGACGCCGCATCCGGCGAGCACGTCCAGGCGCTTCAGCGTCTCCAGCGGTTCGGTCGGCAGGAAGTCCAGCGTGTCGACGTCGCCCTGGAACTCGGCATAGGGGGTCTCGCCGAAGACGATGATCGCCACGTCTGGCTTTTGGGTGAAGGCGCCGTCAGGGCTGAGCGTCGCCTGACCGCCGCCGGCGGCGACCGCCTCCTGGATACCGCCCCAGATCGACTGACCGTTGGGGAAGTCGGCGTTGGTGTTCCCGGTCCCCTGCCAGGTCAGGGTCCAGCCGCCCGAAGCCTGGCCGATGTCGTCGGCATGGCCGGCGACCAGGACCCGCGCACCCGAGCGGATCGGCAGGACGGCGCCTTCGTTCTTCAGCAGCACCAGCGACTTGCGCACCGCCTCGCGGGCGATGGCGCGGTGGGCCGGGGAGCCGAGCTCGTTCAAACGGCCTTCCACAGGGCGTTCGTCGCTGAACAGGCCGGTCTTGACCTTGACCCGAAGAATGCGCCGCACGGCCTCGTCCAGACGCGCCGTCGGAATCTCGCCGGACCGCACCTGGGCCAGGGTGTTCTGATACAGAGGCTTCCAGCTATCCGGCGCCATAAGCATGTCGATGCCGGCGTTGACGGCCAGGGCGCAGCTCTCGTTCGAACAGCCGGGCAGTTGCCCATGAGCGTTCCAGTCGGACACGACGAAGCCGTCAAAGCCCAGCGGCCCGCGCAGGACGTCGGTCAGGATCGTCTCGTTGCCGGAGTGTTTGACGCCGTTCCAACTGGAGAAGCTGGCCATGATCGACAGCACGCCCGCGTCGATGGCCTGAGGATAGCCGCCGAGATGGACGTCGATCATCTCCCGCTCATGCCCCTGGAAATCGCCTTGGTCCTTGCCCTCGAAGGTGCCGCCGTCGGCCAGGAAATGCTTGGCCGATCCGGCGATATGGCCCGCAGCCAGGGGGCTGTCTGCGGAAAGATCGCCCTGCAGACCCAGCGTCATCGGCGCCGCATAGGCGCGCTGAATTTCCGGATTTTCCGCGTAGCCCTCATAGGCCCGCCCCCAGCGATCATCGCGCGGCACGGCCAGGGTCGGCCCGAAGGTCCAGTCCGCGCCGGTCACGGCGACTTCCAGCGCCGTGGCCTGGCCGATCCGGCGGATCAGGTCCGGATCCCGCGCCGCGCCCAGGCCGATATTGTGCGGAAAGATGGTGGCGCCGACGACATTGTTATGCCCATGAACGGCGTCGATGCCGTAAATCAAGGGTACGACCGTGCCCTTGCGTTGGGCGTTGGCCGCCCGGAACGCCTGCGCCAGGTCGACCCATTTCCCGGCCGAGGCGCGCTCGTCGCCCCCCGGGGAAGAGTTCCCTCCCGCCAGGATCGACCCCAGCGGATAGATCAGCAGGTCCTCCGGCTTGATCGAAGCAATGTCGGCCTGGATCATCTGCCCGACCTTCTCCTCGACCGTCATCCGCCCCAGCAGATCGGCGACAAAGGCCTCAGTCGCCGCGTCGGTCATGGCGGCGGGCGACGCCGCGTGCGGCCAGAGCGCGGGATCGGCGTGCGCCTCAAGGGCGACTGCATTCTTTTCCTGAGCCAAGGCCGCCAGTGGGCTGCAGACGAGCATAGGAACCGCAAGGACAAGCGTGATCAGAGAGGCGGCGTTGCGCATGGTGAGGCCCACAGAGGAAGAGAGCGCCCGCCGCGAGCCCAACAGGATTGCCGCGCAACAGGCTTCAAGGTTTTCGGTTGAGACATCGATCGGCGCGGATCATACGCACCACCGCTTGAGGGAGGTCGGCTGAATCCAGAGGTCTCCCCGGCGCTCTCGTCCGTCTCGAAGAAAGGGTCCATGGATTTGACAGCGCTGTCAAGACGAGGATGGATATGTGGCGCTCCGCTCGCGCCGGAATCTTCCCGGCCTAGGCCGCGCCCGTCGATCTCCGCACGATAAGTTCGTAGGGAACGATCAGGCATCCCTCCAGGGATTGCTTCAGCGCCTCGTCCTGGACACCCGAGATCACCGGCATCAAATGCCGCGCCGCGATTGCGGCCATCTCGGAAACGGGCTGGCGGATGGTGGTCAGCGCCGTCGTACCGAACATGGCGGCCGGCGTATCGTCGAACCCGGCCACGGAGATATCCTCAGGCGCCCGAACGCCACGCGCCGCAGCGCCCTGCAGCACGCCGAGCGCGGTGTCGTCGTTGCTGGCGAAGATCGCGGTCAGCCCGAGGCCGGCGCCCAGGAAGGCGTTGATCGCCGAGACGCCGGACTGGAAGGTGAAATCGCCGTACGCGACTGCGCCGTCCGCGACGGACAGGCCGTTGTCCGCCATCGCGGACAGAAAGCCGTCGAGGCGACGCCGGCTGGCGACATAGGCGACGGGGCCGGTGACGAAACCGATCCGACGGTGGCCCAAGGCGATAAGATGCGCCGTCATGTCGTAGGCCGCCTGCCGTTCATCCATGGCGATGCAGACCCCCCGCTGGAGGTCACGCTCGGGTCCGATGCGCGCATAGGCGACGCCGGCTTCGTCGAGCACATCCAGCACAACGGGGTGATCCGAGTTCGGCGGCGTCAGGATGACCCCTTGAGGTCGGATGGAGGTCAGCAGGGCCGAAAGATCCCTGCCGAGGCTTTCGGACGCATAATCCACCAGTTCGATCATCAGGTGATGGTCTGTGCGTCGCACCTCCATAAGGGCGCCCATTTCGAGCCGGCTGAGGTAATCATTGCCCCGGCCGCTCCGCCAATGCTCGATCGTCAGCTCGGCGTCCACCAGCGCCGCGATGATCGATGAGGAGGCGCCCGCGAGGCTGCGGGCCGACAGACTGCGCCGATAACCCAGGCTCTCGACCGCAGCCATCACACGATCGCGCAGACCGGGGGTGACGTTGGCCTCGCCGTTCAGCACCCGAGACACGGACTTGATCGAGGCGCCCGCTGCGGCCGCCACGTCATAGATGGTGGCTCTCGCCATGCCGCTCCCCATCGCGCGAGCCTCCCTGACCAGACAGATCACTGCGCTCGGGCGTCACCGCATCCCTAATCCCGAGACGCCCCCCTTCGCAACCGCTCTCGGGCGTCCGCCGTAATCGCATCGCCGGATCGCTCCCGTGGCAGACGATTTAGGGGGGCGGAGTCCAAATTGTTGACGACAGCGCTGTCAAAGCTGTTTGATACGTATCGACGATCTTTCGCGAATGGATACTGATGTCCCGCCCAAGTCCTGCTTTACAGATGATCTGTTTCATCGCGGCCGTGATGGCGTGCTGCCTCGTCATTCTTGCGATCAGTGGTCCGGCGCTCGCGTCCGCATCGTCGCAGGCGCCTACCGCTCGCCGAGCGGCGGATGAGATGGGCAAGGGATTCAATCTGGGCCAGATGTTCGACGCCGGCCAACACCCGCCGACGCTGGAGGCCGCCCGGGGCAAGATCGACGCCTACTATGACCGCGGCTTCCGCGTCGTCCGGATTCCCGTGACCTGGACGGAAGTCGTCGACGGCGGGACCCTGGCGGACCCGGACACCGGCGCCATTGATCGGGACGCCGAACGACTTGCGGCGCTGACAGCGGTCATCGACTACGCGCTCGCCAAACCCGGTCTCTACGTCGTGATCAACGCTCACCACGAAACCCGGCTGAAGGACGGCATGCGCGCCGACGTCCTCGAGCGACTCTGGTCGGATATCGCCAGCCTGTACCGCGACCGGGACCACAGGCTGGTCTTCGAAATCCTCAACGAGCCCCATTTCAGCAATCACGACGCGATGCCTGCTGACCGTCTGAGGGAAATGACCGGGCGCGCCTACAGGCGAATCCGGGCGAACGACCCCGAACGTGTGATCCTCATCGGCGGAAATCAGTGGTTCGGCGCCGACGAAATGGCCAAGACCTGGCCCGATCTCGAGGAGGTCGGCGGAGGGCGAGACCCCTACCTGATGGCGACCTTCCATCACTATAATCCCTGGACCTTCAACGGCGACAATCAGGGCGACTACGCCGATCCCTGGACCGAAGCCGACATTCACGGACCGATGCAGGTCATGGCCGAGTGGGCAGGCTCGACCGGACAAGGCATGCCCGTGTTCATCGGCGAATGGGGCGTCGGCTGGCACAGCCGATTGGCCGCCATGGACTGCAACAACATCCGGCTGTGGTACGCCCGGTTCAACGCGCACCACGCGGCCCCGCTCGGCATGCCTACCGCAGTCTGGGACGATGGAGGCTGGTTCCAACTCTACGACCACGAGAAGGAGGCCTTCAGCAGCAATCTCATCGACTGCATCGACGGCCAGTGTCGCTGGACGGGATCCGACCGTTTCAACGCGGATTGCGCATGATCCGAGCGTCCAGCGGCGCGACCGTTGAGCGGCGCGGCGCCTTCCCAACGGATTCATCGTCGATGTGAAGGGCGATGAACTCACCTTTGCACCGACGTGAACGCGCCGCCGAAGGGACTTCTATTTGCGGATCGAAGCCATTTTTCGGGTGCAAATAGAGTGCAGTGAGAGGTCGTTAAGAGGCCAAACCGTCGAAAAACGCGTAGAAGCGTCGGCGACCAACGTCTACAGACCACCTGAAACCACACAAAATGTCGATAAATCAATCACGTCGGCTGTCCGTGGCCCCGATGATGGACTGGACCGACCGTCATTGCCGGGCCTTCCATCGCGTCCTGACGGCGCGCGCCCTGCTCTATACGGAGATGGTCACTGCGCCGGCCGTCCTGCATGGCGATCGGGATTATCTGCTGGGCTTCGATGCGGTCGAGCATCCGGTCGCCCTGCAACTGGGCGGTTCAAACCCGATGGAACTGGCCGAGGCGGCCAAGGTGGGCGAGGCCTATGGGTATGACGAGATCAATCTGAACGTCGGCTGTCCGTCGGATCGGGTCCAGTCCGGCAAGTTCGGCGCCTGCCTGATGCGCGAGCCGGAGCTGGTGGCCGACTGTATGGCGGCGATCCGATCGGCGGTGTCGATCCCGGCCACGGTCAAATGCCGGATCGGCGTCGATGATCAGGAGCCGGCGACCAGCCTGTTCGCCACGGTGGACGCCTGCGCCGCCGTGGGGATCGAAGTCTTCATCGTCCATGCGCGCAAGGCCTGGCTGCAGGGGCTGTCGCCTAAGGAAAACCGGGACGTGCCGCCGCTGGATTATGATCTGGTGCGCCGGCTCAAGCGCGAACGGCCGCATCTGAACATCTCCATCAACGGCGGGATCGCCAATCTGGACGAGGCCGAGGCCCATCTGGCCGAGACGGACGGGGTGCGGCTGGACGGCGTCATGATGGGCCGCGCGGCCTATCACGAGCCGGCCATCCTGGGTCAGGCCGACCGCCGACTGTATGGCGCCGACACGGCGGACGTGGACGCCTTCGCGGCCCTCGACCGCTACCGGCCCTATATCGCCGCCCGGCTTGAGGAGGGGGTGCGCCTGCCCGCCATCACCCGGCATATGCTGGGCCTGATGCACGGCCGTCCCGGCGCGCGGGCCTTCCGCCGCATCCTGACGGTCGAGTCGATCCGGGCGGACGCGGGGCTTGAGGTGCTGGACAGGGCCGCAGAGGCGGTGCGCGAGGCCGAGGCGCGTCGCGAAGAGGCCGCCTGAAGGTCGATAAAAAGCGTCTTGTTTTCCTGCAGTTGAAAACTCGGCAGCGCGCTGGGGCGACCGCATGGAGCGCCGCGCCCCTTTCTAGCCACAAGTTAACGCGACAAACCGGGTGCCGGCGGCGTTGGGAGCCGGCGCTTCAATGAGCAAACCGGATGATCGGCGCTTCCGCTGCCTTCGCCATGATGTGGGCCGCCATGTCCTCGCTTTCGAGCGGACCGGTCCCTTACAATGTCGCTGTCGCGGCGGATGCAGCCAGGGTTGAAACCCCGGCGCCCGAGATCGGTTCCACCGACGCCTCGCCCGAAATCGCCTCTGATCTGGACGCCGTCCAGGCCGAGCTGATGGCCGGCGATCCGGACTGGCGCGCTTCGGCCCGCCTCTATCACGCAGGCGGCGGCGGGGCGACGGGCAATGATTCCCTGGGTTGCCGCCCCATCGCCATGCGCACCGTCGCGGTCGATCCCCGCGTCATTCCCCGCCGCACCAAGCTGTTCATCCGCGAGACGGTCGGCCTGCGTCTGGCCGATGGTTCGATCCATGACGGCTACTGGTACGCCTCCGACACCGGCGGCGCGATCAAGGGCCAGAAGATCGATCTCTACACCGGTCATGGCCGGGGCTCGATGGCCCAGGCCCGTCGCCTGAACATGCAGACCCTGACCATCGCCGACGCGGGCCGTTTCGACGGCTGCCCCCCGGCCTGGGAAAACGCCTCCAACTAAATCGCAGCCGCGACGAAAAACGCCGGCGCGCCTCGCGGCCGCCGGCGTCTTCGTGTCTGCGGTTCGGGCTGACCCTATTCCAGTTCGCTGACCTTCAGCGTCGACTGCACCATGTCGTCGCCATAGGTCCCGACCCAAACGTCGTAGCGTCCGGCCTGGGGATTGGTGATCAGGACCTTGGGGTTCACGCCGCCGCCGCTGTCGTCATCGCAATACCAGCGTCCGTTCGGCGTATTGATCAGAAGCGTGGTGTCCTCGGACGCCTCGACCAGAAAGGTCAGGTCCAGATCGCCGGGCTCGAAGAAGACCTGATAGTCCGCCGCCGCGCTGACCTTGCCCTCGCACCCCGACTTGGCCGCAGAGGCCGGGATCGACCCGCCCGCCAGGATCGCCTTCTCATGGGGATCGGGCGTAAAGCCCGAACGCAGCCTCACCGAGCCGAAATTGGGCTCCAGGTCCGCATCCGGCGCCCCTACGGCGCTCGTCTCCGACCCTCCCAGTTCGCTGATCTCCAGCGTCGACTGAACCATCCCGTCGTTATAGGTGCCCAGCCAGATGTCGTACCGCCCGCTTTGCGGGTTCGAGATCAGCACCTTCGGATTCAGGTCGCCGCCGCTGTCGTCGTCGCAGAGCCACTGTCCGCTGGGCGTATTGACCAGAAGCGTCGTGTCCTCGGACGCGACCGCGCGGACGGTCAGATCCAGATCGCCGGCCTCGAAGTTCAGTTGCAGATCCGGCGCGGCGCTGACCGACCCCTCGCATCCCGACTGGGCGGCCGAGGCGGGCACGGAGCCGCCGGCCAGAATGGACTTGGTCCAGGGATCCGGCGTGAAGCCGGTCTCCAGCGTGACCTCGCCATAGTTCGGATCGAGGGTGAAGTCCGGCTTGGCGCCGCTCTTCTGTGCGAGGCTGACGCCGGGCGCGAACGCGAGCGCGGCGCCGGCGACGATGGCGATGATCTTCATGGGGTCGATGTCCCTGCCCTGCGGCCTCCCGCCGCGGAGCGAACATATCCGCTTCCCGGCCACGGCACAGCTTCAAATCTCAGGGATCGCTAAAAACGACGCCTGCCCGTGACCGTCTCGAAGAACAGGCGGAAGTCGCCCATCAGGCTCCACAGCGGATACTGGAAGGTCGCGGGGCGGTTCTTCTCGAAGAAGAAATGCCCGACCCAGGCGAAGCCGTAGCCGATCAGCGGCATGGCCAGCAGCCACCAGGGATTCAGCGTCAGCAGGAAGCCGACGAAGGCCAGAATCACCAGACCGGTGCCGACCACATGGATCCGCCGGCAGGTCCGGTTGGAATGTTCGTGGATGTAATAGGGATAGAAGGCCTCGAACGAGGCGTATCGACCCTGGGGTTCGGGCGGCGCGTTCATGGGCGGAGGGTGCGCCTCCGCCCATGATCAGGCAAGCCCTAGGCCTTGGGCTTGAATCCGGCCTTCTTGAAGCCCGGCTTGGCCTTGAACGGCTTCTTGGCGAACGGCTTGTCGCCGGCCGCGTTCGAGCGCGGGTTCTCGCCGCCGGCGTCGGCCTTGGGCGCCCAGGGTTTCTTCTTGAACGGCGGCCTGGCGTCGCCCTCGCCGCCGTCGGCGCGCTTGTAAGGCGTCTTCTTGAACGGGCGGTCGCCGTCTTCACGACGCGGCTTGCCGGCGCCGGCGAACTTGCCCGCCTTCATCGAGCCCGGGGTCGGGGCTTCCGAGGACGTGATCTTGACCTCGTCGTTCGAGGCGGCGACGGCCTCGCGGAAGGCCTTCTCGTGGGTCTTGGCGATCTCGAACCGCGTCTCTTCCGGGAAGGTGCGGATGGCGCCGATCTGGGGCTTGGAGATGCCGCCGATACGGCAGATCAGCGGGATCAGCCATTTGGGGTCGGCGTTCTTGTTGCGGCCCACGTCCAGGCGGAACCAGACCACGTCGTCCGCGCCCAGGCGGTCGCCCGGCCAGGGCTGGGCGGCCGTGCCGTCTTCGTTGCGCACGGTGCGCTCGCGCTTGACGGGGCTGCGATCCGAGCCCGGATCAGACAGTTCTTCCGGCGCAGGCTGCTCCTTGCGCAGCAGACGCACCAGGGCGGCGGCGATCTCGTCGGGCGTGCGTTCGGCGATCATCCGCTTGGCGACGATCATGTCCTCATCGGACACGTCGGCCTCAAAGAACTCGGGCGACAGCAGACGGCCTTCATCGGCCTTGCGGATCTCGTCGAAGGTCGGGGCGCCGGACCAGACGGCGTCAATGCCAGCCTCGTCCATCAGACGCTCGGCCTTGCGGCGGCGCGAGTGCGGCACCAGCATGACGGAGACGCCCTTCTTGCCGGCCCGGCCCGTCCGGCCCGAACGGTGCAGCAGGCCGGCGCGGTTCATCGGCAACTCGGCGTGGATGACCAGGCCGAGGTCGGGCAGGTCCAGACCGCGCGCGGCCACGTCGGTGGCGACGCAGACACGAGCCCGCCCGTCACGCAGCGCCTGAAGCGCGTCGGTGCGTTCGCGCTGGCCCATCTCGCCCGACAGGGACACGGTCGAGAAGCCGCGTTCCAGCAGAGAGGCCTGGAGATGGCGCACGGAATCCCGCGTCGAACAGAACACCATGGCGCGCGGTGCCTCGTACCAGCGCAGGGTGTTGACCACTGCGTGTTCGATCTCGTTCGGGGCGATGCGATAGGCGCGGTATTCGATGTCGGCGTGCTGACGCGACTTGTCCGTCGCGTCGATGCGCACCGCGTCCTTCTGGTAGCGCTTGGCCAGGGTGACGATCTCGCGCGCGATGGTGGCCGAGAACAACAGGGTGCGGCGTTCGGCCGGCGCGTGGTCCAGGATGAACTCCAGGTCCTCGCGGAAGCCCATGTCCAGCATCTCGTCGGCCTCGTCCAGGACGGCGACCTTCAGCTCGGACAGATCCAGATTGCCCCGGTCGATATGGTCCTTCAGGCGACCAGGCGTGCCGACGACGATATGGACGCCGAAGCCCAGGGCGCGCGCTTCACGCCGCGCATCCATGCCGCCGACGCAGGTGGCGATCTTGGCGCCGGAGTCGGCGTACAGCCATTGCAGCTCGGCCGCGACCTGCATGGCCAGTTCGCGCGTCGGGGCGATGGCCAGGCACAGGGGCGCGCCGCCCGGACCGAAGATCGGCTTGTCGCCCAGCAGGGTCGGGGCCGCGGCCAGACCAAAGGCGACCGTCTTGCCCGAACCGGTCTGGGCCGAGACCAGCAGGTCGCGTTCGGCGTATTCGCCTTCCAGGACAGCGGCCTGAACCGGGGTCGGCTCGGCATAGCCCTTGTTGACGAGAGCGCGGTCGAGCGCGGGATGGACGGCGGGAAAGGGCATCGGCTACCTGGGACAACGGACAAGGCGGTCATCGAAACGACCGCGCCCGGCCGAGGACAGTCCTCAGGCCGGGCGAGTAATGCCGCTCTATACACGGATAAAGGCACGAGCGGGGCGAAAAACGCCGTTCACCACGACGCCCCGCTCAAGAACGACCCCGGATCAGACCTTGAACGACAGGAAACCGTCGTCCACCGCCACCGTCGAGCCATTGATGGCCGAGGCCGCGTCGCTGAACAGGAAGGCCACCACGCTGGCGACCTTTTCGGGCTGAATCAGTCGATTGTGCATATGCTGGGCGGCCAGGGGGGTCTTGGCCGCCGGGTCGTCGCCCAGGATCGGGGTGTCGATGAAGCCCGGCGCCACGCCGACGACCCGGATGCCGTATTCGGCCAGTTCCAGCGCGCCTGATCGGCTCATCGACACCACGGCGGCCTTGGCGGCGTTATAGTTGAAGCTGCCGCGCGCGGCGATGGAGCCGTAGATCGAGGCCGTGTTCACGAAGGCGCCCTTGGCGCCTAGCGCGACCATCTTCCTGGCCCCGTAATACAGACCATAATAGACGCTGTGCTGATCGACCTCGATCACCTTCAGATAAGAGGCGGGGTCCATCTCAAGGAAAGGCTTCACCAGGCCGATGCCCGCATTGTTGAACATGCCGTTCAGCGTGCCCAGTTTCTCGACCGCGAACTCGACCAGGGCTTCGACCTCCTCCGCCTTGGAGACATCGACCTTGTAGGCGAAGGCCTTGCCGCCGCGGTCCTGTGTCAGGGCCCCGACCTCTTTCGCCACGGCCTCGGCGCCGTCCAGGTTGAAGTCGGCGACGATCAGGTTCGCCCCCTTCTCGGCCAGGGCCAGACAGGCCGCTCGCCCGATTCCGCTGGCTCCGCCCGTGACGATCAGGGCTTGATCCTTCAGTTCCATGGCGAGGGTCTCCTTCAATAGACAGGACACCGGATATGGAGGCGCCGGGCCGGGATGAAACCCGATACGCGAGATTTCGTCGTTCACCCTGTTTGTTTCCCGGGCGTTGACGGAGAGCATTCAGACTGCAGGGCTGAAGGAGACCGTGATGCAGGTTATGCCCATCGCCGCCGGCGGAATGATGAACGCCCAGTCCCGCTTCGTAGCCAGTGCGCGTCGCACCGCGACCGCGCCTCTCGACAACCTCGCCGTCGAGGCGGTCGAGCGTATTCAGGCCAAGACCGCCTTTACCGCCAACGCCGCCGTGATCCGCACCGCCGACGATATGAGCGGAACCCTGCTGGACATGCTGGCCTGACGGTCGCCGGCGGCGGTCCCCCGGTCTAGAATTCTTCCCAGCCGTCCGCTGACGGCGCCGCCTGCGCCTTGGGCGCCGCGCCGCCGCGCCCAAGGGTCTTCAACGCCGCCGCCATATGGGGCGCCCGCGCTGGCGCTGAGGCCTGAGGCGGCGTCGATGCGCGCGCTGCCGGGGCGCCGACCTGGAATTGCGCCACCGACGCCTGCAGCGCCTCGGCGTCCTGGGCCAGAGACTGGCTGGCGGCGGTCGATTGCTCGACCATCGCCGCGTTCTGCTGGGTGACTTGATCCATCTGGTTCACGGCCGTGTTGACCTCGGCCAGACCCAGGGCCTGCTCCTGAGCCGAGGCCGAGATTTCCGTGACCAGGGCGTCGATTTCGGCCACCCGATCCACGATCCGTTGCAGGGCCTCGCCGGTTTGACCGACCAGTCTGACGCCCGAGCCGACCTGGTTGGTCGAGGTCGAGATCAGGGTCTTGATCTCCTTGGCTGCGTCGGCCGAACGCTGGGCCAGGGCCCGCACTTCGGAGGCCACGACGGCGAAACCGCGACCGGCTTCGCCTGCGCGCGCCGCCTCGACCCCGGCGTTCAGGGCCAGCAGATTGGTCTGGAAGGCGATTTCGTCGATGACGCCGATGATCTGGCTGATCTGCTCGGAGGAGCCTTCGATCGCCTGCATGGCCGAGACGGCGTCGCGAACGATAATGCCCGAGGTTTCCGCGTCGCCCTTGGCGGCCTGAACCACGTCCGAGGCCTGGCGGGCGCCCGAAGCCGTCTTCTTCACCGTGGCGGTGATCTCGTCCAGGGCGGCGGCGGTTTCCTCCAGGCTGGCGGCCTGCTGTTCGGTGCGGCGCGACAGGTCGTCGGCGGCCTGCGAAATCTCGCCGGCGCCCGAGCGGATGCTGGCCACATTGCCGACCACGACCGACACGGCCTGCTGCAGCTGGGCGATGGCGGCGTTGAAATCCGACTTCAGCTGTTCGGCGC
Source organism: Brevundimonas mediterranea (assembly GCF_011064825.1). Lineage (NCBI taxonomy): Bacteria > Pseudomonadati > Pseudomonadota > Alphaproteobacteria > Caulobacterales > Caulobacteraceae > Brevundimonas > Brevundimonas mediterranea. The sequence goes on from NZ_CP048751.1 coordinate 1,007,286, forward strand.
GCGGGGCGACCTCTGCGGTGAACCGGTGGGTCAGGTCGCCGTTGGACATGGCCGCAAGACCCTGGCCCAGAGCCGTCAGGGCGACACGATCCTCTTCGGCGATGCGCGCCTTCTCGGCCTCGTTGGCGCGATGTTCGGCCTCGTTGATGGAACGCTGAGACTGGGTCTCGGCCTCCAGCCGGATCTTCTCGGCCGCATTGTCGCGGAAGGTGCCGACCGAGGCGGCCATGCGGCCGATCTCGTCGCCACGCCCCTGGGCGGGAATGACGACCTTCAGGTCGCCGGCGGCCAGTTGATCCATGGCGCGTGTCATGGCCACGATGGGCTGGCTGAGCGCCCGCACGAGCCACAGGGTCATGGCCCCCGCCACCAGCAGGGCCAGCACCCCGCCGATCACCAGGGCGGCGTAGCCGCTGTTGAAGGCCGTGCGCTTCTCGGCGTTCTTGCGGGTCAGCACGCCCTGCGTCTGATCGTCGATCGACTTCACGGCGGCGCGGACATCGGTCAGGCGGGCTGTTGTCGTCAGTTGCGACACCGCCTGCGGCCGCTGGGCCGGATCGCGGGCCAGGTCCATCAGGGCCTGGGACTGCTGGTTGAAGGCGGCGGCCGCCGCCGTCATCGCATTGAACCGACCGGCGTCGACGCCGTCGCTTGTCTTCAGAGACTGGACAGCCTGACCGAAGGCCGTCTTCGATTCAGCGTATTTCGTCAGGGATTCCGCCTCGCCCGTCGCCACATAGGAGCGCATGGCGTTCTGCTGTTCCACGGCTGCGGCCAGGGTCCGGTCGGCGGCCCGGCTGATCTGGGTGGCCGATCGTTCGGCGTCGTCAGATCGCTGCAGGGAGACCAGGCTGAACAGGACCACCAGGGTGGCCACACCGCAGGCGCTCATCATGGCGCCCAGGGCGATCATGAGTTTGATGGAAATAGACAAGGACTTGAGCACGTCCGCCTCCAAAGCAACCTGAGAAGCTTGTGCTAAGGCTCAGGTGTTACCAAACCTTGCTAAGGCCACGCTTTCCGTCGCTTTTTCCGGGAGGCGGAAGAAGTCGATGAACCGCTCGAACACCCCCTGGTCTCCGTCAATCGTCATGTCCGCCGCCAGGGTCGAGAGCGGAACCTTGCCGTAGACGGCGGCGGCGAGCAGCGGCGGCCGGGTCGTCACCGTCACGTCCGCGCCCGCGATCTGGCCGCGCTGCGCCTGAAGACGACCTTCGGACACCGTCACCTGGAAGCTCTCGTCGTCGAAGATGAAGCCGAGCGCCATGGCGGCCTTCCCGGCCCGGCCGGCGTCGAACATCGTCTTGAACGACAGCATGATCGAGACGGCGCTGATCGGCAGCGTCGGATCATGCGCCGGCGACCGTGCGGCCCAGCGGCCCAGAACCAAAAAGACCGGTTCGATCTCATACCCCCAGTCCGTCAGCTCATAGACCTGCACCGAGGCCGGCGGCGGCAGCTTGCGGCGACGCACCACGCCCGCCGCCTCCAGTCCCTCCAGCCGCTGCGTCAGCACATTGGCCGACAGGCCGCAGAGATCCTTTCTCAGATCACCGAACCGACGCGGCCCCATCATCAGTTCACGCACCACCAGAAGCGCCCAACGCTCGCCCACCAGATCCAGCCCGTGCGCGGCGCCGCACGCGTCGTGATACCGCCGACCCAACTTGGTAGTTACTTTTTCTAACTTCATGGTTGACTGTTCTAATCTCACGCGGCACGGTTAGCAAACATAGGGAGAGGAGAGACGTATGACCCAGCTGATTTTCATCAATCTGCCCGTCGCCGACCTGAACCGGTCCATCGCCTTCTATGAAGCCGTCGGCGCCACGAAGAACCCGATGTTCAGCGACGAGACGGCCGCCTGCATGGTCCTGTCGGACGTCATCCACGTCATGCTGCTGACCCACGACAAATGGCGCACCTTCACCGATCGGGCGATCCCCGACGCCCGCGCCTCGGCCCAGATGCTGCTGTGCCTGTCGCGCGACAGCCGCGAGGCGGTCGAGGCGGTGGTGGCCCAGGCCGGGGCGGCCGGCGGAACGGCGGACCCCAACAAACCTCAGGACTACGGCTTCATGTATGGCCGCAGCTATGCGGACCCGGACGGCCACATCTGGGAGACCATGTGGATGGATCCCGCCGCCGCCGCCGCCGGCCCCGAAGCCTTCGCCGCCCATGAACTGACGCCCGTCTGACCGGAAGGCCGATATGTCCGACCGTTTCGAACTCAGCGTCACCCGCCTGATCCAGGCCTCGCCCGAAGCCGTGTGGAAGATCTATGTCGAGCGGACCGGGGAATGGTTCTGCCCCCGGCCCTGGACTACGCCCGTCGTTGAGTGGGACCTTCGCCCCGGCGGCCGCGCCAATGTGGAGATGCAGTCGCCCGAGGGCGAGCGCCACGCCTATTCCGGCGTCTTCCTGGAGGTGGTTCCCGGCCGTCGGCTGGTCTCGACGGGGGCGCTGACCGAGGGCTGGCTTCCGCAGGCGGGCGAGATGAACTTCGTCCGGATCGACACCTTCGAACCCGAGGGCGAAGGCACACGCTATGCCGCCGTCGCCCGGCACTGGGATGAAAAGGCGATGCAGGCCCACCGCGCCATGGGCTTCGAACAGGGCTGGGGCGCCGTCGCCGACCAACTGGCCGAACTGGCCGAACTGGCCGAGAACAACAGCTGAGGAGGACGACCATGACCTATGTGACCGGCTTCGTGACCCCGGTGAAGACGGCGGACAAGGACGCCTATCTGAGGTGCGCCCAGGCCGCCGCGCCCATCTTCAAGGAGTTCGGCGCCCTGGCTGTCGTCGAGAACTGGGGCGCCGATATTCGCGACGGCAAGCACACCGACTTCAAGATGGCGGTGAAGCTTGAGCCCGACGAAACCGTGGTCCTGTCCTGGATCATCTGGCCGGACAAGGCGACCGGCGACGCCGCCGAGAAGAAGATGATGGAGGATCCGCGCTTCCACGAGATGGAGATGCCCTTCGACGGCAAGCGGATGGTCGTCGGCGGCTTCGAGACGATCTTCGAAGCCTGAGGTCGGTCGCCCTCCGCGACCGTCCGTTCACCCCGTTGCAATATCTTCGCGGCAGACTTGGTCTTCCACGGGGAAGCTGCCCATGCCGAGCGGTCAGACGACGGACATCGCCACATTCGATGTGGCGCAGTTCTGTCAGGCGGTCGAACATTCGCCCATCGGCACGGCCGTATTCGGGCTGGACGGCGTCTGGCTGAACGGCAACGCCGCCCTGCGTCGCTTCCTGGGGTACAGCAGCGACGAACTCAGGACGGTCAATTTCCGGGACGTGACCCATCCCGACGATCTGGACGCCGATCTCGTCCTCTTCGAACAACTGACCTCCGGCCGCATCCCGTCCTACGAGATCGAGAAACGCTATATCCGCAAGGATGGCGGCGTCGCCTGGGCGGCTCGCACCGTCTCCCTGGTTCGCAGCGCGGCGGGCGAGCCCCTGTTCTATATCTCTCACGTTCAGGACATCGCCGGCCGCAAGGCGGCGGAAGCCGAGCGGCTCAAGCTGGCCGACCGCGCCACCCTGGCCGCTCGCGCCGCCCATATCGGAATCTGGGAACTGGACCTGAACACCAACGCCCTGTCGTGGTCGCCGGAGATGTTCGACCTCTTCCTCACCCCGGCGCCGGACGTCCTGGACCTGGCATTCTTCACCAGTTTCGTTCTGGAGGATGATCGCGAAACGCTCCAAAGAGACACCGCCGCCGCCCTGAACGGCCTTCTGCTGGACACCGAGTTCCGCATACGCCGGACGGACGGAGAGATCCGGCACATCAAGGGATTCGGCAGCCTGGAGCGCGGCGTCGGCGGCGCGCCGGACAGGCTGGTCGGCGCCAACTGGGACGTCACGGAAATGCGGCGGCTCGCCGAACGGGCCGAGGCGGCCAGTCGCGCCAAGTCCCAGTTCCTCGCGGTGATGAGCCACGAAATCCGAACGCCCATGAACGGCATACTCGGCATGACCCAGGCCATGCAGGCCGATCCCCTGCCGGCCCTGCAACGCGAACGCCTGGACATCGTCGCCGAGTCCGGCGCCGCCTTGCTGACCATCCTCAACGACATCCTTGACCTGTCCAAGGTCGAGGCCGGCAAGATGGAGCTGGAAAGCGTGGCCTTCGATCTGGGGATACTGCTGGGCAATCTCCGCTCGACCTATGCGTCCACCGCCGACGATCAGGGCCTGATCCTGGCGCTGGATCTCGGCGACGCCGCCGGCCTTTATCGCGGGGATCCGACCCGCCTGCGGCAGATCCTGTCGAACCTGATCTCCAACAGCCTCAAGTTCACGGCTCGGGGCCGCATCGACATCGCGGCGCGCCGCGACGGCCAGACCCTGGTCCTGACCGTCGCCGACACAGGCGTGGGCATGACGACCGAGGTCATCGCGCGCATCTTCAATCCGTTCGCCCAGGCCGACGCCTCGACCACGCGCCAGTTCGGCGGCACGGGACTGGGCCTGTCGATCGTGCACGAATTGACCCGGCTGATGCAGGGCCGGATCGACGTCGACAGCCGGCCGGGCGAGGGGTCCCGTTTCACCGTCGTCCTCCCCCTGCCCTGGCTCGGCCCAGCGGTCGGAACGCCCGCCCCGTCCGCCTCCGACGTCAGACAGGGCGACGCCGGTCTGCGGGTTCTGGCCGCCGAGGACAACGCCATCAACCGCCTGGTCCTGCAAACCCTGCTGGGTCAATTCGGCATCGAGCCGACGATCGTCGAAAACGGCGCCCAGGCGGTCGAGGCCTGGCTGGGCGGCGATTGGGACATGGTCCTCATGGACGTGCAGATGCCGGTCCTGGACGGTTTCGGCGCCGCCCGCGCCATCCGCGAACGCGAGGCCGCCCAGGGTCTGCCCCGTACTCCGATCATCGCCCTGACCGCCAACGCCATGCCGCATCAGCGCGACGAGTGCCTGGCCCATGGCATGGACGCCGTCGTCGCCAAACCCATCGACGTCCGCGCCCTGATCTCGGCCCTGGAGACGGTGGGCCAAAAGGGCGCGCATCTGACGGAAAGCGGCCGCGCCACCGCCTGATCAGCCCCGGGCCGCCTTGAGGTTCCGGGTCAGCGTCTTGCGGCGCGCGCCATAGGCCTGTTCCAGATCCGCCCGCTTCGCCTTCAGTGCTTCAAGCTGATCGTCGAGGGACGACGAGGCGGCCTGATGGTCGGCGTCCAGCCGGTCCAGCTCGGCTTGCAGTCTTTCGAGCTTCGCACGCCGGGCTTTCGACGGTCCCGCAGCCTTCGGCCTGGTCGCCTTTCCGATCTTGCCGACATCGATCGCCAGGCCGCGCTCGATCACCTCGCCCGGCGCCGCCAGGGCGGCGTCATGGTCGGGGCCGCCGCTCAGTTGGCTGGCCAGGCCCGTGGCGAACAGGTCCTGCTTCGCCCCCCAGGCCTCCAGCGCCTTGGGGCGCGAGCTGGCGGCGACGGTGAAGGCGTGAAATCCGTCCGACCAGGTGAAGACCTTCAACCTCGGCGCCATACGACTGTCCCTCTGGCGACCGGATCGGCGCCTTAGCGGCAGAAACGCGTGTCGGTCGCTTCCAGATGCAGGTGGTCATAGTGGACTGCGTTGTAGTCGGGGCTCAGCACCGTGCCGAAGATGCGGCAGGCGTCGTCGCGGATACGGCGCAGGAACCTGGCCTCAGGCGCGTCGCCATTCCAGTCGGCGGTGACGCTAATCCGCCGCCCGTCCCTCAGCCGCACCCCTGCGAAATCCAGGGCCGCCGCCTGGGCGTGGGCGCTGACCCGGCTGGACCCCACACCGTTGTTCACATTGCGACAGGCGTAGGCCCCCATATGGTCGATCTGGACCACGTCCGACCCCAGAATCTGGCGCGCCGCCGGCTCCAGCGACTGCCGCCGCCAGATACTCAGGGCCAGGGCCGTCTGGCAGGTCATCTGCACATCCCCCGGCGCCATCCGCGCCACCGTGCCCATGTCGGGCCCCAACGCCCCGCCCTGTCTCAGGCCGCAGACGGCGCTGTTCTGACGGTCCTGCGCGGGGCTGAACGTCACGCGCGCGGCGCTCAGTTCGGCCAGGCATCGCCCCAGGTCCGCGCCCACGCGCACCACCGCCCCCTGGGTTCCCCCATCGACGGGCCGGTCGATCAGCCCCCCGACCAGGGGCGCAGGCGTCCGTCCCGGATAGGGCGACGGCCGCAGCGGCTCGGGCGCGCGCCGCACGCAGCCGCTCAGGATCAGCAGGACCGCCAGACCGACCGACACACGCATCATCAGGACATTGGAAGCCATCGCCCGAATCCTATCCGATTCCCGATGGCGCGTCGGTCACGAGGCGGAGAGCCGTCTATCGCCGTTCCGGGGCGGCTCCGGCGGCCCGACACCGATCCGAACAGAACCGCACCTGATCCCAGTCGCGCGCCCACTTCCTGCGCCACGCGAACGACAGGCCGCAGGCGACGCAGCGCTTTTGCGGCAGGTCGGCCTTGCCGGGCGCGCAGCCCAGATTGACGTGTTTTCGACCCATCAGACCCCAGACCAGCAATTCAGGACGACGGCAAGTCCGACCTATTCCTGCGCCCCTGGTGGCCGTTCCAGAGAAAGGTCGGGCCTGTTGCGACCACCCCGCAAACTGATATATGCGCCCCGTCGCCCAGGCGATCGTAAGCGTCTCACGTCAGGCAACGCATCCATCCCGGTTTTCGGCCGGGGCCGGACTTTCCGGCGGATGCCCATTGCCGAAGACCAAATTGAGAGACGCACACATGCACCCTCACCCTGCGATCATCCGCTTCCGCCGACTGCCCGCGCGCTATGCGCCGGTCATCATGCCCCTGATCCTGTCACTGTTCATGACTTTCGTGGTCTCGGCCATCGCCACGACGCGCAATCTGGGCTTCGTTCCGGCCTTCCCCTCCGCCTGGATGCAGGCTTGGGGCCTGTCTTGGCTGATCGCCTTCCCAGTGCTGCTGCTGATCCTGCCGCTGGTTCGGCGCATCGTCGGCTTGGTCGTCGAAACGCCCAGCTGACGGCAAAAGGGGCGGCCCTTTCGGCGCCGCCCCTGCTCGTCTTCAGCTGTCCAGGAAGGACCGCAGCTTCCGCGACCGGCTGGGGTGTTTCAGCTTGCGCAGCGCCTTGGCCTCGATCTGACGGATCCGCTCGCGCGTCACCGAGAACTGCTGGCCGACTTCCTCCAGCGTGTGGTCGGTGTTCATGCCGATGCCGAAGCGCATCCGCAGCACCCGTTCCTCGCGCGGCGTCAGGGACGCCAGCACGCGGGTTGTGGTCTCGCGCAGGTTCGACTGGATGGCGGCGTCGATGGGCAGGACGGCGTTCTTGTCCTCGATGAAGTCGCCCAGATGGCTGTCTTCCTCGTCCCCGATCGGGGTTTCCAGCGAGATCGGCTCCTTGGCGATCTTCAGGACCTTGCGCACCTTCTCCAGCGGCATGGCCAGCTTCTCGGCCAGCTCTTCCGGGGTCGGCTCGCGGCCGATCTCGTGCAGCATCTGGCGGCTGGTGCGGACGATCTTGTTGATCGTCTCGATCATGTGCACCGGGATGCGGATGGTCCGCGCCTGGTCGGCGATGGACCGAGTGATGGCCTGACGGATCCACCAGGTGGCGTAGGTCGAGAACTTGTAGCCGCGGCGGTACTCGAACTTGTCGACCGCCTTCATCAGACCGATGTTGCCCTCCTGGATCAGGTCCAGGAACTGCAGGCCGCGGTTGGTGTATTTCTTGGCGATGGAGATCACGAGGCGCAGGTTGGCCTCGACCATTTCCTTCTTGGCCTGACGGGCTTCGCGCTCGCCCTTCTGCACCGTCTGGACGATGCGGCGATAGTCGTCGATCGGCAGGCCGGCTTCCAGGGCCACAGCGGCGACGTCGGCGCGGATGGTGGCGATCTGGCTGGCTTCGTTGTCGCTGAACTTGGTCCAGCGCACGCCCTGTTCCTTGATCCGCTCGGTCCAGGTCGGGTCCAGTTCGGCGCCGAAATAGGCCTTCAGGAATTCGGGACGCGAGATGCCGTAGCTGTCGGCCAGGCGCAGCAGGCGCCCTTCCAGACCGATCAGGCGTTTGTTGATCGCATAAAGCTGCTCGACCAGGGCCTCGATACGGTTGTTGTTCAGCTTCATCGTCTTCAGACGATCCGAGATGGATTTCGTCAGCGTCTGATAGGCCTTGGAGTCCTTGGCGCTCAGCACCTCGCCCTTCAGGCGGGTCTGGACCAGCTTGTCCTGCAGCCCCCGGAACTCGCTGAAGTCGGCGGCGATGAGGTTCAGCACCTCCATCACCCCGTCGCGCAGCTCGGCTTCCAGCGCCGACACGGACATGCCGCCGCCGTCGTCGAAATCATCGTCATCGTCGTCGTCTGACTCGGGCTTTTCTTCAGCGGCCGGCTTTTCTTCAGCCTCTTCTTCCTCTTCCGCCTCGGGCTGGACGGCGCCGGGCAGGGACGAGGGGTTCAGCACGCCATAGGTGGCGTCCAGGTCGATGACTTCACGCAGAAGAATACGGTTGTTCTCAAGCTCGTCGCGCCACACCATGATGGCCTCGAAGGTCAGGGCGCTTTCGCACAGACCCGAGATCATGGCGTCGCGACCGGCCTCGATCCGCTTGGCGATGGCGATTTCGCCCTCGCGGCTCAGCAGTTCGACCGAGCCCATTTCGCGCAGATACATCCGCACCGGGTCGTCGGTGCGGTCATAGGCGGCCTTGGCGGGCGCCTCGGCGACGGCGGTTCCGGCGGCGGCGGCGACGTCGGTGGACTGCTGCTCCTGCGCGTCCTCCTCGGCCTCGACGACGTTGACGCCCATTTCGGACAGCATGGCCAGGGTGTCTTCAATGGCGTCCGGCGTGACTTCCTCGGACGGCAGGACCTTGTTCAGCTCCTCCATCGTCACATAGCCGCGCGCCTTGGCCTGTTTGATGAATTTCTTGACGCCGGCGTCAGTCAGATCGAGCAGGGGGCCGTCGGTCGTAACCTCGGCGTCCTGCGTCTCGGTCTGTGCGTTCATAGTCAGTTCGTCTCCGGCCGGAGGGGGTGATCAATCCACCCCGGCGAAAAATACAATGCCTGGCGAGGCGTAAGGTTACGCGCCCACTCTGTCTTCCCAAGTCGTTCCGGCTTTGATCGCATGGCGAAGCATGTTCCGCGCGGCCTTCCGCCGACGAAACGCTCCATCCTCGCCCGGGGCGCATCACGCGCCTGGGCTGAGGCGCCCGCCAACCCATCCAAACCAGGAGGTTGGAACGTCGAACGCCTGCGACCATCGGACCCTTGCCTCGGCGAGGGGCGCATTTGCGGCCAGGAATGGCGCGTCGGGCTTTGCCGCCGCCTTCTCGACCTCGCGCACTAAGGCATCATGATCCGATTGCGCCAGATGGCGTCGCGCGCCCGCAGAGTCAAGGCCGCCTAACCAGGACGCAGCCAGTTCTCAACCCGCAGTCCGGGCACACGCGAGAATTCACGTTCATTGTCGGTGACGAGGATACAGTCCAGCGCCAGGGCGTGAGCGGCGATCAGCAGATCGTTGGCGCCTATGAGTCGGCCTCGCCTCTGCAGGTCGGCGCGGATGTCGCCGTAGATGTAGTCGGCGGGCGCTTCCCACGCCCTGATGGACAGACCCGAAAGCACGGTCTCGAGTTGCGCGGCGATCCGGAGAGAACCGGACTTGGCGACGCCAAACCGCAACTCCGCAACGACGATCAGACTGATACAGACATCGCCCGTAGCGACCATCGCCATGCGCTGTCCGACCGGGCCGAGCGGATCGTACATCAGATCCGACACCGCATTGGTGTCCAGCATATAGCCGCTCAAAGATCGACCGGTTCTGGAGGGGGGTCATCGAAGGGAGCGAGCCGTTCGTCGATAGGCTCCATGGTCGCCAGAACAGCCAGAAGTTTTTCGACAGACCCCATCCGCGGCCCCGCCCGTTCGATGATCAGCCGCTCACCCTCCTGACGCACCACGGCGTCCGCCGGAACGGCGATGCCGCTCGGCAGGTGGACGACCTGATGATCGCCCTCGCGCGTGATCCTGACAGGCTGGGAACCATCCATGGCGCGAGACTACTCCAGATCGTGAAGCCCGCCAATCGGCGCGGATCAGATCAGGGTGGTCCAGAAGTCCGGCGCCGCGAACGAACGGGTGATGGCGTCGCGTTCGGCCTTCAGCCGCACCAGGGCGTCGATGCCCGTGCCCTGGCCCATGTCCTGTTTGGCGGTCTCGATGGCGCGCGACAGGGCGGCCAGATGGGTCATCAGGCCGAACACCTTCAACCAGTGAGCCCGCGATTCCGCCACGGTCAGATCCGACGACAGGAAGGAAGCGCCCGACTTGGACGCCGCCTTCTCGATTTCCTTCAGCAGAGGCTCGAAGCCGGAATCGCGCAGTCGATGCCGCACCACGGCCGCGTCCGACGGCTGTCCCGACAGCCGCAACCGCACCAGTTCCTGGGCCAGCCCCTCCAGCGCGGCGTCGCCGAAGCCCTGGACGCTGACCTCTTCCAGATGGTCGTCCAGCCGCTCGATATCGTCGATGGCGGCATAGGCCAGGGCGGCGGCCACCGGGCTGACGGCGCGGAACAGGGACTGCATCGCCTGCGCCCCCTCGACCGTCTGACCCAGTTTCGGCGGCGGCCCGAACCGACCCCGCCCCTGCCCCGGCGTCCAGGGCGCTCGCTGGGGGGCGCGCGGAAACAGGGCGTCGAACCGGTCGAACAGATCGCGGCGATACTGTTCCGCCAGGTCCTTGTCCTGAATGGCCGAGGCGGCGGTCCGCAGCCGCGCCTTGAAGCCGGCCTTGCGCTCCGGCGTATCCAGCGGCTCGACGTCCTGCTCGCGGCGGAACAACACCTCGGCGAAGCCGTGGGTGTCGGCCAGGGCCTGGCGCAGGGCGGGCGCCCCCTTGTCGCGCAGGATGTCGTCGGGATCCTGCCCCCCGCTCAGCAGCGAGAAGCGGAACGACCGCCCCGCCTTCAGCAGCGGCAGCGACCGTTCGATGGCGCGATAGGCGGCCCGCAGTCCCGCCGCATCGCCGTCGAAACACAGCACCGGCTCATGGCTGACCCGCCACAGCCGCTCCATCTGTTCTTCGGTCAGGGCCGTGCCCATGGGCGCCACGGCCGGCAGGCCCGCGCGCTGGCAGGCGATGACGTCCATATAGCCTTCGACCACGATGATGGCCTGGTCGTTCCGGCTCTCCGCCCCCAGGATACGCCGCGCCTCGGGCAGGCCATAGAGGGTGGCCCCCTTGTGAAACAGCGGGCTTTCGGGACCGTTCAGATATTTGGCCCGGTCGTCGGGGTTCATGGCCCGGCCGCCGAAGCTGACGATCCGGCCGCGCGCGTCCAGGATGGGGAACATCAGCCGGTCACGGAACCGGTCATAGGGCTGCCCTCCGCTTTCCGGCGAGATCAGCAAGCCGGCCTCGACCAGCTCGGCCGGTCGCGCCCCGCGCTGGACCAGGGCCTGTTTCAGTCCCTCGCGGTCATTGGGCGCATAGCCCAGGCCGAACCGCTCCCACTGATCCTCGGGCAGGCCGCGCTTTTCCAGATATTCGCGCGCCGCCTTGCCCGGCGTGCGCCGCAGATTGGCGGCGAACCACTTCTGGGCCAGGTCCATCCAGTCCGACAGGCCCTGGCGCTTCTGCTCGCGCTCGGCCTCCTTGGGGTCCTCGGCCGGCAGTTGCATGCCCGCCTCGCCGGCCAGCCGCTGCACCGCCTCGACGAAGCTGAGTCGCTCGGTCTCCTGCAGGAAGGAGATGATGTCGCCGTGTTTGCCGGACGAGAAGTCGTGGAAGAAGCCCTTGTCGTCATTGACGAAGAAGGACGGCGACTTCTCCTTCGAGAAGGGCGACAGGCCGACATATTCCCGCCCCTGCCGCTTGAGCTTCACCGTCCGCCCGATCACGTCGGACGGGCGAAGGCGGGCCTTCAGTTCATCGATGAATCTTTCGTCGAAACGCACCGGGCGATCCATAAGCCTTGCGGCGCTTCACGTCGATGATCGGGCACGTCGATGATCGGAGAACGATCAGGCGGTTCGTCCGGGCATCCCCCGAAGTCCGAACGAACCGCCGCATCGCAGAAGGCGTAACCGCAGCGTCCCCCAACGCCTTGGCTTAACGAAGTCCTAACGCCTCGCGGACCTGCATCTGACGTGCAGACGCAGGACGTGTCGAGAGGGCGTCAGGCGCGGGCCGGCAGATCAAGGCGAGACTGTGTCTTTTGCGTCTCGGGCGGTTCGCCCCAGCCGCGACCGAAGGGCGCTACCTTGTTGGCGTCGTCGTGCCCGATATCGGCCGGTCCCAGGAATTCTATGCCGGATCTCAGGCACCAGTATCGAACAATCTCCTCCGGAGTCTGTCCGAAATCGGGATCGTTTGGCGTGACATCGGAAACACGTCCCAGGCGAATTCCGGCAACACGTCGGATCGACTCCTGCCCCGTCAAGTGAAACATCATCCGGTCGATCCGATAGGCGGCCTCCGACACCTCCTCCAGCATCAGGACGTGGCCCGACAGATCGGGCTCCAGCGCCGTGCCGACCAGTTGGTCCAGGATGGTCAGGTTGAAGGCGACGGCGGGTCGCGGATCGATCGCCAGCGAGGGTTCGATCCAGTCGGTGCGTCCGGTCGTCAGCCAGGCCAGGGCGCCGCGCGCCGCCTCGTCGCGGCGCACCGCATCCGAGGCCATCGGGCCGTGGGCCAGATGTTCGAACCCGGCCCTGTACATTCCGGCCAGCAGGCTTCCTGCGTCGGAATAGCCCATATAGCGCTTCTTTCGGGCCACGGCGTTCAGGCGCGGAATGACCGACTCGGCGATGCGGCAGGATCCATAGCCGCCCCGCGCGAACCAGATCGCATCAATGCGCGGGTCATTGGCGAACTCGACGAAGGCGTCGGCCCGCGCCCGGTCGTCCCCGGCGAAATGGCCGTGTTTCAGGAAACAGGCGGGGTGGAAAACCACCGCCACATCCCTGTCGGGATGATGCTCGGCCATCCAGGCCTCGACCGCGTCGGCCCGCTCCTTCGAGAAGCGCGAACTGGCGCAGACCACGCCGATCTTGAAGCTGTTGCTGTTCACGTCCGTCTTCTTCGTCGAATATTGCGATCCTGCACTGGCGGACCGGCCCGATCCCCTGTTCTAAGGGGGCATGAACCAAGACGCCTCCTATTTCTTCTGCGGCATCGGCGGGTCGGGCATGCTGCCCCTGGCCCTGATCGTCCAGGCCCAGGGCCACGCCATCGAAGGCTCCGACCGCGCGCTGGACCAGGGCCGCACGCCCGAGAAGTTCGACTGGCTGCGCGCCCATGGCGTGACCCTGCATCCCCAGGACGGTTCGGGCGTGACCCGTTCAGCCCAGACCGTGGTGGCCACCGGCGCGATTGAAGACACCGTGCCCGACATCGGCGCCGCCCGCCGCGTCGGCGCCGTCATCAAGACCCGGCCCCAGCTGCTCAGCCAGCTGTTTAACGCCGCCCCGACCTCGGTCGGCGTCGCGGGCACCAGCGGCAAGTCCACCATCACCGGCATGATCGCCTGGATCCTGAGCCAGACCGACCGCAATCCCACCGTCGTCAACGGGGCGGTGATGAAGAATTTCGCCGACGCCGATCATCCGTTCGCCAGCGCCCTGGTCGGCGGGCCCGATCTGTTCGTGGCCGAGGTGGACGAGTCCGATGGCTCCATCGCCGGTTATGACCCGACCGTCGCCGTCGTCTCCAACATCTCGCTGGATCACAAGTCGATGGAGGAGCTGCGCGACCTGTTCGGCGGCTTCACCGCCCGCGCGACCACGGCGGTTCTGAACCTCGACAATCCCGAGACCGCCGCCCTGGTCCAGACGCTTCCGGCCGGGAAAGCGATCACCTTCGCCCTGGGCGAGGAAAAGGCCGACCTGTCCGCCTACGACCTTCAGCCGACGCCCACGGGCATGAAGTTCCGCCTGATGGAGGGCTGGAGCGAATACGACGTCGTCCTGAACGTCCCCGGCGCCCACAATGTCGCCAATGCGCTTGCGGCCCTGGGTGCGGTCAAGGCGCTGGACGTGCCGACGGGCCAGGCGGTCAAGGCGCTGGAGACCTTCGCCGGCATCCGTCGCCGGATGGAGGTGGTCGGGACGGTGAACGACATCACCGTCATCGACGACTTCGCCCATAACCCGGACAAGATCGCCGCCACGCTCAAGACCCTGCACGCCTTCGACGGCCGCCTGCTGATCCTGTTCCAGCCCCACGGCTTCGGTCCGCTGAAGCTGATGAAGTCCGAGTTCATCGACGGTTTCGCCGGCCTGATGCGCGAGACCGACGTCCTGCTGATGCCCGAGCCGGTCTATTACGGCGGCACCACAGACCGCAGCGTCGGCTCAGAAGACATCGCCACGGGTGTCCGCGCCGCCGGCCGTCAGGCGGAGGCCCTGCCGACCCGCGCCGACTGTGGCGACCGGATCGTGCAGATGGCGCAATCGGGCGACCGCATCATCGTCATGGGCGCCCGCGACGACACCCTGTCCAGCTTCGCGGTCGACCTGCTGGGCCGACTGGATCAGTCGGCCAGCTGATAGACCCGGACGTAGTCGACCTCCATCCGCTGCGGGAAGACGGCGTCGTCGACGCCCTCCTCGCCGCCCCAGGTTCCGCCCACGGCGACGTTCAGGATCAGATGGAACGGCTTGTCGAACGGCCAGGTCTCCACATCGCCCGTCTGATCGTTGGCGAAGCGGTGGAAGGGCTGGTCGTCGATCAGGAAGACGATCTCGTCCGGCGTCCAGCGCACCTGATAGCGGTGAAAGGCGTCGCAGGCGTCCGCGACCTGGTGCGTCGCCGTGCTTTGGGTGCCCTTCACATGGTTGTAGGCCTCGGTGTGGATCGAGCCATGCACCACGCCGGGGCGATGGCCGACATGCTCCATGATGTCGATCTCGCCGCCGATGGGCCAGCCGACCGCCTTTTCGGGCAACATCCAGATGGCCGGCCAACTGCCGCGTCCGCAAGGGATCTTGGCGCGCGTCTCGATGAAACCGCGTGACCAGGCGGTGGTCGAGATCATCCGCGCCGAGGTGTAGGCCTGTCCGCCCCAGTCGGCCGGGGGCGGGTTGAGGGTCTCTCGCCGCGCCTCGATGATCAGGACGCCGTCCTCAATCCGGGCGTTCTCGGGCCGCGCGGCGGAATAGTACTGCAGTTCCTCGTTGTACCAGCCGGTCTTGTTGGCCTGGGTGTCGTATCGCCACCTCGAGGCGTCGGGCAGGCCGTCGCCAGCGAATTCGTCGGACCAGGTCAGGGCGTATCCAGACGGAGCGGCGGACGTTTGCGGCAGGGTCGAAATCGCCGCCGCCAGCAGCATGGAAATCATCGGTTCCTCCCATTCATTGCGCCATTGATGGCAGGAAGGCCCGGCGGGCGGCAGCCCTAATAGACGTCGCGGCGGTAACGACCGGTTTCGAGCAGGTCCAGCAGAGCCTCGGCGCCCAAGGCGGTCTCCAGCGCCGCATGAACGCCTGCGGCCATGCCCTCCAGACTGCCGCAGACATGGATGGCGGCGCCGCGACCGATCCAGTCGCGCAGTTCGTCCGCCGCCCCGGCGACCAGATTCTGCACATAGCGGCCGTCGCCCGCATCGCGCGAGAAGGCGCGATCCAGCCGACGCAGCACGCCCGACTCCAGCCATGCCTGAAGCTCCGCATCGAAGAAGGCGTCGTGCGCCCGCGTCCGCTCGCCGAACAACAGCCAGGCCCCGCCCCCGGCCGGGCTCCGCGCCTTCAGATGCGCCCGCAATCCCGCGATTCCCGTGCCGTTGCCGATCAGGATCATCGGCGTCTCGTCCTCCGGCCCGTGGAAGCTGCGGTTGGTCCTCAGCCGCATGCCGATCTCATCGCCGACCGCCAGATCCTGGGTCAGCCAGCCGGACGCCAGACCCGGCGTTCCGTCGGGGTGACGCATCAGCCGGATCAGGCATTCGACCCGGCCATCCGACGGCAGGGAGGCGATGGAATATTCGCGCGCGCCCGGCGTGGCCCCGTCCCGTTCCGGCAGGCCGACCTCGACGATGTCGCCCGCGGCCCAGTCCGGGCTCGACCCGACCGGCTCGAACGCGAGGTGATAGGCCGGCCCGCCCGGACTGCCCGGATTGACCAGGGTCCGCTCGACCAGCCGCCACGGATAGAAGGCCGCCGGCGCCCAGTCGGGCGCCGCGAGACGGCCGGTGATCTGGTTCAACTGGTGCTGCCAGCGGCGGATGGCCCCGGCCTCGCCGTTGTCGACCTCGACCAGGTCGAACAGGGGTTCGGCGCCCGACCGCCGCAGCCAGCCGTCCACCGCATGGCCGAAGCCGCAGAAATGGTCGTAGCTTCGGTCGCCCAGGGCCAGCAGGCCGAAGCGCAGGCCCGCCAGATCCGCCCCCTGCCCCATGGTCTTGCGCACGAACCGCGCCGCTGTATCGGGCGGGTCGCCTTCGCCCGTCGTGGACACGATCAGCAAGGCCCGGCCGGCCGCCTTCAGCGTCGCGCTGTCCAGATCGGCGAAGGACAAAACCCGCGCCCCCACACCGCCGTCCTGCAGGGCCTTGGCCGTCATCCAGGCCAGTTGCTCGGCGAAACCCGTCTGGCTGGCGAAGGCGACCAGCACGCTCTCGCCGTCTCCGGCCATGGCGTCCGATTGGGCGCGCGCCGCCGCCTTCGCCCGGCGTTCGCGCCAGACGATGAAGCCGGTCAGGACCAACCACAGGGCCGCCGCACCGACGGCCCACAGCCAACGCGCCGGCTCGTGGGTCACCCCGGCCCCTCCAGGGCGGGGTCGTCCATCATGGCGGCGAAGGCGGGCGTCATCCGTTCGACCAGGCCACGCTCGGTCCGCTCGACGAAATGGGCGGCCAGGCCGATCGCCTCGGCATAGTCGGGCCCCTCGAACGGCCCCATGACCGTCAGGGCCGTGGCGTAGGCGTCGGCCTTCATGGCCGAGGCGTGCAGCACCGTCACCGACGCCAGGGCGTTGCTCACCGGCCGCCCGGTCGATCCGTCCAGCGTATGCGGATACAGGCGGCCGTTATGTTCGAAGGCGCGGCGATAGTCGCCGCTGGTCGCCATGGCCATGTCGTACAGGGCCGCCACGGTGCGCGGCGCCGGCGATCCTGCGACCCGCTCGATCTCGACCCACCAGGGCTGGGCGTCGGGCTTGACGCCGCGCCCCTTCAACTCGCCGCCGATCTCCACCAGGTGCGAGGTCGCCCCCATGGCCGTCAACCGGTCCGAGACCCGGTCCACCGCATGCCCCTTGGCGATGCCGGAGACGTCCAGCCTCATGCCGCCCAGCTGCATGACCGCGCGCGCCTCGCGGTTCAGCCGAAGCTTTCGCCAACCGGACAATTTCAGCGCCGCCTCGACCTCTTCGTCCGAGGGCACGGGCAGCAGGGGCGAACGCGGTCCGGGCGGGCCGAACCCCCACAGGTCGACCAGGGCGCCCAGGGTCGGATCGACCGCGCCGTTCGTCTCGTCGCCCAGGTCCATGGCGGCGTCCAGCAGGTCCCAGAAGGGCTGGGACACCGCCCACACGCCTTCGGGCGCGGCGTTGAAGCGGCTGATCTCGCTGGACGGCTCCCACGGACTGAAGACCGCGATCACCGCCGCCAGTTCTTCCTCCACGGCCGCCTGGACCGCCGCCTCGCTCAGGCCCGGCGGGCCGATCACCCGCGCGCTCCAGGTCGTTCCCATGGTCGGGCCGCCCAGCGACAGGATGCGGTCGCCGGGCGGACGGGGCGGAACCCCGTCCATCGGCGGTATCAGCACCCGGTTGTCGGCCCGATCCGCAAGCGGAACCGGGTCGCCGAGCGTGACCGTGGGCGGGGCGGCGCGGGATCCGCGCGAGAAGGGAGTGTCGGACATGCCCGTGGCTTAGGGCAGGACTTCCATCACCGCCACATAGCTGGCGTTCGAGCCCAGCGCCTCGCCCTGGGCCGGCGCGCGGACCGAGGCGTTCAGCCAGTACATGCCGGCTTCCGGCCAGGTGACGGTGAAGGCGCCGTCGGCGCCGGTCTTGACCGTCATCTCCTCGGGATTGTCGCGATAGCGCAGGCCGCCACGCGCGATGGTCACGTCCAGATCGGCGGCCGGCTGACCGTCCTTGACCAGTTTGAAGGTCGCGGCCTCGCCGGCGACCAGGTCATTGGGATGGGTCACCGGCACCAGCTCCAGCCCCTCGCCCGTGGTCTTGAACACGGTCTCGGTCGGGTTGTTCAGGGTGACGAAGGTTTCGATCCGGCTGGCGGTGCGGGTCGCCTGCACCTCGGTCGCGCCTGCGGGCAGAGCGGCCGGATATTCCGCCGCCGAACCGCGCCAGCGCTTCTGCTCGCCGTTCAATTTGTAGCTGGCCATCACGCCGCCCATGACATTGGCGACCTTGTAGGTGCCGTTCTGCGTCAGATGGACATCGAAGGTGGTGCGGTACTGGCCCTGCATCAGGTGTTCGGGCTGAACGGCCGATCCGTCCGGCGCGGTCACCACGAGGCCGCCCATCCGCATGGCGGCGTGGTCGGGGATGAAGACCCCGTTCGACATGCCGGCGTCGAACCCGACCCAGGCGTCATTGCCCGACAGGCTGGTCGAGGTGGGGGCCATCCAGGCGCGGTGGGCCTGGGCGGCCATGGGCGCGGCCAGGGCGGCGGCGAAGGCCAGAAGCGTGATCGTCTTTTTCATGGGTCTGTTCCTCAGCGAGAGACGGTGACGCGCACGGCGCCCAGTTCGGTGGAGCCGGAAGCATTGGCGGTATTGGCGCCGCCCCAGCGGAAGGGCACGCGCACGACCTCGCGGCCGCCCAGTTCGCGGGCCGCCTCGACAACGACGGTGTACTGGCCCGGCTGCAGGCCGCGCAGGCGGGCGGCGGGCACGGTGATGGTCTGGCGACCCGGCGCGCGGGTGGCGCCCGAGACGCCGTCGGCCGGCAGGCTCATGGCCCGGCCGCCCTTGCGCCACCAGGTGCGCAGGTCCTTCAGCCAGTCCTTGCCGTCGCCCTCGTTGTTGCGGGTCTGCTGGTACCAGACCGCCAGGGTCTGGACCGCCGTCTGATCCGGCCGTTCGATCCACACCGCCACATAGGGCCGATGATAGGAGGCGGTGTTCAGCCGCGGCACATCGACCGTGACCGACAGGTCCGCAGCCAGGGCGGGCGCGGCGGCGGCCAGGCCGACGGTGGTGACGACGATGGGGAGAAGGCGCATCCGGGACACTCTCAGCGAAGTTCAGCTCAATGAATGAAGATCAGGGCGATGACGACGGGCACGAGCAGCCCCAGGGCCGCCAGCGGCCAGGTGGAGGGCCGCCCCTTGGCGTGCAGCCACATCAGCCCCAGCCCCGTCAGGGCGAAGATCAGGCAGGCGACGGCGAAGACGTCGATGAACCAGAACCAGACCGACCCGGCGTTGCGCCCCTTGTGCAGGTCGTTGAGGTAGGCGATCCATCCCCGCGTCGTCTTCTCGTGCAGCACATCACCCGTTGAACGGTCGATGGTCACCCATCCGTCGCCGCCCGGCGTGGGCAGGGCGACGTAGATTTCCTCGGCCGTGGTTTCGGTCGGCTTGCCGGCGATCTCGGCCTTCAGCGTCTGCGCCGACCAGCGCGCCACGGCGTCGGGGACGGGATCGGTCGTCTCCTCGGGGAAGTCGGCCAGACGCGCCGCCAGGGGCGCCGGCAGGGCCGCCGTCTGTTCGACCGTCACCGGATCGGCGGGGATCGAGGCCGCGTGGTTCAGGGTGACGCCGGTGATCGCGAACAGGATCAGTCCGACCAGACTGACCGCCGCCGAAATCCAGTGCCAGGAATGAAGCTGTTTCAGCCAGAAGGACCGCGCGCCGTTCAGCGCCGCCTTCGGCTTCTTCGAGTCCTTGGCGGGGAGCTCGGCCTGAGGGTGTGCGGCGCGTTCGGTCACAAGGTGGCTGTGCCACTGTTGCGAACCGTTTTCAATAGCAGTCCGTGCGACGAAATCGCCGCAGAGAGCGTCAGTAGCTGAATCTCACCCCGGCCCGCACCGTGCGCGGCGGCGCATAGCCGGCGACGTCGGTCCCGGTCATCGACACCTCGACCTCTTCATCGAAGGCGTTGTCCACGGCGGCCCAGACCATGACGCCTTCGCGCGCCAGCCACTCCGCCCGGGCGTCCAGGGTCACGGCGGGGTCCAGGGTCCGGCTGTTCAGGTCATCGTCGAACCGCGCCGATTCATACCGCGCGGCCAGCCCAAGGGTCAGCCGCTGCGTCGCACGCCAGTCCAGGCCCGCTGTCGCGCTCCACTCCGGCGCCTGGGCCGGACGCAGGCCGGTCAGCTGCGGCGCCGCCGTCCCGCCGTCCACCTCGGCGTCGGTCCAGGACAGGGCCGCGTTCAGCGACAGGGCCTCGGTCGCCTGGATGGACCCGTTCAGCTCGACGCCCCAGGCCTCGATGGTCCCGGCGTTCTGGCGCTGGCGCAGCACGCCCCCGGCCAGCACGAAGCCCGCGCGGGGGAAGGTCCCCGGCCCCTCGCCGATGGTGACGTTGACGATGGCGTCCTCGATCTCGTTCCAGAACACCGTCGCCCCCCACGTGATCCCGTCCCGGTCGTAGGCCAGGCCCGTCTCGATCCCGCGCAGGGTCTCGGGCTCCAGCGCCGAATTGGCCTCGGTGATGTCGTTGCCGACCCGGAACGGCCGGTGCAGTTCGTTCAAGGTGGCCGGCCGGAAACCGGAATAGGCGGCCGCCCGCCAGGCGTAGCCGGCGCCCAGCAGGCGGCTCAGATCGCGTCGCGCCGCCAGACGGGCGCTGAACACCTCGCCCGACCGGTCCACATCCGTCTCGTCCAGGATCGGGACGCCGGTCGACAGGGTGTATTCGTAGCGGAATCCCGCCTCGTTCTTCCACTGGTCGTAACGCAGCCCGCCCGCGATCAACCAGTCCCCGCCGGTCCACGACCCGTCCACATAGGCCCCGGCCACCGAGGTCTCGCCGCCCGCGCGCCGTCCCCGGGCGAAGCCCGCGCCGGTGGGATTGCTGAAGAACTCGTTGGTCTCGCCCTCATTGAACCGGGCGTCGGCGCCGACCTCCCATTCCAGCCGCCCCCCGGCGAAGTCGGACGTGCGGCGGCGCAGGGCGGCGTTCAAACCCCAACCCGTGGCCGGGGTTCTGTACTGATCATTGGCCGGCGTCGTGGTCGACCGGTCCGCCGCCACCGAGGCCGAGCTGTTGGCGAAATTGCTCTCGATCCGCCAGGCCTGCAGCCGCCAGCCATAGCCGTCCGCATCCGGCGCCTTGGCCGCCGTGGCGCTCAGGCTGTGGCCGCTGGCGTTGGACCGGGCGTTCAGCAGGCCGGAGCCGCGATCCTCCTCCCAGGTCGCCGCTCGCAGCGACAGGTTCGCCCCCTCGAGATTGAGCCCGTCCAGCGGCGCATCGACCCGCAGGGCGGCGCTGCGGCTGTCCAGATCCAGCGGCGTGTCCGCCGCCCCCGCCGCCGGCCCGCGCACCGGCGTATAGCCGTCGCTGGCCTCATACAGGCCCGACAGGGTCACGCCGACCGGCCCCAGCATGGTCGATCCCGACCCCGCCGCTCGCGCCCCGCCGCGCTCGGCGACCGAGAGGTCCAGCACCCCGCCGCTGTCCCGTTCCGTCAGGCCGATGACCCCGGTCAGGGCGCCGGCGCCATAGGGCCCCGCGCCCGCGCCGCGCACCACATCCACCCGATCCAGCGATTCCGGCGCGACCTGGGACCAGATGACCCAGCCCCCGAACGGATCGTTCAGCGGAACCCCGTCCAGCGTCACCAGGGTCCGCCCCGCGCCGGACGGCGCTATCGCCCGCAGCGAAATCCCCTGGGTCGTCGGATTGGCGGCCAGGCTGGAGGTGCGGCGGAACAGGGACACGGCCGGCACGGTTCGCAGGGCCTCGTCCAGCCGGACGGACCGCTCCAGCACCCGTTGGTCTAGCCGCACCACCGAAAAGGCGGCGTCGGCGGCGGTGGGCGGCAGACGGGCGGCCGTCACCGTGATTTCGGACAATTGGGCGGGCGGTGCGGGGGGCGCGTCTTGGAACATCCCGGTCACAATAGACCAGCTCCGCCTTGGTTCATCCCTGCGACCTTATAACCTCGATTGAGGCCTCGAGGTCACAGGTGAAGGCGGTGTCAAACCTCGGACCAGCGCCGCAGAAGGTTGTGATAGACCCCGGTCAGCTCGATCACCGCCTGATCCTTGGGCCCCTTCTCGCGCGCCACGCGTTGGGTCGCCACGTCCAGCCGGAACAGCATCTCGCGGTCGCCGTCGTCGCGGATCAGGCTCTGCATCCACATGAAGGACGAGACCCGCGCCCCGCGCGTCACCGGCATCACCTTGTGCAGGCTCTTGGACGGATATAGCACCAGATCCCCGGCCGGCAGTTTGACCGACTGGGGCCCGTACATCTCCTCGATGATCAGTTCCCCGCCGTCGTAATCCTCGGGTTCGGACAGGAAGAGGGTCGCCGACAGGTCGCTCCGTATACGGATAGCGCCCCCGCCCCGCTGCTGGCGGATGGCGTTGTCCACGTGCAGCCCGAACTCGCCGCCGCCCTCATAGCGGTTAAACAGCGGCGGAAAGATCGTGTGCGGCAGGGCTGCGGCCACGAACATCGGATTGGCGTTGAGCGCCTGGACGATCAGGGCCGAAACCTCCCTGGCCACGTCCGAGTCTTCCGGCAGTTGTTGGTTCCGCTTCGCCGTCGCCGACTGGTGGCCCGAAGTCATATTGCCGTCGGCCCAGGGGCCTGCGTCCAGCCGCTCGCGCAGGGCCTTCACTTCGGCCTTGGAAAAGACTTCGGGGATCTGGAGCAGCACGGTCGGGTCTCGCTCGAAAAGAAAAGACGGCCCCGCCGGAAGGACGGGGCCGCCAGATATAGGCCGGGGATCGTGGCCTTTAGAAGCGCAGGTTCAGCGCCAGGATCGCCTGCCGGCCCGGAGCGGGGTCGGCATGGTGAACCCCGTTGGTCCGCATGATGTATTCCTCATCCGTGGCGTTCTTGACGTTCAGCTGCAGGCTGGCGCGGTCTGTCACGTCATAGGAGGCGAACAGGTCCAGGCGGGTGTAGCTGGGCGCATAGACCGCCGCCGTACCGCCGCCGGCCCCGCCCTGGTTTCCGCCGAACCGGTCGTCCACATAATAGACCCCGCCGCCCAGGCTCAGCTTGGGCAGGACGCGATAGGTGGTGAACAGGCTGAAGCTGTTCTTGGGCGTATTGGCCAGCGGATCGCCTTCGAAGGCGCTCGGAACAGGCGCGCCGTTCACGATGGTGACGGCGCCCCGAACCAGCTCGGAGTCCATATAGGTATAGCCGCCGAACACGGTCCAGGCCGGCGTGACGCTGCCCGAGAAGCCGAGCTCCAGCCCTTCGACCTTGACCTCGCCGACCTGAGCGTACCGGTCGGTGTCGACCAGCACTTGCGCGTTCTTGCGCGTCGTCTGGAACAGGGCGCCGCTGAGGGTCAGCCGCTGGCCGAACAGTTCGGCCTTGGCGCCGATCTCATAGTTCTCGGTGTCTTCCGGATCGAGGAGCTGGCCCGACAGATTGCCGCTGCCCTCGCCGCCGCTCGCGCCGTTCTGGTCGCCGCCGGACACGGTGGGCGGCGTCGAGGAGGTGGCGTAGGACGCATAGACGCTGGTGTTGGAGGTGGGCTTGTACACCAGGCCGACCTGATAGTTGACGAAGTCCCATTCGCCCTCGTGGAAGGTCGGCGTGGCGGCGCCGCGGGCGATGGACGTGCCTTCGGTCTCGTAACGGTCGTAGCGCAGGCCCAGGTTCAGCAACCACTTCGGCCCAAAGGCGATGGAGTCGGCGCCATAGACGCCCCAGCTGGTGGTGTTGGAGTGGGTTTCGGCTCCGCGCGCGATCGAGCCGGTCCACGGATCGTTCGGATTGGGATCATAGACCGGCGTGCAGTCGAAGCCGCCGACAGCGGTCGGACAGGCCGAGCCGCTGGTGGTGGTGATGTTGTAGGAGGCGTTGCGGTTGATCTCGCGCGAATATTCCACGCCCAGGTCGAAATCATGCTTCAGCCCGCCCGTGGTGAAACTGCCGTACAGGTCGGTGACATTGGCGAAGGTCTCGGCCGGGTTCCAGCGCGACTTCAGACCCCGCTTCATCCACCAGGTGTCGCCGACCAGAACCGCCGTGCCGCCGTCGCCCGGATTGGTCAGCACATAGTCGTTCAGCGTTTCGGAATAGCGGGTCAGGTTGCGCAGGGTCAGGGTGTCGCTGAACTTGTGCTCCAGCTTGACCGTCACGCTGTCGACCTCGTTGCGCATGTAGTCGCGCGCCTTCAGGCCGTAGAAGGTGTCGTAGGGCACGTTCAGGATCCGGCTGTCCGTCGTCTTGATCGCCCAGTTGTTGTCCAGCTTTCGGTCCAGCGGAATGCCGTAGTCCGGCATCGAGTCGGCGGTCAGGTGGTAGTAGTTGATCGTGGCCGAGGTGTCGGTTCCCAGGCCGACGCCCAGGGCCATGGCCAGGCCGTACTTCTCGAAGTCCACCGCGTCCCGGCCCGGAACATCGCCCTCGGTCGCCATCAGGTTCAGACGGAAGGCGCTGGTGTCGTTCAGGCGCCAGTTGCCGTCCACGGTGGCGCGGTAATAGCTGTCCGTGCCGGCGCCGAGGCTGGCGCTGACGGCGTCGGCCAGGCGCGGCTGCTTGGAGCTGAGATTGATGCTGCCGCCGCCCGAGCCGCGACCCGAATAGACGGAATCGGCGCCCTTAATGACCTCGACCTGCTCCAGGTCGAAGACCTCGCGCTGCTGGCCGCCCGCGTCGCGCACGCCGTCGACGAAGATGTTGTTGCCCGACGACTGGCCCCGGATGAAGGGCCGGTCGGCCAGCGGCTGGCCGCCTTCGCCCGCGCCGAAGGTGATGCCGGGGGAGTTGCGCAGCAGGTCTTCCAGCGAGGTCGCCGCCGTCTGGGTGATGACCTGTTCCGGGATGATCGTCACCGAGCGGGGCGTGTCCAGCAGGGGCGCCACGAACTCGGGACTTTCCGGCTGACGCTTCTTCAGTTGGCCGTTGACGTCGATCGTGCCGAGATTAGCCGGCTGCTGTTGCTGATCGGCGGTGACGATCACGCCGCCCTCGGACGTTACATCGGCGGCCAGGGCCGGCGCGGCGACCAGCATGCCGGCGGCGCTGGAGGCGAACAGAAGCGATCGGAGCGCGGCGGCGCGGGACTCGGACATATTGAGGCGACCTTTTGGCCTGATTTTGCGATGCGGTCGCAATAGCCAGCTTAACAAGTTCGCACAAGAGGAATTGCGACTTAATCGCAGACGCACGGTTGCCTTGACGGGTGCGCGCTCTGGCGGTGGTCGCCTCACCCTCCGCGAGACGGCCTGAGACGGCGGCGGGACCGCCCCCGGCTCAGATGACGATGCTCATGTTCCGCATCGGCGGCGACAGGTCCAGGTCCAGCCAGGTGGGATCGGGCATGGCCTTGTGGGCCGAGGCCAGGGCTTCCGACCAGCGTCGGCCCAGGTCGCGGAAATAAGGATCGTCCACGTCGATCCGGCGCTCCATCCCCGTCAGGTGGTCGCGGGGAATGACGATCAGGTCCAGCGGCGGCCCCACGGCGATGTTCGAGCGAATCGTCGAATCGAACGAGATCAGCCCCAGTTTGACCGCCTCGGACAGGGGGGTGGAACTGTGCAGCGCGCGATCCAGGATCGGCTTGCCGTACTTCAACTCACCGATCTGCAGATAGGGGGTGTCCGGCCCGCATTCGATGAAGTTGCCCTGCCCGTAGATCAGATACAGACCCATTTTTCCGCCGGCGATCTGGCCGCCCAGCAGCATGGAGGCGTTGACGTTCAGGGCGTCGGCGGTCGGCGAGGCGGGCGTGTTGATGGTGGCCCGCACCATGGCCAGGGCATGACCCAGGATCTGGGCGGCGCGGAACAGGGTCGGGGCGGTCTCCAGCGTCTCCAGCGCGGTCGAGTCGGGCAGTTTCACCCCCTCCGCCACCATGGCCAAGGCCGTCTGGGTGACCGACAGATTCCCGGCCGTCGCCACCGCCAGGATCCGCTCGCCGGTGGTCTTGAAGATATGCAGCTTGCGATAGGACGAGATGTTGTCCACGCCCGCATTGGTGCGGGTGTCGGCGATCATCGCCAACCCCTCGTCCACCAACATGCCCACGCAATAGGTCACTTCGCTCTATCCGCTCCCGGTTCCGCGAATCGTTCGACGCTAGCAGATTCCCCGGCCATGGCGATCAGGACCATCCCCTGGATTGATGTTGCTGCTGACTCTGTTGCACAGGCTGCACATGCAGGGCGACCGTCAGCGTCCCGATCCCGCCGCCGTAGCTGGTGCCCCGGATCGGCGTCGCGCCCAGGGCGTCCAGGCCCGTGGCGATGCGGACATAGTTGTCGGTCGGACAGATTCCGTTGGCCGCATCGAACCCGACCCAGCCCAGCCCCTCGATCCAGGCCTCGGCCCAGGCGTGGGCGGCGTCCTGGTCATGCTGTCCGTCCGAGCGGTTCAGATGGCCCGAGACATAGCGGGCCGGCACGCCCAGCGTCCGGGCGCAGGCGATGAAGATCTGCGCGTGGTCCTGGCAGACGCCGCGCCGGATGGCGAAGGCCTCGGCCGCCGTATGGGTCGCGGACGTGGCGCCGACCTCGAAGGCCACCCCGCCGTGGATCGCCCCCATCAGCCGGTGCATCCGCTCCAGCGGCGCGCCCTCGCTGATCTCCCTGGCGAAATCGACTAGGGCCGCGTCCGCCTCGGTCAGGCGGGTGTCGCGCAGATAGACGCCGGGCTGCAGCCGCTCGTTCTGGCCCCGGATCACCCCGCCGGTGTCCATGGTCGAAACCTCGCCCGTCACCCGGATGGTCAGGGCGTCGGTCGGGCGCTCGGTATAGAGGCTGTGAACGATATTGCCGAAGGCGTCCTCGCTGCGTCGCAGCCGCGCATCCACGTCGGTCTCGATGCGCCATTCGCGCACCTGCTGGCTCTCGCAGGACCGAGGCGTCAGCCGCAGCATCTGCACGATGAACCGCGCCGGCCGGGCGTAGGCGTAGCGGGTGGAGTGGTCGATCCGTATCCGCATGGTCAGACCAGATACTGTTCTTGGATGGCGGCGGCCAGGGCGTTGTTCTGGTTCAGGAAACCCTGGATGTATTCGTGCAGGCCCGACTGGAAGATGTCCTCGATCTTGGCCTCGTTGAACTGGGTCAGACGGTTGGACGCCAGCCGCTGCGCCGGTCCACGCCGGCCGTAATCGGTGGCCAGCTTCTCCAGATAGCTGACGATCATTCCCTGGCAGCTGGCCAGCGAGCGCGGCATCTGCCGGTTCAGCACCAGCAGGTCCGCCACCAGCCAGGGCCGCACGCTCTCGCGGTAAACCCAGCGATAGGCGGTCAGGGCCGAGACCTCGCGCAGCAGGGTGGTCCACTGGAAATAGTCCAGCTGTCCGCCCACCCGTTCGCCGGGCGGCAGGAGCAGGTGATACTTCACGTCCAGCAGGCGGGCGGTGTTGTCGGCCCGCTCGATCGCCATGCCCAGCCGCAGGAACCAGTAGGCGTCGTTGCGCAACATGGTCCGCGACGAGGCCCCTTCCACCGCCAGCGACGTCGACTTCACGAAGTCGAGGAAGTTGGTGAAATCATCCCGCTTGGTCGGCTCGCCCAGTTCGTTCAGCCCGTTCCAGGCGCCGTTGATCGCCTCCCACAGCTCGATGGTCAGGGCGGTCCGCACCGAACGCGCATTGGTCCGCGCCTTGGTGATACAGGCCTTGATCGAGGTCGAATTGTCGTAGCCGAAGGCCAGATATTCCCGGACCGACTTCTCAGAGATGGTCCGGCCCGAGGCGTCGAAGCCGCTCTTGACCCCCGACGAGGCGATGGCGCCGGCCCAGGCCGTGACCGTGGCCTGGTCCTTGGCCGGCAGGGCGGCCAGGCGAATGGCGGCCTCCAGAATGCGCGCGAGAAAGTCCGCCCGCTCCATATAGCGGCCGGTCCAGTACAGGCTGTCTGCGGTGCGAGAGAGCATCTATTCCTCCCCCGTTGGGGGAGGGGGACCGCCCGAAGGGTGGTGGAGGGGGCCAAACGCAAACAGGGTGTCCGGGGCGAGCCCCCTCCACCGCTTCGCGGTCCCCCTCCCCCGACGGGGGAGGATTTTCGTCCGCTTAAACATCCAGCACCCAGGTGTCCTTGGTTCCGCCGCCCTGGCTGGAGTTGACCACCAGCGACCCCTCCTTCAGCGCCACCCGCGTCAGCCCGCCGGGCGCGACCCGCACCCCCGCCGGACTGGACAGGACGAACGGCCGCAGATCGACGTGGCGCGGCGACAGGGCGCCGCCGTTCAGGGTCGGGGCCGTCGACAGGCTCAGCGTCGGCTGGGCGATAAAGTCGTCGGGATCGGCGATCAGCTTGGCGCGGAAGGCCTCGATCTCGGCCTTGGTCGAGGTCGGCCCCACCAGCATGCCGTAACCGCCCGAGCCGCCGACCTCCTTGACCACCAGTTCCGGCAGCTTCTCCAACACCTCATTCAGCGCGTCCGCCTCGCGACAGCGCCAGGTCGGCACATTCTTCAGGATCGCGTCCTCGCCGGTGAAGAAGCGGATGATCTCGGGCATATAGGTATAGACGGCCTTGTCGTCGGCCACCCCCGTCCCGACCGCATTGGCCAGGGTCACCCGCCCGGCGAAATAGGCCGACATCAGCCCCGGCACCCCGACCGCCGAGTCCGGCATGAAGGTCAGGGGGTCGATGAAGTCGTCGTCGATGCGGCGATAGATGACGTCGACCCGCTTGGGACCCTCGGTCGTGCGCATATAGACGGTGTCGTCATTGACGAAGAGGTCCCCGCCCTCGACCAGCTCCACCCCCAGCTTGTCGGCCAGGAAACTGTGCTCGTAATAGGCCGAGTTGAACGGCCCCGGCGTCAGCACGACGATGGTCGGATCCTCGCCCGCCCCCGACGGGGCCGAGGCCTGCAAGGATCGCAGCAGCATGTCGGTATAGATCTCGACCGGCCGCACCGCATGTTCGGCGAACAGGTCGGGGAACAGCCGCATCATCATCTCGCGGTTCTCCAGCATATAGGAGACCCCGGACGGCGTACGGACATTGTCCTCCAGCACATAGAAGCCGTCCTCGCCCGTGCGAACCAGATCGACCCCGGCGATATGGCACCAGACGTCGCCCGGCGGCCGGCGGCCCTGCATCTCGGGCCGATAGTGCGGATTGGTCAGGATAAGGTCGGCGGGCACGATTCCGGCGCGGATACAGTCCTGCGGCCCGTAGATGTCCTTCAGGAAGGCGTTGATGGCGGTGACCCGCTGCTTCAGCCCCTTCTCCAGCCCGCCCCATTCGTCGGCGCCGATGATGCGCGGGACGACATCGAACGGGATCAGCCGCTCGTTGGATTCCTCGTCGCCATAGACGGCGAAGGTCACGCCCATCCGGCGGAAGAACAGCTCGGCCTGGCGCGAGCGCGCCTGCAGCAGATCCGGCGGGGCGTTTTCCAGCCAGGCCGCCAGGGTCTTGTAGCTGTCGCGGATCGTCCCCGATCCGCCGCCGTTCATTTCGTCGAAAGCTCTCGTCATTCGCCCCCGCCGCGTTGAGTTCGCAGCTTGATCGCTACCCAACGAAAAGCGCAACAGTTTTGTTGCACTGCGGCGACGACGAAGCGGCGGGGCGCCTCTCCCTCCCCCTGCGGGGGAGGGGGGCTGAGCCGAAGGCGAAGCCGGGTGGGGGCGGCAGGGCGACACGGGACATATCTCGCGAAGCAGAACCAGTGCGACCCCGCCTAGCCGCCCCCACCCGGTCGCTCCGCGACCGCCCTCCCCCGCAGGGGGAGGGAGAAGGCCTGTGTCACACCCCCACAGCCTTCATCGACACCGCCTGATCCGCCAGCTTCGCCACATCCACCGGCGTCGCCTTCCCGATCAACTGCTTGCCCGCCATGAATTCCGGCGGCGCATTGACCGCCTCGACGCAGACCACCCGATCGCCGCTCAGATGAAACACCGCAAATCCGCCCGCCGTCGGATCGCCCCGCACCACCTGCCGGTCCGCATCGAACGGCAGGCCCGCGATCTGCAGCTTGAAGTCGTACTGATCGGACCAGAACCACGGGACCTCCGGCGCCGGTCCCGGCCGCCCGACGATGGCCGCCGCCGCCTGTTTCGCCTGTTCCAGCGCATTGGGCACGCTCTCCAGCCGGTGCGAGACCCCGCCGTGAACCGGGATCGGCCGCCGCGTCATGTCGCCGACGGCGAAGATGGCCGGGTCGCTGGTCCGCGCCTGATCGTCCACCACCACCCCGTCGTCGCAGCGCAGGCCCGCCGACCGCGCCAGGCTTTCACACGCCAGCGCCCCGACCCCGACCAGAACCGCATCCGCCTGCACCACCGATCCGTCGGCCAGGGTCACGCCGTCATGGGCCACGGCGACCACCTCGGCCCCGGTCAGGATCTCGACCCCGTGCGCCCGATGCTGGGCGGTGAAGAAGGTCGACAGGGTCTCGGACGCCACCCGCGCCAGCACGCGCGGCGCCCGCTCGATCACCACCGCCTCGGCGCCCAGGGCCCGGGCCGAGGCCGCCGCCTCCAAGCCGACATAGCCGCCACCGACCACCGCCAGCCGCTTGCCCGGTCCCAGCACGGCCTTCAGCCGTTCCGCGTCCTTCAGCGTCCGCAACTCCAGCAGATCGGGATGATCCCCGCCCGGAACCGGCAGTTTCCGCGCCGTCGATCCCGTCGCCAGCACCAGGACGTCATAGGTCTCGCTCGATCCGTCATGGAAGGCGACCGTCTTCGCCT
This sequence comes from Brevundimonas mediterranea, assembly GCF_011064825.1. Classification (NCBI taxonomy): domain Bacteria; kingdom Pseudomonadati; phylum Pseudomonadota; class Alphaproteobacteria; order Caulobacterales; family Caulobacteraceae; genus Brevundimonas; species Brevundimonas mediterranea. The sequence continues at coordinate 1,038,072 of NZ_CP048751.1, forward strand.
CCGGATCCACCGACACGGCGACCGTCGACGGCCGGAACTCGATCCCCTGCTCCTCATAGAAGCTCAGCGGCCGCAGCAGCAGCGCCTCCAGATCCGCCTCGCCCTTCAGCCAGGCCTTGGACAGGGGCGGCCGCTGATACGGCGGCGCATCCTCCTCACCGATCAGCACGATGGGGCCGTCATGGCCGTATTGCCGCAGAAAGGCCGCGACGGAGCCGCCGGCGTGGCCGGCGCCGATGATCAGGATCTTGGTCATGGGCGGACAGATAGAGCGGCGCGCGGGCGGGCGTAAGTCGTGAATGGTGAATCGTGAATCGTGACTGGAGCCCGCGCGCGCCCAATCACGAGTCACGACTCGCGATTCACACCCCTTGACCGTTCCACTGTTACAGCATAGTGGAACGGTCATGACGACCCCGCCCGCCCGCGACGCCCTCCATGACGCCCTGCTGTCGATGCAGACGCGCGCCGAGATGGACGCCTTTCTGGCCGATCTGTGCACCCCGGCGGAACTGCGCGCCTTCGCCGAGCGCTGGCAGGTGGCGCGCCTGCTCGACGCCGGCGGCAAATCCTATCGCGAGATCGCGGCCGAGGCCCACGCCAGCCCCACCACCGTCGTCCGCGTCGCCCGCTATCTCAAAGACATGCCGCACCAGGGCTACCGCCTCGCCCTGGACCGCCTGAAGAACACGAACTGAGTATCCGAACATGAGCACCGCCCAGGGCCGGCTTCGCATCGCCGTCCAGAAATCCGGCCGTCTGGCCGACCGCAGCCTCGACCTGATCCGCGACGCGGGTCTGAAATGGGTCAAGGGCCACAACGACCTACTCTATCGGGTCGAGAATTATCCGATCGACCTGCTGCGCGTCCGCGACGACGACATCCCCACCTTCGTGGCCGACGGCGTCTGCGACCTGGGGATCGTCGGCGAGAACGTGCTGGAGGAAGGCCGCAACGGCGGACCCAACGCCTCCGTGGTCATGCCCCTGGGCTTCGGCCGCTGCACCCTGAAGATCGCCACCCCGCCGACCCTGGCCTATGACGGCCCGGCCTCTCTGGACGGGCTGCGCATCGCCACCTCCTATCCCAAGATCCTGCGCCGCTTCCTGGACGAGCGGGGCGTAAAGGCGGACATCGTCGTCATGCGCGGCGCCGTCGAGGTCGCGCCCCGGCTGAAGCTGGCCGCCGCCATCTGCGACCTGGTCTCGACCGGCGCGACGCTGGAGGCCAACGGCCTGGGCGCCAAGGAGACGGTGCTGGAAAGCCAGGCCGTCCTGATCCAGTCCCCCGTCGCCCCCGAGCCCGGCCTGCAGCACCTGCTGGACAGCGTCATCGAGCGGATGTCCGGCGTGGTGTCCTCGCAGGGCGCCAAATACGTGATGCTGAACGCCCCGCGTTCGGCGCTGGATGAGATCACGGCCATCCTGCCCGGCGCCGGTTCGCCGACCGTCATGCCCCTGTCGGGTCGCGACGACGCCGTCGCCGTCCACGCCGTCTGCCAGGAGGCCGTCTTCTGGGAGACGCTGGAGAAGCTGAAGGCCGCCGGCGCCTCGGCCATCCTGGTCCTGCCCATCGAGAAGATGATGTGATGAAACTGATCGACTGGTCTTCCCTCGACGCTGCCGGGAAACGGGCGGCCCTGGCCCGCCCGGCCCAGCGCACCGCCGGCGACGTTACGGACGTGGTCCGCACTATCCTGGACGACGTGCGCGCACGTGGCGGCGCGGCCGTCACCGACTGGTGCCTGAAACTGGACAAGGCCCCGCCCCGCCGCATCGCCATCACGCCCGAGGCCGTGGCCGAGGCGCGCAACGCCCTGCCCCCCGGCGACGTGCGCGCCCTGCGCATGGCGGCCGAGAATGTCCGCGTCTTCCACCAGGCGACCAAGCCGGAGGACACCCCCTTCATCGAGACCACCCCCGGCGTACGCTCCAAACTGGCCTGGCGCCCCATCGCCTCGGCCGGTCTCTACATCCCCGGCGGCACCGCCCCCCTGTTCTCGTCCCTGCTGATGCTGGCCATCCCGGCCGGCGTCGCGGGCGTTGGCGAACGCGTCGCCGTCACCCCGCCGGACAAAAATGGCGGCATCCACCCCGCCATGATCCTGGCCGCCGCCGAGGCCGAACTGGACGCCATCTGGCTGATGGGCGGGGCCCAGGCTATCGCCGCCCTGACCTTCGGCGTCGAACTGGAGGACGGGATCATCCCCGCCTGCGACAAGCTGTTCGGCCCCGGCAACGCCTATGTCGCCGAGGCCAAGAAACAGGCGTCTGCTCTTCCGGGCGGCCCCGCCGTCGACATGCCGGCCGGCCCGTCCGAACTGATGGTCATCGTTGACCGCGACGCCGCGCCCGAGATCGCCGCCGCCGACCTGCTGAGCCAGGCAGAACACGACGCCGACGCCCAGGTCATCCTGGTCTCCACCAGCCGCGCCACCATCGACTACATCCTGTCGGAGGTTGAGGTTCAGGTCGCTGCGCTGCCGCGCGAAGCCATCGCCCGCGCCTCGCTGAACGAAGCCCGCGCCATCCTGGTCCGCGACCTCGACGCCGCCGCAGAGGTCGCCAACCTGTATGGCCCCGAACACCTGGCGATCCAGATCGACGATCCCGAGCCCCTGGTGGATTCCATCAAGGCCGCCGGCGCCGTCTTCGTCGGCCGGTTCGCCGCCGAGACCCTGGGCGACTACGCGGCCGGCCCCAGCCACGTCCTGCCGACCGACGGCGGCGCCCGCACCCTGGGCGGCGTCACCACCGCCAGCTTCATGACCACCATGTCGGTCCAGCTGGTCAGCGAGGCCGGCGCCCGCGCCCTGGCCCCCATCGCCGCCCGCCTGGCCCGGATGGAGGGCCTCGAAGCCCACGCCCGCGCGGCGGATCTGAGGGCTGAAGGATGAACGTGTCCGCATCATTCCTCCCCCGTTGGGGGAGGGGGACCGCGTCTTCGCGGTGGAGGGGGCCAACCCCAGACACCGTGCGCGGATCAGCCCCCTCCACCGCCTGCGGCGGTCCCCCTCCCCCAACGGGGGAGGATTTCAAATGACCCTGCCCGCCCCCTATCCCCCGCTGGTCTCCGGCGGCGACGGCTTGGATCGCTATCCCGGCGACGCCTCGGCCCTCGCCGCCCGAATGGCCGCGATCTACGCCGTGCCCGCCGACCAGGTTCTGCCGGTGCGCGGCCTGACCCACGGGCTGGAGCTGGCCTATCGCCTCGCCGCCCGCGACGGCGGTTCGGTCGAGGCGCCCAAGGCCGAACCCTATGACAGTCTGGCCGCCATCTATCCGGCCAAGGGTGAACCCGCAGTCGTCGTCATCCGCGCCCTCGGCTCGCCCGAGGCCGTGGCCGAAATGGCCGCCCGCGTCGCCCCCGCCCTGCTGGTGGTCGACGAGGGCCTGATCGAGTTCTCCGACAGCGTCTCGGCCGCCACCGTCGTCGCCGACCAGCCGAACCTGGTCGTGCTGCGCAGCCTGTCCCTGGCCTATGGTTTGGCCGGCGCCCGCGTCGGCGCCGCCATCGCCCAGGCCCCGACCCTGGCCCGCCTCGCCTCGGTGCTGGAGCCCTACGCCCTGCCCGAACCCCTGGTGCGGCTGGCGCAACAGGCGCTGGACCCGTCGCGGATGATCGAGACCGCCGAGCGCATCGCCTCGGTCCGGCGCGAGCGTGAGCGGATCGCCCGCGAACTGGGCCGCCAGATGCCGGTCGAGCCCGGCGTCGGCCCCATCGTCATGGCCCGGCCGGAAGACCCCGCCGCCGCCCTGGCCGCCTTGGCTGCCTATGGCGTCGCGGCCGACCTGTCCGGCGAGCGCCTGCGCCTGCCCGTCTCGATCAAGCCCGAGATCAACGACCGGCTGCTGGCCGCCTTCGGCCTGACCCTCGCCAAGCGCCGCCCGGCCCGCGTCGGCCAGGCCGTGCGCGATACGAAGGAGACCCGCATCGTCTGCGCCGTCGATCTGGACGCCCCCGGCCCCATCAGGATCGAGACCGGCGTCGGCTTCTTCGACCACATGCTGGAGCAGATCGCGGCCCACGGCGGCTTCTCCCTGCGGCTCCAGTGCGAGGGCGACCTGCACACCGACCCGCACCACACCATCGAGGACAGCGCCATCGCCCTGGGCCAGGCGCTGAAACAGGCGCTGGGCGAGCGCAAGGGCATCGCCCGCTACGGCTTCGTCCTGCCGATGGACGAGGCCAACGCCACCGTCTCCATCGACCTGTCCGGCCGTCCCTATCCGTTGTTCGAGGGCGCGTTCGACACCCCCTTCATCGGCGACTACCGCACCGACCTGACGGCCCACGTCTTCCGCTCCCTGGCCGAGGCCATGGGCGCCGCCGTCCACATCAAGGTCACGGGCCAGGACGACCACCACAAGACCGAGGCCGTCTACAAGGCCTTCGGCCGCGCCCTGCGCCAGGCCATCCGGGTCGAGGGCGACGCGGTGCCGTCCACCAAGGGGGTGTTGTGATGAAATCCTCCCCCGTCGGGGGAGGGGGACCGCGAAGCGGTGGAGGGGGCCGGCCCGCGCGCCGACGTCCGACGCTCCGCACCTCGTGCGCCCTCGCCCCCTCCACCACGCTACGCGCGGTCCCCCTCCCCCAAGGGGGGAGGATCGCATGACCGAAGTCGCCGTCATCGCCTATGGCGCCGGCAATATCGCCTCGGTCCAGTTCGCGCTCGAGCGTCTGGGCGCCACCGTGCGCCTGACCGACGATCCCGCCGTGATCGCCGAGGCCGAACTGGTCATCCTGCCCGGCGTCGGCGCGGCCGGCTACGCCATGAGCCGCCTGTCCGAACTGGGCCTGATCGAGCCGATCCGCGCCTTCCCTCGCCCCCTGCTGGGCGTCTGCCTGGGCCAGCAACTGCTGTTCGAAACCAGCCAGGAGGGCGAGGCCGTCGATCTGCTGGGCTTCATCCCCGGCGCCGTGTCCCGGCTGGAGCCGGCGGGCGCCCTGCCCGTGCCGCATATGGGCTGGAGCCGGCTGACGCGCGACCGTGACGATCCGCTGCTGGAGGGGGTCGCCGACGGCGCCTACGCCTATTTCGTCCACGGCTATGTCTGTCCCGACGGCCCCGCCACCCTGGCCCGCGCCGACTATGGCGGCCCTGTCCCCGCCGTGGTCCGCGCCGCCAACCGCTGGGGCTGCCAGTTCCACCCCGAACGCTCGGCCGAGGCCGGCGCGACCATCCTCAGGAACTTCCTGGGCCTGCCCGAGGATCCATCATGCTGATCTATCCCGCCATCGACCTGAAGGACGGCGTCTGCGTGCGCCTGATGCACGGCAAGTTCGACCAGGTGACCCGCTATGACGAACAGCCGGCCACCCGTCTGAGCGCCTTCGCCGCAGAGGGGGCGGAATGGATCCACGTCGTCGATCTGGACGGCGCAGAGGCCGGCGAAGCCGTGCAGCACGCCCTGATCGGCGAACTGACAAAGGCCATCGACGTCAAGATCCAGTCCGGCGGCGGGGTGCGCAGCGCCAACGACGTCGCCAAACTGCTGGACACGGGCGTCTCGCGCGTCGTCGTCGGTTCGCTGGCGGTGACCCAGCCGAATGATGTCGCCGCCTGGCTGAAGGGGTTCGGCGCCGAGCACATCACCCTGGCCTTCGACGTCAAGATCGAGGACGGCGTGCCCGTGCCCGCCCTGAAGGGCTGGACCCAGTCATCGGGCGTCGATCTGTGGACCGCCCTCGACCGCTATCCCAAGGGACTCTTCAAACACCTGCTGGTCACCGACGTGGGCCGTGACGGCGCCATGACCGGCCCCAATCTGGAGCTTCTGGCGGAAATCCGACGGCGGCGGCCGGACCTGGTGCTCCAGGCCTCGGGCGGGGTCTCGTCGCTGGACGACATCGCGGCGGTCAAGTCGCTGGGCTGCAACGGCGCCATCGTCGGCCGCGCCCTTTACGAGAACCGCTTCACCCTGCCCGACGCCATAGCGACGGCGGCATGACGGCCCAGTCTTCAGCCAGGAGGGCGGTCCAATGACCGCCCGGCGCATCATCCCCTGCCTGGACGTCAAGGACGGCCGGGTGGTCAAGGGCGTGAAGTTCGTCGGCCACACCGACATGGGCGACGCGGCGGAGCTGGCCGCCCGATACCGCGACGCGGGCGCCGACGAACTGGTCTTCTACGACATCACCGCCAGCCCCGAGGGCCGGACCCTGGACTATGGCTGGATCCGGGACATCGCCCGGCTGCTGGACATCCCCTTCTGCGTCGCCGGCGGCATCCGCAGCGTCGATCAGGCGGCCCGCTGCCTGGACCACGGCGCGGACAAGGTGTCGATCAACTCCCCCGCCCTGGAACGCCCGGAACTGATCGCCGAAATGGCCGCCCGCCTGGGCAGCCAGTGCGTCGTCGTCGGCGTCGACAGTCGTCTGGAGGACGGCGAATGGGTGGTCCACAAATACACCGGCGATCCCGACGCGCGCCGCCGCGCCGGCAAGCGCACCCTGGACTGGCTGGACGAGGCGCAGGGCCTGGGCGCCGGCGAGATCGTGCTGAACTGCATCGACCAGGACGGGGTGCGCAAAGGCTACGACATCGAACAGCTGTCCGCCGCCCGCGCGCGCCTGACCATCCCCCTGATCGCCTCGGGCGGCGCCGGCGCGCCCGAGCATTTCAAGGATGTGTTCAATCAGGCCGACGTCTCCGGCGCCCTGGCCGCCAGCGTCTTCCACACCGGCGCCATCGCCATCCCGGACCTCAAGGCCTATCTGGCGGGCGAAGGCCTGGAGATGCGGATATGATTCCTGACCCGCAATCCTCCCCCCTTGGGGGAGGGGGACCGCCGCGCCTCTTGCGCGGTGGTGGAGGGGGCCCGCCCGCGCGCCGCCGCCCGATGTTCCACACCCCGCACGCCCTTACCCCCTCCACCACCCTTCGGGCGGTCCCCCTCCCCCAGAGGGGGAGGATTTTTGAGGAGAGGATCCCATGATCGACCCCGCTGCCATCGATTTCGAAAAAGGGAACGGCCTGGTTCCCGTCGTGGTGCAGGACGCCGCCACGCTTCAGGTCCTGACCCTGGCCTATATGGACCGCGCCGCCCTGGACGAGACGATCCAGTCCGGCGAGGCCACCTTCTTCTCGCGTTCGCGCGGCGGACGCTGGCGCAAGGGCGAGACCTCGGGCGACCGGCTGCACGTCGTCGGCATCACGGCCGACTGCGACAGCGACGCCCTGGTCCTGTCGGTCAACCCGGTCGGCGACGCCTGCCACCTGCACCGCACCAGCTGTTTCGGCGCGGCCGACGCGCCGGGCCTGGGCCGCATCGCCCGGCTGGAACAGACCATCGCCGAACGCGCCGCCGCAGATCCGTCCGAAAGCTGGACCGCCAAACTGATGACCCAGGGCGTCAAACGCATCGCCCAGAAGGTCGGCGAGGAGGGCGTGGAGACCGCCTTGGCCGGCGTCGCCGGCCCGGACGAGGAACTCGCCAGCGAGGCTGCGGATTTGATCTATCACCTCTTGGTGCTTCTCCACGCCCGTAACATGGTGTTTCAGGACGTGCTGGACGTGTTGGCCTCGCGTGCGGAAGCGGGCAAAGCCCCCGGCTAAGGCCCACCAAGACGAGGCCGAACCCTAAGGACGTGCATTCCCGCCCCGGGGATGATCGAGGAAATTGCGATGGCGGCTCTCATTCTGTTCGGCGGCGGCGGCGATCTGGCGATGCGCATGCTGCTGCCTTCGCTCTATTTCCTGGAGCATGACGGCCTCCTGCCCGAGGATCTGAAGATCATCGGCGCGGCCCGCTCCGAGGAGACCCCCGACGAATATGTGGCCAAGGTCCATGACGCCGTGAAGGCCAAGGCCGAGGCGGACAGGGCCTGGGACGACCACTCCTGGGCCAAGATGAAGGCCCGGCTCGACTATCTGGCCGTGGACGCCACCGATCCCGCCAGTCTGAAGGGCCTGAAGGACCGCGTCGGCGACGGCGAGGTCACCTCCTTCCTGGCCGTCTCGCCCTCGCTGTACGGCCGCATCGTCACGGCGATGAAGACGGCGGGCCTGGCCGAACGCAACTGCCGCATCGTGCTGGAGAAGCCGGTCGGCCGCGACCTCAAGTCCTTCCGCGAGATCGACGACGCCGTGTCCCACGCCTTCAGCGAGGACCAGGTGTTCCGCATCGACCACTATCTGGGCAAGGAGACGGTCCAGAACCTGACGGCGCTGCGCTTCGGCAACACCATCTTCGAGCCGCTGTGGAACAATCTGACGATCGACCACGTCCAGATCACCATCGGCGAGACGGTGGGCGTCGGCGACCGCTGGCCCTATTACGACGAGTACGGAGCATTGCGCGACATGCTCCAGAACCACATGCTCCAGCTGCTGTGCCTGGTGGCCATGGAGCCGCCGTCGGACCTGGATCCGGAATCGCTGCGCAACGAAAAGGTCAAGGTGCTGCGGTCCTTGCGGCCCATCACCCCCGAAGAAGCCGAACGCGTCAGCGTGCGCGGCCAGTATGTGGCGGGCGTGTCCGAGGGCAAGCCGGTCAAGGGCTATGACGAGGAGCGCGGCGCGGATTCCGACACCGAGACCTTCGTCGCCATCCGCGCCGACATCGACAACTGGCGCTGGGCCGGCGTGCCCTTCTTCATGCGGACCGGCAAGCGTCTGCCCGAGAAGCGCACCGAGATCGTCATCCAGTTCAAGCCCGTTCCCCACTCGATCTTCGACAATGAAGAAGGCGAGGCGCCGGCCAACCGCATGATCATCGAGCTGCAGCCCGAGGAAGACATCTCGCTGACGGTGATGAACAAACGCCCCGGTCTGGACAAGCGGATGCAGCTCCAGCCCATCACCATGAGCCTGTCGTGGGGCGTTGACGGCAAGTCGGCCGCGCCGCCGCGCCGCCGCATCGCCTATGAACGTCTGCTGCTGGACGCCATGGCCGGCGACTCCACCCTGTTCGTCCGCCGCGACGAGGCGGAACAGGCCTGGAAATGGGTCGACGAGGTCGCCGAGGCCTGGGCCGAGTCCGGCCAGAAGCCCGACGAATATGTCGCCGGCACCTGGGGCCCCGACAGCGCCGACATGCTGATGATGCGCACCGGCCGCGACTGGAACACGACCAATGTCTGAGACGCCCGTGATCGAAACCTTCCCCACCGTCGACGCCTGGGCCGAGGCCATCGCCGCCCGCCTGTCCGAGACCCTGGGCGGCGCCGTCCGCGACAAGGGCGCCGCTGTCTTCGCCGGCCCCGGCGGCACGACCCCCGCCCCCGTCTATCGCCGCCTCGCCGCGACCGATCTGGACTGGGCCAGGATCGCCGTCACCCTGGTGGACGAACGCTACGTCCCCGAGACCTCGCCTGAGTCCAACGCCCGGCTGATCCGCGACGTCCTGCTGCAGGACAAGGCCGCAGCCGGCCGCTTCATCCCCCTCTATACGCCCGAGGTCACGGTGGACCGCGCCGCCATCGTCGCCGCCCACGCCCTGGCCGATGCGGGCGGGCGTTTCGACGCGGTCCTTCTCGGCATGGGGGAGGATGGCCATATCTGCTCCATGTTCCCCAACAGCCCCACCCTGAAGACCCTGCTGACCCCGACGCTGAAGCCGACCGTCCTGGGCGTGCCCCACGGCCGCGACGGCGCGGCGCCGACCATCGAGCGCCTGTCGATCAACCTGCCCTATCTGATGTCCGCCGGCCGGGTGATCCTGGGCCTGAAGGGCGAGGCCAAGCGCCGCGTCTTCGAGCAGGAGGCCCAGGGCGATCCCAGGATCCAGCCCATCGCCGCCCTGATCGCCGCCGGCGTTCCCCTTGAAGTTCTGTACACGGAAGCCAGCTGACATGACCCTGCACCCCACGGTGGCCGCGGTCACCGCCCGGATCGTCGAAAAGAGCCGCGCGACCCGCGCCGACTACCTGCGCCGCATGGACGCCGCCCGCGACAGCGGGACCGGCCGCGCCAAACTGTCCTGCGCCAACTGGGCCCACGCCTTCGCCGGCCAGACCATCGCCGACAAGCTGACGGCCATGGACGGGTCCAAGCCCAACCTCGGCATCGTCACCGCCTATAACGACATGCTGTCGGCCCACCAGCCGTTCGAACGCTTCCCCGGCGTAGTCCGCGAAGCGGTGCGTCAGGTCGGCGCGACGGCCCAGGTCGCCGGCGGCACCCCCGCCATGTGCGACGGCGTCACCCAGGGCCGCCCCGGCATGGAGCTGTCGCTGTTCAGCCGCGACGTCATCGCCATGTCCACGGGCGTGGCCCTGACGCATGACGCCTTCGACGCCGCCCTGATGCTGGGCGTCTGCGACAAGATCGTGCCCGGCCTGTTCATGGGGGCCCTGGCCTTCGGCCACCTGCCCGTCGTCTTCGCCCCCGCCGGCCCCATGCCCTCGGGCATTCCGAACGCCGAGAAGGCCCGCGTCCGCGCCGAGTACGCCCAGAACAAGGTCGATCGCCAGACCCTGCTGGAAAGCGAGATCGGCTCCTATCACTCGCCCGGCACCTGCACCTTCTACGGCACGGCCAACTCCAACCAGATGATGATGGAGCTGGCGGGCCTGCACATGCCCTCGACCGCCTTCGTCCATCCGGACACCGGCCTGCGCGACGCCCTGACCGCCGCCGCCGCCCAGCGCGCCGTCGAACTGGCCCGCAGCGGCGAATGCCGCATGGCCGACGTCATCGACGAGAAGTCCATCGTCAACGCCATCGTCGCCCTTCTGGCCACCGGCGGCTCGACCAACCACGCCATCCACCTGGTCGCCATGGCCCGGGCGGCGGGCGTGCTGATCGACTGGACCGACATGGACGAGCTGTCGTCCGTCACCCCCCTGCTGGCGCGGGTCTATCCCAACGGCTCGGCCGATGTGAACGCCTTCCAGGCCGCCGGCGGCGTCGCCTTCGTCGCCCGCGAACTGGCCCAGGCCGGCCATATCCACTCGGACGTGACCACCATCATGGGCAAGGGAATCGAGCCCTATTTCCAGGAGCCGTCGATGGTGGACGGCCAGCTGGTCTGGCGCGACGGGGTCAAGGAAAGCCTGGATCTCGACATCCTGCGCCCCGCCTCCAACCCCTTCGACAAGGAGGGCGGCCTGCGCCTGGTCAAGGGCGACCTGGGCCGCGCGGTCATCAAGGTCTCGGCGGTCAAGCCCGAGAACCGCATCGTCGAGGCCCCCGCCGCCGTCTTCGAGACCCAGGAGGACGCGCTGCAAGCCTTCAAGGACGGCAAGCTGTTCCGCGACGTCGTCGTGGTCCTGCGCTTCCAGGGCCCCAAGGCCAACGGCATGCCCGAACTGCACAGCCTGTCGCCGGCCCTGTCCGTCATCCAGGACAAGGGGTTCAAGGTCGCCTTCGTCACCGACGGCCGCATGTCGGGCGCCAGCGGCAAGACCCCCGCCGCCATCCACGTCTCGCCCGAGGCCCTGGCCGGCGGCCCCCTGGCCCATGTGAAGGACGGGGATGTCATCCGTCTGGACGCCGAGGCCGGGGTTCTGACCACGGTGGGCGTCGGCGATCTGTCGGCCCGTCCCGCCGCCGCCCGCGCCGCCGCCAACGCGGCGGGCACGGCCTGGGGCTATGGCCGCGAGTTGTTCGCGGCCTTCCGCCACGTCGTCACCACCGCAGAAGAAGGCGCCACCGTCTGCTTCGCCTTCCCCAGCGGCGCCCAATCGCATACGGACACGCCGCCCGATCCCAACTTCGTCGACCGGACCGTGGACGCCTGATCCACCGAACCGACCGCAGGAAACGACCCCATGAATGACAAGACCCTCCTCGTCGGCGACGTCGGCGGCACCAACGCCCGTTTCGCCCTGGCCCGGATGGTGGACGGCAAGCCCGTGCTGGACCACCATGAGAGCTTCCCGGCCGAGCGCTATCCCACCTTCCTGAAGGGCGTCGCCGCCTTCATCGACGGCTGCGAGATCAAGCCGACCGGCGGCGTCATCGCCGTGGCCGGCCCCGTCACCGACGGCGCCATCGACCTGACCAACTCGCCCTGGCAGGTGTCCGAGAGCGAGCTTCAGACCCTGGGCCTGAAGCCGGTCAAGCTGATCAACGACTTTGAAGCCCTGGCCTGGGGCGCCCCCGTGGTGCCCGAGGACCAGCTGGAAAGCCTGGGCGGTCCCGTCGACGGCGACCCCCACTGCACCGTCGCGGTGCTCGGCCCCGGCACCGGCTTCGGCGTCTCCGCCCTGGTGCGCGACGCCCACGGCAAGGAGATGGCCATGCCGTCGGAAGGCGGCCACGCCTGTTTCCCCCCCGGCGATCCGGTCGAGGACGAGATCCTGCGCATCCTGCGCCGCCGCTATGACCGCGTCTCCATCGAACGCCTGATCTGCGGCCCCGGCCTGCTGAACATGCACCGCGCCCTGGCCGAGATCGACGGCCGCGAGACCCATATCGAGGATCCGGCCCAGATCACCGAGACGGCGATGAAGGACCCCAACAGCCCCTGCGGCGCCACCCTGGCCCGTTTCTGCGCCATCCTGGGCGCGGTCGCCGGCGACATCGCCCTGACCACCGGCGCGCGCGGCGGCGTCTATATCGCCGGCGGCATCGTCCCGCGCATCCTGCCCTTCATCAAGGCCAGCCCCTTCCGCCAGCGGTTCGAGCGCAAGGGTCGGTTCAAGGACTATATGGCCGAGATTCCGACCAAGGTGATCATGCACAAACATGCGGCCCTGCTGGGCGCCGCCCGCGTCGCCTTCGCCGAAGCCGAGGGCTGAGGCCTCACGAAAATATCACGGCGGCGTGAACCCATCCGCCGCCGTGACGTTTCCCCCGCTCCAAAAACGGAAGGAAACGCCATGAAGAAGTTCGCCATCGCCGCCGCCTCGCTGTTCGTGCTCTCGGGCGTCGCCGCCTGCGGTGAAAGCGCCGCCGACCGGGCCGCCGAAAGCCGCGCCGACGCCGTCGAGGCCACGGGCGAAGCCCGCGCCGACCAGCTGGAAGCCCAGGCCGACGCCGCCCCGACCGACGCCCAGGAAGACGCCCTGAACCGTCAGGCCGACCAGGTCGAGGAAAACGCCGACCGTCGCGCCGACCAGATCGAGCAACAGGGCGGCGACGCCGACCGCGGCATGACCACCCACAACACCCCGACCACCAACTAGGGTCGGCGCCTAGGCGATCCGTCGCCCCGTCCCCCGTCCGTCATCCTCGGGCTTGACCCGAGGACCGGGCGCGGGGCGGTCTGTGCTTCGCGTGTTCGCACCAGCGGCGGATCATCCGATCCTCGGGTCAAGCCCGAGGATGACGGGAGGGCGGCCACGGCACGAAGGCGCTGGTCCGCTTCACATAGTCCGCATACCCCGGCCGCGACCTGTTGATCGCCTTCTCCGTAATCCCGATCCCCGACCAGCGCGTCAGGGTGAAGGTCAGGAAGATCGGCCCCGCGATCGACCACAGGCCGACGCCCGTCTCCGCCGCGATCAGCCACAGCCCCCACCAGACGCAGGCGTCGCCGAAATAGTTCGGATGCCGCGTATAGCGCCACAGGCCGGTGTCCAGCACCTTGCCCTTGTTCGCCGGATCGCGCTTGAACGCCGCCAGCTGGGCGTCGCCGACGCTTTCGAACACGATCCCGACCACCGCCAGCACCGCCCCGAGCCCGGCCATCACGCCCAGCCCCGGCTGGGCCGCCACCTGACCCATCTGCACCGGCAACGACGTCAGCCAGGCCAGCACGGCCTGGGGCAGAAACACGAACAACAGCGCCGTCTTGCCGAAGGACCAGCCGTGGGACTTTTCCTGATCCTCGACGATCTGCACATACCGCCCATCCGCCCCGCTGGCCCGCCAGCGCCGGAACAGGTGCCAGCCCAGCCGCAGCGCCCAGACCGCGCACAGCCCCACCAGCAGCCCCTTGCGCGCCGGATCGCCCTCGGCGCGCGGCAGGGTCGCCAGCGCCAGCAGCAACATGCCCAGCGGCCAGACCGCATCGATGAAACTGACGTCCTTCAGCTTCAGCGCGACCAGCCACAGGCCGAGCATCACGGCGACGATCAGGGCCAGGTTCAGTCCCAGCAAGATAAAGATGTCGATCAGGGTCATGAGCCTGATACGGCGGCCGTCGGCCGATGGATGGCGCCTAGGCCGGTTCGACCACCGTCAACTCAGGCCACCGCCCCCGCGCGTTCTCGATGGTCTTGGCCCAGCCCTTGGCCAGCGGCCGGTTGGGGTTCGGCCGCACGACCATTGCGAATACATCCTCCAGCCCGAACGGCGCCGCCACGGTGATCGTGTCGTCCGCCTCCAGCCGCACCCCGACGGCGAAGGTCGGGGCCACGAACCGGCCCAGGGCTTCGTCGGTCGAGTGCAACGGCTCATAGGGTTCGCCGAACCGGTTCTGGAACCACAGGTGGACCCGCGCCTGATTGCGGACCTCGACCTGGCTGCGGAAGGGCTCGTCAAAGGCGGCGGCGACCTGTTGGATCACGACGTCCTCGGCCGCGTAGGACAGGTCCGAACCGTCGAAATAGGCCAGGTCATAGTCCTTGATCCCGTATCCCGCCGGCCGTCCCGTCCTGGCGTTCCACACCGCCTGATAGACTGCCCCCGACACCAGCCGCAAGTCGGGCAGGTCCAGCCCCCGCACCGTCCGCAAGACGTGCATCAGGCCGGGATCGGCGCGGACGATTTCGATTAGCTTCAGGCTCAGGGCGTCGCTCATCGCCTACCCTTAGCCTCCCCGTCCGATCAACGGGAGACGTCGCCCGGTTTCATCCCCAGCACTCTCTCTCCCCGTCATCCCAGGGCTTGTCCCTCGGATCCATACTCCCGGTATCGAAGAGGCGCACCGCGCGGAAACACCGAGCGTATGGATCCTCGCCACAAGGGCGAGGATGACTAACCCAAACCTTGTTTGCAGTGGGGAACAGGGTGGAAAGAGAGTCTAGTCACGGCTAGGCTTCGCTCATGAACACAGCGCCCCGGTCCACTGACGAGAAACTGAGAGAACTCTCTCGGGCGCTGGACGTGCTCGAACGCGAGAGCGCCGTGGTAGAATCGCCAGAAGCGCCGAAGCCTCCTCCCCGGGCCAAACGCGGCTCAGGCAATATGTTCGCAGACAAATTGAAGCTGTTCTTCGCCGCGCTCTATGCGGCGTTCGCCTTGCTGGCGCTTTACACAGGCGGCCTTCCTTCGAGTTGGTCGGAATTCTGCGCCGGATTCGTCGTCCCCGGTTTGGCCGCCACCTTCTTGTACTTCTTCTACAAGGGCGCGTGGTCTCGGGCGAAGAGATTCAAGAAGCCCTTCACGCCCTAGACTGCCCCTACCCCCGCACTGGCCAGCCGTGATCCAGCGGCCCATGCCCGCCGCCCAAGCCGGGCGCCCGCCGGATCGCCTCGCCGACATAGGCCCAGGCTTCCGCCACCGCGACCTCCAGCGGCCGGCCCAGGGCCAGGCCCGCCGCGCAGGCGCTGGCCAGGGTGCAGCCGGTGCCGTGGGTATGGCGGGTGTCGATCCGCTCGGCCTCCAGCACCGTCTCCCCGTCGGCCGTCATCAGCAGGTCGATCACCGTCGGCCCGTCCACATGACCGCCCTTCATCAGCACCGCCCGCGCCCCCATGGCCAGCAAGGCCTCGCCCGCCCGCCGCTGGCCGTCGATGTCGCGCACCGCCAGCCCGGTCAGGGCCTCGGCCTCGGGCGCATTGGGGGTCAGAAGGGCCGCGCGCGGGATCATCAGCCGCTTCACCGCCTCCACCGCCGCATCGGGCAGCAGCGGATGGCCGCCCTTGGCCACCATGACCGGATCGACCACAGCCGGGGCGTCCGCCTCGTCCAACAGGGCCGCGACCGTCTCGACTACCTCGACCGAGCCCAGCATGCCGGTCTTGAAGGCGTCGGTCCCGATATCCTCCAGCACCGCCCGCGCCTGGGCCGCGATCAGTTCCAGCGGCAGCGGATGGACGCCGTGAACCCCCAGGGTGTTCTGCACCGTGATCGCCGTGATCGCCGTGGCGGCGAACCCGCCCATCATCGTCACCGCCTTGATGTCGGCCTGGATCCCGGCGCCCCCGCCGCTGTCCGACCCGGCCAGGATCAGGACCCGGCCCATTTTTCTTTCGCTACCGCCGCCCGCGCGGCGGGCGTCTGCTTGAGCGGGGCTCATGCGTGCGCCCCCGAGAACAGCTTCAGCCCGACGATCCCCGACACGATCAGCAGGATGCACACCGCCCGCACCGCCGTCGCCGGCTCGCCATAGACGACGATCCCCACCAGGGCCGCGCCCACGGCGCCGATCCCGGTCCAGATCGCATAGGCCGTGCCGATCGGCAGCTTCTGCGTCGCCACCCACAACAGGATCATGCTGGCCGCCAGCGCGACCAGCACGCCCAGCGAGGTCAGCGGCCTTTGCAGGCTGACGTTCTTCAGGCCGGACGCCCACAGCACTTCCAGCAGACCGGCGACGACCAGCGTCACCCACGGATTGATCGACATGACCCAGGACATGCCGCCCAGATGGCCCAGCCGGTCCGCCGGGGCAAGCGTCGGCTTACCCGCCCAGCGGCCCCTTGAAGATGAAGAAGGCCCCCAGGCCGATGAAGCCGAACCCGACCAGATGGTTCACCGTCAGCTTCTCGCCCAGGTACAGCACCGAGAATCCGGCGAAGACCAGCAGGGTGATCACCTCCTGCATCGTCTTCAGCTCCGCCGCCGAATAGACCTGATGCCCGATCCGGTTGGCCGGCACCGCCAGCCAGTATTCGAAGAAGGCGATCCCCCAGCTGGCCATGACCAGCAGCCACAGCGGCTTGTGATCGAACTTCAGGTGTCCGTACCAGGCGAAGGTCATGAAGACGTTCGACAGGGCCAGCATGACGATGGGGGCGATATAGGGGCTCAGAGGCATGGGCTTTGATCAGGACGACGGTTCGCTTCGCCCCTACACCGGCCGCGACCTCGCGTCGCGGGTCTTCAGCCCGCCGCCGCCACCGCGGCCAGCAGCTTCAGCGCCTGGACCGTCTCGCGCACGTCATGGACCCGCACCATCCGCGCCCCGCGCCGCGCCCCCTCCAGCGCCAGGGCCAGCGAGCCGCCCAGCCGGTCGGTCGCCTCGACCGCCGTGGGATCGACCGCCTGGATCGTCCGCTTGCGGCTGGCCGCGTACAGCACCGGGAACCCCAGCGCCGCCAGTTCGCCCAGCCGCGCCGTCAGCGCCATATTGTGCTCCAGCGTCTTGCCGAACCCGATGCCCGGGTCCAGCCAGATATTCTCCCGCGCCACCCCCGCCGCCATCGCCGCCCCGGCCCGGTCGCGCAGATAGTCCCGCACTTCCGCCACGACGTCGCCATAGCGGGGGTCGGCCTGCATGGTCCGCGGCTCGCCCTTCATGTGCATCAGCACCACCGCGCAGCCCAGCTCGGCCGCGACCGCCAGACTGTCGGGCGCCTGGCTCAGGGCCGTCACATCGTTCCACATCGTCGCCCCGGCCGCCACGGCGGCGCGGGCCACGGCGGGCTTCATCGTATCGACGCTGATCGGCCCGCCCCAGCGGGCGCGAACCGCAGCGATCACCGGCGCGACCCGCTCGATCTCCTCGGCCTCGCCCACCGGCTCCGCCCCCGGCCGGGTGCTCTCGCCCCCGATGTCGAGCACGTCCGCCCCCTGTTCGACCAGCCGCATCGCATGGCCCACCGCCGCCGCCGTCGAGGTCCACCGTCCGCCGTCCGAGAAACTGTCCGGCGTGACGTTCACGATCCCCATGACCTGCGACAAGACGGACATCGGCGAGGTTTGACTTTCACGCTTCATGAGATCAGCCTCTAGACGTGATCACCCCGCTCGTCAGCCAGGCTCGACGCCTTTCTTACGCAGGACGCCTCGTCGCAGGCGACTGACCCGGAACGGCCGCGCGCCTTTCGCCCCGTTCCGGGCGACGATCTGAAACCCGATTATCCTCAGCCTTCATGTGACGCGCGAACGCGCGCCTGCAGGCGTCTGCGATCAAAGAGCCGAACCATGACCCAATCCACCGCCCGAACCGCGTCTCCCTCGCGCCCCGACATCTTTCTCAGCGCCAGGGACCACCAGACCCTGTCGCGCCTGGTGGGCGACATGCCTGCTGAAGGCGTCGCCGGCCTGTTGCAGGAGGAGCTGGAACGCGCCGTCATCTGCGAGCCCGGCGATCGGCCCAGGGGCGCGGCGCCGCTTCACCGCTGGCTGCACTATGTCGATGGCCGTTCGCCCCAGCCGCGCCGCATCCAGATCGTCCTGCCGAACGAGGCGGACATCGACGCAGGCAAGGTGTCCGTCCTGTCCTACGTCGGCGCCGGCCTGATCGGCCTCGTGGAGGGCCACACCATCGCCTGGACCGATCCATCGGGCGCGGACCGCCGCCTGACCCCGGTCATGATCGAGGATCCGGAAACCCCCGGCGGCGACTAACGCCCGATCAGCCCGCCCAGCGCCTCCAGATAGCCGGCGAAGGCCTTGCGGCCCTCGGGGGTGATCGACACCCGCGTCAGGGGCTTGTTGTTGACGAAGCTCTTGGCCACGGCGACGTAGCCGGCTTCCTCCAGCTTCTTGATGTGGACCGACAGATTGCCCTGGGTCGCCTCCAGCACCGTCTTCAGCTCGGTGAAGTCAGCGGCCTCGGCGTCTGCCAGATAGACCATGATCCCCAGCCGCATGCGGCCGTGGATGACCTCGTCGATCCGCCCCAGGTCGTTCAGCCCCATGGGTCAGCCGGCGTCCGCATCGACGGTGCGCTTCTTCAGCGCCTCGCGGGTGATGATCCAGCCCGGTCCCGCGAACAGCAGGAACAGCGCCGCCGTGGCGACATACAGATAGACCAGCGGCTGGCGCACCAGCAGCCCCAAGGCCACTGCCGTCGCCCATCCTCCCAGCGACGCCGCCAGCATCCAGCCCTTCTTCTTCAGGGTCCAGGCCACATACCAAGCCGCTGACTGAAGGGCGAAGATCATGGCCGGGTAATAGAGCCAGACGGCGAAATCCCCGTCCCGCGCCGCGCCGAAGCCGAAGACGATAATGATGGCCAGATTGGCCATGCCCGCCCCGCTGAAGGCCGCGTTCAGGGTCCGGGTCACGATGGGGCTGGCCTTGGGTCGCTTGCGGTCCTCGCGGATGGCCCAGACCATCACCACCAGGAAGGCGATGGTGATCCCGGCGACGAAGCCCAGGCTGACCGGGCCCGGCCAGCGGACCACGCCTAGCGACTGGCCGATGTGAACCAGGCACTGCAGGCCGTACAACAGGCCGCCGGCCAGATACATGACGCCCATGGTCAGGGTCGCGCGCGGATCGCCCCCGCCCTGGACGATGGACCTCAGGAAGGCCAGATCGGCCTCGGGCGTGCTGCGGGACGTGTCGATCATCGATGATTCCTCTGCGGCGGGCGCGTTCCTCGGATGGACGCAGCCGTGGGGGTTGGCAAGCTATTCGGCGGGTGACAGAGCGGGCGCGGGGCTGCGCCGCCAGGAAACCCGGCGGCCGTTCAGCCAGCGGCCCATGAAGCTATGGCGGATCAGAAGTTCATAGCTGGCCAGCGAGACGGTCAGCACCCCGCCGACGACCAGCGCCAGCTTGACCGGCCACGCCATGGCCCAGCTGTGTCCCCCGAAGAACCGCAGCGCCAGGGCCACGGCCGCAAAGACCGAGGCATAGGTCGCGACGCCGAACGCCGCCGCCGTCATCGCCTTGGTCGCCGGATCGGTCATCGGGACCAGATGCGGGTCCGGCCCGCCCGCCAGCATCAGGGCTGTGGTTCCGGCTCCCATCGCCAGGCCCAGATAGGCCGGCCACCAGGCCTGTATGCGGCCCAGCAGGTCACGCCGACGATCCAGCAGGGCGCCGAAGCCGAAGGCCAGGCCGAACCCGACCAGGGCCGACATATTGGGGATCAGGCCCGCATCCGGCGTCGGCACGCCGAAGAAGGCGATCCAATTCGGCTGGAACCACAGGGCCAGCGCGAGCGGCGCCCCCAGGACGAACGGTCCCCACGGGCCGATCAGGCCGGTCGTGATACCGTCGATCACCCTCCCCCAGGCGCCGCTCCGGTCCAGCGCGGCGAAAGGCGCCCTTAGAACCAGAAGGGCGACATAGAAGATCAGCAGCACCCACAGGAACCACAGATGGGTCAATGGGATGTTGGTCCAGTCATATTCAGGCGTCGGCGGCGCATCGGCGGCCGTCATGCCCTGCAGGCCCGCGTTCCAGATCAGCACCACGACGATGGCTGTCAGCACCGGCCCCCAGAAGACGGCCAGCGGCGCAGCGATCCGGGCCAGGCGGTTCTTCACGAACCCCCACACGCCCGCGCGCGCCAGCATCATGTGGGCGAACAGACCGGCGATCAGGAAGAAGGTCGTCATCCGGAACAGGTGGATGACGAAGAACAGCCCGCTGGCCCACACCGACCGCTGGTCGTCGCCGACGATCCAGATCTGCGTCGGAAAGAAGGACATCGAGCCGTGGAGCACCACGCCCAAGAGCAAGGCCGCGCCTCTCAGCGCGTCAAGCCCGTGAAGACGCTCGGATGAACCCGTCTCTGACATCGACATGACGCTCTCCCGTTCTGGATAACACTGTATGTCATAGACTAGTCTGTATTGCAAACTAGTTCACAGGAATCCTAACGCTGCTTGTCGGACTGGGGCGATGGGTGTGGCGACGCAGGCAAAGAAAAACCCGCCGGGAGATCGCTCCCGGCGGGTTCATTCAACATCGTCATCCTCGGGCTCGACCCGAGGACCGGATGTTCAACCGCGTTGCGTCAAAGGCGACGCACAGCCTGATCCCGCGCCGATCCTCGGGTCAGGCCCGAGGATGATGGAGAGAACGGAGACATCCCGCCTCAGTGAACCGTCGGCACGCTGGTCGCGGCCGGGGCGGCGACCGGGATCTCGACCGTGGTCCCGTCCGACACCGGCGTCACCGGCACCGAGACCGAGGGCCCGGCGTTGGGGAAGTTGTTCTCGTCGCGGTTCGGGGCGACGCCCTTCTCCAGCAGATCCTTGATCTCCTCGCCCGACAGGGTCTCGTACTCCAGCAGGGCCTGCGACAGCTTCTCGTGATGATCGGCCTTGGTCGTCAGGATCTTGCGGGCCTCGTCCCAGCCCGAGGCGACCAGACGGCGGACCTCCTCGTCGATGGTGCGGGCCGTCTCTTCCGAGACGTTCTGGCTGCGCGCGACGGAGTGGCCCAGGAAGACCTCTTCCTGATTGTCGCCGTAAGCCACCGTGCCCAGCTTCTCGGAGAAGCCCCAGCGCGTGACCATGGCCCGGGCCAGCTTGGTCGCCTGTTCGATATCGGAACTGGCGCCCGAGGTGATGTTTTCCTTGCCGAAGATCAGCTCCTCGGCCACCCGGCCACCGGCCATGATGGCGATCCGGTCGATCATCTGCTGGTATTTCATCGAATAGCGGTCGCCTTCCGGCAGCTGCATCACCATGCCCAGGGCGCGGCCGCGCGGGACGATGGTCGCCTTGTGCACCGGGTCGGCCATCTTGACGTTCATGGCGACGATGGCGTGACCGGCCTCGTGATAGGCGGTCAGGCGCTTCTCTTCCTCGTTCATCGCCATCGAGCGACGTTCCGAGCCCATCATCACCTTGTCCTTGGCGTCCTCGAAGTCGCGGTGCGTGACCATGCGACGGTCCTTGCGGGCCGCCGTCAGGGCCGCCTCATTGACCAGATTGGCCAGGTCGGCGCCCGAGAAGCCGGGCGTGCCGCGCGCGATGGTCTTGACGTTGACGTCGGCGGCCAGGGGCACGTCCTTCATGTGGACGCGCAGGATGCGTTCGCGGCCCGAGACGTCGGGGTTCGGCACCACCACCTGGCGGTCGAAACGGCCGGGACGCAGCAGGGCGGGGTCCAGCACGTCGGGACGGTTGGTGGCGGCGATCAGGATGATGCCTTCATTGGCCTCGAACCCGTCCATCTCGACCAGCAGCTGGTTCAGCGTCTGTTCGCGCTCGTCGTTGCCGCCGCCCAGGCCGGCGCCGCGATGGCGGCCGACGGCGTCGATCTCATCGATGAAGATGATGCACGGCGCGTTCTTCTTGGCCTGTTCGAACATGTCGCGCACGCGGCTGGCGCCGACGCCGACGAACATCTCGACGAAGTCCGAGCCCGAGATCGAGAAGAAGGGCACGCCGGCTTCACCGGCCACGGCGCGGGCCAGCAGGGTCTTGCCGGTGCCGGGAGGGCCGACCAGCAGGGCGCCCTTGGGGATCTTGCCGCCCAGGCGCTGGAACTTGCCCGGATCCTTCAGGAAGTCGACGACCTCCTGCAGTTCCTCCTTGGCCTCGTCCACGCCGGCGACATCGTCGAAGGTCTTGCGGCCCTTGTGCTCGGTCAGCAGCTTGGCCTTGGACTTACCGAAGCCCATGGCGCCGCGCGCCCCGCCCTGCATCTGGCGCATGAAGAAGATCCACACCCCGACCAGCAGCGCGATCGGCAGGATCCCCATCAGCAGGCTCATCCAGATCGACTGGCGCGTGGTCTTGGCGTCGACGTTGACGTTGGCGGCCAGCATGGAATTGACCAGCTGCTCGTTCGGGTAGGGGGTTGTGGCGGTGAAGCGGCCGTTGTTCTTGTAGACGCCGTTCACCTGGTCGCCGCGAATGGTGGCTTCCTTGACGTCGCCGGCCTCGACCCGCTGCACCAGCTGGGAATAGGTGATTTGTTCGGGGCGGCCGGCGCCCTGAGCGCCCTGGGCGCCCATGCCGGTCACGGCTCCGCCTTGCGACACGGCGGCGTAGGCCGCGAGCAAGGCCAGGATGATAACGCCCGTGATCGCCAGATTTCGCAGGTTCATTGAGGTCCTCGGTCGTCCGCCGGCCCGGATTGAGCCCACGGTCTGGATTGTCTGTCACCGAAAATAGGCGCTTCGGCTGCGTTACGCCATGGCGGCGCAATCAGATCGTCTTCATGCGTCGTTTCGTCCAGCGCCAGCCTGAGCCGTTCCGCGACAAGCTCGCGCCGTTCGACCCCCGCGCCTGCAAGAACCGGCCCGGCCTGGCCGTCCCGGATCAGGACGGGCGCCGCCCCCCGCGCCGCCGCCGGCGCCCGGTTCACCGCCGCTCGATCCGCCGCCGACAGGGCCGACAGCCGCCCCCGCGCCGGGGCGACCGACCAGCCGGCCCCCGACGCCCGAAAGGCGAACCGGCCGTCCCACACCGCCTCGACGCCGGGATGCAGCAACAGCGGCGGCGGCGCGCGGCGCGCCAGTTCCCCGGCCTCGCGCATCAGCAGAATCGTCTCGCCGTCCGCCTCGACCCGCGCCCCGCACAGGGCGGCGGCGAAATCCTCGCCCACCTGCAGCCGTTGCATCAGCCGGTCCAGCCGATCCCCGCGCGGCGGCGTCGCCCCGCCGCCGACACAGACCAGGGCCGCCGCCAGCCCCCTGGCCCGCACGTCGCGCGCGATCCGCACCGTCCCGTCGTGGTTCGCCGTGATCCCTTCGGACGACGGGCGGTCCCGCCCCGCCGCCGCCCCGTCCGGAACCGTCCCCGCCAGCGCCCGCCGCGCGCGGCTGCGGCCGAAGCGGGGGTCGGCGTTGGCAGGATCCTCGATCCACTCCGCCCCCTGCCCGGCCAGCCAGGCCCGCAAGGTCTCGCGGCGTTCATCCAGCAGGGGCCGCAACAGCATCAGGCCCCGCCCCTCGGGCCAGACCGGCGACGGCGACCATTCGCGCACCCGCCCCAGGGTCGAGCCCTCGGCCCGCATCAGATCCGCCTCCGCGATGTCGTCGGCCGTATGGGCGAACAGCACGACCCGCGCCCCGATCGCCCGCGCCGCCTCGGCGATCAGCCGATGACGCGCCGCCCGCGCCGCCGCCGTCAGTCCGGTCGCGGGCTTGTCCCCGTCCCAGACCAGTCCGCGCCAGTCCGCGCCCGCCGCCCGCGCCGCCTCGCCCGCAAACCGGGTCCAGTCGGCGCTGGCCGGGTTCAGTCGGTGATCAACGCTCAAGGCCGTCAGCGGCCGCCCTCGCGCCCTGGCCCAGGCGGCGGCCAGTCTCAACAGGGCGATGGAATCCCCCCCGCCCGACAGGGCCAGGGCGACCGGCTGGGGGGCGTCAGAACTCAGCCGCCGATCCAGCCGCGCAAAGACCCGAGCGACAAGGCCCGTATCGGTTCCGTCGATCCCGGGCCTCAGCTGCACCCGTTGGCGGTCTTCATCTGGGTCGCGCGGGCCTTCAGCGTGTCCGAGGCGGCGGGCGCATAGCGGCGCGTGAACTCGCCCAGGGCCGCGCAGCCCTGGGTCTTGCGGTTGGTGGCGAACAGGGCGTCGGCCAGTTTCAGCGTCGTATCGGCGGCCCAGCCGATGCGCGGCCAGTCCTTCAGGGCGGCGGCGTAGAAGGGCACGGCGCCGGCCTTGTCGTTCGACGAGGCGCGGATGTCGCCCAGACGGGAATTGGCCTCGCGCGCCTGGGGCGTGTCGGGCCAGGCGGCGACCACGGTTTCAAGCGCCCGCGCGCCGCGCGCTCGGTCGCTGCTCATCAGCTGCACCGCCGCGGCCAGATCCTGGGCTGCGTCGCCGGTCGGGGAATGGGCTTCGATGGGGGCGTTCAGCTCGGCCGCCGTCTCCAGCTTCTCGATCCGGGCCTCGGCGTCCAGCAGCCGGGCGCGCAGGGCGGCGGTGTCGCGCTGGGCCTCGTCCAGCTGGAAGGTCAGCCGCTCGTTGTCGCCGTTGATGCGGCGCACCGTGGCTTCCAGGTCCTCAAGACGCTGGTTCATCAGGCCGAACTGGCCCTGCAGGGTGACGACCTCTGGGTCGGGCTCGACCAGCACCGGCTCGCCGGCGGCGTTGCGCTGGGTCAGGGCGCGCTCCAGCCGACGGACATTGCGATCCAGCTGTTCCAGCCGGCGCTTGTCCCATTCGATCGGCTGCATGATGTTCGGCGCCGCCTGCTGGGCGACGGCGCCCCCGGCGATCAGGACCAGGCCGACGGCCGTGGCGGCGAAGGCGCGGCTGCGCATGAAGGAGAGCTTGAAGGTCATGGGTCGCTAGGTTCCACCGATTTGGGGCCGCCGCAAGGCAGGGTCAGTGCCCCAGCCCCAGATAGACGATGGCCATGACGAACAGGCCGATCACGATGTTGCAGAAGAACAGCAGCAGGACCGTCCGCCACAGGGCCGAAAAGATCGACAGACTGTACGCCCCCTTCAGCTGGGCGAACACATGGACGGGGATGGCGGCCACGCCGATGGCGGTGACCAGTCCCCCCAGCGGGCCGTTTATCGTTCTGGCCAGGACGATGACCATCAACAGCAGGGCCATGAAGGTCAGCGAATACAGCACGAACACCCCATGATCATACAGGGTGAAGCCGCGTCGCCACAGGAACAGCAAGGCCAGGAACGGGATCGAGAACGGCACCAGCAGGAAGGCGAACTTGTACATCGTCTGCTGCAGCTTGTAGAGGGCCAGGTCCGGGTTCTGGAGTTTTTTCAAGACTGTAGCCCCGAACCCGTGGTCATCCTTGTCGGCCTCGTGGCCCATGACCTTCAGCTTGGTCGTGCCGCCCGACACATCCTCGCCCGAGGCGATGTCCTTGATGCTGGCCTGCCAGCTGCCCGGCTTGAGCCCGTCGGCCCGCCCCTGGCTCTGCTCGGTTTCCAGTCGCGCCAGCGCCGCGCGCTTCTGCGCCACCAGGGCCTCGCCGGCCTTGATCCCCATGTCGGCCATGCCGGAGGGGTCGCTGGCGGCTTCGGCGCGGGCCTCGGCCAGACCGCGCTCCGCCTCGAGCAATTCCTGACGCTGCTCCTGAATGTCGCCGGCCAGCACCACGGGCGCCGACGGCTGGGGCATGAAGCTCAGCGCGAAGAACATGACGAACAGGGTGAACAGGAAGATCGCCAGCGGCGACACATAGCGGGTCCGCCGGCCCTCCACCCATTCCCGCGTCAGCCGGCCGGGATTGAAGGCCAGCAGCGGCAGGGTCCGCCAGACGCGGGCGTCGAAATGCATGACCCCGTGCAACAGCTCCTCGCCCAGGTGCAGCAAGGTGCGGTGCACATGGGTCGCCTGGCCGCAGTTGGCGCAGAAATTCCCGCTGGTCGCCGCGCCGCAGTCGGAACAGACGCCATGCCCCGCCTCGCCCGCATGCCCCGTCGGCTTCTCGACCGCCCCCGCGATCAGTCCCCCGGTGATCGCGCCACCGGCCCCTTCGATATCCAAACGCCAATCCCCCGATCGAATCCGCCGCCACCTTGATCACCCGGCAGGCAAAAAGAAAGAGGCGCCGGCCTTGGCCGACGCCTCCATCCGTCTCGTCCGGCCAGTCGTCTCAGCGCGGGGCGCCCGAGACGATGGCGGTGTGGGCGTTGCGGTTGCGCGCCCAGCTGTCCTCGCTGGACCCCTCGGCGATCGGACGCTCCTTGCCGTAGCTGATGGTGTCGATGCGGCCGGCCGGCACGCCGCGATTGATCAGATAGGTGCGCACGGCCTCGGCGCGGCGGGCGCCCAGGGCCAGGTTGTATTCGCGGGTGCCGCGTTCGTCGGCGTTGCCTTCGATGCGGACGGTCACCTGCGGATAGCGCTGCAGCCACTGGGCCTGGGCGTCCAGGCGCGGCATGGCTTCCGAACGGACGTCATAGGAATCCAGGTCGAAATAGATGCGGTCGCCGACGTTGACGACGAAGTCCTGTTCCGTGCCGGGGGCGGCGGCGCCCATGTTGCCGCCCGTCACCGGACCGGTCGGGGCGGTCGGATAGGCCGGGCCTGTCGGCGCGGTCTCCGGAGCGGCGGGCACGACGCCTTCGACCGGCTTGCGGGCGCAGGCGGCCATGGCGGCGACGGCGCAGCCGACCATGGCCAGGGTGATGATGCGGGAAGTCTTCATGGGGTCGTCTCCTGACACTTTGAAATTAGGACGGAGGCCTAAAGCTTGGCCATACAGTTTGCCCGGGCCCGATTTCGAGCGCCAGACGGAATAACACACTGTTGAGCCGAACGGGCTCAGCTCGGGCAGCTGTCGGCCCCCTGGCCATAGCCCAGGTTCGACGGCGGCGTGTCCAGCAGGGGCGACCAGGCCGGGTCGGTGCCGCGGCCGTTATAGCCCGCCTGGGCCACAACCCGCCCCGACAGGTCCACGGTCCACAGCCGCGTGTCCCCGCCCCGCGTCTGGCGCGCGAACATCACATAGCGGCCGTTGGGGGCCCAGTTCGGGCCTTCCTCGAAATAGCTGGACGACAGGATGCGTTCGCCCGACCCGTCGGCGTTCATCACCCCGGTCGAGAACCGGCCGCCGCCGCTCTTGGTGAAGGCGATCAGATTGCCCGTCGGGCTCCAGGCCGGCGCCGTATAGGTTCCGCCGCCGCGCGAGATCGGCCGCTGGCCCGAGCCGTCGGCCCGCATCACATACAAGCGCGCCTGGCCCGACCGGTCCGAGTTGAACACGATCTGGCTGCCGTCCGGGCTGAACGACGGCGAGGTGTCGATGCCGGGGTCCGACGTCAGGCGCGACAGCTGCCGGCTGCGCAGGTCCATCACATAGATGTCGGTATTGCCGCCCCGGATGATCGAGAAGGCGATCTTGTTGCCGTCGTTCGAGAAGCGCGGCGCCAGCACCTGGCCGTCGAACTCGCCCAGGCTTTCGGTGCGGCCCGTGGTCAGGTTGCGCAGATAGATCCGGCTATAGTCCTTGCCCAGCGCCACATAGGTGATCTCGTCCGGCTGCGAGGTCGAGAAGCGCGGCGACATGATGATCTCGTCGCCCTGGGTCAGATAGGTGGGATTGAACCCGTCCTGGTCGGCGATGGTCAGGCGGTTGATCCGGTTCAACTGCGTCCCCTCTTCCGAGACGAAGACGACCCGGGAATCGAAGAAGCCGGTCTCGCCGGTCATCCGCTGATAGATGACGTCCGAAATCTTGTGCGCGATCCGGCGCCACTGCTCCTGGGTGGCGGTGAACTGATAGCTGACCAGCTGGCACTGACGATACGGGTCATACAGGCGGAAGCCGACATCCAGCCGACCGTCGCCGCGCGGCGTCACCCCGCCGTACAGCACCGCCTGCGCCCCGATCTGGGTCCACTGCGGGAAGTTGGGCGCATTGGCCAGGGTCAGGCCGGTCTCGATGAAGCCGGCGGGGTTCAACGGCTCGAAGAAGCCCGACCGCCGCAGATTGCCGCTGACCACATTGGAAATATCCGCCCCATGATCGCCGGTGAAGGGCACGATGGCGATCTGCAGAGGTTTCAGCACGCCTTGATCGATCTCGACCTCGACCGGCTGGCCCGCCTGCGCCGGAGCGGTCTGGCCCTGGGCCTGGGCAGAGGACACGCTCATGGCCACGACGGCGGCCGAGGCCAGAAGAAGGTTCAGACGCATGGAATGCTCCCGTAAGTCTCGAAGGATCGCCGCCCCTTATCGCCGGGTCGTGTGACATTCGCCAGCTTCAAGCCGAATGGGGCGACTTTCAGGACGGCCTAATCACATTGATGCGTGATGCGTGATGCACTATCTTCCACCCATGCGCACCACCCTCGCCATTGACGACGACGTGCTGAACGCCGCACGAGCTATCGCGGTCCATCAAGACCGCACGATTGGCGAAGTCGTGTCCGAGCTCGCGCGAGAGGCGCTGCAAAAGCGGGAGACGACCGTCCGCTTTCGCAATGGCGTTCCTCTTCTGCCAGATCGACCGGGACCAATGGTCACGCTAGAGGACGTCAACGCGCTCCGCGACGAACTGCCTTGACCTATCTGCTGGACGTCAATGTGCTGATCGCCCTCGTCGATCCGCGTCACGTCTTTCACGATACGGCGAATGGTTGGTTTCAGCGCGAGGCCGCCGGGTCATGGGCCACCTGTCCGATAACCGAGAACGGCCTGGTCCGGATTGTCGGCAACAGTCGCTATCGCAATCCGGTCGGGCCTCCGTCCGAGATCGTTCGGATTCTCGAACTGTTACGGGACATGGCGGGTCACGTCTTCTGGCCGGACGCCATCAGCCTGGCTGACGACCGGTTGTTCGATCCATCGGCCCTGACGACGCCCGAACAGATCACCGACGCCTATCTGCTGGCTCTGGCCGTCTCGAACGGCGGTCGGCTGGCGACGCTGGATCGCCGCCTGTCGCCGGATGCGGTCAGGGACGGGCGAGCGGCCCTTCACCTGGTCACCGACGCCTAACCTTCACCGGTTGCGGCACGCCCGTTCGGTGTTGAACGTCGGGCGATAGGCCCCGCCGGGGAAGCCCTGGGGCACGTCGAACGGCGCGGTCTGGCGCAGCGCCCTCAGCGCCCCGTCGGCGGCGGCGCGATAGACCGACGACGACTGCGGATTGATCAGCGACGGCCCGCGCGTGATCCGCCCGTCAGCCGACAGGGTCAGCTCCACCTGGATCCGCAGCTGGTCGGCGCCGGGGATGTCGCAGGGCAGGACCCAGTTCGGATAGACCTGATTGAAGATGGCCGTCACCTGCGGCCCGGTCGCCTGGGACGCCGTCCCTGAACCCTGCTGACCCGTCGCCGGACGGCCGCGATTGTTGTTCGGCCGCGTCGGTCCCGCCAGGGCGTCCAGGTCCAGACTGGGCTCATTGCGTTTCGGCGCGGGCCGGGCCGGCGTCGGCGGGGTCGGTCGCGGCGGGGTCGGTCGCGCCTTCTCGGGCGTCGGCGGCGACGGACGGGGCGGCGTGGGCCGCGGCGGGGTCGGGGTCGGGCGCGGCGTCGGACGCGGCGGCGCAGGCGTCGGTGTCGGCGGCGGGGGCGTCGGTTGCGGAGCGGGCGGCGTCGGCTCTTCCGGCGCGCTGACCGGGGCGGTCGCGGCGTCGTCGGGCGAGGGTTCCGGCTGCGGGTTGTCGGCCGCCGCAGCCTCGATCACCGTCTCCGAGACGATGGTCACCGGCACCGAGTTCACCAGCGGCTTGGGCTCGTCCGCCTTGTGCGAAAACGAAACGAAGGCGAGCGCGACCACACCCGCGTGCAGGGCGATGGATCCCAGAATGGCAGGGCTGGGCCGACGCAAGCGATCAGGCCTCCGGCGCCGTGTCGGTGATCAGGTTCAGCTTGGTGAAGCCCGAGGCCGACAGTCGCGCCATCACCCGCGCCACCGCCTGATAGGGCGCCCGCCCGTCGGCGCGCACGAACACCGGCCGCTCCGACGCCTTGTCCGATCCGCCCGCCTCGGTCAGCAGTCGCACGGCCAGATCGTCGAACGACGTCTCGCTGTCGGCGATGAAGATGGCGCCCTGCTGGTCGATGCTGACCGACAGGGGCTCGTTGTCCGTCTCGACCGCGCTGGCCTCGGTCTTGGGCAGCTCCACAGGGACGCCCACGGTCAGAAGCGGCGCCGAGATCATGAAGATGATCAGCAGCACCAGCATCACGTCCACCAGGGGCGTGACGTTGATTTCGGTCAGGGGGCCTCTGCGTCCCCGCCGTCCCCGACGCCCGCCGCCGCTCGCACCGCCGCCCAGGGCCATGGCTCAGACGCTCCGGTTCAGATTGACGCCCGACGACGGCGCGGTCGGGGCCGGCGGCGTCGCTGAACTGCCCAGACGCCGCGCAACCGCCGCCTGCAGGTCGTCGGCGAAGGCGTCCAGCCGTCCCGCGAACTTGCCCGCGTCGATCGAGAACTTGTTGTAGGCGATATAGGCCGGGATGGCCGCCGCCAGGCCGATGGCCGTGGCGAACAGGGCCTCGGCGATGGCCGGCGCCACCGTCGTCAGATTGGTGTTGCCCGCCGCCGCGATCCGCCCGAAGGCGTTCATGATGCCCCAGACCGTGCCGAACAGGCCGATGAAGGGCGAGGCCGTCGCCACGACCGACAGCACGCCCAGGCCGTTCTCGATCCGCTGGCTCTCGCGCGAGATCAGGCTGTTCAGCGCCCGGTCGATGCGGGTCATCAGCAGGTCGCCCTGATGGTCGTTCAGCGCCCCGCGCTGACGCGCCTCGCGCCAGTCG
This sequence comes from Brevundimonas mediterranea, assembly GCF_011064825.1. Lineage (NCBI taxonomy): Bacteria > Pseudomonadati > Pseudomonadota > Alphaproteobacteria > Caulobacterales > Caulobacteraceae > Brevundimonas > Brevundimonas mediterranea. The sequence goes on from NZ_CP048751.1 coordinate 1,068,910, forward strand.
GACAGGGCGATCACCAGCATGCGCGGCAGGGCGTGTTCCGGCGCGGGCCCGGCCTGGGTCGCCACGTCTTCCAGCGAACGCCCCGACTGAACCGCCTTTTCGAACTCGTCGGCCTGCCTGTTCAGGGCCGTGAAGCGGAAGGCCTTGTCGATGATGATGGTCCACGACCACAGCGACGCCGCCGCCAGGCCGATCATCACCGTCTTCACCACCCAGTCGGCGGTCAGGAACAGTTCGACGGGATTCATCATCGAGGCGTCGACGGGCGTAGTCATTCAGGCGCTCCGGGCGGGGTCGGCTGCGGATTGGAGATTGGCGACACCCTCTTCGACCGAGCGGGCGTGACCATTGTGTGGCGAGGGCGGCTTCTAACCTTCCCAAGCACGCGCGTCATCTGACAGGCGCGTCATAAAAGCCTACTCGGTCGTCGTCCTGCGGGTCGGATCGACCGCCACCGAGACGGGGGCGCCGACACTGATGATCACGCCCTCATGGCCTTCCTTGGCGATGGAATAGGTGGCGGCGTCGCGCACCAGCTGTTCCTCGCAGGCCCGGTCGCCGGGGCGGCCCAGGGCCTCGCAGCCGCGCTTGGCCGCATCGGTCCAGCCCAGCACCCGGCGCGTCGCCGCCTCGGCCCGCTTGATGGCGGCCTCGTCCTCGGCCGCCGCCTGGGCGATCAGGGCCTGGCGCGCGCCCTGCTGGTACTGAAGCTCGGCCTGGCCCGCCATCTTGCGCTCCCAGACCTTGTAATAGGGACAGCCGACCAGTCCCCCGCCGACCACCAGGACCAGCAGCAGAAAGGACACGATCACGGCGCTGGCGGTGATTCCCTGGTTCTGCATGTTCGACCCTCCCCGGTTCGCCTGTTTCTAGTCGCCGTCGCCGGCGCTTGCCAGCCACGGCGTGACCTTTTCGACCAGCGCCCTGGTGGGCCGGCGCGGGCGTCCGTCCAGATGGATGCAGACCGCCGTCACCTCGGCCCGGCACAGCACCTCGCCCGCCCGCTCCACCGTCTGGCGGATGATCAGCCGCGCGCCCTTCACCGCCTCGTACAGGGTCCGCACCACCAGGGCGTCGTCGATCCGCGCCGGCTTCAGGTATTTGATGTTCAGCTCGGACACGACGAAGGCCAACGGCTCGGCCTCCTCCAGAAGGACCGAATGGCCCACGCCGACGACCCGCAGAAAATCCGACCGCCCCCGCTCGAAATAGCGGACATAGTTGGCGTGATAGACCAGGCCGGTGAAATCCGTGTCCTCGTAATAGACGCGCACCGGCAGCAGGTGGGCGCGCCCTTCGAAACGGCCGGCGGTGGGAAGATCGGTCATGCCCCCAGTCTAGCGCGTCGGCGGCCGGGTCAGGAAGCCGGGACAGTAGCGTTCGCGCATGTCGCGGAACTCGGTCGGCAGCGGATCGTCGCTGAACAGGATGCGGCTGGTCAGGGACACGAAGCCCACCGCCTGCCCGCCCCGCGTCCGCCCCACATAGCCGCACACCGCCCGCCTCTGGCCGATCTCGGAATAGCGCAGTTCGGCCCCCGCCCCCAGCTGCTGGCGGATCTGGCGTTCAGCCCGGTGGATCGGCGATTCCGGCGGCGCGACCCGCGTCCCGTGCGTCATGGCCCACAGGCCCACGGCGGCGGCGATCAGGGCGACCGCCGCCACGGCCAGGGCGATCCGCCGGGTCGGGATCCTGCGTTTCGTCATCGAGCCGACGGTCATGGCGCGCTCCGCTTGAGCCGACACCAAACCGCGCCCGCCCGTGCTTGGCAAGTCGGGCCGGTGGCCGGGCTCAGTCGAACAGGTCGCCCGGCACGGGACCGGCGGCGGGCGGCGGCGGGGCGTTCAGGCCCAGGTGTGCATAGGCCTTGGCGCAGGCCATGCGGCCGCGCGGGGTGCGCATGATGAAGCCCTGTTGCAGCAGATAGGGTTCGATCACGTCCTCGACCGCGTCGCGCGCCTCGGCGATGGCGGCGGCCAGAGTGTCCATGCCCACCGGCCCGCCGCCGTAGTTTTCGATCAGGGCCTTCAGGAAGCGCCGGTCCAGACTGTCCAGCCCGGCCTCGTCCACCTCCAGCCGGGCCAGGGCTTTCGCCGCGACCAGTTTCGAGATGGTCTCGGCGCCGTCCGCCGAGGCGAAGTCGCGCACACGGCGCAGCAGCCGCCCGGCGATCCGCGGCGTGCCCCGCGCCCGCGAGGCGATCTCGCGCGCCCCGGCCTCGTCGATGGCCGCGCCCATCTTGCGCGCCGTGCCGCGCACCACCGCCGTCAGTTCGTCGGGCGTGTAGAACTCCAGCCGCAGAGGGATGCCGAACCGGTCCCGCAGCGGCGTGGCCAGCAGGCCCGCCCGGGTCGTGGCCCCCACCAGGGTGAAGGGCGCCAGGTCGATCCGCACCGACCGCGCCGATGGCCCCTCGCCGATGATCAGGTCCAGCACATGATCCTCCATGGCCGGATACAGGATCTCCTCGACGTTCGGGCTCAGCCGGTGGATCTCGTCGATGAACAGGACGTCGCGCGGCTCCAGATTGGTCAGGATCGCCGCCAGATCCCCCGCCTTGGCCAGGATCGGGCCGGATGTGGCCCGGAACCCCACCCCCAGCTCGCGCGCCACGATCTGCGCCAAAGTCGTCTTGCCCAGTCCCGGCGGCCCGAACAGCAGCACATGGTCCAGCGCCTCGGCCCGGCCCCGCGCGGCGTCGATGAAGACCTTCAGATTGCCCTTGGCCTGCGACTGGCCGACGAACTCGGACAGGGTCTGCGGCCGCAGGGCGCGGTCGAAGGCTTCGCCCGTTTCGGCTTCTGGAGAGATGATGCGGGTCATATCCAACTTCCGCTCATCCCGGCGAAAGCCGGGACCCAGTGTTTTCGCATCACTCTGCGCCGGGCGCAGACCCGAGCTCTCGGATCGACACCGGAGCGCCCAAAGACCTGGGTCCCGGCTTTCGCCGGGATGAGCGGAACAAAAAATCTCACCGCCCCAACTCCTGCAGGGCCGCCCGGATCACCGCCGGCAGTTCCGCCTCGTCGCCCAGCCGGATCAGGGCCTGATCCACCGCCCGACGCGCATTGACCTCGGCCACGCCCAGACCCAGCAGGGCCGAGACCGCCTCGCCGGTCAAGGACGGCGGCGGAGGCGCGATCTCGACATGGACGCCCGGCGCCGTCGGCGCAAAACTGACATCCCCCAGCGGCTTGCCCTTCAGCTCGGTGACGATCCGCAGCGCCAGCTTGGGGCCCACCCCATTGGCCCGCGCCACCGCCGCCTTGTCCTCGCGCGCCACAGCGCCCGCCAGTTCACCCGGCGGCAGCACGTCCAGCACCGCCAGCGCCGCCTTCGGCCCCACGCCCTGGATGGCCAGCAGGGTGGTGAAGGCCCGCCGCTCGTCGCGCGTCAGAAATCCGTACAGGCGCGGCCCCGCGTCCTCGCTCCACTGCGAATGGACATGGACCGTGGCCTCGTCGCCCGGCGCCGGCAGCCGTCCCAGGGTCCGCGCCCCGCACGACACGACATAGCCGACCCCGGCGCAGTCGATCAGGCAGTCCGCCTCCCCGACCTCGGCCAGCACGCCTCTCAGACGCCCGATCATGACCAATCCTCCCCCGTTGGGGGAGGGGGACCGCCCGAAGGGGGGTGGAGGGGGCCAAACGCAACCGGGGTGTCTGGGGCAGGCCCCCTCCACCGCGAAGACGCGGTCCCCCTCCCCCAACGGGGGAGGATTTCAGCAGCCGCCGTCACGCCGCCCCCCGGTGCATCGCTTCCAGCAAGGACCGTTTCCTCAGTTGCGCATGGGTGACCGCCACGGCCAGGGCGTCGGCGGCGTCGGCCTTGACGTCCCCCGCCGTCGGCAACAGCCGCTTGATCATGAAGGCGATCTGGCTCTTGTCGGCATGGCCCGCCCCGACCACGGCCTTCTTGATCAGATTCGGCGAATATTCCGCCACCGCCAGGCCCAGCTTGGCGGGGGCCAGCATCACCGCCGCCCGCGCATGGCCCAGCTTTAGCGTCGAGGACGGGTTCACATTGACGAACACCTCTTCCACCGCCGCCTCCTCGCAGCCGTGGTCGGCGCAGATGGTCCCCAGGGCCTCGAACAGGAACAGCAGGCGTTCGGAAAAGGGCGCAGCCTCAGGCGGGGCCACCACCCCGTGCGCCACCCACCGCAGACGCGCGCCGTCCGAGACGATCACCCCCCAGCCGGTGCGTCGCAGACCGGGATCCAGCCCGATGATTCTGACAGGTTCGTTCGCCATCCGTTCCCCTCATGCCGCAAAGAGGGTTATCGGGCAATGAACGGTTTCAATCGTCGCGCGGATCCAGGCGATAGCCGGTCACGCCCGGTACGGCGCCCAGCTGCTCCGCCAGACGTTGCAGGTCCGTCTCGCTCGCCGCCTTCAGCCGCCAGGTGCGTCGCGCCCGTCCGTCCTCCGTCATTTCGAACCGTCCGGGGCGCACGTCGGCGTCCGTCGTCCGCAAGGCCGCCTGGACCGCCGCCTCGGGCGAGGGCTCGCGCCGCTCCCAGCAGACGACGGCGTCGATCACGGTCCGCCCCGGCAGGCGCTGGTCGATCAACCTCAGCCCGCCCAGGATCGCCGCCGTCACCACCGTGCCCAGCGCCCCCAGTCCGTACAGGCCCACGCCGAACAACAGGCCGATGGCCGAGGTGATCCACAGCGACGCCGCCGTGGTCAGGCCGTGAACGGAAAACCCGGTGCGGAAGATCACGCCGGCGCACAGGAAGCCGATCCCCGTCAGCACCCCGTGCGCCATCCGGGTCGGGTCAGTGGTGATGGTCTCGTTCGGCAGGGCGCGAAACGCCCAGTCCGCCTGGGACAGGGCGGCCAGCATCAGCAAGGCCGAGGCCAGGCTGACGAGGATATGGGTTCTGAATCCGGCCGCCCGACCGCGCCATTCGCGCTCCAGTCCGATGACCCCGCCGGCGACGACGGCGCCCAGGACGGGCGGAACTGCATCGATGAGAACATCCGCGACCATGCCCGATCAACCGCCGGGGTCGGGCGAATGTTCCCCGTCGTCAGCCGACGATGGCCTGCAGCTGGGCGGCGGCGTCCGCGATGGTCGCCCGGCCGCCACGGCCGCGACGGGCGGCGTCCAGGGCGGCGGCCGACATGGCCCCCTCGGCGCGGGCGCTTTCCAGGTCTTCGCGCAGGGCGCTGATCTGCTGGCTCAGGGTCTGGACCCGGGCCTCGTGCTCGTCCTGGGCGGCGGCCAGCTTGGACTGCAGCTTCACCATCCGCTCCTCGGCGCGGGCGATGGCCTTGTCGTGGGCCATGGCCGCCTTGGTCAGGGCCTCGGCGCGGTCGACGGCGGCGACGCGGGCGACCTCCATGGCCGCCTGACGCTGACGCGCGTCCTCGGTTTCGGCTTCCAGCGCGCGCACCCGCTCGACCGCCCGGTCCAGGGCGACCTGCAGCGTGTCGGCGCGCCGTTCGACGGCGTGGCCGCCGGTCTGCAGTTCGTTCAGGCGCGAGGCCTGTTCGCTGTTCAGCACCTCCAGCCCGTTGGCGCGCGCCGTGGCGGTGTCCAGTCGGGCGGTCAGGGCGGCGATCTCGGCGCGGGCCGATTCGACCTGGCTTTCCAGCGAGCGGATCGAACGGGCGGCCTCGGCCTGTTCGGAGGCGGCGCGGGCGCGTTCGGTGGCCAGCTGGCCTTCGCCGGCGGCGGCGGCGCGGGCCAGACCCGCCACCTCGGTCCCGACCTCGTCCACGCGACGGCGCAGGGCGGTGTTCTCTTCCAGCACCAGGGCCAGATCGCGCTGGACCTGACCGCGCGTGGTGTCGGACTCCGACCGGGCGACCTCGGCCTGTTTCAACTGGTTGCGCAGCGATTCCTGATCCTGCTCCAGCTCGCGGATGCGCTGGGCGGAGGCGCGCTCGACCGTCTCAAGACCTTCCAGCCGCGTCGCCGCCTGGGCCAGTTCGTTGCGCAGCCGGCCCAGTTCGACCCGGGCCTCCTGCAGATTGACCGTGGTCTCGCCGCCGCGCGCCGCCAGGTCGTCGGCCTTGGCCTCGGACTCGGCCAGGGCGTCGGACAGCTTGCGGACCTCGGCGGTCAGCAGGCCGACCTGTTTCGTCGCCGCGCTGTTGGCGTTGCGCAGATTGACCAGTTCGACGTGGTTGTCGCGGCGCGAGCGGAACTCGGCTTCCAGCGGGTCCCGCAGTTGTCCCAGAAGAGTCTCGAAGGTGCCGAACCGCTGCGCCATCTCCGACAGCTGGTCCAGACTGTCCTGGATGGTCTCGAACCGCTCGCCGATCAGACCTGCGACGTCCTGCTCGGACCGCCCGAGCGCGGCCGCTTCGTCCTTGGCCTGTTCAGGCTTGCCGCGTGACAGCACGCGATCGATTCTGGTCAGTCTCATGGTCGCGCCCCGCGTCGTATGCCCGCATCGCGGTGGGCGACCTCGATCCCTGCCTCCAGAGGCGAATCGAACCGCTCACCGTCCTATGACCAGAGGTTAATCGCGGGTTACGAACGTGTCGAGACCTCCGTTCGTCGATCAGCGCGTGTACGTATTATCCGGCGTACTTGGCCGCATCCTCGTCCGAGATGTCCTCGTTCGAATAGACGTTCTGCACATCGTCCTCGGCGTCCAGGGCGTCCAGCAGCTTGAACAGGGTGCCGACGGCCTCGCCCGTCACGGTCACCTCCGACTGGGGCTTCCAGACGATGGCGGTCGACTTGGGGTCGCCCAGCACCTTGGACATGGCCTCGGCCACTTCGTTCAGGTCCTCGAAGGCGGTCCAGATGGTGTGGCCCGGCGCGTCCTCGTAGATGTCGGGCTTGACCAGATCGCTCTCGACGTCCTGGGCGCCGGCCTCGATGGCGGCTTCCATGACCTCGTCCTCGGTCCCGGCCTCGGCCTTGTAGATGATCTGGCCGACCTTATCCCACATGAAGGCGACCGAGTTCATCTCGCTCAGCGCGCCGCCGTTCTTCTTGAAGGCCGCGCCGATGTTCGACGCCGCGCGGTTGCGGTTGTCGGTCAGGGCCTCGACGATGATGCCGACGCCGCCGGGGCCCCGGCCCTCGTAGCGGACCTCTTCCATCGTATCGACGTCGCCGCCCGAGGCCTTGTTGATGGCCCGCTGGATCACGTCCTTGGGCAGGCTTTCGGCCTTGGCGTTGTTGACGGCCAGACGCAGGCGCGGATTGGCCGCCGGATCGGGCAGACCCGACTTGGCCGCCACCGTGATGTCGCGCGACAGTTTGGAGAACAGCTTGGAGCGCACCGCGTCGGCGCGCCCCTTGCGGTGCATGATGTTCTTGAATTTCGAGTGGCCGGCCATGGGATCGTCTTCGAGAGTCTGAAACCTGAGCCGCGCCTCCTAGCCGATGCGCGGCGGGCTGTCACGATGTACGGGCGTGATGAGCGTCGGGGGGTGGAACCTCGGCCGTTTGGGCGTATTGATCCCTGACGCTGCTATGGAGCCCCCGATGAACACCGCCGACATCTATGAGGCCGAGGGCCGCGCCGACGACGACCTGCACGAGGCCGACATCGTCGAATGGTACGAGACCCGCCCCGTCACCGTCTCCACCGCCGTGGCCGCCGGATCCATCATCACCGCCTTCACCCTGGGCGCCCTGACCGCCGTCGGCGTGCTGTTCCTGACCGGTCGGCTGGACGACTGAGGGCCGTCAACACCTCCGCCCTGGCGAGGGGCGGAGGCGGACTGGGGCGGGCCGCATCCGCCCCTCGCTCATTCCGCCGGCTCCACCGGCGTTGTCGCCGCCTCGCCAAAACCCTGCTGTCTCGAGCGGGCCATGTGGGCGAGCGTGAGCCAGAACACGGCGAACAGGACGGCGGAAAAGCCGAGCGAGCAGGCGATTTTTTCGGGCGTCGGAGCCTTGAGGTTGAAATAGACCATCTGGAAGATGTTGAGGGCCACAATCCCGCGCAGCATCCAGTCGATCTTGAGCTTGCTGAGCACATAGCTTCCAAGCGGGGCCATGAGGAGAACGACCGGATAGGCGCACAGCCACGTCCGAACCTGATAGTCCGTGATCCCCTGATCCCAGAAGGCGCGATAGCCGTAACCCAGGACGCTGATGGCCGCCATCACCATGATGCTCTGGTGCGTGGCGATCTTCTCATCCATCCGGAAACGGGTGACCAGGAGGGTGTACAGGACGATGTCGGCGCCCGTGCCGAACAGGCTGGCGCAGACGCCGCCCGCAAAGAGAATCGCGGCCAGCATCAGTTTGTCGAGGCGGCCCGTGTTCGGCAGCCTGTCCCGGTGCCCCCGGTGTTTGCTGGCGATATAGGCCAGGGCGAAGGTCATGATCAGGCTGAGAAACAGGGCCTGGATGATATAGACCGGAATGCCCTGCATCACGTTCATCCCGAACACGAAGCCCAGGAAGGCGACCGGGACGAACCAGAGAACCGGGGCGTAGGAGGCGAGACGGTTCTGTTTGCGGGACAGGATCCAGATGCTCGCGCTGGTCATGCCCACGCTCTGGATCATCAGGCTGAAGTCGCGCGCCATCCCCCGATCGATGTCGAGAAACACGCTGAGCACGGGGAAGGCCACGGCGCCGCCGCCCTCAGGCGTCAGGCCCGCCACAAAGGCGCCCAGCACCATGATGGCCGGGTAATACCAGTGCTCGACCAGGAACGGGATGCTGTTGAACGTCGCGAACAGGGCGACCCACACCACCATCATGCCGACATACCATCGCCGGAAGATGCGGCTATCGAAGAACATGGACCCCCGCCTCTTCACCTTGTGAACGCTACCATACCGCCGCTTCTGCGCAATTCGGATGTTGGAGCCAAGCCCATCTTCGACGCCCTGGGCGCCGGGCTCAGCCCCCGACCTGGATTTCCTTCACGCGACAGGCGCCGCAGTCCTCGGCTTTCAGGATCAGGGTGTTGGTCCCCGCCATGAAGGGCAATTCCACCGCCCGCCCCTCGCGCCATCCGTCGTCCGTGGGCAGATCGACCGCCGCCGCCGCCCCGCCGTTCAGCGAAACCGACACCCGGCCGCCCGCGCCGACCACCGTCACCCGCCGGTCGCCCGCCGCTTGCGCCGTCACCGTATAGCGCAGCCATTCCCCCGTCTCGAACTCGACCACCACCGGCGCGCCGCCGTCCAGACCGATGTCCACGCCGTCGTTGCGCCAGGTCCGTCCGGTGTTCCACCAGGGAATCCGCTCGCCCGGCCCGTCGGTGTCGGCGTCATAGACGTCCTTCCACGCCACGCCCGACCGGCCCAGGTCATAGTCGGCCGCGCGGAGCGTCGCGCCCGCCGCCCCGATCCGATGCGCCGTATACGGAACCGCCGCGTCCGAACGGGGCTGGCGCAGCATGGCGTCGACCACATCGCGGTGTTCGACATTGTTCTCGAACCGGATGTCGTGGGTCGCCAGCCGCATCAGCGTCTCTTGCGCCTCCTGCGCCGACGGCCGCGGCCCCTTGCCCGTCAGATAGGCGACCAGACGGGGCCAGCCGGGGTTGGGCGCGATCTCCAGCGGCTGGTTGAAACCGATCTTCTTCAGCGGCCAGAAGGCCCAGCCGATCCCCTCGCCCTCGACCAGGGCGATGGTCTCGGTGAACCAGGTATTGGAATTCTCGCCGGATTCGCCCAGCCAAACCGGCGCGTTAGTCTCGTCCCTCAGCCGCAGGATATCGGCGATCGAGGCCCTGTCGGTCGCATTCCAGTATTTGTGGAAGCTGATCACGGTGTTGTCGTCCCACAGGGGCGTGACGCCGCGATAGTTGTTGCCCCAGCAATTGCCCTCGATGACGATCATGTGCCGCGGATCGACCTCGCGGATCGCCGTCGTGATCTCCCTCATCAGCGACCGCAGCGGGGCGTTGGTCGTCTCCTCGCAGCCATGGCCGCCGCCGGGCTTCTCGAAGTCCCAGTTGGGTTCGTTGATCAGGTCATAGGCGCCGATGGCCGGCTCGTCGGCGTAGCGTTCGGCCAGCCGCCGCCACAGGGCCACGGTCTTGCGGCGGTTCTCGGCGCTGTCCCACAGTGACGGTTTCGACGGATCGCGATCCGAGATGGCCAGGTCGCTGCCCTGCCCGCCCGGCGCGGCGTGCAGGTCCAGGATCAGATACAGGCCGTTGGCCTTGACCCAGGCCAGCAGGGCGTCGATCTCGGCGAAGCCCTCTTCCTTCCAGGTGTCCCGCCCCGCGACAGGCTCCTGATCCACAGGCAGGGTCAGCCGGTCATAGTGCATCGGCAGCCGCACCGAGTTGAAGCCCCATCGCCCCATGGCGTCGATGTCGGCCTTGGTCGTGTGATTGGCGCGCCAGGCGGCGTAGAAGGCCTCCGTATTCTCCTCGCCGATCAGATCGGCGATCCGCGCCCGGATCACATGCTGCGGACCCAGCGCGCCCAGCTGCAGCATATAGCCTTCCTGCAGCACCCAGCCACCCAGCCCCATGCCGCGCAGTATGACCGGCTCGCCCGCCTCATCAACGATCCGCGTCCCCTCGGCCCTCAGGAAACCGCCCGTCTGCGCCTTGGCCGCACAGGGCGCGCACAGCGCCGCCGTCACGGCCAGGGCCGCGATCCATCCCGTCTTCATGGCGTTCCTCCACGCTCCGTTTTGAGAACGTTCTCACGAGATGCGCGGAATGGCTAGGGTGAGCGATGCCGCCTTGAGGAGACGCCGGAAATGTCTGAGAGGGGTGATGGGGTGGACGCCCCCCGACGGCATCTATGTGCCAGAGTGAGGTGTTGAACAGCACTCGAAGGAGGCGTCCGTGGAACAAGTTAGCACTGTCGGTCTGGATCTCGCCAAGAACATCTTTCAAGCGCATGGCGCTGATGCCTCGGGCGAGGTGGTGTTTCGCAAGAAGTTGGGTCGAGGCCGATTGCTGGCGTTCTTCGCTGGCCTGTCGCCCTGCGTGGTGGCGATGGAGGCCTGCGCCGGCGCCCATTACTGGGGGCGTGAGCTGGCCCGCCAGGGTCATACGATCCGATTGATCCCGCCCATCTATGTAAAGCCGTTCGTGAAGCGTCAGAAGAACGATGCGGCCGATGCCGAAGCCATCTGTGAGGCGGCGCAGCGCCCCAGTATGAGGTTCGTGCCGCTGAAGGAGGAGGAGCAGCAGGCCAGCAGCGTGGTCTTTCGGGCCCGCGACCTTCTGGTCCGGCAGCGAACCCAGACGATCAACGCCCTGCGCGGTCACCTGGCCGAATACGGCTGGATTGTTCCCAAGGGCGTTCCGCACGTCGATAGGTTGATCGCGCGCGTCGAAGATCCGGCAGAGGCGCTTCCAACCGCCGCGCGGACGATTCTTCTCGTCCTGGTCTCGACCCTCCGATCGCTGGACCAGCAGATCGCCGTGCTCGATGCGGAGATTGCTTCCCGGGCCAAGAACGATCCGGTTGCGCGTCGACTGATGACCATTCCCGGGATCGGTCCCATCACAGCTACAGCCTTGGTCGCACTGGCCCCGTCACCCGAAGCCTTCAAGAGCGGTCGGCACTTCGCCGCCTGGCTGGGACTGACGCCGCGACAACGATCCACCGGCGGTCAGCAGAAGCTCGGCGCGATCACCAAGATGGGCGAGCGAACGCTTCGACGGCTGCTGACCATCGGGGCCAGCGCGGTGATCAAACAGGCCGTCATTCGGGGCGCGCCAGCAGGTTCCTGGCTGAGCCAGATGCTGGAGAGAAAGCCCAAGATGTTGGTCATCGTCGCCTTGGCGAACAAGAACGCCCGCATAGTCTGGGCGCTCTTGGCCAAGGGCGATGTCTACCGAGCTCCGGTCGTGTCGGCCTAGCCAGCACGACCGCGAGACGTCGAAGCGTAGGGATGAGCGAAGGAGCGTATGGCGCAACAGTCGGCGAGACGGGATCAGGAAAACCAGGGCTTTCCACTGTGCTTCGAGCACGCCGTGGGTGATTTGGACCGGATCCGCGAACTCCCATACAGGCCAGCGGTCTTTGAGCGACCGCATCAACAGGCCGGACAGATGGCAGCATCCGACTACGTGTCAGAAATTCCCGAAAATCACTCTTGCGCTGAAGGGGGCGTCCACAGATGGAAAGCGGACATCAAGCCGCGCGTCGCTTTCGGGTCGCCACCTTCAGTGCAACGAACTGGGAGGCTAAAAAGCCAAGCGTCAAGACTACGACCAAGAGCCAAAACAAGCCGCCGGATTCGGGCCGACTGCTCGGGCCGGGCCCGATAGCCCAGACCACAAAACTCGCCAAAGCGATGTACGAAACCATCCCGTACAGTGCAGATACCAGCACGAAAGCTACGAAACCGCGAAGCAATCGCGTAACGAGGGTGGTCGGCATGGTGGCCTCGCAGGAACGATGCCCGCAGTCTCCACGATCAAATCAGTGTCCGCAACGGGTCGAAGGCGGTCATCGACACTTGCGCCGAAAGCCGCGCCCGCCCCAGGACGCCGCCCTTCCCTCACCCCGCCTTCAGATTCTCCACCACCGCCCTCAGCTTGGCCGGCAGGGGCTTGGGTCGGCGCGTCTCGGCGTCGACATAGACGTGGACGAAATGGCCGACGGCGGCGGGCACGTCGGCGCTGCGCTTGAACACGGCGAAGCCATAGCTGACGCTGGAGGTGCCGATCCGGTCCACCTTGATCCCGACCTCGATCACATCGGGGAACTTCAGCGCCGAGGTGTATTGGCAGCCGCTGTCCACCACCAGGCCGATGGACTCGTCCAGCGCATTGGCGATCATCAGATGGGCGTTCACCGCCGAGTCCACGAACTCGTAGAATTTGGCGTTGTTGATATGGCCGTACTGGTCGTTGTCGGCCCAGCGCGTCGAGACCATGTGAAACGCCTTGTAGGTCGCGCGTTCGGCCAAGGGGCCCAGTTCCGTCTTCGGCATTGCGGTCTTCCTCCTGGGCGACATTCGGCGTCGCTCTCGATGCGAGGCTCGGGCTTGGACGCCGTTGCGTCAAGCGCCTATCGATAGCGCATCGATGACGAAGGCTTGACCCATGAGCATCACCACCCGCGCCGCCGTCCTGTCCGCCATGGGCGCCGCGCACCCCTACCGCGACAGCCGCCCCCTCTCCATCGAGACGGTCACGCTGGACCCGCCCGGTCCCGGCGAGGTTCTGGTCGCGATCAGGGCCGCCGGCCTGTGCCACTCGGACCTCAGCGTCATCAACGGCGACCGTCCCCGCCCCCTGCCCATGGCCCTGGGGCATGAGGCCGCAGGCGTGGTCGAGGCCCTGGGCGACAGCGTCACGGACCTCGCGGTCGGCGACCACGTCGTCATGGTCTTCATGCCGTCCTGCGGCCATTGCGACCCGTGCGCCGGCGGCCGTCCCGCCCTGTGCGAGCCGGGCGCCGCCGCCAATGGCAAGGGCGAGCTGCTGTCCGGCGCCCGCCGCCTCTTCCGCGAGGGCGAACCGGTCAATCACCACCTCGGCTGCTCCGCCTTCGCCGAACGCGCCGTCGTCTCGCGTCGCTCCCTGGTCAAGATCGACCCCGACCTGTCGTTCGAGGAGGCGGCCCTGTTCGGTTGCGCCGTCCTGACCGGCGTCGGCGCCGTGGTGAACACCGCAGGGGTCAAGGCGGGTCAGAGCGTCGTGGTCATCGGCCTGGGCGGCGTGGGCCTGTCCAGCGTCCTCGGCGCCCTCGCCTCCGGCGCCTCGCCGGTCGTCGCCGTCGATCTGTCGGAGGACAAGCTGGCCCTGGCCCGCACCCTCGGCGCCACTTCAGGCTTGGTCCAGACCGTCAACGGCGCCGATCCCGATGCGGTGGATCAGGTCCGCGCCCTGACGAACGGCGGCGCCGACTTCGCCTTCGAAATGGCCGGCTCGGCCCGCGCCCTCGACACCGCCTGGAAGATGACCCGGCGCGGCGGGACCACCGTCACCGCCGGCCTGCCCCCGCCCGAGGCGGCCCTGGCCGTCAACATCGTCTCCCTGGTGGGCGAGGAGCGCACCCTGAAGGGCTCCTATATCGGAACCTGCGTCCCCAGCCGCGACATCCTCCGCTACGTCGCCCTCTACCGCCAGGGCCGGCTGCCGGTGGACCGGCTGATGAGCGGCGTCATCCCGCTCGACGACATCAACGCCGGCTTCGACCGCCTGCACGCCGGCGAGGTGGTGCGGCTGGTGGTCAGGCCCTGACCACCAGCCCTGAAGTCACTCCGCCGCCCGCGGCGGGGCGTTCTTCACATACTGGTCCATCCAGCGGGTCATCTCCCAAAGCGTGTGGCCCACCGATTCCCGCGCGCGGTATCCGTGGGCCTCGAGCGGCAGGGTGACGTAACGCGCCGTCGCCCCCAGCCCCTTCAGCGCCGCATAGAAGCGCTCGCTCTGGACCGGGAAGGTGCCCGAGTTGTCGTCCGCCTCGCCATGGATCAGCAGGATCGGCTCGTTCAGCTTGTTCGCGTAGGTGAAGGGCGACATCTCGGTATAGATCTCGGTCGCCTCCCAATAGTTGCGCTGCTCGGACTGGAAGCCGAACGGCGTCAGGGTGCGGTTATAGGCGCCCGACCGCGCGATGCCGGTGCGGAACAGGTCGCTGTGCGCCAGCAGGTTGGCGGTCATGAAGGCGCCGTAGCTGTGGCCCCCGACCGCGATCCGGTCGCGATCCGCCACCCCCATGCCGACCACCGCATCGACCGCGGCTTTCGCGTCGGCGACCAGTTGTTCGACATAGGTGTCGTTCGGCTCGGCCCCGTCCTTGCCGATGATGGGCATGGAGGGGTTGTCGAAGATCGCATAGCCCTGGGTCAGCAGGAACAGGTGGCTGGACCCGCCCGGCCGCACGAACCGGTTCTGCACGTCCACCGTCTGGCCCGCCACCGCCGCATCGGTGAACTCGGCCGGATAGGCCCACATCAGCATCGGCAGGGGCCCGTCGCGATCCTTGTCGTAACCGGCGGGCAGATACAGGGTCCCCGACAGCTTGACCCCGTCGGCCCGCTCATAGGTCACCAGCTGGCGCGTCGCCCCGGCCAGCTGCGGCGCCGGATCAGGGAACTGGGTCAGTTGCGTGGTCTGGCCCGTCGTCAGGTCGCGGATCTGCAGGTTCGGCGGGTCCAGCCGCGTCTCGCGCTGCGTCACCACCCGTTTGCCGTCCGCGTCCAGGAAGCCGACCACCGCCTCATAATCCGTGTCGGCCGAGGTCCACAGCCGCTCGCTGCGCCCCGTCGCCGGGTCCATGGCCGCCAGGAAGGGGAAGGCGCCCCGCGGCGTCGCCCCGGCCCCCGACATCAGGATGCGTCCCTGGGGATCGAACCGGATCACCGACCGGCCCGCCGCATTGGGCTGGGTCACCGGCTGGCCCGGATCGTCGTAGCGCGCCTGATAGTTCCGTTCCAGCAGCACCCGCCCCTCGCCGGGGTTCGACGGATCGACCACGAACCGCGTCTCGTGCCGGGTGTTGAACCAGCGGCTGTTGACCACGGCCAGGTCGTCCCTGCCCCACACGATCCCGCCGAACCGTTCCTTCAGGTCGATCAGCTTGACCGGCTCGGCCGTGAAGGGCGCGGCCTGCATGAAGACCCGGTCGCGGAACTCCACCTCGCGCTTGAGGTCGCCGCCGTCCAGGGCCTCGACCCAGGTCAGGGTCGCCGGCGCATCGGCCCGCCAGCCCACCGATCGCGGCCCCGGCGCCACGGCGTCAAACGCGGTGGGCACATCGTCCCGCAACGGCAGATCGGCGATGGTCCGCACCACACGCCCGTTCAGGTCCGTCACAACGATCTCGGTGGGGAACAGGTCGTCCGGCACCGCATAGGAGTAAGGCCGCTTGGCGATCTCGTGCAGGATGTATTTCCCGTCCGGTGATGCGGCGCTGTCCAGATAGACCGCCGGCGCCCCAATCGTCCGTGCACGGCCGTTCAGCGGAACCAGGGTCAGCTGCGAGGTGAAATAGTGATCGAACAGGGCCTCGTCGCCGGGGTTCGACAGCAGGTCCTGATAGGTCCGCACCGGCGCCACACGCCCGGCCGTCTCCTCGATGTTCGGCCCCGTCGGCGCCGTCGTCACATCGGGCGCCGGCCCCCGCCCGGCCGGAACCGCCTCGACCAGCAGGCCCGAGCTGTCGGGCAGCCATTCATAGCCCGTCCCGCCCGTCATATTGACCACCGGCTCGGTCAGTTTCCGCGCCCGCGCCGTCGCCACGTCCACGACCCACAGCTCCAGCCCCGTCGGCCGGTCCAGCACGAAGGCCAGGGATTTCGCATCGGGCGAGAAGCGCGGCGCCGTGAACCGCGCCTCGGCCGGCAGGGCCACGACCCGCGCCGGTCCCCCGTCCACCGCCTGTAGGCTCAGCCCGGTCAGCCAGGACACCCGGCTCTCGGCCATGCCGTTGTTGCGCGGATTGATCCGCGTCCCCGCCAGCCGCAGCATCGGCTCGGCCAGGGCCTTGATGCTGGGCAGGTTGGACCGGTCCAGCAGCACCAGGGTCTTGCGATCCGGGCTCAGCATCGGCGACGGCGTCGGCTTGGCGTCCAGGATGTCGGCGATCGGCGACGGCGGCTGCTGATAGACAGAAACCGCCGGAGCGGCCCCGTTCTGACCGGCGCCCTGGGCCAGCGCCCCGCTCGCTACGCCGGCCATCAACACCGCCGCCAGCGCAAGACCGGCCCCACGAACACGCATCATCATCCGAAATCCCCCACAAGTTACAAGCGTGAAACCTAACGACACCCGACGCGCGCCGCCAAGCCGTTTTGACGTTACACTGTCACAGTCGCTCTACTGGCCCGATGGACCGCTCAACGAAAACGGCGGCCCCGTCGGGGCCGCCGTCTCCACGTCCCGACCCGGTGGATCAGAACTTCATCGTCACCGTGGCGTTGTAGGTCTGGTAGTCCAGATCCTCGCGATCGACCATCGAGGCGGCCTTCAGCGTCACGCCGAACCGGTCGCCCTCGATGGCGACCGAACCGCCGATCTCGGCCCATTCGCTGTCATTGCTGGCGCCGGCGAAGACCCCGCCGAAGCCGTCGGCCGCGACGAAGGCGGCCTCGACATTGCGGTTGTCGCCCGCCAGCTCATGCACCCAGCGCACGTCCAGCGCCGGCTTGATGCTCCAGCGGCCGCGACTTGTCTCGCCGCCGACCCGCAGGCCGATATGGTGCTGCAGCGAATCGAACGACTGGTCGGCGACGCTCAGGGCCGCGACCCCGCCCGTCTCCTGATAGGCGTCCAGATCGACCGAATAGGCGTTCAGCCCGATGTTCGGCTGCAGCTTGAGCCCGCCGCGCGTCAGGTTGAAGCCCAGTTCGGCCCCGCCGCTGACCACCTTGCCGTCCGTCTCCCCGTCGGCGCGGAAGCTGGCGCCGCCGATGGCGAAGGCCCGTTCGGTGTCCAGATCCGCCGCGCCATAACCGACCTTGGCCCCCAGATAGGCGCCGTAAGCCAGGTCCACCGCCCCATAGAGGGTCGCCTGAACCTGACGGCTGTCGGCCGTGCTGATCCCCTCGGCGAAGTCGGACTCGCCCTCGGCATAGGCCAGGCTGGCCCCCACGGTCAGGGCGTCGATGGTCCGTTCCAGGCCGCCGACGACATACCAGGCGCTCTGGTCGTCGCTGCGGCTGTCCGCCAGGGTTCCGCGCAACTGGCCCGCCTCGCCCTCGATGGCGCCGGCGCCGAAATAGGCCGAAACTCCCTGTTTCCATCCGCCCCAGCGCGCCCGTTCCTGGGCCTGGCGGGTCGCCATGCCGGCCGCTGCGGCCGTCGCCGCCGGATCCAGCGACGCGACCTCCACGCCCGACCCGATCAGGGTCAGGCCTTCGCTCGCCCCGCCCGAGCGATCCCGCGCGATCCGTCCGTCCACCACGCCGCGCAGAGCCTCGGTCTGGGCCGACAGCAGGGTCACGCCGGAGTGGGCGGCGAAGGGCGACAGGCTCTCCAGCCCGGCCTCCAGGGCCTCGCCTTCCAGCAGGTCCGTCTGGGCGTAGATGTCGCCCAGGGCCGCATAGTCCGTGGCCCGCGCCGCATCCAGCATGCCGCCGACGGTGCGTTGGGCGCGCGAATTCGGATTGATGAAGTCCAGATAGGACGCGGCCTCGATCTCCACCTCCACGCTGGTCGTGGTGTAGTCCAGCACCGGGTACAGCACGCCCGAGATGTCGGTGACGGCGTCGAATTCGCCGTCGATGGCGCCCTGGGCCGTCAGCACCGTATAGGTCTGGCCGAACTTCGGCGCGCTGATGAAGTTGAGCCCCAGCAGCCCGCCCAGCGAGGCAATGCCGGCCGTGCCCTCGAAACTGTCGGCCAGAACCGTCAGACGGTCGGATTGATCACCACCGATGTCGATGAACAGGCGCGAGCCCGACGCCAGCACCAGATCGCTCAACAGGGTCAGCTCGCCGATCTCGCCCTGCCCGCCCGGGGCGATCGAGCCCATGGCCGAGGTCAGCACCGTGGAGTCGACTACGCCCGAACCGCTCAGAACCCCGCCCGCCAGCAGCATTTCAAAGGTCAGCAGCGCGCCGTCCACGTTCAGCTGGCCGGCCCAGACGCCGACGTCGTTCTGGGCGAACAACAGGCCGTCCGCGCCGATGTCCAGCACCGCGCCGCTGGTCCCGATGGTCAACCGGTCGATGACGGCGGGGGCGTTCAGCGTCGTCGTTCCCGCCGACATCAGGTTGACGTCGTAGAACAGCGGCTTCTCGCCGGCCAGCACATCGCCCTGGACGTTGAACGGCACGAAATTCGTCGAACCCGGTCCGCCCGGAACGATCTCGAACGGCAGGGTCGCGCCCGGCGCCGCGCCCACCGCCGAGGCTTCGTGCCGCACCGCCAGTCCGGAGGCGGTCTGACCGCGCGAACTGCCGGCCGCCCCGCCGGCCCCGCCCGCCCCGCCCGCGACGATCCCGCTCATATCGACGATCGTGCGGCCGCCGGTCACCTCGGCCTTGACCGGCTGAGCGCCGCCGCTCAAGCCGTCCTCGCGGTCATGGTTGTAGTCGGCCAGTTGTCCCGCATCGGCGCAATCGCCGAAGAAGCAGATGCTGCCCCATTCGCCGCCGCGCGAATCCACGCCCTCGGCCGGCGTGGCGGGCAGGCCCGTGACCAGATTGCCGTTGGCGTCGATGATCTTGTAGTTCGGATCCATCATCTGGACCCAGTGGGTCGGATCGAACCAGTCGCCGTTCCCGCCGGTCGTGGTGACGTATTTGTAGGGGTTGTTGGCGACGATCCAGTCGGTGAACAGATACAGGGGCTGATAGCCCGCCGTCGTGCCGTAGCTGGCCGCCCCCTGGCCGTTGAAATAGCGCGATCCCAGCGACAGGACGCCCACGACCACCGGCGTGTCGAAGGCCCGATCCAGGATCAGGGGACCGCCCGAGTCGCCCCCCGCCGTCATGCCTTCGTTCTCCAGCGCGACGTCGTCGCCGAAGATGTTGAAGTCGAAGGTCGCGGTCCCGGCCGGATCGTCGAAATCGACCATATAGAGGTTCTGACTCAGCCCGCCCTGGGCGCCGTCGCCGAACAGGAACAGGTTGATGTCGTCCAGCGACGTCAGGGCGCCGATCATGTTCTCGGCGGCCCGACGGCGGAAGTCGATCCCCTGAACCGAACCTAGGGACCCCGTCCCGCTGCGGCCGTATCCGCCGGTGATCACGTGCCGGTCCTCGTCGCCGGTCAGGGGCGAGAACAGCATGGCCCAGGTCGGCACGCCCTTGGCCGGCGAATCCAGCACGCCGATGGCGACATCGCCCTCATAGAAGCCGCCGCCCTGGGCGTCTTCCAGCGAGCGGGGGTCATAGAAGACCCGGCTCATATTGTAGTGCTGGTCGATATAGCTGGTGGCGTAGTCGCCGCTGGTGATCCAGTTCAGGATGCCGTCGAAGGCGTCGCCCTTGAACCCGATGCTGATCGGTCTGCCCTGGCCCTGGGATCCGTAGGCGACGTCGGGGAGGTCGTTGACGCAGTGGGCGGCGAACAGCACCGTGCGCGGATTGATCAGGCTGCCGGTGCAGACCCCCACCGAGCCGCCGCCGGTGTCGACGATGATGTTGCCGATGCCGTTGATCGCATCGGGGTCGGCCAGGACCGGCGGCGCGTTCGGGCTGAAGTTGTCATTGGGCACCTCCGCCGCCGCCGTTCCCGCCGCCGCGATCAGCCCGATCACCGACGCCGTCGCCAGCCAGCGACGACGACCCGTCCCGTTACGTTCAATCATGCCGTGCACTCCCCTCAAAATCCTGGGAGCCACCGTGCCGTATTATTTCCCGACTGCAATAGGCTTACGACCAGCCTGGACCAATTTGTGTCAAAAACGTTACACCCGGTACAGCACAGCTTGGGCGCGACGACGCTCCGGGCTTCACCGGGCCCTCGCGCGACACGCCCCTCTCAGACCGTCACCATCCCGAACGCCGGCTCGATCCCCCGCGTCGTCTCCAGCCGCAGGAAATAGACGCCCGGCCGAAGCAGCAGCGTCGCCCGCGCCTGTCCCGGCTCCAGCAAAAGATGATCGGCCGGGATCACCGCCCCTTCGCCCCTATGCAGGGCCTGCACCAGGGCCGGCCCCTCGAACGCCGGAACCGAAACTTCGACGGCCTTGCGCGCCGGATCCGCCGCCAGCCAGCCCGGACGCCCGGCGACCTTGGGCAGGCGCGGATGAAAGACGCTCAGATCGACCTTGCCGTCAAAAATCCTGTCGGCGAAGGCCCGTCCGGCGCGTGACACCGCGATCGGTCGCGTCGGTGCGAACCGCTCCAATACGGCGGCGACCTCCGCCGTATCCGCTTCAGGCCGGGTCGCGGGCCAGTGGCCCGACTGTTCGATGGTCAGGGGGTCGATCCCCGTCGCCGCCTTCAGCTGGCCGGCGAACCACAGCCCGCCCAGCCCCTCGATCTCCATGGCGTGACTATAGCCGCACAGGACGAAGATCCGCGCGTCGGGGCGCGGCTTCAGCACATTTTCGATCAGATTCCTGGCCTGGGCGACCTCCCGCGCGGTCGTGCGCGCGTCCATGTCGGCCTCGGCGGGCGGCTGCTGGTCCGGCCGCTGCTCATAGTCGGCGAACACATAGCCCAGGGCCGCCGCTTCCCGCACCGTCTCGGCATAGACGGGGTCGGCGATGTAATAGCCCAGCCCCTGATGAAAGGGCGCGCCGGTCCGATAGGAGTCGATCCTGCCGAAGGTCTCGGCCGCGAAGGTGTCGAAGCCCAGCGGACGCAAGGCGCGCATCACCCGCGCCGCAAAGCCGCGATGGCCCGAGACGTTGTGCGCCTCGTTCAGGATGACGATCTGCCTGTCCGCCGCCGTCCGAACAATAGCCTCCAGAGCGTCTTCGGCCTCGGCGTCGGCCAGATCGGGCATCGGCCGGTCGGGGGACCGCGTCCGCTCGTCAAACCCGACCGCAGTCGCCTCGTCTCCGACGAAGGCGGCGAACCAGGGCAGATAGAAGCGCGCATTCTCATCGCCGGCTTCGACCTGGGCCTTCAGTTCCAGATAGAGGGGCAGATAGCGGCCCTCGGCCTGATACTGATCGCTCGCCGTCAGGGCCTCCTGCGCGCCCGCTCGCCGTCCCGCCATGGCCGCCGCCGCCATCAGCGACAGACCCAGAAATCGCCTCGTCAGCATCACCGCCCCACACGCAACCTTCAGGTGCGATCCAGCGACACTATAGCGAGGCCGTCAACCCGCCAGCAGCGCCTCGACCTCATGCCGCTCCGGCGCCGACGGCTGGGCGCCGGGCCGCGTCGCCGCAAAGCCCCCCGCCGCGCAGGCGAAGCGCAGGGCCTGCGTCGGCTCCATGCCTTCCAGCAGGGCCACGGTGATGGCGGCGACGAAGGCGTCGCCGGCGCCGGTGGCGTCGACCGCCTCGACGGTCGGCGGGGTCGCCCAGGCCATTTCGACGCCGCGCTGATACATCGCCGCGCCCCTGGCGCCCTTGGTCACCACCACCCGGCCGCCGCCGCGGTGCAGGCCGTCGCCATAGAAGGCGGCCTCGGTCTCGTTGACGACGATCAGGTCCGCGCGGCGCAGCAGCATTTCCGACACCGGCTGGGCGGGGGCCAGATTGGCGCAGACGAAGCCTGTGGCCCGGCCCACCGCCGCCTCCACCGTCTCGACCGGCAGCTCCAGCTGGACGATCAGGGCGCCCTCGATCCGCTGCGGCAACTGCTCGGGCGTCACCAGATGATTGGCGCCGGCCGCCACCACGATCTGGTTCTCGCCCGTCGGATCGACGGCGATCAGCGCGACGCCGGTCGGCGCCGCCACATCCGTCTCGACCCCCGCCAGATCGACGCCCAGGTCCGACATCAGGGACAGGGCCTCGCCGGCCAGGGAGTCGTTGCCGACCCGGCCGATCAGGCTGACCTCGGCGCCCAGTTTCTCGGCGGCATAGGCCTGGTTGGCGCCCTTGCCGCCCGGATAGCGGGCCAGGCTGGCCCCCGTCACCGTCTCGCCCGGCGCCGGCAGCCGGGGCGCCGTCGCGACCAGGTCCAGGTTGATCGAGCCGACGACGGTGATCCGCATCATCTGGCCTTCAGCGTCTCGGTCAGCAGGTCGAACACCCCCTGTCCGTCCGCCGCCACCGCCCAGCGGTGCCGCGCCGTGGCGGGATCGACGCGGAACTCCACCGCCGTATGGCCGCGCGTCAGGTCCGAGCCCGTCTCGACCTCGATCCGGCAGGGCTTCAGGGTGAACAGCTCCGGCTTCATCAGCCAGGCGATGGGACAGGGGTCGTGCAGGGGCGGGGCGTCTGCTCCGGTCGCCTGCCGCTCGACCCGCTGCGAGAAGCGCAGCAGGGCGGCGACGGTGCGCGCCGGGTCGGTGCGGATCGTCTCGACGGCGCGGATCCGGGCCTCGGTCGCCCGCACCTGATGGGTGGCGTCCAGGCCGAAGGCGATCACCTCGCAGCCCGAGCCGAACACCACCGCCGCCGCGTCCGGGTCGGCCCAGATGTTGAACTCGGCCGAGGCGGTGATATTGCCGCCCTCGGACCGCGCCCCGCCCATGACCACGACCGGCCCCAGATGCTCGGCCAGCCGCCGTTCGCGCTTCATCGCCAGGGCCAGGTTGGTCATCGGCCCCAGGACGGCGACGGCGACCGATCCGGCCGGGCGTTTCATCACCAGGTCGACGATGGCGTTGGCGGCGGGTCCGTCGCCGATGATGCCGGTCGGCGCGAAGGGCTCCAGGTCGCCCAGCCCCTCGGGCCCGTGGAAGTCGCCCGCGCCCGCCGGCGGTCGTTTCAGCGGCCGTTCGGCGCCGCCGAACACCGGCACGTCTTCACGGCCGGCGATCTGGCGCACCATACGGGCGTTGCGCTGGGTCAGGTGGGCGGGGACGTTGCCGCCCACGGTGGTGACGGCCAGCAGCGTCGGCTCGGCCGCCGCAAAGGCCAGGAACAGCGCCACGGCGTCATCCACGCCGGGGTCGCAATCGATGATCAGGGATTGGATAGACACATCCCTCGTTTGACGCTCCGGACGCCGGCGGGCAAGTCCGTTTCACCGCTTATCCCACGCGAATCCGACGCCTTTTCCAGCCACGCTTGCGCCCGCTTGACGTCCGCCTCCCCCGGCGTCACCCTGAGCCTCGTTCTCCGGGGGGTCGCAATCGAGCGGCTGAGATTGGCGTAGCCGCCTGACCCGTCGAACCTGATCCGGGTCATGCCGGCGAAGGGATGGGAAACGCTTTTGGTCCTCAAGACAGGACCTCGCGCCCGACGTCGGCGGACCTCAACCGTTTGAGGCCGCCATGAATATCCAAGTCACCCCGCCCGCGCTTCCCGAAGAACCCAATGTGGATCTGGCGCTGAAAGACGCGCGCGAGCAGGTGATGCGAGAGACGGGCGCCATCCCCACCGGCGAACGCGCCGGCAGCCGCAAGGTCTATGTCGCCGGCGAGCTCTACCCCGACATCCGCGTCCCCTTCCGCGAGGTCGCCGTCCACCCGTCGGCCAACGAGCCGCCGGTCACCCTCTATGACAGCTCCGGCCCCTACACCGACCCGACCGTGACCATCGACATCAAGCGCGGCCTGCCGCACGTGAAGTCGTCGTGGCAGCTGGATCGCGGCGACATCGCCCCCGTCGCCAACCCGCGCGAGGTCAAGCCCGAGGACAACGGCCACGCCAGCGGCAAGAACCTGGCCCCCCGGTTCGACACCTCGAACCACCGCGTCTTCAAGGGCGTCGAGGGCCGCCCGGTGACGCAGTACGAATACGCCCAGGCCGGGATCATCACGCCCGAGATGGAATATGTCGCCATCCGCGAGAACCTGCGCAGGGAAGTGGCGAGTGGCGAGTGGCGCGTGGCGAGCGAAACCGCTCAGACCATCACCCTCGCCGACGGCTCGACCGTACCGCTTCCCGCATCGAACTCGCCACTCGCCACTCGCCACTCGCCACTCGAGCGCGACGGCGAATCCTTCGGCGCATCCATCCCCGACTTCGTCACCCCCGAGTTCGTGCGCTCCGAGATCGCCCGCGGCCGCGCCATCATCCCGCACAACATCAACCACCCCGAGGTCGAGCCGATGATCATCGGCCGCAACTTCCTGGTGAAGATCAACGCCAACATCGGCAACTCGGCGGTCCTGTCGTCGGTGGACGACGAGGTCGACAAACTGGTCTGGGCCACCCGCTGGGGCGCGGACAATGTCATGGACCTGTCGACCGGCCGCAACATCCACAACATCCGCGACTGGATCATCCGCAACAGTTCCGTCCCCATCGGCACCGTGCCCATCTATCAGGCGCTGGAGAAGGTGAACGGCGTCGCCGAGGACCTGACCTGGGAGGTGTTCCGCGACACCCTGATCGAACAGGCGGAACAGGGCGTGGACTATTTCACCATCCACGCCGGGGTGCGCCTGCCCTTCGTGCCGATGACGGCGAAACGCGTCACCGGCATCGTCAGCCGGGGCGGCTCCATCATGGCGAAGTGGTGCCTGGCCCACCACAAGGAGAGCTTCCTCTACGAGCATTTCGAGGACATCTGCGACATCATGCGGGCCTATGACGTCAGCTTCAGCCTGGGCGACGGTCTGCGCCCCGGCTCGATCGCCGACGCCAACGACGAGGCCCAGTTCGCCGAGCTGCGGACCCTGGGCGAACTGACCAAGATCGCCTGGGCCAAGGGCTGCCAGGTCATGATCGAAGGCCCCGGCCATGTGCCGATGCACAAGATCAAGGCCAACATGGATGAGCAGCTGAAACACTGCCACGAGGCGCCCTTCTATACGCTTGGCCCGCTGACCACCGACATCGCCCCCGGCTATGACCACATCACCAGCGCCATCGGGGCGGCCATGATCGGCTGGTTCGGCACGGCCATGCTCTGCTACGTCACGCCCAAGGAGCATCTGGGCCTGCCGGACCGTCAGGACGTCAAGGACGGCGTCATCACCTACAAGATCGCCGCCCACGCCGCCGACCTGGCCAAGGGCCACCCCGCCGCCCGGTTACATGACGACGCCCTGTCGCGCGCCCGGTTCGAGTTCCGCTGGGAGGACCAGTTCAACCTGGGCCTGGACCCCGAAACCGCCCGCAAATACCACGACGCCACCCTGCCCAAGGAAGCCCACAAGACCGCCCACTTCTGCTCCATGTGCGGCCCGAAATTCTGCAGCATGAAGATCAGCCAAGACATCCGCCGCGATGCGATGGCGCAGAATGATGCGGGGGCCTCGCTAGCGGAGGCGGAGGCCGGGATGGCGGAGATGAGCGCGAAGTTCCGCGCTGGGGGCGGGGTGGTTGACGTCACGGTGGCCTAATCGGCTAAGGTCGCATATGTGCACCGCACGTTTGGGAGCTAAGCACCGTGCCAATTATTGAGGGCTTCCGGGTCCAAAACTACCGTGCACTCCGCGACGTCACGTTGGGCAAGCTTTCAGGTCAGTCAGATCGGGAGCCGTTAACGCCGTTCACCGCAGTCATTGGCAAGAACGGCGCTGGGAAAAGCACTCTCTTCGACGCTTTCGGGTTCGTGGCTGATTGCTTGACCTTCGACGTAGAGACTGCGTGCGACATGAAGCAACGCGGTGGATTTGACCGCTTAAGATCGATGGGAACCTCGGAAGCGATCCGATTCGAAATCTATTATCGCGAGGCACCAAACGAGCGCCCAATAACCTATGAACTCGCAATCGCCGCAGATGCTTATGGACGGCCATTCGTTGAAAGCGAACTGCTAAAACAGCGTCGCAAAGGTCAGAAACACGGCCGCCCCTACCCATTCTTACGGCTATTTCACGGGAGAGGATTGGTATGGGCAGGGGAAGAAGCCGTAGAGCTTGAGGGTGAAGAAGACCGCGCCCAGGAATCCGTAGAGCTAACTGATCTTCGACAGCTCGGAATTGCCACCCTTGGAACGCTACGCGAGCATCCGCGAATCAAACGATTTCGTGATTTTTTGAAGGGTTGGTATCTTTCATATTTCTACCCTGACGCAGCTCGAAGCTTGCCATCTGCGGGCCCTCAAAAGCACCTAAATGAACACGGCGATAACATAGGAAACGTCGTCCAATTTATGGAGCGAGAGCACAAAACCCGCTTCAAGAACATACTTCAACGGATCGCTTCAAAGATTCCCGGCGTCACGACGATTGACACCCACGTCACTGAAGACAAACGCGTACTGCTAAGATTTAACGATGGTGCTTTCGACGATCCGTTTTTTGCTCAACAAATGTCGGACGGCACTCTTAAGGTATTCGCATACTTACTTTTGCTAGAAGATCCCGAGCCCCCTCCCTTTATATGCATAGAAGAGCCAGAGAATGGCCTCTATCACAAACTTCTAGAGACGCTAGCGGAAGAATTCCGAGCTCACGCTACCGGAAAAAGAAACGCGCCACAAATATTTGTTACCACACACCAACCCTATTTTGTTGATGCGCTGTCCCCAAAAGAAGTTTGGATTCTTGAAAAGGGAAAAAATGGCTTTTCTCAGGTCAGAAGAGCCTCCGATCTTAAACTAGTGACCAATTTGGTGGACGAGGGACTCCCATTGGGTGGACTTTGGTATAGTGACTATCTGGATGCTATCTAGATATGCACATCGAAATATTGACCGAAGATAGTTCAGGCGCGACTTTACTTGAAATACTGGTCCCCATGGCGCTTGGCGTACAAGGGGAAGGCCATACATGGCGGATCCACTCTTACAGGGGGGTTGGTCGGCTTCCGAAAGGGCTGACTGCTGCAGGAGATCCGAGCAAACGTATTTTGCTCGATCAGCTCCCGCGCATTCTTGGGGGATATGGAAAAACGCCGGGGATCGACGTCGTTATCGTTGTGGTCGACACAGATGTCCGCGACTGTAAACAAATGCTGGCTGAACTGACGGCGTCAGCCGCAGCTTCAGGTCGGCCCGATACAATCTTTCGGTTGGCAATCGAAGAAGTGGAATCGTGGTATCTAGGAGATAGAGCCGCTGTTTTGGAGGCGTATCCTCGCGCGCGTAAAGACGTGCTTGATCGGTACGAACAAGATTCAGTCTGCGGGACTTGGGAACTACTCGCAGATGCACTCCACCCTGGAGGTGCCACAGCGGTGAAGACAGCAGGCTGGCCGCTCCCGGGTCAGATCAAGCACGAATGGGCACAGGCTATTGGTCCAAAAATGGATTTGCACCGAAACTTATCGCCCAGTTTTAACAAGCTAGTCGAGGCGCTTTCAAAGTTAGCCGCAGCCTAGGCGCAGCCGTCATTACTGTTTCCATTTCGTGCTCCTCACCGGTGCAAAAGGCACCCGCAAGACCCCCCCCCTTAACCGCTTCCTGCGGCAGCGGGCGGAGGCGTTTCGGTTCGTGAACCCGGACGCGGCCTCCCTCTCCCGTCGGGAGAGGGACGCACAGTGAGATTTCCGCTATGCTGCGCCAATGTTCAGCATCCTCAACTATCCTGAACTGATCGAAAGAGCGCTCCAGAACGCCGCCGATGCTCCGGCCGCGCCCCGGAAGAAGCGGGCCTAACCCTCTCCTTTCGTCATCCTCCGGCAAGCCGCGTCTTCGCGGCGCAGACCGGGGGACCCAGCGGCCTGCGTGAGCAGGACCCTGTCGCGGATGCGGGCGTCTGACATCGCGCAGCGGACGCATTTCGCCTTCGGCGCCTCCCCTGGTCCAAGCTTCGCTTGGCCAGAGGATGACGAAGGGTCCCCCGGTTCCGCTGCGCGGCCCGGAGGATGACGAAAGGAAGGGAGGCGGCCGGGGGCGGCAAAAGCGGGATCACCCCTTTGCGCTCCTAATTCCGTCGCTCCACCCGTTGAATATATTGAGCTTTCCGGCCCCGCGCGCCAATCAACCCAGCACGGTTTCCCGCCGCCGTATAATCCCCCGGTCCCGTTCCGGGGCGGATCGGCCCGGGAGGGGCGTATGGATGGGATCGAGGGACGCCGGCCCTATGGGGACGAGGACGAGGGCGGGGGCTATGGCGAGAGCGACGGCGGGGGCGGCTATTTCGACCGGCGCCTGACCAACGAGGACTTCGTCGATCCGCCACGCCAGCCGTCCTGGGATAAGTCGTCCTGGGACGGGGCGTCGCCGGATGAGGCGTCGCACGACACGCGGCCGCTGTATGACGGGCGGCCCGGGCGCGATCCCTATGACCGGGGCGGCGGCTATCGCCGGGCCTCGGACGAGGCCTGGGCGGCGGCGCGCGACGACTATTTGGCCGGCGACACGGCCGAGACGGTCAGCGCCCGCTACGGCATGGGGGTCAGCACCTTCCGCCTGCGCGCCCGGGACAAGGGCTGGCGGCGCATGGACCAGGTCGATCCCCCCTATGATCCGCTGGACCCGGACGAGGCGGCGGCGGACGGCCCGGCCGACTATGGCCGGATGGCGGACCTGGCCCGGATGCGGCTGAACCGCGCGCTGGAGGCCGGCCGCGCCGTCGAGGCGGCGCGCTGGATGCGCCTGCACCTGGGGCTGACGGCCCTGGCCCGGGACGTGTCGCCGGCCCCGCCGCCTGCGCCCCCCACGCCGGAAGCGCCGCCGGAAGCGCCGCCGCCCGCCCCGAAGGAACCCGACCTCGCCGCGCGCGCCGAAGCCCTCGCCCAGCAGATCTGCGTCATCGCCCAGGAAGCCGCCGCCCTGAAGCCCGGCGACTACGCCGGCCGCGACGCCCTGATGGCCCGGATCGACGCGCTGGACGACCTGGAGCCGGCCGGGATTTCAGACGAATTAGACGATTCAGACGGTGTTTTTTCGCAGGGAGAGTCTGAAACCGGGCCGCCGTGACCGGGGCGGGTGAGGCGTGCGCGTGAGCGAAGGCGTGAGGGGTGAATCGTGACTGGCGAGGGGTGAGTAGCGAGCAAGGGGCGAGCGGGGCGATGCACCGGCGCAAGATCTGCGCTCACCAATCACCAATCACGACTCGCCAATCACCCTCCCCTCACACCTCCGACGCGATCTTCCTCAGCGCCTCTTCGAACACCTGGGCCGGCTGGCCGCCGCTGATCAGATATTTGCCCTCGACCACCACGGCGGGGACCGAGCTGATGCCGCGCGACCGCCACAGGTCCTCGGCCGCGCGCACGGCCTGGGCGTAGCGGCCCGAGGCCAGGACCTCGCCCGCCTCGGCCCGGTCCAGCCCGGCGGCCTCGGCGGCGGCGGTCAGGACGCCGGCGTCGGTCAGGTTGCGGTTCTCGGTGAAGTGGGCCGTGAACAGGGCCTGTTTCAGCGCCTTCTGCTTCTCGGGCGCCGTCTCGTGGGCCCAATGCAGCAGGCGGTGGGCGTCGAAGGTGTTCCAGATGCGGCTGTCGTCGGTCATGCGCATGTCGAAGCCGACCTCGGCGGCCCGCTCGCGGATCATGGCGCGGTTGGCGGCCGACTGCTCCGGGCTGGCGCCGTATTTGCGGCCGATGTGTTCGACGATGTTCTCGCCCTCGGGCGCGATCTGGGGGTTCAGTTCGAACGGCTGAAACGCAATATCGGCGCCGATCCCCTCGCCCTTGAGGGCGTCCAGCGCCGTCTCCAGCCCGCCCAGCCCGACCGCGCACCAGGGGCAGACCACGTCGGAAACGAAGTCGATCTTCAGGGTCTTCATCGGCACGGCTTGGGTCATGGCGAGGGCCTTCTGGAACAGGATGTGTTGCGGAGCATATGGGAAGGCCCCGCGCGACGCCAAGGCCTCAGCCCAGCGTCAGGTCCCGGGGCGGCCGGATCCGCCGCCAGCGCGCCTCCACGAAGGCGAAGGCGCCGAAGGCCATCAGCCCCGCCGCCGTCAGCCCCAGCACCCACGACCCGCCGGGCTGGGCCTCCAGCGCGTCCAGCGCCGCCGCCGTCGTCGTCACCTCGCCCGACCGCGCGTGCAGCCCCGCCAGGACCACGAAGGTCCCCAGCGGCAGATAGGCGAAGCCCCGCGCGCCATAGCCCGCCCGCGCCAGGGCCGTCGCCGGCCGGCGCACCGCCTCGGGACAGGCCAGGGCCGCGTCGAAGTCGTCCCGGAAGGCCCTGACGATGTTGCCGATCCCGACGCCCAGCACCACCAGCCCCGCCGCGATCAGCAGCAGACCGCCGAACGGCAGGTCCAGGATCCAGGCCGCCTTCTCCTGGTTCTCGGCGATGCTCTCGGCCCGTTCCGCCGCCTGGCTGGTCGCCTCCCCCGCCTCGTCCAGATACTCGAACACCCCCGCCGCCAGCAGGCCGTAGAACAGGCCGCTGGCCGCCTGGCCCGCCCGCGTGGCCCAGCCCTTGAGGTCGGTTCCCTCATGGTCGGCGTCGAACAGGGCCTGCAGCACGCGCCAGCCGACGAAGGCCCACAGGCCCAGGCCCAGCAGCACCAGCCAGACCCGCCCGAACGGCTGCTCCGCCAGCCAGCCCGCCGCCCCGCCCGCGCCCACCGCGTCGCCGATCCTGTCGGTCGCCGCCAGCAGGGTCAGCGCCCCCGCCGACAGATAGACGAAGCCCCGCGCTCCGTATCCGACCCGCGCCGCACCCTCGATCAGGCGCGACAGCCGGGGCGCGCGGCGCGCTGCGGGGACGCGGCTGCGGACGGCCTCGCCCAGGGCGGCGGCGGCGTGACGAAGACGGGCGAACATGGCGGCTCCAGCGCGGCGGAGCGGTTCAACGCCCCCGCCCGCCGATGGCTCCCGCGCTCAGGCGCGCGCGGCGTGAGCCGCCGGCAGCTCCAGCACGACCTTCAGCCCGCCCATGTCGCTGTCGCCCAGGGTCAGCCGCCCGCCGTAGGCGCGCGTCAGGTCCTCGACGATCGACAGGCCCAGGCCCGAGCCGGGCGCGCTCTCGTCCAGCCGGGCGCCGCGCTTCATCACCGTCTCGCGCTGGTCGGCGGGCAGGCCGGGGCCGTCGTCCTCGACCACCACCACCATCTGGCCCAGGCCGTTCTCGCCGGCCGAGACGCGGACGCGGCGGGTGCTGAACTTGGCCGCGTTCTCGATCAGATTGCCCAGGATCTCCTGCAGGTCCTGCCGCTCGCCCAGGAAGGCCAGGTCGTCGGGCGCGCGCCAGTCGATCTCGGCGCCCTTGTCGCGGAAGACCTGTTCGATCATGACCGCCAGCTCGTCCAGCACCTCGGGCACCGGCGTGGTCTCGCCCAGGCCGTGGGCGGCGCGGGCGGCGGCGCGGGCGCGGCGCAGATGGTGGTCGACCTGGCCCTGCATGACCCGGGTCTGGCGCCGCACCAGTTCGGGCAGCGAGCCTTCGGCGGTCCCGGCCTCGGCCAGCATGACCGAGATCGGGGTCTTCAGCGCATGGGCCAGGTTGCCGACATGGGTGCGCTGGCGCTCGACCACCTCCTGGTTATGGTCCAGCAGCCGGTTGACCTGTTCGGCCAGGGGCTGGATCTCCAGCGGATAGGACCGTTCGATCCGCGCCGCCTGGCCGTGGCGCACGGCCGCGATCTCGTTGCGCAGGTCATACAGGGGCCGCAAGCCGACCTGAACCTGAATGAAGACCGCCGACACCAGGATGAAGCCCAGGATCAGCAGGGCGACCCAGGTCAGGGTGGCGAACTGCCGGGTGTCCACATCGACGTTGGACCGGTCGATGGCGGCGAAGAAGACCACCGGCGTGGTCCGTCCCGGCAGGGACTTCATGCTGGCCGCCACCCGCAGCGGCTCGCCTGCCGGGCCTGTGGCGTTATAGGTGATGGTCTGGCCGTAGGCGTCGTCCAGCCGCCCCGGCAGGTCCGCCGGCACCGTCAGGTCCTCGCCGTACAGCGAGTCCGAGCGGGTGATGATCCGCAGCCCCCCGGCCAAAGTCGGCTCGGCCGTCATCCAGTACTTGCCCGAAAACACCCGCAGGGTGGGGGCGTCCATGATCTGGGGCGTCAGAACCTTGCCGCTCGCCGTCACCGTGCGCACCACCAGTTCGTCGGTGGTCTCGCTCAGTACATTGCCCAGGCGGCGCAGGGCCGATTCCTGGAACTGGTTGGTCAGGACGAAACCGGTCGCCACCAGGGCCAGCAGAATCCAGCCGGCGGCCAGCCAGATCAGCCGCCGCGTCAGCGACCTGCCCGGCCGCCCGAACCAGCGGCCCCAGCCGCCGGGCGGCGTCCGCCGCGCCCCAGCCCCTGCTTCGGTCATTGCGGCGCGATCACGCCGCCTCGGACTCGCCCGTCAGGGGCGCCAGGCGATAGCCCAGGCCGCGCACGGTCTCGATCCGGTCGGATCCGATCTTCTTGCGCAGCCGGCCGATGAAGACCTCGATGGTGTTGGAATCCCGATCGAAGTCCTGATCGTACAGATGTTCGACCAGCTCCGTGCGGCTGATGACCCGGCCCTGGTGCATCATCATATAGTGCAGCAGCCGGTACTCCAGCGAGGTCAGGCGCAGGGGCTCGCCGTTGACATTGGCGCGGGCCGCGCGCGGGTCCAGACGCAGGCCGCCGCACGACAGGGTGGCCGAAGCGATGCCGGCCGAGCGGCGCAGCAGGGCCCGCAACCGCGCCAGCAGTTCTTCGGTATGGAAGGGTTTGGTCAGATAGTCGTCGGCCCCGGCATCGAAGCCCGACACCTTGTCCGACCAGGCGCCGCGCGCCGTCAGGATCAGGACCGGCGTCGCCTTGCCCTCGCGCCGCCAGCGCTCCAGCACCGAGACCCCGTCGATCTTGGGCAGGCCCAGGTCCAGCACGATCACGTCATAGGGTTCGGTGTCGCCCAGGAACCAGGCCTCTTCGCCGTCGGCGGCGTGGTCCACCGCATAGCCGGCGTCGGCCAGGGCGCCCTTCAGCTGACGCGACAGGTCGGCGTCGTCTTCAACCAGCAGGACACGCATCGTCAGTCTTCTCCCACCACGCGGCCCGAGCGGGCGTCCACGCGAATATCAGCGACCCGCCCGCCGGGATATTCCCAGCGCACCACCACCGTGTCGCCGCGCGGGCTGACGCCCAGCATGCGTCCGTCGCGTCCGGCCCCGACCCGGCGCACCACGGCGCCCAGATCGGCGCGCGGCCCGTCGGCCGAGGGTCGGTCGCGCGAGGGGGCGTCGCGGCGCTGGTCCTGCTGCGGACGCTCTCGGTCCTGGTCGCGCGACTGCGCCAGGGCCTGGGTCGCGGGGACCAGGGCCATCAGGGCGGCGATCAGGAGGGCGCGGGTGCGGTTCATGAAGTCGCTTCTACGGGGCCGGCTCTGAACAGCCGCTGAACGGGGTGTTTGGAAACGGGCGATACGGCCGAAAAGCCGCACGTCCGTCGCATCTATAACAGAGATCGCGCGAACGGGTCTTCCTGCGCCGAAAAGATGAACGGCGGCTGAAACGCGGCGTTCAGATCGGGCTCAGGCGGGAGATGGCTTTCTGGGGACATCGCAGCCCCCGCCGGGGCGCCCCGCACCAGAAGGAACGATCCGATGCTGAACAAGAAAGTCTTCCTGCCCGCCCTCATCCTCGCCGCCGCCGCCTCGGCCGCCCTGCCCGCCGCCGCCCAGTCCTATGGCCCGTCCCATCACGCCCGACCGCCTGTCCATCATGCGGGCTACGGACACTGGTCGTCGATCAACGCCCGCCAGGCCAGTCTGGACCGCCGCATCGACCAGGGCGTCCGTTCCGGCCAGCTCAGCCGCCGCGAGGCGACCCGTCTGCGGGGCGAGTTCAACGGCCTGCTGCGGCTTGAGGCTCACTATCGTCGCGGCGGCCTGACCGCCTGGGAACGCACCGACCTGGACCGTCGCTTCGACCGTCTCTCGGCCCAGATCCGCAACGAACGCCACGATTGGGACCACCGTCGCGGCTGAACGCCATCTCGGTGATTTCCACGGGAGCGCGGTCCGAAAAGGGCCGCGCTCTTTCTCTTTGGGACGGCCCCGTGGGGCTTCGCCCTCGCTTCACAACCGCCGCCGCCAAAGATCGTCATTCGCCCTGGTGCGAAGTTTGAATGACCGTCAGACCTGGCCCGCCTACAGCTTGATGAACGGCTGCATCAGCCGCCCCAGCCAGCCGTCCAGTTCGATCTGCCCATCCAGCGCCACCACGCACAGGCAGGGATCGGGCGAGACCACGCGCGGTTGGTGCAGCACTTCGCCGTCCGCCTCCTCGAAGTCGCCGACATCGAACCGGGCGGTTTCGGTGGCGTAGGCGCCGTGGATGACGCAGGTCAGTTCGATCCCGCCGTGGGTGTGGCGCGGCGTCTCGCGGCCCGGACCGATCTCCAGCAGGATGACGCGGCAATCGCCGTCGCGCGGCGCATGGACGTCGCGGGCGCGCATGCCTGGTCCCAGCCATCGCCACGGTCCCAGCGCGTACCGGCGCAGGGGCTCAGGCAGGCCGACCATGTCGTTCAACGGCGTGGAGGCCAGAACCTGTCCGGCGTCGGCCTCGGCCCGCGCCAGGACGCGCGCCAGGGCGTCGTCCGGCATCGGCTCGGGCTCCAGATCGTTCAGCAACTCGCCGCCCACCGACTGGAGCGTGCGGACCCAGGCGTCGTTCTGCGGCCGCATCGCCAGATGGGCGGCGACCACCACGGCCTCGGGCGGGCTGAGGGTGCCGGCCGCATAGGCCAGGAGCCGTTCTTCGGAGGGGTTGTGACCGCCGGTCATGCCTCGCCTCCGGCGTCGTCCAACAGGGTGCGCAGTTTGATCATGGCCTTGCGTATTCGGGATTTCACTGTGCCCAGCGGCAGGTCCAGCCGCCGGGCGATTTCGGAATGGGGATTGTCCTGGAAGAAGGCCAAGCGAAGGACCTCGATCTGATCCGCCGTCAGCCGCGCCATGGCCGTCTTCAGGCGTGCGGCATCCTCGGCCATCAGCACGAGTTGGTCCGGCCGTTCCGGCTCCTCCTGCAACAGTTCGATCTCGGGCATCGGGGTGCGCCGGGCGTCCTGGCGCAGCACGTCCAGGCGCCGGTTGCGGGCGATGGTGAAGATCCAGGTCGCGGCCCGCGCCTTGGAGCTGTCGAACAGCTCGGCCTTGCGCCAGACGGTCAGCATGGCGTCCTGGGCGAAGTCCTCGGCCGCCCCCGCAGGCGCCCCGGCCTTCATCAGATAGGCCTTCAGACGCGGCGCGAAATGTTCGAACAGGCGCGCGAAAGCCTCGCGGTCCCGCCGTAACGCCACCGCCTCGATCAGCCGGTCATGCTCGCCGCCCATAGCCGTCACGGGTGGCCGAATCCGCTGAAGCGTTGAAACCTGTCCATCCATGAAACCTAGTACGGTTCTGGCGAAAGTCTGGATCATTTCGTGATCCGGCCGCGTGCGCGGCGCGTATCTTCGCCACCTGTAGCCCGCCCTCGGAGTCTTTATGTCCTTGTCGTCCCCTTCCAGCGAGACCGGTCCGCGCCTGCGGATCGCCGTCGTGGGCTCGGGGATCGCCGCCCTGTCCAGCGCCTGGCTGCTGTCGAAGCGCCACGACGTGACGATCTACGAGCGCGACGACCGCCTGGGGGGCCATTCCAACACCGTGGACGTCCGCGCCCCGACCGGAGAGACGGCGGTGGACACCGGCTTCATCGTCTTCAACGACGCCACCTATCCGAACCTGATCGCCCTGTTCGCCCATCTGGGGCTTGAGACGCGGGCCACCGACATGTCCTTCGCCGTGTCCCTGGATCTGGGCCGGTTCGAATATGCGGCGCCCGCCCTGTTCGCCCAGCGTCGCAACCTGTTCCGCCCGCGCTTCTGGTCGATGCTGAAGGAGATCCTGCGCTTCTATCGCTCGGCGCCCGGCGGCATGGCCGCCCTGGGCGACAGCGACGTGACCCTGGGCCAGTATCTGAAGCGCGAGGGCTTCAGCGAGGCCTTCCGCGACGACCATTTGCTGCCGATGGCCGCCGCCATCTGGTCGTCGCCGGCCCATACGCTGATGGATTATCCGGCGGAATCCTTCCTGCGCTTCTGCGGCAACCACGGCCTGCTGAAACTGGTCGGCCGGCCCCTGTGGCGCACCGTCGTCGGCGGCAGCCGGGCCTATGTCGAGGAACTGGCCCGTCAGGTCGGGGCCGGGCGAAAGGGCGACGCAGTCCGGCTCCGGCGCGGCGTGGACCAGGTCCAGCGCGTCGACGGCGGCGTCGTGGTCCACGACACCACCGGCGCCCGGGAGCGGTTCGACCATGTCGTCATCGGCGCCCACGCCGACCAGGCCCTGGCCATGCTGGCGGAGCCCACGGCGCGGGAACGTGAACTGCTGGGCGCCTTCCGCTACAGCCGCAACCTGACCATCCTGCACACCGACGCGGGCCTGATGCCCCGGCGCCGGCGGGCCTGGGCCTCGTGGAACTATATCGGCGCGGACGGCGGCCTGTGCGTCACCTACTGGATGAACAGGCTCCAGGGCCTGCCGGGCCAGGACCTGTTCGTCACCCTGAACCCGCCGCGCCCGCCGGCCGCCGGAACCCTGTTGCGCAGCGAAGTGTACGAGCACCCGATCTTCGACCCCGCCGCCATCAAGGCGCAGAAGTCGCTGTGGAGCCTGCAGGGCCAGGGCGGCGTCTGGTTCTGCGGCGCCCATTTCGGGGCCGGCTTCCATGAGGACGGGCTTCAGTCCGGTCTGGCGGTGGCCGAACAACTGGGCGGGGTGCGTCGTCCCTGGACCGTCGAGAACGAGAGCGGCCGCATCCATCTGTCCTCACCCTCGGTCCAGATGGAACCGGCGGCGTGACAGGCTCGGCCCTCTATGTCGGCAAGGTGTTTCACGCCCGTCTGCGGCCGACGCCGCACCGGCTGAACTACCGCGTCTTCTGGCTGATGCTGGACCTGGCCGAGATCGACGCCCTGCACGGCCGGCTGAAGACCTTTTCACGCAACCGGTTCAACCTACTGTCCTTCCACGACCGGGACCACGGCGACGGCTCGGACCGTCCGCTGCGGGCCCAGATCGAGACGCGGCTGGCCGAGGTCGGGGTGGACGTCGGCCAGGGCGCGATCCGTCTTCTGACCATGCCGCGCGTGTTCGGCTTCGTCTTCAACCCGATCAGCCTCTATTACTGCCATCACGAAGACGGGCGGCTGGCCGCCATGGTCTATGAGGTCACCAGCACCTTCGGCGAGCGGCGGTCCTATGTCCTGCCCGTCCTGGCGGCCGACGCCCAAGCCGGCCGGTTCCGGCAACAGACCGACAAGCGCCTGTATGTCTCACCCTTCATGGCCATGGGCATGACCTATGACTTCCAGGGTCAGACGCCGGGCGACACCCTGGGCCTGGCCATCAACGGATCGGATAGCGGGGGCCTGCTGATCGCCACCAGCATGAGCGGCGCGCGTCGGCCGATGTCCGACCGCGCCCTGATCGCCGCCGCCCTGTCCATGCCCCTGCTGACGCTGAAGGTCGTGGCCGCCATCCATTGGGAGGCGCTGAAACTCTGGCTGAAGCGCGTGCCCCTGACCCGCAAGCCCGCGCCGCCCCCCGACGTGCTGGACCTGCGGCACAGGGGTTAGGGGCCTCAGCCCCCCAGGGTCATGGCGCGCGCCAGATCGGCGATTTCGTCGCGCGTGATGAAACCGTCGCGGTTGCGGTCGGCGGCGGCGAAACGGTCGCCGTTCAGGGCGCGGAACTCGTTCAGATCGACGGCGCGGTCATTGTTGCGGTCAATGGCGCGCAGCTTCTGAATCTGCTCGCGGCTGGGTCGCCGCTGCGGAGCGGGCGCGCCGTCCGGGCGCAGGGCGCGCAGTTCGGACATCGTCAGACGGCCGTCGCGATCGGCGTCGGCCCGGGCGAACCGGCCCTCGCGCGCAGCGTCGAACTCGACCCGCGACAGGCGCCCGTCATTATTGACGTCCGCCTGCTGGAACAGGGCGCGACCGGCGCCTGTCGGGGTCTGGGCGGGCGCGGCCGTGGCGACGACGGCGATCGCCGCGGCGGACAGGACGGACAGAACAAGGCTTTTCATCGGGCTCTCGATCGGAAAAAGGGGCCCCGGCCGCACGGTTGGGGGGACGCGGCCGGGGCGACGGGCGGAGCCGGGGGTGAGGCGCTCCGCCCGAACCTGGAAAGGGGGTCAGTAGGGGCGGGTGACTGTAGAACTGCGCGTGGCGCCATTGTTCGCGGTGGCGGTGCGGTTCACGGTGACGCCGTCGTCGTCGCGATAGGCGTCGATCTGGCGTTCATAGCCGTAGCCGTGCGAGGTCTGCACGGTGGACGACCGGCTGTAGTGGTCGTCGCCGTAGGCGGTCGAAGCCGCGCGGGTCTGGGTGTTCCCGGCCGGGCCGGTGCGAACGGCCGTCGTGGCGTAGCCGTTCCCGGTGTCCACCGTGGTCCTGGCGCGGGCGCTGGACCAGCCCTGGCCGTCCACTGATCCATAGCGGGAGACCGACGCCGAGCCGGGGCTGCGATAGATATCCGCGCCGCGCATGGCGCTGTGCTGGGCGCCGGTGACGCTGGCCGAGCGGTGGCGGGAAACCGACTGAGCCATGGCGCTGTCGGCCGCAGCGACGAGGCCGGCGACCACCAGCAGGCCCGTCAGGGCGGCGGCTGCGAAGGGACGACGGGAGGTCATGGGCAGGCTCCTTGTGCGAGGTCCGGCCTGTTCCGGACGACTGCAGACTGACAGATCGGCCCGTCCGGGGTGTGTCGCCCCGGCGCCCGTGCGTAACAGCGTGTATCCTCTACTGGCGGGGCCGAGGCGGTTGCGCCAAAGCTTGGCCCATGACGACGGCTTTGATCCATCTGGTCGAGGACGACCCCGAAATCCGCGACCTGGTCTGCGCCCTGCTGGCGCGCGAGGGTCTGGACTGCGCGGCCTTCCCCGACGCCGCAGCCTTTTGGCGAGCCTGGGCGGTCCAGCGACCGGACCTGGTGGTGCTGGACCTGATGATGCCGGGCGAGGACGGCCTGTCGGTCTGCCGCCGCATCCAGGGCGCGGTCCCGGTGCTGATCGCCTCGGCGCGAGGCGAACCCATGGACCGGATCGTGGGGCTGGAGGTCGGGGCCGACGACTATGTCGCCAAGCCGTTCGTGCCGCGCGAGCTGGTCGCCCGCATCAAGGCCCTGCTGCGTCGCCGCGACCGGGCCGAACCCCGGCCGCCGGCCCGCCGTCTCGCCTTTGGCGGCTGGCGCCTGGACCTCGCCTCCCGCGCCCTGACCGATGCGGATGGCCAGGCGGTGGAGCTGACCGGCGGGGAGTTCGACCTGCTGGCCGCCTTCGTCAGGCGTCCGCAGCAGGTCCTGTCTCGCGACGACATCATGGACGTGCTGAAGGGCCGCCAGGCCGACGTCTTCGACCGCTCCATCGACATCCAGGTCTCGCGCCTGCGCCGCAAGCTGGGCGACCATCCCCGCGAATCCCGGCTGATCCGCACGGTGCGCAACGCCGGCTATCTGTTCACCGCAGACGTCGAGGTCCAGTCGTGAGACGCCTGGGCCTCGCCAACCGCCTGACGCTGACGCTGGTCCTGGTCGTGGTGGCGCTGCAGGCGGTCAGCGTCCTGGGCCTGATGAGGTTCCAGCGCGGCGATCAGGACGAATGGCGCCTGCCTGTGCCGGTGCGGATCGCCGCCGCCGCCGCCGCCCTGGACCGCACGCCGTCGCAAGAGCGGGACGACCTGCTGGTGGCCCTGAACGGCGACGCCACCCGCTTCTTCATCGCCGACGGGGTTCCGGCCGGCTATCGCGCGCACGGCGGCCCCCTGCCCGCGCTGTTGCGCAGCTATGACGCGGCCCTGGGCGCGCGCGACGTCCGCCTGCTGGTTCCCGAGGAGCGCCGCCGCTTCCGCCCTCAAGTCCAGCGACGACAGACCGCCGTCTATGCGGTGTCGGTCGCGTTGGCGGACGGCCAGAGGCTGGTGGTCGCGCCGGGCCTGGGGCAACGTCGCCGCAGCATGGCCATGGCCGCCCTGGTGTTCAGCCTGCTGGTCGGGCTGACGGCCGCCTTCCTCGTGTGGCGGATGGTGCATCGGGCGACCCGCGACCTCCAGGCCATCGCCGACGCTTCCGACCGTTTCGCCCGCGATCTCGGCGCCCCGCCGATGGACGAGACCGGCCATGCCGAGGCGCGCCGCGTGGCCTCGGCCTTCAACCGCATGCGGGCGCGCATCAAGGCCCTGGTAAGCGAGCGCATGCGGATGCTGGCCGCCGCGGCGCACGACCTGAAGACCCTGATGACCCGGCTTCGGCTACGGGTCGCCCTGATCGAAGACCCGGACCAGCGGGCGCGGGCGGACCGGGACGTGGCCCTGATGGCCACCTTGATCGAGGATGTGCTGCTGGTCGCGCGCGGCGAGGAAAGACCCGCTGTCCTCGCCCCCGTCGATGTCGCCGAACTGGTGACGGAACTGGTGCGGGAACGCGCCGCCCTGGGCCAGGCGGTGACCCTGGGACGGCTGGAGGCGGGACGGGTCCAGGCCGACACGGGCGGCCTGCGCCGGATTCTCGAGAACCTGATCGAGAACGCCGTGACCTACGCCGGTTCAGCCGAGGTCGGCTTCGAACGCGACGACGACCGCTGGCGGCTGACGGTCGTCGATCACGGTCCCGGCCTGTCGCCGGCGTTCGAGGCCCAGGCCTTCGAGCCCTTTGCGCGGGGCGAGGCGTCGCGCAGTCGCGAGACCGGCGGTTCCGGTCTGGGCTTGGCGATCGCCCGTTCCCTAGCTCAGCAGATGGGCGCGAGCGTCCGCCTGGAGACCACGCCCGGCGGCGGCCTGACCGCCGTGATTCTGTTCAGGACCGACTGACTACCGCGCCCTACCGCGCCGAGGATCCGACGATCCTCGACAGGCCTTCGACCAGGGCGTCGAAAACGGCGCGGCAGCGGGCGTTTCCGCGCAGATCCCCGTGCATGACGATCCAGGTCTCCAGCGCCATATGAAAGGCGTCGGGCAGGACGCGGACCAGATCCGGCTGGCGCGCCGCGACGACGGTCTGGCAGATGCCGATCCCGAACCCGGCGCGGATGGCCGCCAGCTGGGCCACGTCGCTGTCCACCCTCAGGGCGAAGGCGTCGCGGCTCAGGGCCGGATACTGCTGGACCGCAGCCCGGATCGCGGGGGTTTCGACATCATAGCCGATCAGGTCGTGATCCTTCAGATCGGCCAGGGTCCGGGGCGTCCCGCGTCGCGCCAGATAGTCGCGATGGGCGTGCAGGCCGATGGCCAGGGCGCCGACATGGCGCGAAACCAGGGCCTGCTGCTCGGGCCGGACCATGCGAACGGCCACATCGGCCTTGCGCTGCAACAGATCGTCCAGGGCGTTGGACGGCGACAGCTCCAGCGCCAGCCCCGGATGGGCCTGACGCATCCGGGCCAGTATGGGCGGCAGATGTTCGACCGCCACCACCTCGCTGGCGCTGATCCGCACCGTGCCGGAGAGGGCGCCGCCCCCGCCCCCACCCTCGGCTGTGCGGCGCAGGGCGGCCGAGGTCGCGGCCAGCCGCTCGGCCAGGGGCTTCAGCTCCAGCGCCGCGTCCGTGGGGGACAGGCCCCGGGGCGTGCGCAGGAACAGCTTGGCGCCCAGGGCCGTCTCCAGGGCGTCGATATGGCGGGCGATGCTGGGCTGGCTCATGTCCAGACGCCGCGCCGCGCCGGACAGCGACCCCTCGCGCAGCACGGCGTGGAAGGTGCGATACAGATCCCAGCTCGGCTCACTGTTCATTGGTTTTCGTATAGCAGGTGCAGATATTTCGACAATTCCGTTGATCCGGCGTTCGGTCGATACAGGCTTCATCAAACGGATGGAGCGCGACATGACGACGAAATCAGCCCTGGTTCTGGGCGCCACGGGCGGCGCGGGCGGGGCGGTGGCCGAGCGGCTGCTGAAGGCGGGATGGTCGGTGCGCGCCCTGCATCGCCGACCCGAGGGCGTGCGCGGCGACGCGCGGATCGCCTGGATCAGGGGCGACGCCATGTCGGCGGCGGACGTCGCGGCGGCGGCCGAGGGCGTGTCCCTGATCGTCCATGCGGTCAATCCGCCCGGCTATCGCAACTGGAACACCCTGGTCCTGCCGATGCTGGACAACACCATCGCGGCGGCCGAACGGAACGGCGCGCGCATCCTGCTGCCCGGCACGGTCTATAACTACGGCCCCGACGCCTTCCCCGACATCGCCGAGGATGCGCCCCAGAACGCCAGGACCCGCAAGGGCCGCATCCGGGTCGAGATGGAACGTCGCCTGAAGGCGGCCGCCGATCGCGGCCGGGCCAAGGTGCTGATCGTCCGCGCCGGCGACTTCTTCGGGCCTGAGGCGGCCAACAACTGGTTCAGCCAGGGCCTGGTCAGGGCCGGTGAACGGCCGACCGCGATCACCTATCCGGGCAAGCCGGGCGTCGGGCACCAGTGGGCCTATCTGCCGGACGTGGCGGAGGTGATGGTCCGCCTGGTCGAACGCAACGACCTGGAGGCTTTCGCCCGCTTCCACATGGAGGGCCAGTGGGACGCCGACGGAACCCGGATGACCGGCGCCATCCGCCGCGTCCTGGGCGAGCCCAAACTGCCGATCAAGCCCATGCCCTGGCTGGTGATGCGTCTGGCCGCGC
Source organism: Brevundimonas mediterranea (assembly GCF_011064825.1). Lineage (NCBI taxonomy): Bacteria > Pseudomonadati > Pseudomonadota > Alphaproteobacteria > Caulobacterales > Caulobacteraceae > Brevundimonas > Brevundimonas mediterranea. The sequence continues at coordinate 1,111,664 of NZ_CP048751.1, forward strand.
CCTTCGTGCCGCTGATGCGCGAACTGATGGAGATGGCCTATCTGTGGAAACGCCCGGTCCGCCTGACCAACGCCCGGCTGGAGGCCCTGATCGGCCCCGAACCGCGCACCCCGCTCGACGAGGCCGTGCGGGCCACCCTGGCGGGGATCGGCAGCCTGTATCCGGCCCATGCGGACAGGCGCCCGTAGAGGCGACGGGCGAAGAAGACTGACTGTAGAAGGGAGAATGGTGGACGCGACAGGGATTGAACCTGTGACCCCCTCGATGTCAACGAGGTGCTCTCCCGCTGAGCTACGCATCCGCCGTAGAGCCCCGGGAAATCGCCCCAGGGCGGGAAGAGCGGTCGTATAGCGGCCCGGCCTGGCGGCATCAAGCCGATTTCACGGCCAGATTACGATTTTTGGGAGAACAGCGTTAAACGCGCCGCTCCGGTTTCAACGTCAGGCCGCGACCATCCGTTCGACTTCGCTGACCAGGTCGCGCAGATGGACCGGCTTGGACAGGACCTTGGCCTGGGGCGTGGCCTGGGCGGCGGTCAGGGCGACGGCGGCGAAGCCGGTGATGAACATGATGCGCAGGCCCGGCTGGCGGGCGGCGGCGACGCGCGCCACCTCGATCCCGTCGGCGCCGGGCATGACGATGTCGGTCAGCAGCAGGTCGTAGGGGCCGTGTTCCAGGGCGTCGATGGCGTCGTCGCCGTTCTCGCAGTCGACGACATGATGCCCTGCCCGCTCGAGCGCCCGGGTGAGGAAACCGCGAAGCGAACTGTCGTCTTCGGCCAAAAGGATGCGCGCCATTCGAGAAGTGCCCGTTTAATCAGGGACGCAACCTAGGCCGACAAGCGTAAACCGGCGATGAAATTCACCGGTCGAACGTCTTCCTTCCACAGCGAAACCCGCTATGCGGGGATCATGACCACGGACGGGGCCAGTTTCGCGATCAGCCTGCCGCCCGCCGCGGCCCCGGAAACGGCCCTGGTCTTCGCCTCGCCCCATTCGGGCGAGACCTATCCCGACGACATGGGGGCCTTCGCCGGACTGGCCCGCGCCAGCCTGAAAAGCGCCGAGGACGCCCTGGTCGGCGCCCTGGTGCGCGAAGGGCCGGCCCATGGGGCGCCCCTGATCGAGGGGCGGATCGGCCGGGCCTATCTGGACCTGAACCGCGACCCTGGCGAACTGGATCCGGACCTGATCGTCGATGCGGACGGGCCGGTGGGGGCCAAGACCCGGGCTGGATACGGCGTCATCCCCCGGCTGTCGGGCGACGGCCTGGCCCTGTATGATCGGCGGCTGTCCCTGGCGGAGGCCCAGGCGCGCATCCGGACCGCCCACGCCCCCTATCACACGGCCCTGGCCGAACTGATGGAACGGACGCGGGCGCGACGGGGCCGGGCCGTGCTGATCGACTGGCATTCGATGCCGACGCGGGCGGTGGGGGCGGAGGTGGTGCTGGGGGACCGGCACGGGTCGTCGTGCCAGGCGCGACTGACCCGGCGACTGCGCGACCTGTTCGAGGGGCTGGGCTGGCGGGTGGCGCTGAACCATCCCTACGCCGGGGGCTGGTCCACCCAGTTCTGGGGCCGGCCGGCGGACGGCTATGAGGCGATCCAGATCGAACTGAGCCGCAAACTGTATCTGGACGAGGCGACCCAGACGCCCAACGCGGCCCACGCCGCGACCCGCAAGGCGCTGAATCGCGTCATCGCCGCCCTGTGCGCGGATGACGGGGCGGCCTGACCCCGGCCCCCTGCCCCCGGATCGCGGATCGGCACGGGACGAAAAAAAGCCGCGCCCGGAGGCGCGGCATAAAAGTCTATAGGGAGGAAACGCCCAGGAAGGGCAAGACGCCCGGAGGCGTCGAAGGTCAATCTAGGTTGCGATGCACAATCGGTCAAGCGCTGCGCGCGGTTTTCGGGTCACGGCATGTTACGCAATTACGGCGCTTTCGCCCCAATTCGACGCACCGGGGCAGGAGAGGACGTCCCCTGTCGCACCTGCAAAATAACCGTCATTCACCCAGCAGGCGCCGCGCATTTCGAATGGCGCGGGCGGCGGGCGACGCCTCCTGGCGATAGATCAGCAGGCCGAAGGACGAGGCCACGCCCAGGGCCAGCCACAGAGGGCCGAACAGCCAGGCCGCCGCCGCCAGGGCGAAATAATAGCCCCGGACCCCCTGGCTGAACGAACTGAGCGCGGGATTGAGCAGTTCGGCCGCCGCCTCGCCGAACGCCTTGCGGTCGATCTCCTTGTTGATCTCGGGCGCCGAGCCGATCAGGGCCAGGGTGTAGTTCATCTGGCGCAGGGCCCAGATGAAATCCAGGAAGCCGCGCGCCAGGCAGATCAGCACCAGGGCCAGCTTGGCCTCCAGGATCCTGGTCGGCACATTGTCCGCTCCGACGGCGGCGAAGCCTTCCAGCTTGCTCTCGCCCCCGAACAGGATGCCGCCCACCGCCGCGATCAGCAGCAGATTGGTCGAGGCGAAGAAGGAGGCCGAGTTGATCGAATGGCCCATCAGCTGGCTATCGACCAGGCGGATCTCGCGGTGGGTCATCGACGCCATCCAGACCCGGCGGACATGGCTCATGTCGTCGTTCAGCGAACCGCCGTGGCGGCCGATGAACTTCAGGATCGGCGCATAGCCGAGCCAGCAGATGAAGAAGAGCGCCAGCGCGGCCCAATCAACCCAGGTCATCGCGCGAATTGAGCCCAGTCGCCGCTGTGGCGCAAGTCCGCCGACTCAAGTCGCGCTTGCCGAGGCCGCGCGCGCGTCCTATCACGCGCGCCTCACAGAATTTCGCAGACGCAGCAAAGACCCCGCCATGAACCTCGACGCTATTCCGGTCGGCCCGAACGCTCCCTGGGACGTCAATGTCGTCATCGAAATCCCGCAGGGCGGGCTGCCGGTGAAATACGAGATGGACAAGAAATCCGGCGCCCTGTTCGTCGATCGCTTCCTGCACACCGCCATGTACTATCCCGGCAACTACGGCTTCATCCCGCACACCCTGTCGGACGACGGCGATCCCTGCGACGTGATCGTGCTGAACCCGACGCCGGTCGTGCCCGGCTGCGTCATCCGCTCGCGCCCCATCGGCGTGCTGATGATGGTGGACGAGGCCGGCGGCGATGAGAAGATCCTGGCCGTGCCGGTCGACAAGCTGAACCCCTATTACACCGACGTCGCCAGCTATCGTCAGCTGCCGGCCATCCTGATCGAGCAGATCGAACACTTCTTCACCCACTACAAGGATCTGGAGAAGGGCAAGTCGGTCACGGTCAAGGGCTGGGGCGACGCCGGCGAGGCCGCCGAAATGATCGCCAAGGGCATGCAGGCCCACCAGGACAAGCTGGCCGCCAAGAAGGCCGGCAAGGCCGCCTGATCCAGGCTCTCGCCTCCTCCCCCTCCGGGGGAGGTGGCGCGGCGCTTCTCCAGCGCCGTGACGGAGAGGGCGCCCCCGCAAGACCGGCGCCTCTGCGACGCCCAGAACCCCTGCCCGCCACGCCTGCCCTCGCGCTCGCTTAGGCCAGGCCCATGGGCGATCTCCTCCCGCCCGAAGGAGACGGGCGCGCGCCAAAGTCTGCTTTCCGGCCTGCCGTCGATTTCGCAAACCGACCCATAGCGGACCTTCGTCGGCGAGCTGATCAGCAGGTCGGAGGAGCCCCTGCCTTGAAGCTGTCGACATATTCGGCAACCGGCCCGAGGCCAACCGAAGCTCTAAATTCGTCGACGCGCCCCGCATCCTCAAGCCGCCAAAGCGTCCACTGACCGGTGCCGTAAGGGCAGGTCATCTGTGTCCCGTATCTCTGCGGTTGATCTCTCGTCATCTGAAGCCGGTCATACATCATGGCGTACTCCGAACCGGCGACTTCCCCGCTGGGTACAAGGTCGGCGAGAATCGGCAGAAAGCGCTCCCACAGCGTCTCATCGCCATGCTGCACAATGAGGAACGCCGACGCGGCTGCGTTGTCGCCGTAGCGACTTTTTCTGAACCACCCCTCCTCCGGAACCATCGCCAATAACTGCTCTTGGTTTTCGATATCGATCGCCCGCACCTCTGGCCAAAGCGCGCGTCGAACTCGCCCGCGTTCGGGGGGCGGCACGTTCGCCATAGCCCTCCAAAGACCTTGTCGAGCGGCCTGGTCGATAGCCCCCATGCGCTCCAGGCGTTCTTGATCCGTCTGTGGTGGAGGCAATGCACTCTGAGCGCCCTTTACTTCCGCGATGCTGGTACGCAGAGCGTTCAAGGCCGTTTCAGTTAGCGGATCAGGCGCCGTCGCTTGCGCAACCATCAGTGTAAGCGTTGCAATGTTGTGGATCATGACGCTCTCCCTAGAACACCCATCAGATGGTGCTCAGGATGAGCAGTCAAGGATTGGAAAATGTCGTTTGGCTGTGCCCGCTTCCCATCTGTGGACGCCCCCTTCAGCGCAAGAGTGATTTTCGGGAATTTCTGACACGTAGTCGGATGCTGCCATCTGTCCGGCCTGTTGATGCGGTCGCTCAAAGACCGCTGGCCTGTATGGGAGTTCGCGGATCCGGTCCAAATCACCCACGGCGTGCTCGAAGCACAGTGGAAAGCCCTGGTTTTCCTGATCCCGTCTCGCCGACTGTTGCGCCATACGCTCCTTCGCTCATCCCTACGCTTCGACGTCTCGCGGTCGTGCTGGCTAGGCCGACACGACCGGAGCTCGGTAGACATCGCCCTTGGCCAAGAGCGCCCAGACTATGCGGGCGTTCTTGTTCGCCAAGGCGACGATGACCAACATCTTGGGCTTTCTCTCCAGCATCTGGCTCAGCCAGGAACCTGCTGGCGCGCCCCGAATGACGGCCTGTTTGATCACCGCGCTGGCCCCGATGGTCAGCAGCCGTCGAAGCGTTCGCTCGCCCATCTTGGTGATCGCGCCGAGCTTCTGCTGACCGCCGGTGGATCGTTGTCGCGGCGTCAGTCCCAGCCAGGCGGCGAAGTGCCGACCGCTCTTGAAGGCTTCGGGTGACGGGGCCAGTGCGACCAAGGCTGTAGCTGTGATGGGACCGATCCCGGGAATGGTCATCAGTCGACGCGCAACCGGATCGTTCTTGGCCCGGGAAGCAATCTCCGCATCGAGCACGGCGATCTGCTGGTCCAGCGATCGGAGGGTCGAGACCAGGACGAGAAGAATCGTCCGCGCGGCGGTTGGAAGCGCCTCTGCCGGATCTTCGACGCGCGCGATCAACCTATCGACGTGCGGAACGCCCTTGGGAACAATCCAGCCGTATTCGGCCAGGTGACCGCGCAGGGCGTTGATCGTCTGGGTTCGCTGCCGGACCAGAAGGTCGCGGGCCCGAAAGACCACGCTGCTGGCCTGCTGCTCCTCCTCCTTCAGCGGCACGAACCTCATACTGGGGCGCTGCGCCGCCTCACAGATGGCTTCGGCATCGGCCGCATCGTTCTTCTGACGCTTCACGAACGGCTTTACATAGATGGGCGGGATCAATCGGATCGTATGACCCTGGCGGGCCAGCTCACGCCCCCAGTAATGGGCGCCGGCGCAGGCCTCCATCGCCACCACGCAGGGCGACAGGCCAGCGAAGAACGCCAGCAATCGGCCTCGACCCAACTTCTTGCGAAACACCACCTCGCCCGAGGCATCAGCGCCATGCGCTTGAAAGATGTTCTTGGCGAGATCCAGACCGACAGTGCTAACTTGTTCCACGGACGCCTCCTTCGAGTGCTGTTCAACACCTCACTCTGGCACATAGATGCCGTCGGGGGGCGTCCACCCCATCACCCCTAGCGGCAGTTCGGCGCGTCCGCTTTTGGGCTGTGGGCCCGACGTCCGTTTTCCGGGCTGGTGTCGATGTCGTGGTCCGACCCGAGGCAGACATCGGGAACCGCCCCCCCCCCCCACGGCCATTCGACAGGCCTGGTTTGCGCCTGATCAAGGCGGCCGCCGGAACTGTCCTGCAATCAGAACGCTGTGTCTTCTATAGTCACGCTTGGAATGGTCCTTTGAAAATCGCCTGTCCCCTCGTCGTCCTGCCAATCCTGGCCTTGGGCCTATCCAGCCTTGGGGCCTGCGCCTCCATGCCTGGCCTATCGGGCGTCGAGCTGAACCGGGATCAAGCGTCCCAGGGCGGAAAGACTTTTGGCGAGGGCGTGGGCCAGGCGGCGACGGCTCCACTGGACGATCTCAACCTGCGGCGACAGGAGGTGCCAGAGGTTCTGATCACCGCGCGCCGCGCCCCCTATGCGACGGCGGGCCTTCAGCGTTGCTCGGCCGTCGTCGCCCAGATCGACGCCCTGGACGAGGCCCTCGGCCCGGATGTCGATCAGCCGACGCCGGCGACCGGCACGGGCGACCAGGCCGCCAATGCCGCGCTCGACATGGTTCGCGACACGGCCACGGATTTCATCCCGCTAAGGAGCTGGGTGCGTCGTCTGTCGGGCGCTGCGGCCCATGACCGGGAGGTTCAGGCGGCGATCCGTGCAGGCCTGGTCCGCCGCGGCTTTCTCAAGGGCATCGCTCATCAGCGCCGCTGCACGCGGACGGCGGGATAGTCACCGTTCGGAGGGAAGCGGATCGGCATCCGGCGGAAAAGGTCCGGCAAGCGCCGGGACCGGTCACGCCCGACCGCTCTAAAGGACAATATTCCGCTCTTGGCGCCGATGCCGGCTTCCGGGCGTGACGCCTTTGGCCGACGTCGACCCGTTGCGGAAATTTGCACCCCCTGGCTGTCGCTCGGGGCCGCCGTTCGCTAGTGGCGTCTGTCAAACAATGCGACGATGCTAAGCGGCACGCCAGGGCCGAAGAAACGCTCGTGGTTCAATGCGGTTTCCTCAGCGATTTTCGCGCTGCGGGGGAAGAGCCTGCGCTCGTAATTCGCCAGCGCTTCCTCGACATCCGGCGAGTCTGTGATCGCCAGCGCCAGCTCGGCGCCGTCCAGTAGGGCGAGATTGGCGCCTTCTCCGGCGAACGGGGACATCAGATGCGCGGCGTCGCCGACCAGGGTCAGCCCTGGCGTCCGAAGCCAGCTATGACCGACGGGAAGCGCGTGGACCGGACGCAGAACCGGCGCTGTATCGCTCTCGGTGATCAGGGCGGTGAGCTCAGGCGCCCAACCCGCGAACTGGCCCGCGACCTTGTCGAGAACACCCTGGGGGTCCCCGGGATCAAGGTCGGAAAACCATGCCTCCGGCCTGTTCAGAGCGGCATAGGTGTGCAGCCGGCCATCCGAATAACGGTGTGCGAGGATGCCCTTGCCGGGCATGACCGCCATCAAGGTGCCCTCGCCGATTGCATCCGCGCTCGCTTTCAGATGTTTGTCGCCGTCGAGGATGATCGTCTCGATGAAGGACGTCCCGGAATAGGCGGGAGTCGATCCGGACAAAAGTGGGCGAACCTTTGACCATGCGCCATCCGCCCCGACGACCAGGTCCGCCACAGTTCTGGAGCCATTGACGAATACGATCTCATGCCGGCCGTCTCCGCACGCCTCGATAGCAGTCACCTTTTGCCCCCAGCGGACCGCGTCCTCTGGAAGCGAGTCGATCAGCATGTTGCGGAGATCGCCCCGGTCGATCTCCGGTCGCTCGCCGCGACCGCTGCCCGGCCTGTCGAACAGTATGCGCCCCTGATTGTCCATGATCCGCTTGGCGTCCTCGCCGGGCCGAACGCGTTCTAGGAAAGCGTCAAAGAGGCCGGCTGCCTTCATGGCGGCCTGGCCAGTGTCCTCGTGAAGATCCAGAAGGCCGCCCTGCCCCCTGGCGGTGGCGGATGCTTCCGCCTCGAAAAGAGTGGCGGGGACGCCGTGCAGGTTCAGCACGCGGGCAAGCACCAGTCCGCCAAGGCCTGCGCCGACTATTGAGATAGTTTTAGCCATGGTCGCGCTCCTTCTGCCGCCCGGAGGTCAGGCAGTTGCTATGGGAGCCGCTGGCTCGGCAGCATGTGGCTGGCCGAGATGCGTGCGACAGACAAGGCGAGGCTGTCATTTTCGCGACAGGCCCAAGTTACCTCAACTCATCGCTCCAGGCAAAGTCGATGCGTTCGGGCAAGCCGATGTCCGCTCTTCACCCCTTGCCGACCTTCAGCATATCCGCTTTCGGCGTCGGACGGTCTTTTCTACAACGATCTATCTCCGTCATTCAGGGGGAAAGTCGGGGAGCCCAGCAGCGCGCCAGTGGGCGACCCGAAGGCCGGCGCGGAGCAACCAACCTGTAGCGGACTCGATCGTCCAACGGCATGGGCTAGAGGCGCACGAGAGGTTTCGGACCTCCGCCGTGCTCGCACGTCGGCGAAGACGCCAACCATCCTAATTCCGCAAACATTCTGTCGGCAAAACAACCGCTTGGCTGAAAAGTCAGCTCCCAACCACCCGCCGTTCCAGCGGGTCTATACTCCCGGCTGTCGGTAGCGAAAGAGAGGCCCGTTCGTTGCACCATCGTACACACCGCACGGCTATCGCGGGCGTAGTGCGATTCCCCCACCCCGATTTCAGACAATTCATACTATTCAGACGCTGTTTTTTCGCCGCACAGTCTGAAATCCTCCGCCGCCTCCGGGACAATCGACGAAGGGGGATGGAGTCTGGTCTCGCCCCGGAACGCCCCGTCGCCCCGCCCCCTCCCGCTCGGCTTCCCGACCCCCTATCTGCATCCCATGACTGACCTCTCCCCCCGCGAAATCGTCTCCGAACTGGATCGCTATATCGTCGGCCAGGACGACGCCAAGCGCGCCGTGGCCGTGGCCCTGCGCAACCGCTGGCGTCGCAAGCGCGTGCCCGAGGATCTGCGTGATGAGGTGACGCCCAAGAACATCCTGATGATCGGCCCCACCGGCGTCGGCAAGACCGAGATCGCCCGGCGGCTGGCGCGGCTGGCCGGGTCGCCCTTCCTCAAGGTCGAGGCGACCAAGTTCACCGAGGTCGGCTATGTCGGGCGCGACGTCGATCAGATCATGCGCGACCTGGTCGAGAGCGCCCTGGTCATGGTGCGCGACCGCCGGCGCGGCGAGGTGCGGGCGCGGGCGGAAGGGGCGGCCGAGGACCGGATCCTGGACGCCCTGGTCGGTCCCGGCGCGGGGCAGGCGACGCGCGACAGCTTCCGCAAGAAGCTGCGGGCCGGCGATCTGGACGACAAGGAAATCGAGATCGCCCTGGCCGACACCGCCTCGCCGATCCAGGGGCTGGATATTCCCGGCGGCGGGGCCGTGGGCCTGCTGAACCTGTCGGAGATGCTGGGCAAGATGGGCGGCGGCCGGACCAAGACGGTCAAGCTGACCGTCCGCGACGCCACCGCCCCCCTGATCGCCGAGGAGGGCGACAAGCTGCTGGATCAGGACAGCCTGACCAAGGAGGCCCTGATCCTGGCCGAGAACGAGGGGATCGTCTTCCTGGACGAGATCGACAAGGTGGCGGCGCGCCAGGGGGCCTCCGGCGCCGACGTCTCGCGCGAGGGGGTGCAGCGCGACCTGCTGCCCCTGATCGAGGGGACCACCGTCTCGACCAAATACGGGCCGGTGAAGACCGACCACGTCCTGTTCATCGCCTCGGGCGCCTTCCATGTCGCCAAGCCCTCGGACCTGCTGCCGGAGCTTCAGGGGCGGTTGCCGATCCGGGTCGAGCTGAAGGCCCTGACGCGCGACGACTTCAAGCGGATCCTGACCGAGCCCGAGGCCAATCTGATCCGTCAGAACCAGGCCCTGCTGGCCACCGAGGACGTGACCCTGACCTTCACCGACGACGCGATCGAGGCCCTGGCCGATGCGGCGGTGGCGGCCAACTCGGCCGTCGAGAACATCGGGGCGCGGCGGCTTCAGACCGTGCTGGAGCGGGTGCTGGAGGAGACCAGCTTCAAGGCCTCGGACCTGGCGGGCCAGACCGTGAACTTCGACGGGGCGGCGGTGCGCGACAAGCTGAGCCTGCTGACCAAGGACGTCGATCTGAGCCGGTTCATTCTTTAGCGGCGGCCTCGCGCTCGCGGCGGTCCCGGCGGCGCATCAGCCGGTCGGCGACCGCCTCGGCGTGGCGCTGGGTGAAGGCCAGGGCGGCGGGATTGCCCCGCTTGGCGCCGATGCTGTCGGCCACCTTGGCGCCCCGCTCGCCGATCGGCATGGCCTTGCCCGTGGTGGTGTCCAGGGCCGTCTGATGCTCGATCTCGGCGTTCAGCTCGGCCCCCATCAGGATCACCTGGACCGACAGCCAGGTCCACAGCAGGAAGCCCATCATGGCCGCCAGCGGGCCATAGGAGTCAGTGCGGACGAAGTTGGTCAGATACCAGCTGAAGACGAAGGAGACCGTCAGGCTGACCACCGCCGCGAAGATCGCCCCCGGCGTCAGCCAGCGCCAGCGCGCCTTCTGCCGGCACGGGCCGAACCGGTAGATCAGGGTCAGGGCGGCGACATAGCCGACCAGCAGCAGGGGCCAGCGCAACAGGGCCAGCAGGCCCCATTCCTCCTGCAGTCCGAACAGCCCCACCACCACCGGCACCCCGACCACCAGCAGCGAGCTGAACAGGACGGCGGCCACGGCCCCCAGGGTGAAGCCCATGCACAGCAGGTTGTAGCGGACGATGTTGCGGCGCTCGACCTCGTGATAGGCGATGTTCAGCCCGTAGAAGAGCACCTTGACCGCGCCGTTGGCCGTCCACAGCGACAGGGCCAGGGTCCAGATCAGGGTGAAGGTCAGCTGGCCGTTCGAGTTCGCGGCCAGCCGCTCCATCTCGCCGCCCAGGAAGGCGGCGATGCTGCTGGGCATGACGCCGTACAGGAACTGGAGCCGGCTCCAGGCGTCGGCCGGATCGGCGAACAGGCCGTACAGGGTGACGAACGTCCCCAGCAGGGGAAACAGCGACAGCAGGGTGAAGAAGGTCACGCCCCCGGCGACGAAGCCGACCCGGTCGCCGAAGTAGGAGGCGCCGGTGCGCCACAGGATGTCGCTCCAGCCCTTGTGCGGGATCTGTTCGGGCCGTTTGGCCAGGCGGCCGCGGCCGGGCTCCCTGAGGTCGTAGTCCTCGGGCGTCGGCGGGGCGGGCGGGGCGGGTTCGGGACGGGGCGGGCGCAGCTCCAGCCCGACCTTGTGGCCCTGGGTGATGGGGTGGACGCCCCCCGACGGCATCTATGTGCCAGAGTGAGGTGTTGAACAGCACTCGAAGGAGGCGTCCGTGGAACAAGTTAGCACTGTCGGTCTGGATCTCGCCAAGAACATCTTTCAAGCGCATGGCGCTGATGCCTCGGGCGAGGTGGTGTTTCGCAAGAAGTTGGGTCGAGGCCGATTGCTGGCGTTCTTCGCTGGCCTGTCGCCCTGCGTGGTGGCGATGGAGGCCTGCGCCGGCGCCCATTACTGGGGGCGTGAGCTGGCCCGCCAGGGTCATACGATCCGATTGATCCCGCCCATCTATGTAAAGCCGTTCGTGAAGCGTCAGAAGAACGATGCGGCCGATGCCGAAGCCATCTGTGAGGCGGCGCAGCGCCCCAGTATGAGGTTCGTGCCGCTGAAGGAGGAGGAGCAGCAGGCCAGCAGCGTGGTCTTTCGGGCCCGCGACCTTCTGGTCCGGCAGCGAACCCAGACGATCAACGCCCTGCGCGGTCACCTGGCCGAATACGGCTGGATTGTTCCCAAGGGCGTTCCGCACGTCGATAGGTTGATCGCGCGCGTCGAAGATCCGGCAGAGGCGCTTCCAACCGCCGCGCGGACGATTCTTCTCGTCCTGGTCTCGACCCTCCGATCGCTGGACCAGCAGATCGCCGTGCTCGATGCGGAGATTGCTTCCCGGGCCAAGAACGATCCGGTTGCGCGTCGACTGATGACCATTCCCGGGATCGGTCCCATCACAGCTACAGCCTTGGTCGCACTGGCCCCGTCACCCGAAGCCTTCAAGAGCGGTCGGCACTTCGCCGCCTGGCTGGGACTGACGCCGCGACAACGATCCACCGGCGGTCAGCAGAAGCTCGGCGCGATCACCAAGATGGGCGAGCGAACGCTTCGACGGCTGCTGACCATCGGGGCCAGCGCGGTGATCAAACAGGCCGTCATTCGGGGCGCGCCAGCAGGTTCCTGGCTGAGCCAGATGCTGGAGAGAAAGCCCAAGATGTTGGTCATCGTCGCCTTGGCGAACAAGAACGCCCGCATAGTCTGGGCGCTCTTGGCCAAGGGCGATGTCTACCGAGCTCCGGTCGTGTCGGCCTAGCCAGCACGACCGCGAGACGTCGAAGCGTAGGGATGAGCGAAGGAGCGTATGGCGCAACAGTCGGCGAGACGGGATCAGGAAAACCAGGGCTTTCCACTGTGCTTCGAGCACGCCGTGGGTGATTTGGACCGGATCCGCGAACTCCCATACAGGCCAGCGGTCTTTGAGCGACCGCATCAACAGGCCGGACAGATGGCAGCATCCGACTACGTGTCAGAAATTCCCGAAAATCACTCTTGCGCTGAAGGGGGCGTCCACAGATGTAGAGCAGATGGGCGGCGCCGGCGCCGGCGGCCAGGCCGCCCGCCGTCGCGGCCACGAATTTCCACAGGCGGCCCAGCCCCCCGGCGGGGCGCCCGCGCCGCCCCTGCGGCCGGGCGGCGATCAGGCGGCGAAGGGCGGCGGCGGCGGACGGCTTGGGCTTGGACATCAGGAGGCCAACGGCGAAGCTGGCGCGACGTTCCCGAGGCGCCGAAAATCGGCTGCGCTTGAAATCACGGCCGCGAAGGGCCAATCACCCGAAATGACCACCGAGCCCCTCTCCCCCAAGCCGTCCGACGGCGCCGCGACCCTGCTGACCGTGTGGAAGGCCGCCCAGGCCCGCCTGAAGGGCGGCCGCATCGACAGCCCCGCCATCGACGCCCGCCTGCTGCTGGAAGCCGCCGCCGGCGCCAGCCGCATGGACATTCTGACGGACCCCTACCGCGTCGTCACGCCCGAACAGCACACGGCCTATGAGGCCATGATCGACCGCCGCCTGAAGCGCGAGCCGGTGTCGCGCATCGTCGGCAAGAAGGGCTTCTGGAAGATCATGCTGAACGTCACCCCCGACGTCCTCAGCCCCCGCCCCGACACCGAGACCCTGATGGACGTGGCCATGCTGGCCTTCGCCAGGACCCAGGCCTTCAGCGCCATCGACCTGGGCACCGGCTCGGGCGCCATCCTGCTGGCCCTGCTGGCCGAGCGGCCGGCGGCCCACGGCGTCGGCACCGACATCTCGACCGAGGCCCTGGCCGTGGCCAAGGAGAACGCGGCCAACCTGGACCTGAACGACCGGGCGGCCTTCCTGCGCACCGAATGGGCGGCGGGCTTCGGCGACGCCAGCTTCGACCTGGTGCTGTCCAACCCGCCCTATATCCCCACCGACCATATCCCGACCCTGGACCCCGAGGTCCGCGACCACGACCCGCACCTGGCCCTGGACGGCGGCCCCGACGGGCTTCAGGCCTATCGCGACCTGGCCCCCGAGGTGAAGCGAATCCTCAAGCCCGGCGGCGTCTTCGCCGTCGAGATCGGCTGGGACCAGGGGCCCCAGGTCAAGGCCCTGTTCGAGGCCCAGGGCTTCGCCGACGTCAAGGTGGTCAAGGACCTGGGCGAACGCGACCGCGTCGTCACCAACGGCCCGGACCCGAGGACCAATCCGATCCCGCAGGAGTGAGATTTCAGACTCGCACCGAAAAAACAGTGTCTGAATAGTCTGAATAGTCTGAAATCCGCCCTCCCGCCGACGCCGCCCGCCCGATGCGGAGGCGCGGCGTCATCATCCCACGGTTTCGAACCCTGGTAGGGAAACCGGCGTGAATTTTTGTCAGAGCTTTGAAAACCAACGGGTTTGTCGGCGGAATTAGGGGCGCTGGCGCCTGTGCGGCGTCCCGTCACCCTTCGGGCTGCGAAGCGGAACCGGGGAACCCCTCATCCTCGACGGGCGGCGTCCAGTTCGGATCATGGACCGGATACCAGCCCTCAGCCAGATCGCGCCAATCGGGGTTGGCCGCCTCGATCAGTTGCAGCTTCCAATCCCGCAGCCATTTCTTGATCCGCTTCTCACGGCGAATGGCCTCCACCACCCAGGCGTGCTGTTCGAACCAGACCAGTTGGGTGCAGCCATAGGCCTTGCCGAAACCGTCGAAGGCGCCGGTCCGATGCTTCCACACCCGCGCCGTCAGGTTCGCCGTCATGCCGACATAGAGCGTCCCGTTGCGCCCGCTGGCCATGATATAGGTGGCGATGAAGGTGCGATGGGTCGGCATTCGCACAACCTACACGACGCACGACCTTTCGTCATCCACGCCTTCCTCTTTTCGTCATCCTCCGGCGAGCGCAGCGAGACCGGGGGACCCAGCGGCGCGCGAGAGCGCGAACCTGTCGCGGACGAGGTCTTCCCGCAACGTGCGGCGGAGAGATTTCGCCTGACGGCGCCGCTGGGTCCCCCGGTCTGCGCCGCGAAGAGGCGGCTTGCCGGAGGATGACGAAAGGAGGGGACGGAGGCTCAATGCACCCGCGCCTTCCCGATCTCCAACCCGCCTTCGCCGGCGGTGACCGCAATCACCCCGCCGTCCTCGATCTCGCCGGCCAGCAGCTTGCGCGCAATCGGGTCCACCAGCTCCTTCTGGATCACCCGCTTCAGCGGCCGCGCCCCATACGCCGGGTCGTAGCCGCGGTCGGCGAGCCAGGCCAAAGCGGCGTCGTCCAGCGACAGGTTCAACCGGCGGTCGGCCAGCAGTTTCTCGAACCTTGACAGCTGGATCCGCACGATGCCGCCCATCTGTTCGCGGCCCAGGCGGTGGAACAGGATGATCTCGTCGATCCGGTTCAGGAACTCGGGGCGGAAGTGGGCGCGGACGGCGTCCATGACGAAGGGGCGGACGGCTTCCACATCGTCGCCCTCGCCCTGTTCGGCCAGATACTGGCTGCCCAGGTTGGAGGTCATGATGATCAGGGTGTTGCGGAAGTCGATGGTTCTCCCTTGCCCGTCTGTCAGGCGGCCGTCGTCCAGCACTTGCAGAAGCACGTTGAAGACGTCGGGGTGGGCCTTTTCGACCTCGTCGAACAGGACGACCTGATAGGGGCGGCGGCGCACGGCCTCGGTCAGGGCGCCGCCCTCGTCATAGCCGACATAGCCGGGAGGGGCGCCGATCAGGCGGGAAACGCTGTGCTTCTCCATATATTCCGACATGTCGAGCCGGGTGATGGCGGCCTCGTCGTCGAACAGGAACTCGGCCAGGGCCTTGGTCAGTTCGGTCTTGCCCACGCCGGTCGGGCCCAGGAACAGGAAACTGCCCAGGGGACGGTTGGGGTCGTTCAGGCCGGCGCGGGCGCGGCGCACGGCGTCGGAGACGGCGGCCAGGGCCTCGTCCTGACCCACCACGCGGCCGCCCAGGGCCTCTTCCATCTTCAGCAGCTTTTCGCGCTCGCCCTCCAGCATCTTGTCGACCGGGACGCCGGTCCAGCGGCTGACGACGGCGGCGATCTGTTCGGCGTCGACGACCTCGGGAGTCAGAGGGCCCTTTCCGCTGGTCTCGTTGGCTTCGGCCTCGGCCAGTTGCTTCTCGATCTGGGGGATCTGGCCGTAGGCGATTTCGGACGCGCGGCCCAAGTCGCCGGCGCGCTGGGCGTTGGTCAGCTCCAGACGCAGGCGGTCCAGGGTTTCACGCAGCTGGGCGCCCTGGCCGACCTTGTCCTTTTCGGCCTTCCACTGGGTGGTCAGGTCGTCGGACTGGCCTTCCAGATCGGCGATCTCGTCCTCCAGCTTCTCCAGCCGGTGCTGGGACGCCGTGTCGGTCTCCTTCTTCAGGGCCTCGCGTTCGATCTTCAGCTGGACCAGGCGGCGGTCGATCTCGTCCAGGGCCTCGGGCTTGGAGTCCACGGCCATGCGCACGCGGCTGGCGGCCTCGTCGATCAGGTCGATGGCCTTGTCCGGCAGGAAGCGGTCGGTGATGTAGCGGTTCGACAGGGTCGCGGCGGCGACGATGGCGCTGTCGGAGATGCGGACCCCGTGGTGGACCTCGTACTTCTCCTTCAGGCCGCGCAGGATGGAGACCGTGTCCTCGACCGTCGGTTCGGAAACGAAGACCGGCTGGAAGCGCCGGGCCAGGGCCGCGTCCTTTTCGACGTGCTTTCTGTATTCATCCAGCGTGGTGGCGCCGACGCAGTGGAGTTCGCCGCGCGCAAGCGCCGGCTTGAGCAGGTTGGAGGCGTCCATGGCGCCGTCGCCCTTTCCGGCGCCGACCAGGGTGTGCATCTCGTCGATGAACAGGACGATGCCGCCCTCGGCCGCCGAGACCTCGGACAGGACGGCCTTCAGCCGTTCCTCGAACTCGCCGCGGTATTTGGCCCCGGCGATCAGGGAGCCCATGTCGAGGGCCATCACCGTCTTGTCGCGCAGGCTCTCGGGCACGTCGCCGTTGACGATGCGCAGGGCCAGGCCCTCGACGATGGCGGTCTTGCCGACGCCGGGCTCGCCGATCAGGACGGGGTTGTTCTTGGTGCGGCGGGCCAGGACCTGGATGGTGCGGCGGATCTCTTCGTCGCGGCCGATGACCGGGTCGATCTTGCCGTCGCGGGCGGCCAGGGTCAGGTCGCGGGCGTAGCGTTTCAGGGCGTCATAACCGTCTTCGGCGGCGGCGCTGTCGGCGGTCTTGCCCTTGCGCACCTCGGCGATGGCGGCGTCCAGCTTGTCGGCGGTGGCGCCCGAGGCTTTCAGCACCTCGGCGGCGACCCCGCCCTCGCGCGCCAGGGCGGCCAGCAGGCGTTCGGTGGTGACGAAGGCGTCGCCGGCGGTCTTGGAGGCTTCCTCGGCGGCGGCGAAGACGCGGGCGGTGTCGCCGTCCAGATAGAGCTGGCCCGAGCCGCCGGTGACCTGGGCGCGCTTCTTCAGCGCGGTCTCGGTGTCGGCCTCGGCGCGTTTGGCGTCGCCGCCGGCGGCGGTGATCAGGTTGCGGGCCAGGCCGTCGCGCTCCTCCAGCAGCACCTTCAACAGGTGTTCGGGGGCGAACTGCTGGTGACGGCGGGCCAGGGCCAGAGACTGGGCGGACTGGACGGCCTGTTTGGCGCGGTCGGAGTAGAGATCGAGATTCATCGTGTCGTGTCCCCTCGTGAGGCGGAAATGGTCCGACGCGCCCTCTGGAGAGCGACGCGGTCGTTCGCTGAAGGAAGTGGGTGTGTTGATCCGGCCACACAAGTGCCCCCAACGGTCGAGGGTTCGCCTTGACCGGAATCAATTGCGGCGGCGCCGTCTGTCGTCCCTGGCCGACGGCCGGGCCGCAGACGCGAGCCGGCCTAGAGCCGCGTCTCCCAGGCCGTCCAGGCCGCGATCAGCACCAGCCCGCCCGCCATCAGGGCGCGGCCGCCTGCGCCCTGGCTGACGGCGCCCCAACGGCTCACGCGGGCTGCGGTGACGACGATCAGTCCGTGAATCGCCACGCTGACCGCCACATGCATCCCGCCCAGGGTCAGCGCCTGGGGCAGGGCCGGGCCGTAGTCCTGACGCATGAAGCCCGGCAGCAGGGCGATATAGAACAGCGCCGCCTTCGGATTCAGCAGATTGGCGGTCAGGCCCCGCAGGAAAAGCGCACGACGACGATCACGCGTCTGGGGCGCCGGACGGGCCGGACCGCCCTCGCCCTTCCAGGCTTCCCAGGCGAGCCAGAACAGAAACCCCACGCCCGCCCACCGAATGGCCTGATACAGGGCCGGCCAGGCCAGCACGATCTCGGTCAGGCCGAAGGCGGCGGCCAGCATCCACAGGGTCAGGCCCAGGGTGATGCCCGCCACGGCCGCCAGCCCCGCCGTGCGGCCCTGCGACAGGGACACCAGCGCCAGCCAGCCCATGTTGGGACCGGGCGTCAGCTCGATCAGGACGACCGCCGCCAGAAACGGCAGTATGACCCCCGGATCGACCGGCCCGTTCGTCAGAAATTCCATTCAAGCCTCCAGTGCGATCTCTAGGCCGCCTCGGGCGCCGGGTCCAATCGCGGGGTGTTCGCCGCCGATCGCCTTCCGCGCGACGGGGCGGGGCGGGGCGGGAACCTCCAGCTTCGCCATACGCTTTCAGCCGATGCTGAGATCCAAGATGAACCCGCGCGTCTTCTGGGGCGCGAGCGCCATAGCCGGGGCCCTGCTGCTGGTCGCCCTGGTCGCGCCCGGCGCCTCGGACCTGTTCTTCGGCCGCGCCCAGGCCTGGGTGATCGACACCTTCGGTTGGTTCTATGTCGCCTCGGTCGCCGGCTTCCTGGCGGTGGCGGCCTATCTGGCCCTGGGGCCGACGGGGCGGCTGAAGCTGGGGCCCGACGACGCCGAGCCCGACTTCCCCTATGTCTCCTGGCTGGCCATGCTGTTCGCCGCCGGCATGGGCATCGGCCTGATGTATTTCGCCGTCGCCGAGCCGATCCAGCATTACGCCGCCCCGCCCGAGGCCGCGCCCGGCACCCTGGACGCCGCGCGCGAGGCCATGGTGATCACCTTCACCCACTGGGGCGTCCACGCCTGGGCCGTCTATGCCATGGTCGGGCTCAGCCTGGCCTATTTCGCGCACCGCAAGGGGCTGCCGCTGACGCTGCGGTCCGGGCTTTCGCCCCTGCTGGGCAAGCGGATCAACGGGCCGATCGGCGACGCCGTCGACATCTTCGCCATCTGCGGCACCCTGTTCGGCATCGCCACCTCGCTGGGCCTGGGCGTGTCCCAGATCAACAGCGGCCTGAACTATCTGACCGGCCTGCCCAATACGCCCTGGATGCAGGTGGGGCTGATCGCCCTGGTCATGGCGGCGGCGACCGCCTCGGTCCTGACCGGGCTGGACAAGGGGGTGCGGCGCCTGTCGGAGCTGAACCTGGTCCTGGCCGTGCTGCTGATGCTGTTCGTGCTGGTGGTCGGGCCGACGGGCTTCCTGCTGAAGGCCCTGGTGCAGAATTTCGGCCTGTATCTGGACCATTTCTTCGTCCGCACCTTCAACCTCTACGCCTATGAGCCGCGCGGCTGGATGGCCAACTGGACCCTGTTCTACTGGGCCTGGTGGATCGCCTGGTCGCCGTTCGTCGGCATGTTCATCGCCCGAATCTCGCGCGGCCGGACAGTGCGGCAGTTCATCATCGGCGTGCTGCTGGTCCCGACCGGCTTCACCTTCCTGTGGATGACGGTGTTCGGAAACACGGCCATCAGCCTGGACATGGGCCAGGCGGCGGGCGCGATTTCGCAGGCGGTGCAGACCGATCTGTCGACCGCCATCTTCCACTTCCTGGAGAACCTGCCGGGGGCGGCGATCACCTCGACCCTGGCGGTGCTGCTGGTGGCGGTCTTCTTCGTCACCTCGGCCGACAGCGGGTCGCTGGTGATCGACACCATCGCCTCGGGCGGGGCGGACGACACGCCGCGCTGGCAGCGGGTCTACTGGTGCACGCTGGAGGGACTGACGGCGGCGGCCTTGCTGCTGGCGGGGGGTCTGAGCGCGCTCCAGGCCGCCACCCTGCTGGCCGCCCTGCCCTTCACCGTCATCATCATCCTGCTGTGTCTGGCCCTGATCCGGCAGATGAACGCCGACCTGAAGGGCGAGACGGTCGAGACCGAGACCCCGCCGCTGGGCGAGCGGTTGAAGCGGATCTTCGCCCCGGCCAGCCGCCGCGACATCGCCCGCCAGATGCAGCGTCACGGCGTCCCCGCCCTGACCGAGGTGCGCGAGGCCCTGGTCGCCGAAGGCCTGGACCAGAGCCGGGTCGAGGCGGACGAACAGGCGGTCTGGCTGGTCGTGCCCCACGCCGAGGGCCGCGACTTCCTTTACCGACTGGGCGCCCGGTCGCGCCCCCTGCCCGCCATCACCCCGTTGGACGCGCCGGAGGGTCGCCGCGCCATCGAATGGCGCATGACGGCCCAGACCGGCGAGGGGACCCGGCCGCGCGACGTGACCGGCTTCACCCGCCAGCAGATCGTCGCCGACGTGCTGGACCATCTGCAGGCCTGGCGGCTGGTCTAGAGGGGAAAGGCGCGTTAGCGTCACGGCAGTCTTCGCCGGAGCCTTTCCTGATGTCCCTTCGCCTGTCGCGCCGTTCCCTGTTCGCTTCCGGAGGCGCGGTGGCGCTGGCGGCCCAAGCCGCCGGCGGTCCCGTCTGGGCGCAGGCGGCCAATGACGATGCGGGTCTGGCCGAGGCGGTGGACGCCTATGTGACCCAGGCCATGGCGGCCTGGCCCGACCAGCCGGCGTTGGGGATCGCCGTGGTCAAGGACGGAACGCCCGTCCTGACGCGCGGTTACGGCGTGAAGCTTCAGGGCAAGCCCGCCCGGGCGGACGAACACACCCTGTTCGCCATCGCGTCGAACACCAAGAACGTCACCGCCGCCGCCCTGGCCATCCTGGTCGACGAGGGCAAGGTGGCGTGGGACGCGCCCATTCGCACCTATCTGCCCGGTTTCACCCTGTCGGACCCCTATATCGGCGAACACATCACGGTGCGCGACACCCTGAGCCACCGCGCCGGGTTCGGCCTGGGCGCCGGCGACCTGCTGTTCTGGCCCAACAGCGACCGGACCCGCGCCGAGGTCCTGGCCCAGGCCGCCTTCGTGCCCATCAAGGATGGGTTCCGGGCGCGCTATCACTATTGCAACCTGATGTTCGTGGTCGCCGGGGCGGTGATCGAGGCGGTGTCGGGCCTGACCTGGGAAGACTTCATCCAGACCCGCATCCTGGACCGCGTCGGCATGAGCGAGACCGTGCCCCTGGCGCGGCTGGCCGATCCGGCCAGGTCCGCCCTGCCCCATGGCCGGGTCGGACCGCCGTTGCGCTATCAGGGGGCGATGACGCCGATCGCGGCCTCCATCGTCGAGGTTTGGAACTGGGATTCGGCGGCGGCGGCGGGCGGAATCTGCACCACCCCGACCGACTGGGCCAAGTGGATCGCCGTGCGGCTGAACGACGGCCTGCTGCCCGACGGAACCCGGCTGTTCTCGGAGGCGGCGGCGCGCGAGATGTTCAAGCCCAACATCATCGTCGGTAGTTCGCCCGGACCGACGGCGGAGCTGCCGAATCGGGCCATCGCCTCGACCTATGCGATGGGGCTGCAGGTTCAGGACTATCGCGGCGAGCGGCTGATCAGCCACGGCGGCGGCTCGCCCGGCGGGATTTCGGCCACGGTGCTGATCCCCGGCCGCAAGACCGGTTTCAGCATCTTCTCCAACGCCGAGGAAAGCTTCCTGCTGCGCGCCCTGCGCGCGGGCATCGCCGACCTGTGCATGGGCAAGGTCGATGTGGACTGGATCGCCGACTCCAAACGGCTGGAGGCCGAGGGCAATGCGAAATCCATCGCCGCCGCCGCCGAGATCGACGCCAAACAGGCGGCGGGCGCGGCGCCGTCCATGCCGCTGGACGCCTATGTCGGAACCTGGCGCGACCCCTGGTACGGCGACATCACCATTGAACGGAAGACCGAGGGGCGGGGCCGAAATCGCAAGACCGGCCTGTGGCTGAGCTTCACCCACACCCCGGCGCTGAAAGGCTGGCTGGAGCCCTATGACGGCGAAACCTTCCGCACCCGGTTCCCGGACAAGCGCGAGGAGGACGCCTTCGTCACCTTCGCCATCCAGACCGCCAAGCCGGCCACGGCGACGATGAAGGGCGTGTCGCCCGACATCGACTTCTCCTACGACTACCAGGATCTGAAGCTGACGCGGGTCTAGCCGATCAGCGCGTGATCTCGACCAGCTCCAGCTTGGCGTCCTGCCTGGGCCAGGGCAGGACCAGCCGCCAGCGGTTCTGGCCGATCCGTTCCAGCACCCCGACCTGGTCGCGTGCGGTGTCTTGGCCATAGGCGGCGGGCACGGTCTTCTGCGCCTCGCCCACTGCCTGGGCTCCGACATAGACCAGGCGACGATCCGTATCCGGATAAAGCAGGCCGCGCATCCGCTGCGGCCCGGCGGTCTTGGCCAGGATCAGATCGCCACCAGGGGTCATCTCCACCGAACAGGCGGCCCAGGGCTGTTCGACAAAGGCGGCGCCCTGGCCCTCGGCGTGGCGTCCCAGCCTGATCGTGCGGCAGCGGTAGTCGCCGGGCGCGGGCTGAAGCTGGCCCGCTTGGGCGGCGTTGGGATCGACCAGAGGCCCCAGGGCCTCGACCTGACGGGCGAAGCCGGCCGTTTCCGCCTCGGCGCGGCTCATGCGCCAGGCCTGATCGAGCCGCCCCAGCAGGCTGGCGTCCCTGGGCGTGGCGACGCTGCGCCAGTTGTCGGTCCCGCCCTGGACCCCGCCGGTCGGGGTCGCCGCCTGCTGTTCGGGCGTCGCCCGGGCGGGCGGCGCGGCGCGGGCCGGCACGCCGGCGGCGGGTTCGGACACGGCGGGGGAAATCTCAGCCGCGCTGTTCGGGCTGTTTTCACCACAGGCTGCAAGGGCGGCGGTGGCGGCGAGGGCGAAGACGAGCGGAGTGCGGCGCATGATCGAGCTTCCGTGGGATACGCCCCCCTAACGGCCGAGCCGCCGCAAGGTTCAGTCAGCCGCCGCTGGCGGGGACCAGTTCGATCAGATCCAGATTGGACTCATACTGCGGCCAGGGCAGGACCAGCCGCCAGCGCGCCTCGCCGATCCGTTCCAGCACGGCGACCATGTCGCGGTCGGGATTGCGGCCGTAGGAGTTGGCGGCCGGCTCCTGGGCCAGGGCCATGGAGCCGAGCAGCAGCATGTGGCGGTCGTTCTCGGGGAACAACAGGCCCGACGGACGCTGCGACCCTGTCAATTTGGTGAACTTCAGGCCGCGCGAGGTCTGTTCGATCCGGCAGGCGAACCAGCCGTAGATCACATAGCCCAGACCATCCTCGCCGCCCTGGGAGCCCAGTTTGACGGTGCGGCAGCGGTAGTTTCCGGGCGGCGGCGCCACGTCGGCGCGGCCGGCCCTGGGGTCGATCAGATCGCCCAGACTGTTCAGATCGCCGGATCCACGCTGGCGACCCGCCTGTTGCAGGGCCAGGGTCCAGGCGGCGTCGCGACGCTGATACCGGTCGCGGTCCGCCGCGGTGATGACGCCGCGCCAGTCCATCAGCACCGCGCCGGAGCCGCCGGGCGGCGGCGGGGGCGGTGGAGGCGGCGGGGTCGAGGCGCAGGCCGCGACGGCGACCACGGCGGTCAGGGCGAGACCCCGGACGAGGGTGCGGACGGTCGGGCGAGACTGAACGAACTGACGCATCAAAGCTTCCCTTAACGCTGGTCGGGCCCGACGCTCTGGAGGGCCGAGCCTTATGGCGAAGTCGTCCCTTTAGGCGCCGTATGGGCGGCCGCCGTCAAGGCCGCACGCCCATCGGATCAGGGCGCGGCTCAGTCTTCGCCGTCGGCGACAGCCTCGACCTTGCGGCGCGGGGCGCGGCGACGCGGCGCGGCTTCGGCGTCCGCGGCCGCCTCGGCGGCGGGCGCGGGGGCGGACGAACGGGTCAGGAAGCCCGGCAGGGCGGTCGGGGCGTCGTCATCCGAGGCTGCGGCGGCGGCGGCCGGACGACGGGTGCGGCGAGCGGGCCGCTCCTCTGCGGCCGGCCCCTCGACGTCAGGCGATTCGACCACCGGCTCGGCGCGCTCGGCCACGGGCGCGGCGTCCTGCTGGACGCCGTCGGCGGTTTCGTCCGAACCAGCATTCTCCTGGCCTTCGAAGCGACGGTTGCGTTCCTCGCGGCGACGCTCCCAGCGTTCGCGGCGGCTCTCGCGGCGACCGCCCTCGCCCTCGGCGCGGGCCTCGCCGTCTTCGCGCGGCTCGCGGGGTTCACGCGGCGGCTGAGCGTCGCGGGTCTGGTCGCGGTCGCGATCACGGTTCTGATCACGGTTTTGGGTCTGATCCCGGTCACGATCACGATCCCGGTCGCGGTTCTGGGATGGGTCGCGGTCGCGGTCGCGGTCGCGGTTGAAATCGCGATCCCGGTTTTGGTCCCGGTCGTTGCGGTCGCGGTTCTGGGTCTGGTCGCGCTCGGCGCCGTCCTGGTTCTGACGGTCGGCGGCCTGCTGGGCGGCGACGAAGGCGGCGGCCTGGGCGCCGGATTCGTCCTCGAAATCGATGTCGAAGCCCTGGTTCGACTGTTCGCGCGCGGCGATGTCGGAGAAGGACCGCTGCGGCTGAAGCGCGCGCAGGACGCGGTAATAGTGTTCGGCGTGCTGCTGATAGTTTTCGGCCAGCACCCGGTCGCCGCCGGACGAGGCGTCGCGGGCGAGCTGCTGATAGCGCTCATACACGGTCTGGGCGTTGCCCCGGACCTTGATGTTTTCGGGGCCTTGCGAGTCCCACGAACGATTCGGATTGGCGCTGTTGGCGTTTGAGGTGCCCGCCTTGTTCCGATTGCGTCCGCGCTGACGCTTCATGCCCTTGAAATCTCTCATTCGCGCTACCGTGTGCAGGGATGGAGCCCAGGCCAGCGGCCGGGTCCGTCCGTTTCGTGGTTCCGTCTCGCTCGGGGCCGATCCCCGATTGTCGAACTGTCGGAATGCCTTGTCGCCCGCATGGTGCGCCGGTCCTTTCGGGACCGACCGTCATGATCGGCTCAAGCCGCGAACAGACGGGTGTAGGCCCGGAAAGCTGCGTTTGAGTGGGAGACGAAGGAGACTTAGCCTGTGCGCCGTCCCTTTCCAAGGGGTTTTCGTCAAAGCGTCGCACCCCACGCCTAACAGCCCCGCTTTGCCGATGGCCCTCCGCTGGGCTAGGCATGACCTTTGCGACGATGACGAGGCTTTTTTCATGCGCGTTCTGGTTCTGGGCGGCGACGGTTTCTGCGGCTGGCCGACGGCCCTGCACCTGTCGGCCAAAGGTTGGGACGTGACCGTCGTCGACAACCTGAGCCGGCGCAACATCGACAACGAGCTGGAGGTCCAGTCCCTGACGCCGATCCGCACCATGGGCGAGCGGATCAAGGCCTGGAAAGAGGTGTCGGGCCGCGACATCGGCTTCGTCAACATGACGGTCGGCAAGGAGTTCGACCGGCTGGTCGCCCTGATCCGCGACCTGGCGCCCGACAGCGTGGTGCATTTCGCCGAACAGCGGGCGGCCCCCTATTCGATGAAGTCGGCGCGGCACAAGCTCTACACCGTCGACAACAACATCAACGCCACCAACCATCTGCTGGCCGCCATCGTCGAAAGCGGCCTGGACGTGCATCTGGCCCACCTGGGCACCATGGGGGTCTATGGCTACGGCACCGCCGGCCTGCGCATCCCCGAGGGCTATCTGAAGGTGACGGTGGACACCGACCACGGCCCGGCCGAGCAGGAAATCCTGTTCCCGCCCAATCCGGGCAGCATCTATCACATGACCAAGACGCAGGACGCCCTGCTGTTCCAGTTCTACGCCCGCAACGACGCCTTGCGGATCACCGACCTGCACCAGGGCATCGTCTGGGGGACGCAGACGGTCGAGACCAAGCTGGACGAGCGGCTGATCAACCGGTTCGACTATGACGGCGACTATGGCACGGTGCTGAACCGGTTCCTGATGCAGGCGGCGGTCGGCTATCCGCTGACGGTCCACGGATCGGGCGGCCAGACGCGGGCCTTCATCCATATTCAGGACACGGTGCGCTGCGTCGAACTGGCCCTGAAGAACCCGCCCAAGCGTGGCGATCGGGTCAAGATCCTGAACCAGATGACCGAAAGCCGCCGGGTCCGCGACCTGGCCGCCATGATCGCCGACAAGACCGGCGCCGTGGTCCACAACGTCGCCAATCCGCGCCAGGAGGCCGACGAGAACGACCTGGTCGTCGCCAACGACCAGTTCCGCGACCTGGGGCTGAAGCCCATCACCCTGGCCCAGGGCCTGATGGACGAGGTGACGGAGATCGCCCGCCACTACGCCGACCGTGCCGACCTGACACGGGTGCCCTGTGTCTCCGCCTGGAACCAACGCCGGGCCGAGGCGCTGGAAAATGAAGCGCGGCCGTATGCGCCGCCCCAAGTCCTGTCTGCCTGAGTAGATCGATGCCCGACGCCGCCCCCGCTCCTTCGTCCGGCCGCGAGCCGTGCCTGCTGGTCTTCGGCGGCGGCTATCTGGGCCGGGCGGCGGCGCTGGAGGCGATCCGGCGCGGCGGGCGGGCCGTCGCCACCTCGCGCGACGCCGAACGCCGCCGGTCCCTGTCGGCCGAGGGGATCACGGCGATCGACCCCGCCGATCCCGAGGCCCTGAAGACCGCGCTGGAGGCCGCCACGGCGGTTCTGGTCACGGCCGCGCCCGACGCCCACGGCTGCCCCGGTCTGCGCGCCCTGGGGCCGGTGGCGTCCCAGGCCTGGCCCGACTGGATCGGATACGTCTCCTCGACCAGCGTCTATGGCGACCGGGCCGGGGGCTGGGTGTTCGAGGACGGACCGCTGAACGCCGCCAGCCTGGAGGGCGCGCGGCGGGTGCGGGTCGAGCGCGACTGGCTGGACGGCGGTCAGGGCATGGGGCTGACGGTGCAGATCTTCCGCCTGCCGGGCTTCTATGGCCCCGGCCGCAGCGTGGTCGAACGGCTGCGCGACGGGACGGCCAGACTGGTGCGCAAACCGGGCCAGGTCTTCAACCGCATCCATGTGGACGACGTGGTCTCGGCCCTGTTCGCCTCGATGGACCGGCCCAGGCCCGGCGCCGCCTACAATCTGACCGACGACGAACCCGCCGCAGCCGATGTGGTGGTGGAATGGGCCGCCGCGAAAATGGGCCTGCCGCGCCCGCCCGAGATCGACTGGACCGACGACAGCGTCAGCGAGGCCATGCGGCGCTTCTATCTGGACTCCAAACGGGTCTCGAACGCCCTGGCCAAGGCGGAACTGGGCTGGCGTCCGAAATATCCGACCTGGCGCGAGGGGCTGGCGACGATGCTGGAGACGCCGCCGCCGTTGCGATTGGTGGGCTGATCACGCCGTCATCCTCGGGTCGAGCCCGAGGATGACGGGTGAATGCGGTCGCGCGCTCAAGCCGCGAGCGACCGCGTCGCGAGCATAGCGCGCTTAAAAGGGCAGCAGGTTGCGCTGACGGCTGTAGCTCATGGTGCCGATATTGGCGCCCAGACGCAGGCCGACGCCGGTGCGGATGGGGGCAAGGACGATGCCGTCGGCCTGCTGATAGTTCACGCCCAGGCCGGCGATCAGATAGGCCGAACCTTCGACGCCCGGATAGCGACGATAGATCATGTCGGGGTGATACAGGCCGTACACCAGGGTGAAGACCCGGCTGGCGTTGCCGCCCCAGTCCCAGCCGATCGAAGCCCCCTGCCAGAACACCTCCTGCGAGGCCGACAGGTCCTTCATGTGCAGGGCGCCGCGCCCGTAGCGCGCGCCCACGACCACGGCGCCGGACCCTTCTTCGCCGGCGATATAGGCCGTGGGGCGGTCGCCCTGGTCGGCGAAGACCCGCTCGATGGCCCCGCCCACGACCTCGGCCGCGATGCCCAGCTCCTTGGACCCGGCCGCGACCAGTTCGTCGAAGCTGTAGGCCGGCGCCGTATTGTCCGAACGGATCGGATAATTCGGGTTGGCCGGAGCCGTGGCGCAGGCCCCCACGGACGAGGCGCCGGCGGCGGTGGCCAGGCCGGAGAGGATCAGTTGTCGGCGATGCATGGGGCGCTCCTAGAGGCGGCGAGGGACAGCCAGCGGGGACGCCGGGCTTTGTAACAGAGTCCCCGACCTTTGCGGCAGCCTTGCGGCTTCAAGGTTAACGGGGGCTTACGGGGAGGGCCGCCTGCGGGAAGGTTAGGCCGGGAGACGCAACAGCTGGCCGGACAGCGTCCGCTTGGCTATCGTCGGTCTTATGACCCCCAAGACGCCACGCCGAGCAGTTTCACCGTGGATCACGGTTCCAGTCGGGATCGCCGTCATAGTCCCCCTCGCCTACTTTCTGAACCAGCCCGCAAGAACGAGGCTGGACGCCGCCCGGCGCGACCTCGCCGAGGCCGGCTACCCTGACGCCCGTGTCAATCGGGCTCAGACACCGAGCAACATGCGTCGCTGCGGCGTCGGTCAGATTCGAAACAAGGGCTATGCCTATGATTGGAAGACAGACGCCCACAGCGGTGTTTTTTGCCAGCCTGAAGACGGCCGCCCGGTGAGCGTGCTTCTCGATCAATAGGCGGGAAACGGCCTACGGCGGTTATCCGCAGGCCGCCTCAATCCGCGAAACTACGCCCGCAGCCTGCCGCCCTGCTTCTCCACCGCCGCCACGATCTTGGCGGTCAGGACTTCGATCTCGGCCTCTGCCAGGGTCGCCTCGCGCGGCTGGATCACGACTTCCAAGGCGACGGACTTGAAGCCGTCGTCCACGCCCTTGCCGCGATAGACGTCGAACACCCGGACCTCGGCGATCAGGGCCTTGTCGGCGCCGGCCGCAGCCCGGACCAGATCGCCGACCGGCTTGGCGTCCTCGACCACGAAGGCGAAGTCGCGGGTCAGGGGCATGAAGGCCGACAGGTCCGCCGATCCTCGCGCCTTGCCCGACTTGCCGCGCGGCTCGGGCACGGCGTCCAGCACGATCTCAAAGCCCAGCATCGGGCCGTCGGCGTCCAGCGCCTTCAGCACGCGCGGATGCAGTTCGCCGAACTCGACCATCACATTCTTCGGCCCCAGCTGCAGCCGGGCCGAACGGCCGGGGTGCCACCAGTCGCGGTTCTGACCCTGGGCCAGTTGCAGCGAGGCGACCGGGGCGCCGATCTCTTCCAGCAGGGTGGTCAGATCGGCCTTCAGGGCGAACAGGGCGTCCTCTCCGGCGCCGGCCCAGTGGCGGGCGGCGTGGGGGGCGACCAGGGCGGCGATGACCGTGCGCTGATCCTTGGGGCCGTCGCCCAGATAGACGGGGCCGATCTCGAACAGGGCCGCGTCGGCGAAGCCGCGCGCGGCGTTGCGCGCCGCCGCCTGGATCAGGTTCGGCAGGGCCGAGGGGCGCATACAGTCCAGATCGGCCGCGATGGGGTTCTCCAGCACCAGCCGGTCGTCTCCCCCGCCGAACAGGGCCGCGGTCGATTGCTTGGTGAAGGACCAGGTGACGGCCTCGGCATAGCCCAGGGCCGCCAGGGCCCGGCGCGCCGTGCGGACGCGGGCCTGACGCGGGCTCAGCACCCCGCCGGCGGGACGGGCGACCTCGGGCAGGGGCGTGTCGGGCAGGCTGTCGAAACCCTCGATCCGCGCGACTTCTTCGACCAGATCGGCCCGGCCCTCGACGTCGCGCCGCCACGACGGCGGGGTCACGATCCAGGGTTCGGCCTGACCGGCCGGCGCGGCCGTGATCAGGAAGCCGAGCTGGCCCAGGATGGTCCCGATCCGGTCGTCGTCCAGGTCCATGCCCGTCAGACGCTTCACATAGGCGGGGTCGAAGGCGAAGGGCGCCGGGCTGGCCGGGGGGTCGCCGACGAAGACGATCTCGGACGGCTCGCCGCCGCACAGGTCCAGGATCAGGCGGGTGGCCAGCTCCAAGCCGGGCGTGACCGAGACCGGATCGACGCCGCGCGCGAACCGGTACTGGGCGTCGGAATGGATGCCCAGCGCACGACCCGTCTGGGCGATGACCAGCGGGTCGAACCAGGCGCTTTCAATGAAGACATCGGTCGTGGTTTCGTCGCAGCCGGTGCTTTCGCCGCCCATGACCCCGCCCAGGCCGATGGGGCGCTCGCCCCCGGCGTCGGCGATGACGCAGTCGGTCGCGGCGGCCGTATAGGTCTTGCCGTCCAGGGCGATCAGATGTTCGGGCTCGCCGCCCTCGATATGAGCCGTCTCGGCCGAGACCTGGCCGCCGCGCACCACGATCTCGGTCCCGACCAGCTTGGCCACGTCATAGACGTGCAGCGGGCGGGCGCGGTCATAGGCGATCAGATTGGTCACATCGACCAGCCGGTTGATCGAACGCAGGCCGATGGCCGTCAGGCGTTTCTGCAGCCAGGCCGGCGACGGCCCGTTCTTGACGCCCCGGATCACCCGGCCGGCGAAGACCGGGCACATCTCGGGCGCGTCCAGCCGCACGGTGATCGGCGACGGGAAGGCCCCGCGCACCACGGCGATGTCGAAATGCTTCAGCTTGCCGACGCTGGCGGCGGCGAGATCCCGCGCGATACCGGCGACGCCCAGCCAGTCGGGCCGGTTCGGCGTGACTTCGAAATCGATCACGGGTTCCGCGCCGAACAGGCCGGCGACCGGCGTCCCGACCGGGATTTCCAGCGGCAGCTCCTGGATGCCGTCGCTCTCATCGGCCAGCTCCAGCTCCGAGGCCGAACACAGCATGCCGTTGGACACCACGCCGCGCACCGGCTTCTCGACCAGGGTCACGCCCAGGCCGGGCACATAGGCGCCGATGGGGGCGTAGATGGTGGTCAGGCCCGCCCGCGCGTTCGGCGCGCCGCAGACGATCTCTTTCACGCCATCGACGGTTTCGACCTGGCAGACCTGCAGCCGGTCGGCGTTCGGGTGACGCTCGGCCGACAGGATCCTGGCCACGGTGAAGGGCGCCAGTTTGGCGGCGGGGTCGAGAACCTCCTCGACCTCCAGCCCGGCCATGGTCATGGCCTCGGCGATCTGATGGACGTCAGCCTCGGTTTCGAGGTGGTCTTTCAACCAGGAGAGGGTGAATTTCATCGGGAACTCAGACGCACGGATTCATGACAGGTTCACGCGGGATCGATAGCAGGTCATCGATGTCCGAACGTAGCTTTTCGGGACCTTGATCGCGAACCGCGCGATACATGTCCACGGCATCCCTCTGGCGGCACAGCCTGCGATCAAGTTCGGCGCGTCGCTGACGCCGCGCCTCATCCAGGCCTTCGCGTGACGCGGGTTCGCGGCTGTTGGCCATGATGAAAGTTTCAATCCGGCTCACGCTGTTGCGCAGTTCAGTTTGCAGCGCCTCATCGCGATTGCGATGGCAGGTCTCCCCGATGATTGCGACGGTATCATACAGCATCCAGGCGCAAAGGACGGCGCCCTTACCGCTGACGTCCATCTGGACGGTCCAACCATCCTGTGAAAACTCTCGGGTATTCGGGTCTCGCGACGGCTCTTGTGACGAGTGTGCCATGCCGCCAAGCGTGACGACCAGACCTATGGCAAGCAGCATCCTCATCGGTTCAGGCCTTGGGCGTATTGGTCAGGGTGCTGACCTGGTCGAGGAACTCATCGGGGCCGGTGAAGCCGACGCCGTAAAATTCGCAGCCGATGAACTGGCAGTCGCGCATCGGGATCGTGCCGACGGCCTTGTCCCCCAGCGGCCGCATCAGCAGGTTCTTGATGCCGCCGCGGCTGTCGCCGAAATTGGTGTCGGTGAAGGTCACGCCGCTGGACGCCAGAATGATGGCCGGTCCCTGGAACCGACAACCGGTGAAGGCGCGGCCCTGGATCAGGCCCTGCCCCTGGCGCGACGCCGCCGCGAACAGTTCGTACAGGATGATGTCGACGTTCTCGAACGCCAGGGCGTTCAGGTCGGACGGATCGGCCAGAGGCCGATTGATCGGCAGGATTGAGTTCATCAGCTCAATCCGCTCGCCGGATTGGGGGCGGCGAAGGCCGAGAAGCCGTAGTGGGCCAGCCAGCGCGTATCGGCGTCGAACATGGGGCGCAGGTCCGGCACGCCGTATTTCAGCATGGCCAGGCGATCCACCCCCATGCCGAAGGCGAAGCCCTGATATTCATCCGGGTCGATGCCACAGTTCCGCAGCACATTGGGATGCACCATCCCGCAGCCCAGGATCTCCAGCCAGTCGTCGCCGGTGTTGAACACCAGTTTCCCGCCGGACCGGTCGCAGCGGATGTCCATCTCGGCCGAGGGTTCGGTGAAGGGGAAGTGGTGCGGACGGAACCGCGCCTGGACCTCGTCCAGCTCGAAGAAGCGGGCGATGAAGGTCTGAAGCGTGGTCTTCAGATGACCCATGTGGATGTCACGGTCGATCACCAGGCCTTCGATCTGGTGGAACATCGGCGTGTGGGTGGCGTCCGAATCCTTACGGAAGGTGCGACCCGGCGCGATGATGCGGATCGGCGGCGTCTGGCTCATCATGGTGCGGACCTGCACCGGCGAGGTGTGGGTGCGCAGCACCTTGCGCTCGCCCGTCTCGGGATCGGGCTTCAGGAAGAAGGTGTCGTGCATCTCCCGCGCCGGATGCTTGGGCGGGAAGTTCAGGGCGGTGAAATTGTGGAAGTCGTCCTCGATGTCCGGACCTTCCGCCACGGCGAAGCCCATTTCGGCGAACAGGGCGATCATCTCGTCCATCACCTGCATGGTCGGGTGGACCCCGCCCTTGCGACGCGGCCGGGCCGGCAGGGTCAGGTCGACGCGCTCGGCCTGAAGCCGCGCGTCCAGCTCGGCGGCCTCCAGCTCGGCCTTCTTGGCGGCGATGGCGGCGGACACGCGGTCGCGCAGGCCGTTGATCATCGGCCCCTGTTCGCGGCGTTCGTCGGGGCTCATGGCCCCCATCCCCTTCAGCAGCCCGGAGACGGAGCCGGACTTGCCCAGGGCGGCGACGCGCACCTCTTCGAGGGCGGCGACGCTCTCTGCGCCGCCGATGGCGTTGATCAGTTCGAGTTCGAGTGTGGCGAGATCGGTCATTTGGCCCGTGCATTAGCGGGCCGGGGCGCGTTCGTCACCCTTGAAGGCGCGCGGCAGGACTGATCAGGGCGCGGAGGCGATGGCGGCAAGCTGGTCGGCCGGCGCCTTGTTCGCCGCGACGATCCAGGCTGGCGGTTCCGGCTCCCAGCGGATGGGCCTTCCCTCGGTGCTGGTCCAGCGGTGCAGCCAGGAGATCCCGTTGGCACGGACATAGCGATCTTCATGCGCATAGATCGGGTCCGACAGGGCCTGTTCCAGCGTCACGAACCGATAGCCGCGCGCCAGATACAGGGCGTGGATCTGCGGGTACCAGTCCTGGTTCAGGCTGTTGGCGTGCAGCAGCAGGATCTGGGCCGGCTCGCGCCCGCCGGTCAGTTCGGCGCTATAGGGTTCGAAGAAGTCCAGCACCGTGGTCATATGGGCCACATAGGCTTCGCCGATCCGCCGTTTCAGCGCCTCATCGCCCAGTTGCTCGGCCTTGCGATAGACGTCGCCGAACATCCAGTCGTTGTTGTCGATCGTGACGGGGGCGACCGTATAGCCGCGCTGGGCCAGGCCGGCGGCGATGGCGTCATGCTTCTCCTGGGTCTCTCCGGTGAACAGATAGGGATGACGGAACCAGCGCAGGGTCCGCCCGCGCGTCTCCAGCGCGGCGCGCGTGATCGGGGCGCCGGCGTCCACATCGGCCAGATAGGCCTCGGCCGTCGTGCGGTGGATATTGATGTGGCTGAAGCTGTGGTTGCCCAGATCCAGCCCGCCGTCCAGCCAGACGCCCAAGGCTGTCGGCAGGGTCGAGACGCGGGTCGGTTCGCACACCCTGCCCTCGTTGACGAAGGCCGTCCCCTGCGTGTCCAGCGGCTTCAACATGGCCACGAAATCCGTGGTCAGCCGCATCAGTTCGGCGGGATCGCACAGCGCCGTCTCCGACGCCTGATAGGGCAGGTCGTCGAAGGTCACGGCGATGCGGCGGTCCTGAGCCGCCGCCGGGAAGGCCAGGGCGGCGACCGCCGCAAGACCGCAGATCAGGACACGTATCGCCATGAGGCCAGACTAGTCCGGACTTCCGCGCATGGGAACCTGCGCCGTCATCGTCCGTTCACAGATCAACCGTCCGAAACGCGCCTTGAAAGGTTCATGATCGGCAAAGCGGTTGTTAAATATCACTGGTTAAGCCCGCCCTCGTGGACATAAGGGGGGCCGAATGCCGCTGATCGGTGATTTCGTTGACTTGATCGCGCCGGTGGCTCCGTCCACGCCGGGCGCCGAGGTGTTCGAACGTTTCCAGACCGAGCCGAACACCCTGGCCCTGGCCGTCGTGAACGATGACGGGCGGCCGGTCGGCATCATCGAGCGCAACGCCTTCACCCTGCGCATGGCGGCCGAGTTCGGGCGCGCCCTTTACGCCAAGAAGCCGGCCGAGAGCCTGATGGATCGCAACGCCCCCATTGCGGAGGCCGGGACCAGCGCCGAGGCCTTCTTCCAGGCCTATGGCGCGGCGGAACTGGGCGCCCTGCTGGGCGGCTTCATCGTCGTGGCCGAGGGACGTTATGTCGGCGTCGGCACGGCTCTGCAGGTCGTCCAGGCCGGCGCCGCCCTGCACCGCCAGCGCGCCGAGGAAATGGGGGCCCTGGCGCGGGACCTGGCCATAGCCGAGGCCGAAGCCGTCGCCTCCAGCCGCGCCAAGTCCGAATTCCTGGCCGTCATGAGCCATGAGATCCGCACGCCGTTGAACGGGGTTCTGGGCGTCGCCGCCCTGATGGAGCGGAAGCTCGAACAGGAAGAGCTTCGCCCCTATGTCCGCACCGTCATCGATTCCGGCCAGAGCCTGCTGCGGCTGCTGACCGACGCCCTGGACATGTCGCGCGCCTCGGCCGGCATGCTGACCCTGGAGGAAGAACCGCTGGACCTGTCCGCCGTCGCCTTCGACATCGACGCCCTGTGGCGGCCGCGCGCCGAGGAGAAGGGCCTGAACCTGACCGTCCGCACCGACCTCGAGGCCGGTCCCTGGGTCCTGGCGGACGGGATGCGGGTGAAACAGCTGCTGAACAACCTGGTCGGAAACGCCCTGAAATTCACCCAGACCGGCGGCGTGGCCGCCACCCTGGTCAGCCGCAGTTCCGACACGGGCCTGAGCGTCGAACTGACTGTGGACGACAGCGGCCCCGGCGTGCCGGAGGCGGCGGCCGCTACCATCTTCGACCCCTTCAATATCGGCAAGGCCGGACGCGAGGGCGCCGGCGCCGGACTGGGGCTGGCCATCTGCCGTCAGATCGCCGAACGGATGGGCGGCTGCATCAGCCTGGGCGTCTCGCCGATGGGCGGGGCGCGGTTCCAGGTCCGGCTGCCGCTGAGCGCCTGCGCCGCCGACGCGGGGGCCGTCGGTCCGGTCATGGCCGAGCCGACGCCGCACGAAACCCTGCATGTGCTGGTGGTCGACGACAACGCCACCAACCGCTTCGTCGCCGCCAAGCTGCTGGAGATGTTCGGCTGCACCGCCGAAATGGCCGAAAACGGCCAGGAGGCGCTGGACGCCGTCCAGGCTCGCCCGTTCGATCTCGCCCTGATGGACATCAAGATGCCGGTGATGGATGGGGTCGCCGCCACCCGCGCCATCCGCGCCCTGTCCGGCCCGGCCTCGCGCCTGCCGATCCTGGCCCTGACCGCCAACGCCGAGGAAGGGGACGAGCTGGACTATATCGCCGCCGGCATGAACGGCGTGGCCCAGAAGCCGATCCAGCCCGACGCCCTGCTGAACGCCATCCGCCTGGTGCTGGCGGCGGCTCAGACCGCCCCCGTGCCGCAAGCCGCCTGAGTCCGCCGGCTGAGTCCGCCGCCTGGCCCGTCCCCGGGCCAGCTCTGGTCCTGAAACGAAGAACGCCCGCCCCGGGAGACCGGAGCGGGCGTTGATCTCTATCGAACGCGGACGGGCCTTGGCCCGGCGCCCTTAGGCCAGGGCGGCGCGGACCTTGTCGGCGACGGCCTTGAAGCCCGCACCGTCGGCGGCGATCGAGGCCAGGACCTTGCGGTCCAGTTCGATGCCGGCCTTGTTCAGGCCGTTGATGAACTGGCTGTAGGTGAAGCCTTCGATACGCGCAGCGGCGTTGATGCGCTGGATCCACAGGGCGCGGAAGTTGCGCTTCTTGGCGCGACGGTCGCGATAGGCGTATTGCCCGGCGCGGTCGACGGCGGCCTTGGCCGTGCGGATCGTATTCTTGCGGCGGCCGGAGAAGCCCTTGGCCTGCTCCAGAACCTTCTTGTGCTTGGCGTGCGAAGTTACGCCACGTTTAACGCGAGCCATGTCGCTATTCCTTCAAATTCTTTGGGTTGAGATCTGTCGTACAGCGCGCGCCGATCAGGCGTACGGCATGTAGGACTTGATCTTCTTGGCGTCGGCGTCGGCCATGACCGAGGTGCCGCGGTTCTGGCGGATGTATTTCGAGTTGTGGCTGATCAAGCGGTGACGCTTGCCCGCAACCCCGGCCTTGACCTTGCCAGTGGCCGTGAATTTGAAGCGCTTCTTGGCGCCCGACTTCGTCTTCAGTTTCGGCATTTCAGTCTCCTTGTTGGAGGGGCTACCGTCCTTCGGACTACTTGAGCCCGTTGGATGAGGTGTCTCTCCAGAGTTATGAACCGCCTAGGCATGCCTGTTCGCCCGGCGGTTCGGTACGCGAAGGCGCGGCTTGTAAGCGAAGACGCCGGCCGACGCAAGATGAGTCAGGACAAGGACTTGGCGGGCGCTTCTGCAGCGACCTGACCCCGGCGGATCGCCCGTCCGGCGTTGATCGCCATCACCGCCGCCGGGATGGTCAGCAGGGCCCCGACCAGGAAGGGCCAGTCATGCCCCAGGCCCGAGAACAGCGCCCCGGCCACCATGGGTCCGAAGATCCGCGCCACCGAGCTGGAGGCCATGTTCAGACCCAGCATGGCGCCCTGCCGGTCGGGCGGCGAGGCGCGGCTGATCATGGCCGAGATATTGGGCATGGCCAGGGACATGCCGCAGGCGCCGACGGCCATGACCAGGGGAATGACCCAGCCCTGGACCAGGGGGATCGACAGGCCGCCCAGCTCCAGCCGGGTCGCCGGGAACCAGGCGACCGGCGCAAGCACCTGCAGCACAAGCGATGCGCCGAACAGCAGCATCCCCGTCGCCAGCACCCGCGCCTCGCCGAACCGCCGCGCCAGACGCCCGGCGAAGAAGCCCTGGTTCAGCGTGGATATCACGCCGACGATCATGAAGCTGAGCCCCACCTCGCGCGCGCCCCAGGCGTAGCGGCTCTCGGACCACAGGCCGAACACGCTCTCCATCGCCGAGAAGCCGGCCATATAGACCAGGGTCACGACCAGGACCCGCGACACCACCGGATTGGTCCGCGCGTCCTTCAGCCCCGCCAGGAAGGGCGGACGCGCCGCCGCAGGATCGGCCTTGGCCCGACTCTCGCGCAGGAAGACGATCACCCCGACCGCCGCCATGGCCGCCAGGGCCGCAGCGAGGAAGATCGGCAGTTGATAGCCCAGCCGTCCCAGCTGCGGCTGGGTCAGCAGGCCGCCCAGCCCCGGCCCGACGATGAAGCCCAGGCCGAAGGCCGCGCCGATCAGCCCCATCCGCCCCGCCCTCTGCTCCGGCGGCGTGACGTCGGCGACATAGCCCTGAACGGTCGAGATATTGCCCGCCCCCAGTCCGGTGAACAGGCGCACCGCGATGGCCAGCCAGATATTGGGCACGAAGGCCAGCATCAGATAGCCGACGGTGTTGGCCGCCAGCGTCGCCAGCAGGACGGGCTTGCGGCCGATCCGGTCCGACAGCCGCCCCCAGAAGGGTTCGGCGAAGAACTGGCCCAGCGAATAGGCCGAGAACATCAGGGTGATCTGCCAGGCCTCGGCCTTCAGGCTCTGGGCGAAGAAGGGCAACAGCGGCACCACCAGGCCGAACCCGACCAGATTGATGAACACCACCGAGAACAGGACCGCCAGGGCAGGCGCGCGAACGGCGGGAGGCGAAGGCGTCTGGATCATGTCCCACGCTTAGCGCGACGCTTGGTCCGCGAGAAGCGCCCTCGCGTCGCCGCCCACTCGACCGCTCAGTTCGGCCCGACGGGGTTGTTCGCTTCCAGAAACCGCACCGTCTCGCGCAGCATCTGCTGGCGGGTGTCGGCGCGCGACAGCCAGTGGTCCTCGCCCTGCAGTTCGATGAACTCCACCGGCTTGCCGGCCCGGCGCATGGCCTCGGCCATGACCCGGCTCTGTTCGATGGGCACCACCGTGTCGTCCTTGCCGTGAATCAGCAGCAGGGGCCGGTCGACCGTCTCGGCCAGCCGGGCCGGCGACAGGGCGTCCAGCGCCCGGTCGTTCAGTCGCGCCGCCCCCATGAACCGGTTCCAGTAGCGCACCGTCTGGCTGTCGTTGCGGCCCTCCTGCCGCGCCTCCCAGTTGACCATGCGGCGCAGGTCCGACACCCCGGCGACGGCCACGCCGCAGCGATAGACCCCGGCGTCCAGCGTCAGGCCCGCCATGGCCGCATAGCCGCCGTAGCTGGCGCCGACGATACAGACCCGTTCGGGATCGATGATCCCCTCGGCCGCCAGCCAGCGCACCCCGTCCGACAGATCGGTCTGCATCTTGCGGCCCCATTCGCCGTAGCCCGCTTCCAGGAAGGCCAGGCCATAGCCGGTGGACCCCCGGAAATTGGCCTGAAGCACCGCATAGCCCCGTGAGGCCAGGGCCTGGGCCCACCAGTCGAAGCCGGCCTCGTCCTGCGACGCCGGCCCGCCGTGCGCCAGCACGATCAAGGGCAGGCCAGACGGCGCCTCAACCCCCGGCGGCAGGGTCAGATAGCCGGGAATGTCCAGCCCGTCGGCCGCCGCATAGTGGATCGGACGCATCTCGCCGACCAGATCGGTCGGTATGGTCGGATAGGCTTCGGCCAGAACATCGGCCTTGCCACGCGTGAAGTCGACCAGTTGGTACAGCCCCGGCTCCCCGATGTCGTTGAACACGACGATCAGATTCTGCGCGTCATTCCAGGATGTCAGCACCGGTCTCTTGCCAGCGAAAGCCCGCTCGATGGCGCCCCACCGCCGCGCCGCAGCGGGATCGACGAACTCATAGTGCGTGCCGTCCTCCTCCATGCGACCGCCGCCGACCAACAGGCGCGTGCGCGGATGATGGACCAGGAAATCGGGATGATGCTCGAACGGCAACCGGCTCCATTCGCCGGTGTCCACATTGACCTCGAACAAGACGTCGGCCGTCTCCGAATCCTCGTCCTCGGCCGCCAGATCCGGCCGGTCCGCGCCGACGATGATCGTACGCGGCGTCCGCCCCATGCCCATAAGGCTGGGCGTATCAACCGGCGCGTCCACCGCCCAGGACTCGCTGAACCCATGCCCCTTGGGCAATCGCAGCGACCACCGCCCGCCGCGCTCGACATAGCGGGCCATGGCGATCACCTTGCCGTCGCCGTCCAGCACATAGTCCTCGATCTCGCGATCCATGGATTCCACCGACCGCCCGCGGCCGGTGGTCAGGTTGATCCGGTGCAGGTCGATCTGGCCGGTGGTGATATTGAACCCCCGCGCGAACAGGGTCGGCCCCTCTTCGGTCCGGCGGATCGAAGCCGGGCCGATCAGAACGGCCAGGACGTCCGGCGTACGATCCAGCACCTGAACCAGTTTCTTCTTCTCGAGGTCCAGCACCTGACCGAAGAACAACTCCCGGCGCGACACGCCCAGCAACGGGATGCCTTGCGTCTGCGAGGTCACGACCAGCACATGCCCCTCGCCGATCCAGCGCAGATCGCGAACCTTGGCGTCGCCGATGGCCGCGGCGAACAGATGCTCCCCTGTGGTCATCCGCGTCACCGCGATGGCGCGGATTTCGCCCACGACAGTGATCCGGGCGATCAGATCACCGCTCGGCGAAACCTCCATGTATTCGACCGCCGGCGTGGCGCTGTAAGCCTCCAGGGGCGGCGGCGGCGAGGGTTCAGCAGCGTCCGGCTGAATCCGCGCCGCCGCACTGCCTCCGCACAGAACCATCGCGATCGCCACGGCGACCGCCTTCCCCACCGAACTCAACACCACGCACGTCCTCCCCCGAGTCGAACCTCCTTTTCGGACGCCCCGCCCGCAAGTTGCAAGAGGTCCGCGCCCCACGCGCGAAAAAAAGAAAGCCCCGACCGGGTCCGGTCGGGGCTTTCCAGATCAGCGATGGATCGTGCCGATCAGCGCGGCGCCAGGATCATGATCATCTGGCGGCCTTCCATCTTGGGCGCGAACTCGACCTTGGCGATTTCATCGAAATCGGCCTGGACCTTGTTCAGCAGCTTCATGCCCAGTTCGGGGTGGGCCATTTCACGGCCGCGGAAGCGCAGCGTGACCT
The DNA here is from genome assembly GCF_011064825.1 of Brevundimonas mediterranea. NCBI lineage: Bacteria > Pseudomonadati > Pseudomonadota > Alphaproteobacteria > Caulobacterales > Caulobacteraceae > Brevundimonas > Brevundimonas mediterranea. The sequence continues at coordinate 1,151,474 of NZ_CP048751.1, forward strand.
TGACCTTGTCGCCCTCGTCGAAGAAGCGGTGCATGGCCTTGGCCTTCACCTCATAGTCGTGGGTGTCGATGTTCGGACGGAGCTTGATTTCCTTGAGCTCGACGACCTTCTGGCGCTTGCGCTGCTCGGCCTTCTTCTTCTGTTCCTGGAAACGGTGCTTGCCGTAATCGAGGATCTTGGCCACCGGCGGTTCGGAGGTGGAGACGATCTCGACCAGGTCCATCCCGGCTTCTTCGGCGGCTTCGAGCGCGGAAGAGGTGGGCATGACGCCCTGTTTCTCACCGTTCTGATCAATGAGCAGAACGCGAGGGGCGCGGATATCCTGGTTCATACGCGGCCCGTCTTTCACGGGTGGCGCTTGCATGGGACGGCGAATGGGCGTCGTTTCCTTATGTGGTCAAAGAAGGCGTGTGTCGTGATGAGCGAATGCACGCGGCTGTCGCCACGTTCCCCTCATGACGGCAATATGCGCCCAGAAGCCCGGTTTTTCAAGGCTTGGCGGGCGTTTCGGCGATATAGGCGTCGTGCAGCGCCAGCACCGCTTCGAAGACATGATCGACGCTCAGAGCCTCGATGGGGGCGAACTCCCCGCGCGTCTCGTTCGAGGCCGCCGTGCGCGTCTTCGGCCCCCAGGGACCATACAGCCACCATTCCGTCGGCCCGAACAGGCCCAGCGTCGGTCGCCCCAGCGCCGCCGACACGTGCATCAGGCCGGAGTCATTGCCCACGAACAGATCGGCCCGGTCGATGGCGGCGGCCGAGGCCAGGATGTCGCCCTTGCCCACGAAGTCGATGGCCCGAGCCCCGGCAGCCTCCAGCGCCGGCGTCGCCGGCGGCCGGTCGCCCGGTCCGCCCACGGGCATGAAGCGCCAGCCATCGAAACGCGGCTCGGCCTTCAGCTTCTCGACCAGGGCGCCCCAGCGGTCTGCGGGCCAGCTCTTGCCCGGCTGGTGGGCGATGGGGGCCAGGGCGATGATGCGACCGGGACCGGCGCCGCCGGCCAGCTGCGGATCGATGACGGCGGCGGCTTCGGCCCGCGCCTGATCGTCCAGGAAGATTTCGGGATCCAGCGCCGTCTGCGATCCCATCAGACGCGACACCATCTCGACCTTGCGCAGCCCCGTCTCCCACGAGCGATTATAGACGACGCGTCGCTTGGCCGGGATCAGATAGGCCAAGGCCGAGCCCCGGATGTCGACGACCATATCCCAGCGGGTCGAACGCACCTGTTTCCACAGATCGACCCAGTGTCCGGCCCTCTTCTTCTTGTCGAGCACGAGGGTGCGCACCACGCCGGGCGCAGTGCGGAAGAAGGGCGCGGGCGGCCGGCCGCAGGCGACGGTGATCTGCGCGCCCGGAACCTGACGTGAAATCTCGCGGATCACGCCCGAGGAGATGACGCAGTCGCCGATGCGATTGGAGGTGACGAACAGGACCTGGGGTGCGGACATGGGCCTGTGTTCCGCCATCGCGCGGCGCGGTCAAGGGTGACGGCGAAGGAAAGTCCGGGCAGAACGCCCCCATGACCGACATCCAGCACCTGTCCCGCCCCGACGGCGAAACCCTGGCCTTCAAACGCATCGAGGGCGGCGGCCCGACCGTCGTCTGGGTCGGCGGCTTCCGCTCCGACATGGAGGGGACCAAGGCCCTGGCCCTGGACGCGGCGGCGCACGACCGCGGCTGGAGTTTCGTCCGCTACGACCATTTCGCCCACGGCCAGTCCTCCGGCGACTGGCGCCGGGCCACCATCGGTCGCTGGCGCGAGGATGCGGTCGCCCTGATCGACAGCCTGTCCGGCCCGATCATCCCGGTCGGCTCGTCGATGGGCGGCTGGGTCGCCCTGCTGGCGGCCCTGGCGCGGCCGGAACGGATCAAGGGCCTGGTCCTGGTCAATCCGGCCCAGGACTTCACCGAACGGCTGATGTGGCCCGGCCTGGCCGACCACGAACGTCAGGCCATTCTGCGCGAGGGCGAGACCCTGATCGTCGAGGAAGGCCTGGGCGAATACGTCCTGACCCGACGCATGTTCGAAGAGGCGCGCGACTGGCTGCTGCTGGACGGCGTCATCGAGATCGTCGCGCCAGTCCACATCCTCCAGGGCCGCGCCGACGACGTGGTCCCCTGGCGTCACCAGGTCGAACTGATCGAACGTCTGACGGGCGGCGACGTCCGCCTGGACCTGATCGAGGGCGGCGACCACCGGCTGTCCACGCCCACGGACCTTGACCGGCTAGTGGCGGCGGTGGAGGGGATGCGGGGCTAAGCCCCCCGCGCCCCCGTCAACACCCCATATAGATCCGTCCGCCGATCGCGGAAGAAGCCCCAGGCGGCGCGATACTTGTCCAGTTCATCCAGGTCGAAGCGGTGCACCAGCACCCCCTCCTCCTCGGCGCCCAGGCTCTCGACCAGATCGCCCTGCTGATCGGCGATGAAGGAATGGCCGTAGAAGGTCTGGCCGACCTCGGTCACCGTCTCATGCCCGATCCGGTTGGCCCCGACGACGGGAACCGCATTGGACACGGCGTGGCCCTGCATGGCGCGCCGCCACGGCTGGGCCGTGTGCAGGGTCGCGTCATGCGGCTCGGTGCCGATGGCGGTCGGATACATCAGCACGTCGGCGCCCATCAGCATCATCGCGCGCGCAGCTTCCGGGAACCACTGGTCCCAGCAGATGCCGACCCCGACCTTGCCGAAGCGCGTCTTCCAGACCTTGAAGCCCGTATCCCCCGGCCGGAAATAATACTTCTCCTGATAGCCAGGGCCGTCGGGGATATGGCTCTTGCGATAGACGCCCAGCGCCTCGCCGTCCGCGTCCAGCATGACCAGCGAATTGTAATACTGCGGCCCGTCCTTCTCGAAGATCGAGACGGGAATGGCCACACCCAGTTCCCTGGCCATCGGCGCCATGGCCGTGACGCACGGATGCTCGCGCCATTCATAGGCCTGGCTGAACCAGTGCTCCTCCTGCGACACGCAGAAATACGGCCCCTGGAACAGTTCCGACGGCAGGATCACCTGCGCGCCCTTGCCCGCCGCCTCGCGCACGAAGTCGATCGTCTTGGCGATGTTCGCCTGCATGTCCTCGCCATACGAGGTCTGGACGCCGGCGACGGTGATGGTGCGGGTCATGCGGGCTCCTGCTGGGAGATGCAGTGGAACGAGCCGCCGCCGGTCAGGATGGCCTTGGAGGGCAGCGGGATGATCTCGCGATCAGGGAAGGCCTCTTTCAACGCCTTGCACGCCATATCGGCTGCAGCGTCGTCGCCATAGGTGGGCACCACCACGGCGCCGTTGGCGATCAGGAAGTTCATGTGGCTGGCCGGAATCGGGCGTTCGTCCTCGTCCAGCACCAGGCCCGGAGACGGGATTCTCAGTACACGGAGCTTACGCCCCGCCGCGTCGGTCATGCCCGACAGATCGCGCGCCGTGGCGTCATAGACCTCGGCGTTGGGGTCGTTCCGCCCCCAGGCGATGGGACAGGCCACGACGCCCGGCGCGACGAAGCGGGCCAGGTTGTCCACGTGTCCGTCTGTGTGGTCGTTCAACAGGCCGTCGCCCAGCCAAAGCACCGCCTTGGCGCCAATGGCGGCCTCCAGCGCGGCGGTCGCGACCGCCTCGTCCTGGTTCCAGGCCGGGTTGCGGTTCGGGTTCAGCAGGCACTGGCGGGTGGTCAGCACCGTCCCCTCCCCGTCATGATCCAGCGACCCGCCCTCCATGACGAAATCGTTCCACGTCAGGGCCACGCCCGCATGTTCGCCGATCTGACCGGCGACCAGATCGTCGCCCGGCATGTCGTATTTCCCGCCCCAGCCGTTGAACTTGAACGCCGCCGCCGTCGTCGATCCCGCGCCGAAGATCGGCCCGGTGTCGCGCAGCCAGATGTCGCCGAACTCACCGGCCACCACCTCGACATTCTCGACGCCCTCAAAGCGCGCCCGGGCGTCCGCCAGCACCTCGGCCTTGCCGACCATCAGCTTGACCTGTTCACGCCCCGGCCCGGCCAGGGCCCGCACCAGCCCCTCGACCTCGTCCTGCGCCTGTTCCAGCGCCTCGAACCAGTATTCGGCATGGCTGGGCCAGCCCACCCACATGGCGCGGTGCGGAGCCCACTCGGCAGGAATGGCGGCGGAGATGGGAGCGGTCATCGGCGGGCAGGTCCTGTCTGGGGTCCAACGGAGCGGGCGGGCGACCCGCGAGCCGCGCCATATGGCCCCAACCGCCCCCGACTTCAACGGCGGGCTTTACGCAAAGAAAAAGGGCGGCCCGCGAACGGACCGCCCTTCGTCGTTTCAGTCTGGCTAAGCCTTAGAAGGCGGCGCGCAGGGTCACCATCGCCGTGCGCGGGGCGCCCAGCTGATAGCTGGCCGTGCCCGTGGTCGAGGTGGAGATGTCAGCCAGGTATTCCGTGTCGAACAGGTTGATCACGTTGAACTGGATGTACGAAGACCCGTTGCCGACGCTCGCCAGGTTGTAGCGGACGTCGAGATCGAAGGTCGTGTACCCGGGAGCCACTTCGGTGTTGACGTCGTTCGAGAAGCGGTCGCCGACGCGCTTGCCCTGCAGCCCCAGATCGAACGGACCGACGGTATAGGCGACCCGCATGCCATACTGCCATTCCGGCGTTTCAACCAGTTGATTGCCGGCGGTTTGGATGAAGACCGGCACGCCGTTGACGACGCCGTTGGGCAGATTGCTCTTAACTTCGCTGTCCGTGTAGGTCACCGAGCCGGTGATGTTGAACTTCTCGAACGGCGACCAGCCGAGTTGGCCGTCGAAGCCCTGAAGCGTCACATCGCCGACGTTGCGGGTCAGGAACAGGTTCGCCGCCTCATCAAAGGTGCGCACGATGCGGTTCGAATAGTCCGTCTTCCACACGGCGATCGAGCCGAGCAGGCCCGGAGCCTGGTAGCGATAGCCGATGTCGTAAGACTTGGTGCGCTCGGGCTCGGGGTTCACGTCGACCTTGTCGTACAGGTCGTCCGTCCGCGGCGCAGAGAAGCCCTCGGCGTAGCTGGCATAGACCGAGTTGTTATCGGCGAAGCGCCAAGTCACGCCGCCGTTCGGCAGGACCGCATCATAGCTCTTGCTGAACGAACGGGGCTTGCCGTAGCTGTTCGACGCGTTGCTGTTCATCGACGAAGCCGGGAAGGTGACCAGATCCGTGCCGGCGACCGGCGTGCCGACTTGGGTGGTGCAGTAGGCGTTGAAGGTGTCGCGCTGGTAGCAGTAGTTGTTCAGCTCACGGTCGAAGTAGGGCGCACGAACGCCCAGGTCCAAGCTGATCGCGTCGTTGAAGAAGTTGCCGCGATATTCGGCGGCGATCTGGTTCAGCTTGGCGTAGGACAGACGATCCCGACGACGGAGGATGGTGCCGTCGGCGAGCTTGACCGGCGTGCCGTTACGGCCGGCGAAGGGGTCTTCCGGCTTGCCGTTGGCGTCGATGTAACCGAACTGGCCCGTCTGACGGTGACGACCATTGTCGTAGGTGTAGGCGACGCGCAGACGGTTGTTGTCGTTGATGTCCCAGATCAGCGAGCTGGTCAGGGCGTAACGGTGCGTGTTGGTGATGTTCGGGCGGAACAGGGTGACGCGCGTGGCGCCGTTGATCACGCCGTCGCGGTTCAGATCAGCGCCGGCTGCGGAAGAGTTGCCGATCAGCTGCGGATCCGTCTCGCTCATCGTCTGAGTGCCGCCGCCGTGCGCCAGAACATACTGGAAGGACGGGTCGATCGTCAGGACCAGATTGTCGCGCAGCGTGAAGCGCGAGGCGCCACGGATGTTGCCCGTGTTCGACGGATTGATGTTCACCAGGGTGGACGGCAGCGAGTTGCCCGAGTTGTAAGCGACGCCGTCGTTGAACTGTCGCAGCGTCTTACGGGCGATGAAGCTGTTGCGGTTCTCGTTGTAGTTGGCGGTCAGCGACAGGAAGTCGCCGTTGTCTCCAAGCGCCTGGTAAATACGGCCGTTGTACTGGGTCTTATCGACGCCGCCGGCGCCGATGAAGTGGTCATATTGGGTTTTCGACGCCGAGAACCAGGCGGTCGTGCCCCAGGGCCCGAAAGCGCCAGTGTCCACCAGGCCGAAGAAGCGACGATAGCCGGTTTCGCCGATCGAGGGCTGCAGCATGAAGCCGAACTTCTCTTCCGGACGGCGCGTGGAATAGTTCACGGTGCCGCCCGTCGCCGAAGCAGTCGGGCTGTCAACGTCGGTCGTGCCGAGGTTGACCGTCGCGCGGCTGATCAGTTCCGGATCCAGCTGCTGGTTCGAATAGATGGCGTAGTTGCCGGTGTCGTTCAGCGGAACGCCGTCCTGGGTCAGCGAAATGCGCGCCGAGTCGAAACCGCGGATCGTCAGATCGCCGCCGGACGAACCGAAGGCGTCATTGTTGGTGAAGTTCACGCCGGGCAGCAGGTTGATCGAGTTCAGGATCGTTTGGCCGGGAGCCTGGGTCGAAATATATTCTTCGGTCACGGAGGCCCGCGACTTGGACACGGTTTCAGCCACGATAGCGCCGTCGATGTTGCGCGGGCCGCGCTGACCAGTGACGACGATATCGCCCAGTTCGGCGGCTTCCGTGCCGGTCGATTGTGCGGAGGCGGCGCCGGCGCCGGCCAGCGTGCCGACGATGGCGGTGGTCGCCCAGAAGAGGCGCTTGCGGTTGATCATTGCATCTATCCCCAGATGAAGGCCGGACAGGCCCCTAAAGGCGACAGGCGGGGTCGCCTGTCGAAATCTGGCCCCATCTACGTCGGGTGTTGCAATGTCAGGCGACAGTTATATGACAGCGATATGACAAGGCCCAGCTGTGGCCCTGTCGCAACATTCATGCCGCCCTACGGGGGATTGCTTAGAAAATCCGCTCAAACATGTCGGCCACGCCATGCGCCGTCCGCCCGATCGCCCGGGGTTCATGGAAATTGCCGTTCACCTGGCTCTGAGCGATCACATGGGCGCGGAATCGGGTGAACAGGGCCGTGTCCGGCGCCTGGGGCGCCGACCAAAAGTCGTCCAGCGCCTGCTGGTCGGTCAGTCCGTCGAAGTCGAAGAAGGCGTCGCCCAGAACCTTGACCGGCGTATGGAAGCCCAGGGCGGACAGGGCGGCGCTGGAATTGTTCACCACCATGCCCTGAGAGGCGCGACACAACTGGGCCAGATTTCCGCCGTCGATGAAATCGACCCGTCCTTGCAGACCGCGCTCTATGACCAGACGCCGCGTCACCGCCGAAAGATCGATCAGACCCGGATCCAGCGGATGGTTCTTCACCACCAGCCGCGCGTTCCGGGGCGCATGGGCCGCAAAACTGGTCATGACCTCGGCGAGGAAGGCGGTGTTGTCGGCGTATCGCGAATAGCGAAGCAGTTGCGCGTCGCCTTCACGCTGGAGACAGGCGATGAAGAATTCACCCCGCGCGGCGATGACATCGACATCGTTCTCCGACGCACGCCGCGTAGCCAGGCCCAGATAGCGCCGCACATGGCCCAGGCACTGGCTCAGGGGCGAGGCCGTGTAATGGTTGGCGTGCCGCGGAAACAGGAAGGCGCCCAACGTCTGGACCACATGGTAGGCGGTTATGTTGACCACATGGTGAGGCAGAATCCGGCCCACGGGGATGGGTTCGGGAAGGACGGGTTCCGGCGCGGGATAGCCGTCGCGAAAACGGGGAAGGCCGCTGGACGCATTGACGCCGTTCAGCTCGACCGTGACCCAATCAGGACGGAAATATCCATTTTCCAGCACCCAGACGCGGGCGTCGAGCCCTTCGGTCGCCGACAGGACCGCGCGATTATAGGGGCCGCCTTCACCAAACAGGAGAAGATCGGTGAAGTCGGCCGCCACCTCCGCCAACCGTTCGGCCCAGACCTCGGCTGCGGCCTTGAACACCAGGCCGCCGGCGCGGCGCCAATTCATGGCGTCGCCGGCGTTGAAGATCATCCGCTGAACCGTCGCGCCCCGCGCCTCCAACGTCCGCGCCAGAGCGACGCCGAATCCGCCAAACGGCGCCGACACGATCAGGAACCGCCGGCCGGACAGGCTTTGACTGTGGTGACGGACGCCGACAGGCAGGATGGTCACATCGCCGCCGTACGCAGGCGTCGGCGGCGGTGCGCGAAGCCGCGATTGGACGGTCGGGGGGCTGTCCGCCCGAAGCCGGTACCGCCGCCGCCGGCGTCCCGTGACCTGTCGATGCGACTGGCGAAGATCAACCATTTTACAGATCCCCAGTGCGCTTAAAGCGGCGCGGCGGGTCAAGGAACGACTCTTCGCCGATGCAATCGGGGCGTTTGGCGGAGACTGTGACCATTGGGTTTTATCTCGCTCGCCACAAAGGTCGGATCAACCCAAATTCCATAATGCGGCGCGATTTCGACCAACCGTTACCATCTCTCCACATAGAAAACCGCCATCCTCGAACGAAGACGGCGGTTTCTGATCCGTCCGATAGACGTACCTCAAGGTCCCGCGCCCCCGCCCCGACTTTCGCCGGGCCGGAGGCATAGGTCTTAGAAGTTGATGTCTATCGTCGCGCGACGGTTGAGCGGCTCACGCACGCCGTCAGCGGTCGGCTTGGCCAGGGCGGTTTCACCCTTGGCGTCCAGGGCGATGACGCCGCCGTTGACGCCTTGGGCGACCAGAGCGTCCGCGACGGTGCGCGAACGACGGTTCGACAGGCCGAGGTTATAGGCGGCCGAGCCCGAGGTGTCGGTGTAGCCGACGATCAGGACGCGCGTCGGGCGGCCCGACTTGGCGTATGTCGCGGCCTGGCTGACCACCGAACGGGCCTCCGTCGTCAGGTCCGAGCGATCCCAGTCGAAGTAGACGACGAACTGGCGGGCGACCGGAGCCTGGGCCACCGGAGCCGGGGGCGGCGGCGGGGGCGGAGGAGGCGGCGGCGGCGGGGGCGGAGGAGGCGGGGGCGGGGGGGCGTCTTCAGCGCCGAAGCTGTAACGCAGACCCAGGGTCACGGTGTGCGACTGGTCGTAGTCGCCGTCCCATTCGCCGAACGAGGTCGCGCCGACGCCGGTGCCGACCGTGGTCGAGGCGAACGAGGCGTCGCCCGTCAGATAGCGGTAGGTCAGGTCGATATTGGTGCGGTCGCCCACAGCCCAGGCCAGACCGGCGATCGCCTGAGCGGCGAACTCGGTCGAGCTGTCGTCAGCAGCGAAGGAAGCGCCGCGGTTGGCCCGCAGATTGCCGACAGTGTCGGTGTTGACGTGGTTCACGCCGGCGCCGAGACCGACGAAGGGACGGATGCCCCAGGCTTCATAGCCGAAATCGTAGATGACGTTGGCCATCAGGGTGGTGGACTCGATGTCGCCTTCCGGAGAGAAGCAGCCGCCGGTGGCCGGGGTCAGGTTGCACAGGCCCTGGGTGCCGGAGACGGCGCGCACGGTGCCGATGTCACCCGAGCGGTAGCCGCCTTCGAGTTCAACGCGCCAGTTGGGGTTGAAGCGATAGCCGAGACGGGCGAAAGCCGCCCAGCCGTCGTTCACTTCATAGTTCCAGTTGGCGCCCGTCGTCGACGATTCGGCGTTGATGTCGTCGATCATGTGGTAACCGGCGTCGATCGCGCCGTACCAACCGTTAGGTTCCGCCGAGGCCGCGCCAGCTGCGAACAGCCCTGCGACGGCGACGGAGGCGAGAAGTTTGAGCTTCATAGCTTCCTCAATCTGTAAAATGCCTGAAGCCGAGCTGTTGCCCGACGTTCCCGAGCCAAACGGCATCGCTGGCCGGTTGTTCCACCCGCCTGAGATGAATGTGGCGACTGTGGCGCCGTTTCAACACAATGGGCGAACGAGGGTCGGGAAACAGCGCCGCTCGTGACGTGTCCCGGCTTGCGTTGACGCCGCGTGAGGGGCCTAAGTTCGTCGCAGAGGAAACCGTTCTGGTCTCAAGTCGCGCTTAAGGCGCGACAGGCCCGCCCAACAAAGAAGGATCTCCGTCATGCGGGAAGCCGTAATCGTCTCCACCGCCCGCACTCCCATCGGCCGGGCCTATCGCGGGGCCTTCAACGACACCCAGGCCCAGCAGCTGGGCGCCCATGCGGTGAAACACGCGGTCCAGCGCGCCGGCGTCGATCCGGCCGAGATCGAGGACGTGATCATGGGCGCGGCCCTGCAGCAGGGTTCGACCGGCACCAACGTCGCCCGCCAGATCGCCCTGGCCGCCGGCCTGCCCTCTTCGGTTCCGGGCATGAGTTTGGACCGCCAGTGCGCCTCGGGCCTGATGGGCATCGCCACGGCGGCCAAACAGGTGATGTTCGACCAGCAGAAAATGGCGGTCGGCGGCGGGCTCGAGAGCATCTCCCTGGTCCAGAACCAGTACATGAACCTGTACCGGGCCAAGGACGAGGCTCTGCTGAAGCTGGCGCCCCACATGTATATGTCGATGCTGGAGACGGCCGAGGTCGTGGCCCGCCGCTACAACATCAGCCGCGACCGCCAGGACGAATACGCGCTGCAGTCCCAGCAGCGCACGGCGGCGGCCCAGGCGGCAGGCCGGCTCGACGCCGAGATCGTGCCCATGACCACCACCATGCTGGTTACGGACAAGGCGACCGGCGAGACCACCTCCCGGGAGATCACCCTGTCGAAGGACGAGGGCAACCGGCCTGAAACCACCCTGGAGGGGCTGAAGACCCTGAAGCCGGTCTTCGGCGGCGGCGAGGAGGTCCAGCAGGGCGAATATATCACCGCCGGCAACGCCTCCCAGCTGTCGGACGGCGCCTCGGCCTGCGTCATCATGGAGGCCGGCGAGGCGGTGAAGCGCAATCTCCAGCCGCTCGGCGCCTATCGCGGCATGGCGGTTGCGGGGGTCGAACCCGACGAGATGGGCATAGGCCCGGTCTACGCCGTGCCCAAACTGCTGAAACGTCACGGCCTGACGGTCGACGACATCGGCATCTGGGAGCTGAACGAGGCCTTCGCCGTCCAGGTCCTCTACTGCCGCGACACCCTGGGAATCCCGGACGAACTGCTGAACGTCTCGGGCGGCGCCATCTCCATCGGCCACCCCTACGGCATGTCCGGCGCCCGCATGACCGGCCACGTCCTGATCGAGGGCAAGCGGCGCGGCGCAAAATACGGCGTCGTCACCATGTGCATCGGCGGCGGCATGGGCGCGGCGGGGCTATTCGAGATCTTCTGAGGTTCCCGTCTCCTCCCTGTCGCGTAGCGATGGGGAGGAGGCGTCTAAACCTTCTCGCTGACCTTGATCGCCACCCGGCAGCCGGCCTTGATCACCCCGCTCAGCAGCCGATAGGCCGGGGCTTCGCGGCTGCCGTGTTCGATGGCGTGATCGTGGTGGGCCAGTTCCTCGTCGCGGAACTGTTTCAGTTCGGCGGCCAGCGCGGGATCGCGCTCGCCGATCTCGGCGATCTGTTCGGCGTAGTGTTTTTCGATCACGCTCTCGACCGCCTCGGTGCAGGCGTGGGCCGCCTTCTCGCCCATCAGGGCCGTGCCCGCGCCCAGGGCCGAGGCCGCGATCCGCCACAGCGGTGTCATCACCGTGGGCCGCACCCGGCGTTCGGTCAACAGCCGTTCGAACCGGGCCAGATGCACGGCCTCCTGATCCTGCATCTCGCCCAGGTCGCGCACCACGCCGCCGTGCGCCTTGCGGCCCTCGAACACGGCCTTCTGGGCGCGATAGATCAGGACCGCCGCATATTCGCCGGTGTGATCGACCCGCAGGATCTCATCCATCCGCGCCTTGTCGGCGCCGCGGCCTGGCCGGGGCAGAGGGGGACGAGGCCGGGAGTCGGGGGTCGCCGCGTCGGTCATGCGTCAGGCCTTTTCGATCCGGGGGGCGCGGGCGTCCTTGGGGCGTTTGGCCGCCAGCAGGCTGAACCCCGCCAACGCGAGGGAGAGGAGGGCGTTCCAGCCGGCCATGGACAGGCCCAGCCAGCTCCAGGCCACGGCGTCGCACATGGCCACCCTCTGGGCCGGCCCCGTGCCGAGCGCCAGGGCGGTCAGGCTTTCCAGATCGACGTCGCCCCCGCCCACACAGGTCGCGGGCAGGCTCCACCACTTGTACTCGCCGCCCATGTGGAAGACGGCGGTGACGGCGCCGGTGGCGAAGACGGCGGCCAGCAGGAAGGCGGCGATCCGGGGCGTGCCGCGCCGGCTGCCGCTCAGCAAGGTCCAGGCGGTGGCCACCGCCGCCACGGCGACCGCGCCCCAATAGACCTCGCGCTGTTTGAGGCAGAGGTTGCAGGGCGCCAGGCCCGCGAACCGCTCGAAGGCGTGGGCCGCGCCCAGCATGGCCAGCGACGCGGCCAGGGCGAAGGCGGTCCACCAACGGGTCATCAGGCGATAGATGTCTCTCATCGTGCAGCGGTCTTAACCCGCCAAGGCGTCGCCGTCGACTTACAGAAGCTTCAGCATCACGATCAGGGCGATCAACACCACCAGGCCGATCCCGGACCACAGCGCCAGGCGTTTCTCGACCTGGGCCAGCATGGCCGCGCCCCAGCGCTTCAGGATCCAGGCCTCGAGGAAGAACCGGCCGCCCCGGGTCACGACCGACGCCCCCATGAAGACCGGGAAACTGAAGGCCGCCAGGCCGGAGGCGATGGTCACCAGCTTGTAGGGAATGGGGGTCAACCCCTTGATCAGTATGACCCACAGCCCCCACTGGGCGAACCATTGGCGGAAATGATCCAGCCCGTCCGAATGGCCGAGAACCCGGAGGATCGCCAGGCCGAGATCGGTCAGGAAATAGCCGATGGCGTAGCCGAGAATCCCGCCCAGGACCGAGGCCAGGGTGCAGACCCCGGCGTAAAAATAAGCCTTCTCGGGCCGGGCCAGAATCATCGGCGCCAGCATCACATCGGGCGGGATGGGGAAGAAGGAACTCTCGGCGAAGGCGACCATGGCCAGGGCGGGCGTCGCGTGGCGGCCTCGCGCCAGATTGAAGACGCCGTCATAGAGCTTGCGAAGCATGGAAATCCCCTGGCAGGGGCGACGCCCTAGCAAGACCTGCGTCCGACGTCACGCGCCGCGACATCGAAGCCCTCGCCGTCCGTTCCCGACGCCTCTAAAGGAGGCGGCATGACCGTCCCCTCTCCGTCCGGCCACGCCGACGACGTCAGCCACGACATCGCTCGCCTGTTGCGTCGGCTGTCCGACGACGGGGGCGAGGCCGGCCTGACCCTGGAAGAAATTCGCGACCGCCTGGACGAGCGCGCCTATGGGCTGCTGATCCTGCTGCTGTCGATTCCCTGCCTGGTCCCCGGCCTTTACGGCGTGCCCCAGGTGGTCGGGGTGGCCGTCATCCTGCTGGCCGGCCAGATGCTGGTGGGCCGGGAAGAGCCCTGGCTGCCGCGCTGGCTGCTGAAGCTGCGCGCCAGGGGTTCGTGGCTCAAGGCCATGGCCGATTTCGCCGAGTCGAAACTGGGCTGGATCGACCGGTTCTCTCGCCCCCGCCTGCGTCGCTTCGCCGATGGACCGGGCGAGAAGCTGGCGGCGGTCTTCATGATCCTGGCCACCCTGACCATCGTCCTGCCGATGACCAACACCATCCCCTCCGTGGCCCTGGCGCTTCTGTCGGTCGGCCTGATCCAGCGCGACGGCCTGTTCGTGATCGCCGGGGCGGCGGTGACGACGGCCTGGCTGACGCTCCTGGGCGTGGTGGCGACCGGGCTGCTGCTGGGCGCCGAATGGGCGACGCGGCTTCTGCCGGGCTGAACATCTGCAAAAAAGAACGCCACACGCAGGCATCAGTTGAATCGCCTCGCGTCATCGCATCAGTATGCTCTCGCCTAGTCGCCGGAGCCTGAATCCATGAAGTCGAACCTCACCGGCGTTCTGGCCGCATTTGTCCTCGCTTTCGGTGCGGCTCCAACCCAAGCCCAGCAGGCGGCCACGATAGAGGCGCGTACGGCTCCAGGCGGCGTCGCAGTCACCTGGAAGCTGGCCCAACCGACCAACCAGGTCGCCTTCCTGGACCCCGACATCATCCGCAATCTTTGGACCGTCACGACGCCCGACCTGACCCTGGCGGACGGCGTCCTGCAATCCGAACGGCCCTTCGACACCTTCGAAATCCTAATCGCGCCCGACGCCGCCGAAGTCGATCGGGTCTATATGGGCCTGACCCGCGTCGGCGCAGGTCATGTGCTCTACGGGCCCGGCCTGGCGCTGAAGGGCATGGACGCCGAACTGACCTTCAGGCCTGTCGAGGGCGAGACGACCTTGCCCGAGGCAGAGGCGATCAAAGGCTACGCCTACGTCGGCCCCGAGGCGGCCGTGACACGCAGGGCTGGCGGCGCGGCCGTGATCGGCGCCTCGGTTCCCGCATCGCTTTCCACGCTGATGGGCGACGGCTTTCTGGCCGCACAAGGTTTCTACGGCGCCAGATTGGGCCGCGACCTGCCTTACAAACCCGTCCTGGTGGTCACGACAGACAGCCCCGGTCCGACGACGTTTCGCGGAGACGTGACAAACACCGGCGTCATCGCCTTGCGCTTTTTCGGCGCCGACTGGGACGCCCCGCCAGAGGAGGTGACCGGCCCGCTTTCCACCTTCGTCTGGCACGAGACCTTCCACCTGTGGAATGGACATGGCGTCATCACCAAGGACGGCGACACCGCGCCTTGGCTTCATGAAGGCGGGGCGGAATACGGCGCTCTGGTCGCCGCTGCATCGTCCGGCGTCATTGATGACGCCCAGGTGAAATCCTCCCTGGCCCAGCGCCTGAACGGTTGCCGATCGGCTTTAGAGGATCGCGCCTATGATCCTCGGCGTCTGCGATCCGGCTCTGCGGTCTACGATTGCGGCGTCGTGATCCAATGGATCGCGGATCTGGAAACGCGGCAGGCCTCCGATGGCGGGCGCGACATCTTCGACCTGTGGAAGACGGTGCTGGACGCCGGCCGCAACGGCGACGGCTATGGCGCGGCGGACTTCCGCGCCCTTCTCCCGCGCGATAGCGGCGTCAGCATTCTGCTTGATGGGCCTGGTGCGGACCGTTGGTCGGGCCTCGAAACCCGGCTGGCGGCCCTGGGCGTCACGCTGGAGGAGCAGCCCGGCCGGGACGACTATCGCCAGGCCGCCCTCTTCCATCTGAACGACCAGAACTGCACCGGCGGCGGTACGGGCTTTTACCGGAATCCCGAAGGCATAAGGCTGGACACCGGCGACAGGTGTGGCGTGCTGTCGGGCGCCCCCCTTCTCGCCAGCATAGAGGACCACGACCCCAATGCGGACGCCGAAGCCATGTTCTTCGCGGTCCAGGCCCGTTGCACCCAAAGCCTTTCGGTGCGCTATCGGTTCGCGGACGGTCGGACGGTCGAGGCCGTGTGCAAGGCGCCGTTGGCCACACCCAAGGCTTGGGCCGTCACCACGGCGCCGATGCTGGCGACGCGCTCGACCTGAAAACCTGGCTCCGCTCCCCTCCCCCATCACGACCCCGTGGGACCGCCTTGGCTCTGTCGTCATCCGCGACTAGGTTCCGCGCCAATCGGCGGCCCCTTTCGGTTAAGCCCGCCACAGAAGCTACGCGGGAGACGCGCCATGAACGACATGACCCCCACCTCTGATCAGGCCCCTGCCCAGACGACTGCGGAACAGATCAACCTGGAAAACCCCCTCGGCGTCGATGGATTCGAATTCGTAGAATTCACCGGCCCGGAACCGAAGGCGATGATTTCGCGCCTTGAAATGATGGGCTTCACCCAGACCCATGTGAACCCAAAGACCGACGTGGTGCGCCTGAAGCAGGGCGACATCTCCTTCCTCGTCCACCGCACGCCGAACGGTCAGGCCCAGGCCTTCGCCGCCGACCACGGCCCCTCGGCCAACGGCATGGCCTTCCGCACCAATGACGCCAAGGCCGCCTATGAGGGCGCGCTCCAACGCGGCGCCGTGGCGGCGACCGATGCGAACGGCGGGGCGCTGGGCGACTATCCCTATATCCTCCAGGGCATCGGCGGTTCGCTGCTGTACGTCATCGACCAGTACGGCGACGCCGGCTCGCTGTACGACACCTGGGACGAGATCGAGGGCTGGGAAGAGGCCGAGCGCAAGAATTCGATGGGCCTCGAGATCCTGGACCACCTGACCCACAATGTCCGTCGCGGCCAGATGCGCACCTGGTCCGGCTTCTACGGCTCGGTGTTCAACTTCGAGGAGCAGAAGTATTTCGACATCAAGGGCAAGGCGACCGGCCTGTTCTCGCAAGCCATGATCGCGCCCGACCGCGCCATCCGCATCCCCCTGAACGAAAGCCAGGACGACAACTCCCAGATCGAGGAATTCCTGCGCCGCTACAACGGCGAGGGCATCCAGCATATCGCCCTGACCACCGAGAACATCTTCGAGACGGTCGAGGCCATGCGCGCCCGCGGCGTCGATTTCCAGGACACGATCGAGACCTATTTCGAACTGATCGACAAACGCCTGCCCAACCATGGCGAGGACGTGGAGCGGATGCGCAAGAACCGCATCCTGATCGACGGTTCGGACGAGGAGGGCCTGCTGCTGCAGATCTTCACCCAGGACACCTTCGGTCCGATCTTCTTCGAGATCATCCAGCGCAAGGGCAACGAGGGTTTCGGCAACGGCAATTTCCAGGCCCTGTTCGACTCCATCGAACTGGACCAGATCCGTCGCGGCGTCATCAAGGTCGACGCCTGAATGCGGATGCGGCCGCCGACCTGGCTGCCCTGGCTCGGCCCGGCCCTCGCGGCCGGCGCCGGCGCCCTGGCGGGGGAGTTCTGGCTGGGCGGCGGGTTCTGGACGGTCCTGCTCGCCGCCCTGATCTGCGGCTTCGCTCCCATCGTCGCCTATCGGGTGTGGAAGCGGCTGCACCATCGGGAGTGATGGGCCGCGTCTGCCCCCTACTCCCGTCGCTCTCGGGCCTGTCCCCGCACAATTTCATCCACCTCGTGCTTGAAAACGCACCGATTTTCAGATTGTCGCACCCATCGACCCGACATCGCCGGGGGGCGGGCTACAATCCACCGACGGAGGGACCGACCATGATGCGATCTGGACGAATTGCACTAATTACACTCTGTTTTTCCATCGTCGCCAGCCTTGCCCACGCCCAGGACCCGGCCGCTCCCCGCTGGTCCCTGGCCATCCACGGCGGGGCGGGGGTGATCGAGCGGGCCGGCCTGACGCCGGAACAGGACGCCGCCTATCGCGCCGCCCTGCAACGGGCGCTGGACGCCGGATCGGCGGTGCTGGCGCGCGACGGCTCGGCGCTGGACGCGGTCCAGGCCGCCGTTCAGGTCATGGAGGACGATCCCCTGTTCAACGCCGGGCGGGGCGCCGTCTTCACCGCGGCCGGCCGTAACGAGCTGGACGCCGCCGTCATGAACGGGGCGGACCTGACCGCCGGCGCCGTCGCCGGGCTGACCACCACCCGCCACCCGGTCGCCGCCGCCCGCGCCGTGATGGAACAGTCGCCCCACGTCATGCTGATCGGCCCCGGCGCCGACGCCTTCGCCGCCCAGGCCGGGCTGGAACAGGTCGATCCGGCCTTCTTCTTCACCGAACGCCGCTGGCAGGGCCTGATCAAGGCACTGACCGAGGCCGGCCTGCCCCTGCCCGCCCGTCCCGCCGACGTATCGACGCCGGGAGCCCAGGCCGCCGTCGCCCCGCCGCTGAACGAGAGGAAGTTCGGCACCGTCGGCGCCGTGGCCCTGGACAGTCGGGGCCGCCTCGCCGCCGCCACCTCGACCGGCGGCATGACCGCCAAACGCTGGGGCCGGGTGGGCGACGTGCCGATCATCGGCGCCGGAACCTACGCCTCGAACGCCGACGGCTGCGCCGTCTCGGCGACCGGCTCGGGCGAGTATTTCATCCGCTCCACCGTGGCCCGCGACATCTGTCGCCGCACCGCCGACGGCGCGACCGTCCAGGCGGCGGCCGAGGCCGAGATCGCCGACGTCGGCTCCATCGGCGGCGACGGCGGGGTCATCGTCATGGGTCTGACCGGAACCCCGGCCTTCGCCATGAACACCTCGGGCATGTATCGGGGGGCGGTGTCTTCGACGGCCGCCGCGCGCGTCGCGATCTACGCCGACGAACCCTGAGCCCCGATTTCAGACGAATTAGACTCTTTTTTTCCAGACCGAGCCCATGCCTGCACCCGACGACGAACTGACCGTGATGGCCGAGGAAGAGCTGGACGCCGCCTGCGCCATGCCCTTCGTCGAGCTGAAGAAGATCACCCCCTGGGGCGACTCCTATGTCGGCTTCGCCCCGTCCGGCCGCGAGGTCGAGGTGGAGCGCCGCTATCTGTGGGCGGTCGAACCCGCAGGCGGGGTGGTCGTCGAGGTCGAGGTGCGCGACCCCGCCGCCCGCGCCGGCGCCGAGGCCAAGGCCCTGCTCACCGAACATCGTTAACCTTTCACTTGGCCCAGCTTCGCCGCTGCGGCATGATGTGGCGAGTGGGGGATGACAATGCTGCCGACACAAACCGACTTTCCCGCCGAGGTTGTTGCAACGCCCGTGATCTGGGACGGCGCGACCGCGTTCATCCTCTCGATCCTAAGCGCCGTGGCCGCCGCCGTCATTGCAAACTGGCTGGGCGTCAACGGCGAGCGCCGACGACAGGAAGTCGTCCTGGTCACGATCATCAAGCGCAAGTACGAGATCATTCTGCAAGCGTCAGAACGCGCCATTCGCGCGGTCGGCGACGGAGAGCCGGCGGCGCGAGAGCTTGTGGCGACCGTCCGGCGCGAACTGGGATTTGTTCTGACCATCTGTTCGGGTCTTCCGCTCAAGAAGCTGGATGACGCGCTGGACGGCAAGGCGGCCGACAAGCCCAAGCCGAAGCCCCCGGAACCGAGCCCGCCCCCTGTGCGACCCATCCCGATCAGCTACAAGCTGGAAGAGGCGAAGGTTCTCACGTCCGGCCTCTGCGGAACGGGCGTCGAGGACGGCTATGTCGTGACGGAGGCCGCGCCGCCCCCTCCGCCTGCGCCCCCGCCCTGCCCGTCCCCCCAGGAGCTTGTGGCGGCCCATCGCATCCAGATCCGACAAGCGGTCGAGGCGTTCCACATCTACTGGAGCGATCGCGCCAGCCGGATTTCAGAACTCTCGGCCCTCCAGCGCGCCTTCGCGACGACCCTGCCGCCCAAGGTGGAAAAGGACGACGCCCCGCCCCTCCCCCGTCACTGACCGCCCCTCTGTTCCCCCCGGCGCGAAATCGGTCTAGGCCTTGGGCATGAAACTCGCCTCGCTCAAGCACGGCCGCGACGGCCGCCTCGTGGTCGTCTCGCAGGACCTGCACTGGTTCACCGACGCCTTCCTGATCGCCCCCACCCTCCAGGCCGCGCTGGACGACTGGGACCGCTGCGGCCCCCGGCTCCACGCCCTGGCCGAGAGCCTCGAGCACGAGGCCGTGCCGCGCGGCCGTTTCCACGAACGCGACGCCGCCTCCCCCCTGCCCCGCGCCTATCAGTGGGCCGACGGCTCGGCCTATGTGAACCATGTCGAACTGGTCCGCCGGGCGCGCGGGGCCGAAATGCCCGCCAGCTTCTGGACCGATCCCCTGATGTACCAGGGCGGCTCCGACGGCTTTCTGGCGCCCCGCGATCCCATCCCCCTGGCCGACCCCGCTTGGGGCTGCGACCTTGAGGCCGAGATCGTGGTCGTGACCGGCGACGTGCCCCAGGGCGCAACGCGGGACGAGGCCCTGGCCGCGATCCGCCTGGTCGGCCTGGTCAACGACGTCTCCCTGCGCAACCTGATCCCCGCCGAACTGGCCAAGGGCTTCGGCTTCGTCCAGTCCAAGCCCGCCAGCGCCCTCTCGCCCGTCTTCGTGACGCCGGATGCGCTGGGCGACCGCTTCAGGGACGGCAAGCTGCACGGCGAACTGACCGTCCAGCTGAACGGCCAGCCCTTCGGCCGCGCCGACGCGGGCGTGGACATGACCTTCGACTTCGGGACCCTGATCGCCCATCTGGCCAAGACCCGCTCGCTGTCGGCCGGGACGATCATCGGTTCAGGCACGGTCTCCAACCGCGACGCCGACGGCGGCCCCGGCAAGCCGGTCGCCGAGGGCGGCCTGGGCTATTCCTGCATCGCCGAGGTCCGCACGGTCGAGACGATCCTGCGCGGCGCCGCCGAGACCCCCTTCCTGGCCCATGGCGACACGGTCCGGATCGAGATGATGGACGACCAGCATCGTTCGATCTTCGGGGCCATCGAGCAGACGGTGGAGCCGCTTCCGCGCGACGCCTGACCACGCCGGATTGACCGATGTCGGCCTCGGGGGAGGCCTGGAGGACGACATGCCGCCCGAGAAACTCATACCGCTGCTGGTCTTCCCGGCCGTGCTGGTCCTGGTGCTGCTGAAGAACCGGCGCAAGCGACCGTTGAAGCCGCAGTTCCTGTGGATCATGCCCGCCATCGTCGTGCCCCTGATCGGGCTCGGCATCTGGGGCTCGACCTATAGTCCTCGCGCCGTCCACGCGCCGTTCGGCCCCGGCGCCTGGGCCGTGCTGGCCATCGGCGCCGTCCTGGGCGGCCTGGCCGGCTGGTATCGCGGCAAGACCGTCACCATAGAGAAGGAGCCGGACGGTTCGCTGATGGCCCAGGCTTCGCCGCTGGGCCTGATCCTGCTGATCGTGCTGTTCGCGGGCCGCGCCGGCCTGCGCGACCTGATCGAGACCCACGCCGCCGACTGGCGTCTGAACGCCATGGCCGTCACCGACGCCTTCCTGGTCTTCGCCATGGGACTGATCGTCCTGCAGCGGGTCGAGATGTACATCCGCGCCCGACGGGTGCTGGCCGGCGGGACCGACAGCCATGTGGAGGTGGCGGCCTGATCGGGCCCCATCATTGCAGCGATCCCGAAATCCGCCTGCGGCGCTCAGGCTGCGCCCCACGCAGGACGGCCGTCCGCGTAAACTTCATGATGCGGTCAAGACCCTCTGGACCCGGCTCATGCCCTTGTGGCATGAGACCGGCTCCGCTGCGGGCGTGGTGGAATTGGTAGACGCGCTGGACTCAAAATCCAGTTCCGAAAGGAGTGCCGGTTCGACCCCGGCCGCCCGCACCATCCTTCCTGTCGGTGTGTCTTCCCGCCGCCATATGGCGCGGAAACGAAGACGGCCCGCCCCGGAGCCAGCAGGTTCGGCACGCGTGGGCGCCGGAGCCAGACAGGTTCGGAACGGGCCGTGAATGATCGGTACGAATACTAAAATCCGACCAGCCGACATATTGGCATTAAGTCGCATTCTTGAAAAGTCCCCGCTCGGCGATCAGCCCAGTTCGCGGTGGAAGAAGCCGGTCACATCGGCCAGAATCGTCGCCTTCTTGCGGAACAGGGGCGAGAAGGTCGCGATCAGGTCGGCGTGGTCCAGACCCGGATAGAGCTTCGCCTCAGACCGACCGCCGACCGCCTTCATCCTCTGGTCCAGAATGGTCGTGTCCTCGGCATGGACCACGACGTCGGCCGTGCCGTGACCCAGCCAGATCGGCGGCGCGTCGGGACGCACGAAGGTGACGGGCTGGGTCAGGGTCGGATCGGGGGCGCGGCCGAAGGCGTTCCGGGACGCCCCCACGTCGAACGGCAGGAAATCATAGGGGCCCGCCAGACCCGCCGCCGCCCTGATCAGTCCAGGGCGGTCGACCGCCTGCATATAGCGGCGGTCCAGACTGATCATCAGGGCCAGATGGGCGCCGGCCGAATGGCCCAACACCCCCACTCGTTCCGGATCGCCGCCATAGGCTGCGGCGACATCCGCCGCCTTGGCCGTGGCGACGGCGGCGTCTTCGATGAAGGCCGGAAAGACCACCTGGGGCACGACGCGGTAATCGGGCAGGGCCACGACGAACCCCTGGGCGGCCAGGGCCTGGGCCGCCCAGCCATAGAGGTCGCGCGACCCTGAATCCCAGCCGCCGCCATAGAAGAAGACGAGGACCGGATAGGTCCCCGGCGCGGTCGGGGCGTACAGGTCCAGCCTCTGGCGGGGATCATCGCCATAGGCGATGTCGCGCGCCACCCGTCGCACGCCCCCGTCCCTCGGCCCCAGACTGTTGAGCAGGCCCAGGGGTGAACAGGCGGCCGCCATCAGGCCCGCAATGGGCGCCAACAGGCCGCGCCGGGTCATGCGATACAGTCCATGGCTTCCAATACGTCGTCGCCCCTCGCTCGGCCCAGACCCTTCGCAGATTTATCGCGCCCCGGCGATCAGCCGGCCGCAGTTCGCATCCTCGGCCAGGCCCGGATCGACGAAGGCGAACAGGGCCGTGACCGGCGCCACCACCGCGCTCAGAAGACCGGCGACCCCGCCCTGGCCGACCAGGGCGCGGACATCGACGCCGACCTGGGGGGCGGTCAAGGCCCCCTTGACCGTGATGGGCGCCCAGACCCGCAGCAGGCGCGGCTTCTTGGATTCGCCATCCACACGCAGATCCAGGGTTTCGGCCCCCAGGTCGATCGTGCCTGTGCCCTGGGCCAGAACCACATCCGTATCGATGACCAGGGTCTTGACCGTCGCCGCGCCGCCCCGCACGTCGAAATCGGCGACGGCGCACCGGATCTGGGCCGTGGACTGGTCTCCGCGCAACAGTTTCAGCAGGCCGGCGCTGGCGTTGATGCCCAGCAGTTCGGCGAAGGCCGACCGCATCTGACCGTCGGGCACCACAAGGCTGAGCGAGCCCTTGGACGCCGCTGCGAAATCATGGATCGAGGCGCCGGGTCCTTCCAGCCGCGCACGGCCCAGAGCGCGCCCGGTCAGGGGCGCAGTTCCGTCGCGCGCGGGAATGATGGATTCCAGCGGATAGCCGGCCAGACGGAAATCGACGACGCTGTAGGGGATGTCGCGCGTCGCATTGATCCGGGCCGTGCCGTTCAGTTCGCCCCGATTGAAGTTGAAACTGACGGGATCGAGATCAAGGACGCCGTCCTTCAGTTCCGCGCCCAGGTTCACCGCCCGCACATCCAGGTCATTGGCCTTCACCGCGACCGCCCGATAGCTCAGGCTTCCGTCCATCGCCCGCAGGCGCTCAGTTTGCAGCGGCGCGTCGGGCAGCAGCTTGCCGCCGACGGCCACGGGCGCCTCGGTATTGGATCCCGCCGCATTCGTCACGGTCCGGACGCCCAGGACGGCGGCCAGGTCGTCGATGTCGAGGCGGCGCGACGTCAGTTCCGCATCGACCCGCAATCGTTTCGCCGCATCGACCCGCACGTCGCCGGACAGGTCCGAGGCCCCGACCCGGCCATCGAAATCACTGAAGGTCCAGATATTCTCGTTCCGCTTCAACGCGCCCTTCAGTCGATAGGGCGGGGTGTTGGGCAGGGCGACCCCCGTCAGCAGATACAGGTCCGACAGGTCGCGCCCCTGCAAGCTCAGGGTGGCGTCGAACCGGCCCAGGTCGAACGGCCGGGTCACGGCCCCCTTGGCGGTCAGGCTGGAGCCCGCGCCGCTGACGCTCGCCTCGAAGTCATAGGGTCGGTCACGACGGATATTGATGAAAGGGCCGCCCCGGACGCGGAGCGTCAGCGGCGAGCCATTGACCTCGCCCTCGCCGTCCAGCACGAAACCGGCGTCGTCACCCTGCCCCTCGCGCGCATCGACCGTCGCCTCCAGTTTCAGACCGCGTCGCCGCTCGTCGAAGACCAGGCGGCCGTCGGTGATGACCAGTTGCTGGATGACCGGCAGTTTCATCCCCTCGCCCGTGTCGGGCTTTTCGGGGTTCAGGTCCCAGCTGTTGCGGCCGTCCTTGTCGGTGATCAGCACCAGCCGGGGGCGGGTGAAGCTGAGCAACGGCATCTCGATCTGGCCGGCGAACAGTTTGCGCAGCCGCACCGAGGCGCGGATTTCGTCCACATCGGCCGTATCGCGATCCCGCGCCCACTCCGGCCCGCCGATCTTGAGACCCCGCACCACCGCCGAAGGCGTCCAGCTGAACAGATGGACGTCCAGGTCGCCCTGAAGCGCAATGTCGCGATCATACGCCGCCGAGGCCCAGCGTCCGATGGGTCCGCGCACCATGTTCCAGTCGAACAGGATCAGGGCCAGAACAACAATCCCGATCAACAACAGGCCGACGCCCCCCGCCCAGGCCTCGGCGCGACCGGGCCGTCGGACGGCGGCGTACACTGGGTCATTCCGCCGCACCCAATCGTGAAAGCTTCGCGCGCGAACCACAGCCGGATCTACGCCCCTGCGACGCAGGTCCGACCACAATTCGTTCCACTTCAGCATCTTGGCCAAACAATCGGCTCCGTGAGCCAGACAGAACGCGCAAGTCGCGGTTTGGAGCCGCCCGGTCCCCTTCGACCTCTCCTGGCCTAAAATTTCGTCAGTTATGCGCTCAGTTGTCGCAAAAACTTTACAACGCGAAAATTCGGCGCATATTTCATCAGAGCCCTGATCTTAATTCAGGCCACAGGAGGATGCCCGATGACCCGCTCAATGACCCGATTTGCATCGCCCGCGCTGGTTCTCGCCGCCATTGCGGCGACCGCGACCCCCAGCCTGGCCGAGACGTCCAAGCCGCAGCGCGCCGAATCCCAACAGATCGTCATGATCTGCGCGACCGATGCGGCCACCCGTCGCGCCTACCAGCGCGAGTTCGGCGTTCAGCCGGTCTTCGTCAGCGCGCGCGAAACCTTGAACGCCCGCTCGAACGGCGAAACCTGGTCCACGCCGCGCTGCATGACGGCGCGCGAATACGCCCGTCTGAACCAACTGGCCGAGACCCGCGCAGGTCTCTAACGAAAAAGGGCGCGGCCTTGCGGCTGCGCCCTTCCTTCGTTTCTGCGGCGCCCCGGCCCTATTGGGCGGGGGTCAGATACTTGTTCAGCCAGCCGAACACCTCATTGTGCCATTGCAGGCTGTTGGCCGGCTTCAGCACCCAGTGGTTCTCGTTCGGGAAGACGATCAGGCGGCTGTCGATTCCCCGGCGCTGCAGCGCCGTATAGGTGGACAGGCCCTGGGCCGTCGGAATGCGGAAGTCGTGGTCGCCCTGCACCACCAGCATCGGCGTCTTCCAGTTCTCGACATGGTTGGCGGGGTTGAACTTCTGATAGCCTTCCGGCTTGTCCCACGGCGTGCCGCCGTATTCCCACTCGGTGAACCACAGCTCCTCGGTCGAATAGCCCATGCCGAAGGTGTCGAAGACGCCGTCGTGGTTGACCAGGCATTTGAAGGCGTTCGACCAGTTGCCGGCGATCCAGTTGATCATATAGCCGCCGTACGAGGCACCCAGGGCGCAGGCGTTGGAACCGTCCAGGAAGCCGTACTTCTGCTGCGCGGCGGCCCAGCCCTTTTGCAGATCCTCCAGCGGGCGGTCGCCCCAGTGCTGGCTGATGGCGTCGGTGAAGGCCTGGCCGTAGCCGGTCGAGCCGTGGAAATCGATCATCACCACCGCATAGCCTGCCCCGGCGTAGGTCTCGGGGTTCCAGCGATACGACCAGCCGTCCCCGAACGAGCCCTGGGGTCCGCCGTGGATCAGGAAGGCGACGGGGTACTTCTTCCCTTCCTCATAGCCGACCGGCTTGATGACGTAGCCGTGCACCGTCTCGTTGTTCCAGCCGGGGAAGCTGAACTGCTCGTATTCGCCGAAGGCCTTGGCGTCGAAGGCCGGGTTGGCCTGGGTCAGGCGACGCGGCATTTCACGACCCAGATAGGTCTTGAAATACAGATCGCTGGGCGACTTCAGACTGTCCTGGGCGAAGACGAAGCCCGACGGCGTCTGCTGGAAGGCCGAGACATGGCCGGGGCCGGTGACCGGGGTGACGACGCCGTTGCGCGTGTCCACGGCGAACAGCCTGGTCGAACCCACGTCGCCGGCGGTCGTGTACAGGGTCTGGCCGTCGCGCGACCATTGCAGGGTGTCGGCCGAACGGTCCCAGTTCGACGCGATCTCGCGCTTCTGGCCCGATTGCACATCCATCAGCACGATCTGATAGCGATCGGCCTCGAAGCCCGGACGCGCCATGGCGCGATAGGCCAGGGTGCGGCCGTCCGGCGAAAACACCGGCCCCGCGTCCCAGGCCGGATTGTCCTGGGTCAGGTTGGTGAAGGTCCCGTCGCCGGTCAGGCCGTTGGTCTTCCACAGGTCGAAATTGGTGCTCCACGGCTCGGTCTTGCCGGCCAGGCGCGCCGAGAAGACGATGGAATCGCCGGCAGGAGTGAAGACGAAGTCGCTCTCGTCGCCGAACGGCTTGGACGGAGTGTCGCCGTCGAAGCCCTTGGTCACCCAGGCCGGAGTTCCGGTCGCCTGACCGTTGCGACCGATCGACTGGACGAACAGATGGTTCTGGGTGTGGTCGTTCCACGTGTCCCAGTGGCGCACGAACATGCGGTCGTAGACCTGGCCGGTCGTCTTCCGCTCGGCCATGGCCTTGCCCATCTCGACCGAGGCGTTCAGGTCGGCCGCGTCCGGATAGACGGCCAGGGACACGGCCACCTTGTCGCCGCTCGGGCTGATCCGATAGGCGTTCACGTCCAGCGGCAGATTGGTCACCTGCACGGGCGTGGCCGTCGGCGAGGCCACGCGCCAGACCTGGCTGGCGCCCGACTTGCCCGACAGGAAATACAGATTGCCGTCCCCGCCCCAGCGGGCGGTGTTCGCGCCCTGGTCCGAGATGGCCAGTCGGCGCGGCGCCACGTCCGGCGTGTTCAGGTCCAGCATCCACAGGCTGCCGGCGCGGCGGTTGGCCTCTACATCCGTCGTCGTCACCGAATAGACGACGTAGCGCCCGTCCGGCGACACCTGCGGATCGCCCAGCCGGTTGGCCGTGATCATATCCTTATAGGTGAAGGCGTCGGGCGTCGCAGGCGCAGTCGGAACCGGCGCGGGCGGAACCTGGGCCAGGGCCGGAGCGGCGCTCATCAGGGCGCCCGACAAGGCAATTCCCGCGCAGGCGGCGGACAAGAGAGAACGGTGGCGCATGGGGCATTCCTCGCAAAACTCGCAGCGGCGAGGCGTAGCACCACCGTTCGCCAGGCGAAAGTTGCTGACAGCTCAGAAGTTAGCTAAGTTACTTGGACCAAGGAGCGCGACATGACCACTGTCACCGTCCACCACGCCAAGACCCATCTCTCCAAACTGATCGCCGCCGCCGAACGCGGCGAAGAGGTCGTCATTGCGCGCGGCGACAAGCCCGCAGTAAGGATTGTGCCCTTCGAGCCGGCGACCAAGCCCGAGCGCAAGCCGGGTCGGCTGAAGGGCCTCGTCGCCATGGATGATCGTTTCTTCGACCCCCTGCCGGAAGACGAACTGCGTCTGTGGGAGGGCCGAGGCGAATGAGGCTGCTGCTCGACACCCACGCCCTCATCTGGTGGATGTCGGGGGAAGCGGGGCTAAGTCGGGCCGCCGAGGCCGCCATACGCGACGGCGACGTCCATGTCTTCGTCAGCGCTGTATCAGCCTATGAGATCGCCCTGAAACACGGCATGGGCAGGTTGCCCAAGGCTGGGCTGCTGGCCGAGCGGTTCGAGGCCGAGGTCGATCTCGAAGGTTTTGACATCCTGCCGATCACCGCCCGCGAGGCGTCCCACGCCGGCCGGCTGGACCATACGCACCGCGACCCGTTCGACCGGCTGCTGATCGCACAGGGCCTGATCAACAACCTGACGCTCGTCTCCAATGAACAGGTGTTCGACAGCTTCGGCGTGGCGCGCCTCTGGTAGGCTTGCTCCCTTTCGCCGAACCGGCGACAAGCGGTCGTCCATGAATTCCGCCGCCCTTCCCGTCCGCCGCTCGCCCCATATCGTCGATGTCCTCATCGCCGAACGCGCCCCGCGTCTGACCGCCTCTCCCGTCTGGCCGGTCGTGCGGCCGGCCCTGTATTCCGTGCTGAACTACAGGGCGGCGGTGCGGATGGCCGACGCCATCCAGAACCTGTCAGGCGCCGAGACCCTGGACCATGTCTCGGACCTGCTGAGCCTGAAGGTGTCCACCGCCCATCTGGACCGTTTGCCCACGAGCGGCCGGTGCGTCGTCGTCGCCAATCATCCCACCGGCATCGCCGACGGAGTGGCGGTCTATGACGCCGTCCGACAGCGCCGCCCCGACGCCATCTTCTTCGCCAACGCCGACGCCCTGCGTGTCTCGCCGCGACTGGCCGAGACAGTGATTCCCGTCGAATGGGTTCACGACAAGCGCACCCGCGAAAAGACCCGCGCCACCCTGAACGCCGCCAAGGAGGCCTTCGAGGCCGAACGTTGCGTCGTCATGTTCCCCGCCGGCCGCCTGGCCCGCGAGAAAAACGGCGTCCTGACCGACCCCGAATGGGCGCCGACCGCCGCCTCCCTGGCGCGCAAATACGGCGCTCCGGTCATTCCCATGCACGTCACCGGCCCGTACAGCCGGCTGTTCCACCTGTTCGACAAGGTCTCGCAGGAACTGCGCGACGTGACCCTATTCCACGAACTGCTGAACAAGGCGGGCAAACCCTTCAGCGTCGTGGTCGGTCAGCCCATCCCGCCCGAACGGCTGGACGGGGACGCCGTCAAGGCCACTGTGGCCCTGAAACAGTTCACCGAACGCACCCTGGCCGCCGATCCTGACGCGGTGTTTCCATGAAGATCGACCTTCCCGACGCCGAGGCCACCACCCGTCTGGGCCATGCCATCGCGCCCCTGCTGGCGCCAGGCGACAGCCTGCTGCTGTACGGGCCGCTGGGCATGGGCAAGTCGACCCTGGCGCGCGGCCTGATCCGCGCCCTGACCACGCCGGACGAAGACGTGCCCAGCCCGACCTTCACCCTGGTTCAGTTCTATGAATCCGACCCGCCCGTCGCCCATTTCGACCTCTATCGCCTGACCCGACCGGAAGAGGCCTTCGAGATCGGCCTGGACGACGCCCTGGACGAGGGCTGCGCAATCATCGAATGGCCCGAGCGGCTGGGCGAGGAGCCGGGCCGGTTCCTGGGGCCCGACCGCCTGGTCATCGAAATTTCCGAACACGGCGACGGCCGTGTTGCGACCGTTTCCGGCGCAGGCCGGTGGGAAGACCTGATCGACCATGTCCGTTTCTGACCGCGAACAGCTTCGCCTCGACTTCCTGGCCTCCGCCGGCCTGGCCCAGGCCGCCCGCGCGCCCCTGCCCGGCGACGCCTCGACGCGGCGCTACGAGCGGCTGACCACGACTGACGGGGCGTCCCTGATGCTGATGGACCAGGCCCCCGCCGCCGAAAGCCCCCCCGCCGACCCGGCCTGGACGCCGCAGCAGCGTCAGGCCGCCGGCTGGAACGCCGTCGCCCGTCTGTCGGCCGGACGGATAGAGGCCTTCGCCGCCGTCGCCGCCTATCTGAAGGCGCTGGGCCTGTCCGCTCCCGAAATCCCGGCCCTCGACGCGCCCAATGGCCTGGCGGTGCTGGAGGATTTCGGCGACGCCCTGTTCGCCCGGGTGATCGAGGACGGCGCCGACGAGACGCCGCTGTATCTGACCGCCATCGAGGCCCTGGCCGCCCTGCACGAGGCCGGCGCCCCTCCCCAAACCCTGCACGGCCCCGGCGGCGACTGGCCGTTGCTGACCTATGACGAGACGGCGCTTCAGGGCGGGGCCGACCTGTTCGTCGAATGGCTGCCCCGTCTGGACGAGCGCGTCGCCTTCGACGCCGCCGCCGTGGCGGCGTGGCGAGAGGCCTGGGCGAAGATCGTCGCCTCGGGCGCGGACGGCGCCTCGGTCATGGCGCATCGCGACTATCACGCCGAGAACCTGATCTGGCTGCCTGAGCGCGAGGGCCCTGCCCGCGTCGGCATGATCGACTTCCAGGACGCGGTCCGCGCCCACCCCTCCTGGGACCTGCACTCCCTGCTTCAGGACGCCCGCCGCGACGTGTCGCCGGCGCTGGAAGCCGAGGCCCTGGACCGCTATTTCGCCCTGCGGCCCCAGGTGGACCGCGCCACCTTCATGGCCGACTACGCCGGACTGGCCGCCCTGAACGAGGCGCGGATCATCGGCATCTTCGCCCGGCTGATCGCCCGCGACGGCAAGCCTCGCTACCGTCAGTTCCTGCCGCGCATGTGGCGGCATCTGAACGCCAATCTGGAACAGCCGGCCCTGGCGCCCGTCGCCCGCTGGTTCGACCGCCACGTCCCGGCCGAGGTGCGAGCATGACCGCTCCCAAGACCGCAATGGTGCTGGCCGCCGGCCTGGGCACCCGGATGCGCCCGCTGACCGACGACCGGCCCAAGGCCCTGGTCGAGGTGGCCGGCCGCGCCCTGATCGACCATGTGCTGGACCGGCTGGCGGACGCGGGAGTCGAGACGGCGGTCGTCAATGTCCACTGGTTCGCCGACCGCCTGGAAGCCCATCTGGCCGCACGCGGACGCGGCCCACGGATCGTCATCTCCGACGAGCGAGCCGAACTGCTGGAGACCGGAGGCGGGCTGAAGAAGGCCCATCCCCTTCTGGGCGAGGATCCCATCTTCGTCGCCAATATCGACAGCGTCTGGATCGACAGAGGCGACGCCCTGACCGATCTGATCCGTCTGTGGAACCCGGAGACCATGGACGCCGCCCTGCTGCTGGCCCGCCGCGAGGGCTCCATCGGCTTCGAGGGCGACGGCGACTTCTTCCTGGCCGACGATGGGAGACTGACCTTCCGCGGCGACGCCCCGTCCGCCCCCTTCGCCTATATGGGCGTGCACATCACCCGCCCCGGCTATGCCGACCACGGCCCCGACGGCCCCTTCTCCCTCAGCCCCCTGTGGCGCAAGTCCGCCGCCGAGGGGCGCCTGTTCGGCTGCGTCCTGGACGGCGACTGGATGCACGTCGGCGATCCCCAGGCGCGGGATCAGGCCGAGGCGAAACTGGCGGGAGACGCGTGAGCGGCTTCGATCCCTTCACGGCGGCCAGCCCCCGCTGGTACGCCGTCCCCGCCTACCGGCCCTTCCTCGAAGACCTGGCCGCCGGCGTCCTGGCCTGGCTGGGCGATCTGCCGCCCGAGACCCTGTCCGACGCCACCATCCTGCTGCCCAACCGACGCGCCGCCCGCGCCTTCACCGGCGCCCTGTCGAAACTGTCCCAGGGTCGCCCCATCCTGCTGCCCCAGGTCCGGCCGCTGGGCGATCTGGAGGAGGACGAGCCGCCCTTCACCCCCGGCGCCCTCGGCCTCGACCTGCCGCCCGCCATCCCCGCCCTGACCCGCCGGTTCGAGATGGCGCGGATGATCGTCGAACAGTTCGACAACAGCCTGACGCCGATGCGCGCCCTGGATCTGGCGGATGCGCTCGGCGGCTTCCTCGATTCCTGCCAGCTGGAAGAGGTTCCGAACCCCGAACGGATCGCCACCCTGGTCGACGGCGAAATGGCCGAACACTGGGAACGGTCCGCCGAGTTCCTGGGCCTGGCGGTCGAGGCCTGGCCCAAACGCCTCGCCGAGCTGGGCCTGGTCGATCCGGCCTGGCGCCGCGCGACCCTGCTGCGCCGCCTCGCCGAACTGTGGGACCACACGCCTCCGACCCAGGCCGTCATCGCCGCCGGTTCGACCGGCACCGTCCCCGCCGCCGGCGACGTGCTGAAGGCCGTGGCTAGGGCGCCCCTGGGCTGCGTCGTCCTGCCCGGCCTCGATCTCGATCTGGACGCGGCGGTCTGGGACCGGCTGGACGAACAGCATCCGCAAAGCGCGATGAAACGACTGCTGGACCGGGTCGAGGTCGCCCGCGCCGATGTCCGCCCCTGGTTCGCCCCGTCCCAGCCCCCTGCCGCCCTCGCCCGTGGCCAGGCCCGCCAGCGCCTGGTCAACGAGGCCCTGCGCCCCGCCGAGGCCACCGACGACTGGCGCCGCGCCATCCGCGACCTTCGCTCGACCGCCGCCGCGCGCGGCGAGGCCCGCGACCCCATAGCCGAAGGCCTGCAAGGCCTGTCCCTGCTGACCGTCCGCGCCGAGGAAGAGGCCGCTGCCGCCATCGCCCTGATGATGCGCGAGACGCTGGAAACGCCCAATCCTGATGGAACGGGTCGCACCTGCGCGCTCGTCACGCCCGACCAGGCCCTGGGCCGCCGCGTCGCCGCCCGGCTGGAACGCTGGGGCGTCATCCCGGATTCGTCTGCCGGCGTCCCCCTGTCGCGTCTGCCCGCCGGCGCCCTGGTCGATCTGTGCGCCCGCTGGATCGCCGATCCGGTCCAGCCCCATCTGCTGCTGGCGATCGTCAAACATCCGTTGGTCCGGTTCGACCTGGGCGACGCCCCTCAAGCCGCCGCCGTCGCCGCGCTGGAGGAACACGCCCTGCGCGGTCCTCGCCCGCGCGACTTCGCCGCCATCCGCCGTCGCCTGCTCGAGGCGGTCGAACCCGACCGGCGCGGCAAGGCCCCGCCCGAGTGGAAACGGGAACGCCTGTCGGCCGCCACCCGCCTTGTCGAGCGTCTGCAAACCGCCATCGAGGCCGCGACCGCCGTCTTCTTGCCCCAGACCGAGCGAAATGGGGCCGACCTGAACGCCGCCGCCTCGGCCTTTACACGCCTTATCGAGACCCTGGCCGGCCAGGACGCCTGGGCCGGTCCCGACGGCGAGGCCGCCGCCGCCCTTCTGTCCGGCCTGATCGAGGGCGGGGCCTCGCTGGGCCGCATCGACCAGACCGACCTGGCCGAGCTGACCACGTCCCTGGTGCGCGAGACCGTCGTCCGCACCGGGGGCGCGACCCATCCGTCGCTGCGGATCCTCGGGGCCATCGAGGCGCGGCTGGTGCGCGCCGACCGGATGATCCTGGCCGGGCTGGAAGAAGGCGTCTGGCCCCAGGCCGCCCCGACCGACCCCTTCCTGTCGCGTCCGATGCGCAAGGCCCTGGGCCTGCCCCCGCCCGAACGCCGCCTGGGCCAGACGGCCCAGGACTTCGTCCAGGCCGCCTGCGCCGACGAGGTCATCCTGGTCCACAGCGAACGGCGCGGCGGCCAGCCGGCCGTGCGGTCCCGCTGGCTGTGGCGGCTGGAGATGCTGACCCGCGGCGCCCATTCCGCCGAGACGCCGATCGAACTGCCCCGCCCCCGCACCGTCCTGGACTGGACCCGCGCCCTGGACGCCCCTCCGCCCGGCCCGCCGCGCTTCGCCAAACGGCCCGAGCCGCGCCCGCCGGTGCATCGCCGCCCCCGCAGCCTCTATGTCACCCGCATCGAACGCTGGGTGCGCGATCCCTACGCCATCTACGCCCTGTGGGTGCTGGGGCTGGAGGCGATGGAGCGTCCCGGCGCTTCTGCCGAAGCGCTCGCCCGTGGCAACGCCGTCCACGCCGCCATCGAACGGTTGACCCTGGACTGGCCCGACGACCTGCCCGACGACTGCGAAGCCGTCCTGCACGACCATCTGCTGCGTGAACTGGGCGCACGGGGGTTCGAGGATGCGGCCATGGCGCGCGAGGCGCCGCTCGCCCGCAACTGCGCCCGCTGGCTGACCGATTTCGAGCGCCGCCGCCGCGCGCGGGGCATCGACATCCTGGTCGAGCAACAGGGGACCATGACCTTCGACGCCCCCGCCGGCCCCTTCACCGTCAAGGCCTTCGCCGACCGGATCGAGCTGGCCTCGGACGGAGCGGCGGTGATGGACTTCAAGACCGGCGCCGCTCCATCCGCCAAACAGGTCAAGTCCGGCTTCGCCCCGCAACTGACCCTGACCGCCGCCATCCTGGCCGACGGCGGGTTCGAACGCACCAATGGCCCGGTCACGCCCGACGAACTGACCTATGTCCGGGTGGTCGGGCGCAAGACGGCGGGCGAGGTCATCACCCGCGCCTCAGGCGCCGAGGCCGCCGACCTGGCCCAGGCGGCGCTGGACGGGCTGAAGCGCCGCGTCGCCCGCTTCGACGACGAGAACACGCCTTACGTCTCCTGGGCCGCCCCCCAGTTCATGGGCAACCAGGGCGGCAACTACGATCACCTGGCCCGCGTCTGGGAATGGTCGGTGATCGGCGACGGGGACGAAGAATGAGCGTGTCCCCCCAGATCGTCGCGGCCGACCCGCGCCTGACCGTCTTCGTCACCGCCAACGCCGGCTCGGGCAAGACCACCACCCTGGTCAACCGGGTGGCGCGGCTGCTGCTGGACCAGGTCGATCCCGGCGCCATCCTGTGCGTCACCTACACCAAGGCCGCCGCCGCCGAGATGCAGGCCCGGCTGTTCGACCAGTTGGGCGGCTGGGCCGTGCTGGACGACGCCGCCTTGTCGCGCGAACTGGCCCGGCTGGACGACGGCGACCCGCAGGCGATGGATCACGCGGCCCTGTCCCGCGCCCGCAAACTGTTCGCCCGCGCGCTGGAGACGCCGGGCGGGCTGAAGATCCAGACCATCCACGCCTTCTGCGAAAAACTGCTGCGTCGCTTCCCGCTCGAGGCCGGGGTCTCGCCCCGCTTCACCGTGCTGGAAGACCAGGCCGCCACCGCCCTCAGCCATTCCGCGCGCGAGGACCTGGCCCGCGCCGCCGTCGCCGCTCCCGACGGTCCCATCGGCCTGGCCTACAGCCATTTCGCCGTCGAACTGGACTGGCAGAGGTTCCAGGCCCTGCTGTCGATGATCGAGGCCAAGCGCGCCGACCTGCTGGACTATATCGACCGGGCTGAGGCCGGAACCGCGCCCGATCCCTACGCCCTGACCGGCGCCGAGCCCGACCGCGGCCCCGAAGAGCTGGAACAGGACTTCGTCGCCTGGATCGATCCCGCCGAATGGAACCGCATGGCCGAGGCCATGGAGACCGGTTCGACCAACGACCGCAAGATCGCCGACGCCATGAGCGTCGCCGCGCCCCCCTACGCCGGGTTCGCGGCCCTGGCGGGCGTCTTCTGCACCCAGGCGGGCGAGCCGCGAAAGAGCATGGGCACCAAGTCGGCGCCGCAAGGCGCGGTCGGCTGGCTGCTGGACCTCCAGACCAAATTCCTCGCCGCCCGCGAATCCCTGCGCAAGGCCCGGATCGCCGACGATACGATCAAGGTCCTGACCCTGGCCCGCGCCCACGCCGCCTTCTACGAGGCCGCAAAGGCCCAGCGCGGCGCCCTCGACTTCCCCGACCTGGTCGCCCGCGCCGCCGCCCTTCTGACCCGCAGCGGGGCCGCCGCCTGGGTGTTGTACAAGCTGGACGGCGGGGTCGATCACGTCCTGATCGACGAGGCCCAGGACACCGCCCCAGAACAATGGGCCATCGTCCGCGCCCTGACCGGGGAGTTCTATTCCGGCCAGACATCAGGCCGCACCGTCTTCGCCGTCGGCGACGAGAAACAGTCGATCTACTCCTTCCAGGGCGCCCGCCCAGAACGGCTGCGTCAGGAACGGGCCGACTTCCTGGCCCTGGCCGAGGGCGCCGGCGAACCCTTCGCCGGGCCGGAGCTGAACACCTCTTACCGCTCGACCGAAGAGGTTCTGGCCTTCGTCGACGCCGTCTTCGCCGACCCCGACCGCACCCGCGCCCTGACCGGCCCCCAGGGCGACATCGCCCGCCACATCCCGGCGCGGATCGGCCAGCACGGCGCCATCGACCTGTGGCCCCTGTTCCTCGACGAACCCGCGCCCGAGACCGAAGCCTGGGACGATCCGGTCGATCAGGAAAGCGTCGGCAGCGCCCGCAAGCGCCTGGCCCGCGACCTGGCCCGTGAAATCCGTCGCCAGGTCGAAAGCGGCCTGGCCGTCTTCGACAGCCGCACCCGCGAGCTCCGCCCCGCCGGATACGGCGACTATATCGTTCTGGTCCGCCGCCGCGACGCTACCTTCGAAGAGATCATCCGCGCCCTGAAGACCGAGGGCGTCCCCGTGGCCGGCGCCGACCGGCTGAAACTGTCCAGCCATATCGTCTTCGACGACCTGATCGCCCTGGCCCGATTTGCTCTCTTCCCCGACGACGACCTGTCCCTGGCCGAGGTGCTGCGCAGCCCCCTGTGCGACGTGGACGAGGACGGCCTCTACGCCCTGGCCGGCCGCGAGAACCGCAAGGCGGGCCAGCTCTGGCGCGACCTGCGCGACCGGGCGCACGAACGCCCCGAATGGACCCGCGCCCGCGACGCGCTCCAAGCCGCCATCGCCGCGCGCGGCGGCGACCCGTTCGCCTTCTTCTCTCAGGCCTTGAACCGGGTGGACGACACAGGCCGATCCGGCCGCGCCCGCATCCTGGCCCGGCTGGGCCGCGAGGCGGAAGAAGCCGTCGACGAAACCCTGAACCAGATCCTGGCGGCCGAGAACCGCGGCGCGATCGACCTGGAAACCTGCCTGGCCCAGCTTGAGGCCGCCGACGTCGAGGTGAAGCGCGAACTGGAGGGGGCGCGCGGCGAGGTCCGCGTCATGACCGTCCACGGCGCCAAGGGGCTGGAGGCGCCCATCGTCATCCTGCCCGACACCACCATGAAGGCGAAGGCCCAGGGTCCGTCCCTGATGCCCGCCGTGACGCTGGAAGGCGAAGGCGAGGCCTGGCTGATGGCGCCCGGATCGGCCAAGGACGACTGTCCCGCCTCGGCCGACGCCCGCGCGGCGCGCCAGGCCCGGACCGACGACGAAACCCTGCGCCTGCTCTATGTCGCCCTGACCCGCGCCCGCGACCGGGTCATCGTCATGGGCCGCGCCTCCAGCCGGGGCGCCGAGCCCGGCAGCTGGTGGTCGGTGATCGAAGAGACCTTCGACCGGCTCGGCGAACAGGTGCGCGAGGTCGAGAACGGCGTCCGCCGCTTCGGCGTCGATCCTGAACGCCGCCCTGTCACGACCGCCCCAGACCGCACGACCGCCGCCCTGCCCATCTGGGCGACCACCCCGCCGCCCGCCGACGCTGCCGCCCGTTTCGCCGCGCCGTCGCGGATGGAGGGCTCGATCCGCATCCCCGCCCCCTCGCCCCTGGCGCGCAGCGCGGCCGGCGGCGCATCGCTGGGCCGGTTCCGCCGCGGCGACCTGATCCACCGGCTGCTGGAACGCCTGCCCGAGATCGCCCCCGCCGACCGCCCCGACGCCGCCCGTCGCCTGCTGGCGCGCGAGACCGACCTCGACGACGCCCAGCGCGGCGAGATGATCGCCGCTGCCTTCTCGGTCCTGGACGACGCCCGCTTCGCTCCGGTCTTCGGCCCCGGCTCCCGCGCCGAAGTCGCCTTGACCGGCGCCCTGCCCGGCCCGTCGAGCGTGGCGATCAACGGCCGTATCGACCGGCTGGTGGTCACCCCCGACCGGGTCCTGGTCATCGACTACAAGACCAACCGCCCCGCCCCCGACGCCCTGGACCGGGTCGATCCCGCCTATGTCTTGCAGGCCGCCGTCTATGTCGCCGTCCTGAAACGCCTCTACCCCGACCGCCCGGTCGAGGCCGCCCTGGTCTGGACCGACGGCCCTAAACTGATGCCGATCCCGCAGGCCATGCTGGACGCGGCGTTGGCGAACAGTTGAATTGCCCGCGATTCGCTCCCACATCTGCCCCCGAACCCGGACGCTCCGGCCAACATCAACATGCGCTCAAGCAGCGAGGCCCGCGGGCCGAGCGATAGCGCCCCAAGGAGCCATTCATGGCGACTGTAAAAGTCACGGACGAAAGCTTCGACGCCGACGTTCTGAAATCTTCCACCCCCGTCCTGGTGGACTTCTGGGCCGAATGGTGCGGCCCCTGCAAACAGATCGGCCCGGCGCTGGAACAGATCGCCGACGAACTGGGCGGTCAGGTCACCGTGGCCAAGATCAATATCGACGACAGTCCCATGACCCCGTCCAAACTGGGCGTGAAGGGCATCCCAACCCTGATGCTGTTCAAGGACGGCCAGATGACCTCGATGAAGGTCGGCGCCATGCCCAAGGGCAAGATCGTCGAATGGCTGGCCGAGGCCGGCGTCAAGGCCGACGCCTGATCGTCTCGCTCCATTGAAGATCAAGCGCCCGCTGGTTCCGACCGGCGGGCGTTTTTCATGCTAGGAGGGTCTCATGAGCGACGAAGACACACCGATCCCGGCTGACGACATCCCCGGCGAAACCCCCGTCCAGCGCGCCCTGCGCCTGAAGAAGGCGGCGCTCGACGCCCGTCCCCAGGCCCCACGCGGCGGCCGGTTCCAGCGCGAACAGAACGCCCGGATCGCAGCGGGCAAGTCGCGGCCCTGGATGAGCAAGTAAGACAGCACACCAGACTCTCCCTCCCCCTACGGGGGAGGGGGGCGGAGGCGTAGCCGGAGCCGGGTGGGAACGGCAGGGCGACACATCACAAGTCAGATCAGTGCGCTTTTGCCTTGCCGCCCCCACCCCGTCGCTGCGCGACGCCCCTCCCCCGCAGGGGGAGGGAGAAGTCGGCGCTTACTCCGGCCAGGTCTCGCGGCTGGCCCCCAGCACCTCGCCGGCCAGATACAGCGACCCGCAGATCGCGACCCGCCCCGCGCCGAACCGCAGCGCCAGATCCACCGCCTCGCCGACCGATCCCGCCGGCGTCGCCGCCAGCCCGTGCCCGCGCGCCACGGCCGCCAGGGCCGCCGGCTCGGCCGCCGCCCCGTCGAAGCCGACGGTGAAGACCGTTGCGCCCGTGTCCTTCAAGGCGGCGAAGAAACCACCCGCGTCCTTGTTCGCCAGCATGCCGCAGATCAGGGCCAGCGGACGCGGCGCACGCGTCTGACGCTCGGCCAGAAACACCGCCAGCGCCCGCCCGGCGTGGGGATTATGCCCCCCGTCCAGCCACAGCTCCGCCTCCGCCGCCTTGGCCGCCTCGCCATACGGACCGGCCGAAATCCTCTGCAGCCGCGCGGGCCAGCGCACGGCCTTCAGCCCCTGCGCGATCGCCGCCTCGGGCAGGTCCAGCTCCAGGGCCGCCGCCACGGCCACGCCCGCATTGTCGATCTGGTGCGCGCCCGCCAGGCCCGGCGCCGGCAGGTCCAGGAACCGTTCCTGGTTCTGGAACACCATCCCGCCCCGCTCGGCCCAGGCGTCGAAATCCACGCCCATGACCGTCAGCGGCGCATGGACCGCCTGGGCGGCGCGTTCGATGGCGGCCATGGCCGCCTCCTGCTGGCGTGCGATCACGCCCGGCGCCCCCGCCTTCAGCACCCCGGCCTTCTCCGCCGCGATCCCGGCCAGGTCCGTGCCCAGGAACTCCGCATGGTCGTAGTCGACCGGGGCGATCACGCTCAGCAGCGGCCGTTCGATCACATTGGTGGCGTCCAGCACCCCGCCCAGCCCGACCTCGACGATGGCCAGGTCGGCCGGCGTCTCGGCCATGGCCAGGAAGGCGGCGGCTGTGGTGCTCTCGAACACCGTCGCCTCGATGCCCGTTTCGGCCATCGCGGCCTCGATCCGGTCCAGCACGGCGTTCAGCGCATCGTCCTCGATCAGCCGACCCGCCAGCCGGATTCGCTCGTTGAACCGCACCAGATGGGGCGAGGTGTAGGCGTGCACCCTCAGCCCCGCCGCTTCGGCGATGGCCCGGATCATGGCCACCGTGGACCCCTTGCCGTTCGTCCCCGCCACATGAACCACCGGCGGCAGTCTGTGCTGCGGATCGCCCAGCGCCGCACACAGGGCCTTCATCCGATCCAGCGACAGATCGATCCTCTGCGGATGTCGCGCGCGCAGCCGCTCGGAAATCGGGTCCAAGGCCGTCAGGCCGCCTGGCGGTTTCCGCCCATCAGCATGGACAGGATCTGGCCCAGGACGCGCGGCAGGTCGGCGCGCACGACCACCCGGTCAACCATGCCCTTTTCCTGCAGATATTCGGCGCGCTGGAAGCCCGGCGGCAGTTTCTCGCGGATGGTGGCCTCGATCACGCGCGGACCGGCGAAGCCGATCAGGGCGCCCGGTTCGGCCAGATGCACGTCGCCCAGCATGGCGTAGGAGGCGGTCACGCCGCCCGTCGTCGGATCGGTCAGGACCACGGCGTAAGGCAGGGTCGCGGCCTTCAGCTCCTGGATGGCCAGGGTGGTGCGCGCCATCTGCATCAGCGACAGGGCGCCTTCCTGCATCCGCGCTCCGCCAGCGGCGGTGAAACAGACCATCGGAACCTTGCGGGCCACGGCCTCGCGCGCCGCCTTGATGAAGGCCTCGCCCGCCGCCATGCCCAGCGACCCGCCCATGAAGGTGAAGTCCTGGACGATCACCACAGCTTCCTGGCCGCCGACGACGCCATAGCCGATGGCCATGGTGTCCTTGCGCCCCGCCGCCTTGCGCGCGGCGCTCAGCCGGTCCTTGTACGGCTTGCCGTCCGAGAATTTCAGCGGGTCTTCCGGCACGTCCGGCGTGTCGATGGACTCATACTGACCGCCGTCGAACGTAGCCTTCAGCCGCGTCGGCGCGTCGATCCGCATATGGCGGCCCGACGGCGTGACCCACAGCGAGGCCTCCAGATCCGAGCGATACAGCATCTCGCCGGTGTCGGGGTCCTTGACCCACAGATTGTCGGGGGTGTCGCGACGCGACACGATCTTGCGGACGCCGGGCGCGAAACGGCTCAGCCAGCCGCCGCGCTTTTCCTGAGGTTTGTTCTTGTCGACCATGGGCGGGCTCTTAGACGGTTTCCGCCAGGGATGCA
The DNA here is from genome assembly GCF_011064825.1 of Brevundimonas mediterranea. Lineage (NCBI taxonomy): Bacteria > Pseudomonadati > Pseudomonadota > Alphaproteobacteria > Caulobacterales > Caulobacteraceae > Brevundimonas > Brevundimonas mediterranea. The sequence continues at coordinate 1,191,837 of NZ_CP048751.1, forward strand.
CCAGTCCGCACCGACCGAACCGCGTCGCCCAGCGCCTTGACCCGACCGAGCACGCGCGGCGCAACGGCTTCGCCGGCCTCCAACGCCGCCGCGACCTCGTCCACCAGGGCCGATCCCACCACGACGGCGTCGGCCACGCGGGCGATCTCGGCCGCCCGTTCCGGCGTCTTGACCCCAAACCCGACTGCGACCGGCAGACCCGAGGCCTTGCGCACCCGCTCCACCGCCGGGGCCACCACCTCGGCGTTCGCCTCCTTGACGCCCGTCACGCCCGCGACGGCGACATAATAGACAAAGCCCGACGTGCCCTGGACCACGATCTTCAGCCGTTCGTCGTCCGAGGTCGGCGTCGCCAGACGGATCAGCGAGATCGAGACCTTGTCCAGCGCTTCGATCAGCGGGCCGGCCTCTTCCGGCGGGCAGTCCACCACGATCAGCCCGTCGATGCCGCAGTCGGCCGCGTAGGCGGCGAAGGTGTCATAGCCCAGGCTCTCGATCGGGTTCAGATAGCCCATCAGGATGATGGGGGTCGCGTCGTCGCCCTTACGGAACTCCCGCGCCAGATCCATGGTCGAACGCAGGCCGAAACCCGCCTTCATCCCCCGGATCGCCGCCCGCTGGATCGGCGGCCCCTCGGCCATCGGATCGCTGAACGGAAAGCCCAGTTCGATGATGTCGGCCCCGGCGGCGGGCAGGCCGCGCAGGATCTCCAGCGCCTCGTCGCGCGACGGATCACCCCCCATCACATAGGGAATAAAGGCCGCACGGCCCTCGGCCTTCAGCGCAGCGAAACGGGCGTCGATACGGGCGGTGGTCATTGCGGCGTGGTTTCCGAAGCGGGCTTCTCGGCGGCGGGCTGGGCGCAGACGTCGCCGGGCACGACGGCGAAGCCCAGATAGGCGGGCAGCTCGGCGACGGCGGTCTTGGTGGTGTCGTAGAAGGCGACCATCTGCATGCCGTCGCAGCCGCCGGCCTCGCGGCGCTTGACGAAGACCACGCGGTTCTCGTCGCCGCCCGCCGCCAGCCAGCCCTTGGTCGCGAGATCGGCGATAAAGGCGTCGGCCAGGGCGCCGACCTGCCCCAGGGGCGCGGTGACGCACCAGGCCCGGCCGGTCAGGTTGTTCAGGCCGCCGCAATCCGGCGACAGTTGCGCGCCCGGAAGCAGGGCGACCTCGGCGGGCTGGACCTGTGCGGGCGCGGCCGTCTGGGCCTGAACGGCGGTCGAAAGGCTCAGCGCGGCGGTCGCCGCCAGAAAGCTGCGGATCACAGTTCCACTCCCAGATGTTTGGCGACCTGGAAGATGTCCTTGTCGCCCCGACCCGACATCAGCAGGACGACATCGCCGCCCTTGCCGACTTCGCGCGCCACTTCGCCCGTCCGCGCCAGGGCGTGGGCCGGTTCCAGCGCCGGAATAATGCCTTCCAGCTTCGAGCACAGCTGGAACGCCTCCAGCGCCTCATTGTCCGTCGCCGAGCGATACTCGGCCCGGCCGATGTCGTGCAGCCAGGCGTGTTCCGGCCCGATGCCCGGATAGTCCAGACCGGCCGAGATCGAGTGGCCCTCGACGATATTGCCGTCGTCGTCTTGCAGCAGATAGGTCCGGTTGCCGTGCAACACGCCCGACCGGCCGCCCTTCAGCGACGCCGCGTGATCCGGCGTATCCAGCCCATGCCCCGCCGCCTCGACCCCGATCAGCCGCACGGCCGCGTCGTCGATGAAGGGATGGAAGGCGCCGATGGCGTTCGACCCGCCGCCGATACAGGCCACGACGGCCTCCGGCAGCTTGCCCATCCGGGCCATCGACTGGGTCTTGATCTCCTTGCCGATCACCGATTGGAAATCGCGCACCATGGCCGGATAGGGGTGCGGACCCGCCGCCGTGCCGATGATGTAATAGGTGTCCGAGACATTGGTGACCCAGTCGCGCATCGCCTCGTTCATCGCGTCCTTCAGGGTCGCGGCGCCGGCCGTGACCGAGAAGACTTCCGAGCCGAGCAGGCGCATACGGAACACGTTCGGCTGCTGCCGCTCGACGTCCACCGCGCCCATATAGACGGTGCAGGGCAGGCCGAACCGCGCCGACACCGTCGCGCTGGCGACGCCGTGCTGACCGGCGCCCGTCTCGGCGATGATCCGGGTCTTGCCCATGCGACGGGCGAGCAGGATCTGGCCCATGCAATTATTTATCTTGTGCGCGCCCGTATGGTTCAGGTCCTCGCGCTTCAGCCAGATATTCGCCCCGCCGAAATGTTCGGTCAGGCGTTCGGCGAAATACAGCGGGCTCTCGCGCCCGACATAATGGGTCAGGAAACCGTCCAGCTCGGCCTGGAAACTGGGGTCCGCCTTGGCCGCCTTATAGGCCGCGTCCAGCTCGTGGATCAGCGGCATCAGGGTCTCGGCCACGAACTGCCCGCCATAAGGCCCAAACCGTCCCTGCGCGTCCGGCCAGGCGTAGGCGTTGGACAGCGACTGGGCGGGATCAGGGGTCTGGATGGGGGTTTGAGCGTTCACGAGTCCAACTTTCACGCAGGGAGGCGTCGTAATTACGTCCGGCGCGCGTTTTGGATGAAGGCCGCGATCCGGTCGGCGTCCTTAACACCCGGCGCGCTTTCGACGCCAGAGGACACATCCAGCATCGGCGCCCCGGTGATCCGCAGCGCCTCGGCCACATTGTCGGGATTCAGCCCGCCCGCCAGGAACCAGGGATGGCGAAACGCCCGGTCCGCCAACAGGGTCCAGTCGAAACTATGCCCGACCCCGCCCGGCAGAACCGAACCCTCCGGCGGCTTGGCGTCGAACATCAGGTGATCGGCGTGATAATCCCATTCGTCGGCGGCGAAGAAGTCGTCGCCATGCCGGATCGGCAGGGCCTTGATCACCCCCGCCCCGGTCAGAGCCCGAACAGTTTCCGCCCGCGCCGGGGTTTCCGCCCCGTGCAGCTGGATGAAATCCGGCCTCAGCGTCCGCGCGATCTCTTCCAGCAAGGCGTCGTCCGGATCGACCGTCACCGCCACGATCTTCGCCCGCCCCCGCGCCCGTTCGAACAGACGCGCCGCGGCTTCCGGCGCCAGATGGCGCGGGCTTTTGGGAAACACCACCGCCCCCACGAAATCCGCCCCGCCGTCCAGGGCTGCGTCCAGGGTGTCGGCGGTCGTCAGGCCGCAGATTTTGATAGCCGTCGTCATGGGATCACGACTTCTAGGCCGAGGTCGCAGGCCACTGCCGCCATATCCGCATCCAAGGTGGCGACGACGCAATCATTCCGCGCCGCGATCGCCAGATGCAAGGCGTCCGGCGCGCGCAGCCTTGCATCACTCCGAACCATCACACGCGCCTCCACGATGTCGCCGTCGATCACCGACAGAACTGTGCGCGTCTTCAACCACTGATCCAACTGCCGTTCCAAGGCGCGACGGTCCTTGTCGAGCAGATGTCGCATACGGCTCTTCACCGCGAGGGCTGAAGAAAACTCACTCAACGCCCAGCTGCTAAGCACGAAATCATCGACACCGGCGATCCAATCCAAAGCACGTGGCGTGTGCTTATCGGCGTGGAAAAGGGACACCAGGACGCTGGTGTCGAGATAGAGAGTCAAATCTCTTCATCCCGCATACGCCGGACCAGGGTGACGGAGTCCATGGGCGCTTCCGATTTGATGCGCACCTTTTCCAACCAGGCCATGTCGATGGGGCCGGATGTCGGGACGGCCGCCTTAGCAGGCTCAAGCCGCGCGACGGGGACGCCGCGCCGCGTGATGGTCACGGCCTCGCCCGCCAGCATGCGATCCAGCAGCTTGGGCAGGTTGTTCTTGGCTTCGGCGACGGAGTAGCTGGACATGGCCATCAAGATAGCCATCTGGCGTCAAAAGTCCACAATCTCGGCTCAGACGAAGATCGACGCGATCTCCTCCGGCGTCAGCAACCGCCACTGTCCGGGCGCCAGGTCAGCCGGCAGGACCAGCCCGCCCAGCCGTTCGCGATGCAGGGTCTCGACGTGGTTGCCGGCGGCGGCGAACATGCGTCGCACCTGGTGATAGCGGCCCTCCGTCACCGTCAGCAGGGCCTCGGTCGGGGACACGACCTCCAGCACGGCCGGCGCCAGCGGCTTGTCCTCGCCCTCCAGCACCAGTTCGCCCGAGGCGAACAAGTCGCCTTCCGTCCCCATCAACGGCCGCGCCAGCCCGGCGCGATACACCTTTGCCACATGGCGTTTGGGACTGATCACCCGGTGCAGCAGATCCCCGTCGTCGGTCAGCAGCAACAGGCCCGTGGTCTGCTTGTCCAGCCGCCCGATGGTCGAGATGGCCGGATCGCGCGACCGCCACCGCCCCGGCAGGATGTCATAGACCAGCGCCCCCTCTTCCTTGTGCGAACAGGTCATGCCCAGCGGCTTGTTCAGCAGGATCACCAGACCCTGCACCGGATCCAGCGGCTCGCCGTCGATCTCCATCCGCGTCGGCAGGTCGCGCGTCACCGGGATCCGCCTGGACACATCCGTCAGATCCGCCCCGTCCAGCACGATCCCTCCGGCCTTGGCCATCCGCGCCATCTCGGCCCGCGACCCATAGCCCATCGACCCCAGCAGACGGTCGACGCGAGAGGTGGGGACTTTTTTCATGCGCTATCGCCCTTCGGGCTGCTTGAGCGCGGGCTCACTTCACCGCCTCGAACAGCTTGTACCCGCCCGCATCCGCGACCAGCCGCACCCGGTTGAACGCCGTATTCAGCTCCGCCTCGTACGGCAGGTGCCGGTTCGCCACGATCCAGGCGACCCCGCCCTTCTTCAGCAATTCGGCCGCCTTCCTGATGAAGGCCTGGCCCAGCCGGCGATCCTCGGCCCCGCCGTCGTGGAAGGGCGGATTGCTGACGACGAAGTTCAGTTCGCCGTCCGCGGTCATCGTCCGCACATCGGCCCATTCGATGCTCACGCGCGGATCTTCGACATTCTTCCGCGCCGCCTCGACCGCCCGGCGATCCAGGTCGATCAGCCGCAGCGACGTCACCGCCGCCGACCGCAGGGCCACCGTCGCCAGCGCGCCATAGCCGCAGCCCAGATCGACGCCCGCCCCCTTCAGCGCCGGCATATGCTGGGCCAGCAGGGCCGAACCCGCGTCGATACGGTCCCAGGCGAAGACGCCCGGCTGGGACCAGGCCTCCAACCCCGGCACGATCCGCGGCGCGCCCTCGGCTATGGCTTCATCGATCCCGGTCAGGGTCTCGGGCTTGATCACAATACAGCGGCGGTGGTGCGCCTTGGCCGTCTCGCCCACCTCGACGCCGAAGCCAGTCAGCTCCTTCTTCAGCCGCGACCCGCCCTTGTCCTTGAGCGCCATCACATCCAGCCGCCCTCCGACCTTCAGCGCCCTCAGCGCCAGGGCCAGCGCATAGCGCCGCTCCAACACACCGGGCGGGGCGTAGATCATGACGTCATCGACCGAACCCTCGGGCACGGTCTCAAGCGCGGTGGAGCCGGGGATCAGGGGCGAGGTCTGGATCGCGCCGCCCGCTCCAGTGCCGGGAGGATCGAAGACGACCGGCGGTCGGCCGTAAAGAAGCGTGGTCATGCCCGCCCCTTAGAGGCAGACGCTGCAATTCGCCAGCGTCGCGGGACTCAGAACCCTGCCTGCAACAGCGCCAGCCCGACAACTCCAACCACGATCCGCCACCAGGCGAAGGGGCCGAACCCGTGTTTGGACACGAAGTCCAGCAGGAACCGCACCACCACCAGCGCCGTCAGGAAGGCGGTGACGAAGCCCACCACGATCAGGCCGACGTCGCTGAAATCCAGCGTCTTGTGGTTCTTCAGCAGGTCATAGGCCACCGCCGCCCCCATGGTGGGCAGGGCCAGAAAGAAGCTGAACTCCGCCGCCGACCGCTTGTCGGTCTTCAGCAGCAGGCCGCCGGCGATGGTGGCGCCGGATCGCGACACGCCGGGGATCATGGCCAGACACTGGAACAGGCCGATCAGGAAATAGATTCGCATCGGATACTGGTTGGCGTCCAGCCACTGGGGCCGCTTGTCCATCCGGTCCAGCAGCAGCAGGATCACCCCGCCGACGATCAGGGCGACGCAGATCACCTGCGGCGTCTCGAACAACACGTCCTTAATGAAGCCATAGGCCAGGAAGCCGATCACCACCGCCGGCGCGAACGCGACCAGCAGACCGATCAGGAACCGCCGCGCCTCGGGATCGAAGGGCCAGCGGGTCGCCAGCGCCCACAGTCGCCGGAAATAGACGCTGACGATGGCCAGCAGGGCGCCGAGCTGGATGACGATCTCGAACGTCTTGCCCGAACTCTGAAAGCCCATGAAATGGCCGAGCAGAAGCATGTGGCCGGTGGAGGACACCGGTATGAACTCGGTCAGTCCTTCGACCAGACCGAGAATGATCGCTGCAAGCCAGTCAGACATGATATCCCCGTGGGGCCGGCCCGCCTGACCGAAAAACGTCAGTGGGAGCCCGGCTCGGGCCCCACATAGCGCAATCTCGCCCGGATAGGCGAGCCGTCCGCCGCCTGATCCACAGCATGGGCCAGAAGGCCGATCAGACGCCCCAGCATCAACAGGTCCCCCGCCCCCGTCGGACCCAGGTCCAGTCGGCGCGCCGTCAGGGCCAGGGCCAGACCGAAGCCCGGCGGCAGTCCGCCCGCCGCCTCGCCCTCGGTCCAGACCGCCTTCAGGTCCGCCGTCAGGTCCGCAGCATCCAACAGGGCGGGGGCGCGCGGATCGACCCGGCCGAATTCCGTATCCGCCGCGAAGCCCGGCGCGCACCCCTTCAGCCCGATCCAGCGCCGCGCCGCGCCGGTCGGATCGCGCCGCGCCTCGCCGACATAGGCCACGACATCGTCGATTTCCGTCAGCGGCGTCCCCCCCAGGGTGGTCGCGCCCGCCAGAACGGCGCCGGCCAGGGGTGCGCCCCCGCCCGCCGCCGCCCGCGTCGCCAGGACCGCGTCGTCCAGGCCGGCGTCGGCGCCCAGCACCAGGGCGCGACGGATCAGATGACTGTCGCGTTCGGCCGCCTTGAAGCCGCGCGCCAGCCGCTGGTGAAGATAAAGGCGGGGTCCCGGCCCGGAGACGCTGTCCACCACCTCGCTCAGCAGAGAGGCGGCCTCGCGCTTGAGGCTGACGGGGTCATGGGTCCGAAGCGCGCGGTCCTCGATGGCGCGGCGGCCCAGCACGGCCAGGACCCGCCTCTGGGTGGATCCGCCGACGATGGGGTCGATGCGAGGCTTCAGATCGGCGAAGGGATTGGTCTCGCGGGCGTCCCACAGGGCGCGCGCCGCCGTCTCTATGGTCGCGGTCTCCGCCAGTTGCACCGCGTCCAGACCGCGATAGAACAGCCGACCGTCGGCGATCAGCGACACCGAGGACTGGATGTCCGCCTCGCCCCGCGCCGCCGCCCCCATGACCGGCGCCCGCACTTCGGGGCCGTCCGCCTCGGCGCCGCCCTCGCCGCACAGCCGCGCCACGTCGGAGACGGCGTACAGACTGCGTCGGGGATCGGTGGGATCGGGTCGGGCGGCGATCCGGCCGCGACTGACATAGGCGTACAGGGTCTGGGCCTTGACCCCAAGCCGGGTCAGGGCCTCGCTCCGCGCGATCCAGCGTTCGTCAGCGCTCATGTCGTCCCCACGACTGATGCCCATCAACTATGTACGGCGTTCGACATAGCGCCGTTGTGTGTCCTTAACGCTAACGCACGCCGCAATCCAAAGGAGGCGCTCGAATTAGGGCCTGCGGTTGGCATTCCGCCACGATTGCGCGACAAGAGGCGGGAATGACGTCGCCCGCTCCTCCTCCCGCACCCGCGCCCCTTGAAGACGCTCATCTGGCCACCCGCCGCATCACGCGACTGTCGGTCGGGGTCGCTCTGGTGCTGATCGTGCTGAAGGCCTTTGCGTTGGGCGCCTCCGGTTCGGTCTCCATCCTGGCGACGCTGACGGATTCGGTGCTGGATCTGGTCGCCTCGCTGGCGACCTTCTTCGCCGTGCGCTGGGCCGCCACACCGGCGGACGAAGATCATCGCTACGGCCACGGCAAGGGCGAGGCCCTGGCCGCCATGGTCCAGGCCGGTCTGGTCTTCGCCTCCGCCATCTTCATCGGGTGGGAGGGGATTCAGCGCATCTTCGATCCGCGTCCCGTCACCTCCGGCGGCTGGGCGACCGGGGTGGTGATCGTCTCCATCGCCATCACCGCCTGGCTGGTCTGGATGCAGACCCGGGCCCTTAAGAAGACCGGCTCCATGGCCGTCGCCGGTGATCGCGCCCACTACGCCGCCGACCTGGCCGCCAATCTGGTGGTGCTGATCGGGGTGATCTCGGGCGCCTTCCTGGGGGCGCCCGGCCTGGACGCCGCCGCCGGCCTGGTGGTCGCCGTCTGGCTGTTCTGGGGGGCGACCGGCATGCTGAAGGCCGCCGCCGACCATCTGCTGGACCGCGCCGTGCCCGAGACGGACCGCGCCGCCGTCATCCACGCCGTTCTCGCCGACCCGCGCATCTCAGGCGTCCACCAGTTGCGCACCCGCATGGCGGGCCAGGTGATGATGGTTCAGATGCACGTCGATCTGGACCCCGACCTGACGCTGGACGCCGCCCACGCCATCGTGGTGGAAGCCGAGACCCGGGTGCTCAGCCATTTTCCCGCCGCCGACATCCTGTTTCACGCCGATCCGCGCGGCCGGGTCTGCCCGCCCGCCGCCGACACGCCGCCGCATGCCGCTCCCGGCGCGTCGGTATCGACAGCTGCCGCCGAACCACGCACGGCCGCCCCCACGACCGCCCCGCCCAAAGGCCCCTGGTCCTGATCCTGTCCTGATCGCGATCCGGTAAATGGACATTAACGGGTGTCGGCGCATCAAACGGCGATGTCCGAGTCCACCGTCCTGTTCCATTTCGCCTTCCAGCCCGCCTCGCGCGCCGCGCGCCTGGCTCTGGGCGAGGCGCGTATCGAATGGACCGACACCCCGGTCCGACCGTGGGAGGACGACTGTCCGGTCAACGATTTCAACCCCTCGGGCCTGCCGCCTGTCGTCCAGACCACGGATCGCGGCCGCCCCCTGACCCTGTGCGAACTGCCCGCCGTCCTGGGCTGGATCGAGGATCAGCAGAAGGCCCCCCTGCTTCTGTCCGCCGACCCCGCCGAACGGGCCGAGGCGCGCCGCCTGACCGGCTGGTTCGAGCGCCGCTTCACCGATGAAGTCGACGCCGTCCTGCTGCATGAGCGGATGGAGAAACCCCTGCTCAAACTGGGCCCGCCCGAGGCCCGCGCCCTGCGCCACGGCCGCGACGCCCTGAAATCCCACCTCGCCATGCTGGAAGACCTGGTCGCCGCCCGCGACTGGCTGGCCGGCCGCCGCCTCAGCCAGGCCGACCTGATCGCCGCCGCACACCTGTCGGTGCTCGACTATTTCGGCGAGATTCAGTGGGCCAACTGGCCGTCGCTGAAGACCTGGTACTCCAAACTCAAATCCCGTCCCTGCTTCCGCCCCCTGCTGGCGGACAGGTTCGTCGGCGTGCCGCCCTCAGCCTGGTATGCGGACCTGGATTTCTGAAGCCTACCACCGCCTCTCCCTCCCCCACGGGGGAGGGCGGTCGCGCAGCGACCGGGTGGGGCCGGCAGAGCACAAGCGCACCGCCGCCCTTACAACGCCTCCGCACCCAACCGCGCGATCCACAGCTTCGCCCGGCTGACCAGTTCGTCCTTGCGACGAAGGTCCGAGATATCCTCCGGCAAGCGATCCAGCTGCTCGAAGCGGAAATCCTCGGGCGTGTGCGCCTTCCACGCCGCCTGAAGCGACCGGTACGGGCTGCCGCCGTGGCGCAGCGCGAACCACAGCCCGTTCTGTTCGGTGTCGATGTGGCGGCTCTTGCCGACCCAGACCTGGCCCGTCGCGCTGCAGATCACGGCATAGACCCCGGCGATGGTGGGCCGCTCCTTGTATGCGGCGATCAGGCTCTTGCGATTTGTCTGGGTCATGGCGCTCTCTTATTTATCCGGGTATAAACATGACAGCTAATTTTATCCGGGTAAATACATGAGCGACGAAGATCGCGATCTGGTGCTGTTCGACGGCCCCAACCGCATCGCCAGAGGCTCGGACGCCGCTGTCGTGGCCGCTTTCCGCAAGGCCCTGGCGGCCTCGCCTCAAGCCGCGCTGCGCGTGTTCGATCTGGCGACCGGCCGCCCGGTCGACCTGGACCTCCGCGAGGCAGAACCAGCTCCGGCTCCCAGGCGCGGCCGTCCGCGCCTGGGCGTCGCCGCACGCGAAGTCACGCTTCTACCTCGCCATTGGGACTGGCTGGCGGCCCAGCCCGGCGGCGCCTCGGCCGTCCTGCGTCGTCTGGTGGACCAGGCCCGCAAGACCGGCGCGGACGGCGACGCGCGACGTCGCCGCACCGAGGCCGCCTATGGGTTCATGGTCGAGATGGCCGGCGACGCCCCCGATTTCGAAGAGGCCAGCCGCGCCCTGTTCGCCGGCGACCGCGACCGGCTCGCCGCCCTGATCGCGCCGTGGCCCACGGACATCCAGGGCCAGATTCTGGAGTTGCTAGACGGCGAGGCCGCATAGACTCGACTCTCCCTCCCCCTGCGGGGGAGGGAGAAAACTATGCTATCCCCCGCCCCGTGTCCGATCGCCTGAAAACCTTCATCCGCCAGCGCGCGGCCGAGCTCGGCTTCGATGTCTGCCGCTTCGCCTCGGCGGCCGACGCCTGGCCGGCGGGCGAGCGGCTGCGTCATTTCGTGGACGAAGGCCGGCACGGCGACATGGAATGGATGGAAACGACGCTGGACCGCCGCCAGCACCCCACCGCCATGTGGGACGAGGCGAAAACCGCCATCGTCCTGGGCATGAACTACGGCCCCGACGACAATCCGCTGGACCAGTTGGCCGACCGTTCCGCCGCCTATATCTCGGTCTATGCGCGGGGCGACGACTATCACGAGGTTATCAAGGGTCGGCTGAAACAGCTGGCGGGCCAGATCGCGGCCCGCAACGGCGCCGACATCAAGGTCTTCGTCGACACCGCCCCCCTGATGGAAAAGCCCCTGGCCCAGCGCGCCGGACTGGGCTGGCAGGGCAAACACACCAATCTGCTCAGCCGCACCCACGGCAACTGGCTGTTCCTGGGCACGATCCTGACCGCCGCCGAGATCGAACCGGACGCGGCCGAGACCGAACACTGCGGCCGTTGCACCGCCTGTCTGGACGCCTGTCCGACCAAGGCCTTCCCCGCCCCGTTCCAGCTCGACGCCCGGCGCTGCCTGTCCTACCTGACCATCGAGTTCGCCGATCCCTGGCCGGTCGAGTTCCGCACCCTGACCGGCTCGCGCATCTATGGCTGCGACGACTGTCTGGCCGTCTGTCCGTGGAACAAGTTCGCCCAGGAAGCCCGCGAAATCCGGCTGGCGCCCCGCCCCGCCTTCAACAGCCCGCGCCTGGCCGACCTGCTGGCGCTGGACGACGCCGCCTTCCGCGCCCTGTTCACCAAGAGCCCGGTCAAGCGGATCGGCCGCGACCGATTCCTGAGGAACGTCCTCTATGCGGTCGGCAATTCCAACGACCCGACCCTGATCGCCCCGACGCAAGCCCTGCTCAGCGACCCCGCCCCCCTGGTGCGCGGCGCCGCCGTCTGGGCCCTGTCGCGTCTGATGGCCCCCGCCGACTTCGCCGTCCTGCGTCAGGCGACGAAAGAGACCGACCCCCAGGTTCTGCGCGAATGGCATGGCCTGAGCGCCTAATTCTGCGCAAGCGGCCTCGCGCAGAAGACGGGGATCACCCCATCGCCGTCCCTGCGCCGGATCCGCCGCCCGGAACCTTGGCCACGTCCAGCAGCTTCAGCCGGAAGATCAGCACCGAGTTCGCCGGGATCTTGGGGCTGCTCTGTTCGCCGTAGCCCAGCGCCGGCGGCACGAACAGGATCCACTCGTCGCCGACGTGCATCTTCTGCAGGGCCTCGGTCCAGCCGGGCACCACGGTCTCGGGCGTGAACACCGCCGGCGCCCCGCGCGCGAACGAGCTGTCGAACACGGTGTCGTCGACCCGCTTGCCCTCGTAATCGACCTTGACCAGGTCATTACGGTCCGGGCTGACGCCGCCCGCCGGACCCGCCTGGACCACCCGGTACTGCAGCCCGCTGGCCAGGGTCTGGACCCCTTCTTCCTTGGCGTTCTTCTCCATGAAAGCGGCGGCTTCCGCCTTGCCGGCGTTCGGATCGACCGGTTCCGACCGGCCACAGCCGACCAGCATCAGAACGGCGACGACGGCCGCCCTACCCCATCCGAAGTTCATAGCCGCGTTCCTTCAAGGCCTCGCCGATCTCGTCGGCGTGGGCGCTATCGCGCGTTTCGACCATGATGTCGAACTCCGCGCCCTTGGCCGGCACGTCCAGCGCCAGACGATTGTGGACCACGTCGATGATATTGCCGCCCAGGCCCCCGATCACCGCCGCCATGGCCGACAACATGCCCGGCCGGTCGTCGCCCAGGATGCGGTAGACCAGCAACCTCCGTTCACGGACCATCTCGCGATTCAGCACCACGGCCAGCATCCGCGCATCGATATTGCCGCCGCACAGCTCCAGCCCGACCTTCATCCCCTTGAACCGCTCGGGATAGGCCAGCAGGGCCGCCAGACCGCCGGCGCCTGCTCCCTCCGCCACCGTCTTCTCATAGGTGACGTAAGAGGCCACCGCCCGTTCGAAGTCCGCCTCCTCACAGACGAAGACCTCGTCCACCAAGGGGTTCGCCAGGGCGAAGGGGATGTCGCCCACCGCCTTGATGGCGATGCCCTCGGCGATGGTCTGGCCGGTGCAGACCGGGGGCTTGCCGGCTCGCCGGGCCGTGAAGGACGGATAGCGCGCCGCCTCGACCCCGAACACCTTAATGTCCGGCTTCATCGCCTTGGCCGCGATGGCGCAGCCGGCGATCAGCCCGCCCCCGCCGATGGGGATCAGCAGGGCCTCCAGATCCGGCGCGTCCTCCAGGAACTCGATGGCGCAGACCCCCTGGCCCGCCACGATCCCCTCGTCGTCGAAGGCCGAGACGAAGACATAGCCCTTCTCCGCCTCCAGCCGTTTGGCGGCCTCGGTCGAGCCGGTGAAGTCCAGGCCCTGGATCACCACCGTCGCCCCGTGGGACCGGGTGCCGTTGATCTTGGCGAAGGGGGTCCCCTCCGGCATCACGATGGTCACCGGCACTCCCAGCCGTCCGCCATGATAGGCTAGGGCCTGGGCGTGGTTCCCGGCGCTGGCCGCCACCACCCCGCGCTTGCGCTCTTCCGGCGTCAGCATCAGCAGCCGGTTCAACGCCCCGCGCTCCTTGAAGCTGCCAGTGAAGTGCAGATTGTCGAACTTCACCCAGACCTCGGCCCCGGTCAGCTGCGACAGCTTGCGGGAATGGCGGGTGGGGGTGCGGTCCACCTGACCGGCGATTCGGCCCTGAGCAGCCTGGATATCGGCGAAGGTGACGGTCATGATCGGATTCCACTCTGCCGCCGGGCGATCGCCCGACGAATTTTCTCTCGCCTCTTTCGCGCTTTGTCGGTTCCCGGTCCAGAGGGCGCAACCTTGACCGTGGCAGTCGCGTTGTCGCTCGTGCGATAGAGGATCGTCGCACCCCCGCGACCGGTCCACGATCATTTCCGGCCCCGCCTCCCCCCAGGGCGGTCCGGATTTCCGGAGGAAGCCCCATGTCGATCCGCCCCCTCGCCCCCGCCGCCCTGGTCCTGGGCCTCGCCGTCGGCGCCCTGTCGGCCTGCGCCCCCACCACCTTCCCGACCGGCGCCCCCGTCGGCGGCCCCGCCGCCTTCAACACCGCTGACTTCGCCTGGTCGGAACGTCCGGGCCAGGCCGCCATCGAGGGCCGCGTCACCTATACTCAGGACGGCAAGGCCTACGCCTGCGTCGCCTCGGCCGGCCTGACGCCCGACACCCCCTATACCCGCGCCCGCTTCCGCACCCTGTACGGCTCGACCGAGCGGGCCGCCGTGCCGGCCGCCGTGGTCCGCGCCCGCACCGTGCCGGACGCCAACGCCAACTACAGCGGCTTCGTCCGGGACACGCGCTGCGAAAACGGCCGTTTCCGGTTCAGCGGCCTGCCCGACGGCGGCTGGTTCCTGATCGTCCCGGTCCGGACAGGCGACGAAGCCCCCCTGGTGCTGATGCGCCGCGTTGACACCCGGGGCGGCCGCGTCGTCAATGTCGCCATGTAACATCGGTCTGTAGCACAGGCCTGTAAGTCGTCGTTCGATACAGTAGGCGTCATCCAAGCGTTCCCATCCGCCCGGCCCGGACGGCCGTACTGGGGATTGACCATGAAACTCGCTCTGATCGCCGCCGTCGCCGCGGCCCTGTCCACCGCCCCGGCTGTGGCTCAGACCTGGTACGACGCCCCGCCCCGCCATGAGCCCCCCCGGGACGGCGGGGCCTATCCGGGTCGGGACGCCTATCGGCCCTATGGACGCAACCAGACCTATGGTTCCGGAGCTCGATACGACTTCAACGGCCAGGCGGACCGGCCCGGCGACTATCGCTGCGACGCCTATTGGGACGCCGCCCGCACCGACTGCGGCGCCGCCTGGCGCGACCAGCGGCCGGCCCATACGCGGCGCTATCGCCCCGCCGGCTATGGCTACAGCTATTCCAGCGGCCCCGGCGTCTATCCCGGCGCCTATGGCCGGCCGGACCTGGTCTATCCCGGCGGGGGCTCAGCCTATGATCGCCCGGCCTATGGCCGTGACGCCCGCCGGGTGGATTGGTGCCGCAGCGTCTATCGCTCCTACGACCGGGCCAGCGGCTATTATCGCACCTATGACGGCCGGCTCGTCTTCTGCGGCTGACCGAGGTCGCGACGCCTCTAGAGCGTCCGCACCTCACGAAGATGCGACCCCGGTAACGCGGATCGCCATCTTCTGACCACTCCGACCCCGGACAGATCCCTGCTCAAGAGACAGTCGGGGAGCGCCTTCTTGTCCCAGCACAACATCATCGGGTCCGAGGCCTTTACCCGAGGCCCCATGATCCTGATCCGCAAATACCGCGCGGGCGGCGCACGGCGCCGTCGTGCGCGCACGGCCACGGCCTTCGTCGCCGGGGCCGTAGCCATGCTGGTCGCGGGCCTGGTCGGCGCCGCCGCCGTCTTCGGCCCCAGCATGGCCGGCTGACCGGACCAAGGCTGGCCGCTCAGGCCAGCCACACCATCATCCGCGTCTCGATCTCGGCGCGCCGCGCCCGGCTCCAGGCCCGGCGGGTCTCGCCCGTGTAGAGAAAGCCGGACTTCTCCAGCACCCGGCCCGAGGCGGGATTGTCGGCGAAATGCCCGGCCACCAGGGCGCGTCGCCGCCACTTGCGGCTGGCCCAGACCAGGGCGGCGTCCAGGGCCTCGGTGGCGAAGCCCCGCCCCCAGTAGTCGCGCCCAATCCAGTATCCCGCCTCCGGAACCCGATCCTCGCCCTCGAACAGGCCGATGACCCCGACCGGCCCGGCCGCCTCATGTTCAATGACGAAAGTGTTGGCCCGCGCAGGATCCTGCGACGCGACCTGAAGCACGAAGTCGTCGGCGTCCTCGACCCGGAACGGATGCGGCATCCGCTTGGTCATGCGCGCGATGTCCAGATCATTGGCCAGGGCGGCGATGCGCGGCGCGTCCTGGGGCGCGGGCGCGCGCAGCACCAGACGCCGCGTCTCGACGATGGGGGAGGTTTCGATGACGCACATGACAGTCGCCTCTTCGTAAGGACCGCCACCTTGGAGGGCTCGGGCGGGCTACGAGGCGGGGAAACGCAAACGGGGAGCCTGGTGATCCAGACTCCCCGCGGAATATCTTCCCTGGTCCGGACGGGCTGCTTTCAGGAGCAACGCGATCCGGAGTGTTCCAGACTGCGTTACTCGGCCGCCATAGCCTGGGCGGCGTCGTCATTGGCCGCGAGGACCGACACATAGCATCGGCCGCCGGCTTTCTTGGTGAATTTCACCGCGCCGTGGGTCAGGGCGAACAGGGTGTGGTCACGGCCCATGCCGATGTTCTCACCCGGGTGGAAGGTGGTGCCGCGTTGGCGCACGATGATGTTGCCGGCCAGCACGCGCTCGCCGCCGAACTTCTTCACGCCGAGGCGCTTCGACTCGGAGTCGCGACCGTTACGCGACGAACCACCGGATTTCTTGTGAGCCATCTTGCCGCTCCGTCTTTCCTGAGTGTCCTACCGGCCTTTCGGCCTACTTGAGGACGTCTCTCTTTAACTGGTCTGGCGCTGTGAGGCGCCGGTGAATGTCTTAGGCTTCGTCGCCGGCGGCTTCAGCCTTGGGCGCGGCCTTCTTCTTGGCCGGTGCCTTCTTGGCGGGAGCCGAGCTCTCGACCACGACGCCCTTGACCTCGGCGCCGTCCACGTCGGTCACGACCGTCTCGATCGAACCCAGCGCGGAGGTCGCGCCGCGGGTAGCCAGGTTGCGGGCCCGCAGGTTGATCTCGGCCTTGGTCGTCAGATCGACCTTGCCGTCCCACTTGGCGATCTCGCCGGCGCCTTCGATGCCGGTGATGCGCAGGACCGATTCCATCTGGCGGTGGCCGTTGGTGCGGCGATAGCCCTGACGACGGGTCTTCTTGAAGATCTTGATCTTCTCACCCTTGCGGGTTTCGACCAGGGTGGCGCCGACGAAGGCGCCGTCGATCAGGGGAGCGCCCAGGGTCACGCCCTTGTCGCCGCCCAGCATCAGGACGCTGTCGAACTTCAGCTCCGAGCCGGCGTCGCCATCGAGCTTTTCGACGACAATCGTATCGCCCGGTTGGACCCGGTACTGCTTGCCGCCGGTCTTGATCACCGCGTACATGTTGAAGCCTCAGCGCAAACGCAAAAATGAAGACGCCCTCCGGAGAGACCCCCGGGGGCGAAGAGCGGCGACATATACGGAAGGGCGTCTCGGAGTCAACGCTGCACACGGCGGAAATTCAAGCGGCGCAGCATTTCACCCCGTCATCTAGCGCCGTTCGATCAATTCGGTAAGGTCGCGGCCTGCATGAAATTCGGGGACAAGATCACATGACCACCGTCGCTACAGGCGGCCAGGATTCGCGCACGGCCGCCGCGCGTCGGATCGTTGCGCACATCGCGGGACATCTACAGGCCGATCTGTCGTTGCAGCTCTGGACGGGCGAGGTCCTTCCTCTGGGCCCTGGCGCCCGCGACGACATCCGCATCGTGCTGTCCGATCCCTCCGCCGTACGCCGGCTGGTGCTGAAGCCCGGCCTGATGACCCTGTTTGAGCTCTACGCCACGGGCGACGTGCGCATTGAGGGCGGATCGCCCCTGGAAGCCGCCGATCGCTGGGACCATGGCCGCGCCGTCCACCTGCCGCGCCGGGTCAACAAGGGGCTGATCGCGCGCGCGTTGATCCCCTTCCTGTTGGCGGGCCGCGCGCGCTCCGTTGGCGACGCCGCCTATGACCCCACCGGCGAGGCCGGCCAGCGTCAGGACAAGTCCGCCCGCACGGACAAGGACTTCATCGCCTTCCACTATGATGTCGGCAACGACTTCTACGGCCTCTTCCTGGACCCGGAGATGGTCTACTCCAGCGCCTGTTACGCCGACGCGGACCAGTCGCTGGAGGACGCTCAGACCCGCAAGCTGGACCTCATCTGCAGGAAGCTCCGTCTCAAGCCCGGCCAAACCCTGCTCGACATCGGCTGCGGCTGGGGCGGTCTGTCGTGCTGGGCGGCCCGGCACTATGGCGTCAAGGTCCACGGCGTGACCCTGTCCGAGGAACAGCTCGCCTTCGCCAACGCCAAGATCGCCCGCCTCGGCCTGCAGGACCGGATCACCCTGGAGCTCAAGGATTATCGCGACCTGGAGATGACCGGACGGTTCGACGCCATCAGCCAGGTGGAGATGTTCGAACACGTCGGCTTCGCCAACCACGACCGTCACTTCCTGGAGATGCATCGCCTGCTGAAGCCGGGAGGCCTGTATTTCCACCAGGCCTCCGTCCGCCGCGGCGGCCGCGATATCGGCAACATCACCCCCCAGACGACCGCAACGCGCACGATCGGCCGCTTCATCTTCCCGGGCGGAGAGCTGGACACCATCGGCATGACCGTAACCAACCTCGGCCGCATGGGTTTCGAGGTGCTGGACGTCGAGAACCTGCGCGAACATTTCCAGGCCACCACCGCCGAATGGTCCCGCCGCCTGATGGCCCGCCGGGACGAGGCCATAGCCATGGTTGGAGAGGAACGCACCCGCCTGTGGCTGATATTCTTCGCCATGTGCGCCAAGGGCTTCGAACGCGGCTCCATTCTCGTCTACCAGACCGTGGCCCAGAAGCGACGCGCCGGTAAGTCGGGCTTGCCGCTGGATCGCGCCTCTCTCTATCGCTGAGATCTCTAATCCAGCGCGCAGATGTCCGGAAGGCCACGCAATCCGCCGGCGTTGTCCAGTCCGTAGCCCACCAGGAAACGGTCCGGGGCCTCCCAGCCGACGAAGTCCGGCTCGGGGGCGCGCGGCGCGGGCCAGGGCTTGCGGGCGAAGACGCAGGTCAGGACCTCCGAGGCCCCGGCCTCGCGCGCGATCCGTCCCGCCTCGGCCAGGGACAGGCCGGTGTCGAACACATCGTCCAGGATCAGCACGCGCCGCCCGGCGATGGGCCGCTGGAACGGGGCGTAGACGTCGATCTTGCCCCGGCTGGTCTTGTCGTCGCCGTAGGAGGCCAGCCACAGGGCGTCGAACCGGACATTGCGCCCCAGTCGCGACAGGGCGCGGGTCAGGTCGGCGGCGAACCACAGACCGCCGGTCAGCAGGACGGCGGCGACCGTGTCGTCGTCGATAACCGGAGCGATGCGCGCGGCCAGATCCGCCACGACGCGGGCGATGTCGGCCTCGGCCAGCAGGACGGTCGGCTTGGGGGAGGGATCAGCCATGCGAGGCGGATACCGCCTCGCCGTGCCCGTTGTCCACCACGCGAATGGGTCGGGCCTCGATCGGCGCCTGGGCGTTGCGCGCGGCGACGCCCGGCGCGACCGCCGATCTCAGGCCGTTGGAGGCGGGCGCAAGCTCAGCATGAGCGTTCGCCGGCGCATGACCGCCGCCCGTTTCGGCGGGCGCGTGATCGGGCTCGTGAGCAGGGGCAGCATGAGGAGCCGCCTGAGGCGCAGCATGATCTTCGCCGTGATCCGCCGCCGGCGCCGCTTCGGCGGGCGCGGCGTGAGCAGCGGCCGGCTTGGCGTGAGGCGCGTCGGGCGTCACGAAATTGACCCCGATGTCGGCCGCATGACCGCCGGGATCGGGGATCAGGACGGCGAAGCCCTGGACCTTGCCGGGCAGGACGGGGGCGGCGTCGATGGCGACGATCCTGAACCCGACCTCTGCGCCATGCTCGTCCAGCAGCGCGACCCGGACGGGCGGGGCCACGATCTCGGCGTCGCGCACATTGCGCAGCGCACCGGACACCAGAACCATGCCGGGATGATTGGGAACCTCCTTGGCCGTCATCGCCTCGAAGTCCAGGCCGACCGGGTTCACCGGCGTCCCGACTGCGGCATAGGCGGCGGCGGCGCGCGGAAAGGCCTCGACCACCTCGATCCGGAACAGGAAGGCCGAGACGATCAGGCCGACAAAGGCGCTGGCCAGGCCCGCCCACACCACGCCGTGGGTGGCGGCGCGGCGCAGGCGGCGCTGCTGTTCGGCGCGGGCGCGAAAGGCCTTGGGCAGTTCCGGCGCCGGCGTCTCGGCCAGGCTGGCGGGCTCGGGCGCAGGTTCCGGCTCGGGCGTGGAGATGACGCGCGGTTCGGGCGCGACGCTCAGTTCCAGCGGTTCGTCGCTGGTCGCGCGCCAGACTTCGCCGCACGATTTGCAGCGCACCTTGCGCCCGTTCGCGCCCACGGCGTCGTCGGGAATGAAATAGCTGGTGGCGCAGGCGGGGCAGGTCAGTATCATGTGGCTGACTGCGAGGCTGTCGCCCCCTCCTGTAAGGCGCGATTTCGCGCCCTGTCCCTGAAACAAATCTCAATGCCGTCCTCGCCACCCAGCGCCGTCGATTCCGCCCCTGTGACCGAGACCGTCCGCCTGTCGGGCGTGGGTTTCGGCTATGCGGACGCGCCCGACGTGCTGCGAGACGTTAACCTCATTCTGACGCGAGGCTCTTTCCACTTCCTTACCGGACCGTCCGGCGCCGGAAAGTCTTCGCTTCTGCGGCTTCTGACCCTGGTGGATCGGCCGACCACGGGGACCATTCGCCTGTTCGGCGCCGATGTGTCCGACATCGACCGGCGCGACATCCCGGCCTTTCGCCGCCGCATGGGGGTGGTGTTCCAGGATTTCCGCCTGCTGGACCACCTGTCCGCCTTCGACAACGCCGCCCTGCCCCTGCGGCTGGCGGGCGGGCGAGAAGCCGACTACGCCGCCGATGTGGAGGAAATGCTGAAATGGGTCGGCCTGGGCCGCCGGATGGACGCCCGCCCCCCGGCCCTGTCCGGGGGCGAGAAACAGCGGCTGGCCATCGCCCGCGCCGTCATCACCCGCCCCGGCCTGATCGTCGCCGACGAACCGACCGGCAGCGTGGACGCCGTCATGGCCGAGAAACTGCTGCGCCTGTTCCAGTCGCTGAACCGGCTGGGCGCCACCGTCCTGATCGCCAGCCATGACCAGGCCCTGGCCGAGCGCTCGGGCGCCCAGGTCCTGCGGCTCGACCAGGGCCGGCTGACCGAAGCCGCCCGAGCCGCCGCATGATCCGCCTTTCCGACTTCCGGCTTTCACGGGGACGTCCCGGCCTGCTGCCCCCGGCGGCCGCCGGCGAGCCCTGGCTGATGACCGTCATCGCCGTCCTGTGCTTCCTGGCCTGTCTGGCCGCCGTCGCCGCCTCGGCCGCCGACCGCGCCGCCCACGGCTGGGCGCGTCAGCTCGGGTCCGAGGCGACGGTGCAGGTCCGCCCCCGCGTCGGCGAGACCGGCGACACCGCCGCCGCCCGCGCCGCCGAGACCCTGTCCGGCGTCGCCGGGGTCGAGGAGGCGGCGGCCCTGGACCGCAAGGCGGCCGAGGATCTGCTGCGGCCCTGGCTGGGCGACGCCGTCCTGCCCGACCTGCCCCTGCCCCATCTGGTCACGGTGCGGCTGAACCCGAACGCCCCCGCCAGCGCGGTCAGCCTCAGCCGCGCCCTGGCCGAGGCCGGGCTGGACGCCACGGTCGACGACCACAGCCTTTGGCGCGGCGAGGTCGAACGTTCGGCCGCCCTGATCACCGCCCTGGCCGGCGCCGCCTTCCTGGCCACGGCCTTCGCCGCCGCCGCCGCCATCGCCTACGCCACCCGCGCCGGCCTGGCCGCCGGGCGCGGGGTGATCGAGACCCTGAGCCTGAACGGCGCGACCGACGGCCGCATCGCCTGGCTGTTCCAGCGCCGCTTCGCCCTGATCGCAGCCGGGGCCGGGGCCATTGGGGCGGGGCTGGCGGGGCTGCTCCTGGCCTTCCTGCGGTTCCTGGGCGGATCGGACGGTCTGACCCAGGCCCTGCCCGTGACCTGGGGCGACCTGCTGCTGCTCTCGCCATGTCCGCTGCTGGCGGCTACGGTGGCGCTTGTCGCGGCCAGATTCGCCGCCATGCAGGTTCTGGGTTCAGGTCGGGGGTAGGGATGAGACTGCTCGTCGTCATCGGCATTGTCGCCCTGATCTGGCTGGTCGGCCTGTTCGCCTTCGCCCATCGGGTGCGCGAACTGACGCCCGCCGAAGATCCCGCCCCGGCCGACGCCATCGTGGCCTTGACCGGCCCCTCGGCCGAACGGGTCAACGCCGCCATCCGCCTGCTGGAGCAGGGCAAGGGCCAGCGCGTGCTGATCTCGGGCGTCAATCGCGAGGTCCGCCGTCGCGAGCTGCGTGAGCTGACGCCGGGCTCCAGCCGTCTGTTCAACTGCTGCGTCGATCTGGGCTTCGAGGCCGAGGACACCGTCGGCAACGCCCAGGAAATCGCGGCCTGGGCCCGGTCCAAGGGCTATGACGACCTGATCGTCGTCACCTCCGACTATCATATGCCGCGCTCGCTGGTGGAGATCCGGGGCCAGCTGCCGGGCGTGAAACTGACCCCCTACGCTGTCTCGACCCCGTCGCTGGACAATCGGCACTGGTGGCGCGCGACGGTGACGGCGCGGCGCATGACGCTGGAATATATGAAATATCTCGCCGCCCTGGGCCGCGAGGGGATTCGCCGCCTCAGCCGCGTCGCCCCCGCGTCCGACACCCCTGTCTCCGACCTTCCCGCCGAAAAGGCCCCTGCCTAAGTGAACACCCTGCGTTCCCTGCTCTTCACCGCCTGGCTCTATCTGTCGATGCCGATCGTCGCCATCGGCCTGTCGCCCATACTTCTGGCGCCGCACCGCTATGTGCAGGGGGTGTGCAAGCTGTGGGCGAAGATCGTGCTGTTCGGCCTGCGCTGGATCGCGGGGGTCAAGGTCGAGGTGCGGGGGCTGGAGCACGCCCCGTCGGGCGCCGCCCTGATCGCGTCGAAACACCAGGGGATGCTGGACATCGTCGCCCTGCTGGCCGTCCTGCCCGACGCCTGTTTCGTGATGAAGAAGGAGCTGATGCCCCTGCCCTTCTTCGGCTGGTTCGCCTGGAAGGCCAAGATGATCGCTGTGGACCGCGCCGGCCACGCCAAGGCGCTGAAGGACATGACCCGCCAGGCGCGCGAACGCCTGTCCGAAGGCCGCCAGATCGTCATCTTCCCCGAGGGCACGCGCAATGATCCCGGCGTGCCCGGCGACTACAAGCCCGGCGTCGCCGCCATCTACCGGGATCTGGAAGGCCCCTGCTGGCCGGTCGCCACCAACTCCGGCGTCCACTGGCCGGCCCATGGATTCCGCCGCTATCCCGGCAAGGTGGTGTTCGAATTCCTGGAGCCGATCCCCGCCGGCCTGAAGCGCGGGGCGATGATGGCGTTGCTGGAAAGTCGCATAGAGACGGCATCTGCGGCCCTGCTGGAGCCAAAGGCCCAGCTCGAACGTATGGACTGACCTATTCCGTACGAGAAAGCTCCAAATGTCCTTGCGCACCCTGGCCCTGACAGCCGCCGCCGCAACCGCCTTCGCCGGCTCAGCCCTTGCCCAGTCCCAGCCCTATGAGCAGATGCGCCCCGCGCCCGACGGCTGGACCGTCGATCTCGGCGTCGGCGCCCTCTACAGCAAGGACAGCGGCGGCGACACGGGCTCCGAGACCCGGGTCGTGCCCTGGGTGTCCGCCAATTACCGCGACGTCGTCTATCTGAGCGCCATCGACGGTCTGGGCTGGAACGCGATCAAGACCGACGATTTCCGCGCCGGCCTGCAACTGCGTCCGCGCTTCTCGCCCGAAGACATCGAGGGTCTGGACCTGGATCGTCCCGACTTCGGCGCCGACGTGGCCGCCTACGCCTTCAAACGCCTGCCCGGCAATATCGTAGTCGGCGGCCGGGTCAGCCGCGACGTGACGGACGTCAGCGAGGGCACGGAATACTACGCCTCGGTCGGCCACCAGCGCGTGACGCCGATCGGCCTGATGAATGTCTCGGTCTATGCGCGCGGCGGCGACGCCAAGCTGGCCGACGCCTATTATGGCGTCAGCACCGCCGAGGCCGCCCGCAACGGCATCGACGCCTATTCGCCGGACAGCGGCCTGCAAGGCGCCGGCGCCAGCCTGTTCCTGCTGGTCCCGATCAACGACAAATGGGCCGCCGGCGCCCTGGTCAACTATGAGCGCCGCCTGGGCGACGTGGCCGACAGCCCCCTGTCCCAGGAAGACGACACCATCCGCACGGGCGTCTTCTTCGCCCGCCGCTTCGGCGGCTGATCCGCGTCAGCCTCCCGAGTTGTGATGCTCTCGCCAAGCCCGCCGGGCTTGGCGTACATCCTTTTCGCTCGTGTGAGGGTCTAGGTTGCACCCAAGGAACTGACCGCGCTCCACCTTGCTGTCGGATGTCTGAATAGGCGGCCCCTCAAGCACGAGGCCGCCCAGGGCTTCGCATCGCTGAGCCGGGTCAGTGGGCAGCGGCGGCAAGGGCGTGGCGCAGGCGGACACGCTCAGCACGATCACTCCACCCAACACCCCGACCGACCGCAAGCCCATGCTTATTGCGCCGCAAACTCGCTCAGCGCATCGATCACGGCCCGGTTCTGGTCTTCCGTCCCGATGGTGATGCGCAAGGCCTGAGGCAGGCCGTAGCCGCCGACTGGCCGCACGATGATCCCTTTGCCGTTCAGATAATCATTGGCGGCGGCGGCCCGTTCGGCCCCGTCGAACACGACCAGCACGAAGTTTCCGGCGCTGGGCAGGACCTCAAGGCCAAACCCGCGCAGGGCCTGGGTCAGGCGCGGCTTCCAATTCGACACCAGCTCACGCGAGGCCGTCTGGTGCGCCTCGTCGAACAGAGCGGCGGTCGCCGCCTCAAGCCCCGGCACGGAGACGTTGAACGGAAGGCGGATGCGGTCGATGGCTTCGGCCACCTTCAGCGGCGCATAGCCGAAGCCGATGCGCAAACCGCCGAGGCCGTGGATCTTGGAGAAGGTGCGGGTCACGACGATGTTTTCCGCCGCCTTGGCCAGGGGGAAGGCGGTCTCCCAGTCGGCCTCGGTCACATATTCGGCATAGGCTTCATCGACCACCAGGATCACATGAGCCGGCAGGGCGGCGTGCAGGCGGCGGATCTCCTCGCCCGTGTTGTAGCTGCCGGTCGGGTTCGAAGGGTTGGAGACATAGACGATCTTGGTCCGGTCATCGACCTGGGCCAGCAGCGCGTCGATCTCGGCCTTGAAGTTCGGCTCGGGCGCCAGCTTGACCTGGGCCTCGCAGCCCAAGGCGCTGATCCGATAGGCCAGGAAGCCATACTGGCCGCAGACGATATTGTCGCCCGCCGTCAGATAGGTCTGGTTCAGCAGGGCGAAGACCTCGTCCGAGCCATTGCCGAAGATCAGCCGCTCGGGCTCCAGCCCATGCTTGTCCGCCACGGCGTCGCGCAGCTTGGTCGCCCGGCCGTCCGGATAGATGTGGATGTTCTTGATGGCGGCTTCATAGGCCGCGCGCGCCTTTTCCCCGGCCCCCAGCATGTTCTCGTTGGAAGACAGCTTCATCGGCTCGGCGACGCCGGCGATGGACGACTTGCCGCCGACATAGGGGGCGATGTCGAGGATGCCGGGCTTTGCCTGGGGTCCTTGGGGCGCGTCGATCATGGGAAGCCTTGAACTCGGAAGATGAGGGGAAGTCAGAAGACGGGCGCGGCGCCGATGACGCCGGTCAGGCGGCCGGGGGCCGCGCTCAGCCGTCCGTCCTCGGCCTGCACATAGCCTGCCAATAGGAACAGCTTCAAGCCGCCCGCCGCCGCCAGGGGTTCGGCGGCCAGTCCGGCCTCGCCCAGGGCCTCGACGATCCTGGCGTCGGACAAACCGCTGTCAGTGACCCAGAAGCTGCGGTCGTCGCCCGTCGGGCCCGAGACGGCCTTCGACACAAGGACCGCCTGGGGCCGGGCGCCACGGTCGTCCGGCAGGGCGGCGACGATCCTCAGGTCCGGCCGGGCCAGCAGGCGCCCCCACCAGGGCCGATCGGACGACAGGTCGATCAGGGCGCGCCCGCCGCCCTCGACCGCCTTCAGCGCCGCGTCGGCCGACAGGGGCCGGATGCCCAGGCCGTAGCGGTCAGCCGCCAGGATCTGGGCCATGCCGCCGCTCGCCGTCAGCGCCGGCCCGGCCGCCGCCTCGATCCGTCCCCAGACCGCCTTGAGCGCGGCGGCTTCGGCCGGACCGGCGTCCGCCAGCAGGCCGCGCAGGACGATGACCGAGGCGTCGAACCGGTCCGCCATCCCGGCGGCGACACGGGCGCGCACCGCCGCCGCCACCGCCTGGTCCAACCCCAGCAGGTCCTCGTCCGGCGAAGCCGCTTCCAGCAGCCCCATCAGAACAGCTTGGGCGCCGGGGCCAGGGGGAAGGGTCCCAGCCAGGTCCGACCGTCGCGGAACACCAGGGTCAGGGCCACATCCTCACGCCCCGCCGCATCCGCCGCCCCCGCAGCAGCGGCGGCTCCAGCCGCCCCGACCCGGTTCACCGCCCCCTGGCGCGACTCCAACAGGCCCGACAGGGCCGGCAAGGGCTTTTGCGATTGCAGGGCCACCTGGCCGACCAGGCGCCCGTCCGCATCGGCCCGCAGCACGTCGCTGCTCAGAGTGGCGCGACTGTCGCCGGCCTGCAGATCGCCGCGCAGATTGCGGAAGGTCCCGCCGCCCTGGGTCCATTGCGAAAACACCCCGGCCGCGTCCCCGACCTTCAGCAGGTCGGCCCGGCCGACGGTGGCCTCCAGCTGGGTGGTCAGTTGGCCGTCCTGGGCGAAGCCCTCGACCGGTCCGTCGCGGCGTCCCTGGCCGTCCACCAGCCGGAACATCACGTCGATGGCGTCGCTCGGGGCGGTCGAGCCTGCCAGATGGGGCCGCGAATAGAATTCGATCCGTGCGGCCCGGGCGATGGGGAAGGGCTCGCCGTCGGGATGGACGGTGAAGATCGGATTGACCAGTTCCAGCGCCAGATTGGGCCAGCGCTGGTCGATGCCGCTGGCGCTCATGCGGATGGCGTCGCCATTGATGGCGACCTTGCCCTTGCCGGCCCGGGTCAGGATCAGCCCCTCGGGCGCGACCACGACCCATTTGGTCGGCTGATAGGCGTTGGCCTCGGCGTTCAGCTCCGGCGCGGATATGGCGTGACCGGACGGGGCGGCGATCGTCACATGGGTCAGTTTCACATTGGCGCGGAAGGGCCAGCCGACGATCCGCTTGTCGGCGTAGCGCACGTCCCAGCCCTGTTGGCGCAGGGCGGCCGACTGGGCCTCAAGGCCGGCGTCGATCTGGCGCGTCAGATAGAACCACCAGCCGGTCCAGGCGGCCAGGGCGATCAGCACGATGATGAAGGGGGCGTAGAGGCCCGCACGGCTGGGTCGCTGGGTCGGTGCGTCGGTCATTCAAACTCCGGGGTCGAGACGGCTATAGCCCAAGGAAGGACGACCGCCCAAGGCGTTCAGGCCGTGATGTCGACCAGCCTGGCCCCCGCCGCCCGGGCCGCCGCTTCGGGCGCGACCCCCAGCAACAGCCCGCGCTGGCCGCCGTTGATCAGTATCTGATCAAACAGAACGGCCGTCTCGTCCATCACCGTCGGTACGGTCTTGCGCTGCCCAAAGGGACTGACGCCGCCGACCTTGTAGCCGGTCAACCGTTCCGCATCGGCGGGCTTCATCATCTGCGCCGACTTGCCGCCGATGGCCGCCGCCAGCTTCTTCATGCTGACCTCGCAGTCGGACGGCGCGATGACGCAGGCCGGCGCGCCGTCGACCAGGGTCATCAGGGTCTTGAACACCTGTTCCGGGGCTTTTCCCACAGCCTGGGCCGCCTGCAGCCCCACGCGCGGCGCCTCGGGATCATAGTCATAGGCGAACAGTTCGAAGGCGACCCCGGCCTTGGTCAGGGCGACGGTCGCGGGCGTGGTCTTCGACATTTCAGGTCATCTCGGGGTTCAGGAAACCGCGGGTCAGCGCCACGGCGTCGGCCAGGCCCATGCGCTGGACCTCCGTGCCCGGCGGCAGGCTGGCGAACAGGCGGGTGGGAGTGGCCGCGTCCAGCATCACGAAGACCCCCTTGTCGTCGCCGCGCCGGATCAACCGCCCGAAGGCCTGGGCGATCCTGGCGCGGGCCAGGGCGTCGTCATAGCCCCTCCCTTGCGAGAACTGGCCGCCCAGCCGTTCGCGCCGCGCCTTGTGCAGCAGATCCGGGCGGGGCCAGGGCACGCGGTCGAAGGCCAGAACCCGCAGCGACCGCCCCGGCACATCCACCCCGTCGCGCACGGCGTCCGTGCCCAGGAGGCACGAGTTCTCCTCGACCCGGAACATGTCGACCAGGGCCCCGACCTCCAGCGGATCGACGTGCTGGGCGTACAGGGGCGCGCCGGCCTTCGCCAGATCCGGGCCGAGCCGTTCATAGACCGCCTTCAACCGGCGGATGGCGGTGAACAGGCCCAACCCTCCGCCCCCGGCGGCCAGGAAAAGTTCGCGCATCGCCGCCGCCGTCTGGCGCGGATCGTCCTTGACCAGGTCGTTGACGACGATGACCCGGCTGTTGGACGCATAGTCGAAGGGGCTCTCGACCTTCAGGGTGCGCGGCGGCTCGATCAGCCGGGCCGAGCCGGTGCGCAGACGCGCGAGGTCGAACGGGTCTTCCTGCAAGGGGTCGGACAGGGTGGCCGAGGTCACCAGCACCCCGTGCGCCGGCACGATCACGGCGGCTTCCAGCGGCACGGTCGGGTCGATCCAGTGACGGCGCAGGGCCACGTCATGGATGCGGCCGAACGCCGTCTCGGCCGACAGCCAGTCGACGAAGTCCGGATCGGGCTGATCCCCGCCGTCCTCCAGCGCCGCCAGCATGGAGCGCCAGCCGGGCAGGGTCATGCGCGCGCGCCGGTCCAGGCCGCGCAACGCCCCTTCGATCCGCGACCGCTGCGACCCGTCCAGCTCGGCCGCCTCGTCGTCGAGGATGTCCTCCAGATGCCGCGACAGGGCCAGCAGGGGCGCCTCTATGGCCGCCAGAGCCTGAGCCGCCGCGCGGGCGGTCTCGGCCACGGGGTCGGTCACCGGCTTCAGC
Source organism: Brevundimonas mediterranea (assembly GCF_011064825.1). Lineage (NCBI taxonomy): Bacteria > Pseudomonadati > Pseudomonadota > Alphaproteobacteria > Caulobacterales > Caulobacteraceae > Brevundimonas > Brevundimonas mediterranea. The sequence continues at coordinate 1,220,446 of NZ_CP048751.1, forward strand.
GCGCACTCCATGCCGAACTCCGGCCCGCCGTATGTGTTGGTCTCGGCCGTGCGCGCCCGCAGTTGATCCAAGGCGGCGGCCAGGAAGGCCTCGATGGGACCGATGGGGTTCACCTCACCTGAAGCGGGGGCGACGCGGCCGGACACGCCCTCGCCCGGCAGCGCGGCCGAAGCGCGGATGGCGTCCTGAAGGGCTTTCAACGCCGCCTCATTGTCCCCGACCATGTCGCCCAGCCGCTGCTCCAGCCCGCGCCCGCGCCGACCTCGCCCCTCAGGACCGCGTATCCAGCGGCGCAGCTCGGCCGCCTCCTGGCCCGACAGACAGGCGGAAAAGGCGCTGTCGGCGGCGTCGAACAGGTGGTGGCCCTCGTCGAAGACGATGCGTTTCAGGGCGGCCGTCTCGCCGTCCTGCTTCTGGCCCCGGGCCGAGCGCGCGCCGTCGAGAGCGGCCTGGGTCAGGACCAGGGCGTGGTTGGCGATGACCAGGTCCGCGCGTCGGCTGGCGCGGATGGTCTTCTCGACGAAACAGCTGCGATAGTGGGGACAGGCGGCGTGGACGCATTCGCCGCGCCGGTCCACCAGATTGGCCGCCCCCGCCGCATGGGCGGCGGGCATGGCGAACAGGCCCGGCAGCCAGCCGGGAAAGTCGCCGCCCGTCATGTCCCCGTCGCGCGTATGCACGGCCCAGCGTCCCGCCAGCGCCAGGCCGACCAGGTCGCCGTTCCCGAGCTGGGCCGCCTGGACCATGTCCTGCAGATTCAGGACGCACAGATAGTTCTCGCGCCCCTTGCGGATCACCGCCTTCTTCTTGCGCTCTTCCGGGTCGGGCCACAGGGCATGGCTCTCGCGGTCGATCTGGCGTTGCAGGGCGCGGGTGTAGGTCGAGATCCAAGCCGCTCCCTGGTTCCGTTCGGCCCACAGGGAGGCGGGCGCCAGATAGCCCAGGGTCTTGCCCGTGCCTGTGCCCGCCTCGGCCAGCAGCATGCGGGGGCGGCCCTCCTCGTTGCGCGGCGAAAAGGCGAAGGCGGCCTCGGCGGCGTAGTCCGACTGGGTCGGCCGCGTCTCGTCCAGACCCGAGGCCTGAAGCAGTTTCGCCAGCCGAATCCGCGCGCTCTCGCTATCGACCGGGGCCGACCCCGCCTCGCCACGCGCGGCCTCGTCCTCCCATTCCGTCAGCCGGCTCCAGACGTCGAGGCCCGAACCGCGATGCTGACGCGCGCGCACCCCGCCGTCCTTCAGCGCCTGCACCACCCGGTCGCCCCAGGCCCAGCCGGCGCGCTGCATCGTCAGAGCCAGCACATAGGCAGCCTCGCGCTCGGGATAGGCGGGCGCCGCCAGTTCGCCCAGCAGCAGACCCGCCGCCTCGCGCAGCGCGCCCGCCTGATCCTCGGCCGACCGAGGCTCGGCCAGGCCCAGCGACAGGGCCAGGCCCGTCGGCGACGGAGCGCAGAACCGCGCCGGCCGGACGAAGGCGTACAGCTCCAGCACATCCATCAGATCCGCCGACCGGGGCGGCGGCGTCAGGCCCAGCCGCCGCGCCGTCAAAGAGGCGTGGGCCACCATCACCGGTCCGTCGGTGAAGAAGCCCTCAGCCGCCCCCCGCCCGATCTTGCGCGCTCCCGCGTCGTCGCACACCGCGCCTGCGCCTGGCGGGGTCGCCAGCGCAGGCGGGAGAGGCTGCTGAGGCGCGAAGGCGCTCAGGCCGGTTTCAACAAGGACGGATTCGTCGGACACGCGCGATAGATAGCGGGCCTGAGATAGAAACGGAACGAGAACATCTAGCGATTGAGGCTCTTGCGCGCTAATTGTCGGCCATGGCCGCTAAGACAAAACTCCTGACCATTAACGGCCTGCTGGCTGTGACCCTGCTGGCGGCGATGGTCGTCGGCGTAGCTGGATTAGCCGCCTGGCCCAAGATCAGGGGATTTGTCGCCCAGGATTCTTGTCTTGATGCAGGCGGCGCATGGAACGGCCACGCCTGCGTAGGCGCTCGGCTGGGGTGACGTCCCTTCCCCCTCTCTTCGCCGACTGGTTCGCGGGGCGCGGCTGGTCGCCCCGGCGGCATCAGCTGGAGATGGTGGCGGCGGGCCAGGCGGGTCGTCACGCCCTGCTGGTGGCGCCGACCGGCGGGGGCAAGACCTTGGCCGGCTTCCTGCCCAGCCTGATCGACTTGGCCGAGCGGGGGCCCCGGCCGCAGCATGGGCCGGGCTCGGGCGTGCATACCCTGTATCTGTCGCCGCTGAAGGCCCTGACCACCGACGTCGAGCGCAATCTGATGACGCCGATCCGCGAGATCGGGCTGAACATCCACGTCGAGACGCGGACGGGCGACACCAAACAGTCCAAACGCCAGCGCCAGCGCGACTTCCCGCCCGACATCCTGCTGACCACGCCCGAACAACTGGCCCTGTTCTGCGCCTGGGAGGGGGCGCGGTCCTATTTCGCCGACCTGAAATGCGTCGTTCTGGACGAGGTCCACGCCATCTGGAGCGGCAAGCGCGGCGACCTGTTAGCCCTGGGCCTGGCGCGGCTGCAGCAGTTTTCGCCGGGGATGCGCCGGGTGGGGCTGAGCGCGACCATCGAAGACCCGGACCTGATCAGAGGCTGGCTGAGCCCCCCCCCAACGGTCGAGGACGTCGCCCTCGTCAAGGGCGACCCCGGCGCCCCAGCCGTGATCGACGTCCTGATCTCCGAGGGCAAGGTCCCCTGGGCGGGCCATACCGGCCGCCACGCCATCCCCGAAGTCTACGCCGCCATCCAGCGCGCGACCCTGGCCCTGATCTTCGTCAACACCCGCTGGCAGTCGGAGTTCGTTTTCCAGCAACTGTGGGCGATCAACGACGACAATCTGCCCATCGGCCTGCACCACGGCTCCCTGGCGGCCGAACAGAGGCGCAAGATCGAGGCGGCGATGGCGCGCGGCGACCTCAGGGCCGTGGTCTGCACCTCGACTCTCGACCTCGGCATCGACTGGGGCGACGTCGATCTGGTCATCCAGATGGCGGCGCCCAAGGGCTCCAGCCGTCTGGTCCAGCGGATCGGCCGCGCCAACCACCGGCTGGACGAGCCGTCGCGCGCCCTTCTGGTGCCCGCCAGCCGGTTCGAGATGCTGGAATGCCAGGCGGCGCGCGAGGCGGTGGCCGACAACGCCTTCGACTGGGAGCCGATCCATATCGGCACCCTGGATGCGCTGGCCCAGCACGTCATGGGCGTCGCCTGTTCCGAGGCCTTCGACATCCAGGCCCTGTATGACGAGATCACCGGCTGCGGCCCCTATCGCGACCTGGCGTGGGAGCAGTTCGAGGAGGTGGTCGATTTCGTCGCCACCGGCGGATACGCGCTGCGCACCTATGATCGGTTCGCCCGTATCGTCCGCACCCCCGACGGCCGCTGGAAGGCCCGCACCAAGGACATCGCCCAGCGCCACCGGATGAATGTCGGCGCCATCGTCTCGGCCGGAACCCTGAACGTGCGGGTGGCGGGCCGTCGCGGCGGGGCCTCGCGCCAGTTGGTCCCGGGCCGCAAGGTGGGCGAGGCCGAGGAATGGTATTTCGAACAGCTGACGCCCGGCGACACCTTCCTGTTCGCCGGCCAGGTCTGGGCGTTCCAGGGCATTGTCGGGACCGACGCCCTGGTCAGCCACGCCAATGACAAGGACCCGAAGATCCCGTCCTGGGGCGGGTCCAAATTCCCCCTGTCCACCTCCCTGGCCGACCGGGTGCGGACCATGGTCCAGGACCCTGACCACTGGCGCGTCCTGCCGCCCGACGTGCAGGAATGGCTTGAGCTTCAGGCCGAACGGTCCGCCATTCCCGACGCCGAATCCATGCTGGTCGAGACCTTTCCGCGCGGCAGTCGGCATTTCCTGGTCGCCTATCCGTTCGAGGGCAATCTGGCCCACACCACGCTTTGCATGCTGTTGACGCGACGGCTGGACCGGCTGGGCGTCGGCCCGCTGGGCTTCGTCGTCACCGACTATTCCCTGGCCATCTGGTCCATCAAGCCAATGGACCAGATCGACCTGGACGCCCTGTTCCAGTCCGACATGCTGGGCGACGACCTGGAGGCCTGGCTGGAGGAAAGCTTCATGATGAAGCGGTCCTTCCGCAATTGCGCCCTGATCTCGGGCCTGATCGAGCGCCGCCAGCCGGGCGCCGAGAAGACCGGGCGTCAGGTCACCTTCTCCACCGACCTGATCTACGACGTGCTGCGCCGCCACCAGCCCGACCATCTGCTGCTCAAGACCGCCCGCGCCGACGCCGCCTCCGGCCTGCTGGACGTGGCGCGCCTGGGCCAGATGCTGGCGCGGATCGAGGGCCGGATCCGGCATCAGGCCCTGACCCGTCCCTCGCCCTTCTGCGTGCCGGTTCTGGTCCAGATCGGGCGCGAGCGGGTGGGCGGCGACGCGGCCGAAATGATCCTGGATGAGAGCGCCGAACATCTGATCGCCGAAGTCATGGACGAGGACGCGCCATGAACGCCGCCCTGCGCCAGACCCTGTCCCCCGCGCGCAAGCCCTGCGGTTCGTTGCGCGTTCAGATCGCGGGCGAGACCTGCGTGCTGCGCTGTTCGGGCGCCCTGTGGCTCCCGGCCCATCGCGCCCTGATCGCCGCCGACCTGCACCTGGAGAAGGGTTCGGCCTTCGCCGCGCGCGGCCAGATGCTGCCGCCCTACGACAGCCGCGCCACCCTGGACCGGCTGGAGACCGAGATCGCCGACCTCGACCCCGGCCTTGTCGTGTTGTTGGGCGACAGCTTCCATGACGCCCGGGCCATCGGACGGATGGCGGATGAGGACCGGGCGCGGCTGGACCGGTTGGCGGGCGGCCGAAACTGGCTGTGGCTGGAAGGCAATCATGACCACAAGGCCCTGGCCGACGACGCCCGGACCGAGGCGTCCCTGCCCGGCCGGGTCGTGGGCGACATGGCCCTGGGCGCCCTGCGCCTGACCCACGAGCCGGAGCCCCGAACGCCGGCGGACGACCGCCAGGGCGAGGTCGCCGGCCACCTGCACCCCGCCGCCCGCGTCGTCGCCTACGGCCGCGGCGTGCGTCGTCCCTGTTTCGTCACCGACGGATCGCGCCTGATCCTGCCCGCTTTCGGCGCCTTCACTGGCGGGCTGGACGTGCGCGACCCCGTCATCGCCGGCCTGTTTGCCACAGAGCCCCTGACGGCCGTCCTGGGCCGCGACAAGGTTCACGCCATCGCCTGGGATCGCCTGCCCTGATCTCTTCCGCCCAGCGCAGAAATTCGAGTCGGCGTTTACGGTCGGTTTTCCTGTGCCGCGTAACCTGGGTTCATGACTCTCAGAATGAGACCCAGCATGCAGGCGCAAGCGCAGCATTTCGATCCCGCCGCGACCGCCGACGCCGTCGTCGATTCAGGCGTTGATTCCGCCCCCCCCTTCTTCGCGCCCGTCGTCGCTTCTGACGTCACGGATCAGCTCGAAGCGGCGCGCGCCCTGGTCGAGAGCCGTTTTTCCGATGCGGGCGAACGCCTGGCCGGATCACTCGAAATGGTCGGCCGGCTGATCGAGGCCCTCGACCGGCTGGGTCTGACGCTGAACGTCGAATCGGTCTCGCACACCAGCAACGAGTTGCTGTCGACGGCGGAAAGCCTGAACGCCCTGCCCCTTACGCAGAAACGGCGGGTGGCGGATCTGGATCAGTTGAAGACCGCCGGCGCCCTGCTGGAGGCCGATATAGACGTTATGCGCACCACGCTGCGCTATCTGCGCGCCTTCGCCCTGAACGTGAAGATCACGGCCGGCGCGACCATCCGGGCCGCAGACGAGTTCGCCGGTTTCGCCGAGCGGATGTGTGAACAGTTGGACTTCGGCGTGTCCCAACTGGACCAACTGGCCGAGGAGCTTACGCGGCTCGCACGCCAACTGGACGGCGCCCTGACCTTCGAAGAGGGGCTGGGCGGCAAGTACAAGGAGCTGATTCCGGCGGTGCCGGACAAGCTGGCGCTCGACGCCGAGACGCTCCGCGTGAACCACGCCCGCATCGCCGAGGTCGCCGCCTCGGTCGCCGCCATCGCGCGCGACATCCAGATGAAGGTCGGCAAGGCCCTGATGGCCCTGCAGATCGGGGACATCACCCGCCAGCGGATCGAACACGTCCAGCTGGGCATCCAGGTCGCGGCCCGCACGGTTCGCGAGGCGGACCTGTCGCCCGAGGCGCGCGACCGGGCCGAACGCCGCCTGCTGCACATGGTCGCCGACCAGATGGCGGACATCGCCACCGATTTCGAGGCCGAAGCGGCCAAGGTCGTCCACAGCCTGTCCGGCATGGCCCAGGACACCAAACAGATCATGGTCATTCACGGCCTGTCCGACGGCGGGGGCGACCTGCGCGACCTCGAGATCAGTCTGGGTCGGGCCGGTCTGTTGATCGATGACGTCACAGCGGCCATGACCAACGCCCAGCGCATCAGCGGCGAGACCGTCTCGGCGGTCGAGGCCCTGGCCCGACGGGTGGACGCCATCCAGAAGGTCAAACGCGACATCCAGCAGATGGCGATCAACAGCAGCCTGCGCTGCAATCGTCTGGGGGAAATCGGCAAGCCCCTGAGCGTCATCGCCATCGAGCTGAGCAGCCACGCCAGCCATCTGGAAGACGCCGCCGATCAGACCCTGGGTTCCCTGACCGCCCTGGCCGGCCTGGCCAACGGGATGGAGACCACCCAACCCGGCGACGCGCACGTGGACGCCGGACGCCTGAACGGGGTGCAGAGCCAGTTGCGCCGCGCCGCCGACGTGGTCGAGAACGATCTGGTCGGTCTGGGCGCCCATGGCGAGGCCACGGCCCGGTCGCTGGCCCTGGCCGCCGACCAGCTGGGCCTGAAGGAAGACCTGGGCGACGCCCTGCACACCGCCGCCATCGCCCTGGCCGAGGCCGCCGGACCAGTGGTCGAGGACCTGACCGATATCGCCGGAGTGGTGGACGCCGCCATGACCGAGATCGGGCGCTGCTACACCATGGCGCGCGAGCGGACGGTCCACGCGGCCCATGCGGTCTTTACCGAGACCGACAAGACCGACGAGGCGACGACGACGGAAACAGCCGGTGAAACGGCCGCCGCCGAGGACGAATTCGACGACCTTCTGTTCTGATCCGGGCGGCGGTCGGGCGCGATAGGCGCAGGCCTGGCCCCGTCCGCCTGCCTGTCTGTCTGTCCGCGGGGCCGCCGTCAGCGAGACCGATCGACGTTCATGATCTCGCGAGCGATATGCTCCAGCGCCGTGACCTTCTGGGCGGCGCCGCGCGCAATGGCTTCCTTGGGCATGCCGAAGACGATCGAGGTCGCCTCGTCCTGCGCCACGGTGACGGCCCCGGCCTCCTTGAGCTCCAGCAGGCCGCGTGCGCCGTCATCGCCCATGCCGGTCATGATCACGCCCATGGCGTTGCGTCCGGCCGCCCGAGCGGCGGAGCGGAACAGGACGTCGACGGAGGGGCGGTGGCGCGACACGGGCGGCCCGTCCTTGATCGCCACCTGATAGCGGGCGCCGTGGCGTTCAAGCAGCATGTGCTTGTCGCCCGGTGCGATCAGGACGTGGCCGCGCAGGACCGGATCGCCGTTCTGGGCCTCCTTGACCTCGACCTCGCACAGGCTGTTGAGCCGTTTGGCGAAGGCGGCGGTGAAGCCCGCCGGCATGTGCTGGACGATGACGATGCCGGGCGCATTGGCCGGCAGCGCCTGCAACACCTCGCGCAGCGCCTCGGTCCCGCCTGTCGAGGCGCCCAGACAGGCCACCATCTCCGTCGTGCGCGCCATGGCGGCCCCGGTCGGGGGCGGCAGCATGGCGTCAGCCGTCAGCTTGGTTCCGGGATCCAGCGTTCGCGTCGTCGTTCGCCTTGCGCCCAGCCGGGCGCGCGCCGCAGCCTTGACCACATCGCGGATGCGATCCGCGCTCTCGGCCAGATGGTCCGCCGCCCCGATGCGCGGCTTCAGTATGATGTCGACCGCGCCGGCCTCCAGCGCCTGCATCAGAGTCTCGGATCCGGCCTCGGTCAGGGACGAGCACATGACCACCGGGATCGGCCGCTGGGCCATCAGCTTGCGCAGGAAGGTGATGCCGTCCATGCGCGGCATCTCGACGTCCAGGGTGATGACGTCGGGCACGTCCTCGGCGATGCGACGCGCGGCGACGAAGGGGTCGGAGGCCACGCCCATGACCTCGATGCCGGGGTCGGCGGACAGGACGTCGACCAGAGTCTGGCGCACACTGGCCGAGTCGTCGATGACCAGAACGCGGACCTTGGGCATGGGATCAGGTCTTTCGGAAAATGGTGTTGGCGACAGTCACCAGAGGCAGTTCGATGCCGGTGATGCTCTCGGAATGGCCGATAAACAGATAGCCGCCGCGCTTCAGCCGGTCGCACAGCCGTTTCAGAACCTTGGCCTGGGTCTGTTTATCGAAATAGATCATAACGTTACGACACATGATCATATCGAACGGATCGCCGACCGAATAGGTCTCATCCATCAGATTGACCCGCGCCAACGACAGTTTCGCCCGCAGCGACGGATGGATGCGGCCCTCGCGCCGTCCGCTGTCGCGTGCGGTCATGACCCAGCGCCGCATTTCGGCGGGGACCGGGGTCAGCATCTCGTTCGGATAAACGCCGCGCAGCGCGGTTTCCAGCACATCGGTGGACAGGTCCGTGCCCAGGATCTGATAGTCGGGGCCGCCCTGTTCATCGGCGAATTTCTGCATGACCATGGCCATGGTGTAGGGCTCGGCGCCCATCGAGCAGGCGGCGCTCCAGGCCCGGATCCGCCGCATCCCGGCCGCCTTGAACTCGGGCAGCACGTGGGACGTCATATAGTCGAAATGGCGGGGTTCGCGGAAGAAGTCGGTCTTGTTGGTCGTCACCGCGTCGATCAGGAAGACGGACTCGGCCTCGAGCCCGTCCTCCTTGAACAGATAGTCGCAATAGTCGTCGAAGGTCGCATAGCCCGTGCTGCGCAGACGGCGGCGCAGCCGCCCCTCCAGCATGGTCCGCTTGGACGACGGCATCTTGATGCCGCTGTAGTCGTAGATATAGGCCGCCATCCGCTCGAAATTGCGGGCGCTGATCTGATCGACGGGAGGCGAGGACTGTTCCAGCGCGGCGTGGGACAAGGCGATACTCTTTCTGAGAAACCGGCGGCGACCGTCAGGCCGCGCGATCGACGTCGGGGACGGACGCCAGAGAGACGGTGTCGGTGCTGGACAGCAGTCGGGGCAGGTCGATCAGGACGACGAAGCCGTCCTCGCGCCGCACCACGCCCGAGATATAGTCCGAGCGCCACTTCACCCCGATGTCGGGCGACGGCTCGATCTGTTCGGCGGTGAAGACCGCCACCTCGAACACCCGGTCCGCCACCAGGCCCAGGCTGAGCACCCGGTCCTCCAGCGGAATATCCAGCACCAGGATGCGGGTGTTCAGCGTCGGCTCGGTCGGCGTCATGCCCAGGCGGATCCGAAGATCCGCCGTGGGAACCCCCTGCCCCCGCACGTCCGTCAGGCCCAGAAGATAGTCCGGACTGTTGGGAATGCGCGAGGGCGCCTGATAGGTCAGGATCTCCCGCACCAGGCCGACCGGGGCGGCGAAGAGTTCGTCGCCCAGGCCGAAGGTCACATATTGCCCCTCAGAGGCGCCTTGCCCCTTGGCGGTTTCGGACATCAGGCGCTCTCCCGGAAGTCCATGTCCTCGTCGTCCGCGCCGCCGGTCGCCAGGTCCAGGGCGAAGCCCTTGGCGCGGGCCTGCTGGGCGTGGACGGCGGGCTTGGACGGCGCAGCCTTGGGCGTCGGGCGGGCCGCCGGCTTGGCCGGGGCCTTGAAGCTCGAGACGCGGGCCGGAGCCCGGGCCGGAGCGCGGCCGCCGCTGCGGCCGCCGGTCGTGTCGGTGCGGAAGAAGGCGATCGAGGTCTGCAGTTCCTCGGCCTGGGCCGCCAGCTCCTCGGAGGTGGCCGACATCTGCTCGGACGCGCCGGCGTTCTGCTGGGTCACCTTGTCCAGCTGCTGGATGGCCTCGTTGATCTGGCTGGCGCCGACGTCCTGCTCGCGGCAGGCGGCGCTGATCTCGGACACCAGTTCGGCGGTCTTGCGGATATCCGGCACCAGGCGTTGCAGCATTTCGCCGGCTTCCTGGGCCGCCTTGACGGTGTCGCCCGACACGGCGCCGATTTCGGCGGCGGCCGTCTGGCTGCGTTCGGCCAGTTTGCGCACTTCCGAGGCGACGACGGCGAAGCCCTTGCCGTGTTCCCCGGCGCGGGCGGCCTCGACCGCCGCGTTCAGGGCCAGCAGATCGGTCTGACGCGCGATCTCCTGCACGATGCCGATCTTGTCGGCGATGGTGCGCATGGCGTCCACCGCCCGATTGACCGCCTCGCCGCTGGCCTCGGCGTCCTTGGACGACTGACGCGAGATCTTCTCGGTCTGGGCCGCGTTGTCGGCGTTCTGCTTGATGTTGGCGGCCATCTCTTCCATCGAGGCCGAGGCCTGTTCGGCGGCGGCCGCCTGTTCGGTCGCACCCTGGCTCATCTGTTCCGACGTGGCAGACAGCTCCTGGCTGCCCGACGAGACGTTGTCGGCGGCCGACAGGGCGTCGCCGACCACGCCGCGCAGGCGTTCCACCATGGACTGCAGCGAAAGACCCAGCGTGTCCTTGTCCGACAGCGGCTTGGGCTGGACCGTCAGGTCGCCGTTGGCGATCTCATCCGCCATGGTGGCGGTGGTCTTCAGATTGTCCGTCAGTCTGTTGAAGGCGTTGACCAGGTCCTTGATCTCGTCGTTCGACTTGATCTCGACCCGCTCGTCCAGGTCGCCGATGGCGACGGCGTCGGCCACGGTCATCAGGCGGTTCAGGCCGGCGCTGATGCCCAGGGCGATCCACAGGGCGGCTGAAACGGCCAAGGCGATCGCCAAGATTGACAGGGTGATCAGAAGGGTGCGGGTGTTCTGATAGTCCTTGTCCGCATCCGCCTGGGCCGCATCAGCGCGATCGCGGTTGAGTTGGACGCCCTCATACAGCTTCTCGGTCAGCGCCACCGCAGCCTCGCGGCCTTCGCCACCCGAATAGGCGGCCGCAGCAGCGGTGTCACCCGCAGCGGCGAGGGCGCGAACCTTGTCGTCAGTCCGATCGAACGCCTCTGTCTTGGCCTTTATGTCCGCCCACAGGGCCCGTGTCGCCTCAGAGGCCGACCCGTGCATATCGTCGAAAATCTCCTGATATTTCGCGCGCGCCTCATCGCCAGCTTCGATCTGACGCTGCATTTCTTCGGGTGTCCGCGCCAGAACCACATTCTTCTGCGCGCGCACGACCATCAAGGCGTAGCTGTTGAGCTGGTGCATCTTGTCGAGGCGGACGACAGCCCCTTCAACCACCTCATCCATGGCGTCCTTGGCGACGCCCAGGCTGAAGATGCCGTATCCGGCGACTCCCGCCAAAGCGAGAATGAGAAAGCCGAAGGCTACGGCTAGTTTGGCCTTGATGGTGAAACGCATGGCTGATCTCCCCGATAGCCGGTCAATGACGGGTGGCGGACGCGACCGGCTGGCGGGCGTCCTGCTGTTGATTGAAGATGGCCTGGAGGTCGGGAACGACGATGAACTCGCCGCCGCGCTTGACCAGGCATTGGATGAACTCGGGCCGCCAGCGCATGCCGACGCTGGGCGGCGCCTCCGAGTCGGCGCGGGCCAGGGTGGTGACTTCGTGGACCTTGTCGGTGCGAAGGCCGACCAGGGTCGGTTCGCCGGCCAGTTCGATCTCGATGACCACGATCCGGCTGTCGATGGTGGCGGCCCCCCGCTCCAGCCCGAAGGCCACGCGCAGGTCGGACAAGGGAATGACCTTGCCGCGGAAGTTGATGACCGCCCCGGCGAAGGCGCCGGCGCCGGGCACCACGGTCTCGGGCGCCAGGTCCATGATTTCCTGCACGCCGACGGCGTGAAGGGCGAACAGCTCGCCATTCAGTTCGAAGGTCAGGACCTCGACCTGTTCGGCGCCGGTCCAACCGGGCGCGGTGGTGATTTCGGCCTGGGTGCTCATATGGCTTCGCGCATCTGCGCCTCCTGCTGCTGGCCCTTGGCGACCAGGTGGCCGACGTCCAGGATCAGGGCCACGCCGCCGTCGCCCAGGATTGTGGCGCCCGAGAAGGTCGGCAGGCCGGAATGGAGTTTGGACATCGACTTGATCACCGTCTGGTGGTCGCCGATGATCTGATCGACCACCAGGCCGATCCGCTCGGTCCCGGTCGAAACGACCACGACCTTCTGGTGCAGTTCGGGCGGGGTGCCGGTCTCGAACATCTCGCGCAGGCGCAGATAGGGCACCAGGCTGTTGCGCAGCGAGATGAAGCTGCGGCCGCGCGAGCGCAGATCCTCGTCCAGCGACAGTTCCAGGCATTCCTCGACGGCGCCCAGCGGGATCACGTAGCGGCCCTGACCGACGCGGACCAGCAGGCCGTCGATGATGGCCAGGGTCAGCGGGATCCGCAGCGAAACCTCCGAGCCCTCGCCAGGCCGGCTGGCGATGTCGATGGAGCCGCGCAGCGCCTCGATGGTGCGTTTGACCACGTCCATGCCGACGCCGCGGCCGGACAGATTGGTCACCGCCGCCGCCGTCGAGAAGCCGGGATGGAAGATCATCTGCAGCAGGTCGTGGTCGCTGAGTGCGGCGCCGGGCTCGATCAGGCCCTGCGCCTCCGCCTTGGCGCGGACGCGGTCGCGGTCGATGCCTCGACCGTCGTCGCGGATGGTGATGACCACCTCGCCGCCCGACTGATGGGCCGACAGGCGGATGCGGCCGGTGGCCGGCTTGCCGGCGGCCGCGCGATCCTCGGCGGTCTCCAGTCCGTGGTCGGCGGCGTTGCGGATCAGGTGGACCAGCGGGTCGGCCAGACGTTCGATGACCGTCTTGTCGATCTCGGTCGTTTCGCCGTCGGTCGATAGTTCGATGACCTTGCCGGTCTCGCGGGCCAGGTCATGGACCAGGCGGCGGAAGCGGCCGAACAGGGTCGCCACCGGCACCATGCGCAGCACCATCATGGTGTCGCGCAGCTCGCCCGACAGGCGTTCGATCTCTTCCGAGACGGCGCGCAGGGCTGTGTCGACGCCGGAATTGGCGATCTGGCTCAGGCGGGACTGGGCGATGACCAGTTCCCCCACGCGGTCCATCAGTTCGTCCAGGCGATCGGCCGGCACCCGCACGCTCTCGCTCGGCTTGGCCGTCTTGGCGACGCCGGCCTCGGCGGCGTCCGGAGCGGTGGGGGCGGAAGACTGGACCGGTGCGGCGACCTGAGCCGGTGCGGCGGTCTGGGGCAGGATCGAAGGACCCTCGGCGACGACCTCAGCCGGACCGGTCTGGTCCGCAACGACCGCGTCCGCATTGGACGCGTCCAGGGGCTCGATCGACAGGTTCATCTCGTCCATCACGAAGATGAAGACATCCTCGATCGCCCCCCGGCCCTGATCGGTGGTCAAGGTCACGTCCCAGGCCAGATAGTGGTCGGTCGGCTCGATCTGGCTCAGCGGCGGCACGCGCGAGGCGTCCGCCACGACGCGCGCCTCGCCCAGATCGCGAAGCTCGGCCAGCAGGGCCAGTGGATTGGTGCCGTTCTTGAAGGCGTGGGACGGCAGGTCGAACCGGATGCGCCAGGCCGTCTGGACGGGGGCGCCGGCGACGGGCGCCATACCGTCCGCTTCACGCACGGCCCGTTCCAGGTCTACCAACAGGACATCGCCCGCCGCGCCGTGATCGCCCGACGGATCCTCCATCAGGCGACGCATATGGTCCCGCGCCGCCAGAACGGCCGACACCAGGTCGGTCGTGGCCGCGACCTCGCCCTTTCGGACGCGGTCGAAAGCGGTCTCGCAGTGGTGGGTGAAACCGGCCAGGGCGTCGAAGCCGAACATGGACCCGGACCCCTTCAGGGTGTGCAGCCCCCGGAAAACGGCGTCGACCAGGTCGCGGTCCTCGGGTCGCTCCAGCAGATCGAGCAAGCCCTGCTCAATCAACTCCAGATTTTCTCTCGCCTCCACTTGGAAGACGGCGATGGCTTCGTCGCTCATCGTCCCAAAACCTTCTTGGCCACGCGCACCAGTTGATCCGGATCGAAGGGCTTGGTCAGCCATCCGGTGGCGCCGGCCGCCTTGGCCCGCGCCTTGAAGCCCTCGTCGGATTCCGTGGTCAGGAAGACGATCGGCACGCCCATCTGATCGGGCATCCGGCGCATCTCCTCGATCATGGTCAGGCCGTCCATGACGGGCATGTTCAGATCGGTGATGATCAGGTCGAAGGCGCTGGCCTTGGCCTTTTCAATGCCCTCGGCGCCATTGACCGCTTCGGCTACCGAATAGCCGGCGTTGGTCAGCGCGATCTTCAGCGCGACGCGGATGCTGGGCGAGTCATCGACCGTGAGGATAGAAGCGGTCATTGGGCGGGTCCTTGGTGAAGCCAGAACTGGAGATCTTCAGCCGTGGCGTCCGTCAGGAAGCCGGCCGCATCAAGCGCTGGCCGAAATTCCGTCGCCGGACGTTCCAGGACCAGGGTCTTGCCGACCGCCCGGGCCTGGCGCCGCGCAGACTCGATCAGCTGCAATCCGCAAAGATCGACGGGCTGCTCATCGGCAAGGTCGAGACTGATGGTGTCGCCCTCCTCGAAGGCGTCGAGAATCGATTGGCGAAGAACGACGACGTTCTTGACCACAAGGGCCGCGTCGATCAGCACACGTTTCGTCATACCCCGTCCCCACAAGCATGACGCACAGCCATGCAACTGAGGCTCATGGTTGACGATCGGCGTTAAACCCGCTTCAAAACTATGGTACGTGAATCTACCTAGCTTGGCCGTAAGCAACGCGAGGCTGTGTCGTTCACTTCGATTTCACCTTCGGGAATTAAGACGGGCCCCTCAGCAGCACCGCTGAACAAGGGGATCCGAATTGATCGACGTCGGCGCAGATGACGCAACTGACTATGAGGGCGACGTCTTTCACGGCCAGATCGCGGATGCTTCGTCCGCCTATATATGGCTGCTGAATACACGGGGACGGATCGTCCATGTCAGCCGTGCGGCGCGGCGTTTCCAGCCGGAACCTCCAGCGCCCCATACCATGGCCTGGCGCGACGCCTGGCCGGTCGACTGCCGCTTTTCCATTGATCGCGGCGTCCAGGAAGCACAGGCGGGTCGGGCCTTCTCCTTCCGCACGCGATTCACCACTGAACAATCGTCGGCGGTCTATCTGGATACGACGGTCAGCGCCGTGCGCGACGACGCTGGGCGGATCGTGCGCCTCCTGGTCAAGGCCGAGGACGTCACCCAGGAGACCGAGACCGCCGCCTTCCTGAACACCGTCATCGAGGTCCTGCCCCTGGCCCTGACCGTCAAGGACGCCCGGACGGGCCGCTACATCCTGGCCAACCGCGCGGCGGAGAAACTGTTCGGTCGGTTCGAGGGGCTGACGGGACTGCGGGCCTCCGACGTCCTGCCCGCCGCCTTCGCTGAATGGGCGGCGGACGCCGTGCCGGGCATGGGCTCCCAGTCGACGGTGTACGAGGATCACGCTGAGGCCGGGTTCCGCTATCTGGCCGCCACCAAGCTCGCGACCTATGACGACGAAGGCGTGCGCCATCTGATCGGCCTGACCGAGGACATCACCCAGAAACAGCGTGACGCCGACGCCCTCTATCAGGCGCTGGAACAGGCCGAACAGGCCAACCGCGCCCGCAGCGCCTTCGTCACCAACATCAGCCACGAGATTCGCACCCCCCTGAACGGCGTCATCGCCGGGGTCGACCTTCTCGCCGCCCGCTCGACCGCGCCGGACATCCAGGAAGTCACCGAGATGATCCGCGCCTCGGCCGCCGTGCTGCAGGATCAGTTGCAGCAACTGCTGGCCGTCGCTCGCCTGGACGGGATAGAGGGGCCGCCGGAGGTCGAGACCTTCGTCCTTGGCGACCTGATCGAGCGGGTCGTCCGCCCCGCGCGCGAGGCCGCAAGGGCCAAGGGCCTGGCGTTCGTCGTCGAGATCGCCCCCGCTCTTCCCGCAGCCTTCGTCGGCGATCCGGCGGGCATAGAGCGGGTGCTGACGCCCTTGCTGAATAATGCGGTCAAGTTCACCCACCGGGGCGAAATCCGCCTGACCGTCGATCCATGCCAGAACGGGGGTGTTCGCTTCGCCTGCGTGGACACGGGCGTCGGTTTCGATCCCGCCCTGAAGGCGGCCATGTTCGCCTCGTTCCGGCAACAGGACGACGCCCTGACCCGCGAATACGGCGGCATGGGCCTGGGTCTCGCCTTGGCGCGGAAAGCCGCGCGGGCGCTCGGCGGGATCCTCGACGCCGCGCCGCGTGAAGACGGGGGGTCGGTCTTCTGGCTGGATCTGCCCCTGTCCACCGCGCCGGTTCAAACCACGGACGAAGTCACGACCGACCCGGTTGACCGGTTGCGCGTCCTGGTCGCCGACGACCATCCGACCAATCGCCGGATCGTCGAAATGATGCTGGAGTCCGTTGCCGACGTCACGACGGCCGAAGACGGCGTGGAGGCTGTGGAAGCCGCCGGACGCGAAACCTTCGACGTCATCCTGATGGACATCCAGATGCCCCGCATGGACGGAATCACGGCGGTCGCCCGCATTCGCGACGCGGAACGCGCGGCGGGCCGGGGCCACGTCCCGGTCATCATGCTGACCGCCAACACCCAGCCCGAACATGTCGAAGCGGCGCGGCTGGCGGGCGCCGACCGCCACCTCGGCAAACCCTTCACCCTCGCCCTGCTTTTCAACGAGATCCAGGCCCTGCTGGCGGACGCCCCGGCCCGCACGCCCCTGGGCCGTCACGCGAACGCCTAGGGTTCGAGCTCGATGTCCCAATAGAGATAATCCAGCCAGCTCTGGTGCAGATAATGCGGCGGGAAACGCCGGCCCGCTTCCTGCAGCTGCCAGGCGTTCGGGCGATAGGGCTCGCGGCGGATCGGCATCATGGCCTGGCGCGGGGTGCGGCCGCCCTTGGTCAGGTTGCAGGGGCCGCAGGCGGCGACGATGTTCTCCCAGGTCGTGCGGCCGCCGTGCGAACGCGGAATGACGTGGTCGAAGGTCAGCTCGGTCGATTCCCCGCAGTACTGACAGGCGAAGCCGTCGCGCAGGAAGACATTGAACCGGGTGAAGGCGGGGCTGCGATCCTGATCGACATAGTTCTTCAGCGCGATGACGCTGGGCAGTTGCATCTCCATCGACGGAGAGCGGACCACCTTGTCGTACAGCGACACCACGTCCACCCGGTCCTGATAGACCGCCTTGACCGCCTCTTCCCACGGCCAGAGCGACAGCGGGTAATAGGACAGCGGCCGGAAGTCCGCGTTCAGAACGAGGGCGGGAAAGCCCGACGGCGGTCGGTGGAGGACCTGCATCAGGCCCTCCCGGTCGGCGCGGGGAGTATGGAAGCTACAGGATTGAAGACGCGTCTCCTTCCCTAGTCCGAGGCGTTCAGCCTAGTCCCGATTCGAAGACGCCGCCATGACGAACAGGCGACGAACCGTTCAATTTCGCTCAGGGAAGCCCGGCAGGGTCCAGCCCCAGCGCAGCGCGCCCGCCCGCAGCATGAAACCGGCCACGGCGGCGACGATGGCGGCGGGCCAGATCGGCGCCTCGGGGATGCGCAGGACGATATAGAGGGTCGCCGCCAGTATGGCCGCCGTCACATTGATCTCGCGCCGCAGCAGGATCGACGGCTGCCCCGCCAGGGTGTCGCGCACCACCCCGCCGAAACAGGCGGTCAGGGTGCCCATGACGATGCAGATCAACGGGGGGGCGCCCGCCGCCTCCGCCTTGGCCGCCCCCATGACGCCATAGGCGCCCAGGCCGATGGCGTCGAGCCACAGCAGGGCCCGGAACCGCCAGTCGCGCTGTCCGATCAACCAGACGACCACCGCCGTCAGCAGGCAGACCGCCATATAGCGCCAGTCCTGAACCCAGAAGACCGGCAGGCCCAGCAGCAGGTCGCGCAACGTCCCCCCGCCGACGCCGGTTATGGCCGCGAAGAAGGCGAAGGTGACCACGTCATGCTTCTCGCGCGCGGCGGCCAGGGCGCCGGTGGCCGCGAACACGGCCACCCCGGCGAAATCGAGCGCCGCAAGCACCGTCTGCGGATTGCGCAGCGGCTCGGTCAGGGCGGGATCGATGGGGGTCACGCGCTCATATCCTCCAGCACGATGTCGCCGCGCCGAACGCCGCCATACCACCCCCACAGCAGATGCGCCGCCACCCCGCGATGGGGCCGCCACAGTTCGGCGCGGGCATAGGCCTGTTTCTCGTTCGGGCGCAGGTCGGCCCGGTCGGCCCAGCGCATCGCCTCCTGCAGGGCCACGTCCCCGCCGGGAAAGACGTTCAGCCGCCCCTCGCAGAACATCAGATAGGTCTCGGCCGTCCATTTGCCGACGCCCTTGATGGCGGTCAGGGCGGCGATGGCGTCGTCGTCCGACAGGGTCTGCATATGGTCCAGATCGACGCGACCCTCGACCTGGGCCAGGGCGATCTCGCGACCGTATTTGGCCTTCTGTCCCGACAGGCCGAAGACGCGCAGGGCGTCGATGTCGTGGGCCAACACCGCGTCGGGCGTCACCGCTCCGCCCAGCCCCTCGACCGTGCGCGCCCAGATGGAGGCGGCGGCGGCCACGGACACCTGCTGCTCCACGATCATGCGGAACAGGCCCTCGTAACCGCCGGGCCGCAGCCGCCATTCGAAGGCCGGCGTCTGGGCGTGGGCGCGCGCCAGGGCGGGATCGGCGACGGCCAGGGCCTCGCGCGCGGCGGCGATGTCCTGGGATGTGGGCGCGACGGGCATGGCCCCTGTATGACGCGGGTTCGCCGCCTGGGGAATGCGGGCCTCGCGTAAAACGGCTGTCAAAGCGGCGCACCAATAACTATTATTCAACAAGCACGGAGAAGCCGCATGACCATGACCGTCGAACTGGGCGCCCTGGAGCAGGTGGTCGATCGCCTGGTCAAGGAAGGCCGCTACGGCTCCAAGAGCGAAGTGCTGCGCACCGGCGTGCGGCTGGTGCAGGAGCATGAGGCCCGTTTGGCGGCCTTGTTGGGGAAGCTCCAGGAAGGCATCGACGACGCTGACGCCGGGCGGGTTCACTCGATCGACGAGGTGCGGGCTCAAATGCGGGCGCGCTGGGCTGTTGACGGCGAATGAGACTGTTCATCACGCGCGCTGCGACCCGCGACCTCGCGGAGATCGAGGCCTTCATCGCCCGAGACAGCGCGAGCGCGGCCCGGCGGTTCGTGCTGAAGCTGCTCGACGCGTGCGAGGGCTTGGTTGATCAACCGCGCGCCTATGCGGAAGCCGGCGTGCAGAACCTTCGAAAACGCCCATTCGACGACTATCTGACCTTCTACCGCCTGTCCGAAACGGTGGAGATCGTGCGTATTCTCCACGCCGCGCGTGACTGGGTCCGGCTGCTGGATCCCGCGACGGACTGAGATGTTCGCCACCCGTTTCGCCCCCTCTCCCACCGGCCGCCTGCACAAGGGCCACGCCTTTTCGGCCCTGACCGCCTGGTCGGCGGCGAAGGCGGCGGGCGGGCGGTTTCTGCTGCGGATCGAGGACATCGACCCCACGCGCTGCCGACCGGAACATGAGGCCGCCATTCTGGAAGACCTGGCCTGGCTGGGGCTGGACTGGGAGACGCCGGTCCGACGCCAGTCGGATCATCTGTCCGACTATGCCGCGGCGATCGAGGCCCTGAAGGCGCGGGATCTGTTGTACCGGTGTTTCCGTACACGGAAAGAGATCCTGGACCGGATCGGCGATGCGCCGCACGGGGCGAGCGAGGCGGTGCGGCCGGGGCCGCATCCGGCCGAGGAGGAGGCCCGTTTCCTGGCCCAGGGGCGGCCTTTCGCCTGGCGGCTGTCGCTGGACCGGGCGCGTGAAACCCTGGGCGAGGCGACGTGGACCGGGCTGGTCTTCATCGAGCAGGGGGCCGGCCCGGACGGAGAAACCGGCGTTGTGCCCGTTCGGCCCGAGACGGCCGGGGATGTGGTGCTGGCGCGCAAGGATGCGGGCGTCGCCTATCATCTGGCCGTGACCCACGACGACGCCCTGCAGGGGATCGACCATGTGATCCGGGGGCAGGACCTGTTCGAGGCCGCCCATGTGCAGCGCCTGATCCAGGCCCTGATGGGCTGGCCCGCCCCTGTCTATCGCCACCACCGCCTGCTGGCCGGGCCGGACGGGCGCCGCTACGCCAAGCGGGACCAATCCGTAACCCTGGCGGAGCTGAGGGCGGGCGGCATGACGGCCCAGGCCCTGCGCGCCGAACTGGGCTTCAGTCCCGCCGGCTGAAGATGCGCGAGGCGCCATAGCCGGTCAGGGCGGCCAGAATCACGCAGAGGACGCCGTACAGCCACGGCCGGCGATGGGCGAACTCGTAGATGTCGCGCTCGATGCCGACCTTTTCGACGGTCAGGGTCAGATTGGAGACCGACCGGGGCTCGCCGCCCTGGAACAGCCAGACCTCGGCATAGTATTTGCCGGTCGGGGCGACGGTCGGCAGCTTGACCTCGGCCCGGAACAGGCCGCGATCCACGAACTCCACCCCGTCCGGATCGGTGTCATAGAGGGCCGCCGCCTCCTTCAGCCGGATCACGGCGCGCCTCCAATCCAGATAGTCGTCGCCCAGACGGCTGACGACCACGTCGCGCACCCCGTAGCGGGTCACGGTGCCGGCCTCCTCCGGCGCGTCGATGCGCAGATGGTCCACCCCGACGCCCAGTCGACGCAGCTGGCCGAAGTCGGCGATGTCCGACAGGGGCCGGGTCGAGGCGGTCATGTAGAAGCCGGGGGCCCCTTCGAACAGGACCGGGCGGCTGTTCAGCCAGACCCCCATGTTGCGAGTCTTCTTGACCAGGCGGACCGGGGCGTCGGGGCCGCGCACCACCACGACCACATCGACCGGGTCGGGGGTCGGGTTGAACACCGCGCCATACAGGACGATGGAGGCGCCGGTGAAACCGGAATCGACGTGGACCTGGGCGTCGGTCAGGGCGGCGGCGACGCGCAGTTCGCCCGTCGTGGCCTCGGACCGGTCGGGGGCCGGCGCCGCGACGGGGGCCGCCTCGATGGGGGGTGCCTCAATGGCCGGAGGGGGTGGAGGAAGCGCCTGCATCAGTCCGACACCCCCGGCGCGAGCAGGAAGATGTCGCTGGGCCGCACGAACAGCTCCAGCCCCATCTGGATGCCGACCAGCAGCACGATCAGGCCCAGGGCCGCGCGCAGCTCCTCGGCCCGGAACCGACCCGCGAACCGGGCGCCGATCTGGGCGCCGACCACCCCGCCCAGCAGCAGGATGGTGGACAGCAGGATGTCGACCGTCTGGTTGCGGCCGGCCTGGAGAATGGTGGTGATGGCCGTGGTGATGATGATCTGGAACAGGCTGGTGCCCACCACCGCCCCGGCTCGCATCCGCAGCACATAGAGCATGGCCGGCACCAGGATGAAGCCGCCGCCGACCCCCATGATGGCCGACAGGATCCCGGCGAAGACGCCCAGGCCGAACGGCGGCAGGGCGCTGATATAGAGGCCCGACTTGGGGAACTTCATCTTGAGCGGCAGACCATACAGCCACAGGGGACGGCGGCGGTCCTTGCGCGGCGGGGGCAGGCCACGACGCCGACGCAGGATCTCGGTCAGGCTCTCGTGCAGCATCAACAGGCCGATGGCGCCCAGGAAGACCAGATAGGACAGGGCCACCACCAGATCGGCCTGGCCCAGCAGGCGCAGATAGCGGAACAGTTCGACGCCCGCGATCGCCCCGGCGGCCCCGCCCGCGGCCATGACGCCGCCCATCTTGAAATCCACCGCGCCCTGGCCCGCATAGCGGATCACGCCGGATGTGGAGGAGGCGACGACGTGGCTGGCCTGGCTGGCGACGGCCACGGTCGGCGGAATTCCCATGAAGACCAGGATCGGCGCCATCAGGAAGCCGCCGCCGATGCCGAACAGGCCCGAGACGAACCCGACCACCGCCCCCAGAATCACCAGGGTCGGCCAGTTCACCGAAACCTCGGCGATCGGCAGATAGATGTCCAAAGGACGCGCCTTCGGCTGGAGCGGAACGGGAGACGCCGAACGGCGACAGGGTGTTCTTTAGCGACGGGGACGGCGCGCCGCCACCCGTGCGCGAAAGGTTTGGCGGCCTAGCCTCGGCCCTGAGCCGGGCTTTGGACCTGCTGCTGCACAAATGCGTCGGCGGCGGTGCGGGCGGCGCGCTGGGCGGTGGCGGTGGCGGCGGGACGAAGTCGGGTGACGGCCGCCTGGGCCTCGCTGTCGCCGCCGCGCGCGGCGATCATGTACCATTTCAGGGCTTCGGTCGGGTTCTTCGCCACGCCCTCGGCGCCGGTCTCATAGATGCGGGCGACATTGTACTGGCTGTCGGTCAGGCCCCGCTCGGCCGCCCTGAGCAGCCAGATCAGACCCTCGGCCTGATTGGCCGCGCCGCCGTCGCCTTCGTACAACTGCATGCCGTACAGATGCATGCCGCCGGGATCCCCGGACTCGGCCGCACGGCGGCCCCACCGACGGCTCTCGGCCGGATTGGCGGACACGCCGTTTCCACCCATGAGATAGAGCTGACCCAGATAGGTCTGGGCCGGGCCGTACCCCAGGTCGGCGGCGCGCTTCAGTTCGTCCACGCCTTCCAGGTCGCCGCTCTCGATCCGGTTCACGGCCCGTTCGAACTCGGCCGCGCCGGCGTCGACCGTGGGTACGGCGTCCGTCGGCGTGATCGCCATGGCGATCGGGGTTTCGCTGGCGGCGGAGGCGGGCGTCCGGGTCGAACCCGGCAACCCCGGCAGTTCGAGATCGGGCAGTCCCGACCCGTCGGCCAGGGTCAGAGACGCATAGGCCCCGCCGGTCAGGGCCACAGCCGTGACCGAGGCCAGGAAGGCCTTCTTGACCGTCGATCCGTCCTTGGCCGCCTGCTTGTCCAGCCGCTCCTGCAGCTTGGACTTGCCGCCGCGCTTGGGCATCAGGCCGAAGCCCTGGCGGGGCGCTTCCTCGGGCGCCGCCGGCGTCGTCATGGCCGCACGGGCGGCGTCGATGGTGCTGCGGGTCGAGGCCGCGCGACCGGCGGCGGCGGCTGCGCCCATGCTGGCGCGCAGACGGCGGGGATCGACGAATTCGGTGTCGTCGGCGAAGTCGTCGTCGCCGTCCAGCAAGGCGTCGCTCCGGCCTTGAACTGGGCCTTGAACGGCGTCCTGATCCGGGGCCTGTCCGTTCGGACGCGGCTCCGACCGGGTCGAGAAACCGGATGCGGTGGCCTCCAGCGCGTCGTCGACATCGGCGCCGCCGAAACCGCCGAAGGGCTGGATTCGGGGTTCGCTTTCGACCGACGCCGCAGAAACCGGAGCCGGATCAGGCTCGGGCCGGAGCGGCTCCGACGCCAGTGCAGCGGGCGTCGACGCCGTCGGCATCGACGGGAAGGGCGTCGCCATGGCCGCGTCCGGCGACACGGGGTCGATCGACCAGTCATCCTCGACGTCGAAGGATTCTTCGGGGAAGACGGCCGCGCGCCAGTCCGGCTCGACCGGCGCCGAGACGGCGGCGACCGCTGCGCGCTCGGCGACGGCGCGGGGCGCGGGCACGGGCGAAGGCTCGGCCTCGGGGATGTCCAGCTGCAGGTCGCGGGTCGCGGCCGGCTTGCGCGTATCCATGCTCTCGCGGGCCTCGGCCAGCAGGCGGGCGGTGCGCTCCTCGCTCATCCGCATCCGCTCGGCCAGTTCGCCCGAGGCGCGGTCGTAGCGCTGTTCGATCTTGTCCGAGCTTTCCGACAGGCGCCGCGCGATGTCGTCCAGCGCCTGCTGCGAGCGGCGTTCGGACTGGGCGATGCGGTCGCTCAGCTGATCCGAAATCCGGGTGATCTCGCCGCCCAGCTTCTCGAGCGCCAGGGCGTGACGGTCGTCGCTGGCGGTCAGGCGTTGATCGACGCGATCGACGTGGCGCGCGAACTCCTGGTCCATTCTGGCCGCGTGACGCGACAGATCGGCCTCGACCTTGCGGCCGACCAGGTCGGTGACGCTGCGGGTGACGGCCTCGGCGCGGCCGATGGCCTCGCGTTCGACCGTCTGGACCCGGGCGTTCAGGTTCTGGGCGATCTTCAGGACCTCGCGGCCCATGGCCTCCAGCCCCTGGGCGCCCTTGCGCTCGGATGCGTTCAGCTGGTCGCCGACGCTGCGGACCGCCTGTTCGATCCGGTCGATGCGCGCGCCGGTCTCGGCGGCGTCGAGCCGCTGCATCATCTCGGCGCGGTTGAACTCGATCTGACGCGACAGGGTCTCGGCCAGCTTCTCGAACCGGGCGGCGTCACGCGCCCCCTCGGGCTCGACCCGTCCCTCGGCCGCGCGCATGCGCTGGTCCAGCTCGGCGAAGGAGCGCTCGAGGGTCTTCAGCGCCTCGGTGGTGCGGCTCTGGGCCTGGTCCAGACGCGCGCCGACCTGGGCCAGCAGGTCCGTGCCGACGCCGGGACCTGCGGCCTTCTCGACCGCCTCCATGCGCTGACGCAGTTCCGAGACGCCCGACCTCTGGCGTTCCTCGATGTCGTACAGGCGGCCGGCCAGGGCGCCCAGCGACTGCTCGACCTTGCCGAAGGTCTCCTGGGTCTGAGGGCCGGTGTCGCGTTCGAAGGCGCGCAGGCGACGATGCCCCTCGCGCAGTTCCTCGGCGATGTCGTCGATGCGGCGAGCCTGCCCCTTGGTCTGGGCGTCCTGACCGTCCAGCCGGCGCACCAGGCCGGACACGGCCTGGTCCACGCCCTGGATGGCGACGGTCGAGCGCCGCTCGGCGGCCTCCAGCCGGGCGGCGATGGCGTCGATGGAGGCGCTGATCCGCTGCCAGCCTTCGTCGGAAGCGTCATAGGCGTCGTCGAGACGGCGGCTGCGACCGCGACGTTCGAACATCTCGGGGCCGGCGGAGCGACGCGGCAGGGTGGCGTAACCCTCGTCCTCGTCTTCCATGATCATGGAGTTCAGCCATTCGCCCAGGGTCATGCCCGAGCGCCGCGCAAGATCCTTGGCGACCTCGCGGGCCTTCGGATCAATACCCTTCACGCTCCAAGGCGCCGCTGCGCTCACTGATTCGGCTCCCGACCCATGGGATGGAGGCTATAACGCCAATATCGAGGGTGTAAACGTGTGGTTAACCGCAAGATGTTGCGCCGACTCGTCAGCCTGTGGACATCTCGTCGGATGGGGAGGCTTTTGGGCGCGACGTGGTTAATGACCGATTAAGATTAAGGACCTGGTAACCGGTTCGGCTTGCGTCCCTGCTCCGGCTGCGCCAACTGCGGCCCATGAGCCTGACAACCACTCTGATCCTGCTGGGCGCGGCCCTGGCCGTCATGGTCTTCGCCGGCTGGCGCGGCGCGCGGCCGCCCGACCCGTTCAAGGGGCCGCGCATGGTCCCCTGGCGCTTCATCATGCTGGGCGCCGCGGCCCTGGCCATGCTGCTGCTGATCCACCTGGCCACCCTGTTCGGCGCCGAACGACCGCCCTGGGTTTCAGTTTAGGAACCCGAACGAGGCCCGACGGTTGATCCTGCGAACCCCAGACAGGAGACGCATCATGGCCGACAAACTGACCCCCGCCGAGGC
Organism: Brevundimonas mediterranea; assembly: GCF_011064825.1. Taxonomy (NCBI): domain Bacteria; kingdom Pseudomonadati; phylum Pseudomonadota; class Alphaproteobacteria; order Caulobacterales; family Caulobacteraceae; genus Brevundimonas; species Brevundimonas mediterranea. The sequence continues at coordinate 1,246,087 of NZ_CP048751.1, forward strand.
GGAAAAGGAATTCTGGAACAGCCTGAAGGAGTCCAACACCGGCATGCTGGGCCTGGACCAGGCCGGCTATCACCATCAGCCCATGACCGGTTTCGGCGAGCCGGAGACCGGGACCATCTGGTTCTTCAGCCGCAATGACACCGACTTCGCCCGCAACGTGGCGGTCGGCGGTCAGCAGGGCATGTTCTGCTATCAGGCCAAGGACCAGAAGGTTCAGGCCTGTATCCACGGCGACCTGTCGATCGACCAGGACCGCGCCCGGATTGAAAAATACTGGAACCCCGTCGTCGCCGCCTGGTACCCGGACGGCAAGGACGACCCGCACCTGACCCTGATCCGCTTCAACGCCGAGGACGGCCGGGTCTGGGTTTCGGACAAGGGCGCGCTGGGCTTCGGCTATCAGGTGATGAAGGCCAATCTGACCAAGACCCAGCCGGACGTCGGCGGCGTGTCGGACGTGAACCTGCAATAGGATCGCCGGCCACGACTATCCCGTGGTTTGAAGGCTGCGGGATGCTTGATCTGAGATTACGCGCGCCAGACCGTGTCTGGCGCGCGTTTCCTTGTCCCGCTTGACCACAATTCCGCCCCTCTGGTTGCTTCAGCTGCAATCCAGGACATTGAGGGGTATCCAATGCTGGGTTTGCTGACCGCCGCCGCCATCGCGGCCTGTTCTCCGCCTGAAGGAACATCCGCCCTGCTGGAGCGGCCGGAGCGGGTGATCATGATCGGGGAGCTTCACGGCACGGCCGAAGCCCCGCGGGCGGTCGGCGAGATCGCCTGCGCCGCCAGCGAGCAAGGGTCGGTCGTCGTCGCCCTAGAGTTGGAAGACACGCTTCAGCCCACGCTGGACGCCTTCATCGCCGCGCCGGACGACGCCGGCGCAGTAGAGACGCTGGAGGGCTCAACCCTGCTTAACCGCGCGGTACAGGACGGGCGAACCAGCCAAGCCTTGCTGGATCTGCTGATGCGCGTTCGCGCGTTGAAAGCCTCCGGCCGCGATATCAGCCTGCACCTGTTCCAGCCCAGCAGCCTGTCCAGGGGCGAGGGTCTGGATCAGGCCTGGTACGAGTTGAACATGGGCTATCTGCTCAGCCGGGCGCGACAAACCCGGCCCGACGCGCGGGTCATCGGCCTGGCCGGCAATATCCACGCGCGCAAGACCGCCTTTGAGGACTATCCTGACCTGGGGGTTCCCGCAGCCGGGCATCTGCCAGCGCGCGAAACCCTGAGCCTCAAGATCGCGCAACAGGGCGGGTTCGCCTGGAACTGCTCGCAGGACGCCTGCGGGGTGAATCCGTCCATGGCCAGTTACGACGCCGAGGCGCGTGGGGTCATCCTGGGCGTTCATCGTCTGCGGGGGGCGCCTGGACGGGGTCAGAGCGGAGGCTTTCCATCAACTGTCGGATCTCGGCCTGGCGCTCGGGGGACAGGCTGGAGACCTGGGTCCGCTGAAGCGTTCGCATTCGGCCAGCGACAAAATCGTCGATGGACAGCGGCTGATCGCGATCCGAACCCAACCGGGCCATGACGACGCGGTCGCTCATATAGCCGGCGTCATAGGCGGCCGCGCGGCGCAGATCCGCCGAAGCCTCGCGTTCCGACTTCGACACCAGACCGTCGCCGTCCGTGTCGGTCTGGGCGAACCAGTCGGCAAGATATTCCGCGTCGGAAAGGGATTCCGACCCGGACTGGGCCTGGATCAGGGCGTTTAGGGTGTCGGCGCCGAAGGTGTCGGCGGGGGTCATTTCGGCGCGGGTGACGCGACCGTCCGCATCGGCGTCGAAGGTTTCGAAAGCCTTTGAAACCTTGGTGTTTCCAGCGTCTACAGCTCTGATTTCGTCGAGGGTGAGGGCTTCGTCGCCGTCGGTGTTCAGACGGTCGAACAGCTTCTGATAGAGCTGTTGCGTGAGGGTGGAACCCGCAGCGGATATGGTGGTCATGGCCTCAGCCTCCCCAGGGCGCGACAAGCGTGACCTTAAGGAAGCAAAGGCCAGACCGCGCGACGCGCGGCCTGGCGATCGTCAGATCGGCGTCAGCCCGCGAAACACCAGGCCAGAACCGCCTTCTGGGCGTGGATGCGGTTTTCGGCCTCGTCCCAGACCAGGGAGCGGGGGCCGTCGATGACGGCGTCGGTGACTTCCTCGCCCCGGTGGGCCGGCAGGCAGTGCAGGAAGACCGCATCCGGATCGGCCAGGGCCATCAGGGCCTCATCGACGGTGTAATCCTCAAACGCGGCCAGACGCGCCTCATAGTCCTGGTCGCCCATCGACACCCAGGTGTCGGTGACGACGACGTCGGCGCCCTTGACCGCCTCGCGCGGGTCGCTCGTCAGGGTGACGGCGCCGCCGCCGTTGGCCAGGTCGCGCAGGTCGGGGTGATACGCCGCCGGACAGGCGACGTTCAGGTGGAAGCCGAACCTGGGCGCCGCGTGCATGAAGCTGTGGCAGACGTTGTTGCCGTCGCCGATCCAGGCGATGGTCTTGCCCGAGACCGGGCCGGAATGTTCCTCGATCGTCTGAAGATCGGCCAGGATCTGGCACGGATGCGACCGGTCGGTCAGGCCGTTGATCACCGGCACGGTCGAGACGCGGGCGAAGCGTTCGACGTCCTCGTGGCTGTTGGCGCGGATCATTACGGCGTCGACCATGCGCGACAGGACACGGGCCGTGTCCTCGACCGGCTCGCCCCGGCCCAACTGCATATCGGAAGCCGTGGCGATGATGGCGGCGCCGCCCAGCTGGCGGATGGCGGCGTCGAAGCTGAAGCGGGTGCGGGTCGAGTTCTTCTCGAAGATCATGGCCAGGACGCGATCCTTGCCCGGCGCATCGGCGTCGGGACGGCCCTGGGGCCAGCCCTTGCGGGCGGCCTTTCGGGCGTGGGCGTCGTCGAGAATGGACCGCAGATCGGCGGCGTCCAGCTGGTGGATGTCGAGGAAGTGCCGGACCATTGCCTAACTCCGCTCATCCCCGCGAAGGCGGGGACCTGATGCTTTGGGCGACGGGCGCCCGATGTCTGTCACGTCCGCCGGTCCCGGGCCTTTCGCGTGAAAGGCCTGGGTCCCCCGCTTTCGCGGGGATGAGCGGTTTTGAGGATCAGGCCGCCCACTTCTCGCGGGCGACCTCGCAAGCGGCTTCGAACCGGACGATCAGTTCGCGAGCCTCGTCCAGCGTCAGGTTCAGCGGCGGCAGCAGGCGCACGCAATTGTCACCCCCCCCGGCGATCAGCAGCTGTTGCGTATCGCGCGCCAGGGCCATGAACTCGCGATTGTTCGGAACCAGTTTGACCCCGATCAGCAGCCCCTTGCCGCGCACGTCGACGATGATGTCCGGGAAGCGGGACTGAAGCCCCGCCAGCTGCTGCTTCAGATAGCCGGCGATGTCGTTGACGTTGGCCAGGGTCTCTGGCGTGTTGATCAGGGACAGCGCCTTCAGACCCACGGCCATGGCCAGGGGATTGCCGCCGAAGGTCGAGCCGTGGACGCCGACCGTCATGCCCGACGCCGCGCGGGCCGTGGCCAGGCAGGCGCCGATCGGGAAGCCGCCGCCCAGGGCCTTGGCCACCGCCATGATGTCGGGCGACATGCCGGCCCATTCGTGGGCCCACAGCTTGCCGGTCCGGCCCATGCCGCACTGGACCTCGTCGAAGATGATCAGCACGCCGTGTTCGTCACACAGCTCGCGCAGGCCGCGCAGGCACTGTTCCGGCATGGCGCGGCAGCCGCCCTCGCCCTGGACCGGCTCGACGATGATGGCGGCGGTCGTGGGATTGGCGATGGCGGCCTTGATGGCGTCGTGGTCGCCCCACTTCAACTGGTGGAAGCCCTGCATCGCCGGGCCGAAACCCTCGGTATAGCTGGGGTTGGCGGCGGCGTTGATCGCGCCATAGGTCCGGCCGTGGAAAGATCCGTCGAAGCCGTAGATATCGATCCGCTCGGGCGCGCCCTTGGCCGAATGATATTTGCGCGCCGTCTTCAGCGCGCACTCGACCGCTTCCGTGCCCGAGTTGGTGAAGAAGACCACGTCGGCGAAGCTGCTCTCGCACAGGGCGTCGGCCAGGGCTTCCTGGCCCGGAATGCGGAAGATGTTGGACACGTGCCACAGCTTCTCGGCCTGATCCTTGACCGCCTGGACCAGTTCGGGGTGGGCGTGGCCCAGGCCGTTGGTCGAGATGCCGGCGACGCAGTCCAGATACTCGGTCCCGTCGGTCGACCACAGGCGAGCGCCTCGGCCGCGTTCCACTTCCAGCGGCGCGCGATTGTAGACACCCATCAGATGGTTCGTGGACACGGGACTAAGACCTCCAAAAGCGATACGGCCCCGACGCGAGGCGCGACGGAGCCGGTTTCATAGGGACAGGCGTTGTCGGACGGGCGACGGTGTTAGTCAACACCGGCGCCGAGGCGAAGGCTACGGGTTGCTGGCGTCCGGCATGGCGGCGGCGGGGGCGTTTTCTGCGGCCACGGCGTCTTGCTTGGCCTGGATTTCGACCAGTCGCTTGTCCAACGCGAGCCCCAGGTCCGCGAGGAACAGGCCGAAGCGGGCCACATCGACGCCGTTGATGTAGGACAGCCTGTCTTCGGTCGAATGGATGCGCTGGAAGACCGGCGGGACGAAACCCTCCTTCAGGCCGTTATCCTTGCCGCCGTTGAAGGCCAGCCACATCTGATGGGCGCCCACCGCGTCCTGCGTCCCCAGCGAGACCACCGGCACGCCGGCCGCCGAGAAGACGCGGTCGTCGCTGGGCGGATAGATCGGATAGGGCATGCAGTCGAAGTCGCGCTCGGCGCACAGGCTGCGCAGGGTCTCCAGCACGAAGCCGGACTGGTCGCCGTTGTTCTCGCCGTACATGACCGTCTCGCCATAGGCGGCGACGTCGGCGTTGATGACGGCGGCGATCCGGTCCTTGCCGTGCTTTTCCAGGAAGGCCTTGGCCCCCAGCAGGCCCAGTTCCTCCTGATCGGTGAAGACGAAGACGAAGCGGTGGGCGACCGGCTGCCCCTCCAGCCCCATCTCCAAGGTCTTGGCCGCCTCCATCATGGCCATGACCGAGCCGATATTGTCGACGACGCCCTGAGACAGGGTTCCGTCGCGCAGCTTCACCGCATCATAGTGGGCGGTCAGGACGATGTCCTTCGCGCCCTCGCCCACCGTCACGATGAGGTTCGCGCCCTCCATCGGACCGGTGGCCCGATTGCCGCCGGCGAAGACCTGGATCTCGGGCGTGAAGCCCAGGCGGGTCAGCATGCCGACCAGGACCTGGGTCCTTTCGGCGTTGGTGGGCTTGATGAACTGGGCGGCGCCGGCGGCGATGTCGGGGCGGTCGCCGGCCTGGGGCGTGGCTTCCTGGGCCCAGGCCGGCGCAAGGCCTGGAACGGCGGCGAACAGCGCCGCAGCGGCGACGAGCGAACGGAACAGCATGGCGGACCTCTCAGGGGAGCGATCCTCCAGAGTTAGCCGCTGATCGGGCCGGGCGCCAGCGACGCCTGCGCCGCCAGACCGGCCCCTGGGCGACGACAGCGGATCGATGATCGGCGCCCGCCCTGTGACGGACCCGCACCGTCACCGCCATGATCTGGATGCGCTGAATGTCGATTCGTCCTAGGAAACGGGCATGAACGACCGTCTCCACGCCTTCGAGGCCATCGACAACTTCCGGGACTATGGCGACTACGCCACGGCGGCCGGGCGACGCGTGCGCGCGGGCCGTCTGCTGCGTTCGGGCCATCACGCCCGCGCCAGCGACGCGGATCTGGAGCGGCTGAAGGGGTTCGACCTGGGGGCGGTGATCGATCTGCGACGGCCGGGCGAGCGGCGGGACCAGCCGTCGCGGCGGCCCGACGGCTTCGACGCCCTGGTGATCGAGGGCGGGATCGACGACGGGGCCGACGCGCCGCACATCGCCTTCCTTAAGACCGAGGATCTGACGCCCGCCTCCGGCCGCCGCTTCATGGAGCGGACCTATCGGTCCCTGCCCTTCGACGCCTCGCACATCGACGTCTTCAGTCGATACTTCCATAGCCTGGGCGACCAGGACCGGCCGGTCCTGGTCCATTGCGCGGCGGGCAAGGACCGGACGGGGTTCCTGGCCGCCCTGACCCATCATCTGCTGGGCGTGCATCGCGACGACATGGTCGAGGACTATCTGCTGACCAACACCGCCGTCGATCTGGTCGGCCGCGCCCCGTCCATCGCGCGGCAACTGCACAAGATGACCGGCCGCGTCGCCTCCGATGACGCCGTCGTGGCCTTCCTGGGTGTCGAGCCCGCCTATCTGGAGGCCGCCTTCGCCGAGGTCGAGGCGCGGCACGGATCGCTGGACGCCTATCTGGCCCAGGCCCTGGGCGTCGACGCCGCCCTGCGGGCGCGGATCGAGGCGCGGCTGTCGGCGTGAGCGATGGTCTGACCCATGTCGTCGTCCGAGATCATCCGTGGACGGATCCTCTGGATGTGGCGGCCGGGATCGGCGCGGCCGACGGCGGCCTGGCCCTGCTGTCCGACGGCGGGCCGGGTGGACGCTGGTCCCATGTGGCGACGGCGCCGGACCGTATTCACGTGGGCGCGGTCGAGGCCGATCTGTTCGCCCCCTTGCGCGATCCGGCCTGGGGCGCGGGGACGGTGGGGCTGGCCGCCTATGACGCCGGGGCGCGGGCGGCGACGGGCGACCGGCCTCAGGTCTGGCCCGACCTGATCCTGGCCCGCTATCCGGCGATGCTCAGCTTCGACCATCTTCAGCGCCGGGTTTGCGCCATCGGCCGGGGGGCGACGGCGTCACAAGCCGAGGCCGCCGCCGTCCGCGCCGCCGGGTGGCTGGCGGCGGCGATCACGCCAGAAACCCCCGCCGCCCCGGCCGAAGCCTTCGTGGCCGAGGCGGATGACCAGGCCTATCGCGACGCCGTCGCCGCGGTCGTGGCCCGCATCGCCGCCGGCGAGCTGTTCCAGGCCAATATCGCCCGCGCCTGGGGCGGGGAACTCAAGCCCCAGGCCGATCCGTTCGACGTCTTCCTGCGGCTGCAACAAGGGCGGGCCTCGCCCTATGGCGCCTTCTGGCGGATCGGCGACCGGGCCCTGGTGTCCAACTCGCCCGAACTCTTCCTGGCCTTCGACGGCGAGGACCGGCGCATCGAGGCGCGGCCGATCAAGGGCACCCGCGCCCGGTCGGCCGACCCTGTCGAAGACGCGGCCCTGGCCGCCGAGCTTCAGGCCAGCGCCAAGGACCGGGCCGAGAACCTGATGATCGTCGACCTGATGCGCAACGACCTGGCCCGCGCGTCGCGCGTCGGCTCGGTGGCGGTCGAGCGGCTGTTCGCGATCGAGAGCCATCCGACCGTCCATCATCTGGTCTCGACCGTGGTCGGCCGGGCCGAGCCGGGGGTGACGCCGGCCGATCTGCTGGCGGCGACCTTCCCGCCCGGTTCGATCACCGGCGCGCCCAAGCATCAGGCCATGAAGGTGATCGCCGACCTGGAGCCCCCGCGCGGCGCCTGGTGCGGGTCCCTGTTTATTCTGGAAGAAGACAGGGGCCTGACCGCCTCGGTCCTGATCCGCACGGCCGCCTTCGAACGCCGGGGCGGGCGCTGGAGCTTCCGCACCCTTGCGGGGGCGGGGATCGTGGCCGACAGCGACCCGCAGGCGGAACTGGCCGAAACCGAGGTGAAGATTTCAGCGCTGAAGCGCGCCCTGGTCGGTCAGCAATCCGAACAGGTGATGACGGTCGCCTCGCGCGGGTTCAGATAGGCTCGACGGGTGAACTCCGCCGCCGGCAGGAACTGCTGGAAGGGCGAAGAATATTTGTAATAGGCCTCGGCGACGATGATCGAGTCCCCGTCGGCCGGGAACATGTCGGCCGGAATACCGGCGTCGGCGATGACCAGAGGCTTGTTCATCTTCGTGCCGGCGCCGCCGTCGGGAGTCCAGCTTCGGCTCCAGTTCAACGTATATTTGTTGGCGGAAACACGGGTCACGCTGCTGATGCGCTGTTCCATGGAGGTTGAGGCGAACGGCGCCATGATCGCCGGCCCGACCTCGAAGATGCTGTTTATGTCAGCCTTGGTGATGGTTCGCGACTGGGAGACCAGGTCCGCCACGGCCGAGGCGGCGTGGCTGGTGCGCTTCAGGGCCATATAGCCTTGGCACAGGTCCACCATGCCGGCGTAGAACAGGAGCATGACGGGTGCGATCAGGGCGAACTCCACCGCCGATACGCCGCTTTCATCGCCGGCCAAGCGCCGGATCAAGGATCGGGACATCAGAAGGGCTCGTTGCGGAAGGCCGTAGTCGAGGAGATCATGATCTGTCCGGGTCCCGCGCTGCTGACCGCCTGGGTCAGGGCTGGAACGATCATGGGCTGCTTGTACCAGAGCCGAACGATGATCAGGTCCTGGCCGACCCCGCCCTTGAAGTCCATCTGGGACAGGTCCAGCACGCCGTCTTTGTCCCTGGGCGGATCAATGTCGTCGGAAAAGCTGGTGACGACGCGCACGTCGATCGTCGCCCGATCCGCGCAGTCGCTCTTGAAAACGCTCATCTGATCGCAAACGGCCTGTTTGAAGGCGATCTTGTCGAATTTCTTCGTCTGGGCCTCGCCCGTCCGCACCAGGCGGCTGGCTTCCAGCACGGCGTTTTCCGCCACCGCGTCGATCATGAAGACCAGGCCCAGCTGGAAGATCGAGAACAGGAGCAGAAAGAAGGGCGTGGCCACCAGGGCGAACTCGACCGCCGCCGCGCCTTCGCGCGACCCGCGGGCCTGGCCCGCCTTGAACCGACGACGATGAGGCATGTCCACGAAGGTCAGGGCGTGGGCGTGGCGCCGGCCGTCGAGGCGGTGGCGCGGACGCTGGGGGCGCAGGAGGCGCTGCAGGCCATTTCCGTCGCCTGACCGCCGCGCCAGACGCGAACCGAACCGGTCGAGCCGCCCGTGACGACGATCTCGCGCTGGAACAGGGTGCGGCCCACGCCGTCCACCGCCACCACTTCGGTGACGCCGTAGCCCTTGCCGACGATGAACAGGGTGTTGGCGTCGACCACGGTGACGTCGGCGATCTGCGGATTGCCGACGATGACGGACGAGGCCGCGCCGTTGAGCTGAACGCGGGCCGAGCGATCGATCTCGACATTAAGGGCGCCGCTCTGGGCCAGGGCCGGAGCGGCGGCGAGCGGCGCGGCCATCAGGGCGGCGGCCAATACGGCGATGGAAAGGCGGGACATCGGCGGCTCTGAACAATAACGCGCATGAACGCGGACACGCGCATGATGTCCCACGGAGTCTCAACAAAGGCTGAAGCGGTTCGATCCGAATTTTCTTTGGTAAATCCGAGGGTAACCAAAACTCGTGACTCAGCCTTAACGAGCGTCAGGCATCTTCATCCTGCGTTTGGGGGTCAAGCGGGCTACCGGCTCCCCCCGCCAAGTTGCTCGCTAGACATTTTATCAAAGGGAACACTCCATGACCAAGTTCATCTCGCGTTTCGCCAAAGACGAATCGGGCGCCACCGCCATCGAATACGGCCTGATCGCCGCCCTGATCGCCGTCGTGATCATCACCGTGCTGGGCACTATCGGTACGCAACTTGATATCAAGTTGAAGGAAGTCGCCAAGGGTCTCGGCGCTGCGTAATAACACGCCTGCAAGGGCATCTTGAAACCTGGAAGGGCCGGAGCGCACGCTCCGGCCCTTTTGTTTGTCCGACGGCAACCCGGCCTTAACAGGCGACGTGCCACAGATTCCCGCATGGACCTCCTGAGCCTTCTCTGCCTCGCCGTCTTTCCGATCCTGATGATCGCGACCGGCCTGCACGATCTGACGACGATGCGGATTCCGAACTGGATCTCCCTGGTCCTGCTGGCGACCTTCTTTCCGGCGGCGCTGCTGGTCGGTCTGTCGCCGGTCGAGGTCGCGATCCATGTCGGCGTCGGCTTCGCCGCCCTGATCGTGGGCATGATCATGTTCGCCCTGCGCTGGATCGGCGGCGGCGACGCGAAGGCCCTGGCGGCCGCCTGTCTGTGGATGGGCCTTACGGGTCTCGCGCCCCTGTTGCTATGGACCGCGATCGTGGGCGGCGGTTTCTGTCTGCTGCTGCTGCTCGTCCGCCAATATTATCCGATGGTCGCGCCTGCCGCGTTCCGCATCGGGTGGCTCGCCCGGCTGATGGAGCCGAAGGGCGACATTCCCTATGGCGTCGCCATCGCCATCGGCGCCCTGATCGCCTTTCCCGAGGGGGATCTGGTGGTTCGCTTTCTGACGGCGCGATAGACGCGCCGGCGCGCGGCCTCGTCGGCGCTTAGGAAGCATTAACCCGCCGGCCTCATGATCGTTAACGGTAGGGCGTCGAGGATCGACTCTGGGTCGTCACGCCTGCCGGAGACCTCTGGATGAAGCCCGCCCGCATCGCCGTCATCTGTATCGCCGCCGTGTCGGCCCTGGGCCTGGCGCTGGTCGTCCGCGCCATGGGGAACGGCGAGCCCGCCGCCCCCGCCGCCGCCGCGCCCGTCGAGACCCGGCCGATGGCCAAGATCCTGGTCGCGGCCAAGAATCTGGAGCCGGGCAAACGCCTGGCCGAGGCGGACCTGGCCTGGAAGGACTGGCCGGTCGACGAGGTCAATCCCGCCTTCATCACCGACGGCTCCACGCCCATTCCCGCCAAGCCCGCCCCCGAAGGCGCCGGCGAAAAGGCCGGCGCCGCCGTCGAGCGCGTGGCCGAGGCCGCCGGCCAGATGGCCGGTCCCGGCGCCAAGTCCGACTATATCGGCTCGGTGGTGCGCGAACCCATCCTGGCCGGCGAGCCCATCGTCGGCCGCAAGATCGTGCGCGCCGGCGACAGCGGCTATCTGGCCGCCTATCTGGAGCCCGGCATGCGGGCCATGGCCATCGCCGTGACGGTGGAATCCGCCGCCGGCGGCTTCATCCTGCCCGGCGACCGGGTCGACGTAGTCCTGACGGTGCAGAACGAAGGCGGCGGCTCGGCCGTCGAGGGCGGCGGGGCAACGGCCAAATATTCCTCAGCCACCGTGATGCAGAACGTCAAGGTTCTGGCCATCGACCAGTCCACGCGGGCGGGCGACGACGCCCAGGCTGTGGTCGGCGCGACCGCCACCCTGGAGGTCCGCCCCCAGGACGCCGTGCTGCTGGCCCAGGCCAAGTCCGAGGGCGAACTGTCGCTGTCGCTGCGCTCCTATGCGGACACGGCCGGGCCCTCGGGCGCGACCCGTGCGCCCCGGGCCGTCGCCAGCGCGTCCCGCAGCGTCCGCGTCTATCGCGGCGGCGAACCGGAAGTGGTGACCACCCCATGAGGAAGACGCCCGTGCGCAAGACCGTCGCCCTGGCCTGCGTCCTGCTGGCCGGCCTGGGGGCCGCCCCGGTCGCCGGCCTGGCCCAGACGCGCGCCGCCGTGTCCATGGGCGCCGCGCCGCAACTGATCAATCTGCCGCGCGGGACGTCCTTCGCGGTCGATCTGCCGGCCGACGCCCGCGACGTGATCGTCGCCAATCCGCAGGTGGCCGAGGCCATGCTGCATTCGCCGCGCCGCATCACCGTGATCGGGATTGCGCCCGGCGAGACCGACGCCGTCTTTCTGGACGCCGCCGGCCGCACCATCCTGAGCCTGCGGGTACGGGTCGATGCGGGAACCAGCGCGCTGCAGGACACGCTCAGCCGGCTGGTTCCGGGCAGCCAGATCCGCGCCGAGGCGGTCAACGACAGCGTGATCCTGAGCGGGGTCGCCGATTCTCCGGCCCAGGCCGTCCAGGCCGCTCAGGTGGCCCGCGCCTTCGTGTCCGCGCCGGAAAAGGTGCTGAACATGATCAGCATCGCCGGATCCGATCAGGTGACCCTGAAGGTCCGGGTGGTCGAGGTCCAGCGCAGCGCCATCAAACAGTTGGGGTTCGACACCTCGGCTGTGGTCGGCCAACTGGGCAGCACTCAGTGGCTGCTTGGAAACTCCGCCACCTGGGGAGTCAACGGCGGGCTGATCGGCGGCATCAGCGCGGGCTTGTCGCGCGATACGACCAAGAATTATCAGATGCAAAGGCCTTGCGTCGGCCCCGGCTGGACCCCAGGCGCGCTTTGCCCCGTCACGGTCAGAGGGCCAGACGACGCATCAAACTGGGATACGGCCCAACCCGGCACGGGGCCAGGTTCGAATGATCTTAACAAGGGCAGCGCCACGGTTAAGGCGTTCGAGCGTGTCGGTCTGCTTAGGACGCTGGCCGAGCCGAACCTGACCTCGGTTAACGGCGAAGCCGCCAGTTTCCTGGCCGGGGGCGAGTTCCCGATTCCGTCCGGTCGAGACCGCGACGGCAACATCACGGTCGTCTACAAACCTTACGGGGTGGCGCTCAGCTTCCGGCCGGTAGTCTTGGACGCGGGGCGTATCAGTCTTCAGGTCAAGGTCGAGGTGTCGGAGTTGACGTCTCAAGGCGGCCTGACAATCGGGGCAGGCACCACCTCGTCCGTCAGCCTGCCGGGGCTGTCGGTTCGCCGCAGCGAGAACACGGTCGAACTCTCGTCGGGCGGTTCCATGATGATCGCCGGCCTGCTCCAGGAAAACACCCGTCAAGCCATCGACGCCTTGCCCGGCATGACCAATCTGCCGGTGCTGGGACAGTTGTTCCGCTCACGCGATTACCTTAATGGCGAGACTGAGTTGGTCGTGATCGTCGAGCCCTATATCGTCAGCCCGACCTCGCCCGACCGGATGCAGACGCCGGCCGACGGCCTGCGTATCGCCAGCGACTCGCAGACCATCCTGTTTGGTCAGTTGAACCAGATCTATGGATCGCCCAGCCCAACCGCCCAATCGGGCGCCGTGTGGCAAGGGGCGGCCGGCTATGTGATCGAGTAGGCGCATGATCCGAACCTCAAGAACGCGCGTTCTGTCCCTAATCCTTTCCGGATCGGTCCTGGGGCTGGCTAGCTGTGTGGGCGGCCCGGCCAGTCTGGGCGGCCCGCCGCCTCTGACCCCGACCTCGCGCTATTCGCTTCAGGTCGAGACCGGTCTGGACCGTATCGCCCTGGCCGTCCACGAACAGGGACTGTCGGCCAATCAGCACGCGGCTCTGCGCGACCTGGCCCAGCGGTTCGCCGCCGCCGGGGCGGGCGTCATCGTGATCGAGGCCCCGGCCGGAGAAGACTCGGTGGCCGCCAAGACAGCCTTCGACACGCGCGCCGCCCTGGCGCAGATCGGCCTGGATCCGAACCGTCTTCGCGTCGTCAGCTATGCGGGGCCTGACCCCCGCGCGCCGGTTCTGGTCGGGTTCGAAACGGTCCAGGCCGCCGTGCCGCGCTGCGGCGCGGCGTGGGGTAATCTGAGCCGGACCGGAGACAATATGTCCGGTTCGAACTTCGGCTGCGCCGTCACTGCCAATCTGGCCGCCCAGATCGCCGATCCGCGCGACATCGCGGCGCCCCGCGCCCTGACGCCCCCCGAGGCGGGCCGGCGTTCGGTGGTCTTCGATCGCTATCGCCAAGGTCTGCCGACCGCCGCCCCGCAGGAACAAATGGTGCAGCGTTCACGTGTCTCGACGGCTGTGGAATAGGCCGTTGACCATGTCCGCCCCTCACCCTCTCGAACCTTTCGACGACGGCTTCGACGTCGATATGGACTTCTCCGAGGCAGCCGCCGCTTTTCCGGGCGACTCCGGGCGCTCCCCCTTGCAGTTCACCCCGCCGGCCTCTGCGGCTCAGCCCGTGATGCAGGCGCCGACCCAGAACACGAGCGCCCCCGGCTTCAATCCTGTCGGCGACCTGCTGGCACAGGCGCAATCGACTCTGGCGCCGACGACGGACGCGGGTCCTGCCCCGTCCAGTGCGGTCCCGTCCGCCCTGGCGCCTTCTGGCCTGGCTCCCGCCGGTCTCGCCGCCGTCGGATCCATCGGCGAAGTGTCGGTGCCGCGGATCGCCATCCATGTCTTCGCCGAACGCCAGGACACCCTGGCGGCGGCCGAGCGCGCCGCCCAGGACCGACGCCTGTCGCGCGCCACCACCCAGATCCGCATCGGCGGGATCATGGCCGCCGTCGAGACCTATCAGCACGAACCGACCCCGCCGCTGATCATCGTCGAATGTCTGAAGGACCCTCAGACCCTGCTGTGGGAAGTGGATCAGCTGGCCGAGGTCTGCGACGCCGGCACCAAGGTCGTCGTCGTGGGGCCGACCAACGACATCCTGCTGTTCCGCGAACTGATGCGTCGCGGGGTCAGCGAATATCTGGTGGGCCCGCTCCAGCCCCTGCAACTGATCGCGGCCATCGGCGGCCTGTTCAACGATCCGGCGCAACCGTTTGTCGGCCGGTCCATCGCCTTTGTCGGCGCGCGGGGCGGGGCCGGAGCCTCGGCCGTGGCGCACAACACCGCCTATGCGATCTCGGAGCGGATCGGGGCCAATACGGTCATCGTCGACTATGACCTGCCGTTCGGCACCGCCGGCCTGGACTTCAACCAGGATCCGCTGAGCGGCGTCGCCGACGCCCTGGGCCAGCCGGACCGGCTGGATTCGACCCTGCTGGACCGGATGATGGTCCGCTGCACCGACAAGCTCAGCCTGTTCGCGGCGCCCGCCACCCTGGACACCGACTGGGACATCTCGACCGAGGCCTTCGAGGAGGTGACGACGCGCATCCGCTCGACCGCGCCCTTCGTGGTCCTGGACCTGCCGCACCTTTGGTCGCCGTGGATGCGCCGCACCCTGATCAGCGCCGACGAGGTGGTGATCGTGGCGACGCCGGACCTGGCGGCCCTGCGCAACGCCAAGAACATGATGGACCTGATCCGTTCGGGCCGCCCGAACGACGCCCCGCCGCGCCTGGTGCTGAATCAGGTCGGGGTGCCCGGTCGTCCCGAGATCCCGGCCAAGGATTTCGGCGCCGCCCTGGGCGTTCATCCCAGCCTGATCATCCCCTTCGACGCCAAGACCTTCGGCGCCGCCGCCAACAACGGCCAGATGATCCTGGACGCCGGCGCCAAGACCAAGGCGGCCGAGGCCTTCCAGACCCTGGCCCAGATCGTGTCGCGTCGGGAAATCCCCGTCATCGCCGGACCCAAGGCCAAGCCCGGAAAGGCGGCTTCGACCGAGTCGAAATCCCTGTTCGCCTCCATGTTCAAGAAGCGCTGACGGGTGTTCGGCAAGCGCACAGGTCAGCCCGGCGTCGTTCCGGCTCCGATGCGTCCCGCCCCTGCGGGCGTCGCCGGCGCCGCGCCCGAGTTCGCCCCGCGACAGCCCGCGCCGGGCGTCCAGACCGAGGCCTTCGCCTTCGGCGGCGCGGCCGACCTCGAGCCCGCTGTCGAGGCCCTCGCCCCGGCCGCTTCGGGGCAGGCCCAGGCCCAGCCGGCCGCCAAGGCTGACCGCCTTGACGCCCTCGCGTCCCGCCCGACCCCCGAGGCCGCGGCCCCCGCCGCGCCGGGCGGCAAGCCCGCGCCCGGTCCCAAGGCCACGGCCGGGTTCGAACAACTGAAGAAGGCCCAGGCGGTCGCCGAGATCGTCCGGGAACAGAGCGACTATTATCACGCCACGAAGACCACCATCTTCAATGCGTTGATGAACACCATCGACCTGGCCCAGCTGGCCCAGCTGGACACCAAGGCGGCGTCGGAAGAGATCCGCGACATCGTCGCCGAACTGGTGGCGATCAAGAACGTCTCCATGTCGGTCGCCGAGCAGGAGCATCTGGTCCAGGACATCGTCAACGACGTCCTGGGCTACGGCCCGCTGGAGCCGCTGCTGGCCCGCGACGACATCGCCGACATCATGGTCAACGGCGCCGGCCGGGTTTTCATCGAGGTCGGGGGCAAGGTCCAGCTGACCAATGTGCGCTTCCGCGACAACGCCCAGCTGATGAACATCTGCCAGCGGATCGTGTCCCAGGTCGGCCGCCGCGTGGACGAGTCGAGCCCGATCTGCGACGCCCGCCTGCCGGACGGTTCGCGCGTCAACGTCATCGCCCCGCCGCTGGCGCTGGACGGGCCGACGCTGACGATCCGGAAGTTCAAGAAGGACAAGCTGACGATGAAGAATCTGGTGGAGTACGCCTCCATCAGTCCCGAGGGCGCACGCGTCCTGGGCGTCATCGGCGCCTCGCGATGCAATCTGGTGATTTCGGGCGGCACGGGCTCGGGCAAGACGACCTTGCTGAACACCCTGACGGCCTTCATCGACCCCACCGAACGGGTCATCACCTGCGAGGACGCGGCCGAACTGCAGCTGCAGCAGCCGCATGTGGTGCGTCTGGAGACGCGCCCGCCGAACCTCGAAGGCCAGGGCATGATCACCATGCGCGACCTGGTGAAGAACTGCCTGCGGATGCGTCCCGAACGGATCATCGTCGGCGAGGTGCGCGGACCCGAGGCCTTCGACCTGCTCCAGGCCATGAACACCGGCCACGACGGCTCCATGGGCACGCTGCACGCCAACTCCCCGCGCGAGGCCATCAGCCGGATGGAATCGATGATCACCATGGGCGGCTACGGCCTGCCGTCCAGGACCATCCGCGAGATGATCGTCGGCTCGGTCGACGTCATCATCCAGGCGGCGCGTCTGCGCGACGGCTCGCGCCGCATCACCCACATCACCGAGGTCGTCGGCCTGGAAGGCGATGTGATCGTCACCCAGGACCTGTTCGTCTACGACATCACCGGCGAGGACGAGAACGGCAAGATCATCGGCCGTCACCGGTCGACCGGCATCGCCCGTCCCCGCTTCTGGGACCGCGCCCGCTATTACGGCCTGGAGCGCGAACTGGCGGACGCCCTGGACGCGGCGGAGTAGGGACATGTTGCCGATCCTCGCCGCCGTTCTGGCCTTCATCACCATCGGCGGCCTGGGCTGGGTCTTCGTCGGCGGCGACGATTCGTCCGGCCAGGCGGTCAAACGGGCGCAGAACCTGGGCGAGGGAAAGCGCAACGCCGCCAAGGCGCGCAAGGCTGCGGCCGCCGCCAATACGCCCGAGGCGCGCCGCAAGCAGATCATGGTCCAGCTCCAGGAAGCCGAGCGCCGCGAGCGCAAGGCGCGCGCCAATATGGCGGCCAAGCTGAAACAGGCCGGACTGACGATCAGCGTCCGCACCTTCTACATCGTCAGCGGCGGGGTGGGCCTGATCGCCGCCGTCGCCGCCCTGGCCTTCGGCCTGCATGTCCTGATCGTTCTCGGCCTCGCGATCGTCGTCGGCCTGGGCCTGCCGCGCTGGATCGTCGGCTTCCTGGCCAAGGCGCGGATGAAGAAATTCTCGCTGGAGTTTCCCAATGCGGTGGACGTCATCGTTCGCGGCATCAAGTCGGGCCTGCCGGTCCACGAATGTTTCAAGATCATCGCCCGCGAAAGCCCCGCTCCCCTCGGCCCGGCGTTCAAGAAGCTCGTGGAGGCCCTGGGCGTCGGCATGACCCTGGAACAGGCGCTGGACAAGATGTTCGAACAGATGCCGACCCCGGAACTGAGGTTCTTCACCATCGTCATCGCCATCCAGCAGAAGACGGGCGGCAATCTGGCCGAGGCGCTCAGCAATCTGTCGACCGTGTTGCGCGCGCGCCGGATGATGCGCGAGAAGGTCAAGGCCCTGTCTTCGGAAGCCCTGGCGTCCGCAGGCATCATCGCCTCCCTGCCGCCGGCCGTCATGACGATGGTGATGTTCACCAGCCCCGGCTACATGATGGCCCTGTTCACCGACATCCGCGGCAACGCGCTGCTGCTCCTGGCGGGCGCACTGATGGGGACGGGGATCTTCGTCATGAAGCGCATGATCTCGTTCAAGATCTGAGGTCGGGACCGTGGACGCCTTCATTCGCTTCATCACCGACCCGCAGAACCTGCTCAGCCTCGGCGTGGGCGTGCTCGTCTTCGCCACCGTCCTGACCCTGCTGTCGTCGATGACGGGCGGGGTGAAGCTGGACCAGCGGATGAAGGCGGTGTCGGAACGCCGCGACGAACTCAAGCGCCGCTCCCGGGCCGCCATCCACACGGGGCCGGGCGGATTGCGCCACACGGACGATGAGGGGTTCAAGAAGCGGGTCGTGGACCGGCTGAACCTGACCAAGCTGCTGGAGGATCCCAAGGTCGCCGACCAGATGGCCCAGGCCGGCTATCGCGGCCCGCGCCCCCTGACCACCTTCTACTTCTTCCGCTTCGCCTCGCCCTTCATCTTCCTGATGGTGGTCGCCTTCTACATGTTCGTGATCAAGGTCGTGGACTGGCCCACGATGCAGAAGATCACCGCCTGCGTGGCCGCCGCCGTCGCGGGCTTCTATGCGCCCAACCTGTTTCTGACCAATCGGATCACCAAGCGCCGCACCTCGATCATGCAGGCCTTCCCCGACGCCCTCGACCTGTTGCTGATCTGCGTCGAGGCAGGGATGTCGATCGAGGCGGCGATCGCCAAGGTCAGCCAGGAGATCGGCACATCGTCCATCGAACTGGCCGAGGAGCTGTCCCTGCTGTCCGCCGAACTCAGCTATCTGCCGGACCGGCGCATGGCCTACGAGAACCTGGGGAAGCGAACCAACCATCCCGGCGTCAAATCCGTCGCCGTCGCCATGACCCAGGCCGAGACCTACGGCACGCCCCTGTCCTCGGCCCTGCGGGTGATGGCCAAGGAAAACCGCGACCTGCGGCTGTCGGCGGCGGAGAAGAAGGCCGCCGCCCTGCCGGCTCAGCTGACCGTGCCGATGATCCTGTTCTTCCTGCCGGTCCTGTTCATCGTCATCCTGGGCCCGGCGATCCTGAACATCATGGACACGATGGCCAAGGGCTGATCCGGCGGCGCTTCAGGCCTCGGCTGCGGCCTTGAGATTGTCGACGATGGCCTGATGCGCGTCGCGCAGGGCGATCCGGTGCTTGTCGTGGAACAGCTCGCCCCTCAGCCCCGCGAACTTGTGCGCCGACGAAACGATGCAGCTGCCCTTTTCCAGCTCCTCGATGTCGATGTAGCGCAGGGTGCGGAACAGGAAGCCCCGGTTCTCGGTCCAGACCAGCCGCACATAGGGCCGCCAGTCGGCGATGCGGGCCACGACCGCGCGCTCCGGCTGACCGGGAAAGGCCTCGGTCAGGGTCAACTGGCCGCCGAAGGCGATGGCGCCCGAGACCTCGGTCTCGTGCGGATTCCATTCGTTCCAGCGCGACAGGTCGGAGACCAGCTCCCAGATCCGGTCGGAGGTCGCCCGCACGCCGGCGCGTTTCTCGATCTTGGTGTCGTCCATGCCGCCGATCTGGCACGACTGGGCGGCGGAAGAAAGACGTCTCAGTCGGGCGTGACCACCTTCAGCCGCCGCCCGTCGTCCAGCCCCAGCCGCGTCTTGACCTCGAACAGGTCGGCGCCGGCCGGGATGATCAGCAGTTTCTTGGGATGGGCGGCGTTGACCGCCACCACCCCGCCCTTGGGGCAGATGTCGAAACAGTCGGTCCCCGCCACCGTCAGCTCGCCCTTGCGCCCCTTCTTGCCCTTCTTCAGGTGCAGATATTTGCGCAGGGCCTTCTTCAGCGTCAGATCGCCGTCCGGCCCGAAGCCGCCGTCCAGCTTCTTGGAGCATTTGCGGCACACCAGCACGACGTCGCGCCACTCGGTCGTCGTGCTCTTGATCGGCTTGGCCATGATTCGAGTTTCGCCGAGCGAGGATCGTTGCACAAGCGGCCCCGGCGCCCTCATCCTGCGGCTTCTCCGATTTTACGGGATATCCACATGCATCGCCTGTTCGCCGTCTCCACCCTGGCGCTGCTGCTCGCGGCCGGTTCCACCCAGGCCCAGGCCGTCGATGCGGCCAGCGTGGACGCCGCCGTCCAGCGCGTGACGCCCCAGGTGGTCGACTGGCGCCGCGACTTCCACCAGCATCCCGAATTGGGCTTCGCCGAGACCCGCTCGGCCGCGGTCATCGCCGATCACCTGCGGTCCCTTGGGCTGGAGGTCCGCACCGGGGTCGGCAAGACCGGCGTCATAGGCGTCCTGCGCGGCGCCCGTCCCGGCCGGGTCGTGGCCCTGCGCGCCGACATGGACGCCCTGCCGGTGCAGGAGGCGACAGGCCTGGCCTTCGCCTCCACCGCCACCGGCACATACATGGGCAATACGGTTCCCGTGGCCCACGCCTGCGGCCACGACATGCACATGGCGATGTTGATGGGCGCGGCCGAAGTCCTGGCCGGAATGAAGGACCAGATCGCCGGCACGGTGGTCTTCGTCTTCCAGCCGGCGGAAGAAGGCGCCCCTCCCGGCGAGCCCAAGGGCGGCGCCGCCCTGATGATCGCCGAGGGCGCGCTGAACGATCCCAAGCCCGAGGCCATCTTCGGCCTGCACGTCGTGCCCGGCCGTCCGGGCAGCGTCTTCTACCGCCCCGAGGGCTTCATGGCCGCCTCCGACCGGGTCGATATCGTGCTGAGGGGCAAACAGACCCACGGCGCCTGGCCCTGGCGCGGCGTGGACGTGATCGCGGTGGCCGGTCAGGTGATCGAGACGGTCAACACCCTGACCGCCCGCACGGTCGATCCGACCACCACCCCGACGGTCTTCACCATCGCCACCGTGGACGCCGGCGTCCGCTATAATATCATCCCCGACAGCGCGACCCTGTCGGGCACCCTGCGCACCTTCGACGTCGCCCAGCGCGACGCCCTGGTCGCCCGCGCCGAGACCGCCATCGACCACGTCGCCGCCGCCTATGGCGCCACCGCCGAGTTCGGCGTCAGACAGAACGCCGCCCTGGTCTTCAACGACCCCGGCCTGTCCGCCTGGCTGGCCCCGGTCCTGACCGAGGCGGCCGGCGCTGGCAACGTCAACCCCGCCACGCCCCCGACCACGGTGGCCGAGGACTTCAGCTATTTCCAGCAGGCCATCCCCGGCGTCTTCTACCACCTGGGAGCCAGTCCCGACGGCGTGGACCCCGCCCAGTCCGCGCCGAACCATTCGCCGGAGTTCTCACCGAACGAGAAGGTCCTGCCGCTGGGGGTGAAGACGCACGTACTGACGGCGCTGCGGTTTTTGGAGCGCAGGTAAAGACTGGGTGCTGGCCGAGATGCCCTTGCAGAGACCAAATCTGGCGGCCCAAGCGTGACTGTTGAGTGAGAATGTTTACAAACGAAATACGATGTAATACAAACTTCGCATGGCTTCCCTGACCACCCCTCTCAGCGTCCGGCTTTCTGAGGACGACACCAGCTTTCTTTCGAAGCTGGAGATCGACGGCGCGGTGACGGCCAGCGACAAGATTCGCGGTCTGATCCGGCAGGCGCGACAAAGAGCCGAGCCGCTCGATTCCTTTCCCGCGGCCCTGGCGGTCAGTCACGATCACATGGCCGCGACGGTCCGTGCGGTCCGCATCATCGAGCAGGATTTGGACCGTCACTCAGACGTCGCGGCGGGGTTGGTGAACATCGCCGAGGAATTCCTCGCCCTGGCCCTGACCGCCCCGCGCCCCGGCTCAACGGGCGTTTCGGACGAGCTTGTCCGGCACGAGGCGCGTCTGGTGGACTGCGCGACCCGGATGACCGATCAGCTGTTGCGCTGGGCCCTGACGCCCACTGCTCCGGCCTATGACCCTGCCGTCATCTCTCGCCGACTCGCCGAGTCGGCCGAACTGATGCGGCTTGTTTCTGCGGCCCTGGCCGCGCGCTAACGGAAGGATCAAGAGCATGGCGGATACACTTAGCGCTCGCGTCGGCCGAATCGTCTCGGGCAGTGCGCACGCGCTGATCGATACGATCGAGGGCGCCATGCCGGACGCTATCGTCCAGCAGACCCTGCGTGAAATCGACAAGGCGGTGGACGATGTTCGCGCCGAACTAGGCCGCACCATCGCCGGCAAACATCTGGCCAACAAACGGCTGACTGAACAGAGCAGCCGTCACGAGGAGTTGGCGGGCCAGATCGAACTGGCGCTGCGTGAAAGCCGCGAGGACCTGGCCCGCGCGGCGGTCGAGCATCAACTCGACGTCGAAGCCCAGGTCCCCGTCCTGGAGGCCACGGTGGCTGACGCCGGCAAGCGCGAGATCGAGCTGGAAGGCTATGTCGCCGCCCTTCTCGCCAAGCGCCGAGAGATGGAGGAAGCCTTCCAGTCCATGCTTCTCGCCCGGGCGCGCGGCGCCGAGGACGCAGGTGCGGCCACGGGCGGGGTGGGCTCCGACGGCAAGCCCAGCGTGATCCGCCGCGTCGAGAACGCGACCGGCGCCTTCGACCGGCTGATGGCTCGCGAAGGGGCGCCGCCCCTGGGGGGCGTTGACCGCGAGCAGGGCGCCAAGCTGGCGGAACTGGACGGTCTGGCGCGCCGGAACCGCGTCGAGGAACGTCTCGCCGCCATCAAGGCGCGCACCGGCGACAAGGGCTGACGCCGCCGATGTGGGGGTTTCTTTTTTCGCCGGACAACGTGCCCTTTGTCGCGGCCCTCGTTCTGATGATGCTGATCGGCTTGGTCGAGGCCCTCGGTCTCGGCGGCGGCCTGGCGGCCGGCGATGGGCTCGACGGGGTGGACGCGGACGTCAATGTCGAGACCCCCTCGCTTCTGTCCTGGCTGAACGTCGGGCGGCTGCCGCTGCTGATGTTGATCGTCGTCTTCCTGTTCGCCTTTGGCATGACGGGGCTAATCGGCCAGAGGATCGTCGCCGCAATCTTCGGCCAACCCGCCCCTTGGTTTCTGGCGGCGCCGCTGGCCTTCGCAGTCAGCCTGCCGGTGACGCGAGTCTTCGGTCGCGGCGTCGCCAAAATCATGCCGCGTGACGAGACCACGGCGGTTTCGCGCGACAGTCTTGTCGGGCGGGTGGCGGTCATTGTCACAGGGGAGGCGCGCCACGCCAGCGCGGCCCAGGCCCGCGTGCGCGACGAGCACGGCCAGGTCCACTACGTCATGGTCGAGCCGGACAACGCTACAGACGTCTTCGCCCAGGGTAGCAGCGTGCTGTTGGTCCGGCATGCGGGGGCCAAATACTTCGCCATTCACAACACCAGCGCGTCGCTGCTCGACGCGTCTGTCTGACGACTTTTCAAGTTTAGGGGCCCTTCAAATGAACTCGCTCATAGAGATCGCCATTCTGTCCGGTGCAGGGCTTGTCGCCCTGTTGATCCTGGGCCTGATCTTCGCTCGCCTGTACAAGCGAGCGTCCAAGGAGACTGCCTTCGTTCGCACCGGCTTCGGCGGCGAGAAGGTCGTCATGAACGGCGGCGCCCTGGTTCTGCCGGTCCTGCACGAGACGATCCAGGTCAATATGAACACCCTGCGTCTGGCGGTTCAGCGCAGCAATGAACAGGCGCTGATCACCAAGGACCGCATGCGTGTTGACGTGCTGGCTGAGTTCTATGTCCGGGTTCAACCCAGCGCCGACGCCATCGCCTCGGCCGCCCAGACCCTGGGCCTGCGGACGATGCACCCCGAACAATTGAAGGACCTGGTCGAGGGCAAGTTCGTCGACGCCCTACGCTCGGTCGCGGCCGAGCTGACGATGACGGAGCTGCACGAGCAGCGCACCCACTTCGTCCAGAAGGTGCAGCAGGTCTCGTCCGAGGACCTGCTGAAGAACGGCCTCGAGCTTGAGACTGTCTCGCTGACCGGCCTCGACCAGACCGCGATGGAGCATTTCAATCCATCCAACGCCTTCGACGCCGAGGGCCTGACGCGGCTGACCGAGGAGATCGAACTGCGCAAGAAGCTGCGCAACGATATCGAACAGGACACCCAGGTCCAGATCCGCACCAAGAACCTTGAGGCCCAGCGCCGTACGCTGGAGATCCAGCGCGACGAAGAATACGCTCAGCTGGAACAGGAGCGCGAGCTGGCCAACCGTCGGGCCGAACAGGGTGCGGACGTGGCCCGCCAGGAGGCCGAGAAGGCGCGCGAGGCCGAGGCCGCCAAGATCACCTCCCAGCAGCAGATCGAGCAGGCGAGGATCGAGGCCGAGCGTCTCGTCGCCCAGCAGCGCATCGCCATGGAACAGGAAGTCGCCGAGCGCGAAATCTCCAAAGCCCGCGCCGTCGAGACCCAGGACATCGAGAAGGCCAAGGCGATCGAACTGTCCGAGCAGGATCGCGACATCGCCGTCGCCGAGAAGTCCCGCGCGCAGTCCGAAGCCAAGGCCGAGGCCGACAAGGCGCTGGCGCTCGCCGTCCAGGCCGAGGAGCAGGTCAAGACGATGCGAGACCGTGAGGCGGCCGATCGTCAGAAGATCATCGAACTGATCGAGGCGACCAAGGAGGCCGAGCGCGAAGCCATCACCGTCCGCGTCGCCGCCGAGGCCGAGAAGATCGCCGCCGCCGACCAGGCCGAAGCACTGCGTGAACAGGCGCGCGGTCAGGCCGACAAGACCACGATCGAGGCAGAGGCCCAGGCCAAGGCCGTGCGCGCGGCCGCCGAGGCGGCGCGGGTCCACTACGAGGTCGAGGCCGCCGGCCAGCAAGCCTTGAACACTGCGGCGAATCTGCTGTCTGCCGAACAGGTCGCGATGCAGATACGCATCAAGCTGATCGAGAACCTGGACCGTATCATCGCCGAGTCCGTCAAGCCGATGGAGAGCATCGACTCCATCAAGATCGTCCAGGTCGAAGGCCTGAACGGCGGCGGCGCTTCGGCCGGCGCGGGCGCCGGCGGCTCGCACGACGGCAACCTGTCGGAACAGGTCGTCAGCAGCGCCCTGCGCTATCGCGCCCAGGCCCCGCTGGTCGATCAGCTGATGGCCGAAGTGGGCCTGTCCGGAGCTGATCTGAAGGGATTGACCGGCGCACTACGGACGCCGGAGGCTCCGGCGCCGCAAAGCGACACCCACGCAGACGAAGGCGCCCCCGCGCCGGCGAAGAAGAAGCGACCGGACGCCGCCCAGGCGGACTAGGTCTCGGTGGGACGAGCAGGCTTGGCCTGTTCGTCCCTTGGCTTTCACAGCGTGATTGAGTCTATTTTCCCGGCCTCACAGCCGTTCGAACACCGTCTCGATCACCCGCCGATAGACCGCCGTCAGGGTCTCCAGCTCCGCCGTCGGCACCCGTTCGTCGATCTGGTGCATGGTCTGGCCGACCAGGCCCAGTTCCAGCACCGGGCACAGGGCGCGGATGAAGCGGGCGTCGGAGGTGCCGCCGGTGGTGGAGGCCTCGGGCCGGCGGCCGGCGACGGCCTCGACCGCGTCCTGCACCGCCGCGACGAAGACGCCGGGCTCGGTCAGGAAGGCCTCGCCGGAACACAGGTGGTCCAGGCGGATCTGCAGCCCGGTCTCGGCCTGGACGGCGCCGGCCTCGCGGTTCAGCCAGTCGATCAGGCCGTCGCCCGTATGGCTGGGGTTGAAGCGGATGTTCAACCGCGCCTTCGCCTCGGCCGGAATGATGTTGGTCGCCGGATTGCCGATGTCGATCGTAGTGATCTCCAGGTTCGACGGCGGGAAACCCTCATAGCCCTCGTCCAGCACATGGTCGTTCAGCCGGCTCATCAGCCGGGCGATGACCGGCGCCGGATTGGCCGCCCGTTCCGGATAGGCGACGTGGCCCTGTTTGCCCGTGACCGTGATCCAGGTGTTCAGCGAGCCGCGCCGCCCGACCTTGATCATGTCGCCCAGGTGCTGCGACGATGAGGGTTCGCCCACGATACAGGCGTCGATCACCTCGCCCTCGGCCGCCAGGGTCTCGACCACCCGTTTGGTGCCGTGCAGCGCCGGGCCTTCCTCGTCCCCGGTGATCAGGAAGGAGAGGGAGCCTGCCGGTTCGCCTTCCGCCAGCACCTGGGACACGGCGGCGACCCAGGCGGCGATCCCGCCCTTCATGTCCACCGCGCCCCGGCCGTACAGCAGGCCGTCCCTGACCTCGGCGTTGAAGGGCTGGGCCGACCACTGATCGGACGGCCCGGTCGGCACCACGTCCGTATGGCCGGCGAAGCACAGGTTGGGCGAGGCGGTTCCGCGCCGGGCATACAGGTTCTCGATCCGCGCATGCACCCCTTCGCCCCCCGGCCCTTCGAAGGCCAGGCGGCGGCAGTGGAATCCCAGGGCCGTCAGATGGCGTTCCAGCACATCCATGGCCCCCTCGTCGGCGGGGGTGACGGACGGAATACGGATCAGATCGCGGGTCAGTTCGACAGGATCGATCACAGGAGTTGATGCGCGGCTCATGCGCCTATGCTTTACGGACATCGCGTCACGGCGAGAAGGCCCATGCCCAAGATCGACATCGACAGCGCGCCGAGAGGCGACGGCACGACCTATCCGGATGAGTTTGCAGGCCCCTGTCTGTCGCGTCGCCGCTGGAAGCTGGGCGATGCGGCGGGCCTGAGCCAGTTCGGCGTCAACCTGCTGCGCCTGCCCGACGGCGCCTGGTCCAGCCAGCGGCACTGGCACGAAGCCGAGGACGAGTTCGTCATGGTGGTGGAGGGCGAGGTGGTTTTGATCGAGGACGACGGCGAGACGGTGCTTCGCGCCGGCGACTGCGCCGGATTCAAGGCCGGCGTCCCCAACGGCCACCGGATCGAGAACCGATCCGGCCATGACGCG
Source organism: Brevundimonas mediterranea (assembly GCF_011064825.1). Classification (NCBI taxonomy): domain Bacteria; kingdom Pseudomonadati; phylum Pseudomonadota; class Alphaproteobacteria; order Caulobacterales; family Caulobacteraceae; genus Brevundimonas; species Brevundimonas mediterranea. The sequence goes on from NZ_CP048751.1 coordinate 1,272,502, forward strand.
GTTTTGCTCGAGGTCGGCACGCGCAGCCCGACCGTCACCCCTTGCGACTACCCCGACATCGACATGGTCCTGCCTGCGGGCGCGGACCGCTATTTCCACCGCGACGGTTCGCCCTATCCGAAGTTCCCCAGACGCACGTGACCTCAGACTCCATTGACGCCGGCCCCGACAGCCCCTGGGGCATCCGCGATTTCCGCCTCCTGTGGTTCGGCCGCGTGGTCGCCGTGCTGGCGATCCAGATCCAGTCCTCGGCCCTGTTGTGGCAGGTCTATGAGATCGCCCGCCGCGACCATCCGATCGAGGAGGCCAGCCTGTATCTGGGCCTGGTCGGCCTGTGTCAGTTCCTGCCGCTGCTGGCCTTCACCCTGCCGGCCGGGGCCATGGCCGACCGGCGCGACAGGAAGCGCACCGTCTGGATCTCCATCCTGGTCGAGGCGGCCTGCGCCGGGTCGTTCCTGGCCATGGCGCTTCACGGAAACCCGCCCCTGTGGGGTCTGCTGGCGGTGGCGGCCCTGTTCGGCGCGGCGCGGGCTTTCCTGGCGCCGGCCAGCCAGGCCTTCCTGCCCATGGTGGTGGGGCGCAAGGCCCTGCCGCCCGCCATCGCGGCCCAGTCCATCGCCTTCCAGACAGGGGCCATCGCCGGCCCGGCCCTGGGCGGGGTGATCGTCGGGGTCAATGTGCCCCTGGCCTATGCCGTGTCCCTGGGCATGTTCCTGCTCGCGGTGGCGGCCTTCATCCTGATCCGCACCAGCGGCAAGCCCGCGCCCCAGGCCAATCCCCTGTCGCCGATCGACTCGGTCAAGGAAGGCCTGGCCTATGTCTGGAAGACCAAGATCGTCCTGGGCGCCATCTCCCTGGACCTGGTCGTGGTCCTGCTGGCGGGCGTCGCGCTTCTGACGCCCATCTTCGCCCGCGACATCCTTCATGTCGGGCCGCAAGGCTTCGGCCTGCTGCGCGCGGCCTTCGGCGTCGGCGCCATGGGCATGGCCATCTATCTGAGCCGGTTCCCGATCCGGCGGAACGGCGGGCGCTGGATGTTCTCGGCCGTGGCGGTGTTCGGCATCTGCACCCTGACCTTCGGCCTGTCCAGGATCGTCTGGCTGTCCGGTCTGGCCCTGCTGATCGGCGGGGCGGCGGATATGATCAGCGTCAACGTCCGCCAGACCCTGATCCAGTTGGCCACGCCCGATCATATGCGCGGCCGGGTCTCGTCCGTGTCGATGCTGTTCATCGGCGCCTCGAACGAACTGGGCGAGGCCTACTCCGGCGTCATGGTCCGCATCCTGGGCGCGGTCGGGGCGGCGGTGTTCGGCGGCGTCGGGGCCTTGGCCGCGACCGGCGCCTGGTCGGCCATGTTCCCGGGGCTGAGGAAGGCGAACAAGCTGACGTGAGGTCTCCGTCTCTCCCTCCCCCTGCGGGGGAGGGGCGTCGCGTAGCGACGGGGTGGGGGCGGCCAGGCGACGACGCACGGACTTGATCGGGCGAGGTCTGCGACGGGTCGCCCGGCCCGCCCCACCCGGCTTCGCCTGCGGCTCAGCCCCCCTCCCCCGCAGGGGGAGGGAGAGGCCTGTGGCTCACCACGCCCTGAAATGTTTCGACAGCTTCAGGCCCTGGTTCTGATAGTGGCTGCCGCTTTCGCCATACAGGCGGCTGGGGCGTTCGGTCAGGGGTTCGTAGACCAGGCGGGCGACGATCTGGCCGTGTTCCAGCAGGAAGGGGGTGTCGTGGGTGCGGACTTCCAGCACGCCTTTCGACCCCGCACCATGCGCCTCGTCCGTGCCGAAGCCGGGGTCGAAGAAGCCGGCGTAGTGGACGCGGAACTCGCCCACCGACGGATCGATGGGGGTCATCTCGGCGGCCTGATCGACCGGGATCTCGACGTCGTCGGACGAGGCCAGGATATAGAACTCGCCCGGATCCAGCAGCAGTTCGCCGCGACGCAGCGTCAGCGGCTCCCAGAAGTCGCGCGGGTCGTGGCCGTCGATATGATCCAGATCGACCACCCCCGCATGGCGACGGCCGCGGAAGCCGACGATGTCGCCGCCCTGCAGATCGACGCCGACCGAGCGGGTCTCCAGCTTGGGCGGATCGCCGGCCTTGAGACGCAGCTGGTTCAGCCGGGTGCCGGGGCGGACCAGGATGGAGAAGGTCTGGGGCGCGACCTCCATATAGAGGGGGCCGTCATAGCCCTCGGCCACGTCGTCGAAACTGGCGCCCTGATCGGTCAGCAGGCGCACGAAGACATCGACCCGGCCGGTCGAGGACTTGGGATTGGCGCGCGCGATCAGACCCTTGGGCAGTTTGAGCCGCTCTTGAAGGCGCACGATATAGACGCAGCCCTTCTCCAGCACGACGCCGGCGTCGGTGATCTCGATGGCGTGCATGGCCACATCGGCGATCCGTTCCTCGACCTTGCGCCGGCCGGGCAGGAAGGAGGCGCGCACGCGCCAGGCTTGGTCCGACAGCCGCAGGTCCAGGCTGGCCGGCTGGACCTGATCGGGATCGAATTCTGTGTCCGACGTGATGGCGCCCGTGGCGATCAACGTCTCGATGGACTGGGCGGGCAGGATGCCGGGACGGGGCGCTTGGAAGGAGCTCATGGCGTCTGTCTCACACGGTTTTCGCGGCTTGTCTCCAAGTCGCGCTTGCAGCCCGCGCGCGGCGGGGCGAGCATATAGCCCATGCACGATGGTCCTGCCTATACCGCCGAAACCAACGGCATCCTGATCCGGGTCCGGCCCAGCTATCTGGCGGGCCAGTCGGACCCCGACGAGGGCCGCTGGGTCTGGGCCTATCAGATCGAGATCGTGAACTTGACGGGATCGACGGTGCAGCTGATGGCGCGCCGCTGGACCATCACCGACGGCCACGGCCATGTCGAAGAGGTGCGCGGCCCCGGGGTGGTGGGCGAACAGCCGGTGATCGAGCCGGGCGCCAGCTACGCCTACGCCTCGGGCTGTCCGCTGCCGACCGACAGCGGCTCGATGGTCGGCGCCTATTATATGACGGACGCGGACGGGCGCAGTTTCGAGGCCGAGATTCCGGCCTTTTCGCTGGACACGCCCGATGCGCGGCGGGTGTTGAACTGAGGTCTATATAGTTTACGATTCAGCGGGATATTTCCGCCGCAGCAGGCGCACTCTCGCTCTGCGAACGGGCGGCGCCAGGGAGATGGCGACGCCGACGAGACTGGCGGCCAGCCCGACAAATCCTGAGACCATAAGGTCGTGCGTCAAGCCAAGCGCGGCGGGAAATCCAAGCGCGGCCGGAAGGGCGGCTGCAACGACGATGACGCGGTCCGGTATGCTCATGACGCCAACCTGCCGTCGTCCGCTGAAGAACTCGCTAACGTCCGCCTGTGGCTCTCTACAACCAGTTGGGACGTTTCTGATGGAAGCACCGCAACCAAGGCGGATGGGGCTGCGTCAACCCGGATGAACCGCAGCCCCGCCCCCTGAAGTCTCGCCGGCCGCTTGCGCAGGCCGGCGAGGGGGAAGTCGGCTCCCTAAAGAGAATCTCTTTGTGGCGCTATGTTCGCGACGCGGTCGCCCACGGCTTGGGGCCTTCGTGCGCTCCCGCGCGAATGCGCTCAAGTAGCGCGAAGCGCGACAGCGCCCTTAAATATACCTACGCAGGCTGCGGGCCAGGTCCGAACCGCTTTCCTTGGCGCCGCGACGGACTTGCGGCTGGTAGGCGACGCGGGCGTGTTCGACGCAATAGACGCCTTCCGAGGCGCGGCGGCCGCAGAAGCTGAACTCGCGCGAGGACGGGTCGCCGATCGGCCATTTGCACATGTGCGCGCCCAGGGTCATGACCGTGGCCGTGCCCGGCAGGTCCGGGATCGGGGCGGCCGGGGGCGTCGGCGGGACCGGCTTGGACGAGACGGCTTCCAGGCGGCGCGGAGCCGAAGCCTGGGGCGCCTGGGCCGGGGTCGCGGCCGGAGCGGCCGGACGCGGGCGGGTGGTGCGGAAGCTGGTCGCGGTGCGCGCCGGCTGCGACGGAGCGGCCCGGCCCGACAGGCCCAGACGGTGCACCTTGCCGATCACGGCGTTGCGGGTGACCCCGCCGCCCAATTGTTTGGCGATCTGGCTCGCGGACTGGCCCTCGAGCCAGAGCTTCTTCAGCGCGCCTACGCGGTCGTCGGTCCAGCCTGCGGTCATGCCACCCTCAGCGAGTTTGGATTCAATATCTAGGTCCAGGCTCCCCCTCCGGGGTCTTGACCTACCACTAATCGTAAACCAGCCATTAAGAGACGCAAGATGTGCGAATCAACCGTCCACAGAAACCAGATATTGAATCTTCGTTAAGGTTAAGACGGGTTCGTCAGGCGTGACGCGTGAATCGTGAGTCAGCGAAGGCCACGATTCACCAGTCACGAGTCACCCCGACCTTGCGAAGCCAGGCCTCAGAGCGCATCTGGCGGCCATGACCGAGACCACGCCCGACCTGATCTCCACCCGCCCCGCCGGACTGCCGCAGCCGCGACGCTACCCGGGGATCAACTGGATCGGGGTGCAGACCCTGTATCTGCGCGAGGTGCGGCGGTTCTGGAAGGTGGGGGCCCAGACGGTGGCGGCGCCGGTGGTGACGACCCTGCTCTATATGCTGGTCTTCGTGGTCGCGCTTCAGGGCGCCCGTCCGCCGCTGCACGGCACGCCCTTCGCCCTGTTCGTGGCGCCCGGCCTGATCATGATGGCGGTGCTGAACAACGCCTTCGCCAACGCCTCGTCCAGCCTGATCCAGGCCAAGATCATGGGCACGGCCACCGACTTCCTGACCCCGCCGCTCAGCCCGCTGGAGCTGACGATGGGCTTCACCCTGGGCGCCGCGACGCGCGGGGCGGTGGTCGGTCTGGTCACGGCCCTGTGCGTCCTGCCGTTCGCGCCGCTCGGCGTGGCCAATATCTTCGCCATCGTCTGGTTCGCCCTGGCCGCCAGTTTCATCATGGGCATGACCGGGATTCTGGCGGGCCTTTGGAGCGAGAAGTTCGACCATCTGTCGGCGGTCCAGAACTTCATCGTCATGCCCATGACCTTCCTGTCGGGCACCTTCTATCTGGTCGACAACCTGCCCGAGCCGTTCCGCTCGTTCAGCCGCTACAATCCCTTCTTCTATCTGATCGACGGCTTCCGCTACGGCTTCATCGGCCATGCCGAGAGCAACCTGACGGTCGGCGTGATCGGTTCGGCCGTGCTGATGGTCGTCATGGGAGTCGTCTGCTGGCTGGTGTTCCGCTCGGGCTGGCGTCTGAAGAGCTAGCGCGCCGGAAGCAGCCCCGCCATGGCGTCCAGATAGGCGACGAAGGCGGTCCGGCCCTCTTCGGTCAGCCGGGCCTCGGTCAGGGGCTTGCGGCCGACAAAGCTCTTGGTCACGGCGACGAAGCCCGCCTCCTCCAGCTTTCGCAGATGGACCGACAGATTGCCGTCGGTCGTCTGCAACCGGGCCTTCAGCGTGTTGAAATCCGCCGCCTCGGCCCCCGACAGATAGGCCATGATCCCCAGCCGGATCCGCCCGTGGATCACCTCGTCGATCCGGCTGATATCGAAATCATCCGTCATCAGACGATCTCCGACGGTTCCTGCCGCATCAGGATCAGGCCGGGAACAAAGGCGACGGCGACGAGGACGACCGTGAAGATCAGATAGATGGCCGGACTGTCGATGAACCAGGCCACGCCGACGGCGCCCGCATAGGACAGCAGGGCGGTCAGGGACATCCAGCGCGCCCCGCTCATGGCCGCGCCGACCATCCAGGCCGAACCATAGGCCACCAGCACCACCGTCGGCATGACCGACATCCAGCCCCAGTCCCCGCTCTTCACCGAAAGCGCGACCAGGCCCAGCCAGGTGACGAAAATGCCGTAGCCCACGCCAGACCAGGCTGCGCCCACCGCACGATTGCCGGAAGACTGGCTGCCCGGCCGACCCTTCTGTTGGCCGATCAGCACGACTAGGGCGATGGCGAAGACAATCCCCGCCCCGATCCACAGCCAGAGCTGCGCCCACGGATTGACGTCGATCACCCCAGATTGAATGGCCCACTGGCCGATGTTCGCCGTGCCGAAGATAAGAGCCGCGGCGACGAGAAACCGTCCCGCCAGCAACGGCGCGTGCCGCCCCTCGTGGGCCAAGGCCCGCATATAGGCGATGTCGTCCTGAATAGTCTGTGCGTCGCGCGTCATGGCGCCCTCCTCCTGAAATCCGAGGATCACAGGGTGTACAATGCGCTTTGGTTTGTAAAGTTCTTTTTCGCAGACCCTTTGCCGCCGACTTTTCGACGCCAGCGACGAAAAGATCTTCCCCCGCTTGCGGGGGAAGTGTCAGGCCGTGGCGCGAAGCGACACGCCTGACGATGGGGGAAGTCTTGCGTCTGAGTTGGACTTCCCTCTCCGTCGCTGGATCGCTGCGCGATCAACGCGACACCTCTCCCGCAAGCGGGAGAGGGTCTTTCGTGCGACGCCCTTATCTTTCGTACGACGCCCTTAACGGAACGGCGGCTCGTCGAAGGCGCGGAGTTTGCGGGAGTGCAGGCGCGAACCCTCGTTCCGCATCAGGTCCACCGCCTGGATGCCGATCTGCAGGTGTTCCGAGATCGAGCCTTCGTAGAAGCGGTTGGCCTGGCCCGGCAGTTTGATCTCGCCGTGCAACGGCTTGTCCGAGACGCACAACAGGGTGCCGTAGGGGACGCGGAACCGGTAGCCCTGGGCGGCGATGGTGGCGCTTTCCATGTCGATGGCGACGGCCCGGCTCTGGTTGAAGCGCAGCGCCGACTTCGAATAGCGCAGCTCCCAGTTCCGGTCGTCGGTGGTGACCACTGTGCCGGTGCGCAGGCGCAGCTTGACCTCGTCGCCGGGCATGCCGCTGACCGACTTGGTCGCATCGTACAGGGCGCGCTGGACCTCGGCGATCGAGGGGATCGGAATGTCCGGCGGCAGGACCGCGTCCAGCACATGGTCGTCGCGCAGATAGGCGTGGGCCAGGACATAGTCGCCAATGGTCTGGCTGGCGCGCAGGCCGCCGCAATGCCCGATCATCAGCCAGACATGCGGGCGGGTGACGGCGAGGTGGTCGGTGATGGTCTTGGCGTTGGACGGTCCGACGCCGATATTTACCAGGGTCACACCCTTATGGCCCGGCGCGGTCAGGTGATAGGCCGGCATCTGGTGCTTCTTCCAGGCCGTGTCGCTGATCGAGGCCTCGGGATTGGGCGTGTCGCGCGTGATCACCACCCCGCCGGCGCAGGACAGGGTCTCGTACGGCGTGCCCGGCGTCTGAAGCTGCTCGATGGCCCAGCGCACGAACTCGTCGACGTAGCGATTATAGTTGGTGAACAGGACATAGGACTGGACGTCGTCCACCGCCGTGCCGGTGTAGTGCCGCAGCCGCGCCAGCGAGAAGTCGGTCCTCAACCCGTCGAAATGCGACAGGGGAAAGTCGCCGCCCATGTCGAACAGGCCGTCGGCGATCTCGTCGCCGATATGGGCCAGGTCCGTGGTCGGGAACCAGCGCGCCAGGGCCGCCGTCATCGACCGGTCCAGCGCCACCTCCAGTCCGTCGGTCACATAGGGGAAGGGGATTTCCTGCTTCGAGATCCCGACCTCGAAGGTCGCGGCGTACTCCTGTTCCAGCAGGCCCAGCTGTTCGGTCAGATAGGGGCGGAACAGGTCCGGACGCGTGATCGTGGTGGCGTAGGTTCCCTGTTTCGACAGCCGGGCGTAGGCGCGCGGCTCCAGGTCCTGGGGACGATCCCCGTCCCAGCGGATGCGAAGTTCGGGATAGGCGAACACCCCTTCGGCGCGTTTCAGCGGATCGGGCCGCGCGCCGGTCTCGACGAAATCCCGCACGGCGTCGCGCAGGTTGGTCACGGATTGGGTGTAGAGGGTTTCGAGGCGGTCCAGCGCCGCCTGTGCTGTCATCTGTTCTGTCATGACTTCCTCTAGCGAAGCTTCGTGACAATGGCGAGGCGTTGCGGCTTCAATCTCGATTTCGCTGCATTGCAGCAATTTATGACGCCTGCGCGGTTGCGGTTCGGGCGATTGCCGGGCATCTGCCGGGCATGTCCGCCGCACCTGCCTCGCCGCCCGCCCAGCCCGCCAGGAAGGAGCCCGGCTTCGTCGAGTTCGTCTGCCTGATCGCCCTGATGATGGCGCTGAACGCCCTGGCCATCGACTCCATGCTGCCGGCCCTGCCGCACATCGGCGAAGACCTGGGCGTGGCCAATGAAAACAGCCGCCAGTGGGTCGTCACCGCCTATCTGCTCGGCTTCGGCGGCGCCCAGCTGTTCTACGGCCCCCTGGCGGACCGGTTCGGGCGTAAGCCCGTCCTGCTGTTCGGCGTCGGCGTCTATGTGGTGTTCAGCCTGCTGGCGACGCTCGCGCCCACCTTCGACATGCTGATCCTGGCGCGGATCGGCCAGGGCCTGGGCAGCGCCTGCACCCGCGTGCTGGCCGTCTCCATCGTGCGCGACCGTTACGAGGGCCGCACCATGGCCCGGGTCATGTCCTTCAGCTTCCTGGTCTTCCTGGGCGTGCCCATCCTGGCGCCGTCGCTGGGGCAGTTGATCATGCTGGTCGGACCGTGGCGCTGGATCTTCGCGGGCCTGGGCCTGATCGGCGTGGGCCTGATCGTCTGGGCGTCGCTTCGTCTGCCCGAGACGCTGAAGCCCGAGGATCGGCTGCCGATCCGGGTGAAACGCCTGACCTCGGCCTACAGGACCGCCCTGACCGACCGCACCGCCGTCGGCTACACCCTGGCCATGACGGCCATCACCGGGGCGCTGTTCGGCTTCATCAACTCGTCGCAGCAGATCTTCGCCGACGTCTTCGACGCCGAGGCGGCCTTTCCGGCCGTCTTCGCCCTGATCGCCGGCGGCATCGCCGTGGCCTCGATCGTCAATGCGCGGCTGGTGGTCCGGCTGGGATCGCGCAAGATCTCGCACACGGCCCTGATCGGCTTCACCGCCATTTCGGCCGTCCACGCCGCCGTGGCGATCAGCGGGCATGAATCGATCTGGACCTTCGCCGTGCTGCAGACCCTGACCATGTTCTGCTTCGGCCTGATCGCCGGCAACTTCGGCGCCATGGCCATGGAGACCATGGGCCATATCGCCGGCACCGCCGCCTCGATCCAGGGCTTCGTCTCCACCATCTTCGGCTCCCTGCTGGGTTTTGCGGTGGGTCAACAGTTCAACGGCACCACCGTGCCCATGGTGCTGGGCTTCACCGTCTTCGGCCTGATCGCCCTGGCCTGGGTCCTGTTCGCCGAGCGCGGCCGGCTGTTCCGGTCGCATCACGCGCCCGGCGCGACGGCGCACTGAGGCTTTACCGACCGCAGGCTTGATCTTTTCGACGTTTCCGCGCGTTCTCCGGCCAACCCCTCTGGTCAGCCCCGGAAAGCCTCGATGAAGCGCAAAGCCTTCGGTCTCGTCTCCGCCCTCGCCCTTGCTTCGGTTCTCGGCCTCGGCGCCTGTTCCACCCCGACCGGAGGAACCGCGTCGATGACGCCGCCCGCCATCGCCCCCGCGCCCGGCCCCGACGCGGTCGACAGCCACACCTACGCCCGGCCCGAGATCGCCCGCGTCGTCGACGTGGCCCTGGACCTGACCGCCGACTTCAACGCCAGGACCCTGTCGGGAACGGCGACCCTGGACATCCTGGCCGTCCCCGGCGCCAATGAGGTGATCCTGGACATCCGCAACCTGGACATCCAGGACGTGCGCGACGCCTCAGGGCAACCGCTGCGCTATGTCGTCGGCGACGATGACGCCATCAAGGGCCAGCCCCTGACGGTCTATTTCCCGGCCTTCGCGCCCAATGAACGGCGCAAGATCACCATCCGCTATTCGACCCGTCCCGACGCGGCGGCCCTGCAATGGCTGTCGCCCAGCCAGACGGCGGGCGGTCAGAAGCCCTATCTGTTCAGCCAGGGCCAGGCCATCCTGACCCGCACCTGGGTTCCGACCCAGGACAGCCCCGGCATCCGCCAGACCTATTCGGCCCGCATCACCGCCCCGGCCGACCTGACCGTGGTCATGAGCGCCGACCAGCTGACGCCCAAGGGCGAAGCGGCGGCGAATGGGATGAAGACCTGGCGCTTCCGGATGAACAATCCGATCCCGCCCTATCTGATCGCCATCGGCGTCGGCGACATCGCCTTCGCGCCGTTCGACGAACGGACCGGCGTCTGGACCGAGCCCAGCCGCCTGCGCGCGGCCGCCGCCGAGCTGGAGCCCACCGCCGAAATGGTTGACGCGGCCGAGAAGCTCTACGGTCCCTATCGCTGGGGCCGCTACGACCTGCTGGTCCTGCCGCCGTCCTTCCCCTTCGGCGGGATGGAGAACCCCAAACTGACCTTCGCCACCCCGACCATCATCGCGGGCGACCAGTCGCTGGTCTCGCTGGTGGCGCACGAACTGGCCCACTCCTGGTCGGGCAATCTGGTGACCAACGCCACCTGGAACGACTTCTGGCTGAACGAGGGCTTCACCACCTATTTCGAAAACCGGATCATGGAGTCGATCTACGGCCGTGACCGCGCGGTTCAGGAACAGGTGCTGAGCTGGGACGGCCTTCAGGACGAACTGAAGACCCTGCCCGCCGCTGACACGCGCCTGCACCTGGACCTGACCGGCCGCGATCCCGACGACGGCATGAACACCATCGCCTATGACAAGGGCTCGGCCTTCCTGCGCACCATCGAGCGGATCGCGGGCCGGGAGCGGTTCGACGCCTGGCTGCGCGGCTATTTCGACCGCAACGCCTATCGGCCGATGACCACGGCCATGTTCCTGGACGACATCCGCACCCATCTGGTTAAGGGCGAAGCCGCGCTGGAGGCCGAACTGCAGCTGGACGCCTGGGTTTATCAGCCCGGCCTGCCGTCCAACGCCGTGGCGCCCGTGTCCAACGCCTTCGCCCCGGTCGACGCGGCGGCGATCGCCTTCTTCTGGGACAAGGGACCGGCTTCGGCCATCCCGTGGGCGGAGTGGAACACCCAGCAGCGCCAGCGTTTCCTCGGCTGGCGCCCAGAGGGCCTGGCCGCCGGCGCCGACTGGCTGACCGCCGCCCAGCTGGCGGATCTGGAGCGCACTCTGAACCTGGCGAACGAGGGCAACAGTGAACTGACCTTCGCCTGGCTGCAGATCGCCCTGGCCCACCGCTATCAGCCTGCGGTCGCCACGGCGGAGAAATTCCTGACCAGCCAGGGCCGGCGCAAGTTCGTCCTGCCCCTGTTCCAGACCCTGTGGAACGAGGGCGACTGGGGCCGCCCCATCGCCCGCCGCATCTACGCCGAGGCCCGGCCGCTGTACCATCCCGTGACCAGCGGTTCGGTCGATCAACTGGTCGGCCGGCCGTAACGCAAAAGACCCTCTTCCGCTTGCGGGAGAGGTGGCCCGGCGTTCGCGAAGCGAACCAGGGTCGGAGAGGGGAGTCTGATTTCAGAAGAAAAACTCCCCCCATCGTCAGGCGTGTCGCTTCGCGCCACGACCTGACACTTCCTCCGCAAGCGGGGGAAGGTGGGCCTCGCCCCCCGCCCCTAAAGGTTGATCACGCTCGCGCCCGCTTCATCCGACAACCGCTCCGCCAGGACGGCGCGGTGGCACCCGGCGTGGTCGGCCTCGAAGCACAGCAGGGCCACGCGCTTCTCGCCCGCCAGCGCCTTCAGCCGCTCATATTCCATCTGGGCCTGAGGCTCGGCCAGATGGTCGGCGAAGATGGCGCGCATTTCGGCGACATGACCCTTGCGGGCCGCATCCCGACCCGCCTTGGGCGTGCCCAGGACGCGCAGGTGGAGATAGTCGATCCCCTCGGCCTTCAGGCTCTCGCCCAGAATCGTCTTGGAAAACCCGGCGCGGCGCGAGGCGGCGACGGCGCGGACATCGACCAGAAGATCGACCCCGGCCGCCTTCAGCCGGTCGATCACCTGGGCCTGGGTCGCGCCCTCGTAGCCGATTGTGAAGACTTTCATGGGTCGCAGATAGGGGCGGCGGCCACGATCGCCAGCTTGACAGTCCAACGCCGCGTTGCGGTGCGGCGCCCTATCGTTTATCCCGCCGACACGGATTTCGACTGGAGCTTTCCCCATGGCTGACCTCGCCCCCGGCGTCGTGACCCTCTTCGGAGGATCCGGCTTCATCGGATCGCAGGCGGTGCGCGCCCTGGCCCGTCGCGGCTGGCGCATCCGCGTGGCGGTACGCAACCCGGTTCTGGCCATCGAGGTCCAGCCCCTGGGCGATCCGGGCCAGATCCAGTTCATGCGCTGCGACGTGACCAATGCCGAGGATGTGGCGGCGGCGGTGCGCGGCTCGCACGCCGTGGTCAATCTGGTCGGCGTCCTGCACGACGGCGGCGGCAAGCGCGGCTTCAAGAGCGCCCATGTCGAGGCCGCCAGGAATATCGCCCAGGCGTCCAAGGCCGCCGGGGTGGAGCGCGTCGTCCAGATCTCGGCCATCGGCGCAGATGCGAACAGCCGCTCCGCCTATGCCCGCACCAAGGGCGAGGCCGAAAACGAGATCCGCGCCGTCTATCCCGACGCCGTCATCCTGCGTCCGTCGCTGGTGTTCGGCGCCAGCGACAGCTTCCTGAACCGGTTCGCCGCCATGGCGACCATGGCCCCCGCCCTGCCGCTGATCGGCGGCGGCAAGACGCAGTTCCAGCCGGTCTATGTCGGCGACGTGGCCGAGGCCGTCGCCCGCGCCGTGATCCGCGGCGACGCAGCCGGCCGCACCTTCGAACTGGGCGGACCGGACGTCTTCAGCTTCCGCGAAGTGCTGGAGCTGGTGTGCCGCGAGACCGGCCGCAATCGGCCGCTTCTGCCCATCCCCTTCCCCGTCGCCCGCCTGATGGGTTCGGTGTTCCAGACCGTCGCCCTTCTGGGCCTGACCCCGCCCCTGACCCGCGATCAGGTCGTCATGCTTCAGTCCGACAACATCGTCTCGCCGGACGCCGCCGGCCTGACCGACCTGGGCATGGTTCATCCGACCAGCATGGGCTCCATCGCCCCCTCCTATCTGTGGCGCTATCGCGACGGCGGCCAGTTCGCCGTCTCGCCCGCCCACTGACGCCCCCTTCGCCGGCCTGACGCCCGGCCGTGAAAACGGCCGGGCGATCTTCGCACGGCGGAACAAATAGTGCACAACCTTCGGATGCCCGCCACGCAAACCCAGTTCCGCCCCGCCCAGGACCCGACGCTGGACGACGCCCGGTCCCTGCTGTCGCGCGTCTGGGGCCATGGCGACTTCCGGGGCCTGCAAAGCCAGGTGGTGGCCGAGATCCTGGCCGGGCGCGACGCCCTGGCCGTGCTGCCGACCGGCGGCGGCAAGAGCGTCTGCTATCAGATCCCGGCCATCCTGCGCCCCGGCCTCGGGCTGGTGGTCTCGCCCCTGATCGCCCTGATGACCGACCAGGTCGAGGCCCTGAAGCAGCAGGGGGTCGCCGCCGCCCGCCTGGATTCCGGGGTGTCTCTGGACGAGCGGTCGGCGATCTGGGCCGCCGCCCGGTCCGGCGATCTGGACCTGCTGTACGTCTCGCCGGAAGGCCTGGCGGCCGGGGCCATGATGGATCGACTGGCCGAACTGCCACTGAGCCTGATCGCCATCGACGAAGCCCACTGCGTCTCGCAATGGGGGCACGATTTCCGGCCCGATTATCGCAACCTGGGTCTGCTGGCCGAGCGGTTCCCGAACGTCCCGCGCATCGCCGTCACCGCCACCGCCGACGCCCGCACCCGCGACGACATCCTGCGCTCGCTGCGGCTGGAACAGGCCAAGGTCTTCGTCGACAGCTTCGCCCGCCCCAACCTGCAGCTGTCGGCCGAGCGCAAGGAGAGCGCCTCGCGCGCCAAGACCGACGCCCGGGTCATCGAACTGGTGCGTGAGCGGCGCGGCAAGCCGGGCGTGGTCTATTGCGGCAGCCGCGACGGCTGCGACCGCGTGGCCCAGGCCCTGCGCGACGCCGGGACCAACGCCATCGCCTATCACGCGGGCATGGACAACAAGGAGCGGGACCGCCGGCTGGAGCGTTTCCTGGCCGAGGACGGGGCCGTCATGGTGGCCACCATCGCCTTCGGCATGGGGGTGGACAAGGCCGACGTCCGCTTCGTCATCCACGCCGATCCGCCGGGCAGTCTCGAGGCCTATTGGCAGGAGATCGGCCGGGGCGGCCGCGACGGCGAACCGGCCGAGGGCATCACCCTGTACGGCCCGTCCGACATCGCCTGGACCCTGCGCCGGCTGGACAGCCGCCCCATGGCCGAGGAGGTCAAACAGGTCCAGGTGCGCAAGGCCCGCCAGCTGTTCGCCATGCTGGACGGCGCCGTCTGCCGCGCCCAGGCCGTGCGCCGCTATTTCGGCGAGACCGACGCGGACCCGTGCGGCGTCTGCGACATCTGCGGCGACCCGCCGCTTCTCTATGACGCCACCGTCCCTGCGCAAAAGGCCCTGGCGGCGGTCCAGCGGCTGGGCGGCCGGTTCGGCCGGGGCCGGATCGTCGACCACCTGACCGGCCGGACCAAGGCGGTCCAGCCGTGGGAGCAGCAGCTGTCCACCTGGGGCATAGGCGCCGACATCTCGCCCAACGGCTGGCGCGACATCGTCGATCACCTGTTGTTCGAGGGCCTGCTGGTCGAGGATCCGAACGACGGCAAGCCCCTGGTCGGTCTGGGCGACGGCGAGGCGGTACGCGCCGTCTACAAGGCCGAACGCAAGATCGAGGTGCGCCGCGTGCCCGCCGGCTACGACGCCGGCACGCGCTCGGGCAATCCGCGCAATCGCCGCGACCGCACCGGCGAGGGCCGCAACGCCGCGCTGGAGACCATGGACGCCGACGTCCGCGCCCGGTTCGAGGCCCTGCGGGCCTGGCGCCGCGACCGCGCCTCGGAACAGCACGTCCCGCCCTATGTCATCTTCCAGGACAAGACCCTGCTGGAAATCGCCCACGCCGAGCCCGGCGACCTCGCCGCCCTCGCCGCCCTGCCCGGCGTCGGCCAGTCGAAGCTGGACCGCTACGGCAAGGGGGTGCTGGAGACGCTGGGCGGTCTCGACTGATCATCGCCCAGTCCCGGCGCGACCTGCACCGGGAAGGCGCAGGCAGACGGCGGTCCGTTGAACGACAGACCTGAGGTCGCCGTCAGCTCGCCCCGCAGCACCTCGCCGATCAGGGCCTTGATCTCCTCGACGGACGGCTGTTTCGAACCGGGGTCGAAATATTTGAAGGCCGAGCGGCCGTCGCACCGATACTCGTCCAGGAAATAGCTGGGGACCGTCCCGCCCATCATATCGGGCGAGGTCGTCAGCCAGAAGGCGCGAGGCGAGGCCTTGGGATCCGACGCATGCACGACGCCGACGATCAGCCCCGTCAGGCCGGGACGGATCACGCTTTCTCGCTCGAACAGATCGACGCTCGCCCCCGCCGCCTCGAACCGACCCAGGGCCTTCGTCCCCGGCTCAGCCGACAGGGCCTGAACGGACGCGGAGATCAACCGGTCACGCTCGGCGGCATAGGCCGTCCAATCCTCCAGCCGGGCCTGCGCGTCCATCATCGCGAAACTGGCGTAGGCGCCGATGGGCGCCGGCGCGGGTCGAGGGACCGGGGCCAGAAGGACCGTCGCCTTGTCGGCCTCGCCCGCATGGGTCGCCAGAACCGCCCGCATGACCCGCGCATGCCACGACGGCTCGCCCTCGCCACACAGGGCGATGATCCGATCCGCCGCCGCGGCCGCCTCATCCAGGGCGCCAGCCTCGAACCGCATACCCGCCGATGTCCACAAGGGTCCTGTCGCGCCGCAGTCGGAGACGCTGGCCGGATCGACCGCCGTCAGGTTCAGCATCAGGTCCTGTCGCGCCAGAATCGCCGACGGCACGAGATCGGCATAGGCGGCGGGGGAGCCGCACAGCTGACCGCCCAGGCCAGGCATGGCGGTCAGCAGGGTCAAGCCGCACAGGTCCATGCGGGCCGCGTCCGCGTCGCTGACGCCTGGATCCGTGATCTGCACATTGATCAGCGTGCCGGGATTGCCGTTTATGCCCGGTTGATAGATGGGCATGGTGCGGGTGTGGGGCGCACCGGCCGTCGCTCTGAGGGTTTCGACTGCGACCGGATCCTTGGCCACGCCGCGCAGGCCGTGCTTCTTGAGGAAGGACAGGGCGTATTGCGCCTGGCGATCACCTGTCGCGGCCCGCGTCTCCAGCGAGGGCACGGGTTCGGTGAAGGCCAGCTTCAACGGGGCGTTGGCGACCAGCGGATCGACCGTCGTGGCGCAGGCGGACAAGGCGGCCGCAACCATGGCCAGGCCGAAGAATTTGCGGATCATGACGACATTCCCCCGAATGATGCGTCATCATGCCAAGATCGCCACGACCCGTCCAGATTGTCAGAGAGACGTCAGCCCATGAACCGTTCCACCGCCGCCTGAAAGCGTGCGGGCTGGTCGATCATGACCTGGTGGTCGGCGCCCTCGATGCGGACGAATTGTGCGGGCCGGCGCAGGGTGGAGAAGCCGTAGCGGTACAGGCCCTCCAGCCGGTTGCGCGGGTTGTTCGTGTCCCGCGTCCAGCCATAGACCACCGTGACCGGAGCGGTGACGTCGCGCAGCCGTTGGCGCAGATCGACCGTCAGGGCTTCGTACAGGCCCTGGGCCAGCACCCGCCGGTCCCCGCCCTGCAGACCCAGGCCGTCGAACACCATGTCGCCCGCCAGGCCGAGGTCGCCGCCCAGGGCCGAAACCTGGCCCTTCAGCGCCTGGTCCCCGAACAGCATCAGGGCCTGATAGCCCAGCCGCGCCAGGGGCTCGACCTCGCGGGCGGTGACGCGGGAATCGACCAGGGCCGGAAAGAAGGGGGCGGAATCGACCACCATCACCCGGCCGATCCGGTCCCGCATGTCCGCCGCGACCCGCAGCGCGATCTGGCCGCCCAGCGAATGTCCGATCAAGGCAGGGCGCGAAAGCCGCTGTTCGCGGATGTAGCGTTCGATCTCCAGGGCGGCGGGCGCGGCCAAGGCGCCGCCGGCGTTGGCGCCGATGTCCGTCTGGCCGAAGCCCCGGATGGTGACCAGATGGACCCGATACCGGCCCTCCAGCTTGTCCGCCGTCGACCGCCACGCCGCCCCGGTCGAGCCCAGGCCCGGAATGAAGACGATATCCGGCCCCGCGCCGCGCGTCTCGACGATGATCCTGTCGGAACGGAAGGCGGGGGCCAGAGACGCCGATACTGTTGTCCGGGCGGCGGAGACGCCGGGCAGGACGAAAAGCAGGATCGCGAAAAGCGGAGCAAGAAGACGGCGCATGACCCGCACCTAACGCACGATCACGGCGATCGGTTGACGGCCGCGACCGTTAGTCATCGCCCCTTGAAGTCCGGCTTGCGCTTGTCGACGAAGGCGGACATGCCCTCCTTCTGGTCCTCGAAGGCGAAGAGAGAGTGGAACAGGCGGCGCTCGAACCGCACGCCCTCGGTCAGGGTCGTCTCAAGGGCGACATTGACCAGTTCCTTGTTCATCATCACCGCCAGCGGGCTCTGGGCCGCGATCTTGGCCGCGGCGACGCGGGCCTCGTCCAGCAGGGCGTCGGGGGCGACGACGCGGCTGACCAGGCCGGCGCGCTCGGCCTCGGCGGCGTCCATCATGCGGGCGGTCAGGATCATGTCCATGGCCTTGGACTTGCCGACCAGACGGGTCAGCCGCTGCGAGCCGCCGATGCCGGGCGCGACGCCCAGATTGATCTCGGGCTGGCCGAACTTCGCCGTCTCGGACGCGATGATGAAATCGCACAACATCGCCAGTTCGCAGCCGCCGCCCAGGGCGTAGCCCGACACGGCCGCGATGATCGGCTTGCGGAACCGCATGATCCGGTCATGGCCCAGGGCGAAGAAATTGCCCTTGAACATGTCGGCGTAGGACTGGTCCGCCATCTCCTTGATGTCGGCGCCGGCGGCGAAGGCCTTGGCCGAGCCGGTCAGGATCAGGCAGCGCACGCTGTCGTCGGTCTCGACCACATCGAGGAAGGCGGCCAGTTCGCCGAACAGGGTCGAGTTCAGAGCGTTCAGCGCCTCCGGCCGGTTCAGGGTCACGACGGCGTAGCCGTCGGCGCAGCGTTCGATCAGCAGGGTGGAATAGGCGTCGGCCATGGGCGGTCTCCTTTGAGCGCGGTCATACAGGGACGAAGGCGGGCTTGCTACCGGCGCGGCGTCAAGGCCAGCGTCAGGCCGGCGCGCACCAGTTCGGCGACGACCGCCATGCCGAGCAGCAGATTGGCGGCGATCACCTGGCCGCGCGCGCCCGACAGATCCAGCGTCCAGCCGAAGACGGATGAAAGCGCCAGGACCAGGGCCGAGAGCAGGATCAAGCCGACCAGCAGCATCAGGGCGACATGCCCCGCCTTCAGCGCCGCCTGAAGCGTCGGCCCGTCGTCCAGCGCACGGGTGCGCCGTCTAAGCAGACGGGCGATCAGCCCGGTGGCGGCCCCTTCTGCGACGACGGCGACGATCAGGGCGGCGAGAAACCACCAGATCAGTCCCCCGAGATCGCCGGAGCGCAGACCTTGAGCGAAATGAAGGAAATAGGCGCCCCAGACCAGGACGCCGACCACCAGACTGATCCACAGATGGATTTTGCGCATGGGGCGGACCTCCTCGGGATTACGTCTTCTGGCAGGACGGGCAGTAGAAGGTCGAGCGACCACCCTGGACGATGCGCGCCACGACGCCGGAGCAGCCTTCGCCCTGACAGGCTTGACCCTCGCGGCCATAGACGTCGAACCGGTGCTGGAAATAGCCCTGGCCGCCCTCGGCGTTGGCGAAATCCTTCAGGGTCGATCCACCGGCGGCGATGGCGTCGTTCAGCACGTCGCGGACGACGGCGGCCAGCCGCTCCAGCCGCGCCTTCGAGACCGATCCGGCCGCGACCAGGGGCGAGATGCGGGCGCGGTAAAGCGCCTCGCAGACATAGATGTTGCCCAGTCCGGCGACGATCCGCTGGTCCAGCAGCGAGACCTTGATGTTCTGTGTCTTGCCGACGAAGGCCTCGACTAGGTGCGCGCCGGAAAAACCATTGCCCAGGGGTTCGGGCCCCAGGCCGGCGAACCACGGGTGGACCTCGACCTGGTCGGTCGGGATCAGACCCATGAAGCCGAACCGGCGGGCGTCGGCGTAGCCGATCCGGGTCGAGGCGCCGTCACGGACGGCGCAGCCGCTGAAATGCTCGTGCTTGCCGGCGGTGGGCGCAGCCTCCTCGAACTCGCCCAGTTGGGTTCCGTCCAGGGTGAACCGGCCGGTCATGCCCAGATGGGTGATCCAGGTCTCGCCGCTAGACAAAGGCATCAACAGATATTTGGCCCGTCGGTCGATCCGTTGGACCGTCGCCCCCTCCAGCCGCTCGACGAACCGGTCGGGAAAGGGAAAACGCAGATCGGGCCGGTTGATCCTGACCCGGGACAGGCGCGCGCCCGCCAGTACGGGCGTCAGGCCGCGTCGGACGGTTTCGACCTCGGGGAGTTCTGGCATGGGTCGGTCCTAGCCCCTCGGTGATCGCGGGCCAAGCGGATCGTCCGCCCCCGCTGCGATCTTCAGAAAACCTTGTTCGAACCGACGTTCAGCCGACACCCTGGTCTGTCATCCGTTTTAGGCGCACTCCGGGGGGAACGTGTCTCAATCGATCATCATCCGCCGGCCCGGCGTCCGCGTCTCGAACCTGATTCGTTCGGTCGGTCTGACGCGCGACGACGCCGCGATCCTGGCGGCGGCGGCCGTTTTGGCGGTCAGCGTCTATTTCCTGGCCTTTCCCGGCGTCGATATTGCGGTCAGCCGTCTGTTCTACCGGCCCGAAGCCGGCTTCTTCCTGGCCGACAATCCCCTGCTGAAGGCGTTGCGCAAAAGCTCCTCCCTCGTTCTGGCCCTTATGCTTCTGGGCGTGATCGGCCGACTGGCGTGGCGCGCCCTGCGTCGCCGGCCCCTCGGCGCCGCCGCGCGCCGCGCGGTCTTCGTCCTGGCCGCCCTCGCGGTCGGGCCGGGCCTGGTGGTCAATCTGGTGCTGAAGGGGCTGTGGGGCCGCGCCCGTCCGGTTCAGATCGACCAGTTCGGCGGCGACGCGGCCTTCACCCCCGTCTGGATGGTCAGCGACGCCTGCCAGTCCAACTGCTCCTTCGTCTCGGGCGAGGGCTCCAGCGCGGCCTGGATGGTCGGGGTCCTGCTGGTAGTGACGCCGGCGAAATGGCGGCCGGTCGTCCTGCCCCTCGCCGTCGTCTACGCCTTCGCCCTGTCGATGAACCGGCTGGCCTTCGGGGGGCATTTCCTGTCGGACATCCTGCTGTCCTGGGCCCTGACCGCCCTGGTCATGACGGGGGTCTATCGGGTGACGGTGGCCTCGCCCGGCCTGGTTCGTCGGGCGCGGCGGCGGTTCCGAGGGCTTCAGCCCCTCCCCGCCTGAGCGTTGTCTGGGCGTGACCGGTTGCCGCAGGCGGCGTTATGGGCTTACGTCCGCGTCGAACGTGGGAACCGATCTCGATGACTGACGCCGCCGCTGCGCCCCAAAGCCCTGCCCAAAAGGGCCGGCTTGAACTGACCCTTCGCGCCCTTGTGCTGGGCTGCCTGCTGGCGGTGATCTTCACCGCCGCCAACACCTATCTGGGCCTGCTGGTCGGCCTGACCTTCGCCTCTGCCATTCCGGCGGCGGTCATATCGATGGCGGTGCTGCGCGCCTTCCGCACCTCGACCATCTGGGAGAACATGACCGTCCAGACCGTGGCCTCGGTCGGCGGGGCCATGAGTTCGATCATCTTCGTCCTGCCCGGCCTGGTGATGATCGGCTGGTGGCTGGAGTTTCCCTTCTGGCAGTCGGTGGCCATCTGTATCCTGGGCGGCGTGCTGGGGGTGACCTTCTCCATCCCGCTGCGCCGCGCCCTGGTGACCAACGGCGGCCTGCCCTACCCCGAAGGCGTCGCCGCCGCCGAGGTGCTGAAGGTCGGCTCGCGCGGGGCCGAACAGACCGAGAGCGCGGTGCGCGAGAACAAATCCGGTCTGTGGATCGTCGTCGCCGGCGCTGTCGTCTCGGCCGGCTACGCCCTGCTGGTCGCGGGTCGCGTCTTCGCCGGCGAGGCGGCGAAATTCTTCAAGCTGCCGGCCGCCCTGGGCGGCGGGGCCACCGGCATGGGTTTCGGCATGCAGTTCGCGCTTCTGGGCGCCGGCCATCTGATCGGCCTGACGGTGGGTCTGGCCCAGCTGTTCGGTCTGATCCTGGCCTGGGCCATCGCCGTGCCGATCCTGACCAGCCCCGACACCGTGGCCTGGCTGACGGCGCATGGGATCCCCTCCATCGCCGCCACCCTGCCCGCCGGCGCGCCGGCCGAGGAGCTGGCGGCGACCGTCTGGAGCCGTGAAGTCCGCTTCATGGGCGCCGGCGTCATCGGCGTCGCCGCCATCTGGACCCTGATCAAACTGGCCGGCCCCCTGGTCGGCGGCCTGACCTCGGCCCTGGCCGCCAACGCCAAACGCGCCCACGGCGAGGTGCTGGAACGGACCGAACAGGACCTGCCCATCAAGCTGGTCGGCGCGATTTCGGTCGCCTGCCTGGTCGGCATCGCCGGCCTGCTGGCCTGGTTCGCCCAGAGCGCCCCGGCCCTGGCGGGATCGACCCCGCTGCTGGTCATCGGCGGCCTGGTCTATGTCGTCCTGATCGGTTTCGCCGTCGCCGCCATCTGCGGCTATATGGCCGGCCTGATCGGCTCGTCGAACAGCCCGGTCTCGGGCGTCGGCATCCTGGCGGTCGTGATCGCCTCGCTGCTGATGCTGGGCGTCATGACGATCGCCGGCGTGCCGGCCGATCCGTCCATCATCGCCTTCGCCCTGATCGTGACCGCCGTGGTCTTCGCCGTCGCCGTCATCGCCAACGACAA
This sequence comes from Brevundimonas mediterranea, assembly GCF_011064825.1. Taxonomy (NCBI): domain Bacteria; kingdom Pseudomonadati; phylum Pseudomonadota; class Alphaproteobacteria; order Caulobacterales; family Caulobacteraceae; genus Brevundimonas; species Brevundimonas mediterranea. Next base: position 1,294,383 of record NZ_CP048751.1, read on the forward strand.
TCTTCAGGACCTGAAGACCGGCCAGCTGGTCGAGGCCACGCCCTGGCGCCAGCAGGTCGCCCTGATCGTCGGCGTCGGCGCCGGCGCCATCGTCATTCCCCTGATCCTCAACCTGCTGAACCAGGCCTTCGGCTTCGAGGGCGGCCCGCCCGCCATTGTCGAGGGCGCCAAGACCCTGGCGGCGCCCCAGGCGACGTTGATCTCGGCCCTGGCGCGCGGCGTCATCGGCGGCGACCTGCGCTGGGACCTGATCGGCCTGGGCGCGGTGATCGGCGTGATCATCATCGTGCTGGACGCCGTCGTGTCCAGGGCTACCAAGGGCAGGGTCAAACTGCCGCCGCTCGCCGTCGGCATCGGCTTCTATCTGCCCGCCGCCGTCACGACCATGCTGGTCATCGGCGCCGTCTGCGGCTGGATCTACGACAAGGCCGTGTCCAGCACCCGTTACGCCGACGTGGCGCGCCGCATGGGGGTGCTGCTGGCCTCGGGCCTGATCGTGGGCGAGAGCCTGTTCGGCGTCTTCACCGCCGGGGTGATCGTGGCCACCCGCGACGACGCCCCCTTCGCCATGTTGCCGGACGGTTCGACCTGGCCGGCCATGCTGGCGGGGATCATCGGTTTCGCCGTCGCGGTGTTCGGCCTCTACGCCTGGACCCGCAGCCGCGCCCAGGCGGTGTGACTCTGACATTCTCCCTCCCCCTGCGGGGGAGGGGGGCGGAGGCGTAGCCGGAGCCGGGTGGGAAGGGCCGGGCGACACATCACAGACCTGACCTGATTCAGATCGGTGCGTCCGTGCCTGGCCGCCCCCACCCCGTCGCTGCGCGACGCCCCTCCCCCGCAGGGGGAGGGAGAACCGCTAGGCCGTCCGCGTCGCCACCATCATATAGTTGATGCCCGCGTCGTCGCTCTGGCTCCAGCGGTCGGTCAGCGGGTCGTAGTTCAGGCCGTAAGGTCCCTCGACCGTCACAGCCTCCTGCGCCAGCATCGTCCGTATCTCGTCGGGCTTCAGGAACTGGCGCCAGTCGTGCGTCCCGGCCGGCACCCAGCGCAGGATGTATTCCGCCGCCACCTTGCCCAGGGCCAGCGACTTCAGCGTGCGGTTCAGGGTGGCGACCATCATCACCCCGCCCGGCCGCACCAGGCGCGAACAGGCGCGCACGAAGGCTTCCGGATCGGCGACATGTTCGATCACCTCCATGGTCAGGACCACGTCGAACGGCCCCGCCCCCTCGGCCTCGATCTGTTCGACCGTGGCGGCGCGATAGGCGATGTCCAACCCGACCATCCCGGCGTGGGCGCGGGCCGTGCCGATATTCTCGGACGAGGCGTCGATGGCGGTGACGGAAAAACCCATCCGACGCATCGGCTCGGCGATCAGCCCGCCGCCGCAGCCGACGTCCAGAAGCGTCAGCCCCTCGAAGGGGCGACGCGCCTTGGGATCGCGGCCCAGCCGGGCGCACAGCTGTTCGCGGATCAGGGCCAGCCGGGCCGGATTGAACCGGTGCAACGGCGCGAACGGCCCGTGCGCATCCCACCACTCGGCCGCCTGGGCCGAAAACCGGGCGACGTCGGCCGGGTCGATCGATGCGCCAAATGCGCCCTCGGACGAATTTTGCGGAAAACCATGCCCTTCGCGGGGTAGGCGAGACGGTGCGGCGTCGCTAGAAGCGGTCATGGCGCGAGGGATGAACCTTCGCGCCCTTTCACGCAAGCAGGGGGCGAAACGCCACGATGACGCGGCCCGATTCTTCACGATCCGACACCACGCGACTGGTGATGAAGTTCGGCGGCACCTCGATGGGCGACCTCGAACGGATTCGGCGCGCGGCGCGAATCGTCGCCGCCGAGGCCGCGTCCGGCAAGAAGGTCGCCGTCGTCGTCTCCGCCATGGCCGGCAAGACCAACGAGCTGGTCGCCTGGACCGACGGCGCCGGCCCGGCCGCGGCGGGCCTGCCGCTCAGCGACGACGAATATGACGTGGTGGTCGCCTCGGGCGAACAGGTGACGGCCGGACTTCTGGCCCTGACCCTGCGCAACATGGGGCTGAACGCCCGGTCGTGGATGGGCTGGCAGGTGCCGATCATCACCGACGACGCCCACGCCCGCGCCCGCATCATCGACATCCCCGGCGAGAAACTGGGCGCCGCCCTCGACGCGGGCGAGATCGCCATCGTCCCCGGCTTCCAGGGCGTCACCCCCGACGGCAAGATCACCACCCTGGGCCGGGGCGGTTCCGACACCTCGGCCGTGGCCGTTGCGGCGGCCCTGTCCTGCCCCTGCGACATCTATACCGACGTGGACGGGGTCTATACGACCGACCCGCGCATCGAGAGCCGCGCCCGGCGCCTGGCCAAGGTCTCCTATGAGGAGATGCTGGAAATGGCCTCATTGGGGGCCAAGGTGCTCCAGACCCGCTCGGTCGAACTCGCCATGGCCAAACAGGTGCCAGTGCGCGTCCTGTCCAGCTTCATCGAACCGGACGCGTCCGGCCAAATGCCCGACAAGGGCGGAACCCTGATCTGCGACGAGGAGGAGATCTTGGAAAAGCGCATCGTGTCCGGTGTGACCATGAGCCGTGACGAGGCCCGCATCACCCTGCTGGGCCTGTCCGACCGCGTGGACGCCCCCGCCGACGTCTTCACCCGCCTGGCCGAGGCCAACGTCAATGTGGACATGATCGTCCAGAGCCAGTCGCGCACCGCCGGGGCGGTCAACCTGACCTTCACGACCGGCCGTCGCGACGCCGTCCGCGCCGCCGACCTGATGAAGGCCGCCCAGTCCGAGATCGGCATCGAGGAAATCCGCGTCGACGAGGATGTCGCCAAGGTGTCCGTCGTCGGGGTCGGCATGCGCAGCCACGCCGGTGTGGCCCAGACCATGTTCAAGGCCCTGGCCGACAAGGGCGTCAAGTTCCAGGCCATCTCGACCTCAGAAATCAAGATCAGCGTCCTGATCGACGCGGCGTACGCCGAACTGGCCGTGCGCGCATTGCATTCGGCTTACGGGCTGGACGCGATATAGGATGATTTGAACAGGCGCCTCGGCGCCGGAGCGCGGGAGCCATGATGCCGGCAGGCGGCGCGATGACCAGAGGACCTCGGATCCTCCTGCGCCAGATCCGCGAGGCTCTGGGCGGGGCCGGCGCGGGCGCGACCCCGGCGCAGGACCGCCTGAACATGGTGGTGCGGATCATCGCCCGGTCCATGGTCGCCGAGGTCTGCTCCATCTATCTGCGCCGCGCCTCGGGCGAGCTGGAGCTGTTCGCCACCGAGGGCCTGAACCCCGACGCCGTCCACAACACCCGCCTGCGTCCCGGCGAGGGTCTGGTCGGCGAGGTGGCCCGGATGGCCCAGCCGATCAGCCTGTCGGACGCGCCGTCGCATCCGTCCTTCTCCTACCGGCCGGAAACGGGCGAAGACCCCTATCACGCCTTCCTCGGCGCCCCCCTGCTGCGTGGCGGCCGGGCCATCGGCGTCCTGGTCGTCCAGAACCGCACCGAGCGGCGCTATGACGAGGAGGAGGTCGAGGACATCCAGACCATCGCCATGGTCCTGTCCGAGACGGTGTCCTCCGGCGAACTGCTGGAACAGGACGAACTGCGCGACGTCGAACTGGCGCCCCACCGGCCCGAACGGCTGAAGGGCCAGAAGTTCGGCGACGGCCTGGCGGTCGGCCGGGTCGTCCTGCACGAAGCGCCCCTGCCGCCCGAGAAACTGCTGTCCGAAGACCCGGCGATGGAGGAGGCCCGGCTGAAGCTGGCCCTGGCCTCGCTGAAAACCGGCCTGGACGCCATGCTGGACAAGGGCCAGGGCCTGGCCGGACCCTCGTTCGAGGTGCTGGAGACCTATCGGATGTTCGCCGACGACCGGGGCTGGAACCGGTCGCTGGAAGAGGCCGTGCGCAACGGCCTGACCGCCGAGGCGGCGGTGGACCGGGTCCGGAACGAGCACCGCGCCCGCTTCGCCCAGGCGCGCGACCCCTATATCCGCGAACGGCTGCACGATTTCGAGGACCTGGCCAACCGGCTGCTGCGGGTGTTGGCGGGCGACAAGCCGGGTGAGCGCGAACTGCCGGACGACGCCATTCTCGTGGCGCGCAACCTGGGTCCGGCGGACCTGCTGGAATATCCGCGCGACAAGCTGAAGGGCCTGTTGCTGGAAGAAGGCTCGGCCGCCAGCCACGCCGCCATCGTCGCCCGCGCGCTGCAGATCCCGTGCGTCGGCCGCCTGATGGGCCTGCGCGACCGGCTGTCGGAAGGCGACGTCGTCATCGCCGATGGCGAGACCGGCGAGGCCTATCTGCGGCCCCGCCCCGATATGATTGAGGCGGTCCAGTCGCGTATGGCCGTGCGCGACCAGCGCCAGGCCCAGTTCGCCCAATTGCGCGACACCCCCGCCGTGACCCTGGACGGCCAGCGCATCACCCTGCTGACCAACGCCGGCCTGGCGGTGGACCTGGAGAATCTGAACGAGACGGGGGCGGAGGGCATCGGCCTGTTCCGCACCGAATTCCAGTTCATGGTCTCGGACGAGCTGCCCCGGCTGAACGCCCAGACGGCCCTGTACAAGCTGGTGCTGGACGCCGCCGGCGACCGGCCCGTCACCTTCCGCACCCTGGACATCGGCGGCGACAAGGTCCTGCCCTATCTGGAGGCCGAGCGGGAGGAGAACCCCGCCCTGGGCCGGCGCGCCATCCGCCTGGGCCTGGACCGGCCGTCTTTGTTACGGATGCAACTTCGGGCCCTGCTGACGGCGGCGGCGGGTCGCGAGCTGCGCGTCATGTTCCCGATGATCGCCACGGTGGACGAGTTCCGCGCCGCGCGCGAACTGGTCGACGTCGAATGCGCCTGGGCCAAGCGGCGCGGCCGCGCCCTGCCCGCCCTGCTGCGCGTCGGGGCCATGGTCGAATGCCCGTCGCTGCTGTGGCACCTCGACGCGCTTCTGCCCCTGACCGACTTCGTCTCGATCGGGACCAACGACCTGTTCCAGTACATGTACGCCGCCGACCGGACCAATCCCCTGGTCTCGGACCGCTACGATCCCCTGTCGCCCCCGACCCTGCGCGCCCTGCAGACGATCCAGAAGGCCTGCGCCGACACCGGCACCCCGGTCTCGATCTGCGGCGAACTGGCGGGCCGGCCGCTGGAGGCCTTCGCCCTGATCACCCTGGGCTTCACCCGCCTGTCGGCCCCGGCCGGCGGCGTCGGCCCGGTCAAGCGGATGATCCTGTCCGCGGACCTGACGGCGGCGCGCCGGGGCCTGAACAATCTGCTGAATCTCTCGACCGGCTCGGTGCGCAACGAGATCGAATCCCTGGCGCGGAAGTTGAACATCGCCGTCTGAGAGTCTTCGCGCGCGTTCCGTTTTGGGAATCGCCGTTGATGGGGCGGGCATTATGGTTTATCCACAGGACGCATCAGGACTGCCTCCGGGGGGAGGCGAGTCCAGTCACGAAGACATGCTACCGGACGGGTCCGTTTCGAGTACGGAGCGGCTTCAAGCCGTTCCGAGTGTGGGGTCAGGCGTCATGGCGCTGGATGCGGGGCAAGCCCCCGACGAGTTCAAGGCTCATCCTGATTGGAAGGACATTGCGCCCTCCATCGCAGAGTCCGTGACTCTGGGCGACGGCCTGCGCCGGGCGCGCGAGTCGTCCGGCAAGTCCCTGGCGGATCTGTCCGCCGAAACCAAGGTCCATTCGCGGTTCCTGACCGCTCTGGAGCAGAACGACTGGTCCTCCCTGCCCTCTCGGGTTTTCGCCATCGGCTATGTGCGTGGCTATGCGGCCGCCCTGGGCCTCGACGAGCAATTGGCCGTCGAACGGTTCAAGCGCGACAGCCCCGACACCTCGGCTCCGTTGAAAGCGCCCATCGGCATCGCCTTTGAGGATGTGAAACGCTATTCGCCGCGCATCATCGCGGTCGTCGCCGTGGCCGCCCTCGCCATCGTCGGATGGAATGTCTTCCAGCGCATCAATCTGATGAAGGCGCCCCGCGCCTCCGACATCGCCGCCGTGCCCGAGAGCTGGACCCTGGGAGACGTGCCCGGTCAGAACGGTCTGATCGACCTCAGCGCGCCCCGCGCCGCACCGCTGGACCAGACCACGCCGGCCCTCTACATCACGCCCGGCCTGGAGGCCCAGCTGACCGGGATCGATCCCAATGATCCTGCGGTGCTGGCGGCGACGGCGGCGGCCAACAACGCCCCCGTGCAAAAGGCCTTCAACCCACGCGGCGCCGTCTATGGCGCCCCCGCCACCGCCTCCCAGGTGGTGATCCAGGCCAAGAAGGCCGGCGCCCTGGTCGTTCGGCTGGGGGACGGTCAGGCCCTGTTCGCCCGCCAGATGGCCGCCGGCGAGGCCTGGCGCGCGCCGATGGGCGTCAGCGCCACCATCGATGTATCGGATCCGGCGGCCTTTGACGTCTATCTGAACGGCGAACACGGCGGCATCCTGCCGGCTGTCCTGACGCCCCTGGCCCAGTTGAACAGCCGCGCAGAACAGGCCGCCCGCCAGGTGGCGGAGGACCAGGCCCGCCGCGTGGCGCAGGCTCAGGCCGTGCGGGCGGCCCAACAAGCCGCTCAACCCGCCCCTCCCCCCGTCGCGGCGACAAACTGATCGTCGCCCCCGTGGCCCTGACGCCGTCTTCGGCCTATATGAGCCCGTGATGAGCGACCACACCCACGTCCGACCCTGGCGCCATATCGAGCGCCGCAAGAGCCGCCAGATCCGCGTGGGCTCCGTCCTCGTGGGCGGCGACGCCCCGATCAGCGTGCAGTCGATGACCAATACGCCGACGTCCGACGCGGCGGCGACGATCGACCAGATCCGTCAGCTGGAAGAGGCCGGCGCCGACATCGTCCGCGTCTCCTGCCCCGACGTGGAATCGACCGAGGCCTTCAAGACCATCGCCCGCGAGGCCAAGGTCCCCTTGGTCGCCGACATTCATTTCCACTACAAGCGCGGCATCGAGGCGGCCCAGGCGGGCGCCGCCTGCCTGCGGATCAATCCGGGCAATATCGGCAGTCCCGACCGCGTCCGCGACGTGATCCAGGCCGCCAAGGACCACGGCTGTTCGATGCGGATCGGCGTCAACGCCGGCTCGCTGGAAAAGGAGCTGCTGGAGAAGTACGGCGAGCCCTGCCCCGACGCCATGGTCGAGAGCGCCCTGAACCACGCCCGCATCCTGCAGGACCACGACTTCCACGAGTTCAAGATCTCGGTGAAGGCGTCCGACCCCTTCCTGACCGTCGCCGCCTATCAGCAGTTGGCCGATGCCATCGACTGCCCTCTGCACCTGGGCGTGACCGAGGCGGGGCCGCTGCGCACCGGCACGATCAAATCGGCCATCGGCATGGGCTCGATGCTGTGGGCCGGCATCGGCGACACCATCCGCGTGTCGCTGGCCGCCGATCCGGTCGAGGAGATCAAGGTCGGCTTCGACATCCTGAAGTCGCTGGGCCTGCGCCATCGGGGCGTCAACATCATCGCCTGTCCGTCGTGCGCGCGTCAGGGCTTCAACGTCATCGAGACCGTGACCCTGCTGGAAGAGAAACTGGCCCATATCTCGACGCCGATGAGCCTGTCGGTGATCGGCTGCGTCGTGAACGGCCCGGGCGAGGCCCTCTATACCGACATCGGCTTCACCGGCGGCGGCAAGGGGGCGGGCATGATCTATCTGAACGGCAAGATCGCCCACAAACAGGCCAACGACGGCATGATCGACCATATCGTCGACCTGGTCGAGCAGAAGGCCGCCGAACTGGACGCGGCCCGGGCGGCGGAGCTTCAGGCGGCGGAATAGACCCGCCCCTCGAGGTTGCACAAGGTTTGATGAAATTCACGCCTGAGTGATTGACCGATCGTGTCGGAAGTGCAACCTCTGCCGTTGGTTCGCCTGGGGAGGCTGAACCTTAATCCACTGAGGGGCCTTATGATTTCCAAAAATTCCGCACGTTTCGGCGTGCGCTTGCTCATGCTTGCCGGCGTGGCGATGTCGCTGCCCGCCTGCGCCACCGTGACGCGTGGCTCCAGTCAGCAATTCTCCGTCCAGAGCACCCCGCCCGGCGCCCAGGTCAGCACGTCGAACGGCTTCGAATGCCAGGCGACGCCCTGCACCTTCCGCATGTCGCGCAAGGACGCCTTCCGCATCACCGTGTCCAAGGACGGCTACGTCGCCCAGACCCATGACATCACCAGCAGCGTCTCCGGCGCGGGCGGCACGGCCATGGCCGGCAACATCCTGATCGGCGGCATCATCGGCGGGGCGATCGACGCCACCTCCGGCGCCATGAATGATCTGAAGCCCAATCCGCTGATCGTGACCCTGCGCACCCCGGCCGAAGAAGCGGCCGCAGCCCAGGCCCCCGTCGCGACGCCGCCCGCCGCAGCCGCAGCCGGAGGCGAATAATGATCCGTCGTCTCGCCGCCGCCGCCGCTCTGGGCGCCCTGATGGGCGTCGCGGCCTGCGCCAGCCCGTCCAACCCCGCGCTCATGACCTTGCCGGCGACATCGGGCCTCACGGCGGCGCCCGGCGATCTCGGCTATCGGTCGGTGACGACAGTCACGGTTTCCGGCGGCCAGAACACCAATCCGATGTGGACCTCCGAGGTTTCGAATGCGGACTTCAAGACCGCGCTGGAAGGCTCGTTGACGGCCGCCGGCTATATGGGGACCGAAGGTCAGCCCATGACGGTCTCCGCATCCTTGATCGACCTGAAACAGCCGATGGCCGGCTTTGACATGTCTGTGACCAGCCAGGTTCGCTATACCGTAATGCGAGCCGACCGTTCCGTCTTCGACGAAACGGTGGCGGCGACCGGCACAGCGACCATGGGTCAGGCCTTCATGGGCGTGGAACGTCTTCGGATGGCCAACGAAGCCTCGATCCGCGAAAACATCAAGGAATTCCTGACCCGCTTCCGCGCCCGCGCGCGCTGATCGGATCAAAGGACGACCACGGCGACGGCGGGCCGCGACCCGCCGTCGCCTTTCGTCTCAGATCACCCCGAACAGCCGCAGGGCCTGATAGCCGGCGGACAGCAACACAACGGCCCCGACGCCGTAGGTCAGGATCCGACGGGGCGCGATCCGCGCGATCACCCCGGCGAAGGGCGCGGCGATCAGACCGCCCAGGATGAGGCCCAGGATGGAGGCGGCGTGGGTGGCGACGCCTTTGGCCTCCGCCCAGTGACCGGTCAGCAGGGCGGCCAGGAAGGTCGCCGAAATGGCCGAGGTGACGAAGAACTCCGCCGTATTGGTGGTGCCGATCGCGGCGCGCGGATCGCCCCCCGACCCCACCAGGGTCGTCGTGACCGTCGGCCCCCAGCCGCCGCCGCCGATGGCGTCGAAGAACCCGCCGACGACGCCCAGCGGCCCCGCGAACCTGACCGGGAAGATCCGCGCGCGAGTCTGGCGGGTCGCGCGCCAGATGATCACGCCCCCCATGATCGCCAGGTAGGCGGTGATCCAGGGCTTGACCAGGTCGCCGTCGATGCTGGTCAGGACGAAGGCTCCCAGGCAACCGCCCACCACCCCGCCCATGGCCAGGGGCACGAACAGTTTCCAGTTTACATTCTTGTTGACCGTGTGAGATCCGGCCGACGCCGCCGTGGTGAAGACCTCTGCGGCATGGACGCTGGCCGAAGCTGTCGCAGGGGGCACGCCGAACGACAGCAGGACCGTCGAGGAGATGACGCCGTAAGCCATGCCCAGGGCCCCATCGACGGACTGGGCCAGGAAACCGACGAGGAGAAAGACGAGGAAATCTTGCATGGCCGCCCCTGAAAATCCGCCCGACGGTGCGTGTTATTTTCCTACTGGGTCAATAGGAGAAGGATTCGACGCGGCTTGCAGAAGGCTTCGCGCCTCGAACACCGCGGCGACGGCGTCGCGCCCATCCTGCAGGACCGGCTGCAACGGGCAGGTCTCGACGTCCGGACAGGTCTCGCAAGGCCCGTGGGCGGTGCGCGACGCGCAGGGCGCCAGGGCCAGGGGGCCTTCCAGCGCCCGGATCACATCGGCGAAACTGATGGTCTCGGCCGGCGCCGCCAGGGCGTAGCCTCCGGTCCGCCCCCGCTTGGACACCAGCAGATTTTGACGACGCAGATCCAGAAGTATGGCTTCTAGGAATTTGCGCGGGGCCGTGGCGGCCTCGGCGATCTCGCCGATGGTGGCGGGGCCGCCGCCCGGCAGGCCGGCCAGATGGATCATGGCGCGCAGGGCGTAGCGGGACCGGTTCGACAGCATGGTCCGTGATCGCGCGACCGCGCGCCGGACGCAAGACGCCGTTCGCCGTCCGGCCCGACCTCATCCCGGCCGGCCCAGCCGCGCCGCCGCCGCCAGGATCTGCGGACCGGTATAGGGTTTCAGCACCAGGGCCTCGGCCAGGGGGGCGTAGCGGGCGGCGGCCTCAGCGTCGCCGGAAATGAAAATCACCCGAATGTCCCAGCGCCGCGTCAGAACCTCGGCCAATTCGCCCCCGGTCGTGGCGCCGGACAGATTGATGTCCAGCAGGGCGCCGTCGATGGCGTGAAGGGCCGCCGCAGCCTCGGCCGCCGCCGCGCTGTGGAACGGGCCCACCACCCTGTGCCCGGCCTCGGTCAACAGCTCCGTCAGGTCGGCGGCCACCTCGGCGTCATCCTCGACCACCAGCAGGGTCAGGGGCTCCAGATCGCCCCCCACGACGGCGATCTCGGCCGGCCGGGGCGCGGCCCCTTCAGCGGAACCGGATGTCTGGGCCACGATGACCCGACGCAGATCGCGCCAGACCTCGACCGCCGGCCGGTCGCTATCCAGGCCATAGAGGCCCGCCATGGTCTTCAGGTCGCGCGCATCGTCCGGCGACAGACGGCCGCCCGCCGCGGTGAGACGCGCGTCATACAGGCGGCACAGCCGTTCCACGCTGTCGGCGCCGTCCGGAGTCGCGTCGGCGGCCTGGGCGACAGGCTTCGACGGCGGCGGGCGATCGAACATGACGTCCTCCTCACGGCTGATCGGCCGTCAGCTAGTCGTTTGGAACCCTCGGCGTAAGCGCCTCTGACGCCATCGTTATCCAAAATCACAATCCCGGCGCCGACCGGGGTCCCCGCCGACAATCGACATCGCGCCCCTCGGCGCGCTAAGGACGGCCCTCCCTTTCTCCAGGATTGCCCCCTTGCGTCTGCCCCAGGCCCGTCTCGATCAGGTGCTCGACCGTTTCCACGAGGTGGAGGCCCGCATGGGTGCGGCGACGGACGGCGTCGAGATCGTCCGCCTGTCCAAGGAGCACGCCGAGCTCAAGCCCGTCGCCGACGCGGTCCAGGGTCTGGCCCGACTCCGCGCCGAGATGGCCGATCTGGAGGTCATGGCCGCCGATCCCGAAATGGCCGCCATGGCCCAGGACGAGCTGCGCGACCTGACCGAGCGCCTGCCGCAGATGGAGCGCGACGTCGCTCTGCTGCTGGCCCCGCGCGACGCCGACGAGAACGCCTCGGCCGTGCTGGAAGTCCGCGCCGGCACCGGCGGCGACGAGGCGGCCCTGTTCGCCGGCGACCTTTTCCGCATGTATTCGCGCTACGCCGCCACGCGCGGCTGGCGGATCGAGCTGGATTCAGCGACCGAAGGGGACGCCGGCGGCTACAAGGAGATCATCGCCACCGTCACCGGCGACGGCGTCTTCGGCCGGCTGAAGTTCGAGAGCGGCGTCCACCGCGTCCAGCGCGTGCCGACCACCGAGGCCGGGGGCCGCATCCACACCTCGGCCGCCACCGTCGCCGTCCTGCCCGAGGTCGAGGACGTCGAGATCGAAATCCTGGAAAAGGACATCCGCATCGACACCTTCCGCGCCTCCGGCTCGGGCGGCCAGCACGTCAACAAGACCGACTCGGCCGTGCGGATCACCCACCTTCCGACCGGAATCGTGGCCACCAGCTCCGAGAAATCGCAGCACGTGAACCGCGACAAGGCGATGAAGAACCTGCGGGTCCGCCTGTACGACATGCAGCGCCAGGCCAAGGATCTGGCACGCGCCGACTCGCGCAAATCCCAGGTCGGGTCGGGCGACCGGTCCGAGCGGATTCGCACCTACAACTTTCCGCAAGGCCGGGTGACCGACCACCGCATCGGCCTGACCCTGCACAGCCTGCCCCAGATCCTGGAAGGCGATCTGGACCCCATGCTGAACGCCCTGATCGCCGAGGACCAGGCCGCACGCCTGGCGGATCTCGAGGCCGAGTTCGGCTGATCAGCCCAGCACGCCCAGCATGGGCAGGCACAGCACCAGGGCCGTGACGGCTGTATAGCCGGCGAAGGCGTGGACCGACCGGCGACGGCCGCTCAGGGCCGTAGGCTCGGCGATGCGGACGGCGCGATCATTCCACAGCAGATACAGGGCCTGGATCGTCCACCCGGCCAGGAAGGCCGCGACCGCCCAGCCGCTGAGCGCCGCCAGGGCCGCGCCGGAGGCCAGGACCAGCATGGCGCCCAGCGCAATCACCCCGTCCCCGACCTGGTCGGTGACGGACACCGGGATCAGCCCCGACAATGCACGCTGCAAACGCCAGTTGAGCCAGGCCTGATACAGAAGCATCAGCCCGCCCAAGACGTAGAACACCCCTATCGCGCGCGCTGCCCACTCCATGGCGGGAATAAGGCGTCATTCCCGCCCGGGCCGTAAGTGCGGAAAACCCCTTAGTCGGCTGAAAAGGTCCAACCGGCGCAAACGAGACACAACCGATGATATCTCAGGCTGCGCGCGTCTGCTCGGCCTGGAGCGCCCGGACGACCGCCGGACGCCGGCCCATCCGGTCGTAATGGGCGCGTACATTCGGAAACTCGGCCACATCCACGCCGTCGCCTTCCAGCCAGCCGGTGAAGGTGAACAGATAGGGATCTGCGACGGAATAGGCGTCGCCCATCACCCAGTCGCTGTCTCCGTTCCGGGCCAGATCCGCCTCGATCAGGGTGAAACAGTCCCGCATGTTCTGCGCCACCTTGGCCGCCATCGAGGCCTGGGCCGCAGCGTCGTCGCTCCAGCGCGAGGCCCGGCGGCCATGGGCGTGGGCGACGTGGACAGTCGAGGCCAGATAGAGGTTGAAGGCCTGCATCCGCGCAAGAGCGAAGGGCTCGACGGGCGCCAGCAGACCCTGCGGAGCGAGGGCGGCGATATAGGCCAGAATGGCCGGGCTTTCGGTCAGGACGCCCTGATCGGTCACCAGAGCCGGAACCCGCCCCTTGGGATTGATCGCCAGAAACTCGGGCCGGCGCTGGTCCCCCTGGCCGAAGTCGACCAGGCGGGCTTCGAACGCCAGGCCGGACTCTTCCAGCGCGATATGGCTGGCCCGGCTGCAGGATCCGGGGGCGGTATAGAGGGTCAGCATGATCGGCCTCGTCGGGAAAGAAAAAGGCGACGAGAACCTCGCCGCCTTTCCGTCTCTTACAGGTCCAGCAGGGCCCGCTGCGGGTCTTCCAGCAGTTCCTTGATGCGGACCAGGAAGGTCACGGCTTCCTTGCCGTCGACAATGCGGTGATCATAGCTGAGGGCCAGGTACATCATCGGACGGATCTTGACCTCGCCGTTGATGGCCATCGGGCGCTGGACGATGTTGTGCATGCCCAGGATGCCCGACTGCGGGGCGTTCAGGATCGGCGTCGACATCAGCGACCCATAGGTGCCGCCGTTGGTGATGGTGAAGGTGCCGCCCTGCAGCTGGTCCATGGTCAGGGCGCCGTCGCGGGCGGCCTTGCCCAGGGCGCCGATGCCCTTTTCGATGCCCGCCAGGCTCAGGGTGTCGGCGTCGCGCAGCACCGGAACCACCAGACCCTTTTCGGTGCCGACGGCGACGCCGATGTCATAGTGGTTCTTGTAGATGATGTCCGTGCCGTCGATCTCGGCGTTGACGGCCGGAATCTCGTGCAGGGCCGCAACCACGGCCTTGGTGAAGAAGGACATGAAGCCCAGCTTCACGCCGTGGCGCTTCTCGAACACCTCTTTGTACTGGGCGCGCAGGGCCATGACATTGGTCATGTCCACCTCGTTGAAGGTGGTCAGCTGGGCGGCCGTGTTCTGCGATTCCTTCAGGCGACGGGCGATGGTCTGACGCAGGCGCGTCATCTTCACCCGCTCTTCGCGCGGGCCGACGGCGCGCGGGGCCGAAGGCGCGGCGGCGGCGGCGGTCGGAGCCGGGGCGGCCTGACCGATGGCGGCGATGGCGTCAGCCTTGGTGATATTGCCCTTGGGCCCCGTGGCGGCGATGGCCTTCGGATCCAGATTGTTTTCGGCGACGACGCGCTGGACGGCCGGCGACAGGGTGTCGTTCTTGCCGCCCGAGACCTGGGCCGAGCCGGTGTTGGCCGGAGCGGCGGCAGGCGCCGGGGCAGCGGCGGCCGGAGCCGAAGCGGCTGCGCCCGAACCCGAAACCGAACCGATCTTCTGGCCGGGGGTGACGGTCGCGCCCTCGTCGGCGGCGATGGTCAGCACGCCGTCAGCCGGCGCCGAAACCTCGACCGCGACCTTGTCGGTCTCGATCTCGACCAGCAGTTCGTCCTTCTTGACGGCGTCGCCGCTCTTCTTGAGCCACTTGCCCATAGAGCCCTCGGCGACGCTTTCGCCCATCACCGGCACGGTGATGTCGATGCTGGACGCAGCGGCGGCGGGCGCCGCCTTGGCCTCGGCCTTGGCGGCCTTGGCTGGGGCCGAGGCCGGAGCCGCAGCGGCGGCCGCGCCGCCTTCGGTCACCGAACCCAGGACCGTGCCCGGCACGACGGTGTCGCCCTCGGCGGCGTTGATGGCGCCCAGGACGCCGTCGGCCGGCGCCACCACTTCCAGCGAGACCTTGTCGGTCTCCAGTTCGACGAGCAGTTCGTCCTTCTTGACCGCGTCGCCGACCTTCTTGGTCCATTTCGCGATGGTGGCCTCGGTGACGGATTCACCGAGGGCGGGGGTCAGGATGTCGGCCATGTCGGGTCCAGCTGTCTCTTTGGGAGTATTCGGTGAGGTGTATCAGGCGAAGGCTTCGTTGGTGAAGGTCTCGAGTTCCTTCAGGTGGCGGCTCATCAGGCCGGCCGCCGTCGAGGCGGAACCGGGACGGCCGACGTAGCGGGCGCGCTTGGAGGCGACGTCCAGCTTGTCCAGCGTCAGCTCCAGCCACGGATCGACGAAGGTCCAGCCGCCCATGTTCTTGGGTTCTTCCTGGCACCAGACCACTTCCGCCTTCGGGAAGCGGGCCAGTTCCTTGCGCAAGGACTGGATCGGCCACGGATAGAACTGCTCCAGGCGCAGGATATAGACGTCGTCCACCGCCTGGCCGTCCTTGGCCTTCTTCTCGCGGGCGTCCAGCAGGTCGTAATAGACCTTGCCCGAACACAGGATGACGCGGCGGATCGCCTTGTCGGCCTTGATCTTGATCCCGGCGACGTCGGGGCGGGTCTGGGCGTCGTCGTGCAGGACGCGGTGGAAGGACGAACCCTCCGCCAGATCCTTCATCGACGAGACCGCCTTCTTGTGACGCAGCAGGCTCTTGGGCGTCATCAGGATCAGCGGCTTGCGGAACGGCCGGTGCATCTGGCGACGCAGGATGTGGAAATAGTTGGCCGGGGTGGTGCAGTTGGCGACCTGCATATTGTCTTCGGCGCACTGTTGCAGGAAGCGCTCCAGACGGGCCGACGAGTGTTCCGGTCCCTGGCCTTCATAGCCATGCGGCAACAGCATGGTCAGGCCGCTCATCCGCAGCCACTTGCGTTCGCCCGAGCTGATGAACTGGTCGATCACCACCTGGGCGCCGTTCACGAAGTCGCCGAACTGGGCTTCCCACATCACCATGGTGTTGGGGTCGGCCAGCGAATAGCCGTACTCGAAGCCCAGCACCGCCTCTTCCGACAGAGCCGAGTCGATGACCTCGTAGTTGGCCTGGCCTTCGCGGAGGTTGTTCAGCGGGATGTACCGCTCTTCGGTCGTCTGATCGATGATGCCCGAATGGCGCTGCGAGAAGGTGCCGCGCACCGAATCCTGGCCCGACAGACGCACCGGGAAGCCTTCGTCCACCAGCGAGGCGAAGGCCAGGCTCTCGGCCGTGGCCCAGTCCAGGCCCTCGCCCGAGGTGATGGCTTCGCGCCGGCCGTCGATGACCCGTTTCAGCGTCTTGTGCATGTCGACGCTGTTGGGGATGGTCGTCAGGCGGTGGCCCAGGTCGGTCAGCTTGGCCAGGGGCACCGCGGTCTCGCCGCGCAGTTCGTCCTTGGGCGACTGGAAACCCTGCCACTGGCCGTCCAGCCAGTCGGCCTTCTCGGCGGACCAGGTCTTGCCGGCCTCGAACTGGTCGTCAAGGAAGGTGTCGAACCGCGCAATCTCGGCGTCCACCTCGGCCTGCGTCAGCACGCCCTCGGCGACCAGACGCTGCGAATACAGTTCACGGGTCGAGGGCTGGGCGCGGATCTTCGAATACATCAGCGGCTGGGTGAAGGTCGGATCGTCGCCTTCGTTGTGGCCGAACCGGCGATAGCAGAACATGTCCACCACCGCGTCCTTGTGGAATTTCTGGCGGTATTCGGTGGCCACCTTGGCGGCGAAGACGACCGCTTCGGGATCATCGCCGTTCACGTGGAAGATCGGCGCCTGGACCATCAGCGCCACGTCCGACGGGTACGGCGACGAGCGCGAGTTCCGCGGGCTGGTGGTGAAGCCGATCTGGTTGTTGATGACGAAATGCAGGGTGCCGCCGGTGCGGTAGCCCTTCAGCCCCATCAGGGCGAAACACTCGGCCACCACGCCCTGGCCGGCGAAGGCGGCGTCGCCGTGGATCAGCAGGGGCACGACCTTGGAACGGTCCAGCGCCCATTCGGCCTCGGGCTTGCCGGCGTTGGCCTCACGGATGTCGAACGCCTGTTTGGCGCGCGCCTTGCCCAGCACCACCGGATTGACGATCTCGAGGTGCGACGGGTTGGCGGTCAGCGACAGGTGGACGTGGTTGCCGTCGAACTCGCGGTTCGAACTGGCGCCCATGTGATATTTGACGTCGCCCGAGCCCTCGATGTCGCTGGGCACGGCCGAACCGCCCTGGAACTCGTGGAAGATGACCTTGTAGGGCTTGCCCATCACGGCGGCGAGCACGTTCAGGCGGCCGCGGTGGGCCATGCCCAGCACGACCTCGTCGACGCCCAGATTGCCGCCGCGCTTGATCACCTGCTCCAGCGCCGGGACCATGGCCTCGCCGCCGTCCAGGCCGAACCGCTTGGTGCCGGGGAAACGCTTGTGCAGGAAGCGTTCGAAGCCCTCGGCCTCGATCAGCTTGTTCAGGATGGCCAGCTTGCCTTCCTTGGTGAAGGCGTTCTGCTCGAACTTGTCCGGCCCTTCGAACCGCTGCTGCAGCCAGGACTTCTCCTCCGGCTCGGCGATATGCATGTACTGGATGCCGATATTGCCGCAGTAGGTGCGCTTCAGCAGGTCCAGCACCTGGCGGATCGTGCCGGTCTGAAGCCCCAGGACCCCGTCCAGGAAGATCGGACGATCCATGTCGGCGGCGCTGAAACCATAGAATTCCGGCGTCAGTTCCGGGTTTTCGACCGGCTGTTCGATGCCCAGCGGGTCCAGCTTGGCCTGCAGGTGGCCGCGCACGCGATAGCTGCGGATCAGCATCAGGGCGCGAATGGAATCATGGGCGGCGGCGCGGATCGCGTCGCCTGAAACCTCGGCCGGCGCGGCCTTGGCCGCTGCAGGCGCCGGCGCGGCGCCGGGCTTCTTGGGGTCGGGCTTGGGCGCCGGCCAGCGGCCGTCGAACACGGCGTTCGCCTCATTGGGCTCGGTGGCGGTTCCGCGCCCCCAGGCGCCGGCCTCGGCCGAGGCCTTCACGCTGGCGGCGTTGTCGCGCAACTGGTCGAAGAAGGCTTTCCATTCCGCCGAGACCGAGCCGGGATCATTGGCCCACTTCTCGTGCAGCTCCTCGATATAGGCCGCATTGGACCCGTAGAGGAAAGAGGTCTCGGCAAAGACCTGGTTCAGCCGACCCGCATCGTCCGCCATTGTTCTCGCTATCCCTTGGGCCCCGCCGGACACATCTCCGTGAGGGGCGCGCCCGTCATATAGGCGTGCTTTCCTTATGGGTCATGACCGAAACGGGGCAATTCGGTGAGAAATTGGTCGCAGGCGCAAAGAAAAACGCCCCCGGCCGAAACCGGGGGCGTCCAATCCTGCCGAGACCGGCATTTTTCATCCTCCCTCCCCCACGGGGGAGGGGGCGAAGCGAAGCGGAGCCGGGTGGGGCGGGCAGGGCGACGCCCCACAGACCCCCTAAAACTAGACAGGTGCGGCCCAGCCTGGCCGCCCCCACCCCGTCGCTGACGCGACGCCCCTCCCCCGCAGGGGGAGGGAGAGGCGCCTGTGCGCCTTGGCTTCTTAACCCTTCAGCACTTCCACCAGGGTCTTGCCCAGGCGGGCCGGCGATTCCGACATGCGGATGCCGGCGGCTTCCATCGCCGCGATCTTGGATTCCGCATCGCCCTTGCCGCCCGAGACGACGGCGCCGGCGTGGCCCATGGTGCGGCCCTTCGGAGCCGTGCGGCCCGCGATGAAGCCGGCCATCGGCTTCTTGCGGCCCTTCTTGGCTTCGTCGATCAGGAATTGGGCGGCGTCTTCTTCGGCGCCGCCGCCGATCTCACCGATCATGATGATCGAGGTGGTTTCCGGGTCGGCCAGGAACAGTTCCAGCACGTCGATGAACTCGGTGCCCTTGACCGGATCGCCGCCGATGCCGACGGCCGTGGTCTGGCCCAGGCCTTCGTTGGTGGTCTGGAACACGGCCTCATAGGTCAGGGTGCCCGAACGCGACACGATGCCGACCGAGCCCTTCTTGAAGATATTGCCCGGCATGATGCCGATCTTGCACTCGTCCGGCGTCAGGATGCCCGGGCAGTTCGGACCCAGCAGGCGCGACTTGGAGCCTTCCAGGCGGCGCTTGACGTTGACCATGTCCAGCACCGGGATGCCCTCGGTGATGCAGGTGATGAAGGGGATCTCGGCGTCGATGGCCTCGATGATGGCGGCGGCGGCGCCCGACGGCGGGACATAGATCACCGAGGCGTCGGCGCCCGTGGCGTCCTTGGCTTCGGCGACCGAGGCGTAGATGGGCAGGGTTTCGCCGTGCGAACCCGTCCAGTTCGTGCCGCCCTTGGTCGGGTGCACGCCGGCGACCATCTTGGTGCCGTGATAGGCCAGGGCCTGTTCGGTGTGGAAGCCGCCGGTCTTGCCGGTCAGGCCCTGGACGATGATCTTGGTGTCTTTGTTGACGAGGATGGACATGGGGTCTCGCTTCTTTGGCTAGGCGGAGAGGAAGGGGTTTTCGACGCGGACCGACCCGTAGGTCTGACCGTGAGTGAGAACTTCGGAATAGAGCACCTTGGCGCCCAGCCGCTCGGCGGCGGCGATGATGGCGCCGTCCCAGTAGGACAGCTGATAGCGGCGGGCGTTGTCGACGCCCGCGACCACCACCTCCGGCGTGATCGGCTGGCAGGGCTTCATGGCGACGACGCGGACCCATTCGCGGGCCTTGTCCGACGAAAGCGGCGGCGCGCCCTTGCGCGTGGCGTTGTTGTAGAATTCGGCGAGCACCTGGCCCGAGGTGCAATAGTCCTCGGTCAGCACGATCTCGCGCGCACGCTCCCACCTATGCCCCGCATGGTCCCGACCAAGAGCGGCGTAGAGCAGAATATTGGTGTCGAGAAAGACCTCAGAACTCGCGATCAAACCGAGGGTCTCCGCTGTAGGTTTCTTCCCGTGTGGGGAGACGCCAACCCTCGCCCCCGCGGCCTTCGGATTCGTCGATCAGTTTCAGCAGCGCCTCGCGCGCCTCGTCCTTGGAGGTCTCCTGCTCGACCAGCCGTGTCAGGAAGCCACGCACCATCTCGTTGACGCTGGTCCGCTTCATGGCGGCCAGAACCCGCACCTTGTCGAGCAGGTCGTCGTCGATGGCGAGGGTCAGGTTGCGGGTCATTGGTCTACACGGGTTATGTGGAACACATAGGCCGTGGAGCGAGACGGGGCAAGTCAGTCCCTTGTCGGCCAGCGGGGGCTCGGAATATCGAGCAACAATCCCAGCCGCCGCAGAATCCAGGCCTGAACCGGCGTCAGGGCGTACAGTCTCTCGAACAGCGCGGCCTCCCGGCCCGCGGCCCGCGCCTCGGCGTAGTCTGTCTGCTGTCGTCTTCGGCGACGGCCGCACTCGGCCGTATCGCCGACAGCCAGCCGTCGATCCCATTTGGCGCGCCAGCCGTCCAGGCTGATGGCGTCATAGTGGAGCAGCCAGGCCCGACCGCCAGCGCCGAGGTCGCGGGCGCGGGCGGCCTTCAACGGAACCTCCGCCCGCTTGGATTCGTGGATGCAGACGGTGATGTCTGCCAGGCCGCGCCGCACGGCGTGCTTGCCCATATGGTGGCCCAGCAGTCCCCGGACGAAGAACTTGCCGGCGCCCGGATAGAGGCCATTGCTCAGCTCGGACCAGAACGGCCCGCTGTAGGACTTGCGGGCCAGACTGGCCCCGTATTCCAGATTGAGATCGTCCCCGGATCGCCAGACCGCCTCGACGGTCTCGAAGATGACGGACTCACAGTCGGCCGGAACCGCCTCCAGCACGGCGGCCGGCGAGACCGCGCCGAACAGCCGCTCGTCGATATCGACGACCAGCAGCCAGTCGGCGGCCAGGCTGCGATAGGCCGCGCCATAGACGCCCCTTTGCCGATCCTCGACCGTCGCCGGCCGACCGCCAAGGGCGGACCAGAAGGCGTCGTCACAGACGATCAGCTCGCCTTCAGCCAGGCCCACGGCGTCCGGCGCCGGCGCGGCCGCGCTGTCGAAATAGACGCGAACGCGCGCGGCCCCCTTGCGGCGGAAGTGATCGACGAAGGCCGCGACATGCCGCTCCGGCGCCAGGGCCATGGCGACGACTTCGAACACGGCCATCGACGACGTCCGCCTGGGGGCGAGCCGCCGGACCTAGCCGACCGCTGCGACGATCTTCTGGGCGGCGTCGTCCAGATCGTCGGCGGCCTGGATGGTCAGGCCCGACTCGTTCAGGATCTTCTTGCCCAGTTCGGCGTTGGTGCCTTCCAGACGCACGACCAGCGGCACCTTCAGACCGACTTCCTTCACCGCGGCGACGACGCCCTCGGCGATGACGTCGCACTTCATGATGCCGCCGAAGATGTTGACTAGGATGCCCTGGACGTTCGGGTCGGCGGTGATGATCTTGAAGGCCGCAGCGACCTTCTCCTTGCCGGCGCCGCCGCCGACGTCGCAGAAGTTGGCCGGCTCCTTGCCGTACAGCTTGATGATGTCCATCGTCGCCATGGCCAGGCCGGCGCCGTTGACCATGCAGCCGATGTTGCCGTCCAGCGAGACATAGGCGAGGTCCCACTTGGAGGCTTCGATTTCCTTGGCGTCTTCCTCGGTCTCGTCGCGCAGGGCGCGCATGTCTTCGTGGCGGAACAGGGCGTTGCCGTCGAAGCTGACCTTGGCGTCCAGGACGCGCAGGCGGCCGTTCTCCATGACGATCAGCGGGTTCACTTCCAGCATGGCCATGTCCTTCTCGACGAAGGCCTTGTACAGCGCCGGGAACAGCGACTTGCCGTCTTCGGCCGCATCGCCCGTCAGCCCGTAGGCGGCGTTGATGGCGGCGACGTCGGCCTCGGTCACGCCCGTGGCGGGGTCGATGACGATGGTCTGGATCTTCTCGGGCGTGTCATGGGCGACGGCCTCGATGTCCATGCCGCCCTCGGTCGAGACGACGAAGGCCACGCGGCCATACTGACGGTCGACCAGCAGCGAGCAGTACAGTTCGCGGGCGATGTCGGCGCCGTCCTCGATATAGAGGCGGTTGACCTGCTTGCCGGCCTCGCCGGTCTGGGCGGTGACCAGGGTGTTGCCCAGCATTTCCTTGGCGTTCTTGACCACGTCCTCGATCGAGAAGGCCAGGCGCACGCCGCCCTTGGCGTCGGCCGGCAGTTCCTTGAACTTGCCCTTGCCGCGTCCACCGGCGTGGATCTGCGACTTCACGACATAGAGCGGGCCAGGCAGTTGCTTGGCGGCGGCCTCGGCCTGATCGGCCGAGGTGATGGGCACGCCCTCGGCGACCGGGGCGCCGAAGCCCTTGAGAACCTGCTTGGCCTGATATTCGTGGATGTTCATGGCGACCGCCGCAATCTTTGCTGGGAAGGGTTTGCGGGGCTTATAGGCTCCGCCCCTTCGCAGGCGCAACAGGGGTCGACCATGGTTTTGGTCTAAGCTTCAGTCGACCCAGTCCCGCTTCAGCGTCCGCGAGGCCCCGATCAGCAAGACCGCCGCCAGCACATAGAAGCCCATGCCGGTGTAGATGGCCCACCTCAGGCTCTCTTCCCCGAACCGGGGCGCCAGCAGGTCGCTCATCCAGCCGAAATAGTAGAAGCCGACCGCGATCCCGAGCAGATTGTTCAGTAGCAGGAACAGGGCCGAGGCCGTGGACCGCATGGCCGCCGGGACCAGATGCTGGACCGCCGCCGTGATCGGCCCCAGCCAGGCCAGGTTCAGGCCGGTCGGCAACAGGAAGATCAGGAAGGCCAGGACCAGCTGCTGGGTGTTGCTGCCGCCGCCCGGCAGGACCAGGCCGATCAGCCAGGGCGAGTTCATCGCCAAGATGAAACAGGGCGCCGAGATCAGGAAGGCGATGGCCGGGGTCAGGGGATAGGCGCCCTTGCCCTTTTTCGACAGCTTGTCGGCGATCATGCCGCCCAGCCAGATGCCCAGCAGACCGCCGATCAGGGCGATGCCGGCGTAATACCAGCTGGTCTGACGCAGGGTCAGGTCGAAGCTGCGCATGAAGAACAGCGGCAACCAGCCCGCGACGCCATAGCCGCACACCGAGGACGAGGCCGCGCCCAGGCCCAGCAGCCAGAAGCTGGGCTTGCGGATCACCACCGAGGCGGTGCGTCGCGCCACCATCAGCGACACGCCGATCACCCCGGCCAGCAGGCCGCCGAAGGCCAGGACCAGCGGACTGCCCAGGGACACGCCCAGCAACCAGTTCGCCGCCGCCAGGAGCAGCAGCCCGGCGCCCAGGCCCAGCATGACCTGGGCCGCGATCCTGCCCGCCCGGTCCGTGCCGGCCGGCGCGGCCGCCAGGGCGGCGACCTGGGCCTCGGTCTTGACCGCATCGGTTCCGCCGCGCTGGGGATCCTTCACCGTCAGCCTCAGCAGGGGCGCGACCAGCAGGCCCAGCAGGCCGACGACGATGAAGGCCGTGCGCCAGCCGTAGGTCGCCGCCAGCAGCCCCCCGACCAGGGTGCCCGCCGCCATGCCCAGCGGAATCCCGAAGGCGAAGGCCGCGAGGGCCCGCGCCCTTTGATGGGGCGGGAAATAGTCGGCGATCAGCGAATAGGCCGGGGCGACCCCGCCCGCCTCGCCCACGCCCACGCCCATACGGCACAGGAACAGCTGACCGAACGACCCCGTCATGCCGCACAGGGCGGTGAAGCCGGACCAGACCGCCAGGGCTCCGGTCATGATCCAGACCCGGCTGAACCGATCAGCCATCCAGGCCAGGGGAATGGCCAGGGTCGAATAGACCGATGCGAAGGCGATGCCGCCCAACAGGCCGAACTGGCTGTCGGACATGCCGAACTCTTCCTTCAGCGGCGCGGCCAGGATGCCGATGATCTGCCGGTCCAGGAAGTTCAGCATGTAGATCAGGATCAGCACCGCCAGCACATAGAAGCGGTAGCCCGGTCGGTGCGGCGCGGGCGCCTGCGCGTCCGTCAGCGTGTCGGTCGTCATCGGCGTTTCCCTCGGCGTATTTTTCTTGTTGGGGCGAGCCTAGCCCCAAGTCTGGTCTCTGCAAAGCAAAGGGCGGCGGCCCGAAAACCGCCGCCCCAGCATCAGGCATTTGGTGACAATCAGAACCGGTAGGTCAGGCGCGCCGAATAGGTGGTCGGCGGGCCGTAGAAGGCGCTGATCGAGTTGTTGTAGGTCGCGCCCGGGAAGCTGTAGCCCCCGACCTTGTAGCGGACATCGGTCAGGTTGCGGCCGAACAGGCCGACCTCCCACTGTTTGCTTGGCGCGATCCAGACCACGCTGGCGTCGGCCAGGACATAGCCGTCCTGGTCCAGGATGGGATCCGGCGTGTCGAACAGGTGGTAGTCCGAGCGATAGGACAGCGACGGCGTGACCCGGATCTCCCCGCCCATGATGTCGCCCCGCCAGGTCATGCCGTAATAGGCCGACCATTCGGGCGAGTTCTGCGGCTCGCGGGTGTCGGAGATATCGACCGGCGTGCCGGTGATCCGGGTGATGAACTCGTCGAACTCGTTCTTCAGATAGCCCAGCGAGAAGTTGGCGGTGATGTCGTCGGTCAGGAAGGCCGACCCTTCCAGCTCGAAGCCGTAGATGGTCGAGGCGCCGGCGTTGTCGACCACCGAGGCGATGCCGACGGCCGGGGCCGTGGCCACCTGCTGGGTCGTGATCTGCTGGTCCTTGTAGTCGGAATAGAAGACCGCCGAGGCGAAATTCATCCGCCGGTCGAAGGCCGACCCCTTCAGGCCCAGCTCATAGGTGGTGACCGTCTCGGGCTGGTAGCCATTGACCGTCTGTGGCACCAGGGCGGCGTCGCCCCGCATGTCCCAGCCGCCCGACTTGAAGCCCTGGCTGACCGAGGCGTAGCCCGTGATTTCCTCGCTGAAGTCATACGAGATGCTGGCGCGCGGCGTGAACTTCTCGAAGCTGTCCGAAGCGGTGTAGTCGGTGCGTGTGGCGAAGATCGGCCGGGCGACTCCGCCGGTGTAGGGCGTCGGCGTGGCGCCCAGATAGAAGAGGCGCAGGACCGAGGCGTCCTTGTCGTCCTTGGTGTAGCGCCCGCCCAGCGAGACGTGCAGCCGGTCAGAGATGTCGTAGCTGAAGTCGCCGAACACCGAGAAGGACTTTGTGTCCACCGACCCCGCCGCCGCGATGGCCAGGCCCAGATTGCCCGCGATGGTGTCGAAGGCGCCCGAGGAGGTGCCGTCCAGATAGAAGACGCCCGCCACGCCCGACCAGCGATCGCCGGTGAACAGGGCCTGGAACTCCTGGGTGAACTGGTCGTCCGAATAGATGGCCGGCACGTCCAGGGTTGGCAGCGGCGTCTGGTCGAAGTCGATGATGGTCTCGGTGTCGCCGCTGCGATAGGCGGTGATCGACTTCAGGGTCAGCATGTCGTTGACCCGGTATTCGCCGGTCAGGGACACGCCCTCGGTGACCACCTTCTGCTCGCCGGTGATGCCGGCGTAGGTGTCATATTCGTTGGCCGGGGGCGTATAGCCGCCGGTGGTCGAGTTCACCTCGCGGTGGCCGTGACGGGGGCTGGAGTCGTCCTCGACCCGGTCCCAGGCCAGACGGAAGAACAGGCTGTCGTTCGGCGTCCATTCGGCGCTGGCGCGATAGGCGGTGACGTCCTTGTCGTACTGGTCCTGGCCGGTGTTCAGGTTCTCGCCGTAGCCGTCGTGCTGATAGGTGGCGACCGCGCCGCCGATGGCGAAGGTATCACCCACCGGGACCGATCCGGACAGCAGGAAGTTGCGCTCATTGTACGAGCCCACCTCGGCCCGCGCCGTCAGGCTGGGATCGTCGCCCAGCCGCTTGGTGACGTATTTGATCGCACCGCCGATGGTGTTGCGGCCGTAGAGGGTGCCCTGCGGCCCGCGAAGCACCTCGATCCGCGAGATGTCGAAGATGTCCAGCACCGCGCCCTGGGGACGGGCCACATAGACGTCGTCGATATAGAGGCCGACGCCGGGCTCGAAGCCCCACAGCGGATCCTGCTGGCCCACGCCGCGGATGAAGCTGATCAGGGTCGAGTTGGAGCCGCGGGCGATCTGCACCGTGGCGTTCGGCGTCTGCTGCTGCAGGGCCGTGATATTGGTCGCGCCGGTCTGTTCCAGCCGCTCGGCGCTGAGGGCCGAGACCGCGACCGGCACGTCCTTCAGCTGTTCGTCGCGCCGACGGGCGGTGACGACGATGTCCTCGACCATATTGGCCTGCCCTGCATTGGCCGCCTGGGCCGCCGCCTCGGCGTCCTGGGCCGTGGAAGCCCCCGCCAGCACGCCCCAAGCCGCGCCGGCCAGCAGCGCGCACTTCACATGATGTCTCATGATCCTACCCCTTTGGTTGTCGTTTCCAGCCCGTTGACGCTTTTATTCAGCGTTCAATGATTTTCCTGAACCTGACCCGGTTTCCGCCGTCTGTCAAACCCTCCCCCTTCCCCGCGTCACCGCGCCGCCGCTTCGATCCGGGGCGTGGCGCCGTTGCACCGGTGCGAACGCCCGCCTAGCCTCCCGATCATGAGCAAGCCCGCCGCGTCGCCCCCCGCCGTCCGTTCCATCGCCGCCGCGCGCCGCAAGTCGGCCGTTGGCGCCCCTTCGGCTCAGGGGCCCGGCCGACGCGGCCGTCCGCCCAAGGCCCAGGCCAAGGCCGCCGGCGAGACGCGCGACCTGATCCTGGACGCGGCCGAGGACCTGTTCTCCAAACACGGCTTCTACGGCGTCACCATCCGCGAGGTGGCGCGCGAGGCGGGCGTGGACACCGCACTTGTCCATTACTATTTCGGGGCCAAGCGCGACCTGTTCGACGCCGTCTTCTTGCGCCGGGCCGAGGTCTGGAACGACGACCGCGTCGCCGCCATTGATCGTTACGCCGAGGCCGCCGGGCCGGACATGACCCTGGAGGGCCTGCTCGAGGCCTTCCTGCGCCCCCCGTTCGAATGGTCGCTGAAAGGCGGGCCGGGCTGGAAACACTATGCCGCCCTGGTGGCCCAGACCAACGCCAACCCCACCTTCGGGGGCGAGACCATGGCCCGCTATTTCGACCCCGCCATCCGTCGTCTGATCGAGCTGATCGCCGTGGTCCTGCCGGACGCCAGCGAGGTGGACCTGTACTGGGGCTATCACAATCTGTCGGGCGCCCTGACCCTGACCCTGGGCGAGACGGGCCGTCTGGACCGGCTGTCGGGCGGCCTGGCCCGATCCGGGGACCTGGAGACGGCCGGCGACTACATGGTTCGCTTCGCCGCCGCCGGCTTCCGCGCCGTCGTCGGCATGTCGCCCCGCTAGCTGAAGAAGATCGCCCACATCAGCCGTCCGGGCAGGAAGGTCAGCGCGCCGGCGACGATCAGCCCGCCCACGAACATGCCCGTCATCGCCCGCCGGTGCGCCTGCACCCGATGACGCCGCGCGGCATGGACCGCCATCGGCAGGCTCACCACCGTCCAGCCGCTGATCAGATGGATGAACGACAGGCCGGCCGGCCCGTCGGGGTTGATCGTGTGGATGAAGAACGAGCTGACCGCCGTCGTCCCCATGGCCAGCACCCAGATCCAGCCCAGCGCCCGGTGCAGCCGCGTCCCCTTGATCCCCGCCAGCAGCACGATGCCGATGGCCAGGGCGGTCAGGGCCGCCGCCACATGGATCTGGATCGCGGTCGGCGCCGCCGCCAGCAGGCCGAAGTCCGGCGCGCGCAAACTGAACCCGAGCAGGGCGATCCGCCCCCCGTCCGCCGCCAGATAGGCGACAATGGGGACGCCCAGCAGGACCAGGGCGGCGATGGACGGGGCGAAACGGGCGAAACGGGACATGGAGACTCCGGCGATGTGTCCCGCCGCTTCTGAAGCCCGGCTCGCGGTCGCGCCTCCCGTTCTGCGTCAACGACCACCCCGGCTTCGCGAACGGACGCCCCTTCCTCCGGCCCCGAAATCATGATTTCAGACAGGCGTCCCTCCTTCGAAAGCCGCCATGACGTCTCCCGCCGCCGACCGTCGCCGAACCTTCCTGCGCGGCCTGGTCGTCGCCAGTCTGGTCGGGGTCTTCCTGGCGACCACCGGCGCCTTCGGCAGCGCCAACGCCCCCTATGTCCAGCGCCTGGCCTACTGGGTGCTGATGATGATCCTGGGCGGGCTGTGGGGCCACCTGTGCAGCCGGATCGTGACGCGGTTCGTCAATGTGGACGACCGCCCCTGGCTGACGGTGGCGGTGATGACCGCCGTAATCACCGGCCCCCTCAGCGTCATCGTCTGGGCGGCGACCGGCCTGTTCTTCGCCCAGAAACTCTATCCGCTGGCGGCCCTGCCCCAGCTGTTCGGCCCGGTCCTGGTCGTCACCCTGGCGGTCACCACCGTCAATGTCTTCCTGGGCCGGGCCCAGCCGGTCCAGACCCACGCCGCGCCCGCCTCCCCCGCGCCGGCCTCGCCGCCCCCGGTCCGTTTCCTGGACCGGCTGCCGCTGAAGCTCAGGGGCGCGACCCTCTACGCCGTCCAGGCCGAGGATCATTATCTGCGCCTGCACACCGACCGGGGCTCGGACCTGATCCTGATGCGCCTGTCCGACGCGGTCGAAGAGCTGGAGGGGCTGGAGGGCGCCCGCACCCATCGCAGCTGGTGGGTGGCCCGATCCGCCGTGCGCGGCGTCGACCGGGGCGACGGCCGCGCCACCCTGACGCTGGAGGGCGGTCTCAGCGTCCCCGTCAGCCGCCGCTACGCCCGCACCCTGCGCGAAGCCGACTGGTGGTGACGGCAGGGGCCGGTCAGGGCGCCGGCGCGACTTTCAAGGCCGATGCCGATGCGGCGCAACCGCTCAGGGTGTCGTCGCCGATCTCGACCCGTGCGGTCAGCGGATAGGTGCGGTCGCTCATCCCGTCCGAACATTCGGTGGCGATCAGCACGACGTTCATCGCCGCATTCAGGTCGGTGGAGGTGGCGTAGGTGGCGACCGTCCCCTGAACCGTCGCCCCGCGGTTCGGCGCCCGCTGCGTCGGCTGGTCCATCCGGGTGTAGATCAGGGTGTCCGGCGTGATCTCTACGCTCCAGAAGGGTTCGGTCCCCAGGGCCCGCACCGGCTTGCCCAGATCGACCCCTGCCAGAACCGGCGCGGCCTCGGGCGGCGGCGCGGATTCGGGCGCCTTGTCCCGACGGTCGTAGCAACCGACCAGGGTCAGGCCGAGAACCGGCCCGATCAGCAATGTGGTGAGTATGGCGCGCATGACGGACCCCCGCGTTCGGCCTGCAGGTGTGGACGGGGCCGGCCTCGGTCAAGGGGCCGGGCTGAGTTATGGTGGCCGCATGTCGATTCGCCCGACCGCCTATGAATTCTTCGCCGGGGGCGGTCTCGCGGGCCTGGGCCTGTCCGGCGCCGGCCTCTCAGGCCAGAGATGGGCCGGCGTCGACACCGTCTTCGCCAACGACATGGACCCCGCCAAGGGGCGGGCTTTCGTCGCCAACCATCCCGACATCCGCTTCCATCTGGGCGACGTCTGGTCCCTGCGCCCCGCCGACCTGCCGGGCGCGCCCGATCTGGCCTGGGCCTCGTCGCCGTGTCAGGACGTCAGCCTGGCCGGGGCGCGAGGCGGACTGGAGGCCGGTCGATCCGGCGCCTTCTGGGGCTTCTGGCGTCTGATCCAGGGCCTGGCGGTCGAAGGGCGGGCGCCCCGCGTCATCGTGCTGGAAAACGTCATCGGTCTGCTGACCTCCGGCCCCAAAGACGAAACGGGCCGGGATTTTTCCGCCGTCTGCGCCGCCATGGTCCAGGCCGGCTATCGCGTCGGGGCGCTGGAGATGGACGCCGCCCACTGGCTGCCCCAGTCACGGCCCCGCCTGTTCATCGTGGCGGTTCAGGAGTCGGCCCTGAACGGCGCGCCCGAGGCCTGCGCCCCCTCTGGACCCTTCCACTCCGCCCGCCTGATCGCCGCCCATGCCCGGCTGCCGGACGCCGTGCGCGCGGCCTGGGCCTGGTGGAGTCTGCCGGTCCCGCCCCGGCGCAACCTGGATCTCGCCGCCCTGCTGGAGCCGGATGAATCCGTGGAATGGCTGGACGACGGCGCGGAGATCCTGGCCCTGGCCGCTCCGCTGCACCGCGCCCGGATCGAGGCCGCCGTCGCCTCCGGCCGGCGCGTGGTCGGCGCCGCCTATCGCCGGGTGCGGACCGAAGACGGACGCAAGGTCCAGCGGCTTGAGATCCGGTTCGACGGCCTGGCCGGCTGTCTGCGCACCCCGGCGGGCGGGTCGTCGCGGCAATATGTGGTGGTCTGCGACGGCGGTCGGACGCGGGTGCGTCGCCTGACCGGACGCGAGGCGGCAAGACTTATGGGCGTGTCGGACGACTATCGTCTGCCCGACAGCGAGAGCGCGGCGCTGAAATTGATGGGCGACGCCGTCGCCGTGCCCGTGGTGCGCGCCCTGACCGAAGGCCTGCTTCTGCCGGCCCTGAGCTCGCGTCGCACAGCGGCCTGAAGCCCGCGGGATCGACCCGGCGAAACGCCGGATCGATCATTCAGGCCCGGCTCAGCGCTGGACCCACTGGCCCTGGGCGTTGCGGTACCACTGGCCCGACTGGATGCGCGGCAGCAGCTGGCTTTCAAACATCCGGGCGCCGGCGACGTCGGCGCTGGTGCCCGCCTCGGCCGCGCTGCGGGCGTATGCGGCGCGGCGGCCGGCGTTCATGGCGTCGACGGCGGCGCGCAGGGCGGCGTCGGAGGTGCTGACGCGGAAGCCGACATAGCCGTCGGCCTGTTCACCCACGGTGCCGGCGGCCTTGGCCTGGTCGACCAGGGTCTTCTGGGCTGCGGTCTGGGCCAGGGCGGCGCCGCCGAATGAAACGGCTGCGGCGAGGGCGCCGACAGCGAGGAATTTACGAAGGCTCATATCGGCCTGTCCTTTCAAAAGAAGCGAGGCGATCAGAAGAGGTTCGGGTTCTGCTGAAGCAGTTGCTGCAGCTCCTGATCCAGCCGGACGCGGACGTCTGCGTCCAATTTGGCGTAGATCTGGATCGGCGCAACCTCCAGACGGATGGTCGGGGCGCAGGCCGCGACGGCGACGACGACCGCCCCGAGGCCGAGTCCGGCCAACTGGCGCTTGTTGATCATGGCGAGAACTCCGGGTCGGTCAAGGTTGAGAGGTCATTAGCACGCTATCGCGTGAACGGTCGCTGAATGGTTCGACTCACTGCGCTTCGGGCTCGGGCCCAGTCTCGGGCCCAGTCTCGGGCCCAGTCTCGGGCTCAGTCTCGGGCCCCGTCTCGGGCGCGGGCGTCGGCGCTGGCTCTTTCTGACCCTGACGCGCCCGATTGACCGCCATGATGTCGGCGAACAACTGGTTGGCGTTCAGGGTGGTGTCCAGCGTCAGGTCGATCTGGGTGCCCGACGGCAGGGGCAGTTCCCGGTTCAGGAACTCCCGGCTGATCAGCTCGGCCACCGTCAGGCGCAGTTCCTGGCGCTGCGGCGGTTCGTGCCGCCCGCGGATGTGGAACAGGACCGAGATCCGTCCCTCGTCCAGACTGTTCACATCCGCGCTCAGCACGTCGAAGGCCAGATGCTCCATCGCCTGATAGGCCAGGTCCTCGACCATATTGGGCGGAACGTCCGCGCCCCCGCCGCCCGCATCCACATCGGTCAGCACGTCGCGCTGGATCGACAGCCGCCCCGGCTGGACCGCGCCCAGGGCGCCGGCCGTGATCTTCAGGCCCAGTTTCGGGTCCATGGTGAAGGGCAGCCGGCCCGACACCACCGCGTCCAGCATCACCTTGTCGGCGAAACCGCTGTCGGCGACCACATCCCCCAGCTGGACCCGGTCCAGCACGATGACCCCGCTATAGGCCTGGGTCGGGTCCAGCGGCACGACCAGCGGTTCGATGGAGACGGTCCCGCCCCCGGCCTGGACCGACCCGCCGGCGATGCTGAACCCCGCCGCGTCGATGGCGAAGTTCAGGTCCAGGGCCGTCGCGTCGGCCCCGATGTCCAGACTGTCGACCGTCAGCCTCTGGTTCGGCGCCGTGATGATGGCGGGGCTCAGGCTGGTGAATTCGATCTCGCCGCGCGCGCCCTTGACCGGCCCGGCCGGGCTGACGAAGTCCAGCCCCGGCACGCTCAACCGCCCGCTGGACGTCGGCTCGCCGTCCTTGGTCCAGTCGAACCGGCCGTCGAACCCGACGACGCCGGTCGCCGGCGACTGGACGAAGGCCTCGACCAGGGGGCTCAGCATCGAGGGCTGAAGGCCGCCTTCGACGAACCGCACCTCCGGCGCGGCGATGTGAACGCCCCCGGCCCCGGTTCGACCGTCGTGGGCCAGGGTCAACCGCCCCAGGGTGGTCGCGGCCGCCTTGCCGGTTCCCTTCAGGTCGAACCCGCCGGTCCAGCGCTCATTGGCCAGGGTCGCCTGGCCGGAAGCCGCCAGGGTCTCGAACCGTTTGGGCGTGGTCGCATCGACGACCTGGGCCCCCGCCACCGTCGCCGTCAGCCCGACCCCCGCCTTGGTCCCATCGACCACCACTCGGCCCGAGGCCTCGGCGAACCGCATGCCCAGGAAGGGGGCGTCGGCCGACACGCCCTGGAAACCGCCGGCGACGCGCCAGATCCCGTCCTTGGAACTCAGCAGAGGCCCGGCCTCGGGACACAGTTTTCCGGCCACCCGATGGACGTCGTTCTCGTCCAGCTCCAGCCGTTCGACCGTCAGATCCACACAGTCGGACGTCGCATAGGTCAGCCGCCCGCCCGCCATGGCCAGCAGACCCCGCGTCCGGGCGTCGATGCCGCGCGCCAGGTCGAAGTCCAGCTGGGCCCGCCCGTCCAGCAGGGCCTCGAACCCGCTGTCCGTCAGCCGCCACTCAGGCACGGCCACGGCCATTTCCGGCAGGCCTCGCCCCCGCGTCGCCGTCAGGGTCAGGGCCCCGCCGCCCAGACGGCCCGGTTCGGCCTGATAGGCCCCCGTTCCCGCCTGGGCGACGGTCAGTATTCCGCCGTTGGCCGGCGTCAGGGTGACGGGCCGGGCCAGGGTCACGCTGGTCCCCGCCGACCCCGTGGCGAAGCGGATGGCGGGCGCGTTCAGGGCGAAATCCCCCAGCGCCGTCTTCATCTCGGTCAGCTCGGCGATCTCATCCGGCCCGACCGGCCCGAACAGGGGCCAGGCGCCGCCCGCCGAGCGCAGGCCGCCTTCGGCCGCGATCCGGATCGCCCCGTCCTGAACCACGTCGAGGCTCAGTTCGCCCCGCGCCTGTTTCAGCATCAGGTCGCCGAAACCGATCCGGTCGAACGCCGCCGTAACCGGCCCGGTCGCCTCGAAGGCCGTATTCCGCCCGCCCATGGACAGACCGTTCGATTGGATCGAAAGGTTCTGCGCCTTGGCCTCGCCGGCCTGGCCAGAGGCGGCTCTCAAATTGAGCGGCGTCTCCAGGCTCCAGCGGACGGCCTCATCGCGCGACACGGTCAACCGCCCGCCCGTCGCCGAACCGGCGACCTGACGCGCCGCCAGCCCCGGCCCATCGATCGCCGCCGCCTTCAGGTTCAGGGCGGTCGCGCCTTCCAGCCGGAAGGTCTCGATCCATCCGGCCGTCACGCCGTCGAACCGCGCCGACAGCTCCGCGTCCCGCGCCTGCGTCTGCTGTCCGCCCCGGCCCGCGCCCCCGCTTTGGGCGAAGCCCAGCACGTCGCCGACCAGACGGGCGTCGACCACGGCCCGGCCGTCGCCGCGCCGCCTCTTCATGTCGGGATAGGGCAGGTCGCCGGTCAGGTTCAGCCGCATCGCCCGACCGTTCAGGGCGGCGGTCTGGACCCGGTCGCCTTCGGCCTCGACCCGCAGCGCGACCCGGTCGCCGGTCGTCGTCAGATCGACGACGGCCCCCAGGCCGTCAGCCTCGAATTCTCCGCTCTTCAGCGCGGCCCGCGGCATCCGTGCGCTCAAACGCATCAGCTTGCCGTCGTCCACCCGCGCATCGGCCAGCAGTTGAACCGGCCCATATTCGGTATCGAGCCGCGCCCGCCCGCCCTCGACGATCACCAGAGGGCTGCGCGAGTCCGGCCTGGGCGGCCCGCCTGCGAACTGTTCGACCAGAGGATCGAGCGACCCCAGGGACAGTTTTCCCTTCTTCCAGCTGGCCCGCATCACCGGCCGCACCAGGCGGATCCGACTGGGCGTCACCCCCACGCCGGTCCTGGACCAGGGCAGGGCCACGGCGTAATCCACCTCGACCCGCTCGACGGTCACATCCGGATTGCGCGGGTCGCCGATGCGGATGCGGCCGACGAAACCGTCCAGCTCGATCCGCTCGACCTCCACATCGGCCTGGACGCCCTGACGCTCCAGCCAGCCGACCAGAACCTCGCGCGCTGCGGCCCGGCGATTCAGATAGAGGGCGGCCGCCAGCAGGGCCACGACCACGAACACGGCGAGCAGGCCCAGGCCCAGTCGACGCCGCAGGCCGCCCTTGCGCCTGACGCCTGGGGATCGGTCGGAAGGAGTGGCCGGAACTTCGGTCAAACAGGGACGCCGTATCGATTGAGAACTGATCGCCGGACCACCATCGCCACCCTCGATGCGAATACAAGCCTCAAGCGTCGCCGACAGGCCCGAACCCTGCGTCCGTCGCAGCCAAGCTGGGCGACAAGAGGGCGAGCCTGCGTGTCAATCGCATGAGTCTGTGAGACTTTTTCCGCCCACGTCCGGTTCTTAACGGTTTGTAACGGTCTGTCTTCCCAAACTGAGACAGGCAGGTTATAGCCGATGACTTCGCGCTCGGGGTCTATCGGCGCGATTTTGGGTAAAAAGTTTGGCGCCTCGGGCGTCGCAACACGATGAGACCGATGGCTCAGTTCGACCCACGCCGCCAACCTATGCGTCTCGCACCGCATGTCGTGACCGCCGCCGCCGCCATTTCGGTCGCCCTGCTGGCCGGTCGAGTCTACCAACCCGCTCAGGCGGAAGAAGTTCCCGTAATGTCGTCGGCCCAGATGGCCGCCATGGAAGTCCAGGCCTTCGCCGCCGCCAACGCCCCGGCCGGCATGACCGCCCCGGAAGCCGTCCCCGTCCAGATCCGTCGTGGCGAAACCTTCGAGCAGGCCGTGCGCCGCACCGGCGTCGCGCCGGAAGAAGCCAGCGCCGTCGCCGCCACCGTCGCCAACGCCTTCGACCTCGCCGACCTCCGCGCCGGCCTTCGCTTCGAAACCGCCATCGCCAAGCCGCGCGACGGCCGGGGCGACGCCCGCCTGATCGGCCTGACCATGCGCACCGGCCCGGCCAGCCAGCTGACCGTGTCGCGCAGTTTCGACGGCGCCCTGCGCCTGCGTTCGCTGGAAGAAAAAGTCACGCACGAGACCGTGGTCCTGAAGGGCGACGTCGAACGCTCCCTGTCCGCCAGCGCCCGTGAACTGGGGGCCACCGCCTCCATCGTCCGCTCCGCCAGCCGCCTGTTCGCCACCAAGTTCGACATGCAGCGCGACATCCGCGCCTCGGACGAGTTCACCATGGTCTTCGACCGCGACGTGACCGAGGCCGGTCGCACCGTGGGCGTCGGCGACCTGATGTACGCCGAACTGCGCGGCGTCACCTTCTATCGGTTCAAGCCGGCCGGCGCGAAGGAAGCCCAGTTCTTCGACGCCTCGGGCAAGAACCTGCGCTCGGCCATGATGCGCACCCCGCTGCAGAATTTCCGCCGCGTCTCGTCAGGCTTCGGTTTCCGCACCCACCCGATCTCGGGCTACAAGAAGATGCACCAGGGCATCGACTTCGCCGCCGGCTCCGGCACGCCCATCGTGGCCCCCGCCGACGGCGTGGTGGTCGAGGCGCGTCGCTGGGGCGGCTATGGCAACTGGCTGCGCATCCGTCACAACAACGGGCTCGAGAGCGGCTACGGACACCTGTCGCGCTACGGCTCCGGCATTCGCGCCGGCCAGCGCGTCAGCCAGGGCCAGGTCGTCGCCTATGTCGGTTCGACCGGCGCCTCGACCGGCCCCCACCTGCACTATGAACTGTGGCGCAACGGCCAGCGGATCAATCCCGCCGGCGTCCGCACCCAGGAAGGCACCGAACTGGCCGGCGGCGACCTGGCCGCCTTCCGCGCCGAAAAGGCCCGCATCGACCGCATCATCGCATCCGGCGGACAGAAGCGCCCGGCCCTGCAACAAGCCTCCGCCGACGGTCTGCGCCCCGTTCGGGGCTGATCAAGCCTGACGACGCGCTTCCTCAACCCGCGCCTTCGCCGGCGCGGGTTTTCTATTGCGCCGACTGCAGGGCGAGACGGATCGACGTCCGTCCTGCGGATGTACCAATCCGAGGCAGGCGCGGTCGCAAGCGTCGCAAACTGAACGAGGCGGACGGCGCGAAGGTTAACCCTGTCCTCCGTCCTGCGGGACGATCTTCAACGCCTATCGGTGCTTCGTCCCGAGACTCGGTTAACGCCTCGAACGCGGAAAGACGCGGCCGTTCTTGCAGTCGACAGAACGCCGTCATTTCCGGCGGACATCCTCTTGGGGCTTTCAAATGACTCACAATATCGGCGTGACCAGCCTGGCGGCCGCGGCCGCTCTCATTCTCGCATCCGGCGCTCAGGCGCAGTCTACTGCAACATCGAACCAGAAGAACACGGCGACCGTCCGAGCTCAGCTCAACGCCGTCGTCAACGACGTCAACGGGAACGTCTCGCAGACCTCGGCGGCGATCAGCAACTCCGCGACCATCTCCGGCGCCGGGCCGACGACCGTGCGAAATCTTCAGGATAGCTGGGGCTCCACCAGCGCCGCCCTGTCCAGCAATGTCGCCGACGTGAACGGCGATGTCGCGGCCACGGCGGCGGCCCTGGGCAACTCCGCCACCGTCACCCTGGATGGCAATGTCGTGTCCAGGGTCGCCAACACCCAGTACACCCATCGCGGACAGTTTCTGGCGGACGCCAACCTCAAGGTGGCGGACATCGACGGCGCCGTGAACGGCACCGCCGCCGCCATCGCAAACTCCTTCACCGCCTCGGGCGAAGGGGCGATGACCGTGACCAACGCCCAATATTTCAACGGCGACTCGCGAGCCGTGCTGAACGCGACGGTCCAGGACGTGTCCGACAAGGTGAACCTGACCTCGGCCGCCCTGGCCAATTCGGCGACCATCGACCTGCAGGGCGCGGGCAAGGGCACGGTCACCAACACCCAGATGTCCGGCTACGACCCGACCGCAACCCTGTCCGCCACGATCGCCGACGTCGATGGCGCGGTGTCGGCCACCTCGGCGGCGATCTCCAACTCGCTGACGCTGAACACCGGGCCGAACACCATGCTGACGGTCTCCTCTGTTCAGGACAACAAGGCCCTGACGCAGGCGATATCCAACGTCACGGTCCGGTCCGTGGATTCGGCGTCGCTGACGGCGGCGGCCATCGGCAATTCGGCGACCATCAGCCGGGTGACCGGGGGCCTCTGACCCTTCGTCGCGCGGGACGACGCCGTCCCGCGCGACGGATCGGGGGACTGACCCAGACGAGAAAGGCCGTCGCGACGCTCGCGACGGCCTTCTTCAATTGGCACTGGAGAAGTCGGAAAGTCCGTGGCGCCTCAAC
Organism: Brevundimonas mediterranea; assembly: GCF_011064825.1. Taxonomy (NCBI): domain Bacteria; kingdom Pseudomonadati; phylum Pseudomonadota; class Alphaproteobacteria; order Caulobacterales; family Caulobacteraceae; genus Brevundimonas; species Brevundimonas mediterranea. The sequence goes on from NZ_CP048751.1 coordinate 1,331,697, forward strand.
CGCCCGCAGCCGTCGTCCCGCGCACCGCGGACGACGGCGCGGTGCGCCAGCTGGAAGGATCCAGCACCCAGCGGGCCGGCGGTCCCGCCATCGGGCGGGACGGGGCCTGCCCGGTGGCGGGCGGCCTGTCGGACGGCCGTTCGGCCTGGGGCGCAGCCGCTTCCGCCGCGCGCAGCGCCAGCAGGCTCTCGCCTTGCAGCCCCGTTTCCGGCCGCGCGAGACAGCGGTCGCGGGGAATGGCGTAGAGGTCGGCGACGAAGTCGTACAGGCCGCGTTCGATCGCGGTCCGGACGGCGAACTGGATCGGCTCCATGCCGGAGGCTCCAGCGGAAAGGTCGAAAATATTGCCGTGGGTGAAGTCGAACACGCCCACGCGGATCTCGCGACCGACAAGCTGCTTTTGATAGGAGGCCGTGGCGACGACTTCCTGGGACCGGGTGTCGACCAAGCGAAGATCGATGGCGATGTTCATGACATAGCCGCTGCTGGTCAGCCCCCCCTTGACCCCGCTGGCCTCGATTCCCCCGGCGGAGGCATCGACCCCGGAAGACCGCAGATTATAGTTCAGCTCGGTGACCCCGCCCACGACATAGTATCGCGAACCGGCGATCTGACCGGCGTAGATCGGGCGGAAATTCTCGGCGCTTTCGCCGGCCGCCTGGGGGGTGTCGGACAGAAGATGAGATTGGGCATATTGTCGTTCGACCTCCGAAACCCCGCGATCCTGGCGCTCCACCGTGGGCACTCCGGCCTTGGTCAGGGCTGTCACGGCGAACAGGGACGCGCCCTGGCTGATCTTGCGTCCTGTCTCCAGATCATTGCGGCCGGTCAGGTCGGCGATGTCGCCGACCGCCAGCCGCGGCGCGCTGCGCCCCTCCGCCTGGCCCGCCGAGGCCAGACATCTCAGCGCGGCGGAATAGGCGGTGTCGTTGCCGGTCGCCGGCGCGCCGCCGATCGGATTGGCGTAGAGACCGGTGGCAGGGTCGTAGCGTGCGGTCGTGCAGCCGGCCAGACCGACCGCCGCGATCATCGACGCCTCCAGAAGCGGTCTCAGTCTCACGAAGCGGCTCCTGCGGCGATGGCGTAGGTCTGGACCCCGACAGGGTCGTCGGCCGGCAGGCAGGTCGCCTTGGCGCCCGGCGTCTGGATGCCGGCCAACAGTTCGAAGACGCCGCGTTCGACCACCGTCCGCACAGCGGCCTGCACCGGCTCCATGGCGCCGCCGCCGGCCGTCGCGACGCCGCCGACCGATCCCTGGGTTCCCGTCAGCCCGAGGCTGCGGTCCACGCCGACCACCTGTTTCTGGAAGCTGACGCTGTTCACCACCTCCTGCGAGCGCGTATCCACCAGTCTGAGGTCGACCGCGACGTTCATCACATAGCGCGACGCCTGACCCAGGCCGCGCAGGCCGGTCGTGCTCACATCGCCCGCCTGAACGTTCACGCCGTTCGAGGCGATATTGTAGTTCAGTTCGGTGACGCCGCCGACGAGATAGTACCGCGACCCCGCGACCTGGCCGACGTGGATCGGCCTGAAATTGTCGGGATCCTGACCGGCCCGTTCCGGGGCGTCGGACAGCAGGTGCTGGCGCGCATAGTTCAATTCGATCTCGGCGACCGTGTTGTCGAGCCGCTCGACCACCGGCGCGCCGGAGCGGGCCAGGGCCGTGATGGCGAACAGCGCGGCGCCCTGCGAGACGCGGGCTCCGGTCTGGAGATCGACCCGGCCCGTCATGTCGGAAATCCGTCCCACCGCGATCCTGGGCGGGGCGCCGCCGATCCAGCCGCCCCGCCGCGACAGGCAGGTCAGGGCGGCGGAATAGGGAGACGGATTGGCCGTGGCGGGGGCGCCGCGGATCGCGCCCGGATTCATCCCGCCCGAAGATTCCGCCGTCGCGGCTCCGGCGACCAGGCCGAGCGCGATCCCCGTGATCGTCGCCCGCCTCATGAGCCGGACTTCCGCACATTGGCGCTGACGTCGCCGCTGTTGGTCTGGCGGCTGTTCAGCACCACGGTGTTGCCGTGGCCGATGATGGAGACGTTGACCAGGTTGCCCACGGCCGTCGCGCTGCTCGTATCGCCCAGCGCCGCCGCGCCGCTGTCGAAATAGGCGGCGCCCGACTGCGTGTTCGACCCTGTGCTGGCGTAGCTGACGCTCGTGCCGGCCTGACTGTTCACGATGACGCCGTTGACGACCAGCCGATTGCCGTTGGCGTCGCGCGTGACAGGGTTGAAGGTCTGGGTCGCGACGGCGCCGGAACGGCCATAGCCGGCCTCCATCGAAGCCGCCCCGGCGGACTCGGTCGAGGATTGCGCGAGGGCCCGCCCGGAGAGACCGGACAGGGTCAGGATTACGAGCGGCAAGAGCGGCGTCTTGGTCATGATGTGTGTCATCTCAGCGGGAAGGAGAGCGGGGTGAAGCGGCGGAAAGGGCCGACGCCGCCTTCGCGGGGACGCCGGCCTGTCCATTCAGAAGCCGGTCACGGTCAAGCTGTTGCCAATGGCCGCCGCCGTGTTGGTGACGGCGCCCGAGACGTCACGCACGGTCGTGGTGGCGATGGCGGAAACCCCGGCGGTATTGGTCTGCGACGAGTTCAGGGACCCCAGTCGCGAGTCGATGGTGGCGGAGTTGCTGATGGCCGCCGCCGTCGCCGAAACCGTGCCCGACACGTCGCTGATGGTGGAGTTCAGCGTGGCCGAGGGGTCGTTATAGGCGACCTGGGTGTTGGTGATCGCCCCGCCCCAGTCGGAGGTCTTGATCGTCGCCGAGTTGGCGATGGCCGCCGACGTCGCCGAGACGTCCTTGGAGACATCGCCGATGGTCGCGTTCAGCTGGGACGCCGCGCCGCCCCAGGCGTTCTGATTGTTGTTCAGGGACACCGCCGTGCCGCCGTCGATGGTCACGCTGTTGGAAATGGCGGCGGAGGTGACGGAAACCGAATTGTTCACGTCGGTGATCGTGGCGTTCAGCTGCGAGCGGACGGATGCATTGTTCGACTGGCCTGATCCGATGCTTTGAGCATGGGCGGCGCCGGCCGTCGCGACGCCGAGAACGGCGGTGATGATGAGGATCTTGGTGGTCACGAGATTTCTCCAGAAGGCCCAACATCGGGCAAACCGGCTCAGTGCAAAAACCCATCCATTACAATGACTAACACAAATTAATCATAGACGGTAAGGGGTTGGTCGACGAGGACTACGCAAGCGGTTGATCTGACATCGAACCGGGTTCGGACAGGGTTAATACGGCGGCTCTCAAAGCGTGGGGCGGCAGACCGGCTCCGGGTCATCGTGAGTGCGGGCCTGTCGCAATTCGGCATGGACCGTTCGTCACTGTCTCGAGACGGGGCGCCTGCGGACAACGCCGCCTCCGCATCGGACCCCGCGGCTGAAGCGGGGCATGATCGGGTTTCGATCCGCCTCCGCCGATGGCGGCCGAGGCTGTCCCCGGACGGGTGATCCGCGGCGTACAAGGCTTGTCCGCAAAAGACGGCCCGGTTCCGGCCCCCGGTCGCACGGCCAAACCTATTGCTCGGCGAGCGGCATGACCAATTCGAAGACGGCGCCCTCGGTCGTAGGCAGCAGATCCAGGGTGGCGTCGTTCGCGGCCAGCAGGGCGCGGGCGATGGACAGGCCGAGGCCGGCGCCGCCCTCCCCGCGTCGCGTGGTGAAGAAGGGCTCGAAGACGCGACCGGCGTCGGCCGGCGCGACGCCTGGACCATCGTCCGCCAGGGTGACGACAAGTCGATCGGGCAGGGCCGCCGCCCTGATGCTGACGGCCGTCGCGCCGGCCTGGCGGCTGTTTTCCAGGAGCGTCGAAACCACCATCTCGATGGTAGACGCTGGAACGGCCACCCTGGGCGTTTCGTCCCCGAACATCACCGAGATCGCCAGCCGGCTTGACCTGGCGTCGACCGCCTTCGTGATCGGGAGGCGGACGTCGACCGAAAGCCCGGCTTGGGGACGCGCCATATCGGCGCGCGCCAGATCCAGCAGGCGCGTCACAAGGGCCGAGAGACGGCGGGCGTCGGCGGCGATGTTGTCGAGGAACCGCCGACGCTGATCAGGCGCCATCTCGTGGTCCTGCAGCAGTTCGACGGCGCCCTGTATCCCGGACAGGGGCGTCTTGAACTCATGGCTCACGGCGGCGGCGAAATCGCGCAGATAGCGGGACCGGCGATCCACGGCCTGGGCCATCCGCCCGAAGTCCTCGTAGAGAGTCCGAATTTCGACGGCGGCGGTGGCCGGCGCAGGGGGAAGCACGCCGCCGCCGTTGGCGACATCGCGCGTCGCCCGGCTGAGCGCCTCGATCGGACGGGCGATGCCGCGCGAGACCAGAACAGCCAAAAGGGCGATCACACCCAGGGTTCCGACGACGCCCAGCCCGATCTTGATCCGGTCCTGGTACAGCCCCTTGAACAGGGCTCGGGGCGAGCGGGACGCCACGACGACCCCCTCGACCCGGCCATTCACCATCACCGGCCGCGCATGGTGGATACGAACGCCCGCTGCGCGACTGAGCCATTCCATGGAATAGCGCGGGCGATAGGCGTCGTTGCGACGCAGGACCGTTCGCGGTTCGCCCGCAAGCGCCGAGCGCACTTCGGTCAGATCGGCCAGGCCGCCGCCCTGGCCGTAGCCCAGAACGATCGTCCCGTTGCGATCCAGCAAGAGGATCGAGGCCAGGGTTGTGCGGCTGGTCTGCTCGACGACGGAGCCAAGCCGGTCGGCGACCTCGACCGCCCCGGCCTCAGGCACGGCAGCGTGACGCGGCGCGGGCCGCGCCGGCAAGACCGGCGTGGACCCCAGGTCGATCGTCGCGGGTTCGGGCCTGTAGTAACCCGGATCGTCGCGCCGGGCGGGATCGGGCGGAACCACGACGGCGCCGGGCCAATCCGAGGCGGCGACGGCCGACAGGACGACGGCCTGGGCGACCAGTTCCGCCTCCGTCTGACGCACCAGGGTGTTCTCATAGACCCGCAGGAATATGGCGCTGAGCCCCGGCAGGACGCCGGCGAAGATCAGCACGGACAGCAGGATGGTCCGAAGCCTGAGCGCCGGCCAGTGATTGCGGATGAAGGCGCGCAGACGTGCGATCACGCCTCCGGCGCCCCGGGCGCGCCCAGGCAGGGGCCAAGCTGGTAGCCGATGCCCGGCCTGGTCTCGATCACGTCAGCCCCGCCCACCGCTGCAAACTTGGCCCGCAGGTTGCGGACATGGCTGTCGATCGTACGGTCGGTCATGGCGAAGCCTGGGCCATGGACCCGGTCGATGATGGCGTCCCGCGTGAAGACCCGGCGCGGCGCATCGGCCAGGGTGCGCACGATGCTGAACTCCGTCACCGTCAGCGGCACCTCCACATCGCGCCATGTCGCCCGCCATCCGTCCGCATCCAGACCCAGACCACCGAAGGCGAACTGGCCCGGCGTCGGCGGGGGCGGGTTCCGCGCGATACGGCGCAGGATGGCGGCGACCCGCGCCACCACCTCGCGCGGACTGAAGGGCTTGGTCACATAGTCGTCCGCGCCCAGCTCCATGCCCAGGATGCGGTCGATCTCGTCATCGCGCGACGACAGGAACAGGACCGGCAGATCGCCCTGGGCGCGGATTCGGCGACAGGCCTCGATCCCGTCCATGCGGGGCATGTTGATGTCCAGCACGACGAGGTTCGGCCTGTACAGGGCGATGTCGGCCAGCGCGGCTTCGCCGTCGGCGGCCTCCCGCGTCGCCAGACCCGCCTTCTGAAGCGCGAAGGTCAGCAGGTCGCGGATGTGCGGGTCGTCATCGACCACCAGGACGGTGCTTTGCATGATGGCCATGTTCAGCCTTCCGTCGGCGAGGTCAACGGGACAGGCGGCGGGGCGGCGACGGGCGCCGGCGCGGTGGGCGGCGGCATTTGGATGAGCCCGTTCCAGTGACGGGCGCCCGGCGCCGGCGCCGACAAGGCGCCCTTCTGTTGCAGGGCGGCGATGCGATCCAGACGACGCTGGTCGCGCCAGGTCCAGCCGCGCCATTCGCTCTGTCGCCGACGGACGTTCAGCAGGATGTCCTGGCGGACGGCGGCGACCCGGTCGCGCAGGACGGCGTCGTCAAGGGTCGTTTCCAGCTCGGCCAGTGAGACGAGGGCGGGCGCGCCCAGGGTATGGAGATAGCCGAGGTCCAGCGCGACCCCGCGACTTCCGACTTCCCTGGCATGCCGCACGTTCCAGCCGGCCACGACGGCGCCGAGGTCGACGACGCTGACGACCGCCAGCACGATCAGCGCGGCCGCGGCGTTGGCGTTGATCAGCCAGTGCGCCGACTTGCCGGCCAGCATGCGCCAGCAGATCAGCATCAGGCCGACCGCCACCAGCGCCATCCAGATCATCGCGGCGATGCGGAAACGGGTCAGGGCGTAAACCTCGATATAGTCGGCGGTGCGCAGCAGGCTAGACGCGACCAGCACCATGTTCTGGGCGATCCAGACCACTACCAGGCACCGGACCAGCGGCTTGCTCGCGGTGTCGGAACCCGGCTGGAGCGCCACCAGGACGAACAGGCCGGCGAGCAGGGCGGTGACGATCAGGGGATAGGCGCCGCGATGGGCGTATTCGGCCAGACCCATGTCGCCGGGAAGCGGCGCGCCGCTCCACAGGAAGGCGATGTCCAGGCCGTTCTGGAGCGCGAAGACCGCATTGAAGACGATCAGGGACAGGGTGATCGTGCGGGTCAGGAAGGCTGAAGGCTTTCCGATCTTGCGTTCAGGCAGGCCGAGCAAGGGCTTGCGCCAGCGCGGACGCAGCAGGCCCAGAACGCCGATGAAGACGGCGCACCAGAACAGGATGCGGAGGACGTTCTGGGGCGACAGGGACGGCAGGGACAGGTTGGCGAGCGCATTCGAAATGAGCGGATTCGCCGCCGAGAACAGGGCGAGGAAGACACCGCCGCCGACCACGGGCATGATGAGAAGGCCAAGCAGGTTCAGAGCGGACATTCCGCCGCGACCGCGCCTCAGCCGCGAGACCTTGAACAGGTCGATCACGGGGCCAAACAGGGCAAAAAACCAGTGGAGCGCCAGTCTTTGGGCCCAGCCCCACGCCGTCTCGTTCGGCCCCACCCGGCTCGACAACGCCCCGAGGCTGATCGAGACCCCGAACAGCGCCCAGGCCAGCACCCCAGGCCGGTCCGCCAGAACCAGGGCGAAGGCGACGCCGGCCAGGACGAAGCCCCGGCCTCGACGGTCTTGCAGCAGGTCTTTCCGACCAAGGAGCGCGCCCCCTAGGACCGCGAAGGCGAACAGGCCAAGACTCGTACCGGGGGCATGGGCGAAGAACAGCAGGTCGGCGAGGCCGACCAGGGCGGCGCCGACGGCGACCCTGAGCCAGAATGATGATCGAGGCAGAACGGGTATGTGAAGCATGGGGCCTCCCTTTCGGGAAATGCTTCTCGGCCATGTCCGTCGAGAACGGTTGCGCCGTCGATGGATTGTCAGCGCAGGCGCCATGCAGGTTCGATGCAGACGGCGGCGCTACGCCCCGCCGACCTGAGCTGTCGTGGTCGCTGGAGGCGCCGGATGCGGTCCTAGTCAATCACGCCTTTTCACGAGTTTCGGACCCCATCAACCGGGCGTGTCGTCTAAAATCAGAGGCTTGGATTCGACTTCCGGCAGTATTGCAGCCAGCCCGTCAGCTGGACTCGCAGCGCGGCCCATCTACCCGAATGATAGATTTGTGGAAATGGCGCACCCGGAGCGATTCGAACGACCGAACCCCAGATTCGTAGTCTGGAGAAATAAGTATTAACTTCAGAAGATTATTTCTTCTTGGCTGTAACGGCCGGCCTTGGAGCGGGTGTGATCTTCAATGAGCTACAAATTTAAGCGTGAGGATGCTCCTATGGCTTATCAAGCCGCCCTTCGGCTTGACGTAATCAATGGAAGTCCCGCGATCCCGGCAATATCCGCGCATTCCTGGGATGGGTATGAACGGTTTCACGAGGATATTGAGGCCGGATGATCTCATCGGCACGGCTGGGAGTGATTTCTGTTGTGTTCGCGTCGGATAACCGGTCCAGTTCAGCGGAGCGATCGAACACCCTGTGCGTCATAAGATGCACGACACCCTCCGGGCTTTTCTCGACCACACCCTCCACGCCCATCAACCGAGCCGCCATGACCACGCGACGGTATTCCTCGAACATCCGCGCCCATAGCACCAGGTTGGTGACGCCAGTCTCGTCCTCCAGCGTGATGAAGATGGCATTGCCTTTGCCGGGGCGTTGCCGGACCAGGACGACGCCGGCTGTGCGAACCTTGGCGCCGCTTCGTCTCGTCTCCAGTTCGGCACACGTCAGAGTGTTTTCTGCCGCGAAGATCGGGCGCAGGATCGCCATGGGATGGGCCTTCAGCGACAAGCGCGTGGTCTGGTAATCGGCTGCGACGTGTTCGCCCAAAGCCATTCGAGGTAGGCGGGCGTCATCCTCTTCGCCCAGTTCACGGGCATCGGCGGCGGCAAACAGCGGCAAGGGCGCATCGTCGGGAAGGCGGCGCACGGCCCATAGGGCCTCGCGTCGATCCATGCCGATCGAGCGAAACGCATCGGCGTCGGCCAGTTTGCGCATCGCAGAACCCGGCAGGCTCGCGCGACCGGCCAGGGCCTCGACGCCTTCGAACGATCTGCTGCGTGCGACGACCAATGCCTTGGCCCATTCTTCGCGGAACCCATCAATCTGACGAAAGCCCAGCCGCAGCGCCAGCAATCCGGGCGGCCCCTCCAGCGTGTTGTCCCAGTCGCTCAGATTGACGTCGATGGGCCGGATTTCAACGCCGTGCTCCTGAGCATCGCGCACGATCTGGGCCGGGGCATAGAAGCCCATCGGCTGGGAGTTCAGCAGGGCACAGGCGAAGGCGGCGGGGTATCGGCATTTGATAAAGGACGAGATGTAGACCAGTTTGCCGAAACTGGCGGCGTGGCTCTCGGGAAAGCCATAGGAGCCGAAGCCCTTGATCTGGTCGAAACACCGCTGGGCAAAGTCACGTTCATAGCCGCGCTCAACCATTCGATTGACCATCCGGCCCTCATATTTCCACAGTGTGCCGTCGCCTCGAAAGGTGCCCATGGCCTTGCGTAGACCGTTGGCCTCCTTTGGCGTGAACTCGGCGGCGACCATGGCGACCTTCATCGCCTGTTCCTGAAAAAGCGGCACCCCCAGCGTCTTGTGCAGCACCTTTTTCAGTTCGTCGGGGTCATGGGGCGGCGCGGGTTTTGAGTACTCCGGTTCTTCCAGCTTTGCCCGTCGCCTCAGATAAGGATGGACCATGTCTCCCTGGATCGGGCCGGGCCGCACGATCGCGACCTGGATCACGAGATCGTAGAAGGTGCGCGGCTTCAGCCGGGGCAGCATGTTGATCTGTGCCCGGCTCTCGACCTGAAAAACGCCGATCGAGTCGCCCTTACACAGCATGTCGTAGACATCGGCCTGTTCGTTGGGAACGGTGTGCAATTCGTAGGCTGCGTCGTCGTGAGCGTGCATCAAGTTCAGCGCCTTTCGGATACAGGTCAGCATCCCCAGCGCCAGCACATCGACCTTCATCAACCTCAGATCGTCGATGTCGTCCTTGTCCCATTCGATGAAGGTTCGATCCGGCATGGCCGCATTACCGATGGGGACGAGTTCGTCCAGCCGGTCCTGAGTCAGGATGAAGCCGCCGACGTGCTGCGACAGATGACGCGGAAAGCCCAGCAGACGCGACGCCATCGCAACCGCCCGCCCAATCATCGGGTTGGCGGGGTCCAACCCGGCCTGCTCGACATGACAATCACCGATCTCCGCGCCCCAACTACCCCATTGGCTGGCGGCCAGCCGGGCCGTGACATCCTCGGTCAGGCCCAGCACCTTGCCGACCTCGCGAATGGCGCTCTTGGGGCGATAGCGGATGACGGTCGCGGCGATCCCCGCGCGGTGGCGGCCGTAGCGATCATAGATATGCTGGATGATCTCTTCGCGACGCTCGTGCTCGAAATCCACGTCGATGTCGGGCGGCTCGCCCCGGTGGTCGGACAGGAAGCGTTCGAACAAAAGATCGTTCTCGGCCGGGTCGACGCAAGTGATGCCCAGCACATAACAGACCGCCGAGTTCGCCGCCGATCCCCTGCCCTGACACAGTATCCCCTTCGAGTTCGCCACCCGGACGATGTCGTGGATGGTCAGGAAATAGGGTGCGAAACCCTGGATCTGAATGAAGGCCAGTTCCTTGTTCAGCAAATCCGTGACCTTGGCAGACACTCCTCCGGGATAACGGATCTGGGCATGCCGCCAGGTCAGGTCTTCCAGATAGGCCTGTGACGACCAGCCGGGCGGCGTGGGCTCCTGCGGATAGTTGTAGGTCAGGTCTTTCAGGTCGAACCGGGCGCGGTCCAGCAGAAGTTGCGTCTGTTCCAGGGCCTCGGGCGCATCCGCAAACAGCCGGGCCATCTCAGCCGGCGGCTTCAGATGGCGTTCCGCATTGGCCAACAGCCGCCGCCCCGCCGCCTCGATCGTCACGCCCTCGCGTATACAGGTCAGGACATCCTGAAGATCGCGCTCCGATGGGTCGTGATAAAGAACGTCGTTGATCGCCAGCAGGGGCACATCGGCGACATTAGCGATCGCCTTCAGCCGGGTCAGCCGGCGCCGGTCGTCGCCCTGTCGCAGCATCGCCGCCGACAGCCAGACCGAACCGGGCGCGGCCGCTTCCAGCCGAGACAAAAGAGGGGGAAGGGCCTCCAGATGTCGCTCGGGTATGACGATCAGCAACAGACCCTCGGGATCGCCCAGCAGGTCGCTTATGCCGATCTCGCATTGCCCCTTAACGGCCCGACGGTTGCCCAGCGTCAGCAGTCGGGTCAAACGGCCCCATCCCGCGCGATCCTCGGCATAGGCGATGATGTCCGGCGTGCCGTCGTTGAAAGCCAGACGGGCGCCGGTCAGCAGGCGAAAATCCTGTGCCCGCGCCTCGACCATGTCAGACAGGGCCGGATCGTTCATCAGGTCTTCGACGAAACCTGTCTCTCCCGGCCCGCCACCATCACGGACTTTCTCCGGCGGCGACAATCCCTCTACGCGTAGGGTGTTCAATGCGCTCCAGGCCCGAACGACACCCGCCACCGTGTTGCGATCCGCCAGACCCAGACCGGTATGGCCGCGCAGGATCGCGCTCAACACCAGCGACTTGGGATGCGAGGCTCCACGCAGAAACGAGAAATTGCTGGCCGCCGCCAGTTCCGCATAAGCGGGCGGAGAGTTGCCGTCGGTCATGCGAACAGCCCGTGGATATACCAGCGCGGTTCGGGCTCCTCACCATAGAAGCCCGCCCGAAATAGCCAGAACCGCCGCCCCTCATGGTCCTCGACGCGGTAGTAATCCCGGGCTCGATGTCCGGACCGACGCCACCACTCGTCGCCGATACGCTCAGGGCCTTCGGCGCGCGCAACCTGATGCGTGACTCTCCGCCAACGGAAAAGCGCTGGGGGCCCATCGGGAGCCAGGGCTATGGTTTCGATCGGCTGGGGTGGATCGAACATCTGCAACGGGCGCAGGGGTGGGGATTCAGGATCGCGAGCAGGCCAGGCGGTTTCGCCCTGACGACGCCCAGCCCATACCAGACGCGCCGCACGTTCAGGCAGATGCGACTCCACCGGCTCGAACCGACCGACCGCCTCTGGCCCCAGACGCGCCGTCAGACGGTCAATCAACCGGTCTAGGTCTTCGGCGCCTGTGGGCTCGCCCTCGAATCCCGCCTGTGTCGGCGCCAGGACCTGGGTCACAGGGACCGACAGGCGCAGTTGGTCGAACCCGAAGCCCGCATCCAACGGACTGGCCAAGGCCGCCAGCCGTTCCTTGAACAACAGCATCACGCTCGCTGCGTCGCGTGTAGCCCATCCTGTCCGAACAGTGATCCGCCGTGTCGCGCCATCGACGCGGAAGAAGGCGACCTCGAAAGCCCGGCCGCCCAGCCTTCGCTGATCCAACCAGGCCATGGCCTCGGTCAGCAGGTCGTCGATCACCGCCATGACATCGGTCGTCTCGGTGATAGGCTCGAACAGGATGCGATCGACGATGCAGGGCGCAGGCGGCCTTAGCGGCGTGATCCGGACATCCTCCTGTCCTAGGATACGCGCCAACCGCACCGGCAGATCGGGCCCGAACCGGGCGGCCAGCGGCGCGGTCGGGCGGTCGTCCAGATCGCCGAGAGTACGCAGACCCGCTCGCGTCAGGGCCTGATGGTCCTTGGCACCCAATTCCAGCGCCGTGATCGGCAGTGAGCGCACCACCATCCGATCCTGACCGGTCGTGATCGTCCCGCCGCGACCGAACCGCACCAGGGCTCGCGCGGCTTGGGGCGTGCCAGCCAGCGCCGTGCGCACGGCCAGACCAATCCGCCCCGCGCGAGCCTCGATCGCATGGATCAGTCCCGCTTCATCACCGAACAAATGCGTGCAGCCCGTGACGTCTAGGATCAGGGTGTCGTCACCATCGGTAGCCACCATCGGCGTAAACCGGCCGAAATCATCCACCACCTGGGCCAGCAGAGCCCGATCGGCGTTTGGGCGATGCACGACCGTCTTCAGGTCGGGCGTCCGCGCCTGGGCATCGGCCAGCGTCATACCGCGCGTCAGGCCCAGAGCGCACGCCTCCGGATTCAGCGCTGCCAGCCGCAATGCGCCCCGCACCTTCTCGACCAGCGCTACGGCAGGGGTAGCTTCAGACCCTGTGTTAGCCGGCTCGGCGGAGCCTCGACGCGATACCTCGCGTCGCAACCGATCCGACGACAGGAATGGGAACCAGACGGCCAGGTACCGACGCGGGCTCGCAGAAGGCGTGGTTGTCACGATCCCACTCCAGCGTCCATTCGGTCGGCGCCGCCCCCTGTCGACTGCGGGTTAGGGCGGCGACGAAGGCCGGTCGCCCCGGTGCGTCTGCCTCCAGCCCGGTCGACAGGGCTGCCCGCACGGACCAGCGGGTCTCGGCGGCGCTGGGCGTGGTGGGCGCTGCCGCTCGCACCACAAAGGCTGTGCTGCCTCCCCGTCGGGCCGCCAAGGCCAGACGCCGACTGGCAGTCAAGGTCATGACCTTCGCCTCGCCCCAACCACTCATTAGGACCGCGCCGACCGCTCCGCTCTTCAGCGCTTCCTCGCCCGCCGCCAGCAGGGCCGCAGCATCGCGCACCCGTACGATCAGCACGGTTTCTGGCCGCAAGCCCCATTCGTGCAGCCCCGAACCATGCAAGCCGCCCGCCTCCTGCGACGCAAGGTTCTGGAACACCCAGACCAGAGGCCGGTCTCGTGTGGCACGTGACGCAAGACCCAGCGCAAAAGCGTTGGCGGCCACAGCATCGGCAGCGGTTTCGGCATGAACGTCGTGCAGGCAGAAGAGGCAAGGTCCGGGGTCCAGATACGCATCAACACGGTCCATCCCGAGCGTGAACCGGCCCGGCTCGCTCACGGTCTCATGCCGAGACAGCTTGGCTAGACGGGATTTCAACTGCTCAATCTGAAAGGTCGAAGGCACCAAATGTTCCTGTTATGTTCTCCAATATGCCCCTTTTTCGATGTCGAGAGTCAAGCGGCAAGAACCCAGCGCGAGAGCGCGAGAGTGAAAAATTCCGGATATTTATGTAATTTCAATGCACTAAGCCAGCAGCGTGCGTGTCGTTACAGATCGACCACGCGTTAGCTGCCCCAATAGGACAAGCAAGTTTCTGTTATTAATCAGAAAATGGCGCACCCGGAGCGATTCGAACGCCCGCCCCCCAGATTCGTAGTCCGAAGAAAATTCTTTTATTATCAATGATTTGATTTCTGACCGTTGTAAAAACGAATGCCTACCGACCTGTGAGACCGTCGCCGTAACAGAAGCGCACCCAATGGGGGTCTGCGCCCCCCAACCCTCTGAGCATGAATCTTGGTCGCTCAGGCCCCTGGTTGAGCGGCAGCCCTTGAGTATCTGGCGCTGCGATCGACCCCAAGGGTCGGTCAATTTGACTGCCTGATGGCGATAGACAGTGAAATCTGCTAGGCGGCGACGATGGCGTCCGTGATGACGAGAACCCGGTGGATGGCGGCGCTCTTCGCGCTGATCGTCGCCATGTTCGCTCTGGCGCCGATCGTCGAGGCCGCCGAGTGCGGCGTCGAACTGCCGTCCGCACACCAGATCCTGGCGGGTGACGTCGATGACAATCGCGATCAAGGCCAGCAACCGATGCACGGCGCTTGCTCGCATGGTCACTGCCATCACTCCGGCTCCGTCGTCACGCCCGACCTGACGACGGCGACCAAGGCCGCCGATCTTCGTGCCGACCACGCCTTCCCGCTGGATGACCTGCGCGTGTCCTACGCGCCAGACGGTCTGGAACGCCCTCCCAGAGGCTGACGCGACGCTCGCGCTGACCAGCGCACGCCCTCGTCCTCTCTCTGGAAAATGAAACATGACATCCCTTCATCGCCGGCCGCCGCGTTTCGCGGTAGGCTGCGCGTGGGCCGCCTTTGCGGCCCTTCTCGCCGGCCCGACCTGGGCTGACCCCGCCCCCGCGTTCGAAACCTTGCTCGCCCAGATCGGGCTTACGCCCTCCGCCGTCGAAGCTGACGCCCTGTTGGACGCGGCCGAGGCGCGTGTCCACCAAGCGCGGGTGCCACCTAATCCGACGCTTAGTCTTGAAGCCGAGAACGCTTTCGGCAGCAGCCCCTTCAGCGGCTACGACAAGGCCGAGACGACCCTGTCGTTCAGTCAGGACCTAGAACTGTGGGGCCGTCGCAGCGCCCGCGTCGGTGCGGCGCGCGCCGACGCCGCCACGGCGTCTCTCCGACGAGACCAGGCGACGGTCGAAGCCGCCGCGCGTCTTGCGCTTGTCTACGCCGAGGCCGAAGCCGCGCAACGCCGCTACGATCTCGCGGAAGAGGCGCTTGCCGTCACGATCGCCGACGCGCGCGCTGCCCTCATCCTGGTTGAGGAGGGTCGCGAGCCAATGCTCCGGGGCATCCAGGGAGAAACGGAGGCCGCCGCCGCCCGCGCCGCCCGCGACGAAGCCGGGGCCGAACGCGACGCCGCCTTCGCCCGTCTGACCGCCGTCGCCATGTCGATCACGCCGCTGACCTCGATCGAGACCAGCTTGATCGACCGCACGCCGACGAGCGCCGAGACACCGGCGTCGGCGACACCGCAGGTGCGGGTCGCGGAGGCAGAACGCGCGGCGGCGGAGAGCCGCATCGCTGTCGAGCGGGTGCGCGCCGCGCCGGACGTCACGGCTTCCGTCGGAGTCCGTCGATACGAGGCGGAGGACGCAACGGCTCTGACGTTCGGGTTGAGCCTGCCCCTGCCGCTGTTCGACAGGAACCGGGGGAACATCGAGGCGGCCCAGGCCGATTTCCGGGCCGCCAGCGCCCGGCTGATGAGCGCTCGCCAGGACGCTGAGGCGGACCGAAATGCGGCCCAGGCGCGTCTTCGGGCCTCGGCCAGTCGGGTCTCGGCAGCCGACGCCGGGGTCACCGCCGGCGAGGAGGCTTATCGGCTTTCGCGCATCGGCTTCGAGGCCGGGCGCATCTCCCAACTGGAGCTGCGATCGTCCCGCGCCGCCCTCATCTCCGCCCGCAACGCCGCCGTGGACGCCCGCCTTGCGCGGGTCCGGGCTGAAATCGACCTCGCGCGCCTGCAAGGCCGCGCCGCGTTTGGAACGTCACAATGAAGCGCCCCTCGAAACTCAACAGGACCTGGCTGATGGCCGGGGCCGCTGTCGTGATCATCGCCGCCGGCGGCGTCTGGTTCACCGTCAGTAGAGCCCCATCGCCGGCCGCCGTGCCCGCCGAAGGCGACCATGCCGAAGAGGAAGCAGGCGCGCCCGAAGGAACGCTCGCTCTGAGCGACGCCCAGATCAGCGCGGCCGGGATCGGGGTCGTCTCGATCATGGGTGGAGGCGGCGGCGAGACGCTGCTTTCCGGCCGGGTCGAGCCCATGATCGACGCGCGCGCCGCCGTATCCGCCGTGGTAGGCGGTCGGGTCGAACGTGTGCTGGTCGCCCCCGGTCAGTCGGTTCGCGCCGGTCAGGCCCTGGCCGTTTTGGTCAGCGGCGACGCCGCCAGCCTTCGCGCCGATGCCGACGCTGCCCAGGCCAATGCCGTCGCGGCCCAACAGGCCCATGCGCGCGAGGAGAGCCTCGCCGACCAGGGCGTGGTCGCTCGTCGCGACGCCGAGGTCGCTCATGCCCAGGCCCTGGGCGCCGAAGCGGCGGCGCGCGCGGCGCGCGCGCGCGCCTCGGCGGCGGGCGCGCCCAATGCTTCCGGCCGCGTCAACGTCTCCAGCCCGATCGCCGGGGTCGTCACCAGCGTGCTGGTCGGACCGGCAGGCTTCGCGGCCCAGGGCGGCGTCATCGCCGAGGTGACCAACCCGGCGTGGGTCGAGATCGTGTTCAACGCACCTCCCGCCCTCGCAGTCCAGGTCCGGTCAGGCTCGACGATGCGGGTCCAGGGACCGGCCGGTGAGTTCGAAGCCCAGGTCACCGGCGTCGCCGCCGGCGCGGGGGCCGAGGGCGGAGCGGCAGTCATCCGCGCCCATCCAACCGGATCACGCCTTCCTCCGGCGGGCTCGGCGGTCACGGGCGCCGTCGTCACAGGCGAAGCCGTCAGCGGCATGACCGTTCCGTCCGAGGCGGTGCAGACTGTCGAAGGCGCCAATGTCGTGTTCGTCCGCACGGCCACGGGCTTCCGCGCCGCGCCGGTGCTCGTCGGTCGTCAGGCCGCCGGACGAACGGAAATCCTGAGCGGCTTGACCGCGAGCGATCGGGTCGCCGGATCGAACGCCTTCCTGCTCAAGGCCGAACTCGCCAAGGGCGAAGCCGAGCACGGTCACTGATCATGTTCAAAGCCCTGATTGAAACCTCCGTCCGCTTCCGCTGGTTCGTGGTCCTGGTCACGGCGCTCGTCGCCGCCCTGGGTCTGTTCGAACTGACGAGGCTTCCGATCGACGCCGTGCCGGACATCACCAACCGGCAGGTCCAGATCACCACCGTGGCCCCGGCGCTTGCGCCCGAACAAATCGAAAGGCAGGTCACCTATCCTCTTGAGACGGCGATGGCGGGCATTCCCGGTCTGACCTCGACCCGATCCTTGAGCCGCAACGGGTTCAGCCAGATCACCGTCATCTTCACCGACCAGACCGACATCTACTTCGCCCGCCAGCAGGTAGCCGAGCGGATGGCCCAGGCGCGCGAAAGCCTGCCCGAAGGCGTCGAGCCCAACCTGTCGCCGATCACGACGGGCCTCGGCGAAGTCCTGATGTGGACGATCGACTACAAGCCGTTCACCACGGCCAACCTCGCCAAACCGGGTCAGCCGGGATGGCAGACCGGCGGCGCCTATCTGACCCCTGAAGGCGATCTGCTGACCACGCCCCAGACGCGCGCCACCTACCTGCGCACCGTTCAGGACTGGATCGTCGCGCCGCAGATGCGGACGGCGCCGGGTCTGGCCGGCGTCGACACGATCGGCGGCTATGTGAAGGAATACGCCGTCCGGCCTGACGTCTCCCGGCTTTCGGCCTATGGCTTGAGCCTCGGTGACCTTATCCAGGCGCTGGACAGAGCCAACACCCAGGCCGGCGCCGGCTATGTCCAGCGGGCCGGTGAAGCCTTAACCGTGCGTACCGACGCCCTGGCCTCGACCATCGAGGACCTGGCCCAGGCGCCGGTGGTCAATCGCGGCGGTCTGGTCGTCCGGGTCGCGGACGTGGCGACCGTCGAGATCGGCCAGTCGCCGCGTCTCGGCGGCGCGAGCCGAGACGGGCACGAAGCCGTGCTCGGCACCGCCCTGATGATCGCCGGCGGCAACAGCCGCACGGTCGCTCAGGCGGCGGGTGAGCGTCTGGACGAAATCCGCTCGACCCTGCCGGCGGGCATCGAGGCGGTGACGGTTTTGGACCGCAGCGCCCTGGTCAACTCGACGATCCAGACGGTGGCCCGCAACCTCATCGAGGGAGCCCTCCTGGTTATCGTCGTGCTGTTCCTGTTGCTCGGGAACATCCGCGCCGCCTCCATCACCGCCCTGATGATCCCGCTAAGTTTCCTGTTTGCCGTTATCGGCATGAATCGGTTCGGCATCAGCGGAAACCTGATGAGCCTCGGCGCCCTCGACTTCGGCCTGATGGTCGACGGCGGGGTCGTGGTGATCGAGAACACCCTGCTGCTGCTGACCCAGCGGCGGGCGTCGCTCGGTCGGATGTTGACCCGCCGTGAACGTCTCAACGTCGCGGTCCAGTCGGCGCGCCAAATGGTCAAGCCGGCGGCCTTCGGCCAGCTGATCATCCTGCTCGTCTTCACTCCGCTGCTGATGCTCGAAGGAGTCGAGGGCAAGACCTTCGTGCCCATGGGGGCGACGGTCATGCTGGCCCTGGTCGGCGCGTTCATCTTCTCCTTCACCTTCGTGCCGGCGATGACGGCGCTCCTCGTCCGTGATCCGAAGTCTGCCCATGTGGACGAGAAGGGTCACGCCGAGGCGCATGAAACCTTCATCCTGAGGTTCGCAAGGCGCTGGATCGAACCGGCCATCCGCGCGGCGGTCGGCAATGCCCGTATCGTCATCGTCTCGGTCGTGGCGGCTCTGGTCGTCGGTGGCGTCGCCTTCACCACCCTGGGACGGGAGTTCATCCCAACCCTGGATGAGGGCGACATCGCCATGCAGGCGCTGAGGGTTCCCTCGGCTTCACTGGAGCAGTCCCTGATCATGCAGATGAACCTGGAACGGGCGATCTCGGCCCAGCCCGAGGTGGAGACCATGTTCTCGCGGACCGGGACGGCGGAGGCGGCGGTCGATCCCATGCCACCCAGTATCTCCGACAGCGTCATCGTGCTGAAGGACCGCAAGGACTGGCCCGATCCAAAGCTGGAGAAGGAAGTCCTGCTCGAACGGCTGGAAGAGGTCGCCGGCCAGCAGATCGGCAATAATTTCGAGTTCAGCCAGCCGATCGAACTGCGTTTCAACGAACTGATCTCGGGAGTCCGCACCGACCTGGCCGTGCTGGTCTACGGCGACGACTTCGACACCCTTCAAAGGGTGGCGGATCAGGTGGCGACCGCCCTTCGCGAGACAACGGGTTCGGCCGACGTTCGGGTCGAACAGGCGTCGGGCCTACCGACCTTGACCATCAGCGTCGACCGGTTCGCGGCGGCCAACTACGGCCTGTCCGCCGCCGACATTTCGGAGACGGTCTCGGCCGCCGTCGGGGGGGCGAAAGCAGGCCGCATCTTTGAGGGCGACCGTCGGTTCGACGTCGTCGTGCGACTGCCTGACGCGGCGCGCAACGATCCGGCGAGCCTGGCGGCCCTGCCGATCGTGTCATCGAACGGAACCGTCGTGCCCCTGTCTTCCGTGGCGCGGATCGAAACCGCCGAAGGTCCCAACCAGATCAGCCGCAACGACGGCTCCCGGCGGATGGTGGTTCAGGCCAACGTCCGGGGCCGCGATCTGGGCGGGTTCGTCACCGATGCGCAGAACAAGGTCGGGGAGATCGCCCTGCCGCCGGGTGTCCGCCTCGACTGGGGCGGCCAGTTCGAAAACCTGAAGCGGGCCGAGCAGCGCCTGGGTTTGGTCATCCCGATCGTCTTCGTCCTGATCGGGGTGCTGCTGTTCATGGCCCTGGGCTCGTTCGTGGAGGCCGGCCTAGTCTTCGTCTGCGTGCCTTTGGCCCTGATCGGCGGGGTGCTGGCCCTGCTGTTGCGCGGCATGCCCTTCTCGGTCTCGGCGGCGGTGGGCTTCATCGCCGTGTCCGGGGTCGCGACGCTGAACGGGCTGGTGCTGATGCAGGCCATCCGGGAGCGGCTCCAGAGCGGGCTGGACCCTCGTGAGGCGGCGAGGGAGGGGGCGTTCAGCCGCCTTCGTGCGGTGCTGACCACGGCGCTCGTCGCCATCGTCGGCTTCATCCCCATGGCCCTGGCCCATGGCGCGGGGGCGGAGGTGCAGAAACCCCTGGCCACCGTCGTCATCGGCGGCTTGCTGACGGCGACCGTCCTGACGCTTCTGGTGCTGCCAACCTTCGCGGCCAGGGCCGTCAGCTATCGATCGGCCGAAGGCATTGACCATCAAGCCTAGCCTTTGAGTCCGATCCGCCGCCAGGCGGGTCGGACTTATCAACGAGGTTCGCATATCCAAGCCTAAGAGCACCTGAGTGAGCCCCAGACTGAACTGGATTGGAATTGAGCAATTAAATCAGTGGCTTATTGAAAGATGCGATGGCCAGTTACAGTCACACGCGACAGCCGACCAAGTCGCTAGCCCAACAGCATACTGGATAAGAAGAAGAAATGGCGCACCCGGAGCGATTCGAACGCCCGACCCCCAGATTCGTAGTCTGGAGAAAAGCTATTGAATATGAAGGGCTTGGATTTCGCCTTCCGTAACGATCGAAGCTGACGCGGTCCTGGGGACTCGCCGTGTTCCATGCGTCACCGCAAACGCCCGCACCGCCCCTTTAGGTCCTCGCCACATAGGCGAATACATTATTCAGCGATCAAAACTGCACGGGGGTGCCGGCGATCCGACCGCAGAACTGGTTCCATGCCGTATTGAAGTAGGCCCCCACCATGCCGGTCTGGTCATCGACCTGCGCTGATGCCTCTCCACGGTTCGTCACCCCGGCTTCAAACCGCTTGAAGTCCGACACGCCGCCGTGTGCGTTACGGCCGCTCACCTCGCCGCAGAACATCGTGGTGCCATTGTCGTGCTGGATGCGCCGGACGTTGCGAAACTGCGCTGATGCGGGTTCTCGCAGTTTGCTGGTGACGGCGCGCCGTGCGGCGGCTCTGATTTGTGCGGGCGACCAGTTTACGGTTGGTGTCCGGGCGCGATCTGCCTCGACCTGCGCCGCATATTCGCCGGATGCGATCCGGCGCAGGCGCTCCGTGACTTCTGCGAGCGAGCCCGGAGGCGGAGCGGCCTGGGCGACCTGCTGATAGGGTTGAGGCTGCGGCGACAGCACGCCCAACAGCGCCTCTTCTTCTCCAGGCTCCCAGCCCCGGATGACCGGCGGCAGGTCCATGTAGGTCTCGACCCCGGCGTTGTCGGGGTCCCGCAGATAACCCCGAATGGCCGGATCAGTTCGGCAAGCCTGAACCAGTCGGGCGTCTTGGTAAGTGCAGGTGTTGGGATTGCCCCTCGCGCTGCTAGGGGATGTGATCCCCAGGGACGCGGCGGCGACGAAAAGCGCCGCGCTGAATATCACCACCATTTTCATCGATCTTGCCCTTCAGATTTAATCTGTAGGCTATAACCCGTGGTTTAACGACTGATGAAGCTGTCGCTTGCCCGGCATGAACGGACGGGCGCTGGTGGCGTGGAATCTCAGGCGGCTGCGGACCGAGCGAGGGTTGTCGCAAGAGCGGCTGGCTGCCGACACGGGCGTTGACCGGGCCTATGTCAGCGAACTGGAACGCGCGCAGGCAAACGCTTCGGTCGATCTGCTGGATCGGTTGGCGGAGGTCCTAACGGCACCTCTGGCGGAGTTTTTCATGGAGCCGCAGGACCCTGAGAATCCGCCGGCAGCTTTGCGCAGCGGGCGCCGCCCGAAGAATGGTTAGAGCCAGACAAACGCACACAACCGGCGGCCGAAGGGCAAGCTAGGAGTCGCTCAGCACGTCCAAGTCAAATAGAGTGCTAAGACTACATGGTGGGGGCGATGTTTGCGGATCATAGCCAACAAGGGGACTGATCGCGCCGTCGATCAGATCGCAGGAGCAGCCGTGCCGGCTGATGCCAGCGCTGTGACCACTAGCGTCTCAGTCTTTGGCATATCGGCGCTTCAGGGATTATTGCCCCGCAATCTCGCGCTGCGCCTGCTGCTGTCGGCGGACACCGCCTTGACTGACGACCTGCTAGGTGGCCGGTCGGATCGCTCGCTACGGAACAGTCTAACCGGTCGTCGGCTGGCGGCCGACGCGGCTCAGTGGGTGGCCAGCGCACAGGTCCGGGTTGCTCAGAGCCGCGTGCCCCAGTCCACATTCATGCTCCGAGACCAGGACGGCGCCCCAACGCTAGCAATGGTCGGGGCTTGCGCGCTGACGACATCTGGCTTGGGGGTGACGCCTGCTGATCCGTTCAGCCTGCTCCAGACAGCGGAGACAATGGCCGAACTTACGACGCTGGCCTCTTGGTTCGAAGAGCAGTGGCGGACGTTGGGTGATAAGTCGGTAGGCCGGGATGATTTCCTGAACCGGCTCAGCCTGCTCGCCGACCGCCGGTCTGCCTCAGAAGTTCACCTCCGCATCCTCGACGCTCTGTTCAACGAGATGGGCGAGGCTTTGGACGAAGAGCGGATCGTACGCTCGGCGACCGGCATCCGCGACACAACGGTCTGGTCGAAACTATACCGCTTCCAACGCGACGGCGTCGTCGGCGCCATCGACAAGCTGCAACGATACGGCGGCTGCATCATCGCTGACAGCGTAGGCTTGGGTAAAACCTTCGAGGCCTTGGCGGTCATCAAGTATCATGAACTGCGAAATGATCGCGTCCTGGTCCTATGTCCCAAACGGCTCAGAGACAACTGGACGCTCTGGAAAGCCAATGATCGACGCAACAGCCTCGCCGGCGACCGCTTCAACTACGATGTGTTGAACCACACCGACCTGTCGCGCGACGGAGGGATGTCGGGCGACATCCAATTGAGCCACGTGAACTGGGGCAACTACGACCTGGTGGTCATTGATGAATCTCACAATTTCAGAAACCGCGCTGCACATAAAGACAAGGAAGGCCGTTACGATCGGCTGATGCGGCAGATCATCAAGGCCGGGGTGAAGACTCGGGTCCTGATGCTGTCGGCGACGCCGGTGAACAACCGTTTGGCCGACATCAAGAACCAGATCGCCTTCGCGACCGAAGGCAACGACGCCGCCCTCGCCGCCCAGAACATCCCTTCGATCGAGGCGACGATCCGCTTCGCACAGGGCCAGTTCAACCGCTGGCAGGAGATGCCCGAGGCCCGGCGCACGTCGGCCAGACTGCTCGACATGTTGGGCTTCGACTACTTCCGGCTGCTCGACCTCATGACGATCGCGCGAAGCCGCAAGCACGTGGAGCGCTACTACGGGACCAGTGAGACTGGCACCTTCCCCACCAGGCTCGCTCCGCTGAACATCAAGGCTGACGTCGACAGCAGCGGCACCTTCCCGCCGATTGGCGAGATCAACAATGCGATCCGACGGCTCAACCTCGCGGTCTATGCGCCCCTCCGCTACGTGCTCGACTCCAAGAAGAAGGCTTACGACGAGAAATACAGCCAGCAGGTTCGTGGTGGCGGCGGCGTGTTCAGCCAGTTGGATCGGGAAGAAAGTCTGGTCCACCTGCTCAGGGTCAACCTGCTCAAGCGGATGGAGAGTTCCGTCGCCAGCTTCGCGATGACCTTGCGTCGTCAGCTTGAGGCCGTCGATGCGCTGATTGCGAAGATCGACGCACACGAAGTCGCCCTGGACGAGCCATCCATCGACGATCTGGACTTGGACGATCCCCTTTTCGAAGCCCTCGCCGTCGGACGCCGGGTGCGCGTGCTGCTGGCTGACGCCGATCGCGTCCGCTGGCGTCAGGACCTGGACGAGGATCGCGCAGGCCTGTCCGCCATGTTGGTCGATGCCGAAGCGATCATCCCCGACCGTGACGCCAAACTGGCGCGGCTGCGTTCGTTCATCGCCGAGAAGGTCGCAGCGCCGTTCAACCCCGGCAACCGTAAGATCATCGTCTTCACCGCCTTCGCCGACACGGCGCGCTACCTCTACGACGAACTGGTCAAGACCGGTGACGCCAATACCGCTCTGGTTACGGGATCGGGCGGCAACCGGACCACCATCAAGGGCTTGCGTTCCGATCTCGGCTCGATCCTCACGGCCTTCTCCCCCCGATCCAAGGGGCGGCCCGACGACATGGCTGACGAAGGCGAGATCGATCTGCTCATCGCCACCGACGTCATCAGCGAGGGGCAGAACCTTCAGGACTGCGACTGCCTGATCAACTACGACATCCACTGGAACCCGGTGCGGATCGTCCAGCGGTTCGGGCGGATCGACCGGATCGGATCGGTCAACGACACGATCCAGTTGGTGAACTTCTGGCCCAACGTCGACCTGGATACCTACATCGGCCTGGAGAAACGGGTTTCGGGCCGGATGAAGCTGCTCGACGTGTCGGCTACGGGCGAGGAGAACATCATCGAGCCGTCGTCAGGCGACGTGATGAACGATCTCGACTACCGCCGTCGCCAGCTTGAGGCGCTTCAGACGACGGTCATCGATCTGGAAGACCTGTCGTCGGGCGTGTCGATCGCCGACATGACGTTGAACGACCTTCGGGCGGATTTCGCGGCGCTTAAGCCGGAGGCACGCGAAGCCGTGGCACTCTTGCCACTGACGGCCCACGCTGCGGTGTGGGCGGACGACGAGGTTCCCGCTGGCGCCATCTTTTGCCTGCGCGCCGAAACGCCAAAGGCGCTGGCCGCCTTGTCGCCTAACGATCCTCTGCGGCCCCACGTCGTCGTCCACGTGGGACCGGACGGAGAAATACTGCTGACGCCGAGCCAGGCCAAGCGCGCGCTAGACCGGACGAAATATCTGGCTGATCGCGGCCAGACCCCCGACGACTCGGCCTGGGACCGGCTGGACGCCATGACCCGTCAGGGGCGCGTGATGAAGCCTTGGCAGGACGCCTTGGCCGCCGCCGTCGCCGCCGTCTCGGGCAAGGCTGAGGAGCGGGCCATCGACAGCCTGTTCAGCGCCGGTGTCCTGGCCGATCCAACCGGTTTCGCGGGCATGGAGGACTGGGAGGTCGTCGGCTGGTTTGCTGTACTGGAACGGCAGCCCGAAGAATGATGTCTGCACTTGAACGGGTGTTCGATGCCTTGGCCCTGCCATCGGCGACGGCGGTCGACAGGCGTGTGGCCAAGACCGTGTTCAACGAGCAGGCTGACCTGTCGGCGGCGGACAAGCGGTTACTCGACGGCGGTCTGGATCGGCTCGATTGGCGCGCGACCTTACGGCCGGCGTCGGTCGGATTGGCGGGCTATGCCGATGAGGTTCGGACCTATCCCCAGATCGTGGTGATGTCTGCGCGGTTGCGGACCGAGGCGGCGGCCGATCGACTGACGACCGTGATCCACCGGGCCATCGCCCATCCCCTGCTACTCCTGTGCGAAGCGGGCGGGTCCGTCGTTGTGTCCATCGGCCTGAAGCGGCATCATGAGCGAGAAGAAGGCCGGGTGGTGGTTGAGCGGATCGCTGCCTCGACCGCCATTACGGTGCCCTTCACGCCTGTGACCGAGACTTTTTTGAATAGCCTGAACCTGGCGGGTATCGGCGGCTACGACCTTTGGGCGCTCCACGTAGGCTGGGCGGAGCGTATCGAGGCTTTTGCGGTGGCGCAGGTCACCGGCGCCTTTCGCCTGTCCACAGACGAGGCCGACGCGCAGACGCGACGCGACAGACTGGCCGCGTACGAGGCGCAAATCAAAACGGTCGCCGCCTTGCGCAAGCGCGCCCAGACTGAGAAGCAACTGAATCGGCGTATCGATTTGGCGCGAGAGGTGACGCAGGCAGAACAACTGCTCGCCGACATCGTCGCCGCACTGACTTGACGCTGACTGAACTGACCTACCGGAGCCTGCCCATGTCCTCGCCGACAGCCCTGCCCCCCATCACGCCCGTGAGCGCCGACGAGCCGGAAGCCAGCAGCGCCGATCCCGTGGCGGCCAACATCGAGGCGCTGAAGGCCCTGTTTCCAGACGCGATCAGCGAGGGCGGTGTGGATTTCGACACCCTTCGACAAATGCTGGGAGACGCCGTCGATGATGACGAAGAGAAATATGGCCTGACCTGGAGCGGCAAACGTCAGACGCGTCGTCTAGCACTCACGCCTTCCTTAGGCACTTTATTGCCGGCACCGGGGGATAGCGTCGATTGGGAAACGACGCAGAACCTTATGATTGAGGGCGACAATCTGGAAGTTCTGAAATTGCTCCAGAAGAGTTACGCAGGAAAGGTGAAGTTGATTTACATCGATCCTCCCTACAATACAGGGAGTGATTTCGTTTACCCTGATGACTACAGCGACAGCCTAGGGAACTACCTTCGCCAGACCCGACAAATAGATGCAAATGGAGTGAGATACACGTCAAATCCCGAGGGAAGCGGCCGATATCATACTGAGTGGCTGAATATGATGTATCCACGCTTGCTGATGTGCCGATCCCTTCTCGCTCAAGATGGTGCGATTTTCATCTCTGTTGACGATCATGAAGTCAGCAATCTTCGACTTGTTGCGGATAGTGTCTTCGGACAAGAGAATTTCGTCTGCGTCATTGCCGTCGTGAACAATCTCAAAGGACGGAATGACCGGCGCCACATCGCCACCGCTCATGAGTCGATGCTATTCTATGCGCGCCCGGAGTTCATCTCCTATGGGCTGCCTCTTACACCGGAGCAGAAGGCAGCGTTCAAATTGGTGGATGAACTTGGGCGCCCTTATGCCTTGAGGGACCTCAGAAAGAGGGGCGGGCCGGATCGCCGAGAAGACCGACCCAATATGTATTTCCCCATCTATTGGGACCCAAACACCGGAGACTGCAGCCTCGTCCGCGAGGGACGCTACACCGACACAGCGTTACCTCTTCGAGGTGACGGTTCTGATGGCCGCTGGCGGTGGGGAGTGGAAACAGTCTCCCGTCATCTATCTTGGCTGCATGCTCGCCGCTCCAAGAAGACGGGCAAGGTTGACGTGGAGCATCGCGTTTATCTCGACGCTTCGATTAGCGTTGGCGAAGGTAAAGATGCGGATGATGATGAGGATGAAGGCGGGTTTGAGAGATCAGCTAAGCCGAAATCAATATGGCTTGGTGGATCGCTCTCCAGTGACACAGCAAAAAGAGTGGTGAAGGACCTCGGCTTCGGTGACGCTTTCGATACGCCGAAGGCTTTGGATCACATACAAAACATTGTCACTCTGGCTAGTCGAGACAACGCCATCATTCTCGACTTTTTCGCCGGCTCAGGCACGACAGGCCACGCCGTCATGTCGCAGAACGCCGCCGATGGCGGCAACCGCCGCTACATTCTTGTTCAGCTGCCCGAGCCTCTCGACCCGGAGAATAAGGACCAAAAGGCTGCGGCCGACTTTTGCGACTCCATCGGAAAACCGCGCAATATCGCCGAACTCACAAAGGAGCGGCTTCGTCGCGCTGCCTCGAAAGTCAAAGCCGACAATGCAGATACGACCGCCGATTTAGGCTTTCGCGCTTATAAATTGGCGACGTCGAATCTCAAGACTTGGGCGCCCGGCGACAATCTGGAGGCCGACCTGCTCTCCGCCGCTGACAATCTGGCCCCCGGTCGCACCGAGGACGACCTGCTGGTAGAATTGCTGCTCAAGCGCGGAATCGACCTGACCGAACCCAGCCAGACCCGCCAGATCGCGGGGCAGACCGTTCATGCCTTCGGTGGTGGCGTCATGCTCGCCTGCTTGGGCGATGTGAAGGTGGCGGACGCCGAAGCCTTAGCCGACGGCATCGGCGACTGGGTCGAGACCCTGTCGCCGATCACCCCCGTCATGATCTTCTTCAAAGACGCCGGTTTCGAAAACGACGTGGCCAAGACAAACGTCGCCAAGATTTTGGATCAGCGACTGAACGATCGCGGCCCCGGCGAAGCCCACCTGCTGGAAGCGGTGCGCAGCGTATGAAACTGCGTTTCGAATCTGACCTGACCTTCCAGAAGCACGGCATCGACGCCGTCTGCGATCTGTTCAAGGGTCAGGAAATCAACCGCACCGAGTTCACCGTATCACGCGTCAGCACCGACGACGCCCAGGCGCAACTCGGTCTCGACGACGACGGTTTAGGGGTCGGGAACCGCCTGACGCTTCTGGACGACGAAGTGCTGGCCAATCTGCGCGCGGTGCAACTGCGGCATGCTCTGGCGCCTGCTGACAGGCTGAGCAGCATGGACTTCACGGTCGAGATGGAGACCGGAACCGGCAAGACCTACGTCTATCTGCGCACCATCTTCGAACTGAACCGGCTCTACGGCTTCACCAAATTCGTCATCGTCGTGCCCTCGGTCGCCATCCGCGAGGGTGTGGCCAAAACACTTGAGATGACTAAGGAGCACTTCCGCGCCCTTTATGCCGGGCAGCCGATCAACTGGTTCGTCTACGACAGCGCCAAGCTGGGCCAGGTGCGCGACTTTGCCACCTCGTCCACCATCAACGTGATGGTCGCCACGATAGGCTCGCTGAACAAGCTGGACACCAACGTCTTCTACACCCCCCACGAACGCACCGGCGGCGAACGCCCCGTCGATCTGGTCCGGGCGACCCGGCCTGTCGTGATCGTCGATGAACCCCAGTCGGTCGATGGCGGCGAGAACGGCCGGGGCAAGAAGGCGCTGGACGAGATGCGCCCCCTCTGCACCCTGCGCTATTCGGCCACGCACGCCACCAAGCATCACATGGTCTATCGGCTCGACGCCGTGGACGCTTACGAGCAGAAGCTGGTCAAACGGATCGACGTCGCTGGCCTGGAGATCACCGGGGCCAACAACACCCCCTATGTGCGGGTCACCGACATCAAATTCTCCAAGACCAAGCCCCCGGTAGCCTCGGTCGAGATCGACATGCAGGGCCAGGGCACGGTCCTGCGTCAGATCAAGACTGGTTTGACCGACGGGCGCGACCTGGCTGACCTGACCAAGCGTGAGGTCTATCGCGACATCTCCATTGGGACGATCGAGAAGTCTGCGTCCGGCGAGGCGCTGATGCAGTTGAACCTGCCCGGCGACGTGAAATACTTGCGCATCGGAGAGGCCCACGGCGACGTCGACCGCGGCAGCGTCGTGCGCCGCATGATTCAACGCACCATCAAGGAGCATTTCGACCGCGAGCGCGTGCTGAGGCCCTTGGGTATCAAGGTCTTGAGCCTGTTCTTCATCGACCGCGTTGATCACTATCGCGTCCATGGCGAGGACGGGTCCCGCTCGCTCGGCCCCTACGGCGTGATGTTCGAGGAAGAGTATCGCAAGCTAGCGGCCCATCCCGATTACCGGGCCAGCCTGTTTGGCGATGGACCGATCGAGCCCGACCGCGCCCACGATGGCTACTTCTCCCGGGACCGTAAGGGCAAGGTCACCGAGCCCGAGGTCAACGCATCGGGCGACCTGAAGAACGCGGCCAGCCGTGAAGACGCCGAGCGTGGCTTCCACCTGATCATGCGCGACAAGGAGAAGCTGCTGGATGAGAAAGAGCCGCTGCGCTTCATCTTCTCTCACTCGGCCCTGCGCGAGGGCTGGGATAATCCCAACGTCTTCCAGATTTGCGTGCTGCGCGAAATGGGCGGTGACCGTGAGCGTCGTCAGACCATCGGTCGAGGCCTGCGTCTCTGCGTCGACAGCAAGGGCGAACGCCGCCGCGACGAGGGCCTAAACGTCCTGACGGTCATCGCCGAGGAAAGCTACGCCAGCTTCGCCCAGGGCCTTCAGAACCAGATCGAGCAGGATCTCAAGATCGAGTTCGGCACAGTCGCCAAGGACACCTTCGCCCACCTGCCTGTCGAGGGCGAAGATGGCGTGATGGAGCCCTTGGGCGTGGCTGCATCGACGCAACTGTTCGAGCACCTTCAGGCACAGGGCTATCTGACTGCCAAGGGAAAAATCGAGGACAGCCTGAGACGCGAACTGAAGGCGGGCACCCTGACGTTCCCTGATGCGTTCCACGCCGTGGCGGCCCACGCCCGTGCGCTCCTGACCAAGCTGTCAGGTCGATTGGACGTCCGCAACGCCGACGACCGCGTGCCCATCGGCATGAACAGAGAAGTGTTCCTCGGGGAGGATTTCCGCGCCCTTTGGGATCGCATCCGGGCCAGAACGACCTATCGTGTCGCCTTCGACAACGACGCTCTGATCCTGGCGGCGGCCGAGCGCCTCAAGACGTCGATTCAGGTCGCCCCGGCTCAGGCCCGGTGGCGCAAAGGTGAGATGGAAATCTCGAAAGCCGGCGTGACCGGCGTACACGAGACCACGTCGCAGTTCATGACGCTGTCTGCCGAGAACGCGGCCGTACCTGACGTACTGGGCGAACTCCAAAACCGCACCGAACTGACCCGCCGCTCCCTGGCCCGTATCTTGGTCGATAGCGGCCGGCTGGACGACCTGCGCGAGAACCCAGCTTCTTTCATCGACCAGGCCGCTGACCTGATAAATCGTGCCAAGATCAACGCCTTGGTCGATGGCATCCGCTACCAGGCTATCGGCCCCGATAGCTTCTATGCGCAGGAACTCTTCGAGACCGAGGAACTGAATGGCTATCTCGACAAGATGGTCGAGGTTCAAAAGTCCGTCAGCGACGCAATCCGCTACGACTCGACGATCGAGCGCACTTTTGCCGAGACCCTGAACGACAGCGAGGCGGTGAGGGTATTCGCCAAGCTACCCGATTGGTTCAAGATTCCGACCCCGCTCGGCTCCTACAATCCCGACTGGGCCGTGTTGCTGAGCGGAGAGGCTGGCGACAGGCTCTACTTCGTGGTCGAGACCAAGGGCAGCCAGTTCCTTGAGGACTTGCGAACGTCAGAGGCGGGAAAGATACAATGTGGTCGCGAGCACTTCCGCGAGATTGCCCGCTCCGAAGGTGAGCCAGGATTCTTGCAGGCTGTGGTGGCCGAGGAAGTGCTTAGGCTGGCAACGACGAGATTCTCACACTCACGATAATCTCACCGTTTATTGCCATCTCGGGCAACAGCGCAGCGTCGAACGCCTTCTCCAGGCAGAGGGGCGCTAGCTGACACAACGCCTTCTCGGGCTTTACATGAAAATCGGCAAAGGCCTGCGGGTATATAAGACGGTTCAGCGGGTGGGTGCTTTCGCTGATCAAGCAGTTCCAATTTGGCCGGCGCCGGGCTGACGGCTGTTCAATCCCACCAATCTTGCGAGCGCATCGGGTCTGAGCCCATTTTGCCGTTGGAGACGAAACTTCCTGGGGGCGCGGCTGGGGGTGAACCCCCCAGCCCCTGCCGCGCCCCCACCTTCGGTCCCCTGAGGCCATCTAGAAAACTGACTGACGGAGTCATCGTTCGTGCGTAGTGTGACTCACTTCGAAATCGCCAAAAAATCCCCAATGATCTCAATGACCTATGGAAACGTGACTCCGTTTCCACCACCGCAACCAGCCCCAGATCGCCCGCA
This sequence comes from Brevundimonas mediterranea, assembly GCF_011064825.1. NCBI lineage: Bacteria > Pseudomonadati > Pseudomonadota > Alphaproteobacteria > Caulobacterales > Caulobacteraceae > Brevundimonas > Brevundimonas mediterranea. The sequence continues at coordinate 1,362,903 of NZ_CP048751.1, forward strand.
TTGCTGCACCGCACAACGGCAACCGTGACTCGAAAACGGCCACCTACGCCGAAAATCCTCAACAAAATCAACACCACCTCGGTCGGCTCTCGGCGGCAAACGTGACTCCAGCGTTTTCGCGCTGTTCGCCCCATTCACGACACATTGTGTCCTGGATTGACACAACGGCTGACACTCGATCGCCCCACGCCGCCCATCTTGGCGCTCCGGCAAACGTGACTGCCCAATGCCGGCCATTTCGGCCCTCGGAGTCACAGTTGGTAGCTAAAGTGACTCAAAATTTCAGGCTGGGTCAGGGTTTGGGCGACACGGATGAATTTCGTGACTCCTCTAGGGGAGTCATGTTTGCCGTTTTGGCGCCCGTCCGCCGACGCGCCAACGCGGGCTGTTCAGGTGACGCCAATCGCACACCGGACCCCATGTCGCCCCAGGCGGGGATGAAGATCACTCCCGCTGAATGAAGGGTCGCCACCATCAGCTTGGCGTTTGCGGCATTCACCGGCGCCGGGCCGTTGCCTCCCTCAGCACGCTTGATCGTGTTCGGCGCCAGCCCGGTACGCTCAGCTAGGTCCAGAACGGACATGTTCACCAATCCTCGGGCGGCCCGCAACTGCGCGCCAGTAGGGTGATCTGCGGGTTTCGTTCTTGGTGCACTCATGATTCAATTTGACTCTTTAGACCAAGTTTGAATTCGTAGACTCATTCTGATGAAGGAGTCTTACATGACTGTTTACGATCCGCCCAACCCCTCTTGCCCGATCCACGGCGAACGCCTTCAGCGCTCGACCTGCGCAATGTGCAACGCCGCCTATATGCGTCGTTATCTCAAGATTCAGCGGCGAGTGACCCCCGCCGTCGCGCTCCATAGCCGCGCCCGCCAGCGTGCAGCCCGTCGCGGGCTGCCGTTCGATCTGGATGTGAGCGACGTCATTGTGCCTCCGATCTGCCCCGCGCTCGGCGTGCCACTCGTCATTGGCGAGATGCGGTCGCCCTATTCGCCATCACTGGATCGTATCCGGCCCGCCCTCGGCTATGTTCGCGGCAATACCCGCGTGATCTCCGACAAAGCGAACCGTTTGAAAGGCGCCCTCGACATCGAGGGGCTGATCAAGCGCGCTGTGGCTTCGGTCGATCAGCGCCGTGAAGACTATGCGCGCCTGGCCGCGTACCTCGACCGGGAACTCCTGCTTGCAGACGTGCGGCGCAAGGCAGCGCAGACGGGGCGCGCGGGCGAGGAATGGGCAAAGGTGGCCAACTTCCTGGAGGCGGCGTTCGTGCGCGCTGATTGGAAGCGCTGATGCCCAACCGAATGGGGCGCCACCAAGGGCTGCGACGGCATTTAACGGGAACCGAGGTTACTCCAGGCCACCAGCGCGTCCTCGTCGGCACCAAGCCGCTCGACGACGGCTGGGTCATGGCGATCATCAGGATCGATGGGTGCACTAACGATGTCGAAGCCGCCTGGCTCGGCCAGCGCATTCAGTCTGACCTGATCGAGTACATCAGCATCGCCAACGACGAGGTCACGCCGGTTGAGGCGGTCGGGGTCGAGTCCGGCCAGATTGCCCTAGACGCCGGCTGGACTGTCGCCGTCTACGTGATCTTGGCGTCGCGCGAGGAGGCGGCCGCGATGTTCGACTTCCTGACAGCCTACGCCACAGAAGCCGCCACATGGACGCACTGAGCAGCAGCGACGCATAACGCAGAATATTCCTTTACAATAACAAAGAGTTAAATCCGTTTTTCGTTGCAATTCCAGCCATCTGTGCTATCATCCGCTTCAATCCACGTTCTCCCTCGGCAGTGACGACAACCGAGGGGGGACCGCTCAATCCCGAGCCCAGACATCTATTGCCTGTCGTCAAATGCGTCCTCGTCCCTCCTCGTCCGCCGACAAGGCGTCAACAGACTGGTCCCGACTTAAGGCCGTCGCCTTCCACCTGCTGCCCCCCGGACAGATCGGCCAAGAGGGCAGGCCGTCCGCATCCCCAGCGTCTTGGCCGCTGCTGCTCACGAAGGAGCAGTTGAGCGCCTACCTGGCGCTGTCGTGGTCTACCATCTCCAAGATTTGCACGGTGGCTCCTGTTGATGTCGGCGCCAGCGTGATCCGGTACAACCGTCTTCAGATCGACGAATGGGTTGCGAGCCTGCCGCCCAAGGCGATCAAAAACGCTGCACTGGTGGCGCCGACCCTTCCGGACCTCGAAACCGAACGCGAGGAACGGCGGAACGCCGCGCTGGATAAGGTTCGAGCACGCACCAGCCTGCACCATCATGGCCGCCGCCCCCGTTTGAGCGACGGAGGGCGCAATGGACAAGGTTAAATACGTCCAGCGCATCCGACGCCCGAACGGCGCCGTTGATCTCTATTTCCGCAAGGGAGACCATCGTGAAGGCCCCCTGAAGTCGCTTGATGGGTCTCCAGAACTGAAAGCCGAGGTCGATGCAATTCTCGCTCGACTCGCTAGGGCGCAAGCTGCTCAGACGCCAAGGGCGGGGACCGTGGGCGGTGCTATCCAGCGCTACAGGAAGTCCGCCGATTTTATCCGGCTCGCCCAATCGACGCAGAAGGAATACGAGCGCCTGCTCAATGAAATCGCAGCTGACGTGGGTGAGGTCCGCCTAGTTGAGGTCGATAAGCCTTGGATCAAGGACTTGCGCGATCTCTGGGCGCCGCGCGGTCACAAGGCGACAAATGACCGAGTGCAGGTCCTCAGGAACGCCTTGATGCCGGCGGTGGAAGACGAACGTATAAAGACGAACCCCTTTTTGAAGCTGAAGAAGTTGGCGCCGCCTCATAACGCCGATGAGGTCAATCTCGCCTGGACAGACGAGGAAGTGGACGCGTTCATCGCGCTGGCCCTCCAGCGCAACATGCCGGGCTTGGCCCGTGCCGTGGCTCTAGGGCGCTGGGGCGGCTTCCGTCGGGGTACAATCTGCAACATCCCGCTGAACGCTCGGGTCATCGCGCAAGATGATGACGGTTTGTCCCAGCGTCGGCTCTACTGGACGACCGAGAAGCGCAAGGTCTTGTGCGACAAGCGAGAAGACAGCCGCCTCTCCGCCTTTCTGGAAAGCACGCCCACCAAGGCCCTTACCATCGCATACGACCAGCGAGGTCACCCTTGGAAGGAGCGATCTCTGAACCAGGCCGTCGCTCGTCTGGTCGACACGCTTGCTCTAACCAAGCGCGCCCGTCCCAACCTCACACCTCATGGCCTACGCCATGCCCGAGGGCTTGAACTAGCGTACGCAGGTGCATCTGATGCCGAAATCATGGCGCAGCTTGAACACACCACCGAACGGGCGGCGCGGATTTACCGTCGGCAGGCGGAGCGTCGCCGCATGGCGGACAGCGGGCAGGACCGAGTCGATAATGTCGTAGCGCTCAAGGCAGAGAGAAAACGGTCTTCGAACGGGGCGTGAACGCCGACTGTAACGAAGGGTGTAAAACGACTGTAACGGCGCGGCTAAAAACACGCGCATCGACCACTAAGTCATTGAAAAGGATGGCGCACCCGGAGCGATTCGAACGCCCGACCCCCAGATTCGTAGTCTGGTGCTCTATCCAGCTGAGCTACGGGTGCGGCTGCCTTGCGGCGAGGGCGGGTCTTTAGCCGTAGAAACCGGCGGGCGCAAGCGGCGGAATGCAGTTTCTGCGTGGTCGGCGGTTGGCGCGGACGCCGGGACGGCCTAGGTCGGGAGGCGACGTCCTCCCTCGTCCGGATTTTCTCATGCATTTCATCCGCCGTCGTCTCGCCGTCCTGCTCATTCCCATTGTCATCGCCGGCTGCCAGACGGCGGGCGGGGGCGCCCCGACAGCGGCCGAGACACCGGTTCAGGGTCAGGCGACGGCGCCGGAGGCCGGGACGCCTGCGCGCGGCCCCTTCGTGGCGGCGGCCAATCCGCTGGCGGTCGAGGCGGGGATGAAGGTGCTGCGGCGGGGCGGGTCGGCGGTGGACGCCGCTGTCGCCGTACAGGCGGTGCTGGGCCTGGTGGAGCCCCAGTCGTCGGGTCTGGGCGGCGGGGCCTTCCTGATGAGCTATGAGGCGGCGACCGGCCATGTGACGGCTTATGACGGGCGCGAGACGGCGCCGGCCTCGGCCACGCCCGAACTGTTCTATGAGGACGGCAAGCCGCTGGCCTTCATCGACGCCCTGTTGTCGGGGCGCTCGACCGGCGCGCCGGGCGCGGTGGCCATGCTGGCGATGGCGCAGAAGGATCACGGCCGGCTGGAATGGCGCGACCTGTTCGGCGAAGCCGAACGCCTGGCGCGCGACGGCTTCGTGGTCAGCCCGCGCCTGGCCGGCATGATCAACGGCCCCGCGCCCCAGGCGAGAACCCGGTGGGCCAAAGCCTATTTCACCCGGCCGGACGGCGAACCCTATCGGGCCGGCGACGTGATGCGGAACCCCGCCTATGCCCGAACCGTGGCGGCCCTGGCGAACGAAGGGCCGGGCGTTCTGTACGGCGGCCGCATCGGGCGCGAGATCGCCCAAACGGTGTCCGAGGCGCCGCGCCCCGGCGGCCTGACCGAGGCGGACATCGCCGCCTATCGCCCGCTGCGGCGCGACGCCCTGTGCCGTCCATACCGGATCTATGTCGTCTGTGTGCCCCCGCCGCCGTCCAGCGGGGTGGCCCTGCTGCAGTTCCTGGCCATGGCCGAACAGACGCCCGATATCCGCCAGGGTCCCGACAGCCCGGCCGCCTGGGTCGCCTTCGGCCGGCTGCAGCGTCTGATGTACGCCGACCGCGACCGCTATGTGGGGGATGCGGACTTCGTCGGCGTGCCGATCGCCGGCCTGCTGGATCCGGACTATGTCGCCGCGCGCGCGGCCCTGGCGCCGACCCTGAACGGTCCCGCGACGCCCGGCGCCCCCACGGGCTCGCCCCCGCGCGGCGCGGACCGCACGGCCGAGCCCGGCGGCACCTCGCACATGGTCATCATCGACGCCGAGGGAAATGCGGTCAGCATGACGACCACGGTCGAGAGCATCTTCGGCAACGGCCGGATGGTCGAGGGTTTCTTCCTGAACAACCAGCTGACCGACTTCTCCTTCACCCCGAGCGAGGACGGCCATCCGGCCGCCAATGCGGTGGCGGCGGGCAAGCGGCCCCGGTCGTCAATGACGCCGGTGCTGATCCTGGACCGTCAGGGCCGTCTGGTCGGCGCCATCGGCTCGCCGGGCGGGTCCAGCATACTGGCCTATGTCGCCAAGGCCTTGATCGGGGTGATCGACTGGGGCCTGCCGATGCAGGAGGCTGTCGCCCTGCCCAATCTGGTGGTGCGCGGCGAGATGGTCGGCGCCGATACGGCCCTGATCGCGCCGGACATCCGCGACGCCCTGGGGGCGGCGGGCATAAGCTTGAGACCCAATGCAACCGAGACCTCGGGCCTGCATGGAGCGATGTGGCGCGACGGCCGGTGGGACGGCGGCGCGGATCCGAGGCGAGAGGGCGTGGCGGTGTCGGAGGTTCGCTGATGCGCGACGACCCGAAGGTGCGGGTCAGCGGCGCGGCTTGATCGACAGCTGGAAGGCGATCAGGCCCTCGTCCAGATCGGTGTCGAGGCCGTTCATGCCGCGCAGCCCCTTGCCGGCGTCGATCTCGCGATAGACCAGCCCGACCGATGTCTGAACATCGCCCCGGCGATAGGCCACCCCGACCGAGGCGTCGCCCAGGAAGCCGCCTCGATCCTGGGTATAGCCGGAGCGGGCGTAGTCGCCGTCGCGGGTGCGGGCGAAATTATAGCCGACCGCCCGGCCGGACCCGGCGGCGTAGAGATACCACCGGGGACGCTCGCCGAAGCGCGCGGTTCCGTCGGGGGCGAGACGATCCAGGCCTTCGCCGATCTTCAGGGTGGCGCCGGCCTCGGCCGATCCACCGTCGCTGCCCAGGCCGAAACCGGCGTGGGGCGTCAGACTGACTTCCAGGCCGGACGGCGTGTGTCCGACGGCGCCGCGGAAGCCGCGAACATAGCGCAGGTCATAGGCTTCCGCGTCCAGCTCGGCCCGGTCGATCGGCGTGACCGGCAGGGGCGAGCCGTCGGCGCGACGCAATCGCCCGGCGGTTTCAAGCGTGACCCGGTCGGTGAAAGCCCTGCGGTCGATCCAGATATCGTTGCGGGTGGCGGCGGCCAGACCCTCGGTTTCGGCCGGCCGCAAGGGCGCGCTCATCTCGATTTCGGATCCGAAGCGGGCGTCGGGCGTGACGCGGAACCCGCCTTGCTCATTGAGGCGCGCGGTCAGGGTTTGAGCCGTCGCGTGAGTTTCGTCGAAGGCGCCGGGGATCCAGGCCTGGGCGCGCGAGTCGGCGAACCCGGCTGCCGCCAGGACGATTCCCACTCCAACGCTCCACACCGCAACGCGCATTCGGTCTCCCCACCGTCCGCTGTTCTCCAGCTTGCACCAGGCGCAACCAGACTCCAACAGACATTTTCAAGACACTGTTTCGTCCCTTTTGAACGACGCCGCCGCGCCGGAGTTCCAGTCGTGAAAAAGGGCCCCGCCTGCGCGGAGCCCTTTCAGGTCTGGCGTCCGACCGCCTACTGGCAGGCCAGGCACTCGTCGTAGTCGGTCTTGGGCATGGAGAAGAGGTCGGGCTGGTTCGGATCGATGACCGCCTCGGCCTTGTCCTCGGCGCCGGCGAAGGCGGCGCGCTGCACCGACTTGGAGCGCAAATAGTACAGCGACTTCACGCCGCGTTCCCAGGCGGACCAGTGCAGCATGTGCAGGTCCCATTTGTTGACGTCGCCCGGAATGAACAGGTTCAGCGACTGGGCCTGGCAGATTTCCGGCGCGCGGTCGGCGGCCAGTTCCACCACCCAGCGCTGGTCCAGTTCGAAGGCGGTCTTGTAGATGCCCTTCTCGTCCTCGTTCAGGGCGTCCAGGTGCTGGACCGAACCCTCGTGCTCGAGGATCGAGTTCCAGACCGCCTCGGTGTTGATCCCCTTCTCGTCGAGCAGGCGCTCCAGATAGGGGTTCTTGACCGCGAACGAGCCCGACAGGGTCTTGTGGGTGTAGATATTGGCCGGGATCGGCTCAATGCCAGCGCTCGTGCCGCCGCAGATGATCGAGATCGAGGCGGTCGGGGCGATGGCCAGCTTGTGGCTGAACCGCTCCATGACGCCGCGCTCCTCGGCGTCCAGGCAAGGGCCCTTCTCTTCGGCCAGCAGGCGGCTGGCCTTGTCTGCCTCGCGACGCAGGTGCTTGAACAGGCGCATGTTCCACGACTTGGCCATGGCGCTTTCGAAGGCGACGCCCTGGCCTTGCAGGAAGGAATGGAAGCCCATCAGGCCCAGGCCGACCGAACGCTCGCGCTTGGCCGAATAGACGGCGGCCTTCATTTCCGGCGGCGCGCGGCGGATGAAGTCCTCCAGCACATTGTCCAGGAAACGCATGATGTCTTCGATGAAGCGGGGCTCTTCGCGCCACTCCAGGAAGGTCTCGGCATTGACCGACGACAGGCAGCAAACGGCGGTCCGGTCCACGCCCAGGTGGTCGCGGCCGGTGTGCAGCATGATCTCGGCGCACAGGTTCGACTGTTTGACCTTCAGGCCCAGGTCGCGCTGGTGCGGCGCCATCTGGCGGTTCACCGTGTCGGAGAAGATCATATAGGGCTCGCCGGTCTGCATCCGGATGTCGAGCAGCTTGGTCCACAGCGAGCGGGCGTCGACGGTCTTGATGACCGCGCCGTCCTTGGGGGACTTCAGGTCGAATGTGGCGCCGGTCTTCACCGCCTCCATGAATTCGTCCGTGACATTGACGCCGTGGTGCAGATTCAGGGACTTGCGATTGAAGTCGCCCGAGGGTTTGCGGATCTCGAGGAACTCCTCGATCTCGGGGTGATGGATGTCCAGATAGACGGCGGCCGAGCCGCGACGCAGCGAGCCCTGGCTGATCGCCAGGGTCAGCGAGTCCATCACGCGGATGAAGGGGATGATGCCCGAGGTCTTGCCCGCGCCCTTGACCTTCTCGCCGATGGAGCGGACGCCGCCCCAGTAGGTGCCGATGCCGCCGCCGTTCGAGGCCAGGGCGACGTTTTCGTTCCAGACGCTCTGGATGCCGTCCAGGCTGTCGCCGACCGCGTTCAGGAAGCAGGAGATCGGCAGGCCGCGATCCGCGCCGCCGTTCGACAGGACCGGGGTCGCGGGCATGAACCACAGGCGGCTCATATAGTCGTACAGGCGCTGGGCGTGGTCGGCGTCGTCCGAGAAGGCGGTCGAGACGCGGGCGAACATGTCCTGATAGCTCTCGCCCGCCAGCAGGTAGCGGTCTTCCAGCGTCTTCTTGCCGAAGTCGGTCAGCAGGGCGTCGCGCGAACGATCCACCTGGACCGATTTCACGACAGTCAGATGGGGCTTCTCGAGGGTCGCGTTCGTCACAACACCTTGGAATTCCGTCGTCTTCAAAGCCTCGCCGCCAGCCATGGTCATCTGCGTCCTGAACAATAAACAGCCTAGAGCCACCTGCGCCGTGACCACATCATCTAGTGGTCTCAACGCTCCCTGAGCCCACATATAGGGCGCACATGCCTAATAACCCGTCAACGTCTTGACGGTCGCTTTGTAAGCGAATCGGTCGGACAACTCGTCCACGCCTGGGGAAAATCCAGCAAGCAAGCCAGCAAACCCCTCCCAGGCCTTCGCAGTTGCGATATCACGAACGCGTGATCGGAACATAGGGCGAGCTTGGCCGTTTGGCCCGTCCATGACCGTTTCAGATTTCCGTCCCTTTTTGATACGCGCCCTGACGGTTGCGCGAACAGAGATCGCCGCTCTGACGGCCCTGTTCGTCGCCGCGATCGGCGTCATGACCTTCGTCGAGATCGCCGACGACATGACGGAGGCCGACGGCCAGGCCTTCGACCATCAGGTTCTGGCCCTGCTGCGCCCCTATGCCGACGATCCCGGCCGGCCCTGGGGGCCGTGGTGGCTGAAGGAGGCGGCGGCCGACATCACCTCGCTGGGCGGCATATCGGTGCTGGGCCTGTTCGCCCTGATCGTCATCGTCTTCCTGTTGAGCCAGAGGAAATGGCTGTCGTCCGTCCTGCTGGCCCTGGGCCTGATCGGCGGCGTGATGCTCAGCGAGGGGCTGAAGGCGGTGTTCGAGCGCGAACGCCCGCCCCAGGCCCTGCAGGCGGTCGAGACGATCAACGCCAGCTTCCCCTCCGGCCACGCCCTGCTGGCGACGGTCTTCTATCTCAGCGTCGCGGTCATGCTGACGCGGGCCTTTCCGCGCCAGAGGTTCAAGATCTTCGTCCTGGGGGTCGGCATTCTGATGGCCCTGCTGGTGGGGCTGACCCGCATCTATCTGGGCGCCCACTGGGCGACGGACGTCTTCGCCGGCTGGGCCGTGGGCTCGGCCTGGGCCATGGTCCTGTGGCTGGTCGCCTATGGGATTGCGCGCTGGCAGAAGCGTCATCAGGCGCCCCTGCAGGACGAGCCGTCGCCGATGGAGCCTGAAACCGGGGACGATCCGACCAAAGTCTAGCCCCGCCTTGGCGTCGGACGCAGGATAGTCTGTCTTGAGACGCCGCCTCGATCTGAACAGAGCGGCGCGCAGACGGGAGATACGCCATGGACCACGCCGCCCTCTATGCCGAACGGCTGAAAACACCGGACCAGGCTGCGGCCCTGATCCGGTCGGGCGCCAAGGTCGCCATGGGCCTGGGCGTGTCCCAGCCCCCGGCCCTGCTGAAGGCCCTGGCCGAACGGGCTGAGCGCGGCGAGGTCGAGGATGTGAACCTCTATTATCTGCTCTCCACCGCCATCGCCGGCGACACGGTGCTGCGCTACGAGCTGATGGACCGGATCCGGCCGTGGAGCCTGTTCCACAGCGCCGTCGAACGCCGGCTGGAGCAGCGCGCCTTCGAGGAGGGGCGGCCCAATCCGGTCCAGTTCATCCCGACCGGCTTCCAGCAGTCGCCGCGCCTGCTGTGCGACGAAGTCGGGGTGGATGCGCTGGTCTGCACCGTCTCGCCGATGGACGCCGACGGATTCTTCTCGTTCGGGACCAACACGGACTACGCCAAGCCGGTGTCGGACACGGCCCGGACCATCGTGGTCGAGGTCAATCCGCACATGCCGCGCGTGTTCGGCGACTGCACCGTCCATGTCTCCAGGGTCGCCGGGATCGTGGAACACGCCGCCCCCCTGCTGGTCGTGCCCAGGGCCGAGCCCCAGCCGGCCGACCTCGCCATCGGTCGGATCATCGCCGATCTGGTCGAGGACGGGGCGACGCTGCAGATGGGGATCGGCGCCCTGCCCAACGCCGTCTGCGACGCCCTGAAGGACCACCGCGACCTGGGCGTCCATACAGAAATGCTGACGCCGGGCCTGGTCGAGCTGATGCAGGCCGGGGTGGCCAACCACGCCCGCAAGACCCTGCACCCCGGGGTCGGGGTTTTCGCCTTCTCGATGGGCGACCAGAACACCTACGACTTCCTGGACGGCAATCGCGGCCTGGAGGCCCATCCGGTCTCCTATGTGAACGATCCGGCCGTGATCGCGCGCAATGCGAAGATGGTCTCGGTCAACGCCACGCTTCAGATCGATCTGAGCGGCGCCTGCTGTTCGGAATTCCTGAACGGCCGCCAGTTCACCGCCTCGGGCGGACAGCTGGACTTCGTGCGCGGGGCCTATGGCTCCGACGGCGGCAAGTCGATCATCGCCTGCCATGCGACGGCGGCCAGGGGGACCTGTTCGCGCATCGTCGCCCGGCTGGACGGCCCGGTCACCACGCCCCGCAACGACGTCCACATCATCGTCACCGAACACGGCTGGACCAACCTGAAAGGCAAGTCGACCAGCGAGCGGGCCCGCGCCCTGATCGCCCTGGCCGCGCCCGAGTTCCGCGACGACCTGACGGCCGAGGCTGGGCGGCAGGGTCTGATCTGAGGCAAATCTTGCGAGTCGTTATCGACTTTTCATTTCCGGCGGCGCGTCCTAAACCCCGGCCCGTCATCGGGGAGTAGCCGCCCGCAACAATCAGCGGGGCTCGCGTCAACATGCTTCCTCTCCCGGAGAGGATGGCGCGGGAACGGTCCGGGACCCTCTTGGGGTCCGGATCACGGCAAGACCGGCGGCTTTCGCAGGGATGTCCACGCGGGGCCCGGCTGCGAACGCCACAGGTCCGTCCGCCGAGGCTCCCGCGCACACAGGTTCCTTCTTGGAAGCCTTTCTGATCTCGACCGGCCTGGTCTCCATCGCGGAGATCGGGGACAAGACCATGTTGCTGTCCATCGTCATGGCGGCGACCTGGCGACGGCCCGCGCCCATCATCCTGGGCATTCTCGCCGCCACCCTGCTGAACCACGCCTTCGCGGCCCTGGCCGGCACGGTTCTGGCCCATTTCATCACCGGCGACTGGATGCGCTGGATCGTCGGCGTCGCCTTCCTGGGCTTCGCCGCCTGGACCCTGATCCCCGACACCCTGGACGAACAGAAGGGCGAGGTTCAGCGCGGTTTCTGGGCCATCTTCTGGACCACCGCCTCGGCCTTCTTCCTGATCGAGATGGGCGACAAGACCCAGGTCGCCACCGCCATGCTGGCCGCCCGGTTCGAGAACCTGCCCCTGGTCGTGGCCGGATCGACCCTGGGCATGATGCTGGTCAACGGCCCCGCCGTCCTGCTGGGCGAGACGGCGGCGAAGAAGCTGCCGCTGAAGTGGATCCGGCTGGCCGCCGCCGTCGGCTTCGCCGCCACGGGCCTCTGGATCCTGTTCGCCCCCTAGGGGCTGCTCCCCGAGGCTCGCAATCTGTTCGGCCTCGCCTTACCAAGAGGCCATGCGCCGTCCCATCCGTCCCCTGCTTACGCTCCTCGCGCTCGCCCTGCTGGGCCTCCCGGCCGGCGCCAAAGCCGCCTCGCGCGCCTATGCCGTGGACGGCGACTGCGGCGGGCGGCCCGCGACCACGGTGCGGATGGCGCCGGGCTATTGTCTGGGCCTGATCTGGCAGGGCGCGGGGACTGACGGACCCCGCATGCCGCGCGGCCTGCTGCCCCTGCCCGGCGGAGATTGGCTCGTCACCGACCTGGGCGGGTGGGAGGCGGGACGCGGCGCCGTCTGGCGGCTGTCGTTCGGCGCCGACGGTGCGGCGCGCTAGCGCAGGCTCGCCCAGGGGCTGTCCACGCCGCACACGGTGGCGCGGGGCCCGGACGGAAGAATCTATGTGTCCGAGATGAACCGCATCCTGACCCTGGACCCCGATGCGGCCGATCCGGCGGCGACGGTGCGGACGGTGATCGGCGACCTGCCGGACAACCGGCTGCACGACAATCGCCACCCCCTGTCCAGTTTCGTCTTCGACGGCGACGGCGCTCTGCTGGTCAATGTGGGAGCGCCCAGCGACCGTTGCCTGGACGCGCGGGGGCGGGCGCGCGCCAATGGCTCAGGCGGATGCGCCGACAGCGCCGAAACGGCCCAGGTGCGGCGCCACGCCTATCTGGGCGACGGACGGTGGGCGCAGGACAGCACCGTCTTCGCCTCGGGCCTGCGCAACTCCATCGCCCTGGTGCGGCATCGGTCAGGGACGATCCTTCAGGGCGAGAACTCCGTCGACCTGACCACGCCCGACCATCCCTATGACGAGATCAACGTCCTGCGTCAGGGCGGCCATTACGGCTGGCCCTATTGCGTGGATCTGACGACGCCCCTGCCGGGCTGGAGCGCGGCCCAGGCCCGCTGCGACCGGCGCGACCGGCCGGTCGCCCTCTTGCCGCCGCACGCCGCGCCGCTGGACCTGATCTATTACGAAGGGGCGATGTTTCCCGAACTGCGCGGCCGGCTGTTGATGAGCTGGCACGGCTATCGTCGCGCCGCTGGACGGATCGTGGCGGCGGAGACCGACGCGCAAGGCCGTCCCCTGACCGACATCGGCGGACGCTACGCCATCTACCCGCGCGGCGCCCTGCCCTATCCGGCCGGCGCGCCCAGCGTGCGCGGCAAGGTGCTGACGCCGGGTTGGGACGCGGTCGCGGGTCGCCAGCCGCGCGGCTCGCCCGTGGTTCTGGCGGTCGCCGCCGACGGATCGATCTGGGTCACGGACGACCGCAGCCGGGCGATCCTCAGAATCGCCCGGTCGGAGATCGCCGACTAGGCCGAAACCGGGCGCCTACTTCGGAAGCGTCAAAGCCAGATGCTGCAACAGCATGATGGTCTTGGCGTCGCGGATGCGGCCGTCGGCGATCATGGCCAGGGCCTCGTCCAGCGTTGGCTCCAGCACCTCGATGTCCTCGCCCTCGTCCGGATGGCCGCCGCCGTCGCCGATCTTCATCGACGGATCGTACTCGGCGACGAAGAAGTGCAGGATTTCGGTGACGGAGCCGGGGCTCATGAAGGCCTCGAACACCTTGCGCACCGCGCCGAGCCGATAGCCCAGCTCTTCCTCGACCTCGGCGCGGATCCGCACCTCGGGCTCGGCGTCGTCCAGCAGGCCGGCCGCCGCCTCGATCAGCAGGTCGTCATAGCCGTTCAGATAGGCCGGCAACCGGAACTGCCGCACCAGCAGCACGGTGCGCGCCGCCGGATTATAGGGCAGCAGCACCGCCCCATTGCCCCGGTCGTAGTGTTCCCGCTCCTGGGTCTGCCAGCGTCCGTCGCGCCGTTTCCAGTCGAACCGGGTCGTCTTCAGCACATACCAGTTGTCCGAGAGAAGCCGGGTCTCGTGGATCCTGAGACGGTCCTTGACGGTCATCGGCTTGCCTCGGGCGGTCTGGCGCTAGGCCTTGCGGGCGTCACGCTTGGCCAGGACGCGCAGGCGGAGCGCATTCAGCTTGATGAAGCCGGCCGCGTCCTTGTGGTCATAGGCCTGGACGCCTTCCTCGAAGGTGACGAGGTCCTGATCATACAGGCTGTAGGGGCTCTCGCGGCCGATGACCGAGACATTGCCCTTGTACAGCTTGACCTTGACCGTGCCCGAGACTTTCTCCTGGCTCTTGTCGATGGCGGCCTGCAGCATCTCGCGCTCGGGCGAGAACCAGAAGCCGTTGTAGATCAGCTCGGCGTATTTCGGCATCAGCTGGTCCTTCAGGTGCATGGAGCCGCCGTCCAGGGTGATGCTTTCGATGCCGCGGTGGGCCGCGATCAGGATGGTCCCGCCGGGGGTCTCATAGACGCCGCGCGACTTCATGCCGACGAAACGGTTCTCGACCAGGTCCAGACGGCCGATGCCGTTGTCGTGGCCGTACTGGTTCAGGGCGGTCAGGATCGTGGCCGGGCTCATGGCCTCGCCGTTGATCGAGACGGCGTCGCCCTTCTCGAAACCGATCTCGATGACGGTCGCCACATCCGGCGCGTCCTCGGGCGAAATGGTGCGCTGGTGGACGAACTCGGGGGCCTCGACCGCCGGGTCTTCCAGCACCTTGCCCTCGGAAGACGAGTGCAGAAGATTGGCGTCGACCGAGAAGGGCGCCTCGCCGCGCTTGTCCTTGGCGATCGGGATCTGGTTCTTTTCGGCGAAGTCCAGCAGGGCCTCGCGGCTGCGGAACTCCCACTCGCGCCAGGGGGCGATGACGCGGATGTCGGGCTCCAGGGCGTAGTAGCCCAGTTCGAACCGGACCTGATCGTTGCCCTTGCCGGTCGCGCCGTGACAGACGGCGTCGGCGCCGACCTGGCGGGCGATCTCGATCTGGCGCTTGGAGATCAGCGGGCGGGCGATGGAGGTGCCCAGCAGATAGTCGCCTTCATATTGGGCGTTGGCGCGGAACATCGGGAAGACGAAGTCGCGCACGAACTCTTCGCGCAGGTCGTCGATGAAGATGTTCTCGGGCTTGATGCCCAGCTTCAGCGCCTTCTCGCGCGCCGGGCCCAGCTCCTCGCCCTGGCCCAGGTCGGCGGTGAAGGTCACGACCTCGGCGTTATATTCGGTCTGGAGCCATTTCAGGATGATCGAGGTGTCCAGCCCGCCCGAATAGGCGAGGACGACTTTCTTCACGGGCTTGTCGGCGGGGGCGGACATGGCGGCTCTTTCGATAAACTCGGCAGCAGGGATCGGGGAGTTGAGGCGCGCATAAGACCGGGGGTCCGGGGATGCAACCTTTTCCGGGGCTGAGGCGGGCGAACATGAAGCTTTGTTCATGTTCAATGGGTCGCGTTGCCAGCAGATCGACCGTCGTTATGGTCCGATCCAGCTGCAATCAAGGATGTCATCCCATGCGTCGTGCCGGTTCTCTTGTCGCCGCGGCCGCCCTGCTGGCGGTCTCCAACCCGGTCTGGGCCTCCGTCGCGCCCGCCCAGGCTCCCTCTCAGGCCTCCGCCCCCGCCTTCCAGGCCGCGCCGGTGTCCGAACTGGTCGCCGAAGTCGATATTCCCTACACCAAATTCACCCTCGACAACGGCCTGACCGTCCTGGTCCACGAGGACCACAAGGCCCCGGTCGTGGCGGTGTCGGTCTGGTACAATGTCGGCTCCAAGGACGAACCAGCCGGCAAGACCGGCTTCGCCCACCTGTTCGAACACCTGATGTTCGGCGGCTCCGAGAATGCGCCGGGCAGCTATTTCACCCCGATGCGCAACATGGGCGCGACGGACATGAACGGGACCACCTGGTTCGACCGCACCAACTATTTCGAGACCGTCCCGACCCCGGCGCTGGAACAGGCCCTGTTCATGGAAAGCGACCGCATGGGCTATATGCTGGGCGCCATCTCCCAGGAGACGCTCGATCTGCAGCGCGGCGTCGTCCAGAACGAGAAGCGCCAGGGCGACAACCAGCCCTACGGCCTGAACCAGTACAAGCAGCTGGAGGCCCTGTTCCCCGAAGGCCACCCCTATCGTCACTCGACCATCGGCTCGATGGCCGATCTGGATGCGGCCTCGATGGAGACGGTGCGCGACTGGTTCCGCTCCAACTACGGCCCCAACAACTCGGTGCTGGTCCTGGCCGGCGACATCACGCCCGCCAAGGCGCGTGAACTGACCGAGAAATATTTCGGCCCCATCCCGCGCGGTCCGGTCAACACCCCGGCCCAGGCCTCCGTCCCGACCTTGCCGGCGCCGATCAGCGAGACCACCCGCGACCGCGTCTCCAACGCCCGCGTCGAGATCAGCTGGGCCGTGCCCGGCATGCTGGATGCAGACGCCGTGCCCCTCAGCGTCGGCGCCTCGGTGCTGGGCGGCCTGGCCAGTTCGCGCCTGGACAACGCCCTGGTGCGCGGCGAGCAGAGCGCCGTCTCGGTCAGCGCTTCGAACAGCGCCTTCCACCGCGTCGGCATGTTCGACATCACCCTCGATGTGAAGCCGGGCCAGGATCCCGCCGCCGTCGAGGCCCGCGCCCGTGAGATCCTGAACGGCCTGATCGCCGACGGCCCAACCGCGGCCGAGGTGGAACGGGTCAAGACCCAGTATGTCTCGCGCACCGTCCAGGGGCTGGAGCAGGTCGGCGGCTTCGGCGGCAAGGCCGTCGCCCTGGCCGAGGGCCAGCTCTACGCCGGCGATCCGGAACACTACAAGAAGGAGCTCCAGGCCTATGCGGCGGTCACACCCGCCCAGGTCCAGGCGGCGATGCAGAAATGGCTGACCCGCCCGGCCTATACGCTGACGACCCTGCCGGGCGAGCGCGAAGCCTATCAGGAGGCGGCCGAGGCGCCGTCGGGCGCCAACCACACCCCCGCCCCGCCGATCGAGCGCGTGGCCCGTATGCCCAAGCCCGAAATCGCCGCCGTCGCCAACGTCGACTTCCCGGCGGTCCAGCGCACCCGCCTGTCGAACGGCGTCGAGGTGGTCTACGCCCAGCGTGACGCGGTGCCGGCGACCAAGATCGCCATCGACTTCAACGCCGGCCTGGCGGCGGACGACGCGTCGAAACTGGGTCTGCAAAGCCTGATGCTGGACCTGATGGACGAGGGCACCCGCACCCTGAATGCGACCCAGCTGGCCGAGGCCCAGGAAACCCTGGGCGCCAGCATCTCGACCGGCGCCTCGATGGACCGTTCGGTGGTGCAGCTGTCCGCCGTGACGCCGAACCTGCAGCCGTCGGTGGCCCTGCTGGCCGATGTGGTCAAGACCCCGGCCTTCGCCGCGTCCGAGCTGGAGCGTCTGCGCGCCACCCGCCTGTCGCGCATCGCCGCCGAACGGACCCAGCCGGCCGCCCTGGCCAGCCGCGCCCTGCCGGAACTGATCTACGGCGCGTCCAGCCCCTATGGCCGCCCCTTCAGCGGCAATGGCGATGAAGCCAGCGTCAAGTCGATCACCGAAGCCGACATCCGCGCCGACTACGCCGAATGGATCCGGCCCGACAACGCCAAGATCTTCGTGGTCTCGGACAAGCCCCTGTCGGAGATCACCCCGGTTCTGGAGGCCGAGTTCGGCCGCTGGACCGCCCCGGCCGTCGCCAAGGGCGTGAAGGACTTCTCCGGTTCGATCCCCGCCACCACGTCCAGGATCGTGCTGATCGACCGGCCGCAATCGCCCCAGTCCTACATCATGGGCGGCGAGGTTCTGGCGGCGCAGGGCACGGACGACCTGCTGGTGTTCAACGCCGCGAACAATGTGCTGGGCAACGACTTCCTGTCGCGCATCAACTCGGATCTGCGTGAAACCAAGGGCTGGTCCTATGGGGTCAACGCCTCGGTCGCCGGCTTCGCCGGCCGCGTCCCCTATCTGGTCACCGCCCCGGTCCAGGCCGACCAGACCGGCCCCGCCATCGAAGCCCTGAACCTTCAGTTCAACGACTTCCTCAAGGGCGGCAAGGGCGTGACCCCCACTGAGCTGGAACGCACCGTCAACGGCAACACCCGCCGCCTGGCCGGCAGCTACGAGACCTCGGCCGCCGTCCTGGGCGCGATGCGGACCAATGACCTGCTGGGTCGTCCGGACGACTATCCGGAAACCGTCGCGGCGCGCACCAACGCCCTGACGGCGGCTCAGATGGACGCCGCCGCCAAGGCGGCGCTCGACCCGTCGCGCTTCGTCTGGGTGGTCGTCGGCGACGCCTCGGTGGTCAAGCCCCAGCTCGACGCGCTTGGCCTGCCCGTCGAAGTCCGCTCGGCGGCTCCGACCGCCCAATAGGGCGGGCGACAGGCTGAAACGATTGAGGCCCGGAGAGCGATCTCCGGGCCTTTCTTTCGTGATCCTCCGGCAAGCCGCGTCTTCGGGGGGCAGACCGGGGCCCAGCGGCGCGCGTGAGCGAACCAGTCGCGCCTGAAACCAGAAGGCGGAAGCCGACGGGCTGAGCCTTCGCCCATGTCCCCCGGCGGCATTCGAAATGCGCTGCGGAAAGTCGCTGCGAACTGATCTGTGTCAAGGCCGCTCGTACGGCAAGCGCCCACAGCGACGGGGTCGGCGACGACATCGCGCAAGGCGGGCTTCCGTTATGGCCATCAAGATATCGATCCTGAGCGAGACCCGGAACGGCCAAGGCCGGGCCGTGACGACGCCCCCCGCCGGACCGGCGCCGGTCGGCGATCTCCCTCTCGGCGGCTGACGGTCCCTCCGACACATTTGCATCGCATTGAGAAGAGAACCGATCGTGGCCTATCAAACGACAAATCCATTTACGGGCGAAGTGCTCAAGACCTTCCCCGACGCGACGGACGCGGAGGTGTCTCAAGCCATCGAGCACGCGCACGCCGCGTTCCTGGCTTGGCGCGAAACGTCTTTCAGCGAGCGCGCCAGAGTGATGCGGAACGCCGCCAGCCTCCTGCGACAGGACGTCGACGCCTTCGCCGCGATCCTGACCACCGAGATGGGCAAGCTGCTGTCCGAGGCGAAGGCCGAGGTCGAGCTTTCGGCGCAGATTTTCGACTACTACGCCGCCAACGCCGAAAATCTGCTGGCCGACGAAATCCTGCCCGTCGCCCATCCGGCCGAGGGCGAGGCGCGGGTGACGCACGAACCGCTCGGCGTGCTGCTGTGCATCGAACCCTGGAACTTCCCCTACTATCAGATCGCCCGGATCATCGCGCCGCAACTGTCGGCCGGGAACACCATGCTGCTCAAGCATGCCTCCAACGTCCCCCAGAGCGCCGAGGCTTTCGAGACGCTGATGAAGGCGGCCGGCCTTCCCGAGGGCGCTTTCAAGAACCTGTTCGCCACGCGCTCGCAGATCGAGTTCATCCTCAATGATCCTCGCGTTCAGGGCGTGGCCCTGACCGGTTCGGAAGCCGCCGGATCGGTCGTCGCGGCCCAGGCCGGCAAGGCCTTGAAGAAGTCGACCCTGGAGCTGGGAGGCGCGGACGCCTTTGTCGTGCTGGCCGACGCCGATCTTCAGAAGACCGTCGACTGGGCGGTGTTTGGACGCCACTGGAACGGCGGACAGGTCTGCGTGTCGTCCAAACGGATGATCATCGTCGATGAGATCTATGACGCGTTTCTCGACCTTTACCGCCAGGGCGTGGCGGCCTTGGTCGCCGGAGACCCCTTCGACCCCCAGACCACCCTCGCGCCGCTGTCCTCTCAGGGCGCCGCCAATGAGGTGAAGGAAAAGATCGCCGAAGCGGTCAAGCTGGGCGCCAAGGCGGAAGCCGTTGGACCAGCCGCGCCTGACCGGGGCGCCTTCGTGCAGCCGACCATTCTGACCGAAGTCGGTGACGACAACCCGGCGCGGCACTGGGAGTTTTTCGGGCCGGTCTCAATGCTGTTTCGAGCCAAGGACGAGGCCGACGCCATACGTATCGCCAACGACTCCCCGTTCGGGCTCGGCGGCTCGGTCTTTACCAGCGATCCCGCCCATGGCGCCGAGGTCGCCAGGAAGATTTCCACGGGCATGGTGTTCGTCAACCATCCAACCATGGTCAAGGCCGACCTGCCGTTCGGGGGCGTGCGGCGCTCCGGCTATGGGCGCGAACTCATCGGCTTGGGCATCAAGGAATTCGTCAACCACAAGCTTATCGACGTCGTCGACATAGACGCGCCGTTCTAGCGCACTGAGATCACCGGAAAGGACGTCGCCATGTACTACAGCAGCGGAAATTACGAAGCCTTCGCCAGGCCTCGCAAGCCCGAGGGCATAGAGAACAAGACGGCGTTCTTCGTCGGCTCGGGCCTGGCCAGTCTGGCCGGCGCGGCCTTCCTGATCCGCGACGGGCACATGTCCGGCGACAGGATCACCATCCTTGAACGACTGGCGCTGCCGGGTGGCGCGCTGGACGGGATCAAGGATCCGGAGAAGGGTTTCGTGATCCGCGGCGGTCGCGAGATGGAAGAACACTTCGAGTGCCTCTGGGACCTCTATCGCTCGATCCCCTCGCTTGAGGTCGAGGGGGCCAGCGTGCTCGATGAATTCTACTGGCTGGACAAGGACGACCCGAACTTCTCCCTGCAGCGCGCGACCCAGAACCAGGGCCGGCCCATTGAGGATGTCGCTCTCCTCACCCTGAACGACAGGGCGCAGAAGGACCTCATCACCCTCTTCCTGGCGACCCGCGAGGAGATGGAGAACCGGCGCATCAACGAGGTGATGGGCGAGGACTTCCTGAAGAGCAATTTCTGGCTCTACTGGCGCACGATGTTCGCCTTCGAGGAATGGCACTCGGCGCTGGAGATGAAGCTCTATGTCCACCGCTTCATCCACCACATCGGCGGTCTGGCCGATTTCAGCGCCCTGAAGTTCACCCGCCACAATCAGTATGAATCGCTGGTGGAGCCGCTTTACAAGTGGCTGACGGATCACGGCGTCACGTTCCGATACGGCGTGGAGGTCACCGACGTCGACTTCGACATCACGCCCGGGCGTAAACAGGCCACCCGCATCCACTGGCTGCAGGACGGCGCGGTCGGCGGCGTGGATCTTGGC
Source organism: Brevundimonas mediterranea (assembly GCF_011064825.1). Classification (NCBI taxonomy): domain Bacteria; kingdom Pseudomonadati; phylum Pseudomonadota; class Alphaproteobacteria; order Caulobacterales; family Caulobacteraceae; genus Brevundimonas; species Brevundimonas mediterranea. The sequence continues at coordinate 1,383,633 of NZ_CP048751.1, forward strand.
CCCGACGATCTGGTCTTCATGACCATCGGCTCCCTGACCGAGAACTCCGATAATGGCGACCATCACACGCCCGCCCGGCTGAACGAGGGTCCCGCTCCGGCCTGGGATCTCTGGCGCAATATCGCCGCCAAGGACCCCGCCTTCGGTCGCCCGGACGTCTTCGGCGCCCATATCGCCCAGACCAAGTGGGAATCGGCGACGGTCACGACGCTGGACCCCCGCATCCCCGCCTACATCCAGAAGATCGCCAAACGCGACCCCTTCAGCGGCACGGTCGTCACCGGCGGCATCGTCACCGTCAAGGATTCCAGCTGGTTGATGAGCTGGACCGTCAGCCGTCACCCGCACTTCAAGCAACAGCCGAAAGACCAGGTGGTCATCTGGGTCTATTCGCTGTTCGTCGACACCCCCGGGGATTTCGTCAAGAAGCCGATGCAGGACTGCACGGGCGAGGAAATCACCCAGGAATTGCTCTATCACCTCGGCGTGCCGGTCGAGGACATCGCCGACCTGGCCGCGACAGGCGCCAGGGCCGTGCCGGTGATGATGCCCTACATCACGGCCTTCTTCATGCCGCGGCAGGCGGGGGATCGTCCGGACGTCGTGCCCCAGGGCGCGGTCAATTTCGCCTTCATCGGACAGTTCGCCGAGTCGGCCGAGCGCGACTGCATCTTCACCACCGAATATTCGGTGCGCACGCCGATGGAGGCTGTCTATACGCTGCTGAATGTGGAGCGCGGCGTTCCCGAGGTCTTCAACTCGACCTATGACGTGCGCAAGCTGCTGGCCGCCGTCGGGCACGTTCGTGACGGCAAGGCCCTCGATATTCCCGGGCCGGCGTTCATCCGCGATTTTCTGCTGAAGAGGATCGACGCCACCGAGGTCGGCGAGCTTCTTCGGGACGCGCATCTGATTTCACAGTGAGGCAGGCCCCGGCCTCGCCCCTGGCGTCGCGCCAGGGGCGAGGCTTGCGGTCGCCGACGTGAATATCCGCCTGGCCTTGCCGATCCCGGTGGATTGCCGCCGGAGGATGACGACCGGCGTCAGTCGATCGTCGCGCCGGTGGTGCGCATGATCTCGGCGCGCAGTTCGGGCAGGCCCAGGCCCTTTTCCGACGAGGTCAGGGCCACGACCGGGAAGGCGGCGGGGCGTTTGGAGATGGCCTTCAGCGTGGCTTCCTGAACGGCCTCGCCTTCGCCCTTCTTCAGCTTGTCGGCCTTGGTCAGGACGATCTGATAGCTGACGGCGGCGAGGTCCAGGGCGTCCAGCGCCTCCTTGTCCACGCTCTTCAGGCCGTGGCGGCTGTCGATCAGCAGATAGACCCGCTTCAGCGTCACCCGCCCGCGCAGATAGTCGCGACCCAGGTCCTGGAACTTGCGCACCGTCGTCTTGGAAGCCTTGGCCCAGCCGTAGCCGGGCAGGTCGACCAGACGCATCCGGCCGTCCAGGTCGAAGAAGTTGACCTCGCGCGTCCGCCCCGGCTCGTTCGAGGCGCGGGCCAGCTTGTGCATGCCGACCAGGCCGTTGATCAGGCTGGACTTGCCGACGTTCGAGCGGCCGGCGAAGGCGATCTCGGGCAGGTCGGGATCGGGCAGTTGCTCGATCTTGGCGGCGCCCATGATGAAGGTCGCCGGCCGCGCGAACAGGATCCGCGCGGCCTCGATCTCTTCGGGGGTGAACTCGGTTTCGTCGATCACGCGGCCTTCGTCTTCCGGATGCGCGCGATGAAGTCGTCGATCGGGTTCTCGGCCTTGTAGCGGTGCATGATGTAATACTGCTGCAGGATGGTCAGGATGTTCGACCAGGCCCAGTAGACCAGCAGGCCCGCCGCGAAGGGCGCCATGATGAAGGTGAAGACCAGCGGCATGAACTGGAAGATCTGGCGCTGGACCGGATCGGCCGCCGGCGGGTTCATCGCCGTCTGCAGCCACATGGTCAGGCCATAGGCCACCGCCAGCAGACCGATGCCCAGCGGCCCGACCAGCAGCCCGCCCAGCAGGGGCAGGGTCGCCGGATTCCAGGGGATCAGACCGAACAGGTTCCACACCACCGAGGGGTCGCGCGCCGACAGGTCGTGGATGAAGCCCAGGAAGGGCTGGTGCCGCATTTCGATGGTGACGGTCAGCACCTTGTACAGGGCGTAGAAGACCGGGATCTGCAGCACGAGGGGAAGACAGCCGGCGACCGGATTGATCTTCTCCTTCTGGTACAGGGCCATCGTCTCCTGCTGCTGCTTCTGCGGGTCGTCTTTGAACTTCTTCTTGATCTCCTCCATCTTGGGCTGGAGGTTCCGCATCTTGGACATGCTGGCGTAGGCGTTGTTGGCCAGCGGGAACATCACCAGCTTGACGATGACGGTCAGGGCCAGGATGGCGACGCCGAAGCTGCCGACCAGGCCATAGACGTTCTCCAGGATCCAGAAGATCGGGCGCGTCAGGAACCAGAACATGCCCCAGTCGATCGCATAGACGAAACGCGGCAGGTGCAGGGTCTCTTCATAGGTCTTCAGCACCTCGGCCCGCTTGACGCCGGCGAACAGGCGCTGGGTCTCGGTCGCGGTTCCACCGGGCTGGATGGTGCGGGCCGCGCCCAGGATATTGGCTTCCAGCTGCTGGCCGCCGTTGACGTCGCGAACGCGGAATTCGGTCTCGACCGCCTCGTTCTGCTGGGGCAGCAGGGCCGCCAGCCAGTATTTGTCGGTGATGCCCAGCCAGCCGCCGGTCGAGGCGTTCTCGATGCGGGGCTCCTTCAGCCAGTCCTTGTACTTCTTCTGCTCGGTCCGATAGTCGCCCGGCTTGCCGAAGGTGCCGATGGCGCCCTCGTGGACGATATGGGACGAACCGGCCAGCGGCGGCACGCCCTGGCGCTGGACGCTGCCGTAGGGGGCGATGGTGATGGACTGGGTTCCCAGGTTCTGGACCGTGTCCAGGATCGAGAAGACATAGCGATCATCGACCGACACCAGGCGGGTGAAGCGCAGGCCCTGGCCGTTGTCCCAGGTCAGGGTGACGGGCGTCGTCGGGGTCAGGGTCGAGCCGGCGGTCAGGCGCCAGACGGTGTTGGGTCCGGGAACACCGCCGACCACATTGGGGCCGGTCCAGCCGAACTGGGCGAAATAGGCGTTCTGCATGCCCTGCGGGCGGAACAGTTCGACCGGCTCAGGCTTGTCCTGCGTCTCCTTGTAGTCAGTCAGGAACAGGTCGTCGATGCGGCCGCCCTGCAGCGACAGCGACCCCTTCAACGTGCCGGACTGGATCGGCACGCGCGCGGCCGTGCTCAGCGCCTGGCTGCGGTCGGTGACGAAGGTCGGCCCCTGCGGGCTCAGCGCCGTGCGGGCGGCGTTCTCGGCCGTCTGGGACTGTTCAGCCTGGGCCTGCTGCTGGACGGCGCGGCGCTCGGCCTGCGGCCGCAGCACGGCGAACCAGTAGACCCCCAGGATCAGGGCCGAGCACACGATGAAGATGATCGTGTTGCGCGAGTTCTCGTTTGTCATGGATTCGGGCGGTCCTGGCCGGAGGGGGCGCGGGCGGGCGAAGGCCGATCAGCCTTCGGTGTCGCCAGCCTTGTAAGCGTCGATTTCACGTCGTCAAGCAGACGGTCCCACGCGCGCTCGGTCGTGCCCATGCGGGCGATGAAGACATAGTCGCTCCCGGGCAGGCCATGAACGGGCAACATGGCCCGCGCCGCCTCGCGCAGACGGCGTTTGGCGCGGTTGCGCACGACGGCGCCGCCGATCTTGCGGGTGGCGGTGAAACCCACGCCGATATGCGGCGATCCGTCGCCGCGTTCCAGCCTCTGGATCACCACGCCGCCGCGCGCCTCGGAAACGCCTTTGGCGGCCGCCAGGAACTGGGGCCGCCGCAACAGACGTTTGATCTGTAAAGGGTCGCTCATGCGTCCTTGGCTCCGGACGCGAGAGCCGCTTACGCCGTCAGGCGCTTGCGGCCCTTGGCGCGACGGCGCGCAACAATCTTCTGGCCGTTCTTGGTGGCCATCCGGCTGCGGAAGCCGTGACGGCGCTTGCGCACGAGTCGCGACGGCTGATAGGTCCGCTTCACGGTCGGCTCCTGACGTTAAAAGGTTGGGCGACGGGGCAAGAGGCGTCCGTCGCAGGAAGGGCGGGCGTATAAGTCGCATGACCGCGCGAGTCAACGCTCGGTCGGCAATTCGGGAATGACGAGCGTATGGCGAAACGAACGGCGAAGGACTGGGCCCTGCGGTTGGCGCCGCTGGCGGTCATCGCCGGCCTGGTGGTCGTTTTCTTCGCCCTGGGCTGGAACCGCTATCTGTCGATGGATCTGATCCGCGAGCACGGGCTGAACCTTCGGGCCTATGCCCAGGCCCATTGGTGGATCGCCCTGGCCGCCTTCGTCGCCGTCTACGCCGTGGCCACCGCCTCGACCATTCCCGGCCCGGTCTTCCTGACCCTGCTGGGCGGCATGATGTTCGGCCCCTATGTGGGCGCCCTGGCCCAGGCGAGCGGGGCCACCATAGGCTCGGTCGTCATCTATTCCGTCTATCGCACCTCGATCGGCACCTGGCTGCGCGCCAAGTTCGAGGCCGACGCCGGCTTCATGGATCGGGTGGCCAAGGGCATCGACCGCAACGCCTTCACCACCCTGTTCACCCTGCGCGTGATCCCCAGCGTGCCCTTCGTCCTGGTCAACGCCACGGCGGGCATGATGGCGGTGCCGCTGCGGCCCTATGTGATCGCCACCTTCATCGGCCTGCTGCCGTCGACCTTCATCTACACCTGGATCGGATCGCAACTGGGCGGCCTGCTGCGGGCCGGGGTGCGCCCGGACCTGCCGATGCTGCTTCACCAGTTCTTCTGGCCGCTGATGGGGGTGGCCTTCCTGTCCCTGCTGTTGCCCATCGGCATCAAACTGATCCAGATGGTCCGCGCCCGACGTGCGGAGACCGCCCCGACATGAGCCCCCTGTTCGACAAGGCGGCGGCGATGCTGAAACTATCGCCCGAGGCGGTGGAGACCTGGCGCGAGCGTTTGCGGCCCCGCGCGCCGGACGGCCTGTCGGCGCGGCTGCTGCTGCTGACCGTGGCCTTCACCCTGGCGGTCGAGGCCCTGATCATGGGGCCCAACCTGGCCGCCTTCCACGAACGCTGGCTGCGTGACCGGCTGCAGGCGGCCGAACTGGCCTCGGTCGGGGTCGAGGCCCTGCCCTATAGCGCGGTCGAGGACGACACGGCGGCCGAGCTGATGCGGATCGGCGGCGTCCAGGCCGTGGCCCTGACCGAACAGGGGGTGCGGCGGCTGCTGCTCCAGGCCCCCAATCTGCCGCGGGCCCCCGAACTGATCGACCTGCGCCAGCAGAACAGCTGGGCGCGGCTGACCGACCCCTGGCGCACCCTGTTCGGCCATCCGGACCGGTCGCTGCGGGTCCAGGCCAAGCCCCGCTATCGCTCGGGCGACTTCATCGAGATCGTCACCCCGGCCCAGCCGTTGAAGCTGGAACTGAAGTCCTTCCTGCTGAACAGTCTTCTGGTGTCGCTGCTGGTGTCGGTGACGGCGGGCGCCCTGCTGTATGGCGGCCTGGCCCTGCTGGTGCTGCGCCCCCTGCGGCGCGTCACCCGATCAATGGAGCGGTTCGCCGCCGATCCCGAGAGCGAGGCCGAGCCCCCCTCCGACCGGCATGACGAGATCGGCCGGGTCGAGCGCGAACTGTCGCGGATGCAGGAGGAGGTGCGTCAGTCCCTGCGCTCGCGCGCCCGTCTGGTCGCCCTGGGCGAGGCGGTGGCCAAGATCAACCACGACCTGCGCAACATGCTGACCTCGGCCCAGATGGCCTCGGAGCGGCTGGCCACCTCGGCCGACCCCCAGGTGGCCAAGGCCCTGCCCCGGCTGGAGCGGGCGCTGAGCCGCGCCGCCGGTTTGTCGCGCAATGTGCTGGAGTATGGCCGCAGCGAGGAGCCGGCGCCGCAGAAGACCCGCGTGGTCCTGACCAAGGCCCTGACCGTGGCGGCCGAGGACGCGGGGCTGGAGCCGGACGGCGTGCGGCTGGTCAAGCAACTGCCCGCCCGGTTCGCGGTCGAGGCCGACCCGGACCAGCTCTATCGCATACTGGTCAATCTGATGCGCAACGCCCGCCAGGCCATCGAGGCCGACGGGGGACGTCCGCCGGAGCGGCGCGGCCGGGGGGCCGTCACCGTCAGCGCCTTCGGCGAGGACGGGGTCTGCGTGGTCCGCATCGCCGATGACGGGCCGGGCATTCCGCCGCGTCTGGCCGAGCGTCTGTTCGAACCCTTCGTCAGCTCCAAGAGTTCGGACGGATCGGGCCTGGGCCTGACCATATCGCGCGAACTGGCGGCCCTGCACGGCGGCGACCTGAGGCTGGTCCCCGGCGAAGGCGCCAATGAGGGAAGCGGCGCCGTGTTCGAGCTGCGCCTGCCCGCCTAGAGCTTCAGATCCGGCGCCTATTCCAGACCGTCGTCCGAGACGATGAAGGCGCGGTTCGCCGCCTTGGCCTGGGCGGCCAACTCATCCTGCACCAGATGCCAGCGCCGCAGCCGTTCATAGTCGATGGCGTGCTCGGGCGAGGCGTCCAGCCAGTGGCGGAAATCCTCGATCTGCAGCCGCGCGTTCGGCGCGGCCGGATCGGGCAGGGCGGGTACGTTCGGCAGTTGACGCGCGACGTCGGCGGGGATCGGATAGTCTCCGGACGAGGTGCTTAGGATCATGAGGTCTGCTCGGTGTCGGGCTGGGCGATCGGAACGACCGCGACCATGACGTGAAGCGGCCCCGCGCGCCACCTTTTCGTCACGACTGCGTTATTGCGGATCGACGCCGTTACGGCGAAGGTCGGGCGACGAGCCTTGAGCGAAGGATAGCTGCATGACCATCCGAATGTCCCTGTTCGGCGCCCTGCTGGCGACGATCGCCCTGACCGGCGCGGCTCAGGCCCGGACGGCGCCGCAGACGGCCCCGGATCCCTATAGCGCGCCGGACCCCTATCGCGATCAGCGCGCCCTGCCCGACTCCAATGACCCCGCCGCGCGCGAGGCGCTGCTGCGGGCGAAGGGCGAAGCCTACCACCGGGCTGAGGATTCCCGACAGACCGAGGAAGAATTGCGTCTCACCCGAGCGCTGAACGACGAGATCGCCGCCCAGAACGCCCTGGCCGACAAGGCGGACGAGGCCGCCCGGCTGGACTATGACGCCGCCGTGGCCCGTCATCAGATCGAGGTGCGTCAAGCCGAGGAACAGGCGCGAGCCGCCGCCGAGGCGACCCGCGCGGCCCAGGACCAGTACGACCGCGACTATGCGGCCTGGCGCGAACAGGTGCGGCTGTGCCAGTCGGGCTTCCGCGAGGCCTGCACGGCCCGACCCGCCTGGGTCAGGCCGCAGCCGTAGCCAACAGGGCTCAGCCCGCGACCAGGCTCATGTCGCGGCGGGCCATCATCCGGTCGAACTCGGTCCAGACGCCGTCCGAACCGTGCCAATTGCCCTGCGTCGCGGCCTTCGAATATTCGGTGGCGCGCGCCTCGAAGAAGTTGGCGTGTTCGACGCCCGACAGCAGGGACTGCAGCCAGGGCAGCGGGTTTTCCTTGACCCCATAGACTTCCGGCAGCTTCAGCTGGCGCAGGCGCCAGTCGGCGATGAAGCGGATGTACTGTTTGATGTCCTCGGGCGTCATGCCCTGGACCGAGCCCATTTCGAAGGCCAGGTCGATGAACCTGTCCTCCATGTTCACCACGGTCTTGCAGCAGTCGACGATATCGTCGGCCACGGCCTTGGTGACGGCCCCCGTCTCCTTGTTGAAGGCGTGGTAGAGCTTGATGATGCCCTCGCAGTGCAGGCTCTCGTCGCGCACCGACCAGGACACGATCTGGCCCATGCCCTTCATCTTGTTCTGGCGCGGGAAGTTCATCAGCATGGCGAAGCTGGCGAACAGCTGAACCCCTTCCGAGAAGCCGCCGAACATGGCGAGCGTCCGGCAGATGTCGGCGTCTGAATCCACGCCGAACTGGCCCATATAGTCGTGCTTGTCCCGCATGGCCTCATATTCCATGAAGGCGCCGAACTCGCTCTCGGGCATGCCGATGGTCTCGAGCAGCAGGGCGTAGGCCGCGATATGGATGGTCTCCATATTGCCGAAGGCGGCCAGCATCATCTTGATCTCGGTCGGTTTGAACACCCGACCGTAGCGTTCCATGTAGTTGTCCTGAACCTCGATGTCCGCCTGGGTGAAGAAGCGGAAGATCTGGGTCAGCAGGTTGCGTTCGTTGTCGTTCAGGGTCGAGGCCCAGTCCTTGACGTCCTCGCCCAGCGGCACCTCTTCCGGCATCCAGTGGACCTGCTGCTGCTTCTTCCACATGTCGAAGGCCCACGGATAGCGGAACGGCTTGTAGGCGGCGGAGGGGGTCAGAAGACCGGCGCGGTCGGCGCGGATGATCGGGGTGGTGGCGTTCATCGAACTGGACCTGAAAAGAGCGATTCCGGAGAGGGGCTCACCATGCGACTCGGCGTGCCCGGCGCCAAGTCGGAAATCACCTATTTGGTGATCACAAATTGTCCTACCCGCTACATCTTGTGGTTTGGATTGAGGAAACTGGGGACGGGCCTGGGGATGGTCCGCCGCCGGCACGGACCCGACTGGCGCAAAAACAGGGTGACAGGGCGCCAAAGGCGCCAAAAGCGCCAGGCCGGTCACCGGGCGTCCGCCGGGGACGGGGCGCGGCCCGCCCCCGCTCCCGCCTGAGCCGCCTCTTCTTCCGCCTTGATCGCAGCCCTGATCCGGTCCGAGGCGGTCAGCCCGGCGAGGTCGTTCAGGAAGGCGGCGCGGATATGATCGGCCTCGCGGAAGGGCTGGGACTCGTCGTCCAGCCCGGCCCCGGTGCGCTGGGCCAGCTGGACCAGCCGCATCCAGGCGACCGCCTCGGCCGGACGACGCAGGGCCGCCGCCTCGCACGCCTGTTTGAAGGCGTAGCGACGCAGTTCCACCGGAGCGGGATCGACCAGCAGGTCGAACAGGTCGTTTTCGTTGGCCGTAACCATGGCCGCCAGTTCAGGCCGCGCCTGCAAAGCCGCCTGGCGGTCCTGGCCGTCGCGAGTCCAAGCGGGCATGTCGGCCATGGGCCCGATGTCGCGGTCGCAGCGTCGCCAGCCCGCCGCCGCCGCGCGGCGGCGCAGGCTGCGCACGGAGATCCGGTAGCGTTCGGCGACCAGGGCGGCAGGTTCGCCCGCCTGATAGTCGCGGCGGACATGGACCCAGAGGTCGGTTTCGGTGTTCTGTGCATCGGTCATGGGCCGATTGTAGGCACGGTTTCGAACGCGGATATTCAAAGGGCGTTTTTTGGGGGCAAGCCTTTGAAATCCATGCCGCCCGACCGTCAGCAATAAAATTTAGCCTGACATTCAGGAGGGATCGGATGAGTTTCACCGCCCATGGCGCCGCCGGGTCCGGATCGGTTCCGGTCGAGGCGGCCCCTGACCCTGCTGGGCCTACACCGTCATGGCGCATGAAGGTCAGCAAGCAGCATTCCCGGAAGCACAGAATCGGAACATCGCTTTCTCTCGCTCAATTCGGCCTATCAATATGGGAGGGTTCGGCAAAGCGCAGTTTTTATCTTATTGAATAAAAAGGGAAATCTATTTTCTCTTTTTCACTTGTCGAAAGCACTTGCCCCGAAAGATCGATTCGTGGCAACAATCGGCAATGTCCATCACCCGCATCAGAGCCGAAAGGGAAGAAATCGCCCGCCAGCGCGCCGCTTTAGACAAGCGGGACGCGGATCTCGCCGTGGCCGAGAAGGTACTGGTGGAATTGGAAGGCGTGGATGCGTCGAGCGCTCCCGAAGCGCCATACGAGCTAAATCTGTCGCCCCAAGCCACAACGCGCCGTGAGAAGATCATTGAAGCGCTAAAAGGCCCGAAGCTTTGGATGACCTCGGGAGAAATCAACAAAGCCATCTACAAACGGCACGGCGTGATGATCAAGACAACGTCCCTTTACCCCATGCTCACCCTCATGACGAAGGAGGGTGTGCTTATGCGGAGTAAGGACAAATTGGCTCTCGAGAGCCGTATCGGGGAGGGTTCTCAAGTGAACGATTAATGCGAAAAAGCCCGCCATGCGGCGGGCTTCCCCGAAAATAATCGGGCCGGATGACCCAACAAATTCGTCTCTTGACACAGCGAATGTAGGCGAACCCGGCCCCGATTTCAAATTGAAATCCAGAAAGGCTGGAAATGACTACGCACGTCACTAGGCGGCGCAAGAAGCGCTGCCATTTAATCAACTGCCCCTTCCGATGCCCTCAAAGGTACCGGAGGCCAAAGCCGAGGCCTCATCCCCGGCGATAGTAGCTAGTCCGTCGAGGCCGCCAGATCCTTACTCGGACCTGGCGATTTCCCCGAGACCCGCTTTGCCTTGTCTAGCTGTACACAACCAGGCTCAGTCAACCGTCGCGGAAACGGGTGGCCGGCTAGATCGTCAAGGCCGCGCTTGCTTCTACAAGGTCGCGCCGAAGATGGCGGAGGTGGTGAAGCGGGTGGACGAACTGCGGGAACTCAAGGCCTTCGGGGCGAAACGGTTTCCGTTCGACGCCGGCTGATCGAGGGTCACGCTCACCTCCCCGTCGGCGAAGGCCGGCGGGGAGGACAGGCGGGAGCGTCAGCGAACGCCAGGTGGGGGCGACTCGGTGTCTGACGCTCTTGAGGTCATCGTCGCCGTCGGAGTCGCCCCCTCCTGGTCGCAAGCGCGACCTGTCCTCCCCACGCGCCTTCGCGCGCGGAGAGGTGAGCCGGCCTTTACCTGCTCATCGTGAAGACAATAGATTTTCTGCACCCTGCCCTCAGCAAACATGGCCCCTTCCGCGCATTGACCCGCCGCATCTTCGCCCTGATATGGCCATGACCGCGAGGCGCTCCCCCTGACCGCGCGGTCGGAGACGACGATGTCCAAAGTCCTGACAAAGGCCGGCCCTTATCGGCGCGGCGGACGATGTAGCGGCTGAAGCCGCCCGATCCGTCACATCCAGCCCCCTAGGCCGGACGTCGAAGACGCCGGCTCCGCGCGCCTAGACGCGCCAAGAACAATCATCAGGAAATCTCTCAAATGCGCACCGCCTTCCGAGCCGCCTCGCCGGCGCTTCTCGCCACCGTCTCCGCCGTCGCCCTGCTGAGCGCCGCGCCCGCCTTCGCTCAAGACGCCGCCGTCGATGAGGCCGCGACCGTGGACGAGATCGTCGTCACCGGCACCCGCGTGGCCAATCGCTCGCGTCTCGACACCCTGGCGCCGGTCGACGTGGTCACGGCCCAGAGCCTGCAGAACCGGGGGACGACCGAGTTCGCGACGGCCCTGGCCCAGTCCGTGCCGTCCCTGACCTTCCCGCGCCCCTCGGCCAATGACGGCAGCGACTCGATCCGGCCGGCGACCCTGCGCGGCCTGTCGCCCGACCAGACCCTGGTCCTGGTCAACGGCACGCGCCGCCACGCCTCGGCCCTGGTCAACACCAACGGCGTCGTCGGCCGCGGCTCGGCCGCCGTGGATCTGAACGCCATTCCGACCGCGGCCCTGGACCGGGTCGAGGTGCTGCGCGACGGGGCCTCGGCCCAGTACGGCTCGGACGCCATCGCCGGGGTGGTGAACCTGCGGCTGAAGGCGGCCTCCAGCGGCGGCGGGGCCAGCGTCACCTATGGCCAGTATCTGACCACGGTGAAGACCGCGCGCGGCGAGCGCGACGAGGAGGACGGCGCCACCACCACCGCCTCGGCCTGGCAGGGGTTCGCCCTGGGCGACGACGGCTTCCTGACCCTGTCGGCGGAATATCTGAACCGCGAGTCGACCAACCGCTCGGACTATGATCCCCGCGCGGCCGCCAATGGCGCCGTCACCGCCCGGTTCGGCGATCCGGACGTCGAGCAGTGGACCGTCTTCGCCAACGCCGGCAAGGGTCTGGGGAACGGCTGGGAGGCCTATGGCTGGGCCGGTTATCAGGACCGCGACAGCTCCGGCGCCGCCTTCCCGCGCCTGTCGGACAACGTCAACAATGTCGCGGCCCTCTATCCGAACGGCTTCCTGCCCAAGGTGGCGGTCAATTCGCAGGACGCCTCCCTGGCCGGGGGCCTGCGCGGCGTCATCGCCGGATGGGACGCCGACGTCAGCCTGGTCTATGGCCGCAACGCCCTGGATTTCCGCACCGAGGATTCGCTGAATTCGACCTATGGCGCCGCGTCGCTGACCAGTTTCGATTCCGGCAGCCTGATCTATGACCAGTTGGTGCTGGGGGCCGACTTCAGCCGGCAGTTCGAGGCCGGCCTGTCAGGCGGGCCGCTGAACCTGGCCTGGGGCCTGGAGCAACGCTGGGAGAATTATCAGATCGAGGCGGGCCAGCCGGAAAGCTACAACCGCGGGCCGCTGGGGTCGAACACGGCCCTGTCGGGCGGGGCCCAGGGCTTCCCCGGCTTCCAGCCGTCGAACGAAGTCGACGTCGATCGCGATAATTTCGCCGCCTATGCCGATATCGAACTGCCGATCACCGAGAAACTGACCCTGGCCGGGGCGGTGCGGTTCGAGGACTATTCCGACTTCGGCGACACCCAGACGGGCAAGCTGTCGGGCCGGTATGACTTCACGCCCAACTTCGCCCTGCGCGGCTCGGTCTCGACCGGCTTCCGCGCCCCGTCGCTGCAGCAGTCCTATTTCACCTCGACCTCGTCGGTGATCCAGGACGGGGCGGTGGTGGAGACCGGGACCTTCCCGTCGGTCAGCCCGGTGGGGACGGCCCTGGGCGGACGGCCGCTGAAGCCCGAGACTTCGACCAACTATTCGCTGGGCGCCGTGGTGCGGCTGGGGGCCTTCGACCTGACGGTGGACGCCTACAAGATCGAAATCGAGGACCAGATCGTCCTGTCCGAGCTGATCCGCGACCCCGCCCTGCTGACCCCGCTGGGGGTCCAGGCGGCGCGCTTCTTCCTGAACGGGGTCTCGACCACGACGGAAGGGGTGGACGTGGTCGGCCGCTATCGCCTGCCGACCGAGACCGTCGGCGATTTCGACTTCACCGTGGCGGCCAACTTCAACGACGTGTCGCTGGACACCGACCTGGCGCCCGGCCTGTTCGGCCGCCAGCGGATCCTGACGATCGAGGAGGGCACGCCGGACGTGAAGGTCTCGGCCGGCGCCGACTGGCGGCTGCAGAAATGGGGCGCCAGCCTGCGGGCCACCTATTACGGCGACGTGCTGCAACCGGGGTCGGTCGCGGCCAACGACTATCGCACCGGCGAGAAGACGGTGATCGATCTGGAGGGCCGGTATCAGCTGACCGACCGGGTCGGGCTGGCGGTCGGGGCGGATAATGTCTTCGACGAATATCCGGAGGCGACGCCGGCGTCGCTGAACTCGAACGGGGTGCTGGGCTACCCCTACAACTCGCCGTTCGGCTTCAACGGGCGGTTCGTCTATGCGCGGGTCAACCTGACCTGGTAGGCGGCTTTATGCAGCTCGGACGTCGTCGATCCTGTGTTCGGCGGCGTCCATGGCCTGGTCCATGGCGGCGTAGAGCCGGGCCTGGGTGACGGGCTTGGCCACATGAGCGTCCATGCCGGCTGACAGGCAGCGCGCCACGTCCTCGGGCATGGCCTCGGCGGTCACGGCCAGGATGGCGGTTCCGGCCGCCGGCCCCTCCAGCGCGCGTATGGCCCGGGTGGCGGCGACGCCGTCCATCACCGGCATGCGGATGTCCATCAGCACCAGGTCGAAATCGCCCGTCCGCACGGCCTCGACCGCCTCGCGCCCGTCGCAGGCCTCGGCGGTCTCGCAGTCGACGGCCTGCAGCATGATCCGCAGCAGATCGCGGTTGGCGGGATGGTCATCGACGACCAGGACCCGCATGCGTCGCGCCTCCAGCAGCGGCGTCTCGACCGCAGGGGCGGCCGCGGCCGCCACGGCCTTGGCCGGGATTTCCACCGTGAATGTCGTCCCCCTGTGGGGCGTGCTTTCGACGGTCACGGTTCCGCCCAGCCGGTCGATGTGGTTCTTGGCCAGGGCCAGACCGACGCCGGCCCCCTCATGGGCGCGGCTGGTGGTGGCGTCCGCCTGTTCGAACAGGCTGAAGATTCCGGCGAGAACCTCCTCGGTCATGCCGCAACCGGTGTCATTGATCGCGAAACGCAGTCGGTCGCCCACCCGCTCCACCCCGATGCGCACCCCGCCCTTGCCGGTGAACTTCACGGCGTTGCTGCCCAGGTGGTGCAGAATCTGACGCAGGCGTCGCCCGTCGGTCAGGACCAAGCCTTCCGTACCGGGAGCGAAGCCTACAGCGAAGTTCAGGCCCCGGACGGCGGCCCATTCGCGCGCCGGCCCGACGGCCTCGTCGATCAGGGTGGAGAGGTCCTCCGGCTTCAGGTCGAGCGCAGAACAGCCGTTCGACACCTCCAGCAAATCCTCGATCAGGCGCAGCATGGCCTCGCCGCACTGATGCACGGCCTCGACCTGACGTCGGCCCTCGGCGTCCAGTTCGGGATGTCGCGACAGCAGATCCGCATAGCCGGTGATCCCGGTCAGGGGCGTGCGCATCTCGTGGCTCATCATGGCCAGGAACCGGGACTTGGCCGCGTCCGCCTGTTCAGCGCGTTTCAAGGCGGCCAAGGCGGCTTCGGTGCGCACGTTCAGGCGGGCGACCAGACGACGCCGTTCGGTCGACAGGGCGGTGATCGGCAGGGCCGTGATCACCACGGTCAGGAGAAACAGATGAAGCACGTTCATCTGCCGCATGACGGCGGGAACCCCCTCCAGAGCCGGGTCGAAGGCCAGCCGGGTCAGAATCACGGGTCCATGGCCGGTGACGGTGGCGCCGGCCCCGATGACCGCGACCAGGATCACCGCCCCCGCCGTCCACGGCGGGGACAGGCGGAAGGCCAGCAGGATCAACGGCGGGAAGATGATGAACAGAATGGGCGCCTGATTCTGACCGAAGGCCCACAGGGCTGCAACGGCCACCAGGCTCATCAGAATGACGAACTCGGAGCGCGACGCCAGGGCGTCCTTGCGGAAGCGGTGATTGCGCGCGACCAGCAACAGGGTCGGCGCGACGATCATCATCGCCAGCAGTTCCATGTCGAACAGGTGGCGCATGCGGAAGCCGAGGCTTTCCAGCGGCGGCCGCCCGGCGATGACCGCGATCAGGCCCGCCAGCAGGGTGGTCACGGCGACGGCCGGAACCGCTGCCCCGACGGCGAACCGGAACAGGCGAAGCGGACGCCGCATATCGAGGGCCGCCCCGCAAAGGCGACGCGCCAGCAGGGTGGCGATCCCCACCTGCAGCAGGTTCAGGGCGACATTGGTGATCGCGAACAGAAGGATGTCGCCCCGGACGATATTGCTGGCCAGATTGATCAGGACGCAGCCGACCATGACCCCCATGGCCTTGTCCCGGCGCAACTGCAGCACCGCCGCCAGCAGCACGGCGTTGGCGGGCCACATCACGGTGGCGTGCAGGGCCGCGATGCTCCACTGGCCCAGCAACTGACTGGCGATGAACAGCAATACGTAGAGCCAGGGCGGCGGGCCTGCCTCCCGACCGGCGTCATGGCGGAAAAACCGCCAGCGCCCACGCCCCAGACTCGATCTGCTCCGACCCATACCGGCAGGCTGGGCCAAAGCCCTTAGAATTCCATTGTTTAAAATCTAGGTAGAATTGCGCACCCCGAGGATCCCGACAAGTAACGGCCAAGGTTCAGGCGTTTTCAGAGATCCGCCCGCTCTTTCCCCCGTTGCAGTTCGGCGGCGGCAAGCCTTATCGTGTTCTGGGTCTGGCGCGGGAACGGCTTGCCGGCGCCCTTGTCGGAACAATTGTGCGGCGACCTGCCGCCTTCGAGGCCCGCGCCGAGGCCTTCGGCAAGAGCATGGAAGCCATGTCCGCCGAGATGGAGGCCGCCGCGACCCAGGCGGACAAGGCCAAGGCCGCGACCGACCTCGCGGCCATCCAGGCGCGTTACGATTCGGAGGCCGCGTCCTTCGCCGCCGAGGTTCAGACCTTCGCCGTCGCCCAGGGCGCGCCGGCCGAACAGGTCGCTGCGGCTGTGGAGCAGATCAAGTCCGTTCCGGCCATGGTCCGCGCCGAGATCGCCGCGAAGACCGCCCCTGCGCCGCAGTAGCGCCGCGTCTTACCGCGATTTCACTTGAGGCGGGGCGGCCTTGGGCGGAGTTTGCACGGGTCATCAACGGGGAAGCTCCCATGATCCGCGCGCTCAGCCTGACGGCCGCCCTGGCCCTTCTGCCCCTCTCCTCGGCGCTCGCCCAGAATGCGGCGTCCCAGAATGCGGCGTCCCAGGCGGCGCCGGCCCGGGGCGTGGCTCACGATCCCGACTCCGCCGAAGCGCGGCTCGAAGCCGCCGCCGACGCCTTTGAGGCGCGGATGGAGGCTTTCGGCAAACGGGCCGAGGCCATTTCCGAAGACCCGAATCTGAGCGAGAGCGCCCGCGGCCAGAGCATCGCCGCCCTCTGGTCCGCCTATGCGCCGGACGTCGCCGCCTTCACCGCCGAAGCCACCCGACACGCGTCCGAACTGGCCGCCGAGGCGTTGAAGGACATCGACGTCGACGCCCTGGTCGAAGACGCCCTGAACGACCCCGAGGTCAAACGCGCGATGGAAGAGGGGATGCAACAGGGCGTCGCCGCCGGAACCGGCATCGCCCGCAACAGCGCCTGGACCAATCCCGATCCCGAACAGATGGTGACCTATGGTCTGATCGCCCAGTACGCGATGGACCAGGCGGCGGACGCCGTGGTCGCGGAGGAAGAGGCGGAGGATGTGGCGCCCATCGCGCCGCCTGAACCGCCGCAAGCCCCCCAGCCGCCGGCGACCTGACCCGGTTTCGCCGTCCGCGTCTGATGAAGGCGTCGCCCGGCCTTGACCGCCGCCGCCATTACAGCGACATCGCGCCGCATGTCCGCCCTGCCCGTCGATCCGCACCTCTATTCGACCTTTCTGGGGGTGATGGTGGTGATGGCCATCACACCGGGCCCCGCCAATCTGTTCGCGGTCGCGACCGGGGTGGAGAAGGGCCGCGCCTCGGCCTTGGTCGGGGTGGTGGGCATGAACTGCGCCACCCTGGTCTGGTTCGCCGCCGCCGCCCTGGGGCTGGGCGCCCTGGTCAAGGCCTTTCCCGACGCCTTTCACCTGATCGCCATAGGGGGAGCCCTCTATGTCGCCTGGCTGGGGATCAAGGCCCTGCGCGGCGCCTGGCGCGACGCCGCCCCCGCCGACCCCCAGCAGCCCGATCACGCCGTCGCGGTGCGCAAGGGCCGCAGCGCCTTCGTCGACGGTTTCGCGGTCCAGATCGCCAACCCCAAGGCCATCCTGTTCTTCACCGCCGTCCTGCCGCCGTTTCTGGACGTCGAGCGGCCCGTCGCGCCGCAGCTGGCCCTGTTCGCCCTGGCCGTCATCGGCATGGATATGATGTCGATGAGCGCCTACGCCCTGTCCGGCGCCGCCTTGTCGCAGCGCATGCAGCAACCCCGGTTCCGGCGCGGTTTCGGCCTGTTCGTCGGCGTCCTTTTGCTGACGGCGGCGGTACTGATCGTATTGCGGCTCTAGACGCAGCCCGGCTTCGTCCTAGATTGGTGGGGAACATGGCCGTTCATGCGCCGTTCAGCCGCCAGCGCGCCCGAATGGGCGATCAAGGAGTCGATTCATGAAAGCCCTATCCAGAAAGACGCCGGCGCTCAGAGCCCTGGCGATGACGGCTGTCGCGGGACTGGCCCTGGCCGCCTGCGCCACCGCCACCCCCTATCAACCCGCCGGCTTCAACGGCGAACGCGGCGGCTATGCCGAACAGCGGGTCGAGAACAACCGCTATCGCGTCAGCTTCGCCGGAAACTCGGTGACCTCGCGCGAACAGGTCGAGATGTCCCTGCTGCTGCGTTCGGCCGAACTGACGGTCGAGAGCGGCTATGACTGGTTCGCCACCGTGAACCGCGCCACCGACCGCGACACCCGCTACGTCACCACGCCGGACCCCTTCTACAGCCGCTACAACAGCTTCTACGGCCCCTACTGGGGTCCGTCCTGGCGCTATTACCGCGGCGGTTTCTGGAGCCCCTGGGACAGCTGGAGCAACGACTTCGACACGCGTCAGATCGACCGCTACGAAGCCAACGCCGAGATCATCATGGGCCGCGGTCCCAAGCCCGCCGGCGACCCCAACGCCTTCGACGCCCGCGAAGTGGTCCAGAACCTGTCCTCGCGCGTCACCCGGCCGCCGCTGCGCTGAGGCGCAGACGAGCGCAAAAAAGGAAAGGCCCGGAACTGCGGTTCCGGGCCTTTGTCGTTTCAGGGCGCGCCCGACTATTTCATGGCCGCCAGGGCGTGGCCGGCGATCAGGGCGTCGGCCAGGCCGTGCGGATTGCGGACATTGAAGTTCTCGGTCGTCACCACCACGACCGTGTCCAGGTCCGGAACGATCACCACCTTGTTGCCGCCGGTCCCCGCCATCGCCCAGGCCGGATGCGGCCTTCCCCCGACCTGATAGGTCGGCAGCCAGACCAGATAGCCATAGTCGCCCCGTTCGGGATCGACCGTGGAATGCGGGGCGGTCATGGCCTTCGCAAAGGCCTCCGGCAGGACTTGGCGCCCGTCCCAACGCCCCTGGTTCAGCAACAGCTGGCCCAGGGTCAGCAGGTCGCGGCTGCGCAGGCCCAGGCCGCCGCCGCCCTGGGCCAGGCCCAGGGGCGAGGTCTGCCACTGCTCGCCCTCGATCCCCAGCGGACCGAACAGGGCGTCGCGCGCAAAGGCCTGAAGCGGTTCGCCCGTCGCCGCCTGGACCACGGCGCCCAGGGTGGTCACGCCGGCGGTGCAATAGCTGAAGGCCCGGCCATAGGGCTGGTCCTCGGGCTTGGGAATCCAGGCCGGAAAGCCCCGGATCGGCAGGTCCAGGGCGAACTTGACCCAGTCCTCGATCAGATACATCCGCTCCTCGTTGCCGCGCGAGAAGGAATTGTCGTCGTCGCATTCCAGCAGCGAACTCATGGTCAGCAGGTCCTCGACCGTGATCGCGGCCTTGCGCGGGTCGGGATTGTCGAACGGCCCATGGTCGGCGACGAAGGGCAGGATCGGGGCGTCGACGCTGGCGATGTCGCCGCGCGCGACGGCGGCGCCGACCAGCATGGCGGTGACGGTCTTGGTCACGGAGCGGGTGTTGCGCCGGCTCTCACGGCCCGCTTCATCGAAATAGACCTCGTGCACCAGCCGGCCGTGGCGGGCGATCAGGACGCTGGTGATCTTCTGGAAGGTCCCGGCGCGGACGGCGGCGTCCATGGCCGCCAGCCCCTCGGCCGAGACCCCCTGGCTTTCAGGCGCGGCGACGGGCCAGGCCGGATCGGCCGCGACGGGGGACGAGACGAGAGCGAGCCCGAGGGCCGCGACAAGCAGGGAACGCATGACAATCCTTGAGAGAGGCGAGACCCGAGGTGTGGCAGGATGCGCGCGCCGGGTCTTGAACAGGTGAAACCGGCTCAGGCGAACAGGGCGCGATAGCGGCCGGGCGTCAGGCCGTAGATATGACCGAACTCGCGGGTCAGATGGCTCTGGTCGGCATAGCCGCCGAGCGCGGCCAGTTCGGCCAGGTCCACGCCCCGAGCCAGACGGCCCGCGGCGCGATCAGCCCGCGCCTGGCGAATGGCGGCCGCCGGCGAACGGCCGAAATGGCGACGATAGCGGCGCGCCAGTGAAACGGCGTGGACGCCGACGATGCGGGCCACGGTCGCCACCTCCAGCCCTGGCTGATCCGCCAGGTCGTGCAGAACCTCATGGGCCCGCAGCAGCCACTCCGGCGCCGGATCCTCGTTCAGGTCGCCGGGGGTCAGCACCGCCGCCGCCAGATCCAGGGTCAGCCCCTCCATCACGACCGCGTCTCCAGCCGCGAACCGGCCGGCCACCCCGATCAGACGTCGCGCCGCGCCTTCGGCCAGGGCGCCGCGCAACCGCATGGGGTCGCCGCGCCCGGCGCTCTTCGGGGGATCGAAACTGATGGACAGGAAGCGGCCGCCGGCGGCGGTGAAACAGTCGCGATGTTCGACGCCCGGCGGATTCCACACCAGGGCGCCGGGGCCGAAGGCGGCGCCCCTGGGCGTCAGGGGGTCGTGCGCCAGGCTGCAATAGCCGTCGTCGAGCGCCAGGATGAAATGGGCGTCGTCATGGGCGTGAAACACGACGCTCTCGGGCGGACGGTCGGCGATCCACAGGCCGACGCGGAACCCCCCGGCCTCGACCGTCCGCGAGGCGGCGCCGAAGAAGTCGCCCGACGACAGATGTGGTCTGGCCATGAACCGATCCCCGCGCGGCCTCTCCCGCCACGCTTGGCATCATGCGCGGGACTGACGCAAAGAAAAAGGCCCGGAACCTGGGTTCCGGGCCTGTCTCTTTCGATGCTTGCGAACCCGGACCTAGTCCAGGGTGCGCTTGATCTCTTCGACCGTGAAGCACTCGATGTAGTCGCCTTCCTTGATGTCCTGGAAGCCCTGGAACTGCATGCCGCATTCCTGGCCGGCCGTGACTTCGTTGACCTCGTCCTTGAAGCGTTTGAGCGTGTTGAGCACGCCCAGCTCCAGAACCACCACATCGTCGCGGATGATGCGGACGCGGGCGCCCTTGCGGACCACGCCTTCCGACACCCGGCAACCGGCGATCTTGCCGATCTTGGAGATGTCGAACACCTGCAGCACGGCGGCGTTGCCCAGGAAGGTTTCCCGTTGCAGCGGCGCCAGCATGCCGGACAGCACGCCTTTGATATCGTCCAGCAGGTCGTAGATGATCGAATAGTAGCGGATCTCGACGCCCTCGCGCTCGGCCAGATCACGCGCCTGTTTCGACGCACGGACGTTGAAGCCGAGGATCGGCGCGCCGGCCGACTTGGCCAGGTTGACGTCGCTCTCGGTGATGCCGCCGGCGCCGGAATAGACGGTGCGGGCGCGCACCTCGTCGGTGCTCATCTTGTCCAGCGAGCTGACGATGGCTTCGGCCGAACCCTGCACGTCCGCCTTGATGACGACCGGCAGTTCCGAGACCTTCTTGGACTGCAGGCGGGACATCATGTCGACCAGCGACACGGAACCGCCCGAGACCTGGGCCTTTTCGCGCTTCACCCGCTGACGGTATTCGGTCAGCTCGCGGGCGCGGGCTTCGGATTCCACCACGGCGAAGACGTCGCCCGGAGACGGGGCCTCGTCCAGGCCGAGGATCTCGACCGGGACGGACGGACCGGCTTCGGTCAGTTGCTCGTTGCGTTCGTTCAGCAGGGCGCGAACCTTGCCCCACGATCCGCCGGCCACGACGATGTCGCCGCGCTTCAGCGTGCCGCGCTTGATCAGGACGGTGCCGACGGGGCCGCGGCCCTTGTCCAGCTTGGCCTCGATGACCACGCCCTCGGCCGAGCGATCGGCGTTGGCGCGCAGATCCATGACCTCGGCCTGGACCAGGATGGCTTCCAGCAGGCCGTCGAGGTTCATCCGCTCCTTGGCCGAGACCTCGATGATCTGGGTCTCGCCGCCCAGGTTTTCGGCGATGACTTCGTGCTGCAGCAGCTCGTTGACGACCTTCTGAGACGTCGCCCCCGGCTTGTCCATCTTGTTGACCGCGACGATCAGCGGGGCGCCGGCCGCCTTGGCGTGCTGGATGGCCTCGATGGTCTGCGGCATGACGCCGTCGTCGGCGGCCACGACCAGCACCACGATGTCGGTCACATTGGCGCCGCGCGCCCGCATGGCCGAGAAGGCGGCGTGGCCCGGGGTGTCCAGGAAGGTGACCTTCTGGCCGTCGTCCAGGCGCACCTGATAGGCGCCGATATGCTGGGTAATGCCGCCGGCTTCGCCGCCCGCGACGTCGGTGGTGCGCAGGGCGTCCAGCAGCGAGGTCTTGCCGTGGTCGACGTGGCCCATGATGGCCACGACGGGGGCGCGGACATCGGCCGCTTCCGCGTCGTCGGCGTCGCCCAGGAAGCCGAATTCGATGTCGGATTCAGAGACGCGCTTGACCGCCATGCCGAACTCTTCGGCCACCAGTTCGGCGGTGTCGGAGTCGATCACGTCGTTGATCTTCATCATCAGGCCCTGTTTCATCAGGAACTTGATGATGTCGACGCCGCGCACGGCCATCCGGTTGGACAGCTCCTGCACGGTGATGATGTCAGGGATGACCACTTCGCGCGGACGGTTGGGCGCATCGGTCGATCCGCCCTTGCGCTTTTCCTTCTCGCGTTCGCGGGCGCGGCGGACCGAGGCCAGCGAGCGCATGCGCTCGGCGGCGTCGCCGTCGCCGACCACGGACTGGATGGTCATGCGGCCTTCGCGGCGCTTCGGCTCGCCGCGGGTGCGGCTGACCGCCTTGCCGGCGTCGGAGAAACGCTTCTCCCGATCATCGTCGCGACCGACCGGACGGCCGAAGCCGGCGCCGGGGGCGCGGCTGGGGCGGGCCACTTCGGCCTGGGCCGGAGGGGCGTTGGGGGTCGGACGACCGCCAGGACCGGTGCGCGAGCCGCCGGGACGAGCGGCGCCGGGGGCGGGACGCGGGTTCAGGGCCGAATAGCGGACCGGCTCTGCCGGCTTGGCGCCTTGCGGACGACCTGCGCCGCCGGGACCCGGGCGGGCGCCCTGGGGACGGTCGGCTTGCGGACGGTCGGTCTGCGGGCGATCCGTATAGGACCGTTCGCCGCCGCCCATCGCCTGTTCACGGGCCGAACGACCGCCGAAGGCGGGACGCTCGGGGGCCGCGCGCTGCGGATTGCCGGGCTTGGGCACGCGCTGGCCGAAGTTGACCACCGGACGAGCCGGAGCCGCCGGACGGGCCGGAGCGGCGGGCGCCGGGGTCGCGGCGGCCGTCGGCGCAGGCGTCGTGGCAGGCGTCGGGGCGACCGGAGCCGGCGTCGGTGCTGCGGCGACGGGCGCAGCGGGTTTGGGCGCGGGCTTGGCCGGCTGGGGCGCGGCGGCCGTCAGCTTGGCGGCCTGGGCGCGGGCGGCTTCGGCGGCGGCCTGAGCGGCGGCGGCCTCGTCGCGCGCCGCCTGGGCGGCGCGTTCCGTGGCGGCGGCGCGTTCGCGTTCGGCGGCTTCACGCGCGGCCTTCTCGGCGACGGCGGCGCGTTCACGCTCGGCGTTGGCCTGGGTCGCGACGGCGATGGCGCGACGACGGGCTTCCTGCTCCTCAGGCGACAGGGCGCCGCCGACGGGTTGCGACGTGCGCTGACCCTGCGGGCGGTTCTGCGACGACGACTGCTGCGGACGCGCCACGTCGAAGCCCTGCGGGCGTTGCGGCCCGCCGGCGCCGGGTCGACGCTTGGTCTCGACCACCACCGTCTTGGACCGCCCGTGGCTGAAGCTCTGCTTGACGGTCCCGGTCGGGACCGATCCCACAACGCGCGGCTTCAGGCTCAGCGGGGCGCGCGGCCCCGTCTGGGACGGCGTGCCGCCCTGATTGCCCTGGCTCGCACCTTGGCCCGAACCCTGGCCTTGGTTGGTCTTGTCGTTTTCGTCGCTCATCCGGTCGCTTTACTAGGGGCGGAAAATCCCGCCGTCGTCTCAATGCACATGAACGACCGTGAGCCCGTCTCCGCCCTTGGAGACAGGCCCTCGGCCGCCAAAATCCTCAGCTCGCCCCACCTTTATCAAGGTCAGTCGGGGTTGCTCCCGCCGATCCGTCCCCGTCCCTGGGAATATCCCAGTGAGCGGGGCGAAGCGGCCGAAATCCAGCCAGTCGTTCGACCTCCATGGTCCAACGCTCGGCCCTTCCGCCCGCAAGCAGGACGGCGTGTATCGCATTTTCCAGCCCAAGGGCCAAACTCAAATCGTCCACAGTGAACGCGCCGCAGACTTTCGCGGTCTGATGGCGGGCCAGGGCGAGGATTTTGCCACGCCCGTCGGCCGAGCCGTCGGCGGCCTCGATCACCCAGGCGACCTTGCCGGCCCGCAGATTGGCGGCGGACTTTTCGAAGCCAGAGATAAGCACGCCTTCGCGCCGGGCAAGACCCAGCTGGTCGAGACAGCGCCGGAACAGCAGCCGTTCGACGATATCGGCCAGGTCGGCCGGGGCGGTCAGCTTCATCTTGGCGGCGCGGGTGAAGCCGTTCTTCTTGACCGCCGTCTCGATCGACGTGCGGCTGGCTTCGACCCACAGGCCGCGGCCGGGCAGTTTCCTGCCCAGGTCGGGAACCACCTGGCCATCGGGCCCGGCGACGAAACGGATCAGGCGAGATTCGTCCATGACCTCGTGAGAGACGAGGTCCCGGCGTTCCCGATCAATCGTTGCGTCGCGCAAGCTCATATGTGGCCAGGTCTCCCATCACGCGTTCGACGGTTCGGAGTCGTCCTCGGCGAGGACCTCCGCATCGTCGGAAGCGTCGTCTGAACCGTCGGCGTCGGCTTCGGTTTCAGCCGGCGCGTCGCCGAACACCTGGTCCGGGTCGTATTCGCCGTCGGCGAAGTCTTCCTCGGCCTCTTCCGGCGCAGGCTGCGGCAGTTCCGAGGCGTCGATCCAGCCGGCGGCCACACGGGCCTGCAGGATCAGCATTTCGGCGTCTTCCTGGGCCAGGTTGAAGCTTTCCAGCACGCCGGGGACCTTGACCCGTTCGCCGTTCTTCACTTCGTAGCCGCCGCGGATCTCGTCGGTGGCCAGGTCGGCCAGGTCCTCGACGGTCTTGACCCCGCCTTCGCCCAGGGCGACGGCCATGGCCAGGGTCACGCCCGGCACCTGCAGCACGCCGTCCTCGACGCCCAGTTCGACGCGCTTGGCGTCCAGCTCGGCGGCCTTGCGGTCCAGGAAGTCGCGGGCGCGGGCCTGCAGCTCCTCGGCGGTCTCCTCGTCGAAGCCTTCGATCTCCGAGACTTCATAGGGGTCGACATAGGCCAGGTCTTCGATCGTGGCGAAGCCTTCGGTGACCAGCAGCTGGGCGATGACTTCGTCCACGTCCAGGGCTTCCTGGAACAGGCCGGTGCGCTCGCTGAACTCGCGCTGGCGACGCTCAGAGTCCTGGGACTCGGTGATGATGTCGATCTGCCAGCCGGTCAGCTGGCTGGCCAGGCGCACGTTCTGGCCGCGACGGCCGATGGCCAGCGACAGCTGTTCGTCGGGCACGACCACTTCCACGCGGCCGGCTTCTTCGTCGAGCACGACCTTGGAGACTTCGGCCGGGGCCAGGGCGTTGACGATGAAGGTCGGCTCATCCGGGTTCCACTGGATGATGTCGATCTTCTCGCCTTGCAGTTCGGCGACGACCGCCTGAACGCGCGAGCCGCGCATCCCGACGCAGGCGCCGACCGGATCGATCGAGCTGTCGTTCGACAGGACGGCCATCTTGGCGCGCGAGCCCGAGTCACGGGCCGCGGCGCGGATCTCGATCACGCCGTCATAGACTTCCGGCACTTCCTGGGCGAACAGCTTGGCCATGAAGCCGGGGTGGGCGCGCGACAGCATGACCTGCGGGCCCTTGGCCTCGGGCCGGACGTCGTAGATGTAGGTGCGGATCCGGTCGCCGATGTTGAACACTTCGCGCGGGATGGACTGGTCGCGGCGCATGACGCCCTCGCCCCGGCCCAGGTCGACGATGGTGTTGCCGTATTCGACGCGCTTGACCGTGCCGTTGACGATCTCGCCGACGCGATCCTTGAACTCTTCGTACTGGTTGGCGCGCTCGGCCTCGCGGACCTTTCCGGTCACGACCTGACGGGCCATCTGGGTCTGGACGCGGCCGAACTCGAACGGCGGCAGGGTCTCGACATATTCCTTGCCGACCACGGCTTCCGGGTCGCGCTTCAGGGCGTCCTTCAGGCGCACCATGGCGCTGTCGTTGAACTCTTCCAGCTCGTCTTCCGGCTGCCAGTCGTCCTCGACGATGGTGACGTGACGGGTCAGGGCCAGCTCGCCGGTCTTGTGGTCGATCTTGGCGCGGATGTCGTGGTGGGCGCCGTAACGCGACTTGGCGCCCTTCTGGATCGCCTCCTCGATCGCCTCGATGACGACTTCGCGTTCGATGTTCTTTTCGCGGGCCACGGCCTCGGCGATCTGCAGCAGTTCGAGGCGGTTGGCGGAAATACCGGTGACGGCCATCAGGCGTTGTCCTCAGAAGGGGTCGTGGTGTCGGTTGTCAAATCGGCGGCCTCACCTTCCGGCAGGCCGTCGTCTTCAGGTTCGCCGCGCGCGGCGCGAATGGCGGCGCCCCGTTTCATCAGGGCGTCGGTCAGGACCAGTTTCGCATCGCTCAACCAGTCGAAGGGGATCAGGGCGGTCTCGTCCTCGCCGTCCAGGTCGATCAGGACATTGCCGTCCTCATAGCCGGCCAGCACGCCCTTGAAGCGCTTGCGGCCCTCGATCATCCGGTCCGTCTCCAGCCGCGCCTCCTCGCCCTCGAACAGGTCGAAGTCGAGCGGACGGGTCAGGGGGCGGTCGATGCCGGGCGATGAGACTTCCAGCATATATTCGCCGGCGATGGGGTCGGCGGCGTCGAACACCTCCGACACGGCGCGGCTCAGCTTGGCGCATTGTTCGACCGAGATGTCGTGGTCGGACGGGCGCTCGGCCATGATCTGCAGGCGCTGGCGCTTGGAGCCGGTCATCAGGCGGACGCGCACGACCTCGAGGCCCAGCGACTCCGCAATGGGGTCGATCAGCTCGAGCAGTTGGCGGTCCTGGGCGGTTCTTGCGCGCAAGCGGCGATTATCCAAAACAAAAGCGGCGGTCCGTCCGGGCCGCCGCTTGGAACGACGCCGTTGGACGCCGGTCTAACGATGTGGAGGGCCATATAGGCGTTTCACATTCGCTTGTCAGCCCTTTTCGCAGGGCCTCATGCATCGACGGCCTTTCGTAGCACCTCATTGATCCGCGCCTGCCAGCCGGGACCCGAGGCGCGCCACCGCTCCAGCACGTCGCGATCCAGCCGCAGGGACACATGCGCCTTGGTCACCTCCGACTTGGGACGCCCCCGCGTCAGCGTGCCCGTCGCCGGGCGCACGACCTTGTCGCCCTTGCTAACTTCAGCCCGCGCAAACACCTCGGGCGACCAGGGCGGCGCCTCATCGGGATCGTCCCAATTCGGCGAGGTAGAAATCTCTTTCCGGGCCATTGCACTTCCTCATGGAGATGATGCGCCGCCCCGCGTCTCGGGGCGTCCACACGACCATCACGACGACGCCGTCGAGCAGGCCCATCGTCTGCAACCGTCGCTCGCCATAGTCGCGACGGTCGTCCTCGACGGTGAGACAGTCTCCCGCGAACATCCGACCGGCGTCGCGGAAGTCCAGCTCCCGCGCCTCAAGGGTCTGGAGCCGCTTGGCTTCGTCATAGCTGATCTTCACGACAGCCGACCCATCTTATCCCGTGTGATCGACCGGCCGCCGCCTTGGTTGATTTAATGTAGCACAAAAAATCAGGGCGTCAATTTTGACGGCGAAGCCCTCAGATCAAGGCCAGCCGCCCCAGATAATCCATCTTGCTCAACGGCACGCCTTCCTTGCGCAGGATGGCGTAGGCGGTCGTGACGTGGAAATGGAAGTTCGGCAGGACGAAGCTGGTCAGATAGCC
The DNA here is from genome assembly GCF_011064825.1 of Brevundimonas mediterranea. Lineage (NCBI taxonomy): Bacteria > Pseudomonadati > Pseudomonadota > Alphaproteobacteria > Caulobacterales > Caulobacteraceae > Brevundimonas > Brevundimonas mediterranea. Next base: position 1,411,155 of record NZ_CP048751.1, read on the forward strand.
CAGGCCGTCGAAATTCATCTCGCGGCTGGGCGTCTTCAGCGTCACCGGCCGGGTCTCGGCCCCGGCGAAGGCGGCGGGGTCCACGCCCTCGATGAAGGCGATGGTGCGGGCGATCCGGTCCTTCAGTTCCGCGAAACTCGTCTCCGTGTCGGCCATGGCCGGGTTGTCGACGCCGGCCAGCCGCGCCACGGCGCCCTTGGCCGAGTCCGACGCCAGCTGAACCTGGGCGGGCAGAGGCCGCATGTCCTCGTGAAGCCGGGCCTGGATCAGGACGGCTTCGTCAAACCCCTCCGCCAAGGCCTTGTCCAGAAAACCGGACAGGTTGGTCAGGCCGCGCACGAGGATGGGCGAGGCGACGTCGTAGATCGAGAGGGTCATTCCAGGGATCCGGCCAGGGCTTTGGTGAGGAGGCCATAGCTGGGCGGTTCATCGCCGCGGCGCCAGCCCCCCGCTCCACCTCCGGCCCTAGAATTCTTCCCAGCCCTCCGAAGCAGGTGCGGCCTGGGGTGCGGCCTCGACCTTCAGCGCCGCGCCGCCGCGACCGAGAGTCTTCAGGGCGGCGACCATATGGTTCGAACGGGCGGGAGCCGGGGCGCCGGGCCTCGACGCCGCGCGGGGCGCGGGCGCGGGGGCGAGGGCCGACGCGGTTTCGCCGACCTTGAACTGGGCCACCGAGGCCTGCAGGGTCTCGGCCTCCTGGGCCAGCGAATGGCTGGCGGCGGTCGACTGCTCGACCATGGCGGCGTTCTGCTGGGTGACCTGGTCCATCTGGTTCACCGCCGTATTGACCTGGGCCAGGCCGACGGCCTGTTCCTGGGCCGAGGCGGCGATCTCCGACACCAGGCCGTCGATCTCGGCGACCCGGTCCACGATCCGTTGCAGGGCCTCGCCGGTCTGACCGACCAGTTTCACGCCCGAACCGACCTGATGGGTCGAGGCCGAGATCAGGGTCTTGATCTCCTTCGCCGCCTCGGCCGAACGCTGGGCCAGGGCGCGAACCTCGGACGCCACCACCGCAAAGCCACGCCCGGCCTCGCCCGCCCGCGCCGCCTCGACCCCGGCGTTCAGGGCCAGCAGATTGGTCTGGAAGGCGATTTCGTCGATCACGCCGATGATCTGGTTGATCTGCGCCGAAGACCCCTCGATCGCGTGCATGGCCGAGACGGCGTCGCGGACGATGACGCCCGAGGTTTCGGCGTCGCCCTTGGCCGACTGGACCACGTCCGAGGCCTGACGCGCGCCCGAGGCGGTCTTGTTCACCGTGGCGGTGATCTCGTCCAGGGCGGCCGCCGTTTCCTCCAGGCTGGCCGCCTGTTGTTCGGTGCGGCGCGACAGGTCGTCGGCAGCCTGCGAAATCTCGCCGGCGCCCGAGCGGATGCCGGCCACATTGCCCAGGACCACGCCCATGGCCTGCTGCAGCTGGGCGATGGCGGTGTTGAAATCGGTCTTCAGCTTGGCGTAGTCGCCGGGGAAATCATGAGTGATGCTGTAGGTCAGGTCGCCGCGCGTCAGGTGTTCCAGACCCTCGCCCAGGGCCGCGACCACGGTCGCCTGTTCGCGGGCCAGGGCGTCCGCCGCGCGCTGGTTGCGGGCCCGCTCCTCGTCCGACTGGTTGCGCAGGGCCGCGCCCTCGGCCTCCAGCTGCATCTTCTCGATGGCGGCGTCGCGGAAGGCGATCAGGGCGACGCCCATCTTGCCCAGTTCGTCCTTGCGTTGGGCGTGGGGCACGTCGATCGTGGTGTCGCCGGCCGACAGCCGCCCCATCCGGTCGCCCATGCCCGACAGGGCGCCGACGATGGACCGCGCCACGACAAGGCCGGCGGCCAGGGCGGCGATGGTCGCCACCGCGATGGCGATCAGGGTGGTCAGCGCCGCCGCATCGACCTTTTGCGAGGCCTGCGCCGACTCCTCGGCGGTCAGTTCGACCTTGGCGTTGGTGAAGGCGGTCAATTTCGGGATCAGATCCGCCATTCTGGCGTCCATCTCGGTCAGCACGGGGCGCCCCGCCACCGCGTCATTGGCCAGGCCCAGCTCGACGGACCGCGCGGCCAGGGCGCGGACTTCGTTCAAGGGGCCGCGGAAGCCCTCGATCTCGTCCTTCCAGTGCGGCGCGATGGATTCCGCCTCCGCCAGCAAGGTCTCGATCGTCTCGATTTCCACCTTCGTCTGATCGGCCGCCTGGCGCGCCTCGGCCGAGGCCCCGTCATAGACGAAGACCTTGTAGGTGTCGTAGCCCAGGCCCTGAAGGGTCCGGTTGACCCGGATCATCCTCACCAGGGCGACGTTGTCCACATCGACCAGCCGGCTGTAGTCGGCGTCGATCTTCTTCATCTCCCAGGCGCTGTAGGCGGCGCCCCCCAGCCCCACCAGGGCCAGCAGGACCAGGGGCACGATGATCTTCACGGCGATCTTCGTATCGGACAGGATCTTGTTCAAGGCCATCTCCAGGCGCCAAAGCACGGACAGGATTCAAGGATCTTGAACCCTGGCTTCAGGCGCTCCGCTGGGCTTGCGGTCCCGGAAGAACGGACACTCCAGTCCCCAGAAGCGACACAGGGGTGAAACCTGAAACCTGTGCGACTGTGGCGTCCCGGATCGGGACGAATCGTAAACGCGGCGTTAGGGCAAACTACATATACCGCCGATCCCTCAGCGGCGGCCTGCGCCTACGACGTCAGAACTCTTCCCAACCTTCGGACTCGACCTGAGGCTTGGGCGCCGCGCCGCCACGACCGACGGTCTTCAGCGCCTGAACCAATTGGCGGGCCGGCCCCGCGCGCGCCGGCGTCGGCGAGGCGACCGGCGCGGCGCCGCTCGTCCCGACCTTGAACTGGGCCACCGAGGCTTGCAGAGACTGGGCTTCCTGCGACAACGAATGGCTGGCGGCGGTCGACTGTTCGACCATCGCGGCGTTTTGCTGCGTCACCTGGTCCATCTGGTTCACGGCCGTATTGACCTCGGCCAGGCCGATGGCCTGTTCCTGGGCCGAGGCCGCGATTTCCGACACCAGGCCGTCGATCTCGGCGACCCGGTCCACGATCCGCTGCAGGGCCTCGCCGGTCTGACCGACCAGTTTGACGCCCGAGCCGACCTGGTGGGTCGAGGTCGAGATCAGGGTCTTGATTTCTTTCGCCGCCTCGGCCGAACGCTGGGCCAGGGCCCGGACTTCGGAGGCCACCACCGCAAAGCCGCGACCGGCTTCGCCGGCCCGCGCCGCCTCGACCCCGGCGTTCAGGGCCAGCAGATTGGTCTGGAAGGCGATCTCGTCGATGACGCCGATGATCTGGCTGATCTGCTCGGACGAGCCTTCGATGGCCTGCATGGCCTGGACGGCGTCGCGGACGATGACGCCCGAGGTCTCGGCGTCGCCCTTGGCCGCCTGAACCACGTCGGAAGCCTGGCGGGCGCCCGAGGCGGTCTTGTTGACCGTGGCCGTGATCTCGTCCAGCGCAGCGGCGGTCTCTTCCAGCCCCGCCGCCTGTTGTTCGGTGCGGCGCGACAGGTCGTCGGCGGCCTGCGAAATCTCGCCGGCGCCCGAGCGGATGCCGGCGATATTGGCCACCACCACCGCGACGGCCTGCTGCAGTTGGGCGATGGCGGCGTTGAAGTCGGTCTTCAACTGCGCCGCCTTGGGCGCGAACTCGGCCTCGATCCGATAGGTCAGATCGCCGTCAGCCATGGCCGACAGGCCCTGGCCCAGGGCTGCGATGGTGACGCGGTCGGCTTCGGCCTCGGCGGCCTTCTCGGCCTCGCGCGCGGCCCGTTCCTGTTCGCTCATCGAGCGTTGCGACAGGGTCTCGGCCTCCAGCCGGTCCTTCTCGATGGCGGCGTCGCGGAAGATCGCCAGGGCCGAGGCCATCTTGCCGATCTCGTCGCCGCGCTTGACGCCGGGAATCTCGGAGGTCTTGTCGCCGTCCGCCAGGCCGCGCATGCGCCGCTCCAGCGCCACCACCGGGGCCGACACGGACCGGCCGATGAACCAACCCGTCGCCCCGACCGCCAGCAGCACCAGCAGGGCCATGGAGCCCAGGGCCAGGGCCGCCTTGCCCACGGCCGCCGCGATCTGGTCGGTATAGACGCCCGAGCCGATCACCCAGCCCCAGGGGGCGAAGCCCTTCACATAGGAAATCTTGGGCGAGGCCCCGTCCTGGTTCGGCTTGGCCCACTGATAGTTGACGAAGCCCTCGCCGTCCTTCTGAACCACGGCGACGAATTCCTTGAACATCAGCACGCCGTCGGCGTCCTTGTTCTCGCTCACGTCCTTGCCGTTCAGCGCCGGCTTCATCGGGTGCATCACCATGGTGGGATGCATGTCGTTGATCCAGAAATAGTCGTCGGCGCCGTAACGCATGGCCCCGACGGCGGCCTTGGCGGCGGTCTGGGCCTGATCGCGCGTCAACCGGCCGGCCGCCTCCTCGCCCTGATAATAGGCGACCACGCTGTGGGCGATCTCGACGCCCTTCTTCGTGCGGTCGGCGATCTCGTCGCGCATCACCGCATCCAGCCGCATCAGGGAAAGACCGGTCACGAGCAACAGGCCCGCCATGGTCACAAGAGCGAGGAGATTGATCCGCCCGCCTATCGTCAGCGTCTTCATGGTCCCGTTCCCTAATACTATTTGAGACCATCCCTAACAAAGTTCGTTAAACACCCGTCTATAAGCCGAATAAGTAAGAATGCGTATGCCGTAAGGTCAGGATTTTCTGCGGTATTCCAGGAAAATCGGCGCCGTGTCCCCCAGCCGCTTCTCTTCATAACGGGTGACGACGTGGTCCGCCGGAGGAACGAACCAGTCCTGATCCGCCGCCCCGATCCGCTCCAGCCCGGGCGTCCGCTCCAGCCGCTCCAGCGTCCATTCGGCGTAGTCGCGCCAGTCGGTGACGAACCGCAGCGTGCCGCCCGGCTTCAGGATGCGGGCGAAGGCCTGGGCCGTCTCGTCCTGCAACAGGCGGCGCTTGTTGTGCCGCGCCTTGTGCCAGGGGTCGGGGAACAGGATCAGCACCCGGTCGACCGAGGCGTCCGGCAGGGCGTCGACCAGGTCGCGCGCGTCGTCGGCGTGGATGCGGACATTCTTCAGGCCGCCCTCCTCGACATGGCGCAGGGCCGAGGCCACCCCGTTCAGGAAGGGTTCGCAGCCGATCACCAGGGCGTCGGGCCGCGTCGCCGCCTGGGCCGCCATATGCTCCCCCCCGCCGAACCCGATCTCCAGCCACACCTCGACCGCCTCGGGCATCATCGCCTTCGGGTCCAGCGGACCGGCCTTGGGATCGGGCACGGCGATTTCGGGCAGTAGCGTCTCCATCAGCGCCGCCTGTCGCGGCTTGATCGGCCGCGCCTTGATCCGGCCGAACGACCGCAGCGGCCGGTCGAGATGGGGGTTTTCGTCGTCGTTCATGCGCGTGCCGTTAGCGGTCCCAGGCCGGAGCGTCCAGAGAGTCTCACCTCCCCGTTCGCGAAGGCGAACGGGGAGGACCGGTCGCGCCAGCGACCAGGAGGGGGCGACTCCGTCCTATCCCGCGTCTCGTCGCGCCCGCACCACCGCCAGGACGAAGCCCAGCACACCCTCGTGTTCGTCTTTCACATGGATCGCTCGCACGCGGACAACCTTCACGCCGCGCTCCCCCAGCCGCACAACTCAAAGAACATCGAAATCTTTTGACGCCTCCGCCGGATGACCCTCCTATGACGGTCGCAAGACACGTCGGGCTGGCGTGTCAGTGGGGAAAAGGGGATCTGATGATCGGACATCATCTGCGGGGCGTCAGCCTCGCGGCCATAGGCTTTGCTATGCTCGGCCTGTCAGCCTGCGCCACGACCGGCGCGGAATCGGAAACGGCGGCGCCGTCCAAGGACAAGACCCTGGCCGCCGGCCTGGATCCGGCGACCACGCTGAACCCCTATCCGTCCACCTATCAACCGTTGCCGCGCGAGAATTTCGCCGTGGTCGGCGCGACTGTCCTGACTGGCGCGGACCGCAAGATCGAAAACGGCGTGGTCGTGGTGACCGACGGCAGGATCGCCGCCGTCGGCGACGCCTCCACCCCCGTCCCCGCCGGCTATCGCGTGATCGAGGCGCGCGGCCGCTATGTCACCCCCGGCGTCATCGACGTCCACAGCCACCTGGGCGTCTATCCGTCCCCCGGCGTGCAGGGCATGAGCGACGGCAACGAGGCGACCAGCCCGAACACCGCCCAGGTCTGGGCCGAACATTCGCTGTGGCCTCAGGATCCGGGCTTCAACACCGCCCGCGCCGGCGGCGTCACCACGCTTCACATCCTGCCCGGCTCGGCCAATCTGTTCGGCGGCCGGGGCGTGACCATCCGCAACACGCCCTCGATCACCATGCAGGGCATGAAGTTCCCGGACGCCCCCTATACGATCAAGATGGCCTGCGGCGAGAACCCCTCGCGGGTCTATGGCTCGCGCAACCAGAGCCCGGCGACCGGCATGGGCAATATGGCCGGCTACCGCGCCGCCTTCATCGCCGCGCGCGACTACAAGGCCAAGTGGGACAAGTGGCGCGAGACCGGCGAGGGCGCGGCCCCGACCCGCAATCTGCAGAACGAGACCCTGGTCGGGGTGCTGGACGGGTCGATCCTGATCCAGAACCACTGCTACCGCGCCGACGAGATGGCCATGATGATCGATATGGCCAAGGAGTTCGGCTACCGGATCACCACCTTTCACCACGCCACCGAGGCCTACAAGCTGGCCCCGCAACTGGCCGCCAACGGCATCTGCGCGGCCATGTGGACCGGCTGGTGGGGCTTCAAGATGGAGGCCCTGGACGCCATTGAGGAGAACGCCGCCCTGGTGGATGCGCAACAGGGCTCGTGCGCCGTCATCCACTCCGACGACGCCGAACTGACTCAACGGTTGAATCAGGAGGCCGCCGCCGCCCTGTCGGCCGGTCGCCGCGCCGGACTGAACATCTCGGAAGAACACGCCATCGGCTGGATCACCTCCAACGCCGCCAAGGCCATCGGCATCGCCGACCAGACCGGCTCGCTGGAGGCCGGCAAACGCGCCGATGTGGTGATCTGGAGCGCCGATCCCTTCTCGATCTACGCCCGCGCCGATCAGGTCTTCATCGACGGCGCCCTGACCTTCGACCGGACCAACCCCGCCTATCAGCCGACCAGCGACTTCGAGCTGGGCCAGCCGGGCTATGGCCTGACCGCCGCCAACGTCGCCGAAGGAGCCCGCTGATGCGTCTGTCCCACATCCTCGCGGGCGCCGTCGCGGCCCTGTCTCTCGCCGCCCCGGCTCTCGCCCAGGACACCGTGGCCATCGTCGGCGGCCGTATCCTGACCGGAACCTCGGTCATCGAAAACGGAACCGTCGTCATCCGTGACGGCAAGATCGTCTCGGTCGGCGCCGGCGCAGTCCCGTCCGGCGCCCGCGTCATCGATGCGACCGGCAAGGTGGTCGCCCCCGGCTTCGTCGCCGTCGATTCCGGTCTCGCCGGGACCGAGGTCGGCGCCGTCGGCGGCACCAACGAACTGCGCAACAGCGCCAACACCCTCAGCGCCGCCTTCGACATCTCCTACGGCCTGGACCCCTGGTCCTTCACCCTGCCGGTGGCGCGTCTGGGCGGCATCACCCGCGCCGTGGTCGTGCCCCAGCACCCCGGCTCGTCCGGCGGCCATGTGCATGAGGACGAGACGGCCGGCGCCGGCGACGGCGGCTATCAGACGCCCGGCCTGTTCGCGGGCCAGGCGGCCATCATCGACCTGGGTCAGGACGCCGACATCCTGGTCAAGCCGCGCGTGGCCATGGTCGCCCCGTTCGGCGAGGCCGGCGCCGACATCGCCGGCGGCGCCCGCGGCGCCCAGTTCGTCCTGTTCAAGGAGACCATGGCCGAGGTCCGCCTCTACGCCCGCAACAAGTCGGCCTATGAGCGGGCGGGCCTGCGCGACCTCAGCCTGTCGCGCGCGGACCTGGAGGCCCTGATCCCGGTCGCTGACGGCTCCATGCCCCTGATCGTCAGCGTCCACCGGGCGTCCGACATCCAGCAGGTGCTGCGTCTGGCGCGCGAGGAAGGGATCAAGCTGATCCTGGACGGCGCCGAAGAGGGCTGGCTGGTCGCCGGCGAGATCGCGGCGGCGGGCGTGCCCGTGTTGCTGAACCCCATCTCCAACCTGCCCAGCGATTTCGAGATGCGGGCGGCGCGGATGGAGAATGCGGCGGCCCTGAACGCGGCCGGGGTGGTCATCGCCATCAAGGGCAACGAGGGTTCGACCCACCGCGCCCGCGAAGCCCGCTACAACGCCGGCAACGCCGTCTCGCACGGCCTGCCTTACGGCGCCGCCATCGCCGCCCTGACGGTCAATCCGGCCAGGATCTTCGGCATGGCCGGACAGTTCGGCCAGATCGCGCCGGGCGCCGCCGCCGACGTCGTGGTCTGGTCCGGCGATCCGCTGGAGCCGCTCAGCCAGCCCTCGGCCGTCTTCATCGACGGGGTCGAGCAACCGTTGACCAGCCGCGCCCTGCTGCTGCGCGACCGTTATCGCCAACAGACGCCGATGCCGCCGGCCTATCGCAACTGACGGCCTTTCAGGTCTGAACGGAAAGGGCGGGACCGCAGGGTCCCGCCCTTTTTCGTCTCCGCCTACCGGGCCAGAAACCGCAGGGCCGTGCGCGCCAGCCGGCCCGCCGCCCCGTCCCACGGCGGCCCCAGCCGCTCAAAGGCGTTCACCGGCCCGACGTCATAGACCGCCCGCGCATGGCTGAAGCGTTTGAAGCCCTCAGGCCCATGATAGGCGCCCAGGCCGCTGGGCCCGACCCCGCCGAACGGCAGGTCGTTCTGGGCGATATGGAGCATGGTCCCGTTCAGGGTCACGCCGCCCGACAGGCCGGACCCCAGGATCCGGTCCCGCGTCCGCGCCTGGTTGGTGAAGCCGTACAGGGCCAGCGGCCGGGGCCGGGCGGCCACGAAGGCCAGGGCTTGATCCAGGCTGTCATATCCGACCACCGGCAGGACCGGGCCGAAGATCTCCTCCTGCATCAACAGGCCGTCGGTCGGCGGGTTCAGCACCAGGGTCGGGGCGATCTTGCCGTTGTCCCCCTCGCCCGCATCGGGGTGTTCCAGCACCACCGCCCCCGCCGCCTTCGCCGCCGCCACCGCCTCGCGCAGCCGGACCCGATGGCGTTCGCTGATCACCCCGCTGTAGTCGGGATTGTCCTGAAGCCTCGGATAGGCCCGCCGCGCCTGATCCAGCACGGCCTCGGCGAAGGCCCGGACCTGCCCGGCCGGGACCAGGGCGTAGTCGGGGGCGATACAGGTCTGGCCCGCGTTCAGGAACTTGCCGAAGGCGATCGACCGCGCCGCCGTGTCCAGCGGATAGTCGGGCGCCACCACGGCCGGCGACTTGCCGCCCAGCTCCAGCGTCACCGGGGTCAGATTGTCCGCCGCCGCCCGCATCACCTCGCGCCCTACCCGCGTCGATCCGGTGAAGACCAGATGGTCGAAGGCCAGACGCGAAAAGGCCTGGGCCACGTCCACCCCGCCGTTGACCACGGTCAGCACCGCCGGATCGAACCGCTCGGCCACGGCGGCCTCCAGCAGGGCGCCGAAGGCGGGCGTCAGTTCGGACGGCTTGATCATCACCCGATTGCCGGCCGCCAGGGCGTCCACCGTCGGCCCGAGCGCCAGCAGCAGCGGATAGTTCCACGGCGCGATCACCCCCACCACGCCCAGCGGCTCATGCCGGATCCAGGCCCGCGACGGCTGGAACATCAGGTCCACCGGCCGCCGCTCGTCCCGCATCCACCGCCCCAGACGACCCCGCGCATGGTCCAGGCTGCGGATCAGCGGCGTGATCTCCAGCAGCCCCGTCTCCATCGCCGACCGCGCCCCGAAATCCGCATCTATGGCCCGCGCAAAGGCCTCGCGCCGCTCCAGCACCAGGGCCTTCAGCGCCGCCAGCCGCCCGCGCCGCACCTGGGCCGACGCAGCCCCCTCCGCCCGCGAGGCCGCGTGCTGAAGCCCGAACCGGTCCGAGAGCCCGTCGTGTGTCATCGCATCCAGACCCTTCGCCGCGCCGGCCGCAATCGCCCGACCGCCCCACTTCTCAAACCCGCCCCGGCCGGGGTCAAGCCCCATCCCCAAACCTGTCTCCTCCCCCTCTGGGGGAGGTGGATCGGCGCATAGCGCCGAGACGGCGGGGGCGCGTCCGCACGACCGGCGCCTCTTGCGGACCGCTGCGATCCGGGTCCAAATGGTGCGCTGACGACTGCGGGAGGGCAGACGATGTCGAAACTGAGCCTTGCCTTGTGGGCGGCCCTCGCCACCTTCCTAATAGGGACTTTCCGGACCAGTTTTCCGGCTGAATGGGGCGGACGCCCCGGCCTGTTCGCCCTGGTCGTCGTGGCCGTTTCGACGCTCGCCTGGACCATCGAATACATACGTCGGTGGCAGCGCCTAGGCGACAGACGCTAGATTCAAACCGGCCACGCATGCCGATATTCCGAAACCCCTGGCTACAGGCCGTACTCCTGGGCGCAGGCCTGTTCGCCCTATCCCTGCTCATCCGAGCGGCGGCCAATATGGTCGTCGGCAGTTTCACCGCCGGCCCCGGCGCGCCGGACGCCATGGTCGCAGCCCAGGATACGGTCTCGCGGTTCGCCTATGGGTTTCTCCTGGCCGTGTTTCTGCCTGCGGTGATCGAGACGCCGCTGGTCGTCTGGGCGGTCCGGCGCGCCCGCGACGACGCCCCCAGCCTCGGGCTGGCCTTCATCATCGCGATCATTGCGGCGCTCGCCTGGCTGTTGCACGGCATGAGCCCCGGCTCGCTCGGCCAGGCGACCGCCTTCGCCGTGATGGCCTACGCCGCCTGGGGTTGGTCGCGACGGCTGGGACGGCTTCGCGCCTACGCCCTGCCGACCCTGTCGCACGCCGTCTGGAACAGCATCGGCCTGGCCCTCTTCATGGCCAACCCAAGCTGAGCCCAGCCCCCGACCTGCCGCCCGCCCACACCCGTCTCCCCCCCCTCTGGGGGACGCAGCGCGGCGCGTGTTCCGCGCCGTGACGGAGGGGGTGCGTCCGCAAGACCGGCGCCGTCTTTGACTGGAACGTGGCGGAAGTGGAACTTGGGCCGATAGTCTAGAGACCGATAGAGATCCATCGTAAGGGCTGGTGGCCTTGTCGATGGATATCCGGCCCGATCCGAGGAGAATTTGGTGCTCACTGCAATCATGATGGCCGCAGCGGTGCAGGCGGTTGCGACGGATGAATTTCCGAAACAGGCCTATGTGATGGTGCAATGTGTCGCCGGGCCGAACGAGACGGTCAGCGATTGTCGGGTGCTGGAAGTCAGCCACCCCGGCCAAGGCCTCGAAGACGCCGCCATAGCCATGGTCCGCCGCGGGCGAATAGGGCAGAGCAACGGCGTGGCCGTGGGTCAGACGTTTCGGATCAGGATTGCTTTCCGTTTAGCTGACGAGGACGATGAGACGCCCCCGCCAAAATCGATTGGCGGCGAGGCGACCCCCAGCTCAAACTGACGGGTTTGGCGCAGGGAGTCGACGACCCGCCCCCGTCCGCGCTAGGTCAGGCCCATGCCGACCGCCCTCTACATCGACGCCGACGCCTGCCCGGTGAAGGAGGAGGTCTATCGCGTCGCACGACGCTATGGGCTGAAGACCTATGTGGTCTCCAACGGCTGGATGCAGGTCCCGCGCGAGGCCCTGATCGAACAGGTGGTGGTGGACGCCGGGCCGGACGTGGCCGACGACTGGATCGCCGAGCGGGCGGGCCTGGGCGATGTGGTGATCACCGCCGACATTCCCCTGGCCGACCGCTGTCTGAAGGCCGGCGCCCAGGCGCTGAAGTCGAACGGCCAGGCCTTCACCCTGGACTCGATCGGCTCGGCCCTGGCCGGGCGGATGGTGGGCGAGCATCTGCGGTCGATGGGGGTGGCCACCTCGGGTCCGCCGCCGTTTTCGGCCGCCGACCGCTCGCGCTTCCTCCAGGCCCTGGACCAGGCCGTGGTCAAGGCGCGCCGGGTCGCGCCCCCGAGCCAGCCATGACGACGATTCCCGAGGACGAGCTGGAGTTCCACTTCTATCGCGCCGGCGGACCGGGCGGCCAGAACGTCAACAAGGTCTCGACCGCCGTCCAGATGCGGTTCGACGTGAAGAACTCCCCCAGCCTGACCGAGCCGGTCAAGGCGCGGCTGATGAAACTGGCCGGCAGCCGGCTGACGCTGGAGGGAGTGATCCTGATCACCGCCGTGCGCCACCGCACCCAGGAGCGCAACCGCGCCGACGCGATGGAACGGCTTCAGGCCCTGGTGGACGAGGCCTCGATCAGGCCCGTCTTCCGCGTCCCCACCCGCCCGACCAAGGCCTCGAAGGAGCGCCGGCTGAAGGCCAAGACCAGCCGCGCCTCAATCAAGTCGGGACGCGGCCGGCCGACGCTGGACTAGGACTCAGCTCTCGACCGGACGGAACAGCAGGGCGGCGATCTTGTCGTCGGCGTCGAAGCCGATCACCCATTCGGTGACCTGGTTGTCGAAGGTCACCTTGAACAGATGGGCCTCGCCTTCCGGCCGTTCGAAGGCGACGGTCTTGACCGCGCCGAAGCCCTTGACCAGCGGCGCGACCTGATCCGCCTGCTGGCGGATCTGGGCCGCCAGGCTGTCGGTGAAGACCGAATAGTCGAAGCCCGGACCCTGGGCCGCCGCGATCACGGCGCGCAGCGCCTCTTCAGACCGGGCGATGTCGGGTGCGGTCGCCGCAACGGCGGGAGCGGTCGGCGCCGGCTGGGCCGGTTGAGATTGCGCCTGGGCCGGCCGGTCGAAACTGTTCGGCACGGAGCCGGCTGCGGCGCCGCCGGATTGGGCGATTGCGGAGGCCGGGGCCAGAAGCAGGGCTACGGCGATCAGGGTCGTCTTCATGCGAAGGCTCCGGTCAGGACAGATAGGGCCAGAGCGAAAGGCCCAAGGCCGTCAGGGCCGCGATGACCGCGACCGTGACTGAAGCCGTGACCCAAGCGGGAGTTCCCGACTTTTCGATGACCACCGCCGCGGGACGCGGCGGCTCCTGCACCAGGCGCGAGATGGCGCGCGCCGCCGCGATCATCTCGTTCAGGGCGTCGCGCGCCTGGGCCTGGGGCCCCAGTTCGCGGCGGATCCAGCGTTCGACCACCGGCTGGGCGGCCTTCCACAGGTCGTGGTCCGGCTGAAGCCGACGCGCCACCCCCTCGACCGAGACCATGGTCTTTTGCAGCAGGATCAGTTCGGGCCTCAGCCGCATGTCGAACAGGGCGGTGATCTCGAACAACTGACCCAGCAGCCGGCCCATCGACACCTGGCTGGCGGCGCGTCCGATCACCGGCTCGCCCACGGCGCGCAGGGCCTGGGCGAAGGTCTCGACGGAGTGATGCGGCGGGACATAGCCGGCCTCGAAATGGACCCGGGCGATCCGGTCGTAGTCGCGGCTGATGAAGCCCCACAGGATCTCGGCCAGATAGCGCCGCTCGGCCGGCCCAAGCCGCCCCACGATGCCGAAGTCGATGGCGGTCAGATGGGCCGGGGCGCTGGCGAACAGATTGCCCTCGTGCAGATCGGCGTGGAACACCCCGTGATCCAGGGCCTGAACCAGGAAGGCCCGCACCACATTGTCGGCCAGCAGATCGACATCCAGGCCCGGCAGGTCGGTCAGGGCCGGATCGGTCATGGGCAGCCCTTGCGCCCATTCCAGCGTCAGCACCCGCTTGCCCACCCCGTCCCACACCACGGCGGGGGCGGACATATAGCCGTCCTTGGCCATGACATCGGCCATCTCGCTGGCGGCGGCCGCCTCCAGCCGCATGTCCAGCTCCAGATCCATGGAATTGGCGATGGTCTCGACGAAGGCCTGGGGCTCGAGCCGGCGCGACAGGGGAACCAGCCGGTACACCAGGGCGGCGCCCAGCCGCATGGCGTCCAGGCCGTCGGCGACGCGGCGCTCGACCCCCGGCCGCAGCACCTTGACCGCCACCGCACGCCCATCCGCCAGGGTCGCCCGGTGCGCCTGGGCCAGGGAGGCGGCGGCGACCGGCGGGCTCAGGTCGGTGAACAGGCTCTCGACCGGCCGACCCAGCGATTTCTCGATCTCGCGCCGCGCCTCTTCCAGCGGGAAGGGCGGCAGGGCGTCCTTCAACCGGCCCAGGTCGCGTGCGAACTGCAGGCCGAAGATGTCGGCGCGGGTGGCCAGGACCTGGCCCAGCTTGATCGCCACCGGCCCCAGATGCTCAAACGCCTTGCCCAGCCTCTGGCCCGGCCGGCCCTGACGTCCGTCGCGGCCGGACAGCATCTGCACCGCGCGGGCGAAGGGTCGGGCCCAGACGGGCAGCAGGGGATTGGCCTCGCGCGGGATCAGGGCGTCATGACGCGCCAGAACCCACAGCCAGCCCAGCAGGCGCAGAAAGGCCGCCACAGGATTCTGCACCGCCACGGCGGCGGGCGGCGGCGGGGCCGTGCGATAGACCCGGGTCAGATCGCCCACCCGTGGTGGATGGCGGCGATCCCGCCCGACAGATTGGTCACCGACACGCGCTTGAAGCCGGCGTCCTCGATCAGGGCCTTGAAGGCCGCCTGGTCCGGGAAGCGGCGGATGCTCTCGACCAGATACTGATAGCTGTCGCGATCCTTGGCCACCCAGCCGCCGATGCGCGGAATGGCGTGGAAGGACCAGGCGTCATAGGCCGCGCGGATCGGCCCGGTCGTCGGGCGCGAGAACTCCAGGCACAGGAACCGGCCGCCCGGCTTCAGCACGCGCCGCGCCTCGGCCAGGGCCTTGTCGATATGGGCCACGTTGCGGATGCCGAAACTGATCGAATAGGCGTCGACCGAGGCGTCCGGCAGCGGCAGGGCCATGGCGTCGCCGACCGACCAGCTCATCTCCGGCTCGCCGCCCTTGTGCACCCCGGCCAGGATCATTTCGGCGTTGTAGTCCAGCACGATCACCGAGGCGTCCTCGCCGCCGCGCCGCTCCTGGGCCGCGCGCGCCATCTTGGAATAGCGCCGGGCCATGTCGCCGGTGCCGCCGGCCACGTCCAGTATGGTCTCGCCGGGCCGAGGGTTCAGCTTGGCCGCCGCCGCGTCCTTCCAGAGGCGGTGGACGCCCACGCTCATCAGGTCGTTCATGACGTCATAGCTGGAAGCGACGGAATCGAAGACCCCGCGCACCATCTTGACCTTCTCGCGCGCATCGACGTCGCGGAAGCCGAAAGAGGAACGGTCGCCCGACGAATGCGGGCCGTGGGAGGAGGCGTCGGTCATGCGCGCGGTCTAGCGCGTCGCGGGCCGCCCGTCACGCGTCACTAGAGCCTGATCGCATCGCTTCCGACCCGGCTTGGGGCTGGGGCAGTTCGAGATCCTTCATCACCTCGCGCATCAGGCCGTAACAGCCGCACGACGCTTCCTCCAGCCCGTCGCGGTCCAGCACCCGGACCCAGCCCCGGCCCCGCTGGATCAGGTCCTTGCCTTCCAGCACGGTCCCGACCTCGGAGACCGTGGCGCGGCGCACGCCCAGCATGCCGGCGATATCGGCCTGGGTCAGGTCGATCCGATCGTCCTCGGCCCGGTCGTGCAGGGTCAGCAGCCAGCGCGCCAACCGCTCGTCCAGCCGGTGCTGGGCGTTGCAGGCGGCGGCCTGCTGCACCTGGGCCATCAGGCCTTCGGTGAAACGCGACAGGGCCTGGCGCAGGCCTTCGCTCTCATCCAGCGCCTCGCCGAACACCTCGGCCGAACAGCAGACGGCCACGCCGTCGCGCTGGGAGATGGCGCGGCTGGCGGCGCGGGCGTTGAACGGGCCGCAGGTCACCCCCACCAGGCCCTCGCGCCCGATGGCGGCGGTCTCCACCATCTTGTCGTCCGGCAGGACGGTCATCAGCGACACCACGCCCTTCAGCGGGAACCAGACCTGATCGACCGCCTCGCCGGCGTCGTACAGCATCTGGCCGCGCGCGATCTGGTGCTCGCTCAGATGAGGTTCGATCCGCTTCCGGTCGGCCGCGTCCAGAGCGGCGAGCCACAGATTGTCCATATCCACTTCCTCCGCGCCAGAAACGGCGACGCTTTCGCGACGTCCGATAACGCCAGAGCTTGCTCATGCGTTCCGCGACCGTCGGAGACGCTTGCGCACGCTTGCCGCGATCCGTCGGGCGCCTTACGCCGGAAGAAAAGAGGAAAGCCCATGACCGACACTCGCCTTGACGTTGCGGAAACCCTGAAGACCCTGCCCGCCTGGCGCCCCCATGACGACGACCGGGCGGCCATTTCGCGCAGTCTCAAGTTCGCTGATTTCAACGCCGCCTTCGGCTTCATGACCCGCGTCGCCCTGATGGCCGACAAGATGGATCACCATCCGGAATGGTCGAACGTCTATGACCGGGTCGAGGTGTTGCTGACCACCCATGACGCCGACGGCGTGACCGACAAGGACGTGACCCTGGCCCGGTTCATCGACCGCGCCGCCGCCGACATGGGAGCGATCTCGTGAGCGCCGCTTCCTCCGCCCGCCCCGGCCGCGTCGCCGGCAAGACCGTCCTGATCACCGGCGCCGCCGGCGGCCTGGGCGAGGCCATGGCCGCCATGATGGCCCGCGAGGGCGCCCGCCTGGCCCTGACCGACATCGACGGCGGCCGCGTCGCCGCCCTGGCCGAGCGGATCAACGCCGAAATCCCCGGCGCCGCCTTCGCCTACGCCCACGACGTGGCCAGCGAAGCCGACTGGGAACGGGTCATCGCCGCCGCCGTGGCCGATCTGGGCGGCCTGTCGGTCCTGGTCAACAACGCCGGCGTCGGCGGCCCTCTGGCCTTCGTCGAACAGGACACGGTCGACAACTGGCAGCGTCAGTACGAGATCAATCTGCGTTCGATCATGCTGGGCGCCAAACACGCCATGCCGCACCTGCGCGCCGCCGCCCCGGCCTCGATCGTCAATATCTCGTCCATCGCCGGCCTGGTCGCCGCCCCCGGCATGGGCGCCTATAACGCCACCAAGGCCGCCGTCTGGATGTACACCAAGACCCTGGCGCTCGAGGCCGCCAAGGCCGACTGGAACGTCCGCTGCAACTCGGTCCACCCGGTCTTCATCAAGACCCCGATCCTCGACCCCTTCATCGCCCTGGCCGGCGGCGACGAGGCCAAGGCCCACGAACGCCTGACCCGCGGCATTCCCCTGAAACGGATCGGCGAACCCGACGACGTGGCCTACTGCGTCCTCTATCTCGCCTCCGACGAGTCCAAGTTCGTCACGGGGTCCGAGTTCAAGATCGACGGGGGCATGACCGCGCAATAGGGCGCGCGCGCCCTTTCTTTTGGGCCTACCGCGCTTCACGCTGCTTGAGGCCGGGCTTAGGGGGCCTATCGCGCTTCGCGCTGCTTGAGGCCGGGGAGTCTTTTGGGCCTACCGCGCTTCGCGCTGCTTGAGGCCAGGGGCGCGCGGCGACGGCGGTTGGAAGACAGTCATCCGACCGTCATCCGCTTATTCGGGATTGAGGCCGCCCGCAGCTTGCTGTAAGCGGCCCTTTCGGCGTCACGCCGCATGCGCACCCGTAGCTCAGCTGGATAGAGTACTGCCCTCCGAAGGCAGGGGTCACAGGTTCGAATCCTGTCGGGTGCGCCACTTCCTCACATGAAGTCTCAGTCGCCGGACGAGGGCGTCCAGCCGAAGGCCTTCATCATCACCTCGAACAGATGGGTGTTGGGGAAATAGCCCCGCACCCGTTCGGCGCCGACGCCGATGGCCAGGGCCGGGACCTCCTCGGCCGTATGGGTGCGGTTGACCATGACATTCTCCAGCCGCACCACGCGGTCGTCGCCGTCCCGCGCCTTCCAGGCCTCATAGCCTTCCAGCAGGGGCTGGCCGCGACGCCCGCCGTCGACCTGCAGGCCGAAAGAGTGGTCGGCGGTGAAGATCATCAGGGTGTCGTCCAGATCGACGCGCGACTGCACCTCGGCGATCAGCCGGTCCAGGTCGGCGATGTTCTGCAGGCCTTCGCGCGGATCGTCGGTGTGGGCGTCCCATTCCACCACCAGCAGATAGCCCTTGTCCCCGGCCTGCAGCAGGTCCAGCGCCCTCAGGGTCGCCGCCCGCACGTCGATCTCTTCGGCCACGACCACGGGCCGCCGGTTCCCCGCCGGCGCCGCCTCCAGCGTCGCATAGATCGGCCGGTCGTGCGCCTGGGCCAGGCTGTCGTAGCTGACGCCGTTCGCCGCCATCTGTTCGGCGATCTCCGTCCGGCCCGAGCCGATCAGCACATCCACCCCGTCGCCGAAGCGCGGCGAAAAGGCCTGGGGGAAGATCTCGCCCCATTTGCCGCGGTCGTTCGAATGGGCGTAGGTCGCGGCCGGGGTCGCGTCGGTGATCGGACGGTCGGTCACCACCCCGGTCAGCAGGCCGTGTTGCTCGGCGTATTCCAGCACCGTCTGGGTCGGGGTCCCGTCGCGCCGGCCGCGTTCGCCGTCCGGCCCCTGGCTGATCACCCCATTGTGGGTCTTCACCCCGGTCACGATGGCGCTCATGCCGTTGGCCGAGTCCGACACGAAGGCGTCGACCGGCGATGTCTCGCTCAGCCCCAGGTTCGGCCACTGCTGGATATGGAGCCTCAGCGGCTCGCCATAGGCCATCACGCTGGCCGCATGGACCGAGGCCACGCCCCCGGCGTCCGCCAGAAACAGGATCACATTCTTCGCCCGGCCCTGGCTCTGGCTCTGTTCGACCGGCGGACGGGCCGCCGTCTGGGCCGAGGCTCCAGAGGCGCCCCCCGAGGCGCCCCCCGAGGCGCAAAGACCGATCGCAAGCGCGAGGGCGGAAACCAGGCGGAGGGAGACAGGGGTCATGGGCGTCGGTCCAGCAAATCAGACAAGGCCGCCCGCGTCCCCCGATCCGCCCCCGCCTGTCTACCGCGAACCTGTGACAGTCGCCCTCCCCCGACCCGGCGGCGATCCGGTTCTGGGCGGTTCGGGGCGGTCTGGGCGGCTCCGGGGTTCAGCCCGCCTCGCCTGTGGCCGCGTCGATCCGCGCCTTCAGCCCGGCCTCGTCCAGCCCCTCGACGGAGACCATTTTCAGCCGCGACTGCCCGCCCCGCTCCAGCACGACCGAGGACCGCGACACCCCGAGCGCCTTGGCCAGGAATTTCACCAGGGCGGCGTTGGCCTCGCCGTCCACGGGCCGGGCGCGCACCCGCACCTTCAGCACGGGCCGGCCTTCGGGATCTGTGTCCCAGCCGTCGATCCGGTCGCTGGACGCGCCGGGCTGTAGCTTGATCGGAAGTCGGGACAGGGGATCAACCGGCGGCGCGTCGATCCGGGGCGCGATGATCGGCGGCGCGCCAGACCACTTCGACATCTTCGGCGCTCAGGGTCGGGGTCGCCCGTTCCACGCCTCTCTCGTCGGCGAACTCCGCCAGGAAGCGGGCCGGGTCGAGCATCATCACGACCGTGCCGCGCTCGCCCTTCTTCAGGCCCAGATCCGGAAGATCGGCCAGAAGGGCCACGACGTCGAGTTCCTCAATCATGGTCGTCACTCCACCATCGCGGTCGTCAGACGGGGAACCCCGTCCGATCCTACGATCCAGCCGCTGCGGATCAGCGCCGTGCGACCGCGGAACTCTAGCATGAAGCGGACCCGGTACAGAGTCCCGAACGGCGTCGTCCCGAACGGCTCGGCCTCGGCCTCCCTGGCCGCTTCCAGAAGCCGGCGTTTCAGATAGGGAGCGTCCGCCCGGGTCAGACCCAGGGCGGACGCGAAGACCCGGGCCTTGTGTCGGCCTTCCGGGTGGTCCGCCGACAGGCAGTAGGCTTCGATCTTTCCCTCCGGAACGACCGCCTGCCCACCGCCTGGCAGCCTCATTCGAGCCTCAGCCCAGGGCGGCCATCAGTTCCGGCACGACGGTCTTGTAGTCGCCGACCAGGCCATAATCCGCGACCTGGAAGATCGGGGCGTCCGGGTCCTTGTTGATGGCGACGATGGTCTTGGAGTCCTTCATCCCGGCCAGGTGCTGGATGGCGCCCGAGATGCCGATGGCGATGTACAGGGCCGGGGCCACCACCTTGCCGGTCTGGCCGACCTGATAGTCGTTCGGCGCATAGCCCGCATCCACCGCCGCGCGCGAGGCGCCGATGGCGGCGCCCAGCTTGTCGGCCAGGGGTTCCAGAACCGCGTGGAACTCGTCCGCCGAGCCCAGGGCGCGACCGCCCGAGACCACGATCTTGGCGGCGCCCAGGTCCGGGCGGTCCGACTTGACCATTTCCTCGGAAACGAAGGCGGTCTTGGCGGCATCGGCGCCCGTGACGCTCTCGATGGCGGCCGAACCGCCTTCAGCGGCGGCGGCGAAGGCCGTCGGACGCACGGTGATCACCTTCTTGGCGTCGGCCGACTGGACCGTCTCCAGGGCGTTGCCGGCGTAGATGGGCCGCACGAAGGTGTCGGCCGACACCACCTCGATGATGTCCGAGATCGGGGCGACGTCCAGCTTGGCGGCGATCCGGGGGGCGAAATTCTTCCCGTCCGTGGTCGCGGGCGTCAGGATGGCGTCGTAGCCGGCGGCCAGGGGCAGGACGGTGTCCGTCACCGCCTCGGCCAGGCCGTGGCCCAGGCCGGCGCTCTCGGCCAGCAGCACCTTGCGGACGCCGGCGATCTTCGAAGCGGCGTCGGCGGCCGCCTGCACGCCCTGCCCGACGACCAGAACATCCACATCGGACGACAGGGCGAGGGCGGCGGTCACGGTCTTGTTTGTGGTGTCGCGAACGGTCGAACCGTCGTGATCGGCGATGACGAGGACAGCCATATTACAGCGCTCCCACGGACTTGAGCTTGGAAACCAGTTCGGCCGCATCGGCCACCTTGACGCCGGCCGAGCGTTTCGGCGGCTCGGTGACCTTCAGGACCTTCAGACGGTCGGCGACATCGACGCCGTAGTCGGCGACCGCCTTCATGGCGATCTCCTTCTTCTTGGCCTTCATGATGTTCGGCAGCGACGCATAGCGCGGCGTGTTCAGCCGCAGGTCCACCGTCACCACGGCCGGCAGGTCCGCCGAGAGCGTCTGCAGGCCGCCGTCGACCTCGCGCGTCACCGTCGCCTTGCCGCCTTCGATGACCAGTTTCCCGGCGAAGGTCGCCTGGGGCCAGTCCAGCAGGGCGGCCAGCATCTGGCCCACGGCGTTGTTGTCGCCGTCGATCGACTGTTTGCCCATCAGAACCAGATCGGGCTTTTCTTCCTCGACCACCGCCTTCAGCAGCTTGGCGACCGCCAGCGGCTCCAGGTCCGCATCCGACTGGATCAGGATGCCCCGATCCGCGCCCATGGCCAGGGCGGTGCGGATGGTTTCCTGGGCCTGGGTCACGCCGATGGAGACCACGACGATCTCGGTCGCCGTGCCGGCGGCGTGGTGTTCCTTGCCTTCCTTCAGACGAACCGCCTCTTCGACGGCGATTTCGTCGAAGGGGTTCATGCTCATCTTGACGTTGGCCAGATCGACGCCGGACTGGTCAGCCTTGACGCGGGCCTTGACGTTATAGTCGATCACCCGTTTGACGGGGACGAGAACCTTCATGGGTCTATCCGTGAATTCGCCTGAATGTAGGGGCAGGACATGGAGCGGTCGCGAAGGCCTGTCAACGTAACGCGGGGTCAAGCTCCCGTGCAAAACCCGCCTAACGGATCCTGAGATGAAGCGTTTCCTGACCTTTCCCCGCCTGGCCATGATCTTCTTCGCCCTGTTCGGCGTCGCCGTGGCGGGGGTTTTCGCGGTCCAGGCCTATTGGGTCGCGCCGGGCGAACGCTGCGAGGCGGCGGGCAAATGGTACGACATGGACAACCGCATCTGCGCCCAGCCCATCTCCATCGCCGAGATCACCGGCCGCCCCAACGGCGTCTCGCGCGCCCAGGCCTCGGATGAAAAGAACCGCGAACTGATCCGCATCGAAGACCAACTCGCCGCCCAGGACCGCGCCCGCGCCGCCGAAATCACCCGCCAGAAAGCGGCCCTGGCGGCGGCCCGACCGGCGACCTGACCACCCTTCACCTCCCCGTCGGACAGGCGAGAGCGTCAGCGAACGCCAGGAGGGGGCGACTCGGCGCCAGACGCTCTTGGGGGCCACCCCACCGCCGGAGGCGCCCCCGCCTGGTCGCAAGCGCGACCTGTCCTCCCCACGCGCCTTCGCGCGCGGAGAGGTGACGCCGCCCTCTCTTCTTTCGTCCTGTATGGGCGGTGCAGCCCTACCGCGTCGCCCCCGGCTTCCACTTCACATCATTGGCCCCGTTCGCATTCGCCCGCCGCCCCGCCACGAACAGATGGTCCGACAGCCGGTTCAGATACCGCACCGCCGCGCCATTGACTGCTTCCCCCGCTTCAACCAGCCGCACCGCCTCGCGTTCGGCCCGGCGGCACACGGTCCGGGCCACGTGCAGATGGGTCGACAGGGGCGAGCCGCCGGGCAGGATGAAACTGTCCAGCGGCTTCAGGCTCTCGTTCATCCAGTCGATTTCCTGCTCCAGCCGCTCAACCTGGCTGTCGAGGATGCGCAGCGCTTCCCAGGCCGGCGGCGGGTCCAGCGGCGTCGCCAGGTCGGCGCCCAGGTCGAACAGCTCGTTCTGGATCCGGGCCAGCATGGCGTCGATCCGGTCGTTCTGGCCGCTGTTCAGCCGGGCCACGCCCAGGACGGCGTTCAGCTCGTCCACCGCGCCGTAGGCCTCGACCCGGGGATCAGCCTTGGACACCGGCGCGCCCGAGGCCAGGCGGGTCTGCCCGTCGTCGCCGGTGCGGGTGTAGATCTTGTTCAGCGTCACCATGGATCAGGCCCCCTGCGTCGCCTTCCACACCATGCCGACGACCAGGATCAGCACGGCGACGGCCTGAAGCCCGACCCGCCAGCGCATCAGCCTGTTGGAATGGCTCCGGGCGTAGTCCCCGCCCCGGAACAGCGAATAGAGGCCCAGACCCAGCGTCACCGTGACGGCGAGGATGGCGGCGACGACCAGGATGTCGAACATCTGCATGCCCCTGTTCTAGTCCCCGCGCGCGTCGGACGCCAGCGACCGAGCCCGTGCTGATCCCGCCGGAGCCGGGGATGGATTCGCCGACCCCCGGTTTTTCTGCGCGACAGCTAAGCCATTAGTCACGATTGGCGTTGCAATCTGCGCGTCATGACTGATCGCGCCGTCCGCAACCTCGAACACCTCCGGGGCTCCGCCTCAACCGCCCGGGTGCTGAACCTTCTGCGGGTGTGGGAGGAAAACGGCGACAGCCGATCGGACGGCGCCGTGCGTAATCCCGACTGGGCCGCGCGGCCGGTGTTTCGCACCCACGCCCTGAACCGGTCCCTGATCATCAAGCACCGGCTGCGGCGCAACGAGACCGATCTCTTCACCGGCCGCCGCCAGGTCGCCACCAAGGTGGTCATCCCGATCGACGACGAGGATCTGAAGACCGGGGGGCGCTATGTCTTCGTCAATCAGATCGGCTTCGAGCGGATGATGATCGAGGCCTTCGGCGTGGCCCCTACCCACCCGGATATCGAGACCCTGCGCCTGATCGACAAGCTGCCGTCCCTGGACCCCTTCCTGCTGCGCGAGCAGCTGCGGCGCGGCGGACTGGATCCGGCCCCCTGCTATTTCTCCATCAGCGACGGCGACCTGCAGCGGATGGTGGCCTTCGTCCATAGCGAGGTCGAGCCCCTGGTCACCCTCAGCCTGGGGGCCGACACGTTTGCGGTGGCCTCGGACTCGGCGGCGCGGATGGCGGCCAAGATCCTGTCCAACACGCCCGGCGACCAGCTGGAGGCCCTGCGTCTGACCCTGCGTCTGGCGCCGGAACAGTATCAGGAGGGGGTCTTCTGCTGGAAGGGCTTCCTCTATTACAAATGGACCCTGTCCACCCTGCTGGGCGAGGTCGCCGCCGTGGCCGAGGCCGTGCGCACCATCAAGCCGAGCGGCAGGATCGACCGCCCCGCCCGCGAATATCTGGACCGCAGCCGCGCGGTCCTGCGCGGCCGCATCATCCGCACCTGCGACGAGGTCAGCCGCACCCTCAGCATCTATGACGACGCCTACGCCCGCCTGACCCAGGAGGGCCGCCCCACCGCCTTCCGCGACTTCCTGCTGGACGCCCCCTCCATGTTCGCCAAGCTGGGCGACCAGCTGGGCGCGGTCCAGCATATCGTCAGCTACTGGCGTTTCCGCTTCGGCCCGGCGGCCCATCCGGCCAATGTCGAGGAGCTGATGGACATCTTCATGGACTTCGAGACCGGGCTTCTGGGCCGCGGCGAAAGCCCCGACGACATCGGCGTCATGGCCGCCTAATGGGGGCGGCCTAACGGGGGCCGCCTAGAGCGCCCGCACCCGCGGCCCCGCGCCCCGGCCGTCCAGCATCAGGTCGGTGACGGCCCAGACCAGGGCGTCGGCCCGGTCCCAATGCCCCTCCCCCGATCCGGCAGCCTGCCCTTCTTCCTCGGCGCCCAGCTCCATCAGCTCCTCCTCCAGCGCCGCAAAGACCCCCGCATGCCGCACCCGCCCCTGTTCATACAGGGCCGCCACCGGCTCGGCCCGCGCCGCCTTGCCGCGCGAGGCTCGCACCGCCGTAAAGCCGATGTTCTCCCCATCCGCCCCGCACCCGGCCGCCTTCAGCACCGCCTCGACCATGTCCCCGCCCTGGTTGACCTCGCCGACAATGCATCGGGCGCCGAACAGCCGCGCCGTCTCCATCGCCCGCTCGGCCCATTTCTGCGGCGACAACCCCCGCATCGAGCGATCGGCCAGCACCCAGGCCGTCTCCCCGCGCCGCCCCACCGCCACGATGCCGCAGGCGTCCCCGCCGCGCGAACAGGTGGGGTCCAGCCCCACCACCACCCGCTCATAGACCGGCCGCGCCTCGACAGAGACCGGCGCCTCCCCCCGCGCCGCCGCCATCATCTCGGCGGTGAACAGCCCGCCCTCGGGCTCGACCACCTGGCCCTCCAGCTCCTGCGCCGCCCGCCGCGTCCCGCCGTACAGCCGCTCCAGCCCCTCCAGAAACCCCGGCGCCAGATGATCCCCATTGTCCCGCGTCGTCGCATGGGTGAGCGCACATGACGCCTCGGCGCGGAGCGCCTTGAGCGCCCTCGTCGGGCGCGGCGTGGTCGTAACAACGAGCCGGGGGCTATCGCTCGGCTCGCGGAGCCTCGCTACTTTAGCCCCCACTCCCCCGTTTTGCGCCGCGTCTGCATCGACGGCTGGGGAGTCCGGGTTGGGCAACCTCAACCTCAGCCCCATCCGCAGCAGGGCCAGCGTCTCCCCGCCGTTGCGCCAGGCGCAGAATTCGTCGGCCCAGGCGGCGGCGAACTGGGGGCCGCGCAGGCTGTCGGGGTCTTCGGCCGAGAAGACAAAGGCCTCGGCCCCGTTCGGAAACACCAGCCGCCGCCGCGACGGCTGATACTCCGGCCCCCGCCACTCCACCGCCCCATCCCCTCCGACGCCCGTCCAGCGCGGCAGGCTCATCACCCCCGACGGCCCGGCGATCATCACCTCGCGCACATCGTGCAAAGTCGGCCCGATCAGCGCCAGCCGCCCGCCCGCCCCCAGCCGCTCGGCCATGTCCGCGATCCACGACGCCCCCGCCAGAGTCTTGCCCGCCCCCCGCCCGCCCAGAAACAACCAGGTCGACCACGCCCCCTCGGGCGGCTTCTGCGCCGGACGAAGGACCAAGCCCCCGCCGCCCTGACCGCCCCCGTCGCCGCCTTGGAGCAAACCGGGGGTCTGGGGGCTCAAGTAGCCCGAAGGGCGATAGCCCCCAGGAGAAGTAGCGTGCTTTTTCCAGAGCGCCCGCAGGTCCGCCGCCCCCACGCCCGCCATGACCCGCGTCCGCTGGGACCAGCGCCACAGCCGCGCGGCCTCCGGCTCGTCCCCGTCGCTCAACCGCTTCAGCACATCCGCGTGCAGTTCGCGCACCGTCCCCACCGGATCGCTCCAGTCGATCTCGATGGTCAGGGCCGGCTCCCCCCGCCCATAATTATAGGCCCCCGCCGCCGGTCCGCGCGGCTGATACACCGCCCCCGGCGTGTCCATCTTCCGCAGCCCATAGCGTTTCGCCGCCCAGGCGATGGCCCCCGTCGTCACCCCGTACTCGGCCTCCAGGACCGCACTGGTCTCGCCCGCATTCCGCCGCGCCAACAGCTCGCGCCAGCGCGCGGGCGTCATGCCCGACCGGCTCTGGGGAAAGACATGATCCGCCGGCCAGCCCTCCGCCGGCCGCCGGCGATGATCCACCGCATCCGGCGCCTGCCCCTTCATCCGCCCGCGCTTCTTCGCCTGCCAGCAGAGGGTCGAGACCGACACCCCATGCTCCCGCGCCAGATCCGACCGCCGCTCGCCCCGCGCATCGCGGTCGAACAAGGCCTCCCATTCCTCATCACTCAGCTTGCTCGGCTTTCCCATGCGGAGAAGCCTAAGCCAGGCCGCACCTCAGGCGCGTCGATTGGGAAATTCGGAGTTCAACCGCCTGATTTCAAAGGCGTTCGCTTTCAGAATTGCGGGCGTTCAACCCGTCCAGCGCCCGTAATTCCTACCGACCGCCCGCCTCGTCCGTCTTCACCTCGCTGGCGTCGCAGCTGTACCGTTCGCAGTATCGGCGTCTCAGTTCTGCGACCGCCGCCTTGGCGGCCTTGGATTCCGGATAGGCCGATTCAAACCTGTCCATATCCGGCGGCGATACATAGTCGCCGGCCAGCAGGCGACGAAGGTCGCTCTCGCTCGCCAGCCGCGCCAGTTGCAACACCAGGGCCTCGCGCCGCTCGGCGCGCACCTCGACGAACAGTTCATCGACCCAGGCCTGGACGACCGCCCGCCTGTCGTAATCCAGCCCGTCGAGGAAATTGTCCTCTTCCGGCTCCCCGTCCTCATAGGCGCGATCGACGATCTGGCGCGCAAGCTTCAGCTGGATTTCGGACGGCTCCGGCCCGCTCCACCCGCCTTCTTCCGCCTCATCCTCCACGCGGAAACGCACTCTGGCCCGCACCTCGCCCGGCATCGGTATACCGGCGACCCGCCCCAGCCTCAGTTCCCCGCTGGCGACCACCACGCGCGCCGCAGACCCGAACCCCAAGCCCTGCGGCCGTTCTTCGACGACCCTGCAGTTGTAGGGATGGCCGTCCGTCTCCTGATAACAGCGAACAATGGCCCAGCCCTGCAGGTCCAACTGCGCCGCGAACCCCGGCATCAGGTCAGAGGTCACTTCGGGATCGGGCGTCCGCGCCCAGTTGGTGGCGGGCGCCTCCTGCTCCCACAATTTGGGCGTCCCCGGATCCGGAACCAGAACAGCGAGTGCCAGCAGCGGCGCTATGAACATGATGGCGCCTCATCCCCCAAACTCCGCCGCACTCACCACAAGGCGAAGATGTTGTCGATCCACCCCCCGGCTTCGTCATCCTAGGGCTTGTCCCTAGGATCCATACGCCCGGTGTCCGACGCGAGGCGCTGCGGACACACCGGGAGTTCGGTCCTGCACTTCCGTTAGATGGCCGTGCTGTGGACCTAGAGCTCTCGCGGCTCATATAAGTCATCGGGATAGGGCAGGCGTGAAGCCGTGTCTCGCAGGAATCTTAGGTAGGCCCGCATCGCTGAATGCAGCTCGGCAGGGGTTCCGATATCCCTGTCCTTGAAGGCGTGGATAGCGTTGCGCCTCTGCTGCACGAGCTTGAAGAGGGCAAGGTCGTCGCCCTGAAAGAGCTTCGCTGTCTCCACATAATGCACGAGGACTTCGAGGCGCAGACCGTCTGGCTCGAGGACTTTCTCCTGCTTCGAGTGCCACGCCTGCGTCTTTTTCACATTCTCGAAGTCGGCTTTGAAATCTTCGTAATAGACCGCGAGGAAGAGCTTAATAGTACCTTCGATCAGGCTACCAAGATTGGTCCAGCCGAGTATGAGGTCGCCGTCTTCAAGCTCTTCATCGGCTGTTATCCAATGCAGCAGTGAGCGTGAGAGGGAGGCCTGACGGTCGAGCCGAGATTTCCCCATCAACTCCGCCGCATCGGCTGGAGCCCAGCCATGACTTGATGACCAAAAGCTTCTCAGGCCCTCGTTTAGTTTGACGATGCGTTGGACGACCTCGATGAGAGGAAGTTGCTCGTCGAGCGCCTTGTCCGCATCCGCCATGGCCTTCAGTTTCGCGAGCAAGCTCATCGGGAGTAGCTCATCGCTTCGCGTTCCATATACTCGTAGTACTGCGCTTGGCGCATATCCTCGACCTTTGATTTGAAGGTTTCGATGCAACCCTGACAGGCGGTCATTTCCATCCCGTAGTCCTCCATGAGGACCATTCTGCCTTCGTCATAGTCCCAATCGAGATAGTTGGACGTGTCGATCACGTTCGACTCAAGTGTTTCCTGACCGCAAGACGCGCATTCGATCACCGCCTCTTTGTGGTGGCAGAAACAGCACTCGCCGTTCTGAGCGACGAAAGTGGACTCGTCGCAGGACGGGCAAATCCAAACGTCGATAAAGTTTTCGGCCTTGATGTAGCTTCGGGCGCGCGTTCGAAGCTCTGCTCGCGCTTTAACCAGCCCGATAATGCGCTGGTGTTCGTCGTAGTCGATGAACTCTTCCGTTTCGAGGCCGAGATGCTCTCGATAGAAGAAAATCATGAAGCTGAAAATGTCGGCAAATTTCGCCTCCATATGCTCGTGCTCATGCTCGCATTCGAAATGCGTCAACTCGTTTCTGAGCTTCACGGCGGTTTCGATCTTGCGGGGATCTTTTTCAGCGATGACCAGTCCGCCGATACCGGGATCGACCAACCGATTCAGAGCTTTCTTAAGCGAGACGGTGTCGGTGCGCTCGTCCACTGATGAGTAAATTAGAGCCGGATGAATGCGGCGCAGCTTTTCCTTGAAGGCCAGCTCCATCGCCTGCACGACATTGATGATCGCAAACTTCCAGCGTGTCTCGTCCAGCTCATCGCGCTGCGCATAGGCAACGGCTTCCCGGAAGTAGGAGATGCTGTTCTTAATGAGGTCGAGTTTTAGCTTGGACATGCCACAGCTTAACCGAGAGTAGGCTGCTCCTGCCAGAGAACCGTTTTAAATGAAGTCCAGGACCTGATGATCCCGCCACGTCGCCGGCAACACGTAGCCTAGAGGCTATAGAGAGAGCGTGGATATGGTAACCTTCACGGTGGCGATGGACTAGATTGAGAATAGGTGAGAACAAAAATGGGGAGCCGGAGGCTCCCCATTCTCTCATTTGAGGGCTTGTAGGATGACGGCAACTGCCAAGAGGCAATGTGCAATGTCGATCTTCCAAACCACTCGACGCACCTTCTGAGATTTAGCCATGGGCCTGATCCTCAGGGGAGCGACGCGCCGCAACCCCGTGGGGGGAAAACGGTTGGCCAGGGAGTTTCGAAACTTACCGACGTCATCCCCGATCACGGTTGGCCATGGGCGTTCTAGAAACGCTGGAAGCCGCGCCTAAGTGGACCTGACTGCCGATCCGGTTTGCTCCAGTGAGGCACAGCAACCCCAGAGTCCTTATCGGTGCCAGCAAAGGCTACGCTGGTGCTTGTCCCCATCCAGGGGGCTTGAGGGTATCCGGTGTCCATTCCGGGCCTCCCCGCGCGCTGGTAAAATGGGGTCGCTCGTGCCGCGTGTAAAGGCTATTCGCCGATCACCGATAGGTGGGTCCGCCGGGGGCCTCGGGTCAAATCCCCCGCGGCGGGTTCGCCGCTCGGCTCAAGCAGGGCCCGACCGCGTCGGGGCCGGTAGCCGCCTCAATGCGCGGCGTCCCAGTTGGGGGCGGCGCGGGCGTCGACGACCAGGGGGACGGTCAGGGCGACGGCGGGGTCTGAGGCGGTTTCCATGACGCGTTTGATGACGGTGATGGCGCGGTCGGCCTCGGCCTCGGGGGTTTCGAAGACCAGTTCGTCGTGAACCTGCAGCAGCATGCGGGTGGTCAGCCCGGCCTCGGCCAGGGCTGTGGGCATGCGGATCATGGCGCGGCGGATGATGTCGGCGGCGGCGCCCTGGATCGGGGCGTTGATGGCGGCGCGCTCGCCGAACTGGCGTTCGGCGCCCGATTTGGAGTGGATGGCGGGGATGTGGATGCGGCGGCCGAAGACGGTGGAGACGAAGCCGGCCTGGCGGACCTCGGCCCTGGTCTTGTCCATATAGGTTCGGATGCCGGGGAAGCGGTCGAAATAGGTCTTGATATAGGCGCCGGCCTCGCCCTGATCGATGCCCAGCTGGGCGGCCAGGCCGAAGGCGCTGATGCCGTAGACGATGCCGAAATTGATGGCCTTGGCGCGGCGGCGGGTCTCGGACGGCATGCCCTCGACGGGGACGCCGAACATTTCGCTGGCGGTGGCGGCGTGGATGTCGAGCCCGGCCTTGAAGGCGCGTTTCAGCTCGGGGATGTCGCCGATATGGGCCAGCAGGCGCAGTTCGATCTGGCTGTAGTCGGCGCTGATCAGCAGATGGCCGGGGGCGGCGATGAAGGCCTGGCGGATTTCGCGGCCGGTCTCGGTGCGGATGGGGATGTTCTGAAGGTTGGGGTCCGAGCTGGCCAGGCGGCCGGTGGTGGCGGCGGCCAGCTGATAGCTGGTGTGGACGCGGTCGGTGGCGGGGTCGGCGGCGGCGGTCAGGGCGTCGGTGTAGGTGCCCTTCAGCTTGGACAGCTGGCGCCAGTCCAGCAGGACGCGGGGCAGGGCGTGGGTGGCGGCCAAGTCTTCCAGCACGCTGGCGTCGGTGCCCCATTGGCCGGAGGCGGTCTTCTTGCCGCCGGGCAGGTTCAGCTCGCCGAACAGGATTTCGCCGATCTGGCGGGGGGAGCCGATGTTGAAGGGGCGGCCGGCGATCTCGTGGGCCTGGGCCTCCAGCTCGGCCATGCGCAGGCCGAACTCGCTGGACAGGCGTTTCAGGCGGTCGGGGTCGATGCGGACGCCGGCGGTCTCCATCTCGGCCAGGACGGCGGGCAGGGGGCGCTCCAGGGTCTCATAGACGGTGGACAGGCCCTCGCGCGCCAGCCGGGGCTTGAGGAGGCGCCACAGGCGCAGGGTCACGTCGGCGTCCTCGGCGGCGTACTGGGTGGCGGGTTTCAGGGCGACGTGTCTGAACGACTTCTGGCTCTTGCCCGTTCCCGCCACGCTCTTGAACGGCACGGGGTCATGCCCCAGATGCAGCCGCGCCAGCTCGTCCATCCCATGCCCGTGCAGCCCGCCCTCCAGCACATAGGAGATCAGCATGGTGTCGTCATAGGGAGCCACGCGGATCCCCCGCCGCGCCATGACCGCCAGATCGTATTTGGCGTTCTGCAGCACCTTCAGAACCGACGGATTTTCTAATAAAACCTTGAGCTTCGCCAAGGCCTTGGCCTTGTCGAGCTGCTGGATCGGCTCCCGCGCCTCCCCCGGCACCCCGAACAGCCCTCCCTCGCCCGCCTGCGGCTCATGCTCATGCGTCAGCGGGATGTAACAGGCCTCATTGGGCCCCACCGCCAGCGACACCCCGCACAGCCCCGCATGCGTCGCCGACAGCGACGACGTCTCCGTGTCAAAGCCGACACTCCCCGCCTCGACCGCCCTAGCGATCCAGCGATCCAGCGCCTCTTCGGTCTGGACGCACTCGTAAGCCTCAAGGTCGAAGATCTGGGCCTCGGCGGGACCTTCCACCACCTGCCCGTAGCGGGGCGTGGCGACGGGGGCGCTCAGGTTCGGGGCGCGCTTGGGGGCGAAGGCGGAAGTCTCGCTGGGGCCGGCCCTGCCGTCGCCGACACGACGTTGCAGCGACCGGAACTCCATCTTGTCCAGAAAGGCCGACAGGGTCTCGGGATCCGGATCGCGCACGGCGAAATCCTCGATCGGCTCGGGCGCCGGGGCGTCGCAGGTCAGGCGGACCAGCTCGCGCGACAGGCGGATCTGATCTGCGAAATTGATCAGGGTCTCGCGGCGCTTGGGCTGTTTGATCTCGCCCGCGCGGGCCAGCAGGGCGTCCAGGTCGCCGTATTCATCAAGCAGCTGGGCGGCCGTCTTGGGTCCGATGCCCGGGGCGCCGGGAACATTGTCGACGCTGTCACCGATCAGGGCCTGAAGATCGATCATCTTCTCCGGGCCGACGCCAAACTTCTCGAACACCTCGGGCTCGGCCAGCCGCCGGTCCTTCATCGGATCCCACATGACGACGCCGCCGCCGATCAATTGCATCAGATCCTTGTCGGAGGACACGATCACCGCCTCGCCGCCGGCGTCCCGGGCCTTGCAGGCATAGGTGGCGATCAGGTCGTCGGCCTCGTAGCCGGGCAGTTCGACGCAATGGACGCCAAAGGCCGCCGTCGCCTCGCGCACCAGGGGAAACTGCGGGACCAGGTCCTCGGGGGCCGGCGGGCGGTGGGCCTTGTACTGGTCATACAGGGTGTTGCGGAACGTCTTGTCCGAGTGGTCGAAAATGGCGACCAGATGGGTCGGGCCGTCGGCGCCCTTCATGTCCTTCAGCAGCTTCCACAACATGTTGCAGTAGCCCTGGACCGCCCCGACCGGCAGGCCGTCGGACTTGCGCGTCAGCGGCGGCAAGGCGTGATAGGCGCGGAAGATATAGGCCGAGGCGTCGATCATCCACAGCCGCAGGGCGGGGCCGTCCTGGGTGAGGGGGCGATCCTGTTCGGGGGCGGTCTGGGGAGCGGAGGCGTCGGTCATGGCCGGAACATAGGCGGCCGGAGCCGCCGCGTCAGCCGTCAGAATTCGGTCCAGCTGGATCCAGGGTCGCGCCGTCCCGGCTGGGCCTGTTGCTGACCCCAGCTGACGATCATCAGCAGCTTGTGACTGCGGATCCTGTACTCGCCGATCATGGGCAGGACCGCGCCCAGGGGAGCCCCGGTCTTGGCCTCGTACAGGAAGCCGGAAAACTCGGCGACGCCCACCCGGTCGCGATTGCTGTAGACCGAAAGTTCCGGCAGCGAGACGACGTTCAGGGTCTCGTTGATGGGAATCCGCATTTCCGGAAGACCGAAGACGCGGCGCATCTGTTCCAGCGACAGGGCGCCCGGCCGGATCTCGAACACAGCGTCGGATTCGTCCTTGTTGCGCGCCAGGCGGTATCCGGCGTCAGACAGGGCGGCGCGAATGGCGCTGATGGCGTAGCGCGAGCCCTCGCCCTGGAAATAGGACTCATCGACGAAGATCGACGCCGCCGTCGGCAGGGGCAGGGACAAACCCTCCACCGCCTTGTCCGACGCCCGCGCCATCAGCAGCTGTTCGGTCGCGGTGCGGCCGATATAGGTCTCGGTGGTCGAGGCGCAGGCCGACAACGCCAGGGCCGCCGTCGATACCAGTGCGAGGTGACGCATCACCATGTTCCGGTATTGTCCATGGAGGCCCAGGGCTCGGCAGGGGCCAGGGGCTCGCCTTCCTGCAGCAGTTCGATCGAAATACCGTCCGGCGACCGGACAAAGGCCATATTGCCGTCGCGCGGCGGACGATTGATCACCACTCCGCCATCCATCAGCCTTTGGCAGGCGGCGTAGATGTCATCGACCTTGTAGGCCAGATGGCCGAAGTTGCGGCCGCCCTGATAGGTTTCCGGATCCCAGTTGAAGGTCAGTTCGACCTCGGGGGCGCATTCCGCCGCCGACTGTTCCAGATTCTTGGGCGCCGCCAGGAAGACCAGGGTGAAACGGCCCTTCTCGTTCTCGGTGCGTCGCACCTCCTGCAGGCCCAACAGATCGCAATAGAAATGCAACGAGGCGTCGAGGTCCTGTACGCGGACCATGGTGTGCAGATAACGCAAGCGTGTGTCTCCGTCCGGGAGGCGCGGTTGACGCCCTCTATAGCCGCCAGATGGCGAAACCACGATTCAACTGAGGTGACAGGCTCAGCGGGCCTGTATTCAATGGGCCTCGGGCGCGCGGGCGGCGGGGCTCAGATATTCGCTCTCGTCGTGCGGATCGGCCGACAGGACGAAGCGGCGGTCGCAATAGCCGCACTCGATGAAGTCGTCCTCGCCCATGTCCATATAGACCAGCGGATGGCCGAGGGCGCCGCCGCCGCCGTCGCAGGCGACGCGCTTGGTCGAAACCACGACTTCTTCGGGCGGAGGGATGATCGCGTCGGGATGGCGGGGCGGCATTATTCGGCTCGTATCTTGGCGAGGAGGCGTCGGGCGCATACCTATGCGGCCCGTCCGGCGGCGTCAAACCGCCGCGCGACCCGATTTCTCGATCAAAGCGCCCCGAATGACCGATGCGACGACCCTGCCCGACAACGCCATCGAGGTGCGCGGGCTGAAGAAGACCTACGCCGGCTCCAAGAAGTCGGCGCCCAAGACGGCCCTGCGCGGGGTCGATCTGATCATTCCCCGCGGTTCGGTGTTCGGACTTCTGGGGCCCAACGGCGCCGGAAAATCGACCCTGATCAACATCCTGGCCGGAGTGGTCAAGAAGTCGGAAGGCACGGTGACCATCTGGGGCCGCGATATCGACAAGGAGCCGCGCGACGCCGCCGCGGCCCTGGGCGTTGTCCCGCAGGAAATCGTCGCCGACGTCTTCTTCACCCCACGCGAGTCGCTGGAGGTCCAGGCCGGCTTCTACGGCGTGCCGAAGAATGAACGCCGCTCGGACGAACTGCTGGCGGCGCTGGGCCTGTCGGACAAGGCCAACGCCTACGTCCGCGCCCTGTCGGGCGGAATGAAGCGCCGCCTGATGGTGGCCAAGGCCCTGGTTCACAATCCGCCTATCCTGATCCTGGACGAGCCGACAGCGGGGGTGGATGTCGAACTGCGCCGCCAGCTGTGGGCCTATGTGCGCCAGATCAACGCCGAGGGTGTGACCATCGTCCTGACCACCCACTATCTGGAAGAGGCGCAGGAGCTCTGCGACACAATCGCCATCGTCAACCGGGGCCAGGTGGTGGCCTGCGAGCCGACGCCGCAACTGCTGCGCCGTCTGGACAGCCGCAATGTGGTCGTCACGCCCGAGACGCCCCAGGCGACGCCCCCGGTTCTGGACGGCTTCCAGGTCACGCCCCGTCCCGGCGGCGCCTTCGCCGTGACCTACAAGAAGGGGCAATCGTCGGTGGAACAGGTCATCAACGCCGTCCGCGCCGCCGGCGTGACCATCGCCGACATCACCACCGAGGACCCGGACCTGGAAGACGTCTTCCTGGCCCTGACCTATGGGGACGCCAGCCAGGTCGATCCGACGAAGGACTAATCCACGTCCGCCAGGAATTCGAAGATCGCCGCCTTGGCCTCGGCTTCGTCCAGCATCGGGGCGTGGCCGACGCCGGGGACCTCGACATAGGCCATGGCCGGCGCGGCCTTCTTCATCTTCTCGGCGATGGCGGGGCTGAGAAGGTCGGACTCCCCGCCCCGCACCAGCAGGGTCGGCTTGGTCTTCGCCAGACGCCGGAACATGGGCCACAGGTTGGGAACCAGGGCCTTGGCCCCCGCCGCCCGGATCGGAACCGAGATGTCCGGATCATAGTCCAGTTCGATCTCCCCGTCCGGCTGCTGGCGGAAGATGCGCCGCGCGAACCCGTCCCAGTCGGCGTCGGAATAGTGGGGAAAGGCGACCCCGTTGATTCGTTTCGCATAGGCCGCCGCATCGGCCCATGAGCCGATCTCGACGGGCTGGCCGCTGTAGGACGCGATGCGCGCCAGACCTTCGGGCGCCACCTCGGGACCGATGTCGTTCAATATGGCGGCGACCACCGCCCGGGGCTTCAGGGCCGTCAGGGCCATGGTGATCAGCCCGCCCATCGAGGTGCCGACGAAGACGGCGCGGTCGATCGCCGCCTGATCCATCAGGGCCAGCATATCCTTCGCATAGACATCGGGCCGGTAGGTCATCGGGTCGGACGCACGATCCGACAGGCCGCGCCCGCGAACATCGACGGCCAGGACGCGCCGTCCGCTCTGGGCCAGAAAAGGCGCGAGAGCGCCGAAGTCGGCGCTGTTACGGGTCAGGCCGTGAATGGCGATGATCGGCGGACGCGCGACGCCGGGCCCCGGCGCATAATCGCGCGCGAACAGGTCCAGACCGTCCGGGGATTTCCAGCGACGTTCGACATAGGCGGCGACGAGGGTCACGGGGCGCTCCTTCAACCAAGAAGGAGGAAACTAATTCACCGCACGAAGAATTGCGATGGTCAGGCGCCGATCAGTTCACGCACGAAGACGTCCAGGTCGCCGCCCTGGAACAGGAAGCCCGACACGCCCGCCCGCTGCGCCGCCTCGATGTCGCGCGGCTGGTCGCCGATCATGAAGGACTTCGCCGGATCGATGTCGTGATCGGCCATGGCCCGCAGCAGCATGCCGGGATTGGGTTTGCGGTCGGGATGGTCGGGATGGCGATAGCGTTCGTCTCGCGCCTCCGGATGGAAGGGGCAGGCGTAGACCGCCCCGATCACCGCCCCGTCCTGGGCCATGCGTTTGACCAGCAGGGCGTTGAACCCGTTCATCTGGGCCTCGTCGAACATACCGCGCGCCACGCCCGACTGGTTGGTGACGATCACCGCCAGATAGCCCAGCCGGTTCAACCGCCGCACCGCCGCCGTCGCGCCCGGGATCAGTTTCAGATGTTCGGGCAGATGGGGATAGCCGGAGTCCTCGATCAGGACTCCGTCGCGATCCAGAAAGACGGCGGGCAGACCGGTCATGCGTCGTGTCTCAGCAGTTCGGAAAAGGCGGTCATCAGGTGATACAGGCTGGAGGCGGGCGCGGCCTTGTCCGACGACGTCCCGTCCGCCTCATAGCTGTCGACCCACAGGCCGGGAACGGCCGTCGCCAGATGGGTGGCGAAGGTCGCCTCGATCAGGTCTGCGGCGGCGGCGTCCCCGAAGGTCAGGGCGGTGCGGACAGCCTCCGTCTGAGCCCACAGACGGCGTCCGGCGTGGATCGGCGCACCGTCGGCGTCCATCTCGCGGATCATGAAGCCGGCCTTGAGCCCCTGGGCGACGGCGCGGCGATGCAGGGCCTCCGCCGCCTGGTCCAGGCCTGGGCCGGCGTCGAGACCGGCGATTTCAGCCTGACGCAACAGCCAGGCCCATTCCTCGAAATGGCCGGGTTCGACGATATGCCCGACGGCCGGATCCGGTCGCCAATCCTCGGTGAAATACTCGCGGATCGCGCCGTCGATCAGGAAACGGTCGCGGCATAGGTCCAGCACCATGCGCGCAGCCGTCTCGAAGGCCGGGTGGGGCGCCGCCGCCTGCCAGGCCAGCATGGCCTCCAGCAGGTGCATGTGCGGGTTCTGGCGACGCGGCAGACTCGGCGGCAGGGCCTCATGCCAGCCGCCGTGCGGGGCCGCCATCAACCGATTGATCGCCCCCAGGGTCTCCAGCGCCAGGGGCCGGGCCCGGTCGTCGCCCAGCACCCGATGCGCGGCCGCCAGGGCGAAGAGCACGAAGGCCAGATCATAAAGGTCCGGCGTCTCGTCCACGACCGCGCCTGCGTCATCGGTCGCCGCGACCCACAGGCCGTCGTCGCGGCGACAGGCGGCGATCATCCGGTCCAGACCGGCCTGAGCCACCGCGCGCCCCGGCGCCCATCCCAGGGCGGCGGCTTCGCAGAAGACATAGATCTGACGCGCCTGAACCCGGGTGCGTCGGCGCAGTCCGGTCCGCGCCCGACCTTCGAAATCCAGCTGTTCGAAGAACCGCCCCTGGCCGTCCACACCACGGTCGGCCCACAGCGGCAGGGCCTGGTGAAACAACCAGTTGGAGACCTTGGTCTTGGCGGCGGCGAGAGCGGACATGGCGTCGGCTTAGAACATCATCGTTGCAATGGGCAACGCGAAGTGACGCCGCCCGGTTTGGTCTCCGCGTTCGATCTTGCTAGGACGGCGGCCACCCTCGCGGCCCGACCCGTCGGTCCGCCGCCCCCGATTCCCGTGGAGAGCGCGTTTTCATGATCCCCTTCATCGACCTTCAGGCCCAGCGCCTGCGTCTCGCCGGCAAGATCGAGGCCGCGGTTCAGGAGGCCGTCGTCGGCGGCGCCTGGGTCATGGGTCCGCAGGTCCGTCAGTTCGAAGCCGACCTCGCCGCCTTCGGCCGGGCCAAGCACGCCCTGGGCTGCGCCAACGGCACCGACGCCCTGGCCCTGCCGCTGATGGCCTGGGGAATCGGACGCGGCGACGCGGTCTTCGTGCCCAGCTTCACCTTCGCCGCCACCGCCGAGGTCGTGCCCTGGTTCGACGCCGAGCCGGTCTTCGTCGATGTGGACGCCGACACCTACAATATGGACCCGGTCGCGCTGGAGCGCGCCATCGAGGGGATCAAGGCCGAGGGCCGTCTGACCCCGCGCGTGGTCATCGCCGTGGACCTGTTCGGCCAGCCCGCCGACTACCCGGCCATCAAGGCGATCTGCGACAAGCACGGGCTGAAGCTGATCGCGGATTCGGCCCAGGGTTTCGGCTGCACCATCGGCGGGGAGCATCCGCTGAAATGGGCCGACATCACCACCACCAGCTTCTTCCCGGCCAAGCCCCTGGGCTGCTACGGCGACGGCGGGGCGGTGCTGACCAATGACGACGAACTGGCCCAGCTGATCGATTCCGTCCGCGTCCACGGCAAGGCGGTGGCGGTGGACCTGAAGGACCGCACCTTCGACCACGATCCCAAATATCTGAACATGCGCATCGGCCTGAACAGCCGCCTGGACACGATCCAGGCCGCCGTCCTGATCGAAAAGCTGAAGGTGTTCGGTGAAGAGATCACGTGGCGCAACCGGATCGCCGCCCGCTACAATGAGGGTCTGCGCCCACACGTCGCCAAGGTTCCCGACGTTCCGGCGGGCAATATCTCCAACTGGGCGCAATATACGGTCGAACACCCCGACCGCGACGGCCTGATCGCCCATCTGAAGGCCCATGACGTGCCGACCGCCGTCTATTATCCGATCCCGCTGCACCTGCAGCCGGCCTATGCGCATTTCCCGCGAGGGGCCGGCGGCCTGCCGGTGACCGAACGTCTGAAGGACGTGGTCTTCAGCCTGCCGATGCACGCCGATCTGGACGAGGCGACCCAGGACAAGGTCATCGCCGCCGTCGCCAGCTACAAGGGCCAAGCCTGATGCCGACCACCCCCGTCCTCAAGTTCGGCGTCGCCGGCGTCGGCGTCATGGGCCGCAACCATGCGCGCGTCGCCTCCGAGATGCGCGAGTTCGACCTGACCACGGTCTTCGACCCAGATGCGGTCGTCGCCGATGGGGTCGCCGCCGCCTATGAGGCGGCGCCGGTCACGACCGCCCAGGCCTTTATCGACGCGGGCCTGGACGCAGCCGTCGTGGCCACGCCCAACCGATTCCATGCCGAAATCGGCGTCGCCCTGCTGGAAAAGGGCGTCCACGTCCTGGTCGAGAAGCCGATCGCCGCCACCGTGGCCGACGCCCAGCGGATGATAGACGCCGCCAAGGCCAACGACCGCGTCCTGATGGTGGGCCAGGTCGAACGCTTCAACCCGGCCGTGGACACGGTCAAGCGCGCCGTCGCCGACGACGAGATCATCTCCATCCAGAT
The DNA here is from genome assembly GCF_011064825.1 of Brevundimonas mediterranea. Lineage (NCBI taxonomy): Bacteria > Pseudomonadati > Pseudomonadota > Alphaproteobacteria > Caulobacterales > Caulobacteraceae > Brevundimonas > Brevundimonas mediterranea. The sequence continues at coordinate 1,450,617 of NZ_CP048751.1, forward strand.
CACCCGCGTCGGCCCCTTCCCGCCGCGCATGGGCGAGGTCGGCGTGGTCATCGATCTGGCGGTGCATGACATCGACATCATCCGCCACCTGACCGGATCCGAGATCGTCGAGGTCCAGCCGCAGCTGGCCCGCACCCGCGCCGAGCGCGAGGACACGGCCCTGCTGCAGTTCCGGCTGGACAACGGCGTGATCGCCCACATCACGACCAACTGGGTCACGCCCTACAAGACCCGCACCCTGCAGGTCGCCACCAAGACCAAATTCATCGTCGCCGACCTGATCACCCGCCAGGTGACGGAGTATTTTGGGCAGCAGCCCGACGGCTCCTATTCGACCCGGATGCTGAACAGCTGGCCGGCCGAACCGCTGAGGAAGGAGCTGGAGGCCTTCGCCCGCGCCATCCACACCGGCGAGACCCCGGCGGTGACGGGGGAAGACGGCCTGCGTAATCTGGAAGTCGCCCTGCGCTGCCTGGGCGAGGCGTAAAGTCGCCGCAATGGCCGGGGAGGAAGAGGCATGCGCTCCATTCTCGTTCCCGTCGCCGCCGCTGTTGTCGCCGTGTCCGCCGCCGCCCCGGCCCACGCCGACACCCGCTATCTGTCCTACAACGCCTCGGACCGCATCACCCAGGCCCTGACCAAGGGGATCACCCTCCAGGTCCGGCGCGGCCTGTTCGGGGCGATCAGCGTGGAACGGCTGTTCTCGACCACCGCGCGCGGTTCGGCCGACTTCACCCGGGGCGGGCCGAACGAGGCGCGGCGCGTCCTGCCCGAGGGGGCGAACGAGAGCGACCTCTATGCCATCGAACAGAGCGGCGACGGACGGGGTCTGGCCCGCGCCCTGTGTCCCGGCGCGAACGACGTCTGGCTGGTGATGAGCCGCATCCGCGCGCCCCGCCCGCTGACGATACAGGCGGTCGGCCGCTGGGCCGACGGGACCTACCGCCATTGCGTGACGCTGAGTTACGACTGGCGCGGCGAATGGCAGACGGCGCCGGTCTCGCCGTTTGCGGACACGGACTCCTAGATCCAGCCCGTTCCGCCGACGGCGCGCCCTTTCGCCCGCCACGCCTGGTCGTCTATCTTCATGGCTGGAGAGGCGTTCGGAGAGACAGCGATGCGATGGGCCCTGCCCCTGGCGGTTCTGATCGGCGTGGTCGCCGCCCTGCTGACCTGGACCCGGCCGGGCGCGTCCATCCCGTCGATCACCGACGCGCCGGTCACGGTCTATCTGCTCGACAACGGCTTCCACACCGATCTGGCCGTGCCCCGCGCGGCGCTGGAACGACGCGGCGGGCCGCTTGGACAGGCCGTCGCGGACCTGGCGCCCGGCGACTGGATTCTGATCGGCTGGGGCGACGCCGCCTTCTATGTCGATCAAAGTCCGATCTCGGACCGATTGCCTGACGGCGCGCGCGCCTTCTTCCGGCCCGGCAATCCCTCCGTCGTCATGCTGGACCCGGAGAGTCTGGACCCCCGCGACCGCCACGCCGCCGATCGACGCGCGGCCCTGCGCCTCCCGCCCGGCGCCTTCGATCGAATGGCGGGACGGATCGAGTCCTCGCTCGACCTCGCAGACGGGGGGCCGCGTGTCGCGACCGCTCGCGCCGGCGACGACGCCCGCTTCTTCGTCAGCCGGGAGAGCTTTTCGATCCTGCACCTGTGCAACCACTGGACGGCCGGTGCGCTGAACGCCGGCGGGGTGGCGATCCGCCCGGCGCGCTCGGCGTTTTCGGGCGAGGTGATGCGGTCCGTCAGAGCGGCGGAACTGGACAGGGCGGCTCCACACGCCTAGACCGCCCGACTTTCGCTTATCCGGCCGGGTCCGAGCCCCGGCGGGCGAACAAGAAGGAGCGGCCGATGGCCCACAAACAGCATACCCGCAATTCCTCCGGCCCGGCCGGTCCGAGCCAACGCCAGCTGCGCGCCGGCGAACTGATCCGTCACGCCCTGGTCGACATCCTGCGTGAGGAGGACATCCACGACGAGGCCCTGGCCGACGTGTCCGTCACCGTGACCGAGGTCCGCCTGTCGCCGGACCTGAAACACGCCACCTGTTTCGTCGAACCCCTGGGCGCCGGCGTCGAGGCCGCCGCGACCACGGGCCACGAGAGCGAGATCATCAAGGCGCTGAACGTCCACGCCAAATTCCTGCGCGGCCAGTTGGGCCGGCGTCTGGACATGAAGTTCACGCCGGACCTGCGCTTCCGCCACGACGAAAGCTTCGACGCCGCCAGCCATCTCGACCGTCTGTTCGAAGACCCCCGCGTCCGCGCCGACCTGGAACGCCGCGACGAGGAAGAGGGCGACTCCTGATGTCGCGGCCTCAAGTAGCGCGAAGCGCGGTAGGCCAAGCATCGTGGCCTCAAGTAGCGCGAAGCGCGATAGGCCCGGCATAATGGCCCGTAAGAAGAAGGGCGACGTCGTCGACGGCTGGGTGTGCCTGGACAAGCCGTTCGAGATGGGATCGACCGAGGCGGTCAGCCGCATCCGCCGCCTGTTCAACGCCCAGAAGGCCGGTCACGCCGGGACGCTGGATCCGCTGGCCAGCGGCATCCTGCCCATAGCGCTTGGCGAGGCGACCAAGACCGTGCCGATGATGATGGAGGCGCAGAAGGTCTATCGTTTCACCATCAACTGGGGCGTATCGACCGACAGCGTGGACCGCGAAGGCGAGATCATCGGCCGGTCCGACGTCCGCCCCTCGGTCGAGGCGGTGAAGGCCGCCCTGCCCGCCTTCGTCGGCGAGATCGACCAGACCCCGCCCCGTTTCTCAGCCATCAAGGTGGACGGCGCCCGCGCCTATGACCTGGCCCGCGACGGTGTCGAGTTCGAGCTTCAGTCCCGCCGCGTCACCATCCATTCGGCCGAGGTCACCGACGCCCCGGACGCCGACCATGTCGAACTGACCATCCGCACCGGCAAGGGCGTTTACGTGCGCTCGCTGGCGCGCGACCTGGCGCTCGCCCTGGGCGCCGAGGGTCACGTAAGCGCCCTGCGCCGCGAGCGGGTCGGCCCGTTCAGCACGGAAAACGCCGTCACTCTGGATTCTCTGGAAGAAATGGTGCATAGGGGCGCCGCCTCGGAAGGCTTGCTTCCCGTTGCGACCGCCCTGGACGGCATCCCGGAGCTGGCCGTGACGGATCAGGACGCCTTCTCGCTTCGGCAGGGACGCCCGATCGTTCTGCTCCCCCGTCAGGTGGAAACCCTCAAGGATCGCCTTTCCGGCGGTTCGCGAACGGTTTCAGCCTTTCAGGGCCAGACCCTCGTCGCACTCTGCCAGTTGCGGGCCGGCCGGTTAGAACCCGACCGCGTTTTCAACCTCTAGGCCCGCGCCATCCGGCAAGGGCCGAGACCCCACGGCCTCAAGTAGCGCGAAGCGCGATAGGCCAAGAAAGGACTCTTCGATGTCGGTTACTGCTGAACGCAAGCACGAGATCATCGCCGATAACGCCCGCACCGCTGGCGACACCGGCTCGGCCGAGGTTCAGGTCGCGATCCTGTCGGAACGCATCTCCAACCTGACCGAACACTTCAAGACCCACAAGAAGGACAACCACTCGCGTCGTGGCCTTCTGAAGATGGTGTCGCAACGTCGCCGCCTGCTCGACCACCTGAACAAGGTCGACGCCGGTCGCTACCAGGCGCTCATCGCCAAGCTGGGCCTGCGCCGCTAAGGCGTCGGATCAGTGTAGAATACGCTTTCGAGGCGCGGGCGGTCACGTCCGCGCCTCGTTGTGCGACTAGAGACGACCTGTGCGCCGCAGGACTTACGGCGCAGTTGCGAGGGCCATGCCGGTCCTCTCCCGGTCGACCGCGATGGCGCGGCGACCTCTGGATCGAAGGACTGAACGCCCGACGCATCCGCCCCCAATGATGGGACCCCGCACGGAATACGCCGTCCGGGATACGAAAGACGAAATATGTTCGATATCAAACGCAAGACGATCGAGTGGGCCGGACGCCCGCTGACCCTGGAAACGGGCCGCATCGCCCGCCAGGCCGACGGCGCCGTGCTGGCGACCTACGGCGAGACCGTGGTTCTGGCCACCGTCGTCTATGGCCGTTCGCCCAAGCCGGGTCTGGATTTCTTCCCCCTGACCGTCAACTACCAGGAAAAGACCTTCGCCGCCGGCAAGATCCCGGGCGGCTATTTCAAGCGTGAAGGCCGTCCCAGCGAAAAGGAAACCCTGGTTTCCCGCCTGATCGACCGTCCGATCCGCCCCCTGTTCGTCAAGGGCTTCAAGAACGAGACTCAGGTCGTCATCACCGTGCTGCAGCACGACATGGAAAACGATCCGGACGTGCTGGGCATGGTCGCCGCCTCGGCCGCCCTGACCATCTCGGGCGTGCCCTTCATGGGCCCCATCGGCGCCGCGCGCGTCGGCCTGATCGACGGCGAGCTGGTTCTGAACCCGACGGTCGACCAGATCCCGGGCTCTGACCTGGACCTGGTGGTCGCCGGCACGCAAGACGCCCTGATGATGGTCGAATCCGAAGCCAAGGAGCTGTCGGAAGAGAAGATGCTCGAGGCGCTGATGTTCGCCCACGCCGGCATGCAGCCGGTGATCGACGCCATCATCGATCTGGCCGAACACGCCGCCAAGGAGCCCTTCGACTTCCAGGCCGAAGACCACTCCGACGTCGTCACCTCGATCAAGAAGCTGGTCGGCGAGGACATCAAGGCCGCCTACACCCACCCCGGCAAGTACGACCGTCGCTCGGGCGTCGATGCGGCCAAGAAGACCGCCGCCGCCGCCCTGGTGAAGACCGACGAAAACCCCGAAGGCGTCGACAGCTCCAAGTTCGCGGCCGCCTTCAAGGAATGCGAAGCCGACGTCCTGCGTCGCGACATCATCGAGAACGCCCACCGCGTCGACGGCCGCGCCCTCGACAAGGTCCGCGCCATCGTGTCGGAAGTCGGCGTTCTGCCGCGCACCCACGGTTCGGCCCTGTTCACGCGTGGGGAAACCCAGGCCCTGGTCGTCGCCACCCTCGGCACCGGCGAGGACGAGCAGTACATCGACAGCCTGCAGGGCACCTACAAGGAAAGCTTCCTGCTGCACTACAACTTCCCCCCCTATTCGGTGGGTGAAGCGGGCCGCATGGGTTCGCCCGGCCGTCGCGAAATCGGTCACGGCAAGCTGGCCTGGCGCGCGATCCGTCCGATGCTGCCGTCGAAGGAAGACTTCCCCTACACCATCCGCCTGGTCTCCGAGATCACCGAGTCGAACGGCTCGTCCTCGATGGCCACGGTCTGCGGTTCGTCGCTGGCCCTGATGGACGCCGGCGTGCCGCTGATCCGTCCGGTCTCGGGCATCGCCATGGGCCTGATCCTGGAGCCGTCGGGCGAATTCGCCATCCTGTCGGACATCCTGGGTGACGAAGATCACCTGGGCGACATGGACTTCAAGGTCGCCGGCACCTCGGAAGGCATCACCAGCCTTCAGATGGACATCAAGGTCGCCGGGATCACCAAGGAGATCATGAAACAGGCCCTGACCCAGGCCTCGGCCGGTCGCCTCCACATCCTGGACGAGATGTCCAAGGCCATGGATGCGCCGCGCGCCGAACTGGGCGAGCATGCGCCGAAGATCGAAACCATCAAGATCGCGGTCGACAAGATCCGTGAAGTGATCGGTTCGGGCGGCAAGGTGATCCGCGAGATCGTCGAGAAGACCGGCGCCAAGATCGACATCGGCGACGACGGCACCATCAAGGTCGCCGCCAACGACCAGGAAAAGATCGACGCCGCCAAGGCCTGGATCCAGTCCATCGCCTCGGAACCGGAAGTCGGAACCATCTACTCCGGCAAGGTCGTCAAGGTCGTCGATTTCGGCGCCTTCGTGAACTTCTTCGGCGCCAAGGACGGCCTGGTCCACGTGTCCCAGATCGCCCTGGAACGCGTCGCCAACCCGGCCGACGTCCTGTCGGAAGGCCAGGAGGTCAAGGTCAAGTTCCTGGGCTTCGACGATCGCGGCAAGACCAAGCTGTCGATGAAGGTCGTCGATCAGACCACGGGTGAAGACCTAACCGACAAGATCAACGCCGAACGCGCCGAGCGCGGCGAAGAGCCCCTGTCGGACGACACCGGCGGCCGTCCCAAGCGCGAAGGCGGCGGTGATCGCGGCGGCGACCGCGGTCGTCGTCGTCGCGACTAGGACTGAGCCACACGGCTGAATGAGAAGGCCCCGCCGGCGACGGCGGGGCCTTTTTCATGGCGGCCTGTCCTAAGACCGGCACGCCGCCGGAGGATCGCCGTCGCGCGCCCACAATTTGCAGGACCGGTCGATCTCGCCCTGGATCAGGTCGCAAGGGTTGGCGGCGTTGCAGGGCGGGTGGGTCGCGGGGCTGACCTGGATGCAGCGTTCGACCAGGCGCGCGGACGCCGCCTCGCCGATCTGCTCACGACAGGGGATTTCACTGGCGGGAATCCGCTCGGGCCTCATGTCCGGTCCTTCCGGAATCCGAGCCTGAGCGTCTTCCGACGGCGCCGGCGTCGGCGCCGCGGGGTTCCCGGCCGGGGCGGGGCCAGGAGCGGCGGGGCTGGGGACCGCCGACGAAACGGTCCCAGAGGAAGAGGCGTCAGAGGAAGAGGCGTTGGGGGCGTCGCTTCCGGGCTGACAGGCCGCGACCGTCAGGGCGAAGGCCAGAACGGCGGCTGAGGCGGAACTGATGAACAGGGGGCGGCGCATCGGCATCTCCGGGCAGGGGCGGGATCACCCAGACGATGAACCGTCCCCTTAACGCGCGAAAGCCCCTATCGGCGCACCGCCTCCAGCGCAGCCTTTTGCAGGGCGAACAGTTCGGTGCAGCCGATCTCGGCCAGGGAGAAGAGGCGGTCGAACTCGGCGCGGGAGAAGCCGCGCTTCTCGCCGGTGGCCTGGACCTCGACGATCTGGCCCGCGCCGGTCAGGACGAAGTTGGAATCGGCTTCGGCCTCGGAATCCTCTTCATAGTCCAGGTCCAGCACCGGCACGCCGTCGCAGACGCCGCACGAGACGGCCGCCACCTGGTCCAGGATCGGGTCGGACTTCAGCACCCCTTCGTCGCGCAGATAGTTGAGGGCCGAGGCCATGGCGACCCAGGCGCCGGTGATGGAGGCGGTGCGGGTGCCGCCGTCGGCCTGGATGACGTCGCAGTCCAGCACCACCTGACGCTCGCCCAGGGCCTTCAGATCGACGACGGCGCGGAGCGAGCGGCCGATCAGGCGCTGGATCTCCTGGGTGCGGCCCGTCTGTTTGCCGGCGGCGGCCTCGCGGCGGCCGCGGGTGTGGGTGGCGCGGGGCAGCATGCCGTATTCGGCCGTGACCCAGCCTTGGCCCTTGCCGCGCATCCAGCCGGGGATGGTCTCCTCGACCGAGGCCGTCACCAGGACCTTGGTATGGCCGAAGGTGATCAGGCACGAGCCCTCGGCGTAGCGGTTGACGCCGGTCTCGATGGTCACGGGACGCAGTTGATCGTCGGTGCGTTGCGAATGGCGCATTGAGATGAGTCCTTGGAAGCGGGGGCTGCGGTGCTTATCCTGAAACCGTGAGCCTGTATGCCCCCAAAACTCCGCCCTTCGACGGCGCCCAGTCCTTTGCGGGGCTGGCGGGTCTGGATGCGCGCGCACGCGACATCTTCCGGCGCATCGTCGAATCCTATCTGGAGACGGGCGAGCCGGTGGGATCGCGCACCCTGTCGCTGGGCGGGATCGCCCTGTCGCCGGCCTCGATCCGCAATACGATGCAGGACCTGACCCTGGCCGGGCTGCTGGCTGCGCCCCATACATCGGCGGGGCGGATCCCCACCCATGCGGGCCTGCGCCTGTTCGTCGACGGCCTGCTGGAGGTCGGCGACCTGACGAAGGAGGAGCGGCGCGAGATCGACGGCCGGCTGGCCGGGCGCAGCCGCAACTTCGAATCCGCCCTGGACGAGGCGTCGAACCTGTTGTCGGGCCTGGCGGGCGGCGCGGGCGTGGTGTCCAGCCCGGTGCGCGAGTCCGGCGTCAAACATGTGGAGTTCGTCGCCCTGGGCGGGGATCAGGCCCTGGCGGTCATCGTCGCCGACGACGGCACGGTCGAGAACCGGATCATGACCCTGGCGGCCGGGGTCACGCCCTCCACCCTGGTGGAGGCCTCCAACTTCCTCAACGCCCGCCTGCGCGGCCGGCCCTTCGCCGACGCCAAGCGCGAGATGACCCAGGAACTGGAGATCGCGCGGCGCGAACTGGACCAGACCGCCGCCCGCCTGGTCGAGGACGGATTCGCCGCCTGGTCCGGCGGCCCGGACCGCGAGCGCGCCCTGATCGTGCGGGGCCGCGCCAATCTGTTGCAGGACGGCGAGGGCCTGGCGGATCTGGAGCGGGTGCGGGTCCTGTTCGACGACCTGGAGCAGAAGGAACAGCTGATCGGCCTGCTGGACGGGGTGGATGCGGCGCAGGGGGTGCGAATTTTCATCGGCGCCGAAACGCGGTTGTTTTCACTTTCGGGTTCCGCCGTGATCGCGGCGCCCTATATGAGCGGCCGACAGCGGGTCCTGGGCGCCATCGGCGTCATAGGCCCCGCAAGATTGAACTACGCCCGTGTCATCCCGTTGGTGGACTATACCGCCCGGGTGCTGGGCCGGATGCTGGACGGGAACGACAAGTGAGCGACAAGCCCCTTAACGACGACTTCAACGAACTGGACGCCGATATGGCGGAAACCAACGCCGAACACGGCCTGGACGCCGATCCCTCGGACAATCTCGCGCCGCTGGACGCCGTCATCGCCGAACGCGACGAGTGGAAGGACCGCGCCCTGCGCGTCGCCGCCGAGATGGAGAACCTGAAGCGCCGCGCCGAGACGCAGCAGAACGACGCCCGCGCCTTCGCCATCCAGCGCTTCGCCAAGGATCTGCTGGGCGTGGCCGACAATCTGGAGCGCGCCCTGATGGCTGCGCCCAAGGACACGGACGGCCCGACCGTGGCCCTGGTGACCGGTCTGGAAATGACCCAGAAGGCCCTGCTGCAGGCGTTCGAGACCAATGGGCTGAAGCGCGTCGCGCCCGAGGCCGGCGAGGCCTTCAACCCCCATCTGCACCAGGCCATGATCGAACAGCCGTCGGACACGGTTCCCGGCGGCGCCGTGCTCCAGACCATGCAGTCCGGTTTCGAACTGTTCGGCCGCACCATCCGCCCGGCCATGGTCGTGGTCGCGGCCAAGGGCTCGGGCGCGCAGGGCGCCAACCCCTATGGCGCAGCCCCCGCGCCCGAAGGCCAGGCCTTCGACGGCAAGGCCTGATGTCAGGACGTGAGTGGTGATGGGTGAGGGGTGAGTAGTGAGCTGCGGTGTCTCCGCAAGCCGCTCACCTCTTGCCCACGACTCACCATTCACCAGTCACTCCCCCCTCAGAACCTTCGCCGCCATCCGCCGATCAAGGCGAATTCCGGCGCGGCGTCCGCAACATGGCGCGGCTGACGGCTGGCCACGGCCTGGATCGTCAGGTTTGAGCCGTCCCACAGACTCCGCTCGCCGCCCAGGATGAAATCGATCTGGCGACCGCTCGGCGTGGCCGAGAAGCTGCGGCGCGAATAGGTCAGGGGGTCGAAATACTCGACCGGCACATCCGCCAGCCAGGCCGAGAAGGCGCCGCTTTCGATCCGCAGCGGCTGCGACAGGGTGAAGCTGATCCGGTCGCAGAGCACCGAACACCCTGTCAGCAGGCCCAGACGCCAGTTCGAACTGATCGCGGCCTGGTCCATCGACAGGAACCGGCCCTCGCTCCGGGTCGAGCCGACGCCGGCCTCGCCGATCAGGGCCAGGCCGGGCCTCAGGGTCCAGTCGCCGCCCACCGCATAGAAGCGGGTGCGCGACGGCAGGGCGAAGTCCGATCCGCCGGGCAGAAAGGCCCCCAAGGGCCCCAGACGCTCGTCCAGGCCGCCGATGCTGACGGACAGGCCGCCTTCTGCGCCGCGCCAGGCCAGGGTGGCGCGGCTGTAGCTTGAAGCCTCCGCCTCGACCCGCCTCAGCGGCATACGCCGGTCCCCGCCCCCGCTCTCGGCCGCAAGGGTCAGCGACCCGAACCGCAGGGCGCCGCGCGCCGCATGATCCGCCTGGGCCAGGGCGGCGAAACCGTCGCCGGCCGCGTCGAAGGGCGACCGCGCCCCGCCTCGACCCTGCCATGTGGCGAAGCTCAGCCGGCCCATCTCCAGGTCCAGCATGGCCTCCTGACGGGGTTCGTCGCCCAGCCAGGGCGCGTCGGTCAGGTCATAACGCGCAGCGATGGGCTCGGGCGTCTCGGCCGGCTGGGACGCCGTCAGGTTCAGGCGGCCGCCGTTCGGCAGGGCCAGCCGGGTCGTCGCCGTCCGGCTCGGCGCGAACGGCGCGGCCTGATACGAGCGGCTGGGCGCGGTCGGATAGGCCCCGCCCAGCTGGACCGCGAACATCCGGTCATAACCGTCGAACAGGACGGTCCCCAGGGCGGTCTGGCGCGAGAAGGCGTCGCCGAAGGCGGGGCCGACGAAACTGCCCGGCTCGGTCTCGGCGACGATGGAGCCTCCGTCGGCCATCGGGGTCGAGCTCGTTCCCACCGGCCGGAAGGCGTTGGCCAAGTCCAGCAAGCCCCGGCCGTAGACGATGTCGGTCCCTGCGTCCCCGGCGTCGCGCGCCGTGTCGAGAAGGATGGCCAGGGCCTGACGCGCCGAAAGATTGGGGAAGGCGTCCATCAGCAGGGCCAGGGCGCCCGAGACATGGGGCGCCGAGAAGGAGGTGCCGTTGATCCGCCAGCAGCGGGTCCCGTCGCAGCCGGTGATGACGTCCTCGCCCGGCGCGGAAATATAGGCGGCGGCCGTGGCCCCCGCGCGGTTCGAAAAGCTGGACATGACATTGGTCTCGCCGTGCGAACCGACGGCGATGACAGAGCCGGAGAACCGGGGATCCACCGCATATTGCGCAGGCCAGCCGGGATTGGCCTCGCCGTCATTGCCCGACGAGGCGACGATGACCGCCCCGGAATCGACCGCGCGCAACAGGGCCGCCTCGAAGGCGGAGCCCAGCCGACCGTCGCCGCCCAGGGACATGTTGATGATCTTAACCCCGTTGGCCACGGCGAAGTCCAAGGCCCGGACCAGGTCTGAACTGCTGAAACAGACGTCGTCGTCCTCATCTTTACAGTCGGAGATGTCGGTGCGGATCGACAGTATGGTCGATTCATAGGCCACGCCGACCGAACCCAGTCCGTTGAAGTTCGAGGCGATCACCCCCGACACCAGGGTTCCGTGGCTGTCGTTCGCGACATAGGGGGTGTTGCGGCCCGGAACCACGTCGGTCGAGGCGGTGGAAATCCGCCCGACCAGATCGGCCTGGCTGTTGCTGACGCCGGAATCGACCACAGCGACCGTGACGCCGTTTCCGGTGGCGCCGGTCTGCCACCCGACCTCGGCCTTCATATTGGCCAGGCCGTAGTTCCGCAGATACTCGGTGGAGGACACCGAAGGGGGCGGCGGCGGCGGAGGGGGCGGAGGAGGCGGCGGCGGAGGAGGAGGCGGCGGTGGTGGCGGCACGACGGGCGTTACGACGCCCCCGCCGCCGCCTCCCCCGCCCCCACAGGCCGCAAGGGGAAGAAACAACAGGCCTACACCCAGCAGAACCGCCCGGCTTAACCGCAAACCGCCCATGTCACCCTCCCTGACGCAGAGCCCTCAGCAATGCGTCACATCAGTAGCAATTCAACTCCTTAACGCTTTGTCGAGGTGGGCCAGAAGTTTCGCCCATGCGTCCCGGGCGTCCGCCTCGGCGTAGCTGGCGCGGTAGTCGGCGTGGAAGCCGTGCGGCGCGTCCGGATAGACGATGATCCGGCTGTCGGTCTGGCCCGCTCGCGCCAGGGCCTCGCGCATCCGCTCGACGCTGGCCAGGGGGATGCCCTGGTCCTGGCCGCCGTACAGACCCAGGACGGGCGCCTTCAGGTCATCGGCCAGATCGACCGGCCACGGCTGGCCGGATGAAATTTGCACCGGCGTCGCGTCGGGGGCCGGCGCCAGACGGCCGTACCAGGCCACGCCGGCGCCGATGACGGCGAAGCGCGCCGCCGCCTGCCACACCACCTTGCCGCCCCAGCAGAAGCCGGTGATCCCGACCTTGCCGTCCCGCGCCCACAGCTGCTGACTGGCCCAGTCCAGGGTCGCCGACAGATCGCCCATCACCTGCTCATAGTCGGCCGCCCCGACGATCTGCATGATCCGGCCCATGTCGGACAGGGGCGCCGGATCCTCGACCCGGTTGAAGAAGGCCGGGGCGATGGCGGCGTAGCCCTGCTTGGCCAGGCGACGGCAGATGTCATTGATATAGTCGTGGACGCCGAAGATCTCGGACACCACCACCACGACTGGAAAAGGCCCCTCGCCCGCCGGCCGCGCCACATAGGCCGGCAGTTCGATCCCGTCCGGCGCCGGATAGGTCACCTCGGCGGTCTCGAGCCCGGCGGCGTCGGTGGTGATGGGTCGGGCCTCCTTGGCCAGGGCCGCGACCGCATAGCCCGAAAAGAGCAGCCCCCCCAGGGCGCCCACCGCCCTGCGGCTCAGCTTCAGATCATCGGGGGTCTGGCCTTCGGGACGGATCAGGGTGGTCATGGGACGGCTCCAGAAACGGGGGAGCCGCAGACCATCACGGCGCGCCGGGAGCGTCCAGTCAACTTAGGCGGAAGTCGATCCGATTGGTTTGGCGAAACAGACGGCCTCCGGTCGGCCGACATAGAGGCCATAGGGCGGAATTTCGCGATAGCCGGCGCGGAGATAGAAGCGCACGGCCAAAGTGTTGACGCGACGCGTTTCCAGCCGGATTTCGCCGTAGCCGAGGCTTTTCGCCTTCGCCTCCAATGCCGCGAGCACGGCGGAACCCACGCCCCGTCCGGCGACCCCCGCATACATGCGCTTGATTTCGGCGACGCCCGGCTGGAGCGGACGCAGGGCGCCGCAGCCTATGGCCCGCCCCTGCTCGTCCCGCGCCAGTAGGAAGGCGGCGCCCGCCCCCCGAACATCGTCCTCGTCGAACGAGGCCTGGCCGCTGGAGCCCGTGATCGCCGCCAGTCGCTGGGACAGGGCGGCGATCAGGACTTTGGCGTCGGCATGGTCGGGGTCGGCGTCCTCGATAAGGATCATCCGGGGTCGATCCTCAGTGCCGGAAGACCCGCACCCCGGTGAAGGCCATGGCGATGCCCTGCTCGTCGGCGGCGGCGATGACCTCGGCGTCGCGCATCGAGCCGCCGGGCTGGATCACCGCGGTGGCGCCGGCCGCGACGGCTTCCAGCAGGCCGTCGGCGAAGGGGAAGAAGGCTTCCGAGGCGCAGGCCGAACCCTGGGCCAGGGAATGGGCCAGTCCCTTGGCCTCGCCGGCCTCCTTGGCGCGGATCGCGGCGATGCGGGCGCTGTCGCGACGGTTCATCTGGCCGGCGCCAATGCCGGCGGTCTGGCCGTCCTTGGCGTAGACGATGGCGTTGGACTTGACGTGTTTGGCCACGGTGAAGGCGAACAGCATGTCATGGATCTCGGTCGGCGTCGGCTGGCGGCGCGTGACGATCTTCAGGTCTTCGGGCTTGATCAGCGACCGGTCGCGGCTCTGGACCAGGAAGCCGCCGGCGACCGAGCGGAACACCTCGCCCGGCCCGTGCGGATCGGGCAGGCCGTCGGTGATCAGCAGGCGCAGGTTCTTCTTCGAAGCAAAGACTTCCTTGGCCTCGTCGTCAGCGCCGGGGGCGATGACGACCTCGGTGAAGATGCCGGTGATGGCGCGGGCGTCGTCGCCGTTCAGCGGGCGGTTGACCGCGATCACGCCGCCGAAGGCCGAGACGGCGTCGCATTCCAGCGCACGGGCATAGGCTTCCGACAGATCCTTGCCGACCGCGACGCCGCAGGGGTTGGCGTGTTTGACGATGACCACGGCCGGGGCCTCGAACTCCGCGACCAGTTCATAGGCGGCGTCGGCGTCGGCGATATTGTTGTAGCCCAGCTCCTTCCCCTGGACCTGGGTCGCATGGGCCACGCCGGGACGGGCCTCGCCTGTGCGGTAGAAGGCGCCGGTCTGGTGCGGGTTCTCACCATAGCGCAGGGTCTGGGCCAGAGAACCGGCGATGGACTTCCGGGCCGGGGCCGCGTCCTCGACCTGGCTTGCGAACCAGCCGGAGACGGCGGCGTCATAGGCGGCGGTGCGGGCGAAGGCGCGGGCGGCCAGCCGCTTGCGCAGAGCCAGATCGGTCGAACCCTCCGCCTTCAACGCCTCGAGGATCAGGCCGATGGACTCGCCGTCGACGGCGACGGCGACATAGCCGTGGTTCTTGGAGCCCGAACGGATCATGGCCGGGCCGCCGATGTCGATATTCTCGACCGCCGCCTCGAACGAGCCGCCCGCAGCAACAGTGGACTCGAACGGATAGAGGTCGATCCAGACGATATCGATGGCGCCGATGCCGTGGTCGATCATTGACTGGGCGTGGTCTGCCGCGTCGCGCACGCCCAGAAGGCCGCCATGAACGACGGGGTGCAGGGTCTTGACCCGACCGTCCATCATCTCGGGGAAGCCGGTCAGGTCGGCCACGTCCTTGACCGGCAGGCCCAGTTTGGCGATCGCCGCGCGGGTGCCGCCGGTCGAGACCAGTTCGACGCCCAGGTCGTGCAGGGTGCGGGCGGCGTCTTCCAGCCCGGCCTTGTCGGACAGGGAGATCAGGGCGCGTTGCGGCTTGACCCGGTCGGGGGCGGGCGGGAAGTCGGGAGCGGCGGGCATGGCGGCGTCCGTAAAGGCTGGGGGAGGATGGCGCGGCGTCTAGCACCGGGGCGCCCGTGCGTCACCCCGTATGCGGACGGATCAGAGCAGGCCGAACCAGCGAAGCGCGTTGAGGATCAGCCCAAGCGCGATCAACGGACCGAAGACCCGAAAGGTGTGACGCGTGCATCGCTCGGGAAAGAAGGTGTCATAGGCGCCGTCCGGGCGGGCGCCGTAGCGGACGGCGACGGCCGTCAGAGGGCACTTCAGGCCGAAGCCGACGAAGACCACGACCTCAATGGCCACCAGGGTCAGGGCGACGTAAAGCCACGGCCCGCTTCGCCCCGAAATCCCAGCGTAGAGGACGGCGAAACAGGCCACGGACATGACGATATAGATGGCCGTATGCAGACCGCGCACGATCCGCAGGCGGCCGGCGTCGGTCACGTCGGATCACCGCTCGCGCCCGCCGGGCTCAGCTTCCAGCGGATCCGGCTCTCGCTGTCGGTGCGGGCCGAGCCGCGCACCACGATCTGCAGCGAGCGGCGGGTCAGGCCGGCGTCGATATGGACGCTGGGTTCGATGGCCACGTCGGGGCCGTCGGTGCGGAACCACCAGCCCCGGCCCGAGGCGCCGCGCAGCAGGATCGAGCGACGGTCCCGCGCCAGCGAGGCCTGGACCCCCGGCTCCAGATGGAAGCGGATGGCGTAGGGGGCCGCGATCTGGCGGATCATCTCCTTGCGGCCCGGCGTCGGGAACAGCTTCTCCTCAGCGCGCAGTTCGTCCATCCGCTGGTCCAGATAGAGGCGGCGCTGGTGGTTCAGGCCGAAGGCCTCGTTCCAGCCGTCATGCTCCATGTCCAGCCAGACGGCGCCGTCGCCGTCGCGCTGATCGGTGGTGACATGGATCGGCGGCCCGACCAGGCGCGGGCCCAGCAGTTCGCCCTTCCAGCCGCCCAGCGGTTCGTTCAGCGACCGCTCGCCCAGGGTCAGGGTCGAATGGCCGGGCGTCAGCCGCAGGGCCTGACGATCCGTCGCCCGCGGGGTCCAGCCGGAGCCGGTCACCAGCCGATCCTTGCCGCAGGCGATCTCCAGCGCCATCGGCTGGGCGCAGGCGGACGCCCCCCAGGCGCCACCGGCCGGCGAGGCGGCGTCGGCGACGATGGCCAGCAAGGGGCTGGCGATCCGCGCCAGGCCGGCGACGGTTCCGGTCGGCGGATGAGCGGGATCGCCCTTGGTCGTGGCGGTCTCGTCATGGGCGCGGGCGGCGGCGACACGGGCGACGGTGGACGGTCCCCCGCCCTGGAAACTGGCCAGGCGACCGTCGGGCAGGGTCAGAAGCCGCAGGCCCTGCGTCAGGCGGGCGATGGCGCCCGATACGGCGTCCGGCGTCGGCTCGGACAGCTGGGCCAGGGCGTCGTCCAGGGTCAGCAGGTCGAGCAACAGCTCCAACCCGGCCTCGGGACTGCGTGACGCATGGCCGCCGTCGTCCAGGACCGTGGTCTTCAAGGCGCTCGTCAGGCCGCCCAGCGCGCGCCGCCGCAAGGCCTGACCCGGCGCCCCGGCCAGGACGCAGCCGCCGACAGCCGCCGCCGTCAACCGTTCGGCCCGGGTCGCCAGGCCGCCGGGCGGGCGCAGCAGCTGTCGGGTCTGGCGCGCTAGGCTGTCGGCCAGTTTCAGCCGCTCGGCCTCGGTCGCCACCGCGCCCATCTTGCGGGCGGCGCAGGCCAGGTTGATCACCCGGCGCGGCAGAATTTCGGGACCCCAGGCGAAGGGCGACCAACGCGCGAAGGTGTCCGCCCAGGCGAGCGTCAGACGCAAGGCCTCGCGCGCGCCCCGCTCCCCCTGGGCCATCAAGGCCGGCAGCCAGTTGAAGGCATGGAGTTCCACGGCGAAGGGACGCGACGGGCTGGGGCGGTTCCACGGATCCGCCGGCGCCTCGACCTCCATCGAGGCGCCGGCCAGAACGAAACGACCGACCAGCAGATTCTTGCCCGGCGCCGGATCGTGCGGCCGGAAATCGCGCGGCGTGGCCGCGAAGGCCGTGACCTTGCCCCCGCCCAGGAACGGGCTCAGCGTCAGGCTGTAACCCGGCAGGCCGTACAGCTCGATCCACAGTTGACGGGTGACTAGGCGTCCGGCGATGGCCGGCCACAGGCCCGGTCCAGTCGCCGTCTCGCCCGACCGCACCGGGGTTCGCACCGGCGCGCCGGCCAAGCCGGGGATCTGACCCGAGGCCACGTCGGGCGTGGCTTCGGCGCCGCGCGGGGCGAAGGGACTGATCGGGCTCACGCGGCGGCCGGGACGGCCTTCAGGGCGGCGATATTGGTCGCATAGTCGCCCTTGAACACGAAGGAGCCGGCGACCAGGGCGTCGGCCCCGGCCGCGACGCAGGCCGCCGCATTGGCCGAGGTCACGCCCCCGTCCACCTGTAGATGGGCCGTCGATCCGGCGCGGTCCAGAATGGCGCGGGCGCCGGCGATCTTGCGCAGCGAACTGTCGATGAATTTCTGTCCGCCGAAGCCGGGATTGACCGACATGATCAGCACCAGGTCCACCAGATCGACCACCTCTTCGAGGATCGACAGGGGGGTGGCCGGATTGAACACCACCCCGGCCTTGGCCCCCAGCTGGCGGATGCGGGCCAGGGTGCGGTGCAGGTGCGGCCCGCTTTCGGGATGGACGGTCAGCAGGTCGGCCCCGGCGTCACGGTAGGCTTCCAGCCAGGGATCGACCGGCGCCACCATCAGGTGCACGTCGAACGGCAGGCTGGTGTGCGGACGGATCGCCTTCACGATGTCCGGACCCAGGGTGATGTTCGGCACGAAATGACCGTCCATCACATCGACATGGATCCAGTCGGCGCCCGCGGCTTCCAGCGCGCGGACCTCTTCTCCCAGCCGCGCGAAATCGCTGGCGAGGATGGACGGGCAGATCAGGGGGGTGAGGGCCATGGCCACGGGATAAGGCGGCGAGGCGGGTCGAGCAACCGGCTTGGCGAAGACGATCCGCCGTGTTCTACTCTTGTTCACGCCAAATCCACCCTGGAAGCCCCGATGTCGATGGAAGACCTGTCCGCCGCGGAACCGGTCCGAGTGTTCGAGGACGGGTCCGGCGACCGCTTCCTGATCTATGGCGCCCATGACGGGGCGCGGGTCGAGATCCGCTTCGACGGCGACGCCCTGTGGATGAGCCAGGCCCAGATCGCGGGCCTATTCGGCCGCGACGTCTCCGTGATTTCGCGCCACATCGCCGCCATTCTGGAAGAGGGCGAATTGGGCGAGGCCGCCGATTTGCATTTTATGCAAATTAAGGGGCCGGCAGATCGCATGGTCAGGGCCTACAGCCTCGATATGGTGATCTCGGTCGGCTACCGGGTCAGTTCGGCGCAGGCGACCCTGTTTCGTCGCTGGGCGACGGCGGTGTTGATCCGCTTCGCCACGCGCGGCTTCGTCGTCGACGCCGAGCGGATGAAGGCTGGTGGCGAGCAGGATCGCATCCGCGAACTGCGCGACATCATCCGCGACATTCGCAGCGAGGAAGCGAATCTCTATGCGGAAATCCGACGCATCTGCAGCCTGTGCCAGGATTATGACCCCAAGTCGGACGCTTGGCGAACCTTCTATCGCAATACCCAGGCCAAGCTCTGCTTCGCCGTGACAAGCCAGACGCCCGCCGAGGTGCTGGTGGCGCGCGCAGACCCGGCGGCGGCCGACATGGGCTTGCAGACCTGGAAGGGCGAACGGATCGGCGCGGCCGATGCGACCGTGGCCAAGAACTTCCTGGCGCCGGGCGAGGTGCGGGAGTTGAACCGGCTGACCGACCTGTTGCTGACCATCTTCGAGGATCAGCTGGAGACCAGCCGTCTGACGACCATGGCCGAGGCGGCGGCCCTGCTGGATGCGCAGTTGAAAGGGCTGGGCCGCGTCGTACTTACCGACGGCGGGCGCGTGTCCCGAGACGACGCCGACCGCTACGCCAAGGCGGCCTACAAGGCCTTCGACGCCGAGCGGAAGGCGCAGGAAAAAGCGAGGATCGAGCGGGATTACGCCGAACTGCGCAAATCCGCCGACACCCTGTCCGCGTCGAACCGCGCGTCTCGAAAACCCTAGGCGATCCGTTCCAGCTTGGCGGCGAAGAAGCCGTCCAGACCGCCGTGTTCGGCCCACATGGACGGCAGGATGCGCAGCCAGCCTTCGGGCGTCAGGGCCTCGGGCGGGGCGCCCAGGGCCGCAGGGTCCGCCGCGACGGTGCGGAAACCGGGGTTGCGGCGCAGGAAGGCGATCACCTGGGTCTCGCCCTCCTCGCGCTCCAGGGAACAGGTGCAATAGACCAGACGGCCGCCCGGCTTGACCCGTTCGGCGGCGGCGTCGAGCAGCCGGTGCTGGACGTCGGCCAGTTTGGCGACCTCGGCCGGCTTGGTGGCGCGCAGGACTTCGGGGTTGCGGCGGAAGGTGCCTGTGGCGGTGCAGGGGGCGTCCAGAAGCACGGCGTCGAAGCTGCGGTCATCCTCCCAGTCCTCGGCCGGGACGGCGATCACTTCGGCGGTCAGGCCGGTGCGCTCGAGATTCTGGCTGAGGCGCTTCAGGCGCGGGGCCGAGCGGTCCAGGGCGACAACCGAGGCGCCGGCGGCGGCCAGTTGCAGGGTCTTGCCGCCAGGAGCGGCGCACATGTCCAGGGCGGTCTCGCCGGGCTTGACGCCCAGCAGACGGCCCGGAACGGCGGCGGCGGCGTCCTGGACCCACCAGTCGCCGTCGTCGAATCCGGGCCAGGTCGCGACGTCGCCGCGACGGCCGGTGCGGACGGTGCCGCCCTCAAGCGCCTCGCCCTCGACGGCGGCGGCCACGGCGGCAGGATCGACGCCGGGCTTGAGGCTGAGATCCGTCGCCGGCTCCTCACGGGCGGCCAGGGCCAGGCCGGTGAGGGCGGCCTCGCCATAGGTCGCCTTCCAGCGAGCGGCGATCCAGTCGGGCAGATTGCTCTCAGCCGTGGTCAGGCCGGGGCCGTCGCGGCCGACGCCGCGCAGCACGGCGTTGACCAGATTCTTGTAGGGCCGGGTCTTGGGATCGCGCTCGGCCAGCTTCACGGCCGTGGACACGGCGGCGAAGGCGGGGGTCTCCAGCACCAGGGTCTGGGCCAGGGCGATGCGCATCAGGGTGCGGACCGCCTCGGGCGGCGACTTCTGCAGACGGCGGTTCAGGATCTGGTCGATCTCGCCCAGACGACGCAGGGCGGCCATGGCCACGGCGCGGGCGAAGGCGCGGTCGACGGGCTCCAGCGCGCGGGCGGCGGGCTGGGACAGGGCCTCGTCCAGGCCGTTGCGCTTCTCAAGCGCGGCGTTCAGCAGGATGCCCGCCACCACCCGGGCCTCGACGCCGATGTCGTCCTGCGACGGAGCTTGCGCCACCTCGACCGGCGCCGGGCGCGGCCGGCCCTTGGTCGCCATGCGGCGACCGCGCGCCTGTGAGCTGTGACCGCCGCCCCGTCCTTCAGAACCGCGTCCTTCGGAACTCATACGGCCACCTGCGCGCCCAGCTCGACCACACGGCCGGGCGGGATATGGAAGAAGTCGGTCGGATTGGCGGCGTTGCGCATCAGGAAGATGAACAGCCGGTCCTGCCACAGGGGCATGCCCTGGCGCGCCGACGGGATCAGCGAGCGGCGGCCCAGGAAGAAGCTGGTCGACATGATGTCGAACTTCAGCCCCTGTTTGCGGCACAGGCCCAGGGCGCGGGGCACGTTCGGCGTCTCCATGAAGCCATAGGTGATGGTCAGCTTCTTGAAGTCGTCGTTGATCGGCTCCATCCGCACCCGGTCGGCTTCCTTGACGCGCGGCCGTTCGGAGGTGCGCACGGTCAGGATGACGTTCTTCTCGTGCAACACCTTGTTGTGCTTGAGATTGTGCATTAGGGCGACCGGCGCCACGTCGGGATCGCTGGTCAGGAAGATCGCGGTGCCAGGCGCGCGGTGCGGCGGTCGGGCCTGAAGCATCTCGATCAGGTCGTTCAGCGGCAGGCTGTCCTTGCGGGTCTTGGCCGTCAGGATCTGGGTGCCGCGCACCCAGGTCCACATGATCAGGACTAGGCAGGCGCCCAGGACCAACGGCATCCAGGCGCCGTCCGGGATCTTCAGCAGGTTGGAGGTCAGGAAGACGCTGTCGATGAAGGCGAACGGAACCAGGGTCCCGGCCACCGCCCACATCGGCCATTTCCAGCCCTTGCGGATCACCGAATAGGCCATCAGCGTATTGACCAGCATGGTCCCCGTGACGGCCACGCCATAGGCGGCGGTCAGATTGTGCGAGCTCTGGAACACGACCAGCAAGACCAGCACCCCGATCATCAGGAAGCTGTTGACCGCCGGCACGAAGATCTGGCCGGCCTGGGTTTCGGAGGTGTTGCGGATGTCGATGCGCGGCAGAAGGCCCAACTGGACAGCCTGTTGGGTGACCGAGAAGGCGCCGGTGATCACGGCCTGAGAGGCGATGACGGTGGCGGCCGTGGCCAGGATCAGCATGGGCCAGTAGGCGAACTCGGGCACCATGTTCCAGAACGGGTTTTCGGCCGAGCCGGGATTGTCGAGGATCAGGGCGCCCTGGCCCAGATAGTTCAGCGTCAGGCAGGGCAGGACGAAGGCCAGCCAGCCCATGCGGATCGGCGCCTTTCCGAAATGGCCCATGTCCGCATACAGGGCCTCCGCGCCGGTCACGGCCAGGAAGACGCTGCCCAGGATGATGAAGCCCAGGAAACCGTCCTTCAACAGCAGCATGACGCCATAGTGGGGCGACAGGGCGCGCAGCACGCTGACGTCGTCGAAGATGTGGTACAGGCCCAGCCCGCCCAGGCACAGGAACCAGACGGCGGTGATCGGGCCGAAATATTTGGCCAGGCTGGCGGTGCCGCGCGACTGGGCCATGAACAGGGCGATCAGGATTCCGGCCGAGATCGGCACGATGAACGGATCGAGCTTGCCCGACAGGCCCGGCGCGTCCTGCAGGCCCTCGACGGCCGACAGAACCGAAATGGCGGGCGTGATGATGCCGTCGCCATAGAAGAGGGCCGCGCCGCAGACGCCCAGGATGAAGATCCAGGCGCTGCGCCGGCCGACCGCGAACTGGGCCAGGGCCATCAGCGACAGGGTGCCGCCTTCGCCCTTGTTGTCGGCGCGCATCAGGAAGAAGACGTATTTGAACGTCACCACCACCATCAGGGCCCAGAAGGCCAGGGAGACGACGCCGATCACGGCCAGGTCGCCGCCGACGCCCGACTGGGCGTGGGCGATGGCTTCACGCAGGGCGTAAAGCGGGCTGGTGCCGATGTCGCCGAACACCACGCCGATCGCGCCCAGGGTCAGGGCCCAGAAGCCGCCGTGCTTGGCGATCTGGCCCCCTGGAGCGTGGGACTCGGGTCCCGTGGCGTGGGTGGGTTTGTCCGGCGTGTTCGACGCGGCGGGGAGAGCGCCCGCGTCGTGGGGAGTATCCCCGGCCATGCGTATCCTCCGGGTCTCCGACGACAGGTCGAGCCCTTCAAAGCGGCGAGCCTTTAGGCCCATTCCGCGCCCGCTTCAATCGTGGGCGCGGGGATTCGGTTTCCCCTTGCACCACAAGGATTTGTGATTCGGTCCAGGAGCGCCTATTTTCCTTACAGGAACACAACCATGTCAGACAGCCAGCGCTTCCCCGTCGCCGCCCACGCCTTGGCCTATATGGCCCACAAGGGCGCTTTTTCGCCTGCCCAGGCGGCGCCCAGCGCCTTGCTGGCGGCGTCCGTCCCGACCAATCCTGTCGTGGTACGGCGCGTGACGGCGCTGCTGGCCAAGGCGGGACTGATCGCCACCCGTCCCGGCGCCACCGGCGGATCCTGGCTGCTGCGCCAACCGGAAGACATCCGACTGGACGAGGTGCTGAAGGCGGTGAACGGCTGCGCCCACATCGGTTCGCCCCCCGCTGGGGCCAAGGGCTGCCCGATCAGCGAACATATTCCCCGCCAGGTCGGCAAGGCCCTGACCGCCGCCGACGAGGCCGCGACCGAGGCCCTGTCCAAGATCACCATCGCCGACCTGCTGGACGAGAACCCCGTCTCCCTGGCCGCCTATACGCCCCACGCCTCCTGCCCCGTCGCGGCATGAGCATGGGACCTGGGCGGCGCCGGATCGACGCATGAAGCGGACGGTGCTGATCACGGGCGCCTCCGCCGGCATCGGCGCGGCCCTGGCCCGCGCCTACGCCGCCGAGGGCTGGGACCTGATCCTGACCGCCCGGCGAGAAGGGCCGCTCGTGACCCTGGCCGAGGCCCTGTCCGCCGCCCATGGCGTCGTCGCGACCGTCCTTCCCGAAGACCTGTCGGACCCAGCGGCGCCCGAACGTCTGATCACCGCCGTCACGGCGCGCGGCCTGACCGTCGACGGCCTGGTCAATAACGCGGGTTTCAGCCGCGTGACGGGCTTTCTCGACACCGACCTGGCCGCCCACCGCGCCATGATTCAGGTCATGCTGACGGGGCCGGTCGAGCTGTCGCGCCTGTTGTTGCCCGGCATGGTCGAGCGACGCTTCGGCCGGGTGCTGAACGTCGCCTCCCTGGCCGGCCAGATGCCCGCGACCGGCGGCGACACCCTGTACGGACCCATAAAGAGCTTCCTGATCAAGGCGTCCCAGGGCCTGTATCTGGAAACCTTGGGAACCGGGGTCCACGTCACGGTGCTGAACCCCGGCTACACCTTGACCGAGTTTCACGACGTCAACGGCTCGCGCGATCAGGTGTCCAGCGCCTATCCGGCCTGGATGTGGATGGACGCCGCCCGCGTCGCCCGCATCGGCTACGACGCCTGCGAGGCGAACCGGCCCAGCGTGACCCCCGGCGTCATGAACAATCTGATGGCCGGCCTGGCCCGCTTCCTGCCCGACGGCCTGGCGCTGCGCATGGTGGCGAACCACGCCAGGCGGCTGGACCGGCTTTAGCCGTCAGATGTGGATCGCGTGCCCCAGGGCGCGCAGGGACGCCTCGTGGAAGGCCTCGCCCAGGGTCGGGTGGACGTGGATGGTTCCCGCCACATCCTCCAGCACCGCCCCCATCTCCAGCATCTGGGCGAAGCTGTTGCTGAGTTCCGACACATGCTGGCCGACCGCCTGGACGCCCAGGATGCGGTGATCCGACTTGGAGGCGATGACCCGCACGAAGCCGCCGTCCTCGCCCGCCTCGATGGCCAGGGCGCGGCCGATGGCGGCGAAGGGGAAGACGGACTGGATCACGTCGTCACTGCCCGCGACATCGTTCGGACCCAGACCGGCCGAGACGATCTCGGGCTCGGTGAAACAGACGGCGGCGATGGCGACCGGATCGAACACCCGGTCGTGGCCACCCTTTCCTGAAGAATGGGCGATGATCTCCGCGACCACCTCGCCCTGGGCCGAGCCCTTGTGGGCCAGCATAGGCTCGCCGGTCAGGTCGCCGACGGCCCAGACGTTCTTCATTGAGGTGGCGCAGCGGTTGTCGATCTTCACGAACGGACCGGCCATGGCCACGCCCATGTTCTCCAGACCCCAGCCCTGCGTGCGCGGGCGACGACCCACGGTGACCAGCACCTTGTCGGCGTCCAGTTGCAGCGGTTCGCCGTCCTTGGTCGTGACGTTCAGCCTGCCGTTCCCGAACCCGCCGGCCCGCGCCCCCAGGTGCAACTCCACCCCGTGCGTCTCCAGCCACTTCGCCACCGGATCGGTCAGGGCCTTGTCATAAAGGGGCAGGATTCGCTCGGCCATTTCGACGATGGCCACCTCGGCGCCCAGCTTCCTGAAGGCGATGCCCAGCTCCAGCCCGATATAGCCGCCGCCGACGACGACCAGCTTCTTGGGCACGTCCGACAGGCTCAGCGCCTCGGTCGAGGAGATGACGTCGCCGCCAAACGGCAGGAAGGGCAGTTCGACCGGTTCCGAACCCGTGGCCAGGATCACGTGTTCGGCGGTGATGCGGATGTCGCCGTCGTCGGTTTTCACCACGCAGGTCTTGGCGTCCTCGAAGGCCGCCCAGCCCTTGATGACCTTCACCTTGGCCTTCTTCAGCAGGGCCGTGACCCCGGCGTTCAGCTTACGGACGATCCCGTCCTTCCACTCGACCGTCTGTTTCAGGTCGATGGCCGGCTGGGCCGCCGTGATGCCCAGCGTCCCGCTGCCGGCCGCCTTGGCCACCGTCTCGAACTTGCCCGCCGCATGGATAATGGCCTTGGACGGAATACAGCCGACGTTCAGGCAGGTGCCGCCCAGCCCATCGCCACCGTCTATCAGCACGGTGTCCAGCCCCAGTTGGCCGCAACGGATGCCGGCGACATAGCCGCCGGTCCCGGCGCCGATGATGAGGACTTTGGTTTTCAGGGTCTGGGTCATCTTCTCGACGTTCTCAAACGGTGGGCGGAAGCGCGTAATGCAGGTGCGACCCGAGGATCAAGGGCGACGGAGGGGAGGACGGCATCGACTTCCACCCACTGTCCCCAACGTGACCAGTCTTCAAGAAAACCAATACGATCAGCATAGACGACGGCGACCTCTCCACGAGACCACGCGCGACCGTGACAACCATCGCTATACCAAATGTTGGATAGTCGTTTGGGCGGGGCTGCTCCGCGCACTGGCGCGATGGTTTCAAAAGTATAGCGAACACCATCGTTCTCTACTTGAGCCGTTTCCACGACCCGCGCCAAAAAGATGCTGTCCGCTGCATTCCAAGACGCCACCTGAGCCGCGCGCTCTTCGCGAAGCGCGGCCTGCTCAATCGTTTCGCCGGGCCGTGGCGGGTTCATCATCAACGTGCAGGCCATGCTCGACGATGAGAGCGCCCATACTGCGACGCCGATACCGACCGTCAGGACTGTGATTTTCAGGGCCTGGGTCATCGACGCTCGCAGAGTGGACGAGGATGAGCCATCGCATGATCGTAATCAGCGACTTCATCGCGATCAGGATTTCGATTGCCCAGATAGGTTCGACGATCGACTTGGAAAGTGTCGATTTGACCTGTGGTGAAAAGGTTCGCGCACATGCGCCGCCCAGCAAAATCCGTCTTCGACGCTGTGCAGCCCACACGCACTATGACAGGTCGTGTAACCTGCGCTCCCCGGAGAACTCGGATCGGGCGAACAGTGGCGACGACCTCGTAATAGATGTCCCCAAAGGGAGTCCACCAAACGGGCTGTTCGCGTTTAATCGTCTGGTGTTCTACCCGACCTGTAAAGACGCTCACTTGGCGCATGTCCAAGTCCGTACAACGCAACGGTTCATCGCCCGCGACTAGCGACGTGATCGCGAACAGAACAGCGACGGCTGACATCCGTCACCCCATCCACAAGGTCGCGGGATGTTCCAGCAGCCCCTTGATCCGCTGGATGAAGACCGCCGCGTCGTGGCCGTCGACGATCCGGTGATCGAAGCTGGACGACAGGTTCATCATCTTGCGCACGACCATCTGGCCGTCGCGGACCACGACCCGTTCGGCGATCTTGTTGGGGCCGACGATGGCGACCTCGGGGTGGTTGATGATCGGGGTGTGGACCACCCCGCCCAGGGTTCCCAGCGAGGTGATGGTGATGGTCGAGCCCGACAGTTCCTCGCGCTTGGCCGAACCGTCCTTGGCCGCGCCCGAGACGCGGGCGATCTCCAGCGCCGTATCCCAGGCGTCGCGCGCCTCGGCGTGGCGGACCACCGGCACCATCAGCCCGTTCGGCGTCTGGGCGGCGATGCCCAGATGGACCGGGGCGTGCTGGGTCAGGACGCCCGCCTCGTCGTCATAATGGGCGTTGATCTGCGGCTGGTCGCGCAGGGCGACCACGATGGCGCGGGCGAGGAAGGGCAGCAGGTTCAGCTTGGGCTGATCCTTTTGCTTCGTCGCGTTCAGGTGGGCGCGAAGCTCCTCCAGCGCCGTGACGTCGATCTCCTCCACATAGGTGATGTGGGGAATGCGGCGCACGCTGTCGGCCATCTTCTCCGCGATCTTGCGGCGCAGGCCGATGATGCGGACCTCGGTGGCTCCTTCGGCACGGGCGAAGGTCGAGCTGCCGGCCGAAGGCGCGGACGCAGGAACCTGGCCGCCACGCGCGATGAAGCCGTCCAGGTCCTCGTGCGTGATCCGCCCCGCCGGGCCGGAGCCGGGCACGAAGGTCAGGTCCACGCCCAGATCCCGCGCGCGGTTGCGCACGGCGGGCGAGGCGGACGGGCGTTCGCCGGGCGCGCGGCCGGTCAGGGCGGGGGCGACCGACTTGCCCCCCTCCCCCGCTGCGCGGGTACTCCCCCCAGGAGGGGGAGATTTTGGTGCGGGCGTCAGCGCTGATCCTCCCCCCTTGGGGGAGGTGTCGCCGGAGGCGACGGAGGGGGCGTGAACGGGGCTCTTGGCGACATTTCCGGCGCCCGCCACATCGAACGCCACCAGCGGCCCGCCGACCGGAACCTGCTGCCCTGCCTCGCCGTACAGGGCGACCACGGTTCCGGCGACCGGCGAGGTGATCTCCACCGTCGCCTTGTCGGTCATGATGTCGGCGATGATCTGGTCTTCCTCGACCGCATCCCCGACCTTGACGTGCCAGCCGACCAGCTCGGCCTCGGCCGTGCCTTCACCCACGTCGGGCAGTTTGAAGACGTAGTTGCCGGTGGGTGCGGCGTCAGCCCCCTCCGTCGCCTTCGGCGCCACCTCCCCCAAGGGGGGAGGATTGGATGCTGCGCGATCTCCCCCCCTTGGGGGGAGCACCGGCGAAGCCGGGGAGGAGGGCGTCGCCTCATCCGCATTCCCCGCCCCCTCGACCTCGAACTCCACCAGCGGCCCGCGCACCGGCACCATGGCGCCGGGCTCGCCGTGCAGGGCGATGACCTTGCCCGACACCGGGGCGGTGATCTCGACGGTGGCCTTGTCGGTCATGACGTCGGCGACGATCTGGTCCTCGGCGACCGTGTCGCCGACCTTGACGTGCCAGCCGACCAGTTCGGCCTCGGCGGTGCCTTCGCCCACGTCGGGCAGTTTGAAGACGAAACGACCCATATCAGCGTCCTCCGGTCATGACGCTCTTCAAGGCGTCTGCGACCCGTTGCGGCCCGGGGAAATATTCCCATTCGAAAGCGTGGGGATAGGGCGTGTCCCAGCCGGTGACGCGCGCGATGGGCGCCTCCAGGTGATAGAAACAACGCTCCTGAACCAGGGCCGACAGTTCGCCGCCGAAGCCCGAGGTCCTGGGCGCCTCGTGCACGATGACGCAGCGGCCGGTCTTCTTCACGCTGGCCTCGATGGTCTCGATGTCCAGCGGCACGAGCGAGCGCAGGTCGATGACCTCGGCGTCCACGCCCGCGTGCTCAGCCCCGGCCAGCGCCACCCAGACCATGGTGCCATAGGCCAGGATGGTGACGTCGTTCCCTTCGCGCATGACCCGCGCCTTGCCGATGGGCTCGACATATTTTCCGGTCGGCACCTGGGCCAGGTCCTGCGCCTTCCAAGGCGAGACCGGCTTCTCGTGCCAGCCGTCGAACGGGCCGTTGTAGAGGCGTTTCGGCTCGAAGAAGACGACCGGATCATCGTCCTCAATGGCGGCGATCAATAGGCCCTTGGCGTCATAGGGGTTGGACGGGATGACGACCTTCAGCCCGGCGATATGGGTGAACAGGCTTTCCGGCGACTGGCTGTGGGTCTGGCCGCCGAAGATGCCGCCGCCGTAGGGCGAACGCACCACTATGGGGCTGGTGAACTGGCCGCCCGAGCGATAGCGCATCTTGGCCGCTTCGGAGACGATCTGGTCGTAGGCCGGGTAGATGTAGTCGGCGAACTGGATCTCGACCACCGGGCGCAGGCCGTAGGCGCCCATGCCGATGGCGGCGGCGGCGATGCCGCATTCGCTGATCGGGGCGTCGAAGCTGCGGGTCAGGCCGTGCTTCTGCTGCAGCTTGTCGGTGACGCGGAAGACCCCGCCGAAATAGCCGGCGTCCTCGCCGAACGACAGGACATTGGCGTCCTCGCTCATCTTGACGTCGATGGCCGAGTTCAGGGCCTGGATCATGTTCATCGGCTGCACGCCGGATCCCGTCGCCTCTGAGGCGGGGGCGGCGTTCTGGTCGACCATGTCCGGCTCGACGCGGTCGTTGCGATCGGCGTCGGTGAAGGTGGTTTGCGCGCTCATGGTCAGACCCCCACCTCGCGGCGCTGTTCGATCAGCCGCCAGTCTTCGGTCGCATAGACCTCTTCGAACATCGTCTTCACGCTGGGGCGCGACTGGCCCAGGGTGCCGATGGCCTCCGATTCCTTGCCGGCGGCGCGGACCTGTTCGACCGCCTCGCGCAGGGCGACGGCGTGGCGCTCGTCATCCCACTCGCCGATGACGGTCAGGTGCTGGCGCAGCCGCTCCAGCGGATCGCCCAGCGGCCATTTCTCGTGCTCGTCGCCGGGGCGGTAGCGGCTGGGGTCGTCGGAGGTCGAGTGCGGGGCGCCGCGATAGGTGAACAGTTCGATCACCGTCGCCCCCTGGTTGGACCGGGCGCGCTCCTCGGCCCACTGGGTCGCCGCCCAGACCGCCAGGAAGTCGTTGCCGTCCACCCGCAGGGCCGGCAGGCCATAGCCGATGGCCTTGGAGGCGAAGGTGGTCTCCAGCCCGCCGGCGATGCCCTGGAAGGAGCTGATGGCCCACTGGTTGTTGACGATGTTCAGAATGACCGGCGCGCGATAGACGGAGGCGAAGGTCAGGGCGTTGTGAAAATCGCCCTCGGCCGTGGCGCCGTCGCCGATCCAGCTGATGGCGATCTTGTCGTCGCCCTTGTAGGCGCTGGCCATGGCCCAGCCCACGGCCTGGGGCACCTGGGTGCCCAGATTGCCGCTGATGGTGAAGAAGCCGTAGTCCTTGGCCGAATACATGATCGGCAGCTGACGCCCTTTGATCGGGTCCGCAGCATTGGAATAGATCTGGTTCATCATCTCGACCAGCGGATAGCCGCGGGCGATCAGCAGCCCCTGCTGGCGGTAGGTCGGAAAACCCATGTCCTCGCGGCTCAGCAGCATGCCTTGCGCGACCGCGATGGCCTCCTCGCCGGTGCATTTCATGTAGAAGCTGGTCTTGCCCTGGCGGTGGGCGCGGTGCATCCGGTCGTCGAAGGCGCGGGTCAGGATCATGGCCTTCAGGCCGCGACGCAGGGTGTCCGGATCCAGACGCGGATTCCACGGACCGACGGCCTGGCCTTCGTCGTCCAGCACCCGGATCAACCGGAACGCAAGGTCGCGCATCTCGTAAGGCGTCGTGCCCACCTCGGGCCGTTCGACGGCGCCGGGGGCGTCCATCAACAGATGACTGAAGTCAGGCGCGTCGCCCGGCCGGCCCGAAGGCTCGGGCACGCGCAGCGACAGCGGGCGGCTGTTCTTTTGGCTCAATTTGTCGTTCATGCGGGCGTCCATGTCCGTTCGGGGGTCCGTCCGTGTTTCCTCTGGACGTTTGATAACACGGCGCCTAAGCAGGTGCTCGCTCAATTTGACCTTGCGAAATCCCGATTTAGGGTATTTTATTTCGCCATAACGATAATCGGAGAAACGCATTGGCGGACGAACTCGATCCCATTGACGCTCGGATCCTGGATATCCTGCAACAAGACGCCGGTCTGTCGGTCGCGGAAGTCGCGGATCGCGTCGGTCTGTCGGCCTCGCCCTGCTGGCGCCGGATCAAGCGGCTGGAGGATTCCGGCCTGATCACCAAGCGGGTCACCCTGCTGAACGCCAAGCTTCTGGGTCTCGACTTCGAGGTCTACGCCATCGTCAAACTGATGCTGCCGTCGGCCGAGAATCTCGACATCTTCGAAGGCGCCGTCGCCAAATGGCCGGAAGTGGTCCAGTGCGCCACCATCACGGGGCGCGAGGACTATGTGCTGCGCATCATCACGTCCGACATGCACGCCTTCGACAAGTTCCTGCGCGAAAAGCTGCTGGCCCTGGGCATCGTCTCCGACTGCGAGAGCCATATCGTCACGCGCGGCGTGAAGAATGTGACCGCCCTGCCTCTTGGCATAGTGACCCCTCACGTCGGATAAGGCCGTTCGGCGGACCTTTCCACTGAGGGCCCTGGTCCGCCGAGGGGATGCCGAACATGATCGAACTGGTGATCGACGCGCGCCGCAAGGACCTGGGCGGGTTCGAGGTCGGCCGCGTCCTGCCCTTCCATTCGCGCCGGATGGTCGGGCCCTTCATCTTCCTGGACCAGATGGGGCCGGCCGAGTTCGCGCCGGGCTCGGACGCCATCGATGTGCGACCGCACCCGCACATCGGCCTGTCGACCCTCACCTATCTGTTCGAGGGTGAGATCATGCACCATGACAACCTCGGCTATAATCAGGTCATCCGCCCCGGCGAGGTGAACTGGATGACCGCCGGCAAGGGCATCGTCCATTCCGAGCGCACCGATCCGCTGAAGAAGAGCCGCGGCGGGCCGATGCACGGGATGCAGGCCTGGGTCGCCCTGCCCGACGAGGCCGAGGAGATCGATCCCGCCTTCCACCACCTGGATGAGGACGCCCAGCCCGCCTACGAAAACGGCGGACTGTTCGCGCGCCTGGTGGCGGGCGAAGCCTATGGCGCCAAGGCGGCCGTCCCGGTGTCCTCACCCCTCTTCTATGTGCACTGGGAGCTTCAGCCCGGCGTCCGCACCGCGCCGCCTCCCGGCAAGGGCGCGGGCGGCATGAGCGAGCGCGCCCTCTATGTGGCCAAGGGCTCCATCGAGGTCGGCGACCGCACCTTCCACGAAGGCCAGATGATCGTGCTGGAACCGACGGCCGAACCGACCGTCAAGGCCCTGGTCCAATCCACCGTCATGGTCCTGGGCGGCGAGCCGGTCGGCGAACGCCTGATTTGGTGGAATTTCGTCGCCTCCAGCCAGGCCCGCATCGACCAGGCCAAGGCCGACTGGAAAGCCGGCCGCATGGCCCTGCCCAGCGAGGACGACCTGGAATTCATTCCCCTGCCGGACGAACCCGCCAAGGCCCAGGCCGCGCCGGCGCCGGTCGAGCCCAAGCCCACAGATCCGGTATAATCTTCTCCCTTCCCTTTATGGGAAGGGGCGGCGAACCCCGGACTTGATCCGAGGGTAGCCGGGGTGGGGCGATACGGAGATCGCTCACGTTCTTACGGCCCCACCCGGATCGCTGCGCGATCGTCCCTCCCCATAAAGGGGAAGGAGAAGAAGCCCCCATTTGCCCCCGCTGCCGCAACCCGCTAACGCGTCCCGCATGAACTTCGATTTCGACGCCCAGGTCACCGCCGCCCTGTTCGACAGCACCGGCGCCGTCTTCGCCCTCGGCGACGGCTCGGTCCGGTTCGAGGATGGAACGACGGTCCAGGCTCACGACGGCGCCGTGCTCTGCGCCGCCGTCCACCCGACCGGCGACGGGATCGTCACCGGCGGCGACGACGGCCAGGTGGTGTGGAGCCGCCGCGGCGAGGACGCCATGGTCCTGGCCACCGCAAAGAACCAGTGGATCGATTCCATCGACGCCTCGGCCGCCTCCGGCCTGGTCGCCTTCTCCTCGGGCCGCACCCTTTCGGTGATCGATCCGAAGGACGCCGGCTTCCGCCGCGACTTTCAGCACGAACGCACCGTCTCCGGCGTCGCCTTCGATCCCAAGGGCCGGCGCATCGCCGCCTCGACCTACGGCGGCGCCGCCCTCTGGTACGCCCGGATCGAGAAGCAGCAGCCGGTCAAACTGGCCTGGGCCGGATCCCACACCGCCGTGGCCTTTTCACCCGACGGGGCCTTTGTCGTTACCACCATGCAGGACAGCCAACTTCACGGCTGGCGGCTGAAGGACGCCAAGAACCTGCGCATGGGCGGCTATCCGTCCAAGGTCCGCTCGCTGGCCTTCTTCGCCAACGGCCAGCTGCTGGCCACCTCGGGCGCCCAGGGCGCGGTCCTGTGGCCCTTCATCGGCTCGAACGGGCCCATGGGACGCGAGGCGACCGAGATCGGCTATGACGACACCACCCTGGTCAATCTGGTCTCGGCCCGGACCGAGCACGGCCTGCTGGCCGCCGGCCTGACCGACGGCCGGGTCTGGGTCGCCCATCCGGCCTCTCATGGTCTGAACTTCGTCAAGGCCGAGAAAGGTCCCTCCATCGTCGCCCTGTCTCTCAGCCCCGCCGCCGACAAGGTCGCCTGGGCCGACGAGGACGGCGCCGCAGGGGTCCTGATCCTCTAATGGCGCGCGGGCGGAAAAAGGGTTGGTTGCGGGCGGCCCTGATCGCCCTGGCGGTCCTGGCCCTGCTGCCGATCGGCGGGGTTCTGATCGTCGCCGTCCTGCCGCCCGCCCCGACCATATTGATGCTGCGCCAGGCCGTGCGCGGCGAGGGCCTGGACTATCAATGGCGCGGTCTGAACGACATCTCGCCCAATCTGGTGAACGCCGCTATCGCCGCCGAGGACGCCCGTTTCTGCAGCCACCACGGCTTCGACATCGAGGCGATCCAGAAGGCGCTGGATCACAACGCCGAGGGCGGCCGCATCCGCGGCGGCTCGACCATCAGCCAGCAGACCGCCAAGAATGTCTTCCTCTGGCCGGGCCGCGACTGGATCCGCAAGGGGCTGGAGGCCGGCTACACCGTCCTGATCGAAACCGTCTGGTCCAAGCGCCGGATCATGGAAGTCTATCTGAACGTGGTCGAATGGGCGCCCGGCGTCTATGGCGCCCAGGCCGCCGCTCAGCACTGGTTCGGCAAGGACGCCGCCGACCTGACCCCGCGCGAGGCGGCGCGTCTCGCCGCCATCCTGCCCGCGCCGCGCCGCTACAAGGCCGCCTCGCCCGGCCCCTATGTCCGCCGGCGCGCCGCGCGCATCCAGGCCGCCATGGGCACGGTCCGCAACGAGGGTCTGAACGCCTGCGTCCGGCTCAAGTAGGCCCAAGGCCGGTAGCCCCAAAAGAACGCCCTGAAAGGCGCAGCTTGACGGCGGATCAGGCCTGACCTCTCCTGCGCCCGCTGTTCAGGAGATCCCATCATGAAGCGTCAGATGATGACCGCCGTCGCGGTCTGCGCCCTCGCCTTCACCGCCGGCTGCGCCGCCACCACGACCTCGGGCGAGGCCCGGCCGCTTCAGGCCGACGGCGGCGCCCAGACCTTCACCCCCGCCCCCGTCACAGCCACCGGCCTGCGCGCCGACTATCCGACGACCGTCGAGGGCGCGACCCAGTTCGTCGCCTACGCCGAGGCCAAGATGCTGACCTTCGGCGAATACGCCGCCCGGGTGCAGTGGGCGCGCGCCACCAACATCACCTTCGACACCATGTGGCTGGAGTCCAAGGTCAACGCCGAGGCGACCGAGCTTCAGGTCCAGTTCGCCAACCAGGCGGCCAGGTTCAATGATGTCGCGGTGGACCCCGTCGTTCGCCGCAAGCTGAACCTGCTGCGGCTCGGCATCGTCCTGCCCGCCCCCAACCGCCCCGGCGCGGCCGAGGAACTGTCGCAGATCACCACCCGGCTGGACTCGACCTATTCGACCGGCAAGTTCGACTTCAAGGGGCAGCCGATCACCCTGGACGAGGCCTCGCTGATCCTGGCCGACAGCCGCGACCCGAACGAGACCAAAGCCCTGTACGAAGGCTGGCGCACCATCTCGCCGGTGATGAAGAACGACTACGCCCGCATGGTCGAGATCGCCAACGAAGGCGCGCGCGAACTGGGCTTTTCCGACACCGGCGCCCTGTGGCGCTCCGGCTACGACATGCCCGCCGACGATTTCGCCGAGGAAACCGACCGCCTCTGGGCTCAGGTCAAACCCTTCTACGAGAACCTGCACTGCTATGTCCGCGCCCGGCTGAACGCCAAATACGGCGACGCCGTCCAGCCCGACCACGGCCCGATCCGCGCCGATCTTCTGGGAAACATGTGGTCGCAGCAGTGGGGCAATATCTATGACGTCGTGGCCCCGACCAGCGGCGGCGCCTCCAGCTACGACCTGACCGAACTGCTGAAGTCCGCCGACTACGACCCGGTGAAAATGGTCAAGACGGGCGAGGGCTTCTACGTCTCCCTGGGTCTCGATCCCCTGCCCCAGACCTTCTGGGAACGCAGCCAGATCGTGCGCCCGCGCGACCGCGAGGTCGTCTGCCACGCCTCGGCCTGGGACCTGGACAACGCCGACGACATCCGCATCAAGATGTGCACCAACGTCAACG
The DNA here is from genome assembly GCF_011064825.1 of Brevundimonas mediterranea. Taxonomy (NCBI): domain Bacteria; kingdom Pseudomonadati; phylum Pseudomonadota; class Alphaproteobacteria; order Caulobacterales; family Caulobacteraceae; genus Brevundimonas; species Brevundimonas mediterranea. The sequence goes on from NZ_CP048751.1 coordinate 1,485,488, forward strand.
GCGACGACTTCTACACCGTCCACCACGAGCTGGGTCACAACTACTACCAGCGCGCCTACAAGAACCAGCCGATGCTGTTCCGCAACGGGGCCAACGACGGCTTCCACGAGGCCATCGGCGACTTCGTCGGCCTGTCGGCCCTGACCCCCACCTATCTGAACCAGATCGGCCTGCTGAAGACGACCCCGGGCGCCCAGGAGGACATTCCCTTCCTGCTGAAGATGGCCTTGGACAAGATCGCCTTCCTGCCGTTCGGCCTGATGGTTGATCGCTGGCGCTGGGGCGTCTTCTCCGGCGAGACCTCGCCGGACCAGTACAACGCCGCCTGGACCGCCGACATGCTGAAATACCAGGGTCTGGTCCCGCCGGGGCCGCGTCCGACCAACGCCTTCGACCCGGGCGCAAAATATCACGTGCCGGGCAACACCCCCTACACCCGCTACTTCCTGGCCCACATCTACCAGTTCCAGTTCCAGCGCGCGGCCTGCAAACAGGCCGGCTGGACCGGCCCGCTGCACCGCTGCTCGGTCTATGGAAACGAGGCGGTCGGAGCCCGTTTCAACGCCATGCTGGAGATGGGCCAGTCCAAGCCCTGGCCCGAGGCCATGCAGGCCTTCACCGGCGAGACCGCCAACGACGCCTCCGCCGTCGCCGACTATTTCGCGCCTCTGAACCAATGGCTGACCGTCCAGAATCGTGGCCACGACTGCGGCTGGTCAGAGGCTTGAGCCTTATGCGTCGTTAACCCTGACGCTTCAGCCTTCCCTTAACCGCATGACGGCATTCTGTCGTCATGCGGGCGGGGTGCGCCCGGCAGGGAAGCGACGAACTTGGCCTCTCAAACGATCCATCGGGCGGTCGGCCGCCTTCGCAAACTCGTCTCGCGCCTGCGCGACGACCGGCGCGGCAATGTGGCGATGATCTTCGGCCTCAGCCTGCCGGTCATCGTCATGCTGGCGCTCGGCGGCGTTGATCTTCACAGGATCACGACCGCGAGATCGCAGTTTCAGGACGCACTGGACGCCGCGACCCTGGCCGCCGCGCGCTCCTCCGAAACGACTCCAGCGGGTCTGAAGAGCGTCGCCCTGGCGACCCTGCACGGCAACATTCAGGGCACGGAGGTCGAGCCGATCAATGACGCCGACGTCGAGGTCGCCATGAACGACAAGAGCGTCGTCATCGCTACGGCCCAGGGGCGGGTGAAGACCCTGGTCGCAAACATCGTCCTGCCGCCCTATGGCCAGCTCCTAGACGATACTCTGCCCATCTCGGCGCGCTCGGAAGTCAATCGCTCCTCGCGCGACGTGGAGGTGGCCCTGGTCCTCGACATCACCGGCTCGATGAACGATTGCGCCGACAGCTGCTCAAGCGGCCGAAAGATCGACAATCTGAAGTCAGCGGCCAAGGAGTTGATCGACATCGTCGTTCAGACGAACCAGTCGCCCTTCTATTCCAAGGTGGCCCTGGCGCCCTACTCCATGGGCGTCAATGTGGGCGACACCTATGCTAGCCGGGCGCGGGGATCGCTCGACTCCAACACCCAGTCCATTACCGCAGCGACCTGGCTGACGGGCTCGGTCAAGACGATCACGAGCATATCCCGCGCCTATACGGCCGTCGTCACCGCGTCGAAACACGGCTTCAAGACCGGCGACATCGTGACGATCTGGAGCGCGGAAACCATGGCCCCCCTGAACGGCGTCGCGCTAACGGTGGGCAGTGTGACAACCAACACCTTCAGCCTCGTCGGCGAGGACAGCCGCTATTACTCCGCCTTCTCGGGCCAGGCCTATGTCGCCAAATGCGCACGAACGGACTGCAACATCGTGATCACCCTGGCTCGCCACGGTCTGTCGTCCGAAGGCGACGCCGCCGTTCTCGGCAATATGGGCGGCCTCAGTCAGTTGAACAATATCGGTTTCCGGGTCGCCAGCGTCACCCCAACCACGGCGACCTTGGCGCTTGACGCCTCTCAGGCTAATTTGGCGACCACGGCCAAGGGGGGGGCCGCCTATACGTCCGGCGGACAGCTGATCTGCGGCGTCGATGGCTGTTCGAACCGGGATTTCGTCAACGCGATCGGGGCCTGGACGCGCTTTCCCGGCACGCCCTGCGTTTCGGAACGAGCCGGCTCGCAGGCCTACACCGATGCGGCCCCTTCCGCCTCCTCCTGGGTCGGACGAAGTTACGCTTCTGGCGGCAACGCCTGCCCCGCATCCCAGATCGTTCCTCTCACCAACGTCAAAAAGACACTCACCGACGCGGTCGACGGAATGACTGCGGTGGGCTCCACGGCGGGCCATATCGGTCTGGCTTGGGGCTGGTATCTGGTTTCGCCGAACTTCGGCCTGTGGTCAGGCCTCGGCGCACCGGCCGCCTACGATTCGAGCAAGACCTTGAAGGCTGTGGTTTTGATGACCGACGGGGAGTTCAACACCCCCTATTTCCGAGGCGTCATCGCCTCCGACGCGGGCAACGGCAGCGGCGGGGCCGACACTCACATCAACCAGCCCGCCACGAACGGCTCGTCTTTCGAGCAAGCCTATCGGCTCTGCGAAAACATGAAGGCCGCCGACGTCATCGTCTACACGGTCGGATTCGACATCGGCGCGGCCCGGAACATGACCGGTCCAATCGATTCCGCCGGCGAGCTGATGGCGCGATGCGCCACCAATCCTGACCGCGCCTTCCAAGCGTCGAGTTCCACCGACCTGTCCGACGCCTTCCGGGATATCGGTCGCGACATCACCCGCCTGCGCATCTCCCGCTAGGCCCATGGGCCTCACAGCAGGCGGATTTCGCGCAGACGCTCGGTCAGATAGTCCTCGGCCAGGATGGTCTTGCCCGCATAGCGATCGGGATTATCCGGCGTGATGGTGCTGGGCAGGGTCTCGATCGGGAAGTCCGGATTGAAGTGCAGGAAGAAGGGCGTCGAATAGCGGGCGAAGCCACGCCGCTCCGGCGCTGGATTGACCACCCGGTGCGTGGTCGACGGCAGGACGTGGTTGGTCAGCCGTTGCAGCATGTCGCCGATATTGATCACCAGGGCCCCCGGCGGCGGCGCGATGTCCAGCCAGCTGCCGTCCTTCTCCTTCAGCTGCAGCCCCGCCTCCTCGGCCCCCAGCAGCAGGGTGATGACATTGATGTCCTCATGCGCGCCGGCGCGCACCCCCGGCGCATCAGCCGGCACGGGCGGATAGTGCAGCAGGCGGAGCACGCTGTTGCCCATCTCGACCTTGTCCTCGAAATAGGCGTCCCCGAGGTCCAGGTAACGGGCGATAGCCTTCAGGATCTTGCGCCCCAGGGCGTCAAGCTCCTCGTACAGGCCATAGACATTCGCCTTGAATCCGGGCGTCTCCACCGGCCAGACATTATCGCGCATGAAACGACGATAGGGGTGGCCCTCCGGCAACTCGCGCCCGACATGCCAGAACTCCTTCAGATCGACGGACGCGGCTCCTTTGGCCGCTTCCACGCCGAACGGGGTCAGGCCGCGCGCGCCGCCTGTTCCCGGTTGATGATACTGGCGCTTCACCGCCTCGGGCAGGGCGAAGAAGGTTTTGGCGTCAGCAAGAGCTGCTGCGATCCGGGCGTCATCCAGTGCATGGTCCGCCACCACCGCGAACCCATACTCCACGAACGAGGCGCCCAGAGCGTCGCTGAACCCCTGGAAGTCAGCGTCATATCGCTTCATCGACACGGGCGTGACGGCGCGCACGGGGACGGCAGGGGCGGTTTCGTTGGGGCTCGAACTCACGGGGGCGTCGTCCTCGGTCTAAAGAATGTGCGGCGGTTCCCTTACGCCTATTCTGCGGCCGTGTCAGTTCGTGGGCGATCCCTCCCTCTGCCCGTGGAGCGCAAAATGCGCTCGTTCACTTGTGGTACAGCTTGGAACCTTGACAGTAGGCGCGCGTTTTACGCCAGACAGAAATTCGGAAGGATTATTCCATGCGCGCCAAGATCATTGTCGCCAGCGTTTCCATTGCAGCCCTGCTGGGAACGGCGGCCTGCACCACGACCGACCCCTACAGCTCGACACCGACCCGCAACAACACCGGCACCGGCGCCATTGCAGGCGCATTGGGCGGCGCTCTGCTGGGGTATCTGACAAACACTTCAAACGGCGAACAAGGCCGCAAGAATGCTCTCATCGGAGCCGGTGTCGGCGCCCTGGGCGGCGCAGCCGTGGGCCAGTACATGGACCGCCAGCAGCGCGCCATGGAGGCTGAACTGTCCGGCAGCGGCGTCGGCGTCGCACGCCAGGGCGACAACCTGGTCCTGCGCATGCCGTCGGATGTGACCTTCGCCACCAACCAATCCTCGATCGATCCGCGCTTCCTGCCGGTGCTCGACGACGTGGCGCGGGTGCTTCAGGAATATGACCGCTCAACCATCGACGTGATCGGCCACACCGACTCGACCGGCGGAGACGCCATCAATCAGCCCCTGTCCGAGCGTCGCGCCGCCAGTGTGGCTTCGGAACTGGTTCGTCGCGGCGTGATCGCCGAGCGGCTCTACGTTGCAGGCAACAGCTCGCGTAATCCGGTGGCCTCCAACGCCACGCCGGAGGGCAAGGCTCAGAACCGTCGCGTCGAGATCCTTATCCGGCCGTTCACGGGCTGATCAGGTTCGAGAATGATGAAGCTCGAGGGGGCGGCGCCGCAGGGCGCCGCCCCTTTTCGCAGGATGGACACTGTTCCGTGACTTGCGCCGACGCGCCCCCTCATGTTTGAGCGAGGTGTCGAGGTGGAGAGTCCAGTGACGCCGGAAGGTCGTGAGTTCACGCAAACGCTCAAGCTTGCGGCTGTCGCCGTGGTGTGTGCGGTCCTGACGGCGACATTGGTGATCGGCGCCGGCGAGGCGTTGTTGCGTCAATCTCGATCGGCTGGATCCACACAGCCATTGCTGACTCAAGCGGCCAACTGAACCGAAACTTGAAGACGGGCCGTCGCGGCGCATTCAGGCCAAGAAAAACGCCGTCTCCAGGCGGAGACGGCGTTCAGTCTTTCAACCCTTCTTGTCTGTCTTTGGTCGGCCTGAAAGACCAGGCCGACCGTCGGGACAGGCTTAGAAGTTGATGTTGATCGTCGCGCGACGGTTGAGCGGCTCACGCACGCCGTCAGCGGTCGGCTTGGCCAGGGCGGTTTCGCCCTTGCCGTCCAGGGCGATGACGCCGCCGTTGACGCCTTGGGCGACCAGGGCGTCCGCGACGGTGCGCGAACGACGGTTCGACAGGCCGAGGTTATAGGCGGCCGAGCCCGAGGTGTCGGTGTAGCCGACGATCAGGACGCGCGTCGCGGCGCCCGACTTGGCGTAGGTCGCGGCTTGCGTCACGACCGAGCGGGCTTCCGCCGTCAGGTCCGAACGATCCCAGTCGAAATAGACCACGAACTCACGCGCGGCCGGCTTGACCGGAGCCGGCGGCGGCGGCGGCGGGGGCGGAGGAGGCGGGGGCGGCGGCGGGGGCGGCGGGGGCGGGGGCGGTGCAGCTTCTTCAGCGCCGAAGCTGTAACGCAGACCCAGGGTCACGGTGTGCGACTGATCGTAGTCGCCATCCCATTCGCCGAACGAGGTCGCGCCGACGCCGGTGCCGACCGTGGTCGAGGCGAACGAGGCGTCGCCCGTCAGATAGCGGTAGGTCAGGTCGATATTGGTGCGGTCGCCCACAGCCCAGGCCAGACCGGCGATCGCCTGAGCGGCGAACTCGGTCGAGTCGTCATCGGCGGTGAAGGTGGCGCCGCGGTTGGCGCGCAGGTTGCCGTTGGTGTCGGTGGTGACGCGGTTCACGCCGGCGCCGAGACCGACGAAGGGACGGATGCCCCAGGCTTCATAGCCGAAATCATAGATGACATTGGCCATCAGGGTGGCCGACTCGATGTCGCCTTCCGGAGAGAAGCAGCCGCCGGTCGCCGGGGTCAGGTTGCACAGGCCCTGGGTGCCGGAGACGGCGCGCACGGTGCCGATGTCGCCCGAGCGGTAGCCGCCTTCGAGTTCAACGCGCCAGTTGGGGTTGAAGCGATAGCCGAGACGGGCGAAAGCCGCCCAGCCGTCGTTCACTTCATAGTTCCAGTTGGCGCCCGTCGTCGACGATTCGGCGTTGATGTCGTCGATCATGTGGTAACCGGCGTCGATCGCGCCGTACCAGCCGTTAGGTTCTGCCGAAGCCGCGCCAGCTGACAGGGCCAGGGCGGCCGCTGCGCTGGAGGCCAGCACGATAGTCTTCATACGCATGGGGATTAGCCCTCCGCCTGTTTGTATTCGGGCGGGTCTACCGCCTTCGCGGGTCTTACCAGCGTTGCCGTGGAAGGTCGAGGCGAAAACGAGGCGGACAAGCGCGCTGAATTGATCACCGTGCTATTGATGCTACAGGTAAAATTGTCTCTGAGCCATTGCTTGGACGCACTTTGGACCCCGCGAGAACACAACGCCGGGGCGCTGGCACGTACCCCCGAACGAGAATTTAGCCGGCCATCACCTGCATTCCCAACCATTCCGTGATCAGGGCGGGCTTGTCGTCGCCTTCAATCTCGACCGTGATTTCATGCTTTAACAGCCAGCGCCCTGCGCCCCTGTCTTCCGCCGACAGCAGCCGGAACCGCCCCCGAACCCTCGACCCCGCCCGCACCGGAGCCAGGAATCTGAGCCGGTCAAATCCGTAATTGATTCCCATCACCGCACCCTCAAGCGGCGCAACAGCGTCATAGCTCATCGCCGACGCCAGGCTGAGGGTCAGGAAACCGTGGGCGATGGCGCCGCCGAACGGCGTCGCCTGGGCGGCCTCGGGATCCACATGGATGAACTGCCGATCCTCGGTGCAATCGGCGAAGGCGTCGATCCTGGCTTGGCTGACCTCGAACCACCTCGAGATTCCCACCTGCTGGCCGACCAAACTCTGGAGCTCGCTCGTCGTCATCACTGTCTTCGCCATGAGATTCCTTCCCGACTTTCCTGTTTGAGCGACGGTGGCCGAGACAATGCCGGAAGGAAAGACCTACCCCTCGAAACGGCCTTCCAAGATCTCGCCATAAAGCACTGCGTCAACATTGCCCCCGGACAGGACGATGCCTGTGGTTCGTCCTTTCGTCTCGGACTTGCCGGAGAGCAGGGCGGCCAGGGAGACCGCTCCGCCGGGCTCGACGACCAGCTTCAGGTGACGGAAGGCGAACCGCACCGCCTCGGCCACCTCCGCATCCGACACCGTGAGCGCACCCGCCAGCCGCCGATTGATCGGCCAGGTCAGTACGCCCGGCATCGGGGACATCAGGGCGTCGCAAATGGACGGCGGGCCCTGCGGATGACCAACCCGCTCCCCCGCCGCCAGAGACCGCGCGGTGTCGTCATAGGCCTCGGGCTCCACCACGATCACCTTCGTCTGCGGACTGCGTTCAGCCATGACCAGATTGATCCCGGCCATCAGCCCGCCGCCGGAGGCGCCGCACAAAAGCTGGTCCATCGGCGCATCCGCCTGGTCCAACATCTCCAGCGCCACCGTGCCCTGGCCCTCGATAATGAAGGGATCGTCGAACGGCGGGACCAGAACAGACCCCCGCTCGGCTGCTATCGCGGCGCCGATGGCCTCTCGGCTCTCGGTCCAGCGATCATAGAGCCGCACCTCTCCGCCGAATCCGATCACCCCCTCGACCTTCACCCGGGGCGAGTCGGACGGCATGACGATGATCGCCGACGTCCCGACCAAGGCGGCGGCGGCGGCCACGCCCTGGGCGTGATTGCCGGAAGAAAAGGCGACGACGCCGCGCGCCTTCTGCTCGGCGTTCAGTCGGCTGATGCGGTTGTAGGCCCCGCGAAACTTGAACGCCCCTGCCCGCTGCAGGTTCTCGGCCTTCATCAGCACCCGCCCGCCGACCACGGCGTTCAGGGCGAGACTTTCGATCAACGGCGTGCGGACAGCGACGCCGTCGATCTGGCGGGCGGCGTCAAGGACGCCTTCAAAGCTGGGCAGGTGCGTCGTCATATGCTCCCCTTAGCCCAGGGTACGAGCGCCGCGTAAGGCGCCGATATGGAGAGAAACCGCTTGAGCCTGATCCTCGCCATCGACCAGGGCACGACCTCGACCCGCGCCATCGCCTTCGAAGTCCGCGACGGGGGCCTGCGCCCCGTGGCTGTCAGCCAGATCGAACTGGCCCAGCATTTCCCACAGTCCGGATGGGTCGAGCATGATGCGTCCGAGATCTGGTCCGCCGTGCTCCAGACCTGTCGCGAAGTGGTGCAGAAGGCGGGCGGCGTCGATCGATTCGCCGCCGTGGGCCTCACCAACCAGCGCGAGACGGCCGTGATGTGGGACGCAGGGACCGGCGCGCCCCTGCACCGCGCCATCGTCTGGCAGGACCGGCGCACCGCCCCCGTCACTGCGCGACTGACCGCAGAAGGCCACGAGCCCGCCGTCCAGGCTGCGACCGGCCTGATCCTGGATCCCTATTTCTCGGCGACGAAGTTCGCCTGGCTGCTGGACGCCGTGCCGGGGGCGCGCGACCGGGCGATCCGGGGCGAGGTCAAGCTGGGCACGATCGACGCCTGGTTGATCTGGAAACTGACGGGCGGCCGGATCCACGCCACCGACGCCTCCAACGCCGCCCGCACCGCCCTGATGGACCTGAAGACGGTCGAATGGCGCGACGATCTGTGCGCCCTGTTCGCCGTGCCCCGCGCCGCCCTGCCCCCAATTGTTCCTTGCGCAGGGGTGATTGGTGAGACGGAGCCCGGCCTGTTCGGCCGCGCTCTGCCCCTGGCCGGATCCGCAGGAGACCAGCAGGCGGCCCTGGTCGGGCACGGAGCCCTGCACCCCGGCGACGCCAAGATCACCTATGGCACTGGGGCCTTCCTGGTCGCCAATGTCGGGCCGGAACCCGTCGCCTCGACCCGTCGTCTGCTGGGCACGCTGGGCTATCAGGCCGCAGGCCAGACCGCCTATGCGCTGGAGGGTTCGATCTTTTCGGCCGGCTCGGCGATCCAGTGGCTGCGCGACGGGGTGAAGCTGATCTCGGAATCCCGCCAATCCGAGGCCATGGCGCAGGGCCTGGCCGATAACGGCGGCGTCTATATGGTGCCCGGTTTCACCGGCCTGGGCGCGCCCTGGTGGGAGCCCGAGGCGCGCGGCGCCGTGGTAGGGCTGACGCGGGATTCCGGCCCGGCCCATTTCGTCCGCGCGGCGCTGGAGGCCCTGGCCTATCAGACACGCGACCTGCTGGACGCCCTGGCCCAGGACGGCGCCCCGCCGCTGAAGACGCTGAAGGTCGACGGCGGCGTCACCGCCAACAGTTTCGCCATGCAGTTCGTCGCCGACATCTGCGAAGTCGAGGTCGAACGACCGGCCTTCCAGGAAATGACCGCCCTGGGCGCCGCCCGCCTCGCCGCCCTCGGCGTCGGACTTCTGCCCGATCTGAAGGCCCGCACGACCGAGGCCCCGGCCCGCTGGACGCCCCGCATGAAACCGGCGGAGCGCGACCGCCTGCTTTCCGGCTGGCGCCGCGCCGTAAAGGCCGCCATCATCGCCGCGCCGGACCGCGCATAAGACGGGGCCGGTGCAGGAAACAACAGGCCGCCCATGACCGACGCTACAATCGACGCCCAGACGGCTTTTTCCGGCACACGTGAGGTCGATCCCCGCTATCGGCTTGACGAGGAGGCTCTGGACGCCTGGATGGCCGTCCATGTCGCTGGCTACTTCGGTCCGCTGACGATGCGCCAGTTCAAGGGCGGCCAGTCGAACCCGACCTATGAGCTGACCACGCCCGGCGCCGCCTATGTGTTGCGCCGCAAGCCGCCCGGCGTCCTGCTGCCCAGCGCCCATGCGGTGGACCGCGAATTCCAGGTCATCTCAGCCCTCGCCGCCCAGGGATTTCCAGTCGCCCGGCCGCACGCCCTGTGCATGGACGAGACCGTCATCGGCTCGATCTTCTATGTGATGGACAAGGTCGAGGGGCGGATATTCTGGGACCTGAAGCTGCCCGGCCTGACGCCGGCGGAACGTCGCGCCGTCTATGAGGCCCAGACGGACGCCCTGGCCCGGCTGCACGCTTTCGATCCCGACGCCATCGGCCTGTCGGACTATGGCAAGGCCGGCAACTATTTCGCCCGCCAGGTCGGCCGCTGGACCAAACAGTATCGCGCTTCCGAGATCGAGCCGATCCCGTCCATGGATCGGCTGATCGCCTTCCTGCCGGACAGTCTGCCGCCCGAGGGGCCCAGCCGCATCGTCCACGGCGACTTCAGGCTGGACAATCTGATCCTGGCGCCGGATGCGGCCGAGGTTCGGGCCGTGCTGGACTGGGAGCTGTCGACCCTGGGCGATCCAATGGCCGACTTCTCCTATCTGCTGATCGCCTGGGCCATTCCGGCGTCCCTGCGCAATGGCCTGGCCGGCGCCGACCTGGAGGCTCTGGGGATTCCCTCCGTCGAGGAAACAGTCGAACGCTATGCGGTGGCGACCGGGATGCGGCCCGCCAATCTGGACTGGCTGTACGCCTATAATCTGTTCCGGCTGGCGGCCATCTGCCAGGGCATCGCCGGTCGCGTCCGCGACGGCACAGCGGCCAGCGCCCACGCCCGCACCATGGCCGCCCAGGTCGGGCCGCTCAGTGACGCGGCCTGGGGCTTTGCGAAGAAGGCGGGTGCCTAGAACCCCCCGGCCGGCCCCTGCCGGCCCCTGCAGCTCTATCCGCCCCTGAGCCTCACGCGCCGAACGACCGGTTGCCGGCGACAGGCCCAAACCCCGTCAGCGCGTCCTGCCCGACGTCCCAGTAGGCGCGGTTCAATTTCTGACGGCGGCGCCCAGGATGCGGCGATCCGTCTTGCCCTGGATCATCACCACCACGGCGTCTCCGCCATGCGTCTGGGGCAGATCAAACAGGATGGGGCGGCCGCGCCAATCGCCGAGATTCACGATATCCCGCACCACATTGACGTGACGTACGGTCTGCCCCCGGTTCTCGCCACGGCTGACCTCGACCATTTGGGGGCCGGGCGTATAGGTGACGGCCAGCACCTCCGCGCCGCCCGACGGCGGGCGGCCCGAACCGATCCCGACCTGATCGCCGGTCTCGCGGAACTCGATCTCGGGCGGCCAGATACGGCGGCTCGCCTCCTCCACGATGGCGTGTTCCAGCTCCAGTCCACGCGCGCCGGAAACCTGGCGGCGGCCGTCGATCACCACCTGGGGCGTGGACACGCCGCGTTGGCGCAAAGCGGCGCGATAGGCGCGCTGGCGCTGCACGAACTCGGGCCGGGCGAAGGTGTCGGTCCAACCCAGATAGTCCCAGTAGTCGACGCCATAGGTCAGGGCGATGACCCCCGGCTCGCCCGCCGCCCGCTCGACCACCGCATTCGCCTCGACACAGCCGCCGCAGCCCTGGGCGGTGAACAGTTCGACCACCACCGGCGAGCCGGCCGTGGCGGCCGCGCGCACGGGCTTGCCCCGCGCCCCGACAGGCTGGGCGACTGACCCGACGGACAACAGAACGCCCGTCATGACCGTCGCTGCGATGATCCAGACCCTGTTTCTCATGGCGACGTTCTTTAGCCCGCGCAGATGCGGCCGGGAGTCATAAGTGCGTGACCCGCAGCCCCAGGCCTCAATCCATCAGTTGTTGCGACAGATAGACATAGTGACGGGCCCAGCGACGGGCGTTGGCCACCGGATCGGCGTCGTTGGAGTGACCACCGGCCGTATCCTCGTAATAGAGATGGTCATGGCCCTGGTCGCCCAGACGGGCGGCGAACTTGCGCGCGTGGCCCGGGTGGACCCGGTCGTCGCGGGTGTTGGTGGTCAGATAGACGCGGGGATAGGTCACGTCCGGCCGCAGCTGCTGATAGGCGGAATATCGGGCGATCCACTCGGCTTCTTCGGGGATGCGCGGATCGCCGTATTCGCCGATCCACGAGGCGCCGGCCGGCAGCTCGTGATAACGCAGCATATCGACCAGCGGGCTCTCAATCACAGCCGCATTGAACAGTTCGGGATGCTGGGTGATCGACACGCTGGTCAGGACCCCGCCGTTCGAGCGGCCGTAGATGCCCAGACGGCGCGGGCTGGTGACGCCCCGCTGTTCCAGATCACGCGCCACGGCGGCGAAGTCGTCGAAGGCGCGCTGGCGGTTTCCGTCCAGGGCCGCCTGGTGCCAGTCGGGACCGAACTCGCCGCCGCCACGGATATTAGCCTGGACGAAGACCCCGCCCCGCTCCAGCCACAGCTTGCCCATCTCGGGCTTGTAGGCCGGGTTCAGACTGACCTGGAACCCGCCGTAGCCCAGCATGATGGTCGGGTTCGACCCGTCCAGCTTCATGTCGCGCGGCCGGGTGATGAAATAGGGGATCCTGGTCCCGTCGGTCGAGGTGGCCTCGTACTGTTCGGTCACATGGGTCGAGGCGTCGAACTTGGCCGGAGCGGACTTCAGCGGGGTCAGGGTCGCCGCATCCGCATCAGCAAGGCTGAGGGTCGGCGGAACGAGGAAGCCCTGGGTCGAGACGAAAACCTCGCCCCGCGACTTGGACGAGTCGCCTAATCCAACGGCCAGGTTTTCGGGCACGGCGACGGACCGCTCGTGCCAGGGGAACTCGCCTTGAGGCGTGAATATCGAGAGGCGACCGCTGACATTGTCGTTTATGGCGACGACGATCCGATCAGAAAGCACCCTGACATCGGCGATGGCTTGCCGTGGGGTTGGAACGAAGACCTGTGCCGCCTGATGACTCGGTCCCGCCCAAGAACCGTCAGGCCGGTCATGTAAGCTGTCCAATGGCATCGCCATCAGGGCTCCGGCAGGCCCGCCGCCATATCCGAGAAGATCCCGGCCAAAGACCTCTTCGGGCGTGAAGACCAACATGCCGTCGAGCATGCCGTAGATGCTTACCCGTTCGGGAATTCGGAGCTTGTAGGTTCGCTCCCCCACCAACTGCCACGTCTCCGACCGGAAGGTGTCCAGCGGGCGGGTGATTATGACGGCTGTGACCTTGCCGTCCTTGTCGCGATAGACGGCGGGGCTGACGCCATAGCCGCCGTCGCCCTGTTCGCCGCGATAGACCTCGACCGCCTGGGCCAGGGTCTGGCCGCGCTTCAACGTCTTGACGATGAAGGGATAGCCGGACTCGGTCATTGTTCCGGAGCCAAAGTCGGTGGCGACCAGGAGCGTGTCGCGGTCCAGCCATTCGATGCGGTGCTTGCCCTCTGACAGGTTGAAACCACCGTCCACGAACTGTTTCGTCGTCAGGTCGAACTCGCGCACCACCACCGCGTCCTTGCCGCCGTCGGACAGGTTGATCAGGCAACGGGTCTCGTCGGGCGCCAGACAGTCGGCGCCCTTGAACACCCAGTCCTTGCCCTCGGCCTTGGACAGGGCGTCGATGTCCAGCAGTGTCTCCCACTGCGGGGTGGCGGTGCGGTAGCTGTCCAGCGTCGTGCGCCGCCAGACGCCCTTGGGATTGGCCGCGTCCTGCCAGAAATTGCCGATCCCGTCGCCGAGGAAGGACGGGCCGGGGATGCGGTCGGTGGCGGTCAGGATGGCCTGGGCCTCGGCGCGGAAGGTCTCGTAGCGGGGATCGCCGGTCAGGACGGCCAGCGACTTGCGGTTCTCCTCGGCGACGAAGGCCATGGCCTCGGCCCCGTCCACCTGCTCCAGCGCCAGATGGTCGTCGGCGGCCGCCACACCGGCCGGGGTCAGGTCGCGGGGGAAGTGGGGCGGGGAAGTCTCCGAAGCGACGGTCATGGGGGAGAAATACTCTTCCATGTTCCGATTGCTCGCGCAGGCGCCGAGCAGAAGCGCCGGAATGGCGGCGGACAGGATCAGGTGACGCATGGCTCAAACTCTCCGCTCATCCCCGCGAAAGCCGGGACCCAGACCTTTGGGCGTTCGGCGTCGCCCGTTCGTGCTGAACTCGATCCCAGCCGCCGAACCTTGCGAAAGGACTGGGTCCCGGCTTTCGCGGGGATGAGCGGAAAGAAAAGCCCTTACTCCTGCGCCGGCGTGTCCATCAGTCGGCGCGACAGATAGGTGTATTCCAACGCCAACCGCCGCGCCGTCTCTTGCAGGTTCGCCCCTGCCGCATGGCCGCCGTCGGTGTTCTCATAGAACAGCACCGGATAGCCCAGCTCTTCCAGACGCGCCGCCGCCTTGCGGGCGTGGCCTGGATGGACCCGGTCGTCCTTGGTCGAGGTGTGGATGAAGACTTCGGGATAGGGCTGGCCGGCCCGCAGGTTCTGATAGGGCGAATAGGCCTGGATCCAGGCGCGTTGTTCCGGAATGTCCGGATCGCCGTACTCGCCCTTCCACGAGTCGCCGGCCAGCAGCTTGTGGAAGCGCAGCATGTCGAACAGGGGCACCTGGATGACCGCCGCGTTGATCAGATCCGGCCGCTGGGTCAGCATCGCCCCCATGAACAGGCCGCCTTGAGAGCCCCCCATGATCCCTAGCTTCGGCTGGCTGGTGATATCGCGGGCGATCAGGTCGAGCGCCACGGCCTGGAAGTCCTCGTGCGCCCGTTGGCGGTTCTGCTGCAAAGCCGCCTCGTGCCAGCGCGGACCGAACTCGCCGCCGCCGCGCGTATTGGCGATGACATAGACCCCGCCCCGCTCCAGCCACAGCTTGCCGACCGTCGCCGAATAGCCGGGCAACAGCGAGCTTTCGAACCCGCCGTAGCCGTACAGCAGCGTCGGATTGGAGCCGTCCAGCGGCATGTCCGCCTTATGGACCACGAAATAGGGGATCATGGTCCCGTCGGCCGAGCGGGCCTCATGCTGGTCCACCGTCATGCCGGTCGCGTCGAACTTGGCCGGCATCGACTTGACCTGATCGACCGCGCCGGTCGCCGCATCGGCCAGCCACAGGCTGGACGGGTTCAGATAGCCGGTGACGCTGACGAAGACCTTGTCGTCGGTCTCCGACGCCGAGCCGACGCCGACCGAGACGTTCTGCGGCAGGTCCAGGGTCGTATGGGTCCATTCCGTCTCGCCGGGCCGGTAGATCCGCACCGAACCGCGAACATTGTCATACAGGGCGACGACCAGGGTGTTGCGCGTGGCGTTGACCCCCTCGACCGCCTGACGCTCGGTCGGGCGCAGCACCAGGACGGCGGGCGTGGCCTGGTCTTCCAGCCAGGCGTCCAGCGGCCAGGCGATCAGGTTGCCGCTCTTGAAGTCCTGACCCGATGGCGCGGTCCAGTCTTGTTTCAGCGACACCACCAGCTGACCGGCGACCAGTCCGGTGATGTCCGACTTGGCCGGCAGGGCCAGTTTCACCACCGCCCCGTCGTCGGTGACGCGATAGGTCTCGGACGAATAGAAGTCGATCGAACGGTTGATCAGGGTCGCCTTCAGCACCCCGTCGGCGTCCCGCAGCGTATAGCCGGACACCGAGACGTCGGTCGGCTCGCCCATGAACAGGACGTCGGCCTGATCCAGCGACTGACCGCGCATCATCCGCTTCACTATCATCGGATAGCCGGAGTTGGTCAGGGTGCCGACGCCGAAATCGCGCGAGATCAGCAGGGTGTCCTTGTTCAGCCAGGTCGCGCCGCCCTTGGATTCCGGCAGGACGAAGCCCCCCTCGACGAAGCTGCGCGTCACGCTGTCGAACTCGCGCAGGGTCACGGCGTCCTTGCCGCCGTTCGACAGGCTGATCAGGCAGTAGCGCTCTTCGGGCGCCAGGCAGGTCGAACCCTTGTAGACCCAGTTGGCGCTCTCGGCCTCGGCCAGGGCGTCGATGTCCAGCACCGTCTCCCACTGGGGCTCGGCGGTCTTGTAGGAGTCCAGCGTCGTGCGTCGCCAGACGCCGCGCACATGCTGGGCGTCCTGCCAGAAATTGTCGATATGACCGTCATGGGTGAAGCCCGGAGCCGGGATCCGGTCGCGCGCCTGTACGATGGCTAGCGCCTGCTGGTGCAAGGGCTCATAGCGGGGGTCGCCTTGCAGCACGCCCAGCGAATGGGTGTTGTGGTCCTTGACCCAGGCCATGGCCCGCGCGCCCTCGACGTCCTCGAGCCAGACATAGGGGTCGCTCGCCTCGCTGGTTGCGAAGGCGGGAGCGGAGGAAGCGGTCTGGGCCATGGATACCGACGTCAGGCTGGTGGAGGCGAGAAGGGCCGCGAGCACGGCGGCGGATGAGCGGATCATGGACAGTCCCCGGAATTGAAGACGGGCACCTTAACGGCGGTCCGCCGCGCGGCAAGGCGACGAATCCGCCCTTACGGTTTTGTCATCTTTGTCTCAGCCCTCGTCCGGGATGCAGATCAGATTTCCGCAGGCCTTGCAGTGGACGGCGTCCGGGTCATGGGTCTGAAGGCCGCATCGGTCGCAAGGGAAACGAACCTTGTGCGGCTTGATCAGGGCCTGGGCCAGACGCAGGAACAGGGTGATCCCCACCAGCATGATGGCGATGGACAGAAGCTTGCCCAGCGGCCCCGGCAGGGTGACGTCGCCGAACCCGGTCGTCGTCAGGGTCGCCACGGTGAAATAGAGGGCGTCGATATAGCCGCTGATCCCGTCATGCCCCCGGAAGGTCGCATAGACGAAGCCGGTCACGACGAAGACGAAGGTCACCAGGCCCGAAAGCGCGCGCACGATCCCCTCGACCCGGGTGTCGTCGAACCGCGCGCCGACCGTCCGCCAGAAGAAGTCGGAGTTCAGCAGGGTCCACAGCCGCAGCATACGCAGGAAGCCGAGGTTGAACAGCCAGGCCGGGAACAGCAGGGTCGCCAGAATAAACAGGTCCAGCCAGACGATCGGCCGTTTCAGCCAGTCCTTGATGTCGGAATAGGCGTAGGCCCGCGCCGCCAGATCGACCGCCAGCAGGGCGGCGATCAGATAGTCGAGCACATAGAAGGCCCAGCCCATGTTCTTCAGGATCGGCGCCGCCAGGAAGAAGGCGATGATGGCGAAGTCGATGACAATGACCGTCAACCGGAACTTCACCGCCGCCGGCTGGCCGCCGTGATACAGGTATCGCAGCCGCGCGCGCAGCCTCAGGCCGTCCTTGGGGTCGGTTTCGCTCTGGGACACAGTGGTTTCCGGACGACGGGGATAGGCCTATATGGCCTGCATGACCCGTCCTTTCATCAAGATGAACGGCGCCGGCAATGACTTCATCGTCATCGACGCGCTGGAAACGCCGTTTCGTCCGACCGAGGACCAGATCCGCGCCCTGGCCGACCGCGCCTCGGGCGAGGGGTTCGACCAGCTGATCGCCATCGAGCCGTCCGAGACCGCCGACGCCTTCATGCGGGTGTGGAACGCCGACGGCTCCATGGTGGAGACCTGCGGCAACGCCCTGCGCTGCGTCGGCTGGCTGCTGATGGAGGCCGGCGGCGGCGACAGGGTCACGATCGACACCGCAGCCGGCCCCACCACCGCCACACGTGCGGGCGACCGCCGGGTCACGGTGGACATGGGCCGCCCGCGCCTCGACTGGACCCAGGTGCCCTTGGCCGAGGAGATGGACACCCGCGGCATCGAGCTTCAGGTCGGCCCCATCGACGCCCCCCTGCTGCACACGCCCGGCGCCGTTTCGATGGGCAATCCGCACGTCGTCTTCTTCACCGACCGCCAGGACGACGGCTTCGTCACCGGCTCCGGCTCCCTGGTCGAACATCATCCCCTGTTTCCCGAGGGCGTGAACGTCGGTTTCGCTCATGTGCTGGACCGCGACCACATCCGTCTGCGCGTCTGGGAGCGGGGCGCCGGCCTGACCAAGGCCTGCGGCACCGGCGCCTGCGCGGCCCAGGTCGCGGCGGCCCGGCGAGGCCTGACGGATCGCAAGGCCACCGTCGTCGTCGACGGCGGCGAACTGGTGATCGACTGGGACCCGGCGACCGACCATGTCCTGATGACCGGCCCTGTCGAGATCGAACGCACGGGCGCGCTGTCCTTCTAGGCGGCGTGGCCGGTTGACGTTGACGCCAACGGAAGCTTCGGAACAGGTCTGTACGCCTTCCGGGGGGTCAAGGCTTGGCGCAGCCCTTCCCACGCTCTAGGACACGAACGGTTACAGCCCCGCTGACGCCCTGGACGCCCCCGATGCCCGATCAAACCGAAAAACAGACCTTCTCCGACCAGGAGGCGCTGGACTTCCACCTCTTCCCGACCCCGGGCAAGATCTCGATGGCCCCGACCAAGCCGATGGCGACCCAGCGCGACCTGTCGCTGGCCTATTCGCCGGGCGTGGCCGTGCCGGTCCTTGCCATCGCCGCCGATGCGGACAAGGCCTACGAATATACGTCCAAGGGCAATCTGGTCGCCGTCATCTCCAACGGCACCGCCATCCTGGGCCTGGGCAATCTGGGCCACATGGCCTCCAAGCCGGTGATGGAGGGCAAGTCGGTCCTGTTCAAGCGCTTCGCCGACGTCGACAGCTTCGACGTCGAGGTCAAGACCACCGATCCGGACGAATTCATCACCGTCGTCAAGAACATCGGCGACACCTGGGGCGGCATCAATCTGGAGGACATCAAGTCCCCCGAGTGCTTCGTCATCGAGAGCGAGCTTCAGGACCTGCTGGACATCCCCGTCTTCCATGACGACCAGCACGGCACGGCCATCATCTCGACCGCCGGCCTGATCAACGCCTGCCACGTCGCCGGAAAACGGCTGGACGAGGTCAAGGTGGTTCTGTCGGGCGCGGGCGCGGCCGGCCTGTCCTCGATCGCCCTGATGAAGGCCGCCGGGGTCAAGGCCGAGAACACCGTCATCTGCGATCGGGACGGCGTCGTCTATCAGGGCCGCGAACACGGCATGGACCAATGGAAGGCCGCCCACGCCACCGACACCCCCCTGCGCACCATGGCCGAGGCCATGGTCGGGGCCGATGTCGTCCTGGGCCTGTCGGCCAAGGGCGCGATCACCAAGGAGATGGTGGCCTCCATGGCCCCTAATCCGATCATCTTCGCCATGGCCAACCCCGATCCCGAGATCACGCCGGAAGACGTCAAGTCAGTCCGGTCCGACGCCATCATCGCCACCGGCCGCTCGGACTATGTGAACCAGGTCAACAACGTCCTGGCCTTCCCCTATCTGTTCCGAGGCGCCCTGGATGTGCGCGCCCGTCGGGTGAACCACGAGATGAAGGTCGCCTGCGCCCAGGCCCTGGCGGCCCTGGCCCGCGAGGATGTGCCCGACGAGGTGGCCGCCGCCTATCGTGGCCGCAAGCTGAAGTTCGGCCCCGACTATATCATCCCCACCCCGTTCGACCCGCGCCTGATCTGGTACATCCCGCCCTTCATCGCCCAGGCGGCGATGGATACCGGCGTGGCCCGCGTCCAGATCGAGGATATGGACGTCTATCGCAACGCCCTGCGCTCGCGCGTCGATCCGTCCGCCGCCCTGATGCAGAAGATCAACTCGGCGGTGCGCGGCGGACCGAACAAGCGCGTTGTTTTCGCCGAGGGCGAAGAACTGGCGGTCATCCGCGCCGCCTGGGGCTTCAAACAGGCCGATCTGGGCACGCCCATCCTGGTCGGCCGCGAGGATCTGATCCGTCAGAACGCCGCCGAGGCCGGTCTGAATTTCGATGACCTGGGCATTGAGATCACGAACGCCCGCGTCTCCGAACACAATGTCGAGGACACCGACTGGCTGTACGAGAAGCTGCAGCGCCGGGGCTATCTGCGCCGCGACGTCGCGCGGATGATCAACCAGGACCGCAACTATTTCGCCGCCACCCTGGTGGCCAAGGGTCGGGCCGACGCCATGGTCGCGGGCGTGACCCGCAACTTCAACATGGCCCTGAAGGAGGTCCAGCGCGTGCTGGACGTCGAGGACACCCTGATCGGCCTGTCGATCCTGCTGGCCAAGGGCCGCACCCTGTTCGTGGCCGACACCACCATCCACGAACTGCCGGACGCCGCCGAACTGGCCGACATCGCCGTCAAGGCGGCCGAGACCGTGCGCAGGCTGGGCCGCAATCCGCGCGTCGCCTTCCTCAGCTATTCGACCTTCGGCAATCCGCCCGGCGACCGGGCCGAAAAGGTGCGCGAGGCCATCCGCATCCTGGACAAGAAGGGCGTCGATTTCGAATACGAGGGCGAAATGCCGCCGGAGGTGGCGCTGGATCCCAAGGGCCACCCGGCCTACGCCTTCAACCGCCTGACCAAGCCGGCCAACGTCCTGGTCATGCCCGCCATTCATTCAGCCGCCATCTCGACCAAACTGGTCCAGGCCCTGGGCGGCGCCACGGTGATCGGCCCCCTGCTGGTCGGGCTGGAGAAGCCGGTGCAGATCGTCTCCCTGGGCGCCTCGGTCAGCGAGATCATCACCGCCGCCACCTTCGCCGCCTATGACGCCGGTCCCGCCTTCCAGGGGTCGGGCCTGACCTCGGCGCCGCGGCCGCCCGCAGCGGCGGTCGAGAAGACCACCACTGCGGTGCCCCCCACCGTCTGATCATGAGCGAACCCGGCCCCTTCCCGCCCACCGCCCCCCCGCCCCGGCGGGTGGAGCCGGGTCTCTATCTGGTGGCGACGCCGATCGGGAATCTGCGCGACATGACGCTGAGGGCGCTGGACGTCCTGGCCGCCGCCGACCTGGTCCTGGCCGAGGACACCCGCGTCACCGCCAAACTGCTGACCGCATACGGGCTGAAGGCGAAGCTTGAACGCTGCGACGATCACGCTTCGACCCGCGCGGCTGAACTGGCCATCGAACGGCTCAGGAACGGCGAGGTGGTGGCCCTGGTTTCGGACGCGGGCACGCCGCTGGTGTCGGACCCCGGTTTCGTCGTCGCCCGGGCCGTGATCGCCGAGGGGCTGCCGGTCCATCCGATCCCCGGTCCGTCCAGCCTGCTGGCCGCCCTGTGCATCGCCGGCCTGCCCGCCGACCGGGTCCTGTTCGCCGGCTTCCTGCCGCCCAAGACCGCCGGCCGCAAGTCGATGCTGGAAGACCTGAAAAGCCAGCGCCAGACCCTGGTCTTCTTCGAGAGCGGGCCGCGTCTGCGCGACAGTCTGACGGACATGGCCGCCGTCCTGGGACCGCGCCCCGCCGCCGTGGCGCGCGAATTGACGAAACTGTTCGAGGAATGCGTGCGCGGCCCGCTGGACGAACTGGCGGTCCACCCCAAACTCGACGGTCCCAAGGGCGAGATCGTCGTGGTGGTCGGCCCCGGCGAAGCAGAGGTCGCCTCGGCTGCAGATGCCGATGCGGCCCTGGCCGAGGCCCTGACCCGTCTGGCGCCCGGCGAAGCGGCGTCAGAGGTGTCGCGCGCCCTGGACCTGCCCCGCAAGCCTCTTTACCGCCGGGCTCTGGAGCTCCAGGGCAAGTGAACGCCCGCCTGCCCCGCCCGGCGCCGAAGCGACGCCCCAAGGCGGCGTGGCGTCAGGCCAAGGGCGGCGCCGCCTTCAAGGCCGGCCATGCGGCCGAATGGGTCGCCGCCCTGTGGCTGATGTTCAAGGGCTATCAGGTGCTGGGCTTCCGCCTGAAGACCCGGTCCGGTGAAATCGACCTGCTGGCGCGACGCGGCCGGATTCTGGCCGTGGTCGAGGTCAAACGTCGCACCACCCTGAACGCCGCGCTCCTGGCTCTGAAGCCGGCCCAGCATGATCGACTGATCGCGGCGGGCGAGGCCGTCCGACGCAATCGGCCGGCCCTGCAACCTCTTGATTTGAGAATTGATATGGTGGCGCTGGCTCCTGGCCGGTTTCCGCGTCATCTTCGCGGCGTCCAGAGACATGGCGGGGGCTGAAAGGATCGCATGACGCGGGAGAAGGCCGAGGCCATCCTGACGTCGGCCGGAGCGGCTGGCGACGACGGCTTCCCGCTGCTGGAGGCCGCGATCGCCTGCGCCATTCACGACAATCCGTTGCGCGACGCCGAGCCCGTCCGCACCCTGGCCCACGGCGCCTGCGAACGGCTGAAGGAACGGATCGGCGCAGAAGGCCCCGACGACGCCCTGTCCGAGACCATGGCGGCCGACCTGCGGCTGAACGGCGACCTGCTGCACTACGACCATCCCGACAACACCGACATCATCGCGGTCGCCGAGCGTCGGCGCGGTCTGTCGGCGGCGCTTGCGGTCTTCTATCTGCACGCGGCCCGAGCGGCGGGACTCAAGGCGGCGGGTGTGGATTTCCCGGGCCATTTTCTGGTCCGTGTCGAGACGGCCGAGGGACCGGTGGCCCTGGACCCCTTCAGTCAGGGGCGGCTGGTCATGCCCAGCGAACTGACGCGCCGCGCCTTACGCGCCGGGTTGACGCCGCATGTCGCCGACCGTCTGGACATACTGATGGCGCCGGTGACCGACCGCCAGACCTTGATCCGGCTGCAGAACATGTTGTTCAGCCGCGCCATCCACAGCCGCGACTATGACTCCGCCGAACGCTCGGCCCTGCGCCGCGCCCTGCTGGACCCCGACGATCATCGGCCCTGGCTGGACGTCGCCGCCGCGCGCGAGAAACAGGGCGCCCTGACCGGCTCGCTCCAGGCCCTGTCCCGGGCTCACGGCCTGGACGGCGTCGAGGAGGCGCGGCGCAGTTCGACCTTCGAACGCGTGCGGCTGCGGCTGAACTAGACCGCCTCGCCGCGCAGCAGCTTCGGCAAATCCCCAGTCGCCCCGCCGGCTTCCTGCATGAAGGCCCGACGCAAAGGCCCGATGCGATTGACCGCCGCCATGCCCAGATCGCGCGCGATCCGCACCGGGGCGATGTCGTTGGAGAACAGCCGCACGAAGGCGTCGAACCCCGCCGCCAGGGCCGCCGTGTCGAACCGGCGCCAGCGGGCGTAACGTTCCAACACCGTCTCGGCCCCGATATCTTCGCCCAGACGCGCGGCCTCGGCCAGGACCTCCGCCAGGGCCGCCGCGTCCTTCAAGCCCATGTTCAAGCCCTGGCCGGCCACCGGGTGCACGCCGTGGGCCGCGTCGCCGATCAGGGCGATGCGCGGCGCGACGATCTTCTCGGCCAGGCTGAGCGACAGCGGATAGACGAAACGCGGCCCCTCGACCGTGACACCCTCCAGAAAATCGCCGAACCGCCGCATCAGATGGGACTGGAAGGCTGCGTCGGAGGCGTCGCGCAGGGCCTCGGCCCGGCGTGTGGTCTCGGTCCAGACCAGGCTCGCGCGTTGATCCGTCAGCGGCAGGATGGCGAAGGGGCCGCTGGGCAGGAAATATTCGTGGGCGACATTGCCATGATCGCGGCCCAGCCGCACCGTGGCCACCACCCCGCTCTGGCCGTAGGCCCAGCCGACGGTGTCTATGCCGGCGGCCCGTCGAACCGTCGAACCCCGCCCTTCCGCCCCCACCACCAGAGACGCAATCAGGGTCGCGCCGTCCGCCAGGGTCACGGTCGCCTTGCCGACGTCGGTTTGGACACTGGCGACGGAGGACGGCGCCCGAACCTCAATCCCCGCCGCCGTCACCGCCTCGGCGAGGGCGACGCGGATGCGGCGGTTCTCGACCATATAGCCCAGCGGCTCGCCGCCCGTGCGGCCGCCTATCTCGTCGGCGTCGAACCGCAGGAAGGCCGGCGAGGCCGACCGGCTGGCCGCGCCCGGCCGACGGCCGTCGGTCACCAGGATATGGTCCATCCGGCAGGCGTGGGGCCGCAGGGACTGGCCCAGGCCCAGGGCGTCCAACATGCGGAAGGTCGAAAAGGCCACGGCCGTCGAACGGCCGTCGAACGTCGGCGCAAGTTGTGCGCTGAACGGCTGCGGATCGACCAGGACCACCTTCAACCCGGCCTGGGCCGCCGCCAGGGCGAACGCCGCCCCGCTCAACCCCGCACCGGCGATGATGATGTCGTAGCGTTCGGTGTCTGCCATGGCAGGCTTGTCGCGCCCGAAGACCGAAACGTCCAGACGGGAAATCGTCGCAACGCCGACAGGCCTTGACCTCGGTCAAGGCTTTCGCCCGACGACTGCCCCACGGATAGCGCGGCAGGAGGCCAGGATGAACAGACGACGGATTCTGATCGGCGCCGGCGCAACGCTCGCCCTGGGCGCGGCGGGCGGCTTCGCTTGGCGGACATCCACAGGATCAAGCGGCGACTACGACCGTCTCACGGCCCGGTTTCGCGCCCCCTTGACGGACGCTCCCCCCGTGACTGAACTGGTCCGGTACGCCGCCCTGGCGGCCAGCGGTCACAACACCCAACCCTGGCGCTTTCGCCTCTCCGACGGCGCCGTCGACATCCTGCCCGACCTGACCCGCCGGACGCCGGCGGTCGATCCCGATGACCACCATCTGTTCGTCAGCCTGGGCTGTGCGGCCGAGAATTTGCGCATCGCCGCCGCCGCGACCGGCCGCCCCGGCGAACTGGCTTTGGGCGCTGACGGACGCAGCCTGCGCTACAGCTTCACCTCCGGAGCCGCCCAACCGGATCCCCTGTTCGCCGCCATTCCAGCTCGACGCTCCAGCCGCACCATCTATGACGGCCATCCCATACCGCCGAGCGCGCTGGCCCGACTGCGTCAGGCGACCACGGCGCCCGGCGTCGCCTTTCATCTTCTGACCGACCGGCCCAGCCTGGATCGCGTCCGCGAACTGGTGGTCGCCGGCAACACCGCCCAGATGGCCGATCCCGCCTTCATGGCCGAGTTGAAACATTGGCTGCGCTTCAATCCCCGCGCCGCCCTGCGCCAGGGCGACGGCCTGTTTTCGGCGTCCAGCGGCAGTCCCGTCCTGCCCGATGGCCTGGGCCGGCTCGCTTTCGACCGGTTCTTTACAGCCGCGAGCGAAAACACCCGCTATGAGGCCCAGATCGCCTCGTCCGCCGCCGTGGCCGTCTTCGTGGCGGAACGATCCGATCCCGCCCACTGGATCGCCGTCGGCCGGGCCTGCCAGAGACTGATGCTGGCTGCGACGGGCCTGGGGCTTCGCCACGCCTTCGTCAATCAGCCGGTCGAGGTCGCAGCCCTGCGCCCGGAACTGGCCGCCCTGGTCGGCGAAGGCGACAAACGTCCGAACCTGGTGCTGCGGCTCGGCTTCGGTCCGACCCTGCCTCTGTCCCCGCGTCGCTCCGTCGAGGCGGTGATCCTCTGACGGCTGGGGACGGCTGGTAAACAACCTCTTAACCCTGAAGGTGCGACAAGGGCGGTCGAACGTCAGCCGCCCTGAAGGTCACGCCTTTCATGTCCACCGCCCTCGCCGTCGGCCGTCAGGCCTGGATCAGCACCCGCATCCTGTGGGGCGCGCCCTTCGTGGTGCGCTTCCGGGGCATGCTTCAGGCCCTGCTGGCGACCCTGCTTCTGGTCGCCCTGATCTCGTGGAACCCTGCGGACGCCAGCCTGAACGCGGCTTCCAGCCTGCCGACCACCAACTGGCTGGGCGCCAATGGCGCTTTGTTCGCCGATCTGTTCATGCAGTCGCTGGGTCTGGCCGCCTGGCCCGCCGCCCTGCTGCTGGTCGCCTTTGGTCTGGCCCGTGCGGTCGGCGACGCCATCCAGCAGCGGTTGAAGCCGACACCGTTGAAGGCTCTGGCCGCGACGGGCGGGGTGCTGCTGCTGTCCGGCGCCCTCGCCGCCCTGGCCGCGCCCGCCGCCTGGCCCCTGGCCGCCGGACTGGGCGGTCTGTGGGGCGACGGCTTCACCGGCCTGACGGCCCAGGGCATAGGCGCCCTGCGCATTCCCGGCGGACGGATCATCGCCGGTCTGGTCTTCCTGATCGGCGGCCTGTGGCTGACCGGTTTCGCAATCGGCCTGCGAGCCATGGATTTCGTGGACGCCCTGCACTGGGGCCGGTCGCTGCGTCGTCCGCCCGCCCCCCCCGCCCCTGCGGTCAAGACGCCCCGCCCCCGCGCCGCGGCCAAGCCCAAAGCCGAACCTCGCGCAGCCGCAAGCCTCGACGATGTCGCGACGGACTCCGGTTCGGCCGACACCCCTCAGACCGCCTATGACGACCTGCCCCCGTGGGAAGACGAACCGGCTCAGGCGGCGCCCCGCCCCTCGGCCGCCCGGCCGATCGAGCCCCGCGTCGCTGCGCCCAAGGCGCCCAAGGCCCGCAAGGACGACACAGACCAGCAGGCCTTCGACTTCGTTCGGCCAGAAGGCGCCTTCGATCTGCCGCCCCTGGGCATACTGACCAAACCGGCCCAGCGCGTCGCCTCGGTGGACGAGCACTCGCTGAAGCAGAACGCCAAGATGCTGGAAGGCGTGCTGCAGGAGTTCGGCGTGCGCGGCGTGATCGACCAGATTCGCCCCGGCCCTGTCGTCACACTCTACGAATTGGTGCCTGCTCCCGGCGTGAAACACGGCCGCGTCGTGGCCCTGGCCGACGACATCGCCCGCTCCATGTCCGCGCGCGCCTGCCGCATCTCGGTGGTCCAGGGCCGCAACGCGATCGGCATCGAACTGCCCAACGCCAAGCGCGAGACCGTCTATCTGCGCGATCTGCTGTCCAGCGCCGAATACGACAAGAAGGGCCACCTGCTGCCCCTGGCCCTGGGCGAGACCATCGGCGGCGAACCCTATGTCGCCGACCTGGCGCGGATGCCCCACCTGCTGATCGCGGGCACCACCGGCTCGGGCAAGTCGGTGGGGGTCAACGCCATGATCCTGTCGATCCTGTATCGCCACAGCCCGGCCGAGTGCCGCTTCATCATGATCGACCCCAAGATGCTGGAGCTGTCGGTCTATGACGGCATCCCGCACCTGCTGGCCCCGGTCGTCACCGACCCGAAGAAGGCCGTCGTCGCCCTGAAATGGACGGTGCGCGAGATGGAGGACCGGTATCGCCGCATGTCCAAACTGGGCGTGCGCAACATCGCCTCCTACAACGAGCGCGCCCGCGAAGCCCAGGCGAAGGGCGAGCATTTCGAGCGCACGGTCCAGACCGGCTTCGACGATCAGGGCCGCCCGGTCTATGAATCCGAGAAGATCCGGCCCGAGCCCCTGCCCTTCCTCGTCGTGGTCATGGACGAGATGGCCGACCTGATGCTGGTCGCCGGCAAGGACGTCGAGGGCGCCGTCCAGCGCCTGGCCCAGATGGCCCGCGCCGCCGGCATCCACCTGATCATGGCGACGCAGCGCCCGTCGGTCGACGTCATCACCGGCACCATCAAGGCCAACTTCCCGACCCGGATCAGCTTCCAGGTCACCTCCAAGATCGACAGCCGCACCATCCTGGGCGAACAGGGCGGCGAACAGCTGCTGGGCCAGGGCGACATGCTCTACATGGCCGGCGGCGGGCGGATCACCCGCCTGCACGGCCCCTTCGTGGACGACAAGGAAGTCGAGGACGTCTGCAAACACCTGAAGGCCCAGGCCGAGCCCGACTATCTGGACCTGATCACCGACGAACCGGACGGCGATGCCGACGGGGCGATGGATGAAGGGGGCGGCGGCTCCGGCGATGACCTGTATGACCGCGCCGTGGCCGTGGTGACGCGGGACCGCAAGGCCTCGACCAGCTACGTCCAGCGCCGGCTGCAGATCGGCTACAACCGCGCCGCCTCGCTGATCGAGCGGATGGAGCAGGAAGGCGTGGTCAGCCCGGCCAACCACGCGGGCAAGCGCGATGTCCTGGCCGGTCCGCCGCCGATGGCGTGACGCCGCATCGGAACAGGCGGCGTCCAAGCCCGTTACCCCTCCCGCTGCCGTCGCAAGCTTCAGCATTTCGATGAACAGGACTTCATCGGAGCGCCGGAATATGGTCAGGCTCGCGTCATTCCGACGCCAAGCCGACCGGGCAAGACGGCAGGATCGACAACCGTCCCGAACGGGAGACTGACTTCATGACCGCCCACGCCAAGACCCTCGCCCTCGCCCCCGCCGATTTCCAGCGCCGTCGGCTGCTGCTGGGCGCAGGCCTCCTGACCGGCTTCGCGGCGCTTGGCGTCTTCGATACGGCCCAGGCCCAGTCCAACCTGTCCGCCGAAGACCGCGCCGTGGTGCAGCAGGCTCAAGCCTATCTGCAGACCCTGACCTCGGCCCAGGGGACCTTCGTCGAGACGGGTCCGGGCGGTCAACGTCGTGAAGGCCGTTTCTATCTGCAGCGTCCGGGCAAGATGAGGTTCGAATACACCAGTCCGGCCGGACTTCTGGTGGTGTCGGACGGCTACAACGTCAAACGCTATGACCCGCGCCTCAACAATTTCCAGCAGGTGCCTCTGGGCCGCACGCCCCTGTCCACCTTCCTGGCGCGCAATGTCCGTCTGGACCAGGGCGTCCGCATCGACCGTGTCACGCGGATGAGCTCCGGCGCCTTCGCGATCACCGCGCGCGATTCCGGTCGTCCCAACGACGGTGCGGTCGTTCTGGCCTTCGCCGGCGATCCGATGCGGCTGCATGAATGGACCATTACGGACGCACAGGGCGCCCGCACCCGCACCCAGCTGACAGCGCTTCAGCCAGCCTCGAACCTGGCTTCCAGCCTGTTTCAGCTCCGGGATCCGACCCGTCGCCCCGGCCGCAACTGAGTCTGGCTTCAAGGATCAACACTATCCGTCCGTTGCCGGATAATCACAGCCAAACATCAAATATGACAATTTGACCTTTTCTTTTTGCCGTGACATTAGAAGCACAGAGCGGCGGCGGCCGTTCTACCGCCTCGGATGCATCCCCCTCCCGGCGGCGAGAGAGACGATCACCTTTTATAAGCCCGGCCCGTAGCGGCCGGGCCTTTTTTATGCGCCGAGGCCTGCTATGGCGGGGCATGACCCTTCGCCTCGCCACCTGGAACATCAACTCCGTCCGCCTGCGCATCGACCAGGTCGCCCGATTCGTCGCCGAACGCGCGCCCGACGTCCTGCTGTTGCAGGAGATCAAGTGCACGACCGATCAATTTCCGCGCGCCGCCTTTGAGGACATGGGAATGCCCCACCTGCGCGTGGCTGGCCAGAAGGGCTGGCACGGGGTGGCCATCGCCTCGCGCCTGCCGCTGGAGGACAGCGACACCTTCCAGGTCTGCAAACTGGGCCATGCGCGCTGCGTCTCCGCCCAGGTCGCCGGGATCGATGTTCAGAACTTCTATATACCCGCCGGCGGGGACGTCCCTGATCGGACCCTGAACCCCAAGTTCGATCACAAGATGGACTTTTACGAACAGCTGACCGCCATCGTCGCCAGACAGGACAAGTCGCGCCCCCTGGTCATGGCCGGCGACTTCAACATCGCCCCGGGCGAGGGCGACGTCTTCAACCATCGCTACATGTCCAAGATCGTCAGCCACACGCCGATCGAGGTCGAGACCCTGAACCGGCTCCAGGCCACAGGCGGCTTCGCCGACGTGCTGCGGGACCGATTCCCGGAGCCGCAAAAGCTGGCCAGCTGGTGGAGCTATCGCGCCGCCGACTTCCGCAAGTCCAATCGCGGCCTCCGCCTGGACCACATCTGGACCTCGCCGGGCCTCACTCCAGCCGTGGCCAAAGACACCGCCCGAATCCACGATGACGTCCGCGAATGGGACCGCCCGTCGGATCACGCCCCGGTCACGGTCGATCTGGACGTCTGACCCTCAATAGACGGGAAGCAGGCGTCCGCGGATCGCGGTGGCGGGCTTGGGGCGTCGGCCCAGAGCCTTGGCCGCCTTGGCCAGTCGGTCCACCGCCTGATCCAAGACCGGTTCGGGCAGGGTGTAGGGCAGGCGCAGGCGGCGTTCGAAGGCGCCGTCGACGCCGAAGCGAGGCCCCGCCGCCAGCCGCAGCCCCTCGGCCTCGGCTCGCACCACCAAGGCGGAGCTGATCGGCGCGGGCAGGCGGACCCAAAGCGACAGGCCGCCGGCGGGACGGGGGCAGGTCCAGTCGGGCAGGCGCTGGGCGAGCTGCGCACGCAAATGGTCTCGCCGCACTCGTAGAAGGGGGCGACGCACCGCCAGGGCCGCTCCACCGTCATTCAGCAGTTCAACCGCCGCCAACTGCTCCAGGATCGGCACGCCTAGGTCGAAACTGGCGCGGCTTTGGGCTAGGCGCTGGATCACCGCCCGGTCGGCGCGGATCCAGCCGATGCGCAACCCGCCCCAAACGCTCTTGGACATGGAGCCCAGCCGCACGACGCGCGGCGCATCGACGGCCGAGGCGCTGAGCGCGGGCGGTCCGCTGAGCGTCAGATCGACCAGGGTCTCGTCGAGGACCAGCAGGGTCTCGCTCCCCTTCAACCCGGCCAACAAACGCGACCGGTCGGGCGCACGCATCATCCGGCCGGTCGGATTATTATGATCGAGGACCAGATAGGCCATGGGCGCCCCGCTGCGCCGACAGGCCGAGACCAGACCCTCTACATCCCAACCATCCTCTCCCGCGTCGTCCGGCAGGGCCACGGGCGTGGCGCGTCCTCCGGCGGCCAGGATGGCGTCAATGGCCTGGGGATAGGTCGGATGGTCGATCACCACCGGATCGCCGGGCCGAACCGTCAGGCGCAACAGATGGACCAAGCCGTTGTGCGCCCCATGAGTGATCAGGATTTGGCCAGGCGACGTCGGCAGGCCTCGGCGGCGATAGCCGGCCGCGACCGTTTCGCGCAGCTCCTCCAGCCCGGCGGTTTCATAGCCGTGGCCGGGCAGGTTTGCGGGCAATCGCTCCAGCGCGCGAACATAGGCGGTGTGAACATTGGGGTCGGCGGGCAGGACTGCGGCCGTCAGGTCGATCAGGCCGGGTTTGGTTTCGTCGACGCCGGGGGCATGACGCGGACCAGGCCCCGCGGGAAGACTTGTCCGGGCCGCCGCCCCCTGTCCGCCGGTCAGAAAGCCGTCATCCCGAAGTCGGCCATAGGCAGCGGATACAGTCGTACGGCTCAAACCCAACGCCTGCGCCATTTCTCGCTCGCCCGGCAACCGAGTCGCCAACGGCAGTCGTCCGTCCAGGATCAGAAGTCTTACTGCGCCGGCCAGTTGGCGATAGGCCGCCCCCGCGCCCGGCGTGCGCCAGGAGCCGAGATGGCGTGTCAGGGAGACAGGACTGATGGATCGCGGCGACATAAGGCCAGAATGGCATAACTGGACCTTTTTTTAATAGCCAGTTTGTCGCAATTCGACGAAATGACCCGTCGCCTGATCCAATTGTTCGTCGGCCTGATCCTCTACGGCCTGTCCATCGCCCTGATCGTGCGCGCCGATCTGGGGCTGGACCCGTGGGACGTCCTGACCCAGGGCGTATTCGAACGGTTCGCCGGCCCGGCGGGTATCAGCTTCGGCCTGGTCGTCAACCTGATCGGTATGGCGGTGCTGGTCCTGTGGATTCCGCTGCGCCAGCGGCCAGGAATCGGCACTCTGGCCAATGTTCTGGTCATCGGCGTGGTGGCGGGGTTTGGTCTGGACTGGCTGCCGACAGACCTGGGCCTACCCGTCAGGGCCGTTCTATTAGGTGCAGGAATCCTGCTGAACGGTGTGGCCAGCGGTGCCTATATCGGCGCGGGTCTCGGTCCGGGGCCGCGCGACGGCCTGATGACCGGGATTTTCGCGCGCACCGGCTGGCCGGTGAAATGGGTCAGGACGACGATAGAAGTGATCGTGGTGGCCGTCGGCTGGACCCTTGGCGGATCCGTGGGCCTGGGCACAGTGGTCTACGCCGTCAGCATCGGCCCGCTGGTCCACGTCTTCCTGCCGATGTTCACGATCCGGACGCCAGCTGAGCCTCAGGGCTGCAAACGGTACCCGCCGGCGTCGGTCAGCAGCAGGCGGGCCTGGCCGGGTTCGGGCTCGATCTTCTGGCGCAGGCGATAGATATGGGTTTCCAGCGTGTGGGTGGTGACGCCGGCGTTATAGCCCCAGACCTCGGTCAGAAGTTCCTCGCGCGACACGGGCTTGGCGCCGGCGCGGTAGAGGTATTTCAGGATGTTGGTTTCCTTTTCGGTCAACCGCACCTTCTTGCCCTTGGCGTCCATCAGCACCTTGGCGGCGGGCCGGAACTCATAGGGGCCGATGGAGAAGACGGCGTCTTCCGACTGTTCGTGGCTGCGCAGATGGGCGCGGATGCGGGCCAGCAGGACGGCGAACCGGAAGGGCTTGGTCACATAGTCGTTGGCGCCCGCGTCCAGGCCCAGGATGGCGTCGGCGTCGGCGGCCTGGGCCGTCAGCATGATGACCGGGGTGGAGACCCCGTCCTTGCGCAGCAGGCGGCAGGCCTCGCGCCCATCCATGTCCGGCAGATCGACGTCCAGCAGGATCAGGTCGGCGCGGATCTCGCGCCCCATCCTCACCCCGTCCGTAGCGGTCGCTGCCTGCTGGGTCTTGAACTCCTCGTGGAGGTTCAACTGCTCGGCCAACGCCTCGCGCAGGTCGTCGTCGTCGTCGATGATCAATATGGTCTTGGGCGTGGGCATGTTCAGACAATGGCGAGGCTTGGCCCCCGCGCCAAGGCTTGGGGGTGCGAATTCACGTCGGGTTACGGCCTAGAGGCGGTTTAAGGTCGATTTCGTTCCCCAAACAACGCCGTTCCCACCCGGACATGGGTCGCGCCGCAGCGGATCGCAGTCTCGTAGTCGCCGCTCATCCCCATCGACAGGACCGACAGGCCGTTGCGTTCGGCCATGTCGCGCAGCAGGGCGAAATGCGGTTCGGCCGCCTGATCCGCAGGGGGAATGCACATCAGACCCTCGACCGTCAGGCCGTAGGTCCGTCGCGCCGTGTCGATCAGGGCGGCGGCGGCCTCGGGCAGGACGCCGGCCTTTTGCGGCTCGGCGCCGGTATTGACCTGAACCAGAACGCGCGGCGATCGGCCGCGCTTCTGCGCCGCCTCGGCCAGGGCGCGGGCCAGCTTCTCGCGGTCCAGGGTCTCGATCACGTCGAACAGGACGACGGCGTCCTCGGCCTTGTTGGTCTGCAGGGGGCCGATCAACCGTAGCTCCAATCCGTCCAGACCCGACAGCCGTTCGGTCCAGCGCGCCTGCGCCTCCTGCACCCGGTTCTCGCCGAACACCCGCTGACCCGTCGCCAGGATGGCGTCGATCGCCTCATCCGGCTGGGTCTTGGAGACGGCCGTCAGGGTGACGGCGGCGGGATCTCGTCCAGCGGCGTGGCAGGCCGCGTCGATCCGGGCGCGGACGCCGGCGACCCTTTCGGCGATGGACGGGAGGGGCGAAGCGGGGGAAGAAGGGGTCATGATCCTGCCGGCCGGTTACAGCGACGACGCGCGCGCGCTCTGGGATGCGGCGACCGCTCTAAACCGCGCCGCCGCCGCTGTCAGCCCGAGCGTCGCCCGGTTGCCGCCGCTGCTGTTCTTCACCGACCCGGACCGCACGTCCCGCCCGTGGGAGACCGTGGCCCGTCTGCCGGCCGGATCGGGGGTGGTCTATCGCGCCTTCGGAGCGGCCGACGCCATCCAGACGGGCCGTCGGTTGCGGGAGGCGACGCGGGGCGCCGGGGTGAAACTGCTGGTCGGGCGAGACGCTGATCTGGCGGAGATCCTGGAAGCGGACGGGCTGCATCTGCCCGAGCGCGAGGCGAGACAGGCGCGATCGGTTGGCCGGGCTCATCCCGATTGGCTGCTGACCGCCGCCTGGCATGGGGGCCGGCCCATAACCGAAGGTCTCGACGCCCTGGTTCTGTCGCCGGTGTTTCCGGCCGGCGGCGCTTCGGCGGTAAAGCCCGCGCTGGGCGTCGCCGAATTCGGACGATGGATTCAGGATGTCGATCTGCCGGTCTATGCCCTGGGCGGGATCGGACCGGATAATGTCGCGTCCTTGACGGGATCGGGGGCCTGCGGACTGGCCGGGGTGGAGGCGATACAGTCCGCCTTCCATAGTTGAGCCCGTCTCGGCGCTTCGCAGAAGCCGCGCCGTCGGTGTCGATCGCGAATCAGAAGTTGAAGATGGTCTCGAGCCGCACACGGGGCTGGGTTCGGCCATTGGTCTCAGGCGCCCGGGCCGGATCCGCTTCGCGCGAAGCCACAGCAGCGGCGGCGCCGACGCGCAGACGATCGTTCAGACGGTAATAGGCGCCCGCCTCGACATCGCCCCAGTCAGTCTCGCGCCCGACCGGTTGGTTCAGATTGAAATCCAAACCCCACCGACCCTGGTCGTTCAGGCGCAGACCGCGACGCTGTTGCGACGGCGCATTGCGCTGGGCGGCCTGGGCTTCCGACAGGGTGACGCTCGGCGCGCGCGTCGGCGCAGCGTTCTGGGCAAGCGCCGGCGCAGAGACGGCGAGCGCCATCGTCGCAAAAATCACAGCCGAGACATCGCCGAAACGCATTCTGAACCCTTTGAACGCCCTCGAGTGAAGACGTCCTACCCTGAACCGACCTTGATATGGTCGTGGACGCCGCGATTAGACACCGGGGGTCCGCCCGGTCAACGCAACGTGGTCTTGATGTCGGGGTTCCGCTGCATTGTTGCAGTGCGATGTGGCTCAAGCGTCACGGGATTTGACGCCAAATGGAGCGTTGCTGTCAGCGACCTGTCACGGAACGGCGCAACTCGTATCGCCGCGGGGCCGCACTTCGCCTTGTCATCGCCCCTTTTGCCCGTGTTATAGAGCCACGCAGCGGCGCGAACTTACGCGCGGCGCCCTGCGCGCGTGTGGGCGAGGGCCTTCACGTCCCTGAGTTTACGGAGACTTCCTTGATGAGCCTCAACAAGGCCCTGGTTCGCGGCGTCGCCATCGCCCTGGTCTCGGGCGTCGCCCTGAGCGCCTGCTCGAGCATCCCCTTTGTCGGCGGCGACAAGAAGACCCCCAAGACGAACGTGCAGCAAGGCATCGGCGTCAACGGCTATCTGTGGCGCGCCTCGCTCGACACCCTCAGCTTCATGCCGCTGCTGACCGCTGATCCCTGGGGCGGCGTGATCAACTACGATTGGTACACCAATCCCCAGACGCCGAACGAGCGCTTCAAGGCGACCGTCTTCATCCTGGACACCCGTCTGCGCGCCGATGCGCTGAACGTCACGGTAACCAAGGAAGTGAAGGGCGCGGACGGTCAATGGACCGCCGCCCCGGTCGCCGCCCAGACCGAGGCGGACCTGGAAAACGCCATTCTGACCAAGGCGCGCCAACTGAACCTGTCTAACGCAGGCTGACTTTCTGGTTGGCGCTGCCGCCCTTCGGGCTAGTTGAGCGCCGATTGGTCTGAGTTCGGTCGTCGTTGAGGCGACGAGAACGCATTTTTCTTGGGCGCTGTCGTCCTTCGGGCTAGTTGAGCACGGAGGGCGGCAGCGCCCTTTTGACTTTCAGGACGACCGTGGCCCGTTACGAACCCAAGACCGCCGAACCCCGCCAACAGGCCCGCTGGGCCGAGGCCTCCGCCTTCGTGACGAAGGACACCGGCCGGCCGAAATACTATGTGCTCGAGATGTTCCCCTATCCGTCGGGCAACATCCACATGGGCCACGCCCGCAACTATGTGATGGGCGATGTGGTGGCGCGGTCCAAGCGCGCCCAGGGCTATGACGTCCTGCACCCGATGGGCTGGGACGCCTTCGGCATGCCGGCCGAGAACGCGGCCATGGAACGCGGCATCCACCCCAAGGGCTGGACCTACGACAATATCGCCCAGATGCGGGACCAGCTGAAACTGCTGGGCCTGTCGCTGGACTGGTCGCGCGAGTTCGCCACCTGCGACCCGGAATATTATGGCAAGCAGCAGGCCTGGTTCCTGGAGCTGTATCGGCGCGGCCTGGTCTATCGCAAGGACGGGGTGGTCAACTGGGACCCGGTCGACAACACCGTCCTGGCCAATGAGCAGGTGATCGACGGGCGCGGCTGGCGTTCGGGCGCGGTGGTCGAAAAGCGCAAGCTGAACCAGTGGTTCCTGCGCATCACCGACTATGCCGACGACCTGATCGACGGTCTGAAGACCCTGGACCGCTGGCCCGAGAAGGTCCGGCTGATGCAGGAGAACTGGATCGGTCGGTCCAAGGGTCTGCAGATGACCTGGAAATGGGCGGGCGAAGCGCCGGCGGCTTCGCCTGACGGTCTGGAAATCTACACCACCCGCCCGGACACGCTGTATGGCGCGTCCTTCATGGGCATCGCGCCGGACCATCCCATCGCCAAGGCCCTGGCGGAGGCCGACCCGGCCGTCGCTGACTTCGTCGCCAAATGCCGTGCCGGCGGCACGTCCCAGGCCGACATCGACCAGGCCGAGAAGATCGGCTGGGACACGGGCCTGAAGGCCGTCCATCCCTTTACAGGGGCGGAAATCCCCGTCTGGATCGCCAACTTCATCCTGTCCGAATACGGCACGGGCGCCATCTTCGCCTGCCCGGCCCACGACCAGCGCGACCTGGACTTCGCCCGCAAATACGGCCTGCCGGTGATCCCCGTGGTCCGCCCCGAGGGCGCCGGCGACGACTTCGCCGTGGGCGACGAGGCCTATACGGGCCCGGGCTCCATCTTCCATTCCGACTTCCTGGACGGCCTGGACATCGAGGCCGCCAAGGCCGAGGCGGTCCGCCGCATTGAGGCGGCCGGCACGGGCAAGGGCGCGACCATCTATCGCCTGCGTGACTGGGGCGTGTCGCGCCAGCGGTATTGGGGTTGCCCGATCCCGATCATCCACTGCCCGTCCTGCGGGCCGGTGGAGGTTCCCGCCGATCAGTTGCCGGTCGTCCTGCCCGACGACGTGACCTTCGACGTGCCCGGCAATCCGCTGGACCGCCATCCCAGCTGGAAACACGTTCAATGCCCGTCCTGCGGCCAGGACGCGACGCGCGAGACCGACACGCTCGACACCTTCGTCGACTCCAGCTGGTATTTCGCCCGCTTCACCGACCCGACGGCGGCCGAGCCGATCAACACCGAGGCGGCGAACCGCTGGCTGCCTGTGGATCAGTATATCGGCGGGGTCGAGCACGCGGTGCTGCACCTGCTGTACGCCCGCTTCATCACCCGCGCCCTGTCCGACGCCGGCATGCTGTCGGTGAAGGAGCCCTTCGCCGGCCTGTTCACGCAAGGCATGGTGGTCCACGAGACCTATCGTCGCGAGAACGGCCAGTGGGTCGAGCCTACCGACGTCGAGCTGACCAATGCTGACGGCGTCCGCTCCGCCCGCCAGCTGTCGACCGGCGAGACCCTGATGATCGGCGACATCGAGAAGATGTCCAAGTCCAAGAAGAACGTCGTCGCGCCCCAGGAAATCCTGGAATCGCACGGCGTGGACGCCGGCCGTCTGTTCGTCCTGTCGGACAGCCCGCCTGAGCGGGACGTGCAATGGACCCCCGGCGGGGTCGAGGGCGCCAGCCGATTCGTGCAGCGCACCTGGACCCTGTTCGACGCCTATGACGCGGGCTTCGCCGGCGAGGACAAGGCCAACGCCGAACTGCTGCGCGAGACGCACAAGGCGATCAAGGCCGTGTCCGAGGGCGTGGAGGGCTTCCGCTTCAACTCGGCCATCGCCAAGCTGTACGCCTTCGTCGCCACCGTCCGCGACAGCGCCCAGGCCGGCGGCGACGCCAAGCGTCAGGCCCTGTCGGCCCTGGCGCGATTGATCGCTCCCTTCACCCCGCACCTGGCCGAAGAATGCTGGACGCGGCTGGGTGAAGACGGGATGGTTCTGGACGCGCCGTGGCCTGTGTGGGACGCTGCGCTGGCGGCCGACGACGAGGTGGTTCTGCCCATCCAGATCAACGGCAAGCGTCGCGCGGAAATCCGCGTGCCGCGCGGCATGGAGCCCGCCGAGGTCGAGGCCATGGTTCTGGCCGACGAGACCGTGCAGGCGCGGCTGGAGGGTCTGAGCGTGAAGAAGATCGTCGTGGTCAAGGACCGGATCGTCAATCTGGTGGCCGGCTGATGCGGGGCGCGGCGGCCTTTGCGGCTCTGACTGTGCTGGGGGCGTCCCTGGCGGTCTCGGCCTGCGGCTTCACCCCGATCTACGCCGAGCCGGCCATGGGGTCGTCCCTGCGCAGGATCGCCGTATCCACTCAGGATGACCGTCTGGGCTATCGTCTGCGCGAACAGCTGGAAGACGCCTTGGCCTGGGATCAGTCGGCCACGCCCCTGTATCGCCTGACGACACAGGTCGAACAGAGCCGCCGCTCGCTGGGCCGTCGGATCGACGATACGGCCACCCGCTACGAACTGACGGTCAAGGCCGCCTGGACCCTGACGCCGGCGGCAGGCGGAACGCCCGTCACCGGCGTGGAGACCGTCACCACCACCTATGCGACCGCCGACCAGCCCTATGCCGCCATCGCCGCCCAGCAGGACGGCGAGGAGCGCGCCGCGGCGGAACTGGCCCGCCTGATCCGACTGGACCTCATGCAGGCGCTGTCGAACCGGTGATCCTCGCCAAACGCCCAGAGATCGATCGCTTTCTGAAGGCGCCCGATCCGGCTGTCCGGGCGGCCGTCATCCACGGCAAGGACCGGTCGGGCGTCGCCGAACGGGCCGAGGTCCTGTGCCGCGCGATCACGCCGGACCTGAACGACCCTTTCAACGTCACGGTCCTAACCGACAGCGACATCGACAGCGACGAAAGCAAGCTGGAGGAGGCCCTGACGGCCATGTCCCTGATGGGCGGGCGTCGTCTGGTGCGGATCCGTCTGTCGGCGCTGAAACCCGGCGTGGACAAGGCGGTCGCCGCCGCCGTGAAGATTCATGCCGAGGGCGGCTATAACCCCGACGCCATGCTGGTGGTCGAGGCCGACCAGCTGGGCCGCGAATCCGCTCTGCGCAAGACCGCCGAGAAGGAGGCCGGGGCCGTCGGCATCGTCTGCTACGAGGACGAGACCGGCGACATCGCCCGCATGACCCGCGAGGCCCTGGCCGCCGACAAGGTGGGGCTGACGGCGGACGCCTTGGACCGGTTTGTCGGCCGACTGCCGCGCGAGCGGGGCCTGATGCGCCAGGAGATCGAGCGCCTGGCCCTGTTCATCGGCCCCGGCTCGGGCCGGACCATTGATGTCGAAGAGCTGGAGCAGCATCTGGGCGTCGAACCCGACGCCTCCCTGTCCGATGCGGCGCTTCAGGCCTTCGGCGCCCGGCCCGGCCCGGCCCAATCGGGTTTGAGACGGGCCTTCGCCGAGGGTGAATCCTCGGTCCTGGCCGTGCGGTCCGCCGCCCTGCACCTGGGAAGGCTGCGCCGGATCAATATCCTGCAGGCCAATGGAGCGGGGGCCAAGGAGGCGGCCAAGGCGGCTGGGGTCTTCTGGAAGCAGGAGGCGGAGATGCTACGCCAGGCCCGGGCCTGGCGGCTGGAGGCGCTGGACGAGGTGCTGGACAGTATCAACACCGCCGACGTCGCCACCAAGACGACCGGAATGCCGGATCAATTGATCGCCGAACGCCTGCTGCTGGAAATCGCCGGCCGCGCGCGCAGGCTCGGTCTTTAATGTCCCTCCTCCCACGAAACGGGAGGAAACGAAGCCTCAGCCCCGCTTCGAAGCCTTTCGGAAGGCCGGTTGGGCCATGGCGACATTCCGCGCCGAGACGCTCTTTTCCTCAGCCTTGGCGCCGACCTGGGCGTTAAAGCCATGACCCGCCTTGGCCTTCTTGGCGGCCACGGCCTGTTTCAGTTTGTCGGCGGCGGAGGGGGCGGTTTCGTCGGTCATGGATTGATCCTAGCACGTCCTCGGCGATGAGTCTGGCGTCTCAGGCGCGCATCAGCCGCCGGCAAAGGTCGTCCAACTGTTCCAGCGAGCCGTAGCGGATCGTCAGTTCACCCTTGCCGCTGCGGTCGTTCAGCTGGACATTCAGGCCCAGAGCGTCGGCAAGATCCTGTTGCAGGGCGGCGACATCGGCCGCCCCCTCCCCGCCCTCGGCCGGCTTGGGCTTGACCGGCTTGGGGCCTTCCGCCGCGCGCCGCGCCAGGGCCTCGACCTGACGCACGTTCAGCCCTTCATTGTAGGCCTGTTCAGCCAGGGCGGCGGCGTGGGGCGCGGTGATCAGGGCGCGGGCGTGACCGGCGGTCAGCTTGCCGTTTCGGACGTACCAGAGCACTTCCTCCGGCAACTGCAGCAGCCGCAGGGTGTTGGCGATGTGACTGCGGCTCTTGCCGACGATGCCCGCCACCTGGTCCTGGGTGCGTCCGAACCGTTCCATCAGCACCCGATAGGCGTCGGCCTCTTCCAGCGGATTCAGGTCGGCGCGCTGGACGTTTTCGATTATTGCGACTTCGAACACCTCGACGTCGTCCATCTCGTGGACGACGATCGGCACCTCGGTCAGCCGAGCGGCCTGGGACGCACGCCAGCGGCGCTCACCGGCGATGATCTGCCAGACCCCGTCCTCGCCGGGCTGCGACCGGACCAGAATGGGTTGCAGCACGCCCTTGTCGCGGATCGAGGCCGTCAGCTCTTCCAGATGTTCCTGGGTGAAGATCTTCCGCGGTTGATCAGGATTGGGCTTCAGGCTCTCGATCGGCACGCGTTGAACGCCCGAAGGCAGGGTCGCGCCCGCCGCCGTCGGCGCTTCGACAGCCTCGCCCATCAGGGCCGAAAGACCCCGTCCAAGACCTCTTTGTCGTTCAGCCAAGATACTGTTCCGTTTCTTCTTTTAAACTCGTGGACCGGTCGGTCGGGATCAGGCGGCCAGCTTCAGCCGCTGGCGTTCGCGCTTCACCACTTCCTTGGCCAGACGCAGATAGGCCTGGCTGCCCGCGCATTTCAGATCATATATCAGGGCCGGCTTGCCGAAGGACGGCGCCTCCGCCACCCGGACGTTGCGGGGGATGACGCTGTCATAGACCTTGTCGCCGAAATGGGCTCGCACGTCATTGGCCACCTGGCCCGACAGGGCGCTGCGGCGGTCATACATGGTCAGGACCAGACCCTGGATTTCAAGGGCGGGATTCAGGCTTTGCTTGACCATGTCGATGGTCCGCATCAGCTGGCTGAGCCCCTCCAGAGCGAAGAACTCGCACTGAAGCGGCACCAGGACCGCATCGGCCGCCGCCATCGCGTTCAGGGTCAGGAGGTTTAGAGAGGGCGGACAGTCGATCAACACATAGTCATACGCGGTAGGGCCGTGATCATGGGCCCGCAAGGCGTCACGCAAACGATAGGACCGACGGTCGGCCTGGCTCAATTCGATCTCGACACCGGACATGTCGGCGTCGGCCGGCACGATCCACAGACCGGGCACTGTCGTCTGCACGGCAGCGTCATCGACCGAGCGCTGATCGACAACCACGTCATAGATGGTGACGCGGCGTGTTTCACGTGGAACACCCAGACCGGTCGAGGCATTGCCCTGGGGGTCCATGTCCACGATCAGCACGCGCTTGCCGATGGCGGCCAGGGCGGTGCCGAGATTGATGGCGGTCGTCGTCTTGCCCACGCCGCCCTTCTGGTTGGATACGGCGAGGACGCGGGCAGGCAGTTTGTTAGTGCTTGGGGCGGGCACGTCGAACACTCCGGACTGTCACGATGCGGCCGCGCGGGTCGCTTTGCGACGGGGCCAGTTCAGCGTCGAGATGCCAGGATTTCCGCGCCTCAATCAACTCGGATTCGGCCTTCTCCCCCTTCAGGAACAGACCTTGTGCACCCCTTTGGAAGTAGGGCTGTGCATAACCCAGCAATCGCTCCATCGGCGCGACAGCACGGGCGGTGACGATATCG
This sequence comes from Brevundimonas mediterranea, assembly GCF_011064825.1. Classification (NCBI taxonomy): domain Bacteria; kingdom Pseudomonadati; phylum Pseudomonadota; class Alphaproteobacteria; order Caulobacterales; family Caulobacteraceae; genus Brevundimonas; species Brevundimonas mediterranea. Next base: position 1,526,835 of record NZ_CP048751.1, read on the forward strand.
CATTTGACCGCCTGCTCCTCCGCCCGACCGTTGATCACGGTCGCCGGCAGATCCATGACATCGACGATCTCCTGCAAGAACCGACACCGTTTCCCGAGGCTGTCGATTAGCCAGACATGCGCGCCCGGGGCGTCCTTCAGCAGAATAGCCAGAACCACGCCCGGGAACCCCGCCCCAGCGCCGAGATCAGCCCAGGTGCGGGCCCCAGGCGCATGGGTCAACAGCTGGGCGCTGTCCCAGGCGTGGCGGTTCCAGAAATCCGGGAGACTGTCCGGGCCGACCAGGTTCATCACCGAATTGGCTTCGCTCAGCCGGATACGGAAATCATCCAGATCCGCTATCTGCTGCGACGTCGCGCCGGCCTTGCCCTGAAAGAGGGTCTTTTCGGCATTCAGCATCAGGCCGCCACCCCTCCCTGGACCGAGGTCTTGGGCGCCCTCTTCACATGCGCCAGCAGGGCCGTGAGAGCGCCAGGCGTCATGCCCTCGATCCGGCCCGCCTGGCCGAGGGTGCGGGGCTGCACTCGCGCCAGCTTTTCCTTCACTTCATTCGAAAGACTGCCGATGGCGGCATAGTCGAGGTCCGTGGGCAGAAGCAGACCCTCTTCGGTGCGCAAGGCCTCGGCGTCGATCAACTGCCGGTCCAGGTAGTTGGCGTAGCCGGCGTCTATTTCCACCTGCTCCCGCACCTCGGCGTCCCAAGAGGCGACGACCGGATGGGTCTGGACGAAATGATCCAGCGTCACATCAGGAAACGCCAACAGTTCCCGCATGGAACGCCGTCTGCCATCCGCGTTGACTGGAATTCCAATGGCGTTGGCTTCCTTCGGCGTGAACAGGGTTTCACGTGAAACAATGCCGGCCTCGGACAGTTTTTGGGCCTTAAGCTCAAAACATTTCCGGCGCTCAGGTCCCACGATCCCAAGCGCGATAGCCAGCGGCGTCAGTCGCTGATCGGCGTTGTCCGCCCTCAGGGTCAGCCTGTACTCGGCCCGGCTGGTGAACATCCGATAGGGTTCAGTCACCCCCCGCGTCACCAGGTCGTCGATCATCACACCGATATAGGCCTGGTCACGACCCAGGATCACCGGCGCATCCTCCCCAGCCGTGCGGGCCGCATTCAGGCCGGCCATCAAGCCCTGGGCCGCCGCCTCCTCATATCCCGTGGTGCCGTTGATCTGGCCGGCCAGATAGAGACCGGGCCGCTTCTTGACCTCAAGGGCGGGGCTCAGCTCGCGTGGATCGACGTAGTCGTATTCGATGGCGTAGCCGTAGCGGAACACCTCCACCGCCTCCAGGCCGGGGATGGTCCGAAGGAACGCCAATTGGGTCGGTTCCGACACCGAAGTGGAGATACCGTTGGGATAGACGGTGGGATCATCCAGACCTTCTGGTTCCAGGAAGATCTGATGGCTCGTCTTGTCGGCGAACCGCACGACCTTGTCCTCGATCGACGGGCAATAGCGGGGTCCACGGCCCGACAGCTTGCCGCCATAGACCGCGCTCTCGCCCAGGTTCTCGGCGATGATGCGATGAGTTTCCTCGGTCGTATGGGTAACGCCGCAAGCGATCTGCGGCACGTCGATCCGGTCCGTCATGAAGGAAAAGGCGGACGGCGTCTCGTCCGCCTGCTGCATCTCCAGCCGGTCCCAGGCGATGGTTCGTCCGTCCAGCCGCGCCGGCGTTCCGGTCTTCAGCCGCCCCATCATCAGGTCGGCGGCGTGAAGATCAGCGGCCAAACCGGTCGAGGGATCCTCGCCGTGACGACCTGCCGGAATCCTTTCATCGCCCCGGTGGATGACGCCGTTCAAGAAGGTGCCGGTCGTCAAGACCACGGCCCCTGCCCTCACCCTCTCCCCGGTCCCGGTCGTCACGCCGACCACGCGATCGCCGTCCAGGATCAAACCCTCAGCCGTTCCCGCCATCAGGCTCAGGTTCGGCGTCCGAGCCAACTCCGCCTGCATGGCCTCGCGGTACAGACGGCGATCGATCTGGCTTCGGGGACCGCGCACGGCCGCGCCCTTGGACCGGTTCAGGAGACGGAACTGGATTCCTGACACGTCCGCCAGACGTCCCATGATCCCGTCCAACGCATCGATCTCACGCACCAGATGGCCCTTGCCCAGGCCGCCAATGGCGGGATTGCACGACATTTCGCCGATGGTTTCCAGCTTCTGGGTCAGCAACAGAGTCCGCGCGCCAGCACGGGATGAAGCGGCGGCGGCTTCACAACCGGCGTGACCGCCGCCGATGACGACGACGTCGTAGGAAATCTCTAGGGGGGAGTTCATCCCCGCCACATAGTCCAGATGGACGGTTTTCGCTACACCACAGACCGGCGCCCGGTTCGAAGATCGGTGGTATTACCTAAGGTGTTTCACGTGAAACACCGGTATTACTTGCCGATGCAGAAGGTCGAAAACACCTCGCCAAGGATATCTTCAACCCCGATCGCCCCCGTCACCCTCGACAGGGCCTCGGCCGCACGCCGCAGGTCCTCGCCGGCCATCTCTGGCCCGGCATCCAAGGCACGCCGCCCGGCCTCCACCGCCTCCAGGGCCTCATTCAGGCGCAGACGGTGACGCTCCCGCGTAACCGCCGGAAAATCGGCGCCCGATAGATCCTGCGCCAGCCGCGTCGCAATCCAGTCGCGCAGAAGCAACAGACCCTCCCCACTGCGGCTGCTGACCTCGATTCGGTCGAAGCCCCCGCTTGGAACAGACCCACCGAGGTCGGCCTTGTTCGCCACGACCAGATCGCCTGGTCTGGCATAGGCCGCCGCCACGCCATCGGGATCGCCTGGCGCCCTGACCCAAAGACGCAGATCCGCCTGTTCGGCCCGCATCCGCGCCCGCCGCACGCCTTCCGCCTCGACAGGATCAGCGCTCTCTCTCAGGCCCGCCGTGTCGGACAGGGTCACGGCATAGCCGCCGATCACCAGGTCGGCGTCCAGCACATCCCGCGTCGTACCGGCGATGGGCGTGACGATGGCCGCCTCCCGTTCGACCAGGGCGTTGAACAGCGATGACTTGCCGGCATTGGTTTCGCCGATCAGGACGATGCGATAGCCGTCGCGCACCCGCTCGCCCCGTCGCCCCGTATCCACGGCGCGCCGCAAATCCTCGGCCAATCGGTCAAGAACCGGTCCGGCCGTCCGGGCCAGATTGTCGGGTACGTCCTCATCCGGAAAATCGATCTCCGCCTCGACCAAGGCCAGGGCGTGGAGCAGATCCCGGCGAAAGCCCGCATAGGTCTCGCTGAGCTTCCCGTCGAGCTGGCCCAGGGCCTGCCGCGCCTGGGCGGCCGTCTCGGCGTCGATCAGGTCAGCCACCGCCTCGGCCTGGGCCAGGTCCATCCGCCCGTTCTGAAAGGCGCGGCGGGTGAACTCCCCCGGTTCGGCCGGCCGTACGCCCAGAGCGATCAGGGCGCCGCTGGCCGCTTCCACGACCGCTCGGCCGCCATGCAGATGGAGTTCGGCGGAGTCCTCACCGGTATAGGAATGAGGCGCGACGAAACGAAGCACCAGGGCCTGGTCGATGTGGTCGCCGGCGTAGGCCAGGTCTCGGACCGAGGCCATTCGAGGCTTCAATCGAGTGGCGCCAAGCGCCGTCAAGGCCGCATCAACGCCCGGCCCCGACAGACGCATGACGGCGATGGCCCCACGGCCGGGCGGCGTCGCAAGGGCGAAGATCGTATCTTGCATCATCGGATTATGCCTCCCCTCCGGTCGGGAGGAGACGCGGCGTCTTCATTTCACCGCCGCGTCCATCATCCGGCGGAACTGGTCCTGGGCCTGAAGGCCGAAGCTCGTCCAGGTCTTCATCAATTCGTCGGGCTGCATGGCGGCGACATTGACCTGCATCCGCTTCTGCATCTCGGCGACCATGGCGTCGTTCAGCGGCGTGACGTCCGGCAGCCCCAGGAAGGCGCGCGCCTCCGCCGGGGTGCAGTCCACTTCGACATTGACCTTCATCGAACCGTCTCCTGTTTCACGTGAAACGTCCGAAGACGGATCAGGTGTTCATCGACTGGAAGAAGTCCGAGTTGTTCTTCGACTGACGCAGCTTGTCGAGCAGGAATTCGATCGCGTCCTGCGGACCCATGGGGTTCAGGATGCGGCGCAGGACATAGGTCTTGGCCAGCTGATCCTTCGGCGTGATCAGGTCTTCCTTGCGGGTGCCGGACTTCAGCACGTCGATCGCCGGGAAGATGCGCTTGTCGGCGACCTTGCGGTCCAGCACGATTTCCGAGTTGCCGGTGCCCTTGAACTCTTCGAAGATCACCTCGTCCATCCGGCTGCCGGTGTCGATCAGGGCCGTGGCGATGATGGTCAGCGACCCGCCCTGCTCCACATTCCGCGCGGCGCCGAAGAAGCGTTTCGGCCGTTGCAGGGCGTTGGCGTCCACACCGCCGGTCAGCACCTTGCCCGACGATGGGACGGTCGCGTTATAGGCGCGGCCCAGGCGGGTGATGGAGTCCAGCAGGATCACCACATCCTTCTTGTGCTCGACCAGACGCTTGGCCTTTTCGATCACCATCTCGGCGACCGCGACGTGGCGCGTGGCCGGCTCGTCGAAGGTCGAGGCCACGACCTCGCCCTTGACCGTCCTCTGCATGTCGGTGACCTCTTCCGGCCGTTCGTCGATCAGCAGGACGATCAGGATGACTTCCGGGTGGTTCTTCTCGATCGACTTGGCGATGTTTTGCAGCATCACCGTCTTGCCGACGCGCGGCGGCGCCACGATCAGGCAGCGCTGCCCCTTGCCCAGCGGCGCGACGATGTCGATGACCCGGCCCGACCGATCCTTCAGGGTCGGATCCTGAATCTCCATGTGCAGCCGCTCTTCGGGATAGAGGGGCGTCAGATTGTCGAACAGGACCTTGGTCTTGACCATCTCGGGGTCTTCGAGATTGATCGTGTCGACCTTCAGCAGGGCGAAATAGCGCTCGCCTTCGCGCGGCGCCCGCACCGCGCCATGGACGGTGTCGCCCGAGCGCAGGCCGAAGCGGCGGATCTGCGACGGCGACACATAGACGTCGTCCGGTCCCGGCAGATAGTTGGCGTCCGAACTGCGCAGGAAGCCGAACCCGTCAGGCAGGATCTCCAGCACCCCGTCGGCGATGATCTCCACTTCCTCGTCGGCGAGGGCCTTCAGGATGGCGAACAGCAGGTCCTGCTTGCGCAGGTTCGAGGCGTTCTCGACCTCCAGCTGTTCTGCGAAGGCGACCAGATCGGCCGGCGTCTTCTCGTTCAGCTCGGCCAGGGTGATCCGGCCGTTGGCGACGACGGGTTCACCGTCGTCCTCGTCGTCGGCCGTGGTGTCCACGCCGGAATCCGCACCAGCGACGTCGCCGGCTTCGTGTTCGTCCCCGTGATGCGTGGGGGTCTGGACCTCGAGGTTTTCGGTCTCGGGGGCGGTGGGATCGGTGTCGCGGACGTCGGTCATGGTACAGGCTCGCAGGCGCGCGCAACGGCTGTCGCGGCGTCATGTCTCTGAAAATGTCTGGCCGAGAGGCCGAAGGGAGGCGCGGCGGGCTCCCGCTGGTCAAAACCTGCAGGCGTCGCGAAGAGAGAGGGACCGCCGACGAAACGCCGAACGGTTCACTGTCAGCGGAACCACAGGCGGCGGTTCAGGTCAAGCGGAGCCGCTCAACCGAACGTCCATTCGGTCGTTACCGAAAGCACCATGACGATGGCCAGGACAAACGGAACCTCGTTGGTCATACGCCAGAACTTGCCGGAATATTTGGACGTCCCCGCCGCAATCTTCTTCCGCTGCGCCGCCAGGAAGCCATGCCAACCGCTCAACAGAAACACCCCGATCAGCTTGGTGACCATCCAGGGCTCAGCCAGAAACGCCGCGCCGCGCGCCGAGACGTCGATATGGATCAGCCACAGGCCGAAACCCCAGGCCAGGATCATGGCCGGATTGACGATGATCCGCAGCAGCCGCGTCTGCCACAGCCTCAGCAAGGCCTGCATCTCGCTGCGCAGCGGCTCGGGCTTGGCGTCCTGTTCGACGTCATAGGCGTAGAGCCGCGGCAGGAACAGCAGGCCGGCCATCCAGGCGATCACCGCCAGAATGTGCAGGCCGCGTGCGAGGTCATAGGGGTTCATGCCGCGTGTTTCCCTTTGCGATACGGACAGGCCTTCCAGTCCGCCTTGCAGCCCTGACCGAACGGGGCGACGCCCGCCCGACCCAGGGCGCCGACGGCCGCATCGGCCAGAGCGTCGATGAACGGGGGGGCGATCCCGACGGCCGGCGCCCGCAGATAGAGACTTACCCCTTTTTCGTGGGCCAGTTCTCCATATTCGATATCCAGCTCCACCAGGGTCTCGATATGTTCGGAGACAAAGGCGATGGGGGTGATGACCACGCCCACCCCGTCCGCGCCGGCCCGGGCGATGGCCTCAGGCGTGGACGGGCCCAGCCATTTCATCGGCCCGACCCGGCTCTGGTAGCAAAGGGCGTGGTCGATGGGGCCCCGGTCGCGCTCGATGGCGGCGACCACCGCGGCGACGGTCGTCTCGACCTGTTCCTGATAGGGGTCGCCCTTGCCGCTGACCAGTTTCTCGGGGATGCCGTGGGCCGAGAACAGGACCCGCACCGGCCCCTCGCCGGCTTCGTCCAGCTTCGACCCGATGGCATGGGCCTGGGCCTCGACCCAGCCTGTGGCGCTGGGATAGCAGCAGACGGCGCGACTGACGCCCGATCCGGCATAGGTCTCATTCCAGATTTTCAGCGAGGATTCGGTCGTCGTGGTCGAAAACTGGGGGTAGAGCGGCAGCAGGACCACCTCGTCGGGTCCAAAAGCCGCCACCTCGACCGCCGTCTCCTCGGTGAACGGCCGCCAGTAGCGCATGGCGATGAAGACCTGGACCTCGTCTCCGGCCAGACGTGCGTTCAACTCGGCCTCCAGGGCCTCAGCCTGGCAGCGCGTGCCCGGCAGCAGGGGCGAACCGCCCCCCATCAGGGCGTAGTTGGCCTGGGCGCTGGTCTCGCGCCGGCTGGAGATCAGCTTGGCCAGGGGCGTGCGTAGAACGCCCGGCAGACCGATGATGGCCGGATCATTGAACAGATTGAACAGGAACGGCTTCACCGAGGCCTGATCATCCGGTCCGCCCAGATTGAACAGCACCACCGCGATGCGGCGGCCTTTCAGAGTTTGGGTCATTGGGCGCCGATCCGTTTCAGAACCCGTTCGACATGGTCGATGGGCACGTCCGGCAATATGCCATGTCCCAGGTTGAACACCCATGGCCCCTGGCCCCAGGCCTCCATCAGTTGATCCACGCGGCGATCCAGCCGTTCGCCGCCGGCGCGCAGCAAAAGGGGGTCCAGCGCGCCCTGGATCGGCTTGATCTGCTGCACCCGTTTGCCGACCTCCAGCGGGCAGGCAGTGTCCAGGGCGACGGCGTCGACCTCGACCTCCTCCGCATACCGCTCTGCAAGCGCCGCAGAGCCCCGTGGGAAGCCGATCAGGGGCACGGTGACGCCCAGCTCCCGCGTACGCCTCACAAGCGCCTGGTGGGGCTTCAGGACCAATCTTTCGAACAGGTCGTCCGGCAGGCCCTCGGCCCAGCTCTCGAAGATCTTCAACACCTGGGCGCCGGCGTCGGCCTGCATCTTCAGATACCGGGCCGTGGCCTCGACCAGAACCTCCAGGGTTTCGTCGACCCGCCTGGGATCGGCATAGGCGTAGGTCCGGGCCTGGGCGCGCTCGCCCTTGCCGATGGTCCGGTGCTCGCCGTCCAGCATATAGGTGGCCACCGTCCAGGGCGCGCCGGCGAACCCGATCAGGGCGCGTTCCGGCTCCAGGGCCTTGCGCACGATCGACAGGGTCTCGCCCACGGCCGACAGATGCGCGCCCGCATCCGGCGCCAGTTCCGCCATCCGACCGGGAATAGGCATTTCGCCCAGCCGAGGCCCCTCGCCCGTCTCGAACCAGACGTCCTGGCCCAAGGCGCGCGGGATCAGCAGGATGTCGGCGAAGACGATGGCCGCGTCGAAACCGAACCGACGCATCGGCTGAAGCGTCGCCTCGGCCGCCATCTCGGGGTTCAGACAAAAGGCGATGAAGTCCGGCGCCTCGGCCCGGAGCCGTCGGTATTCGGGCAGGTACCGTCCCGCCTGGCGCATGAACCAGACCGGCGGACGATCCAGCGTCTCCCCTCGGAGAGCCCGGATCATCAGGGGCGTCTGAACGTCGTGCTGGGTCGGATCGGTCATGCCGGACGATTAAGGTCACAGGCCCCCGCTCTCAATCCCTAATCAGATTAAGAATTAAAAGATTCGAAGTGGCAGGTAGGGCGGTGGAACGGCGGGGACGGTTTGGCCGACGCCAGCAGAACAAAAGCGGATATCCACGCCGCGCCAAGGCTTACCGGGGATGTCGAACAGCCCTATCCCCTCGGTGGACAATCCCTAATGAAACCTTAACGCCCAAGGCTTTGCGGGGGGCCGGGGCTGTGAACGGGGTTAAGCGAACTTAACCTTCCATTAGGATTTTCCACAGCCAAGCCCAAACCTGTTGTCCGCCTTGGGATGAACCACCCTCGAACCGAAGGCGCCGTCCACCGTCATCCCCGCTCGCCGCCTTGTCGATGACCCGCTAAGGAGAACGGCGCCCTGACGGTCCCCCGCCGTCCCCCATTTTTCAACAGGGAGTCGACAGACCGAATGAGCCCCGCGCGACCTTCCGGCCCCCGACCCGGCCCCACCCGTCTGGCCACCTATTTTCACGTCCATCTGGTCTCGGATTCGACCGGAGAGACCCTGAACGCGATGGCCAAGGCGGTGACGGCCCGCTTCGACGGCGTCATTCCGATCGAACATATCTACGCGCTTGTCCGATCGGAGAAGCAGATGGAGCGTGTGCTGCAGGAGGTGGAGGCGGCGCCGGGCGTGGTTCTGCACACCCTGGTCGACCGCCATCTGCGCGAACAGCTGGAGGACGGCTGCCGGCGACTGGACATGCCCCAGATCGGCGCCCTTGATCCTCTGGTCGGGGCCATGTCCCGCTATCTGGGCGCGGCCTTGTCGACGCGGGTCGGGGCTCAGCACGCCCTGGATCATGATTATTTCAACCGGATCGCGGCGCTAGACTTTGCGATGGCCCATGACGACGGCCAGGGCACGACCGAACAGCTGGAAGGCGCCGATGTGGTCCTGTGCGGGGTCAGCCGGACCTCCAAGACCCCGACCTGCATCTATCTGGCCCATCGCGGAATCCGCGCCGCCAATGTCCCGCTGGTGCCTGGACAGGAGGACGGCGAGCGGCTGACGCGGCTGAAGAATCCTCTGGTCGTCGGCCTGACCGTATCGCCCGACCGCCTGATCCAGATCCGGCGCAACCGGATCGACAATCTGAACGCCAGCCAGTCCTCCAGCTATACGGATCAGGACGCCGTCCGCGACGAGACGATCAAGGCCAAGCGCGCCTTCGCCCGGCGCGGCTGGCCGACCATCGACGTCACCCGTCGGTCGGTGGAGGAAACGGCCGCCGCCATCACCAACCTGCTCAGCGAGCATCGCAACCAAAAGATCGGGACAAGCTGGTGAGCGACATATCCCTGTCCAGCCCGGGAGGGCGCGAGACCCTGATCCTGGCGTCCAAGAGCGCCGCCCGCCGCGCGATGCTGGAAAACGCCGGCGTGCCGTTCGAGGTCCGCGTCGCCGGCGTGGACGAAGACGCGATCAAGGCCGTCTCGACCGACCTGGATCCCGCCGGCCTGGCGGTGCGGCTCGCCGAGGCCAAGGCCCTGGCCGTTTCGCGCGATGACGAAACCGCCTGGGTGCTGGGCTCGGATCAGACCCTGGCCTTCGACGGCGGGCTGATTTCCAAGGCGAAATCGCTCGACGCCGCCCGCGAACGGCTGAAATCCATGCGCGGCCGCATCCATCACCTCCATTCCGGCGCCGCCCTGGCGGTGAAGGGCGAGATCGTCTGGTCGGGCGTGGACACGGTCGAGATGCGGATGCGTGACTTTTCCGACGCCTTTCTCGACGCCTATCTGGCGGCCGAGGGCGAGGCCCTGCTGGCCTGTGTCGGCTCCTATCGGCTCGAGGGCATGGGATCCCAGTTGTTCGCGGCCATCGACGGCGACTATTTCACCGTCCTGGGCCTGCCGCTGTGGCCGGTCCTGGCCGAGCTGCGCCGGGCGGGGGTCCTGTCCGCATGAGCCGTCATCGCATCACGGGCGCGGCCCTGGTCGCCGGGATCGCCGGCAATCCGGTGGCCCATTCCCTCAGCCCCGTCATCCACAACGCCTGGCTGGCGGCCGGCGACATCGACGGCGTCTATGCGCCCTTCGCCCCCGCCGATGCGGCGGGGTTCGAGGCCCTGGTCGCGGCGGGCCGCGCCGGACTGATCCTGGGTCTGAACGTCACCGCGCCCTTTAAGGAACAGGCCTTCGCCCTGGCGGATCAGGCGACCCCGGCGGCCCGGCTGACAGCCTCGGCCAATATCCTGACCTTCGACGCCGGCCGGGTCTCGGCCGACAGTTCGGACGGGATCGGCCTGATGCTGGGCCTGAAGGAACAGGCGCCGGATCTGACCCTGGCAGGTCGACCGGTGGTCATGCTGGGGGCGGGCGGCGCGGCGCGGGCCGGCTCAGGCGCCCTGATCGAGGCTGGGGCCGAGGTTCGGATCGTCAATCGGTCGCGCGACCGGGCCGAAGCCCTGGCCGCCGATCTGGGCCCTTCGGTCCGGGTCATGCCGGCGTCCGAGGCTCTCGACGGCGCCGTCCTGGTGATCAACGCCCTCAGCATCCAGCCGGATCTGGATTTCGACGCCGTCGCCCCGGGCACGGTGATGATGGACATGACCTACAAGCCCCTGGCCACCCCCTTCCTGACGGCGGCGCGGGCGCGCGGCCTGCCGACGGTGGACGGTCTGGCCATGCTGATCGGTCAGGCGGCGCCCTCGTTCCAGGCCCTGTTCCGTCGTCCGCCCCCGCCGCTGGACCTGCGCGCCCTGCTGACGGCCCATCTGGGCGAAGTGACATGATCCTGCTGGGTTTGACCGGCTCCATCGGCATGGGCAAGTCGACCACGACGGCCATGTTCGCCGATCTGGGCGCGGTCGTCTGGAACGCCGACGACGCCGTGCACAGGCTCTATGCGCCCGGCGGCGCTGCGGTCGAACCGGTCGGCGCCGCCTTTCCGGGCGTGGTCGTGGAGGGGGCCGTGGACCGCACCCGCCTGGCCGAGGCCCTGGGCCGGGACGAAACCGCCTTCCGCCGGCTTGAGGCCATCGTCCATCCCCTGGTGACGCGGGGGCGGGCGGCCGATCTGGCGGCGGCCCGGGTCATGGGGGTGAAGCTGGCCGTGCTGGACATCCCTCTGCTGTTCGAAACCGGCGGCGACGCCCATGTGGACGCGGTGGTCGTGGTCACCGCCGACCCAGAGATCCAGGCCGAACGCGTCTTGGCCCGCCCCGGCATGACCCGCGAGCGGTTCGAAGCCATTCTGGCCCGCCAGATGCCGGACGCCGAAAAGCGCGCCCGCGCCGATTTCGTCATCGATACGGGCCGTGGGCTCGAAGCGGCGCGTGCCGATGTGGCGGCCATAGTCGAGACCGTGCTGGATCCGGCGTGGATATCTCCGCGTCACGGTAAAGCCGGTCTTCCGCAAAGCGACGAACGACTCCATTAAGAGCCAATGGCGCGCGAGATTGTTCTGGACACCGAAACCACCGGCTTCGACCCCAAGACGGGCGACCGGCTGATCGAGGTCGGCTGTATCGAGATTCAGGACCTGCTGCCGACCGGCCGCACCTTTCACCGGTTCGTCAATCCGGAACGCCTGATCCCTCCCGACGCGATCCGGGTTCACGGCATCACCGACGACAAGGTGAAGGACGCCCCCAAATTCCACGAGATCGCCGACGATCTGATCGAATTCATCGGCGACGCGCCGATGATCGCCCACAACGCCGGATTCGACCGCAACTTCATCGACTTCGAATACAAGCTGTGCGGCCGGCCGATCACGGGCGAGACGCGCTGGATCGATACGCTGAAACTGGCTCAGGCCCGGTTCCCGGGCATGCCCAATTCGCTGGACGCGCTGTGCAAGCGGTTCAAGGTGTCGCTGGTCGAACGCACGCTTCACGGCGCCCTGATCGACGCCCGCCTGCTGGCCGAGGTCTATCTGGAGCTTCGCGGCGGCAAGGAGCGGGTGCTGGACCTGTCGTCGGCGCCGGTCGCGGGTCGTTCGGCAGGCGTCGCCGTCCCGACCGCCGCCTACGGCCCGCGTCCCCAGCCGCTGGCCCTGCGTTCGAGCCCGGAGGAACAGGCCGCCCACATCGCCTTCCTGGCTAAGGCTCTGAAGGACCGCGCCCTGTGGGAAGCCTATGGAGTCAGGGTCGAGGAAGAGGCGGCTTAGTCAAATTCCCCCCATGAGAGGAGGGGGAATTGTGCTTACGCCTGGCCCGTTTCGACCGGCTGCTGGGCGATCTGCTGCTGGCGCGCGATATAGATGGCGGCGAAGTCGATCGGGTCCAGCATGAAGGGCGGATAGAAGCCGCCGTCCGCGGTGGCGCGCGAGATGATTTCGCGGGCGAACGGGAACAGATAGCGCGGGCATTCGATCAGCAGCAGGGGCTCGATGTCCTGCTCCTGGACATTGGCCAGCTGGAACAGGCCGCCATAGACCAGCTCGACGTGGAAGACCGCCTGGTTTTCGTGGCTGGCCTTGATCGACAGCTTCAGGTCCAGTTCGAACAGACCGTCGGGACGGCCCTGGGCCGACATTTCGACGCCCAGGTCGATGGCCGGCTTGCCGTCGATACGCAGGGATTCCGGCGCGCGCGGGTTCTCGAACGAGAAGTCGCGGACATATTGCGCCAGGATGCGGAAGCCGGGACCGGCGGGCTGCCCTTGCTGCGGCTGGGTCCCGTTCGGGGCCCCGTTTTGGGCGTTGGTGTCGGCGGGCGGAGCGGCGTCGGTCATGGGCGTCTTCGATTACGGAAAAAGGCCGATTGGGCCGGAATAAGGCGCCGCGACTACCACGCCGAGACGCTTGGCCGCAACGTCGCTTGCTCGACAGGGGGCGCGCGCCGCCTTGCGCCGTCCTATATGAGCCCGTAATCGTCTCCATGGCGCACCCTCGCTCACGCGCCGACAGTCAGGAAGTCCCCTTGCCGGTCCAGTTCCAGATCGTGATTTTCGCCGTCATCGCGGCGATCGTCCTGTTCCAGCTCTATAATGTGCTGGGCAAGAGAGTCGGCCGTCAGCCGCAGGAGGACGCCAAGGCCCTCCCCTCGTCGCCGACCTCCACGGCCGAGGCCTCCAAAACCCCGGCCCTGGACGCCGCCACCCTCGCTTCCATCGCCGGGCTGAAGGCGCGCGATCCGGCCTTCGACCCCAATCGTTTCGTCGAGGGCGCGCGTCAGGCCTATGAGACCATCGTCCGCGGTTACGCCGCCGGCGACCGCGCGGCCCTGACGCCGCTCCTGACGCCCAATGTCATGGCCTCGTTCGACGCCGGCATCGCGGCGCGCGAGACGCGCGGCGAGACCGAGACCGTCGAATTCCTCTTCCCGCCCCGCGCCGATCTGGAAGGCGCCACCGTCCAGGGGGACAAGGCGGTGGCCAAGGTCCGCTTTCTGGCCGAACTGCGCAGCCGCGTGACCAAGGCCTCGGGCGACACCGCCGATTCCGTCACCGGCGAGCCCCTGGTCGAGGAACGCCGCACCGCCGAACACTGGACCTTCGAACGCACCCTGGGCGCCGCCGATCCCAACTGGGTCCTGGCCCGCGTCGAGCCGGCCAACGCCTGATGTCGGCCGTTCTGCGGCGGGTCCGGGAGACGTCCCTTCTGGCGTCGGTCCTGGCCGTCGCCGCCTGTTCCACCGGCCCCGCGACGCCGACCGTTCCGGGAATAGGGCCCACGCCCTATGTCCCCTCGCCCGGTCCGGCCGCTCCCCCGCCCTCGCCGTCCGATGCTCTCAGTCCCGCCGTCTTGCCGGGTTGGAACGACGAAGATCATCTGGCGGCCTTCCGCGCCTATCTCGATGGATGCGGCGCGGCGCGCGACGTCGCCGCTCGGGGGGTCTGCGGCCAGGCCAAGACCATGGCGGCTACGACGAGCGTGACGCCGTCTAGCGCACGCGCCTTTTTTGAAGCGAACTTCAGCGCCGTTCCCGCCGCCGCCGCCGACGGCCGCCCGGGCCTGTTGACGGCCTATTTCGCGCCGGAATATCCGGCGCGCCGTGTCCCGGACGACGAGTTTTCTGCGCCTGTGCTGCCCAAGCCGGCCGATCCGCGCGGCGCCGGCGACCGGGCGATGGTGGAATCCAACGCCCGCCCCGATCAGGCCCTGGCCTGGATGCGGGCCGAGGACCTGTTCTTCCTGCAGATCCAGGGCTCCGGCTATCTGACGTTCGAGGACGGGTCGCGCGCCCGCGCCGCCTACGCCGCCGACAACGGCCGGCCCTTCGTCGGCATCGCCCGACCCATGGCGCGCCAGGGCCTGTTGCCGGAAAACGGAACCTCGGGGGACGCCATCCGCGCCTGGCTGGCCGAACACCGGGGTTATGAAGCCCAGACGGTCATGGCGCTGAATCCACGCTACATCTTTTTCCGGCTCGACCCGGATGACGACGGACATCCGGCCGGGGCGGCGGGTGTTCCCCTGACCGAGCGTCGGGCTGTCGCCGTCGATCCGTCCCAGTGGCGCTATGGCGAACTGGTGTGGCTGGACGCGGATGGCGGAAACCTGCGCGGCGCCACGGCCTCGTATCGGGGCCTGGCCATGGCGCTCGACACCGGTTCAGCCATTCGGGGCCCGGTCCGCGCCGACCTCTATATGGGCCGGGGCGACGCCGCCGGGGCCGAGGCAGGCACAGTGCGTCACCCTCTGCACATGTGGCGACTGGTGCCGAAAGGCTAGGCGACGGTCAGGGTCGCCGCGATATTGCCGAGCGTGGCGTGGCAATAGGGGCAGACCGTGTCCGCCTCGGCCTAAGGCCCGGCTACGTCTAGGCCAGGTCCTCGATCTCGGCCTCGGTCAGCTCGCCGGGAACGATGGTGACCGGCAGCTTGCGCCCGCCCAGCTGCGCCCCCTGTTTGATGATGGCCGACACCAGCGGCCCCGGTCCCCGCGACCCGGTCCCGGCGGCCAGAACCAGAATCTTGATGTCGGGATCGTCGCCGACCACCTTCTTGATCGCGCCCTGGGCCTCGCCCTGTTCGATCAGGAAGACGGGCGGTGCGCCGGATCGCTCCAGCGCCTCCTCCCCCAGCCGGTTCAGCAGGGTTTCGGCCTCTTCCCGCTGCTGGCGTTCGATTTCCTCACGAACGCCAGACCAGTGGGCGTCGCTGTTGGACGGGAGAACCCGCAGCATGACCACCCTTCCGCCGGTCGAGCGCGCGCGTCGGCAGGCGAAGCGCAGCGCCGCCTCGAACTCGGGACTGTCATCGACGACGACCAGGAATTTTCTCGGCATGCCGGCTCCCCTGCCCGCCTATCGGCCCAGCGCCGAAGACGTCTTCAAGAACTCACCGCTGCGGACGCCAGATCGCGGATCGCTGCATTGGCGATGGTCAGCTTGGCGAAGGTCCAGCCCGATCCGGACTGTTCGATCTCGTCCACCGAGGCGCGCACGCCTTCGACCACGGCCAGTTTCGAACCGATCCAGGCGTCCACGGCGCCCTCGGCCGCATCCTCGCTGACCCCGACCGCGGCGTCCGAGACCCGGGCCACGGCGCGGGTCAGGATCGACTGTTCGTTCATCAGGTCCTCGATCATGCGACGCACGGCCAGCCGGTCGAAATGATCGATCGACGGGATCGAACCGGCGGCGGCGCGCAACCGGTCGAAGTCGAAGGCGGCGCCGACCTGGTGATACAGCCGCGCCATGGCCGCGACCGGCCAGCCGCTCTCCTGGGCCAGATCGCCGATATCGGCGGCGGCCACCAGGGGGCGCATGATGGCGATGCGGCGGGTCAGATCCTGCGGCGCTCCATGATGGGCGAAGATGGCGACACGATCATCCAGACGGCCCTGTTCGAACCGCGACAGAACCGGCGCGCCCTCGGCCTGAAGCGCGTCGGCGGTCGGACGATAGCGGTCGATCAGGCCCTGGACCGAAGCCCCGGCCTTGGCGCGACGCGCCAGCCAGAAGGTCTGGCGGCGCAGCACCACGGCGATCTCGCGATAGAGGGCGGTCTGGGCCTCGGCCGAGATCTTCAGGTCCAGGGCCGAGACCGCGTCCCAGGCTTCGTCCAGGCGGAACACGCGCCGCGCCGCCTCGAAGGCGATGATCAGGGCGGTGGTGTCGCACTCGGCGGAGCCGCGCAGCCGGTCCGGGAAGGTCGGACCGCACATGTTGACGACTTCGTTGGCCATGACGGTGGCGATGATCTCGCGCCGCAGACGGTGGCTCTTCATCTCCGGCTCGAACCGGGCCAGGGCCTGCGGGAAATAGCGGACCAGGGTCTGTTCGAAGAAGGGGTCTTCCGGCGCGCGTGAGGCGACGATCTCTTCCGACAGCTCCAGCTTGGCGTAGGCGGTCAGGACCGCCAGTTCCGGCCGGGCCAGCGGAACCCCGGCCGCCATCATCTCCTTGATGCGGGCGTCGTTCGGCAGGCCTTCGACCTTGCGGTCCAGTTTGCCGCGCGCCGACAGGGCCTGCATGAAGCGTTGCTGGGCGTCCAGGGCGGTCGCGCCTTCGGCCTGTTGCAAGGTCAGGGCCAGGGTCTGGTCATAATTATGGGCCAGCACCTTCAGGCCCACCTCCTCGGTCATCGAGGCCAGCAGCGGGGCGCGGTCCTCGGCCGGCAGGACCCCGTTGGTCACGGCCGACCCGACCAGGATCTTGATGTTGACCTCGTGGTCCGAGGTGTCGACCCCGGCCGAGTTGTCGATGGCGTCGGTGTTCATCCGGCCGCCGCCCTGGCCGAAGACGATGCGGCCCGCCTGGGTGAAGCCCAGGTTCGCGCCCTCGCCCACCACCTTGACCCGCAGCTCGTCGGCGTTGATCCGCAGGGCGTCGGTGCCCTTGTCGCCCACCTGGGCGTCGGTCTCGGCCGCCGATTTCACATAGGTGCCGATGCCGCCCAGATACAGCAGATCCGCCGGCGCCTTCAGGATGGCCCGGATCAGGCTGACCGGATCCAGTTCGTCTTCCGTGATGTCCAGCGCCGCCTTGATTTCAGGCGTCAGCTGGATCGACTTGGCGGACCGCGAGAAGACGCCGCCGCCCTGGGAAATCAGACCCTTGTCATAGTCCTGCCAGGACGAACGCGGCAGGTCGAACAGCCGTTTGCGTTCGGTCCAGCTGGCGGCGGGGTCGGGCGTGGGATCGATGAAGATGTCGCGGTGATCGAAGGCGGCGATCAGCTTGGTCGCCTTGGACAGCAGGGCGCCGTTGCCGAAGACGTCGCCCGACATGTCGCCCACGCCCACCATGGTGAAGGGTTCGGTCTGGATGTCCCAGACCTTGGCGCGCGGACCGATCTCGCGGAAGTGGCGTTTGACGGCCTCCCAGGCGCCGCGCGCGGTGATGCCCATGGCCTTGTGGTCATAGCCGATCGACCCGCCGCTGGCGAAGGCGTCGCCCAGCCAGAAGCCGTAGGCGGCCGAGACCCCGTTGGCGATGTCCGAGAAGGTCGCCGTGCCCTTGTCCGCCGCGACGACCAGATAGGGGTCGTCGCCTTCCCAGGCCACGACATGGGCGGGGCGGGCTACAGAACCGTCGGCGGCGATGTTGTCGGTGATGTCCAGCAGGCCCGACAGGAAGGTGCGATAGGCGCGGATGGCCTCGCCCTGGATGGCCTCGCGATCGGTCGTGCGTGGAAGCTGCTTGGGATAGAAGCCGCCCTTGGAGCCGACCGGAACGATGACGGCGTTCTTGACCTGCTGCGCCTTGACCAGGCCCAGCACCTCAGTGCGGAAGTCGTCGCGCCGGTCTGACCAGCGCAAACCGCCCCGCGCCACCGGTCCGAAGCGCAGATGCACCCCCTCGACGTGCGGCGCCCAGACGAAGATCTCGCGATAGGGCTTGGGCAGCGGCAGATCTTCCAGCTCGCTCGAGGCGATCTTGATCGAGATGTGCGGCTTGGCCAGGCCGTCGGAACCCAGCTGGAAATAGTTGGTTCGCTTGATCGCGCCGATCAGGGCGGCCATCCGGCGCAGGGCCTTGTCGTGGTCCAGGCTCTTCACGTCCTGCAACAGGGTCGTGATCTTGGCGTTCAGTTCGGCTACCGCGCCTTCGCGGGCCTCAACGGCGCCGTCCGCAGGGTCGAACCGGGCCTTGAACAGCGACAGCAGGGCTCGCGACAGGTCGGGATATTCGCGCAGGGCTTCTTCCTGCACCGACTGGGACGGATCGAGGCCTGTCTGCTGGCGATAACGGGCCAGGGTGCGGATCAGGGCGGCCTCGCGCCATTCCATGCCCAGTTCGACCACCAGACGGTTGAAACCGTCGCTCTCGGTGCGGCCGTTCCACACGGCGGCGAAGGCCCGTTCGAACGGGCCTTTCACATCGGCGAAGACCAGGGCCTCGCCGCGGGGATCCTCCATCAGGAATTCGTGGACGTGGATCTCTTCCTCGCCCAGCGGCCGGATCGGATAGCCGTACTCCTCCAGGGTCTTCAGACCCATGTCGGCCATGATCGGCAGGACGTCCGACAGGGGCACCGACGGGCCGCGGCGATAGAGCTTGAAGCGGAACTGCAGACGGCTGTCGTCGGCGTTGCGGAAGGCGCGGACCGCCACCGATTCTCCGGCTCCGACCTGTCCCGTCGCGTTCAGCCGGTCCATCTCGCCCAGATCGATCGCGGCCTCGTCGGCGTCATAGCGGTCGCGATAGGCGGCGCCGAAGGCGCGGGCCCAGCGGGTGCTCAGCGGCCCGACCTCGACATCGGCCACGTCGGCGCGGCGCAAGGCGGCTTCGAACCGCTCGACCCAGCCGCGCCCGGCCTCGGCCACATCATGTTCAAGCTGGGCGGCGTCGGGGACCGGATGGTCGCCCGGCGTCACGCCGATGATGAAATGGACCCGCACAAGGGGGGCGTCCGACAGTTGCGGATACCAGGCCGAGATCCGGCCGCCCCAGGCGCGGGCGACGATCTGGCCGATCCGCTCGCGCACCGAGGAATCGAATTTTTCGCGCGGGACGAAGCACAGGACCGAGACGAACCGGTCGAACGGATCCTGGCGGGTGAACAGGCGGATGCGCGGCCGGTCGTAGAGGTGAAGTATGCCCAGGGCGATGGAAAGAAGCTCGTCCTCACCAATCTGGAACAGTTCGTCGCGCGGATAATTCTCGAGAATATTGCGCAGCCGCTTTTCGTTATGGCTGCCAGGCGCCTTGTCGGCACGGCTCAGCACATTGGCCACCTTGCGGCGGATCAGGGGCGTTTCGATCGCCAGCTGGTCATAGGCGTCGGAGGTGAACAGGCCGACGAACCGCGTCTCGCCCGTCGCCTTGCCGTCCGCGCCGTAACGCTTGACCCCGACATAATCCATGTAGGCGCGCCGGTGAACGCGGGACCGGGCGTTGGCCTTGGCCACCGTGACGGGGTCGCTCAGATCCAGCTGCCGGCGCATCTGACGGGTCAGGACGGCGGGTTCCGACGCGCGACGCAGAACGGTGCGGTCGGGGTCGGCCAGTATGCCCAGACCGGCGCTCGACTGGCTCAACGGAGCCTCGGCCTCGTAGTCGCCGTCGGCCTTCAGGGGGTAATTATAGTCGCGAGCGCCCAGGAAGACGAAATGATCGCTCTTCAGCCATTTGAGGAAGGCGATGTTTTCGGCCAGAACCGCGGGATCGACGCTTGGCGGCGTCGCCTCCAGCCTTTGCATGGCCTGACGCATCAGGCCGGTCATGGCCTCGTGGTCGGCCACGGCGGCGTGGACGTCGGTCAGGCACTCGGCCAGGCCCTCGCCCAGGGCGTCACGCCGTTCCTGCGGAGCGCCGTCGATCACCAGCATGATCACCGACAGACGGCGATCACCCAGCTCGACCACCGGGTGGAACAGGGCGCGCACCGAGACCCCGGCCTCGGCCAGGGCGCCCATGACGCTGTCGACCAGGAAGGGGGCGTCCGTCTGGACGATGCGGACCAGGTCATAGTCCAGGGCCTGGCCATCGGCGCCGGCCAGGGGGCCGACGGTGATCAGGGGAGCGGAACCGGCCGGATAGTCCTTGGCCGCCCGCCACGAGGCGGCCAGGAGCGCGGCCAGATCCTCGCCGTCCAGCTCGGGGGTCTCGTCTGCGGCGTAGTCCTCGTACGCCTGGGCGAGGAAGGATTGCTCCGGCTTGCCGGGGCTGGTGCCGAGAATCCGCGCGAATGAGGTTTCCAGGGCGGCCGGGGAGATCGGCTGAACCGGGACGGGGCGCGGATCGAGGGCGGTCATGGACTACAGTCTCGGGCGACGCGGCCTTGGCCGCAAGGGGCACGGCGCGACGAGGCGCCACAGCGTTGACTAGGCCAGGTCCGGTCGCGCGGGAAGCCCCCGATGATCGAAGATTCTCATGAACAGCGTTCAGGTTGGAAGAATTGTGCGGCGCCACAAACGAGAAGGCCGCCGAGCGGGGGAACTCGGCGGCCTGCGCGAACGACGCTCGGGGAGGGGAGTGTGCGTCGGTCGCTTCGCTGCGGTTCGGAGGGGAATGTCCCGCAGCGGTAAGGATCAGATGGGAAGCCTTGTTTGAGGTTCAAGAGACGAAAACACGGCTTTCGATGTGGCGCGGCGCCGCAGGTTCAGGCTCCGGCCCTGCCCTCTGTTTCCGTCTCGGTCTCGCCCGCCTTCTTCCGGTTCGACTTGCCCTCGTCGGCATAGGGTTCGCCGTCGCCCGACAGCAGGATGGCCATCCAGCGTGATCCCTGGAATTCAGCCAGGATCGCCATGGCCATGACCGCCAGAGGGGTGGACAGGAACATGCCCACAACGCCCCACAGCTTGCCCCAGAAGGCCAGGGACAGCAGGACCACGACGGGGTCGATGTTCTGGTTGTCGCCCTGCATCCGCGGCTGGATCATATTGCCGACGATGAACAATATGGTCTGAAGCCCGACCAGCAGGATCAGGGCCGGCCAGTAGCTGGGGAATTGCACCAGGGCGAACAGGGGGGGCGCCAGTCCCGCCACGGCCCCGCCCAGCACGGGAATGAAGCCGACGATGAAGATGACGAAGGTCCAGAACTCGGCGTTCTGAAGCCCCACGGCGCGCATCAGGATCCAGGCCACGACGCAGATCATGGCGCCGGTGACGGTCTGGACCCAGATATAGCCCTCGACCCCGCCGCGAACCCGTTCGAACACTGCGATCGCTTCGTCGCGCTGGCGCTTTTGCGGGAACATGGTGACGATCTTGCGTCGGAAGCCGATCTGCGAGGCCAGGAGAAAGCCCAGGTAGACCATGACGAAGAAGGCCCCGGAGGCGATGCCCTGGGCCTGTATGGCGATGGAGGCGACATAGCCGCGAATATCGACGCCGTTGATCAGCTCCTGGGCCGTCGGCGGATTGTTCAGGCGCGCCATGCCGTAGACGTCGCGGATGATCTGATCGATGCGCGGTCCGATATTCTGCGAAACGCCCGAGGCTTCTCCGAAGAAGCCCGCCGCACCGTTCACGATGATGCCGATGGAGGCGAAGAAGGCCAGAACCACCAATACGAGGGCGGCGACACCGGCCCAGCGGTCGTTCAGCGGGGTCCGGGCCGCCACGGTCCGCTTCACCCCGTCGATCATGATCAGCAGGAACAGGGCCATGGCCAGAGGCGTCAGTATGTCCCGAAGCCAGTAGACGGCCGCGCCCGCAGCGACGGTCGCGATCAGGGCGGCGGCGTTCCGCGATACGGCCGAAGACTGCATGGTGAGGGGGTTCTTCATGGCGATCCTTGTCGGCGGCGGGCCGAGCGGCGTCAACACGCACGAACAGCGACGGTTCCGACGCGCGGGGCTCTGCGCTAGACCTAGCCGGTTCTCTGGAGACTTTTCATGTCCGACGCCCCTGCCGGCCTATTCCTCGGCCAGTCCGACGCCGCCCAGCCGGAAGCCCTGCTGTTTCACCGCGCCAACCGACACGGCGTGGTCGCCGGCGCCACGGGCACCGGCAAGACGGTCACCCTTCAGATCATGGCTCAGGGCTTCTCTGACGCCGGGGTGCCGGTCTTCTGCGCCGATGTGAAGGGGGACCTTTCGGGCATTTCCCAGGTCGGAACGCCGAACGAGAAGCTGATCGCCCGGGCGACCGAAATGGGCCTGACCCTGACGCCGCGAGCGGCTCCGACCGTCTTCTGGGACCTGTACGGACAGAAGGGCCACCCGATCCGCACGACCGTGTCAGAGATCGGTCCGGTGCTGATGTCCCGGATGCTGGGCCTCAACGAGGTGCAGGAAGGCGTGATGACCGTCGTCTTCCATATCGCCGACAAGGAGGGCCTGCTGCTGCTGGACCTGGGCGATCTGCGCAGTCTGCTGGTCTATGTGGGCGAGAACGCCGAGCGGATCGGCCGCGAGGTCGGCAATGTCGCCCCCGCCTCCATCGCCGCCATCCAACGCGCCCTGCTGCAGCTTGAACAACAGGGCGGCGACGCCTTCTTCGGGGAACCGGCCCTGAAGCTGGAGGACATGATCCGCGTCGGCCTCGACGGGCGCGGTCAGGTCAATGTGCTGGACTCCACGCGGCTGATGAACAGCCCGCGCCTGTATGGGGCCTTCCTGCTGTGGCTGTTGTCGGAGCTGTTCGAACAGCTGCCTGAGGTGGGCGATCCCGACCGGCCGCGCCTGGTCTTCTTCTTCGACGAGGCCCATCTGCTGTTCGACGACGCCCCGCGCGCCCTGCTGGACAAGGTCGAACAGGTGGTGCGGTTGATCCGGTCCAAGGGGGTGGGCGTCTATTTCGTCACCCAGAATCCAGCCGACATTCCCGACAGCGTCCTGGCCCAACTCGGCAATCGTATCCAGCACGCGCTCCGGGCCTATACGCCGTCGGAACAGAAGGGGTTGAAGGCCGCCTCGCAGAGCTTCCGCGCCAATCCCGCCTTCGATACGGCCGAGGCCATCCAGGGCCTGGGCGTGGGCGAGGCCCTGGTCTCGGTCCTGGACGAGAAAGGCGCCCCGACCGTCGTGGCCCGCACGAAGATCCGGCCGCCGGCCTCGCGCCTGGGCCCGGCGACCGAGGCCGAGCGCGCCGCCGTCATGGCCGCCAGCCCGGTGCGCGGCCTCTATGACCAGACGCTGAACCGCGAATCCGCCGAGGAAATCCTCGCGGCCCGCCATGCCGCCTCCGATCGGGCCGAGACTCAGGCCAGGGCGCAGTCGGACGCCGCCAAGGCCGCCGAAGCTCAGGCGAAATCGAACGAGAAGGCGGTAAGGGCGGACGTCAGGGAACGGGCCCGGACGACGCCGCGCGCCAGAACCTCCAATCGTCAGACCCCGATGGAGGCCCTGACCAAGTCGGTGTTGCGCACGGCCGGGTCCACCCTCACCCGCGAACTGTTGCGGGGATTGCTGGGCGGGCTGAAGCGGCGCTAGGTCTTGCAACGGGGCGGGGGCGAGCGCATCTCCCGCCCATGTTCATTCAGACCGAACCCACGCCCAATCCCAATGTGCTGAAGTTCCTGCCGGGCCGCGAGGTTTCTCCGCTCGCCGTGCTGGACTACCGCACCATCGACGCGGCGACCGCCTCGCCCCTGGCCGAGGCCCTGTTCGAACTCGAGGGCGTCGACGGCGTCTTCTTCGGCGCCGACTATGTGTCGGTGACCCGACAGGAGCGCGGGCCGGACTGGTCGGAGATGAAGGCCCCGATCCTGGGCGTCATCATGGATCATTTCGTCTCGGGCCGGCCATTGACCGTCGCGGGGTCTGAAACCGAGACCCATGCCGAGGACGACAGCGAGATCGTGGCCGAGATCAAGGCCCTGCTGGACAGCCGCATCCGACCCGCCGTGGCCCAGGACGGCGGCGACATCCTGTTCGACGCCTTTGATGAGGCGACCGGGGTGCTGAGCCTGCGGATGCGCGGCGCCTGTTCCGGCTGCCCTTCCTCTTCGGCGACGCTGAAGGCCGGGGTCGAACAGATGATGCGCCACTATGTGCCCGAGGTGACGCGGGTCGAGCAGACCCTCTGACCGACTGACGTTTTCGTTCTCGCCAGACGTGCGGCGGGGCGCCATCCTCGTCCTCCATGCCGCGTTTCGTTCCTGATCCTGAAGTCCTTTGTCTGGGCGAGGCCCTGGCCGCCCTGCGCCGTCGGCGCGGCCTGTCCCAGGCCGAGGCCGGAGCGCGTCTGGACATGACCAGCCAGGGCTGGGGCCTCTATGAATCCGGTCGCCGGCCCGGCCTGTTCCGGCCCGATGTCCAGCGTCGCCTGACCGGGGCGCTGGACGCCACGCCCGAAGCCCTGGCCTTGCTCGTTTCGGGCGCCCAGACGCCGCACGTCGATCCGGCCGCGACAGGCCTGGAAAGCCGGGGACGCGGCTTCGACGGCCCGCCGCCTGTCGTCGTGAAACACCTGAAGGTTCGCGATGACGCCCTCTCCCCCTGGGCCGAACCGGGCGTCATCCTCGAATACCAACCGGACCTGTGGCCCAGGGGCGGCCAGGGCTGCGTCATCGAGATGAAGGACGGCGATCTACGCCCGCGCCTCTTTGACCGGTCCGAGGACGACCGCCTCCATGTCCGGGGGGCGGGCGCGCTGGACCGGGCGGAGGTGATCGACCGCCAGTCCGTGGCCCGCATCTCGGCCGTGATCGCCCGCCGCGAATCATGAAACGAAAAGGTTGCATACGCGGAAAGGTTGTGAGATCGTTCCGGCATGGACAGGACGCCCCCTACTGCTCGCCAGACGGCCCGCGCGCCGGAACCCTTGGACGCCGTCGTCGGCGCCCGGATCGCATCACGACGCACGGCCCTGGGTCTGTCGCAGACCGCCCTGGGCGCCCTGATCGGGGTCAGCTGCCAACAGGTTCAGAAGTACGAAGGCGGTCAGAACCGGATTTCGGCCTCGCGGCTGCACAATCTGGCCCTGGCCCTTGGACTGCCCGTCGGAGCCTTCTTTCCCGAGCCGGCGGACGAGGCCGAAATCCCCGAACTGTCGATGATGCGGACCATGGCTGCGACACCGGAAGGCCGGGCGATGGCCGCCGGTTTTTCCCGCATCGAAGACCGCGCGGTGCGTCAGGCCCTGACGCGACTGGTGGAGGTTCTGTCTCGCGCGGCCTAGAAGGCGCGCCATGAGACTTCTGGTGATCGATACGGCGCTCGGCGCCTGCACGGCGGCGGTGTTCGAGGACGAGCGACCCTTGGCCGTTCGTTTCGAACCCATGGCCAAGGGCCATCAGGAACGCCTGGGCGGTCTGGTGCGCGACGTCATGGCCGAGGCCGGCGGGGGGTTCGATGCCCTGGATCGGATCGGGGTCACTGTCGGACCCGGCTCCTTCACCGGCTTGCGGGTCGGTCTGGCCTTCGCCCAGGGGCTGGGCGCGGCCCTGGATCGGCCGGTGGTCGGGGTGTCGGCCCTGGATGGACTGGCCGCGTCTGTGGATTCGGCCGGACCGCCGGTCGCGGCCCTGATCGACGCCCGGCGAGGCCAGGTCTACGCCAAGCTGTTCATCGACGGCGCGGCCGTCGGTCCGGACGAGGCCTTGTCGCTGGACGAGGCGGCGCGACGAATCACCGCCCTGGGGAAAGAGGTTCGACTGGTCGGCTCCGGCGCCGCCGTCCTGGTCGAGGCCTTTCCTGACTTGAGCATGGCGTCCATGGACCCCCGCGTCGCGCCGTCGGCCCAGGCCCTGGGGCGACTGGTCGCCGCGGCCGATCCCGCCGACCATCCGCCCCGCCCCTTGTATCTTCGCGCGCCGGACGCCACGCCGCCCACCCGCCTGCCGGGTCAGCCGCGCCAGCCGGTCCCATGACGCCCGCCGACCCGGCCCTGCTGGCGCGACTGCACGCCCAGGCCTTCGCCGCGCCGTGGAGCGAGGCCGAGTTTGCGGACCTTCTGGGCCAGGCCGGGGTCTTCGCCGTGGTCGAACCCGACGGTTTCATCCTGGTTCGGGTCGTGCTGGACGAGGCCGAAATCCTGACCCTGGCGGTCCGGCCCGAGGCGCGCCGGGCCGGTCTGGGCGGGCGTTTGACGGGGCGGGGGGCGGTGGCCGCCGCCCAGGCCGGAGCCTCGCGTCTGTTTCTGGAGGTGGCCGAAGACAATGTCGCCGCCCGCGCCCTGTACGACCGAGCCGGCTTTCGGCCCCTCGGCCGTCGCAAGGCCTATTACGCCGCGCCGGACGGGGGACGGACCGACGCCCTGGTCCTGAGTCTGGACCTCGCGGCAGATCCTGAAAAGCCGGCGCTTCCCTGAAACGGTCCGACGTCCTATTCTAGGGTCATGGACCGGATCGAAAAACTCTGCGCCGACCGCGGCATGCGTATGACCGAACAGCGTCGGGTGATCGCCCGGGTGCTGTCATCGGCGGAAGATCACCCGGATGTGGAGGAGCTGTATCGCCGCGCCTCCTCCATCGATCCGCACATCTCGATCGCCACCGTCTATCGCACCGTGCGCCTGTTCGAAGAGGCGGGCGTGGTCGAGAAGCACGACTTCGGGGACGGACGCAGCCGCTATGAGGAGGCGGGCGACGACCACCATGACCACCTGATCGACACCAAGACGGGCGAGGTGATCGAGTTCTTCGACGCCGAGATCGAGAAGCTGAAGACCGAGATCGCCGACCGGCTGGGCTTTGAACTGATCGGTCACAAGCTGGAACTGTACGGCGTGCCGATCGAAGGCGCTGAACCGTCCAAGCGCGAGGGGCTGATCTTCAAGCGCCATGCCGCCCGCGTAAACCCCGCCGATCTGCCCGCAGACGTGGATGCGGGCTGAGCCTCGGTCTTGTCGTCGCCTGTCCGGGCGATCATAAGCCCGGCATGACCGAAATCCGGGTTCAAGAAGCCGAAGCGATGCTGGAGGCGCCGTCAAAGCGCCTTTTCATCAAGACCTACGGCTGTCAGATGAACGTCTATGATTCAGAGCGCATGGCCGACGTCCTGCGCCCTCTGGGCTATGCCGTCACCGAGGATGTCCGGGCCGCCGATTTCGTCATCCTGAACACCTGCCACATCCGCGAGAAGGCGGCGGAGAAGATCTATTCCGAGCTGGGCAAGCTGCGCGAACTTCGCGACATCAAGCGCGAGACCGGCGGCGACCTGACCATCGCGGTCGCCGGCTGTGTGGCCCAGGCCGAGGGCGAAGAGATCATGAAGCGCCAGCCCGCGGTCGACATCGTCGTCGGCCCCCAAGCCTATCATCAGCTGCCCGAACTTCTGACCCGCACGGCGCGGGCGCGAGGCGAACGGATCGGCGCCGACTTCGCCCCCGACGACAAGTTCGACGCCCTGCCGGCCGCCCGCTTTACCGAGGGCCCGACCGCCTTCCTGACGGTGCAGGAAGGCTGCGACAAGTTCTGCACCTTCTGTGTGGTGCCCTATACGCGCGGCGCCGAATGGTCGCGTCCTCTGGCCTCGGTGCTGGAAGAGGCGCGGGCCCTGGCCGGCCGCGGCGTGCGCGAAGTCACCCTGCTGGGCCAGAACGTCAACGCCTATGACGGCGAACGGCCCGATGGCCGAAAGTCGAGCCTGGTCGAGCTGGCCTACGCCCTGGCCGAGATCCCCGGCCTGGACCGGATTCGCTATACGACCAGCCATCCCAACGACATGTCGGACGACCTGATCGCGGCCCACGGCGATCTGGACGCCCTGATGCCCTATCTGCACCTGCCGGTTCAGGCGGGCTCCGACCGGATTCTGCGGCTGATGAACCGCAAACACGGGCGTCAGACCTATTTCGACCTGATCGACCGCATCCGCGCGACCCGGCCCGACATCGCCATGGCCGGCGACTTCATCGTCGGCTTCCCCGGCGAGACGGACCGCGAGTTTGAGGACACGCTCGATCTGGTGCGGCGGGTGAACTACGCCTCGGCCTTCGCCTTCATGTATTCACCCCGCCCCGGCACACCGGCCGCCGGCATGGGCAAACAGGTCGAGCCGGAGGTCGCCAAGGATCGGCTGCACCGTCTGATCGAACTGCTCACCGAACAGCAGATCGCCTTCAACGCCGCGCAGGCGGGGCGGACCCTGAATGTGCTGTTTGATCGCAAGGGCCGTCACGGCAGCCGTCGCCAAGCGGTCGGACGATCCCCATATCTTCAGTCGGTCCACGTCGATGGCGCGGATCATCTGATCGGCCGGATCGTTCCGGTCGAAATCATCGCCGGCCAGCACAACAGCCTGACCGGTCGGCTCGTCGCCCCGGAGGCGGCGGCCCCAGCAGAAAAGGCCGCTTGATGGCGCGAGAATCCGAGTTCGTCCCCCTGAACGACGCCGAACTGCGCGCCGTCATCGGGCCGAACAGTCGTCACGTCGCCCTGATCGAGGACGCCTTCAAGGTGCTGGTCGAGGCGCCGGGCGGCGGGGTCTCGGTCAACGGCGGCACCCGCGACCGCTCGGACGCCCGCCAGGTGATCGAGGATCTGGCCAAGCGCGCGGCCCTGGGCGCCGAGGTGACCGAGGCCGATGTCCGCGCGGCCCTGGGCCAGGCGCGGGGCGGCAAGGGCACGCCGGGCATGGCGGCGGCGGGGGTGTCGCTTCCGGGCGGCAAGCGCGGCGCCATCGTGCCCAAGACCAAGGCCCAGGCCGCCTATCTGGACATGCTGGGCCGGTGCGAACTCAGTTTCGGCGTCGGCCCGGCCGGCACCGGCAAGACCTTCCTGGCCGCCGCCTATGGCGCCTCCCTGTTGCGGCGCGGCCAGGTGGACCGTCTGGTCATCACCCGGCCGGCGGTCGAGGCGGGCGAGAAACTGGGCTTCCTGCCCGGCGACCTGAACGAGAAGGTCGATCCCTATCTGGCCCCGATCTGGGAGGCCCTGAACGACATCCTCGGCGCCGAGGACGTGCAGCGCCGCCGCGACAAGGGCGAGATCGAGGCCGCCCCCATCGCCTTCATGCGCGGCCGCACCCTCAGCCACGCCTTCGTCATCGTCGATGAGGCGCAGAACACCTCGCGCCTGCAGATGAAGATGGTCCTGACCCGCCTGGGCGAGGGCGCGCGGATGGTGGTGACGGGCGACCCGTCGCAGATCGACCTGCTGAATCCCCGCGATTCCGGCCTGGCCCACGCCCTGCGCATACTGGACGGGGTCAAGGGCGTCGGCATCCTGAAGTTCGAGGCCTCGGACGTGGTGCGTCACGCCATGGTCGAGCGGATCGTGCGCGCCTATGACGCCGACGCCGCAAAAGGTCGCCCGACTCCGGACCTTGAAGACCCCGCATGATCGAGATCGAAGTCGAGGCCGAGGCCTGGACCGGCGCCCTGCCGGAAACCGAGGCGGTGGTGACGAAGGCGGCCGAGGCCGCGCTTGGCGCCGTCGCGGGCGATGTGGTCGTACTTCTGACCGACGACGAGGCGGTGCGGGAACTGAACGCCCGGTTCCGGGACAAGGACCGGCCGACCAATGTCCTGTCCTTCCCCGCGCCCGAAAGCGCCGCCCCGCACCTGGGCGACATCGTCCTGGCCTACGGCGTCTGTGCATCCGAAGCCCAGGCCCAGGGCAAGACCCTGTCGGACCATCTGAGCCATCTGGTCGTCCACGGCGTCCTGCATCTTCTGGGGCGTGACCACGAGGACGATGCGGAGGCCGAGGAAATGGAGGCCGAGGAGCGCGAGATCCTGGCGGAACTGGGCGTCTCCGACCCTTACGCCGCCGATTCCTCTGACTCTGGGCAGGACGCCTGATCATGTTTCCCGACGCCGCCCTGGACCGGTTCGCCGCCCGTATCCGCGCCCTGCCCGAGCGGCGGCGCGCCCTGACCTGGCGGTTGATCCGCATCGGCCTGGCCCTGGTGGCCGGTGCGGGAACAGCCCTGGCCCATCCGCCGTTCGGCCTGCTGTTCGGCCTGTTGGGCTATCCGCTGCTGATGATCCTGTCCGAGCGGTCGGACACGACGCGCGGCACCTTCTGGATGGGCTGGCTGGCGGGCTTCGCCTATTTCTTCATCGGCTGCTGGTGGGTGGCGGAAGCCTTTTTCGTCAATCCAGAACAGGCCTGGATGGCGCCCTTCGCCGCCAGCCTGCTGCCCGCCGGGATCGGCCTGTTCTGGGGGGCCGCCTGCGCCCTTTATCGCCGGCTCGCCCCCGTCGGGGTGGTCCGGGTCCTGCTGTTCGCCGCCCTGTTCTGCGCCGCCGAATGGCTGCGCGGCCATGTGCTGACCGGTTTTCCTTGGAATCCGGCCGGGGCGACCTGGCGGGCAGGGGGCGGCATGTCGCAATTCGCCTCGGTCGTCGGCGTCTATGGACTGAGCCTCGTTACGGTCGCGGCCACCGCCGCCCTGGCCCCTCTGGTCGGCCCCGGCGCGACGCGCAGCCGTCTGATCTCGGCAGGACTGGGCGTCCTGGCCCTGGTTTCGGCGGGCGTCTTCGGCGCCGTGCGGCTGGCCCAGGCCGATCTGCAGTTCACCGACACCCTGGTCCGCCTGGTCCAGGCCGATGTGAAACAGGAGACGAAATGGTCGCCGGAGACCTATCGCTCCATTGTGGATCGCTATGTGGCCCTGACCGGCCAGCCCGGAGCCCGGGTTCCGAATGTCGTGGTTTGGCCCGAGGGCGCCCTGCCGGCTTCGGCCAACGAGGTTTTCGCCTCGACAGATGCGACGGCCATCGCCGACGCCCTGCGGCCGGGTCAGACCCTGTTGATGGGGCTGGCGCGCGGCGAGGCGGATCTGACGGCGCCGGGAGGCGGCCGCTACTACAACAGTCTGTTCGCCCTGGCCGATGAAGGCGGGCCCGGCCTTCGGATCGCCGCCGTCTATGACAAGCACCGGCTGGTCCCGTTCGGCGAATATCTGCCGCTGGGTTCGGTCATGACCGCCATCGGCCTGCGCAGCCTGGTGCATATGCCCAGTGATTTCACCGCCGGACCGACCCCGGCGCCGATCCGGATTCCAGGCGCGCCGCCGGTCCAGGTGCTGATCTGCTATGAAAGCCTCTATCCCGGCTTCACCCCCGGCGCGGCGGGTCGGCCGGACTGGATCGTCAACGCCTCCAACGACGCCTGGTTCGGGGCGACCTCGGGTCCCCGCCAGCATCTGAACCTGGCCAGCTATCGCGCCATCGAAACCGGACTGCCCATCGCCCGGGCCACGCCGACGGGAATTTCGGCCATGATCGACCCCTGGGGCCGGATTGTGGACGGGCAGCGTCTGGACCCCGGCGTCATGGGGGTGATCGACGCCCCCCTGCCGCGCCCGACCGGCGTCACCCCCTATGGACGACTGGGCGACTGGCCTTTCCTGGCGGCCCTGCTGGCCGCCGCGCTCGCCGGCTTGTGGCCGCTGATTCTAAGAACTAGGGTTCCTCGAATCGGTCAGTGATTTGAGTGGGCGGGGACGGCATGGCGCGTGAGAAGCTCGAGGAGCCGCATCCCGTTGATCGCCACGTCGGCCGCCGCGTTCAGGAAAAACGCCTTGATCTGGGACTGACCCAGACCGCCCTGGCCCGCGCGGTCGGCGTCAGCTTCCAGCAGGTTCAGAAGTACGAGAAGGGCGCCAACCGCGTCTCGGCCTCGAAGCTGTTCGAGATGGCCGAGTTCATGAAGGTGGACATCCCCTTCTTCTTCCAGGGTTTCCACGACGCCCAGCCGGGCGTGGGGGAAGAAGAGGCGCCCGGCTTCGACCACGAGCACAAGCCGACGAAACACAGTGTCGAGATCGCCCGCCTGGCCCCGCGCCTGCCGGCCCGGAACCAGAAGCTGATCCTGGACATGATGCGCGAAATGCTGGGCGAGGGCGCCGACAAGCCGGGCTGAGCCCGATCAGCCGACGGCTGTGATCTCTACCGACTGTCCCGCCACCACGGCCTCGTCCCCGATCCGCTTGCCCAGCAGGGCGCGGGCCAGCGGCGAGACATGGCTGACCGAGCCCTTGGCCGGATCCGCCTCGTCCTCGCCGACGATCCGCCAGGTCTGGGTCCGGCCGTCCTCGCGTTCGATGGAGACTGAACCGCCGAAGCGCACTCCGCCGTCGTCTGCGGTGGGCTCCTGCAGTTGGGCGGAGGCGCGGCGGGCGGACCAGTAGCGCAGGTCCCGCGTCGCGCGCGCCATGGCGGTGCGGTCGCTTTCGATCGAGCCCTTCACCTGGGCGGCGGTATAGGCGGCGCGGGCGGCGGCCAGTTCGGCTTCGATCAGGGCCAGGCCTTCGGGCGTGACCAGATTGGGGTGGGGTGAGATCGGCCGGTCCGCCAGGTCGGCGGCGGTGGCTTCCAGATCTTCTTCTCGGGTGAATGCAACGCTCATGGTTCGGAACATAGCGACGCCGGTCCCTATAGCCAGCGTCGCCGCGAGCGGGCAAAGCGGGGGATGACCCAATCCAAACGTGAAGTCCATGTCATCGGCGCCGGCCCCGCAGGACTGATGGCGGCTGAACGCCTCGCCCAGGCGGGTCTGAGCGTCGTGGTTCACGAGCGGATGCCGTCCGTCGCGCGCAAATTCTTGATGGCCGGTCGCGGCGGACTGAATCTGACCCATTCGGAGCCGCTGGATCGGTTCCTGACCCGCTATGGCTCGGCCCAGGCGCCGGTCGCGCGCTGGATCGACGCCTTCACGCCCGCCGACCTCACCGCCTGGGTCGAGGGCTTGGGCCAGCCGACCTTCATCGGGTCCAGCGGGCGGGTGTTTCCCCGCGCAATGAAGACCTCGCCCCTGCTGCGGGCCTGGTTGGCGCGACTGGGTGATCTGGGCGTCGAGATCCGCATCCGGTCGCGTTGGGTCGGCTGGCGCGACGGGGCCCTGGCGTTCGAGACGCCGGACGGAGAGCGGCTGGAACGGCCGGACGCCGTGGTCCTGGCCCTGGGCGGCGCCAGCTGGCCGCGCCTGGGTTCGGACGGCGCGTGGAAGCCCTGGCTTGAGGCCGGCGGGGTCGCCGTCGCGCCCTTCCGCCCCGCCAATGTCGGCTTCGATTTCGCCTGGTCCTCCCTGTTCCGCGACCGGTTCGCCGGTCAGCCGCTGAAGGGCGTCGCTGTGACGCATGGGAGCAGGACAGCGCGCGGCGAGGCCATGATCGCCCGCTACGGCCTCGAAGGCGGCGCTGTCTACGCCCTGTCGGCCGCGCTGCGGGCGTCAATAGAGGCGGACGGGCGGGCGGATGTCCACATCGATCTGAAGCCGGACGTCGCGGTCGGAAAACTGACCGACCGGCTGTCGAAACCCCGGGGCAAGGCCAGCCTGTCCAACCATCTGCGCAAGGTGGTGGGGCTTGAGCCGGTCGCCGTCGCCCTGCTGTATGAAGCCGGCCCTCTGCCGGTTTCCCCCCGAGCCCTGGCCGAACGGATCAAGGCCATGCCCCTGACCTTGACCGGCGTACAGGGTTTGGAGCGCGCGATTTCCTCCGCCGGCGGGGTGGCGCTGGACGGGGTGGACGAACGGCTGATGCTGGTCGCGCGACCGGGCGTTTTCGTCGCCGGCGAGATGCTGGACTGGGAGGCCCCGACCGGCGGCTATCTGCTCCAGGCCAGCTTCGCCTCGGGCGCCCAGGCGGCGCGCGGCCTTGTCGATTGGCTCGACAGCCGGGGCTGAGAGGGGCAGGGTCGAGGGCTCGCCGTTAGGAGTTCCCAATGCGCCACGCCCTGCCCGCCGTTTCCGCCCTCGCCCTGATGATGGCCTGTTCTTCGGCCCAGGCCGGTGACGCCGCCGCGCCCGACATCGACGCCGCCCGGATGAACGAGGCGGTGCGGGTGCTGGCCTCGGACGAATTCGAAGGCCGCGCCCCCGCGTCGCCGGGTGAGGAGAAGACCGTCGCCTGGCTGGTCGAACAATTCCGCGCCGCCGGCGCCGAGGGCGGCGGCTCGGACGGGTCCTTCGTCCAGATCGCCCATCTGTCGCGCACGCGCCAGGACGGCCCCGCGACCGTCGCCGCCCAGGTCGGCGGCCGTACGATCGCACTGGAGCGGGGGCCGGACGTCCTGGTCTCCAGCGACCGTCCCACCGACCATATCGCCGTGACCGACGCCCCCGTCGTCTTCGTCGGCTATGGCGCCACTGCGCCCGAGCGCCAGTGGGATGATTTCAAGGACGTGGACGTGCGGGGCAAGGTCCTCATCGTCCTGGTCAATGATCCGGATTTCGAAGCCCCGGCGGGGGATCCGGTGGCCGGCAAGTTCGACGACAAGGCCATGACCTTCTACGGCCGCTGGACCTATAAATTCCTCGAGGCCGGCCGTCGCGGCGCGGCGGGCGTGCTGGTGGTGCATGAGACGGCCGGCGCCGGCTATGGCTGGTCGGTGCTGCAGAACTCATCGGCCGCGCCTAAGTTCGACATTGTCCGCGCCGACCCGAACGCCGAGCGCGCCCCCTTCCAGGGTTGGATCCAGCGGGCCAAGGCCGAGGAACTGTTCACCGCCGCGGGCCTGGACTTCGAAGCCTTGAAGGCGGGCGCCCGCAGCGCGGACTTCAAACCTGTCGTCCTGCCGGGGATGACGATGAGCGTCGATTTCGGACAGATCGCCGACCGGGTGGAGACCAGGAACGTCATCGCCCGCATACCCGGCTCCGAACGACCCAACGAGACCGTCATGTACGGCGCCCACTGGGACGGTTACGGCGTGGGCACGCCCGACGCCTCGGGCGACACGATCTATAATGCGGCGGTGGACAATGCGACCGGGGTGGCGGCCCTGCTGGAGCTGGCCCACGCCTTCGCGGACGCGCCGCGTCCGAAACGTTCGGTGGTCTTCGCCGCCTGGTCGGGCGAGGAGGCGGGCTTGCTGGGTTCGACCTATTACGCCGCCAATCCGGTCTGGCCGCTGGAGACGACCGTGGCCAACATCAATGTCGACAGCCTGCTGCCGGGAACGGAGATCGACCCCAATGTCGTCGTCATCGGCAAGGGCAAGAACCAGCTGGACGAGGTTTTGGCCCGCCATGCGACCGCGACCGGCCGCACCCTGATCGCCGATCCCGCGCCCCAGGCCGGCGCCTTCTATCGCTCGGACCACTTCCCCCTGGCCCTGAAGGGCGTGCCGGCCCTGTTCCCGGCCGCCGGCTTCACCGGCGCCAGCGCCGCCAGCCGCGACTATGTCCAGAACCGCTATCACCAGCCGTCGGACGCATGGGATGCGACCTGGCGCATGGACGCCGCCGCTGCGGACGTGGCCCTGATCTACGCCGTCGGCCGCGACCTGGCCCAGTCCGACGTCTGGCCCGAATGGAACCCCGGCGCCGAGTTCGGCCCTGCGCGGGCTCAGTCCAAGGCTCTGCGGCCCTAAGAGGCCGCCGTCTGGAAGGAGGGCACGACGAGCTGCAGCTCGGGCGCGGCGGCGCTGGTCGCGGCGCCCAGCGGCAGGTGCAGGATGAAGGCGGCGCCCTTGCCCGGCTCGCTCTCGACCTCGGCCCAGCCGCCGTGCAGCTCGACCAGGGCCTTGACCAGGGCCAGGCCGACGCCGGGGCCGCCGCGCTCGCGCCGCACGAACCGGTCGAAGACGTGGGCCTGCAGGTGATAGGGGATGCCGCGTCCCGAATCCGACACGGTCACCCGCATTTCCGACGGGGCCATCTCGGCCGACAGGGTCACGGCGCCGCCTTCGGACACGGCGCGGGCGGCGTTCTCCAGCAGGTGGTTCAGGGCCTGGCCGATACGGTGGTCGTCCGCGCGGATCGGCTTCAGACCAGGCGGGCAGGTCACGGTCAGGGTCGCGCCCCGGCCCTCGACCTTGGCGCGCACCCGTTCGGCGGCCTGCTCCAGCAGATCCTGAACGCGCACGTCGCCCAGCGACAGCTCCATCTCGCCGGCGTCGATCTGGGCCATGTCCAGGACGTCGTCGATGGATCGGGCCAACTGGCTGGCGGCGACGCGGATGGCGCCGGCGTGCTGGCGGCCGCGTTCCGGCAGGTCGCCCATGGTCTCGAGCAGCTCGGAATAGCCGACGATGGTCGTCAGCGGCGTGCGCAGCTCATAGGAGACGCTGCCGACGAACTCGCGTTTCAACGCCTGACTCTCGGCCAGAGCCTGTTCCCGCTGAACCAGGGCCTGTTCCAGACCGCGCCGGGCCGTGATGTCCGAGAAGGCGACCAGGGTGGCGCCGTCGGGCAGGGGACGGGTCTGCCAGGCCGCGATCCGGCCGTCGATGGTGCGGCCTTCGCCCGATATGGCGACCCGGCTTTCGGGATCGGGATCGGCGACGCGGGCCTTCAGACCCAGCCACAGGGCAGGATCGGGCAGGACGGCCTTGCACAGTTCGGCCAGGGCGTCGAAGTCGGTCGAGCCGGCGATCTGTTCCGCCGACAGTTTCCAGAAGGTCTCGAACGCCTCGTTGTGCAACCGCAGCCGTCCGTCCGAACCGAACACCGCGACGGCGTCGTTCAGCTTGTCCAGGGTCGCCGTCTGGACCTGAATCTGGGCGTTGAACCGGCTTCTCAGGTTCAGTTCGTCGGTGATGTCCGAGAAGATCAGCAATATGCCGCCCAGCGGATGGGGCTGGCGCACGACCCGCAGGGTGCGGCCGTCCGGAAGCGACCAGCTGTCGTCGGGCGAGGCCTGGGACGCGCCATAGAATTCCAGCTCGCGCGCCTTCCAGCCCGCATAGTCCATGACCTCGGGCAGGCGGCGGCGCTGACGCAGCCGATCCAGCAGTTCGGCGTGGGTCGGGCGTTCATCCAGCCAGGCGGGGTCGATGTCGAACAGGGTCTGGAAGGCGGTGTTGTGGAAAGCCAGCCGCTTGGATGGGCCGAAGATGGCCACGGCGTCAGCCAGATGGTTCAGCGTCTCGTCATGGGCGTCGACGTGGCGACGCAGGGTGTCGCGTGTCTCCTCCGCCTCGGTCACCTCGATGGCGAAGGCGGTGACGGCGCCGCCGCCGGCTGGTTCGGCGATGATGCGCCAGGCGCGGCGATGGCCGCCGCCGGTGGTCCAGCGGAAGCCCTCCTGGCGCACGCCCAGCCGCCCGGCTTCTGCGACCAGGGCGTCGGCGCCCCGGTCGAACGACAGGCCCTTGTTCCGCGCCGTCTCGACGCTGTCGGCGCCGATCTCGTGCAGCCAGACCCGGTTGGCCCAGGCCAGCTTGCCGGCGCCGTCCACCACCCAGGTCGGGATCGGCGAGGCGTCGCCCAGCAGGGCCAGGCCGCTCTCGGTCGCGTCGGCGCCGGTCAGCATGACGCGCGACGCCGGTGACAGTCTCAGCCAGGCGCCGCCGCCGGCCACCCGTCCCTCGATCCGCCAGGGTTCGACGTCGCCCAGTTCGATCAGACCTTCGAACGCCTTGCCGGCCGTCACCAGACCGTCGATCAGCACCACATAGGAGGTCTTCAGCCGGGTCAGCAGGGCGTGTCCCGCCGTATCGCCGCTGGCCTCGGTCAGGCGATCGATCAGTTCGGGCGGGCCGATGGGGGCGCCGCTGGCTTCGCCTTCGGGGGTCAGGGCCAGGCTGACGTCGTCGAAGGCGCGCAACATGCTGTCGTGGCGGCTGAGATCGGCGACGGCCGCCGCCCGCTCGCCCTCAGCCAGGGCCGTGGCGGCGTTCAGCCTGGCGCGCAGACGCAGAGCCCAGGCGCTGACCGCCAGGGCTAGCCCGGCTGCGCCCGCAGTGGCGACATAGGCGATGTCGGCCTCGGCCATTCTTGTCCCTGGGTCCCGCGACCTGATTCGGCGTTCACCATACCGCAAACCCGGCCAGAAAAAGTCAGTCTTCGTCGCGTCATCGCGCCCCGTTGCATGGCGGGCCCCAGACGGCGATAGCGGAGGCATGACCGACGCGACCGCCGATCTCTTCGCCCCCTCCCTCGACGATTTCGCCCGACTGGCGCGCGAGGCGTTCGACGCCCTGCCGGCCGAGTTCCGGGCGGCGGCGGGCGAGGTGGTGTTCCGCATCGACGATTTCGCCGACGAACAGACGCTGGCGGATCTGGAGATCGAGGATCCGTTCGAACTGACCGGCCTGTATCATGGCGTGGACATCGGCCGACGCGACAGCCTGGGACCGGCGGCGGAGCCGTCGCGGGTCTTCCTGTATCGCCGTCCGATCCTGGACGAATGGTGCGAGCGCGGCGACGTCGGCCTGGCCGAACTGATCGCCCACGTCCTGATCCACGAGATCGGCCACCATTTCGGCCTGTCCGACGACGATATCCACGCCATCGAGGATGACGCCGACTGAAGCCTTATTTCGTGGCCGGGTAGGGGGTCGTCACCGCCCCCGAGATCATGCCGGGGATGGCCTCGCCCAGACCCAGCAGGATGAACTGGATCGCCAGGGCGCACAGGATCAGGCCCAGGACGCGCACGATGATGGCCATGCCCACCTCGCCCAACAGGCGGCTGAGCGATCCGGTCATGGCGAAACAGACGAAGGAGACGGCGCAGGCGGCCGCGATGGCGACCAGCGATCCCATGGTTCCGGCATAACCCAGCTTGGCCGCCTCGCCCGCCTGGATGATGACCGCCGAAATGGCGCCGGGGCCGATCATCAACGGTATGGCGAAGGGCACGACCAGGCGCTGGAACCGGCGACGGGCGTAGCCGCGCACATCCTGGCTGTCGGCGATGGCGTCCTTGTCCGCGAACAGGGCCAGGAAGTCGCCGCGCGCCATGTCCAGGCCGAGGAGCAGCAGCAATATGCCCCCCGCGATCCGGAAGGCCGCCAGCGAAATGCCGAAGAACTGCAGCAGGCCCAGGCCGGTGAACAGGAAGAAGGCCAGGAAGACGGCGGCGAAGGTGCAGATCAGGGCCGAGACCGAAATCCGCTGGCGCAGCGTCGCCCCGGCCGTGGCGGCGGCGAAGATCGGCAGATTGCCGATGGGATCCAGCAGGGCGAACAGGGTCACGAACAGGTTGACACCCAGATCGACCGCGTTCATCGCCTCGCCTCGCTCTTGAAATTCAACACGCCGGCCGCGCCGACGCACCCCTTGCGTCCTCGCATAGCCGCTCAGCGCGAGTCCGTCGATGACCCAGACCGAAACCTTGGCCCCCAATCGCGGTCCAGACGAACGGATCATCTGCGCCCTGGACGTCCCGACCATCGCCGAGGCGGCCGCCCTGGTCGCGCGGGTCCAGGACGCGGTGGGCTTTTACAAGATCGGGCTGCAGCTGTTCGCGGCGGGCGGCATGGACCTGGCGCGTGACCTGAAGACCGAGGGACGCAAGGTCTTTCTGGACTGGAAGCTGCACGACATCGGCGCCACGGTCGAGAAGGCGGCGGCCAATCTGGCGGACGCCGGCTGCGACCTGCTGACCGTTCACGCCCGGCCCCAGGTGATGGCGGCGGCGGCGCGCGGCGTGGCGGGATCGGGCTTGAAGGTGCTGGGGGTCACGGTCCTGACCAGTCTGACGGCCGAGGATCTGGCCGCCGACGATCACAGCCTGTCGCCGGCCGACCTGGTCGAGCGCCGGGTCCGACAGGCGCTGGAGGCGGGGATCGATGGCGTCGTCTCCAGCCCTCATGAGGCGGCGCGCGTGCGCGAGATCGCGGTCGAGGCCGGCCGTCCGGACTTTTTGATCGTGACCCCAGGGGTCCGGCCCGCGGGCTCGGCCCTGGACGATCAGGCCCGGGCCGCGACGCCCGAAGCGGCGCTCCAGGCCGGCGCGACCCATCTGGTGATCGGCCGCCCGATCACGGCGGCGGCCGATCCCCGGGCCGCCGCCCTGGCGGTCGCCGAAAGCATCGCCCTGATCTGATCAGCCGCGCTCGCCCGGCTCTTGGGCGTAATGCTGGCGCGGCGGGGCTTGCGGCGCGACATAGCCGGGGGGCGGCAGGTCGCCGTAATAGTCCTGGACGGGCGGCGGCGCGTGGACTTCGGGCGGCGCGACATGGATCTGGGCCGGGGCGATTTCGACCGGCGGCGCCTGCACATAGACGGGCGGCTGTTCGATATAGACCGGCGGGCCGGTCACGATCTCGGGCGGCGCGATGTTCACCTGAGAGGGGGCGACATAGATCCGCTGCGGCGCGACATAGACGGGCGGACCCTGAACCTGGATCGGAGCCTGCACATAGGCGCGCTGCTGCTCGTAATAGCCGCCTTGTTCGTAGCCGCGCTGCTCATAGTGTTCGTACCGCTCCTGATAACGGCCTTCGTACCGGTCTTCGCGATGGGCAGGGCGCGGGGCGGGGCGGCAGTCGCAATCGACCGGGCGTTGCGGCTGATAAGGGCGCCAGCCGATATAGTCGCGCCCGAAGCCATAGGTGGGATAGCCGACCGGGGCGCTGACCGGGGCCGGGCCGACGAAGTTCACGGGCGGGCCGGGAATATAGCCGCCCGAATATCCGCCGTCGGCGTAACCGCCCCCGCCGACATAGGTCACGCCGCCGCCGCCGCCGCGGCTGAAGCTGGACGAATGGGAATAGGCGCGGGCGTTGACGGCGGAATAGGAAGCGGCGCCGGCATGGGCCGAGGCGTTGGCCCCGGCATTCACGTTCACATTGACGTTGCTGTTGTGGCCGCCGCCGTAATGACCCCCGCCCCCGTGTCCGCCGCCGCAGCTTCCACAGCCGCCGCCATGGCCGCCGGACGGTCCACCGGCGAGGGCGGGAGCGGCGAAAAGCAGAAGGGCCGCCGACGCGGCCGCGATCGTGGACTGTATCGTCACGGGACAGACTCCTCTGAATTGTCTCCGTTCAGGCAAGTCCCGCGCCCCGCGAAATTGCGCCGCGTCAGAAGTCGATGGCCAGGCCCTTCTTCTCCCAATCGCCGTAACGGGTGGGTTCGGGACCGCTCGGCCCGCCGTGTTCCGGATCGGTCTGGGCGACCTGTTCGGCCGCGCGACGATCAGCCGCTTCCAGCAGGGCGCGGCGCGCGACGTCGCTTAGCGGCTTCTCCGGCGTCGCATGGGGGATTTCGGCGTTGAAAACAGGCGCGTTTTCATTGTCGGGCGAGGGGGCGGCCCCCTCGGGGGTGGGATGTTCGGTCACAGGTCGGCTCCCTTGAGGGCGGCGTCTCATGGCCTCAAATAGTCGATTGAAGCCGCGACGCCAGAAAAACCGGATGATCGCGGATGGAACGACGATGAACCATCTGAAGACCTTCATCCTTCTGGCCGCCTTGACCGCCCTGTTCGGGGGTGTGGGTTATCTGATCGGCGGCGCGACGGGCATGGCCGTGGCCCTGGTGTTCGCCGGCGGGATGAACCTGTTCAGCTACTGGAACGCCGACAAGATTGTGCTGAAGATGTACCGGGCCCAGCCGGTCGACGAGCAACATCCGAACGCGGTGGTGCGCAACTATGTCGCCGACGTGCGCCAGATGGCCCGCGACGCCGGCCTGCCCCAGCCCCAGGTCGCCATCATCCCCAGCGACCAGCCCAACGCCTTCGCCACCGGCCGCAATCCGGAACGGGCCGCCGTCTGCGCCACCACCGGCCTGCTGGACATGCTGACGCGCGAGGAGGTGCGCGGGGTGATGGCGCACGAACTGGCCCATGTGAAGAACCGCGACACCCTGATCATGACGGTGACCGCCACCATCGCCGGCGCCATCGCCGCCCTGGCCAATTTCGCGCTGTTCTTCGGCGGCGGCGAGGACCGCGAGCGACCGGGCGGCGTCATCGGAACCCTGGCCCTGATGATCCTGGCGCCCATGGCCGCCGGCCTGGTGCAGATGGCGATCAGCCGCGGCCGCGAATACGAGGCCGACCGTATCGGCGCCGAGATCGCCGGCGACCCCCAGGCCTTGGCCTCGGCCCTGCAGAAGATCGACGCCTACGCCAAGCGGATCCACAATCCGACCGCCGAACGCAATCCGGCCTCGGGCCAGATGTTCATCATCAACCCCCTGGCCGGACGCGGCGCCGACAACCTGTTCTCGACCCATCCGGCCACGGCCAACCGGGTGCGCGCCCTGGCGGAGCTGGGCGCGAAGACGGGGATTCGTCCTCGCGCGGCGGCGACGCCGTCCGTCTCGGCGGTTCCTGTCACGCCACGTCGCGCGACCACAGGCGTGCCGACCACGCCGATCGAGCCGCGCGGCCCCTGGGGCTGAACGCGGCGTTTTGACCCGTCTTTGCCGTGTACGCTCGGCGCGGGATCCATTCAGACGGAGGCCTGACCAATCAGGGTGCATGTCGCGTCTGCGCTCGGCGCGTGAACCCCGACCGTCAAGTCCCGTCACACTTGGGACCGGCCCGAGGGCGACGGATCAAAGGAGAGGGCGGCTCAGCTCCGCTCCACGCACATGGCCACGCCCATGCCGCCGCCGATGCACAGGGTCGCCAGGCCCTTTTTCGCGCCCGACCGCTTCATCTCGAACAG
This sequence comes from Brevundimonas mediterranea, assembly GCF_011064825.1. Classification (NCBI taxonomy): domain Bacteria; kingdom Pseudomonadati; phylum Pseudomonadota; class Alphaproteobacteria; order Caulobacterales; family Caulobacteraceae; genus Brevundimonas; species Brevundimonas mediterranea. Next base: position 1,569,076 of record NZ_CP048751.1, read on the forward strand.
CAGGGTGGTCAGGATGCGGGCGCCCGAGGCGCCGATGGGATGGCCGATGGCGATGGCGCCGCCGTTGACGTTGACCTTGGCCGGGTCGAGGCCCAGCTCCTTGACCACGCACAGGCTCTGGGCGGCGAAGGCCTCGTTGGATTCCACCAGATCCAGGTCGGCGACGGTCCAGCCCGCCTTTTCCAGCGCCTTCTTCGAGGCGGGGATCGGCCCCGTGCCCATGATCGCCGGATCGACCCCGGCCGTGGCGGACGAGACGATGCGGGCCAGGGGCTCCAGGCCGCGAGCCTTCGCCTCATCGGCGCTCATCAGCACCAGGGCGGCGGCGCCGTCGTTCAGGCCCGAGGCGTTGGCGGCGGTGACGCTGCCCTCCTTGGCGAAGGCCGGCCGCAGTTTCTGCATCAGCTCGATGGTCGCGCCGTGGCGGATGTATTCGTCCTTGTCGACGACGACGTCGCCCTTCTTGCCGGGAATGACGACCGGAACGATCTCGGCGTCGAACCGACCTGCGTTTTGCGCCGCCTCGGCCTTGTTCTGGCTGGCGAGGGCGAATTCGTCCTGGGCTTCACGGGTGATGGCCCATTTGTCGGCGATGTTCTCGGCCGTCTGACCCATGTGGTAGCCGTTGAAGGCGTCCCACAGCCCGTCCTTGATCATGGTGTCGATCAGGGCGACGTCGCCCATCTTGTGCCCGGCCCGAAGCTGCTGGGCGTGCGGCGCCTGGCTCATGCTCTCCTGGCCGCCGGCGACGACGATCTTCGCATCGCCCAGCGCGATCTGCTGGGCGGCGATGGCGACGGCGCGCAGGCCCGAGCCGCAGATCTGGTTCAGGCTCCAGGCCGGCGCCGCCTGGCGCACCCCGGCGCCGACGGCGGCCTGACGGGCCGGGCCCTGTCCGGCGGCGGCCTGCAGCACATGGCCCAGGATCACCTCATCGACCTCTTCGCCCGACACGCCCGCCCGTTCCAGCGCCGCCCGAATGGCGACCTCGCCCAGTTTCGACGCCGGCAGCGCGGACAGGGCCCCCAGGAAGGACCCGACGGGCGTGCGGGCTGCGGAGACGATGACGACCTCGGTCATGGGATTTCACTCGATGCGGAATAATGAGTTGCCGTTTTGCCGCATCCCGGCGGCTTCGTCACCTGTGGCCGAAACAGACCGCCGCAGATTCAGTCATTCGTCACCCTGTCGGCGCATTCTGGAGGAACGATACGGACGATCCCGGATTTGATTGGCCATGCTCCGCACGCTGAAACGCTTCGCCGCCCACGTCTGCACGCCGGACGAGCTGGACATGATCGAGCACTACCAGACGCGCGCCGAAAGACTGGCGGACCTCTGGGTCCATGTCGTCGGTCTGATGCTGGCGGCGGTCGGGGGCGTCATCCTGGCCGGTCTGGCGGGAGTCTACGCCGGAATCGGCGGGGTCATGGCCACGGCCATCTACGCCCTGTGTCTGGTCGGCATGCTGACCGCTTCGACGATTTACAACTGGACCAAGCCTTGCGCCGCGCGACCCGTGCTGCGACGGCTCGACGAGGCCGCCATCTTCCTGATGATCGCCGGCAGTTATACGCCCTTCACCACCCAGAGATTCGAAGGCCTGTGGTCGGTCGGTTTCACCGCCCTGATCTGGACCCTGGCCTTCGTCGGCGCCGGGGTGAAACTGTTCGCGCCGCGCATTTCCGACAAGTTCTGGAGCGGCGTCTATGTGGTGTTCGGCTGGCTGGCCGTGGCCGCCCTCAAGCCCATGGTCGAGACGGTCCATCCGGTCGCCCTGGCTCTGCTGGTGATCGGCGGTCTGATCTACACCGCCGGGGTCCTGGTCTTCATCAGCCCCAAGGTGCGTTTCCGCCGGGCCATCTGGCACGGTTTCGTCGTCACCGGCGCGACCGTCCACTGGACGGCGGTACTGGTGGGCGTCGTCCTGGCCCCCGCGATGAGCCACTAGGATATCCGTCCGATCCCTGCGTGTTCAGGCCGCCGAATCCCCCCTCTGGCGCATCGCGTCGCAACGGAGGATAGTGACGCGTTGCAACATCGCGAGAACAAGCGTGGCTGACGAAAAGATCAAGGGCGGAAAACACGGTGACGGCGCCCAGGTCGTCATCAAGAAGTATGCGAACCGCAGACTCTATAATACGCGGACCAGCGCCTATGTGACGCTGGAGGACCTGGCCGCCATGGTGCGCGAGGGGACCGAGTTCGTCGTCTATGACGCCAAGACCAATGACGACCTGACCCGTCAGATCCTGACCCAGATCATCTTCGAGGAAGAGAGCCGGGGCGAAGCCCTGCTGCCGGTGCAGTTCCTGCGCCAGCTGATCGGTTTTTACGGCGGCTCCATGCAGGGGGTTCTGCCCTCCTACCTGGAGATGTCGCTGGCCAATTTCGGCCGCCAGCAGGAACAGTTCGCCAGTCAGATGAGCCGGGCCTTCGGCACGGGATCGGGCGCGACCCTGATGGAGGAGGCGGCCAAGGCGAACATGGCCATGTTCGAACGGGCCATGCAGATGTTCCCCGCCTTCGGCTATTCCCGGACCGAGTCCCAAACGGCGTCTCAGGCGGCGCCGACGGAAACCGGAGACGGGGCTCCGGCGGCGCCTGACGCCCTGGACGAGATGCGTCGCCAGATGGACGAGATGCGCGCCCAGATCGATCGTCTGGCGGGCGGGTCGAAGGCGAAATGACCGAGCGCATAGGAGCGGTCGGCGGGCCCGAGCGGATCGATCGCCGCGAAGGCGAGCGCCGGGAACGCGAGCGGCGGGCCGATCAGGAGAGGTCTCGCGCTCTGGTTCCGGTCGAACCCGCCGAACCCGAGTTCAAGCCCGAAACCGCCCCGGCAAGACCTGCCGTCCATGTGGCGGCCGACCCCGGCGCGGCGGCCTTTGTCGCCCAGCAGATGGGGCAGCGCGGACAGAAGCGCGGTCTGCGCGGCGGCCCGCCCGTGCTGGGCGCGGCCCGCGCCGCCTATATGGGCGCCGAGTATTCAGGCGAGGCGGAGCGGCGTCCTCCCGTGGGCCGGGCGGCCAAGACCGACATCTGACCGCCGCCGGGGCTGAGCGGCACGGGGTTTGCTGGGGCGGGGCCAGAACGCCTCTTTTCGGACCAGCCCATGCCCGCCCTTCATCTCGCCGCCAAGGTTTTCGACGTCGCCGTCGTCGCCCTGATCTTCACGGCTTTTTCTTAGGGGCCTATCGCCCTGTCGGGCTGCTTGAGGCCGCACGGGGTCCATCCCTCTGTCGGGCGGCCTGAGGCCTGATCAAGCCGTCAGTTCCCGAGATCGAAGTCCTTGCGGGACGAGATGATGGTGACGATGAAGCCGGCCAGGACGTCCAGCAGGATCATCACCACGATCAGGAAGAAGGTCGAGGTGGCGAAGCCGCGGATCAGCAGGAATTCGACCAGGACGACGATGAACAGGACCATCGACAGGGCGTGATTGACGATGGCGACCTTCTGGCTGGAGGTCGACTTGATCAGCTCGAAGAACAGCAGGATCAGGCCCAGGAACAGGATCAGGTCGCCCGAGCCGATATTCCACTGGGCGCCGGACGCCATCGGGATCGAGAACATCGGATCGCGCAGAATGGCGTCGGCCTGGGCCATGCCCATGTCGCCCGGCGCGCCGAACAGCACGACGATATTGTACAGGATCACCGGGATCAGCAGCAGGGGTATGGCGATCAGCATGGCGGTCCTCCCCGGCGCAACGGCTGCGCTTGTTAAGCTTGATTAACTCTATTTGTCCCGTTTCGCCACGACGGAGGTGACGGCGTGCTCAGGCGCGGGGAAATCCGCCCGCGCGGCTGAGGGCGGACGGGGCCGGGCGGCCGAGGACCTCGCCGATCCAGCGGGCCGTGGCGATCAGGGCGTCGAGGTCATAGCTGGTCTCGAACCCGCCGCGCGCCAGCATATAGACCAGGTCCTCGGTGGCGATATTGCCCGTCGCCCCGGGCGCGAAGGGACAGCCGCCGATGCCGCCGACCGAGGCGTCCAGAACGTCGATCCCGGCGTCGATCCCGGCGTAGGCGTTGGCCAGGCCGGTGTTGCGGGTGTCGTGGAAATGCAGGCGCAGCACAGCGTCGGGCGCGGCCTTGCGGGCGGCCTCGACCTTGCGGGTCACGGCCCAGGGATCGCCGGCGCCGATGGTGTCGGCCAGGCCGATCTCCGCCACGCCCAGGTCCGCCAGGGCCCCGACCATGTCCGTCACCTGATCCACCGAGACCTCGCCCTCGAACGGACAGCCCCAGACGCACGAGATCATGGCCGACAGGGACGGGGCGCCGTCCGACGCCGCCGCATTGTGCCGGCGGGCGACGATTTCGCCCAGCATGGCCAGCTGGTCCTTGACCGACAGGCCCTGGTTCTTCAGGCCGAAGCCGTCGGTGGCCGCGACCGAGACATTGACCTCGTCCACCCCCGTCGCCAGCGCCCGGTCATAGCCCTTGCCGTTCAGGACCAGGCCGATGCGGCTGCGGCCCGCCGCATGCGGCAGGGCGGCCATGACCGTTTCGGCGCCGGCCATCTGGGGCACATATCCGGGATGGACGAAGGAGACGGCCTCGATCCGGCGCGCGCCGGCCGCTTCCAGCCGCCGCACCAGATCGACGCGGACGGCGGGGTCCAGCACGGTTTTCTCGTTCTGCAGCCCGTCGCGGGGGCCGACCTCGACGATCTGGATGAACCGGCTCATGGGGCTTCGCCTGCGCCATCGCCTGCGTCATCGCCTGTTCCGGGCCGGGGCGGCGGCGCATAGACGGTCAGGGTCATCTCGTCCCCGCCCGAATAGTTGTAGCCCCGCACCACCCCGACGGCCCGGCCCGACACGCCCAGTCGTCCGGCGGCGGCGCGGAAGGCGTCGGCGTCGCGCCCTTCGACGATGGCGGGCCGGCCCTCGGCCAGGGCGCGGGCGGCGCCCTCGGCGTCGGTCAGGTCCGTATCCCGGCCGGTCAGGAAGACGAAGCTGGGCTCATGATAGGTGGTGATGGCGACGGGGCCGGGCGTGCGGCCCTGGCGCGGATGCAGGTCGGCGGCCTCCAGCGTCTTCTCCAGCTGGGGCGCGATGGCCAGGGGGCGCAGCTGGCGGATGGTCCCGGCCAGGGCGCCATGGGCCACGATGCCGAAGGCCAGGGACGCGACCAGGGCCGCGACCGGGGCCCGGTTCAGCAGCAGGAAGGCGCCCACGGCGGCTGCGGCCAGGGTGGTGACCACGGTCAGGGCGGCCCAGGTCTGGGCCGTCGAGGTGCCGTAGACCGTCAGTCCATAGACGGTGACGCCGATGATCAGCAGGGCGGCGAACAGGGCCAGAACGGCGCCGGTGATGCGCGACACCTTGCCGATGGGCCGCGCCAGGGCGGCGGCGGCCAGCAGGGCCAGCGCCCCGAAGGTCGGCAGGGTGTAGTGCCACAGCTTGGTCGGGGCCAGTTCGAACATCAGCCAGCCGGGAACCAGCCAGCAGACCAGGAAGCGGATGGCCGGCTCGGCCCGCCGGCTCCAGCCGGTCGAGACGGCCGCCGGAAGCAGCAGGGTCGAGGGGAAGAAGAGCAGGGGGGCCAGCAGCAGATACAGGCCGGGGAAGCCCGAATGGCTTTCGTGGGCGCCGGCGATCTTGGGGGCCAGGTCGCCGCCGATAGCCTCGCGCCAGAAGCCGCCGTCGGTGGCTATGGTGATGGCGATGGCCCAGGGTCCGACCATCAGGGCGACCAGGGGCAGGCCCCAGCCCCAGCCGAGGCGCGCCAGCCATTTGATGTTCCGGTCCCAGATCGACAGGGCGATGACGGCCAGGGCGATGACGAGAAGCCCGATCGGCCCCTTGATCAGGATCGACAGGCCGACCCCGATCCAGAACAGCAGCTTGTGCGGCCGGATCGGCCGTTCTCCGGCCCGTGTCGCCATATAGATCCGCGCCAGGGCCGCCATGGCCAGGGTGGTGGCGCCGCACAGCATGGCGTCGGTCTTGGCGATGCCCGCCTCGGTCGACAGCAGGAAGGTGGCCCCCATGATCGCGCCGCCGAAGAAGCCGACGCGGGCGCCCAACAGGGCCGACCCGGCCCAGGCCACGGCCCAGGCGGCCAGCATGGCCCCCAGCAGCGACGGAATCCGGTAAGGGGCGATGTCGCGATCCTCGACGTCCGAGGTCAGGGCGACGGCGGCGGCCTGCATCCAGTAGATGCCGACCGGCTTCTTCCAGCGTGGTTCGTCCTGGAAGCGGATGTCGACATAGTCGCCGCTCTCCAGCATCTGGGCCGTGGCCTGGGCGAAGCGGCTCTCGTCCCGGTCCAGTGGCGGCAGCAGCAGCAGGCCGGGCAGGCCGGCGATCAGCGTCAGCAGGGCCGCCAGGAGCGGACCCTTCCAGCCGGCGATGCGGCGATCCAGATCGAAAGTCTTCATGAGAGACTCCTTACACGGCGACCGGCCCGTCGTCAGCCGTCTCCCCTAAGCCGTCGATCTCGTCTATGGAGCGGCCATGACCGCCGAACACAATCCTGCGCCTCTGATCTCCGTCGTCGTGCCCGTCCATGACGAGGCGGGCGCCGCCGTCCCCCTGGCCCGCGAGATCGCGGCCGCCTTCGCCGGCCGATCCTATGAGATGATCTTCGTCGACGACGCCTCCAGGGACGCGACCCTGTCGGAGCTGAGGGCCGCCATGGCCGAACTGCCGGCCCTGCGGGTCCTGTCCCACGGGACCAATGCGGGCCAGAGCCGGGCGGTCCGCACCGGGGTGCTGGCCGCCCGCGCCCCCGTGGTCGTCACCATGGACGGCGACGGCCAGAACCCCCCGGCCGACGCCCCGCGCCTGGTCGACGCTCTGCTGGCCGCGCCGGCCGATGTGGGCCTGGTCGGCGGCCGGCGCGCCAAGCGCCAGGACAGCCAGGCCAAGCGCCAGGCCTCGATCTGGGCCAACCGCATCCGCCGCCGCCTGCTGGGCGACGACGCCGACGACACCGGCTGCGGCCTGAAGGCCTTCCGCCGCGACGTCTTCCTGCGCCTTCCCTATTTCGATCACATCCATCGCTATCTGCCGGCCCTGATGATCCGCGAGGGGTTCCGCAACCAGTATCTCGACGTCGACCACCGCCACCGCGAGACGGGCCAGTCGAAATACACCAACTGGGGCCGTCTGCGGGCCTCCTTCTCGGACCTGCTGGGCGTCATGTGGCTGAAGACCCGCTCGCGCCGTCCGGGCGCGATTTCGGAATTCTGACACGGCGAAACGCTCCGTCCCTTGGGCGGAGTTGGAGGCCCTTTGGAAGCGGAGGGCTGGGCGGGGCGCCGGGCCTTCGCCCGGAGTATGATCTAGAAATACCGTTTCGACGAAGGTTTGACGCCCCGCGCGGAAGGTTGGCCTGCAAGCTCGGGGCGCCGAGCGGTGGCGGTCTTATCGCCTAACCCCATAAGCCTGCGACGGGTCGGCGGTCCCTGCGAAGAACCGTCCCGAGTGCGGCCGAGTATCCCCCTCGACCCTCCGGCGACGTCCTGAGGCGCCGCCGGCGCGGGGGAGTTGCACCCCCGCTCCCGTTCCATCCGCTCCCGCCGCCGCAAGGTCGCAGGCCTTACGAGCCCTCCAAGCAACGAGACCGGGGAGGATTATAGGGGGCGGGGAAACCCTGGCGGGAAAGTCGGGGCGAGAAACTGACAAGCCCTTGGAAACGTTACGGCACGACCAGCGTCATTGTGACAGTTGGGGCCGTTCGGGCCCCCTCCGTCTCGCCGGCTTCGCCGGCGATCCACCTCCCCCAGGGGGGGAGGAATGGGATGACGGAGATCCTCCCCCCTTGGGGGAGGTGGCGCGGCGCAAAGCGCCGTGACGGAGGGGGCGCGTCACCCCTCGCCGTCGCAAACAAAAAGGGCGGGACCCTGCGGTCCCGCCCTTCTGCATTCTCAGCCGGGTTGGCTTGGACTTAGAAGTCCATGCCGCCCATGCCGCCCATTCCACCCATGTCGGGGGCCGAGGAGCCGCCCTTCTTGGGGGCGTCGGCGACGGCGGCTTCGGTCGTGATCAGGATCGAGGCCACCGAGGCGGCGTCGGTCAGGGCGGTGCGAACCACCTTGGCCGGGTCGATCACGCCCATGGCGACCAGGTCGCCGTACTCTTCCGTCTGGGCGTTGAAGCCGTAGGTGGCGGAGCTGTTTTCCAGCACCTTGCCCACGACGATCGAGCCTTCGACGCCGGCGTTTTCCACGATCTGACGGATCGGGGCCTGGATGGCGCGACGGATGATGGCGATGCCGGCGGTCTGGTCGGCGTTGTCGCCGGTCAGGCCGTCAAGCGCCTTGGTCGCCTTCAGCAGGGCGATGCCGCCGCCCGGGACGATGCCTTCTTCAACGGCTGCACGCGTGGCGTTCAGGGCGTCGTCGACGCGGTCCTTCTTTTCCTTCACTTCGACTTCGGTCGAGCCGCCGACGCGGATGACGGCGACGCCGCCGGCCAGCTTGGCCAGACGTTCCTGCAGCTTTTCCTTGTCGTAGTCCGAGGTGGTGTCCTCGATCTGGCGCTTGATCTGGCCGATGCGGGCCTCGATCTCTTCCTTGCCGCCAACGCCGTCCACGATGGTGGTGTCGTCCTTGGTGATCGTGACTTTCTTGGCCTTGCCGAGCATGTCGATCGTGACGTTCTCAAGCTTGATGCCCAGGTCTTCCGAGATGACCTGGCCGCCGGTCAGGATGGCGATGTCTTCCAGCATGGCCTTGCGGCGATCACCGAAGCCCGGAGCCTTGACGGCGGCGACGCGCAGGCCGCCCCGCAGCTTGTTGACCACCAGGGTGGCCAGGGCCTCGCCTTCGATGTCCTCGGCGATGATCACCAGCGGACGGCCCGATTGCACGACGGCTTCCAGGATCGGCAGCATGGCCTGCAGCGACGACAGCTTCTTCTCGAACAGCAGGATCAGGGGCTCTTCGAGTTGAACCTCCATCTTGTCGGCGTTGGTGATGAAGTAAGGGCTCAGGTAGCCGCGGTCGAACTGCATGCCTTCGACGACGTCCAGCTCGGTCTCGGCGGTCTTGGCTTCTTCAACCGTGATGACGCCTTCGTTGCCTACCTTGGCCATGGCCTTGGCGATCATTTCGCCGACTTCAGCGTCGCCGTTGGCCGAGATGGTGCCGACCTGGGCGATCTCGGAGTTGTTCTCGACCTTCTTGGCCGAGGCCTTGATGTCGGCGAGGACGGCGGTGACGGCCTTGTCGATGCCGCGCTTCAGATCCATCGGGTTCATGCCGGCGGCGACGGCCTTGAGGCCTTCCTGCACGATCGATTGCGCCAGGACGGTTGCGGTGGTGGTGCCGTCACCCGCCTTGTCGTTCGTCTTCGAAGCGACTTCGCGGATCATCTGGGCGCCCATGTTCTCGAAGGCGTCTTCCAGCTCGATCTCTTTGGCGACCGACACGCCGTCCTTGGTCGAGCGCGGGGCGCCGAAGGACTTCTGGATCACGACGTTGCGGCCCTTGGGACCGAGCGTCACCTTGACGGCGTTGGCGAGCACGTTGACGCCGCGCAGCATCTTGTCGCGCGCGTCGGTGTTGAACTGTACGATTTTAGCGGCCATGCGGGCAGCTCCTTGAATGAGTGGTTAGTGACGAGTGGCGAGTGGCGAGTGAAGTGCAGAGTCGCGGGACAATGAGCCGGTATCGGCTCCTCTCGTCACTCGCCACTCGTCACTCGCCACTGGCGTTCTGAGCGTCAGCTCAGGACGCCGAGGACGTCCGACTCTTTCATGATGATCAGGTCGTCGCCGTCGATCTTCACTTCCGTGCCCGACCACTTGCCGAACAGGATGCGGTCGCCGGCCTTCAATTCCAGAGCGTTGACCTTGCCGGATTCGTCACGAACGCCGGGGCCGACGGAGACGACTTCGCCTTCCTGCGGCTTTTCCTTGGCGGTGTCGGGGATGATGATCCCGCCCTTGGTCTTGGATTCTTCTTCAACGCGCTTGACCAGCACGCGGTCGCCGAGCGGACGAAACGCCATCGGTTCTCTCCTTATGTACCCCCCGGACGGGGGCGACTTGAAAACGGTGGGTCAGCCTCTCTTCGATCACCGTTTTGGCAGCCGACCGGTGAGAGTGCTAACGCGATCGGGAGTTAGTCAGAGCAGGGGCCAGCGTCAAGCGGGGCGGCCGGGGGGGTCTGCGAAACTTCCGCGACAAGTGAACCGAAAATGAATGGCGGGCTCCGAGGACGTTCAAGCGGGGGCTGGCAGAATCGTCTCGACGCTGGATGCATTTCCTTCCTCGGAAACGCGGACCCGGCCCGAAAAATAAAAGGAGACGACCATGTCCAAGATGTTGAAGATCACCGCCGCCGTCGCCGCTCCTGTCGTCGCCATGGGCCTGATGGCCGCCCCGGCCTCGGCGCAATCCCGTGACCGCGACCGCGACGACACCGCCCGCAACGCCCTGATCGGCGCGGCCGTCGGGGGCCTGGCCGGCGCCATCTACGGCAACGGCGACGGTCGTTATATCGCCGGCGGCGCCCTGGGCGGCGCGGCCATCGGCGCCGTGGCCTCCTCCTCGAACCGGGGTTCGGGCTGCGAATATTATCGCGGCGGCCAGTGCTACCGGAACCAGGGCCACTGGGAGCGGGAACACGGCATCAACAGCCGGGATCCGCGCTGGGAGCAGCGCCGCGACTATCGCGACTATCGTCGGGACCAGCGTTATGACCGCCGGGATGACCGTCGCGACTACCGCTACGACCGCCGCTGGTAGGCGACGGATCCGATGAAGAAGGGCGTCCTGCGGGGCGCCCTTTTTGTTAAGCCGCGTCCTGGCGCGCGCCCCAGTGCGGGAAGGGATCCTCCAGCCTGGACCAGCCCTTGGGCCCGCGCTCCATCTCGAACCGGGTCAGCAGGGCGGCGTCGAACATCGAGGTCAGCAGGTCGCGGTTCATGTCCTTGCCGATCAGGACGATCTCCTGACGGCGGTCGCCATAGGGCTGACGCCAGACCGCCTCGATCGCCTTCAGCCATTCGGGATTGTCGTCGGGCCAGCGATCGCGCGGGGCCGAGGCCCACCACAGGCCGCCCCATTCGTGTTCCGTCACCGCCCCGGCCTGGCTCCAGGACCCGACATAATCCATCCGGCTGGCCAGCCAGAAGAAGCCCTTGGAGCGCCAGACGCCGGGCCATTCGCGGTTCAGCAGGTCGTGGAAGCGCCGGGGGTGGAACGGTCTGCGCGCCCGATAGACGAAGGTGGAGACGCCGTATTCCTCGGTCTCGGGCGTCACCTCGCCGCGCAGGGCCTGGGACCAGCCGGCAGCCTGTTCCGCCTGCTCCATGTCGAACAGGCCCGTGCCGATCACCTGATCCAGAGGCACGGCGCCCCGCACCGCCTCAAGGATCCGGGCGCGGGGATTGAACTGGGTCATCATCGCCTTCAGCGTCCCGAGTTGGACCGCGTCGAGCAGATCGCACTTGTTCAGCACGATGACGTCGGCGAACTCGATCTGGTCGATCAGCAGATTGGCGACCGTGCGCTCGTCGTCCTCGCCCAGATGTTCGCCACGGGTCTTCAGTCGGTCGGTCGAGGGATAGTCGCGGTGGAAGTTGAAGGCGTCGACCACCGTGACCATGGTGTCGATCCGGGCCAGGTCCGACAGGCTGAAGCCGTCCTCGTCGCGGAAGTCGAAGGTGGCGGCGACCGGCATGGGTTCGGAAATTCCGGTGGATTCGATCAGCAGACAATCGAACCGACCCTCGCGCGCCAGCTTGCCGACCTCGATCAGCAGATCCTCGCGCAGGGTGCAGCAGATACAGCCGTTGGACATCTCCACCAGCCGTTCCTCGGTCCGCGACAGGTCCGCGCCGCCGCCGTCGCGCACCAGGGCGGCGTCGATGTTCACCTCGCTCATGTCATTGACGATCACCGCGACCCGCAGCCCGTCGCGGTTCGACAGGATGTGGTTGAGCAGGGTCGTCTTGCCGGCCCCCAGGAAGCCGGACAGGACGGTGACGGGCAATTTCTTGAACTCGGACACGAAGGCGCTCCACGGCTGCTACGCCGAGCTTGACCACAGCCGGGCGACTATGAGAGTTACGTTATAGTATAACATACGTAGTCAGCAAGGTTTTCCATGGCGGTCGGCGCTGTCGTCCAGGGGCTTGCGCCCACAGTCTTCACCACCCTGTTCGAGCCGCAGGTGCGGATGGCGATCTGGTCTAGGCCCAGCCCCATGCCGCCCGACGCCCCGCCCCCGGCCGACTTCACCGCCGAATGCGATGGGCGGTGGATCGCCCCATCGGGTCCAGCGCCCGAGTGGTTGCTGCGGGATATTCAGGGACTGGGGGAGATCGTGGCGGCGATCAGCGGATGCGAGACCTGGCGCGCGCGGTGCGAGACCGTGACCCGGCGCGCCTGCCCACGCTTCCATCAGGACGCGGTCCCGGTGCGCCTGATCGTCGCCTATGAGGGGCCGGGGCCGGAATGGGCCTTCGCCGGCGAGATCGGCGAGGATCTGGACGGGCGCTATATCGGCACGCGCCGTCGGATCCGCACCCTTCATCCCGGCGACATCGCCATCATGAAGGGCACGGCGCCGGGCTGGGAGGCCTGGCCGGAGTTTCCGGAGGTCCTGCATCGCTCGCCGCCGGCCGGGAAACGATCCCCCCGGCGCGTCTTGACGATCGACGCCGCGCCGATGTGAGCCTCAGCCCATCAACCGCGTCATCAGGCCGGCCGTCGAGGGGTCCAGATCGGCGGACGGTCCGCCGGCGTCCACGTCCTTCAGGATCGCCCTGGCCAGGACCTTGCCCAGTTCGACGCCCCACTGGTCGAAGCTGTTGATGTCCCAGATCACGCCCTCGACGAAGGTCTTGTGCTCATAGAGGGCCAGCAGGGCGCCCAGGGTCTCGGGCGTCAGACGGTCCATGACGATGGCGGTCGAGGGGCGGTTTCCGGTGAAGGTGCGGTGAGGCGCCAGACGGGCCGCCTCTTCCTCCGACAGGCCCTGGGCCAGGCCTTCCGCCTTGGCGGCTTCAGTGGTCTTGCCCAGCATCAGGGCCTGACCCTGGGCCAGGGCGTTGGACCAGAGGGGGGATTCCGGCGCGTCCGCATGGGTCTTGGCCACGATCACAAACTCGGCCGGGACGATCTGGGGCCCCTGGTGGATCTGCTGGAAGAAGGCGTGCTGACCATTGGTGCCCGGCTCGCCGAAGACGACGGGGCAGGTCTGGCGCGTGACGGGCGTGCCGTCGCGATGCACCCGCTTGCCGTTCGACTCCATCTCCAGCTGTTGCAGGAAGGACGGCAGGCGGCGCAGGGCGTGGGCGTAGGGGGCGACGGTGCGGGCGGGTCGGTTCAGACCGTCGACATTGAACACCTGGGCCAGGGCCAGCAGGATCGGCGCATTCTGCTCCAGCGGGGCCGAGACGAAATGGTCGTCCATGGCCGCAGCCCCGGCCAGCATGGCCTCGAACACATCCCAGCCCAGGGCGATGCCGCACGACAGGCTGACCGCCGACCACAGCGAATACCGACCGCCGACCCAGTCCCGGAAGGCGAAGGTGCGGCCGCAGCCGAAGGCCGCCGCCTTGTCCGGCGCCGCCGTCACGCCGATGAAGTGTTTGGTCATGCCTTCGGCCGGCAGGGCCGCGGTCAGCCAGGCCTTGGCGGCCTCGGCGTTGGCCAGGGTTTCCTGGGTGGTGAAGGTCTTGGACACGACCACGACCAGGGTGGTTTCGGGGTCCAGGCCGGTCAGGGCCTCGGCCATGTCGCGCGGATCGATATTGGCGACGAAGCGCAGGTCGATGGCGGGGTCCAGCGGGCGCAGGGCGTCCCAGACCACGCGCGGTCCCAGGTCTGACCCGCCGATGCCGACATGGACGATGGCCTCGAACTTGCGCCCTGTGGCCCCCGCCTCGGCGCCCGAGCGCACGGCGTCGGCATAGGTCTTCATGTCGGCGCGCACGGCGTCCACCTCGGCCGAGACCGGCTCGCCCAGGGCCTTGAAGTCGGCGCCGGCCGGGGCGCGCAGGGCCGGGTGCAGCACGGCCCGGCCCTCGGTCAGATTGACGGCCTCGCCGGCGAACAGGGCGGCGCGACGGCCCTCGACGTCGCTGGCGCGGGCCAGATCCAGACAGGCCTCGAAGCCGGCCTTGGTCCAGCTCTGTTTCGACAGGTCCAGATAAAGCCCCGCCGCCTCGACCGACATCCGCGCCAGCCGGTCGGGATCGGCGGCGAACTGCTGGTCGATACGGGTCGCGCCGGCCTCGGCGGCCGTGCGGTCGAAGGTCGTCCAGGCGTCGTCACGGGTCATCGGTCGTCCTCTGGGAGAGAGAAGAAGGTAAACACTCGTTTACGGGTCGGGCGTATGTCGGTTCAACGTCCTAGCCGACGCTGAAACAGGAAGTCACCCTCATGTCCTGCGGCCTTGCTCTCACGATCGCCCTGGCCCTGTCCAATCCCGCCGTGGCCCTGGCGGCCGAACAGCCCCCTGCGGCGGTCGGGGCGCCGGTGTCGGTGGCGACCGAGCCCCTGTTCGCCGACATCGTCGCCCGGTCCGGCGCGCTGAAGGCTCTGGTCGACGGCTGGGCGGCGGCCAAGGCGGCGGATCAGGCGGACTTCTTCACCAGCCAGGCCTTCACCGGCTTCAAGGCCCAGGCCGAACAGCTGGCCGCGCTCGACATGCAGGGCCACCTGATCCTGAAGGAACGCGGCACGGACGGCGATCTGAAATGCATCCTGCGCGGCATTTCCGAGGACATGCCAAAAAAGGTCCAGGCGGTTCAGGCGGCGGCCACGCCCGCCGACCGCGCCGTCGCCCTGTCGGACCTGTCCTATCTGCTGAACGACAATGTCGAGGTCATCACCGCCCCGCCGCAGCCGGAGGTCTAGGCTTCCTCGTCACCCGGCGAAGGCCGTCACGTCCCCTTCAGAGCCTCGATGACCACGCCTTCGGTCAACAGTTGCGGCAGAATGCGCGGTTCGCCGCCGTTCGCCGGATAGAGCAGATACAGGGGCACGCCCGACCGGCCGTGACGCTCCAGTTCGCGGGTGATGGCGTCGTCACGGCGGGTCCAGTCGCCGACCAGATAGACGGCGTTCGTCGCCTTCAGGGCCTCGGCGACGCGGGGCGAGGACAGGGCGGCGCGCTCGTTGATCTTGCAGGTCACGCACCAGTCAGCCGTGAAATTGACCAGGACCGGACGGCCTTCGGCCTGGGCGGCGCGGACGGATTCGGCGGACCAGGGCGCGGAGGCCATGGGACCGGACTCGGCGACCGACGCCGCCCCCAGAACCGGCGCGCGACCGGCGATCACGGCCAGGACCAGGGCGGCCCCGAGCGCGATCAGGCTGGATCCGCCGGACAGGCGGGCGGATCGGCCCAGGGCGCGCTGGGCCTGGGTCAGACCGAACAGCCACAGGGCGAAGGCGGTGGTCAGGGCGGCCGCCATCAGCAGGGCCAGTCCCTCCGCGCCGGTCTGGCGTGAGAAGACCCAGACCAGCCACAGGGCCGCGCCGTACATGGGGAAGGCCAGCAGGCCCTTCAGCCGATCCATCCATGGGCCGGGCCGGGGCAGGCGCCGCAGCAGGCCGGGCGACAGGCTGACGGCCAGATAGGGCAGGCCCAGGCCCAGGCCCAGCATCAGGAAGATCAGCAACGCCGCCGGCCAGGGCATGAGCAGGGCCGCGCCCAGGGCCGCCGCCATGAAGGGGGCGGTGCAAGGGGCGGCGACGACCACGGCCAGAATTCCGGTGAAGAAGGCGCCCGCGCCGCCCGGCAGGCGCGACAGGGGACCGGCGCCCGCGCCCTGAAGTCCGGCGCCGACATGGAAGACGCCAGACAGGTTCAGCCCCACCGCCAGCATCAGCAGGGCCAGGCCTGCGATCACCGCCGGCGACTGAAGCTGGAAGCCCCAGCCGACGGCCTCGCCCCCGGCGCGCAGGGTCAGCAGGACGCCGGCCAGGACCAGGAAGGTCGCCAGAACCCCGGCCAGGAACAACAGGCCGTCGCGCCGCGCCTCGCGCGGCTGATGGGCCGAGGCGGCCAGGGCGGCGGCCTTCATGGCCAGAATGGGAAAGACGCAGGGCATCAGGTTCAGGATCAGGCCGCCGATCAGGGCGAACAGGGCCGATTGCAGGATCAGGCCCAGGTTGAGCTGGGTTCCGGCGCTGGGGGCCTCGACCTCGCCGGACAGGGCCTTGCCGCCGGTGGTTCCGGCCAGGACCGGGCCGGGTTGGGCCGTGATCTCCCAGGCGCCGGCGTCGGTGGCCAGGACGCCCGAGATCGGACCGTTCAGACCCTTGGCCGTCAGGTCGCCGCCGGGGGTCAGGGTCAGGCTCAGCCCGTTCGGGCCGCTCTGGCCCGACTGGGGGGCGGCGTGGTCGATGATCCCGCCCTCGAACGGATAGAAATAGGCCCGGCTCAGGCCCGCGCCGGCCGTCAGGTCCGCCAGGGGGCCGCCCGTCGCCGACAGGGTCAGGACTCCGTTCTGCAGGGTCGCGCGGGCGTCCAGGCCCGCCGGTCGTGGCGCGGCCTCCAGCACGGCCTGGATGGCGGCGCCATGGTCGGGATCCAGCGGCGGGGCGCCCTCGCGGATCGGCAGGTCCAGACGCAGGCTCATCTGCACCGGCACGCACATCTGGTCGCTGCACACCAGGAACAGGGCGTCGACGGTCAGGGGCAGGGCGGTTCCCGGCCGGGCCGAGGCCGGAACCTCGATCGGGACGGGCAGATAGACGTCGCCGGAATAGCCGTAGTTGACCAGGCTCATCAGCCGCTGGCGCGTGGGCAGGGGCCAGACGATCTCGCCGGTCTGGACCCCGGGCGGCAGACGCCAGTCCAGGGTGGTCGGCCCTCCGGAATCGCCGGGATTGCGCCAATAGGTGTGCCAGCCGGGCGCGATGGTCTGATGCACCGCCACCACGACGGTCGACCCCGGCGCGGCCCAGCGCGACAGGGGAACCAGTTCCGCCTCGATATTGTCGGCCCGTCGCGGACCGGGCGGCACGGCCGCCGCCGCCTCGGCCGGACGGCTGACCGGCTGGGCTTCGGCGACGGACGGAACGCCCGGCAGGACGGACAGGCCGAGGCAAAACAGCAGGGCGTACAGGAAGGCGGTCGGGCGCATGACCTGCTTCTAGGCCCTGCGACCCGCTCTGTCAGCGTGTCCGATCAGCCGAGTTTTCAGCGGCGCGGGTGGGCGTCCACGACCACTTCGGTGCGCCGGCGCAGGGGCTCGGCCGCCCCGCCCGCCGTGGTCGCGCCCGCGTCCCCTGCGGCGTCCACATCGAACACCGGCGACGGCAGGCCCGCCGCGTTCAGGGCCTGGGCCACGGTCCGCGCGCGGCGCTGCGACAGGCTCAGATTGGCCTCGCTCGCTCCGGTCGCGTCCGCCAGACCCACCACCTGGATGCTGCGCACGTCGCAGGTGCGCAGCACGCCCGCCGCCGCATCGATGGCCTGATCGGCCGCGTCGGTCAGCCGCGCCTCGTTCTCGCGGAAATAGATGTCGAATTGCACCGGCATGCACAGGGAACCGCTGGTCACGATCTGATCCCGCCGCATCGGCGTCGCACAGGCCCCCACCGCCAGCAGCCCGCCAGCCAGAGCCAGAATTGTTATCGTTTTCATGACTATCCCCTGTGTCACACCATCGTCCTGCGCACGAAAAAGGCGGCCCGTCCACGACGAACCGCCCTTCCCGAAACTCAAACCGGTCTCGAACCGGACCAGGGCCCGGTTCGAAGTCACGGCTCAATAACGGCGTTGGCCGTTATCCCAGTAGCACTCGTCCTGGCGGTTGTCGTAGCAGTAGTAGGTGCGGCCTTGGCTGTCGCGGTAGCGCTGCTGGTTGTTGCGGTCCTGGCTCGAACCGCGGATCGCGCCCGCTGCGCCGCCCAGGGCGCCGCCGATCAGGGCGCCGGTGGCTGCGTTGCCGCCGCCGACATTGTTGCCGATGACGGCGCCGGCGACAGCGCCGAGGCCGGCGCCGATGGCGCCCTGGCGCACGGTCTGGTTCGAGTTGCCGTAAGGGTCGCTCGCGCAGGCCGAAGCCAAAAGACCGGCGCCGGCGATCGCGATGATGGCCTTGTTCATGATGAAATCCTCTATCCTGGGTTCGCCCCGAAGGCGATAACGCTGGAGTACGGCTCCGGTTCCCCTGTCTATCGTCGTTCTACCGAAACGACTATGCTTAACCGGCGTGGGTCAGCCTGCGCAGTCCTTGGGGGGAAATGATGCGGTTTTCTGATGTGACGCGCGCCACGGCCGGCGCTGAAGGCCCGATCTGGGCGCGCAGCAAGAAGCGCAAGGCCTCGGCCGCGCCGCTGGTCAATCTGCTGGTGACCCTGCTGGCCCTGATCGGCGCCCTGACCCTGGTCTTGTCCATCAAGGAAGGATCGGTCCAGGCGGCGGGCCGGATGATGGACGGCTGGATCATGACCGGCTGGACCGGGGCGCAGAGACTGGCGGGTCGCGCCCCGGAAGCCGCAGAGGTCGCGGCCGACAAGGCGGGTCAGGCGACCGAAAGAACCGGCGACGCCCTGAAGGCCGGCGCCTCGACCGCCCGCGACGAACTGAAGCAATAGTCACGCTTGTCGGGAACGGGCGGGCCGCCTGAACGTTCGGCGGCCATGACCGACACCCTGAGTTCAGAACCCGACGCCGACGCCGGCGAGCCGCGCGACGAGGCCGCGCGTCGTCTCACGCCCCATGCGTCGCTGGGCCGGGCGGTGATGCTGGTCAATCCCTTGTCCGGCAGCGTCGGCCCGCGCGCCGAGGCCGAAGCCGAGGCGATCCTGGCGGACTATGACCTGCAAACCCAGGTCGTGGTGCTGGAAGCCGGCAATTTCGACCAGGCCATCGCCGACGCCTTCGCCGCCGCGCCGGACGTGATCTTCGTCCTGGCCGGCGACGGCACGGCGCGGTCGGTGGCGGCGAAGGCCAGGCCGAATGGTCCGATGATCGCCCCCCTGCCGGGCGGCACGATGAACATGCTGCCCAGGGCCCTGTACGGCACGGCCGACTGGAAGCTGGCCCTGCGCCGCGCCCTGGAGGAGGGCGAGCCCCAATCGGTGTCCGGCGGCGAGGTGTCGGGGGAATATTTCTACTGCGCCGCCATCCTGGGCTCGCCGGCCCTGTGGGCGCCGGCGCGCGAGGCGATGCGGACCGGCAAGGTGCGACTGGCCTGGGCCTATGCGCGGCGGGCGTTGAAGCGGGCCTTCACCGGTCGGTTGAGGTTCAGTCTGGACGGCGGCCCCCGGCGTCGGGCCGAGGCCCTGGTGCTGATCAGCCCGATGATCTCCAAGGCCATGGAGGAGCCGGACGGGCTGGAAGCCGCGGCGATGGACCCGTCCGACGCCAGCCAGGCCTTCCGCCTGGCCGCCAACGCCCTGTTCAGCGACTGGCGCCATGATCCCGCCGTCTCGACCCGCCCGGCCAAGCGGATCGACGTCCGGGCGCGCTCCAAGATTCCCGCCGTGATAGACGGAGAGCCCGTCCTGTTGAAATCCGAGGCCACCGTGCGATTCATTCCCAAGGCGTTCCGCGCCCTTGCGCCCCGGCCCCCCGCGGCCGAGGACAGTCTCTGATGGGGCGTGTTCTCCAGTTTTCGGACGTTCATTTCGGATGCGAGCACAAGGGGGCGGTGGCGGCGGCGCTGGAGTACGCCCACGCCACGCCCAATGATCTGGTTCTGATCACCGGCGACATCACCCAGAAGGGCTATCCGGTCGAGTTCCGGGCGGCGGGGGAATGGATGCGGGCCATGCCGGAGCCGCGCTTCGTCATCGTCGGCAATCACGACGTCCCCTACTGGAGCCCGGTCGCCCGCCTGTTCCATCCATGGCGCGCCTTCGAGACGGCGACGGGTTTCCCCGCCCATGACGGTCAGTTCTGCAACGACACGGTGATGGTGCGGGGCGTCGTCACGGCGCGCGGCTGGCAGGCGCGGCCCAACTGGTCCAAGGGGGTCATCGATCTGGACCAGACCCGGCGTGCGGCCGAGGCCCTGCGTCAGGCGCCGATCGGGGCGTTGCGCATCCTGGCCTGTCATCATCCCCTGGTCGAGATGATCGGCACGCCGATGACCGGCGACGTCAAGCGCGGCGACGAGGCGGCCCTGATCTTCGCCGAGGCCGGGGTGGATCTGATCATGACGGGCCATGTCCATGTGCCTTTCGCCCTGCCCATCGATCTGGCGGACCGCTGCTCCTACGCCGTCGGGTGCGGGACCCTGTCGCACCGCGAGCGGGGCTCGCCGCCGGGCTTCAATCAGGTGGACTGGGACGCCAGGACCATTACGGTCACGGCCCTGGCCTGGGACGGGCGGGGCTACAGCCCGCATCAGGTCTGGCGGCTGCCGCGTCGTCAGGACACCCGCAAGGCCGCGACCGCGCCCAGCCCGAACAGGCCGGGCGAGCTGGAGAAGGCGGCGGTCTGAGCCGTCGCGTCTCTATTCCCGGGTGACGCCGCAAATAGAAAAGGGGCCGGAACTCGCGTTCCGGCCCTTCTGCATTTCGCCGGAGCGGCAGCCCTATAATCGAGGGGCGCCGCGTCCGCGAAGTCCGCCGGCCACGAGGGCGATGACGAACAGGATGATGGCGATCACGGCGATGAATTTGGCGATCTCGAACGAGAAGTTCGCGATGCCGCCGAAGCCGAGAACGGCTGCGATCAAGGCCACGACCAGGAAGATAATTGCCCAGCGAATCATGGGTTTAGCTCTCCTGCGTTGATGTTTCCGACGGCGGCCTTGCAGCCGTTCGTCCCGTCGGAAGATCAACGGTCCCGGACGCAGGGCGTTCCGTGGCCTTCGCAGAATCCTCAGCGCCGACGGCGCCTTTTGGCGTAGCCGCCCTGATCCATCTTTCGCTCGGCCACCATGCTGGCGACGATCGCGGCCAGGGCCGGATTGCGCAGCAACAGGAAGGCCGCGCCCAGTCCGCCGACCGCGCCGATGATCGGGCGTTCGCGAACGATGTGGATCAGCTTGCCGATCAGACCGTCCGGCGCATCCTCCTCGTCCTCCTCGTCGTGACTTTCGCCCTTCAGGAAGACGAGTGCGACGACCAGGGCGACCAGGGCGAACAGGGCGAAGGTGATGGCCGAGGCGCCCAGGGGCGTCGTGACCAGGCTGATGGCGTGGAAGATGGCGACGCCGAGAAACACCACGGCCAGAAAGACGCTCGCGGCGGCCACGCTGGTCGCCACGATGCGTTTGACGATGCCCTTGAACATCAGCGGCGACGGCCGGCCAGAAGCAGGCCGAGCACCACGCCGACGCCGAGGGCGATGGCGGTCGACTGGACCGGACGTTCCTGCACCCGCTCGACGATATAGCGCTGGGCCTCGTCCAGGCGTTCGGCGGCGTCGTCGTAATATTCGCGGCCGCGCACCCGGGCGGTGTCGTAATAGCCGCGCGCCTGGTCGCGCACTTCCTCGCTCTTGGCCCGCAGCTTGGCCTCGGCCTCCTCGGCCTTTTCGCGCAGACGCTGGGTTTCTTCGCGGGCGCCGATCTTCAGATCCTCCTTGAGGGTCTTCAGGTCGGCCTTGATGTCTTCTCTAGCCTTGGTGGTGGCCATGGTGCGCGCTCCGGTTTCAAGCTTGGCAATAGAATAGGGGACCCCGTTTCGGAACGCTACACCCGGCGCGAGGTTCCCTTCGCCCACCCGTGATCCCCGGCCTCGTCAGGCGCGTTTCGCCGTTCTAGATTGGGGAAATGACCGACCTGCTGTTCGCCCCCCGCCCCCTGCCGACCCTGCCGATCACCGGCGACGCCCGGCGCTTCCCGGTTCGCCGCATCCTGTGCGTCGGCCAGAACTACGCCGCCCATGCGCGCGAAATGGGGTCGGACCCGGACAAGCAGTCCCCCTTCTTCTTCTCTAAGCCCGGCGACGCCCTCGTGTCGGACGGGGCCGACCCGGCCTATCCGTCGGCGACGGACAATCTGCATTTCGAGGCCGAACTGGTGGCGGCCATCGGCGAGGACGGGCGGATCGTGGGCTGGGCGGTCGGCTGCGACCTGACCCGTCGCGATCTTCAGGCCGAGGCGAAGGCGGCCGGGCGGCCGTGGGATGCAGCCAAGGGGTTCGACCAGTCGGCCCCCTGCGGCGCCCTGACCCTGGGGCCGCTTCCGGCCCCGGCGGGGGTGATCGCCCTGAGCGTCAACGGCGAGACGAAACAGTCCAGCACCCTGGACGACATGATCCTGAACCCCGATCAGATCGTCGAGGCGGCCGGGAAACTGTGGTCGCTCCAGGCGGGCGACCTGATCTTCACCGGCACCCCGTCGGGCGTCGGACCCCTGGCGCGCGGCGACGCGGTGGTCGTGACCATCGACGGCCTGGCGCCCCTGAGCTTCAAGATCGTCTGATGATCCTGCACGGCTATTGGCGTTCGGGCGCCAGCTACCGGGTCCGCATCGCCCTGGGCCTCAAGGGCCTGGCCTATGAGACGGCGGCGCATGACCTGCGCAAGGGCGAGCAAAAGACGGCCGATTATCTGGCCCTGAACCCTCAGGGCATGGTGCCGGCCCTGCAGGACGGCGATCAGGTCGTCACCCAGAGCCCGGCCATTCTGGAATGGCTGGAGGAGGTTCATCCCGAGCCGGCCCTGTTGCCGAAGGGATCGGCCGACCGGGCCCGTGTCCGGGCCATGGCCGCCCTGATCGGCTGCGATATTCATCCGCTGAACAATCTGCGCGTCCTCAGGTCGTTGCGCGAGGATTTCGGGGCGGACCAGGCCGCCGTTGACGCCTGGGCCGCGCGCTGGATCGCGCCGGGTTTCGACGCCCTGGAGATCCTGGTGGGCCGCCACGGCCAGGGGTGGAGTTTCGGCGACCGGCCGGGCCTGGTCGACTGCTATCTGATGCCGCAGCTCTATTCCGCGCGGCGGTTCAACATGGCGCTCGAGGCCTGGCCGGGGCTTCTGGCGGTGGAGGCGCGGGCGCTGGACCACTCCGCCTTCGGGGCGGCGCACCCGGATCGGCAGCCCGACGCCGACGCCTGATCCGCCATACCGACGATCTCCAGGTAAGACTCGCGTAACGTCTCGCTCAACCTCCTTTAAGCTTTGGAGGTGCAAGATGGGAATGTGACGCATTCCCCCGCCACCCCTTCGGCGCCTTCGCCCATAGATCGCCTGGCTCTCGCCGTGGTGACAGAGCCGGGACGCGCCCTGAATCCGTTCATGGCCGCGCCGTCGGGCGCGCGCGAGGACGCCATGCGCTTCCTGTTGCAGACGGGCGCGGACGCCGGTGTCAAGATGATCGCGACCAAACCGGGCGGCGACGGCGAACGGCTGCTGGGCCAGGCCTGGCCCTTCCCCTCGCCCTTCCGCGTGACGGTTCAAACCGTGGCCCTGAGCGAAGGCCTGGATCGGGTCGAGGCGCGGGCGCGCCGGTCGCTGGAACGCATGGGCCTGCCGCGCGGCGAGGCCCTGCTGGTCAATAACGCCGCCGACCTGGCCGGGGCCGAGGGCCGCGCCCTGTGGGACCGGCTGCAATCCCTGAAGACCCGCGGCCTGTTCCGCAGCATCGGCTTCTGCGCCACGGTCGAGGACGGCCCGGCCCTGCTGGCGCGCCGGCTGGAGGCCGACGTGGTTCAGATTTCCTGCAATCTGCTGGACCAGCGGGCCGCCGCCGAGGGCGTGCTGGACGAGATCAAGGCCGGCGGCGCCGAGGTGCACCTGGCCTCGGTCTTCGCCGGCGGGCTTCTGTTCGCGGTCGGCGATGAATTGCCGCCCCATCTGGCCAACTACGCCCAGGCCCTGTCGCGGACGCGCCGGCGTCTGGCCGAACGGCGCTGCGATCCGATGCAGGCGGCCCTGGCCTATGCGTTTTCGCTGAAGGCGGTGGACCGGGTGGTCGCCAGCGTGGCCTCGGCGGCCGAACTGCGCGCCATCCTGGCCGCCGCCCACGCGCCCGGCCCCGATCTGAGCTGGCCGGAGCTGGCGCTCGAGGCGCCGGCGGCCTTCACCGCCGACGCCCGCGCGCGGATCAGTAGCGCAGCCTGACCCCGACATAGGCCGACCGGCCGGGCTCGCCGTAGCCCAGCACCTGCTGATACCGCTCGTCGGCCAGGTTCTCGATCCGGGCCGTCAGGGCGACCTGATCGGTCAGCTGATAGGCCGTGTTCAGGTTGGCGGTGACGAAGCTGTCGCGCACCCCGCCGGAATCATCCTGGTCGCCCTCGGCGCGGACGGTCAGGGCGCCCGAAATCCGATCACCCGTCCAGCCCAGGGTGGCCGATCCCGCATGTTCAGGCACGCGCAGCAGGCGCGCGCCGGTCGAGCGGTCTTCGGCGTCGGTCCAGGCATAGGCCAGGGTCAGATCGAAGCCGGCCCCCAGCAGGGCGCGGCCTTCCAGTTCGACGCCGTCGGAGCGGGTCCGATCGACGTTGTCGTAGTAGATATCGAAAGTATCTTCATTGAAGAAGTAAATGATCTGATCCTCGACATTCAGGCGATACAGGGTGGCGCGGCCGTCGAAACGACCGTCGGCCGAGGCCCAACCCAGTGCCACTTCGATGCTGTCGGCCGTTTCCGGCTTCAGGGTCGGATAGGGAGTCGACGAGAAGCAGAAGTCGCAAACCGCCTGGCTGACTGACGGGGCCTTGAAGCCCGTGCCATAGGCGCCCGACAGGATGAAACCGCCGGTCAATTCATAGGCGGCGGAGATCCGGCCGGTGGTCTTGGAGCCGAAGTCGTCCGTATCGTCGAACCGCAGGCCGCTGGTGATGCTGAGGGCGTCGCTGACTTCATAACGGGCCGTGCCGAACACCGAGCTCGTGCCCAGGCTGACCTTGTCACCTGTCGAGATACTGCCTTCGCTTTCCTCGCGTTCGGCGCCGAAGGCGTAGGTGGCTGCGCCGGCCTCGCCATTCGCCTGCCAACGATAGGCCTGACGGTCGGCTTTGAAGGTCGAGGGGAAGGCGCTGAAGGTCTGGCGCTCGATGTCCGAGGTCGAGACGCTGAACTGGTGGTCTAGCCCGAAGCCTTCGACGCTCGCGCGAGCAAAGCCCGACCATTGTTCGGATTCTGACGTGTCGTCATTGTCGGAGACCGGGAAACCGTTATCCATATCGGCATCGCTCTTGGACCAGCGGGCCGATCCGTCGAACTTGACGTTGTCGGAGACGGCGTAACGTCCCTTCACGCCTGCGGTGGTGGTGGTGAAGCCGTCAGCCTCGGGATTGCCGTTGGCTTCGTCGGCGGCGGAGATTCCATCGGTGTCGAAATGCGATACATAGGCGCTGACGGCATAGGTCTCATTGGCGACGCCGGCGGCCAGACGCCCGCGCACCGTGTCATAGCTGCCGGCCTCGGCTTCGGCGCGCAGACCGTCGATCTCCTTGGTGGTGAAGGAGATCACCCCGCCGATGGCGTCGGACCCCCACAGCGACGACTGGGGACCGGACAGGACTTCGATCCGGTCGATGTCGCCCAGTTCGAAGCCAGAGAAATCATAGGCGCCGTTTGGTTCAGCCGCGTCGTTGACAGGCGCGCCGTCGACCAGGACCAGGGTCTTGCCGGGCGTGGCGCCGCGCATCCGAACCTGAGCGAGGCCGCCGAAGGCGCCCGTGCGCGTCACCGACAGGCCCGGCACGTCGGACAGGATGTCGGCGGCGAAGACGGCGCCGCGCTGTTCGATCGTCTTGGCGTCGATGACGCGGGCGCCGGGCGTGTCGGCGACAATCGCCGAGATACGGGTGGCGGTGATGACGACGTCGTCCAGCTGGGTCGCCTCGTCAAAGGCGAAGGCGGGCGCGGCGAAGGCGGCGGACAGGGCCGCCGTGGAGAGAAGAATGGAGCGCTTCATTGAGCGAGAATCCCCGATGTCGGCTCCGCGAGTGCGCGCGAGGAACCGGTATGAGCGAGCCGATCCGCCGGGCCTGAAAGGTCCGGACGGCGCAAGATCGGGTCGCTACGACGAGAATCCCCGCGCCTCTGTCTGGTCCCGGACAGCGGACGAGCGACGTCAGGCGGCCAGGTCTCCTGGCTTGCGGGTCATAAACCGCCGTCCTCGCCTTCCCAGTCACCCAGTGGCGCCGGGGTCGAGACCCCGGACGGACGACGCTCTCGCCGCCTACAGTTGCGGGCACAGCCACGGTGTCTCACCGTGTTCCCTTAACCGCCTGACACGGCCTATCGCAGGGGTGACAAGCCTGTGCAAGAGCCGTTAACGGGCTTGAGCGGTCGGCTGCGATCCGTCACCCTGACGGCACATGAACGCGCCCGCTTTTCCCTCCCCCGAACATTCGCCCGAAGTCGCCGCCTCTCTGGAGGGCGCGACGCCCTTCATGGCCCAGTATCTGACGGCCAAGGCCGGACAGCCGGACGCCATACTCTTCTTCCGCATGGGGGATTTCTACGAGCTGTTCTTCAAGGACGCCGAGGTGGCGGCCGCCGCCCTGGGCATCACCCTGACCAAGCGGGGCAAGCACCAGGGCGAGGACATCCCCATGGCCGGTGTGCCGGTTCACGCCATGGAGGGCTATCTGGCCCGACTGATCCGCCTGGGCCACAAGGTCGCCATCTGCGAACAGCTGGAAGATCCCGCCGAGGCCAAGAAGCGCGGCGGCAAGGCCGTGGTCCATCGCGGCGTGGTGCGGGTGGTGACGCCGGGCACGCTGACCGAGGACAGTCTGCTGGATGCGCGGGGCGCCAATCGTCTGGCGGCCGTGGCGGTGCGCAAGGGGCGGGCGGCGGTGGCGGTGGTGGAGCTGTCGTCCGGCGCCGTGGATAGCGTCGCCTGTGCGCTGGAGGATCTGGGTGCGGCCCTGGCGGCGTTTCGTCCGTCCGAGGTTCTGGTCACGGACCGGATGTACTCGGACCCGACGACGCGGGACGCCCTGGACGGGTCCGGCGGCGTGGTCCAGGCCCTGGCCAGCGCCATCGCCGAGCCCCAGGCGGCCCAGGCGCGGGTCGAGCGGCTGTATGGCGTCGCGGCCCTGGACGGATTCGGCGCCTTCGAGGAGGCCGAGATATCGGCTCTGGGCCTGATCGCCGCCTATCTGGAGACGACCCAGGCCGGCAAGGTCCCGGCCCTGGCCCCGCCGCGCCGGTTGGGCGAGAGCGGTTTTCTGGCCATCGACCCCGCGACGCGGACCAGTCTGGAGATCGACCGGACCCAGAGGGGCGAGCGCGAAGGCTCGCTGCTGGCCTGTATCGACCGGACCGTCACCTCGGGCGGGGCGCGGGCCCTGGCGGAACGGATCGCCCGGCCGCTGCGCGATCCGCTGGCGATCAACGAACAGCTCGACGCGGTCGAATGGCTGCTGGAGCGGCGCGATCTGCGCCGCAACCTGCGCGAGGGGCTGAAGGCCTCCTCGGACATCGCCCGCGCGGTCGGGCGGCTGGCCTTGGGACGCGGCGGTCCGCGCGATCTGGCGGCGGTGCGTGTCGGCCTGACCATAGCGGAGGAGGTGGCCGGCCTGTTCATCGGCCAGGTGGATCCGATCACCGGTCAGCCGCGCCGCATCGCCCTGGCCCTGGATCGTCTCAGCCTGTCGCCCGAGGTGTCGCGGCTGAAGGCGGATCTGATCGACGGCCTGGTGGACGAGCCGTCCCACCTGGCGCGCGACGGCGGTTTCGTGCGCCCCGACTATCGCCCCGAACTGGACGCCGCCCGCACCCTGCGCGACGACAGCCGCCGGGTGGTGGCGGATCTGGAGGCGCGCGCCGTCGCCGAATCCGGCGTGGCCTTCAAGGTCAAGCACAACGCCGTCCTGGGCTATTTCCTCGAGACCTCGGCCAAGGCGGCGGAAGGCCTGCTGCGGGCCGGGCCGGACAGCCCCTTCATCCACCGCCAGACCCTGGCCAGCCAGGTGCGGTTCACCACGGTCGAACTGTCCGAGCTGGACGCCAAGATCAGCCAGGCCGGCCACCGCGCCCTGGCCATCGAGGCCGAGACCTTCGAGACCTGGCGGCGCGAGGTCGCCCGTCTGGCCCAGCCGCTGCAGGCGGTCGCCGAGGCCCTGGCCGAACTGGACGCCCATGCGGCCCTGGCGGAATGGGCGCAGGAAGTCGGGGCGACCCGGCCGGTGGTGGACGACACCCTGGTCTTTTCCGTCGAGGCCGGGCGGCATCCGGTCGTGGAGGCGGCGGTCAAGGCGGCGGGCGATCCCTATACGCCCAACAATGCGCGGCTGGACGGCTCCGGATCCGATTGCGCCCGCCTGGCCATCGTCACCGGGCCGAACATGGCCGGTAAATCCACCTTCCTGCGCCAGAACGCCCTGCTGGTGATCCTGGCCCAGGCCGGGGCTTTCGTGCCGGCGCGGTCGATGCGCCTGGGCGTGGTGGACCGGCTGTTCAGCCGCGTCGGGGCCGGCGATGACCTGGCGCGGGGGCGGTCCACCTTCATGATGGAGATGGTCGAGACCGCCGCCATCCTGACCCAGGCCACGCCGCGCAGCTTTGTCGTGCTGGACGAGATCGGGCGCGGCACGGCGACCTATGACGGCCTGGCCATCGCCTGGGCCACGGCGGAGGCCCTGCACGAGACCAACCGCGCCCGCACCCTGTTCGCCACCCACTATCACGAGCTGGCCCAGCTGGAGACGCGGCTGGACCATGTCTGCAACCTGTCCATGGTGGCCAAGGAGTGGAACGGCGATCTCGTCTTCCTGCACGAGGCGGCGCCGGGGGCGGCGGACCGGTCCTATGGGGTGCAGGTGGCCAAACTGGCGGGCGTGCCGGGCGCCGTGGTCGCCCGCGCGAGATCCGTGCTCGAACGGCTGGAAGGGGAGAAGGCGGCGACCGCCCGTCTGGACGACCTGCCGCTGTTCGCCCTGGCGGAACCGGCGCCGGTCCTTGCGCCCTCGCCGGTCGAGACGGCGCTCGGGGCCGTGGACCCCGACGCCCTGACCCCGCGCGAGGCGCTGGAGGCCCTCTACAGGCTCAAGGGAATGCTCACATCGAGATGAGATAGAGTATTGCCGTTGGGGAAGGTTCTTAACCTTGCTCATGTCAGGGATGCTTGACTGAAGACCCGAAGCCTCCACTGGATACGGCGATGAAACCCAGCGCGCTTTCCCTTTCGGCCAAGATCGCCCTCATGGTGATCGGCGCCCTGGCCGCCCTGACCGCGATCCTGCTGGCGGTGGCCGTGGTGCTGCTGACCCGGGATGCAGAGGCCAGCGCCGCCGAACGCCAGGAGGCCAATATGCGCGTCGCCTGGGACGTGCTGGCCGACTACGGCGACGGGTTTTCGGCGCGGGACGGCCGACTGTATGTCGGCTCCACGCCGATGAACGACTTCGTCGAACCGGTCGATCGGATCAAGGCCCTGGTGGGGGGCACGGCGACGGTCTTCATGGACGACCTGCGGGTCACGACCAATGTGGTCAAGGACGACGGTTCGCGCGCTGTCGGCACCAAACTCAAGCCCGGCCCCGTCTATGACGCGGTGCTGAAGTCCGGCAAACCCTATCGTGGTCAGGCCGACATCCTGGGCAAGCCCTATTTCGTCGCCTACGACCCGATCAAGAACGCCGCCGGCCAGACCATCGGCGTGCTGTATGTCGGCATTCCCAAGGCCGACTTCATGGCCTCGGTGAACCATATGATGGCCGGCCTGCTGATCTGCGGCGTCGTCGTCACCTTGCTGGTGGTGGGCGGCTGTCTGGTCGCCTCGCGCCGCATGTTCTCGCCGCTGCAGGCCCTGTGCGAGCGGATGGAGGCCCTGCGTCAGGGCCGCACCGATTTCGACGCCCCCTGGGTCTCGCGCGGCGACGACATCGGTCAGATCGCGCGCGCCGTCATCGCCTTCCGCGACGCCGCCGTGCGTCAGAAGGCGACCGAGACCGAGGCCGAGGCGATGCGCGAAACCGCCCGCGCCACCCACGCCGCCAGCGAGGCCGAGCGCGAACGCCTGGCCGAGGAAGACGCCGTCGTGGTCGGGGCCCTGGGCCAGGGTCTGGCGGCCCTGGCGCGCGGCGACCTGAACCACCGCATCACCGCCAGCTTCGCCGAGCGCAGCCGCAAGCTGAAGGACGATTACAACACCGCCGCCGACACCCTGGCCGCCACCATGGCCGATATCGTCGATCTGGTCGGGGCGATGCGCGCCGGAACCGCCGAGGTGTCCACGGCCACCGACGACCTGTCGCGCCGCACCGAACGCCAGGCCGCCGCCCTGGAACAGACCGCCGCCGCCCTGGATCAGATCACCGTCACTGTCCGCAAGACGGCCGAGGGCGCCCGGTCCGCCGCCGAGATCACCGCCCAGGCGCGCGGCGGGGCCGGAACGCGCGAGCGGATCATCGCCGACACCACCGCCGCCATGGGCGAGATCGAGGCGACCTCGGGCAGGATCGGCGAGATCATCGGCGTCATCGACGAGATCGCCTTCCAGACCAATCTTCTGGCCCTGAACGCGGGCGTCGAGGCGGCGCGGGCCGGCGAGGCCGGCCGCGGCTTCGCCGTGGTGGCGTCGGAAGTGCGCGCCCTGGCCCAGCGTTCCGCCGACGCCGCGCGCGAGATCAAGGGCCTGATCGCCGCCTCGGGCGCCAGCGTCGGCGAAGGCGCCCGGCTGGTGTCCCAGACCGGCGGCGCCCTGACCGCCCTGATCAACCAGGTGGCCGAGATCAACCAGCTGGCGGGCGAAATCGCCGCCTCGGCCCAGGAACAGGCCGTGGGTCTGGCCGAGATCAATGTCGCCGTGAACCAGATGGACCAGACGACCCAGCAGAACGCCGCCATGGTCGAACAGACCACCGCCGCCAACCAGGCGCTGAGCCAGGAGGCGGAAAAACTGGCCGAGCTGGTGTCGCGCTTCCGCATCGGCGAGCCGGGTGTGGACAGCCAGTCTCAGGACGCCCGGACCGTCTGGGCCGCCTAAGCCCAAGCCGGACAAGATCAAAAAAGCCCGCTCGGCGACTGCCGAGCGGGCCTTTTTCATGTCAGACGCCCGTCGGGGCGCGGCGGATCAGGCCTGCATCATCCAGCCTTCGACGTCCATGGCCGCCTGGCGGACGGCTTCCGAACGGGTCGGGTGGGCGTGGCAGGTGCGGGCGATGTCTTCCGAGGCGCCGCCGAAGCTCATGGTGATGGCGGCCTCGTGGATCATCTCGCCGGCCTGCGGACCCATGATGTGGACGCCCAGAACCTTGTCGGTGGCGGCGTCGGCCAGAACCTTCACGAAGCCGTCGGTCTCGTGGTTGATCTTGGCGCGGCTGTTGGCGGTGAAGGGGAATTTGCCCTTCTTGTACGCGATGCCGGCGGCCTTCAGCTGGTCCTCGGTCTGGCCGACCCAGGCCACTTCGGGGAAGGTGTAGACGACGCTGGGCACCAGAGCGTAGTCGACGTGGCCGTATTTGCCGGCGATGGTGTCGATCACGGCGACCGCGTCTTCTTCCGCCTTGTGCGCCAGCATCGGGCCGTGGGTCACGTCGCCGATCACCCAGACGCCGCCCTCGTTGACTTGGCCGGCGACCTTGAAGTGGTCATGGTCGATGAAGCCGCGCTTGTCCGGCGTGACGCCGATGGTCTCCAGACCCAGGCCCTCGGTGTAGGGGCGGCGGCCGATGGCGACCAGGACGACGTCGCCCTTCAGGGTTTCGGCGGCGCCGCCGGCCGACGGTTCGACCGTCAGTTCGACCCCGTCCTTGACCGGCTTGGCGCCCGTGACCTTGGCGCCCAGTTTGAAGACCATGCCCTGTTTGGTCAGGGTGCGCTGGAAGGCGGTGGCGACTTCGGTGTCCATGCCGGGGGTGATCCGGTCCAGGAATTCGACCACCGTCACCTCGGCGCCCAGGCGGCGCCAGACCGAACCCAGCTCCAGGCCGATGATGCCGGCGCCGATGACGA
Organism: Brevundimonas mediterranea; assembly: GCF_011064825.1. Classification (NCBI taxonomy): domain Bacteria; kingdom Pseudomonadati; phylum Pseudomonadota; class Alphaproteobacteria; order Caulobacterales; family Caulobacteraceae; genus Brevundimonas; species Brevundimonas mediterranea. The sequence goes on from NZ_CP048751.1 coordinate 1,600,825, forward strand.
TCAGCTTCTTCGGCACGGCCGGAAGGGACAGGGCGCCGGTGGAATCGATCACCTTGCCCGCCTCGAAGGCGACGCCCGGCAGGGGGGTGGGCTCCGAGCCGGTGGCGATGACGATGTTCCTGGCCTCAAGCGTCTGGACCGAACCGTCGGCGGCGGTCACCTCGACCTTGCCTTTGGCGACGATCTTGCCGCGGCCCTTGATCCAGTCGGCCTTGTTCTTCTTGAACAGGAACTCGATCCCCTTGGTCAGGGCGGTGACGCTGTCGTCTTTGGCCTTGTGCATCTGGCCCAGGTTCAGCTTGGGCTGGACCTCGATGCCGATCTTGGCGAACTCGCTGTTGGCGGCGTCGAACATTTCCGAGGCGTGGAGCAGGGCCTTGGACGGCATGCAGCCGACGTTCAGGCAGGTGCCCCCCAGGGTGGCGCGCATCTCGACGCAGGCGACCTTCAGGCCCAGCTGGCCGGCGCGGATCGCGGCGTTATAGCCGCCGGGCCCTCCGCCGATGATGACGACGTCGTAGGGAACGGGGGCTTCGGCCATGATATCCTCTGGTCTTCTGGCGCGTGGGGGCAGGCGGGCGGACACTAGCGCCGACCCCGCAGGGGTCAACCGCCGGGCGACATATGGGACGCCGGAATCGACCTTTGCAGGGGTAGGAAGCCGTCAGGAGACGATTTCAGGCGCCGGTTCGTCCGTCTGGCCCGTATTTTCGCTCGCGTCCGCGTCCTGCTGCTCCGCGCGGGGCAGGGTGACGGAGACCTCCGCCCCTTCGCCCGGTGTGCTGTCGATCGCCAGGGCGCCCGAGGACTGGCGCGCAAAGGCGAAGGCCTGCGACAGGCCCAGGCCGGCCGCGTCCGGCCGGGTGGTGAAGAAGGGCTCGGCCGCGCGGCGCAGGGTGTCGGCGTCCATGCCGGGGCCGGAATCGCGCACGCTCAGTCTCAGGCTGTCGTCGGCCATCACCGCCAGCCGCACCGCGACCGACCCGACGCCGTTCGACGCCTCGACCGCGTTTCGCGTCAGGGCCAGCACCGCCGCCTCGAAGGCCGCCGGATCGATCCGGGCGAAGGCCGGTTGGGCCGGGGTTTCGATCATCAGGTCGATCGACGGCCCCGACAGCAGACGCAGCTTGGTCTCCAGGCCCGCCAGGAAGATCCCGACGTCCAGCCGCTGAAGATTGGTGCGGTCCTCGTCCTGCGAGAAGGCGCTGAGGCGGCGGGTCAGGCGTTCGCCGCGCTGACCGGCGGCCAGGGCCGCCTGGCCCAGGCGGCGGATGCGCTCGGGCTCGTCGGCATGGCGCAGCATCATGTCCAGGGCCGAGGTCATGACTCCCAGAAGGGCGTTGAAATCATGGGTCACGCCGCCGGCCAGACGGCCGACATTGGCCATGCGCCGTTCGGCCTCCAGCTCGGCGCGAACCGCCTGTTCGGCGCGCGCGGCCTCGGCGACCGTGTCCAGCAGGGCCTGATTATGGGCGGCCAGGATTTCGCTCTCGCGGCGGGCGAAGTCCGCCTGCGCCGTTTGAAGGGCCTCGGCGACGGGATCGCGCGGATCGTCCTGGCCGGCGTCGTCTTCCGGCGCATCGGACAGAGGGGCCGGTTCTGCGGTTTCAGAGCCGGTCTCCATCGGGGCGATGTCGGCCAAGGGGGCGCCGGCCAGCAGGACGGCGTCCGGACGATCCGCCTCGTCGGCCAGGGGCGTCAGGGTCCAGCGGATCCCCGCGCCGTCCGCGTCCACCGTCTCGATCGGCGCAGCCTCGCCGTCATCGGCGTTCAGGGCGGCGCGCAAGGCCTGGCGGCCCTCGGTGCGACGGTCCAGCGGCAGGAACAGGTCGGCGAAGTCGGAACCCGTCACCCCCTCGCCGCGCCCCAGCATGATCAGGGCGGTGCGGTTGGCCTGGCGGATGCGGCCGTCGGCGTCGACCACCACCAAGGCGCCGGAGGCGGCGTCGAACACCCGGTCGGCCAGGCTGGGCCGGGCGGCGGGCGGCGGCGGGGGCGGCGCCGGTTCGATGGCGGGGGTGGTCAGGACGTCGGTCTCGACGATGGCGGCGATGGAGCCGGTGATCTGGCCCCGTTCGTTCTCGATCGGCATGGCCGTGACCGAAACCAGCATCTTCTTGCGGGTCGCGGCGTTCATCATCAGATGCTGGAAGCCCCGCACCGTCTGGCCGCGCAGGGCCCGGGCGCTGGGCAGCAGGTCGGCGGGGATCGGCTTGCCGTCCGGGAAGGTGATGCCCCAGGTCGCGGAATGGAAGCGCAGGCCCAGCAGTTCGGCGTCGCGACGGCCCAGCAGCTGATGGGCGGCGCGGTTGGCGAAGACGAACTTGCCCGTGCTGTCGGTCTCGACCATGGCCACGGGCACGGCGTTCATCGTCTCGAACAGGCGTCTGTCGGAGGATTCGGCCACCTTCTGGACGATGTCGAGCTGGTCGCTTGCGCTGGCGTGGCGGGCGCCGTGGGTCACGGCGAACCAGAGGGCGACGGCCGCGAGGGCGTAGCCGACGACGGCCATGATGCCGAAGATCAGCGTCCAGTTGACCTCGCCTTCGAGAAACATTCGGTCGATCCGTTTCAATCTGGGGCGTCCGCCGCCCAGGTTCGCCAGGATCTGCAAGGGGCGAACCAGCGGAGCGGGGGTGGTCTCCGATACCCAGACCTCATGACGAGGCCCGTCGTCAAGCCGCCCGGAAGCGCGGCGCGCATCGCCCATGAAAAAGGGCCGGACGTCGCCGTCCGGCCCTTTCTGCGTCTAGGTTTCGGGGGCCTAGAGCTTGAAGCGGACGCCGACGAAGATATTGTAGCCGAACTTCTCGTACTCGTAGGTGCGCTCGCGCGAGCCATAGTAGCGAACACCGGCCGAGTCGGTCAGGTTCTTGGCCTCGCCGAACAGTTCGACCCCGTTGCCGAACTCATAGCTGGTGGTGAAGTCCAGCTGTTCGCGGCCCTCGACATAGAGGTCCAGATCGGCGTCGTCGGCGTTGATCTCGTCCAGATAATCGCCGCGCTTGGTGTAGGACAGCCGGGCGCTGAACCCGGCCATTTCGTAGAAGAGGGCCGCATTGTAGTTGCTGTCCGACTGGCCGGGCAGGGAGAAGGTGTCGCGCCCCGCATACAGTCGATCGGTTTTGATCTCGGCGTCCGTCCAGGTGTAGTTGGCGAAGACGCCGAAGCCGGACAGAAGACCAGGCAGGAAGTCGAACTTCTGCTGCAGGTTCAGCTCAAGACCGGCCAGGTGACCGTCCGGCGCATTGACCGGAGTCTCGAAGTCCGCCTCGCCGTCGGCGCCGAAGGGCTCGGTGTACTTCAGAACATAGCGGTAGTCCGTCAGGTCCTTGTAGAAGGCGTTGGCCGAGACGACCCCCAGGCTGTTGAAATAGTATTCGAGACCGGCGTCGATGTTGTTCGACAGGGTCGGCTGGAGATCGGGGTTGCCGATTTCGTAGGAAATGTTCGACCCGTCGGTTTCCTCGATGCGGCGGGGAACGATCTGATCGAACTCCGGCCGTGAGATGGACCGCGTCAGGGCGAAGCGACCGATCAGATTGTCGGAGAAGCTATGGCGCACGGTCAGGTTCGGGAAGAACTCCGTGTCGTCGCGGCTGACGGAGGTCGGGCTGACGGCGCCATCGACCACCTTGGCGGCGTCGCCGTCGAACTTGGTGTTCTCGACCCGGACGCCGACGATGACATTGGTGGCGCCAAGGTCGAACCGCGCCTGGGCGTAGCCGGCGAGGATGTCTTCCCGAGCCGTGTAGTCCGCAGTGATGGAGTCAGGCTCGCGGATCGGGGACGCGGCGCGCGCGCTGGCGAAATAGGCGTCGGCCAGGTCAGCGTCGAACTTGAAGCCGAGGTCATAGTCGTAGTTGCGCGACTCACGGTCGCTCAGCACCGACGCCAGCGTGCCCGGGCTCGCCGAAGAGGCGCGGTTACGGTAGCGCTGCTCGTCCGCATTGATCTCGCGGCTGTTGAACTTGGCGCCGAACTTCCACGTCACGTCGCGACCGGCGAACTGGCTGGGCAGCTCGAAGTTGGTCTTGAAGGCGACGTCTTCCTGCGAGGTGGTGTTTTCGCGGAAGGTGTTTTCGCGGAAAGTGAACTTGGTCGGGTCACGGTAGAAGCCGGTCGGATCGCTGAACACCGAATAGCTCGGCATATAGTGATCCGCGGTGTTGTAGCTCAGCGTTGTCGCGCTGGAGCGATACAGCAGTTCATTGCGGTTCGGGTAGCTCTGTTCGCTCTTCGCCCAAGACAGGCTGGCGTCCCAGACGCCGCCGTTGCCGAATGTCTTTTCGCCGCCGGCCACCAGGGTGGTGATATCGTTCTTTTGGGTGCGGTGACGGATTTGGCGGGTGATACGCGCCCCGGTGTAGGTCGCGGTGGTGTCGGTGGCCCCGGGTTGCAGCTTACCGTCCGAATAGATGAGGCCCAGGGTGTTGCGGTATTCGTCGTCTTCGAACTGGGCGAACGATCCGCGCAGATAGGCGCGGAAGTCGTCGGTCGGGCGCCATTCGAGGGCGCCGGTCACGGCCTGGCGGGTGCGCTTGGTCTCGTAGTCCTTGAACAGGCTCTCTTCGAGCACGAAGATCTCGGCGCCGTTCTGCTCTTCCTTGACCCAGGCGTTCTCGACATTGTCAGGGCGGCGGTTGGTTTCGGAATAGCTGACCGACAGCAGGGCGCCGAAGGTCTCATTGGCGAAGACGTTGGACGCCGTGGCGGCGGCGCGGGTGTCGGAACCGCCGTAGTCGTTATAGCTGCCGCCGGCGTAGCCGCTGACGGCCAGGCGGCGCTTGTCGAAGGGCGAACGGGTCTTGATGTTGACGGCGCCGGCGATGGAATCGGCTTCCTGGCTGGGCAGGAGCGTCTTTGAGACCTCGACATTGGCGACGATGTCGCTGGGCAGGGTGTCCAGATCGACGGCGCGGGTGCCCGGATCGACAGCGGGAACCTGGACCCCGTCCACCGAGACGGCGGTGAAGGCCGAGGGCGCGCCGCGGACGTTGATGTAGCGGCCTTCGCCCTGGTCGCGCTGGATGGCGATGCCTTGCACGCGCTGCAGGGATTCGGCGACGTTGGGGTCGGGATAGCGGCCGATGGCGTCGGCGGACAGGACATTGACCGTGCCGTCGGCGTTCTTCTGCTGGTTCAGCGACCGCGCCACACCGTCGGTGATGACGCCGGTGACGATGACGTCGCTGACGGTCGCGGCCTCGCCTGCGCCCAGCATGATCGACACTTCGGTTCCGCCCTGGACCACGCTGACGGTCTGGGTCGCCGAGGGCTGGCCGATATAGCGGACGTCCAGCACGGCCGTGCCGGTCGGCAGGACGAGATCGAACTCGCCCTGGGTGTTGGTCACGGCGCGTTGTCCGGTGGCTCGCACGATCACCTCGGCGCCCGGAAGCGCGTCCCCGGCGGCGTTGGTGACCCGGCCGTGAACGACTTCGCCTGCGACGGCGACCGAGGCGGCCAGGGCGGAGGCTTCATAGGCGTGGGCCGGCAGGGCGGCGGTCACAGCGGCGAGCGACGCGAGCGAAGCGCCCGCGAGGAGATGGAATTTCATGACGAGGTCCCCAATGTCGGGTTTGCTCCCGACGAATACAGCCGCGCTTACCCCCAGGCGGCAAAAAGATCGCGACGTTTTGGCGACGCTTGCCGCTCGTTTCCTTGTCAGTGAGATTGCGAATGATCCGACAACGGCCGAAATCATGCGATTTCGTCGTGCAAACGTCACAATATGTCCATTGACGCGCCGCGGAGCCTTGCCGATCAGGACGCAGCAGATTCTGTCGGGGGCCAGTCATGACGTTCAAGCCAGCCAAGATTCTAGCGGGCGTCTCGCTCGCGGCCCTGATGCTGACCGCCTGCGCGACCCGCGAGGTCGATTTCCAGGGCGAGGGCGAAGGCTTCGTCGGGCCGGGCGCGCCGGTCCAGGCCGTGCTGGAAACCCCCTCGGTCGGCACGGCCGGCCAGGACGCGGCGGACGATCCGGCCGTCTGGGCCTCGGCTGAGCCGGTCATGGTGATGGGCCAGGCCACGCAGGGCTTCGTGGCCGGGACGGACAAGAAGTCGGGCCTCTACATCTACGGTTTCGACGGCCGGATCCTTCAGTTCCTGCCGGAAGGCCTGCTGAACAATGTCGACCTGATCGAGGGATTGAACATCGACGGCCGGCCGCAGCTGGTGCTGGGCGCCAGCGACCGCACGCCGGGCAAGACGGGAATCTCGCTGTATCTGTTCGATCCGGCCGGGACCGGCCAGAACGCCGTCCGCCCCTGGGGCGCGGTCGCCACCGACGTGATCGAACCCTACGGCTTCTGTTTCGCGCGCCGGGGAGCCGAGGTTCACGCCGTCCTGGTGGGGCATGAGGGCGAACTGCGACAGTTCGTGCTGAGCGTCGATGCGGCCGGTCAGCCGGTCTCGCGCGAGGTGCGTCGCGCCGAGATCGGAACCATTTCCGAAGGCTGCGCCGCCGACGAGGCCACGAACGCCCTCTATATCAACGAGGAGAATGTCGGCCTGTGGCGCTATGGCCTCGACCCGGCGTCGGGCGCGGCGCGGACCCTGGTCCAGCCCATCGCCAAGGACGTCCTGGTCGCCGACGCCGAGGGGCTGACCACGCTGACGGATGGCGACAAACGCTATCTGATCGCGTCCAGCCAGGGCGATTCGACCTTCCCGGTCTGGCGCATCGACGGCGCCACGCCGCAGTACAAGGGCCGGTTCAAGATCGTGGACGGCGTGGTGGACGGCGTCACCGGCACGGACGGCCTGGCCGCCGCCAGCGGCGCGGTCGGCCCCTTCCCCGAAGGTCTGGTGGTGATCCAGGACGACGTGAACGACGTGGGCACCCAGAACTTCAAATATGTGGACTGGCGCGACATCCGCCGCGCCCTGGGCCTGTAATCCGGGGGCGGAAGCCCCCTACTGATCCTCGTCGAACTTGCGCGCGACGAGGTCCGTCAGGGCCTCGATCGCCTCTTCGGCGTCTGCGCCCTCGGCCGAGACTTCGATGCTGCAGCCGATGCCGGCGCCCAGCATCAGCAGGCCCATGATCGAACGGGCGTCCACCGAGACGCCGTCGCGGGTGACATGGATCTCGCTGTCGAAACTGGAGGCCAGTTTGACGAACTTGGCCGAGGCGCGGGCGTGCAGGCCCCGCGTATTGCAGATGTCGAGAGTCGTCTTCACGCTCATTTTTCGCCCGCGAGCACCCAGGACGCCACCGAGATGTATTTGCGCCCGGCGTCCTGGGCGTGGGCCACGCAGGCCTCCAGGGTCTCGCGCCCGCGCACGCTGGCCAGCTTGATCAGCATGGGCAGGTTCAGGCCGGCGATGACCTCGGCGTGGGTCTGTTCCATCACCGATATCGCCAGGTTGGACGGGGTGCCGCCGAACATGTCGGTCAACAGGATCACCCCATCGCCGTCGTTCACGGCGGCGGCGGCGTCGACGATGTCGCGACGGCGCCGCTCCATGTCGTCATCCGGCCCGATGCATATGGCCGCGACGCCGCGCTGCGGCCCGACCACATGCTCCATCGCCGAAAGAAACTCCGAGGCCAGTCCCCCATGGGTGACGATAACCAGGCCAATCATGAGAACTTCACTCGCATCCCGCCCTGAACCGTCCCCGGACCTCCCCGCGCCCGCCAGGGAGGCCGGACGCATCCGTTTTGGACCGCAAGGGGCGTGTCATAGACCCGTTATGCGCGGGTTCAAAGCGTCTGAAGCGCGACTGCGACCATCTCGACGGCCGAGGCGGGGCGGGGGTCCAGCGCCAGCAGGGGCAGGTCGATCCCGCAGAAGCGCCGCGTCTGCGGCTCCGGAAGCCGTTCGACCGCTTCGGGAACACAGGCGACGGCCAGGACGACTCTGGCGACCAGCCGTGTCCTGACGGACACGATTCCGACCCCGCGCGCCTCGATCCGACCGGCGATGGCGGCCGGGGCGGTCGCATGAAGCGCGCCGCCGGACGCCCAGACCCGGGTATAGTCGTCGCTGACCAGTCGCCAGCCCCGCCCGATCAGCCGCAGGGCCAGATCGCTCTTGCCGGCGCCCGACGGACCCAGGATCATCACCGCCGTCCAGGCCCCGTCCCGGCGGACGGCGACCGTGGTGGCGTGAACGGGCGACGGGTCGGTCATGAGCGACGACCGGGCGACGCGGCGGACGGCAGGCCGATCTCGAACCGGGCGCCGATCACCTGGCCGTCTGCGCCGATCCGGTTGTCGGCCGTGACGCGGCCGCCATGCGCCTCGACGATCTGGCGGACGATGGACAGGCCCAGGCCCGAGTTGGAGCCGAAGGCCGCCCCCTTGGGCCGCGAGGTGTAGAAGCGCTCGAACACGGTCTCCAGGTTTTCGGGCGGGATCCCGGGCCCCTGATCCTCGACGCGGATGCGGATGGGCAGGTCGCCCTCGACCTCTTCCAGCACGACCCGAACCTCGCCGCCGGCGGGGCTGAAGGAGCGGGCGTTGTCGATCAGGTTGCGGAACACCTGTCCCAGGGGACCGTCGCGGCCGGCGACCCGGAGGCTCTGGGGCGGAGGCTCGAACCGGACGGGAATATCGTCCGGCCGGGGGGTGGTCTCATAGACGCCGACGATATCGGCCAGCAAACGGTTCAGTTCGATGGCGCGAGGCCGGTCGCGCGACAGTTCGGCGTCCAGACGCGAGGCGTTGGAGATGTCGGTGATCAGCCGGTCCAGGCGGCGCACGTCCTGTTGCAGCAGACTGGTCAGCTTCTCCCTCTGGGCGTCGGTCTTGACCAGGGGCAGGGTCTCCAGCGCCGAACGGATCGAGGTCAGGGGGTTCTTGATCTCGTGCGACACGTCGGCGGCGAACCGTTCGATGGCGTCCATCCGGGTGGACAGGGTGTCGGTCATCGACTCCAGCGACCGGGCCAGGTCGCCGATCTCGTCCTTGCGCTCCTCCAGGTCGGGCAGGGAGATGGCGCGGGCGCGCTGAAGCCGGACCTGGTCCGCCGCCGCCGCCAGCCTCAAGACCGGCCGCGCCACGAACAGATGCAGCAAGAGGGAGGCCAGCAGGTTCACGGCCAGGGCCACCAGGGCGAAAGGCACCAGGGCGCGTCTCTGATCGTCCAGGATCTCATCGACATTGCCGGCTTCCAGGGTCAGGACGCCCAGCACCTGGCGGACATGCCGGATGGGGATGGAGACCGAGACGACGCGGTCGCCGGATTCGTTGCGCCGGACGGTCGTCTGCGGCTCTCCGGCCAGGGCGCGCTCGACCTCGGCGGCGACCTCGGCCTCGACGGCCTTCTTGTGTTCGGCGTCGCGAAGGGTCTTCTGGGCGATCTCCCCGGAGGGGGGCGTGCCGGCGGGACGCGCAGGCGGGAGGACCTGGCCAGGGATGTTCTCGGTCACCTCGTAGCTGTCGATGACCGGCAGGCCGTTGATGTCGTAGAGTCGAACCCGCTGGCCGTTCGGGACGAAATTGTCACGCAGCCATTTCGCCGCCTCGCCCACGTCCAGCTCCGGGGTTGGCACGCCCCGGCTGATGCCCAGTTCGCCCAGGACATTGCCCAGCAGTTCGGCCTGGACGGTCAGCGATTCCTGACGCGCCTGGATCAGCCCCTGACGCCATTCGTTCAGAACGAGGGCTCCGCCGAACAGGATCAGCAGGCTGAGAAGGTTGAGCGCCAGGATGAAGCCGCCCAGCCGCGAGCCGCCGAAGCGGAACCTCGGCCGGCGGACAGGCTCCTCGTCGGGCTCGCGCCCGACGGGAAGATCAGCTTTCGCGGTAGCGGTAGCCGACGCCATACAGGGTCTCGATCGCGTCGAACTCATTGTCCACGGCGCGGAATTTCTTGCGCATCCGCTTCACGTGGCTGTCGATGGTGCGGTCGTCGACATAGACCTGGTCGTCGTAGGCGGCGTCCATCAGGTTGTCGCGGCTCTTCACGAAGCCGGGGCGCTGGGCCAGGGCCTGGAGCAGCAGGAATTCGGTGACGGTCAGCTTCACCGGCTTGCCGTCCCAGGTGGATTCGTGACGGGCCGGGTCCATGCTCAGCTTGCCGCGCTTGATTGCCTTGCCGGAAACTTCGGCCGAGGGTTCGGGATCGACGCCGTCGGCGCCGGTGCGGCGCAGAAGGGCCTTGACCCGTTCGATCAGCAGCCGCTGGCTGAAGGGTTTGTGGATATAGTCGTCGGCGCCGAGGTTGAAGCCGAGGATTTCGTCGATCTCCTCGTCCTTGGACGTCAGCATGATGACGGGAATCTGCGAGGTCTGACGCAGGCGGCGCAGCACCTCCATCCCGTCCATGCGCGGCATCTTCACGTCGAGGATGACCAGGTCGGGCGGCGCGCTTTCCAGCGCGGCGAGACCCGAGGCTCCGTCGTGATAGGCCGTGATCTTGTGGCCATGGCTTTCCAGCGCCAGCGAGACGGACGCCACGATGTTCTCGTCGTCATCGACCAGGGTGATGTTGGCCAAGGTTGTCTTCTCCTGAACTTCCCGTTCCCGCGAACGAGAACGCACGGCAAGCGTAACCGTTCGATCACGGTCACATTAGGGCTAATGCAAATGGGCCGCCAACCCGGATGTTTCAACGATAGCCGGGTTCGTTTCCAACGGCGCGATGAAAATTCGTCGTGAAAACCCCCCTTTAAAGCCTTGGGCCTCAATGATCCCGGATGGCCGGTCCGATCCACTACGAAGTCTATGTCCGAAAGACCGCTCCGGCGGGCTGGACCCTGTTGATCGCCACCGAGGACCGCAAACACGCCCTGGAAACGGCCGAGGACCAGCTGCGCGACCGGCTGGCCGCCGCCGCCCGCGTCACCAAGGAGACGCTGGATCCGGACACGATGGAGTTCAACAGCCTCAACATCCTGACGATCGGCGCGCCCGAAGAGAAGAAGAAGCCCAAGAGTGTCGAGGCCGCTCGCCCGGCGTGCAGCGCCCCGGCCGAACTCTATACGCCCCACGCCCGCGCCCTGATCGGCCGTGTTCTGGAGGACTGGCTGAAGCGCCAGGGGGCGACGGCGTTCGAACTCCTGCACCGGCCAGACCTGGCCGAGCGACTCGACGCCTCCGGCGTGGAGCTTCAGCACGCCGTCCAGAAGGTCGCCGTGCCGGAGAGCCAGGCCAGCGGCCAGGACCTGCACAGCGTCGTGCGCCACTACCAGCGGCTGTCGGAAGATGCGGTCGCACGGTTGCTGAAGGCGGGCCGCTCGGGCCTGTTTCCGTCCCTGGAAAAACGGTCGATCGCCGAGCTGGCGCAGGGGTTGAGCGGATCGGCGGACCGCGCCTTCGTCATGGGCGGCGTCGTCGCCCAGGCCCTGGCCGACCGCAAGGGGGCGCGGGACCGGCTGGACGGCCTGATGGACATGATCGACGCCGCGCCGCCGGCCGGGCCGGCGCGCGGGCTCGTCGTGGGCGCCGTCGAACAGATCGCGGCCGAAATGCTGGCGGTGCGCGCGAACCTGGCGGAAATCCTGGGCCCGTCTCTGGACCACGGCGCCAGCCTGGCCGCGGTGGTGCGCATGGTGGCCCCCCGAGAGGTCGAACGGCTGATCGGTCTGGATTCCCGCATGGCGCTGATGACGCCGGCGGTCGAAGGTCCCGCCGCGCGACTGGGCGCGCGTCTGGCGGGGGGCGAGCTCCCGCAGCTGTCGGCGTCCCTGGCGCGGATGGTGACGCGCGAACTGGCCAGCCCGCGGCGGCTGCGGCCCAATGACCCGGTGGGGGAGATCGACATCCTGCGCACCCTCGCCATGGCCCTGACGGCGGCGGCGGGCCGGCTTCTGACCCTGGAAGAGGTGCAGAACGCCTTCGTCGACCGATCCAAGAGCCTGGTCACGCCCGATTTCGTCGGCGCCTATGTCCGCCAATGCCCGACCGCCCTGTCCGAGGCCGAACTGCTGACGCGGCTGTGCGAGAACGTCACCGGAGGGGCCAACAAGCGGGCGGCGGCGCGCTGGCTCAGCGCCTGCGTGGCCTCCGTCCGGCTGGAAAGCGAGATGCGCCAGTCGGCGCCGGGCGGCCCCAGCGTGTCGCAGAAGCTGCTGGTCCTGGCGCGACTGCAGCGGTCGGTGCGGGCCGTACAGCTGGGCGAACTGGATGAAAGACAGATTTCGACGGCCATCGGCGCCCTCGGCGGAACCCTGGAGGCGGACGCCGGGCTGCTGGCCCAGATCGGCCGGGCCCAGGCCACGCCGGTTCAGAAGCTGACGGCCCTGATGAAGATGACCAATGGCGAGACCGCGCCCCTGGGGCCGGCCGCGGATCGCGCCCGCGCCGAAGCGGTCAAGATGCTGCGGATCCCCGAAGTCCGCCAGGCGGCGGACGCCGATACCGAAGCGTCTGCGGCGCTGCAGAGCCTGATGCAGGCGGCCCGGCTGAAGGTCTGAGCCTCAGTCGAAGATGTCGAAGATGCTGTCGCGCTTCTTCTTCTTGTAGCGATAGTCGTCGTCCCGATGGCGATCATCGCCGCGCCGGTCGTCCCTGTAGCCCCGGTCGTCGGCATAGGGACGCCCTCCGCCCCAGGGTTGGGACTGGGGCTGAGAATGGGGCTGGGGCTGGGACGGGGACTGGGACGGGGGCGCGGCGGGCGTCGCAGAGGCGCGACCGTCCTCGGCCGCCGAAGCCATCAGCTTCTCCAGTTCGCCGCGGTCCAGCCAGACGCCCCGGCAGGCGGGGCACATGTCGAACTGCACGCCGTCCCGATCCAGCGTCTGCATGGCGGAATTGTCGTTCGGGCACATCAGAAGAGGCATCGGGGCTCCAGATCAGTCAGGAATCGGGTCGGTTCGGGCGTCGGCGCGACCGGCCGGGAGGGGGACAGACCTGTCGCGCCGACGCATCCGTGCGGTCCGACATCGCGTCGATACGATGCGGCGAAGGGATACGCCGGATCGCGAAGACGCCAGAGGGGCCCGTTCCGCAGGATCCAAGCTAGGCGCCCGGCCGGCTCGCCGCCATGCGTCGTGGCGCCACAGGCCTTCCCCGCTCAGCAGACCTGACCGGCCGCCCAGCCGGAGGACCAGGCCCACTGGAAATTATAGCCGCCCAGCCAGCCGGTGACATCGACCGCCTCGCCGATGAAATAGAGGCCGGGAACCGCCTTGGCGGCCATCGTCTGCTGGTCCAGGGCGGCGGTGTCGATCCCGCCCAGGGTCACCTCGGCGGTGCGATAGCCTTCGGACCCGACCGGCTTGACGCTCCAGGCGTTGACCGCCTGATCCAGCCGCCGCAGCGTCGCATCCGACAGATCAGCCAGATTGCCCGCCGCGCCCTCCCGCTCGCACAGGCTTTCCGCCAGTCGCCGCGGCACGATATGGCCCAGGGCCGTGTGCACGGCCTGGCGGCCGTTTGCCGCCCTGGCGGCCTTGAGCTCATCGAAGACATTACGGCCCGGCGCCATGGCCGCGACGATGGCCTCGCCTTCGCGCCAGTAGGAGCTGATCTGCAGAATGGCCGGTCCGCTGAGGCCGCGATGGGTGAACAGCATGGCCTCGCTGAAACTGGCCTTGCGCGCCTTGGCCCCTTCGGGCGCCGAGGCCACAGTGGCGTCCACCGCCACGCCCGCCAGCGGGATCAGGGTTTCGAGCAGGCCGGCCTCGAACGTCAGGGGGACCAGGGCCGGTCGGGTTTCGGTGACGCGAATGTCGAACTGGCGCGCGACCTCGTAGGCCCAGCCGGTGGCGCCCATCTTGGGGATGGATTTACCGCCCGTCGCCACGACCAGGGCGGTCGCCGTGACCTGGGTTCCGTCGGACAGGACGACGCTCCAGCCGTCGCCGGACCGGTCCAGGCGGTCCACGCCCGTCTTCATCTTCAGGGTCACGCCCGCCGCCGCCATGTCGTCGGTCAGCATGCGGACGATCTGTTTGGCGCTGTCGTCGCAGAACAGCTGGCCCAGCGTCTTCTCGTGCCAGGCGATGCCGGCCCGGTCCACGCGCTTGACGAAGTCGTGCTGGGTGTAGCGACGCAGGGCCGAGGTGGCGAACCGGGGGTTCTCGCCCAGGAAATTCGCCGGCCCGCAGCCCAGATTGGTGAAGTTGCACCGACCGCCGCCGGAGATGCGGATCTTCTCGCCGGGGTTGGCGGCGTGATCGACCACCAGAACCCGACGTCCGCGACGCCCGGCCTCGATCGCGGCCGTCATCCCGGCCGCGCCGGCCCCGACGACGAGGACGTCATAAGACGCCCTCGTCACTTGGAACCTCGCGGTTCCGGCCTCGGGGAGAGCTTAGTAACGGTAGTGGTCCGCCTTGAACGGGCCTTCGACCGGCACGTTGATATAGTCGGCCTGGTCCTGGGTCAGGACGGTCAGCTTGGCGCCCAGCTTGGCCAGGTGCAGCAGGGCGACCTTTTCATCCAGGTGCTTGGGCAGGGTGTAGACCTGGTTCTGATAGGACTTGGCGTTGGTCCACAGCTCGATCTGGGCCAGGGTCTGGTTGGTGAAGGAGGCCGACATCACGAAGGACGGGTGGCCCGTGGCGTTGCCCAGGTTCACCAGACGGCCTTCCGACAGCAGGATGATCTTCTTGCCGTCCGGGAATTCGATGTGGTGGACCTGAGGCTTGATCTCGTCCCACTTGAAGTTCTTCAGGCCGGCGACCTGAATCTCCGAGTCGAAGTGGCCGATGTTGCAGACGATGGCGTTGTTCTTCATCTGCCGCATGTGTTCGACCGTGATGACGTCCTTGTTGCCGGTCGTCGTCACATAGATGTCGGCGCGGCCGGCGCTGTCGTCCAGGGTCTGGACCTCATAGCCTTCCATCGCGGCCTGAAGCGCGCAGATCGGGTCGATCTCGGTCACGATCACGCGGGCGCCGCCCTGGCGCAGCGAGGCGGCCGAGCCCTTGCCCACGTCGCCGTAGCCGCAGACCACGGCGACCTTGCCCGACAGCATGACGTCGGTGCCGCGACGGATGGCGTCGACCAGGGATTCACGGCAGCCGTACAGGTTGTCGAACTTGGACTTGGTGACGCTGTCGTTGACGTTGATGGCGGGGAAGGGCAGCTCGCCCTTTTCGGCCATCTGATACAGGCGGTGAACGCCCGTGGTCGTCTCTTCCGACACGCCGCCGATGGCGTCGCGGATGGCCGAGTAGAAGCCGGGCTTTTCGGCGATGTAGCGTTTCATCACCTTGAAGAGGGCTTCTTCCTCTTCGTTCTGGGGATTGGCCAGGACCGAGATGTCCTTCTCGGCCTTGGGACCGAGCACGCAGAGCAGGGTCGCGTCGCCGCCGTCGTCGAGGATCAGGTTCGGATAGCCGCCGTCAGCCCATTCGAAGATCTTGTGCGCGTAGTCCCAGTATTCCTCCAGGGTCTCGCCCTTGGTGGCGAACACCGGCGTGCCCGAGGCGGCGATGGCGGCGGCGGCGTGGTCCTGGGTCGAGAAGATGTTGCACGAGGCCCAGCGGACTTCGGCGCCCAGGGCTTCCAGCGTCTGGATCAGAACGGCCGTCTGGATGGTCATGTGCAGGCTGCCGGCGATCCGGGCGCCCTTCAGCGGCTGGCTGGCGCCGAACTCTTCGCGCAGGGCCATCAGGCCCGGCATTTCCGTTTCGGCGATCGCGATTTCCTTCTTGCCCCAATCGGCCAGAGAAATGTCGCGGATGATGTAGTCGGTCATGGGGGCTCCTGGCCGCAGGGGATTTTCCAGCCCTCATAGCCTGTGGAGCATGAAGGAGCAATAAACACATAAGGATATCCTTATATGCACTATGACCGATGTCGGGCTCAGCAGTTTCTTAAGCCATCCCCGTTAGGCAGGGCGGAATGGAACGCCGCGCCCTTCTCGGTCTCGCCCTCGTCGCGACGGCCGCCGCCTCGACCCCCGCCCGCGCCTCATCGAGCGGCGGCGCCGCTCCGTCGGCCGACACCTATTTCCGCCTGCCGGTGGTCACGGGCTCGATCCCGCGTCCCGGCGGCCGGCGCGGCGTCCTGTCGGTCGAAGTCGGCGTGGATGTGCCCGACGCGGCCCTGCGCACCCGGGCCCAGCAGTCGGCGCCGCGTCTGCGCGCCGCCTACAACACCGCCGTCCAGCGGTTCGCCACCGGCCTGCGTCCGGGCGCCGCGCCGAACATCGACCAGCTGGCCGCAGATCTGCAGGCCGCCACCAACGCCACCCTGGGCCGGGCCGGGGCCCGGGTCCTGCTCGGCACGGTGATGGCGCTCTAGGCCGCGGCTGACCGGCCTCAGCCGACGCGCGGCGACTTCAGGCGGCGCTTGTTAGAATGGGTCGGCGGCGCCGCGCCCAGATCCTCGGGCACCTCGCCCTTGAAATAGTAGCGCTGCCAGGCCTCCTTGGCCGCGTCGGGGTCGCCGCCGGCCAGACGCTGGTTGAAGTCGGTGCGGGCGCGGTTCCAGGCCTCGAACTGGCCCTTCATGACCGGGTTGGACTCCAGCGTCCGGATCACCGGCTGGAACTGTTCCACCTTCTTGTGCTCGATCAGATTGATGAAGCAGAAGGGCTCGCCCTTCTCGAACTTCACCCGGCCCGGCCGCGTGAAGATCCAGTTCATGGTGAAGGGGAAGGGCAGCCAGTCGGTCTCGATCAGGCCGACCAGGGGCTGGATCCCGTCCTTCAGGTGGTTGGGCGAACCGGAGCACATCATCCCCCAGCCCGGCGGCGTGCGGAACAGATACTGCGGGTGCATGGTCAGGACCCCGCGCGAAAAGTGCGAGGTGACGAAATGGTCCAGGTCATGCTGGGGCCGGTCGGGGGTGATGACGATGTCTTCCTGGCGCGGCCCGCCGTTCCACTCGGCCGTGAAACCGAACGGGCACAGGATCTCCCACCCCGTGGTGTTGGCCATGTTCAGCGGCAGGCAGCGATAGGGGTGGCGGCTGATGAAGGCGTCCATCCAATTGCGCGACTGGCGGCCGGGCACCAGGTCCGGCGGCCGGGCCGTCATCGGATAGCATTCCAGTTCCAGCGGGCGCGTCTGCACGGTATCGACCATGGAACCGTTCCTAACGCCGCAAACGCGACTGCTCAACCATGACCCCAGACCTTGCGCCTGAACCCGCTTTCGACCGCGAGACCCTGACCGCCTGGCTGGCCGAACACGGCGTGGCCCACACGACCCACGACCACCCGGCCGTCTTCCGCGTCGAGGAAGGCCTGGACCTCAAGGCCGGCCTGCCCGGCGCCCACACCAAGAACCTGTTTCTCAAGGATCACAAAGGCCGGCTCTGGCTGATCTCGGCCCGCCAGGACACGGTCATCGACCTGAAGCGCGCTGCGGCCGCGATGGGGGCGGGCCGGCTGTCGTTTGGCAATGAGGCCCTGATGTGGGAGACGCTGGGCGTCCGCCCGGGTTCGGTCACGGCCCTGGGTCTGATCAACGACGTCGAGCGCCGCGTGACCTTCGTCCTGGACCGGCGGCTGTGGGACGCCGACATCGTCAACTTCCACCCCCTGACCAATACGGCGACCACGTCTCTGGAACAGGCGGCCTTCCGCCGGGTGCTGGCGGTCTGGGAGCGAGAGCCGATCGTGGTGGATTTCGGCGCCCTGGCGGGGTGAAGCCCGGTTCCGGGGCGGAGCGTGCGTCGAAAGGCGGGAACCGACGTTCGATGACCCGCCTCTCTTCCTGACCGGCTCGAAGTCCGCTACCGGCACAGAGGATCGCACGGCGATACTGTGCGTCCTGAGGCATGCGTATGTTTGGACCCAAGCCCGTTTCTCAACCGGACCGACGCGGCCAACCGCGTCGGGCGGTCAATGCGCGGGGCGTCGTCTGTGCGCCGGGTGTGGAGACGGCCTGCGTGATCGTCGATCTGTCGGACGGCGGCCTGAAGCTCAGGCTCGACCGGGGCGCGGCCCTGCCGCCCGAGGTGGTGGTGGTGGATATTGCGGAGGCGGTGGCCTATCCGGCGACGGTGGTCTGGCAGAAGGGACAGGAGGCCGGGCTGAGGCAGACCGGCGCCAAATCCCTGCGCGGCCTAGCCCCCGCGCGGCTGATCGGGGCGCGCGACGCCTGGATCAGGGCCGGCGGGCGCTGAGGATCGCTACAGACCCGCCGGCATGGAGCCGGCGTTGATGGCGATGCGGCCGACCAGGCCCTTGACGATCAGGTCCAGGGCCGAACCCTCGCTATAGTCGGCGGCGGCGACGAAATTGACCCGGTCCTCGGAGATCAGGGAATAGACCTTCTTCTGGTCCTTCTCGTTCGAGCGGGGGTCATAGACGGCGATCGAGAAGCCGCCCTTGGTGTGCATCATCTTCATGGTCGGCACGTCGGTGTCGCCGTCGCCGATGAAGATCATCCGCTCGAACGGCACCGGCCGCTGGTCGTCGGGGATGAAGTGGTTGATCCGCTCGTGCTCCCAGTGGTTCTTCACCCCCTTGTTGATGCGGAACAGATACTGGGTCTTGGTGGTGTAGTTGACGCCGACCGCGGGCCAGGCCGCCTCGCCCTTGTCGTCATAGACATAGTGGGAGGCGAAGACATGGGTCAGGGCGGGGCGGATCGGCGTGCCGTCGATCATCTCCTCCAGGCCGGCCGAGACGATATAGTGTTCGATCTCAAGTCCGTAGCGCGCGCCGAAGGCGTTCATCCGGTCGAACCAGCTGAGGTCCTTCAGACCTTCGAACAGGGCCACCGCCTCGCCGTGCCGGCGCAGGGTCTCGCGCGTCACCGGCGAACCGTTCTGGCGCGCGTGATGCAGCATCAGCTGCATGTACATCAGGATGCCGTCGCCGTCGGCCTCCTTGGTCAGGCGTTCCGCCTCGCCCCAGAAGGCGCCGATATCCATGCCGACGGACGGGATGAAGCTGACCTCCTGCATGTTGCCGCGCGCCAGGGTGCCGTCGAAATCATAGATCAGGGCGGTCTTCAGCAAGGGCTTGTCGCCGGAAGGGGCGTCGGACATCGGGCGGGCTCCAGAGCGTCGGTCGGACCCCGCCCTCTATATCAGCCCGCCGTCGGCGTCGATTGTCGCCTCTGGCCGAAGCGGGGCGCCGCCGTCTTCTGCTCGGCCCAGTAGTCGGCGCCCGTGGTCGGCTTGAACATGGTGCGCGGCGTGCCGTCGCGCGCCACCACGGCGAAGGTGTTGGTCGAGGCCTGATAGATCAGGGTGTCGCCGTTCGGCCGTTTCACCGTCTCGGCGTCGCGCGGAGGCTTGGCCGTAAAGGCGGTGACCTTGTCCAGATAGTCTTCGGCCGACCCCGCGCCGAAGTCTGCGCCGTTGCGCTGGTACAGGCGGGCGATCTTGTCATCCACCGTCTCGCGACGGCTGGCCGTCAGCGCCGGCTTGGGCTGGGCGGCGGCGGGGGCGTCGCCGCCGCCCGTCCCGGTCGCCGCCAGGGCCAGCGGCGTCGCCTCGGCCGTTCGGTCGCGCGTCTGCACCGCCGAGGCGTTGTCGCACCCCGCCAGCGCCATCACCGCCAAACCGACCATCATCAGCCCCAGTCCTGTGGCCGCACCCTGTCGCTTGTCAGACGTCATCCTCGCCTCCCCCTTTGGACACCCGCTCGCCGCGAGATAAGCACAACCTTCATGTTCCTGCAATGTTCTTTTCGGCCGTCTCGACGGCGTCGCCTTGGGCGGCTAGACGAAGGCCATGGACAGCCGCCCTCTCGCAAATCGCAAAATCCTGCTGATCGTCGGCGGCGGCATAGCGGCCTACAAGGCGCTGGAGCTGGTGCGGCTGATCGCCAAGGCGGGGGGCCAGACGCGGGTGATCCTGACCGAATCCGGGGCCGAGTTCGTGACGCCCCTGTCGCTGGCGGCGCTGAGCGGCCATCCGGTGCGGTCGGGCCTGTTCCACCCCGACGACGAGACCAGCATGGGCCATATCGAGCTGTCGCGCTGGGCCGATCTGGTGGTCGTGGCGCCGGCGACGGCGGGGCTGATCGCCAAGGCGGCCAACGGTTTAGCCGACGACCTGGCCTCGACCACCTTGATCGCGACGGACAAGCGGGTGCTGCTGGCCCCGGCCATGAATGTGCGGATGTGGGAGCATCCGGCGGTCCAGGCCAATATGGAGCGGCTGAAGGCCTTCCCCGGCTTCCACGGCGTGGCCGTGGTGGGGCCGGACGACGGCGAGATGGCCTGCGGCGAATACGGACCCGGCCGGATGGCCGAGCCGGCGGCGATCCTGGACGCGATCCTGGGGCTGCTGGCGGGCGCGGCCGGGCGGCCCCTTGCGGGTCGCAAGGCGGTGGTCACGGCCGGGCCGACCTTCGAGCCGATCGACCCGGTGCGGGGCCTGACCAATCGCTCCAGCGGCAAACAGGGCTACGCCATCGCCGCCGCCCTGGTCGAACTGGGGGCGGAGGTGACCCTGGTGTCGGGGCCGACCGCCCTGGGCGCGCCTGTCGGGGTGACGCGGATCGACGTGGAGAGCGCGCTGGAGATGCAGGCGGCGACGCAAAACGCCCTGCCCGCCGACATCGCCGTGCTGTCGGCCGCCGTGGCCGACTGGCGCGTGGACACCATCGCCGGCGGCAAGATCAAGAAGGGGCCGGGCGGCCCGCCGACCCTGGCCCTGATCGAGAACCCCGACATCCTGGCCGGGATCGCCGCGCCGGGTCCGAACCGGCCGGCCCTGGTGATCGGCTTCGCGGCCGAGACCACGGACCTGGAGGCCAACGCCCGGGCCAAGCTGTCGCGCAAGGGCTGTGACTGGATCATCGGCAACGACGTGTCCGACGACGTCTTCGGCTCGGACGGCAACGCCGTCCTGCTGGTCACCGCCGACAGGACCGAAACCTGGCCGCGCCAGTCCAAATCCGCCATCGCCCGGGCGGTCGCCGCCCGTATCGCCGACCATTTCAAGAGCGCCCAATGACCCAGCCCGTCGCCGTCCAGATCCTGCGCCTGCCCCATGCCGAGGGCCTGCCCCTGCCGGCCTATGAGACGGCGGGATCGGCCGGGATGGACCTGCGCGCCGCCGTGCCCGAGGACCAGCCGATGACCCTGGCGCCCGGCCAGCGCGCCCTGGTGCCCACAGGACTGAAGATCGCCCTGCCGCTGGGGTTCGAGGCCCAGGTGCGGGCGCGCTCGGGCCTGGCGTTGAAACACGGCATCATCTGCCCCAATGCGCCGGGCACGATCGACAGCGATTATCGCGGCGAGTGCGGCGTGATCCTGGCCAATATCGGCGCCGACCCCTTCGTAATTCGCCGCGGGGAGCGGATCGCCCAGCTGGTGATCGCCAAGCATGAGCGTGCGGACTGGGTCGAGGTCGAGACGCTGGACGAGACCGCACGCGGGGCCGGCGGGTTCGGCTCGACGGGGCGGTAGAAAGACGCGCCTAAACCGGCGGCGCGGTCGTCTGGATCAGGGCGGCCTTGCGGCGGACGTGTTCGCGCCAGGCGGTGTAGAGGCCGCTGGCGGCGATCAGGGCGCCGCCGGCCAGGGTGTTGGCGGTGGGCGTGGCGTGCATCAGCCACCAGCCGAAGATTACAGCGCCGACGATCTGGAGATAGTCGAAGGGCGCGACCACGGCGACCGGGGCCTTTTGCAGCGAGGCGGTCATGAACAATTGGGCCAGGCCGCCGGCGACGCCTGAGCTGATCAGCAGGGCGAAGGTCAGGGGCGAGTGCCAATGGCCGACGAAGGGCAGCAGGATCGCCCCCACCCCGGATGAACCGACGAAGAACCAGAAGACGATGGCGGCGACATGCTCGGTGTCGCGCAACTGGCGCAGGGTGATGGTGACGCTGGCCGTCAGCAGGGCCGCCATCAGGCCGAAACCTATGCCCTCGAGCGGCATGGCGTGACCGCCCCCCGAGACGAACGAAAGGGGACGCATGACGATGACGACGCCGATGAAGCCCACCGCCACGGCGGCCCAGCGGCGCGGCCCCACCGCCTCCTTCAGGATGAAGAAGGACAGGATGGTGGCGAAGATGGGGGCGGTGAAGCTGAGGGTGGTGGCGTCGGCCAGGGGCAGCAGGGTCAGGGTCTGGAAGAGGCACAGGATGGAGACGACGCCCAGGGCGCTGCGTCCCGCATGGGCCCAGGGCCGGCGCGTGGTCAGACCGGCGAGGCCGCCCGGCTGGGTCAGCACCCAGGCCAGGACCACGGGCAGGCCGAAGAAGGCGCGGTAGAACAGCATCTCGGGGGCGACCACGCCGTCCAGAGAGGCCAGTTTCAGCACCGCCGACATGACGGAAAAGGCGCCTGCCGCCGCGATCCTGAGCGCGATGCCGCGGGCGATGTCCTCGCCGCCGATCCGTCCCGTCATGACGTCCTTTCGATGTTGCGGCGCACTCATAGGCCCGCGTCGCCTTCACGCCCACCCCCGAGGGAGCCTTTCCGCGCGAGCGGCGTTAACCGTGTCGAACCGGCCAAGCTTGACCGGCGCCTTATTGTTTTTGACCTTTCAGGAGAGACGACGTGGAAAATCTGATCGATCAGATCGGCGATTTCCTGAGCGGAATCGCGGGTCTGGCCAGCGCCGGCTTCGACGGCGTCAACCAGGTGATGGGGCTGATCATCGCCATCATCGCCGCCCTGCTGATGGTGGACTGGCGCGCCCTGGCCTCTACCGCCCTGGGCGCGACCCTGGTGCATCTGATCGTGCTGGCAGTCTTGCCGGTGCTGAACGGCGGCGAATTCGTCCTGCCGGCGCTTCTGACCGTCGGCTTCTGGATGACGGCCCTGGCCCTGTTCCTGGGCTACGCCATCGTCATCGCCATCTTCTTCTTCATCAAGACCCTGCTGACCGGGACCGCGTTCCGTGGGCGGCGCAGGGTGGTGCACTGATCTTGGTGGGCCTGCTACCCCCAGGTTTCGTCACCCTCGGACTGGGTAATGGCTTCCGCGCTCAAGCCGCGAGCGACCGCGTCGCGAGCGTAGCGCGGCGCGAAGCGCCCTAGACGTCAGGCTTGGCGAAAGCCAAGCACGTCCTGCATGTCGTACAGGCCGGGTCCGCGGGTGCGGACCCAGGCGGCGGCGGCGACCGCGCCCTTGGCGAACAGGGACCGGTCGATGGCCGAGTGGCTGAGGGTCAGGACCTCGTCTTCCGAGGCGAACAGGACCGTGTGTTCGCCGATGATGCCGCCGGCGCGGATCGAGGAGAAGCCGATCTTGCCGCTCTCGCGCTCGCCCTGGACCCCGTCATAGGGTTTGGAGCGGATCTCGGCCAGGTCGGTGAACCGGCCCTCGGCCGCGGCCTCGCCCAGCATCAGGGCGGTGCCGGACGGGGAATCGACTTTGCGGCGGTGGTGGGCCTCGGTGATCTCGATGTCCCAGTCCTGGGCGTCCAGCCGCTGGGCTGCGTGCTGGACCAGGCCGATCAGGATGTTCACGCCCAGGGAGAAGTTGCCGCTCTTGACGATGGCGATCTTCTCGGCGGCCTTCATCAGCTCGGCCTCCTGCTCCGGGGTGAAGCCGGTCGAGCCGATGACCAGGCTGGGGCCGCCGCGCTCGGCCGCACTCTGCGCCAGGGCGACCGAGGCGTCCGGAGTCGAAAAGTCGATGATCACGTCGCACAGGGAGATGTCGGCGGTTTCGCCCCAGTCGAACCGGGCGGCGACGACCACGTCCTCGCGCGCATCGAGAACCTGGGACACGGCGCGACCCATCCGGCCGCGATAGCCGGAAATGCCGGCGTGGAAGATTGCGCTCAAACCACGTTTTCTTTCGACCCGTCCGCATCCTGATTGCCCAGGATGTCAGCCCAGAAGCGCTTCGCCTTGCCCGCGAAGCTGGAGTTGCGGGGGTTCTGCCCCTCTCCGAACGACAGGGCAAGCTCTTGCAGCAGTTCCTTCTGGCGGGCGGTCAGGTCGGTGGGGGTCTCGACGAACAGCTCGACCACCAGGTCGCCGCGCGCGCGGCCGTTCAGATGGGGCATGCCCTTGCCCTTGATCCGGACGGTCTTGCCGGTCTGGGCCCCCGCCGGCACGGCGACGGCGGCCTTGCACTTGCCGTCGCAGGCGTCGGACACCAGGCAGGGGGCGTCGATCTCGCCGCCCAGGGCCGCGACGGTCATGGGAACCGGCACGGTGACCAGCAGGTCCAGGTTGTCGCGCTCGAACAGGTCGTGCGGCGTCACCGACAGGAAGACGTACAGGTCGCCGCGCGGGCCGCCGCGCTGACCGGCGTCGCCCTCGCCCGACAGGCGGATGCGCGAGCCGTCGTCGACGCCGGCGGGGATCTTCAGGTTCAGGGTGCGGGTCTTGCGGACCTGGCCGTGGCCGTGACAGGTCGTGCAGGGGTCGGCGATCATCTGGCCCGCGCCGTGGCAGCGGGGGCAGGTCCGCTCGACCTGGAAGAAGCCGTTGGCCTGGCGTACGCGGCCGGCGCCGTTGCAGGTGGTGCAGGTGACGGGCTTGGTGCCGGGCCTGGCCCCCGAGCCTTCGCAGGTCTCGCAGGTCATGGTGGCGGGGATGTCGATCTCGACCTCGGCGCCCTTGTAGGCCTGTTCCAGGCTGATCTCGAGATCATAGCGCAGGTCCGAGCCGCGACGCGGTCCGCCCTGCTGGCCCCGGCCCGCCTGGCGACCGCCGAAGGCGTCTCCGAAGGCGTCGCCGAAGACCTGGGAGAAGATGTCGTTGATGTCGGAGAAGCCCTGCTGGCCCTGGCCGAAGCCGCCGCCCCCGCCGCCGTTCACGCCGGCGTGGCCGAACCGGTCGTAGGCCGCGCGCTTCTGATCGTCCGAAAGGACCGTATAGGCCTCGGAAATTTCCTTGAACTGGGCCATCGACTCTTCCGAGCCGCCGTTGCGATCCGGGTGATGGATCATGGCCAGCTTGCGATAGGCCGATTTCAGACCGGGTGCGTCGATTGTCCGTTCGACGCCCAAAACCTCATAATAGTCACGCGCCATAGGGCGTTGGTCCTCATACTTCCCCTGCGGCTCCGTCACGCCTCTGCGGGCGTCAGCGAAGCTGTGGTGTCCCGGCTGACATGGGGGCCGGAACGACTGATGCAAGTTTCATGAAAAGGCCCCGCCTATCGCAAGACAAGCGGGGCCTTATCATTTCGCCGACCTGTTGCCGATCAGGCGCTCTTCTTCTCGTCCGTGTCCGAGACGTCCTCGAACTCGGCGTCGACCACGCCGTCGTCGGCCGGGGCCGCATCGCCTTCGCCGGCGCCCTGCTGCTGGGCGTACATGGCCTCGCCCAGCTTCATCGAGGCCTGGACCAGGCTGTTGGTCTTGGTGCGGATGTCCTCGGCGTCCGTGCCTTCACGGGCGGTCTTCAGCTCGGCCAGACCGGCCTCGATCGCCGTCTTGACGTCGGCCTCGACCTTGTCGCCGTGTTCGGCCAGGGCCTTCTCGGTCGAGTTGATCAGGCTGTCGGCGGCGTTCTGGGCCTCGACCAGGTCCTTGCGGACCTTGTCGGCGGCGGCGTTGGCCTCGGCTTCCTTGACCATCTTGTCGATGTCGGCGTCCGACAGGCCGCCGTTGGCCTGGATGCGGATCGACTGTTCCTTGTTGGTCGCCTTGTCCTTGGCCGAGACGTTGACGATGCCGTTGGCGTCGATGTCGAAGGCGACCTCGATCTGCGGCATGCCGCGCGGCGCCGGCGGGATGCCCATCAGGTCGAACTGACCCAGCATCTTGTTGTCCGACGCCATCGGACGCTCGCCCTGGAAGACCCGGATCGTCACGGCCGACTGGTTGTCGTCGGCGGTCGAGAAGGTCTGGCTCTTCTTGGTCGGGATGGTCGTGTTGCGCTCGATCAGGGGCGTGAAGACGCCGCCCAGGGTCTCGATGCCCAGGGTCAGGGGCGTCACGTCCAGCAGCAGCACGTCCTTGACATCGCCTTGCAGAACCCCGGCCTGAACCGCGGCGCCCAGGGCCACGACTTCGTCAGGGTTGACGCCCTTGTGCGGCTCCTTGCCGAAGAAGGCCTTCACGGCCTCCTGCACCTTGGGCATGCGGGTCATGCCGCCGACCAGGACGACTTCGTCGATGTCCGAGGCCTTCAGGCCGGCGTCGGCCAGGGCCTTCTTGCACGGCTCGATCGTGCGGGCGACCAGGTCGTCGACCAGGGCTTCCAGCTTGGCGCGCGACAGTTTGATGTTCAGGTGCAGCGGACCCGAGGCGTTCATGGTGATGAACGGCAGGTTGACCTCGTACTGGGTCGTGGAGCTGAGCTCCTTCTTGGCCTTTTCGGCTTCTTCGCGCAGGCGCTGCAGGGCCAGCTTGTCCTGACGCAGGTCGACGCCCTGTTCCTTCTTGAACTCGTCGGCCAGATAGTCGGCCAGTCGCACGTCGAAGTCCTCGCCGCCCAGGAAGGTGTCGCCGTTGGTCGACTTCACCTCGAAGACGCCGTCGCCGATCTCCAGGATCGAGACGTCGAAGGTGCCGCCGCCCAGGTCATAGACGGCGATCTTCTGGCCGTCGTTCTTTTCCAGGCCATAGGCGAGGGCGGCCGCGGTCGGCTCGTTGATGATGCGCAGGACTTCCAGCCCGGCGATCTTGCCGGCGTCCTTGGTGGCCTGGCGCTGGCTGTCGTTGAAATAGGCCGGGACGGTGATGACGGCTTGCGTCACCTTCTCGCCCAGATAGGCCTCGGCGGCTTCCTTCATCTTGATGAGGGTGAAGGCCGAGATCTGTTGGGGCGAATAGTCCTTGCCGTGGGCGCGGACCCAGGCGTCGCCGTTCGGGCCCTTGACGATCTCATAGGGCACCATGCCCTTGTCCTTCGCCACGACGGGATCGTCGAAGTTGCGGCCGATCAGGCGCTTGATGGCGAAGAAGGTGTTGGCGGGGTTGGTGACGGCCTGACGCTTGGCGGGCTGACCCACCAGGGTCTCGCCGCCGTCCTGAAGGGCGACCACCGACGGGGTGGTGCGGGCGCCTTCGGCGTTTTCGATGACCTTGGGGTTCTTGCCGTCCATGACGGCCACGCACGAGTTGGTGGTGCCGAGGTCGATGCCGATGATCTTGGCCATGGGCGTTCTATTTCTCTCCGTATCGGCGGGCGATGCGGCGGCCTTCGACGAAGCGCCGCGCGTGACCGCCCCCTGTGGGTTGGCGTGGTTGGTGTCGGATAGCCCCAAACTTCGCGGGGTTTCTCCGAAGCTGGCCCCGATATGGGAAAGTCCCATACGGCTGCAAGGGCGTTCTGCGATTCAGCGATGCGGCGGAACCGGTTTTCGCGCAGGATGAGGCCATGTCCGCGATTTTAGAGGTCAAAACCGCCGTTGAAGGCTTTCGCCTGTGGCCGGGGGCCCTGGACGCATCGGCCCAGGCCGATCTGGTCGATGCGGTGTTCGCCCGGCTGGAAGCAGCGCCCCTGTACCGGCCGCAGACGCCGGGCGGACGGCCGTTCTCGGTGCGGATGAGCAATTTCGGGCCGCTGGGCTGGGTCTCGGACCGGGGCGGCTATCGCTATCAGGCGACCCACCCGGAGACGGGGCGGGCCTGGCCGGATATTCCGCCGGTGCTGCTGGACCTGTGGGAGGCGACGGTCGGCGGGCCCCGGCGGCCGGACGCCTGTCTGGTCAACCTGTATCGCGAGGGGGCCAAGATGGGCCTGCACCAGGATAAGGACGAGGCCGACCTGGGCGCGCCCGTCCTGTCGGTGTCGCTGGGCGATGCGGCCATGTTCCGTATCGGCGCCGCCGAGGGCGGGCGCACCACGACGCTGCGGCTGGACAGCGGCGACGTCTGCGCCCTGACGGGACCGGCGCGACTGGCCCGGCACGGGATCGACCGCGTGCTGGAGGGGTCGTCGCGCCTGATCCCCGGCGGCGGGCGGCTGAACCTGACGCTGCGCGCAGCGGGGGTCAGCCTTCGATGACCTCGTGGGCGCCCGGGTCGCCGAGGCGCCAGTAGCCGGCGGCTTTCATCGCCTTGGGCGAGAAGCCAAGCCCTAGCGTCTTTGTCCGCAGGGCCTTGGCCACGGCGGATTCGGCGGCGATCCAGACATAGGCGTCTTTCGGGCTGACCCCGGTCAGGGCCGTGTCGAGCGCCGCCAGCAGGGTCTCGGTCCCGCCGCGCGGGGCGCCGTCGCGGACGGCCCAGGTGACGGCGACCTCGGCGGCGCTGTCGAAGGTCCATGTCGAGTCCAGGTCCGCGACCTCGACCACCACATGGGCGCGGACGCGGGCGGGCAGTTCCTCCAGACGGCGGGCGATGGCCGGCAGGGCGGTCTCGTCGCCGATCAGCACATGGTCGGCGAAGGCCGTGGGGACGATGAACGACCCGCGGGGACCCCCGACGCCCAGGACCGAGCCCACCTTGGCCGCCATGGCCCATTCGGTCGCCGGACCGCCGTGGCCGGTGATGAAATCCAGCGTCAGCCGACGCGCAGCGGCGTCATAGGCGCGGGGCGTGTAGTCGCGCGCCACGGGGCGGGGAGCTGGGAAGACCGGACCCTCCGGCCCCAGCGTCGGCATGACCGGCGCCTGGCCCTCGGCGACCGGGAAGATCTTCACATGGTCGTCGAAGCCCAGGGAGACGAAGCCCTCCAGGTCCGCGCCTTCCAGAACGATGCGGCGATAGGCCGGCGTCAGGTCCTGGACCGAGGCCACGGTCAGGGTGCGGAACTTCAGCTCGTGCCGCACGCGCCGGGGAATGCGCAGGAGCCCGGTCATGCCTGTTCCACCTTGTCGGCGGCCTCGGCCAGGATGGCGGCGATGGCCTGGACCTGGGCCTCGGTCAGGGCGGTCTCACCCGTCAGACGGGCGTGGATCGTGTGGCGCAGGCGGCCGATGGCGTCCTGGATGGCGGTCGGCCGCAGGGCGCGGGCGGCGAACTTGTCCATCGTCGCCTCGGCGGCGCGCAGGATCGCCTCGTTCTCGGCCAGCAGGGCGCGGCCGGCCTCTGTGATCGAGTACAGTTTCTTGCCGCCTTCGGTCTGGGACTCCAGCGCGCCCATCTCCTCAAGCAGGGTCAGGCTGGGGTAGATGACGCCGGGGCTGGGCGAATAGGCGCCGCCCAGCCGGGTCTCGACCGCCTTGATCAGCTCGTAGCCGTGGCTGGGTTTCTCCGCGATCAGCGACAGCAGGACCCAGCGCAAGGTGCCGTGGTCGAACAGTCGGCCGCCGCCGCGCCGGCCATGGCCGTGACCACGTCCGCGCGCCTCGCCGCCGTCCCAGCCAGGACCGAAGTCCGCGCCGCGTCCGCCGCGCATCCCGCGCCCGAAGGCGTGGCCGAAACCATGCCCGAAGCCGAAGCTGCCGGGACGACCGTGTTTCTCGCCGCATCCGTTGCTGCGGCCTTGGAAAATCCCCTTGGATCTCATGATCGATTCCTTTTCGATATATCTATTCTCGGGCAGTTAGATATATCTGAATGACGAAATGCGCAAGAGGGGCTGGCGTTCGGGCGAAAGCTGCGGCGTAGATCGCGGATGGACGATCTGAAGCGCCGCTGGGCCCGCCTCGAACCCCATCTCACCATTGTCGGGCCCGACGACGACCGGCCCCGGCCGGCGGTGCTGCTGTTCCACGGCTGCGGCGGTCTGCGCGACCACCTGCCCCGCTACGCCGAGGCGGCCAAGGCGGCGGGCTGGCGCGCCTTCATCGTCGATTCCTACGGCCCGCGCGGCTGGGGCCGGGCCTTCACCCTGACGGCGGTCTGCACCGGCCTGGCCTTTCGGGGATACGAGCGGGGCGGCGACGTCCTGGCGGCCATCAAGGGGATTTCGGCCCGGTCCGATGTGGACGCGACCCGGCTGACCCTGGCCGGATGGAGCCACGGCGGCTGGTCGATCATGGAGATGATGAGCGCCGATCCCGCGCCCAACACCCTGGGCGTAGCCGATCCCGGTGCGGCCGACCTGTCGGGCGTTCGGGCCGTCTGGCTGGCCTATCCCTATATCGGCCCGTTCGCATTCAACCGGATGAAGCCCTGGCGGCACTGTCCCAAGGTGCTGGCCGTGACCTGCAGGCGCGACCACCTGACCACGGTGCGCAACGCCGAAATGATCAACGCCATGATCCGCGACTGCGGCGCCGAGGTCGAAAGCTGGGTCGCCGCCGGCACCCACGCCTTCGACGAACCGACCAATAACGGCCCGATGCGCCACGACCCGGACCTGACCGAGGACTCCCTGCGGCGGTTCAGGGCCTTCCTGACGGACGTCGCGCCCCACGTCTGAAATGAATCCCAGCCCCCGTCTTGACGTCGGGCTCATCACGTAACAATTGAAGTTACATGAAAAGAGACTCCCGCCTCTCGAACATCCTTCACGCCCTGCTGCACATGGCAGAGCATGAGGCGCGAACCGGCGCGCCCATGACCTCGGACCAGCTGGCCGTCTGCCTGTCGACAAATCCGGTCGTGGTGCGCCGGACCATGGCGGGCCTGCGCGAACAGGGGCTGGTGGCTTCGGAAAAGGGGCATGGCGGCGGCTGGCGGCTGGCCCGGCCGCTGGACCAGGTGACCCTGGGCCAGGTCAACACGGCTCTGGGCGAGCCCGGCCTGTTTCCCGAAGCCCCGCCGGTCGAGGCCGACGGCTGTCTGGTCGAGGCGGCGGTCAACGACGCCCTGGCCGGAACCTATGCCGCCGCCCGCGCCCTGCTGGTCGCGCGGCTGAACGAGATCACCCTGGCCGATCTGGCGGCGGACTTCGCGCGCCGGATGGCCGAACATCCGAAAAGGGATCTGCTGAATGCCCGTCTCAACGCCCATCGCCCCGAGTGAACCCATGCCGCACGACGCCCTGATCATCGGCGGCTCCTACGCCGGCCTGTCCGCCGCCCAGCAGTTGGTTCGCGCCCGGCGCAGGGTGCTGGTCATCGACGACGGACGCCCCCGCAACCGGTTCGCCGCCCGCGCCCACGGCTTTCTGACCAACGACGGCCGACCGGGGGCCGAGATCGCGGCGACGGCCCGGTCTCAGGTCGCCGCCTATCCCACCGCCGCCTTCCGCATGGCCGAGGCGATCACGATCGAGCGGATCGACGGCGGCTTCTCGGTCGCCTTCGCCGACGGCACGCGGACGCGGGGGCGCCGCCTTCTGCTGTCGCACGGGGTCGAGGATGTGCTGCCCGATATTCCGGGCGTCAAGGAACGCTGGGGCCGCACGGCCCTGCACTGTCCCTGGTGCCACGGCTATGAGATCGGCGGCGGTCCGATCGGGGTGCTGGGGCGGGGCGACCATGCGGTCCAGTACGCCGCCACGGTGGCGGAGTGGGGCCAGGTCACCCTGTTCATGGGGTTGGACGTCGGCCTGTCGCCGGAGGACGCCCATCTGCTGTACCGGCGCGGTGTTACCATCGAGACGACGCCCATCGCCCGGCTGGAGGGCGAGGCGCCGACCTTGACCGGCGCACGACTGACCGACGGCCGTTTCGTGGACCTGAAGGCCATCTTCGTCGGCGCCAGCGTCCGCGTCGCCAGCCCCTTCGCCGAGCGGCTGGGCTGCGAGATGACCGACACGCCGATGGGGCGGGTGATCAAGGTGGACGCCATGCAGGCGACGACCCAGCCGGGCGTGTTCGCCGCCGGCGACCTGGCGCGAGCCGCGTCCAACATCACCCTGGCCACCTCGGACGGCATGATCGCCGCCCACGGCCTGTTCCGCTCGCTGGTCGAGGAGGAGACGGCCCCCGCCTAGCCGATGGTCGCCTCGATGGTGATTTCGGCGCGGACCGAATGGGCCATTTCGCAGTGTTCGTGGGCGGAATGGTGCAGGGCGTCCAGCTCGGCCTGGTCCGGCTGACGGCCGGAGAAGGCGGTCACGGGGCGAAGGGCGACACGGGCGAGATACCGGGCGCCCGCCGCGTTCTTGTCCAGTTCGCCGGAGGCCGCGTCGCGATAGGAATCGACCACCAGACCGGCGTTGGCGGCGAAGGCCAGGAACCACAGCATGTGGCAGCTGGACAGGGAGGCGACCATCGCCTCCTCCGGATCGACCGCCGAGGCGTCCGACAGGGGCACGGGCACGCCGGCGGGCGACGACGATCCGGGAACCACCGCCCCGCCGTCGAAGGTCCAGCTGTGGGCGCGGCTGTAGCGCTTGTCGGTGAAGGGCTGATCGCCCCGCATCCATTCGATGGTCGCCCCGTGCGCGCTCATGGCCCGTCTCCCTGTCAGTCGGCCAGGATTGTATAGACCATCGGCGCGCGAACCTCGAAGCCCAGGGACCGGTAAAAGGCGATGGTCGCCTCATGATCGGCGAAGGCGTGCAGGAAGGCGGCCTCGCCCGAGGCATGGATTTCGCCGACCACCGCCCGCGACAGGGCGGCGGCATAGCCCTTCCCCCGGTGGTCGGGGTGGGTGCAGACCCCGCTCAGTTCGGTGAAGCCGTGCACCCGCAGCCGCCGCCCGGCCATGGCGACCAGTTCGCCGTCGTGCTTGATCCCGATGAAGGGGCCGAGTTCGCGGGTTCTCGAGCGGAAGGGGCCGGGCCGGGTCAGGGTCGCCAGGGCCAGCATGGCCGGGGCGTCGGCCTCGGTCAGGGTCTCGAAGGCGGGGCTCAGCGCCTTGGACGGGGTCAGGGCGCTGGCGGTCATCTGCACCAGGGCGATGCGGCGATCCACGGCGACCCCGTCCGGCAGGACGTCGGCCATGGGTCCGTCGGAATGCTCGACCATTCCCGCGCCGGGGTGTCGCCGGGCCAGTTCGGTCAGCCGGGCGCGGCTCTGGGGCGAGGCGTCGGCGGCCGACAGGAAGACCCCGATCTCGGGGTCGATGCGCACGGCGTGGGCGTCGGACTCCGGCGTCGTGAAGGATGACAGACGGGTGGTCAGGGCGTTCCAGACGGCGCGGTCGAGGGGATGGTTCATGGTCGCGCTTCTAGCCCCGACGGCGCGGCGGCGGAACCGGTCGCCGCGACGCCGCGTCCGAAAACCGCCAGCGGCCTACCCCCGCCAGAAGCCGACGATCGTCTTGACCTCGTCCACCACCGGATCGGCGACCTCGGCGGCGCGGTCGGCGCCGTCCTTCAGCACGCGGTCGATCTCGGCCGGATCGTCCATCAGGCGGCGCATTTCGGCCGTGACGGGGGCCAGGGAGGCCACCGCCAGGTCCGCCAGGGCCGGCTTGAAGGCGCCGAAGCCCTGGCCGCCGAACTGTGCGATCACCTGTTCACGCGTCAGGCCGGCCAGGGCGGCGTAGATGGCCACCAGGTTCTTGGCCTCGGGCCGGTCGTTCAGCCCGTCCAGGGTTTCCGGCAGGGGCTCGGGATCGGTCTTGGCCTTGCGGATCTTGGACGCGATCGTGTCGGCGTCGTCGGTCAGATTGATGCGGCTGTTGTCGGACGGGTCCGACTTGGACATCTTGGCCGCCCCGTCGCGCAGGGACATGACGCGCGTCGCCGGCCCCTGGATGATCGGCTCGGGCACCGGGAAATAGCCGGGCACGCCGAAGTCGTTGTTGAACTTGGCGGCGATGTCGCGGGTCAGTTCCAGATGCTGTTTCTGGTCCTCGCCGACCGGCACCTCGGTCGCCTTGTAGAGCAGGATGTCGGCGGCCTGGAGCACGGGATAGGTGTAGAGGCCGACCGAGGCCCGCTCCTTGTGCTTGCCGGACTTCTCCTTGAACTGGGTCATCCGGTCCAGCCAGCCGAGGCGGGCGACGCAGTTGAAGATCCAGGCCAGTTCGGCATGGGCGCGGACGGCGGACTGCGGGAAGATGATCGCCTTGGCCGGATCCAGACCCGAGGCCAGATAGGCGGCGGCGATCTCGCGCGTCTGGGCGGCCAGCTTGTCCGGCTCCTGCCAGACGGTGATGGCGTGCATGTCGGCGACGAAGACGAAGACGGGCGCGCCCTGGTCCTGCAGTTCGACGAACCGCTTCAGGGCGCCGAGATAGTTGCCCAGGTGAAGCGCGCCGGAGGCCTGGATGCCGGACAGGATGCGGCGCGGGCCGGTGTAGAGGGCCGGGGGAGTTTGGTCGGTCATGGATTCGGGTCTCGAAAAGGCAGGGTCAGGCGTGGTGAAGGGTGCGGCGGTTCAGCCGCGCCATCGCCAGGTGGAGATCAGGCCCGAAAGGATCATGGCCCCGCGCTTATCGCCTCGCGGTCCAGCCGTCCAGACCTCAATCCAGGCCGGATACGGGTCCCGCGCCCGGCTCGCGCCGCAACGTCCCCTTGAGCTCCGACAGGGTGACGGCGCGGAACAGCAGAAGACAGACGCCGTAGGCCGCCGCGCCGGCCGCGCAGACGATCAGCACCGCCGCCTCCTTGGCCAGGAACAGGCGGCTGAGAACCGGATAGCCGAGGCTGGCGGCGAACAGCAGGCCCGCCATGATCAGGCTGGCGGCGAAGATGCGCGACAGGCGCGACAGGAAGGCCGCAGACGGCCGCCAGCTGTCCTCGCGGATCAGCGTCCCGGCCAGAAGCGCGACGTTCACCCAGGCGGAAATGCTGGTGGCGATGGCCAGGCCCAGCACCCCGTCCCAGCCCTGCGATCCGAACCAGAAGAACAGGGCCGATCCCAGCACCACGGTCAGGATCACCGAGGTCACGGCGAAGATCATCGGCCTTCGCGTATCCTGACGCGCAAAGAACGGCGGGGTCAGGACCTTGACCAGGACGAAGGCCGGCACGCCCCAGGCGAACTGGCGCAGCACGTCGGCGGTCCGCGCCGCATCGGCCGAGGTGAAGGCGGCGCGCGTCACCGTGGCGTCGATGATGAAGAAGGGAATGACGAACAGAGCCACGCCCGCCGGCAGGGCGAAGGCCAGGGCGAGGCCCAGTCCATCGTCCATCGTCCGCCGTCCGCCCTCGTGGTCGCCCGAGACGAAGGCGCGCGTCAGGCGGGGCACCAGAGCGAGGCCCAGCGCCACCCCGACCAGGCCCAGCGGCAGCTGGTACAGCCGGTCGGCGTTGTACAGCACCGACCGCGCCCCTTCGTTCGATCCGGCCAGAAACTGGCTGACCAGGGAGTTGATCTGGAAGGCGCCCCCGGCCAGCACGCCGGGAATGGCCAGGGCCAGCGTCTTTCTGACCCCGGTCGTCAGGCGCGGCCACGACAGGCTGATCCCCACCCCGAGACGTCGCACGCCCCACCACAGCAGCGCCGCCTGGATAACCCCGGACACGGTCACCGCCGCGCTGACGGCGATCAGGATCTGGGGCTGGGCCATCGGCACGACGCTGGGCGCCATCAGCGGGACCAGGGTGCACAGGTTCAGGAACACCGGCACGCCCGCCGACAGGGCGAACCGGCCCCCGGTGTTCAGCACGCCCGACAGCAGCGACGCTATGGTCATGCAGGCCAGATACGGCATGGTCAGCTGCGCCGCCGTCACTGCGGCGCGCATCACCGCGTCGTCGTCGCGCCAGGCCGACAGCAGCCACGGCATGATCCATGGCATGGCGACCTGCAACAGGATGCAGAAGGCCGCCACCACGGCGAAGATGAAGCTCAGCGCTTCTGACGCCGTGACGGCCGCCGCCGCCTCCCCTTCGCGCGCCCGCACGCCGCCGTAGATCGGCACGAAGGCCTGGGCGAAGGCGCCCTCGGCGAACAGGCGGCGGAACATGTTGGGCAGCATCAGCGCGGTGGTGAAGGCGTCCATCATCGGGCCCTGACCGAACCGCGCCGAAAGGAACAGGTCGCGGGCGAAACCCAGTATGCGGCTTCCCAGGGTCAAGGTGGCTTGCACCAGGGTGTTGCGGGCGAGACTCATGCGGACATTCGGCGAGGAGCGACGGATGGTCTTCGCTTAGCGCGCTTCCGACGGCGGCGATACGGGCTTGGCGCGGGTCCGGCGGCCCAGGTCCGAGACGTCGCGCGCGCTGGCGCGGGCCGAGGCGACCTTGCGGCCCTCGGGGGCCGGGGCGCGGCTGTCCAGCACGGCCTCCAGGGCGGTGCGCAACTCGGCGATCCGCTGTTCGGACGTGATCTTGCGCCCCTTGCCATCGACCACATAGAAGCTGTCCACCGCCCGTTCGCCATAGCTGGCGACATGGGCGGAGCGGATGTTCAGCCCCTCGTCGCTGAAGACCCGCGAAAGCGCCGCCAGCAGGCCCGGACGGTCGGCCCCCGAAACCTCGACCACCGTGGCCGTCTCGCTGGCGTGGTGATCGACCATGACCACGGGCCGGACCTCGAAGGCGGCCTTTCTGGCGTTGCCGGCGGGGGCGGGCGCCTTGCTGATGCGGCCCTCGCCGCGCGCGGCCTTCTCCAGGGCGTCCACCAGGGCCTTGAGCCGGCGCGGTTCGGCCTGGCCGTAAGGCAGGCCCGCCCCGTCCTGAACCCGGAAGACGTCCAAGACCACGCCCTCGCTGGTGGTCGCCACCCGGGCGTCGGTGACGTCGGCGCCCAGGGCGGCCATGGTCTGGGCCAGGTCGGCGAACAGGCCGGGCCGGTCGGCGGCGGCGATGGAGATCTCGGTGGCCTGGACCGGCAGGCCCTCGACCGGGGTCAGGGGCGCGGCCTGGGCGGCGGCGCCGGTCTGGCGGGCCCGCTGCACCAGGGCCGGATGCGCCGCCAGCGGATCCTCGCGCGCCACGTCCTCGCCCCGGAACAGGGCGGCGACCTGATCATAGAGGGTGCGCATCAGCTGCCCCTTCCAGCCGTTCCAGACGCCCGGCCCCACGGCGCGGATGTCGGCCACGGTCAGGACCAGCAGCATGCGCAGCCGCTCGGGGTCGCCGACCAGTTCGGCGAAGGCGCGGATCGTGGCCGGATCGGACAGGTCGCGCTTCTGGGCGTAGTCGGACAGGGCCAGATGGCTGCGCACCAGCCAGACCACCAGTTCGATCCGGCGCGGATCGACACCCAGGCGTTCGCAGGCGCGGCGCGCGGCGATGGCCCCGTCCTCCAGCTGGCCCCGCTCGCCGCCCTTGCCGACGTCGTGCAGCAGCATGCCCAGCATCAGGGCCTCCATGTCCGAGATCAGATGCACGATCTCGGTCGCCATCGGATGGTCGGCCTTCAGCTTGCCGCGGGCGATGTCGTTGATGATGCCGATGGCCTGCAGCGTGTGCTCGTCCACCGTATAGGCGTGGTACATGTTGAACTGGGTCTGGCCGACGATCCGCCCCCATTCGGGCAGGAACCGGCCCAAGAGGCCCGTCTCGTTCATGATGGTCAGGGTGCGATACGGCCGCTGGCCGTGCGTCAGGACGTTCAGGAAGGCGCGCGTCGCCTCCGGATCACGACGCAGCCTGGGCGTCACCAGCGACAGGCTCCTGCTGACGGCCGAGAAGGCGTCGGGGTGCAGATCCAGGTCGTGGCGGTCGGCGCAGACGAACAGGGTCAGAAGCTTGACCGGATCGGCGGTGAAGACCTCGGGCCCCTCGACCGACAGACGCCCCTGGTCGACCCAGAAGCCCTCGACCTCCAGCTTGCGGCGGTTGGGCCGGAACGGGGTCATCAGGCGCGACAGGCCCTGGGTGGGCTTCTGGTGGCGGGCCTCCAGCTTGGCCGACATGGCGCGGGTCAGGGCGCCGACGTCGCGGGCGACCAGGAAATAGCGGCGCATGAACCGTTCCACCGCCGGCTCGTCACCGCGCCCGCGCCACCCCATCCGCCGGGCCACCTCGGGCTGCATGTCGAAGGTCAGCTTCTCCTCGGCCCGCCCCGCGACCAGATGCAGATGGATCCGCACCCGCCACAGAAAATCGAAGGCCTCGTCCGAGGTGCGGCGTTCGCGCGGGGTGAACATCTCGTCCATCACCGTCGCGCCCAGCCGGCTTTCCGGCGCCAGGGAGCGGGCGATCCAGTACAGGGTGTTCAGGTCGCGCAGCCCCCCCTTGCCGTCCTTGACGTTGGGCTCGACCTTGTAGCGGGTCACGCCCGCCTTCTGGTGGCGGAGGGCGCGCTCCTCCAGTTTTGCGGCGATGAAGGGGCGGGGGTCGGACTTGGCCACCATGTCGCGGAAACGGCCGATCATCAGGTCCGAAAGCCGGGCGTCCCCGGCCAGCGGCCGGGCCTCCAGCAAGGCGGTGCGCACCGTCATGTCGGTGCGCGACAGGGCCAGACAGTCTTCGACCGACCGCACCGAAGGCCCCACCTTCGCCCCCAGATCCCACAGGACATAGAGGATGAACTCGATCACCCGCTCGCCGCGCGGCGTCGGCTTGCCGGGCCGCAGGAACAGCAGGTCCAGGTCGGAATAGGGCGCTAGGACGCCGCGGCCGTAACCGCCCACCGCCACCAGCGACAGGCGTTCGCATTCCACGGGCGATACGGGATGAAGGGTCTGGGTCGCCACCCGCCACAGGGCCGCCAGCATGTCGTCGGCGGCCGTGGCGTACAGGCGGGCGACCTCGCGCCCGTTCAGCCCCCCGTCCAGCTTGCGTTCGGCGCGGGCGCGGGCGGCGTCGTAACTGTCCCTCAGAACGGACGCGACCGCCGCGCGCGGATCTCCCGCGCGGGCGGCCTCGTCAAGGCGGTCATCCAGACTGGGCGAAGCGGTCATGTCAGCCACCTATAGGCCGCATCCCCCCTCGCGTCAGTGGAGGATATTACTCCGGGCGAACGCGCTTCTTGCGGAACGACGGGTTCAGCGTCTGCTTGCGCAGGCGGATGGACTTCGGCGTCACCTCGACCAGTTCGTCGTCGTCGATATAGGCGATGGCCTGTTCCAGCGACATCTGGCGCGGCGGGGTCAGGCGCACGGCCTCGTCCTTGCCGGAGGCGCGGACGTTGGTCAGTTGCTTGCCCTTGATCGGGTTGACGTCCAGGTCGTCCCAGCGCGCGTTCTCGCCGATGATCATGCCCTGATAGGTCTTTTCGCCGGCGCCGACGAACATGACGCCGCGATCTTCCAGGTTCCACAGGGCGAAGGCCGCCGTGTCGCCGTCCGAGTTCGAGATCAGCACGCCCTTCAGACGGCCGGCGATCGCGCCCTTGTATTCTTCGTAGTGGCTGAAGACCCGGTTCAGCACGCCCGAACCGCGCGTGTCGGTCAGGAACTCGCCCTGATAGCCGATCAGCGAGCGCGACGGGCATTTCAGGCTGATGCGGGTCTTGCCGGCGCCCGACGGACCCATGTCGGTCATTTCGGCCTTACGGGCCGACAGCTTCTCGATGACGATGCCCGAGAACTCGTCGTCCACGTCGATCATGACGTCTTCGATGGGCTCCATCTTCTCGCCGTTGGGGCCTTCCTGGAAGACCACGCGGGGACGCGAGATCGAGACCTCGAAGCCTTCGCGACGCATGTTCTCGATCAGAACGCCCAGCTGCAGTTCGCCGCGGCCGGCGACCTCATAGGCGTCGCCGCCTTCGGTCGTGGTCACGCGGATGGCGACGTTGGCCTCGGCTTCCTTCAGCAGACGGTCGCGGATGACGCGCGACTGAACCTTGTCGCCTTCGCGACCGGCCAGCGGGCTGTCGTTGACCGAGACGGTCATGGAGATGGTCGGCGGATCGATGGGTTGAGCGGGAAGCGCGTCGACGACTTCCATGGCGCACAGGGTGTCGGCCACGGTCGCCTTGGACATGCCGGCGATGGCGACGATGTCGCCCGCTTCCGAACCCTCGTCCAGAGCCTGACGCTTCAGGCCGCGGAAGGCCAGGACCTTGGTGATGCGGCCGCGTTCGATTTCCTTGCCTTCGCGGTCCAGGGCGTGGATCGCCATGCCGGGGATCGCCTTGCCGCTCTCGATGCGGCCGGTCAGGATCCGGCCCAGGAAGGGGTCGGACTCGATCAGCACGTTCAGCATCTGGAACGGCTTGTCCTTGTTCTCCTGAACCTTCGGCGGCGGAACGTGGTCGACGATCAGGTCGAACAGGGGGGCCAGGTTGTCGTTGGGCTGGTTCAGATCCATCGTCGCCCAGCCGTTGCGGCCCGAGGCGTAGATGTGCGGGAAGTCCAGCTGCTCGTCCGTCGCGCCGATGGCGGCGAACAGGTCGAAGGTCTCGTTGTGGACGCGGTCCGGATCGGCGTGGGCGCGGTCGACCTTGTTGATGCACAGGATCGGACGCAGGCCCATCTTCAGGGCCTTGGTCAGGACGAACTTGGTCTGGGGCATGACGCCCTCTTCGGCGTCAACCAGGATGACGCAGCCGTCCACCATGCCGAGGATGCGCTCGACCTCGCCGCCGAAGTCGGCGTGGCCGGGGGTGTCGATGATGTTGATGCGGGTTTCGCCGGCCTTGCCGTTCCAGAGCACCGAGGTGCACTTGGCCAGGATGGTGATGCCACGCTCCTTTTCCTGGTCGTTCGAGTCCATGGCGCGCTCTGTCGTCGCCTCATTGGCTCGGAAGACGCCGGACTGGGCCAGCAGTTGGTCCACCAGGGTCGTCTTCCCGTGGTCGACGTGGGCGATGATGGCGACGTTGCGCAGGTTCATTTGATAATCGCGAAAAGGCGCGGCCGGGATGCAGGCGGCCGCTGGTCATGAAAAGGCATGCAGGGAGCGCGCGCCTCTTACAGGCATGTGGACGGAAAGACCAGAGCAGGCGTTCAGACGCCCGCCGCCGCCTTACCGATATTTCATTCACGACGCCGCATCCGCGAGGGATGACGGCCCCCTCTACTCCCGTGACGGCATGACCGTTCGGGAATGGAGAAGACGATGTCGGCCTTGATGGGAATGATGATGGCGGGTCTGCTGGCGACAGGGACTGCGCCGGATATGCGGGTGGACGCCGGCGATCTCGCCATGGCCCGCCCGGGCGACGCTGCGGTCCTGGCTGAGCGTATTCAGGCGGCGAGCCGAAGCTGGTGCGCCCGCTATCGCAGCCTTCTGACGCCGAACGACGTGGGCATGCCCAGCGTCTGCGAGCATGAGATGAAGCGTCGCGCCTTCTATCAGCTGCCCCGGGCCCAGCGTCGTCTCTTCGTACAGGCAGGGGGACGGCGAACCCTGAACCGGCCCTAGAGGCGGCGGATCATGTAGCGGGCGTCGGCGCCATAGCTGGCCAGCTTGGCCGCCATGCCCGGCGCCGCGTGTTCTGCAAACCCGTGGCGACGCCAGAAATTCACGGCGTCGTTGACGGCGACCAGGGCTATGGCGGGCCAGCCGTCCCCGGCCGCCTGTTCCGCCAGCCGCTCGACGATGGCCCCGGTAACCCCGCCGCCGCGCGCCTGGGGGTGCAGGGCCAGGTCGTGCAGATAGATCAGGGCCGGTTCCGCCGGCAGGCCCTCGATCACCGTATTCAGCGGCGGCGCATTGTCGGCCCGCCACGGATAGGCGATCAGATAGCCTTTCGCCGTAGCCTCGCCGTCCGCCAGCACGAAACAGCCGCGCGGATAAAGCGCCAGCCGGTTCTGGAAACAGGCGCGGTCCTCGAAATGGTCCGGGAAGGACAGGCGGGCGACCTCGACCACGGCGTCGATGTCGGTCGGCCGCATGGGCCGCCATTGCAGGGTCATCAGTTCACCTTGGACGGATCCGGCGGGGCGTCGGGCAGGGCCGAGACGGGCACGCCGTCCTCCTTCAGCTTCTTGACCTCGGCGGGGGTGGCCTCGCCGTAGATTTCGCGCTTCTCGGACCGGCCTTCATGGATGTCGCGGGCTTCGCGGGCGAAGGCGTCGCCGACATAGTCGAAGTTGGCCTCGACGTGGGCGCGGACTTCCCGGGCGGCGGCCATCATGACGGTCTGCATCCTGACGGCCATGTCCGAGGCCGGATCGGCCTGGCGTGCGCCGCCGACGGCGGGGGCCATCACGGCCTTCTCCACCCTGTTGGAGCCGCAGAACGGGCATTCCACCAGGCCGCGCGCGGCCTGGTCGTCATAGTCGGACGAGGAGCCGAACCAGGCCTCGAACCCGTGGGTCTGGTCGCATTTCAGGGCGTATCGGATCATTGGGCGGGCTGGAAGTCGCGGTCATGGGTCAGGGCGGGCACCGCCGCGCGGGCCTTGGCCACCGCCTCCATGTCCAGTTTCGCCGTCAGTATGCAAGGGTCGTCGTGATCCGCCCGGGCCAGGATCTCGCCCCAGGGTCCGATCACGGTCGACCGCCCCCAGGTGCGACGCCCGTCCTCATGCAGGCCGCCCTGGGCCGGGGCCAGGACGAAGGCGCCGGTCTCGATGGCGCGGGCGCGCAACAGGGTCTCCCAGTGCGCCTGGCCCGTCGGCGCCGTGAAGGCGGCCGGGACTGCGATCATCGCCGCTCCGGCCTTGGCCAGGTGACGATACAGGTAAGGAAAGCGGATATCATAGCAGATGCTCAGGCCCAGCCGACCCCAGGGGGTGTCGGCGACCGCCGCCGCATCGCCGGGCCGCACCGTCGCGCTTTCGCGGTAGCGCTCGCCGTTCGGCAGATCGACGTCGAAGACATGCAGCTTGTCATAGCGGGCGACGATCCCGCCGGCCGCGTCGATCAGCAGCGACCGGTTGGCGGCGCGGCTGTCGCCGACATGGCCGGAGCGGACGATGGCCGAGCCGATCAGCAGCCAGACGCCCAGTTCCGCCGCCAGACGACGCAGGCCCAGGACGACGAGGTCGGCGTCCTCGTCCGTGACGACGGCGTCGCGGCGGTCGCGGCGCTGCTCCAGGACGTTGGTGCCTTCGGGCGTCAGGATGAATTTCGCCCCGCCGGCCGCCGCCTCGCGGATCAGGGGCTCGACATGGGCCAGGGCCGCGGGCGCCGTCGCCGGCGTGCGGGTCTGGATCAGGGCGATGTCGAGCCCGCCGCTCATGGGATCAGGCCGCCAGAAGCGGGTCGAGCTTGCCCTCGCGGTCCAGGGCGTGGATGTCGTCGGATCCGCCGACGTGGTTCCCGGCGATGAAGATCTGCGGGAAGGTCATGCGGCCGCCGGATTTCTCGACCATCTCGGCCTTCTTGGCCGGGTCGTTCGAGGCGACGATCTCGGTATAGTCGGCGCCCTTCTTCTTCAGCAGCGCCATCGCGCTGTAGCAATAGGGGCAACCGGGTTTGGTGTAGATGACGACGTCGGCCAATTCGGATCTCCAGAATGATGCGCCAAGGGGCGTCGGGCGGCCGCGCCGCCCGTATTTGAGGTCTACATAGTCAGTTCACGGGCGTTTCGCACCCGGGCGATGACGGCGAGATCCACCGCCCTGGCCCCGGCGTCGATCAGGGCGCGGGCGCAGGCCTCTCCGGTCGCGCCCGTGGTCAACACGTCGTCGATCAGAAGGATGCGCCGGCCCTTGATCCGCCGCCGACCGATCTCGCTGACGATGAAGGCCTTCTTGACGTTCAGCCGCCGTCCGCGCCGGCTCTTGCCGCCCTGGCTGGTCGTGTGGGTCCTGCGCGTCAGGGCGTCGGGCAGATAGTCGAGCCGGGCGTGGCCGGCCAGAGGCCTGGCGATCTCCGCCGCCTGGTTGAACCGCCGCGACAACAGGCGAAACGGGTGCAGCGGGACGGGGACCACGGCGTCGGCGTCCTGGATCAGATCCGTGGCGGCCCGGCCGATCCAGCGTGCGAACAGAGAGGCGAACTGCTGCTGGTCGCCGTGTTTGTAGCGCAGGATCAGACTTCGCGAGTGGTCGTCATAGACACAGGCCGCCCTGGCCCGAGCAAAGACATAGGGTTGGGCGATGCAGGCGGCGCAGCGGGTTTCGGCGAAGGCGCCGCCGTCGAATTCGAAGGCCGCGCCGCAGCCGTCGCAGACCGGCGCGTCGAGGAATTTGATCCGGCTCCAGGCGTCGGGCGTCAGACCGGCCGCCGCCGTCGCCTCGCGGCTGTCGTGAGCCAGGGGCGGCAGGACGAGATCCGCCAAACCGCGCCCCATGTCGCGCAACTGACGCCCCGCCCCTTCCCAGGCGCGGCGCCAGCCCCCATCCTGCATCATCATGACCGCCTCCCCCGAAGCAACGTCCGCATCCTCCAGCGCCCCGCCCCGCATCTTCGACGCCCGGCGACGCGAGGCCCGTCTGGCCCGTGCGGCCCATCGACTGGGGCAGGCCGACTTCCTGCACGTCCGGGCGGCCGAGAATGCGGCGGGCAGCCTGGAGGCCATCCTGCGCGACTTTCCGGTCGCCGTCGATCTCTCGGCCCATTCCGGCCCGTTCGCCCAGGCCCTCGCCGCCAGCGACGCCGCCGGCCGGGTGGGCGTCGTCGCCAGCCCCACGTCGCGCGCCGAGCGGGCCGCGCCGGGCGCCGCCGCCCTGCCGCTGGACGAGGGATCGACCGATCTGATCGTCTCCCTGCTCAGCCTGCACTGGGCCAACGACCTGCCCGGCGCCCTGGCCCAGATCCGCAAGGCCCTGAAGCCGGACGGCCTGTTCATCGGCACCCTGTTCGGGGCCGGTACGCTGAAGGAGTTGCGGTCTGTCCTGACCGAGGCGGAGCTGGCCGAGCGCGGCGGGGCCCAGGCGCGGGTCTCGCCCTTCGCCGACGGCTATGACGGCGCCGCCCTGTTGCAGCGCGCCGGCTTCGCCCTGCCGGTCTCGGACGTGGATCGGTTCACCGTTCGCTATCCCGACCTGTTCGCCCTGGTCCGCGACCTGCGGGCCATGGGCGAGACCAATGTGCTGGACGGGCCGATCCGCCCGCTCAGCCGCGCCGTGATCGCCCGCGCCGCGTCCCTGTACGCCGAACGCCACGGCGACGCCGACGGCCGCATCCCCGCCACCTTCGAGATCATCCATCTGGCCGGCTGGAAGCCCCACGAGAGCCAGCAGAAGCCGCTGGCGCGCGGCTCCGCCAAGGTCAGGCTGGCGGATGCGCTGGGCGTGAAGGAGATGACCGGCGACGAGATCGACTGACGAACGTCTCCGGGTTTGCTTC
The DNA here is from genome assembly GCF_011064825.1 of Brevundimonas mediterranea. Taxonomy (NCBI): domain Bacteria; kingdom Pseudomonadati; phylum Pseudomonadota; class Alphaproteobacteria; order Caulobacterales; family Caulobacteraceae; genus Brevundimonas; species Brevundimonas mediterranea. Next base: position 1,645,262 of record NZ_CP048751.1, read on the forward strand.
AGCGGTTCAGGGCGTCCGCGATCTTTTGCATGGTCTGATTATAGAGACCGCCGTTCGATGCGCCCAGCGCATTCAGCCCGCCGAGAATGGCGACGAAGATCAGGCCGCAGATGAGGCCGTATTCGATGGCGGTCGCGCCCCTGTCGTCATTCAGGAACCGGGCGGTGAAACGTCGCATGGCCGGCCTCCTGGTCGGCGGTGATCAGAGCAGGTCGCGCAACCAGGCGACCAGGGGTTCGTCCGCCGGCGGCATGGGATAGGCCGACAGCTTGTCCGGCTTCACCCAGGCCAGGGCGTCGTGTTCGCGCGCGGCGACCACGCCGTCCCAGCGGCGGCACAGATACAGTGGCATCAACAGGTGAAAGGAATCGTAAGCGTGGCTGGCGAAGACGAAGGGCGCCAGGCAGGATTCGCTGACCTCTATGCCCAGCTCCTCGCGCAGCTCGCGGATCAGGGCCGCCTCGGGCCGCTCGCCCGGCTCGACCTTGCCGCCGGGAAACTCCCACAGCCCCGCAAGGGACTTGCCCTGCGGCCGTTTGGCGATCAGCACCCGCCCATCGACATCGATCAGGGCGACGGCGACGACGAGGACGGTAGGGAGAGGCGTATCAGTCACGAACGATAATCGCCGTTGATCTCGATATAGCCCTTGGTCAGGTCGCAGGTCCAAACCGTGGCCGAGGCCCGGCCCGCGCCCACGTCGACGGTGATGTCGATCTCGGGGTTCTTCATGTAGGCGGTCATTTTGGCCTCGTCGTAGGTCGGGGACGGGGCGCCGTCGACGGCGGCGACATTGGGGCCGAACCGGATGCCCAGCCGGTCGCGGTCCACCGGCTCCTCGGTCTTGCCCACGGCCATGACCACCCGGCCCCAGTTGGCGTCCTGACCGGCGATGGCGGTCTTGACCAGGGGGCTGTCGGCGATGGACTTGGCCAATTTTCTGGCTGATGCGGGGCTGGCGGCGCCGTCCACCGTCACCTTGACGAACTTGGTCGCTCCCTCGCCGTCGCGCACCAGCTGGTGCGCCAGGTCCAGCATCACCTTGTCCAGGGCGACCGAGAAGCTCTTCAGGCGACGATCCCCGACTCGGCCGATGCGCGGCGCGCCCGAGGTTCCGGTGGCGAACAGCAGGGCGGTGTCGTTGGTCGAGGTGTCGCCGTCCACCGTCACGCTGTTGAAGGTGGTGCGGACATGCAGGCCCAGCAGGGCCTGAAGCACGTTCGGATGGATGTCGGCGTCGGTGACGATGAAGGCCAGCATGGTCGCCATGTCCGGCGCGATCATGCCCGACCCCTTGGCGATCCCCGCGATCCGGACCTTGTAGCCCTCGATTTCGGCCTCGGCGTAGGAGCCCTTGGGGAAGGTGTCCGTGGTCATGACGCCGCGCCCGGCCCGCGCCCATTGTTCGGACGGGTGGATGTCGGCGTCCAGGCGGCTTTCGATGTCGGGCAGTTTGGAGACGATCTTCTTTTCGTCCAGCACCACGCCGATGACCCCGGTCGAGGCCAGCATGACGTCGCGCTGGCGACAGCCGAACCGTTTGGCGACCTCCGAGGCGGTGCGGCGGGCGGCGTCGGCGCCGGCCTTGCCGGTGAAGGCGTTGGCGCAACCGGCGTTGACCACCAGGGCGCGCACGTCCTTGCCGCCGTCCGCCCCGCCCAGCGCCTTCTTGCACCAATCAACCGGGGCGGAGCCGATCTTGTGACGGGTGAAGACGCCGGCGCAGCTGGTGCCCCGCGCGAACCGGAACACCACCAGGTCGTCGCGTTCATGCTTGTAGAAGCCGGCTCGGGCGGTGGCGATCTCGACCCCGCCGATGGGCGGGATGGTGGGGAAGGGCACGGCCAGGGGCGACACGGCCAGACCCGGCTTTCCGGCGGCGGGCGCGGGGGCTGAGGCGGGCTCGGCCGGGCGGGTGGCGCGTTTCAGGGCCGTGGCGAACGGATCCAGGGCTTTTTCGAACGCCTGTTCGATCTTCTGGCCGGTGGTCGAGGGGGGCTTGTTCATGTCAGGCGGCCGGGGCGGAGGCGGAAGTCGGGGAGGGGGCGTCGGCGGGCGGAGGGGCGCTGGGAGCGGCGGGCGGCGGGGCGGAGGCCGGCTCCTCGTTTCGCCCGGCGGTTTCGCCCGCCAGCAGGACGTCGACCTTCGCCTTGCCGCGCAACTGCTCCAGCAACTGCCGCACGCCCTCATAGGTCAGGTAGCGGACGATCTGGGGCCGGGCCTGCTCCAGGGTCGGCGGGCTTTCCTTGCGCCGGTCCTCGACCCGCAGCACGGCCCAGCCGCCTTCGGTCTGGAACGGACCGACGGTGGACCCCGCCGGTTTGTCGCGCAGGGCGCCGGCATAGGCCTGGGGCATGACGTCCAGGGTCGAATAGCCCAGGTCGCCGCCCGAGAAGCGCGTCGCCTCGTCCACCGACCGCTCCATGGCCACGGCCTCGAAACTGGCGCCCTGGCCCAGGATGCCGATGACCGCCTCGGCCTCCGGCTTGGTGCGCGACAGGATCAGGCGGACGCGAATCTCCTCCGACGTCTTCGCCAGCCGCAATTGCTCATTGTACAGGGTCTGGACCGCCTGGTCGGAAATGGCGCCGTTGACCACGCTCTCCACCAGCATGTCGCCCAGGATTCGTTCGCGGGTCGCCTCAAGGCGACGCTGGGCCAGGGGCGAGGCGTCCAGGCGACGGCGCTCGGCCTCCCTGGCGAGCAGTTTCTGATCGATCACCTCGTCCAGCACGCGCCGGAACAGGTCCGAGGTCACGTCCAGCGGCTCGCCCTCGCCCACCAGGCCCTGGGCCACCGCCTCGCGCTTGACGTCCGAGGCCCAGACGGTCTCGTCCTGGACCCGGGCCACCGGCCGGTCGCCCGGCTCCGGGGCCTTGTCGTCCCCGCCGCCGCGCGAACAGGCGGCGACCGTCAGGACCGCAGCCAGAAGCGCCATGGAAAACAGGCCGAAAGGTCGCCGAAATGGGGTCAAGAGGGCGCTCCGTAGAAGGCGGCCGAAAGCCCCTCGCGTTGACAGGGGTTAGGCCGGTGCTTAAGTCCCGCCTGCGCCCAAGTCGAGGGGTTTTGATCGTCTGCGCGGCCCTTCGCGCGCGCCAGTTCCGGCGCATCGGGGTCGCCACCGGTTCGGGCCCTTCTCGCGGCGTCCGTATCGCCGCCCCTCACGGGATTTCCAGAGCCGCTCAGCTCGCAGACGCTCGACCGCTTACCGGATCCAATATGCTCGGCTTCGCCAAGAAACTTTTCGGCTCTTCCAACGACCGCAAGGTCAAGGCCTTCCAGGAGCATGCCCAGCGCATCAATGCGCTGGAGCCCAAGTTCGCCGCCCTGTCCGACGACGAACTGCGGATGATGACCGACGCCTTCCGCGACCGGGTGGCGAACGGCGAGACCCTGGACAAGATCCTGCCCGAGGCCTTCGCCGTGGTGCGCGAGGCGTCCAAGCGGGTGCTGGGCCAGCGTCAGTATGACGTCCAGCTGGCCGGCGGCATGATCCTGCATGAAGGCGGCATTGCGGAAATGCGAACCGGCGAGGGCAAGACCCTGGTCGCCGTGGCCCCCGTCTATCTGAACGCCCTGCCGGGCAAGGGCGTCCACGTCATCACCGTCAACGACTACCTGGCCCGCCGCGACGCCGAGACCATGGGCAAGGTCTATCGCTTCCTGGGTCTTGAGGTCGGGGTCATCGTCAACGGCCTGAGCCAGGGCCAGCGCCAGGCGGCCTACGCCGCCGACGTCACCTACGGCACCAACAACGAGTTCGGCTTCGACTATCTGCGCGACAACCTGGTCTATGACCGGCGCGAGATGGTGCAGCGCCCGCACAACTTCGCCATCGTCGATGAAGTCGATTCCATCCTGATCGACGAAGCGCGGACGCCTCTGATCATCTCGGGCCCGACCGAGGACCGTTCGGACCTGTACAAGATCCTCGACGGCCTGGTGAAGGAGCTGATCAAGGACAAGGACACCTTCGAGCTCGACGAGAAGCAGAAACAGGTCCTGCTGACCGAATTGGGCTCGGAGCGGATGGAAGAGGCGCTGGAAAGCGGCGGCCACTTCGCCGCCGACACCACCGGCCTGTACGACGCCGCCAACATCAGCCTGGTCCACCACACCAACCAGGCCCTGCGCGCCAACACCCTGTATCAGCGCGACAAGGACTATATCATCAAGGGCGGCGAGATCGTCCTGATCGACGAATTCACCGGCCGGATGATGACCGGCCGCCGCCTGTCCGAAGGTCTGCACCAGGCCATCGAGGCCAAGGAAGATGTCAAGATCCAGCCCGAGAACCAGACCTTGGCCTCGGTGACGATCCAGAACTATTTCCGCCTGTACCAGAAGCTGTCGGGCATGACCGGCACCGCCGCGACTGAGGCCCAGGAGTTCGGCGACATCTACAAGATGGACGTGCTGGAGGTGCCGACCAACCGGCCGATCCAGCGCAAGGACTATGACGACGAGGTCTATCGGACCCACGCCGAGAAGAACCAGGCCATCGCCAAACAGATCGCCGAATGCCACCTGGCGGGTCAGCCCATCCTGGTCGGCACCGTATCGATCGAGCGTTCGGAACAGCTGTCGGATCTGCTGAGCAAGTTCGAATACAAGGTCGAGGTCTCGCGTAAGCTGAAGCCCCAGTACGAGGGCAAGGCGAAAGAAGCCGAGAAGATCGGCGACGCCGCCTATGACATCCAATACGAGACGAAGCTGCGCGGCATCCCGCACTCCGTCCTGAACGCCCGCCAGCACGAGCAGGAGGCCTATATCGTCGCCGACGCCGGTCTGCCGGGCGTGGTGACCATCGCCACCAACATGGCCGGCCGCGGCACCGACATCCAGCTCGGGGGCAACCTCGAGATGAAGATGCAGAAGTGGCTGCTGGAACAGCGCAACATGGCCGTCGAGGTCACGCCCGAGATGGAGAAGGCGCAGGAGGCCCAGTACAAGGCCGACATCGCCGTCCAGCGCGAGATCGCGCTCGCCGCCGGCGGTCTGTTCGTCCTGGGCACCGAACGCCACGAGAGCCGCCGGATCGACAACCAGCTGCGCGGCCGCACCGGCCGTCAGGGCGACCCCGGCACCTCGAAATTCTACCTGTCCTGCGAGGACGACCTGCTGCGCATCTTCGCCGGCGACCGTCTTGACTCGATCATGAAGACCTTTGGCGTGGCCGAGGGCGAGGCCATCACCCACCCCTGGCTGAACCGCGCCATCGAGACCGCCCAGAAGCGGGTCGAGACCCGCAACTACGACATCCGCAAGAACCTGCTGAAATACGACGACGTCGTGAACGACCAGCGCAAGGCCGTGTTCGAGCAGCGCCAGGAGTTCATGGACTCCGAGGACCTGTCGGAACTGGTCGGCGACTTCCGCCGCGACGTGGTCTCCGACCTGGTCGAACGCTACATGCCGCCCAAGGCCTATGCCGAACAGTGGGACATCGACGGCCTGGACGAAAAGGTCCGCACGACCCTGGGCCTGGAGCTGCCGCTGCATGACTGGGCGGCCGAGGAAGGCGTGTCGAACGAGGAGATCGAGGAGCGGCTGCTGGCCGCCGCCGACGCCCGCGCCGCCGAACGGCTGGAGCAGATCGGCGCCGACCAGACGCGCGGTCTGGAGAAACAGTTCATGCTGCAGATGATCGACATGCAGTGGCGCGAGCACCTGGTCCATCTGGATCATCTGCGCGGCGTGATCGGCCTGCGCGGCTACGGCCAGCGCGATCCGCTGAACGAATACAAGACCGAGGCCTTCGCCTTGTTCGAGAACCTGCTGTACGACCTGCGCCACAACGTCACCCGCTGGCTGATGACGGTCGAGTTCCGCTTCCAGGCGCCGCCGGAAATGCCCGAGTTCCAGGAAATCCACCTGAACCCCGGCACCGGCGAGAACAAGATGGTCAATCCGGCCGCGCAAAATCCGGAAGGCCAGTTGATCGGCGACGACCGCGCCAAGCTTCCGGTCGAGGCCCTGCCGCCCGGCTGGGAAATGACTGGCCGTAACTCCCCCTGCCCCTGCGGCTCGGGCCGCAAGTTCAAACACTGCCACGGGGCGCTGGTCTAAGCGCACCGTCCCGATGTGACGCCAGAGCGGCCCCGGATTTCGATCCGGGGCCGTTTTGTTTAGGTCAGCAAAGCCTTCAGCACCCCGTCCAGCACCGGCCGACCGCGCGGCGTCGCCACCAGTCGGCCGCCGCTGAGCCTCAGAAATCCGTCGGTGATCAGGTCGGCTGTCGGCGCCGCGTCCGCGTCCAACCCCAGGTCCGCCAGCAGCCCGACCGGCGCGCCCTCGACTGTGCGCAGGCCCAGCAGCAGCTTTTCTTCGGCCGCCCCGGCGGCGTCCAGCCGTTCCGTCTCCATCCAGGGTGATCCCGCCCCGACCCCGGCCACATAGTCGGCGATCCGGCGATGGGCGACAGTGGCGGTGCGGGTCCCGTCCAGCGTCAGCCGCCCGTGGGCGCCGGGGCCCAGGCCCAGATAGTCGCCGCCGCGCCAGACGTGCAGATTGTGCGCCGAGCGCGCCGACACGCCCCGCGCATGATTGGACACCTCATAGGCGTCGAACCCGGCGGCCTCCAGCACGGTCTGGGTGGTCTCGTACAGGGCTGCGGCCTGGTCTTCATCGGGCGGGATCAGGGTTCCGCGCGCCAGGGCCCGTCCGAACGCCGTCGTCGGCTCCAGGGTCAGCTGGTAGGGCGAGACGTGCTCAAACCCCATGTCCAGGGCCGCGCCCAGCTCCGTCGCCCAATCGGCCGGGGTCTGGCCCGGCCGGGCGTAGATCAGGTCGATGGACAGGCGCGAAAAGGCCCGCCCGGCCAGATCGACCGCGCGCCGCGCCTCGGCCGCCGAATGATCCCGCCCCAGGAACCGCAGCGCGGCGTCGTCCAGCGCCTGCACCCCCATCGACAGCCGGTTGACCCCCGCCCCCGCCAGGGCGGCGAACCGGGCCGCCTCGGCGTCGGTCGGATTGGCCTCCAGCGAAATCTCGATCGCACCCGCCGGGGGGAACAGATCGTACGCCTGGGCGATGATCCGGGCTGCGGCCTCGGGCGCCATCAGCGACGGCGTGCCCCCGCCGAAGAAGATCGAGGCCAGCCGGCGCGACCCCGTCAGGGCCCGCTGCGCCCGCATGTCGGCCAGGATCGCCTCGACCAGCGCCGCCTGTTCCTCGACCCGCCCCCGGTCGCGCACGACGTTGAAGTCGCAATAGGGGCAGATGCGCGAACAATAGGGCCAGTGGACATACAGGCCGACGTCCGAACCGGGGTTCGCCCAGGTCTCTGAGGAATCAGTCAATCAACGCGGCCCGCAGCTTGGCGAAGGCGCGGGTGCGGTGGCTGATCGCCTCCTTGGCCGCCGGCTCCATCTCGCCGAAGGTCAGGTCGCCGCCTTCAGGAATGAAGATGGGGTCATAGCCGAAGCCCCGGTCGCCGCGCGGCGGGAAGGTCAGACGGCCGTGCACCTCGCCCTCGACCACGACGCACGGCCCGTCCGGCCAGGCCACGGCCAGGGCCGAGGTGAACCAGGCGGCGCGGTCCGTCGCCCCGATCTCCTCCAGCCGGTCTTCGACCTTCTTCATGGCCACAGCGAAATCCTTGCCCGGTCCGGCCCAGCGGGCGGAGAATATGCCCGGCGCCCCGTCCAGGGCCGCCACCGACATTCCCGAGTCGTCGGCCAGGGCGACCTCGCCTGACAAGGCGGCCGCATGACGAGCCTTCAGCATGGCGTTGCCGGCGAAGGTGGTCTCGGTCTCGTCCGGCTCGGACAGATTCAACTGGCCGGCGGTGAGGATCTCGTAATCTTCACCCAGCAGGGCGGCGATCTCCGGAACCTTCCCGGGGTTGTGGGTGGCGGCGACGATCCGCATCCCTTTGAAAAGCTTGAGAGTCATCGATTGTCACGGCCCTGAAACAGTCTATTGCCAAAGTTTAATATCGTTAAACGATATGTAACGTGCTTTTTAGCAGCGCACGGCCTATCTATTGATTGTCAGGAACGGGGCCGCACCGTTCAGGACTTCCGGTAAATCCGGAACGATCATGCGGATAATAAATCAAACGGGTGATTATCACCCAAACAGGAACAACGGAGAACCCTGATGCATACGATGAACATGTCGCTCTGGCTGGACAAGGTCTGCGCCGCTTTCGTCAACACGGTCCTGATCGCCGCCCTGCCGACCGCCCTGGTCGCCATTCTGGTTCAAGCCCTCTGATCGCGCCCAAGTCCAGCCCTGTATCGATCACGAGAGCTTTGACGACCTTGACGAAGACCGCGATGTATAGAGCTGCGCGCGGGTTCGCCGGACCCCGCGCAGCCGTCGCGCCCTTCCCTCCGGCCTGAGACCGACCATGCGCCTGCTCCCGCCGCGACATCCGCTGAAGCGAGGCGAGGCGCTGAGTCCAAAATGGCTGACCCCGAAATGGCCCGCTCCTCGCTGGCTGCGCGCCATGACCGCGCCGCTGAAGGCCCCGTTCCGCGCCCTGGGCCCGGGTTCGGTCTCCAGCGTGCTGAAGGTGGCGCTGGACGTCGCCTATATCCTGCTCTGGCTCATCACCGGCCTGCTGTTGTTGCTGCTGGTCGCCGCCGTCTTCATTCCCCTGGACAATGTGAACATCACCGTCAGCGGCGAGTCCGGCGGGCGACAGCTGCCGCTGACCCGTATGCTTCTGCTGTTCGGCCTGGGGGCGGCCACCGCCTATTTCGGCGGCTTCATGCTGATCCTGCGCAGCCTGCGTCGGATCTTCCGCACCTTGACCATGGGCGATCCCTTCCATCCCGACAATGTCCGCCGTCTGCGCCAGATCGGTCTGACCCTGGCGGTCGTGACCGGCGGCGTCTGGCTGGCCCAGGGCTTCGTGGCCGCGCGCCTGGCGCCGGGCGTCATGGACCCCCAGGGGCTGGGTGAACTGCTGACCCCGATCTTCTCCGTCCTGATCGTCTTCGTCCTGGCGGAGGTTTTCCGCGAGGGGGCGCGCCTGCGCCGCGAATCCGAACTGACGATCTGAGCCGTTTCCAGTAGGACTTCCCCATGGCCATCCGCGTCCAGCTTGATCGCGTCCTCGTCGAACGCCGCATGTCGCTGACCGAACTCGCCGACCGGGTCGGGGTGACGGTGGCGAATCTGTCGATCCTGAAGACGGGCAAGGCGCGCGCCGTGCGGTTCTCGACCCTCGACGCCCTGTGTCGCGAATTGGACTGTCAGCCCGGCGATCTGCTGGTTCACGAACCCGGGCCGGGCGACGCCTTCGACGACGACGCCGAGGCATGAAGCGCAAGGGCCCCGGCCGTGACGAGAACGGGCTGACGCCCGAGGACCGTCGCATCTGGAGCCGCATCACCGGCACGGTCGCCGCCCCGCGCAGCCGCAAGGCCGCCCGCGTCACCCCCGGCGCCGAGGCTCCGGCCCATGTCGTGGTCGCCCCGCCGGAGCATCCGCGCCGCCTGCCCAAGGTCTCGCCGCAACGCAACCTCCCGACCGCCCCGCCGGTCGACTCTCGCCCCCCGGCGTCCCGCGCCGCCGCCTCGCGTGTCCGCTCCGCGCCCGAGGATCTGGAGCCGCGCCGCAAACACCGGCTGTCGCGCGAGCGGGACCCCATCGAGGCCCGCATCGACCTGCACGGCTTCGGCCGGTTCGAGGCCGAGGATCAGCTGCAGGCCTTTCTGACGTCGTGCCAGGCGCGGGGCATGCGGGCGGTCCTGGTCATCACCGGCCAGGGACGGCTGGGCGGCGGGGTGATCCGCGCCTCGTTCGGGGAATGGATGCAGTCGCCGGGCCTGCGCGGCGTCGTGTCCGGCTTCACCGTCGCCCACCAGAGGCACGGCGGCAACGGCGCCTTCTACGTCACCCTGAAGCGTAAGGCCTGAGCGCGGAACGCCGGGCATGAAAAAGGCCGGGACCGCGCGGCGGCCCCGACCTTTTCAGGCGCTTTGATTGGATTATTTGGCGGACAGCGCGCCAGCCAGGATCACGTCGATCTGCTTGCCCATATGGTCGGACAGGGCTTGAGCGTCCCATTCGTCATAGGCGGCGCGGCGGTAGTTCGACAGATAGGCGTCCCAGATCAGCTCGACCAGCAGGCGGATGTCGGCGTCCTTGTTCACCTCGCCCTTGGCGACGGCTTCCTGGAGGATGCCGCCGATCGCCAGCAGCAGGTTCTTGGTCGCGGCGCGGGCGCGCATCTCGGCGGCCAGGGGCTGGAACCACGACCGGGCGACGATAGCCTGGAACAAGGGCAACTGGTCCAGCGAGGAGTGATAGCCGGCGCTGAGGGCGCCCAGCAGTCGCTGGCGAACGGGTTCGCCCTGGGGCGCGCCCGCCTCGACCACCTCGGCCAGGCGGGTCATGTCCTCGGTCAGGACGGCTTCGAACAGTTCGGCCTTGTCCTGGAAGTTGGCGAAGACCGCCCCGGTGGACATGCCGGCGCCCTTGGCGATGTCGCGGATCGTGGCTGGCTCATAGCCGCGCTCGGCGAACAGGGAGCGGGCGGCGTCCAGAACCTTCTGGCGCGTCCGGACCTTGGCGGCCTGACGGCGGTTCAGGCGGGGAGCGGCTTCGGTCGAGAGAACGGTATCGGTCATGAAATCAGGCTTTTACTCTACGCATTTCGGAAGCCCTGACGGCCCGAAGTTGACTGGGTCAGTCGCTTAGACCGCGAGGCGAGACGTTATGTTGCTTCGCCCGCCAACCGCGCGATGCTGAAGCAGGGCTTGCATCACGGAACCATGACGAAAATGGGTCGCAAAAGCTAATGTCGCGGTTAACAGCCCGATTTCTAAGCTTAACTGTTATGGTTACCTGTCCCAATCTGAGGCATTCTCAACGCGCGGGTGGTTCTACTGCGTCCTCCGGCGGGTATGGCGGCCTGGAAGGTCCGGCGGAACTGATCCCGCTTCTCGTGGATCGAGGCCAGAACCAAGCCCATGGGCACGCCCAGATCGACCAGGGTGTTCTCCGCCAGCTGCAGGCTGGCCTCGGTCGTTTCGGGCACCGCGTCGGTGACGCCCAAGGCATAGAGGCGCGCCGCATGTTGGTCGTCGCGGGCGCGGGCGATGATGATCAGGTCGTCGCGCAAGGCGCGAGCCGTGGTCACCACCTCGTCCACCTTGGTCGGGGCGTCCATGGTGACGATCAGGGCGCGGGTGGACAGGACGCCGCAATGCGCCAGCATCTCGGCGCGACCCGCGTCGCCGTAGAAGACGTCGAATCCGTCGCGACGTCCCGCCGCCACGGCGGCGGCGTCGGTGTCCAGGGCGATGAAGGCCTGGTCGTGTTCCTTCAGCAGCTCCCCGATCAGTCGTCCAACCCGGCCGAAGCCGACGATGATGACGGCGCCGTCGGCCTGTTCCGGCGGGGCTGCGCCCTCGGGCGTGGTCGGCAGGGCCGGCGCCTTTTCGCGCGACAGCCTCTGGCCCAGCAGGGCCAGGAGGGGAATGGAGAAGATGCTCAGGGTCGCCGACAGGGCCACGGTGCTGGTCAGGGCCGGCGGGGCGATCCCCTCGACCATGCCGGTGGCGAAGACCACGAAGGCGAACTCGCCCGCCGGCGCCAGGACCAGGGCGGTCTCCAGCGCCGGGCGCGCGCCCAGGCCCCACAGGCGCGCCAGGCCGAAGATGACGCCGGTCTTGACCACGGTGATGGCCAGGGCCAGGCCGAACAGCAGGACCGGATTGGCCGCGACCGCGCCCAGGTCCAGGCCCAGGCCGACCCCGACGAAGAAGACCCCCAGCAAAAGACCCTTGAACGGTTCGATGGAGACCTCGACCTCGCGCCTGAACTCGGTCTCGGCCAGAAGCACCCCGGCGACCAGGGCGCCGATGCTCATCGACAGGCCGCTGGCCTGGGCCGCCAGTCCGGCGACCACCACGACCAGCAGGCTGGCGGCGACGAACAGCTCGCCGCCCTGCGCCGACTTGCGCGCCTGGGCCACCGAGCGGAACATCGGCCGCAGCACCACACGACCCATAAGAACCAGCAGGCCCAGGCCGATGGCGGCCGGCACCAGGGTGAACAGCGACCGTCCCAGAACCGCCGGATCCAGCGACCCGCCCGCCTGGGCGACCGCAGCCATCACGCTGACGGTGATCAGGATGGGCGCGACCGACAGATCCTGGGCCAGCAGAATGGCGAAGGTCGACCGACCGACCGTACCCTTCAGCCGCCCGCTTTCGGCCAGGACCGGCATGACGACCGCCGTCGAGGACAGGGCCAGGCCCATGCCCAGCACCGCGGCGCTGACCAGGCTCTGGCCCAGCAGCACGAACAGGCCCGCCAGCACGAGGGTGCAGACGACGACCTGCATCAGCCCCAGGCCGAAGACGAGCCGCCGCATGGCGCGCAGCCGCTCCCACGACAGCTCCAGCCCGATCATGAACAGCAGGAAGGCGACGCCCAGTTCCGACAACTGCGCCAGCTGAACCGGATCGCTGATGGTGAAATAGGAGAGCCAGGGAAGCGTGTCCGAAAACCGCGCCAGCCCGCTGGGGCCCAACACCACCCCGGCGGCCAGAAAGCCCAGAACCGGACTGATCTTCAGTCGGTTGACCAGGGGTACGATCACCCCCGCCGCCGCCAGGAAGACCACCAGATCCTTGTAGTCTGCGCCGTGCCCCTGCATTCGCCCTCCGTATCCCCGGCATGTGACCCGGAACCGCCGTCCCTGGCGAGACGTCGCGACCGTTTCATGAACTTTTTTTAAGGCGACAGCCCCAACCTCGGGTCTAGGGTCCGCTCCAACCTGCCCGCTTCAGGGGTGGAACCTAGGATACAGTGATGAAAAGACTGCTTATCGGCGCCGCTGTCGGCGCCCTTTTGGCGCCTGCCGCCGCCTTCGCCCAGGACATCGACCACGACCACGCCTGTATCGACGAGACCTGCTCGATCGTCTCGCTGTTCTCGGGCGAGGAGACCGCAGCCGGCTGGCAGGGCGTGGACGCCCCCCGCTACGGAACCTGGGGCTTCGATCTGAACGGCCGCGACACCTCGGTGAACCCGGGCGACGACTTCTTCCGCTACGCCAACGGCGCGGCCTTCGACAAGCTGGTCATCCCCTCGGACCGCACCAGCTACGGCTCCTTCGCCCTGCTGCGCGAACTGTCGGATAACCGGATGAAGGAACTGGTCACGGGTCTGGCCGCACGCACCGACCTGACGCCCGGCTCGGATGAGGCCAAGGTGGCCGACGCCTATCGGTCCTATATCGACCAGGCGCGCATCGATCAGCTGGACGCCCAGCCGCTGCAGCCCTATCTGGCCGCCATCCGCGCCGCCGACAGCCATGATAAGATGGCCGTCTACATGGGCCAGACGGTCGGCCGTTTCGGCGGCTCCTTCTTCGGCACCGGCATCACCATCGACGCGAAACAACCGACCCGCTACGTTGTCTCGACCGGTCAGTCGGGCATCGGCCTGCCCAACCGCGACTATTATCTGGACGCCCGCTACGCCGACAAGAAAGAGAAGTATCAGGCCTATGTCGCCGACATGCTGGGCATGATCGGCTGGGCGAACCCGGTCGAGACCGCCGCCCAGATCGTCGCTCTGGAGACCAAGATCGCCGGGGCGCACTGGACGCCGGTCGAGAACCGCAACCGCGACAAGACCTATAACGAGGTCACCATCGCAAAACTGACCCAGGATGCGCCCGGCTTCGATTGGCAGGCCTATTATGATGCGGCCGAACTGGGCGGCGTGCCCCGCCTGATCGTGCGTCAGGACACGGCCATGCCCAAGATCGCGGCCCTCTACGCCGAGACGCCGATCGAACTGCTCCAGGCGTGGGAAGCCTTCCACACCGCCGACGACATGGCCCCCCTGCTGTCGCAACGGTTCTCGGACGCCCAGTGGGGCTTCCGCTCGCGTGACCTGTCGGGCCAGCCGGAACAGCGCACCCGCGAGAAGCGCGCCATCTCCTTCGCCGAGGGTTCGCTGGGCGAGGCGACGGGCCGGCTCTATGTCGCCCAGTATTTCCCGGCCGAGTCCAAGGCCAAGATGGAAGACCTGGTCGCCAATCTGCGCACCGCCCTGTCGCACCGCATCGACAACCTCAGCTGGATGGGCGACGAGACCAAGGCGGCGGCCCAGGAGAAGCTGCGGAAATTCACCGTCAAGATCGGCTATCCGGACAAGTGGCGCGACTATTCCGGCCTTGATATCCGTGCAGACGACCTGGTCGGCAACGCCGAGCGGCGCGGTCTGTTCGAGTGGAACTACGACCTCGCCCGTCTGAACGACCCGGTCGACAAGACCGAATGGGGCATGACGCCGCAGACGGTGAACGCCTACTACAACTCGGCCAATAACGAGATCGTCTTCCCGGCCGCCATCCTGCAACCGCCCTTCTTCGATCCGAACGGCGACCCGGCGGTCAACTACGGCGGCATCGGCGGCGTGATCGGCCACGAGATCGGCCACGGCTTCGACGACCAGGGCTCCAAGTCCGACGGCGACGGCGTGCTTCGCAACTGGTGGACGCCTGCGGACAAGGCCAATTTCGAGGCCCTGACCGCCCGTCTGGGCGCGCAATACGCTACCTACGAACCGATCGCCGGCTACACCATCAACCCCGGTCTGACGATGGGCGAGAACATCGGCGACGCCTCGGGCGTGGCCGTGGGTCTTGAGGCCTATCATCTGTCGCTGGCCGGAAAGCCCGCCCCGGTGCTGGATGGAACGACCGGCGACCAGCGCTTCTTCTACGGCTGGGCCCAGGTCTGGCAGTCGAAATATCGCGACGAGGCCCTGAAGCAGCAGGTCGCCACCGATCCGCACTCGGCCGCCCAGTTCCGGGTCATCGGCCCGCTGCGCAACGTCGACGCCTGGTACGACGCCTTCGACGTCGAGCCGGGGACCAAATACTATCTGACGCCGGAAGAGCGCGTCCGCATCTGGTAGGCGGCGCCCATTCGAGAACGGAAAAGGCCGGGGTTCGCCCCGGCCTTTTTCATGGGCGGACGCCTCGACAAATCGCCCCGGAAACCTCGAGACCACATCGAAATAGTCTACATATTGTCCATGGCGCGGGCGGCTCCAGGCGCGAAAAAGCCCGCTGCGGGGGATACATCGCAGCGGGCTTTCGCGCTCTTTGAAGAGCGGACGTTTCCTCCCCGAAACGCCTTCGAGTGCTGCGCGCTTGAGCAACGCTTGCCCTCGAGTGAGTTCATTTGGCCTATCGGACCCTGCGGCGTCAACGCACGTATCGGGCGGAGTCGAACTTTCTTCGACTTATCATTGATAAGTCATATTTCGTGCAAGATATTCTCGAAGCTTATTCGATAATGGCTTGGATCGCAGCGATCAGGCCCTCCCGAGGGATCTTCATCTGGCCCGGACGCTCGGCCTTCCAGGCGTCGTTGTCGGTGATCCCGGCGGCGGCGGCGCGGCCGGCGTCCAGGTCCTTGATGGTGACTTCGCCCGCCGCAATCTCATCGCCGCCCAGGATGACGACGGCCGGAGAACCGCGACGGTCGGCGTATTTCATCTGGGCCTTCATGCCCGCACGGCCCAGATAGAGCTCGGCGGCGATCCCGGCGGCGCGCAGTTCGGCGACCGCGGCCAGATAATGAGCCATGTCGTCATCGGAAAAGACGATGACGACGACGGGGCCGCGCACGGCGTCTTCCGCCCCGCGGCCAGCGGCGCGCAGGGCCGAGGCCAGGCGCGAGACGCCGAAGGAGAAGCCGGTGGCGGGCACGCTCTGGCCGGTGAAGCGGGCGACCAGATCGTCATACCGCCCGCCGCCGCCGATGGAGCCGAACCGGACCGGACGGCCCTTGTCGTCCGTGGTCTCCAGCAGCAGTTCGGCCTCGAACACGGCACCGGTGTAATATTCCAGCCCACGCACGATGGTGGGATCGAACTTCACCGCCTCCTGGCCGACCCGCATGGCGCCCAGCGCCCGGTCGATGGCGGCCAGTTCGTTCAGCGCCGCTTCGCCCGCCGCGCCCAGGTCGCCCGAACGGGCGACGGCGTCCAGGGTCTCGGCTCGTGACAGGCCCGGCGTATTGGCCGAGGCCAGGAAGGCCTCGATGGCGCCGGTCACCCTGGCCGGAAGGCTTGCGCCCTTGGTGTAGTCGCCGGAGTCGTCCAGCCGGCCTTCGCCCAGCAGTTGGACGACGCCGTCCCAGCCCAGCCGGTCGAACTTGTCGATGGCGCGCAGGGCCGTCAGCCGCTGGCCCGCCTCGGTCACGCCGCCGGCGTCGAACAGACCGTCGAACAGCTTGCGGTTCGAGACGCGGATCTGGGCCTGGCCCGCATCAAGGCCGGCGGCGCCCAGACCCTCGCAGGCCATGGCGATGATCTCGGCGTCGGCCTCGGGCCGGTCCGAACCCACGGTGTCGGCGTCGCACTGCCAGAACTCGCGGAACCGGCCCGGCCCTGGCTTCTCGTTGCGCCACACCGGCCCATAGGCGTAGCGGCGGAACGGCTTGGGCAGGGTCTCCCAGGTCTGGGCCGCGAACCGGGCCAGAGGGGCGGTGTGGTCGTAGCGCAGGGCCATCCACTCGCCCGGCTCGTCCGAACCCGCATCGTCCTGGAGCGCGAACACGCCTTCATTGGGCCGGTCGGCGTCGGGCAGGAATTTGCCCAGGGCGTCGGCGTATTCGAAGGCCGGGGTCTCCAGCGGCTCGAAGCCCCAGCGCTCATAGACCTCCGACACGCGCGCCACGATGCGGCGTTCGGCGGTCAGGTCGCGGCCGCGCTTGTCGGCGAAGCCGCGCGGATTGCGGGCGAGGGGTCGAAGGGGGGCGTCATCGGTCATGGCGCGCGCTTAAGCCAAGGGGGAGATGATCGCAACGTATCGCCGGCGGCCATGCAGGGCGCATACGCCTGTGAATTGCAGGCAGCCTGTTGTTCCTGCAAAGAAAAACCGGACCGCGAAGGAACAAAGGCGAAACGCTGTCCGTTGTTTCGCGCCATGACCCCACACGCCGTCCTCGTCTCCAAGACCTGCATCACCTCCGATCACCGGACCATCCGGTGGTGGGAATGCGAATTGGTCGATGAGGACGGCGCCCGACGCATCCGCGAACAGGCCTTCTTCTCCATCGGCGAAGCTCGATCCTGGGCGTCGTCCCAGGGCTATCCGGTCGAGGAGGCGTCTTTGCCCGGGGGGCGGACGTCAAGGCCTTGGGTCCCGTCGCCGACGTGATCTGAGCCCGTCGCGGGCCGATCAGGGCTCCAGCGTCTCCACCGTCAGATTGCCGTTCGTATAGACGCAGATCTCGGCGGCGATCTTCATGGCCTTGCGGGCGACGGCCTCTGCGTCGAGGTCGGTCTCCTCGATCAGGGCGCGGGCGGCCGACAGGGCGTAGTTGCCGCCCGAGCCGACGGCGGCGACCCCGTGTTCAGGCTCCAGCACGTCGCCGACGCCGGTGACGGTGAAGATCGACGACTTGTCGGCGACCAGAAGCATGGCCTCCAGCCGGCGCAGATAGCGGTCGGTGCGCCAGTCCTTGGCCAGGTCGACGCAGGCCCGCGCCAACTGGTCCGGATACTGCTCCAGCTTGGCCTCCAGCCGTTCGATCAGGGTGAAGGCGTCGGCTGTGGCGCCCGCGAAGCCGGCCAGCACCTTGCCGCCCGCCAGGGTCCGCACCTTGCGCGCCGCGCCCTTGACGATGGTGGGCCCCATGGAGACCTGACCGTCGCCCGCGATGACGGTGCGGCCGTTCTTGCGCACCGCCAGAATGGTGGTGCCGTGCCAGTCGGGAAAATTCGATTGAGTCATGATCCGCAGATGGCGCGACGGGCCTCGTCGATCAAGAGCGCGCGACGCCGGATAACGTCGTCATATTTATACCCATGTTTCTCTTATAACGCGCCATCCTTGACCGGAAGATCCGACATGGGAGATCGAAAATTGCTCTATCGCGTGCTTCTCGTGAGTGAAACAGTCGCGGCGGTTGAACGCTCGCCCTTGATGCTGGCTGACATTCTCGGCGCGTCTGAACGCAACAACCGTCGCGACATGATCGGCAGCGCCATGATGTTTCATGAGGGTCAGGCCGCCATGATGCTGGAAGGCATGCGCGCGGACCTCGATCGGTTGATCGCGCGCCTTCTTTCGGACGGTCGTCACCGAAATCTCAAGATCGTCGAGGATCGCCCCATCGTGCACCGTCGTGTGGCCGAGCCGGTCAAGCTCAACGCCATGTCGCCTCATCAGGCGGGCGAATATCTGGGCGGTCGCCGACTGGACCAGCTCGCCGCCTCGGTGCTGGAGCGGCTGTTGTCCTGCGACGGATTGCGTGTCTCGAGCTGTGCGGTCTGACGCCTTTGCTGCGTGTTTCGTTAACTCTATGGCCTTACTTCGGTCCTTGTGGCTGTAAATTGTAAAAGCGTAAGAGTAATCAATGAGTTTGTTCCGTATTGTCTATGTCAGCGACGCCGTGGGCGACGCGGGCGTGGGCCTGCTGCCCCTGATCGACATCATCGGCGCGTCGGACCGGAACAATCGCCGGGATCATGTGACCGGGGTGCTGATGCGCCACGACGGCCGGTTCTTTCAGGCCATTGAGGGCGCGCGGGTCGACCTGGATCGGTTGATGGGCCGGCTGCGCGCCGATCGACGCCACACCAATATCCGCATCCTCGCCGAGCTTGTGATCGATCAGCGCCTGTTCCCGGGGTGGGCCATGGCCCAGACGGACGCGTCGCCGGGGCTGGAGCGCCTGCTGGCCGAGGGGCTGGATCATACGAGCGTGAGCGCGAGCGCCGACAGGATCGTGTCGGAGGCGAGCCGGAGCCTGGCCGCCGTCTCCTGAGGCCTCGCGCCCAAGCCTGCCGCTCGCTAGAGAAGGGCATGGTTTTCTCTGAAGACGAAGTCGAACGCTACGCCCGGCATCTGGTCCTGTCCGAGATCGGGGGGCCGGGCCAGCAGGCCCTGAAGCGTGCGCGGGTGCTGATCGTCGGGGCCGGCGGCGTGGGCGCACCGGCGGCCCTCTATCTGGCCGCAGCCGGCGTCGGGACGTTGGGTCTGATCGACGACGACGTGGTGGGTTTGTCGAACCTGCAGCGCCAGATCGCCTTTTCCACGCCCGAGGTGGGCCGGCCCAAGGTCGAAGCGGCCGCCGAACGCCTGGGCGGGCTGAACCCGCATGTGACGATCCAGACCTTCGCCGAACGGCTGACGCCGGACAACGCCGCCGATCGGATCGGCGGTTTCGACATCGTGCTGGACGGGACCGATGATTTCGAGACCCGGCTGATCGTCAACGCCGCCTGTGTGGCGGCCGACAAGCCTCTGGTCTCGGGCGCCCTGGGGAGATGGAGCGGCCAGGTGGGGGTGTTCGCCGGTCGGCCCTGTTACCAGTGCCTAGTGCCCGAGGTTCCGCCGGACGCCGAGACCTGCGCCCGTGTCGGCGTGGTCGGCGCCCTGGCGGGCGTGGTCGGGTCGATGGCGGCGCTGGAGACGATCAAGCTGATCACCGGGGCGGGCGAGGCTCTGGCCGGGCGGCTGATGCTGTACGACGGTCTGGCGGCGACGGCGCGGACGGTGCGGGTGACAGCCGACCCCCAGTGCCCGGTTTGCGGCGGCTGAACCTCAGGCGGCCGTGGCGAAACGGACGTCGGCCAGATCCAGATCCGGGATGGGCGGGGCGAAGCCCAGGGCGGGGTTGCTGAGCACCGTCACCAGCCGCTCGCCGCAGTACAGATAGAGGGTCTCGAACCCGACCCAGGTCCGGGCGAGCTCGGCCAGAGCCTGATTCGCCGCCGAGTCGTCGGTCGCGCCCAGAACACAGATGTCACGCACCGGAACGCCCGGCAGGTTGACGATACAATAGTAGGAGTCCAACGCACGCTTCCTCAGACAGGTCGCCGGAAACGAAGCTCGCTCGCGGCGGTTCCTCCCCTGCCCGTGGTTTTCGACAGCCGTGTGAGTCCGGTCCGACAGACTTGTGAAAAGGAGACCTGATGGCCCGACGCCCCGCCTCGCCCAAACGTCTGAACGCCGCCAGCCTGGCGTCCCTGGGGGCGGAGCGGCTGGGCGAGCTTTTGATGCAGGCGGCGGACGGCGACGCCTTGTTGAAGCGGCGTCTGCGGCTGGTGCTGGCGGCCGAGGCGGGGGTCGAGCCCCTGACGGTCGAGCTGGACAAGCGGCTGACGGCCCTGGCGTCTGCACGGGCGCGGGTGTCCTGGCGCAAACGGCCGGACCTGCTGCGCGACCTCGACATGCTGCGCCGCGCGGTGGTGGAGGATCTGGCCCCGACGGCGCCCGTCGCCGGGCTGGATCGGTTGATTGCCTGGTTCGACCTGTTTCGTGGGCTGACCTTGCGGGTCAAGGATCCGCGCGGCGAGATGACGGCGGCGTTCGAGGCGGCGGCTCCCGATCTCTGGACCGTCGCTCAGACGGCGCTGATGGATCAGGCCGCTATGGAACGTCTGGCCGCCGCCATCGAACGCCATCCGCTCGACTACGCCCGCTGGATCGGCGCGGCGGGCGAGGCCCTGACGCCGGAACTGGCGCGGGCCGTGCTGGCGGGGCTGGACACCAGTTCGGGCGTCCGCGGCGCGCGCACGGCGATCCGGCGACTGGCGGACCGGGCTGAGGATCTGGATCTGTGGCTGTGGTTGGTCACGCCCGATGAACAGGGCTCGCCGGATTTCGCGGCGGCGGCGGCGCGGCGGTTGCTGACGGCGGGCCGGGTGGTCGAGGCGCGGCAGGCCCTGGAGGCGGCGTTGAAGCCGTCGGCCGCGAACCGGCGCTTCACCTTCGGCCGGTCGCCCGCGGCGGGTCCGCCGCCCCTGACCCCGGCCTGGGAGGCGGCCTCCATCGACCTGCTGGAGGCAGAGGGGCGCAAGGCCGAGGCCCAGGACCTGCGCTGGGTCCTGTTCGAACGCGACCTGTCGGCGCCGGCATTGCGTGACTATCTCGCCCGTCTGCCCGACTTCGACGATGTCGAGGCCCTGGACCGCGCCCTGGCCCATGCCGCGACCTATGCGGACTTCGAGACCGCCCTGGGCTTCCTGATGGACTGGCCCGCCCACCGCGAGGCCGCCGCCCTGGTCGAACGCCGCGTCCGCGAGGTCCGGTCGCCCTTGGCGATGAAGGCCGACTGGGCGGCGCGGCTGGCGCAGAAATATCCGGATGCGGCCGAACGACTGCTGGCCGCGCCCTAAAGCATGGCTGGAATCACCCGGTCCGGCGGGCGGTGGCCGTTCTGGTAGGTCATGACATTGGCGATGACCCGGTCGCCCATGTCCTGGCGCGCCTCCAGCGTCGCCGAGCCCAGATGGGGCAGCAGCACGACATTGGGCTGGCCCAGCAGGCCGGGGTGGATGGCCGGCTCGTTCTCGAACACGTCCAGGCCGACGCCGGACAGGGACCGGGTCGCCACGGCCTGGGACAGGGCCGCCTCGTCGATCAGATCGCCCCGCGCGGTGTTGATCAATATGGCGTGGGGCTGAAGCCGGGCCAGGCGTTCGGCGGACAGCAGATGATGCGTGTCTTTCGTCGCCGGGCAGTTCAGCGAGACGATGTCCATCCGCGCCAGCATCTGGTCCAGATCGTCCCAGTAGGTGGCGCCCAGTTCCTCCTCGATCAGGGCGGAGACGGGCTTCCTGTTGTGGTAATGGACCTGCAGGCCGAAGGCCCTGGCGCGACGAGCCAGGGCCTGGCCGATCCGGCCCATGCCGACGATCCCCAGCCGCTTGCCCCACAGTTTGCGGCCGCACATCCAGGTCGGGGTCCAGCCCTCGAACCGCCCCTCGGCCACCACCTGGGCGCCCTCGACGATGCGGCGGCTGACGGCCAGGATCAGGCTCATGGCCAGGTCGGCGGTGTCCTCGGTCAGGACGCCGGGGGTGTTGGTGACGATGATCCCGCGCGCCACGGCCGCGTCGATGTCGATATGGTCCACCCCGGCGCCGAAGTTGGCGATCATCTTCAGCTGGTCGCCGGCGCCATTGATCAGGTCGGCGTCGATGACGTCGGTGATGGTGGGGACCAGAACCTCGGCGCGCTGAACCGCCGCCTGAAGCGCCGCCCGGTCCATCGGCTGGTCCTTCAGGTTCAGCTCGGCGTCGAAAAGCTCGCGCATCCGCGTCTCGACCGCGTCGGGCAGGCGTCTGGTTAATACGACCTTAAGCTTGCGGACGGACATTGCGGGCCTTGGTTAGCGGGCGGCGATTTCAGGATCGAAAGCCCGCGCGACGGGTCGTTCCATCCAGTGTCTAGCAAAGCCTCCGCCATCTTCCAAAGCCTGCGACGCCGCAGCGCCCTCGCCCTGGCCATTCTGGGCGTGGGCCTCATGGCCGGCGCGGGCGCGACCATGCCCGACGGCCGGCCCACGCCGACGGGGCTGGAGGTGCCGCGCTGGATCTCGCTGAAGTCGTCGCACGTGCGCGCGCGTCAGGGACCGGGGCTGGACTATCCGATCCTGTGGGAATACCGCGCCGCCGGCCTGCCGGTGCAGGTGGTCGCCGAGACGACGGAATGGCGCAAGATCTGCGACCCGGACGGGGCCGTGGCCTGGATCCACCGCACGGTGTCGTCGGGCCGCCGGTCCGTCTTCAACACCTCGCCCGAAGAAGTGATGATCCACGCCGGCAAGTCCCAGGCCTCGGCCGTGCGGGCGCGCCTGTCGCCCCGTTCGCTGGTGTCGCTGGACGAGTGCGAGGACGGCTGGTGCCAGGTTCGGGCGCGCCGCCTGCGCGGCTGGGTCCAGGAACGGGCGGTGTTCGGAACCCAGCAGAGGGCGCTGTGCAACGCCAACCGCCCCGCCGGGACCGGTCGGGACTGACCGCCGTAACCCTTGGTGTTGAGCGAAGTCGCGCGGTCGTGTAACCCGCCAGCAACAGCAGACGTAACGGAACCGCCTTGACCCAGTCCCAATATCCCTCGTCCTTCGATCACGAGGCCCTGCTCGCCTCCGGGCGCGGCGAACTGTTCGGTCCCGGCAATGCGCAACTGCCCGCCCCGCCGATGCTGATGTTCGACCGGATCACCCAGATCTCGGCTGACGGCGGCGCGCACGGCAAGGGCTATGTCGAGGCCGAACTCGACATCAATCCCGAGCTCTGGTTCTTCCAGTGCCACTTCATCGGCGACCCGGTCATGCCGGGCTGCCTGGGCCTGGACGCCATGTGGCAACTGGTCGGCTTCTATCTGGGCTGGATCGGCGGCCCGGGCCGCGGCCGCGCCCTGGGCGTCGGCGAGGTCAAGTTCACGGGCCAGGTCACCCCGGACATCAAGAAGGTGGTCTACAAGATCAACCTGAAGCGGGTCATCAATCGCAAACTGGTCATGGGCATCGCCGATGGCGTGCTGGAGGCCGACGGCGAGGTGATCTACACCTGCAATGACATGCGGGTGGGACTCTTTGGCGCCGCCAAGGATGAGCAAGCGGGCGCCTAAACGCCTATATAACCGCGGACAGCGCGGAAGGCCCCCGCTCGAGAAGCTCGGGTCGAGAAGCTTAAGAAGGAAACACCATGCGTCGTGTCGTCGTCACCGGCCTGGGCATCGTCTCTTCCATCGGCCACGGCGCCGAAGAGGTGACCCAGTCCCTGCGCGAAGCCCGTTCGGGCGTAGTCCATGCGCCCGATCACGCCAAATACGGCTTCCGCAGCCAAGTCTGGGCCCCGCCCAAGATCGGCCCGTGGGAAGAACTGATCGACCGCCGCGCCGCCCGCTTCCTGGCCAACGGCACGGCCTGGGCCCACATCGCCTTTGAAGAGGCGCTGAAGTCGTCGGGCATGACGGCCGAAGAGATTCGCGACGACCGCATCGGCCTGATCGTCGGCGAGGGCGGCCCCTCGACCCAGGTGATCCTCCAGGCGGCGGCGACCACCATCGAGAAGACCTCGCCCAAGCGGATCGGCCCGTTCGCCGTGCCGAAAGCCATGGCGTCCGGCCCCTCGGCCGTCCTGTCCACCTGGTTCCAGATGCGCGGCGTCAACTATTCGATCAGCTCTGCCTGCGCGACCTCCGCCCACTGCATCGGCGCCGGGGTCGAACAGATCCAGTGGGGCAAGCAGGACGTGGTCTTCGCCGGCGGCTGCGAGGACATCGACTGGTCCATGTCGAACATGTTCGACGCCATGGGCGCCATGTCATCCGACTTCAACGAGACCCCGTCCGTCGCCTCGCGGGCCTATGACGTCAACCGCGACGGCTTCGTCATCGCCGGCGGCGCCGGCGTCGTGGTGCTGGAAGAATACGAGCGGGCCAAGGCGCGCGGCGCGACCATCTATGCCGAAGTCACCGGCTATGGCGCCAATTCCGACGGCTACGACATGGTCGCCCCCTCAGGCGAGGGCGCCCAGCGCTGCATGAAGATCGCGCTGGAACAGGCCGGCAATCCGAAGATCGACTATCTGAACCCGCACGGCACCTCGACCCCGGTCGGCGACTCCAAGGAAATGGAGGCCGTCCGCGCCATCTTCGGCGACCAGATGCCGATGATCTCCTCGACCAAGTCGCTGACGGGCCACTCGCTCGGCGCGGCGGGCGCTCAAGAGGCCATCTACTGCCTGCTGATGATGCAGAACGGTTTTGCGGCCGAGAGCGCCCATATCGAGACCCTGGATCCGGCCTTCGAGGGCATGCCCATCCTGCGTCAACGCCACGAGGGCGAACTGACCCACGTCATGTCCAACAGCTTCGGCTTCGGCGGCACCAACGGCACGCTGATCCTGTCCAAGGTCTGAGCCGCGACGCCCAGCCACGTCATCCTCGGGCTTGACTCGAGGATGACGTGAGAACGGCAGGGGCCGATGCTTTATTGCGTGCACGAGCCACTGACGCCCGCCTTCACGCCATTTTTTTTTCGCGTTAGCCAGTTTACAGTGACAAGTCTCGCCCTTAGAGAGCGTCGCCGTGACCCGCGCCCTGACCAATGCGATTACCTCGAAAACCACCGGCTTCGGCGGGGCGGTTTCGGGTGTGCGCGAGGTCTGAAGCGCCGAACCCCGATCCCAAGCCCCGCCGATGCGCGGGGCGGTCGATCCGGCTGAACCCCGCGCCTCCATCCTTCCAGGAGACGCCTGAATGTCCTTTTCCCCGTCCAATCCTCCTCACGTCGGCATCGTCGGCGCCACCGGCCTCGTCGGCGAGATGATGCGCGGCCTTCTGGCCGAGCGGAACTTCCCGCTGGCCTCGCTGCGCCTGTTCGCCTCGGCCCGGTCGGCAGGCAAGACCATCCACTTCGGCGAGACCGAGATCGTGGTCGAGGACGCGGCGAGCGCCGACTACGCCGGGTTGGACATCGTCTTCTTCTCGGCCGGCGGCGATACCTCCAAGGCCCTGGCGCCCAAGGTGGCCGCCGCCGGGGCGGTGGTGATCGACAACTCCTCCGCCTGGCGCAGCGACCCCGAGGTGCCGCTGGTCGTCGCCGAGGTGAACCCCCACGCCCTGGCGCACCTGCCCAAGGGGATCATCGCCAACCCCAACTGCACCACCATGGCCGCCATGCCGGTGCTGAAGCCCCTGCACGATGCGGCGGGGCTGAAGCGTCTGACGGTCTCGACCTATCAGGCCGTCTCGGGCGGCGGGGTCGAGGGAATTCGCGTACTGGAGGACCAGGCGCGCGCGGCCGTGGGGCAGGGCGCGGCCCTGGCCCGCGACGGCGGGGCAGTGGACTTCGGCGCGCCCGAGAAGTGGGTCGTGCCGATCGCCGCGAACGTCGTGGCCCTGAACTATACGCTCGGCGAGGACGGCTATACCGACGAGGAGCTGAAGCTGCGCGACGAGAGCCGCAAGATCCTGGAGATCCCCGGCCTGCCGGTCTCGGGCACCTGTGTGCGGGTGCCGGTCTTCACCGGCCACTCCCTGTCGATCAATGTCGAGTTCGATCGGGCGCTGTCGGCGGCCCAAGCGCTGGAGCTGCTGGCCCAGGCGCCGGGCGTGGTCGTCACCGCCGTGCCGAACCCGCTGGAGGCGGCGGGCCAGGACCCGGTCTTCGTCGGCCGGGTGCGCTCCGATCCGACGGTCGAGCACGGCCTGGCCCTGTTCGTCTCGAACGACAATCTGAGGAAGGGCGCGGCCCTGAACGCGGTGCAGATCGCCGAGGTTCTGGTTCAGCAGCGCGGTTGACCCGGCCCCAGGCGGGGTTCAGTCGTAGCGCACGCCGCTGAGATAGAGCCCCGCCGAGGGGGCGACGGGGCCGCACCGGGCGCGGTCCTTCGCCTCCAGCGCCGCCTTGACGTCATGGGCGGTCCAGCGGCCCAGACCCACCTCGACCAGGGTGCCGGCCATCGACCGGACCTGGCGGTGCAGGAAGCTGCGCGCCTGGAAGACCAGATGCACCTCCTCGCCGAACCGGCTGACGCGGGCCACGTCCAGGGTCTTGACCGGCGACTTGGACTGGCAGCCCACGTCGCGGAAGGTGGTGAAGTCGTGCAGGCCGACCAGGACCTGGGCCGCCTGGTGCATGGCCTCGGCGTCCAGGCTCTTCTTGACGTGCCAGACCCGGTCGCGCTCCAGCACCGGCTGGGGGCGGCGGTTCAGGATCCGGTACAGATAGCCCCGGCCGGTGGCGGAGAAGCGGGCGTGCCAGTCGGGATCGGGCGCGTATTCGGCCGACAGGACGCAGACGTCCTGTTTGATCAGATGGGCGTTGACGGCGTTCAGGACGGTGTCCACCGGCCAGTCGCGCTCCAGATCGGCATGGATCACCTGGGCCGTCGCATGGACGCCGGTGTCGGTGCGGCCCGCAGCGGCGATGCGGATACGCTCGCCTGAAAAGGCCAGTATGGCGGCCTCGACCGCGCCCTGAACCGTCGGCTGGTCCGCCTGGGCCTGAAAGCCGTTATAGGCCGTGCCGTCGTATTCGAGGGTCAGCTTGTAGCGCGGCATCAGCCGAGCACGGTCCCGGCCGGCAGGGCGAAGCCGCGCAGCATCTCCTCGGCCGATTGCGCCGCCTTGCCCTCGCGCTGAACCCGGATCAGGCGCACGGCGCCGGTTCCGCAGGCGACAGTCAGGGCGTCGTCCAGCACCGCGCCGGGCGCGCCGGATCCGTCGGCCAGGGCCGACAGCAGGGCCTTGATCCGAACCGGCCCCGCTTCTGACGGGGCTTCGAACCAGGCGCCGGGGAAGGGCGACAGGCCGCGGATATGGGCGTCCACCTCGGCCGCCGGACGGGTCCAGTCGATGCGGGCCTCGGCGGGGGTGATCTTGCGGGCATAGGTCGGCTCGCCGACCTGTTCGGTGGGGGTGACGCCGCCGCGATCTATGGCGGCCAGGGCGCGGGGCCACAGGCCGGCGCCGACATGGGCCATGCGTTCGGACAGGCTGGCGGCCGTGTCGTCGGGCCGGATGTCCATCACCTCGCCCAGCAGGATCGGTCCTTCGTCCAGGCCCAGGCTCATCTGCATGATCTGGACCCCGGTCTCGGCGTCGCCGGCCATGATCGCCCTCTGGATCGGCGCCGCGCCGCGCCAGCGGGGCAGCAGCGAGCCGTGCAGGTTCAGACAGCCCAGCCGGGGCGCGGCCAGCACCTCGGCGTTCAGGATCTGGCCGTAGGCGACGACGCAGGCGGCGTCGAGGTCCAGGCTCTGGAAGTCGGCGACGGCCTCGGGGGCCTTCATGCTGTCGGGCGTGAAGACCGGCAGACCCATGGTCTCGGCGAAGGCGTGAACCGGCGACGGCGTCAGCTTCTGGCCCCGGCCCCTGGGGCGCGGCGGCTGCGAATAGACGGCGACGATCTCGTGGCCCGAGGCGAGAAGCTCGGCCAGAGACGGCACGGCGAAATCGGGAGTTCCCATGAAGGCAAGGCGCATGGGCACGCCTTTAGAACTTTAGGTCGCCTACTGCCAGCGGGTGAAGACGCCGCCGCCCTCATCCCACTCGCCGCCGGCGTCCAGGGCGTCGTCGAAGTCCAGCAGCCGGTCCAGCAGCAGGCCCGCCACCACGCCCAGCAGGGCGACGCCGGCCAGGGTCGCGACCCCGGCGACGCCGATCTTCTGGCTGCGGGTCAGGCGACGGCGGCCTTGGGTGTCGATGACCAGGGACTGGCCGCGGCGGGGCAGGCGTGAGGTGCGTTTGGTCATCAGGCGGCGATCCTGTCGCGGGCGGCCTTCTTGACCTTGGTCACGGCGCGATCCCGCTTGAGCCGCGACAGATGGTCGATGAAGAGCACGCCGTTAAGGTGGTCCATCTCGTGCTGGATGCAGACGGCGTAGAGGCCTTCGGCCTCTTCCTCCACCGACTGACCGTCACGGTTCAGATAGCGAATGCGGACGCGGGCGGGGCGTTCCACCTTGTCGAAATACTCGGGGATCGACAGGCAGCCCTCTTCGTAGGTGTAGAGCTCGTCCGAGGTCCACAGGATTTCCGGATTGGCGAAGAAGCGCGGGTTCTTGCGCGCCTCGGCCGCTTCCGGCGTGTCTTCTTCCTCGGTTTCGCAGATCGTGCCGTCGCGATCGCCCAGGTCCATGACGATGACCCGGTCCAGCGCCCCGACCTGAACGGCGGCCAGACCGATGCCCGGCGCTGCGTACATGGTCTCCAGCATGTCATCCATCAGCGCACGCACGGCGTCGTCCACGGCGGCGACGGGCTTGGAGACCTGTTTCAGAATCGCCAGGTCGGCGGGGATGTCGATGGTGAGGATACGTCGGATGGCCATGGCCGGGACGTAGGCGCGCCCCGGCGTCAGGTCAAGATTTGCGCCTATTCCTTGCCCGGCAGCGGGCGCGGCTTGCGGTTCTCGTCGATGGCCACATAGGTGAAGACGCCCTGGGTCACGCGGACCGAGGTCGCCAGGGGCTGACCGCGCGCGCGTTTCCAGGCCTCGACATGGATGCGGATCGAGGTGCGGCCGGTGCTGATGACGTCGGCGTAGATGCTGACCTCGTCGCCGACGGCGACCGGCTGGTGGAACACCATGCCGTCCAGGGCCACTGTGGCGCAGCGGCCCTGGGCCAGTTCGAAGGCCGGGGTGGCGCCCGCGACGTCCATCTGGGCCAGCAGCCAGCCGCCGAAGATGTCGCCTTCGGGGTTGGTGTCCGCCGGCATGGCGATGATGCGTCCGACCGGACGGGTCTCGGGCGGATATTCGGGCGCGTCGGACATGGGCAGACTCTGGCGTTCGGGAAGGCGGCGTTCCTAGCGCGCCTCGGACGACTTGTCGCGCTTCGCACGGGGTTTCCGGGGCGTCTTAGCGGCCTTGGGCGGTTCGGATCGGGGAGGCGTCCGGGTCAGGCGCGACGCGGTTACGGCCTTTGAGTCCCTGAGCGCGCGCCAGGCGCCGCCCAATTCCAGCGCGATCAACAGATGATCTTCTTTGAGAACTCCGCGACGGGCGGCCCGCAGATCAGCGATCTCGTTCAGCAGACGGGACGCCGCGCGAAGGTCCGCCCGGCCGGACCTCGCGCCCAGGTCCTGCAGGCGGGCGAAGCGCCAACCCATCTCTGAGGGGTGGTCCAGCGTCAGGGCGAAGCGCGCCTCTGGCGACAGCGTGGCGGCGATGAAGGTCCAGGCCTCCGTGCCCGGCGCCTTGCGGTAATGGCCCGGCTTAGTCGGGAGTCCGGCGCGGGCATAGACTTCCAGCGCGCCGGTCTCGATCTCGACGAGCGCGATCTCCAGAGGGTCTGGCGCAGACGGCTCGAGATCGGACGGACGGTCGAAGGGAGCCGCCGCCGCGCTGTCGTCGTCTGTCCTTCGAAGGCGACCGGACGCGGCGGGGCCGCTCAGTTGGGACAGCAGGATCCGCCAGCGCCCCAGCACCTCAGTCGATGTTGACGGCGCTGGTCACCGACACGTCATAGACCACGCGAGTGACAGTCTGAACGAACTCGAAGAATTTCCGCGCCTCGGCGGCGCCGGCCAGGGGCACATAGATCACGTCTTCCGGCATGATCTGCATATTGGTGGCGGCGAAGACGTTGGCCGCCTCGTTGAAGTTCAGCTCATAGACCACGGGCACGCCCCGCGGGGTAGCGGGCTGGTTGATCCCCAGGGCTTGCGCCACTTCCGGACGCTCGAAGCGGAAGACCATCACGCGACGGGCGTTGGCTGTATTGGTGTTCAGTCCGCCGACCTTCGACATGGCGCCGGTCAGGGTCATGACCCCGGCGGGCATGTCGACCTGCGTCACCGCATTCAGGGCGCCGAAGGTCGAGAAGCGGCGCGGCTTGTACTGGACATTGATCACGTCGCCGCGTTGCAGGCGGACGTTCTCGCCGAACTCCGTCGTCACGGCGGTCATGGGGGCCGTATAGGTCTGGCCGCCGCGTTGGACGCTGATGGTCAGGTCGTCGGTCTCACGCGCGGAGCCGCCGGCGGCGGCGATCACGTCCAGAATCCGGTCGCTGTTGACGCCCAGCGGCGCGCGACCGGGCCGGCGCACGTCGCCGAAGACATTGACCGTATTGGAGGCGTTGTCGGCGATGCCGACCAGAACCTGGGGATTGGCGACCTTGCCGACCAGGGCGCGCCGAACGGCCGCCGCCGCCTGGGGCGCCGTCAGACCCTGGACGCGGACCTGGCCGGCGAAGGGCACGGCGACCGAGCCGCTGCGGTCGACGGTCACGCCCGGCAGGGCCTGGGACCCGCCGGACAGGGTCGACAGAGAGCGATTGGCGCTGGAGCCGCTGCCGAGCGCGCCGCCGAACAGGGAGCCCGAGGGATCGTAGATCGAGATGGCCAGGGTGTCGCCAATGCCGATCACATCGGCCGGCTGCTCGCTGGAGGCGGCGACCAGGGTGCCGAAGAACTGGGGCGGCACCGCCTTCATCCGTTCGGTGGCTTCATAGGTGAGGGGCACCAGAGCGTAGCTGCCCAGACCCTGGGGCGTCGTGGCGCCGGCGTTGATCGAGGCGCCTGAAGGTCCGTCACGCGGCAGGGTGGAGCACCCGCCCAGAATGGCGACGATGGCGAGGGGGAGGATGGTGCGAGTCATGAAGCAGGACGGCCCTTGTTCGCGGACTGATTACAAGTCTTTGGAGACGCCCGCCAGAGGCGAAGCCGGCGTTAGACCGATGGCCTCGGCGACGATGTCGAAATGTCCCGCCCAGGACGGCGCCGACTGAGGCGTCGGCGGCGCGGGTCTTTCCTGGGCGGCGCGTTCGACCGCCGCCAGCCAGCCGAGCCCATCCAGCGGATCGATCAGCACCGCATTGGGCGTGAGTTCGCGGTGGGCCGGAATGTCCGAAGCGAACAGGGACAGCCCCATGGCGCGGGCCTCGACCGCCGGGAGGTCGAAGCCTTCGACCGAAGACGGCGCCAGAACCGCCCGCGCCCCCCGCATCAACCGCGCCAGCAGGACGTCGGAGAGGTTGGACGCCTGGTGCACGACGCCTTGCAGGTTCGGCGACCGTTCCAGATGATCCAGCACCGCCTCATTCTCCCAACCGTAGCGCCCGACCAGCACAAGGGACGGCGTCCTCTCGCCCAGCCGTTCTTCCAGCCGCCGCCAGACGGTCAGTAGAAGCGCCAGATTCTTGCGGGCCTCGATCGTGCCGACATGAACGAAATACGGTCGGGTCGTCTCTACGATGTCGCCGTCGATGAAGACGGGCTCCAACCCAAGGTGCGCGACATGGACGGGCGGTTGAGGCAGGCCTTCGCGAGAGGCGAAGGCGCGCAGCTCGTCGCCTGTGGAGGCCGAGTTGACGATGACGCGGCTGGCGTATCGCAGGGTGTTGGCGACCCGGGCGTGATGTTTGGCGCCGTCGCCGGCACGGCAGAATTCCGGATGGGTGATCGGAATCAGGTCGTGGAGCAGAACAACCCGTTCCACACCCGCCGCCTCCAGCTCAATCAAGGCCGTCGGCTCGTGCAGCGTGGTGTGGCCCACGTTGAGATAGAGATCGGCGGCCGGCGGCGCGACGACATGGCGCGAGCGGAAAAACTGTTTGAGCACCCGGCTTCTGTCCGCCGGCTTTTTGAGCGACGGCGCGGGCGGCGGGCTGATCACCGACAGGTTCGGGCGAACCGATGCGGTCAGCGCGGCCAGCAGCCGCGCCTCGTGCGCCGGATCGCCCGACGCATCGGCAGCCCCATTCCACCGCGCCCGTAGTTCGCCGACGAACCGGCGGAACCACTCGGTATCGACCGCCACCAGTCGGTTCTTGCGGCCCCTCACCGGTATGGTGACGACGTCGGGGCGGGACAGCAGCCATTCGGCATAGGCCAGACAGACCCGATCGACTCCCGTGGGGGCTGAACGGTCGGCCCGGCTCATCAGCCGGCTGGCGTCGTAGAGGATTCGCATGTTCGAGGCGTCAGGCGACGTAGCCGGCCTGCATCAGTTCGGCGATGTGGACGATGGCGGTCGGCCGGCCTTCCTCGACGACAAACAGGTTGGCGATCTTGTTCGCGGTCAGCAGATCGACGACGTCGCTCATCCGCGCGTCCGGATCGACGGTGATGGGATTGGGACCCATGATGTCGGCCGCCGTCAGATTGGTGGTGTCGCGCTGGAAGGCGCGGCGGAGGTCGCCGTCGGTGACGATCCCCGCCAGCGTCCCGTCCAGGTCAAGCACGGCGACGGCGCCCTTTCGTCCCTCGGTTATGGCTGAAACGACTTCACTGAAGTTGGCGTTCAGGGGCACGCTGGCCGGGGCCGCTGCATTGTCTCCCATCCATTCGCGCACGCTTTGCAGGCTCATGCCCAGGGCGCCGCCGGGGTGGTGCAGGCCGAAGTCCATGGCGCTGAAGGCGCGGCGGTCCATCAGCACCATGGCCAGGGCGTCGCCGAGGGCCAGGGTCATCAGGGTCGAAGTCGTCGGCGCCAGGCCGTTGGGGCAGGCCTCGGCCACCTTGGGCATGGTCAGGCAGACGGCGGCGTTGCGGCCCAGGAAACTGGCGGGCCGCTGGGTGATGGCGATGACCGGTATGCCGTTGCGATGGCAAAATATCAGCGGATCACGCAGTTCGCGGCTCTCGCCCGAGTTTGAAATGGCCAGGACGGTAACGTCCGGGCGCAACATGCCCAGGTCGCCATGGCTCATTTCGGCGGGATGGACGAAGAAGGCGCTGGTGCCGGTCGAGGCCAGGGTGGCGGCGATCTTTCCGCCGATATGGCCCGACTTGCCCATGCCGGTGACGATCACATAGCCCGGCCGGCTCATGATGACATCGACGGCGCGAGCCATCGAAACGTCGATCGACCGCTCCAAGGCCTCCAGCGCCTCGATGTTCAGCCGCATCACGTCGCGGGCGCGATCGGTCATGGCGGCGATGTCATCGGGAGACGAGTGGGCGATCTCGGTCATGGTCTGTCAGGCCCCTTGTGGGCTCTCCTTGGTGCGAGGCGCGCGATCTGCCCCATCCCAAGGCCGCGCGCAACGTGTCCTTTCAGACGACTTTGTCGCTTTCGGGTCAACCTTTGCCGGAGTGGCGCGTTACGAGGTGCTGGGGAAGTCAAAATGAGTGCACGCCACATGCCGTCTCACGCCGGAGCAGAAGCTCTATTGCTGCCGCCGCCGCCTGTCGTCGCGGACGGGATCGCCCTGTTCCTGGATATGGACGGCGTTCTGGCGCCCATGGCGCCGACGCCGGACGGCGTTGGACCGGTCGCGCGTCGAACGGCCGCGCTGAAGGCGGTCGAAGCGCGACTGACGGGCCGTGTCGCTATCATCAGTGGCCGGACAATAGCCGAGATCGACCGGATTTCCGATCACGCCCTGACCTCGGCTTCCGGCGTGCATGGGCTGGAGCGTCGTCTGAAAGACAAGTCCATCCGCCGCAGCGCGCCTGACGCCGGCGTCGCCGTGGCCATGGCCGGCTTCAAGGCCTTCGCCGCAGATCGACCGGGCGTCATCGTCGAGGACAAGGGTGTCTCGGCCGGGCTGCACTATCGCCAGGCGCCGGATCAGACGGACGCGGCCAAGGCCTTGGTCAAACGCTTGCAGGCCGAAACAGGCCTGAGCCTGCAACCCGGCCATATGGTGCTGGAACTCAAGACGCCCGGCGCCGACAAGGGCACGGCCGTGACCGATTTCATGCAGGACGCCCCGTTCAAGGACGCTATCCCTGTCATGCTGGGCGACGACCTGACCGACGAACACGGGTTCGAGGCTGCGGCGGCTCTGGGTGGATATGGCGTGCTGGTGGGGCCGCAACGCGAGACGGCCGCCCGCTATCGACTGGACGACGTAGACGCCGTCCTGACCTGGCTCGAAGCCGTGGCGAAGGCCTGAACCGATGAAACCCAATCTTGATCTCTTCCCCATCGGCAACTGCGCCATCAGCGCCCTGATCGATCGTCAGGGCCGGTTCGTCTGGGCCTGTGCGCCGCGCGTGGACGGCGATCCGGTCTTCTCGTCCCTGATGAACGGCGAGGATCCGGCGCACGGCTACTGGTCCGTCGAACTGGAGGGGCTGGAGCACGTCAGCCAAGCCTATATCCGCAACACGCCGGTGCTGCGCACGGTGTTGACGGCGGAAGACGGCGCTGCGGTCGAGATCATCGACTTCGCCCCGCGCCATCCGAAACACTCACGCACCTATCGGCCCCTGGCCTTCGGACGGATCGTGCGGCCGCTGAAAGGCACGCCGCGCATTCGCATCCGGCTGCGGCCGTCCGCCGACTGGGGCGCCCGGCCGGCGCCTTGCACGTCCGGTTCGAACCATATCCGCTTCATGTGTCCCGACGTGACCTTCCGCCTGACCACCGACTGTCCGGTGTCGCATGTGCTGGAAGAGCGGGTGTTCCGCCTGGAAAGGCCGCACGCCTTCTTCATGGGGCCGGACGAGGGCTATGATCAGGACGTCGGTCCCGGGGTTCAGGCGGCGCTGGATCGCACCGTGGCCTATTGGCAGGACTGGGTGCGCAAACTGTATCTGCCGCTGGATTATCAGGAGGCGGTCATCCGCGCGGCCATCACCCTGAAACTGTGCGCCTATGAGGAGACGGGGGCCATCGTCGCCGCCATGACCACCTCGGTGCCCGAGTTCAAGGAGAGCGGCCGCAACTGGGACTATCGCTACTGCTGGATCCGCGACGCCTACTATACGGTGCGGGCGCTGAACCGGCTGGGCGCGGTCGACATCCTGGAAAACTATCTCGGCTATCTGCGCAATCTGGTCGATGACGCTGCGGGCGGCCATGTGCAGCCGGTGTATGGGGTGGGTCTGGAGCCCGGCATCGGCGAGAGCATCGTCGATACGGTCGAGGGCTATCGCGGCATGAAGCCGGTGCGGATCGGCAATCAGGCGCACGAGCATCTGCAACACGACGTGTACGGACAGATCGTCCTGCCTCTGGTCCAGGCCTTCTATGACCAGCGTCTGCTGCGTCCCGGCACGGTCGAGGATTTCCACGCCCTGGAGAAGGTCGGCGAGCGGGCCTTCGCCATGCATGACCAGACCGACGCCGGCCTGTGGGAGTTCCGCACCATCGCCCGCGTCCACACCTATTCGTCGGTCATGTGCTGGGCGGCGTGCGACCGTCTGGCCAAGGCGGCGGACCATCTGGGCCTCAGCGCGCGGGGCGAAGTCTGGCGTGAACGGGCCACGATCATCCGCGAGCGGGTCGAGAGCGAGACCTTCCTGCCGGACGAGGGGCGGTTCGCCGCCAGTTTCGGCGGTCGCGAACTGGACGCCTCGTTGTTGCAGCTGACGGATCTGGGTTTCCTCGACGCCCACGACCCGCGTCAGGTCGCCACCTTCGACGCCATCGAACGCGATCTGAAGAAGGGCGCCTTCCTGTTCCGCTATGTCGAACCGGACGATTTCGGCGAACCGGAGACGGCGTTCAACTTCTGCACCTTCTGGTTCATCGAAGCCCTGCACCAGAACGGCCGGGTCGAAGAAGCCCGGGAAATTTTCCAGGAAATGCTGAGCCGTCGCACCGAGGCGGGCTTGCTGAGCGAAGATATTTCGGTCGAGGACGGCGAACTGTGGGGCAACTATCCCCAGACCTATTCTCTGGTCGGCATCATCAATTGCGCCGTGATGTTGAGCCGTTCTTGGACCGACGTGCGTTAAACCGCCGAACGCCGTGTCTGACCCCGGGGCTGGGGTCGTTGCCGAAGTGAAATCATGAGCCGTCTTATCGTCGTATCCAACCGGGTTTCGGCCCCCACCGATCCTGCCGCCGGCTCGGCCGGCGGGCTGGCCATGGCCTTGTCCGCCGCCTTGAGAAAATACGAGGGGCTGTGGTTCGGTTGGTCAGGCGAGACGATCGAGACCTTCACCGGCGAAATGAAGGTGGAGGACCGGGCCGGGGTCACGGTCGGCCTGGTCGATCTGGAGCCGCAGGACGTCGACGAATACTACAACGGCTACGCCAACAAGACCCTGTGGCCGCTGTTCCATCACCGCATCGATCTGGCTCAGTACGAAAGGTCCTACGGCGAGGGCTATGAGCGGGTGAATCGACGGTTCGCCGAGGTTCTGGCGCCGGTGATCCAGCCGGACGACGTCATCTGGATTCACGACTATCACATGATCCCGATGGCGCGGGACCTGCGCCGCCTGGGGATCCGCAACCGGATCGGCTTTTTCCTGCACACGCCCTGGCCGGCGCGTCAGCTGCTGGTCACCTTGCCCCACCACCGGCGACTGGTGGAGTCGATGTTCGATTTCGACCTGATCGGCTTCCACACCCAGGAATGGAGCGACCTGTTCACCGACTATGTGGTCAGCGAAGCCCAGGGCGAACTGTTCGGCCACGGCGGGCTGGAGTGTTTCGGGCGACGGGTTCAGACCGGCGTCTTCCCCATCGGCATCGACGTGGACGGCTTCCTGGCGGCGCGGAACTCGACGCTGGGCGCCCGGACCTATGACCGGATGGCGGCGTCGGCGGCCTTCCGGTCCATGATCGTCGGCGTGGACCGGCTGGACTATTCCAAGGGGCTGGAGGAACGGCTGCTGGGCTATGAGCAGTTCCTGCACGACAACGCCTCGATGCGGGGCGAGGTCTTCCTGCTGCAGGTGACGCCCATCTCGCGCGACGACGTGGACTCGTATCAGGATCTGCGGGCGCGTCTGGATTCCCTGGCGGGACGGGTCAACGGCGCTTTCGGCGACATGGACTGGCAGCCGATCCGCTATCTGAACCGCACCTATCGCCGCGATCAGCTGGCGGGCATCTATCGGGCGGCCAAGGTCGGGCTGGTGACGCCGTTGCGCGACGGCATGAACCTGGTGGCCAAGGAATATGTCGCGGCCCAGAACCCCGACGATCCCGGCGTTCTGATCCTGTCGCGGTTCGCCGGGGCGGCGGAACAGATGGGCGAGGCCCTGCTGGTCAATCCCTACAGCCGCGAGGAACTGTCGGACGCCATCCAGAAGGCCCTGACCATGCCCCTGTCCGAAAGAATCCGGAAATGGGAGGCCCTGATGCAGGTGGTGCGCGACACCGATGTCGGCATCTGGCGCGACGACTTCGTCAAGGCGCTGCGGTCTGTGGCGAGCGAGCCTGAATCAACCCAGTGGGCGGGGGCGGCCTGAGCAGCCTCAGCGCAGGTCGAAAGCCAGCAGAAGGGTGCGCTGGGCGGGGTTGGCGTTGTCGTCTGACAGCAGATAAAGCCGCGTCGCCCGGCCGCGCCGCTCGGCCGCCACCCCCTCGAAATTATCCGTCGTGCCGGGCAGTTTCAGCTCGATCAGCACCGGCCCCCGCGTTCCGTCTGACGACAGACGACGCAGACGGCCCCGCATGTCGAACGGCGGGCTGTAGCGGCGCTGGACCATGAACCAGCCGTCGCCGGACGGGTCGCGATCCAGGCCGGTGTTGCGATAATCGGCGCCCTGGGGCGCTTCGGTCGGTTGCGAGGCGACGAGGCGGCATCCGGCGGACGTGCAATCCCAGACGCCGCCCGTCTCGCCCGCCGCGCGCCAACCGTCCTGACGGTCTCCCGGAAGGGCGGCGGCCAGACCTTCCAGACCTTCATTGTCGGGGAAGGCGGCGTCAGGCGAGGCTGCGGGCGTCGGCGTCTTCAGGGCCGACAGGGGGCCATAGTTCCAGATGCGATGACGGCGTTCGAAACTGATCAACAGGTCGCCCGAGCGGGTCAGGGCCAGACCCTCGGCGTCGCCGTCGACCTTGTCTATGATCGGTCCGCCGTCTTCCAGCGTCAGCCGACGCGTGGCCAGACGATCGACGCCGATCAGCCGCCCGCGGGCGTCCAGCCGCAGCTCGCCGCGCACCAGGTCTCCGGCGTCCGACACGGCCACGAAGCCGCCGTCGCCGGTCAGTTTCAGGTCCGACAGACCGTGCAGCGGCGAACCCAGGCCGGCCACGATCTCCACCCCGCCCGCGAAATGAACACCCGGCGCCAGGACCGCGCCGGGCAGGCCGAGGCCGACAGGCTTCAGCTGGGCCGGGGCGTAGGTCCAGCCGTCCATCCCCGCCAGGTCCGGCTGGGGCGCGCTGAGCGCGGTGGCGCAGGCCGTCAGCGACAGGGCGGCCCAGACGGCGGCCAGACGGCGTAAACGGGTCATGCGGCCAGTTTCTTCCGCGTCCGGCGCGTGGGGCCGGCTGCCCCCTCGGCCTCGAACAGTTCGGCCAGTTTCTCGGTCATGGCCCCGGCCAGCTGTTCGACATCGACGATGGTCAGGGCCTTGCGGTACCAGCGGGTCACGTCATGGCCGATGCCGATGGCCAGCAGCTCGACCGGCGACCGGTCCTCGATCTCGGCGATCACCTGGCGCAGGTGTTTGTCCAGATAGAGGGCGGCGTTGGCCGACTGGGTCGAGTCGTCGACCGGAGACCCGTCGGAAATGACCATCAGGATGCGCCGCTGCTCGGTCCGGGCCAGCAGGCGGTTGTGGGCCCATTGCAGGGCCTCGCCGTCGATATTCTCCTTCAGCAGGCCTTCGCGCATCATCAGGCCCAGGTTCTTCTTGGCCCGGCGCCAGGGGGCGTCGGCGGCTTTGTAGATGATGTGGCGCAGGTCGTTCAGGCGCCCCGGATTGGCGGGCTTGCCGGCGCTGATCCAGGCTTCGCGGCTCTGTCCGCCCTTCCATGCCCGGGTGGTGAAGCCCAGGATCTCGACCTTGACCCCGCACCGCTCCAGGGTCCGCGCCAGGATGTCGGCGCACACCGCCGCCACCATGATCGGCCGCCCGCGCATCGAACCGGAATTGTCCAGCAGCAGGGTCACGACCGTGTCGCGGAACGGGCTTTCGCTCTCGGCCTTGAACGACAGGGGGGCGGTGGGGTCGGTGACGATCCGCGTCAGGCGGGCCGTATCCAGCATCCCCTCTTCCAGATCGAAGGTCCAGGAGCGGTTCTGCTGCGCCAGCAGGCGGCGCTGCAGCTTGTTGGCCAGGCGCGAGACGACGCTGGACAGGATGGTCAGCTGCTGGTCCAGCAGGTTGCGCAGCCGCTCCAGCTCCATCGGGTCGCACAGGTCGGCGGCGTCCACCACCTCGTCATAGGCGGTGGTGAAGACGCGATAGAAATCCACGGCCCGACCGTCGTCGGCGGTCTGCTGGCGATTGGGCTGCTGGCCCTCGTTCAGTTCCGGCCCGTCCTCGGATGCGTCGCC
Source organism: Brevundimonas mediterranea (assembly GCF_011064825.1). Classification (NCBI taxonomy): domain Bacteria; kingdom Pseudomonadati; phylum Pseudomonadota; class Alphaproteobacteria; order Caulobacterales; family Caulobacteraceae; genus Brevundimonas; species Brevundimonas mediterranea. The sequence continues at coordinate 1,684,643 of NZ_CP048751.1, forward strand.
TTGCGGGTCGCCGGGCGCGCCCTCGGGTCGGCTGTCGCGTTCGTCCTCCGACGACTGATCGTCGGCGTCCCCCTCCATCGACTGGGAGCCTTCGCCGCCCTGTTCGTCCTCGTCCTCGTCCGGCTCGTCGCTGGCTTCGGGGTCCTGGGGATCGGGCTCGTCCTGGCCGGGATCCTCGGAGGAGTCTTCGCCCCGGCCGTCGCCGGGATCCAGGTCGAGGGCGCGCAGCACCTCGCGCATCTTCTCGGCGAAGCCCGCCTGGTCGCCGGCGGTCGCCGCCAGGGCGTCCAGCTTGTCACCGGCCTTGGCCTCGATGCCGGCGCGGACCAGGTCCAGCATGGACTTGGCGCCGTCGGGCGACGGGCGGCCGGTCAGGCGTTCGCGCACCAGCAGGGCCACCGCCTCGGCCACCGGCACGCGGTCGGCGTCGGCGATGCGCAGGGCGCCGGTCTTTTCCAGCCGGGTGACCAGGGCGGCGCCCATGTTGTCGCGCACCCCGGCCAGATATTCGGAGCCCACCGCCTCGACCCGCGCCTGTTCGACCGCGTCGAACACCTCGGCCGCCTTGGTGTCGAGGGGCCGCATCCGGGCGTTGATCGCCGTGTCGTGATTGGCGAGGCGCAGCGCCAGCCGGTCGGCCTGGCCCCGCAGGGACGCGCTCTCGGGTCCCGACGGATCGCGCGGCGGATGCGGCAGGGTCAGGACCCCGCCGGCCAGCTTCGGTCCGTCCGAACCGAACACCACCTCCAGCTCGGGCTGTTCGGCCAGGGCGCGGGCGGCATGGCCCAGCGCGCGCTTGAAGGTTTCGGCGGGAGTATCCGGGGCGGCCATGGCCCCCAGTTAATCCCTTCGCGCCTGCGATAAAAGCGCGATCAGCCCGCTTTTCGGATCGGCGTCCAGCGGCCGTAGGTCAGACAGCGCCAGACCCACTCAAGCGGCCCCATGCGGAAGGCCGCCAGCCATAGCGACGACCAGACCAGTTGAACCGCCCAGACGGCCGCCACCAGGCCCCACATGCCGACATAGTCCACCTGGCCGAACAGGCGCGGACCCCAGGGCATGTAGAACAGGCTGGTCATGATCAGGGTCTGGGTCAGATAGTTGGTGAAGGCCATCTGGCCCACCGGCCGCAGGGGCGCCAGCCACGACGCCCCGTGCCGGGTGATCAGGACGATCAGGCTGACATAGGCCAGGGTGATGAAGATCGGGAAGGAGGCGACGACCTCCGACAGGCCGCGCGTCGGGTGGCTCCCCCGGGGCGCCATGACCTCGGCCCATTCCAGAACGCCCAGCAGGGCCAGAACCGCGCCGCCGACCGCGATGACCGCCAGATAGAGCCTCGTCGGCGCCCGGCCGCTGAGGAAACCCGCCTTGAACAGGCCCATGCCCGTCATCATCAGGGCCACGGTCGAAAAGACGAACATGCTCAGACTGGCGCCCTGAAGGAAAAGCCAGGCCGTCAGGTTCTGACCCATGGCCCCGGCCCAGCCGCTGCGATAGGCGGCGATGGCGGCGTTGACGGCGTCGAGCGAATACTGCGGGCCGCCCTCGTTCATGGCGTCGACGACCACCGGCGGGCCGGCGACCATCAGCCAGGCGGCGCCCGCCTGCATCGCGCCCAGCGCCAGGGTCACGGCCAGGCCGATCCCGATCAGCAGCCGGGCGGAGAATGACCGCATCAGCATCACGAACAGGCCGGACCAGGCGTACAGCAGCAGGACGTCGCCGTACCAGAAGGCCAGGCCGTGGATCAGGGCGATGACCGCCAGCCAGAACAGCCGCCGCCGCAGCAGACGCCCGCGCGCCGCATCGCCCCGCTCGCCCCCGACCAGGAAGATCGAGGCGCCGAACAGCATCGAGAACAGGGTGATGAATTTCTGGTGGAAGAAGACATCCACCGCCCAGCGCGCCACGGCGTTGGCGCCGGTCACGGGAAAGGGGCTGAGGTCCGCGTCGCCATAGACCATGAAGGGCAGGCCGAACGAGGCGACATTGACGGCCAATATGCCCAGCACCGCCAGGCCGCGCATGACGTCGAGGCTGATGATCCGCGCGCCCGCCTCGACCGGCGCCAGGACGGCGTCGCCGACCACGGCGCGGTCATTCCCCTGATCTTCCATCGACATCGGATTCCCCAATCCCGCGGCCGAAAGGGCCGCGGGCCTCAGCCCCTCGGCATCAAGCCCAGCCGGTCCTTGACCGCCGGCTTGGCCTCGAAGGCGATGAAGGCGGCGCACAGTCCGGCCCACAGGGCGTAGCTGACGCCCACGATCATGGCGATGGGCAGGCCCCCGACGCCGTAGATCAGCAGGGTCGTCTCGGTCGCGCCCAGAGCCTGCATCACGTCGCCGGCCTCGAACCAGCCCGAGATCACCATCCCCAGGGCCACCGCCACCTGCAAGCCCGCCGCGGCCAGTCCGCCGTACAGCATGAACCGCCACACCACGCCCAGGCGTGATCCCGGCCGGCCGCTGTCACGACGCTCGACGATGATGCGCCACAGACCCAGGGGGACCACCACCAGTCCGATCAGCAGCACCATGAGACGCCAGTCCAGATCACGGCCGAGCGCGACGGCGTGGGGCGGCCACAGCGGCAGGGTCAGCAGCAGCGGCGGCCAGGCGGCGCCGGCGACGGACGCCAGGATCGGATACAGGGGCGCGGGGCGCGAATGGATCGTCGCCTGCCCCGGCAGGTCGCTGTAGCTCTCGAACCGGCTCATCGCGTCGGCGCCGGCGTGTCGCCGGAATAGTCATAGAAGCCGCGCCCGCTCTTGCGGCCCAGCCAGCCGGCCTCGACATATTTCACCAGCAGGGGGCAGGGCCGGTATTTGCTGTCGGCGAGGCCGTCGTACAGCACGTTCATGATGGCCAGGACCACGTCCAGACCCATGAAGTCCGCCAGTTCCAGCGGCCCCATCGGGTGATTGGCCCCCAGACGCAGGGCCTTGTCGATGGAGGCGACATTGCCGACCCCTTCGTACAGGGCGAAGATCGCCTCGTTCATCATCGGCACCAGGATGCGGTTGACGATGAAGGCCGGGAAGTCCTCGGCGTCGGTGGTGGTCTTGCCCAGGCTCTCGGCGAAGGCGACAGCGGCCGAATGGGTCTCGGCCGAGGTGGCGATGCCGCGCACGATCTCGACCAGTTTCATCACCGGCGCCGGCTTCATGAAGTGCAGGCCGATGAACCGGTCGGGCCGGTCCGAGGCCGAGGCCAGGCGGGTGATCGAAATGGAGGAGGTGTTGGAGGCCAGCAGGGTGTGCGGCCCCAGATGGGGCGCGACCTGGGCGTAGACTGCCTTCTTGACCGCCTCGTCCTCCAGCGCGGCCTCGATCACCAGGTCGGCGCCGGTCACGGCGTCGGCGATGACCTCGGTGACGGTGATGCGGGCCAGGGCTGCGTCGGCGTCGGCCTGGCCGATCAGGCCGCGCGCGACATGGCGCGACAGGCTGGCGGCGATCTCGCCCTGAGCCAGCGGCAGTCGGGCGGCGGCCACGTCATAAAGCCGGACCGAATAACCGCCCAGGGCCACCGCGTGGGCGATGCCTGCGCCCATCTGTCCGGCGCCCAGGACGGCGACTGTGGTGATCGTGCTCATGAACCGTGGTCTATAATGGTCGGGCGGGCACCTTTAGGAAGGTGGCGGCGCGGCGCAAGGGTGGATTTGTCCCTGCACATGAGAATCCTGCGCACCGTGTCCGCCCGGACCGACGCCCGGCCTCAGCCCAGAAGCCCGATCAGGGCGGGGGCGGCGGCGCGGTTGAACAGGACGCTGGCGAACTGAAGCAGCAGGATCACCACGATGGGCGAGATGTCGATTCCGCCCAGGTTCGGGATGATGCGGCGGAACGGCTCCAGCAGGGGCGCGGTGATCCGGTCCAGGAAGGTGCCGACCGAATAGACGAAACGGTTACGGTAGTTGATCACGTCGAACGCGACCAGCCAGCTCAGGATCGCCTGGGCGATGATGAACCAGATCATCAGACTGATGACGGCGTTGACCAGCCAGACGATGGCGAAACCCATGGACGCTTCTCCTGCTTGAGCGAGCGGCGCTTTTAGCCTGTCCCGCCCCCTTCCGACAACGCCCCTCGCGACCCTGCTTCGATTGCGCGCACAAGCCCGTTGACACCACGCCCGCCCGCCTTCTATGTCCCGGCCTCGCCTGGAGGCCCGATCCAGCACTGGAAACGGGGCCGTAGCTCAGTTGGTAGAGCGCGTCGTTCGCAATGACGAGGTCAGGGGTTCGACTCCCCTCGGCTCCACCAGGCGTTGTTAAGCTTTTGATGCTTAACAGAAGTCATGCAAAATCAGCCCCTTAAAGCGCCGTTGCCGCGTGTGTCCGCTACACATGATGCTGAGGGCGAGATGCCGACTGGGTTACAAAGACGAGAGGGCGGACGCTATTCGATACGTCGTCGCGTGCCTGAGGATTTGGTCGAGGCCTTCGGTAAGAAGGAGCTCACCAAGGCGCTGGGAACATCCGACCCCAAACAAGCTCGGCTTCTCCTGCCGGTGTTCTGGTCGGCGTATGACCAGATGTTTGAGCAGGCGCGCGCCAAGATTTCGGGAAAAATTGGACCCCGCGAAGAGGTGCCCCTGTCCGAGATCAGCCCAACGATTATCAGCCTGATCGAACTCGACACCCTAAGGGCAGATAGAGATGCTGCGGCAGCTAATGGCACACTAGCAAGCTTCATCAGTCTGCGTCGCGACGCTCTCCGTTTGCTACAAGGTATGCTAGACGGCGAGGTGCCACCTGATGGTGACTTCAGGACGATTGAAGGCAAGAGGAATGCTCTCCGCGCCCTCCTCACGGGTGAAAGTGTCAATCGGCGTCTAAAAGGGACCCCCTATCGGCGTGCAATAGGGACCCCCTTTTGAGGTTCGGGATGGACGTCACGAGCGCACCGCTTGCGAGGGTTGGGGCGTAGGGAGGGCGTAGCCCGACCGGAGGCTCAACCCTCGCCTGGCGTTCTTCGTGGAGGGTTAGCTGCGGTGTTTGAAGCGCCAGCTGTCGTTGCCGGTCTCGACGATGTCGCAGTGGTGGGTGATGCGGTCGAGCAGGGCCGTGGTCATCTTGGGATCGCCGAACACGGTCGGCCATTCGCCGAAGGCGAGGTTGGTCGTGACGATCACCGAGGTCCGCTCGTAGAGCTTGCTGATCAGGTGGAACAGCAGCTGGCCGCCCGAGCGGGCGAACGGCAGGTAGCCAAGCTCGTCGAGGACCACGACGTCGAGGCGGCAGAGGTGAGCAGCCAGCGCACCGGCCTTGCCCAGGCGGGTCTCCTCTCGAGGCGGTTCACCAGGTCGACGGTGTTGAAGTACCGGCCACGCGCCCCGGCCCGCACGACGTTGGCGATGATGGCGGTGGCCAGGTGGGTCTTGCCCGTGCCGGTCCCGCCGACCAGCACGATGTTGCGCCGGTTCGCCAGGAAGGCGCCGCTGTGAAGCGAGCGCACCAGCCCCTCGTTGATCGGCGTGTCGTCGAACACGAAGGCGTCGAGGTCCTTCACGGCGGGCAGCCTGGCCGCCGCCATCCGGTAACGGATGGAAGCCGCATGCCGGTGGGTCGTCTCGGCGCGCAGCAGGTCGGCGAGGATCTCCATGGTCGTGCGCTTGCGCTGCAGGCCCGTGGTGACCGCCTCGTCGAAGGCTCCGGCCATGCCCTTGAGGCCCAGGCCGGTCAGGGCCGCCATCATCTCATGCCGCTGCATGCATGCCTCGCAAGCTGTCGTAGCGGTCGCAGTCCGCCAGAGGCGGATGCCGCAGCGCCAGGTCATCGGGCGTGACGATGCTCAGCGGCCGGGGCGGTTCGCGCCGGCGCGCCAGGATGTTGAGGATGACGTCGTCGCTGACGGTCCCGGCGGCGAGCGCCTCGCGCGCCGCGGCCTCGACCGGCTCCAGGCCGTCTTCCAGCACCGCCGCCAGAACCCGCACGAACCGGCGATCGGCTTCGTCGCCCGCACCCAGCTTGCGCCTCAGGCGGGCCAGCCCCGGCGGCAACTCCCAGTCCTGGAACGGCGCGCCATTGCGCAGGGCTCCGGGCTTGGTCGCCAGCACCGGGAGGTAGTGCCAGGGATCGTAGAGGGTCCGGTCACGACCGAAGAACCGGCGATGGTCGGCGACGACCTCACCCTCGCAGCGCACGACGATCCGGTCGGCATAGGCGCGGACCTGCACCGTACGGCGCCCGGCCTTCGCCATCACCGAGTAGCGGTTACGGTCGAAGCTGATCAGGCAGGTCCCCGTCACCGCGTGCTCGCTCTCGTGGAAGCCGTCGAACGGGCCCAGCATCGGCTGCAGCGCCGGCCGCTCGGCGGCCAGGGCCTGAGCAACCGTCAGCTCTTTCTGCTCGGGGTGCTGACGCAGCTCGCCCCAGCGCCGGCACTCCGCCTCCAGCCAGCCGTTCAGCTCCTCCAGGCTGGTGAAGCGCAGGCGCGGCTGGAAGAACCGTCCCCGGGCCGTCTGGACCTGGTGTTCGACCTGGCCCTTCTCCCAGCCCGCCGCCGGGGAGCAGGCCGTCGGCTCCACCATGTAGTGGCTCGCCATGACCAGGAAGCGCCGGTTGAACACCCGGTCCTTGCCCGTGAACACCGTCGTCACCGCCGTCTTCATGTTGTCGTAGATCCCGCGCGTCGGCACGCCGCCGAAGAAGGCGAACGCCCGCGCATGCGCGTCGAACAGCATCTCCTGGGTCTCGCGCGGATAGGCCCGAACATAGATCGCCCGCGAGGCGCACAGCCGCATGTGCGCCACCTTCACCCGCATCGGCTTGCCCGCGATCTCCACGTCCTCGTGGCTCCAGTCGAACTGGTAGGCCTCGCCCGGCCGGAACATCAGCGGGATGAACGATGGCGCGTCCGCCACGCCCCGGCGTCGCTTCAGCCGCCACCCCGCCGCGTAGCGCCGGACCGCGTCGTACGACCCGTCGAACCCCTCGCGCACCAGCAGGTCATGAACCCGCGTCATCCGCAGCTTCTCGCGCCGCGGCCGCGCCTCGTCCTCTTCCAGCAGCTCATCGAGCCTGGCCTGGAACGGCGCCAGCCTCGGCAACGGCTGCACCGCCCGCCGATAGGCGAACTCCGCATCCGGCTCCCGGATCGCCTTGCGCACCACCTTGCGCGACAATCGAAGGTCACGCGCGATCGCCTTGATCGCCTTCCCGGACGCAAACTCGCGCCGAATCCTCAACACCGTCTCCAACACCAACATCCCGAACTCGCCGCCTGACATCCGCCAAGCCGCCACCGTTAGACCTCAGGAATGAGGGTCCTTATTCGACGCCGATCACACCGCTAACGGGGTCCCTTTTCCACGCCGATCCACAGTTGCCCCCTCGGAAATACGAGACAAATTTTCAGTCCGGGGTAGCTGCTTGCGTTGTGCGCCCTTCAGTGCCCCTACTGGACTGGACAGCCGTTCCACGGTTGATCAGAGTTGTAGGACAGGGAATTGGGCGCGGCGATGAAATACGCAGAGATGTGGCAAACGCCACTGGCGATAGCGGCAACGCTGATTGTCCTTTTGCCGATCTTAATCGCAGCGTTTGTAGCGGCGGCTTGCTTGGACTTCCTTCAGCGTCTGACCGGGACGTGGGAGGGTGATGGTTTAAGTTTCTATCTGGTCGGTATCCAATGGGGATTTGCCGCTGCTGGTGCGGTATTCTGTCCCCACTTGCTGTTTAGGCGCGCCAATCCTTACGTAGTAGCTTGGGCGCTCATCGGTTTGGTTGCTGCAGTATTGCTTTTCCTCGCTGTCGGCACTTTCATCAATGGGGATCCGGCCAGCTTCAACCAATGGCTTACGTTTGTTTCCATTCCCGTGGGGACAGGCATTGGGGCCCTCTCGGGTGCCCAAGCCGTAAGGCGCAGAACGCCGAAATCAGCTGATGCATTAGCGCAGCCTTCTCGCGTATTGCCATGATCAGCCCAGATCAAGACCGGCGAATTCCTATAGCAGTCTGGCTTACGACTGCGCTGCTGCTAATACTAGCGGCAGTAGGTTCCTGGCCGTATGGGTTTTACATGCTGCTGCGGTTGGTGGTTTGTGTGGCCTCGATTTTCATTGCGTGGAGGCTTGGCCAGCACCGTCCATTAATGTGGGTCTTTATATTCATTGCAATCCTATACAACCCGGTTTTCCGCGTGGCATTTGAACGTGATACGTGGTCAATTCTAAATGTCGTGTCGGCTCTTCCATATGTCGTGGTAGGCTTCCTTCAACGACCAAGAAAGGCGGATCGCTAGAGGGGTCAGTCGTCGCTTAACCGGCGTTGAACTCGTCTTCGCTGACCCGCTGCGGGCTCACGTTGCCTCCAGGAACGTTGTATAGCGTCAACGTTAGATTGCTCTTGATGATCTGGTTACCTTCATATTGCGTGATGAAGTTTTCTTTTCCCGGAAATCTCTGTGTTAACACGTCTCCGGAAAAGCGGCGGCAGCTTTCATCAAGTACGTTACCGGTAGCAAACAGCATCTCGTACTCTCCATCTGGAAGGTCGTTGAATGATGCCTGCTGCCCACGTTTAACAAACATGGTCGAAACTATTTTTCTAGATGGATACTCACGAATTTTTACAAGCGCATCGCCGGAACCCCCGTTCTTTATTGTGATGCGATGCCCATCTTCCTCTAAGCCGTCGCGAGCAAACTCGTCCCCGTTCAAAGGCGGGGTGTCGCATGAGGCCAGAATAACTTTGGGCTCAGGAATTGCCTTAGGGACATTCGTTGGAGCCAGCGGCGGGCCAGGGGCGGGCTCGGTGTACGTAGGAGAATACCGAGGTGGCGACGCGTAGCTTGATCCACCATCAAGCATAACGACGGCTAGCCCGACTGCTGCCGGTAGACCAAGCAGTGCGGCTCCATGTATTGCCCAGCCTCGCCCAGCCGGTTTCCATCCGGACTTAAGCGCAGGATTGTTCTTCGGGACGCCGCGACGCTCCAGCTCATCGACAAGCCGAAGCGCTTCTAATGCTAGTCGCTCGTCGGTCGAGCCGCGAACCTGCCGGGCAATGGCATGAGCGAGACTGAAATTCCCGCGAGAAGCAAAGGCGACTGCGTTGTAATAAGCTAAGCGATCATCGAGAGCAGGTTTCCTGTCTCCACCCGCAGCGTTCCGAATGATTTCCTTGATGGTCAGGATCGGCCCCCAAGGGACGCCCCACCATCCAAACAACCCTGTGGTTATTGAGGCTTTGATTGCTGTTTTTTGCGCGCAGTCGGAGCAAAAAATGCCTTGAACGGGCGTTGTGATAGTGGTGAGGATAACACTCACCACGCTTCTGAAGGTCACGTTCCGTGGTTGCGCGGTCACCTTTCGGCAGCGCGAGCAACTTATCGGCTCAAGAGCCTCGTTCGTTTCAATATCTGAAGCCGCATGTTCGTAGGCGGCGCTGTCGTAATGAGCACGCTTATCTGGATCTCCGAGTATAGAATACGCTTCAGAACATGCAGTAAACCTCTCTGACGCCTTGGGATCTGAGTTAACGTCAGGATGTAGTGCTTTGGCGAGCGACCGATATGCAGTTTTAATCTCGCTGAGGCTCGCATCGGGCGATAAGCCCAAGCGGCTATAGAAGCCTTTCGGATCGTGGTTCACGGTGCCCTCCCCAGAGGTCGTCACCCTAACGTTGCATCGCACAGCCCACTACCAAAAAAGTAGCAGGTTTCGCGACTAGCACCCGCAGGGGCTGGATGCTACACAGAGGGCCCACACGGGGCCCACGGCGTCTCATCTAAGTCGTTGATTTTACTGCGTTGAGCGAGCCTCCCCTCGGCTCCACCAGGCGTTATACTTCAATGACTTGGGCTTTGGGGCTGCGGCTTAAGGCTGCCGGGTTTCCCGCACCATGGACAGGTCGTAGCCCAGTTCTCGGGTCCGGCGCAGGATGGCGTCGCGGACGTCGCGAGATGGGTGGGGCGTGCGGCTCAGAAGCCAAAGATAGCGGCCGGAAGGCTCACCTACGATAGACCAGGAATAGTCTTCAGCGCGGGCGAGCACCCAATAGTCGCCTACGTAGAAGGGGCCGAAGAAGGAGACCTTCAGCTTGGCGTTCCGGCTTCCCTCGACGATCTTGGCCTTGCCCTCGACGGTCTTCTCCTCGCCGGTCAGGCCGCCCTGGCGGCATGAGTTCAGTATACCCACGAGGCCGTCGTCCCGCACGGCGTATCGCGCGGTGACGCCCTCGCAGTCGCGCTCGAACCCGTTCTCGTAGCGGCCGATCTCGTACCAGAGACCGGCGTAGCGGTTCAGGTCGACGGCCTGGGCGGGTTGGGGAACGGCGGTGTTGCCGACAGGACCGCGCTGGAAGGTGGCGCAGGCGGTCAGGGCGACGGCGGCGCCCGCCAGAGCAAGGATTGGAAGAGTGCGTCTAAGGGACATGGCGATACAAACGGAACGACACCCCCCGCGGTTCCTGGGAGAGATGGCGACCCCTCGGTCTCCTTACTTCAACACCGCATACCCGCGCTCCACCATCCGGCGCAGGGCCTCGTAGACTTCGGCGAGTTCGTCGAAGGCGGTGCGGGCGGCGGTCAGGCGGGCGACCTGGTCGGCGGTGACCGGCGAGCCCGAGTGGGCCAGGCGCAGGGCCTCGGCGCCCCATTTGGCGCGGGCGCCGGCGGTCAGGACGGCCAGTTTCTGCAGGGAGGCGGCGTCCAGCCCGGTCAGGGCCTGGCCGATCAGCTCCTTGTTGGCGACATAGGCGGCGTAGTCGATCTGCTCCAGCTGGCCGCGCAGGCGGCGCTGCTCGTGCGGATCGGTGTCCTGCGGCTCGAAATGGTCGCTGTGGCGACGCACGCTCGAGGTTATTTTGGTCGACATGGGCCGGCCCTCCACGGCCGATCCAGACGGTTGCTGGCGGCCACATGAAGACGAAGGTGCGCTGCGTCGGTTAACGCCGCGTTGCGCTGACGCTACGGAAACCCGATATCCGCCGCCTGAGCCAAAGCATGGAGCCGACATGGACCTGAAACTCACGCGCAAACGCGCCCTGATCTGCGGCGGTTCGTCCGGCCTGGGCCGGGCCGTGGCCACGGCCCTGGTGGCCGAAGGCGCCCATGTGGCCCTGTTGTCGCGCGACGCGGCCAGGCTTCAGGCCGTGGCCGACGAACTGAACGCCATGGGCCCCGGCAAGGCGGCCGTGGTCACGGCCGATCTGGCCGATCACGAGGCCCTGATGAGGGCCGCCGACCTGGCCGAGGAGCTGCTGGGCGGCCATATCGAGATCCTGCTGAACAACACCGGCGGGCCGCCGCCGTCGGGCGTGTCGGGGCTGGAGCCGTCGGTCTGGCGCGATCATTTCGAATCCATGGTGCTGTCGGTCTTCCGCCTGACCGACCGGGTGCTGCCGCGGATGCGGGCCGCCGGCTGGGGCCGGATCCTGAACGTCGCCTCGATCACCGTGGTCGAGCCGTCGGCCGCCCTGGGGGTGTCCAACACTTTGCGGGCTTCGGTCGCCGCCTGGGCCAAGACCCTAGCCAACGAGGTCGGGCCGGACGGGGTCACGGTCAACACCCTGCTGCCGGGCCGGATCGACACCCCGCGCATCGCCCGCCTGGACCAGGCGACGGCCGAACGCACCGGCGTGACGCCGCAGGAGGCCCGCGCCGAATCCGTGAAATCCATCCCCGTCGGCCGGATCGGCGCGACCGAGGAGTTCGGCGCCACCGCCGCCTTCCTGGCCAGCCCCCTGGCCGCCTATGTCACCGGCTCGCTGATCCGGCTGGACGGTGGCGCGGTGAGGGCGATCTAGTCAATCCGCAGTTGCAGGTTTAGGATGGGGCCAGAAACCGGAGGACTCCGATGCTGAGTTTGCTGATTCTGGCCCTGTCGAACGGGGCGGTGATCGTTCATCCGGCGCCGCCGGTCGATCAGCCCATGGTGCGGGTCGTGCCGGTGGTGGATCAGGCCATGATCCGGTGTGGCGACCCTCTTGTTCAGACACAGACCGCTTCGCCGTCATCGGCGGGGGCTGTTGCGCCTTTGCTGGATCGCTCGCGAGATGATGGGCAGGTGAGGCGTTACCTGCTTTTGGACCGGCGCGACCAGAACAACTGTCCGGCCCCCATCAGCTATGACGTACCGAATCAGCCGCGCGCCTTGGGACGCGAGTTCGGCCCGTACCGGACGGTCGAGCCGAACCGTTCGGAACGTCCCGCCCGCCCAGGTCTGTAGTCTTTAAAACCGAACCGGCGTCCCTCTAGGCGCGGGGATGGGCCGCCGCATAGGCGTTCAGCAGGCGTTCCGCATCGACGCCGGTGTATTTCTGGGTCGTCGAGAGACTGGCGTGGCCCAGCAGTTCCTGGATCGACCGCAGGTCGGCGCCGGCGCCCAGCAGATGGGTCGCGAAACTGTGGCGCAGGGCGTGGGGGGTGGTGCGTTCAGGCAGGCCCAGCCGCCCGCGCAGCCGCTGGACCGACGCCTGGACGTGGCGCGGGCTGAGCGGACCGCCGCGCCGGGCGCGGAACAGGGCGTCGGACGGCTGAAGCGGAAAGGGCTGGAGCGCCAGATAGGCGTCCACCGCCGCGCGTACTGCGGGCAGGACCGGGACGATCCGGGTCTTTGATCCCTTGCCGAGAACACGCAGGGTTTCGCCCAGCGGGGCGTCGGCCCGGGTCAGGGACAGGCCCTCGGAAATCCGCAGGCCGCAGCCGTAGAGCAGGGTCAGGACGGCGCGGTCGCGCGCGGCCTCCCAGGGTTCGGCGTCCGGGTCGGCGTTGGGTTCGGCCAACAGGCCGCGCGCCTGATCCTCCGTCACGGGCCGGGGCAGGGACGGCTTGATCCGGGGGCCGCGCACCAGGGCCAGCTGGGGGGCGGGCGTGTCCAGCCGCCGGTCGAGAAAGGCGTGAAAGCCGCGAATGGCCGACAGGCTCTGGCTGAGGGACCGGGCCGCCAGGGGATGATCGCCGGATCGGCGCTCCGCCATATGGGCGCGAACCTCGGCGGCGGTGACGGTTCCCAGGCCTTTCAGCGACAGGGCCTCGCCGCGATGGCGTTCGAGGAAGGCGACATACAGCCGACCGATATGACCGTAGGCTTCGAGGGTGCGCGGCGACAGCCGCCGCTCGTGCGCCAGATGTTCGAGCCAGGCGAGCAGGGCGTCGGCGGCGGTCAGTTCAACACCGGCCATCGCTCGGCCATCCGCTCCACCACCCGGGCCAGGAAGGCCGCCAGTTCGCAGCCCATGGTCGGGGTGAAACCCGCTTCCTCGGGCGAGCCGAAGGCGCACAGGCAGGACCGGGGCGGTTCGCCCGGCGTCAGATGCGGGGCCATGCGGATCAGGGCGACCGACTTCACCTGGTCTCCGGCCGCGCCGAACAGGTCCAGCCCCTCGAACATCGGGCCCAGCCAGGTCAGGCCGTGTTCGCCCAACAGATTGTCCACCGCGCCGGTCTCCAGCGCACGCCAGCCGAAGGGCACGCCGCCCGGCTTTTCCATGGCGATGGCGGCGCCGGCCAGACCGAACCGGCCCTGGGCCGCGGCATCCAGACGGCGCGCCAGGTCGGAATGGTTGCGGGCCTCCATAAGGTCCAGTGCGGCGACGTGGGTCTGGGTCTGGGCGGCGAAATTGGCCCGGGCGATCATCTCGACCTCGCGCCGGGCGCCGGTCTCGCGTTCGACCACCGCCTCGAGCCGGGTCAGGGCGGCGGCGCCAAACTCGACCACATTGCGACCGTGCGGACGCAGGCCGATCTCCTCCAGCAGGGAGCGATCGTCCAGCAGGGTCTGGGCATGCGTCTGCAGCCAGCCGCGCACCTCGGGCCAGTGCAGGCCGTCGCCCAGGTGGGGGACCGGCTCCGCCTCGGAGGTTTCGAAAAGGTCCAATGAGCCGCTCAAACAGACCTCTCCGTGACGCGCGATTTACAGGATGGACTGACCGGTCTTGGCCCAGTCCGCCACGAAGGCATCAAGACCTTTGTCGGTTAACGGGTGCTTTACCAGGGCCTTGAATGTGTCGGCGCCGAAGGTGGCGGCGTCCGATCCGGCCACGGCGGCGGCGGCCACATGGGCGACGTTGCGCAGCGAGGCGGCCAGGATCTGGGTCTCGAAACCGTGCACGTCATACAGGACGCGGATTTCCTCCAGCAGGGCGATGCCGTCGGCGCCATTGTCTTCCAGCCGGCCGACGAAGGGCGAGACGAAGGTGGCGCCGGCCTTGGCCGCCAGCAGCGCCTGGGCCGCCGAGAAGCACAGGGTGACGTTGGTCTTGATCCCCTTGTCGGTGAAGACGCGGCAGGCGCGCAGGCCGTCCCAGGTCAGGGGCAGCTTCACGACCACGTTCGGGGCGATGGCGGCCAGCTTGTCGCCCTCCTTGACCATGGTCTCGAAATCGAGCGAGACGGCCTCGGCGGAAATCGGCCCCTCGACCAGGGCGCAGATTTCGGCGATGACCTCGGCGATGTTCCGACCCGACTTGGCGATCAGCGACGGATTGGTGGTGACGCCGTCCACCATTCCGGTGGGGACCATGTCCTTGATGACGGCGACGTCGGCGGTATCGAGAAAGAGTTTCATGGACGGCTTCATAGCCGAGGGCGAAGTTCGGTGAAAGTCGCCTCGGTCCTCATTCCCCTGCCCGTGCCGGAAGCCTTCGATTACGAGGCGCCCGAAGGCATGACGCTGGCGCGCGGCGATCAGGTGGCAGTGCCCCTGGGGCCGCGTCTGATCCGAGGCGTGGTGGCCGAGGTGTTCGAGACCACCGGCTCCAACCGGCGGCTGAAATCGGTCGAGTCGAGACTGGACGACCCTGCGCTACCGGCCGGGGTGATGGACTTCGTCGAATGGGCCGGGCGCTGGACCCTGTCGCCGCCCGGCGAGATGGCGGCGACCGCACTGAAGGGGCTGCGCGCGCCACGCCCCAAGCCGGAACGCCGCGTGCGGCGGGTCGGCGACCGCCAGCCGGCGCGCGCCACCCCGGCCCGGACGGGGGTGCTGGAAGCCCTTGGCGAGCGCGCCATGGCGGGCGCCGATCTGGCGCGCGCCGCCGGCGTGTCGTCCGGCCTGGTCAAGGGCCTGATCGACGAGGGGGTGCTGGAGATCATCGAAATCGCGGCCGAGGCGGCGTTCGAACGGCCCGATCCCGACCATGCGCCGGCGACCCTGAACGGCGACCAGGCGGCGGCGGCTTCGGCCCTGGCGGCCGGGGTGACGGGCGGCGGGTTCCGGCCCTTCCTGCTGGACGGGGTCACGGGGTCGGGCAAGACCGAGGCCTATCTGGAGGCGATCGCGCGGGTGCTGCGGTCCGATCCGGCGGCGCAGATCCTGATCCTTCTGCCCGAGATCGCCCTGACCCAGGCCCTGATCGAGCGGATCACGGCCCGGTTCGGCGCCGCCCCGGCCGAATGGCATTCCGGCGTCGCCCCGCCCCGTCGCCGCCAGGTGTGGGAGGCGGTGGTCGCCGGCCGGTGCAACATCGTGGTCGGCGCCCGCTCGGCCCTGTTCCTGCCCTTCGTCGATCTGCGGCTGATCGTGGTGGACGAGGAGCACGACAGTTCGTTCAAACAGGAAGAGGGTCTGGTCTATCACGGACGGGATCTGGCGGTGGCGCGGGCGCGGATCGAGGGGGCGGCGGTGGTCCTGGCCTCGGCGACGCCGTCGCTGGAGACACTGTGGAACGCCCAGGCCGGGCGTTACGACTGGCTGAAGCTGGGCGCCCGGCACGGGGTGGCGGTCATGCCCGATATCGAACTGCTGGACCTGCGCCAGCACACGCCTGATCCCCAGACCTGGTTGTCCCAGCCCCTGCGTACGGCGGTGGCCGAGACCCTGGCGCGGGGCGAGCAGACCCTGTTGTTCCTGAACCGGCGCGGCTATGCGCCCGTCGTCCTGTGCCGCGTCTGTGGGCACCGGCTGACGGCGCCGGACACCGACAGCTGGCTGGTCGAGCACCGGTACACCGGCCGTCTGGTCTGTCACCTGACCGGCTTTTCCATGGCCCGGCCCAAACTGTGCCCGTCATGTGGAGCGGAGGACTCGCTGGTCTCGGTCGGCCCCGGCGTCGAACGGGTCGAGGAGGAGGTGCGCCAGCTGTTCCCCGAGGCGCGGACGGCGGTGTTCAGCTCCGACACCGCGCCCGACGCCAAGTCTGCGCGGGCCTTGATCCAGCGGATGACCGACGGCGAGATCGACATCCTGGTCGCCACCCAGGCCGCCGCCAAGGGGCACAACTTCCCCCGTCTGACCCTGGTCGGGGTGGTGGATGCAGATCTGGGTTTGCGGGGCGGCGACCTGCGGGCGGCCGAACGGACCTATCAACTGCTGGCCCAGGCGACGGGACGGGCGGGTCGCGCCGACCGGCCGGGGCGGGCCATTTTGCAGACCTGGACCCCCGAACATCCGGTGTTGATGGCCCTGGCGGCCGGCGACCGCGACGCCTTCGTCGAGGCGGAGATGGCCGAGCGGGAAGCCGCCGCCCTGCCCCCCTTCGGCCGGTTGGCGGCGATCATCCTGTCCAGCGAGAATGCGGCCGCGGTGGAGAAGGTCGCCGCCGACCTGGCCCAGGCCATTCCCAACGCCGAACGGCTGGAGGTCTATGGCCCCGCCGACGCCCCCCTGGCCCTGGTGCGCGGACGGCGCCGCAAGCGGTTGCTGGTGCGGGCGGACCGCGACGTGAATCTTCAGGCGTTTCTGCGCGCCTGGCTGGCGCGGGTGAAGGTCCCCGCCTCGGTCCGACTGACGGTGGACGTCGATCCCTACTCCTTCCTCTGACTGCAAGGAGAGGATGGAGGCCTGGCCTCCGAGTCGAACGGAGGGTTTTCGGGCTTGCAAGCCCGCCGCGTAGCCACTCCGCCACCAGGCCGTAACGCGTACAGACTGCCACAGGCCCGGCTGGGACTGATGTCGCGCGCGTTTCGACATGTAACGCGCTGTAGCGGCGAGATGGGGCGCAAAAACGCCTTGAGCGGGCGGCGACACGCGCATCGTCGGCGGCGGAGACGGTCATTCACGAAGGCCGGGTGGTCGCTCCCGCATGTCCGATGGCGAAGGCGTGCCCTCGTCTTCAGGGTCCAGTCATCGAGGGCCGGTCGGCGGCCCGGCATGAACAGGACGCCCGCATGAAGACCCTTTCCGCCCTTTGCGCTTCCGCCGCTCTTGCAACCGCCCTGGCGTCGACCTCCGCCTTGGCCGCAGACATCACCTTCGACTTCGACGTCGCTGCGCCGACCGGGCGGATCATGGTCGCCCTTTTCAACAGCGAGGCCAACTACGGCGGCGAGGGCCAGCCGGTTCGTTACGCCATGGTGGACGCAGCAGCCGCTTCCAAACAGGTCCGGTTCGAGGACCTGCCGGACGGCGACTACGCCATGCGCGCCTTTCACGACATCGATGGCGACGGGAAGATGAACACCAACCCATTCGGCATGCCGATCGAGCCCTTCGCCTTCTCCAACAACGCCGTCGGAAACATGGGGCCGGCCTCGTGGGAGCGCGCGAAGTTCGCGGCGACCGGCGCCGTCGCCCAGACCATCAGCCTGAAGTAACCAGACCTAAGCCCGGAGCCGGACCATGACCCCTTCACGCCGTTCCTTCCTGATGGGCGCCGCCGCGCTTTCAGCCGCCGTCGCCACGCCCGAGATGGTCCGCGCCGCCGCCGCCCTCGACGCCGCCGCCCAGGCGGACTGGGCCCTGGCCACCCGCGACGTCGAGGGCGATCTGCCGCGTCAGACGATGCGCCTGATCCACGGCCGGGCGCCGGCGGGGCTGGAGGGCGCCTTGTTCCGCAACGGACCCGGTCGGTTCCGACGGCCGGGCGGGTCCGTCACCCACTGGTTCGACGGCGACGGCCTGATGCGGGCCTTCCGCATCCATGACGGCCAGGCCACGCTGGAGGCCCGGTTCGCCGATACGCCCAAGCGCCGGGTCGAGACCGAACTGGACGCCGTCGTGACCCCGGGCTTCGGGACCGGCGGCGACCCACGCGCGCGGGTCAACTCGAACGACGACGCCAGCGCCGCCAACACGGCCGTCCTGGCGGTGGGAAACCAGATCTGGGCCTTGTGGGAAGGCGGTTCGCCCCTGGCGATGGATGCGTCCGACCTGTCGACCCAGGGCTTCGTCACCCTGCGGGACGATCTGAAAGGCATGCCGTTCCAGGCCCACCCTCGGCGCGCGCCCGACGGCTCGATCTGGAACGTGGGCACGGCCGGCGCCCAAGCCGTGATCTGGCGGCTGAACGCCGACGGCGGACTGAACCGGGCCGAGATCGTCCGCCTGCCGCGCGCCAGCTATATGCACGACTTCACCGCCACCGACCGGCACCTGATCCTGGTGCTTCAGCCCTGGATCCAGGAACGCCAGGCCATGCCCGTCATCAATGGCCTGGTGTGGCGTCCGGAGACCGGGACACAGGTCATGGTGCTGGACAAGGACGACCTCACGCAGTCACGCCTCTATGAGCTGCCGGGCTTCTTCCATTTCCATCTGGGCGACGCCTGGGCCGAACGCGACGGTACGATCCGTTTCGACGTCGCCGCCAGCGGCGATCCGCGCTTCGCCGTCGCCGGCGCGCGGGTGCTGGTCGAAGGCCATGGCGTCGTGCCGGGCGACCCAGCGAAACTGGCCCTGGTCACCCTGCGCCCCGACGGCAAGGCTGACATGCTGACGACCGACGCCGTCGGCGAGTTTCCAAAGGCCGACCCCCGTCGTCTGGGGCTGAAACGCAGCCTGACCGTCCACACCAGCGGCGAGACGCCCGGGCGCCCCCTGCCCACGGGCCTGGCGGTTCAGGACTGGGACAGCGGCCGGTCGCACGGCTTCACCTTCGGCCTCCATCAGATCGTTGAGGAGACGGTCTTCGTGCCCAAGCCCGGCGCCACGGCCGAGACCGACGCCTGGCTGGTCGGACCGTCGGTCAATCTGAAGGCCGGGCGCACCGAACTGCACGTCTTCGACGCGGCCCATGTCGAGGACGGGCCGGTGGCGACCTGGCAGGCGGACACGGCCCTCCCCGCAGGCTTCCACGGAACCTGGGTGGGATAGGGTGGCCAAGGCACGGCGCTTGCGGGCCTTCACGGTTCGCAAAGCCCGACGTGCCAAGGTGAGACCATGACCCCCGTCCAGACGCCCGCCGACCTGCGCCCCATCACCGCCCTGCGTTTCGGCGCGGCGATCTGGGTGGCCGTCTATACCTACTGGGAAAACCTGGCCGGCGCCGGGTCGTCCGGCCTTGTCGACAAGGGCTATCTGGGGGTCGAACTGTTCTTCGTCCTGTCCGGTTTCATCCTCAGCCACGTCTATCTTCAGTCGGCGGGCGAGAAGCGGTTTTCGTATCGCGGCTTCCTGTGGGCGCGGGTGGCGCGGGTCTATCCCCTGCATGTGGCGACCCTGGTCGGGGTGGGGTTGCTGGCCGCCGTCGCCCTGGTCGCCGGGATGAGCGTGGACGGCAATGTGCTGTCGTGGGTCTCGCTTCCGGCCAATCTGCTGATGGTCCACGCCTGGGGCCTGGCCCCCGTCGCCGGTTGGAACCATCCGTCCTGGTCGATCTCGGCGGAATGGTTCGCCTATCTGTGCTTCCCCCTGTTCGCCTTCGTCTTCTGGCGTGCGCGTGAGAAGCCGGTAGCGGCCGTGGTCGGTACGGCCGCCTTCTTGACGGTGCTGTATTACGGGTTCGAGCGCGTCGCGGGCTTCCCGTTGACCGAGGCGACCATCCGCTGGGGCGCCTTGCGGATCGTGCCCTGTTTCGCCCTGGGCTGCGCCCTGTACCTCGTCTACCGCAAGGCGCCGCTGAAGGCGCCCTGGACCGCCTCGGCCGTGTCGTTCGGTCTGATGGTGTTGAGCGCGGCGCTCGGCCTATGGGACGGGATCACCGTCCTGCTGGCCGGGGCCCTGATCCTGTCCTTGGCCTCCCTGCCGAACGAGCGGGCCGGATGGCTGGCCTCGAAGCCGGCGGTCTATCTGGGGGAGATCAGCTATTCGGTCTATATGGTCTGCGTGCCTTGGAAACTTCTGGCCGTTAACCTCGCGGCCAAGCTGACCGACGCCCCGGACAAGCAGCTTCAACTTTTCGTGTGGTTAGCGATTCTGGCGCTTTTGCCGGTCGTGGCGGCCCTGTCCTACCACCTGGTGGAACACCCGGCTCGCAAGGCTTTGAGAGGGATGGCGCAAGGACGCAAAACAGCGTCAAGCGACAAACCGCAGGACGGCGATACGCCGAAAAGGGTTTTTCAATCCTAATTTCCTATGGTCTAAAAAGACCATCGGCAGTCGGGACGAGACCTCAGCATGATGAAACGGCTCAAAGCCGCCGCGGTTGCGGCGACCCTCGGTTTTTTTGCGCTGGGCGTCACCCCCGTTTCCGCAAAGGCCGATGAGCCGTACTGGCAGTGCGTGACCTTCGCCCGCATGTTCTCGGGCATCAACATCTTCGGCGACGCCTGGACCTGGTGGCGTCAGGCCACCGAGAAGTTCCGCACCGGCGACGCGCCCGAAACGGGTTCGGTCCTGGTCTTCCGTCCCGAAGGCCGGATGAGCCGGGGCCATGTCGCCGTCGTCTCCGACATCCTGACCGACCGGGTCGTGCGCGTGACCCACGCCAACTGGGGCGGCAGCCGCGGCAAGGTCGAGGAAAACGTCACCGTCGTGGACGTCTCGCCGTCCAACGACTGGTCCCAGGTCAAAGTCTGGTACAATCCGATCAACGGCCTGGGCACGACCGTCTATCCGACCTACGGCTTCATCTACAAAGGCGCCCGTGACGCCTTCGACGCCGGTCGTCAGATCGCGTCGAACGCTTCGAGCCAGGGCCAGCACTAGGCCGGCTTGCGCATCCGCCCCCCGCGGGCGATAGCGGCGCATGACCCAATCCAGCGACATCACCTACGCCGGCTATCTGGCGTTGGACGACCTGCTCTCGACCCAGCATCCGCTGTCGGATCAGCATGACGAAATGCTGTTCGTCGTCATCCACCAGACCAAGGAGCTGTGGCTGAAGCAGATCCTGCACGAGACAGCCCTGGCCCAGCAGCTGGTTCGCGCCGGCGACCTGGTCCCGGCTTACAAGAGCCTGGCCCGGGTTTCGCGCATCCAGGCGGTGATGACCCACAGCTGGGACATTCTTTCGACCATGACCCCGTCGGACTATCTGCGGTTCCGGGGTTCGCTGGGCTCCTCCTCGGGCTTTCAGAGCGACCAGTTCCGCCGGTTCGAGGCCATGCTGGGCCTGAAGGACGCCAGCTTCCTGAAGTTCCACGCGGACCGGCCAGAGGCCCTGGCCGCGCTGGAAGCCGCCATCGCGGCCCCCAGCCTGTACGACGACGCCCTGGCCCAGATGGCCCAGGCGGGGCTGTCCATCCCGGCCGAGGTGCTGAACCGCGACGTGACCCAGCCTTATGAGCCGTCCGAGGCCGTCGAGGGGGCCTGGCTGGAGGTCTATCGCGACACCGAGCGCTGGTGGGCCCTGTATCAGCTGGCCGAGAAGCTGGTCGATCTGGACGACGCCCTGCTGACCTGGCGGCACAAGCACGTCGTCACGGTCGAGCGGATCATCGGCCGGCGGCGCGGCACCGGCGGCACCGAGGGTGCGGCCTATCTGGCCTCGACCCTGACCAAGCGCTGCTTCCCGGAACTGTGGTCCCTGCGCACCAAACTTTGATGTCGCGGGGCGGCAACCAAGGCCTCGCCCAGCCATTCCGCCGTTCGACCGCAATCGCGGAGGAACGCAAGACATGACCAATCCCAACGCTCACGACATCAAGGTTCTGAACAGCCTGATCGAGACGACCCTGGACAGCGCCGACGGCTATGGCGAAGCCGCCGTGGAATCCCGCGATCCCGATTACACCAGCCTGTTCGAGCGCCGCAGCATCGAACGCCAGCAGGTGGCGGACGACCTGTCCGAGGCCGTGCGGGGCCTGGGCGGCGACCCGGAATCCAAGGGCTCGATCCTGGCCAAGGCCCACCGCGCCTTTCTCGACGTCAAACACGCCCTGCTGCGCAACGACGACACGGTCGTCGGCTCCATCGACAGCGGCGAAGGCTTCATCGCCGCCAAGTTCGAAAGGGCGCTGGAAGACGCCAGCATTTCGGCCACGACCCGCGAGACCATCCGTCGGGCCTACGCCTTGGTGAAGGCCGATCATGACGAGGTTCACGACCTGAATCGCAGCCTGGAAGGCCAGAGGGACGCGTCCAATCCCCTGTACCCGCAGTAGGGTCAGTCATCGCGCATGAAAAAGGCCCCGGCGCTGTCGCCGGGGCCTTCGTCATTTCAGCACGATCCGCGCTCAAGCCGCGCGCGACAATGTCAAATCAGGCTTCGTCGCCCTTGGCGGCCGAACCGGTTTCCGGAACCACGACGCCCTTGGCGGGACGGACGGTCTGGCGTTCGGCGATCCGGGCCGACTTGCCGCGACGATCACGCAGATAATAGAGCTTGGCGCGACGCACGACGCCGCGGCGCTTCACTTCGATCGACTCGATGTTCGGCGACAGAATGGGGAATTTGCGCTCGACGCCTTCGCCGAACGAGATCTTGCGGACGGTGAAGGTCTCGCTGATGCCGCCGCCGTCACGGGCGATGCAGACGCCTTCGAAGGCCTGGACGCGCTCGCGCTCGCCTTCCTTGATCTTCACGTTGACGCGCAGGGTGTCGCCGGGCTGGAAGACCGGGATGGTGCGTTCGCCCAGGACGCGGGCTTTTTCTTCGGCGTCCAGCTGTTGAACGATGTTCATGTCATTTCTCCTCGAGCTTTGCGCTCTTTGCCTGTGATTTGGCGAGATGCGCTTCCCAGAGGTCTGGTCGTCGCTCCCGCGTGGTCTCTTCCCGCTGCGCCTCGCGCCATTTGGCGACCTTCTTGTGGTCGCCCGACAGCAGCACCTCGGGTATCTCAAGCCCCTCGAACGTCCGCGGTCGCGTGTACTGCGGGTGTTCCAGAAGCCCATCCTCGAAGCTTTCGGACGACAGGCTGTCTGCCGCGCCGAGTACGCCGGGGATCAGTCTTACGCACGCCTCGATCACGACCATGGCCGCCGCCTCGCCGCCGGCGAGCACCGCGTCTCCGACCGAGACCTCCTCGAACCCGCGTGCGTCCAGCACCCGCTGATCCACCCCCTCGAAACGGCCGCACAGCACGACGATTCCGTCGGCCCCACCCTTTTCAGGCGAGACCCATTCCTTGACGCGCGCCTGGGTCAGGGGCCGACCCCGGGCGCTCATGTACAAAAGCGGCCGTTTCGGTCCCGGCAGGCTATCCACCGCCCGAGCCACCACGTCCGCCTTAAGCACGGCTCCCGGGCCGCCACCCGCAGGGGTGTCGTCCAGGAAGCCGCGCGTATCTGTGGAAAAGGCGCGAATGTCAACCGTATCCAGGCTCCACAAGCCTTTCTCGCGCCAGGCCGTGCCAATCAGCGACACGCCGAGCGGGCCCGGAAAGGCCTCGGGGAACATGGTCAGGACGGTGGCGGTGAAGGACATGGCGGCGGCTCATACACGAAATCACGGGCGATGCCTCCCTCTCCCGGTGGGAGAGGGCTTGAGCGCCTGAGAGCGAAGCGATCAGACTTGCGCGAAAGGGTGAGGGTCGGGTGGTGCGAATTGGCCCGCCGGCCGACCCTCATCCGGCTCTTCGAGCCACCTTCTCCCAATGGGAGAAGGACGTGCTTATGCCGTCGGCGCCCCGCCGCCCGCCGCGATCCAGCCGTCGACCTGGTCTTCCAGCACGTCCAGCGGCACCGAGCCGGATCCCAGGACTACGGCGTGGAAGTCCTTGATGTCGAACCGGTCGCCCAGGGCCGCCTTGGCCCGGTCGCGCAGTTCCTCGATCTTCAGCTCGCCGATCTTGTAGCTGGTCGCCTGGCCGGGATTGGTGATGTAGCGCTCGACTTCCTTTTCGATGTCGCGCTCGGACAGCAGGGAGTTCTGACGGAAATAGTCCATCGCCTGTTCGCGGCTCCAGCGTTTGGCGTGCAGGCCGGTGTCCGTCACCAGACGCACCGCGCGCCACAGCTCGGTCGAGAGCCGGCCGAAGTCGGAATAGGGATCCTGATAGAAGCCCATCTCCTTGCCCAGCTGTTCGGCGTACAGCCCCCAGCCCTCGGCATAGGCGCCGTAGCCGCCGAAGCGGCGGAAGCGCGGCAGGCCCTCGATCTCTTGCGCATAGGCGATCTGGAAATGGTGGCCGGGCGCGCCCTCATGATAGCTGATGCCCTCGATCTGGGGCTTCAGCACCTGGGTCATGTCCGACAGGTTGACGTAATAGATGCCCGGCCGCGACCCGTCCGGCGCCGGCGAATTATAGAAGGCGATCGAGGCCGTGGCTTCGCGGAACGGTTCGACCGCCCGCACCTCCAGCGCCGCCTTGGGCAGGGTCGAGAACCACTGAGGGGCCGCCGCCATCACCTGGGCGATGAAGCCGCGCGCGTCTGTCAGATACTGTTCCTTGCCTTCCGGCGTGTTCGGATACTGGAAGCGCGGATCGGTCTTCAGGAAGACGAAGAAGTCCTGCAGCGTGCCGGTGAAGCCGACCTGGGCCTTGATGACTTCCATCTCGGCCTGGATGCGGGCGACCTCGTCCAGGCCGATCTGGTGGATCTGGTCGGCGGTCAGGTCGGTCGTCGTCGAGAGCTGGAGCCGGGCGTTGTAATAGGCCTCGCCCTGCGGCAGGCGCCATACGCCGGCGTCGCTGTCGGCCAGAGGCTGAACCTCGGCCAGGGCCGCCAGCACGGTGTCGAACCCGGCCTTGTAGGGGCCGGTCAGGGCGGCGCGTCCCTCGGACAGCAACCGGTCCTTGGTCGCCTGGGCGGCCTCCAGCGCCGCAACCTTCTTGTTGAAGTCGGCCCAGACCGGATTGTCCGGCCCATCGTCGAACGGGGCGCCGGAAATGACGTTGCGGGTATTGGCGATGGAGGGTGCAAAGACGAAACGGGGCGACACCACGCCGGCCGCCGCACGCTGGCGCAGTTCGTCGGCGACCTGGCCCATCTGGACCTGGGCGGCGCGCAGCCGGGCGACATAGGCTTCGGCGTCGGCGACGCTGGCGACGCGGTGGTTGTTGATCAGGAAAACCGGCAGGCTGGTGGTCGGATTGCCGTTGGCGGCGAACTGAAAGCCCCAGTCGCGCCACTGGTTCGACAGTCGGGCCTGTTGGACGCCATATTCGAACATCCGCCACGACAACCGCGCCTGAGGTCCCAGCTTCTGCGGATCAAACTCGGTCTTCATCCGGGCCAGCTGGCTTTCGGACAGGGCCAGGGCGCGGTCGGCGGCGGCGTCCGAGACGTCGTCCAGCCTGTCATAGTCGGTCTTGATGCCCAGCGAGGTCATCTGTTGCGGGCTGAGGGCGATGCGGGCCTGGAAGGCCTCTTCGAAGAAGGCGTTCAGCCGCGCGTCCTCGCTCTGGGCCTGGGGCGACGGCGCGGCGGTCGGCGCCACGTTTGGCGTCTGGGCCAGGGCCGGAACGCCGGACAGCAGCGCCAGGCCGGCGACGGACGAGATCAGAAGACGACGCATGGACAACCCCTCGAAGAACAGGCGTCCACCTTCGGGGCGTCGCCCGTCCGACGCAAGCGTGTCAGCACGGCAGCGTCACGACGATCCAACAGGGATCGGTCTAAATCGCGATATGGCGCCGCTTGATGCAACCTATGCCCAGGCGCGGCGTTGGGGGACAGCTTGACCATAACATCCGGGTTTTCACCATGCGCAAGATCATCGCCCTCTCCATCGTCGCCGCCGCCCTGGCCGTGTCGGCCTGCAACACCATCTCGGGCGTCGGCCGCGACGTCTCCGCAGCCGGTTCGGCGGTCAGCCAGGGCGCCGAAAACGCCAAGCACTAGGACCGGCCAACGCTGGAACGAAGAAGGCCCGCCGGCGTCCGGCGGGCCTTTTCTTGGGCGTCGTCAGGACGGCTGCCCCTCCGTCGCCGCGATGGCGGCGTCCTCTTCGACCTCGCTCTGCTGGCGCGCCTGAAGCGCGGTCTGTTTGGCGGCCACGACGAAGGCCAGGACGATGGCGAAGACGCCGACGACGGTCGAATAGAGGAAGAACACCACATAGCCGACCCCCAGGGCGGCCGGCGTCACACCGCTGGTCGCGGCGCCTGCGGCCAGCGAGCCCTCAGGAAGACGGGCGAACAGCGGGCGCAAAACCGCGAATGGACCGGTTCCCTCCGCCGCTCGGGCCGAGGCCTCGACGATACGCCCGGACTGAGAGGCGATCAGCTTGCCCGGCAGGGCGTATAGCGAACTGAACAGAGCGTACTGGGTGGCGGTGAAGCCGATCGACGTCAGGCTGGACATATAGGCGATCAGGGCCGTGCCGGCGTAGCCCGTGGCGCTGTTGTCCACCCCGATGGCGAAGGTCAGGGCCGGCAGACTGGGGCCCTGGGTCGCCAGCCAGGCGAAGACCAGGTTGGACAGCGGGCTCATGAATGCGCCGATCACCATGGTGCGGATCAGGCCTAGCCGCGCCACCGACCAACCGCCGATAAAGACGCCCAGGGTGGTCATGACGACCCCGAAGACCTTTCGAACTTCCGCCAGTTCCGTCTTGGTGAAGCCCAGGTCCAGATAGAAGGGGTTCATGATGTTCAGCACGAAATCGGCCAGGCGATAGACGCAGATCAGCGCCAGGATCAGCGTCGCCACTCCCGAAAACCGCTTGTAGAAGTCCGCCAGAGGTTCGCCGAAGGACCCCGCCAGATAGGCGCCCGGGCGGGTTCTCAAACCGGGAATAGGCCAGCAGGCCAGAACCAGAAGCGCCAAGCCCGAGAAAACCGACACGACCTGGAGATAGACGCCGCCCGGCCGGGCCGCCCAGGCGTCGGCGATGGCGGCCTGACCATCCGTTCCAAGGCCGAACAGACCCAGCAGACCATTCAGAGGGCCTGCCTGCGCCGTCAGGCCCGAGCCGACGACCATGGCGGCGGCGCCGATCAGGATCAGGCGGGCGATCCATTCCAGCACCTCCCACCTCGGCCGTGAGGGGGTGTCGCCCACCGGAATGGGTCGGATCGAATGAGCCTTTTCGCGCGGGGCGAACAGGACGCCGGCGACGCCGAAACCCATCAGGGCGGCCATCACCGCATAGGAGACATTCCAGTTGTAGAGATCGGCCAGGACCAGGGGCACGGCGCCGGCCACGATCATGGCGACGCGGTAGCCCATCTGATAGGCGGCGGCCATGGCGCCGTGGCGACTGTCATCCGCGGCCTCGATCCGCCAGGCGTCGATGACGATGTCCTGAGTGGCGCCGAAGAAGCCGACCAGGGTGGCGAACAGGGCCACAGCCAGCAGGGCGTTCGACGGATCGAGGCCCGAAATCGACCACAGACCGAAGACGATGACGGCCTGGGTCAGCAGCATCCAGGAGCGCCGATGGCCCAGAAGGGGCGTCAGGATCGGCACCGCCGTGCGATCAATCAGCGGCGCCCAGACGAATTTCAGCGAATAGGACAGGGTCGCCAGGGCGAAGAAACCGATGACCTCCAGTGTCTGGCCGCTCTCGCGCAGCCAGGCCGACAGGGTGTCGAAGATCAGCAGATTGGGCAGGCCGGCCGAAAAGCCCAGCAGCAGCATGATGAAGACGCGCCGTTCGCCATAGACGGCCAGACCACCGAAACGGCTGGCGGGCGTCGCCTTGCCGGATGCGGCGGCGGGGGTGGCTTGATCGGTCATGCACGGCTCCGGCGGCGGCCGGAATCGCGGGCGCCTGTAACTCAGCCGACCTTGGCGCGGATGTCGCGTTTCGTCCAGCGGGCCAGGGCGGCGCGCAGGGCCTCGGCGTCCAGCGGCTTGACGAGATGGTCGTTCATTCCGGCCTCCAGGCACAGGCGCCGGTCCTCGGCGAAGGCGTTGGCGGTCAGGGCCAGTATGGGGGTGGCGTCGCCCGCAGCGCGGATGGCGCGGGCGGCGGCGGGACCGTCCATGCCCGGCATCCGCATGTCCATGAAGACCAGGTCATAGCGGGCGCGCGCCAGGGCGGCGACGGCCTCATGGCCCGTGGCGGCGGTCTCGACGGTGCAGCCTTCGCGCCGCAGCAGGGTGCGGGCCAGAAGGGCGCCGACCGGATTGTCCTCGGCCAGCAGCACGCGGACGCCGGCGAACCGGGCGGGGACCACGCGGTCGTCTTCAGGCGCAGAGACGGCGGTCGGGGCGGCGGGGTCCGCACCCACGGCGGCCAGAACCCGTTCGGCCAGGGAGGCCCGGCGCAGGGGCTTGATCAGATAGCCGTGGAAGCCGGCGGCCCGATAGCGGGGGATCAGGTCCCGTTCGGACGGTTTCAGCAGCACGACGCCCCGCCCTGCGGGCGGAAGAGGCGCCAGGTCGCCGGCGGGGGCGCCCGCATGGTCGACCAGTGTCACCGGGGCCTTGGCGGCGACCCGGCCTCCGGACGCTTTGATCTGGTCGGCGGCGGCGGCGCGGACGAAGGAATCGGGCGAGTCGATGCAGACCGTCTGGCCGTGCAGCGGGGTGTCGCGCGGGCCGGCGACGGGCAGGAAACCGGCCTCGAAGCGGAAACGGGCTCCGCCGCGAGCATCGGCGTCGGCGCCGGGCGGTCGATCCTCGACCCGAGCCGTCCCCCCCATCGCCGTCGCCAGTTTGCGCACCACCGCCAGGCCCAGGCCCGCGCCGTCATGGCGCACGGCGTCGGAGGAATCGGCGTGGCCGAACTCCTCGAAGATGCGGGCGCGGGCTTCGGCCGGCACGCCGGGGCCGGTGTCGTCGATGATGAAGGCCAGGCGGACGCGCCCGTCGTCCATGTCGGTGGGATCCGGGGTGACGCGTTCGACCGACAGACGCACGCCGCCGGTCTCGGTGAACTTGACCGCATTGCCGGCCAGATTGAACAGCACCTGTCGCAGCCGGCCCTCGTCGGCCAGGATGTCGGGGGCGTCGGCGGCGACCGACCAGACGATCTCCAGCCCCTTGTCGTGGGCGCGCGGGCTCAGCAGTTCGGCGACGCCGCGCACCAGGCCTTCCAGATCGACCGGCGCCAGGTCGAACTCCAGCGACCCCGCCTCCAGCCGGGCGTAGTCCAGCAGGTCGTTGACCAGGCCCAGCAGATGTTCAGCCGACTGGCGCGCATTCTCGGCATAGGCGCGCTGGGCACCGTCCAGCCGTGTGCGCTGCAGCAGGTTGATCATGCCCAGCACGCCGTTCAGCGGCGTGCGCATCTCGTGGCTCATCAGCCGCAGGAACTGCTGGGCCGGATCCACGGCCTGCGTCGCCTGCGTCTCGATCCGTTTCGTCGCCGCCCGTCGCGCCATCATCGTCTCCGTAGACCGGCAATATAGGGGCGGCGGGTTAAGGATTGCCCCACTCACGAATAGAGGAAGGGCGCCTGTTCCGCCGTCGCTTCCCGGATCTCGGACCCCTCGCCCCGCTGGGCCTGGCGTCGGTCGAAGTCGGCCTCGGCGCCCACGGTGGTGCGGCGATAGATCAGGGCCTCGGCGATGTGGCGCCGCAGCACGCCGGTGCAGCCGTCCAGGTCGGCGATGGTGCGGGCCAGGCGCAGGGTGCGGGTCCAGCCCCGTGCGGTCAGCCCCCCGGCTTCGCCCGCCCGCATCAACAGCATCCGGCCCGCCTCGTCGGGCGTGGCGAACCGATCGAGGGTGTCGCCCGAGGCGCGGGCGTTCAGCCCCTGGGCCGGATCCAGCCCCGCCTCGCGCACCCGGTCCTCCTGCATGGCGCGGGCGGCGGCGACGCGGGCCCTGGCCTCGGCCGTGCCTTCGGCCGGCGGGGGCAGGGTCATGTCGGCGGCGGTGACGGGCGGGGTCTCGACCGTCAGATCGATCCGGTCGAACATTGGGCCGGAGATGCGGTTCTGGTAGTCGCGCTGGCAGCGCGGGGCCTTGCCGCAGGCGCCGCGCCCGGCCCCGCCCATGCCGCACCGACAGGGATTCATCGCCGCCACCAGCTGGAACCGCGCCGGATAGCGGATATGGGCGTTGGCGCGGGCCACCACGATCTCGCCCGTCTCCAGCGGCGCGCGCAGGGAATCCAGGGCCTGGGCGCTGTATTCCGGCAGTTCGTCGAGGAACAGGATTCCGTTGTGCGCCAACGAGGCCTCGCCCGGCTTGGCGCGCAGACCCCCGCCGGTCAGGGCCGCCATCGAGGCCGAATGGTGCGGGCTTCTGAAGGGCCGGTCCCGGGTCAGGGCGCCGCGCTCGATCAGGCCGGCGACCGACCAGACCATCGAGGTCTCCAGCAGTTCCTGCGAGGTCAGGGGCGGCAACAGGCCCGGCAGGCGTTGCGCCATCATCGACTTGCCCGATCCCGGCGGGCCGACGAACAGCAGATTGTGCCCTCCCGCCGCGGCGACCTCCAGCGCCCGCTTGGCCCCCTCCTGGCCCTTGACCTCGCGCAGGTCGGGCGCGACGCCGCCGGTCGCCAGCGGGCCGGGCTCCGGCGCGCGCAGGACCTGGGTTCCCTTGAAATGATTGACCAGGGCGATCAGAGAGCGGGGCGCCAGGATGCGGGCGCCGCCGGCCCAGGCCGCCTCCGGCCCCGTGGCCTCGGGACAGATCAGGCCCAGGCCCATGGCGTCGGCGGCCACGGCGGCCGGCAGGGCGCCGCCGACCCGCGCGATCTGGCCGTCCAGCCCCAGTTCGCCGATGGCCGCCCAACCGTCCAGGGCGTCCGGCGCGATCACCCCCATGGCCGCCATAAGGGCCAGGGCCAGCGGCAGGTCGAAATGACTGCCCTCCTTGGGCAGATCGGCGGGGGCCAGATTGGCGATGATCCGCTTGGCCGGAAGCGCCAGGCCGATGCCCGCAAAGGCGCCCCGCACCCGTTCGCGGCTTTCGGCCACCGCCTTGTCCGGCAGGCCGACGATGTTGAACACCGTCTGCTGATCCTGGCCGACCAGCTGGACCTCGACATCCACGCGCCGGGCCTCGACCCCGTCGAAGGCGACCGTGACAACCCGCGCGACCATGACGTCCTCTCCCACCCGGAGAAGGAACGAACCATGAACTGAAATCTAATTCAAGTGGCGATCACGCAACCTGTGCGGCGCGCTTGGCCTCGATCACGTCCCACATCAGGGCGGTGGCGTCGACGCCGGTGAAGGTCTTCAGCTGCTGGGCGCCGGTGGGGGAGGTGACGTTGATCTCGGTGAGATAATCGCCGATCACGTCGATGCCGACGAAGATCAGGCCGCGCTCTCTCAGGGTCGGGCCGATGGCGGCGCAGATCTCCAGGTCGCGCGGCGTCAGCTCGACCGGCATGGCCGTGCCGCCGACGTGCAGGTTGGAGCGGACGGCGCCGGCCGCCGGCACGCGGTTGATCGCGCCCACCGGCTCGCCGTCGATCAGCAGGATGCGCTTGTCGCCCTTGGACACGGCGGGGATGAATTTCTGGATCACCAGCGGATCGCGGCTGCCCACGGCGTGGATCTCGATCAGGGCGTCCAGATTGGGGTCGTCGGCGCGCAGCTTGACCACGCCCGAGCCCCCGTTGCCGTGCAGCGGCTTCAGCACCACCTCGCCATGCTGCTCGTGGAAGGCGTTCAGGGCGACGGGATCGGCCGAGATCAGGGTCGGGGGCTGGAGTCCGGGGAAGGCGGTGACCAGCAGCTTCTCGGGCGCCGAACGCACCTGGGCGGGGTCGTTGACCACCAGGGTCCTGGGATGGACCGTCTCCAGCAGATAGGTGGCGGTGACATAGGCCATGTCGAACGGCGGGTCCTGGCGCATCAGGATGACGTCCACGTCCTCGGCCAGGTCCAGCTTCACCCAGTCGCCGAAGTCGACGTGGTTGCCGACCTCACGTCGCACGGTGATCGGCCGGGCGCGGCAATAGAGGCGGCCCTCCTCCAGCGCCAGGGTGCGGAAATCATAGACCCACAGCTGGTGCCCGCGCGCCTGGGCCGTCTCGGCCATCAGGAAGCTGGTGTCCCCGGCGATGTCGACGGCCTCGATCGGGTCCATCTGGATGGCGACTTTCAACATCGGTAGGCCTTCTCTATGTAGCGGGTTTACGGGATGGGAACGCCGGAACACCGGTGAAACCCCCATCCGCTCATCCCGGCGAAAGCCGGGACCCAGTGCTTTGGGCGAAAGGTCGGTGTGGTTCGCACAGCCTTGTCCCCACGCACTGCCGAGCGAAAGAACTGGGTCCCGGCTTTCGCCGGGATGAGCGGAGTATAAGTCAGTCCAGCTGACGGGCTTCCTCGGCCAGCATGATCGGCACGCCCTCGCGGATCGGATAGGCCAGTTTGGCGCCGACGGAGATCAGTTCGCCCGCGTCGCGGTCGTAGGTCAGCTTGCCGCGCGTGACCGGGCAGACCAGCACCTCCAGCAGGCGGGGATCGACGGAGACGGGCGTGTTGAAGGCGTCACTCATTGTTCTGGGCCTGTCGCGCTTTGCGCTACTTGAGGGTTCTTTAGGGGGCTACCGCGCTTCGCGCTACTTGAGCCCGTCATTGCATGGACGGCGCCGCGTCGTCACCGGCGTCGGCGGCGTCGATGCGGAGCAGGGCGGTCAGGGCCTCGGCGCGGGGCAGCAGGCCCATGGCCTCCAGAAGGGCCTGTTTCTCGGCCGGTTCGAACGGCAGGGCCATCGACAGGCTGTTGATCAAGGCCTCCATCGGCGCGCTCTCGGCCGTATCCCAGTCGATGTCCAGCAGCCGGTGGGTCATGTAGGCGCGCAGGGCGTCGAGGAAGGCGTGGCGGTCGAAGTCCGGCTCTTCCGGCGGGGGCGCCAGATCGTCCTCATAGGCGTCGAAGGCCGCGCGCACCTGGCGATAGGGCGCCTTGGACGGCAGTTCGGCGGCGATGCGGAACCGCGACACCCCGGTCAGGGTGATCAGATACCGACCGTCCGAGGTTTCCGCAAAACCGGTGATCCGCCCGGCGCAGCCGACCGGCGACAGGCCGGGCAGGGCCGGAGTCCCGCCCTTGGGCTGGACCAGGCCGATGATCCGGTCCCCGGCCATGGCGTCGTCCACCATGTTGAGATAGCGCGGCTCGAAGATGTTCAACGGCAGCTGGCCGCGCGGCAGCAGTATGGCCCCTTCCAGCGGGAACACCGGGATCACCTGCGGCAGATCGAGGGCTCGAACATAGCCTTGAGGCATCATGTCTCCTTGGCCTATCGCCCTTCGGGCTGCTTGAGGCCGGTGTTGCTTGGCCTGTCGCCCTGCGGGCTATTTGCGGCCGGTGTTTTGGCGCCTACGAGAAAAGAATGGAGGACAGGCGGCGACGCCCGTCCTTGGCGACGTCGGAACTGACGCCGGCCGCGTCGAAGATGACCAGCAACTGCTTGCGGGCCGCCTGGTCGTTCCACTCGCGATCGGCCTGGATGATGTGCAGCAGATTATCGACCGCGCCCTTGAAGTCGCCGGCCGCGCTCTGGGCCTCGGCCAGGTCGAACCGGGCCTGGTGGTCGTCGGGGGCGGCCGCGACCTTGGCCTCAAGCTCGGCGGAAGCCCCGGTCGGCGCCTTGGCCGCCAGGGCTAGTTGCGCGCGCACGCTCTGGACCGCCGGCTCCTTGGAGTCCTGGGGGGCCATGGCGATGGTCTGGGCCGCCTGTTCGAGATCGCCGCTCGCCAGATAGACCCGCGCCATGCCGGCGATGGCCTTCTCGTTTTCGGGCTCGATCGACAGGACGTGGGCGAAGGCCTGGGCCGCGCCGCCGAAGTCGTTCAGGCCCAGCGACTCCTCGCCCAGCTCCAGCAGTTGCGCCGTCTCGGTGGACCCGCCCTGGCCCCCGGTCAGCTTGTCGATGAAGGCCTTGATCTGGCTGTCGGGGATCGCGCCCTGGAAGCCGTCCACCGGCTGGCCATTGACGAAGGCGTAGACGGTGGGGATCGACTGCACCCGCAGCTGGCCCGCATAGGCCGGGTTGGCGTCCACATCGATCTTGACCATCTTCACCGCCCCCTTGGCGGCGCGCACGCCCTTCTCCAGCGCCGGACCCAGGGTCCGGCACGGCCCGCACCAGGTGGCCCAGAAATCGACGATGACCGGCTGATGCTTCGACGCCTCGATGACGTCGGTCATGAAGGAGGCGTCCGTGCCCTCCTTGATCAGGTCGCCCGAGAGATTGGGGTCCAGGGTGGGGTCAGCGAAGGTCATGTCGGGGGTCCGTGCTGGGTCGAAAGATCGTAACGGCTCAGATGGCGACGGGATGCGCCGGCATCAAGCGGCGAATTGACCCGCTGTGACCCAGGGCGGCGCCCCGCCGCGCGGAATTCAGACTCGGCTTGCGGAAAAACACCGTCTGAATCGTCTGAATCGTCTGAAATTCCCCGCCTCACGCGCGGTTTCGCCGCGCCGCTGCATCCAGATGGGGCGCCGGGCGCACGGTTCAAGCGGCCAAAGCCGTCATCGCCCGCGTCGGCCGTGCGGTCCTAGTGCTGGTTTTCCGGCAGGCGCACGACCAGGCCGTCCAGGGCGTCGGACACGCGGATCTGGCACGACAGCCGGCTGTTGGGCTCGACCTCTTCGGCGAAGTCCAGCATCGACTCCTCCATGGCCGAGGGTTTGCCCGTCGCCTCGCGCCAGGCCTCGTCGACATAGACATGGCAGGTGGCGCAGGCGCAGGCCCCGCCGCAATCCGCATCGATCCCCGGCACATTGTTCCGGATCGCGCCCTCCATGACGGAAAGCCCCGGTTTCACGTCAACGACGTGCTCGGTTCCGTCATGCTCGATATAGGTGATGCTGGCCATGCGCCGCTCATATCAAGCCGGGGCGAGGGCGCAAGGGCGGATGGAAGGCGGGGGTGGTTGAGGCGGGGTGGTTGAGGCGGAACCTGACTCGTCGCCCACGTTGTGAAGGACCGCGATCGGGCCGTCCGAAGCGTCGCCCCAGCCGCGAAAGCAGGCGCTAGCCTGAAGGGCCGGAAGGTCAGGGCAGAGGGAGGTGTTCGTGAATTATGGCTACGATTAGTTGGTCTATTCCATGTACGGGGCCGTGGATGTGGATCCGGTTGCGATGGGGCTCGATCTTCAAATGCCACTCGCAATAGATTGTATCCTCCCCCAGTATCCGCTCCCGCGCTTTTCGCGTCTGGGCGTTCAGACGGACGTTTGGATTTTCGGGGGCGACATCCAGCCCGATTTGCCGAAAGCGGCGCTCAATTATCTGGTTTGACGGCGTGCCGCGAGTGGGATCGGGATGCAGACCATCGGTGGGCGTCAGCGGTGGCGGCGGTGTGGTGAATATCCATCGCCCATGGTCGTTGAGGGCTGCGAGCGCGGCCTGGACCGGGGCGCGGATGGCAAGATAGCCGCCGCCGAGGTCGTTCACTTGGTCCAGCACCCCCGGCAGGAAGTGGATCTCGGGATAGGCATGGGGGCCGAGCTGGGCCAGGCTTTCAGCGTTGTCGCCTTCGACGCGGATCGCGTCACGCCAGAAGGCGATCCGATCCGCCTCATGGCCTACGAAATGGACTTCGGTCACACCGATTGAGGTCTGGGTCGGCAAGGTGCCTTGCCGCCGGAAGGACAGGCTCGCCATCGCGCGGCCGGACCGGATCGTGTGATGAACCCAAGCGAGGTCCACGTTGTCCTCCAATGCTCCGCCGGCGACGGAAATCTCGGTCTGGTCCCAGCCCGCCGGCCAGTCCGGACTGTCCGAGTAGACCGTGGCACGCCCCAACCAAGCGTACAGTTCCTGGACGATTTCGCCGGTTAGCTGGATTTCGGCTTGGCCCGTGGCGATTTCCCAGAGTGAGAAGGCGTCCAACATGGCGCGGGACTGAAAGTCGCCGCCGATCAGTACCGGCTCCTCGCGGTCGAGGCTCGTTTTTACGAAGTCGAGCACTTGGTCGATCCATGCGTTGACCTCCGCGCCGCTCGCGCCGTCGAAGACCCAGTCCGCGCCGTTGACGACGAAGCTCATTCCTGGATGCGACGGCGGATCTGGCCAAGCGAGGCGACGTCGATCTGGTACTGATCGAAGAAGCCGCGTGGCCAAGCCGACAGCGCGCCCGCTGCGGACAACGACAAGGTGCGATGCGCTTGGCCGTCGTCGCCGTCCTCCGGCTGGCCGAAGAAGTGCAGCACGGCCTGGTCGGCTGCCAAGTAGCCGAACTCCGCGACGGCGCGCCGGATACCGTTCAGCACGTGGTCGGAGTGGGTCTCCACCACGACCTGGACCCCCTTGTTGGCCAGCCAGGCCAGGAAGACCCCCATTCTGGACTGGCCGGCCGGATGGAGGTGCGCCTCAGGATTCTCCACGATCAGCAGGCCGCCCGGCTCAGCGATCAGACCCCCTAGGATAATCGGGAGGGCATAGGTCAGGCCGAACCCCATGTTGGTGGAGCGCACCCAGCGCGCGTCGGGCGTGCGGTACTGGAGCTCCGCGATAGTCATGTCGGAGGGCCGCACGCCGTTGATTTCGATGGGCCGCGTCATCTCGCTCAGCCACTGTTCTGCCTCGTACTTGAGGAGCCGGGCCCTGCGCACGGTTGATTGAGGATGCGTGCGGTCAGCCTGGGCGAGCGGTCGGTCACCCAGGACGCTAAGGACATGGGCGCAGAACTCCCCGTGAAGGCCGACCTCAAGGTGATCGTCCGGCTGCGAGGAGGTCTTGTAGACTTCCCGGGGTCCTAGCCGCTCGGCGCTCAGGACGGTGAAGCCGCGCGGCGCGCGGCGGAACATTGCGAACGGGGCTTGGGGGCGCTCTGCGATCGCAAGATAGAGCGCATCCTCCGTGGGGACCGCGAAGACCCAGCGGAACATCACGCCGGCCTCGTCGAAAATGTCGATCCTGATCGGGCCTTCGCTGTCGGCGTTCAGAACCTCGCCCGCAGTCCCAAGCTCCATCCCGCACGGGCCATTCAGTGGCAAGGAGGCCTCCGCCGTGACCGACGCCTCGCGGGCGAGGAACACCGCCTGCAGGAGGGAGGTCTTGCCCGAGCCGTTGAGGCCCGTCAGCACGCTCAAGGGCGCCATCCGCACCCGCTCGTCGCTGAAGCGCTTCAGCCCGCGAACGTGGATTTCGCGGATCATTGCAGGGCGACCTCAACCAGGCGCCGGGTCTCGCCGAGACGCAGGGAGACCTTGGCGAAATCGCCGGTGCCGACCGTGACGGCCCGCAGATAGGCCGGGTCATCGAAGGCTGCGCGGAACAGTTCGGTGATCCGATCCTTGCGGGGCAGGAGCTCGTTCAGCGGGTAGTCAGCCAGCGCGTTCGCCTGGGCCTCGAAAACCGCGCGGTTGATCGGACCCCGCCGGATCTGGCTCGGGGGCCACCGGCGGAAGGCGGCGGGCCCGAGGATTTGATGGGCGTTGGTCATGCCGCGTTTAAAGGCCGCCGCCAGCTCGGCCAGCTCATCGTCCGTGAGACGGGGCCGGGTCGACATGTCATCGATCCGCTTGGTGAAGTCGATGAGGAAAGCGTCCAGGCTTGAGTACACTCGGTAGTCCTCGATGGAGGATTTCCGGAAGGCGCAGAAGCGCAGGGCAAGCTCGCGATTGGTCATCCGGGCGCTGTGGCGAACCCTCATGCCATCGATGCGCCGCCAGTATTGATTGTCGGTGGCCTTGTCGAACTCCTCCGCCTCGGCCAGCTCGCCGATGAACTTGCGCGAGCGCTCCTTGCTCATCGCGTGTCGGATCTCCTGGGCTGACAGCGGGCTGCCCAGGGTGTTCACACGGTTGAAGATGTCGAACTTCACCTCGTCCGGCGTCTGTGGTTCAATGACGTGGACGACGATCTGTGTAGCGCGAAACCGCCGCAGGGAGCCGGCGTCGAGCTGCTCATAGGTGAGACCGTCGAGGGTGATCAGATACTCGAGGTCGGCCGCGTTAAGAGCGTGCTCATTGCGCATGAAGAGCGAGATGGTCGACAGGCGCTGCACGCCATCGACCACCTGATAGGTTCCGTCGTCGTCCTGGTTGAAATAGAAGGCGGGCAGCGGGATGCCGAGGAGGATGGACTCGATCAGACGGGTGCGCTGTCGGGCCTGCCAGACGTACTCGCGCTGGAAATCCGGCGCGAGATCGATGTCCCCATCTTCGATCTGATCGACGACGTCGCGGAGCGAGAAGTTCTTCGTGGTGATGCGGATCTTGGCGGGATCCCACGGCTTGATGTCCTCGCCGCCGCCACTGGTGTCTTCTGCGTCGATCTCAAGCTCGACGTCTGGGGACGAATCCTCGCCTTGGAGTTCATTCATGTTTGAGCGCATCCAGATGGGCCGACCCGAGCTCTATTAAGTTTGGCCTAAAGCCTTCGCTCCCGATAGGTGACAGAGACAGAAATATGGTTAAAAAATCGCGCGAAACCTCAGCCGGATTGCGGGCTACCCACGGTCTGGGAGTACGCCTTGAGCGGACCTAGCCGGGTAGATCTAACGATATCCGAGGCCTCTTAACCATGCTGAGCCGCTCCCGCTTGGCTGGAAGAACCCAACGGAGCCGCGTCCAGTCGATTGAAGCTCGGTTGGAGTAGGCGCCAACCTGATCGGGGCGGCGCCAACGACCGCTGTCCGGCCCCGTCCGAGTGTCCGCTCCTGGCGCAATCCCGCCCCTCACCCCTCCGCCGCCACATACACCCACGCCCCCACGCCCGCCTCCGTCGTCACGCGCACCCGTCGATAGTCCTCGCCCTCATAGGCGTCGGCGGCGGTCAGGTCGGCGGGGGCGACAGGGTAGAGGCGGCCGGGGACGGGCGGGGCGGCGTCCGGCGTCGGGATCAGGATCGGATAATGGGTCAGGCCGGTCTCGGCCGTGATCTGGGGGTCGTCGACGGGGGGCTCGTCGATGGGGATGTGCGACAGGCGAAAACCGCTCAGTCGGTCCGGGGCGCCCGGCCCCAGGTCGCGGCCGAAGACGGCCGTCTGGACCGCCGGGTCCTGCAGCGTGCCATAGGCGAACAGCAGGACCTCAGCGGTCATCGGGGCATCGGCGGCGGTTAGGCCGCCTGTTTCTTGCGGCTGGGGGCGACCATCAGCTTCTTGGTTTCGGCGATGGCCTTGGCCGGGTTCAGGCCCTTGGGGCAGACCTGGGCGCAGTTCATGATGGTGTGGCAGCGGTACAGTTTGAACGGGTCTTCCAGGTCGTCCAGACGCTTTTGCGTGGCGTCGTCGCGGCTGTCGGAGATCCAGCGATAGGACTGCAGCAGGGCCGCCGGGCCGAGGTATTCTTCCTGGTTCCACCAGTAGCTGGGGCAGGAGGTCGAGCAGCAGGCGCACAGGATGCACTCGTACAGGCCGTCCAGCTTCTCGCGCTCGGCCGGGGTCTGCAGCCGTTCCTTCTCGGGGTCGGGCTCGTCCGACTGGAGATAGGGCTGGATCGAGTCGTACTGGGCGTAGAACAGGCTCAGGTCCGTCACCAGGTCCTTGACCACCGGCTGGTGCGGCAGGGGGGCGATGGTGATGTTGTGCGACTCGCACTCGTCCCAGCCCTTGGTGCAGGCCAGGGTGTTGCGCCCGTCGATGTTCATCGAGCAGGACCCGCAGATGCCTTCGCGGCACGAGCGCCGGAACGACAGGGTCGGGTCGATGGTGTTCTTGATGTGGATCAGGGCGTCCAGCAGCATGGGGCCGTGGTCGCCGGTCGGAACCTCATAGACGTCCCAGCGCGGGTCCGCATCGACCTCGGGGTCGTAGCGATAGACCTTGTAGGTGCGGACGTCCTTGGAGCCGGGCGCGGCCTTGTGGACCTTGCCCTTGGTGGGCTTGGAGCCGCGGGGGAGGGAGAGTTGAACCATCTGCGTTCGACCTCAGTAAACCCGAGCCTTGGGCTCGATGTACGCGATGTCGTCGGACATCGTGTAATTGT
Organism: Brevundimonas mediterranea; assembly: GCF_011064825.1. Lineage (NCBI taxonomy): Bacteria > Pseudomonadati > Pseudomonadota > Alphaproteobacteria > Caulobacterales > Caulobacteraceae > Brevundimonas > Brevundimonas mediterranea. Next base: position 1,724,318 of record NZ_CP048751.1, read on the forward strand.
GCACGGGGCGGTAGTCGATCTGGACCTGCTCGCCCGGACGCTTCCACGCCAGGGTGTGTTTCATCCAGTTGGCGTCGTCCCGATCCGGATAGTCCTCGCGGGCGTGGGCGCCGCGCGATTCCGTGCGGTTCAGCCCGCTCTCGATGGTGACGACGGCCTGGGCGATCAGGTTGTCGTACTCCAGCGTCTCCATCAGATCGGTGTTCCAGATCAGGCCGCGATCCGTGGTCTTGATGTCGGCGCCGGCCGCATCGATGGCCCGCAGCTTGTCGGTGCCCTGTTGCAGGGTCTCGCCGGTGCGGAACACCGCCGCGTCGGCCTGCATGGCGCGTTGCATAGACAGGCGCAGCTCGGCGGTCGGGGTCGAGCCGTCGGCGAAGCGGAAGCGGTCCAGGCGCGCCAGGTGGGCGTCGGTCTGGGTCTTGGAGGCGGACGGCACGGCCGAGGCCTTGTCCACCACCTCGCCGCAGCGCAGGCCCACGGCGCGACCGAACACCACCAGGTCGGTCAGGGAGTTGGAGCCCAGGCGGTTGGCGCCGTGAACCGAGACGCAGGCCGCCTCGCCCACGGCCATCAGGCCGGGCACCACGCTGTCGGGGTTGCCGTCGCGCAGCGTCAGGACTTCGCCGTGATAGTTGGTCGGTATGCCGCCCATATTGTAGTGGACGGTCGGCAGGACCGGGATCGGCGCCTTGGTCACGTCGACGCCGGCGAAGATCTTGGCGCTTTCGGAAATGCCCGGCAGGCGCTGGTGCAGGATCTTGGGATCCAGGTGGTCCAGGTGCAGGAAGATGTGGTCCTTGTTCGGGCCCACGCCGCGGCCTTCGCGGATTTCGATGGTCATGGAGCGGCTGACCATGTCGCGCGGGGCCAGGTCCTTCACGGTCGGGGCATAGCGCTCCATGAAGCGCTCGCCTTCCGAGTTGGTCAGGTATCCGCCCTCGCCGCGCGCGCCCTCGGTGATCAGGCAGCCGGCGCCATAGATGCCGGTCGGGTGGAACTGGACGAACTCCATGTCCTGCAGCGGCAGGCCGGCGCGCAGCACCATGGCGTTGCCGTCGCCGGTGCAGGTGTGGGCGCTGGTGGCCGAGAAGTAGGCGCGGCCGTAGCCGCCGGTGGCCAGAACCACCATCTTGGCGCGGAACTGGTGAAGCTGGCCGTTGTCGAGCTGAAGCGCCGTGACCCCAGTGCAGGCGCCGTCCTGCATGATCAGGTCGAGCGCGAAATATTCGACGAAGAACTTCACTTCCCGACGCACCGACTGGCCGTACAGGGTGTGGAGGATGGCGTGGCCGGTGCGGTCGGCGGCGGCGCAGGTGCGCTGCACCGGGCCTTCGCCGAAGTTGCGGGTCATGCCGCCGAAGGCGCGCTGATAGATCTTGCCTTCGTCGGTGCGGCTGAAGGGCACGCCCCAGTGTTCCAGCTCGTACACGGCCTTGGGCGCGTTACGGACCAGATATTCGATCGAGTCCTGGTCGCCCAGCCAGTCCGACCCCTTGACGGTGTCGTACATGTGCCACTGCCAGCTGTCCTCGCCCATATTGCCGAGCGAGGCGGAGATGCCGCCCTGGGCCGCGACCGTGTGGCTGCGGGTCGGGAAGACCTTGGTGACGCAGGCGACCTTCAGCCCCTGCTGGGCGGCGCCGAGGGCGGCGCGAAGGCCGGAGCCCCCGGCGCCGACGACGACGACGTCGTATTCGTGATCGATCAGTTCGTAAGCGGCCATCAGCTAATCAGGCTCCGAAACCAGCGGGCAGGGGCGCCGAACCCAGCGCCATCCGCACGATGAAGAAGACGCTGGCGGCCGCCAGCACGAGGAAGACCAGGTTCAGCAGCGCCACGAGCGCCTTGCGCGTTCCCGGCTGGGGCACATAGTCCTCAAGGATCACCTTCCAGGCCACGCTGACGTAGCCGAAGAAGACCACGGCCGTCAGCGCCAGCAGGCCGGCGTTCAGCCGGTTGGCGAACCAGTCCTGCACGGCGTCATAGCCGGCGCCCGTCAGGGTGAAGGCGGTCGAGGCGACCCACAGGCCCAGCGGCAGCACGACGACCAGCAACACCCGCTCGGCCAGCCATTCGCCGGCGCCGTGGCGCTCGGAAATCTTGACGTTGTTCTTGAACCGGGCCCCGTTCCCTTTGCCTTGACCGCTCACAGCGAAACCCTCCCGACGGCGAACAGGACGACCCAGAACAGGATCGCCAGCGGAACCGGCGCCCAGACCGCGATGCGCGACAAGATCGTGGACGACTTGATGGTCAGGCCATTGCCGGTGTCGTTGATCGTGTGACGCGTCCCGTTCAGGATGAAGGAGAACAGCACGACCGTCAGGCCGAAGCTGACGAACAGGCCCAGCGGCGACCCGGCCAGGGCCAGGGCGGCCGCATAGGCGTCCGGTCCAAAGGCCAGGGCCCCCAGCCAGGCGACGACGATCAGCGCGCCGACCGTGGCGGCGATGATGGTGGCCCGGAACAGGATGGAGGCCGCCATGGTGACGTGCCAGCGCCAGATGCCGATGTGGGGCGAAAGCGGTGTGACGTGACCGTTGGGCTGGGTGACGAAACGACCGGTCCGGTCGCTAGAGGCGCCACCCGAGGTCGGGCTGGGCTGGGTCATGCGAATGGTTCTCAAAAGCGAATGAATTCAATCGCCGTGTGCGGTTGCGAAGGCTTTTGTGTCTCTAGAACGACGGTGTCAACGGACCGTGACCAACATCGCGAATTCTTGCCGCCTGTGGCCTGTTCCGTGTCGTGGTCGTCGGATTTGCGCATGATCGATCCACGCTCTGTCTCGGATAGAGGATTTACGCGGGCGGCCGGGAATTGGATTTTTCCGATCTGGCGGCGCTTCAAGCCCGTCTCCGATCTCGCCATGTCCAATCCGCCACCCTATATGTGACGAATGACCGAGATCACGCCCCGCCCCGTCCTTCGCCTGCATCCCGCCCATCGCGACGACATCGGCGACCTGACGACGCGCCGCCCGGTGCCCGGTCCGGGCCTGGACCAGGTCGATCCCTTCCTGTTCCTGAACCACCACGGGCCCCAGACCTATGCGCCGGGCAACGCCGGCCTGCCGTTCGGCCCGCACCCGCACCGGGGGTTCGAGACCGTCACCTTCATCCTGGACGGCGAACTGGCCCATAACGACTCCGGCGGGGGCGAGAGCATCATCAAGGCGGGCGGGATCCAGTGGATGACCGCCGGCTCGGGCCTGATCCACGCCGAACTGTCGCCGGCCGATTTCAAGCGGAACGGCGGGCCGATGGAGATCCTGCAGCTGTGGGTGAACCTGCCGTCGCGGCTGAAGATGACCAAGCCCGACTATGTGGGACTTCAGGCCGCCGACATCCCCACCTTCACCACCGAGGGCGGCGTGGTGGTCGAGCCGGTGTCCGGCGAATGGCTGGGGGTCAAGGCGCCGATCCAGTCGCTGATCGACATCCATCTGGCCGTCGTCCGCCTGCCCGCCGGCGCCCGGTTCCAGGCTCCGGTCGCGCCCGGCCGCACCGTCTTCTTCTATGCGGTCAAGGGCCAGGTCTCCGTCGCCGGAACCCCCGTGCCCGAATGGAACCTCGCCGCCCTGGGCGAGGGCGACACGGTCGAGATCACGGCCCAGACCGACGCCGTCGTCCTGCTGGGCCACGCCGAACCGATCAACGAGCCGGTCTTCAGCCACGGCCCCTTCGTCATGACCACCCGCGAGGAAATCATCCAGGCGATCGAGGACTACCAGTCCGGCAAGTTCGGCCCACCGCCGAAGGTGTGAGGCGCGCCCCTACGCTTTGAACAGTGGTCGCCGGCGCAGACAGCAGACATTGCAACGGACTGTTTGGGGTGATGGGGTGGACGCCCCCCGACGGCATCTATGTGCCAGAGTGAGGTGTTGAACAGCACTCGAAGGAGGCGTCCGTGGAACAAGTTAGCACTGTCGGTCTGGATCTCGCCAAGAACATCTTTCAAGCGCATGGCGCTGATGCCTCGGGCGAGGTGGTGTTTCGCAAGAAGTTGGGTCGAGGCCGATTGCTGGCGTTCTTCGCTGGCCTGTCGCCCTGCGTGGTGGCGATGGAGGCCTGCGCCGGCGCCCATTACTGGGGGCGTGAGCTGGCCCGCCAGGGTCATACGATCCGATTGATCCCGCCCATCTATGTAAAGCCGTTCGTGAAGCGTCAGAAGAACGATGCGGCCGATGCCGAAGCCATCTGTGAGGCGGCGCAGCGCCCCAGTATGAGGTTCGTGCCGCTGAAGGAGGAGGAGCAGCAGGCCAGCAGCGTGGTCTTTCGGGCCCGCGACCTTCTGGTCCGGCAGCGAACCCAGACGATCAACGCCCTGCGCGGTCACCTGGCCGAATACGGCTGGATTGTTCCCAAGGGCGTTCCGCACGTCGATAGGTTGATCGCGCGCGTCGAAGATCCGGCAGAGGCGCTTCCAACCGCCGCGCGGACGATTCTTCTCGTCCTGGTCTCGACCCTCCGATCGCTGGACCAGCAGATCGCCGTGCTCGATGCGGAGATTGCTTCCCGGGCCAAGAACGATCCGGTTGCGCGTCGACTGATGACCATTCCCGGATCGGTCCCATCACAGCTACAGCCTTGGTCGCACTGGCCCCGTCACCCGAAGCCTTCAAGAGCGGTCGGCACTTCGCCGCCTGGCTGGGACTGACGCCGCGACAACGATCCACCGGCGGTCAGCAGAAGCTCGGCGCGATCACCAAGATGGGCGAGCGAACGCTTCGACGGCTGCTGACCATCGGGGCCAGCGCGGTGATCAAACAGGCCGTCATTCGGGGCGCGCCAGCAGGTTCCTGGCTGAGCCAGATGCTGGAGAGAAAGCCCAAGATGTTGGTCATCGTCGCCTTGGCGAACAAGAACGCCCGCATAGTCTGGGCGCTCTTGGCCAAGGGCGATGTCTACCGAGCTCCGGTCGTGTCGGCCTAGCCAGCACGACCGCGAGACGTCGAAGCGTAGGGATGAGCGAAGGAGCGTATGGCGCAACAGTCGGCGAGACGGGATCAGGAAAACCAGGGCTTTCCACTGTGCTTCGAGCACGCCGTGGGTGATTTGGACCGGATCCGCGAACTCCCATACAGGCCAGCGGTCTTTGAGCGACCGCATCAACAGGCCGGACAGATGGCAGCATCCGACTACGTGTCAGAAATTCCCGAAAATCACTCTTGCGCTGAAGGGGGCGTCCACAGATGGAAAGCGGACTTGGCCTGACGATCTACCGCGATCTTGCGTCTGAGGTTTGATCCGGCTTCACCTCCGGGAGATCCAACCCTGCCGCCACTTCAACGGTTCGGGAAAGAGTCATTTCTGGGGTGCCGACCGCCAGCACAAGAGGCACCTTATGCTCGACGCCGCCAACGAGAACTATTAGGCTCAGGACTCATAGCCAGAATAGCACTGTAGCGGCGAGGGCGATGGCGGACAGGAAGACGGTCGGGCACCGATCGTAGCGGGTGGCGACGCGACGCCAGTCCTTGAGCCGGCCGAACATGATTTCGATGCGGTTTCGGCTTTTGTACCGGCGCTTGTCGTAACGGATAGGCGCGGTCCGGGATTTTCGACCGGGGATGCAGGGCGTGATGCCCTTGGCCTCCAAAGCGTCCCTGAACCAGTCTGCGTCATAGCCCCGGTCGCCCAGCAGCCATTGGGCCTTGGGAAGGCTGTCCAGCAGGGCCGCAGCACCGGTGTAGTCGCTGACCTGGCCTGCCGTCATGAACAGGCTGATGGGGCGTCCGTTCGCATCGGTTACGGCGTGAAGCTTGGTGTTCATGCCGCCTTTGGTGCGTCCGATGAGCCGCCCAAGACCCCCTTTTTTACCGCGAGGCTCGAAGCCGTACGGTGCGCCTTGAGATAGGTCGCGTCGATCATGAGGGTGCGCCGTTCGGCCTGAGCGCCGGACAGTCCCTCCATCATCCGGATGAAGATCCCGGCCTCGCTCCAACGCTTCCAGCGGTTGTACAGCGTCTTGTGTGGGCCATAGACCGGCGGCGCGTCACGCCAGCGAAGCCCGTTGCGGTTGACGAAGATGATCCCGCTCAACACCCGACGATCATCCACCCTGGGCTTGCCGTGGCTCTTGGGGAAGTGCGGCTGCAGCCGCGCCATCTGCTCGTCCGTCAGCCAATAGAGGTCGCTCATATCCAGTCTCCTTACAGAGCCTGAATCAGATCGAGCACATCACATCAATGGGTCCTGAGCCTAAGCTCGCGATGGCGGCGAAAGGCCATCCCCGCGCCAGCTTGCTGCCTGACGTCAGAAACTCTTCGATCGAGTCCGAAACTGTAAATGGCTGTGACCACAGCCATCCGATACCTACCCAAGCGACGCCCATCAGGCCGATCACCTTCAAAGCTGACAACCGAACGAGGACACGATTGGTTTGACGTGACATGCCGTCATCTTGGTCGTTGCAATAGGTGAACGCAACGTCCGCTTAGGGTCGGTTTGCGAAACCGGCCTCAGCCCCGAAATCGGACCTTGGCGTTGACGCAGGTGGACCCGCCGGCCTCCCGGAATCCTCAGAAACCGATCGTCACCGACGGCGCGCTACGCCGCGCCTCGCCATGGTGCACAGCTTCGATGTTGTTGCCGTCGGGATCGAGCACGAAAGCGGCGTAGTAGCCCGGATGATAGGCCCGCTCGCCCGGCGCGCCGTTGTCGCGTGCGCCATGGGCCAGCGCCGCCCGATAGAAGGCGTCGACCGTCGCGCGGTCCTTGGCCTGAAAGGCCAGGTGATGCCGACCCGTCAGGACGCCCCGGCTCTCCGCGCTTTCCGGCGAGGACACGACGAGTTCATCGGCCCAGAAATAGCCGTCGGCCGTATCGATGACGGGAATCTCCAGCACGTTCAGAACAGCCGTGTAGAATTCCCGACTGAGCTGGAGATCACGGACGACCAGCTGGATGTGGTCTATGAGCCGACCGCGATGCAGTTGTGTCGTTCCCATGGCCTGTCCTGTTTCCCTGGCGTCGCGAAATCCGAGTTTCGAACCGACATGTGTGACGCCGCAGAATGGTGCTCCGCGGAAGGATCGCCTTGATCTTTCGCAAAGCGATCATTCCCCCGGCTCGACCGCGACGGGCGCGGGGCGGGACCAGATGATGCGTTCCCCGACAAAACCCTATATGACGCCGGTTCCTTGCGACGACCGAGCCGAAGACACGCCCAAATGCCCAGCCTGAACGAGATCCGCGCCACCTATCTGAACTTCTTCGCGGCCGACGGTCACGAGAAGGTGCACTCGGCGCCGCTGGTGCCGCAGAACGATCCGTCGCTGCTGTTCGTCAATGCGGGCATGGTGCCGTTCAAGGACTATTTCACCGGCGCGTCCAAGCCGCCCTATCCGCGCGCCACCAGCTCGCAGAAGTGCGTTCGCGCCGGGGGCAAGCACAATGACCTGGACAATGTCGGCTACACCGCCCGCCACCTGACCTTCTTCGAAATGCTGGGGAATTTCTCCTTCGGCGACTATTTCAAGGAACACGCCATCGACCGGGCGTGGAAACTGGTCACGCAGGAGTTCGGCCTCGACGCCAAACGCCTGCTGGTCACCGTCTATATCGACGACGACGAGGCCGCCGCGATCTGGAAGAAGGTCACCGGCTTCGGCGACGACAAGATCATCCGCATCGCCGGCTCCGACAACTTCTGGGCCATGGGCGACAGCGGTCCCTGCGGCCCCTGCACCGAGATCTTCTGGGACCACGGCGACAAGATCGCCGGCGGCCCTCCCGGCTCGCCGGACGAGGATGGTGATCGCTACGTCGAGATCTGGAACAACGTCTTCATGCAGTTCGAGAAGGAGAACGACCAGATCGTTCGCAACCTTCCCAAGCCCAGCGTGGACACCGGCATGGGTCTGGAGCGGATGACCACCGTGCTCCAGGGCGTGCATTCGGTGTTCGAGACCGACCTGTTCAAGACCCTGATCGCCGCTTCGGAAGACGCCACCTCGACCAAGTCGGACGGCGAGCGCGCCGCCAGCCACCGGGTCATCGCCGACCACCTGCGCTCCTCCTCCTTCCTGATCGCCGACGGCGTCACCCCGTCGAACGAGGGCCGGGGCTATGTGCTGCGCCGGATCATGCGCCGCGCCATGCGCCACGCCCACCTGCTGGGCGCCGCTGATCCGCTGATGCACCGTCTGGTCCCGACCCTGGTGGCCCAGATGGGCGACGCCTATCCCGAACTGGCCCGCGCCCAGCCCTTCATCGAGGACACGCTGAAGCAGGAAGAGGTCCGCTTCCGCACCACCCTGGGCCGGGGCATGGCCCTGTTCGACACGGCGGTTCAGGGCTTCAAGCCGGGCGACATGCTGGACGGCCAGACCGCCTTCACCCTGTCCGACACCTATGGCTTCCCGCTGGACCTGACCCAGGACGAGGCCCGCCGTCGCGGCTTCTCGGTCAATGTCGACGGTTTCGAATCCGCCATGGCCGAACAGCGCCAGCGTTCGCGCGAACACTGGAAGGGCTCGGGCCAGACCGCCAACACCAACGAATGGCTGGCGATCCGCGACCGCATGGGTCCGACCGTCTTCACCGGCTATGACACGATCGAGGGTTCGGGCGAGGTCCTGGCCCTGATGAACGGCGGCGCTCCGGTCGAGACGGCCGAGGCCGGCGACATCGTCGAGATCCTGTTCGACAACACCCCCTTCTACGCCGAGAGCGGCGGCCAGACCGGGGATCAAGGCACACTGGAATGGCCCGGCGGGGAAGCCGAGGTTCTTGACGTCAAGAAACACGCCGGCGACCTGCATGTCCTGTCGGCCCAGATCACGGCCGGGACGCTTGAGATCGGCGCCCGCGTCGCCCAGCTGGTGGACGCCGACAAGCGTATGACCACCCGCGCCAACCACTCGGCCGCCCACCTGCTGCACACGGCGCTGAAGAATGTGCTCGGCCCGGCGGTCGCCCAGAAGGGCCAGTTGGTCGACTCTGAGCGCGCCCGTTTCGACTTCAGCCACGGGGCGCCCGTGACCGAGGACGAGCTGGCGGCCATCGAGGCCGAGGTCAACGCCGTCATCCGCCAGAACGTCCCGGCGGAGACCAGGCTGATGGCCCCGCAGGAGGCCATCGAGGCCGGCGCCATCGCCCTGTTCGGCGAGAAATACGGCGACGAGGTCCGGGTTCTGACCCTGGGCCGTTCGCTGGTCAGCGATAACGCCCCCTATTCGGTCGAACTGTGCGGCGGCACCCATGTGGCCCGCACCGGCGACATCGGCCTGTTCAAGGTGGTCCAGGAAACCGGCGTCGCCGCCGGCGTGCGTCGTATCGAGGCCCTGACCGGCGAGGCCGCCCGCCTCTATCTGGAAGCCCAGGCCAAGGTGACGCGCAACTTGGCCCGCGACTTCAAGATCCAGACCCAGGACGTGCCCGGCCGGGTCGAGGCCCTGCAGGGTTCGGTCAAGACGCTGGAGAAACAGGTCGCCGAGCTGAAGAAGCAACTGGCCCTGGGCGGCGGCTCGGGCGCGGCGTCTGCGCCCGAAGAGATCGGCGGGATCAAGCTGATGGCCCGCGTCCTGGACGGCGTGGACGGCAAGGGTCTGCGCGGCGTGGCCGAGGACTTCCGCAAACAGGTCGGAACCGGCGTCGTCGCCCTGATCGGCGTGACCGAGGGCAAGGCCGCCGTCACCGTCGCCGTCACCTCGGACCTGACCGACCGCGTCAACGCCGCCGACCTGGCCCGCACCGCCGTCATCGCCATGGGCGGCCAGGGCGCCGGCGGCAAACCCGACTTCGCCCAGGGCGGCGCCCCGGATGGATCCAAGGCCGAGGCCGGCCTGGCGGCGGTGCGGGTGGCCCTGGCGGGCTGAGGCCCGTCAGCCCATCGGATCCGGCGTCAGGTCCACCCCCGCCAGTTTCCAGTCGAACACCCCGCGGCGCTCCAGGATCAGCACCAGGGCGTCGTCGGGCCGGTCGTCACGCGTCAGGGTGACGGCGAAACGGTCGAACCCGCGATAGGCCCAGGACTGGTGGATTTCGGACTTGGGCGCGGCCGGGGTGTCCGTTGCGGGCACGGGCCGCTCCGGCCGGGGCTTTTCGCCGGACCGGACCATGGCGGCGACGGCCTGGGGGGTGACGAAATTATCGACGGCCCCGTCCACCAGCGACGGCGCCAGCAGCATGCCCAGGGCGGCCAGACCCGTGTCGTCCCCCGCCCGGTGGCGGATCTCCAGGGCGGCCCGGGCGTTCAACTCGCTCTTCAGACTGGCGCGGAAGGCGGGAAAATCGACCCGGCGTTCCAATCCCGCTGCATCCCCGGTGCGCGCCGCCCGGATCAGGCCCTGGGCGGCCACGAAGGGCGAGATAAAACAGGCGATCAGCAGGCCTGCGGCCAGTGCGGCCAGCAGCCCGACGACGATCTTCTTCAGCATAGGAACTCCATCCTCACTCAACGCGGATTCCGGCCGGCCGGTTGCCTCAGCGTGGGGCGGCGGCCGTCTCGCCGGAAACCGCAGCGACAGGCGCGGCCACGGCCGGCGCGGCGCCGTCAGGCAGACCGATCTGGACCAGGATCCACTCAAACGGCCCCTGGCGCTCGAAGGTGAAGATGGTGCGCGATCCGCCCTGGTCCGCCACCGCCATCCGCGCCCGGTTCACGCCCCAGAAGATCGGCTTGGGCCAGGGTTGGGGCGCATCGTCCGCAACGGCGGTCGCGGTCATGCTGGACCGTTGGCTGGCGTACCGGCCCTCGCCGCGCGTCAGGGCCCCCAGGGCGGCCGGGGTCAGATAGGCGTCCACGTCCGGCCCGTTCAGCACCGGGTTCCGCTCCATCTGGCGCCGCACGGCGCCGATGGGGTCTTCCAGGAAGGAGGGCGCGGGCGCCAGAGCCTGGGCCTTTCCGGTCAGCTGCGGCCGCAGCGACTGGCGCACGGCCGCAAAATCAATCAGGCGCGCCAGGCCCTGCACGTCTCCCGCCTCGGCCGCAGACCGGATGGCGAAGAAGCCAACGGCCGGCGCGGCGAAAAAGGCCACGGCCGCGGCCACGACCGCCAGGATCAGAAGATTGCCGAACAGTCGTTTCACGAAGCCTCCCCCACGCTGGAACCGATCATGCACGGCCTCCGCGACGACGCAATGAAAAGCCCCGCCGGATCGTTCCGGCGGGGCTTCATTCTTGTTTATCCTACCGCGCTTCGCGCTGCTTGAGGACGTTGTCCTGTCGGCAACGGGTTGCTGCCGGATCTTGTGGCTCAGCCGACGTCGGGCAGGGCGGTCTTCAGGTTCTCGGCGACCTTGTCGAGGAAGCCCTCGGTGGTCAGCCAGCCCTGTTGGTCGCCGACCAGCAGCGCCAGGTCCTTGGTCATGAAACCGGCCTCGACCGTCTGGACCACAACCTTTTCCAGGGTGTCGGCGAACGTGCCCAGGGCTTCGTTGCCGTCCAGCTTGGCGCGGTGCTTGAAGCCGCGGGTCCAGGCGAAGATCGATGCGATCGAGTTGGTCGAGGTGGCCTCGCCCTTCTGATGCTGGCGATAGTGGCGGGTCACGGTGCCGTGGGCGGCCTCGGTCTCCAGCACCTTGCCGTCCGGCGTCATCAGCACCGAGGTCATCAGACCCAGCGAGCCGAAGCCCTGGGCGACCACGTCCGACTGGACGTCGCCGTCATAGTTCTTGCACGCCCAGACGAAGCCGCCCGACCACTTGATCGCGGCCGCGACCATGTCGTCGATCAGACGGTGTTCGTAGGTCAGGCCCTTGGCCTTGAAGTCCTCGGCGAATTCGGCGTCGAACACTTCCTGGAACAGATCCTTGAAGCGGCCGTCATAGGCTTTCAGGATGGTGTTCTTGGTCGACAGATAGACCGGGTAGCCGCGTTGGAGGCCGTAGGACAGCGAGGCGCGGGCGAACTCACGGATCGACTCGTCCTGATTGTACATGGCCATGGCCACGCCGGCGCCGGGGGCCTTGTAGACCTCGTGCTCGATCACTTCGCCGTCGTCACCGACGAACTTGATCGTCAGGGTGCCGGGTCCGGGCATCAGGAAGTCGGTGGCCTTGTACTGGTCGCCGAAGGCGTGGCGGCCGACGACGATGGGCTGGGTCCAGCCGGGCACCAGGCGCGGCACGTTCGAGCAGATGATCGGTTCGCGGAAGACCACGCCGCCCAGAATGTTGCGGATGGTGCCGTTCGGCGACTTCCACATCTTCTTCAGGCCGAACTCCTTCACCCGCGCCTCGTCCGGGGTGATGGTGGCGCACTTCACGCCGACGCCGTGCTTCTGGATGGCGTGGGCGGCGTCGATCGTCACCTGGTCGTCGGTGGCGTCGCGGTGCTCCATGCTCAGGTCGTAATAGTCCAGATCGAGATCCAGGAACGGGAAGACCAGCTTGTCCTTGATCATCTGCCAGATGATGCGGGTCATTTCGTCGCCGTCGATGTCGACGATGGGGTTTTCGACCTTGATCTTGGCCATGCGTGAGGTCCGCCTCTGAACTTTGGGGAATGATATCGTGGCGGGGATATAGCGGGGCTGGGCGTCCGCGCAAACCCCGCCGTCCGTTAACCCTGCTCGGAAAAAACCTGACGGCCAGGTTGAACCCGCGTCACGGGTTTCGGCTTGTTAGACCCCAAGGGCCTGACCGGTCGCAGCGGCGGACGACGGAATGACGGATGAAGAGCGCGAACTCGTCGAGCGGTGGATCATCACCTTCTGCGAGACGCCGCCGGTGATCGATGTGGAACTGATGCGAAGGCTGATCGCTGAACAGCAAGCGACGCCGCAAGGAGTTCCCCCATGCCAGCCAAGACCTTCAGGACCGGCGACCGCGTAAGGTGGGATAACAGCCAGGGCGCATCCGTCGGCCAGGGGGCAGGACGATCACCGCCGAAACTCACATCAAGGGGCACAAGGCGGCGGCGTCGTCCGATAATCCGGAGTATGTCGTCGAGAGCGCAAAGACCGACGCCTGCGCGGCGCACAAACCTTCGGAGCTGAACAAGGCATGAGGACCATCGATCTGTTGCGGGGCGTCGCCCTTCCGGCGCTGGCGGCGTCTGCGCTCGCCGTCGCGGCCTGCGGCGACAAGGACGCCGCTCAAAAGGCGGGTTCGCCCCAGGCCCCGGCCTCTTCGACGCCGCCTGCCGCCGCCCCGGCGCCCGTGCTGCAGGCCCGCAGCGAGACCCGCCAGTTCAAGGACTGGCGCGCCACATGCGGCAATGACGGGACCTGCTGGGCCTTCGGCTTCGCGCCCGAATTCGCCGCAGGCTGGGTCCGCATCGCCCTCCAGCCCGGCCCTGACGCCAGGCCCGAGGTCAGCTTCGGCTATTGGCCCGACGGGGACGCGCCCGCCTCGCGCCAGATCGGCCTGGAGATCGACGGCCGCACCTTTGCGGCGACTCTCAACGACGATGGCGACAGCCAGGCCCCTGTCGGCCTGATCCGCACCGACGCCCGTCCTGTCATCGACGCCATGGCCCAGGGCAAGTCCATGGTCGTTCGCGGCGCCTCCACCCAGGCGGTGTCGCTGAACGGGGCGGCCGCCGCCCTGCTCTGGATCGATGAGAAACAGGGCCGCCTCAACACGCCCACCGCCCTGATCCGTCGTGGCGACCGTCCTGCCTCCACCGTCCCCGTCGCTCCGCCCCTGCCGACGGTCACGCCCGCGCCGGCTGTGGATCAGGCGGGCTTCGGCGACGTGAACCAGCGCGTGCCCGCCGCCCTTCGCGCCCGCACCGAGGTCGGCACCTGCCTGAAGGAATCGGCCATGCCGGCGGTCAGCGACATGGTGATGTCCGCCCGGCTGGACGCCCGCACCGAGCTGTGGGGCGTGCCCTGCGGTGCGGGGGCCTATAATGTCACCCACAACTGGTATCTGACGGGGCCGGATGGTCGCGACCCGCGTCCGGCGATCCTTGCCGGAACGGCGGGACCCGGCGCCGACCCGGTCATGCCCGACAACTCCACCGTCAACGGGGCGTATGATCCCAAGACCCGCACACTGTCGGCCTTCGCCAAGGGGCGCGGCATCGGCGACTGCGGCTCGGCTCAGACCTGGGCCTGGACTGGCGACCGCTTCGTCCTGACGCAGGAGAGCACGATGGGGGAATGCGCGGGCGTGCCGTCCGACTTGTGGCCCGTCGCCTGGCGCACGCGGTGAACGACCCGGAGGTCCTGATCATCGGCGCGGGTCCGGCCGGTCTGACGGCGGCGACCTATCTCGGGCGGTTTCGTCGGCGGACCATGGTGATGGACGCCGGCGCGCCGCGCGCCTGCTGGATCCCGCTCAGCCACAATATGCCGGGCTTTCCGGCCGGCATCACGGGCGCCGATATTCTGAAGCGGATGCGCGAACAGGCCGAGGAATACGGCGCCGTCATCAGGCCGGGTCGGGTCGAGAGCCTGGTCCATGACGGCGAAGACTTCATAGCCCAGGTCGAGGGGAGATCCATCCGCGCCCGCGCCATCCTGCTGGCCACGGGCGTCGTCGATCATCACCCCGACTTGCCGGGCGTGGAGCGCGCGGTGCAGAAGGCGCTGGTCCGCATCTGCCCCATCTGCGACGGCTATGAGGCGACCGGCAAGGCGGTCGCCGTCATCGGCGACAGCGACAAGGGCGCGCGCGAGGCCGCCTTCATGCGCACCTATTCAGACCGGGTGACCCTGATCCACATCGGCCCGGCCGACGCCCTGACCCGTCGCGACGAACTGGACCGGCTGGGCGTCGAACTGGTTCTGGCCCCGCTCGAGTCCATCGATATCGAACAGGACCGGGTGACCGCCCTGAGCTATGGCGGCCAGAGCCGGACCTTCGATCTCGTCTATTCGGCCCTGGGCACGTCGCCCAACGCCGAACTGGCGCAGGGCCTCAAGGCCCGGCTGGCCTCCGACGGCCGGCTGGAGGTCGATCTGCACCAGGCCACCAGCGTGCCGGGTCTCTACGCCGCCGGCGACGTGGTGCGCGGCCTCAACCAGATCGCCGTCGCCACGGCCGAGGCGGCGGTCGCCGCCACCGACATCCACAACCGCCTGCGCCAGATCGACGGGCTGACGGTCTCCGACTAGGCCCACTAAGCTTGGGTCGCGATCCAGCCGTCCACGATCCGCTCCAGCACCGACAGGGGCACGCCGCCGGCGGCCAGGGTCGTGTCGTGGAAGCCCTTGATATCGAAACGGTCGCCCAGGCTCGACTTCGCCTTTTCGCGCAGACGCACCCATTCGGCATGTCCGACCTTGTAGCTGCAGGCCTGGCCGGGCCAGACGCAGTACCGATCGATCTCGGTGGCTATGGCGCTTTCCTCGTCGCCGCCCGTGTCCACCATGTAGCGGATCGCCTGTTCCCGGCTCCAGCGCTTGTGGTGCAGTCCGGTGTCGGCCACCAGACGGGAGGCGCGGAACAACAGGCTCTGCAGATAGCCCAACTCGCCGAACCGATCGTCGGCGTAGACGCCCATCTCGTCGGCCAGTTGCTCCGAATACAGCGCCCAGCCTTCGCCATGGGCGCTGAAGAAAAGAGCCTTCGAGATCAAAGGCAGGCGGGTGTTTTCGATCGCCAGCGTGCCCTGGAGATGATGCCCGGGCAGAGCCTCGTGATAGGCCAGGGTCGGCAGGCTGAAGCGCGGACACTCGGCGGTGTCGCGCAGATTTATATAGAAGGCGCCCGGTCGCGACCCGTCCAGGCTGGGCGCCACGGCATAGCCCCCCGGCGCCCCGGCTTCGATGGCGGCGGGCACGCGGCGGACCTCCACCCTCGCTTTCGGCAGCCGTCCGAAATAATGCGGAAGCCGGGCCTCCATGTCAGCGATCTGTGCGTTCAGATCGGCCAGAATCTGGGCCTTGCCCGCATCGGTGTTCGGATAGATCTGGGACGGCTGGCGGCCCAGGGCGGCCATGCGCCGGCCCACCGTCCCCTCCGTCATGCCTTCGGCCTTCAGCAGCGCGTCCATGCGGGACAGGATGTCGCGCGACTGGTCCAGCCCCATCTGATGGATGGTCTCGGGGTCGAGGTCGGTGGTGGTCATCAGCCGCAGATTGGCGGCGTAATAGGCCTCGCCCTGAGGTCTGGCCCAGAGGCCCGCGTCGGTCGTAGCGCGCGGCCTCCAGGTCTCGAGCAGGGCGATCTGGCGCTCCAGTGCGGGATAGATCTCGTGTTCGACGATGACGGCCGCCCGCCCTGACCAGTCCCCTGCGATTCCCTTCTCAGCAGTGCGGCGGATGATGCTGCGGGTCAGGCCGGCCTCGGCGGCGGCCGGGGCGCGCAAGGCCCGCATCTGGTCCAGGGCCTTGGCGACGATGAAAATGGGCGGGATCACGCCGCGACGGGCGTCCGCACCGCTGGCCTCGGTCTCCTGATCCAGCACCTGTGCGAACGCCGAGAGGCGAGACAGATAGGCTTCTGCGTCGGCGGTGGTCTCGATCGAATGCTGGGTGTCGAGGAAATCCGGCGTCGCCTGATAGGCGCCGGTCAGCTGGGAGACTGTATAGGGCTGAAGCGGATACACGCTGGGATCGACGAAGCCGAAATCGCCGTAGCCGAAGCCCTTGGCCGCATCCAGAGCCTCGGCCTGGAAACGAACCACTTCGAAACTGGCGGCGCTCTGGCCGGTCAGGCTCGAGGCGTCGATGGCGCGAATCTCGGCCAGCCAGGTCTCGTTCAGGGCGATCGCCCTGGCCCGGTCCTGAAGGCCTCGGCCCGCCAGAGCGGACTTCAGGCCGGCGCGGGGCCCTGTATCGAGGCCGAGATTGGTCGCCAGCTGCGGATTGATATCGACGGCCTGCTCGCCGATCCGGGCGACCAGGGCGTCCGCCGCCCCGGTCTGGGCGCGCGCGAAGGCCGGTGCGGCAAACGCGGCGACGCCCGCAAAGGCTCCAGTCTGCAGTAGTCGGCGACGGTCGATCATCTCAGCCTCCTCAGCCGTTGGGATTGGCGACTTAGGCCTGCGTCGCGATCCAGCCGTCCACGATCCGCTCCAGCACCGACAATGGCACGCCGCCGGTGGCCAGGGCCGTGTCGTGGAAACCCTTCAGGTCGAACCGGTCGCCAAGGCTGGTCCTGGCCTTCTCGCGCAGGCGGACCCATTCGTTGTGGCCGACCTTGTAGGCGCAGGCCTGGCCCGGCCAGCCGCAATAGCGTTCGACCTCGGACACGGCCGCGCCTTCCTGGTCGCCATAGGCCTCCATCATGTACTGGATGCCCTGTTCGCGGCTCCAGCCTTTGGAATGGATGCCGGTGTCCACCACCAGACGGGCGGCGCGGAACATCAGCGACTGGACATAGCCGATCTGGCCGACGGGATCGTTCTCATAGGCGCCCAGTTCGTCGGCCAGCTGTTCGGCGTACAGGCCCCAGCCCTCGACATAGCTGGAGAAGCCCAGCAGATTCATCAGCTTGGGCGCGGCCGCGCTCTCCTGTTGCAGGCTGATCTGCAAGTGGTGGCCCGGCGTCGCCTCATGATAGGTCAGGGTCGGCAGGGTCCAGGACGGCCATTCCGCCGTGTCCTTCAGATTGATCCAGTAGATGCCCGGCCGGGTCCCATCCAGGCTGGGCGAGTTGTAATAGCCCATCGGGGCGCCGGCCTCGATCTCGGGCGGGACGCGCTTGATCTGGACCGAGGCCTTGGGCAGGCGGCCGAAGGCGCCGGGCAGACGGGCCTGCATGTTGGCCATCTGCTCGTTCAGCTTTTCGATCAGCTCGGCCTTGCCCGCGTCGGTGTTGGGATAGACGTATTTCGGATCCTGACCCAGGGCGCGGATCCGTTCGGCCACCGATCCCTGCGTCAGGCCCTGGGTCTTCAGCAGGCCGTCGGCGCGGGCGGTCAGCTCGGCCATCTGCGCGCGGCCGGTGCGGTGAATCTCGTCGGCCGTCAGCCGCGTGGTGGTGATGAAGCGCAGGCTGTTGGCGTAGTACTGCTGGCCCTGAGGCAGGCGACGCACCGAGGCCTCGTGGCCGGCGCGGGGCAGGGCGGCCTTCAGCAGGGCGTTCTGGGCCGACAGGGCCGGATAGACCCGCTGCGCCAGCAGGGTCTCGACCTGGGCGCCCCAGTCGCCGGTCAGTCCCTTGGCCCTCGCTCGATCCGCCACCGAGGCGACCAGGGGCGAGGCGGCGGCGTTCGTGGCCAATATGCCGTCCTGCTGGGCGATGGCCTTGGCCAGGATGAAGTCCGGCGGAATGACGCCCAGGGCGTACTCCTCACGCAAACGGTCCGTCTCGGCGCTCAGCACGTCGGCGAAGGCGTTGACGCGCGCCACATAGGCGTCGGCGTCGGCGGCGGTCTCGATCGTGTGCTGGTTGGCCAGGAAGTCCGGCGTCGACTGATAGGCGCCGCCCTGCTGGCTGACCCGATAGGGGTTGGGCCAGCCGCCCTGGCCATAGGGGATGGCGAAGGTGGCGATCACCCCGTCCAGATTGTCGGTGATGGTGTCGTAATAGATGCCATCCTGGGCGTCCATGGACGTGCGGTCCATGGCGCTCAACGCGGCGCGCTGGGCCTTGGTGAAGGCGCGGAACTTCTCCTCGTTCTCCAGGGTCGGCGCGGTCAGCTGGGACTTGGCGGCGGCGCGCGGGCCCTTGTCCAGGCCGAAGGCGGTGACGGCCTCGGGGCTCAGGTCCAGGGTCTGTTCGAAGGCCTGGTCCATGAAGCCGGCCAGGGCGGCCTTGGCTGCGGCGGCGTCGCCGGCCGGGGCGGTTCCGGCAAAGACCTGTCCCCCTGCGGCGGCCAGGCCCGCCCCGGCTGCGGCGGACAGAAGAAGGCGGCGACGGTCGATCATGGAAGGCCCCTGCGAAGATGTCGCCGCAATGGAGCCCCGAGAGCCGCAGGCCGCAAGTGAAATTGCAGACAGGCTCGATCCCAACGGGGAGGACAGGCGATCGCGTCAGCGAGCGTCAGGCGGGGGGCGACTCGGTGTCTGAAGCTGAGCCGGTCATCACCGCCGTCGGAGTCGCCCCCCTCCTGGTTGCTGCGCGACCTGTCCTCCCCACGCGCCTGCGCGCGCGGGGAGGTGAAGATCATCCCGCCGCCTTCACCGCCGCCGAAACCTCGGACACCACCCGTTTCACCAGGGCGGCGTCGTCGCCTTCCGCCATGACGCGGATCAGCTTTTCCGTGCCCGAGGGGCGGACCAGCAGCCGCCCCTGGCCGTTCAGGGTCGCCTCGGCCTCGGCGATGGCGGTCTTGACCGTGTCGCTCTCCAGCGGCTTGCCGGCGGTGTAACGGACATTCTCCAGCCGCTGCGGCACCGGGTCGAACTGGCGGGCCAGTTCGCTCATCGGCTTGCCGGAGTCCACCAGAACGGCCAGCACCTGCAGCGCCGCCATCAGGCCGTCGCCGGTGGTGGCGTGGTCGTGCAGGATGATATGGCCCGACTGTTCGCCGCCGATGTTGAACCCGCCTTCGCGCATCCGCTCCATCACATAGCGGTCGCCGACCTTGGTCCGCTCCAGCGTCAGGCCCTCGGCCTTCAGCCGGCGCTCCAGCCCCAGGTTGGACATGACGGTGGCCACCACGCCGCCGCCGGTCAGCAGGCCGCGTCTGGCCCAGTCCAGCCCGACGAGGGCCATGATCTGGTCCCCGTCCACCACCTGACCCTTTTCGTCGCAGATGATCAGCCGGTCGGCGTCCCCGTCCAGGGCGATGCCGATGTCGGCGCGGTAGCGTTTGACCGCCTCGACCAGGGTCGCCGGATGGGTCGAGCCGCATTCGGCGTTGATATTGGTTCCGTTCGGGGTCACGCCGACGGGGAAGACCTCGGCGCCCAGTTCGAACAGGGTGGTGGGCGCGACCTTGTAGCCGGCGCCATTGGCGCAATCGACGGCGATCCTCAGGCCTTGCAGCGTCAGGCGTTTCGGGAAGGCCTGTTTGGCGATCTCGATATAGCGGGCCTGGGCGTCGTCGATCCGCTTGACCCGGCCCAGCCTGTTCGACGGCGCCAGCCCCTGGTCCAAGCCATCGTCCATCAGGGCCTCGATCTTCAGCTCGATCTCGTCCGACAGCTTGTAGCCGTCCGGGCCGAACAGCTTGATCCCGTTGTCGGCGTAGTCGTTGTGCGAGGCTGAAATCATCACCCCCAGGTCGGCGCGCATCGACCGGGTCAGCATGGCCACCCCCGGCGTCGGCACGGGACCGAAGGTCCGCACGTCCATCCCCACCGAGGCGAAACCGGCGACCAGGGCGGGCTCGATCGTATAGCCGGACAGGCGGGTGTCCTTGCCGATCACCACCAGATGACGGCGGTCATCCCCGGTGCGGAACAGTTTGCCCGCCGCCAGGCCGACGCGCAGCGCGACCTCGGCTGTCATCGGATAGGTGTTGGCGCGCCCGCGAATGCCGTCGGTGCCGAAATATTTCCTGTCGCCCACGGGCTGGTCCTTCGTCTGGCGGCTTCCGAACAGGAAACCTTCCGAAACCCCTTTTTAGGTGCGGTCCGTCCTAAGATTGCATAGACGGCCGGTGGGGGCTGGTGCGTGGCTTAGCCCCGGATCGCCGTCTGTGCAAAGCGGCGCCCTTCTGTTTCCCTCTTCCTCGGAGTTCCTGCGCATGTGCGGCATCATCGGCGTCACCGGCAATGGACCTGTCGTTCCCCGGCTGATCGACAGTCTGAAACGGCTGGAATACCGCGGTTATGACTCGGCCGGGGTCGCCGCCATGGTGGACGGCGCGGTCGAACGCCGCCGCGCCAAGGGCAAGATCCGTAATCTGGAAGCCGTCCTGGCCGAACAGCCGCTGACGGCCTCGGTCGGCATCGGCCACACCCGCTGGGCCACTCACGGCGCCCCGACCACGGCCAACGCCCACCCGCACAAGGCCGGGCGCGTCACCCTGGTCCACAACGGCATCATCGAGAATTTCGCCGAGCTGAAGGCCGAACTGGCCGCCGAGGGCCATGTCTTTGAAAGCCAGACCGACACCGAGGTCATCGCCCATCTGCTGGACGCCGAGCTGAACACGGGCCGGGCGCCGCTGGAGGCCTTCAAGGTCACGCTGGACCGGCTGACCGGCGCCTATGCCCTGGCCGTGCTGATCGACGGCCAGGACGATCTGATCCTGGGCGCCCGTCGTGGCAGCCCCCTGGTCGTCGGCTGGGGCGAGGACGAGATGTATCTGGGCTCGGACGCCCTGGCCGTCGGCCCCTTCACCCAGAAGATCAGTTATCTGGAAGAGGGCGACTATGTCGCCGTGACCCGCAGCGGCGCCCAGATGTTCGATGTGACCGGCTCTCCGGTCGAACGGGCGGTGGTCCAGGTCTCGGCCTCTTCGGCGATGGTCGAGAAGGGCGAATATCGCCACTTCATGGAAAAGGAGATCCATGAACAGCCCGACAGCGTCCAGCACACCCTGTCGGAATATCTGGACCTGGTGACGGGTAAGGCCAAGCCTCAGGCCGTGGACTTCGCCGCCCTCGACCGGATCCAGATCGTGGCCTGCGGCACGGCCTTCTACGCCGGCCAGATCGCCCGTTACGCCTTCGAGAAGCTGGCGGGCCTGCCGTGCGACGTCGAGATCGCGTCCGAGTTCCGCTATCGCTCGCCGGCGGTGTCGCCAAGGACCCTGGCGGTCGCCGTCAGCCAGTCGGGCGAGACGGCCGACACCCTGGCCAGCCTGACCTGGTGCAAGGCCCAGGGGCTGAAGACGGCGGCGGTGGTCAATGTCCATTCCTCGTCCATGGCGCGCGAGGCCGAGGTGCTGTGGCCGACCCACGCCGGGCCCGAGATCGGCGTCGCCTCGACCAAGGCCTTCACCGCCCAGGTCGCGGCCCTGCTGGCCCTGGCCGTGGCGGCCGGGGTGGCGCGCGGCCGGATCGACGCTGCGACCGAGGGGGAACTGGTCAAGGCCCTGTTCGAAAGCCCGCGCCTGATCGCCGACGCCCTGCGCATGGGCGACAGCATCCGCGCCGTGGTCCAGGACCTGGCCAAGGCCGACGACGTCCTGTTCCTGGGCCGGGGGGCCATGTTCCCCCTCGCCATGGAAGGGGCGCTGAAGCTGAAGGAGATCAGCTATATCCACGCCGAGGGCTATGCCGCCGGCGAGCTGAAGCACGGTCCCATCGCCCTGATCGACGAGGAGACCCCGACCATCGCCCTGGCTCCGCTGGACGATGTGTTCGAAAAGACCGCCTCGAACCTGCAGGAGGTCGCCGCCCGCGGCGGCCCGGTCATCATGATCACGCCGGAAAGGGCTCCGGATCTGCACGGCGCCGGCATCCGCCGCATCCACGCCCCGGACTGCCACCCCCTGATCGCGCCCCTGGTCTACGCCGTGCCGGTCCAGCTGTTGGCCTATTACACCGCCGTCCAGAAAGGCACCGACGTCGATCAGCCCCGCAACCTGGCCAAGTCCGTCACGGTGGAGTGAGGGGCCTGTTCGCCGACCGAGCCCGCCGCCGCCCTTTGCAGGGCGGCCATGTCGGACAGCAGTATGGCCGCCCGTCGCACCCGGATCGCCCCGGTCGCCCGAAGCTCGCCTGCCGCGGTGGAAATTCCGGCCCGGCGTACGGCCAGAAGATCGGCGAGGTCGCTCTGGCGCAATGTGACCTCGGTCGCGCCGCCGAGAGCGTGGATGTCGAGCAGGAGGCCGGCCAGGCGTTCCGTCACCCGGCCATGCGCGTGACGCGTCACCTCGGCCCGGGCTGTTTCCATCCGACGGCGCATATCCGCCAGGGCGGTCTCGATCAGGGTGTCGCGATCAATCGCCTCGATGAGGCCGTCGGCTGAAATCACGACCTGGCGACCGCGCGTCAGCCACAGAGCGCTCTCGTCCGGTCCCGTTCCCAATGCGGCGTCGAAGTTCAGCAGGTCGCCGGGACCGACGAGGCCGAGGCAGACGGGATCCCTCGCTCCCTGCCGCGCCGCCACGCCTTCCAGAACCAGGGTCACAAGCGATCGACCCGCCTGCAGTGACTGGCTGCGGGCGCCGGGAAAGACGGGGTCTTCGCCCGGTTCCATCCCTTGGATCGCCAGTTGGGAGAGGAGTGCGCGCGCGAGATTCGGTCGGAGCATGGGCCGATCAATCGCGAAGCGGAGCCGCGCGCGATAACATGGGTTAAGCCGTCACACCGGCTCGTTCTGAAGGCGCAGATAGGTGGCGTCGAATTCCGCGATCTCGGCCAGCCGGCGCCAGTCCAGGATCTCCACCTGTCGGCCGCTCCAGTTGACCACCCCCTCGCCGCGCAGCTCGGTGATGAGACGGCTGACGTGAACGGTTGAAAGGCCCAGGGCGTCGCCCAGGGTCGCCTGGGTGAGGGGCAGGTCGAAACGCATTCCGTCGACCTTTCCGCTGGTCTTTCCCGTTGTTTGGCCGACCGCCTGAAGACGCAGATAGAGTTCGCACACCAGATGGGCCAGATGGCCCAGGCCGCTGCGACGCCCCATGGCCACCAGCCACTGGCGATGGATGGCGGCGTCGATGATGGTGTCCAGCCATAGAAGCCGCGTCAGGTGCGGATGGCGCTCGGTCAGGCGGATCAGCTTGGCGTGGGGGGCGGAGGCGACGACACAGTCGGTCAGGGCCACGACCCCATGATCCATCTGTTTCATCAGCAGACTATGCAGGTCGATGAAATCGCCCGGCACATTGATCTCCGTGATCTGGCGCGCGCCGTCCGCCAGACTGCTGTAGCGGGCCGAAAAGCCGGAGATCAGAAGCGTGCTGTGCAGGGGATGGGAATGTTCCTTGACGATGTCCGCGCCGCTGCGAATCTCGCGCGGCGGATCGAGCACATCCTTCAGGGCCTCGATCTCGTCCGGCGCGACCTGATCGCGCAGCGAGAGTTTCTCGACCAGGGTGGTGATCCTGGAGGGGGGCGAGACGATGGTCATTCACCGGTCTCCTGCAAGGTCCAACCTTCCGGCGCCGCGTCCGAGGCCCGGGCGGTGACGCTGACTACCGTGCGGCCGTCGGCATCGGTCACGATCACGCTAAACGACGCCGTTTCCCAAAATGCCGCACCGCGGTAGCGCAGAATCTCCCCAAGGACGGTGACCGCCTCTTCGCGGGCGGCTTCGACATCGGGCAGATCCTCGCCCTGGTCATCGCGAATACAGTCGCCGTTTTCGGTGTGGAAATAGAAATGCGGCAATCGGGCCTCCAGCAGCAGGTCTGCAGGAAGCGGTCGTCAAGCCGATTGGTTCAGATCACGCTGCGCGATCAAGGACAAAGGCCAGATCCTGGCTGCGCCACATGACGAGATAGCCGTCATCGTAGAGCGGGGTGGGAAAGTCGTAAGGCGAGATCTGGAGATTTAGAGGTCTGGACGATCCCGCCACATTTTCCGGAAGTTCGATGTTTGGAACCGGATCGCTATTGGAGGTGACCATTACATAGTCCGCGCCGGAGCGGACCATGTTCGCGACCGCGCTCCACACATCTCGCTCCAGCAGATGGTTCACCAGGTCCTTGGAGAAAATGAGGTCGGCGCGGGCCGGAATTTCGCGCGTGATGTCGAGGACGCGGAAGGCATAGCCGGGAAAGGCCCGTCGATTGGCGGCGATCAGGGCGTCGACGATATCGTACCCGATATAGTCGATCTTTGGATTTTGCTTGAGGAACGTCGGCATCCAGTTGAGATCGCCACAAGGCAGGTCGGCGACGGATTGAATGTCATAGACGCTGACGACCTGCGCTAGGGCGATAAGCGCTTGCCGAACGGAGCCTGAATCCCGTGTTGACCCGGGACCTGACGCGGACTCCGACGACTTCCAGGTCTTGCCGCGATAGACGTGGGTAAAGCGAGCTTTCAGGTCGCGATGCCTCTTTGGCCGCTTGCCTATGCCTAGCAGCTTTCGAGTACGGCTGCGTAGGCGCTTCAGAAATAGAGCCATGCTTGTGCTCGCCACGGTTGAAATCGGCCGGCTGGCGTCAGATTTCCTGGTTGAAGGCGCCGATTTCGGGATAGGCGGCGAGGCGGGGCTTGATCTCCTTGCGGAACAGGTCGCGCATGTCGTCCTCGGATCGCATGCTCTCGACCACCACGACCAGTTCGGGCTTGTTCGAAGAGGCGCGGACCAGGACCCAGGAACCATCCTCCAGGTGCACCCGGACGCCGTTCACGGTGATGGCCTCCAGGATCTTGCGACCCAGGATTTCGCCGCCGGAGGCCGCAAGGTCGGAATATTCCTTCACGATCCGCTCCAGCACCCCGTACTTCAGCTCGTCGTCGCAATGGGGCGACATGGTCAGGCTGGTCCAGGCGTCGGGCAGGGCGGCTTTCAGTTCACTGAGCTTCTTGCCCGGATTCCGGTCCAGCATGGCCAGGACCGCGCCGGCGGCCACCAGGCCGTCGTCGTAGCCGTGGCCCAGGTCTCCGGCCATGAAGAAGTGGCCCGACTTCTCGAACCCCGCCAGGGCGCCCAGTTCGGCGGTCTTGCGCTTGATGTAGGAGTGGCCCGTCTTCCAGTAGACCACCTCGGCGCCATTGGCCTTGAGGATCTCGTCGGTCTTGTAGAGGCCGGTCGACTTCACATCGACCACGAAGGTGCTGTCCGGATAGACCTTGGACAGGTCGCGGGCCAGCATCAGGCCGATCTTGTCGGCAAAGATCTCCTCGCCCGTGTCGTCAACCACCCCGCAGCGATCACCGTCGCCGTCGAAGCCCAGGGCCAGGTCGGCGCCGGTCTCGCGCACCCGCTGGGCCATCTGCACCAGCATGGCGTGATCTTCCGGGTTCGGATTGTACTTGGGGAAGGTGTAGTCGAGGTCGGTGTCCATCTCGATCACCTCGACGCCCATCCGACGCAGGGCGTCCGGGGCGAAGGCGCCGGCGGTGCCGTTGCCGCAGGCGCAGACCACCTTCAGCGGCCGCTTGATCTGCACCTTGGAGGCGACGTCGGCCACATAGGTCTCGCGGAAGTCCCCGACACGGACCAGTTTCCCGCCCGGCCGGGCCACGCCCTCGCCGTTCAGCACGATGTCTTTCAGCCGGGCCATTTCCTCGGGCCCGAAGGTCAGGGGCTTGTTCGCCCCCATCTTGACCCCGGTCCAGCCGTTCTCGTTGTGGCTGGCCGTGACCATGGCCACGCAGGGGGCGTCCAGTTCGAACTGACCGAAATAGGCCATGGGCGACAGGGCCAGGCCGACGTCCAGAACCTCCATCCCGCCTTCCAGAAGGCCCAGGATCAGGGCCTGTTTGACGCTGAGGCTGTAGCTGCGGAAATCATGGCCGGTGACGATCCTGGGCGCGACGCCGATTTCGTGGACATAGGTGGCCAGGGCCAGGCCGAGCGCCTGAACGCCGAGGAGATTGATCTCCTTCTCCAGGATCCAGCGCGCGTCGTATTCCCGAAACCCGGTCGGCTTGACCAAGGCCTCAGTCTCATAGGCGGCCGTGTTCGGCTTCAGGTCTTGGCGGGGCTTGAGCATGGGGCCTCGGTGTAGGGAACGTCTGGTTCAGGGGCGTTGCGCTGGTCGGCGGTTTGGAGCCGACCCGAACGACATCGTCAGGCGGCCGCGCGCTTGCGGATGCGGGCGATGCGGCGCAGGCGGCGCCAGAAACGGCCGCGTTCCGGTTCGGGGTAGGGCTGCAGGTTCTCGACGAACTGATCCGCCGAGGCGCGCCAGCTGAACTTCTCCGCATAGGCGCGGACGACCTTGCGGTCGAGTTCGAGGCATTTCAGGCAGGCGGTCTTCAGGTCCTCGTCGATCGCGCCGGCGTTCGAGCCGGGGATGATGTCGATGGGGCCATGGGCCGGATAGGCGGCGACGGGGGTTCCGGCGGCCATGGCCTCCAGGATCACCAGGCCGAAGGTGTCGGTCCAGCTGGGGAAGACGAAGACGTCGGCGTCGCGGAAACAGCGAGCCAGTTCGTCGCCGAACCGTGCGCCCAGGAATTTGGCCTCGGGATATTTTTCCTGAAGCTCCGCGCGGGCCGGGCCGTCCCCGACGATGATCTTGGTGCCCGGCAGGTCCAGCTCGAGGAAGGCCTCGATGTTCTTTTCCACCGCAACCCGGCCGACGTTCAGGAAGAAGGGCCGGGGCCAGTCTTTCCCCCCCATCTGGTCGTAGATGCGCTCCAGATGGGGGTGGAACATCTCGGTGTCCACGCCACGCGACCAGGGGGAGACGTTCTTGAACCCATGCTCGACCAGTTCGTCGCGCAGGGTCGGGGTCGCCACCATCAGCCGGCCCGACGGCTTGTGGAACCATTTCATATAGGCGTAGCCGACCTGGACCGGGATCGGGAACCGGGCGGAGACATATTCGGGGAATTTGGTGTGGTAGCTGGTCGTGAACGGCAGCTTCCATTCCACGCAGATGCGGCGCGTGGCGATGCCGATCGGACCCTCGGTGGCGATATGCACGGCCTCGGGTTCGAACGCCCGCAGCATCTCGCGGATTTCTTCCTCCGCGCCCAGAGCCAGCCGGATTTCCGGATAGGTCGGGCAGGGGATGGTCTTGAACAGGCTGGGTTCGATGACCTCGACCTCGTGACCCATGCCGCGGCATTCCGCGACGGTGCGGGTCAGGGTGCGGACGACGCCGTTGACCTGAGGTTCCCAGGCGTCGGTGGCCAGAACGATGCGCATGGAGGCGGGCGGACCCTGAGCCGTTGAGTAAGGGCGGAACTTCTAGACGGTTCGGATGACGAAGGCGAGACGGTCGTGGGTGTTTGAGTAGGGGAGACCCCTATGAGAGGCGAAGGGCCGGGATCCTGTCGGGCTCCAGCGTGCCCAGGGTCTCTCTCGTCTGAACATAGGCGGCCATGATGTGGTAAAAGGAGCTGGCCGGTGCGGGCTCGTCGATGAATTTGCCCCCTTCCAGCATCTTGTCATGCCAGAGGCCCTGCGGCGTCAGATAGCGCCATAGCGCCCTCTGGGCTCTGGCGGCCTGTTCGAGGCAAAGAGCGCGCCGGCCGTCGTCGCTGAGCGAGGCCAGGATGAGGGAGGCCTTCAACCATTCTGTCTGGGGCCAGAGGCGCGCGCGCGGGCTTCTTACGCCGCCGTCGATGTTCATGGCGTCGATGGCGATGCCGCGTTTGAGGTCGACGCCCTTGAGGCCCGCTTCATAGAGCCGCCAGGCGTCGGCGAGGACGGCCGGGTCTGCGCGTTTTCGGCCGTACCGCGCCATCAGCCAGGCCCATTCGAACTGGTGTCCCGGTTCCACCAGCCGCCCATCGTCGCCCGAAGCGGGGGTCCAATCCTGCTGGAAGAATTCACGCAAGCAACCGGTGTCCGGGTCGATGAAGCGGGCGCGCGCCAGGGTGACGATGCGGTCGGCGAGCGCGGCCCAGGCCTGGTCTCCGCCGGTCTCTTCCCAGGCCAGCGCCGCTTCTAGAAGATGCATGTGGGCGTTGGACTGATAGGGATGGCCGCCGTGTTCCGTCAGTCCCCCCTGGCTGTCCGCGCGTTCCAGCAGAAGGTCGCGCACCGCTGCGGCTTCGACTTCGAGCTGCGGAGCGTGGGTCGCATCGGCGACACAGGCCAGGGCGAAGATCAGGAAGGCCTGATCATAGACCGTCGCGGTTTCGTCGAGGGGAGAACCGTCCGCCGCCAGCAGGGTCCGCATCTGGCCGTCAGGTCGAAGATAGGCGGCCCGCAGACGATCCAGGCCGGTGGCGACCACCGCCTTCCAGGGACCTCGCCAGCCTTGGCGCCCCGCTTCGGCATAGACCTGCAGCTGGCGCGCCTGGACCCGGGCCCGCCGTGATGTGGCGACGTGGCGTCCGTCCAGTGCGACCACCTCTTCGAAGCCGCCCGTCGAATCCTGACCCAGGCTGGACCAGACAGGAAGGGCAGCCTGTCGGAGCCAGGTCGTCAGCCGTGCAGCGCCAGCGTCGAGGGTTTCCGGAGCATTGGCGCGGGGGAAGTCGAGATGCTGGGGCGACAGTTTGCGCAACCGCTCCACCACCTTTTTCACGTCCTGGCTCTTGCGGAGGTCGGTCACCAACACTGCGTCGCGTTCAACGATGATGCCGATGTCCTTGAGGCCGATGGCCGCGACCATCACCCCGTCGCAGGCTCGAACCAGGCAGCCTTCCGAATCTTCCAGGATGTGCAACCCCACGCTGCCTTCGCCCGACGCATGAACCGAATCCCAGGCGCCGAGATCCGACCATTCGAAACGAACCGGCAGAACCGAGGCGCGGCTTGTCTTCTCCATGACGGCATAGTCGATGGAAATCTTGGGAGCTGAGGTGAAGCCGGACCCAAGCAGGACATAGGGGCCGTCGATCTCGGCCTGATCCAGTGCGGTACGGACCGCTTCTCCAACGGCGGCGGCCCGATCCAGGATCTCGCGAACGAGCACGTCGGCGCGGACGATGAAATTGCCGCTGTTCCAAAGATAGCCTTCGGAAATATACCGTCGAGCGGTCGCTTGATCCGGCTTCTCGACGAAGGCGGAGACTTCCGACAGAGCTGGGCCGGAGGGGGCGATATAGCCATAGGCCGACGAGGGCTCTGTCGGAACCACGCCCAGGGTGACGATACGCCCGTCCACTGCCGCAGAAACAGCCTCTTTCACCGACCGGCGAAACGCTTCGTCGTCAGGAATGTGGTGGTCCGACGCCACGAACAGATTGACGGCGTCGGGCGCACGGCGACGGGTCCAGAGCGCGGCGGCGGCCATGGCGGCGGCCGAGTCACGCCCTTCAGGTTCGAGCAGGATGACGGCGCTGGCCCCGATCTGCTCCAATTGCTCCAGGATCGTCTTTCTGTGCGAGACGCCGCCGACCACGACCAACTCGCCGGAGCCGTCTGTCAGGTCGATCACGCGAGCGACCGTCTCCTGAAACAGCGAACGATTTCCAGCGAGTGGAATGAACTGCTTGGGGCGTGACGGTCGCGACGCAGGCCACAGGCGCGTTCCTGAACCGCCGCACATGATAACCGGGTAGATTGTCGCCATGATCAACGCCGTGAACTGTCAGGGAGCCCCCCCTATTAGGGGCGCCGCGTCGCGTCGTCACCTTCTTTGCCGACCCGAAGTTGCGATAGGCTAGGGCTGAGTCACGGGGGTGACGCGTAATCACCAGGTTACAACGGCAGCACCGTCGTCGACTTCACCTCCTCCAGCACCGCATAGGTCCGGGTCTCGCGCACCCCCGGCATCCGCACCAGGACGTCGCCGAGGAAGGCGCGATAGGCGTCCATGTCGCCGACCCGGGCCTTGATCAGATAGTCGAAGCCGCCGGCGACCATATGGCATTCCAGCACCTCGGGCTGGCTGCGGACGGCGGCGGCGAAGGCTTCGAAGACGTCGCCGGTGGTGCGGTCCAGTAGGACCTCGACGAAGATCAGCAGGTCGCGGCCGACCTTGGCGGGGTCGATCATGGCGGCGTAGCCGGTGATGATCTTCTTTTCGCGCAGGCGCCGGACCCGTTCGAAACAGGCGGCGGGCGACAGGTTGCACTGCCGCGCCAGCTCGGCGTTGGACAGCCGGCCGTCGGTTTGCAGCACGCGCAGAATGCGACGGTCGACGGCGTCTATATCGATCATCGGAAATCAGGACCCCAAACCGAACGATCTTCGGCCTGATCTCGTATCATACGAAGCACCTTCAATGAACTCCGGCCTATACGGCGGAAATCCACAGGATTTGTCGCCGATGACCACCCCCGCCTTCACGCCTTCGAGCCTGGCCGCCTGGGACGGTCTGGACGCGCATAAGTTCCGCGATGAGCGTGAAGCCGTCGCCGCCAACCTGGCCCGCATGCCACTGGACGCCGCTGAGCGCGCCGCCGTGGTCGCGGAAGCCACCGCCCTGGTCGAACACGCCCGCCGCAGTCAGAAGAAACAGGGGGTGGTGGAAAGCTTCCTGCAGCAGTTCAGCCTTGGCACCCGCGAGGGTCTGGCCTTGATGTGCCTCGCCGAAGCCCTGCTGCGCGTGCCGGACGAGGAAACCCGCGACCGTCTGATCGCCGAGAAGATCGGCTCGGCCGATTGGGCCAGCCATCTGGGCCAGTCCGACAGCCTGTTCGTCAACGCCTCGACCTGGGGCCTGATGCTGACCGGCAAGCTGGTCGATGTGGACGACGAGGCGCGCAGCGACCTGCCCGGCTTCCTGAAGCGGATCGCCGGGCGACTGGGCGAGCCGGTCATCCGCCAGGCGGTGGCCACAGCCGTCAAGATCATGGGCGAACAGTTCGTCGTCGGCCGCACCATCCAGGGCGCGCTGAAGCGGTCGAACAAGGAAGGCTGGCTGTGCAGCTTCGACATGCTGGGCGAGGGCGCCCGCACCGTCGCCGACGCTGACCGCTACGAGAAGATCTACGCCGACGCCATCGAGGCCGTCGGCAAGACGTCGAAAGGCCAAGGCCCCGAGCACGGTCACGGCGTGTCGGTGAAACTGTCGGCCCTGTCACCCCGCTATGAGGCGACGCACGAGGACGACGTGTGGGCGACCCTGTATCCCCGTATCCTGCGCCTGGCCCAGATCGCGGCAAAGTACGACATCAACTATACGATGGACGCCGAAGAGGCGGACCGTCTGGCCCTGTCGCTGAAACTGCTGGACCGGCTGGCGCACGAGCCCAGCCTGGGCGGCTGGACCGGCCTGGGTCTGGCGGTTCAGGCCTATCAGAAGCGTGGGCTGGAAACGATCGAACGGGTCGCCGACCTGGCCCGTCGTTCGGGTCGTCGGCTTATGGTGCGGCTGGTCAAGGGTGCCTATTGGGACACCGAAATCAAGCGCGCCCAGGTGTTCGGTCGCACCGACTATCCGGTCTTCACCACCAAGGCGGCGACCGACCTGAACTATCTCGTCTGCGCCAGGGCCATGATCGAGGCCTCGCCGGCGATCTACAGCCAGTTCGCCAGTCACAACGCCCACACCCTGGCCGCCGTGCGCCGCATGGCCCGCGACCGAGGCGTCACGGTCGAACACCAACGCCTGCACGGCATGGGCGAAGCCCTGTACGACGCGGCGCAAGAGGCCTGGTCGGACGAGACCGTCATCGTGCGCGCCTACGCCCCCGTGGGAGGGCACGAGGAACTTCTGCCCTATCTTGTTCGGCGCCTGTTGGAAAACGGGGCCAACTCCTCCTTCGTCCACGCCTTGCTGGACGAGCGCGTGCCCGCCTCGGCCGTCGCGGCCGATCCCATCTCCTTGGTCGAGCAGGCGCCCGACCGTCACCCCAAGATTCCGGTTCCCAAAGACATGTACGGCGATCGTCAGAACTCCCTCGGCCGCGATTATTCGCAAGCCGCCGACCGAGACGCCCACGCCCGCGCGCTGGAGGGGGTCGACCGTGAGAAGCTGACGTCCGGCCCGATCATCGGCGGCAAGCTGCGCGCCGGAATCGACGCTCAGGCAGTAGCCAATCCGTTCGACCGGTCGCAGGTGCTGGGCCATGTCTCGGAAGCCGAGACGACCGACATCGACGCCGCCGTCGAAGCCGCAGCCAACGCCCAGGTTCAATGGGACCGTCAAGGCGGCGCCAAACGCGCCGTCGTCCTGCGCGCCATGGCCGATGCGCTGGAGGCCGATCTGGACCGTCTGGTCGCCCTGCTCAGCCGCGAGGCGGGCAAGACCCTGAACGACGGCGTCGCCGAGGTGCGTGAGGCCGCCGACTTCTGCCGCTACTACGCTGTGCTGGCCGAACGTGATTTCACCGCCCCCGAAACCCTGAAGGGTCCGACAGGCGAAACCAACCAGCTGTTCCTGCACGGACGCGGCGTCTTCGCCTGCATCAGCCCGTGGAACTTCCCCCTGGCCATCTTCACCGGCCAGATCGCCGCCGCCCTGGCCGCCGGCAATGCGGTTTTGGCCAAGCCGGCCGAACAGACCCCCCTGATCGCCGCCGAGGCCGTGCGCCTGTATCAAAAGGCCGGTCTGAACCCGGACCTGCTTGCCCTGGTTCCCGGACGCGGCGAGACGGTCGGCGTAGCCCTGGTCACCCACCCCGGAATCGACGGCGTGGCCTTCACCGGCGGCACCGACACGGCCGCGGCCATCAACCGCTCGATAGCCGCCCGCCCCGCCGCCATCATCCCCTTCATCGCCGAGACCGGCGGCCTGAACGGCATGTTCATCGACACCACGGCGCTGAAGGAACAGGTGATCGACGATGTGATCCAGTCCGCCTTCGGCTCGGCCGGCCAGCGCTGCTCGGCCCTGCGCGTCCTCTATGTGCCCAAGGATTCGGCTGACGCCCTGATCGAGGGCCTGAAGGGCGCGCTGGCGGTCCAGACCGTCGGCGATCCCGCCGATCCAAAGACCGACATCGGCCCCGTCATCGACCCGGAATCCCGCCGCGCCTTGGAAACTCACGTCGAGCGCCTGTCGAAGGAGGCGAAGATCATCGCCCGCGCCGGCCTGCCGCTGCGCGCCGAAAAAGGCGATCTGTTCGCCCCCACCATCGCCGAAATCCCCACGCCCGACTTCCTGGAACGCGAGGTGTTCGGGCCGATCCTGCATATCTATCGCTACAACTCGGCCGATCTAAAAACCGTCGCCGGCAAGCTCGCCGCCCGCGGCTACGGCCTGACGCTTGGCGTCCACAGCCGGATCGAAGCCTTCGCCACCGAAGTGATCGACCTGGTTCCGGCCGGCAATGTCTACGTCAACCGCTCGATCACGGGCGCCGTCGTCGGCGTGCAGCCGTTCGGAGGGGAGGGCCTGTCGGGCACGGGGCCGAAGGCCGGCGGACCTAACAGCCTGATCCGCTACGCGGCCGAAAAGGCGATCAGCGTTAACATCGCCGCGCAGGGCGGGGATCCGGCGCTGTTGAACCTGTAGCACTCGTTATTTAGCAAGGTGGCGCGCCCGGCGGTTCTGGCAGGTTGCGGTAAATAGTCTAAGGAAGACGAATGAAGCGCATCTGTATCGACGGCTACAATCTCTCACTGTCCAGAGGGACTGGGATCGCCACCTACGGGAGAAATTTGCTGATCAATGCACGTGAACTCGGTTACGGCACCGAGGTTCTCTATGGGCCTGCAGCCCCGCGAAATCGCAGCAATGTTCTGAACGAGGCTGCGCTTGTCGACGCGGAGCGACCGCCCAGGAAGTTGAGCCGCAAGGAAAAGATCAGCCGCTTCAAGGGCGCGCTAACCTCCAGGTTTGGCCGGGTTGCGCATTCGATACAGCCCTCGGGTGAAGTGATCTGGCCGTCACGCGGCGGAGGGCGCCCGGCGGCGGATCGCTTCTGGGCTGCTCCGGAATTATTTGCCCACGCCAGTCGTAGTTTGCAAGTCTATGGCGCGACGACGCCCGTCGTGTTTGAGGGTTCGTCCGAAGTCCCGCCGCCTGACGTGATGCACTGGACGGCTCCCTTGCCTGTCTACTCGAAGAAGACGGCAAATATTTATACCTTCCATGATCTCATACCCCTGAGATTGCCTCATACAACCTTAGACGACAAAAGCGTCTTCATGGCCTTGTGTGAGAACGCCATAAAGAGAGCGGATCATATTGCAGTTGTTTCCGAGACTACGCGTCAGGATGTCATGAGAATATTGAATGTGCCAGAAGACCGGGTCACCAACACCTACCAGTCCGTCTCTCTGCCGAAATCTTTGATTGAACGCCTCGAACGCGACGTTGTTATGGAGCTGGAAGGAATATTCGATCTAGGATGGAAAGAATATTTTCTTTATTTTGGCGCTATTGAACCCAAGAAAAATTTGGGGCGGATTATTGAAGCCTATTTGAGTTCCGGCGTGAAAACGCCCCTGATCATCATCGGGGGACGGGCCTGGCTCGATGAAGGCGAAACGGCGCTTCTCAATCAAGTCAAACGTGACGGCGGTCCGAACGCTGATCGTATCCGCCAGTATGAGTTCATGAGTTTTCCTATGCTGGTCAGCCTGATCAGGGGGGCGAAGGCGGTTTTGTTCCCCTCCCTGTACGAGGGATTCGGCCTTCCGGTGCTGGAAGCCATGCGCTTGTCGACGGCTGCGCTGACATCCACCGGCGGGGCTCTGCCCGAAGTCGCGGGGGATGCCGCATTGATTGTGGACCCCTATGATGTGCCCAGCATCACGCGCGGCATCCAGGCGCTCGATGCCGATGAAGCGCTTCGCACAGAACTAGTCGCCAAGGGGCTTCTGCAGGCCGCACGCTTCACACCGGAAGCATATCAGCAACGGCTGAGCGAGCTTTACGCCAAGGTGCTCTGACCCTGAAGAATGGCTGCGACGCCCGTCCGGAAATGAATGTTCGGCTTCCAACCCGGCAAGCGGTCATAAGGCGGCGCGAACCGCATGATTTCCCTCGGACGATAGGGCAGCGTTGGCATGACTTCGGGTAAGGCGAGACCAGCCGCCTGGGCGACGATCCCCGGAACATCGCGCAAGATCAGCACCTCGTCGCCATAGACAGTGAATATGTTCGAGTCGCTGTCCGACCAGGCGGAATCAGAGAACAAGGCGGTACGGACGGCCTCGACCGCGTCATCGACATGGAGGAAGCATATTTCTTGCTCCCCCTTGCTCATGGTCATTGCTTCGCCCGACTGGATGCTTCGTATCAAGGCCGGAAGGAATCTTTGATGGGCTTGGCCGGGGCCGTACACGTCATAGAAGCAGAGGGAACATACCTCCAGAAGTTCGGCTTGGTGAAAGAAGGTTAGGAGATCTTCAGTCGCGCGTTTCGTCGCCGCATAAAAGGTTTGGGGGGAATACTCGTCTGGACGGGAGAAGGTCGAGAAGGTTGAGATATTGACGAAGCGTTTGACTTTCGCCTCGATGCAAGCGTTCACGAAATGCATCGGAAACGTCACATTGGAGGCGACCAGGGCATCGACGTCCGCCGGCGAATGTCCTTTCCGAACATCTGCCGCCAGGTGCACGGCGTAATCCGGCCGCCAAGCCAGCAGATCGCGGGCCAGTCCCTGCGATTCCCCTTCATAGAGGATCCGAGCCGGGCCGGCCTCTGTGACGCCGGAGCTGCGGGAAATTACCGCCACCTCATGTCCGGCCGCCATCAACGCCGACGTCAGGCGTGCGCCGACATAGCCCGTGCCTCCGCTGATGACGATCCGCATCTCAGATGTCCTTGAGCAAATTGGCGACGTATCCGGCGGAGTAGGCGAACATGTCTTCTCCCTTAGCCTGGCGATCATACCATTCCGCCGTGTCCTTGAGGGATTGGTTTAGCGACTGGCTGGTGCGCCAGCCGAGTCGTTCGTTGGCCTTGGCGGGGTCGATTAACAACAGGCCTGCTTCCTTACCGAATGTGGCCTTGGCGTCGACGATGACCGAGCCCCGGCCAAGGGCCGCGACCATGGAGTCGCAGATTTCCTGAACCGTGCGGGTCTCGCCCGATGCGAAGTTCCAGGAGCCCCGATACCGGCCAGCATCGGTGTCGAGAGCGGCCGCCAACTGCATATAGCCGACCAGAATATCGAGTACATAGGTCCAGGGGCGCACAGCTTCCGGCATTCGAATCGTCACCGAACCGCCGTTCAGTAGATCGCGCATGCAGTCGGGGACCAGGCGATTCGGCGACCAGTCTCCTCCGCCGAACACATTGCCTGCCCGCCCCGAAGCGATCGCTGCGTCGGCCGAGTTGAAATAGGATGTCTGGTATGAGTGATAGATCAGCTCTGCGGCGCCCTTTGAGGCCGAGTAAGGATCGTCGCCCCCCATTTCCTCATCCTCGCCGTAGGGCTCGAGGCGTTCTTTATTCTTATAGCATTTGTCGCTGGTCACAATCACGGAAGTGACTGCTGAATCCGAGGTACGCACCAACTCACAGGCGTTCGCCACACCGATGACATTGGTCGTCACCGTGTCCAGAGGGTCGCGATAGGAGACCGAGACGATGGCCTGGGCAGCCAGATGGAAGAGAAAGTCCGGACGCGTCTCATCGATGACCTCGCGATAGGTTTCGATGGACCGGACATCTCCGATGGCGGACGCGGGATTGACGAGATGCGAACTGACCTTCAGCGCGTAATAGGCGTGCAGGTCGTTTTCCGGCTCCGAAATGGACAGACCGGCAACCTCGGCTCCCATCTGGCGCAGCATGAACACCAGCCAGGATCCCTTGAAGCCCGTATGGCCAGTTACGAGCACGCGTTTGCCGCGGAAAACTTGGGTCAGTGACACGGATGAATCCTTTTGAGGTGCAATCGAGGAAGGCCCTCGGGCCTAATCAAACGCAGGGCGCGTGGTAACGGTCAGCCCGAACGAGGTGCAGACGGCTCCGCCGAGCATCAGCTTCAGATGGAGAGATTCCGATCCCCAGACTTCCTGCAGATCCGTCGACATATTGCCAGCATAAGGCGGGGTGTCGATGAAGCAGTCGAGAGGGCCATCTCCAGCCTTGAAGTTCAGGGGCGCCACATAGTGACCCGCTGCGATCAGCTGCTTGGCGATGAACTTGACGTCGCCTCGCCGCATACGTTTTGCGCCGGCGCCGGCGCCCTTGCTGGTTAGGTCGAGATCGAAGATGAAGACCCCGGTTCCTCCGGGGCGGAGACGGTCTATGGCGGCCAAAACCTCCTGGCGCGCCGCCGATGCGTCGCCAAGTTGGTTCAAATGGTCGATCGACCAGACGACGTCGAACACCCCCAATTCGGT
Source organism: Brevundimonas mediterranea (assembly GCF_011064825.1). Classification (NCBI taxonomy): domain Bacteria; kingdom Pseudomonadati; phylum Pseudomonadota; class Alphaproteobacteria; order Caulobacterales; family Caulobacteraceae; genus Brevundimonas; species Brevundimonas mediterranea. Next base: position 1,761,718 of record NZ_CP048751.1, read on the forward strand.
GGGAAGCCCGCCGATCACGCCCGATGCGGCAGAGACGGCCTCGTCGAATTGAGCGCCTGAGATCAGCTCATGCCTGTGCGCCATATTGCGCAGGCCCTCGGCGTTGATAGCTGCCGGATCCGTCGTCTTCAGTAACACGGTGCTTTTCACACCGCGCGCCGCAAGATAGCTGAGCAGGGGGTTGCGTTGCTCGCCGAGCACCAGAGCCCTTACGCCTTGTCCGATCCCCTTGTTGTCGCGAAGAGACTGGAGAACATAGGCGAATTCCCAAGCCTGCCGGTGGAAGCGAAAGGGTTCTCCCAGTTCGCGCAACCAGTAGCGCGCCCAGGCCGACGACAGGTCGTCTTGTGTGACGGTCTTGCTGGTGAGCGACAGGGTCGAGGATCGCCACCGAACCGGCGGCAGAGTCGCAGCCGCCGAACGAGCCGTTCTGTATGCGGACTGTTTCGCAGCGAAGACGGACCAGTCCTGCGGCGACCACTCCGTCGCAGCCGGCTTTCGAAATTTGCGGCGGATATTGTCGATCAGTTTCATCAGAGAACCTTGGATGACGACACTTGGATGCTACTCCGGCGAGGCCATCTTGGGGCGCTTGGTCACACCGAGTTCCTTGGCGATCTCGGACAGCAGAACATTCCCGTCATCACTGACGCGCCCCGCATGCGCCGTGTAGGCGGAATCGGCGTCATGCCAGGAGCAAGCGAAATGGTGGCACAGGCTGGTGCGCTCTGTGTAGGCGTTCAGCGAGAAGAGTTTGTCTCCGTTAGCCTTGGGCGCCAAGGGGGAGAAGTAATCCTGGGGATAAATCTTCACGCCGGCATGAATGACCGGGTCGTCCAGGTGGGGTGACGTCCCCATCCCTCCGACGTGATGTCCTTTTTCGAAGAAGTAGAGCGCTGTCAATTGCGGCGCCCAAAGGTAGAACGCCTTTTTTCGCCAAGCCTTTATAGGGCCCATGCCTTCGTAAACCGAGCACATGTATTCGGCGATCTTGGCGTTGGGTTTAGTAGCCATGGAGTGCGCCGTGTACCAACCGCCCTCCTTTTCATCTATGCCGATGAAGGCATCGAACTTGTCTGCGACTTCGAGTTCCTCGATCAAGTCTCGAATTTGATGTCCATCAGTTACCTCGACGTCGGCGTCGAGATACATGCCGCCGTGTTCCTTCAGGACCCACCAGCGGAAATAATCGGTCAGGAAGGCATGGTCTTTCGCTGTGTAAAGCTCTTTGACATAGTCGTTGATGTCGATCGGCAGGTTGCTGGCGTTCCAAAGCTTAATTTCAAAATCGGGAAGCTGGTCGGCCCAAGTCTGAAGGTAGCCTTGGAATCGATCGGGCTTCCCGTCAAAGCCGAAATAGATTCTGTGAAGGATTTTTAGGTTTGGGCGCGAGTTTTTGACTGCTGAAGACGGTACTTTCTGTGTGATCTCGATAGGTTCACCAGGCGATATTTTGCCGATCACTTCCGGAGCGGACGGCGTTCCCATACCCGACCGCGCCTTAAGCATATCGACGTACTCGTGATACAGCATCGGATCCTTGCGATGCCGTTCACGTTCTTCACCGCTCATCTCAACATTTAGGTTGGCGAAGAGGTGATAGACGCAGGTGTTCTCGGTATGGCGTAAGGTGTCGCCGTCGAGAGTGAACTTGGGAGAGAAATACTCCTGTGGATAGACCTTGACCCGCCCCGCGACTGTGGGCGAATCCAACTGTGTCATCATGCCCTTGGTTTTTATGACGCCCTTTTCCAAGAAATAAAGCGACATGAGTTGGGGGCCGATAAGACCGCGCATCTCTCTCCAGTGCCACATAGGGCCGGAAAGGGTAGTCTCGTACATGTTGACCATGAAGTTCACCAGCTCGCTGTTCGGCTTGGCGATAACGGTCTGGGCGGTCGGGTGCCCGTTGTAATAGTCCTCGACGCCGACGGCGGCGTCATATTCGTCCGAAGCGAAGACGTCCTCGATTAACTGATGCAGTCGTGCGCCGTCGAGGATTTCGCAGTCTGCGTCCAGATACATGCCGCCGAAGCGCTGCAACGCCTTCCAGCGATAATACTCGCTCAGAAAAACCGGAGAGTTTGCTGCGGCGGCGCGCCGAACCCATTCGTTTTCGTCGAGATCAACGTTGGTGCCGTTCCAATGCATGACGCGATAGTTCGGCATTTCTCTGGACCATGTGTCGAGATAACGGCCGAACGGATCCGCATAGGGCGGCATGTCGTCAAAATAGACGCGGTGGAGAATGCGCGGGTTTTGCACTGCCAGGAACTCCTAGGCGTCAGCTTTTAAGGCGTTTATAACGGGACGAGGATGGGGTGAAACTACCACTGTTTCCAAGGCGCGGCGCCCGAAGCCCACAGTTCTTCCAAGCGCGACTTGTCCCGAACCGTGTCCATGGGCTGCCAGAACCCCTCGTGCAGAACGACGCCCAGCTGACCGTCGCGGGCGAGGCCTTCCATGGCGCCCTGTTCCCAAACCGCTGTCGTGTCGTTTTCGATGTAGTCGCCGACTTTCGGCGACAGCACGAAGAAGCCGCAGTTGATCCAGCCACCGTCGCCGGCCGGCTTTTCACGGAAACCGCGCACCATATCGCCTTCCAGTTCCAGGGAACCAAAACGGCCTGGCGGTTGTGCGCCGGTCACGGTGGCCAGTCGGTCGGACTTTTCGTGAGCTTCGATCCCAGCGGCGATATCGACATCGCCGACGCCATCGCCATAGGTCATGCAGAAATAATCATCACCTGCGACATAGGGCAGGATGCGTTTGATGCGGCCGCCGGTCATCGTCAGTTCGCCGGTATCAACCAAAGTAATTTTCCAAGGCTCTGCTGCGGCGTTGTGCACCTCCCTCGAATTATTCTTTAAATCGATTGTTACGTCAGACCGGTGCAGGAAATAGTTGTTAAAATACTCCTTGATCACATAGCCTTTGTAGCCAAGGCAGATAACGAACTCCGTGATTCCGTGGGCACTGTACATCTTCATGATGTGCCACAGGACAGGCATTCCCCCGATCTCGACCATCGGTTTGGGGCGTGTGCCAGTCTCTTCTGCGAGGCGCGTGCCTAAGCCGCCGGCAAGAATTACCGCTTTGGTCATACGATCCCCTATGTGTGTCGGCCCCGATAGCGGTGCAGATAGCTGAGCCAAGCATGAACCGCAATAAGGCAACCCGCTTGTTAACCGAGCAATTATTTATTTGAACAGCTCTGGACGCTTCAGCATGAGGGCTTGAGCGGCAATCAGGGTTTTTCCATCTTCCAACGTGCCAGAAACTGCGAGGCGACCTAAAAAACTCAACGTCAATTCGTGAACGACTATCTGTTCATTCTCTTCCTCGATGCCTCCGCCTGCGGCTATGCGATCCTGTGTCGCGTAAGGGGCGAGGAAGATGGCGACCCGCTCTGTGGACAGGCCGGGCATGGTCCATAGTTTGACTACCAACTCGAGTTCGCCGAGCTGAAGGCCAGCTTCCTCAAGTGCTTCTCTTCGTGCTGCGGCTTCATATGACTCTTCATCATCAACCATGCCTGCGGGCAATTCCAGAAGATGCGCTCCCTGTTCTGCCAAGAGAACGGCCGGGCGAGGCATCGATACAAGAATGCAGGTCTTTCTGTCCTCGTCGTATGGCAAGACTGCAGAAGACACACCGTGGTGTTCGACAGTGCGCCGCCAAGTGCTTTCGTCCGGATGTCGTACGACGATTTCGTCCAGGCTGCTCCAGCCTTTGATGATCGGACTGCGCCGGATGACTTTGCTCATGGGGGTGAACCTAGCTCTGGATTCCATTAGCGCACAGCCCTAAACGATGCCGTGGCTGCCTTTTGCGGCATAGGCTAATCGTTGGAACGGAAAGAGAAAACGTTGTTTAAGCGTCGTGAGCATGTTCCCGCGAAATTTTCGCACGAACTCCCGCTTCTGAGTTTGGATGAAATTGTCGGACTCGATCGCTATCAATTCGAGCGCCGCGCGCGTGCGCGCGCTGCGAGTGCGTATCTCGGAGATGGCGTCGTCCTGTGCCGCGTCATGGGCCGTTACAAGCTCTATGTGTCGGGCCGAGATGTGGGTTTCGGAGCCCATGTTGTTATGGACGGGATATGGGAGCCTTGGATTCCTGCGTTTATGGGGCGTCAAATCAAGTCGGGCATGCATGTCGCCGATGTCGGTGCAAACCATGGCTATTATACCGTCTTGATGGCGGAACTTGTCGGTCCTGCCGGCCGGGTCCTTGCGGTGGAGCCGCATCCGGAGACCTGCCAGCTCCTGAGGAAGTCAGTTGACGTCAACGGCTATGCCGGTCGAACCGATGTGGTCGAATGCGCGGTCGGAGAATTTGCGGGAGAGACATTGACGCTTTTCGTGCCAGAGAACGAGCCCAAGAACGCCCATGTTTTGCACGAGGCGAGGGAGGGGGCGCTGAGCATCAGGAGTGAGCGTCTGGGAGACTTGCTCGCAGGCTGGCCCAAGATCGACTTCATAAAGATTGACGTGGAGGGGGCCGAAGAGGCAGCACTTTCTGGCGCGGCGCAGCTAATCGAGCGGGATCGGCCGATGTTGCTGCTTGAATACAACATTTATCGCTGCCGAAATCCGGAAGGACTTCTATCGTGGTTGATCGCGCTTTATGGCGATCTGGAGGAACTGGATCTGACTGGCACCCTGAGGCCGGTTTCCCGGAGCGATCTTCTGGATCGCGCCCATACTGAGGACTGGATGCTTTACTGCAGCCGTTGATGGGGCGCTGTCTCGTCAAAGCCTAGACCAGATGATCGAATTCAGCTCTCAGGACCTGGTCTTTGAAATCCTGCAGAGTCGTGCCGTCCGACAGTCCGAAGCGTTCGAGCTTCGTGAACTGCGTCTTGATGGCTTCCAAGTCTGCGTTGCCGTCACGTCTCGCGATGAACCAGTCGAAGTAGTCGAGCCCGCATTCTTGGTAGGTCGATCCGAGTTGAGCCAGGATGATGCGTTTCGCCCGAACGAGGGCCGAGAATTCTGGTGTAGGCGCTGTCATTGGGTGTGGGAACACTACGGCTTTGAAAATGAGAGCGGGCGAGGAGTAAAGCGCCCTTAGCGTATCTTATCGAGGCTTGCGCCTGGACCTCGCCGATGACGAGGTTCGAAGCTCAATCGTCCGGGTTATATAGGACAGGCAGGGTGGGGCGAAAGAGTGGATGGGCGTGAAGAGCAAGCGTTCTTTCTTATTCCCAACGAATTTCAGTGCTGAGTGTCTCAGTCCTTCTAATGTGAAGCGTTAGGGTCTTCGGGGGTTTTATGGATCGGCAGTATTTTTATCTTGGACGAAATAGGGCGCTTACCCGACTAAAGACGGGGCAGCCCTTCTTTGTCGATACGGCGGACTCAGCTATTACGCCATGGATCGTAATGCATGGGGTCTGGGAAACATTCGCCGACGACATCGTCAGTTCCTACGTCAAGCCGGGGATGACGATCATCGATGTTGGCGCGAACGTAGGATACTACACCGTCAAATGGGGCGACATGGTCGGTTCCCAAGGGCGGGTGCTGGCGGTTGAAGCCAATCCTGCCACTGCACGTCTGCTCCGCGAAAATGTCGCTTTGAACGGTCTTGCCGGCCGGTGCGAGGTTCATGTGGTCGCGGCGGGCGTCCAAGAAGGGACGGCGACGCTGCGGGTGCCGATGTGGAACGGGGGAGGAGCTTCCTTCATAAGGGACGTTGGGCGTCAAGACGTGGCGGACATTGAGGTCGCCGTCATGCCGCTCGATCGGCTGTTTCCCGATCTGAAGAATGTGGATCTGATCAAGATCGATGTCGAAGGCGTTGAGCCGGAAGTGCTTTCGGGCGCGCGCCGTATTATCGAAGCCAGTCCGAAATGCGCATTTCACATCGAGGTGCATGCTTTCTGGGAAAGCCAATACGGATCAGTCAAGGCTGTGCTTGAGCCAATATCCCTGAATAGATCGATTTTTTTAATGAAGCCGAACGGAACCATCGCTCCGGTGGCGATAGACGACATCGCAGACTACGCAGCGGTTCAGCCTGGTGGAATTGCTGATGTCTTCATCTGTCCTGCGCACGAAGATTACATATGGCGTGTCTCGTCCTACATGGATCGATAATTGTCGTCGTCACGAAATGTCGTCCATATCCCAACCATCATCACGCCCGTGTTTCTGGATCGTGATCGTGACTGGGTGCAAGGTGGCGTCGCCGTTTTTTCAGGACGCGTCGACTAAAAGCTCGGACAGGTTTTCGACATGTTCATCCGGGCAGAAAAAGAAGTAATCTTCGCTGAGGAATCATCCCGCAAGGAACTGCTCTATTTCATCCAATCCAATTCCCTTTAAGCGACTTTCATGCGTGACCGCAAATGCATTCGGGGCCTTGCCCGGTAGCGGATAAATGGCGTCGAACGGCCGATATTTCTGTCAGCGGTGAAGATTAAGCTCCAAAATGATCGCGCACCCCGGAGAGCGCTAGAGCGTCTCCTGAGCGCCTTCCAGAATCATGGGCTCGAAACCTTCGGCATCCAACTTGATCAGAACGACAGGTGGACTGCCGGCCATCTTGGAACCGAGCGTGTGGACCTCGCCAGCGCAGGAGTAATCAGAAGGGCCGTCCGCCACCAAGCTCGCTTGAGCGTGGTTCCCGCGGCTGAAGGGCCGGGATAGAGACGCCGATCAGGTCCCCCAGTGCGACCTTGTGCAGCGCGGTCGACAGTCTGTTTCGCATGCTGTTTCGTTCAACGAACGGGTTTATCTCGGGATTTGGTTCGAAGGCGACCGACAGACCGGAGGGGCCTACCAGAGAAGGGAGCTTGACCGTGCGGTATCCCATGTGGGCACCGAGTATCCGGCTGCGTTAGCGCCTAACCATCGTATAGAGGATAGAAGGGGTCGGGCCATTTTATTGTAACGAGGCGAGGTATCCTCGAAGTTCATTCAGCTCTTCTGCAAATCGTTGCCCGCCAAATTTATAAACATTGGCGAAGATTTGATCAAGTGTGGCATGGCTTTAGCCCAAAACCCGTTATGAGTCGAGAAACGTCCGTTACTGCCTTCTTAATATTAGATCTGCGTAATCGGAGTGCGTATTGTAGCGTCGAATGATCTCCACTTTCTAACAATGCGCCGACCAATCACGACTGAATTTCTTTAAACCTATCAGTTCAAGAGCTTCGAAAGGCGACTTTCGCTCTGTAGTGTTAAGATTTTGACGCGGGGACTTGAAGCGCTCGAGAGATATAGCGGATCGAAATGGCGGCGCATCTTCGACCCGATCTAGGCTAGGCGATTCGTGAAACAACGGCCCCGAGGAAATGAATTTGCCCATGAAGCATTCCGTGCTGGACCCACAGCCGAAGCTCGGCTGTCTGATTGGTAAGCCATGATCTCGTCATTTCGATTTTGTATCGGCCAGCTTTTTCTATCTTGTAGAAACCCGTCGTCGTATCTTCGGCGTGGCCCCAATCGAATCTAAGATCGACCACGTCATCGAAAACGAGAAAGTCGAACTCTGCTTCGATTTTCCATTCGCCTGATGTGAGTGTGATATCGGGGCCATATACCAGTATGCGGCCTCGCCCTATCAGATCGATTTCCGGGGAGCCGCCCTCGCGTTCCTGACCCAAAGTGTAGGAGAAGATATCGGGCGTCCAAGTCGCTGTGGCGTTTGCGGCAACGGGGAGGGATCCATAATGGCTGAGCGCGTGCGTGCCCCTGTCGTCCTTCGCGTGGGAAACGGCCGGTTCTGCGCCCATGACGGCATTGACAACCGTCGATAGATCATCGACCGGCGCGGCCCCGTGCAAAGTCAGATAGTTCGCGAACGCGAGCCAGGTCGAAAGTTTGGAAACCGCCTCTCTGGGCCGGAACGTAATCGCGGCGGCCATCATGGCCTCGACTGAGTCCTCAAAGGAGCGTGTATGGACGATGATCCACTGATGCGGGTCCAGTCCGCCGACGGCCGCTGGATGATCGACGACGACCAACTCGCCTTCCGGTGGCGGTGCCTGCTCCTGGCGCTCTCCGCGGCGATCCTGAAGGGTCATGCCGGCTGTCGCAGCCATGTCGCGCAGGTGTGACATGATGCTATCTTCGTGCGTGGAGGGAAGAAGCCAGATGTGGTTTCGGCGGATGGAGATCATCTGGCCCGTAGCCAGCCGTATATGTCTACGGCCTGTTCAATGTCGTCGAACATTTTTGTGCGCCCGCCGTCTATGATCAGGGCGCGATCGCACAACCTTGAGATCATGCTCATGTCGTGAGAGGCCATGAGGAAGGCGCGATCGCCGCGGCGCTCGAAAAGCTCTTCCTGACATTTTTGCTGAAACCGGGCATCGCCCACGGCGACGAGTTCGTCGATTAGATAGCAGTCGAATTCGATGGCCAGGGAAAGACCGAACGCCAAGCGTGCGCGCATCCCAGATGAGTAGTGTTTTACGGGCTGACGCAACTTCAATCCCAGCTCTGCGAAATCATCGACGCGGGCGAGGAGGTTCTGGAAGTCCTTATCATATAGGCGAGACAGAAAACGGATGTTGTCCATGCCGGACAGGCTGCCTTGGAAGCCGCCTCCGAAGCCGATGGGCCAAGATGGCCTCACATGCCAGTTGACTTGGCCAGAACTCGCGCCGAGCACGCCACCCAATATTTTTATCAAAGTCGACTTGCCCTGGCCGTTCCTGCCAAGAACGGCCAGCCGCCCTTGGCAGGGCAGGTTGAATGTCAGGTCGTGAAAAAGAGGCTTTCTGCTCGGCGCCTCGATATAGCGCTTGGAGAGGCCCACGACGGAAAGCGCCGCGGGAACGGCGACTTCATTGAGGGTCATGGTTGATGATGCTCGCGAACCCCGGCCCATATCAGCCAACCGACTCCGTAGGCGAGCAGGGTTGAGAACAGAACGGACAATATCGCCAGAAGGCGTTTAGGCTCTGTGGCCTTGTCCGGCAGGTTCGGCGTGACGACCTGTTCGAGATAGAGCTGCTGGCGACGCGCTTCGGTTCGGGCGTCGTTCAGGCTAGACCTTGCGGCGGCGACCTCTCGTCCAGCAAGCTCCTGATCCAGGGATAGGCGCTCGTATGCGCCGATCTTGGGCGCCAGCGAGGTCGTGTTGCCAACCAGTTTTGCGCGCTCTTCTGCAATCTGGCGCTCATATGCGAGGATACGTGTGTCGAGCGCGGAAAGCTGAGGGCTCTGGGGCGCTCCAGAAGATAGCTGGGCCCGCTCTGCGCGGAGTTCTGCGAGCGACGACATCAGTCGGCCGATGAGTTCCCCGCCTTCGGTTGCGGTCTGGGCCGGATCGATCAGGCCTTCGCGGTTCCGGAAGTTCGCGAGCGTGGTCTGCACGCTTGCAAGGCGTTGTTCGGCTTCGGAGACGCGCCGTTGAGCGTCCACAACGGCCTGTGAGGAAGAGCGTTCGTTGAGCTGGTTGACCAAGCTTTCGCCGCCCTCCAGCAGACCTGTGGCGATATGTCGGGCGTCTTCAGGGCTGAAAGCTTCCACGCGCAAGGTGCTGATGCCGGTGGTAGAGTCGTAGCCTACGGTCAGGAACCGGGTGAAGGCGTCATGCAGATCCTCGTTGGTGCGACCTTCGCCAAACCGGGGGAAGCGGAAGAACGGATCCGCTCCGCGCGGAGCCAGCATTTCGCGGAGCGGCATCGCCTTCTGAAGATCCGCGATAGCCTGACGGGATTCGATGTATTGGTGCACCGAGAAGGCGTCGGTCTGGGAGGTTGACAGGCCCACGCCCTGAAGCGCGAAACCCAGTGAGCTCGGCGCCTGTTGAGATTGCGATCTGACGACGAACTTGGCCTCCGATACATAACGGGGAGAGGCCATTCCGGCGAAATAGACGGTCGCTAGCAGCGTGGGAGCCACAACGATCGCCAGAAAGGCTTTGGGCACCTTTTGCGCGAAATCTCGAAGAGGCTTCCGTTCGACGACGGATGCGGAATGCGTGCCAAGATAGGTCAGTTTTGAATCGGACATTTGAGGTCTCTGTTTGGCCTATTCGACGTCGACGCGTTCGCGGAAAAGGCGGAGCATCAACAGTCCTGCCGCATTGAATATTCCGCCCCAGATGATCGGGTAAATCGGGTCGTAGTGGGTTTCGACAAATTCGCCGAATACGCCAGCGCGGATCATCTCGACGGCGTGGGGAATCGGCAGCCAGAGAAGAACCGTGCGGAACGTGGAGGGCACGAAGGAAATCATGAAGAAGGCCCCTGACAGGGGGATGAGAAGATACATGAACAACTGGGCAAGTCGTTCAACCGTCTCGAAACGAATGGCCAAGGCGGCGATGGTCATCGCCAATCCGGTGGAGAGCCAGGCCAGTGTCAGCCAGCCGCCGTAAAGCAGCAGCGGCTCCTTCGGCAGGCCGACCTGCCCCAGAGCCGCCAGGATTACATAGACCACGGCGAAGGCCGTCGTCGTGCCTGCGATTTCAAGAACGAAGCGCGACACGAAAATATGCAGAGGGGAAATCAGGCGATGATACATGAGGCCGACATTGGCCTGCAGCGCGCTGAGTCCGTGCGTCACCAGATGTCGCATCAGGAGCAGCGACATATAGCCCGTCATAACGAATGGCCCCAATCGAATGCCGTGTTCGTATGCGGGCTTAAGCGCAGACCACAAAATGATGACCCCCAGACAAAAGGCCAGAGGTTCGCCGATTACCCACAGAAAGCCGATGCCTTCCCGGCCATATCGGGTGACGATCTCGCGCATGACCAGCGCGCCGATGATCCGAGACTGTTCTCGGAAGAATTTGACGGGAGACGGAATGGGGGAACGCTCCTGAAGCCCATCTGTGTTGAATGAGCCGGATGACCCTATATCCAGCGCTGAGGGTCAATGTAAATGTATGTCTGGTGAAGCGGGCGCGCGATATTGCGTTCCGATCGGGTGTGGGGCAATGACTGCGCCGGTGTATGGCCTAGGCGCGGGCATTCGTCTGTTGAATGAGGAAGCTGGCCATGACGCAATTTCGCGGCGGCGTGAACGTCATCGATCCAGTCGAGGCGGGGGCGGTTCCCTCTAAAGGGGTCTTCATGCGCGAGCGCGTGGAGTTGATCGCTGGACCTCACATGGTGAGGCTGCAGGTTCAGATGTCTCCCTACGCCCAAAGCGAAACCATCGCCGTTCGCGCGCTGTCGCCGGAAGGTCATGAACTGGCCAAGGATGACGTATGTGTCGGCGACGCTGACGCCATGGTCAGGTTAGATGCGCTCACGTTGAAATTTCACCTGCCAGAAGCGCAGGAGATAACCTTCGAGGGGCATGCCAGCGCGAACGTCTCGACCACACACCTGAGGTTTTTCACCCAAGCCCCTGTCGGCGAATACGAGAGGAATGAAGACAGATTCAACTTCTATCCGGGTGACATACCGCACCGATCCCTGCGTTTCCTGGTGATCGGCACGACCGCAGTCTGCAATGCGAATTGCAGTCACTGTCCAACCAACAAGGTCTATTCACGGACCCAGGCCAAGGGGGTCATGGATATGGCTCTTTTCGAGAGAATAATACGGGAACTCGCCGATCTCGAATTCGACGGCACAGTTGCTTTCGGCTTGTTCGGAGAGCCTTTGCAAGATCCCCATCTCGCGGCTCGCGTCGAAATGATCCGGAGCCTATGTCCGAAGGCGAATATCAGTCTTTCCACGAACGCCGCGCTTTATGACGCCGCCAAGCATCGTGACGCCCTGGCGAAGATCGACGATATCGCGGTGCATATCGAGGCGCTTACTTCTGATGTTTATGAGACGGTCATGCGCCCGCTCAAGGTGCGGCGGACCTTCCCGCGTGCGGAGCAGTTGATCGCGGACCAAGCCGGTCGGGTTCATATCGTCAGTCCGGTTCACCGGCAAAATATTGATCAAATCGCCAACATCAAATCGCACTGGGAAGAGAGGGGTGCAGGCGAGACCGAGTTCATCGCGCTGTCGAACCGTTGCGGCCAGAGCCCGAATTACGACAACCTGGCCCTAGCTCCTACCGCTGTTGGATGCGGTCCCGAAATGGTCATAACGGAGCTTGTCGTCGACTGGGACGGTGCTGTCCTGACCTGTTGCCAGGATTTCCATCGCTATGGGCGTATCGGGGATCTGCGGCGCGAGAGCGTGGTGGAGACCTTGGCAAGCGCCTCTCGAGCCCGCGTGAGACGTCTGTTCAACGAGAAACGCTGGAACGCTCTCAAGGCCTGTGCTGGATGCAAGCTGGACAGCGAAAGCGCTGTCAAAACCGTTGTCGATGAAAAGCTTGCCGTTCTTGACGAGAAACGTCGGTTCTCGGCGGATCAATTCGGTTTCAAGGGAGCCGCCAAACGGGTCGATGGCGGAATATTGCTCGACGCCCGCAACCTCGCCAGCGCTATCGGCCTTCGTAGCAGAGCGAGACGCGGGGCGACCACCGGCCCCAATCGGCGTCTTACGCCCGGAAACTATCTCGTCAAGTTCGATCTTGTCGATCTGAAACAGGATCCGGGCGGCGGAATAACCCTAGACGTCACCGACGGGTCCAATGTCCTTACGCGACACGTGCCGAAGCGGAAGGGGCCTTGGGAAATGCATCTGGATGTGAGGCCGGACGCGGGCAAGCTCGAATTTCGCATTCACGTCCGCGGCGCCCGATTGTGGTTTTGCGGAGTTACCGTCGAACGGATCGACCTAACCGCCTGACTCGCGCGATGGCTCTGGTGCCTCGGTGAGGGGCACCCAACGGGTTTCGCCGTGACACCGCCCCCATCCCCCGCTATCTCGCGCGCGTGATGAACGAAACAGAACGCCAGTCGGAAGAACGCAGCTGGGAGACGGCGAAGACGCTCGCCGAGGCCTTGCCGTATATTCAGGTCTATGACCGCGAGACCGTGGTCATCAAATACGGCGGCCACGCCATGGGCGAGAGCGCCGTGGCGCGTCAGTTCGCGGCCGATGTGGTGCTGCTGAAGCTGATGGGGGTCAACCCGGTCGTGGTGCACGGCGGCGGGCCGCAGATCAGCGCCATGCTGGACAAGGCCGGGGTCAGGTCCAGCTTCGTCGACGGGTTGCGGGTCACCGATCCGGCGACGATGGAAGTCGCCGAGATGGTCCTGTCCGGCGCGGTGAACAAGGAGATCGCCCACTGGATCACCATGGCCGGCAAGGAGGCGGACGTGCGCGGCGTCGGTCTGTCGGGCAAGGACGCCGGCCTGCTGACGGTCGAGAAGACGCGCCGGACCAAACGCGATCCCGACAGCATGATCGAGCACGAGGTGGACCTGGGCTATGTCGGCGAACCGACCAAGGTCGATCCCAAGCTGATCAAGGGCCTGATCGCGTCGGAGACCGAGGACTGGGTGCCGGTCATCGCCCCGATCGGGGTCGCCGAGGACGGACAGACCTACAACGTCAACGCCGATACGGTGGCGGGCGCCATCGCCGGATCGCTGAACGCCAAGCGGATGCTGCTGCTGACCGACGTGCCGGGGGTCAAGGGCGCGGACGGCGACATCATTCGCCAGATGACGCTGGAGGAGGCGCAGGCCCTGATCGACAGCGGCGTCGCCCACGGCGGCATGATCCCCAAGCTGGAGACGGCCATGGCGGCCGTGCGCGCAGGCGTCGAGGCCGTGGTCATTCTGGACGGCCGTCGGCCCCACGCCATGCTGGTGGAGCTGTTCACCGAATTCGGCGCCGGCACCCTGGTGAAGGCGTCTTGATCGACCTGTCGTACGTCAACGCCTGGGTGTTCGACATGGACGACACCCTGTATCCGCGCGAGCAGGGGCTGATGTCCCTCGTCCAGGCGCGGATCAACGCCTATGTGGTCGAGGCGGTCGGCCTGGCGCCCCAGGAGGCGCGTATCCTGCAGCGCCAGTTTCTGGATGAACACGGCACCACCCTGGCCGGGCTGATGGCCAACTACACCATCGATCCCGAGGACTTCCTGAACGTGGTCCACGACGTGCCGCTGGACGGGGTCGAGCCCAATCCGCGCCTGGCCGAGCGTCTGAAGACCCTGCCGGGGCGCTGTTTCGTCTTCACCAACGGCGCGCGGGACTATGCGCATCGGGTGCTGGACCGGATCGGCGTCGCCGACTGTTTCGAGGGGGTGTTCGCCATCGAGGACGGCGACCTGACGCCCAAGCCGGCCCCATCGGCCTTTCGTCGCATGATCGAGCGGTTCGATTTCGAACCCCGTTGCGCCGCCTTCTTCGAGGACACGCCCAAGAACCTGGAGCCGGCCAAGGCCCTGGGTATGGCGACCGTCCTGATCGGCGACGGCCACGGCAAGCCCCTGGGGGACCATATTGACCGGATCGCCCCCGATCTTCTCGACTTCCTCAACGCCCTGACCTTCAAGGACGCCGCATGACCGACCTGTCGCATCTCGAATCCGTCATCGAGGCCGCGTGGGAAGACCGCGCCGACGTCTCGGCCGCCACCCATGGCGATGTCCGCGACGCGGTCGAGACCGCCCTGGCCCTGCTGGACGCCGGCCAGGCGCGTGTCGCCTCACGCGGCGAGGACGGGGTCTGGACCACGCATCAGTGGCTGAAGAAGGCGGTGCTGCTGTCCTTCCGCCTGAACGACAACCAGATCATGCGCGCCGGCGACCGCGGCCCGACCAGCCACGCCCCGGGCGTCGGCCCCTACTGGGACAAGGTGCCCAACAAGTTCGGCGACTGGGCCGCCGGCGACTATCAGGCCGCCGGCTTCCGCTCGGTGCCCGGCGCCATCGTCCGCCAGGGCGCCTATATCGCCAGGAACGTCGTGTTGATGCCGTCCTTCGTGAACATCGGCGCCTATGTCGATGAGGGGGCCATGGTCGACGCCTGGGCCACGGTCGGGTCCTGCGCCCAGATCGGCAAGAACGTGCACCTGTCGGGCGGGGCGGGCATCGGCGGAGTGCTGGAGCCGCTTCAGGCCAATCCGACCATCATAGAGGACGGCTGTTTCATCGGCGCCCGCGCCGAGGTGGCTGAAGGCGTGATCGTGCGCGAAGGGGCGGTCCTGGCCATGGGCGTCTATCTGTCGGGCTCGACCAAGATCATCGACCGCGCCACGGGCGAGGTCTTCCGCGGCGAGGTGCCGGCCTATTCGGTCGTGGTTCCGGGCGCTCTGCCGGATCCTAAGGGCGGCCCGTCGCTGTACTGCGCCGTCATCGTCAAGCGGGTGGACGCCCAGACGCGGGCCAAGACCGGTGTCAACGAGCTGCTGCGCAACTGATCAGATACGAAAACGGAGGCGACCGCGCGGCCGCCTCCGTTGTTTATCCGGCCGACAAGATCAGGCGGCGGACTTCATCGCGTCCTTGTTGACGGCGGCGTCGGCGATGCCGGTCAGGTCTTCGTCGGTCTGGGACTCTTCCTGCAGGGTCTCGTCCAGCAGGGCGGCGGCGTCCTTCATGCCGAGCACCAGGGCCCAGCGCTTCAGGGTGCCGTAGCGGGTGATCTCATAGTGTTCGACCGCCTGGGCGGCGGCCAGCAGGCCGGCGTCGAGGGCGGGGTTGTCCTTGTATTCTTCCATGATCTCGTCGCCCTCGGCCAGGATGCCTTCGATGGCGTCGCAGGTCTTGCCGCGGGGGGCCTTGCCGATGATCTCGAACACCTGCTGCAGGCGTTCGATCTGACCTTCGGTCTGGTCCTTGTGCTTCTCGAAGGCCGCCTTCAGCTCGGGCGACTGCGCCGCGCGGGCCATCTTGGGCAGGGATTTCAGGATCTTGCGCTCGGCGTAATAGATGTCCTTGAGCGTGTCGTGGAACAGGGTGTCGAGGGTTTTCTCGGCCATGATCGTCTCTCGCAAAAATTGTGATGGGGCGCGGGGGCGCACCCCATCACAAGCGATCAGGCGGAGAACCGTTCCACTGTTCGGAACCGGGCTTAGCGCCTCACCCGGCCCGCTTCAGATCCGGCGGGGTCGCTTCGTCGGTCAGGAGGCGGATCGCCTCCTCCACCGTGACCACCGTCTGGGCCTGGGAGCCCAGGCGGCGGATGGCGACTAGGCCCTGTTCGGCTTCCTGGCGGCCGACCACGGCGATGACGGGCACCTTGCCGACCGAGTGTTCGCGCACCTTGTAGCCGACCTTCTCGTTGCGCAGGTCGATCTCGGTGCGCAGGCCCGCCGCCTTGAACCGGGCCATGACGTCGCGAGCGTAGTCATCGGCGTCCGAGGTGATGGTGGCCACCACGGCCTGGACCGGCGCCAGCCACAGGGGGAAGGCGCCAGCGTAGTTCTCGATCATGATGCCGATGAACCGCTCGAACGATCCGAGAATCGCCCGGTGCAGCATGACGGGCCGGTGCTTCTGACCGTCCTCGGCGATGTAGGTCGCATCGAGCCGTTCGGGCAGGACATAGTCCAGCTGGATCGTGCCGCAGGTCCATTCGCGGCCGATGGCGTCCTTGACGATGAAGTCCAGCTTGGGCGCGTAAAAGGCGCCGTCGCCCTCGGTGACGACCGGCTCGGTCCCGGCCGCGCGAGCGGCTTCGGCCATCAGGGCCTCGGCCTTGTCCCAGAATTCGTCGGAACCGGCGCGGTTCTCCGGGCGGGTGCCCAGGCTGATATAGGCGGTCTCCATGCCCAGGTCGGCGTGGACGCTGCGGGCCAGTTTGATGAACTCGGCCGTCTCCTCGACGATCTGGTCCTCACGGCAGAAGATGTGGGCGTCGTCCTGGGTGAAGCCGCGCACCCGCATCAGGCCGTGCAGGGATCCCGACGGCTCGTAGCGGTGGCAGGCGCCGAACTCGGCCATGCGCAGCGGCAGTTCGCGGTATGAGCGCTGGCCCTGGTCGAAGATCTGGACGTGACCGGGGCAGTTCATCGGCTTGAGGCTGAGGGTCTCGCCCTCGACCGTTTCGCAGACGAACATATTGGGGCGGTACTTGTCCCAGTGGCCGCTCTGTTCCCAGAACTTACGGTCAAGCACCTGGGGCGTCTTGACCTCGACATAGCCGGCGGCGTCCAGGCGGCGGCGCATATAGGCCTCCAGCACGCGCCACAGGATCCAGCCCTTGGGATGCCAGAAGACCATGCCCCGGCCCTCTTCCTGCATGTGGAAGAGCTCCATCGCCTTGCCGACCTTGCGGTGGTCGCGCTTCTCGGCCTCTTCCAGCCGCTGCAGATAGGCGTCCAGGTCTTCTTTGGTCGCCCAGGCGGTGCCGTAGATGCGCTGCAGCTGTTCGCGCTTGGAATCGCCGCGCCAGTAGGCGCCGGCCAGTTTGGTCAGTTTGAACGCCTTGCCGACATGGCGCGTCGAGGGGAAGTGCGGGCCCCGGCACAGGTCGATCCAGTCGCCCTGCTTGTACAGGGTGATGGTCTCGTTCTCGGGCAGGTCCTTGATCAGCTCGGCCTTGAACTTCTCGCCGCGCGCCTCGAAGAAGACGATGGCCTCGTCGCGGTCCCAGACCTCGCGTTCGAACCTGGCGTCGCGATCGACGATCCGGCCCATCTCCTTCTCGATGGCGGCGAAGTCGTCGGTCGAGAAGGGCTCGTCGCGGAAGAAGTCATAATAGAAGCCGTCCTCGATGGCCGGGCCGATCGTGACCTGGGTGCCGGGGAACAGGGTCTGGACCGCCTCGGCCAGGACGTGGGCCGTGTCGTGGCGGATGGTGTAGAGCGCGGCGGGATCGTCGCGCATGATCAGGCGGAAGTCGCCGCCCGTTTCCAGCACCCGACCCATGTCGCGCTGCTCGCCGTTCAGCTCGGCCAGCACGGCCTTCTTGGCCAGGGACGGCGAGATCGAGGTCGCAACGTCACGCGCCGTCGAACCGGCCGGATATTGGCGCACGGCGCCGTCAGGGAATTTCAGATCGATCATGACTGTTGTTCTTTTTCGTCAGTCTTTGCAGGCGGAACCGGGTCATAGCCCGATCCTCCGAAGGGATGGCATTTACAGAGGCGGCGCACGGTGAGCCATCCCCCCTTGAGCGGTCCGTGCTGGATCAGGGCGTCGCGCCCATAGTCCGAACAGGTCGGCAGAAACCGGCACTGTTGGCCGATCAGGGGGGACAGCGTCAGCTTGTAGCCCCGATGGGCCGCGCGGACGCCGCGTTCATAGAGAGACATATGTCCCTTCGCCGGGGGCTGGATGGGTTCGCCGCGCTTATCCCCTGTCATCGCAGGGGGATCAACCGCTGAGAGCCCGTCAGGCCGCGCCGGCGAGACGAGTTCGTTCCGCCAGGGCCTGGTTCACGGCCTCCAGCGTCGCCTCGACCGCCACCAGGGTGGAGGCGTGACGCGCCGGATAGTCGGCGACGGGCCTCAGCACCCGCAGATCCTCGAACCGGCCGATGGGGCCTTCGCCGCCGGATTTCAGCATGGCCGACAAGGCGTCGCGCGCCTCGGCGATCTCTGCGGCCGCAGCCCCGATCACGGCCTGGCCCAGCACCCCGGCGGCCGCCTGGCCCAGGGCGCAGGCCTTGACGTCCTGGGCGAAGTCGATGACCCGGCCCTGGTCGTCCAGCGTCACATCCACCGTCGCCCGCGACCCGCACAGTTTGGCCACCCGCTCACCGGTCCCGTCCGGCGACGCCAGCCGCCCCGAATGGGGCAGGTTCGCCGCCAGCATCAGGATGCGCGCGCTGTAGAGATCGTCGATCATGGTGCGAACATAGGACGACAACCGCGCCCGTGAAACCTCCCTCTCCCCTGCAGGGGAGAGGGAGAACGGCGGCCTACGACTGGATCGGCAGGAAGATGTCCGTGACGGCCTCATGCTCCGGCACGTCGGGGAAGAAGCTGACGCGTTGGGCGAACAGGGGGAAGTCGCAAAGCTCGTGTCCGCTGCGCGGCAGCCACTGCCCATAAAGCCAGGCGGCCGAGGCGCTCAGATCGTCGCCGCCGCCGACCTGTCGCAGCACCGCACAGCGTCCGGCGGGGATGACGCCGGCGACCACGCCCGCCGCGTTCGGCAGGATCGCGCGCGGGGTGGCGGCGCACAGATCGATGCGATGGGGCGCGGCGTCGTCATCCTCGGGCTCCGTATGGAAGATGTTGAAGGTGGCGCTGATCTTCGGCGGCAGGCCCGCCGCCTTCCGCCAGGCGATGAAACGACGGATCGTGTCGCCGATGTGGGCGGGATCGCCGCTGTGCGTCAGCAGGCCGACGGCGGTTTCCGGGAAGTCGAGAATGCGAACCTCGGCTTCGGTGGGTGTGGTGGGTGTCATGGTCTGGCTCCGGGCTTGGGTGAGCGGCGTCTGGGCCGCAAGCCAGGGCGTCCAGCGGGGCGCTCTTCGGAACTCGGTCGGGCTCTGGTCGAAATGACGTCGGAAGGCGCGGCTGAACGCCTCCGGCCCCTCGAACCCGCTGTCGAGCGCGATCTCCAGCACGCTGGCCCCGTCACGAAAGGCCAGGCGGTAGGAGGCGCGCTTCATCCGCTTCAGTTGGACGTACCGACCGACGCTGATCCCGAACAGCGAAGAGAACTGCCGCTGGAAATGGTGTCTGGAAAAGGCGGACACGTCGCTCAGCAGCTCCACGTTCAGATCCGCCTCCAGGTTTTGGTCGATGAAGATCAGAACCCGGCGCATCCGCGCATGATAGTTGTCGATGACGCTTCGGCTCATCCGCACCTCCCTGGCACGGCTGGAGATAAGGGAAGAGGGGCGGCCGAGCCTGACCCGGAATGCTCAGGTCTCGATCGAGAACCCAAGCGCCCCGTCGGCCTCCACCTCCAGCCGCGCCTGGGCGTAGTCCGCCAGTGTCGGGTGCGGCGTCTCCAGCGGATGGGTCCAGGCGGCGGTGATGACCACGACGTCCGCGCCCGCGGCCTCGCCGGCCGTGATCCCGGCCTCGGCGTCCTCGAACACCAGACAGTCCTTGATATCGACGCCCAGGGTTTGGGCCGCCAGCAGATAACCCGAGGGGTCCGGCTTGCCGCGGTCCACCCGTTCGGCGGTGATCATGACGGCGGGCGGTTCGACCCCGGCGGCGGCCATGCGGGCGCAGGCCAGGGGCACGCTGGCCGAGGTGACCACGGCCCAGCGGTCGGGCGGCAGGCGTTTGAGGAAATCCAGGGCGCCGGGAATGGGGACGACCCCGTCCACATCCTCGATCTCGCCGCGCTCGACCCAGGCGGCCTCCTCGGCAAGGTCGATGTCCGGCAGGTTCTGGCGGCGGATGGTGTCGGGCGCGCGCACGCCGTGGATGGTGGGAATGAAACGCGCCACGTCCAGGCCGTGCCGCTCGGCCCAGCGGGTCCAGACCCGTTCGGCGGCGGCGGTCGAACTGATCAGGGTGCCGTCCAGGTCGAACAGGAAGGCTTGATAGGTCTTGGGCGTGTGGGGAGAAGCCATGCGTCTATCCAGCACGGGTCTGGACCGGGGGCAACCGGACGCCGCCCAGCCCCCATAATGACGCTGGTTCGCCGCCTGTGTTTTCAACGGCTTGACGAAATCTCGCGGCCATCGACCTGTCGGTCTTCCGATCCGTGCGATCCTGGATGGGGTGTGATCGCCGCAGGGGCGGCCAGAGTTCGGATGAGGGAGATTTCAGACGATTCAGACAATTCAGACTATGTTTTTGTGAGTCTGAAATCGCGGC
This sequence comes from Brevundimonas mediterranea, assembly GCF_011064825.1. NCBI lineage: Bacteria > Pseudomonadati > Pseudomonadota > Alphaproteobacteria > Caulobacterales > Caulobacteraceae > Brevundimonas > Brevundimonas mediterranea. The sequence goes on from NZ_CP048751.1 coordinate 1,782,230, forward strand.
TCAACCGCCCTGAAGCGAACTCCAGGTCCGGGCCGTGTCCGGCGTCGTCCCGCCCGAGGACGCCGCGCCGCCGGCGGAATTGCGCGCCTGCAGCCATTGCAGGCTCTGTTCGGCCTGTTCGGGCGGCAGTTCGCGGCGCAGGATCTGTTCGGCCTCGCCCATCTTGCCCTGAAGGCCCACCACCATGGCCAGGTTCTGGCGCACCCGGCTGGAGGCGGCGGGCTGGGCCGCCGCACGCCGCAACAGGGTCTCGGCGCCCGGCGCGTCGCCGCGCGTCAGGGCGGCCGTGGCGGCGTTGGTCAGGACGTCGGGATTGTCGGGCGACAGGACCAGGGCCTGGTTCCAGGCGGCGTGGGCGTCGTCGAACCGGCGCACCTGTTCATAGGCCACGCCCAGCAGCGAATAGGCCCGCCAGTCGTGCGGCGCCAGGTCGCGCGCCTTCTCCAGCGGAGCGACGCCATAGAAGGCCTGGCCTCGGGCGATATGGGCGCGACCCAGCTCCAGCAGGGCGTCGAGATTGGCCGGCTGGACGGTCAGCACCCCCTCGGCGGTCTGGACCGCCTGGTCGTACCGCCCCATTTCGCGCAGGGCCTGGGCCAGTTTCACCCCGGCCACGGGATCGGCCGGATTGATCTCCTGCTCCCCGGCCCAGAAGACCGAGCGCGACAGGGCGTCCATCCGCTCATAGGCGGCGCGGGTCTCGGCCGGGGCCGGGGCGCGGCCCTGTTGGGCGGGGGCGGGATCGGCCGCAAGCGCCGGCGCGGCCGACAGGCTGAGCAGGGCGGCGGTTGCGAGAAGGGCGGGCATGGGCGACATGGGTGGAGTCCTGACGGTCCTCGGTCGCCCCCAGACTCGCCGGTTCGCGTCAACTGTTGGTTAAGAAGGCCCGTCATGTCCGTATTCCATCCCCTGCTGGTCGCCGCACAAGACGGCGCAGACGCCGTGCCGATCCGCTTCGTCGGTCCGGATCAGGCGCTGGACGGCGCCGTGCGCCCCTGGGCCGATCTGCACGGGTTCGAGGGCAAGCCGGGTCAGCTTCTGATCGCGCCCCAGGGCGACGGGATCGGCCAGGTCCTGGTCGGAACGGGTCCGGTCTTCGATCCGATGGCGGCGCGGGGCCTGTCCGCCCGCCTGCCCGGCGGCCTCTATCGTCTGGAGACCGAGCCGCATCAGGCCCAGGCCGCCGCCCAGGCCTTCCTGCTGGGGGCCTATGTCTTCGACCGCTACAAGGCCCGGCCGGACAAGACGCCGGTCCGGCTGGTCGCGCCCGAGGGTCTGGACGTCGCCGAGACCACGCGGATCGTCGCCGCCTGCGCCCTGGCGCGCGAGATGGTCGATACGCCTGCCGCCGACATGGGACCGTTGCAGATCGAGACCATCGCCCGCGAGATCGCCGAGAGCGCCGGGGCCGCGATCACGGTGACCGAGGGCGACGCCCTGCTGGAGGCGAACTATCCCGCCGTCCACGCCGTCGGCCGGGCCGCCGCGCCGCACCGGGCCCCGCGCCTGATCGAGATCGGCTGGAAGCTGGACCAGACCGACCTGCCGCTGGTGGCCCTGGTCGGCAAGGGGGTGGTGTTCGACACCGGGGGGCTGGATCTGAAACCCGCCGCCGGGATGCGGAACATGAAGAAGGACATGGGCGGATCGGCCCACGCCCTGGCCCTGGGGCGGCTGGTCATGCAGGCGGATCTGCCGGTGCGGCTGGTGGTCATCGTGGCGGCGGTGGAGAACGCCGTCTCGGCCGACGCCTTCCGGCCGGGCGACATACTCAACAGCCGCAAGGGGCTGACGATCGAGATCGGCAACACCGATGCGGAGGGGCGGCTGATCCTGGCCGACGCCCTGACGCGGGCGGGCGAGCATGAGCCCGACGTGACCCTGGACTTCGCCACCCTGACCGGGGCGGCGCGGATCGCCCTGGGGCCGGACCTGCCGCCCCTCTATACCGACGACGACGCCCTGGCCGAGGGCCTGCTGGCGGCGGGGACCGCGGTGCGCGACCCCCTGTGGCGGATGCCGCTGTGGGCCGGCTATCGCAGCGCTCTGGACACCGAGATCGCCGACCTGAAGAACGACTCCTCGGCCTGGGCCCAGGCGGGGTCGGTGACGGCCGCCCTGTTCCTGCAGCGCTTCGCCCCGACCACCGGCGCATGGGCGCATATGGACATCTTCGCCTGGAACCCCCGCGCCCGGCCCGGCTATCCCGAAGGCGGCGAGGCCCAGGCCCTAAGGGCTTGTTTCCACTATTTGAAAACGCGGTTCTGTTGATTTCTTTCAGAAAAAAGACGGCTGTTAACGGCCCCTTCGGCATCTGACGATAGGGTTTGGGTTCAACCATGCGAGTCCACGTTTGACCGACGTCCTCGACCTTCTTCCGACCGGCGACCGCCTCGCTCGCCCCGACCTCGCCGAACAGGCGCTGGAAGGGCTGGTGCGCGCGTCCGCCTATCGCAAGACCGAGCCCATGCATTGCCGCGTCGCCGTGGCCGACATCCTGTCGGACCGCGACGCCCGCATCGACCAGCTGCTGCACGGCGAGATCTTCGACGTTCTGGACCGGGCCAACGGTCGGGCCTGGGGCCGGGCGCGCCGTGACGGCGTGGTCGGCTGGGTGGTGCTGGACAGTCTGTCGGCCGGGGCGCCCCTGCCGACCCGCCGCGTCGCCGCCGTGGACGCCGCCTTGCCGCTGAACGCCCTGGTGGTCGAGACGGCCGAGGGCCTGGCCGAGACGGATCTGCAACCCGTCGGCGATTTCGAACGCGACCTGGCCGCCGTGGCCGAACGCCTGCTGGGCCGGCCGCACGAGTTGGGCGCCCGCTCCTCCGTCTCCACCGACTGTTCCGGCCTGGTGCAGCAGGCCTTGCTGGCCTGCGGCCTGCCCGGTCCGCGTCGCTCCGACGCCCAGGCCGAACTGGGCCAGGCGGCCCCCGCCGGCCCGCACCTGCGCGGCGACATCGTGGTCTGGCTGGCGCCCGGCGGCGATCAGGACTGGACCGGCCATTCGGCCCTGATGATCGACGCCGAACGGATCATCCATTCCACCGGAGACAAGGGCGGGGTCGTGATCGAGGCCCTGGCCGAGGTCGAGGCGCGCCTGACGGCCGAAGGTTTCGCCTCCGCCGTCTTCCGCCGCCTCTGATTTAATCCCGCATCGTCCGCATCGCCCCCAGCCGCGCGAAGGCCAGGGTCAGGGCCTTGCGTCGCGCCGGCGCCAGCGGACTGACCGGCGCCGTCCGCACGACAGCCCCGCCGAAGCCGTCGGCCACGATAAGCCCGGGCGCCTCCGGCAGGATGTCCTGCGGAAACTCCGGCGCGACCGCAAAATAGAGGGCGTCGCAGAACGGCCCGTATTCCTGCCATTTGCGGTCGAGGCGATAGTCCTCCACCCCTGACTTGACCTCGCAGATGACGATGTCGCCCTTCGGCCCGACCGCCATGACGTCGGCCCGCCGTCCATTGGGCAGGCAGACCTCGAGCAGGGGCGCATAGCCCATGTCCAGCATCAGCCGCGCCGTCCCCCGCGTGACCGACAGGGTGGTTTCCGGCCGACTGAAGACCAGTTCGAGCGAGACTGCGGTGGCGGCCATGCCGGATTTATGTTCCGGATACGTTCCGGACGCAAGCAGCGGATCGTCCGGCGGCCCCGATCGGGCTCAGGATTATGGATGGGCTCCTGGGAGGGGATGCGCCTCAGGCGATCTCCTCGACCTCGCCGTCCAGATCCATCAGGGCCAGCTCGACCTCCACGTGGGGGTGGCGCTGCTTGATCGCGTCGCGCAGGGCGTGAAGCTGCTGAGTGTGGACCGCCAGTTCCTTGTCGGGCGTATCGACGGTCTCGGCGCCCAGAAGGACCTTGTAGGCGCCGCAGTCGCGGTGGTCGATCACCATGACCTTGTGGATGTGGTGGAGGTCGATGGCGACGTCCATGTGGGTCCAGAAGGTCTCGCCCCAGCTGGGGAATTTGTCGGTCAGAGCGCCCAGCGAGGCGCCGGCCAGGACGACGTGGTCGTATTTGTCATGGAGACCGTGGCCTTCCATATAGGCGATGGTGTCATCGGTCAGGCGATAGTCCATGCAGGTCAGCAGCAGGATTTCGGTGTGGCCCCGCGCCCGGGCGACGCCGGGCGCCAGGGTGGACAGCAGGCTGACGCCGCCGCCCAGGGCGATCAGACCGAAGGCGCTCCGGCGCGACAGGTTGGGGGTGTTGTGGGCGCAGCAGTCGGTCACGATGATCGCTCCGTGGTTGAGGGCGATGTCACGGGTAACTGCGTTCGTCCAGCTTGACTATTCAGTAGTCGTGCGGACCAGGGGGATAATACGGCCTTAAGGCTTGGGGGCGGGCGAGCGCGGCGTGTTGCGACCTCGATCCGGGCCTCTCAGCGCCCCGTGCTGACCACCCGGCTCATGTCCAGGCCCAGGGCGCGGGCGCGGGCCATCAGGCGGCTGCGTTCCGCCGCGGAGACGCTCTGGTCGCGATGCCAGATCCACCAGTCGGACTTGTTCGGCAGGGCCAGGATGGCCCAGCTGTATTCCGGATCATGGTCCCAGACCCAGTAGTTCTGGCCCGCCAGACCGCCGAAGCTGAGCAGGCCGGGCAGGGTGAAGCGGAATTTGGCGTTGGTCGTGGTGTCGGCGATGCGGGCGTTGGCGCGCAGCACCTCGTTGCGCCCGTCGGCGCGGCGGGTGCAGGTGACGACGATGCCGTAGCGGTCGGGTCGATCCTGACGCGTGAAGTCGATCTGGGCCCGGCTGCAGTCCTTCTGGACGTCGTTATGGCTGCGCTCGATCTCGAACCAGCGGCCGTCGAACCGGTCCAGATCGACGGCCCGCGACTGGGCCAGGGCGGCGGAGGGCAGGGCGATCAGGGCGGCGGCGACGAGGGAGGCGGTAATCTGGGCGGCGCGGATCATCGGGCGTATCCTCGTTCGGGTTTGAAAAACGGATACGTTGCAAGCCGGCCTTCGGTTGCCGTCAGGGGTTCAGGCGCGCCCGATTGACGGCCCAGTCGGCGCGCGTCTGACCCCACAGGTCGATGACATGATCCTGCATCGGCTCGGGCAACTGGCCGCGTCCGCGATTGATCGAGCCCAGCCGCGTCGCCACCCGGGCCGAGGGCAGGTTGTCGGGATCGATACAGTGGATCACGTCGTCCCAGCCCAGCACGTCGAACGCGTAGTCCATCGTCGCGGCTGCGGCCTCGACCGCATAGCCCTTGCCGGTGGCGTCGCGGTGCAGGCTCCAGCCCACCTCGCGGCCCGGCCAGCCATAGGGGTGGAGGGGGCCGATCCGTCCGACCCATAGACCGGTCGATTTTTCCAGGATGGAGAACATGCCCTCGCCCGTCAGGGCCCACATGCCGGCGACGGCGCAGAGGGTGCGCCAGACCTGGGGCGGGGACTGGACGCCGCCGATGAAACGGGCGGTCTCCTCATCGGCCATGAATTCGGCCCAGCGCGGAAAATCCTCGACCGCCGGCGGACGCAGGATAAGCCGCGCCGTCTCCAGCGTCGGACCCAGGGTCACGTGCGGCGGAACGGCGTAGGTCACAGCAGATACTCCCGCTCCAGCGCATACTGGCTGCCGTCGCCGGTCAGGACGCTGGAATAGAGGCCGAAGCGGTCGATGCGGATGGGCGGCGAGTGCAGCAGATTGTGGCCCGCCATCCAGGCGCCGATCCGGTCCGGGTTCGTCTGGGGCTTCAGATAGGCCAGGGTGACGTGCGGGCGGTAGTCGCGGGCCTCCAGCCTCAGGCCCGCGCGTTCGCCGGCCTTCTTGCAGCGGCCCGCCAGGACGGCCAGCCTTTCGTTGGGCGTCTCGACCCCGGCCCAGAGGGTGTGGCTGCGGTGATCGTCGCCGAAGGCGCCGACGCCCTTCAACACGATCTCGAAGGGGCCTCCGGCGACGCGGGCCAGTTCGGAGGCCAGGTCGTCAGCCCGGCGCTCGTCGGTCTCGCCGTAGAAGGCCAGGGTGACGTGCAGGGCGTCCAGGGGTCGCCAGCGCGCGCCCGGAAGGCCCGACTGGCGGCGTTTCAGCGTCTCCTCGACGTCCGGCGGCAGGGTCAGGGCGGTGAACAGGCGCAACATGCGACCGAAGGTAGCGGCAGGAACCGCGCCCTCCAAGTCCGGTTTTCCTTGCAGTGGAGCCTGTGGCTCACGATATTCGAGCCCTGTGATCGGAGAAGTCTCTCCGGCCAATCGGAGAAAGCACGTCGCCATGAGCGATTTCAACAACGGCTACGCCCGCCCCCTGCCGCAGACGGCCGACATGTCGGTGGACGCCGGCCTGCGCGGCTTCATGCTGGGCGTCTACAACAAGCTGGCCCTGGGCCTCGTGGTCGCGGCGGCCCTGGCCTATGTCACCGGCAATGTGCCGGCGGTGCAGCAACTGCTGTTCGGCGTGACGCCGGACGGCCGCGTCGGCCTGACCATGCTGGGCATGATCGTCCAGTTCTCGCCCCTGGTGCTGCTGTTCGGCTCGATGTTCTTCATGAAGAACCCGACGGCGAAGGGTGTGAATCTGCTGTACTGGGCCGTGGTCGCCTCGATCGGCGCGGGCCTGGGCGTCCTGTTCCTGCGCTATACCGGCGCCTCGCTGGCCTCGACCTTCCTGGTCACGGCGGCGGCCTTCGGCGGTCTGAGCCTGGTGGGTTACACCACCAAGAAGGACCTGACGGCCATGGGCACCTTCCTGATCTTCGGCGTGATCGGCCTGATCGTCGCGATGATCGTCAACATGTTCATGCAGTCGGGGACCCTGTACCTGATCATCTCGGGCCTGGGCGTGCTGATCTTCGCGGGTCTGATCGCCTATGACACCCAGCGTCTGAAGATGACCTACTACGCCCTGGGCGGCGACCAGAACGCCATGGGCGTGGCCACGGGCTTCGGCGCCCTGAGCCTGTTCATCAACTTCGTGAACCTGTTCCAATTCCTGCTGGCCTTCATGGGCGGCAACCGGAACTAAGACCTGTCGCAAGACGGATGCGGAAAGGGCCCCTCGCGGGGCCCTTTCTTTTTGCGGCATAGTGTTTACGCCTTGGCTCGACCAAATGGGGGTGAGCGATGTGGAAACGCGGACGGTGCTTGGCTGGGCTTGTCGCAAGCTTGCTCATGACGTCGTCGCTCGGGGGGTGCCTGACATTGGCCGCCATTCAGAGGGCCAATGAGGAACGAGAAGTTTCGCAACGTTTGCATGCGGGGGCCGTCGAGCAATCCTGGTTCGAACGCGAGGGATTTCCACTTTCGGGCAATGTCGAGGTGAAGACTCCTACAATCGTTGCGACGCCGGACGGCTCTCGGCCGGTGGAGCCGGAAACTCTGACCTGCGAGGGGCTGTCCGCCAGACTGATCCCAGACACGCCGCATCATCGCTGGGTTCTGGAACATCGATTTGGCTTTGCGCTGGAGCCCGGCGGCGAGTGGCGAAGCGGCGTTCCGGGGCTGCATCGCTGGGCTTGGCCGGAAAGCCCAGCCTATGTCCAAGATGTCGAATGCGGTTCCGGCGGCGTGTTCAGCTTTCCGAAGATACCCGACGGGCGGTACTTCTTCATGGCGGGTCTCAACTCACCTTCTTATGATTCCGCGAGTCGAGTGGATTTCGTCCTGAAACCCCTAGTCGTTTCGGGCGGGCGTCGACGCCCGCAGTTGATAGTCGTCATGGAGTACGGGGCCGTCTCGCGGCCGTCGAAGAAATAGGCCCGTCTTAATCCACCACCTGGAACTTCCGGCCGTCGAACACCCGCAGGACTTGGGCCAGGTCGCGGCCGCGTTTGAGGATCTGGCCGCCTTCGCCGATGATCGCCCACTGGCCCTGGCGCACCTGGAGCGCCGGGCGTTTCTCGATGCGGTAGAAGGGGGCGTCGCCCGACCGGCGGAAGACGGCGACCTCGGCGAAGTCCTTGTGGCCGACCATGGCGTAGTCGCGCCATTCCCCCTGGGCGACCATGCGGCCATAGACCCGCAGGATCAGGTCCAGCTCGCGCCGTTCAAAGAAGACCGTGCCGGATTGGGGCTGGGCCTCGTGCGGGGTCATGCTCATGGTCTGAACTTAGTCGCCCCGGCGAGCGGCGCCAGAGGGGTCTGGCGGGGAAGAAAACGCCCGCGACACCAAATGGCCCTGTTTCGGTCCTTCGCCCGCCCGTTTGGAAGGCGAGATACCGATCATCGGCTCGTCGGAGTTCGGAAGCGTCCGGATCCTGAACAGCCCCCCCAGCCCCCTGGATGTTTCCACAAAGGGCTCCGGCGGCCGATGCTTCCTCCAAGCGAGCGCCCGCCTTGCCGATCCCCTCCCCCTCCCAGGCAAGGCGGGTGTTTCTTTCTGGAGCCAGGCTCGGGTCGGATGCGCCACGGTCGGCGCCCGACCCGAAGCCTTTAGGCCGCGCCCTCAGGCCGTAAGAGGGATTTCCAGGTTCACCGTCACCGTATCGCCATTGCGGCGCGCCTCGACCGCGGTCGCGCCCGCCGATCCGCGCAGGGCCTCGGCCGCCGCGCGGGCGTCTGCGACCGGGGCACCCCCGACTGAAGTAATGATGTCGCCGGCGATCAGTTCGCCCTGGGCCGCCGCCGAGCCGCCCTCGACAGCGACGACCTGAACCTCGCCATCGAGGTCGCGCAGGGTGGCGCCGTAAGCCAGCACCCGGTCCGCGCCGATATGGACCGCGCCCTCGACGGGGGTCGCAACCGTCAGGGCGGTCGTGGCCTCGTGCCCGGCGCGCAGATAGACCACGTTCAGGCTGGACCCCGGCGCGGCGACGCCGACCGTGGCGTTGACCGACCCGGCGTTGGCCACCGGCCGGCCCTGGATGCGGGTGACGACGTCGTCGTCGCGCAGGCCTGCCCGTTCGGCCGGCGAGCCGGGGGCCACGTCGGCGACCACGGCCCCGCGCACGATGCCCAGCCGCATCTCGCGGGCGCGTTCGGCGGTCAGGGAGGCGAAGATGGCCCCGGTCTCGCCGCGCTTGACCTCGCCGTGGGCGCGCAGCTGGTCGGCGACATACAGCATGATCCGCGTGGGCACGGCGAAGGCGATGCCGTCATTGCCCCCGCCCATGCCGCCCGACAGGATCGAGGTGTTGATCCCGATCAGCCGCCCCCGGCTGTCCAGCAGCGGCCCGCCCGAATTGCCCGAGTTCACGGCCGCGTCGGTCTGGATATAGTCCTCGACGGCGTCGCCCAGGCCCGAACGGTTCAGGCCCGAAATGACCCCCATGGTCAGGGTCTGGTCCAGGCCCAGCGGATATCCGACCGCAAAGGCCAGGTCGCCGGTCCGCAGGGTGTCGGAATCGACCGTCTGGACCTGTTTCAGGTTCAGCGGCCGGCCGTCGGGCACGATCTTCAGCACGGCGATGTCGGTGGCCTTGTCCGCCCCGACCAGGACGGCGTCGAACAGGCGGCCGTCGGTCAGGTCGACGGTGAATTTCCGCCCGTTCTCGACCACGTGGTTGTTGGTGATCAATATGCCCTGGGCCGCGTCGACGATGACGCCCGAGCCCGAGGCGTAGGGTTTGGGATCGTCGGCGTCCGAGCTGGGGCCGCGCGACTGGCCCAGGGTCGTCACCTGGACCACGGCGGGCAGGGAGGCCTCCAGGCCGGCGGCGAAACTGAAGACTCCGCGCCGGGCGTCATAGGGAAGATAGCTGGGGCCGGACTGCGCCGGAGACTGCGCAAGGACCGGACCGGCGAAGGCCAGCAGAGCGGCCGCAAGAGCGAGGGTCGAGGCGGCCGTGGAGCGAAGCGTCATCGAGATTTCCTTGATCGAGACGCGACTCTAGCCCGAGTTCTCGCGCATGACGATGGGCTCGGCGGCGGCTTGTTTCGGGCGGTTGCAAAACAAGGCTTGCGTCAGGCCCGCTCCCACATGACCATCGGCGTTCGCGAACACCCGGAGCCGCCGCATGAGCCAGACGACGATCGACCGCGCCCGCTCGGGTTCGACGGCGTTCGACCGCCTGTTCCGCGAGCACCCCCGCCAGGTCGGCGAGACCTATCTCCAGCATATGGCCGCCTCGGCCGTCTTCGGTTTCCGCCTGCTGCGGCTGGCCGGCGCCGCCTTCGCCCATGCCCTGATCCCTGGCGTGCACAAGACCACAGTCTCCACCGCCGTGCGCTGCATGGCCCAGGAAATGGGCGGCCGGGCGGAAGAGGCGAAACTGACCCGGATGCGCGATGCTGGGGTGTGGGACGTGGGGCTCTAGTCGGGTCGGGAACCGCCCGGCCATGCAATTGCCGGGGTTCGTGCTATATAGGCCGGCTAAACCGCATCCAGGATCGCCGCCTTGAGCATCACGCTCGATCTTTCCCGTGTCTCCAACGCGCCCGCTTTGAAGGCCCCCGTCAACCTGTCCGGTCTGACGCGCGCGGGCCTGCGCCAGGCGCTGATCGACGCGAACGTCTGTCCGCCCGAAAAGGCCAAGATGCGCGCCAGCCAGGTGTGGAGCTGGATCCACCACTACGGCGTCACCGAGTTTTCGGCCATGAGCAATGTGGCCAAGGACATGCAGGCCAAGCTGGCCGAGCATTTCACCCTGGCCCGGCCCGAGATCGTCGAACGCCAGGTGTCGAAGGACGGCACCCGCAAATGGCTGATCCGCACCGCCCCGGGCATCGAGATCGAGACCGTCTATATCCCCGACGTGGGCCGGGCCGGCGCCCTGTGCGTGTCCAGCCAGGTCGGCTGCACCCTGAACTGCACCTTCTGCCACACCGGCACGCAGAAGCTGGTCCGCAACCTGACCGCCGCCGAGATCGTGGCCCAGGTCCAGGTCGCCCGCGACGACCTGGAGGAATGGCCGTCTCCGAAAGAAGACCGCCGCCTGTCCAACATCGTCTTCATGGGCATGGGCGAGCCGCTCTACAATCTGGACCATGTCGCCGACGCCATCGACATCATCTCGGACAATGAGGGCATCGCCCTGTCGCGTCGGCGGATCACGGTCTCGACCTCGGGCGTGGCGCCGCAGCTCGACGCCCTTGGCACGCGCACGGCGGCCATGCTGGCCATCAGCCTGCACGCCACCAACGACGCCCTGCGCGATGTCCTGGTGCCGCTGAACAAGAAATATCCGCTGGACCAGCTGATGGCGGGCATCCGGGCCTATCCGGGCCTGTCGAACGCGCGGCGGGTGACGTTCGAATACGTCATGCTGAAGGGCGTCAACGACAGTCCCGAAGAGGCGCGGGCCTTGCTGAAGCTGATCGAGGGCATTCCGGCCAAGATCAACCTGATTCCGTTCAACCCCTGGCCGGGCGTCGAATACGAATGCTCGGACTGGAAGACGATCGAGCGTTTCGCCGCCATCCTGAACAAGGCCGGCTACGCCAGCCCCATCCGCACGCCGCGCGGCCGCGACATCCTGGCCGCCTGCGGCCAGCTGAAGTCCGAGAGCGAGAAGGTGCGGGCGAGCGCGCTCAGGAAGGCGGAGCAGGCGGCGGGGGCGGAAGCGGCCTGAACGGACGATTGTAGACCATCCACCAAGCGACATAGCCTGCGGCCGCGCCGGGAAAAATGAGCAGGTATGGCGGAACGATAGGCCAGAGAATCCACTGGGCCAGACTCGCGCTGGGCGCGCCAATCACGGCCCCGACCAAAGGCGAGCGCAGCCCCATTCTGTGCGTCATGGCCCAGGCTGGCCAGCCCACCATCACGATGCCGATGAGAAAGACGGGCGTAGCCACGCTGAAGACGAGGATTATCCCAATCAGCCAAGCGAAGAGGTGTGTCGGATAGTCCGTTGCTGAAAGCTGATCCCACATGGCCAAAAAAACGAGTTGACCCGAAAAGCTGGCTCCGCCCGCGACCGCTCCGAAGATTAAGGCGCGAAACAGATGGTCGAAGGGAATGCGCTCGCGGTTCATGCCGAAGCTCGCCCTAACTGAGCCGCCCGCTCCGTCATCGTCGCCGGCGTCCGCACGTCCCAGGCCAGACCCAGCCGTTCCAGCAACTGGATGAACCGGAACCCCCAGTCGCTCTGGCCGGGATAGAGGCCGATCTTCGCCGAGCCCGGATAGGCGTGGTGGTTGTTGTGCCAGGCCTCCCCCATGGTCGGGATGGCGGCCCAGGGCACGTCATGGGCCTGGACGCCCGCCTCGCGCACCAGCCAAGTCTGCGGGCCTCGACGGTGGGCCAGATGGCCGACGAACCAATGGCCGATGACGCTGGCCGAGACCCGGGCGCAGACGCCCCAGACCACGAAGCCCCAGCCGCCCATCAGCCACAGCGCCGCTGCGACAGGAAGCTGTTGCAGCATCCAGGTCCGTTCCAGGAACCGATAGAAGGGATCGCAGCCGATCCGGCCCAGATCGAAACGCGGCGGTCGTTCCAGCACCAGCCGGCAGTGCATCTGCCACCAGGCGTCGACCGCCATAGGCCGCCGGTGGGCCAGATAGTCGTGGCAGGCGGTCTGGCGCTGGGCCCAGTCGCGCATGTCGTGGCTGCGGATCATCCAGAAGGGACCGCTCATGCCGACCAAGGTCCCGAACCAGACCAAAACCCGCTCGAGCCACAGCGGGCATTCGAAGCTGCCGTGGATCAGCCGGCGATGGAATCCGACCGAATGGCCCAGCAGCAGGGTCGCCCCCGTCGTGACCACGAAGGCCGCGACAGCGGCCAGGCTGAAGGTCATGGCGCCGAAGATCAGGGTGGCCGCGAGCATGCCGCCGTTCCACAGCGAATGAAGCGGGTCCCAGACCACCCGACCCTCGGTCGGGCTGCAGCCGGGTGTCGCGACCAGGCTGTTCACGGCGCAGGGATCATGGTGGTGCATGTCGCGCCTCCCGGTAGGTAGTTAGGTAATCACTTAAACACCGAAATGAGTCACTGGCAAGCGGTTAGCAAATCGCTTAAATACCGCCCTATGCAACGCGTGTTCGAAGCCCTTTCCAGTCCCGTCCGTCGCAAAATCCTAGCCTATCTTGCCCACGCGGACCTGACCGCTGGCGAGATCGCGGCCAAGTTCGAGATCTCCAAGCCGGCGGTGTCCCAGCATCTGTCGGTGCTGGAGGTCGCGGGTCTGGTGACCAGCGAAAAGAAGGGCCAGTACGTTCACTACAGCCTGGCGCCCGACCAACTGACCAACACCCTGAACGGCTATGTCCAGGAGGTCTGCCCGGTCGCCAAGCCGCTGAAACGCGAGAGCGCGGCCCTGGCCAAGGCGCGAGCGAACACGCCGAAGGACGACGGTCTGTAATCTTTCGTCACAAGGTGTTGCTTCGCCGCGCTTGCGGATTGGGGCGGCAATCGGGCAAGGCGTGTGGATATGGACCCATCACTGTCCGACGTTCTGTCCAGCGCCGAGGTGCAGGCTTTCGCCTCGGGCTTTCCGGTCATGGTCATGCACCTGGCCGTCACCCTGCTGCTGCTCGCAGCGGGGGCGGCGATCTACGCCATGCTGACGCCGTGGAAGGAGATCGCCCTGATCCGCGAGGGCAATCCGGCCGCCGCCGTGGCCTTCGCCGGGATATTGGTTGGTCTGGCCATTCCGCTGGCGGTGTCCCTGTCGGTCTCGACCTCGGTTCGGGACATCACCATCTGGGGGGTGGCGACCCTGGTGCTGCAACTTCTGGCCTTCCGGGTCGTGGACCTGATGCTGCACGGCCTGCCGCAGCGGATCAAGGACGGCGAGGTCTCGGCCGCCGTGGTCCTGGTGGGGGCCAAGCTCGCCACGGCCGTGATCCTGTCCGCCGCCCTGACCGGCTGATCGGCGGGCTGACCCATGCAATTCCCCCGCCTGCCGGACTGGGCCATCTACAGCGCGGTCGCGGGCGTGCTGCTGGCCGTGTCGCTGGGCCGGCGCGAGAACGCCGACGCTCCGCCCGCGCCGCCGCCGCCGGACGAGATCGAGGGCGCCCTGCTGGGACCCGTCACCCCCTTCGATGCGGCCGTCACCCTGGACGCGCCGGACACGCCGTTCAGGCCCCGCTCCGGCACCGCCTTTTCCATCGCCGGGCGCGGCCGCTGGATCACCGCCCGCCATGTGGTCGAGGGCTGTCGTCGCCCGGCCCTGGTGATCGGCGGCGGCCGGGCCGTGGCCGCCGACGTGCGCCTGGCGCCCCGCGCCGACGTGGCGCTGCTCATTACCGACGGCGGCCCGCCCGCCCTGCCGGTCGCCGCCCAGACGCCGCTGCGCAAGGGCCAGCGCGCCTTTCATCCCGGCTTCCCCCAAGGGCGGGCCGGCGAGGTGACCTCGCGCCTGCTGGGTCGCGAGACCCTGAAGGTGTTCGGGCGCGGCGCCCGTGACGAGCCGGTCCTGGCCTGGGCCGAGGTCGGACGCACCGACGGACTGGAGGGCACCCTGTCGGGTCTGTCGGGCGCGCCGGTGATGGATGGACGCGGCCGCGTCCTGGGGGTCACTATCGCCGAGGCCCCGCGCCGGGGGCGAATCTACACCACGGCGCCGGAATCCTTCGCTCCCGCCATTCGCGGCGAACAGCGCGCGGACGAGGTGGCGCTGGGCGAGCCGGTGACCATCGACAACTATGGCCGGGTGGCGGATGCCCTGCGGCGGGACCTGCGCGTGGCGCAGGTGGTGTGTCTGTCGGTTTGAGGCGGGCCGTTAACCCGTCATCCTCGGGACAAGCCCGAGGATGACGGGGTCTAGATGGCCGCCTTTATTTCAGCGCGCCGCTGTTCAGGTTCAGGTCCCCGGCCTCGATGACCTCCAGGTTCGGGTGTTTGGCGCGCAGGGCGTCGAGGAACAGCGAACCGTCGCCGACGATCACCAGGCTGGCGCGATTGACCGGCAGGTGGTCGGCGAAGGCGGCCTGGACCTGTTCCGGCGTCACGGCGCGGACGCGGCCGGCGTAGTCGGCCAGATCGCTCATCGGCAGGTCGTACAGGGCCAGGTTGGCGACCAGGGCGCCCAGGCCGTCGACCGTCTCCAGCGAGCGGCCGAAGCCGCCGATCAGGGTGGCCCGGCGCGGGGCCAGGTCGGTCTGGGTCGGGGTTTCGGCGCCCAGTTTGGCGATCTCGGCCAGGATCAGGTCGGCGACCTCGTCGGCGGTCTCGTTCTTGGTCTGGGCTGAGGCGGTGAAGAGACCCGCGTCGGCGCGGACGCCCAGCGAGGATCCGGCGCCGTAGGACAGGCCGCGCTTGATGCGGATTTCCTGGTTCAGCCGCGACGAGAAGCCGCCGCCCAGCAGGGTGTTGCCCACCGTCAGCGGGAAATAGTCGGCGTCGGTGCGCGACACGCCGCGGATGGCGGCGGTGACGGCGGCCTGACCGGCGCCCGGCTGGTTCACCACCACGATGCGCGGGGCCAGAGCCTGACCTGCGGGATTGGCGGCGCCGGCGGGCGCCGTCCCGGCCGGGCGCCAGTCGCCGAACGCCTGTTGCGCCAGGGTGCGGGCGGCGGCGGGGGTGATGTCGCCCGAGAAGACCAGGGTGGCGTCCGACGGCCGATAGCGGGCGGCGTGGAAGGCGGCGACGTCGGCGGGGGTGATGGCCGGCACCGTCTGTGGCGTGAGCGTCGCGCCATAGGGGGCGTCGCCATAGATGACGCGGCCCACGGTCATGCTGGCGATGGAACTCGGCTGGCTGAGCGCGACGCGCAGGCCGTCCAGGGCCTGGGCCTGCTGACGCTCAAGCTCCTCGGCGGCGAAGACCGGGTTCTTCACCAGATCGGCCATCAGGGCGACTGTCGCCGGGAAGGCGTTGGCCGGGGCGTTGGCGTAGACATTGGTGAAGTCCACGCCGGCGCCGGCGCCGACCGAGGCGCCCAGTTGTTCGATCTGGGTCGCGATCTCGGGCGCCGTCCTGGTCTTGGTGCCCTGGGTCAGCAGGGCGGCGGTCATGGCGGCGATCCCGGCCTTGCCCGCCGGATCGTCGGCCGAGCCGGCGTCGAAGCTTAGACGGGCCGACACCAGCGGCAGGCCGTCGGTCGGGGCGACCAGGACGCGCAGGCCGTTGTCGAGACGGAAGTCGGCGACGCTGGGCGTGGCCGGGGCCACTTCGGCTCCCGGCTGCGGCAGGGGCGTGCGCTGGGCCTCGGGCAGCAGGAGGGCGGGGGTCCCGGCCGGCGCCAGGTCGGCGACCTTGACCGGGGCGTCGACGTTCATCTTCTGAACCGAGGGCGGGTTCTGCTCGTCGGCGGCCAGGTAGCGGATCGTCGCCTGGCGCTGCGGCGTCAGATATTTGCGCGCCACGCGCTGGATGTCGGCGACCGTGACGGCCTGGATCTGGGCGATCTCGCGGTCGGCGGCAGCGGCGTCGCCGGTGTTGATCAGGGCGAAACCGAGCGCGGTGGCGCGGTCGTCCACCGTCTCGCGGCTGCGCAGGGCGTCGGCGACGATCTCGTTCTTGGCCTCGGTCAGTTCGGCGGCGGTGACGGGGGCGTCGCGCAGCTTGGCGATCTCGGCGTTCAGGGCGGCCACGCCCTCTTCGGCCGTATGGCCCTGGGCCATGATGGCCAGGGCGGTCAGATTGCCGGCCTGCTGGGCGAAGTCGGGGGTCGAGCCGATCTGGGCGGCGATCTGCTGATCATAGACCAGCGACCGGTACAGGCGGCTCGACTCGCCGGTGGACAGGATGCCGTCCAGCACGGTCAGGGCGGCCCGGTCGGCGTCGGCGTATTTGACCGTCGGCCAGCCGACGACGGCGGTGGGCAGGGGCACGTTGGGCGCATAATAGGTGGCGTCGCGCGGGCCGGTCGGCTCGGGCTCGACGACATTATTGGCCGGCAGCGGCGTGGTCGGGTTCTTCAGCGGGGCGAAATACTGGTCGATCCAGCGGTCCAACTGGGCCTGGTCGAAATTGCCCGCCACGATCAGATAGGCGTTGTCGGGCCGGTAATAGGTGGCGTGGAAGCGCAGCACGTCGTCCAGGGACGAGGCCTCGAGCTCCTCGATCGAGCCGATGCCGGCGCGGCGATAGGGGCTCTCCTGATACAGGGTCTCGGGCACGAACAGGCCGAACAGCCGGCCGTAGGGATTGGCCAGAATGCGCTGGCGGTATTCCTCCTTCACCACGTCGCGCTCGGCGACGAAGGTCGGCTCGTCCACGACCAGGGAGCCCATCCGCTCGGCCTCGGCGAACAGCATCCGCTGCAGGTGGTTGGCGGGGACGGTCTCGAAATAGGCGGTGGTGTCGTCGGCGGTGAAGGCGTTGTTCGACCCGCCCACGTCCTCGGTCAGCCGGTCGAAGGTCTCGGGCGGCAGGTTCTTCGTCGCCTTGAACATCAGGTGTTCGAACAGGTGGGCGAAGCCCGAGCGGCCGGCGGGATCGTCCTTGGACCCCACCTTGTACCAGACCTGGACCGTCACGTTCGAGGTGTCGGCGTCGCGCGCCGTATAGACCTCAAGCCCGTTCGGCAGCACGCGCTTGGCGAAGCCAAGCGGCGGCACGACCACGCCCTGGGCGGCTTGGACAGCGGCGGGCGCGGGGGCCGGGGCGGCGAAGGCGGGGGCGGCCAGCCCCAGCAGCAGGGCCGAGGCGGCG
Source organism: Brevundimonas mediterranea (assembly GCF_011064825.1). Taxonomy (NCBI): domain Bacteria; kingdom Pseudomonadati; phylum Pseudomonadota; class Alphaproteobacteria; order Caulobacterales; family Caulobacteraceae; genus Brevundimonas; species Brevundimonas mediterranea. The sequence continues at coordinate 1,799,660 of NZ_CP048751.1, forward strand.
ACGGTAAGGGACAGGCGGAATTTCATGCGGCTCTCCAAGGCCCGGAACGCCGGGCGGCTGGACCGTATCAGCGATTGCCCGCAACGCACCTTACAGAGCTGTAATCTTCAGCGTCCGAACACCTCGACGCCGATATCGCCGGCGGACGTCAGCCAGGCGCGCTTCATGCCCTGGCTGTTGAAAGGGCAGGCGATGTTTCCGGCGGCGTCGAGGGCGATCATTCCGCCGTCGCCCCCCATCCCGCCGATCTCGTCGATCACGGCCTGGGTGGCGGCGGCCAGGGTCTGGCCGGCGGCGACGCGCCAGGCGACCTGGGCGGCGGCGGCGACGCGGATGAAATATTCGCCCTGGCCGGTGCAGGAGGTCGCGGCGTGGCCGTCGGCCCAGGTTCCGGCGGCGGGGATGGGGGTGTCGCCGACGCGGCCCGGCATCTTGCCGAAGACCCCGGCGGTCGAGGTGGCGGCGGCGAGGCGGCCCCGGCTGTCCAGCACGCAGGCGCCGACCGTGCCGTGGCTTAGGGTTCCGGGCGGATGATTGTCCTCGCCCTGGCCGGCGCCGGTGTACCAGGCGGCCTCGTCGACGATGGGCTCCAGCCCCTGATCGTGCGCGAACAGGGCCGCGCCCTCGCCGACCAGCATGACGTGGGGCGTGCGGTCCATGACGGCGCGGGCGGCGACGACGGGGTTGCGGAAGCCTTGCAGGGCGGCGACCGACCCGGCGCGCTTGGTCGATCCGTCCATCAGGCTGGCGTCCAGCTCATAGGCGCCGGCCAGATTGGGAGAGGCGCCCTTGCCGGCGACATAGAGGCCGGAATCCTCGAGCATGGTCACGGCCGCCACGGCGACGTCCAGGGCGCTGTCGCCCACGTCCAGCCGCGCCTTCATGGCCTCGACCACCTGGCGCATGTGCGCGACCTCGGCGTCATAGTTGCGTTCGCGCCGGGCGCCGGCGCCGCCATGGAGGATGAGGGCGGTCATGTCGTCTTCCTGAGCCTGTTTCTGTCGCCTCTTTCAATCGGGCGTGGCGCTCTTTAGCGTTGGGATGAAGGCCGCGCCATGTCGGCTTGTCCAATAAACCAACGGCCTCAAGTCGTGCGAAGCGCGCTAGGCCAAGGAGGAATAATGCGCGCTGTCTTGTCCAAGGCTCCTGGCGGTCCCGAAACCCTGGTGGTGGAAGACGTGCTCGATCCCACGCCCAGGGCGGGCGAGGTGGTGATCGAGGTCAAGGCCGTGGGGATCAACTATCCCGACACGCTGATCATCGAGGACAAATACCAGTTCCGTCCCGAACGGCCGTTCTCGCCCGGCGCCGAGGTCGCTGGCGTGGTCGAGGCGGTGGGCGAGGGCGTCAAGGGCGTGGCCAAGGGCGACCGGGTCATCGCCGTGCCCGGCTGGGGCGGGCTGGTGGAGCGGCTGGCGGTGCGGGTCGAGACGGTCATTCCCATTCCAGAGGCCATGAGCTTCGAAGAGGCGGCGGCCCTGATCATGACCTATGGCACCAGCTATTATGCGCTCAAGGACCGGGCGCAGCTGAAGGCCGGAGAGACCCTGCTGGTGTTGGGGGCGGCCGGGGGCGTGGGCGCCGCCGCGGTCGAACTGGGCAAGGCCATGGGGGCGCGGGTCGTGGCCGCCGCCTCGACCAATGACAAGGTCCAGTTCGCTTTGGACCTGGGGGCCGACAACGGCCTGATCTATCCAACCGGGCCGATGGACAGGGCGGCGCAGAAGGAACTGTCGGGCGAGTTCAAACTGGCGACGGGGCGAGACGGGGCCGACGTGGTCTATGACGCGGTGGGCGGCGACTACGCCGATCCGGCGCTGCGGGCCATGGACTGGAACGGGCGCTATCTGGTGGTCGGCTTCCCGGCGGGAATCCCGTCCCTGCCGCTGAACCTGACCCTGCTGAAGTCGGTGTCTGTGATCGGGGTCTTCTGGGGCGCGGCCGTGGCGCGTGATCCGAAGGGGCACGCCGCCAACATGACCGAGCTGATGCAGATGTACGCCGAAGGCAAGATCCGGCCGCGCGTGTCGCAGACCTTCCCGCTGGAGAAGGCCGGGGAGGCGATCAAGGCGCTGGGCGACCGTCAGGCTCTGGGCAAGATCGTTGTGACGGTGGGGGATTGAGCCACCTTCTCCCCTTGCGGGAAAAGGTGGCCCGAAGGGCCGGATGAGGGGTTTGTGCGAAACGGCGAGGCCGGCGCGACCCTTCGCCCGACCGCGCCAGGACGACGGCTGCGCCGCCGTGCGCGGTCTCCTCTCCCGCAAGGGGAGAGGGGTTGGACTATTTCCCCTTCAGCCGCTGAACCGCGTCCTCGGCCTGGTCGCGGTGGCGGCGTTTGATGTTGGCGCCCAGGGTGGCGATTAGGGCGGCGATCACGGCCGCGTCGTCGGTATAGCCGATGCCGGCGAACAGGTCGGGGATCGCGTCGATCGGCATGATGAAATAGGCCAGGCCGGCGAAGATCATGCCCTTGGCCGGCAAGGGCGTCGCCGGGTCGCGCGCGGCGTACCAGGCGGCCAGGGCCTGATCTGCGAAGGGGATGCGGGCGGCCGTGCGCTGGATCTTGGGCCAGAAGCCCTTGGCGATGCGCACCTCGTTGACCTTGACGACAGAGGGCACGAGGGCCTTTCGCGGGTCCAGGGCGTCGACGGGTTTGGCTTTGGCGCTCATGGCCGCTAAATCCTCAAACGAAACTCAGGTTCAGTACAACATAGGAATGACCGGGATGAAACTCGACAGCACCATTTCCGCCGTGGTCACGGGCGGCGCCTCGGGTCTGGGCGAAGGCACGGCGCGCGCCATCGCCGCCACCGGGGCCAAGGTCGCCCTGTTCGACCTGAACGCCGAGAAGGGCGAGGCCATCGCGGCCGAGATCGGCGGCGTCTTCTGCCAAGTGGACGTCACCGACGACGCCTCGGTCGCCGCCGCCTTCGCCAAGGCCCGCGCCGCCCACGGCCAGGAGCGGCTGACCGTCAACTGCGCCGGCATCGCCACCGGAATGAAGACCGTCTCGCGCAAGAAGGACACCGGCGAGATCAAGGCCCACGACATGGCCCAGTTCGAACGCACCGTGCGGGTCAATCTGTTCGGCACCTTCCGCGTCCTGTCGCAGTCGGCGGCGGGCATGGTGACGCTGGAGCCGATGGCGGACGGCGAGCGCGGCCTGATCGTCAATACGGCGTCGGTGGCGGCCCAGGACGGCCAGATCGGCCAGGCGGCCTATTCGGCGTCCAAGGGCGGGGTCTACGCCATGACCCTGCCGATCGCGCGGGATCTGGCCCAGGAAGGGGTGCGCTGCAACACCATCCTGCCCGGCATCATGTGGACGCCGATGATGGCCGGGATGGACCAGAAGATCCAGGACGCCCTGGCCGCCGCCATCCCCTTCCCCAGCCGCCTGGGCACGCCCGCCGACTACGCCTCCCTGGTGCTGGAGCTGGCGCGCAACGTCTATATCAACGGCGAGTGCATCCGCCTGGACGGGGCTATCAGACTGGCGCCGCGCTGAGGCGCGGGGGGCGCTACGCTCGCGACGCGTTCCCGCCTTCGCGGGAATGACGAAGCTCGCTGCTTGAGCGCCAAGGGCGTGTGGGGTGCTGAAACGGTCCGAGAAATTGGGCTCAAGCAGCACGAAGTGCGATAGCCCAAAAAAAGGGGTTGCGGCCTGCCGCAACCCTCCGCTATACGCCCCCTCCTCGACGGGGAGCGCACCTAGCTCCTACGGAGTGCGGGCGTAGCTCAGTGGTAGAGCACAACCTTGCCAAGGTTGGGGTCGAGAGTTCGAATCTCTTCGCCCGCTCCAGTCGAGATTGCCAAGGCAATCAATAGGTTATGGCAGGGCGATCCCAACGGGATCGCCCACCCTATTTTTTACGCCGCTACCACACCGCTACCAAAAATCTTTTGCTGGCGAGCGCTCGCCTGTCCATTGGCATGGCGCATTGCGGTGAAGGCCCCTGAAATCTGCTGAAAAGACCGAACTAATTTTTGCGGAGATCGACCCGCGAGCAGGTCACGGGAAAATAGTGCCTTGGAATGTTGTTGCCCGCAGCTTCTTGCCTCGTATCCGTCAACCGCCGCCTTTGACTCTCTGAAGGATCCCGCGGGGTTTGGCGACGGTCAGGGTGTCGCGGTCTCGGCGCGGTCCCGAGCGATTGCTGTTCACCGTCCTGTAGTGACCTTAATAGGACCGGCCCGGTCTATCGCTCGTCCGCACGTCGGACTTCGCGGACGTCTGGCCGGCGTCGGCCGCCTGTCTGACCAAGGACCTGTGATGACCTTCACCCGCCTGCGCTCGCTGCCGGACCCGGATCATCTGCCGGCTCTGGACGCGGCCTATCTGTCCGCCGATCCCGCCCGTGGACTGGGCCCGACCGAGCCGGCGCCGCGTATCCTTCTCCTGTACGGATCGCTGCGCGAGCGGTCGTATTCGCGGTTCTGCGTCGAGGAAGCGGCCCGCCTGCTGCAGCAAATGGGATGCGAGACCCGCATCTTCGACCCCACCGACCTGCCCCTGCCGGGCGCGCCCGGCGACGACGACCACCCGGCGGTGCGCGAGTTGCGCGAACACGCCCTGTGGTCGGAGGGCATGGTCTGGTGCAGCCCGGAGCGGCACGGCCAGGTCTCCGGACTGATGAAGCTGCAGATCGATCACCTGCCGTTGAGCCTGGGCGGCATGCGCCCGACCCAGGGCCGGACGCTCGCCGTCATGCAGGTGTCGGGCGGGTCCCAGAGCTTCAACGCCGTCAACACTCTGCGCCTTCTGGGCCGCTGGATGCGGATGGTCACCATCCCCAACCAGTCGAGCGTGGCCAAGGCCTTCCAGGAATTCGACGAGGCCGGCCGGATGAAACCCTCGGCCTACTATGAGCGGATTGTCGATGTGATGGAGGAACTGGTGCGCTTCACCATCCTGGTCCGGCCCCACGCCGTTCAGCTCGTGGACCGCTATTCGGAGCGCAAGGCGGCCGGAGTTTTGGTGGATGCCGCGTCCGACCTCTCGGCCATTGCTATCGCACGCCAGGCCTGAGGCTGCGTTTTTGGCGGTAACGCGCCAGAACTGGCGAATTGCGATCCTCCCTGTCGAGGCAGGGTCTTCAGTGGAGCCGCACGGCGCAGAGCCTCGCCGGCGCCATGGGGAGGCGCTTATCCTCGATCGACCAGAGAATAGCTTGTGCTGCGTCCCCCGCCGTCATCCTTCACGAGGATGCCCCGGTCCACCAGATCTTTGATGTCGCGCAAGGCCGTGTCGGGCGAGGACTTCGTCAGCGCCGCCCATTTGGTCGAGGTGAGCTTGCCTTCGAAGCCGTCGAGCAGCCGGTTGATGACCGTGCTCTGGCGCTCGCTCAACGTCTGACCTGCGAGCGCCTCCCAGAAGCGCGCCTTGCGCATCACATGGGTCAGGGTGGCTTCCGCGCCGTCGAATGCGCGATCGAGGCAGCCGAGGAACCAGTCCAGCCAGAGGGTCACGTCCAGCGCGCCTTTCTGGGTCGTCTCCAGGGTCGCGTAGTAGTCCTTGCGCTCCAGCCGGATCTGGGCGGACATGCTGTAGAACCGCTGGGCGCTTTTCTCGGAACGGGCGAGCGCCATGTCGGCGATCGCCCGGGCGATCCGGCCGTTCCCGTCGTCGAACGGGTGGATGGTCACGAACCACAGGTGGGCGATCGCGGCCTTGAGGACCGGATCCGTCCGCGGCTCGTCAGTGAACCAGTCGAGGAACGCGCGCATCTCGTCCTGCAGACGGGCGGCGGGCGGCGCTTCATAGTGCACGCGCTCTCGTCCGAAGGGGCCCGAGACGACCTGCATCGGGCCGGAGCTCTCGTTGCGCCAGGCGCCGACGACGATCTTCGTCATGCCGCTGCGTCCGGTCGGAAACAGGGCGGCGTGCCAGCCGAACAGCCGTTCCTCGGTGAGCGGAGACGCAAAGTTCTGGGTCGCGTCGAGCATCATTTCGACGACGCCTTCGACGTTGCGATCCGCGGGGGCGAGGGCCCCGATATCCATGCCGAGGCGGCGGGCGATGGAGGATCGCACCTGATCCTTGTCGAGCAGCTCGCCTTCGATTTCGCTGGATTTCAGGACATCTTCGGTAAGGGTCTCGAGGACGGCTTCAGCGCGGAGGTCGAAGCCGAGCGTGTGCATCCGGCCAAGCAGAAGGCCTTGGCGATGACGGACGGCTGGGAGGCGATCGGCAAGCGCGTCAGCGCGCCATTCCAGACGCGGCCAGCCTTCGATCTCATGGATGTATTGCGCCATTCCCCGCACTCCTTGCGGGGAATATGGGCGTTATGCGCCGCAGGAGCAAGGCTGTTCTCCGCGTGAAGTGCGGAGAATAGGACGCCTAATCTCCGCACCAAGGGAGGCCTCGCACACTATAGGCGGCCCCCGCACCCTGGGTATCCGCGGACTGCGCGGCTATCGGCGCCCAAGGAGCTCCGAAACCCGCGGGCCGCAGTTGGGCCTCAGGCGGAGACGCCCGCTCAAGAGGCTGGGCGCGCGCCCTTCGGCGCCGCATGCCGGGAGAAGCCGACCACGAGGATAGCAATCGTCAGAAGCTGAACGGCGACGCCCTCGACCGTCGGATAAAGACCGAGGATCTCGATGCGGGGGATCCACTCCAGCGGATGGACATCGAGCCAGCCCGCCTCCTGCAGCGCAGCCACGCCCTTGCCGACGAGGACGACCGACAGGATGGCCATGAGGATCGAGCTCAGCGAGAAGAACCGGCCGATCGGGAGGCGCATGCTGTAGGCCAGCAAGGCCCAGGCCACCACGGCCAGGATGGCCACCGCCGTCAGGGCGCCGGCCAGCATGCCGAGATGGCCGCCCTGGCTCCAGATCGCCGCATAGAAGAGGATGGTCTCGAACACCTCGCGATAGACGACGATGAAGGCCAGCAGGAACAGGAACCAGGCCGACCGCTTCGACAGCGCGTGGGAGAGCTTGTCGCGGATATAGGTCTGCCAGGCGTCGGCGTGCGACTTCCCATGCATCCAGATGCCGACCGAGACGAGCACCACGGCCGCCAGGAGCGAGCCGAATCCTTCGGTGAGCTCCCGGCTGGCGCCGCTGATGGAGATGAAGAAGGTCGCGGCCGCCCAGGTGGCGCCGCCGGCGACCAGCGCGGCCACCCAGCCGCCGTGGACGTAGCGCAGCACCTCGGGCCGTTCGGCCTTCCTCAGGAAGGCGATCATCGCCACCACGATGAGGATGGCTTCCAGCCCTTCGCGCAGCAGGATGGTGAAAGCGCCGAGGAAGCTGGCGAGATTGTCCGCCTCCTGGGGCGCGAGGGCGCGTTCGGCCGTGTCCAGCAGGGCGTTCGCGCGGGCGACCCGGTCCGCGACCTCCTGGGTCGGCGCGCGCCTGCTGATCGAGATGCGCAGGTCGGTCATGGCCGTCTCGACCCGCCGCAGCAAGGCGCCGTCACGAGCGCCGAGCGCCGGCTCCACCGGTTCGACGCCGTCGAGATAGGCCGAGAGGGCGAGGTCGGTCGCGGCCTTGCGGTCGCCCCGGCGATAGGCGGCCTCGCTTTCGGCCAGTCGCGTCCGGGCCAGGGTCAGGGTCGATCCCTCGGCGCGAACCGTCGCCTCGGGATGGCGACGCAGGTGAGCGATGACCGCCCGCGCCTTCGTCTCGCCGATCCTTGTCGCCAGCTCCGCCGGGGTGGCCTGGGTGAGGGCGGCCAGGTCAGGGAACGCGGCGCGGATCGCCGCGTCGCTCTCCCAGAGGCGTCGACCTTCGGCGGCTTCGGCGTCGGTGAAGGCGAACCGGCCCACGTAGAAGGCCAAGGCCCAGCGATCCTCGGCCGGCAGATGGGCGAAGCTGGCCATGGCCGTGCCCTCGAGCCCCTGATCGATCACCTGGTAGAGGCCGAACACGCTGCGCTGACGGGCGCGCTCCACATCCGCGAAGGCGATCGCAGGCGGGTCGAGCCCCTCGGCGCCCGGGCCGTCGGCGCGTCCGGTCACGCCATGGCAGACCGAGCATTGCTCGGCATAGAGGGTCGCGCCGCGGGCCAGATCAGGCGGGAACGAAGGCGCGAGCGGGCTCGGATAGGCCGCCAGCACCGCGCCGGCCAGCGCCTTGGCTCGGGCCCCGACGACCCCCGGGTCGGCCTTGTCGAGGATGGCCGCCTGCAGGGCCTCCGCGTCACGGATCAGGCCGGCCTTGGCCGGGTTCGGCGGCAGGGCGTCCAGTCGGGTCCGGATCTGGCCGCCGAACTCGATCATCTCGCCGTATTCGGCCGGATTGGTCACCTGACCATTGGCAACCGCGCCGGCATAGTCGACCGCCACATAGTCGAGCAGTCGCCAGGCGACCTGGGCCTCGGAGGCGGACGGCGCCTGGGCCAGGGCGGGTGCGGACAGCCCCATCGCAAGCATCAGGGCGAAAAGGCGGAGCAGAGGGCGCATGGGAGACCTAGTTGTGAGCGGCTCGCAATAGCATTCAGGCGACGGCACTGTCGCGCTTTATTCGCGACGCGGCCGGGCTCGCAGGCGGCGACGGCTCCCCGTCCGCCGAGACGCCACGGCGCTGCGTGGCCAGCCCGGGCAGCTACGCGGCGCGGCGCTCGTTACAGGTGGATCGTGCGGTCCGCCACAGCCAGGCATGCCTCGCGCAAGGCTTCCGGGAGCGTCGGATGCGCATGGCTCGTCCGCGCCACGTCCTCGGCCGCCGCGCCGAATTGCATGACGGCGACCGCTTCATGGATCAGACTGCCGGCGTCCGGCCCCAGGATGTGCACGCCGAGAATCTTGTCCGTCCTGGCGTCCGCCAACACCTTGACCAACCCGTTCTTCTCCAACCGCGCCTTGGCCATGGCGTTTGCCGAGAACGGAAAGCGCCCGACGCGATAGGCCACGCCGGCCGCCTTGAGGTCGTCCTCGGTGCGCCCGACTGAGGCCAGTTCCGGCCAGGTGTAGACGACGGCGGGGATCGTCCCGTAGTCGACATGGCCTGCGCCGCCGGCAAGGCGTTCGGCAAGGGCGATCCCTTCCTCTTCCGCCTTGTGGGCCAGCATGGCGCCGCCGATGACATCGCCGATGGCGTAGACCCCTTCGGCGCTGGTTCGAAAGCCGTCGTCGACCGGAATAAAGCCCTTGCGGTCGGGCTTGATGCCGACCGTCTCAAGGTCGAGCCCGGCGGTGGCGGGGCGTCGGCCAATCGAAACCAGCACGACATCGGCCTTGATGGTTCCCCGCGCGCCTTCGCCCATGGGCTCGACGTCAAGGACGACGTCGTCGCCGTCCATCCGCGATCCGACCACCTTGTGCCCGAGGCAGAACTCGAAGCCCTGGGCCTCGAGCACCTTGTGCAGCGCCGTCGACATCTCCGAGTCGACGCCGGACGCGATCCGGTCGAGCACCTCGATAACCGTGACCTCGCTGCCGAGCCGGCGCCAGACCGACCCCAGCTCCAGTCCGACGTAGCCGCCGCCGATCACCGCCAGATGGCGCGGCGCCGCCGTCAGGCTCAGCGCGCCGGCCGAGGTGACGATCCGTTGCTCGTCGATGGGCAGATCGGGCAAGGTCGCCGCTTCCGATCCGCTGGCGATGACCACCGCCTTGCGGGCCTGCACCTCGAAGGGGCCGTCGGCGCCGCTCACCTCCACGCGGTCGCGCGCCAGCAGCCGCCCGCGGCCCTGGAGGCGTGTGACCTTGTGCTTGCGCAGGAGGTAGGCGACCCCTTCCCCCAGCTCGGTCACCACCTTGCCCTTGTGCCGCATAACGCCGTCAAGGTCGGCCCGCACATTGTCGACCAGGACGCCGAACGCTTCCAGGTTGCGCGCCATCTCCAGCCGCTCGGTGGCCTGCAGCAGCGCCTTGGACGGAATGCAGCCGATGTTCAGGCAGGTTCCCCCGAGCACTTCGCGGTCGTCGATGACGGCCACCGACATGCCGAGCTGGCTCGCCCGGATCGCGCAGGGGTATCCGCCTGGCCCGCCCCCGATGATCACCAGATCATACGACATCGTGGAAGCGCCCATGGGGTCAGGCCTTGCTGTGGATGGATGGGTGAAGAGGGCGCGGCCAGCCCATGGAGCCAGCATCAGGCGCCGACCTAGCCAGGGCGGCGTCACGCGTCGCCATTCGGAACCCGCTCCTGGGGAGGGCCGGCAGTCGGCGGAAGTCGATGTCCAGGTCCTGATCCGGCAGCCGGTAGCTCAGGTCGGCGAGCAAGCCGACGGCGCGCTCCATCAGGTCGATGACGATGCTTTCGCCCGGGCAACGGTGACCAGTCGCCGGATCCCCTCCGCCTTGGGGAATGAGACCGAACGGGTCTCCGGCGCCGTCGATGAAGCGCTCCGGCCGGAACTCCTCGGGATCGTTCCAGCCCGCGGGGTCGTGATTGGAGCCGAAGAGATCGAGGACGACCTGCCGGCCCTCCGGGAAGACGAGATCGCGCCAGCGAAACGGCGTACGCACGCGCCCGATCACCGCCGGGAAGAACGGGTAGAAGCGCCGCACCTCCTGAACGAAGGCGCGGCGGCGCCCGGGGTCCGCGGCGGCCAGGCGGGCCGCCTCGGGGTGCGCCTGCATCGCGTGCGCTACAAACACGATGTAGACCGAGGTCGCCACGGTCGGCCGGAGCACATTGGCCAGCTCAACCGCCGCCGTCTGGAGCGGCAACGGTTCGCCATCGCCGGCGCGGGCCCGGGCCCAGGCGTGAGAGGCGGTCTCCGGATCCGGAGACAGACGGCCGGCGCGAATGTCTTCGATGATCGACGCCAGCCAGGCGTCGACGCGCCGACGCGCATGCCTTGACCACAGGTGACGTGGTCCTCGCGATCCGGCTGCGTCGAACAGCGCCCTCAGGTGACGGACCCGTCTCGCTTCTTCCTCCGGCGCAAGGGGCACCCCGGCCCAGGCGCAGACGGCGCGGGTCAGAACCGGCTGCAGGGCATCGTACAGCACGATGTCTTCCTCACCGGCCCATTCGACGGCCGCGCGCCGCCACTCCGCCTCGAACAGCTCGCCCAGCCGCGCGATCCGTTCCGGCGACATGAGGGACATGAAGACGCGCTTGCGAGCGCGGTGCGCCTCGCCGTCCAGGCCCTGGACGCCGCCCTCTCCAAGGAGCGTCCGACGAACGGGCGCCGGCATCGCGCCGGCCCGCGAGATTCGGGCCTCGTCGTAGAAGACCCGAGCCGCCTCGCGGCCCCTCAAACAGATTGTCTCCTTCAGCGCCAGACGGGTCTCGAAGGCGTCGGCGCCGGCCTGCTCGAACAGGCGGGAGAGGCGCCGGTACGGGTCCGCCAACAGGGCCAGGGTCTGGTCGCCAAGTCGCGACGTCCGCCTATGCGCCATCGAAGTCCTCCAGATAGAAGAGCGGTCCGCGACGGGAGCTCCGGATCTCGTGCAAACGTCGCCGTGACCCAATGGCTCCAGGGTCATCTTGCCAACCGGATATTCGACCGGTCGGCGGGCGCGGCGGATCCGCGAAGAGTGGGTCGAACTGATCGAGGGCCGGATTCACAGCGGAGCGGACGGATCGTGCAGCGCTTCGATCACCTTGCAGGCGGAGACCCGGCCGCCGGCGCATTCCGCGGTCATGCGCGACAACTCGCGCTGGAGGGCCCGGAGCCGGGCGATCTTCTGGGTCACATCGGCCAGATGGCGTTCGGCCAGAGTGCTGGCCTCGGCGCAGGGTCGATCCGGGTGATCGGACAGATCCAGCAGGGAGCGGATCGAATCCAGATCGAAGCCCAGTTGGCGGGCATGCCGGATGAACGACAGGCGGCGTTCCGCCGCGTCGTCATACATGCGCCGGTCGCTGGCGGTGCGCAGCGGGGCAGGAAGCAGACCGATCTCCTCATAGAAACGGATGGTCGGGACCTTGACGCCGGTGGCGGCCGCCAGCTTGCCGATGGGGCGCAGGCCGGGCGAGGCGGAAGAGGGCAAGGTCATCGCGTCATCTCGGGGCGGCGGACTGAACGGCGGACGGCGGGTCGAGGGAGGGTCATCGACCCAGCCCCATGAGGACGATGGCGATGCCGAAGGCGCCGATCGTTGAGACGCCGGTGAGAGCCATGCCGAAGGCGCGGGCGGCCGCGCCGCGGGGATAGCCCATGGCGAAACACACACGACCGACGAGATAGAGGGCGACCAGCACGGGCAGGAGGATCATCTCCTCGCCGCGCAGAACGGTGGCGAGGACGAGGTGGGCGCCGACCGCCAGGACTGTCTGCTCAAGCGAGTTCTGGAGCACGGCGGCGGGTACGGCGAGCCTGGCGCTGGGCGCCGCAAAGGCGGAGCCCGGCCGGTCGGCCCCCGAGCGGAACCGGATGCTGGCGACGGCCCTCACGCAGGCGGCGAGCCACAGGAAGACCGGGAGGTCCGCCTTCAGGGCATAGGCCAGCCGATCGGCCGTCGCCATGTCCGGCGCGGCCCCAAGGAGCGGCGGCGGCAGCCAGAGCCAGGCCGATGCGACCGCCCCGGCGGTGATGAGGATCGCCAGCGCCGAGCGGACGGCGATTCCCCTCTGGTCGGCGGACAGGGTCATCGCGCCGCCCGTCCCAGGGTCGAGGCCGCCGGGCGGCTATCCGAGCTCCGAGCGGTCAGGAGGAGCAGCGCGACACCGCAAACAATGGCCGCGTCGGCCAGGTTGAAGGTCGGCCAGTGGGCCTCGCCCCAATGAAGGTCGATAAAGTCGGTGACCGCACCGGAGCGCAGCCGGTCGAGCAGGTTCCCGATCGCTCCGCCGGCAATGAAGCTCGCCGCGACCGCAGTGACGGCGCTTCGCGTCCGCCAGATCCAGGCCAGCAAGGCGCCGACGATCACAAACGCCACGGCGCTCAGCGCCCATCGCCCCGCGTCGCCCGAGCCGGCGAACAGGCCGAAGGTGACGCCGGGATTGAAGCCCAAACGCAGTGCGAGGAACGGCGTGAGGTCCACCGGGGCGGCCAGCTGAGCGCGGGCTGCGGCCTTGGCGGCCTGATCCAGAGCTGCGATCAGCACGACGAGCGCAAAGGCGATCGCCTGCAGGCGTCCGGGAGCACGTCGGGTCGGGTGCACGGTGATCATAAGGCCTCCAATGGATTTCAACCGATTATGCTTCCTCTAGCTACTAGAGGATCAAGCCGGTTTCGGCCAATAGGCGCCTTTCAGACCAAGCATTCATTTTCGGCTTGATCCTCAAGCGACTGGAGGATGCATGCTTCCATCGAAAGGTGACCCGATGACTGAATCCCTCCCGTCCTGTGATCCGGCCTCGTCCGGCTGTGGTTGCGGCGCGGCCGTCAAGTTTGACGGCGCCATTCCGGCCTATCGGCGCATCCTGATGGCGGTGATCGCCATCAACGGCGCCGCCTTCCTGGCCATTGCCGGCGGCGCGGCCTTGCAGGGCTCGGCCTCCCTGGGCGCCAACGCCCTCGACTTCCTGGCCGACGCCGCCACCTACGGCATCAGCCTGGCCGTGATCGGCCGTTCGGTCGCCGTGCGGTCCGGCGCAGCCATGATCAAGGGCGCCAGCCTCGCGGCGCTGGCCTTGTTCATCCTGGGCTATGCGATCTGGCGCGCCACGACCGGAGCGGCGCCGGAGGGCTTCATCATCACCGGACTAGGCGCTCTGGGTTTCTTCGCCAACGCCCTGGCCGCCCTTCTGCTGGTCCGCCACCGGGAGGGTGACGCCAATGTCCGTTCGGTCTGGCTGTGCACGCGCAACGACCTGATCCAGAGCCTGGTGGTTGCGGCGACCGGGTTGGCTGTCTGGCTGACCGCCTCGCGCTGGCCCGATCTCATCGCCGGTGCAATCCTGGCGGTGATCTTCCTGCACTCCGCTTGGTCGATCCTGAAACAGTCCCGCGAAGAATTGAGGGCCGCGGCGTGACGGCGAGTTTCACCCCCGCGCTCGGCCATGCCGCCCTCAGCGGCTTTTATGACCCCGTGATCACCATGCTGACGCGCGAACGCGTATGGCGGGCGCGGCTGCTCGACCAGGTCGCGCCGCAGCCGGGCGAGACGGTCATCGACCTCGGCTGCGGAACCGGCTCATTCGCCGTGAGCCTGGCGCAGCGGGCGCCGGGCGCGCGCATCGTCGGCGTCGATCCTGACAACGATATTCTCAGGCGCGCGGCGGCGAAGGCGGCGGCGGCCGGCCAGAACATCCTGTTCGTGGAGGCCTTCGCGCGTGATGTCGCCGCCGTCCTCGGCGACCGCGCCGCAGACAAGATCGTGTCCAGCCTGGTCTTCCATCAGCTGCCCATGGAAGAGAAACGGCGAGGTCTGGCGGCGAGCTTGCGGGCGCTCAAGCCCGGCGGGACGCTGCACATCGCCGACTACGGACGTCAGACAGGCTCCATGCGCATGCTGTTCCGCATCGTGCAGTCGCTGGATGGTTACGAGAACACGCAGCCGAACGCCGACGGCGTGCTGCCAGACCTGATCGTCGAGGCCGGCTTCACGGATGTCCGCGAGGTCGATGTCCTGCCGACCTTGACGGGCGCGATCGCCTTCTATCGCGCGGTGCGACCATGAAGCGGTTACGAAGCGGGCGGAGCGTGATACAGGGCCGTATGGGATGCGGATCGGCGAGACGAGGGAGGATGGCGATGCTACTGGCGTCGTTCCTGTCGTTCTTCGTCCTGATCACTGCGGTCGATGCCGCCGCCTGCGTCGCGGAAGAGGCCGGGGCTTCGCTCACGGCCGCCACGGCCGAACGGTTCGTTGGGCCTTCAGGGGAAGACAATGCCGACCGCGGAACCGTCGGTCTGCGCGGCGGCGCCCACTGTCAGTGCCACCATGGCGGCGTCGCGGCGCTGCCCGCGGCGCCGGAGATGAGCCCGACGGTCAAAGCCAGCGGACCACACCCGGTTCTGTTGGTGGACCGTCGACCGTCCCGGAAGCCCGCCGGACCGGAACGCCCACCGAGAGGCTGATGGGACTGCGCGCGAACGCGCGCCTTCCACGTCAACCTTCCGGGAAACAGGACCTATGCCATCTCCTAAACGCCGTCTGCCGCACCCCGCGGCCGGCGGAGCCGCGATCGCCCTCGCGGCGATCCTGGCCATGCTGACCGCAGGGTCAGCCTTCGCCGAACCCGTCACCCTGGCCGAGGCGCTGTCTCGCGCCGCGGCCTCTTCGCCCACGCTGGCCGCCGCCGAAGCCGATGTCGCCGCCGCCGTCGGCCGCGCGCAACAGGCCGGGTTCCGGCCCAATCCCGAACTAGGCCTCGAGGTCGAGAATTTCGCCGGCACCGGCGGCTTCTCCGGCGTCGACGACGCCGAGAGCACGTTGAGTGTGGGCCAACGGTTCGAACTCGGCGGCAAGCGGCCCGCGCGCGAGCGCGCCGCCCAGGCCGAGGTGGACGCCGCCCGGCTGCGCTTCGCGGTCGCGCAGGCGGACCTGGAACAGCAGGTGCGCGACGCCTACGCCGAGGCCTGGGCGGACGGCCGCCGGGTCGAACTGGCCCGCGATCAGTTCATGCGCGCTGATAACCTTCAGACCATCGCCACCGAACTGGTGGACGCCGGTCGCGAACCGCCGCTGCGAGCTCTGCGAGCGCGCACCGCCGCCCTAGAAGCGGTCGGACGGGTTCGCGCGGCTGAAGCCGAATACGCTGAAGCTCAGCGGGCGCTCGCCGCCCTGTGGGGCGGGGGCGAAGACCTGCCCGAACCGACCGCAGCTGAAACCCCGACGGCGTCCGGCGCCGTCATCGACCCGGCCAGCGCGCTCGACGTGCGCCTCGCCGAAGCCGAAGTGGAGACCTCCATCGCCGTCGTCGAGCGAGAACGGACCCTGTCCCGCCCCGATGTGACCGTCAGCGTGGGCGCCCGCCAGTTCCGGGGCACGGACGACACAGCTCTGGTGTTCGGCGCCTCCATGCCGATCGGTCTGTTCGACCGGAACCAGGGCAATATCGCCGCCGCCAACGCCGAGCGGACCGGAGCCGAGGCTCGCCGCAACGCCGCCCTCGCCGGCGCCATCCGGCGGACCCGCGACGCCCAGGCCGCGCTGCGGACGGCCGAGGCCCAACTGGCCTTCCTCAAAACAAGGGCCGAACCCGATGCGGTCGAAGCCGTGCGCATCGCGCGTGAAGGCTTCTCGGCTGGCCGCTTCACCCTGCTGGACGTGCTGGACGCCGAAGAGGCGCTCAACACCGTTCAGGCCGACATGATCACCGCCGAGCTGGAGCGCGCGCAAGCCGTCGCCGCCCTGACACGCGCCACCGAAACTGAAGGATCCGCCCAATGAAGAGATTCACAAACCAGCAACGCCTCCTCGGCGGCGCGGCGGCAGCCGTGATCGTTCTCGGCGGCGGGTTCGCCGTCTGGAGCATGACGCGTGGTCCGGAAGCGCCGGCGGAAGCCGTTGCGGAAGCCGAAGAAGAACACGGCGCCGGCGAGGCCCTGGAGATGGACGCCGCCCGTATTCAGGCGGCCGGCATCATCCTCGCGCCCGTGGGCAGCGGCTCGCTCAGCGCCGAGATCGTGGCCCAGGGCACCGTCGTTGGCACGCCCCAAGGGGAGGCCGTGCTTGCGGCCCGCGCCGACGGCGTGATCACCGGCGTCTCACTGCGCCTCGGCGACAGCGTGCGCGCCGGCCAGACCGTGGCCCTGATCGAGAGCCGCGAGGCCTCCTCCATCGCCGCCGAACGGGCGACCGCCCAGGCTCGCTTGACCGCAGCCCGGCAGGCGCTCGCCCGCGAGCAGCGGCTGTTCGACTCGCAGATCACCGCGCGACAGGATCTTGAAGCCGCCCAGACCGTCATGGCGGAAGCCGAGGCGGAAGCGCGACGGACCTCGTCCGCCGCCGCCGCCGCCCGGGTCTCCGGAGACGGCCGCAGCACGGGGGTCGTCAGCCCGATCAGCGGGCGGGTGACCTTGTCCAATGCCACCCTCGGCGCCTTCGTGACGGCCGGGACCGAACTGTTCCGGGTCGCCAACGCCAGCCAGATCGAGGTTCAGGCCTCGGTTTCCGCCGAGGACGCGGGCCGGATCGCTCCGGGCGACCGGGCCAGCATCACCCTGCCGGAAGGCGAGGTCCAGGCCACGGTGCGGTCGATCACCCCGGGGGTGGATGCGGAAAGCCGCGCCGCCACCGTCCTGCTCACCGTCTCCGGCGTGGGAGGCTTGCGTCCCGGCCAGGCGATCGCTGTGCGGATATACACCCGCGACGCCGGAACCACCGAGGGCGTGTCGGTGCCTGAAGAAGCCATCCAGACCGTCGAAGGCCGCGACGTGGTCTTCGTCAGGACCGCCAACGGCTTCACCGCGGCGCCGGTCATCGTCGGCCAGCGCAGCGCCGGCCGGGCCCAGATCACCTCCGGCCTGACGGCCGGTCAGACCATTGCCACCCGCAACGCCTTCCTGCTCAAGGCCGAGTTGGGCAAGGGCTCGGGCGAGGAAGAATAGATCATGATCGCCAACCTCATGGCCCTGTCGGTGCGGGCGCGATGGATGATCATCGCCCTCGTGTTGATCGTCTCCACCTACGGCGCCTGGCAGCTCACACAGCTGCCGATCGACGCCGTTCCCGACATCACGAACAAACAGGTTCAGATCAACACTCAAGATCCGTCTCTCTCGCCCGTCGAGATCGAAAAGCGCGTCACCTTCCCTGTCGAGACCGCCATGGCCGGCATCCCCGGCCTGCATTCGACCCGGTCGGTGTCGCGTAACGGCTTCTCGCAGGTCACGCTGGTCTTCGACGAGAAGGTCGACCTCTATTTTGCGCGCCAGCAGGTCAATGAACGACTCGTCCAGGCCCAAGCGGGCCTGCCCGACGGCGTACAACCCCGTATCGGCCCTGTCACGACGGGCTTGGGCGAGGTCTTCATGTACGCCATCGACTACACCAACCCGGGCGGTCGCGGCGCGACCGTTCGCAACGGCCAGCCGGGTTGGCAGTCGGATGGCTCCTTCCTGACGCCCGAAGGCGATCGGCTGACGGACGACGTGTCTCGCGCGGCCTATCTCAGGACCGTGCAGGACTGGATCATCGCCCCGCAACTGCGGACGGTGAGCGGTATCGCGGGTGTTGACACCATCGGTGGCTTCGAAAAGCAGTTCGTCGTCGAGCCGGACCCGACCCGTCTGGCCCAATACGGCGTCTCCTTCAGCGAACTGGCCGAAGGCCTAGAGGCCGCAAACCTTTCGATCGGCGCCAACTTCGTCGAGCGCGGCGGCGAGGCCTATCTCGTGCGGGCTGACGCCCGTATCCGCAGCCTCAGTCAGATCGAGGAGGCGATCGTCGCCACGCGCGGCGGCGTTCCCGTCGCCGTGCGCGACGTCGCCGCCGTTCGTCTCGGCGGCGATCTGCGCACAGGCGGCGCGACGATGAACGGCCACGAGGTCGTCATCGGCACCACCCTGATGTTGATCGGCGAGAACAGCCGCACCGTCGCCCGCTCGGTCGGCGAACAACTGGAGACGACCGTTCGGTCGCTGCCGCCGGGGATCAAGGTCACGCCGGTGCTGGATCGCTCCAAACTGGTCAACGCCACGATATCGACCGTTGAGCGCAACCTGATCGAGGGTGCGATCCTCGTGGCCGTCGCCTTGTTCCTGCTGCTCGGCAACCTCCGCGCCGCCCTGATCGCCGTGGCGATCATCCCTCTCTCTTTCTTCATGACGGCGATCGGCATGAATTTCATGGGGGTCTCAGGGAATCTGATGAGCCTGGGGGCGCTCGACTTTGGCCTCATCGTCGACGGCTCGGTGATCATCATCGAGAACTGTCTTCGTCGGCTGGCCGAACGACAACACCACGAGGGCCGTCTGCTGAGCCTGCGCGAACGGCTGGAGGAAACCACCATAGCCACCCAGGAGATGATCAAGCCGACCGTCTTCGGTCAGGCGATCATCCTGCTCGTCTTTGCCCCCCTGCTGACCTTCCAGGGCGTGGAGGGCAAAACCTTCTCGCCCATGGCCATCACCTTGATGCTGGCGCTGGTCGCGGCCTTCATCCTGTCCATCACTTTCATCCCGGCCATAGTCGCCGTGGTGATGCGCAACAAGGTCTCCGAGAAAGACGTCTTCTTCATTCGTTGGATCAAGGCGAAATACGAGCCGGTGCTGCGTCAAGCCGTGGCTCGTCCCTGGCCCTTCGTGGGCGGCGGTCTGGCCCTGTTCGCCGTAGCCGGCATGGTCTTCACGATGCTCGGTCAGGAATTCATCCCGACGCTGGACGAACGCAACCTGGCCCTGGCTTCCCAGCGCGTGCCCTCGACGGCGGTAGAACAGTCGCTGCGCATGCAGGTGGGCGTGGAGAGGGCCATCACACAGCTGCCGGAAGTCGAGGTGATGTTCTCCAAGACGGGAACAGCGGAGGTCGCCACCGATCCGATGCCGGCTAACTTCTCCGATGGCTTCATCATCCTCAAGCCGCAGGACGAATGGCCAAAAGGAGTGGACACCAAGGCCGACGTGATCGAGCGCGTCGAGGCTGCGGCCAATGCCCAGGTTGGGCAGGCCTACGAACTCAGCCAGCCGATCGAACTGCGGTTCAACGAACTGATCGCCGGCGTGCGCGGCGATGTGGCCATCAAGCTCTATGGCGACGACCTCGACAAGCTGACGGCCACGGCCAATCAGATCGCGGCCCAGCTCAACGCCACCCCGGGCGCGGCCGACGTCAAGGTCGAACAGACCGACGGCGCGCCGTCGCTGGACGTCACCTTCGACCGGGCCGCGATCGCCCGGTTCGGCCTGACCGTGGCGGAGGTCGCCGACACGGTGGCCGCCGCCATGGGCGGGCGCGAGGCCGGGCAGCTGTTCGAGGGCGACCGGCGCTTCGATGTGGTGGTGCGCGTACCCAACGCCAGCCGAAACGACCTCGACGCGATCGGTGCCCTCCCCGTGATGCTGCCGGAGCAGGAAGGCCGCGTTCGCGCGTCCGTGCCCTTGCGTCAGGTGGCCACGTTCCGCTCCGCCGAGGGGCTGAACCAGATCAGTCGCGAGAACGGCAAGCGCCGCGTTGTGATCCAGGCCAATGTCCGCGGCCGGGACGTCGGGTCCTTTGTTACCGAGGCGACGCCCAAGGTCGAGCGGGTGCCGCTTCCGGCGGGATCGTGGATCGAGTGGGGCGGGCAGTTCCAGAACCTGAAGGCGGCGTCCGATCGCCTGGCTCTGGTGGTTCCGATCTGCTTCCTGGCCATCTTCGCAGTGCTCTTCCTCGCCGTAGGAACGCTCGGTCGGGCGGTGGCGGTCTTCCTCACCGTGCCCTTGGGGTTGGCGGGCGGGGTCTTCGCCCTGGCGCTCACCGGCATCTCCTTCTCGGTGTCGGCCGCGGTGGGTTTCATCTGCCTGGCCGGGGTCGCGGTCTTGAACGGCCTGGTGGTCATGTCGTCGATCCGGCAGCGGCTCGATGACGGGATGGAACTCACCCGCTCCATCATCGAGGGCTGCATGGAGCGGGTCCGCCCGGTCATCATGACGGGTCTCGTCCCGGCCATCGGTTTCGTGCCCATGGCCTTGGCTCACGGCACCGGAGCCGAGGTGCAGAAGCCCCTGGCCATGGTCGTCATCGGCGGCCTGATCACCGCGACCCTGCTCACGCTGCTCGTCCTGCCGGCCATGAGCCGGCTGGTCCTGGGCCTGACCGAGGGGCGGCGTTCCAAACCTAGCGACGCGCCGGCCGTGGAACCGGTCCCGGCGGAATAGTCCCGGTCCCCGCCGCCGCCTCGGCGGCGGGGACGTTTCATCAGGAGATCATTATGTCCGCTGCAATCCCGCTGGTGCCCTTTCCAATAAAGCTCTTGCGCATCTACACCGACGAGGCCGCCTATTTCGGCGACCGCAAGGTCTTCGAAATCGTGGCCGAACGGGCCCGGGCGGCCGGCGTCGCCGGCGTGACCGTTCTGCGAGCCCTGGTTGGGTTCGGTCACACCTCACACATGCATCGGCGTCATCTTCTGGATGATGATCAGGCCCTGATCGTCGAAATGCTCGACGACGAGGCGAAGCTTCGCGCCTTCGTCCAGACCCTGACGGATCTGGAGCATCTGGGCCCAATCACGCTTGAGGCGGTCGAGGTTCTGCGCTGGCCCCACGCCGCGACCGGCGCTGTTTAGATACTGGAAGGGCGCGAGATGGAGAACACATGAACACCCCTGAAACCGATGGAGAACACATGAACACCCCTGAAACCGAAAGCCGCCAGCGACAGGTTCTGCTTGTTGTGTTCGCTCTCAATGCCGCGCTGTTTCTCGGTCTTGGCGTTGCCGGGTGGTTGGCTGACTCAAGCGCCTTGCTGGCCAACGCCCTGGACAATGCTTCCGATTCGGCCGTCTACCTGATCAGCTTTGCGGCGGTTGGCCGGGCTCTTATCTGGAAGACCCGCGCCGCTCGGGCGTCCGGGATCATGCTCCTGATCTTCGCGGGCGGCGTTCTGTTGGACGTGCTGAGGCGGACGCTGACGGGGACCGAGCCGATCGGCTGGACGATGATGGCCATGGCTGTGGTGGCCGCCATCGTAAACTTCGTGTGCCTGGAGCTGATCCGGCGCCAACGCAGCGATGACGTGAACATGAAGGCCGCCGAGACCTTCAGTCTCAATGATTTCGCCTCCAACGGCGGCATCTTGATCGCGGGCGGATTGGTCCTTTGGCTGGATCAGTCTTGGCCGGACCTTCTCGTGGGCCTGATCGTGGCCGGGATCGCCGTGAAGGGCGGCCTGGAAATCCTCCGCGACGCCGCCCGCTCGCGTCTAGAGGAGAGCGAGTCTCAATGAGCCCTGCGATGATTGACATTCAATCCGTCCAACGCTGGCGCAAAGGAGGCATCCTGGTCGGCGGAGTGCTGCTCCTCGGTTGCACGATGTTCATCACGCCCTGGCCTTCGCTCGATCATCCGGCAGAGCAACTAGGCTTGGTTGCTATCGCGGTCTGCGTCATAGGCCGCGCTTGGTGTTCGCTCTATATCGGCGGTCGCAAAAAGCAGGAAATCGTGTCGACGGGTCCTTATTCCGTCAGCCGGAATCCTCTGTACGTCTTCAGCTTCATTGGGGCATTCGGGATGGGCGCGCAGTCGGGCCTGACCGTAGGAATCGCATTTGCCTTTGCCTGCTGGGTGGTCTTTCGAATCGTCGTGGACTGGGAGGAACGTTTCCTCACCGATGCGTTCGGGCGCCCCTATGAAGACTATCGCAATAGCACTCCCCGTTTTCTTCCCGATCCGTCGCTTTGGAGAGACGATGCTGAAGTCGTTGTCCGGCCAGCATTCTTCATTCGGACGATCCGGGACGGAAGCGTCTTCCTTCTGGCGCTTCCGCTCTTCGAAGCGATAGAGGCAATCCAGAGGTTCCAAGGCTTTCACACCTTGGTGCAACTACCTTGAGGCCGGGCACCGCTAAACACTTGAGCGATCATGAAGACATCGACGGTAGTGCCCGTGCGATGGCGCACTTCGACTGACTTCGCGTGGGCGATCTCCTGGCGCCCCTGCGCTTTCGCCAGCGGCGCTCGCGTTCTTGCACTGTGACCAGCAAAGGCGCGCCGCGCGGCGTGGTCCTGGGGGGCGGGGCGCGCGGGGCCGTCGAGACGATCGACGGTGTCGACAGCCCTCGACGACCTCCACGTCTGGGTTTCGGGCGCCGAGACCGTCGCAGCCCTCCTCGAGGCGAGGTTCGCGAACAACTCCACCGTCCAGATCGAGACACATCCCTGTGGAGAGGTCGAGGACAGCTATCGCTGACCGGGCCGGCGTTCGGCTGAGGATAAGCAAATGGGCGGAAAGAGACTAACGGTGCGCGGACGCAGCCCCGGCTGGTCCGAACGGCCCTACAGCAAACGCCGCGCCGGGCGCCGCAGGCGGCCGGAGCCCCCCCGGCCGGTGCTCGACCTCGTTGCAGCCCTGATCAGCCTTGGGCTCGCCGTCGGCGGGGCGCTCGTCTTCGGATTGAGGATGTCCGGCGCCTTCAAACTGCCGCTGCATCTCGGCTACGGCGCGATCCTGGCGCTGCTCGGCGCCGCCTGTCTCGTCAGCGCCCGGCGCGGCTGGCCTCGCCGTGTCACAGCGATCGGCCTGGCGGTCGCCCTCGCAGTTGGAACGGCGGTGCTCTATCCAGGTGGGCCGCCCTGGCCGTGACGATAACCTTTCCTTGCCCGCTCCAGGACTAGGGTCCGGCATGTCTCGCGCCGCCGACGAGCCGATGAACCCGAGCCCGCCGCGCATCGCCCGCGGCGGCTTGCTGGACGCGCTCCGCTTCGTCGTCGGGGCGCTGATCATCCTCTACCATTTCCGCGAGGCCTCGCCGGTGCCGCTGCCTGAGCTGCATCCGGTGTTCGAGCGCGGCTATCTGCTCACCGACTTCTTCATCATCGACTCCGGCTATGTCCTCGCTCGCATCTACGGCGACCGGCTCGCCGCCGGCCAGGTCTCGCTGCGTGCCTATGCGCGCCAGCGGTTGCTGCGGGTCGTCCCGGCCCACCTGGTCGTCAGCCTCATCCTCATTGTCCTCGTCGGCGGCGCCGCCCTGGCGGGGATCGCGCCCAGCAATCCGCGCTGGTTCGACTGGTCGCAACTGCCCGCGCAGGTGCTGCTGGTCCAGGCCTATGGCGTGCCGGGCGGGCAGGGGTGGAACGCCCCGACCTGGACCCTCTCGGCCCTGATCGGCTGCTATCTCCTGTTGCCGTGGATCTGCCGCGCCCTGTGGCGCTGGCCGCCGGTCGTCGTGGTCATCGGCGCGACTCTCCTCGTCGTCGCCGCCGACGTCGCGGCGTGTTTCTGGCTCGGCGATCCAATCTACCGCCTGCCGATGCGCTACGGCATCCTGCGCGCCCTACCGCTGTTCCTGCTCGGGGTCGCGGCGGCCTTCTACGGCGCGCGGGTCTACGTCGGGCCGCGTCTGGCCGGAGCGATCGTCGTCGGCGCCGCCGTCGCCCTGGGGGTCCTTCAGGCCTTCGGCGCCTTCAGCCTGCTGTCGCTGGGCCTGATGACCGTGATCATCTGGGCCGCCGGCGCCGTACCGGTGCGCAGGCCTTCGCGGCTGATCGAGCATCTGGCCCTGATGTCTTTTTCGATGTTCCTCACCAATGAGGTGAGGAACATCGTCTGGTTCGGCCTGCTCGACGCCCTGGGACAGGAGGCCTGGTCGTCCGGGGTTCGCTGGGCCCTGTGGACCGTCGGCTTCGTCTGGGCCTTCGTGGCCGCCGCGGTGTTCCGCTACGGCTTCGACCGTCCGGTCCAGACCTGGCTCAATCCTTCCGGGTTGACGCGGACCGACGGGGAGAAGGCTCGGTGTCCGGCGCCGCCTGTAGTCACGCCGGAAAGTCTCGGCTCTGGGGGGCCGGGAAAGAAACTGGCTGAACGCGCGGCGCTCCGGTGAAGGAACCGACACCGGTCGTTTTCCTTTGCATCTCCAGTGGCTGGAGGACGTAGTCTCCGGCTGAGTGACGACAGGAGCGGGCATGGCGGCGGAAACCTTCGAAAGCCGATACCGGGTCAGCGGCATGGATTGCGCCGGTTGCGGCCGCAAGATCGACACCGCCGTTCGCCAACTGCCGGGCGTGGAGGACGTTTCCGTGACGGTGCCGACCGGCGCGCTCAGGGTTCGGCATGGCGGCGAGGTCACCGACCAGGCGGTCCTGGGTCAGCTCCGCAGTCTTGGTTATGACGGGGAAGCCCTGACGCCCTCCGGGAGCGCCGGCCCGGCGGCTGGCGATCCCGGCAATGCTGTTGGCCGGGAGGACGCTAGGCCATGGTGGTGGACTGGAAAGGCGCGCCTGACCGCGCTTTGCGGTCTGGCGCTGCTCACGGCCTATGGCGTGGGGACGCTGTTTCCCTCTGTCGAACTCTACGCCTTTCTGGCGGCGTTGGCCGTAGGGCTTGTTCCCGTGGCGTGGCGCGCGCTGTCGGCGGCCCGCTACGGCACGCCCTTCTCCATCGAAATGCTGATGACCATCGCCGCGGTGGGCGCGGTCTTCATCGGTGCGGCGGAAGAGGCCGCCGCCGTCGTCCTGTTGTTCCTCATCGGCGAGATGCTGGAAGGCGTGGCGGCGGGGCGCGCCCGCAATAGCATCCAGGGTCTCGCCGCCCTCGTGCCCAAAACCGCCTTTGTCGAGGTCGACGGCGTGACGACGGAAGTCGCAGCCGAATCCGTGGAAATCGGGGCTCTCATTCTGATCCGGCCCGGCGACCGGGTGCCGGCCGACGGCGAGATCATCGAGGGCGCCGGGGACCTCGACGAGGCCCCCGTGACGGGCGAGAGCGTGCCCAGGCGCAAGGTCGTCGGCGATCCCGTGTTCGCCGGCACGATCAACGGCGGCAGCGTTCTGAGAGTCCGCGTCACGGCTTCGGCCTCGGACAATACCATCGCCCGCGTCGTGCGGCTGGTCGAGGAGGCGCAGGAGTCGAAGTCGCCGACCGAGCGCTTCATCGACCGCTTCTCCAAAATCTACACCCCGGGCGTTCTCGTCTTCGGGGCCCTCGTCGCCACGGCGCCGCCGCTGCTCTTTGGCGGGGCGTGGAGCGAATGGATCTACAAGGGCCTCGCCGTCCTGCTGATCGGCTGTCCCTGCGCCCTCGTCATCTCCACCCCCGCCGCCATCGCCGCCGGCCTCTCGGCGGGGGCCCGGCGCGGCCTGCTGATGAAGGGCGGGGCGGTTCTGGAGACGCTCGGCAAGATCACGGCCATCGCCTTCGACAAGACCGGCACCCTGACCGCCGGCAAACCCGTCGTCACCGACCTCGTGGCCGGATCACACGATTCCTCAGCCCTGCTGTCCCTGGCGGCGGCGCTGGAGACGGGGTCCAGCCATCCGCTGGCCCTCGCCATCCTCGCCCGGGCCGAGGCCGACGCGATCTCCGCCCCGCCGGCCGCCGCCACCCACGCCATCGCGGGCGAGGGCGTCGAGGGCGAGGTCGGCGGTGAGCGGATCTTCCTCGGCTCGCCCCAGGCCGCGGCCAGGCGAGTCCCGATCTCGCCGGCCCAGGACGCCGCCATCGCCGCCCTGAACGCCGAGGGCAAGACCGTCTCCGTCCTCATCGCCGGGGGCGGGATCGCCGGGTTCCTGGCCATGCGCGACGAGGCCCGTCCCGACGCCGTCGCGGGCCTCGCCGACCTCAAGGCGCGGGGCATACGCACCATCATGCTGACCGGCGACAACCGCCGCACGGCCGAGGCGGTCGCCGCCGGCCTGGGCATCGAACCCCGGGCCGAACTGCTGCCGCAGGACAAGCTGGTGATCGTCAAGGCCCTGCAGGCGGAGGGCCTGGTCGTGGCCAAGGTCGGCGACGGCATCAACGACGCCCCGGCCCTGGCCCAGGCGGATGTCGGCATCGCCATGGGCGGGGGAACCGACGTGGCGCTGGAGACGGCGGACGCCGCGGTCCTGCACGGGCGGGTGCGGGACATCCCCGACATGATCGCCCTGTCGCAAGGGGTGATGGGCAATATCCGGCAGAACATCACCATCGCTTTGGGGCTGAAGGCCGTCTTCCTGGTCACCACCGTGATCGGGGTGACCGGCCTGTGGCCCGCCATCCTGGCCGACACCGGGGCCACGGTGTTCGTCACCGCCAACGCCATGCGGCTGCTGCGCTGGACCCCGCGTCACCAGACCTGAGGGAAGGACCGCCGGATCGGAGACACCCGGGTCCGGATCCCGGTCGGACCGCGTGGCGGGCGACGGGTCAGGGAGCGTCCGAAATCGGGCAACCATGCCTTCGCTCACGGATTGCGCCGGGATCAGGCAAGCGCGCCGGAGCTGACTGCAGGGATTCATGGGCGAGGAGATTGACGATCCGCCGGACGCCGGCCGCGGAGGCGAGCCGTCCGATGCGGCGAACGCTCGCGTCGAGGCCGATCCGGGCGAAAGCGCGATGCGGCCAAGGCTGCATATGACGGGCAGGGGCCTCAGCCCGGCCGAGTACCGCGCCCAGCACGGCGCCCACCCGCATCAGGCCGACGTCTCGCGCGGCGCCGTCCGCAGCGGCGAGGGCGACGGTGTCGACCGCCGGCAGGACATGGCGAGGCGGGGGTGCTGGCCCGACAGGCCGTAACGCGATCCACCCGCGTCGGAGCCCGTCCTCCTCCGCCCAGGCGGATCGGTCGCTCGCGGCCCCGGCGTATCAGGCGCCGTTGTGGCGACCGAACACGCGGCTCGACCCGTCGTTAAGAATCAGGACGGTCGTTTAGGGTTCGCGCCCGGCGGCCTCCATGCCCGGCGAGCCGGCGGGCATGCCGGGCGCGCTCAGCGCCCGGGCGGCGGGGCGTTCGCTGAGCAGGCGGTCGACGTCGCCGGCCGGGACATGGCCCTCGATGGCGTAGGCGCCCATCACGGCCGTGTGGCACGAGGCCAGCCGGTCGGGAATCCCGTGCCGGGCCCGGATGGGGGCGAGGTCCTCGCGCTCGACGACCTCGACGGTCCAGCCGGCTTGGCGCATGTGGGCGATCCAGCCGCCGCAGCAGCCGCACCACGGGGTCTTGTAGGCGGTCATCCGCTTCTGGGGCGCGGCGAGCGCCGGGCCCCCGACGCCGGCGAGCGCGAGGCCGGCAGCGCCGTCAGAACGGCGCGTCGGGAGGGGGAGGGCGAAGAAGCGGGCATGACGGATCCTGGCGAGCGAGGCGACAATCCTAGCCGGATCGCCGGGCGTTGGCGACGCAGACGATGTCGCGGGCTGCCGCCAGGCCCGGTCCCTCAGGATGTGAGCAGACCGCCCCGGCTCGACGACCGGGGGAGCGTCGCGCGCGGGGCGGGCTATGGGACATTCCGCCTCAGGTCGTCGAGCCAGACCCGGGCGCTCGCGTCCGAGGGCGCCCGCCAGTCGCCTCGCGGCGAAAGGTTGCCGCCGGACATCACCTTGGGGCCGTTCGGCATGGCGGAGCGCTTGAACTGGCTGAGGGCGAAGAAGCGGGTGACGAACACCTCCAGCCATTGCTTGATCGTCGGCAGATCGTAGGCGGCGCGCGCGGCGGCCGGGAAGTGGGCCGGCCACGCCCCCGCCTCGACATCCCGCCAGGCGTGCCAGGCCAGGAAGGCGACCTTGGAGGGACGCAGGCCGTAGCGCGTCAGGTAGAACAGGTTGAAATCCTGCAGTTCGTAGGGCCCGATCTTGGACTGCGTGCTCTGCAGCGCGCCCGCAGCGGCCTGCGGCACCAACTCGGGCGAAATCTCCGTGCCCAGGACGCCAAGCAAGGTCGCCGAGGCCGCCTCGTCGAACTGCCCGGTGGCCGCGACCCAACGGATCAGGTGCTGGATGAGGGTCTTGGGAACCGAGCCGTTGACGTTGTAGTGGCTCATGTGGTCGCCGACGCCGTAAGTCTGCCAGCCCAGCGCCGACTCGGACAGTTGCCGGTGCCGAGCACCAGGCCCTCGCGCTGGTTGGCGAGCCGAAACAGGAAGTCGCTCCTCAGTCCTGCCTGGACGTTTTCAAAGGTGACGTCGTAGACCGGTTCGCCGCGGGCGAACGGGTGCCCGATCGCCTCCAGCATCGTCCGCGCCGCAGGCCGGATGTCGATCTCCTCGCCCGTCACCCCGAGGCTTCGCATCAGGGCCCAGGCGTTGCGCTTGGTGCCCTCGCTGGTCGCGAAGCCCGGCATGGTGAAGCCGAGGATGTCGGTGCGCGGGCGGCCCAGGGCGTCGAAGGCCTTCGACGCGACGATCAGGGCGTGGGTGGAGTCGAGGCCGCCGGAAACGCCGACCACGATGCGCCGGACACCGGCGGCGTCGAGGCGCTTGGCGAGACCCTGCACCTGGATGTTGAAGGCTTCGTAGCAATCCTGGTCCAGGCGGGCCGGATCGTCCGGAACGAACGGAAACCGGTCGTGCGGCCGCAGCAGCCCGATATCGACGTGCTCCGCCGCATGCTCGAAGGCGATCCGCCGGAAGGCGTGCTCGGGATGGCCGGCGGCGGCGGCGGCGTTGTTGAAGGTGGACGTCCGCAGCCGCTCGAGGCGCATTCGTTCGACGTCCACGTCCGCCAGGGCCATCTGGGCGACGTCCGGGAAGCGGCGGGTCGCGGCCAGCAGACGGCCGAGCTCGTGGATGGTCGCCTGCCCGTCCCAGGCCAGGTCGGTGGTGCTCTCGCCGGGCCCGGCCGCGGCGTAGAGGTAGGCGGCCTGGCATCGCATCGACTGCGAGGCGCAGAGCAGCGCGCGCTCGTCGGCCTTGCCGACCACGATGTTGGACGCCGACAGGTTGCAGAGCAGGGTGGCCCCCGCCAGCGCCGCCAGGGTCGAGGGCGGCGTGGCGGCCCAGAAGTCCTCGCAAAGCTCCATGTGAAAGGCGAAGTCCGGGACGTCGCTGGCTTCGAAGATCAGGTCCGTCCCGAACGGGGCCGACTGGCCAGCCACGGCGATCTCCAGGCCACGCACGCCGGCGCCGGGGGCGAACCAGCGGTTCTCGTAATATTCCCGATAGTTCGGCAGGAAGCTCTTCGGCACGACCCCGAGGATGCGGCCGCGGGCGAGGGCGACGGCGCAATTGTAGAGCCGTCCGTTGCGGACGAGGGGCGCTCCCACCACCAGCACCGGCTGCAGGTCCCGGCTCGCCTGCACCAGCTCGGCGAGCGCGGCGTTCACCGCCTGAAGGAGGGCGTCCTGGAGCAGGAGGTCGTCGATCGCATAGGCGGACAGGCCCAGCTCCGGAAACAGCATGAGGTCGGCGCCGCGGGCGTGTCCCTCCCGCGCCAGTTTCAGGGTCTCGAGGAGGTTGGCCGCCGGATCGGCCACGGCGATGCGCGGCGTGCAAACCGCCACACGCACGAACCCCTGCGCCCGGTTGGAATAGAGTTCATGCGCTCGGCCTCCTTTGGCGTCGACCGGTACAGGAGCGGCCCGGCGCCCGGCAAGTTGCGCCCTCCGTCGCGCGCCGCGGCCGCCCGAGCTCGGGCCCGCCGTCATCGCGGGCAGGCGGAGCTCGCTGTCGAGGGCGTCGCGGCGCCCCCGACGGCGGCCTACGGCCGCACGGCCGCGTAGAGGGAGATCGACCCGGTCGGGGTGGGAATCCGCCGCGTCTCGCTCACGGCCTCGAAGCCGGCTTCGCGCATGAGGTCCGGGAGCACGCCGAGCGCATTGGGCTCGGTGTGCTCGAAGCCGTCCAGCATCTGAACCTGCCGGAAGAGCAGGCGCATCAAGGGATTCGCCTGGCGGCCGGCGTCGGCCATATGCAGCCGGCCGCCGGGTCGAAGCGCGCCCAGGCAGGCGGCGAGGATCGCCCGCTTCACGGGCATCGGGCATTGATGCAGCACCAGGCTCGAGACCACCTTGTCCGCGGCCGCGCCCGGCAGGATCGCGGTCAGCGCGTCCCCGTAGCCGGCTCGCCATTCCACGTGGACCCCGGCCCGGCGAGCCTTGTCGCGCGCGATCTCCAGCACCGCCTTGTCGGGATCGACGCCGATGAGGCGCGATCCCGGCGACGCCGTCTTGAGCTGGATCGCGAAGGTCCCGGTGCCGCAGCCGACGTCGAGGATTGTCTCGCCAGGCTGCGGATCGGCTTCCGACAGCAGGGCGCACCGCCAGCGACGCTCCCGGGTCATGACGGCCAGCACCCTGTCGTAGGCGCCGGTGAGCTCGTGGCGACCGAGCGCGGGGACGAAGTCTCTGTCCTGGTTCATGGCGACGAGCATCGCCTGGATTCGGGCTCGCCGCTTGAACGAAGCGGCTGCTCAGCCGGAGGGGACCAGGCGCCGCGGCTGCACCCCGAACATCGCCTTCATCGTCCGCGCGAGGTGCGCGCCGTCGGAGAAGCCGGCCTCATGGGCGGCGGTGGTCACGTCGACCCCGCCCGCCAGCAGTGTCGCCGCAAGCTGCAGCCGCCGCCAGAGGACGAACCGCTTGAACGACAAGCCTTGCGCTTCGGCGAAGACGTGACGGAACCGGTCGGCCGACAAACCCGCGCGGCCCGCAGCCGCATCGAGCCGCACGGGGCCTTCCGAGAGCGCGGCGTCGATGAACGTCAGGACGCCGGCCATCCAGGACACCGCGGGCGCGGCCGGCTCGCCTCCGGCTCCGCCCGCCTGGTCCGACCAGAACCGCCGACGGCCCTCGGCCGCCAGCACGTGGGCGCTGGACGCGCGGACGAGCACGGCCCGAAGCGCCGCGCGCGCCTCCACGCCCAGACTTCCCGGCTCGAAAAACAGGATCTCGGCCTGCGCCGCGGCGCCGAGCCGATGGCCCACGAGCGGATCGACGAGAAACGCCGTGGCGCGAAGGACGCGGCCGCCCGCAGTCTCGACGGCGATCGGCCGGTCGGCGAACACCGCCTGCGCCGCGAGGTGCCGGTGAAGCGCGTTGTCGCCGACCGCGCCGCGCCACCGCGCCCAGCCCGGGCCGATCTGCAGACCCCCGCGCCAGGCGCCGTCAGGGCTCACCGGCGCGCCACAGGCGGGAAACGACGCCGGATGGGGTCAGTCACGGTCCCGGCCCCCGGATCGGCCGCGGCGATCTCGCTCGTCGCGGCGGTCGGATCGCGCGGGCTCGTCGGCGTCGTCCTCGAGGCGCTCTTCCCGCGCCCCGGACGCCACGCCGGCGGGACCGATTCGCCAGCTCACGACGGCGACCACCAGGAGCACCAGCAGCAGGGCGGCGGCCACCGAGCCCCGGCGGGACCGCCCAAGAAGATCCGACGCGGGCGCCCGTCGTTGAGGAGTCAGATCGATGGACCTCAGCAGGCACGACAGGCGTGCCTCGCCCGACCTTGAGGGCATTCCGTTCATGTCGCTCATGTCACCCACCTCCTTCAAGATCGAACTCGGGTACTCCAAGGCGAGTTCCAACGCTGCGGTCCCTCAGTCCACGGTTCGGCTTGTTCGCACGACATCCCCGCGCCGAGCGCCGCCTCGAAGCCCATTCGGGTTCGGACCGAAACAACTCGGACAGTCGGCACTGTCCATCTTCACGCCGCTTTGAAGCCGTCTGCTGAACCCATAAAGGCTCGACGCGGCGGAGAAGCCAAAGGTTCCCCGCCGCGTCGTCAACCCGGACGCCGCCGCCCCGTGCGACGACAGTCCGGCAGCAGGGGATTACTGCGGCCGAATCGCCTTCACTTCGCCCGCGCTGCCTGTAACGACCAGATCAAACTCGACCCGGTCGCCGACCTTCGCCTGGTCAATCAGGGCGGGTGACGCCGCGAAGCCCATGGTCATCGCGGGCCATTCCAGACTGGCGATCGGCTCGTGCTCGATCGTGATCTTGCCGCCCTCCGCGTCGATGGCCGAAATCACCCCGCGCGCGGTCGCGGACTCCTCTCCGGCCGCCGACGACATGGCGTCCATCTCCGCCGGCGCCGCGGGGGCAACGGCGGAACCGGTGGCGGCTGGGGTTTCCGTCTCCGTCGCCGGCTGCTGACTGCAGGCCGTCAGGCCGATGACTGCCCCGGCTGACAGGCTCAGACCGAGAGCGAGCGTGCGCGACTTCACAAACAGGTTTTTCATAGGGTAGCTCCTTGGGTGGGGGTTGGGGTTGGACGTGATTTCCGGCGTCTCAGGAGGAGATAGCCGGCTGGGATGACAAGCATCGACAGGAGGGGCGCGGTGATCATGCCGCCGATCACCGGAGCGGCGATCCGGGTCATGATTTCCGACCCCGCCCCGTGGCCGATCAGGATCGGGAACAGGCCGCCAAGGATCACGGCGACCGTCATGGCCTTGGGTCGGACCCGCAGAAGGGCGCCTTCGCGCACGGCCTCTTCGACCTGACCCTGGTCTGGGTCGGGCCCTCGATCCTTCAGCGCATGTTTGAGATAGATCAGCATCACCACGCCGAACTCGGCCGACAAGCCAGCAAGGGCGATGAAGCCCACGCCGGTCGCGACCGACTGGTCGAAGCCCATCAGGTAGAGCAGCCAGAAACCACCGGTGAGGGCGAACGGCAGGGTGCCCATGATGAGCAGGGCTTCGTCGAAGCGGCCGAAGGTCAGGTAGAGCAGGATGAAGATGATCACGAGCGTGGCTGGAACCACGATTTTGAGCCGCTCGGCTGCTCGTTCCAGATATTCGAACTGGCCAGAGTAGGCGATGCTGACGCCCGGCGCGAGATCCACTTCGGCGGCGACCGTCCGGCGTAGATCGGCGACGACAGACGCGAGGTCGCGCCCCCGAACGTCGACATAGACCCAGGTGGTCAGCCTGCCGTTCTCGGATTTGAGCATCGGAGGGCCGTCCGCGATCTGGAGATCGGCGACCGTGCCAAGGGTGATCTGCTGGCCCGACGGCGTCAGGATCGGCAAGGCGCGCAGTTGTTCCAGACTGTCGCGCAATTCTCTCGGGTAACGGACGCTGATCGGATAGCGGGCGAGCCCCTCCACCGTCTGTCCGATCGTCTCGCCGCC
This sequence comes from Brevundimonas mediterranea, assembly GCF_011064825.1. Classification (NCBI taxonomy): domain Bacteria; kingdom Pseudomonadati; phylum Pseudomonadota; class Alphaproteobacteria; order Caulobacterales; family Caulobacteraceae; genus Brevundimonas; species Brevundimonas mediterranea. The sequence continues at coordinate 1,832,867 of NZ_CP048751.1, forward strand.
CACGGCGCCCGATACGATCGATTGGACATCGGCGATGTTCAGGCCGTAGCGGGCCGCCGCGCGCCGGTCGATGTCGATGTCGACATAACGCCCGCCGGTCAGGCGTTCGGCCAAGGCGGAGGTCACGCCCGGTACGGTCCTGGCGACATCGGCCACCTGGGCCGCGATACGGTCCATCGCGGCCAGGTCAGAGCCGGACACCTTGACGCCGACGGGGCTCTTGATGCCCGTCGCCAGCATGTCGATGCGATTTCGGATGGGAGGGACCCAGACGTTGGACAGTCCGGGGACCTGAACCGCGCGATCGAGTTCTTCGATCAGTTTTTCCGGGGTCATGCCCGGCCGCCATTCATCGCGCGGCTTGAACTGGATGGTGGTCTCGAACATCTCCAGCGGAGCCGGATCCGTGGCGGTTTCCGCCCGGCCCGCCTTGCCGAACACGGTCGCCACTTCGGGCACGGTGCGGATCATCCGGTCCGTCTGTTGCAGCAGTTCCGCGGCCTTGGCCGGGGAGAGACCCGGCTGGGCCGAAGGCATATACAGCAGGTCGCCCTCGTCCATCGCCGGCATGAATTCGCCGCCGAGCTGGCTAAGAGGCCAGGCGGTGGTGGCGAAGATCAGCAAGGCTGCCACCAAGGTCTTTCTGGGATGATGCAGCACCCAGTCCAATGGCCCGCGATAGATGCGCGTGAGCCAGCGATTGATCGGATTGCTCTGTTCGGCCGGGATCCGTCCGCGGATCAGATAGCCCATCAGAACCGGCACGAGAGTGATGGACAGGATCGCCGCCGCCGCCATCGCATAGCTCTTGGTAAAGGCTAGGGGCGCGAACAGCCGGCCCTCCTGGGCCTGCAGGCTGAACACCGGGATGAACGACAGGGTGATGATCAGCAGGCTCAGGAACAGCGCGGGGCCGACCTCCACGGCCGCCTCGGTGATGACCTTCCAGCGATCTTCGCCCGCCAGCTTTTCATCCGGGTGATCGTGTTCCCATCGTTCGATGTGTTTGTGGGCGTTCTCGATCATGACCACCGCCGCATCCACCATGGCGCCGATGGCGATGGCGATGCCGCCCAGCGACATGATGTTGGCGTTCACGCCCTGAAGATTCATGATCAGGAAGGCCGCCAGGACGCCCAGCGGCAGGGTCAGGATGGCGACCAGCGCCGACCGGGCGTGCCAGAGGAACAGGCCGCAGACCAGGGCGACGACTATGAACTCCTCGATCAGCTTGCCGCTCAGATTGTCGATCGCCCGGTCGATGAGCTGCGAGCGATCGTAGGTCGTCACCACTTCGACTCCCGGGGGCAGTCCGGCTTTGAGCGTCTCGAGTTTCTCGGTCACGGCCGCGATCGTGGCGCGGGCGTTTGCGCCGGATCGAAGGATGACGACGCCGCCCGCGACCTCGCCTTCGCCGTTGAGCTCGGCTATGCCGCGTCTCATCTCCGGGCCGATCTGGATGGTCGCGACATCCCCGAGGCTGATCGGCACGCCTCCAGCCGCCGTGCGGAGCGGCACGGCCCGGAAGTCGTCGAGCTCGGTCAGATAGCCGTTGGCGCGGATCATGTATTCGGCTTCGGCGAGCTGGAGCACCGAGCCGCCCGTCTCGCCGTTGGCGCGCTGGAGAGCGTCCACCACCGCCTGATGGGTGACGCCGTAGGACGCGAGCCTGACGGGGTCGAGCACCACCTGGTATTGCCGCACCATGCCGCCCAGGCTGGCGACCTCGGCGACCCCCGGCACGGTCTTCAGCTCGTAGCGGAGGAACCAATCCTGCAGGCTTCGCAATTGCGCCAGATCGTTGCGGCCTGTGCGATCGACCAGGGCGTATTCATAGACCCAGCCTACGCCGGTGGCGTCCGGACCAAGTGCCGGTTGGGCGGTCGCGGGAAGCCGCGCCTGCACCTGGCTGAGGTATTCGAGGACCCGGGAACGCGCCCAGTAGAGGTCCGTCCCATCTTCGAACAGCACATAGACGAAGCTGTCGCCGAAGAAGGAATAGCCTCGAACCGTTCGCGCGCCGGGTACGGACAGCATGGTGGTCGCCAGAGGATAGGTGACCTGGTTCTCGACGATCTGGGGCGCCTGCCCCGGGTAGCTGGTGCGAATGATGACCTGCACGTCCGACAGGTCCGGCAAGGCGTCGACCGGCGTGCTGCGAACCGCGAACAGGCCGGCGGCGAGCAGGGCGACGGCGGCCATAAGGACGAGGAAGCGCCCCTTGACCGAGGCGCGAATGACCGCGGCGATCATTGGCTCGACCTCCCGCGCGAGGCGGGCGCGGCCATGGATGCGCCCGTTGGGGCGGCGGTGGCGGGCCGGGACGTCGGGCCGATCGGCCGCGCCGTTACGCCTGACAGGCTGGCTTCGGAATCGATCAGGAACTGCCCCGACGCGACGATCCGTTCGCCTTCCCTGAGACCGGCGAGGATCTCGGTTTGCCCCCCGGCTTCTCGCCCGACACGGACCTCGGCCGGTTGATACCGGCCTTCCGGCCGGGCGAGCATGACAATGTCCCGTTCACCCGTTCGGATCACCGCCTCGGTCGGCACGAGCAACGCCGTCGTCGAACCGCCGCCGAAGGTGATCCGGCCGAACATGCCGGGGCGCAAACGGCCCCCGCGATTGGCCATTTCGATCCGTCCCGTGACCGTGCGGCTGTCGCCGACGAGTTCCGGCAACAGGGCGGTCAGACGACCCGTGAACCGCTCTCCCGGGAACGCGGTCAAAGCCACCTCGACGGACTGTCCGACCCTTAGCCGGCTCCCCAGCGCCTCCGGGATGGCGGCATTGACCCAGACGGTGGCCAGGCCGTTGATCTCGGCCAAGGTCATGCCTTGGGTCACGCTCATGCCGGCGCGCACGCCCAGGGTCTTGATCACGCCGCCAGTGGGCGTTGAGATCGTGATCGTGTTTCGCGCCCGCCCGCTGCGCTCCACCGAGGCGATCAGGCTCTCGGACATGCCCATCAGCACCAGTCGCTGCCGCGCCGCCTGGATCAGGGGCGTGTTGCCGGTGCGCCGTACGGCCAGATATTCCGTCTGGGCGCCGCCCCAGGTCGGGATGAGCAAATCGACCAGAGGCGCGCCCGCAGCGATGACATCGCCCGGCGCGCGGTTGTAGACTCGCTGCACGAAGCCGTCGGCCCGCGACTGGACCACGGCGATGTCGCGTTCATTGTAATCGACCACCGCCGTGGCGCTCAGATCGCCCTCAAGGTCGCCACGGCGAGCCGTGGCATACCGGACCCCCAAATTCTGGGCCAGCGCCGGATCGATTCGAACGCCGGGGGTGGCGGTCGTTCCCCCCTCATCGGCATATTTGGGGATGGTCTCCATGTTCATGGACGACTTCCCCGGCCCCGGGTAGCGTTCGTTTGGAACCATGGGATCGTACCAATAGAGGATCTCGCGCTCCCCTCCCCCCTCGGCGGTCTCACCGCCGGCCCCATCCAGCCGCGGAGCGACGACGATGCCGGCCCCGACGCCGACCCCGACCAAAAGAAGCGCGCCCATGGCGATGCCCAGGCGTTTGTTGCGAAGGGCGTTCATCGGTCGTCGTTCCCATAGGTGAGAGTGATCTCGACCACTTGACGCATCACGGCGGCCTCGCGATCGAGCGTGTCGAGCCGGGCGTTGGCCACGGCGGTGAAGGCTTCGAGAACTTCAACGATGCCCGCCCGACCCGCCGCATAGCTCGCGGTTTCGAGATCGGAACGCTGAAGGACACTGGGCAGAACGACGTCGCGCGACCGGACCCATTGATCGTGAGCGGTCGCGTATTCGGCCAGGGCGCTTCGCAGCGACGCGGTCAACACGCGCTCAGCGTCCTCACGCTCGGCGGTGACCCGCAGCGCATCAGCGGCGCGCGCGGCGATGACGGGATCCTGCCTTCGACCGGGAAAGATCGGCAGCCGCACGCTCGCTCCGACGGAGAACAGATCGCCGAACCGCTCATCGCGGCGGGCGTAGCTGGCTTGGAACGACCAGTCCGGGCGACGTCCGGCGCGGGCCAGGTCGACCTCGGCTTCGGCGCGGCGCGCGGCGGCTCCATAGGCCCGCACGGTCGGCAGCTGGGCGATGCCGTTCCGCAAGGCGGTCAGGTCGAGATCGTCCTGCGGCGGCGGGCCAACCGTCTCGGGATCGGCGTCGCCCGTCCACCGGGCGAGTTCGGCTCGCGCCTTCTCGATGTCGGCGGCGAGACTGCTGCGGCGATCGTCAAGATCGGCTTTGAGCTGAACGGGCCCGAGAGCGTTGGCGGGCCGATAGGCGCCGGACGCGACTCCGGCCGGGGCGGCGTCCCACAGGGGTTGCAACGTCGCCAGCAGCTCTTCCAACGCCGCAAAGCGGCGTTCGGCATAGAACAGGTCGATCCACGCAAGGCCCACGGCGACCCGGACCTCTCGTCGCGCGACGGACTCCTCAGCGCCGGCGACGCCGATCGCCGCCTCGGCGATGTCTCGCTCGGCGCGACGACGCGCGCGGCTGGGCACCTCCTGCTCGACGCCGATCCTGAGCATGGTGAAGTCTTCATCGAATTGCCCCGCGAACGGCCCGGTCACCGGATATCCGTCGAGACCGACGGAGAGCCGGGGGTCCGGCAGAAGCCCCGCTGCCGGAACGGCCGCACGAGCGGCGTCGACACCCAATGCGCTGGCGCGCAGACTGGGTGCGCTGAACGCCGCGCGGGCCAGGGCCTCGTCGAACGTCTGGGGGTCAGCCTGGGCCGGCGCGGTCCAGACGCTCAGGAGCAGAACGGAAGCGGGAAGGATCGCCCAGCTTGCGGTTAGCTCACGGCACCGGGTGGGCGCCGAAGCCTCGGCTCGCCGCGTCGTGACGCGCGGCAGGCGGACACGGGGCGGCTGACAAGCAGACGCGCGTGTCGCCGTCCTCAAACGAATGGTCATGAAATTCCTCGAAACCATCGGACCCGCCGTGAGGGCAGGACACCGGCGAAGGGCTCAGATCGATCGGTTACCGCGGCGTAACGTCGCGCACGGCTTCCCGTTCAGCGAAAGCGTTCTAAGCCAGCCGTTTCGGCGGATTCTTCAGTGGAAGCGGGCCTGCGCCCTCTCGCACGACATCGACGGCTGCGAACCGGAGTCCCCGCGGAGCCGAAGGCCGTTGAACGGTCGGCGCCGGCGGCATGGGCGCCGCGACGGCGGCGCAGCCCATCTTGGCGATGCAGTCGGGCGTCATCTCGTCGCAAGGGCTAGTAGCGCCGCCGGAAGGCCCGTCCGCCATCACCATCATCTCGGCGCAATCCATGTCCGCCATGCCGCCCGTCGCTTCGAATACCTGGAACGGCGTGGCGTGCGCGGACGACTGGCCGACGAAGCCGGCCACCGCCAGGGCGAACAGAAGGGTGCGGACGAGGTTCCACATGCGCGGTCATCCCACGCCCGTCGGCCGGCCGTGTCAAGCGACCGACGGGCTGGCGTCGGGCGCGCGCAACGCAATGCTCCGGATCAGCGCGCGCCCGCCCGCAGTTCGAACGAGGGATTCAACCCCGGCGCCCGTATAACTCATTGAACCCCTCTGGTTTCGGAGCCTCCCTATGACCACTCGCAAAATCCTTTCCGTCGTCGGCGCCGTCGGCGCCCTGCTGTTGGGGGCGACGCAGGCTGCCGCCCACGCGCGCGTCGTCGCCTCCAACCCGGCGGCGAGCGCGAGCATCGCCTCGCCGCGTTCGCTGACGGTCACCTTCAGCGAACGCGTCGTTCCCGCTTTCTCGGGCCTCGAGGTCGTGAACGCCGCCGGTGCCAAATTCCCGGTCGCGACCACCGTCTCCGATGACGGCATGACCGTTTCGGGACGGACGGCGCGACCGCTCGCGGCCGGCGCCTACAGCCTCAACTGGCATGCCGCCTCCGCCGACGGCCACCGTATGACCGGCGCCATCGCCTTCACGGTACGCTGACCCATCGTGCTCGACGTTCTGGTCATCCTGCTCCGGCTCGCGCAGTACGGCGGCGCGGTCGTCCTGCTCGGGACGCCGCTGTTCCTCCTCTACGGGTTGCGCGGGTCGGACGCGGTGGCCCTCGGCTGGACGAGATCCTTGCTGGTCAGCGCGGCGGCCGTGGTCGCCATAGGCTCCGCCGCCGCCTTCGCGGCCCAGACCGCTGTGATGGCGGGCTCGCTGACTGAAGGTCTCAAGCCGGCGACGCTCGGCTTCATGCTCACGGGCACGAGCCTCGGACCCGCCTTTCTCGTCCGGACGCTGGCCGCGTTGCTCGCGCTTCTTGCGCTCATTCAAGACAAGCCGTCCCGCGGCCTGTGGAAATTCGTCGCTGTCGCCGGTCTTATCGTCGGCGCCAGCTTCGCCTGGACGGGACACGGCGCGGCCACCGAAGGCGCGGGGCGCTATGTTCATCTGACGGCCGCGATCCTGCACAGCTGGGCGGCGGCGGTGTGGCTCGGCGCGCTCGCGGCCTTGCTGATCCTGACGTTGCGGCGGCGGTCAGAAACGGTCGATGGCGATAGGATCCTCTATCGAGCCCTTCACGGATTCGCCGGCGTCGGATCCGCATCGGTCGCCGTCCTGGTTCTGAGCGGATTGGTGAACAGCTGGTTCATGGTCGGACCCGATCGTATCGCTGGCCTCTTGAGCACGCCCTACGGTCTGCTGTTGACGGGCAAGCTCGTGCTCTTCGCGCTCATGCTGGTTCTGGCGGCCGCGAACCGCTTTTATCTGACGCCCCACCTCGGCAGCGCCCTGGACGATCCCGAGTATCTTGGCCCCGCCATTTCACGGCTGAAACGCAGCTTGGTGATGGAGACCCTCCTCGCCCTGGGGCTGCTGGCCCTGGTGTCCATCATGGGAACCCTGGCTCCGGTCTCGGCCATGGAAATGGCGATGTAGCCGTTGGCGCGCGCCGAACGCGCTGGAGCCAGGTGCGTCGCACGCGCTCTTGGGACCGGCTGCGAATGGCCGTTGGCCCAGCGACCTGGACCCGCCTAGACTGCTCAAGAATTGAGGGGGCGCGCCGTGTCAGATCGAGTTCGTGATCTTATTGAACAGTGGCGGCGCGACCCGGCTGCGACCTACCAGACCTGGTTCTTGTGGGACGAGCGTCTGAAGAATTTCCGCTCCATCCGTCGCGGCATCGGCCAGGTCGTCAAGGAGATCGAAGCAGGCCGGTTCGGCGTGGCCTATCGCGGGTCGTCGCTGGAGACGATCGTTCATTCGGTGGCCGAACAACGGCAGATCTTCAAGGGCGCGGACCATGCCTTCCTCTGGAAGCCCAAACTTCGCATCCCGGACATCTACGAAAACCCGGCCAATCAACGCGCTTTCGGCCGGCTCCTGCATCACTGCAGCTGTTGTTCGACAGCAACGGAAATTCTCGCGGGCATCCGCACGATCGACCAACTCCGAATCAAGGGACTCGGGCCTGCAGTGGCCAACCTGATCTATTTTCTCCATCCCACCCACGTTTCGCCGTTCAATACCGCGATCGTCAACGGCTACAACGCGATCACCGGATCAAAGGTCAAGCTCGGGAGCTGGGAGCACTACCTTGCGATGCGGCAAGGAATTTTGGCCCTCAACGCTCGCTACAGCGATCTTCTGTCCAACGATCTCGGGGCGATCGCGGGCTTCCTGTTCGACGTGGGCTCCGGCCGTTATCCCGCGCCGCCCCTGGACGACGAGAGTCTGTCCGCCAGCGGCTGGGACGCGCGGCTGGCCGAAGCGCGCGCCGAAGCGGTCAAGTTCGAGAAGACCGCGCTCCAGCAGGGCGAGACGGACCGGACCCACACAGAGATCCAGGCCTGGGTCCGTGATCTGGGTCGCGCGCTGGGCTACAGGGTCTGGATCGCGTCCAATGACCGCGGGCGCCAGCACGAGGGCGCACGCCTGAGCGAGGGCTGCCTAGAACAACTACCGCCGTCGCTGGCGAACGGTCCAGGCGCCGAGTCCATCCGGCTGATCGACGTACTCTGGCTGGAGGGAGACGCGGACCGCGTGGCGGCCGCCTTCGAGGTCGAGCATTCCACCACGATCTACTCCGGTGTCGTGCGAATGCTGGACCTCGCCCTGTCAGGCGAACTAAACATCTCCGCCGGCCTTTTCCTGGTCGCTCCCGACAGCCGCGAAAACGATGTGCGGGCGCAGTTGCAACGTCCGGCCTTCAGCCGGATCGCCGATCTCAATGTGCGCTATCTGCCCTACGGAGAACTGGAACGGCACCGGGCATCAATCGCCCGCTTCGGAACCGGTCTCAGGGCTCTGACCGAGATTTCGCACCGCGTGACCTGATCGTCGGTGACTGGCCCGCCTCGCATCCAGGTCGTTCTGGCTCACAGGCCTGATAGGCAAGAGCGCGATCCTCCAGCCGCACCCGCCAGGTGATCAGCATGGCATTAAGCGCGGTGAACACCACTGCTATCCAGACCTGGCCGAAAACCAGCGGCAACATGGCGATCTCAAGAGATGCGATCCAGTAGTTGGGATGACGAATGACCCGGAAGGGCCGGATCGGACTAGCGGCGCGCCGGGCAGGTGATGATCCGAGTGGTCCAAAACCGGCCAAGGTCGCGATCACCCCGCTTGCTCCAGCGCGCTCGTCGTGCTCTCGGCCATCAGGGCGACTGCGTGTTCCAGGAACAGGTCGTTCCGCTCCGCGAAGCTGTGCGGCTGCAGATACCAGTCCATTGGGACGCACGAATGCCGTGTGTCGATCAAGGCGTTTCGATAGATAGGCGCCAGCCGCTCGAAACCGCCGTGGGTCGTGGCGAACATTTCGGCCCCGTTGGCCGCGACGTCCTCTTGCCGCAGGATGTGCGGCGGCCAGGCGGTGGTCAGGGCGGCGAGACGCGGTGGTGAAGTCCGGTCGTTGTCTCTTGGCAGAGCTTCCTGTGATCGAGCCGTCGCCTGCCTCATGGCTCCCGCTTGCGAACCGCACGCGCCATTTTCAGGTCGCGGGAGATCCGTATCCACAGCAGGATGAAGCCCGAAATCACAATGCTCAGGGTCAAGGCGGTAGTGATGATGATCAGGGGGTGATTGAAGTCCTCGCCGTCGTTCCAGTCCATGACGTGCAGTCGCCAGAAGAAGTCGAAGATCCGCCACACGCCCGAGCGGCGCGTCACCACTTCGCCTGTCGCTGGCGACAGGTAGAAGGCCGTCTTTTCGCGGTCGGCGAAGTCTACCCGCCACAGCGGTCCGGTGCGTCCCGTCTCCTCGGGCGCCGTCGCCAGAAGAACCGCGCCGGAAACCCGCGCCTCGCCCTTGTACGCGCCCTTGGCGAAGGCCGAGGCGTCGGCGGCCGACATCGGTCCGAACGGCCGGCCGGTCGCGGCGGACACGACGACTGGCTCGCCCGACGCCGGCTTCAAGGTCCAGGCCGCCCCCCGCGGCGTCGTGTGAAGCTCCGCCTGGACAGGCGCGACGCCCGCTCGGCGCGCGATCTCGCTCAGTGCCGGAAGCGCGCCGAGCTCCAGCGGGCTCGGCTTGAGGTCAACCGCCCGATGTTCGCCGCGCACCGTCTCGATCGGAATGGCCGTCATCACCAGACCGCCGCCGACCCAGAACAGCACCTGAAGGCCGACGATGAGCGCAATCCATTTGTGCAGCTGGGTGGAGAGCTTGAGAACCTTCATCCCTGGGCCTCGCCTAGCCGTGACGCGCGAAGACGCGCGTACCGCCGCCCTTGAGGATCAGCAGGGTCTCATAGGGCTCACGTTGGCCGTCTGGCGTCTCCATGCCGGGAGACCCCAGCGGCATCGCCGGCACTGCGAGGCCCACGGCCTCGGGACGTTCGGCCAGAAGCTTGCGGACATCCTCGGCCGGCACATGGCCCTCGAGGACATAGCCGCCGATCATGGCCGTGTGGCAGGAGGCGAGCGCCTCGGGCACGCCTTGGGTGCTGCGTATAGAGCGAAGGCTCGGGAGTTCGTTGACCCGCGCCTTGAAGCCGGCGGCGCGCATGTGATCCACCCAGGCCGTGCAACAGGCGCAGGTCGGGGTCTTGTAGACCGCGAGCTCGGTCGATGAACGGGCGCCCGGAGCGCAGGCCGCGACGGCGACGGAGCCGGCCCCCGCGGCCAGAAACGCACGGCGTGAAAGGGTGGGCATCGATCTCATGGGTCCCTCTGGCGAGCGATATCTGGAGGCCGCCGATGACGGTCGCCGCCGCGATCAGGCGGCGGGGCGGAAGGGCCGGGCCGAGGAGTGATAGACGTCGAACCTCCACTCGTCACCCCGCTTGCGCAGGACGCTCGTGGCGGCGCCGCGGCGCTCTATGGGGGCCCGGGCTCCGTACTTGAAGGTGATGTGGAAGGTGTAGGTCTCGCTCACGAAGGCGGTGTCGCCGTCAACCTCGACTTTCATTTCGTGGTTGCGGAAGTCGAAGCCGGCCAGATCGGCGAATTCGGGCCCGAGATGGTGCTCCAGATAATAGGCGAACGATCCCTCCACGCCGCCGTTCTCGAAGATCTCCGAGTCGGTCCAGAACAGGGCCGGCGTCTGCGACACGTCCATCCGCTCGATGGCGTCCTTGTAGGCGGTGACGACCGCTCGGACCTGGGCCTCGTCAGCGGATTGCGCATCGCCGGGGGCGTGCGCCGAGCCTGGCGTATGGGCCGAGCCGGGGGCGTGGGAGCGGGCCGGCGCCTGTGATTGAGCTTGCGCTTGGCCGGAGGTCGCGAGGAGGGCGGCGACCGCCGATCCGGCGAGTGCTGAACGGAACATCATGGTGCAGTCTCCTGGTTTGCCGCGGCCGCAGTAGAACCCGGTCCGGCGAAGTAGATGAAGAACGAGGCGTTCGGGCGACGACGGACCCCAAGGCCGTCAGAACATCAGATGCCTCATGCCATGGGTCAGCATCCCGCCCAGCAGGCCGTTGACCACCACGGCGGCGGCGGTCACGGTCAAAAGACCGATGTAGATCAGCTCGCGCCCGCGCCCCGGCCGGCGGACCCATTGTTCCTTCGCCCACCAGCTCAGCAGGCCGAGCGCGGCGATCGAGGTGCCGAGCCACCGATGGTAGAGGTGAGTCACATCGTCCTTCCCGGGCAGCCCCATAGCGAACCATCCCAGCGCCACCGCGGCGACCGCGGAGATCGCCGCCAGGGCGATGATCACCCGCGTGCCCTGGGTCAGGACCGGCCGACGCAGCGTCAGGGCGGCGATCTCGAGGAGCGCGGCGACGAGGAACAGCGCGATCGGGAAATGGACGGCGGCGGGATGCATGGCGCCGAGCCAGCGATACAGGCGCTGGGGCATTGGCTTGGGACCCTCGTCCGCCGTCATGGCCCCGTGGTCCATGTCCATAGCCATCCCCGGCATGGCCATCACGCCGCCTTCTGGCACGGCGCCCGCCGGCGCGGCGGCCTGGGCACGGGCCGCGGCCTGCTTGTCATGATCCTCGTGCGCGAACGCGGGCGCGCTGACAGACAGCGCCACCACCAGGGCGATCCCCGACAGAAGTTTGCGTATCGACATTGTTCTCTCCCATCCCGTCCCTTCTGCTAACTACGCACCGGGGAGGCCGTCCCCTCGTTTGAGGGATTTGGCTTGTTTCGGCGTAGTAGGGATTAGGGGCGCAAGGAGAGTGTTCGATGGCGCGTAATTTGGATGATCTTTTGGCCGGATCGGCGGCGACGCCCTTGGGCCGGTCGCTCGACGGGCTCGAACCGCTCGTCTGGAGCCGGGTCGACGCGCTTCGCGGCGAAAGGCTCGCGTCGCAACTGCGTTTGGGGGCCGTCGCCATGGCCCTGGTCACCGGCCTGACGGCAGGCGGCGTCGGCGCGGTCGCCGCCCCCAGACCGGCCGGGGAGATGGCCATTTTCACGGTCGACGCGGGCCTGTCGCCTCTGGTGAGACTGGAAACCGGCCGATGAAGCGCGGCTGGCAGGCCATCGCCCTGACGGCCGTCCTGGCGGCGGTCGCCAGCGGCGCGGGCACTTGGATCAGCGCCAGCTGGGTGCTGAGCCGGCGCGAACCGCCATCCCTGCACGACATCGTGCACCACGACCTGAAGCTCTCGCCCGACCAGCTGACCCGCATCGACGCAGTCGAAGCCCGGTTCGCCGCGCGCCGGCCCGCGCTCGAAGCGGACGTCCGCGCGGCCAATCAGGAACTGGCGCGCGCGATCGCAAGGAGCGACGGCGACGGTCCCCAGGTCCAGGCGGCGGTGGACCATTTCCACGTCGCCATGGGCGCCTTGCAGAAGGAGACGATCGCCCACGTCTTCGAGATGCGGTCCGTTCTGACGCCGGCCCAGGCCGAGGTATTCGACGACCGTATCGTCGAGGCCCTCGCGCCCGACGAAGGCTAGCGTTCCGCGTGGACAGCCCCAACGACCTGTCAGCCCGCGCCGCCGGCGGGGACCGGGCGGCCTTCAGCGAGTTGATGCGGCAGACCAAGACTTCTCTGTTCCGTTTCGTCCGGCGCTATGTCGGCGATGAACAGGACGCCTGGGACCTGTTGCAGGACACCTATGCGGCGGCCTGGATCAACATTCGCCGCTACGACCCGGTCCGACCCTTCGAGGCCTGGATCCGGACCATCGCACTCAATAAATGCCGGGACTGGAGCCGTCGCCGCTTCGTTCGGCGGCTCATCCGGGGCGACGTCGACCTGTCGTCGCCGGAAGCCATGTCCGTGCCGGACGGGGCCGAGGCGGTGGATGACCGGATGGATGCCAGCGCAAGGCTGGCGCGGTTGAACGAGGCCATGAGCCGTCTGCCGCCGCACCTCAAGGCTCCGCTTATGCTGACGGCGATCGAAGGGCGCAGTCAGGCGGAAACGGCCGGGATGCTGGGTGTCTCCATCAAGACCGTGGAGACCCGCGTGGCGCGGGCTCGTCGCAAGCTGTCCGAGGCGCTGGACGACACGCCCGCTGTCCGGGCCGCTCTTGAGTGATCAGCTCGAGGGTCCTCGGAACCTTCGTCGCGCCTTAGCCCCGCTCGGGCCGCAGCGGCGCTCCGTCGATCGACCTCCAGGCGGCGAGGGATGCGGCGCCCGTCCGCGTATTCTAGTATGAGGGCGTCGCGGGAAATCGACCCGACTGTCGCCCTTTTCTTTCAGGAGCTTGTCACATGAGAGTCCCGATCCTCGCCGCCGCAGCGGCGATCACCCTGGGCGCCTGCCAGCCGGCCGCCGACCCTCAACCGGTCGAGGCCCAGACGGCGCCGGGCGCCTCGGCGACGACCCCGATGGAGGCCGCGCCGGTCGCCACGCCCGAGCCGACCCCGCAGCCGCAGGCCGCCGCACCAGCCCCGGCGCTGTCCCCCCGGGCCTCGACGCCCCGACCGACCCGCCCCGCGCCGGCGCCAGCACCCGCCCCGACGCCGCCGCCGGCCGATCCGATGGCCGGCCATGACATGTCGAAGATGGACGGCATGACCATGCCGCCCAACCAGTAGTCCACGTAAGCATCAGGAAGTCTCTCATGAACCGTTCAATCCTCACCAGCCTGGCCGCTCTGGCGGCGCTGGCTCCCGTCTCCCTCGCCCAGGCCCAGAGCCATTCGCACGCGGGCATGTCGGCGCAGGATCACGCCGCCATGCAGGCCCCCGCCAACGGCGTCGTCACCGCGCCCGCGGACAACGCCATGCTAGCGGTCGCGCCGACGACCTTCTCGGCGACGTTCCCGCACGCCATGACCCTGACCTCTCTCAGGCTGACGGGCCCTGACGCCCGGTCCATCGACGTGGCTGTGGTCGACGACGCGGCGCCGGTCACCACGGTCAGCGCGCCCCTCCCCATCCTGGCCCCCGGATCCTATTCCGCCGCCTGGGCCGCGAAGGGCGCCGACGGCCACCAGATGAACGGCGTGGTCCGTTTCATGGTTCACTGAGGGATCGGCCTCCCGCCTCCTGAGGGGCCGAAGCCGGATGTGGAAGGAACGCCGCGCGACCTGCCGCGCGGCGTTTTTCCGTCGTCGATCAGCGGTCGGCTCCCCGGCTGACCCCTCGCGATGGTCTTTCAGCCCTGGGCTCAGTCGGCGCGCCGTGATCGCCGGCCGGCGCGATCCATCCGGCCGGGGGGCGAACTACGCTCCTGAAGGTGGGGCGCCAAGCTCGCCAATGTCCGGGTCACAACGTGGGCGTCGCCGAAACCGCGTCCTACAGCTTGGCCAGCCTCCGGGTCGTACAGAATGGTGAAACAGCCCAGCGCCTTGGCCGGGCGAATGTCCCATTCCAGACTGTCTCCGACGACACAGACCTCGGGCGGATCGACGTTCAAGGCGGCAAACACTCGCCTGAACGCGCCCGGATCGGGCTTGCCAACGCCGACCTCGCCTTCAATCTGGATATGATGGAAACGCGAAGCCAGACCGAAACGCTCGATCTTGGCGCGCTGCAGTGGACCGGCGCCGTTGGTGAGCAGCGCGAGCCGGTATCCAGCGTCCCGCAGTTGGACCAACACGGCGTCCGCCTTGGGTTCGAGCCGCATCTGCCGGTCGCGATGGAGGCTGAAGGCGTCGGCGATGCGCTCTGCGATCTCGGGAGATACCGTTGGACTACTGTCGCGCCGCAAGGCCTCGAAGGCTTTGGCTGCGATGACGCGCCGGGCCTGCTTCGGGTCTGCGCGGCCCACGGCGTGGCTGTCCGGATCGCTCCAGAAGGCCCGCCCCGCCTCCGTCAGGGCGCGCGCTGCAACGTCCGGAGCGAGGTCGCCAAGCTCGGTCTGGTATACCTGACAGACGCTGCGCCACGCCAGATCAGGGCGGCGATAGGCTGAGAGCAGGGTGTCATCCAGATCGATCACGACGGCCCGGATCCGCCGCCCCGCTGTCATTGGACAACACCGGGCCGGTCACCGGCCGGCGCAAGGCACAGGCTGTAGCGAGGCCCTGGCCCCGGCGGGGGCGTCCTGACAACCGACCCGTTGCGTGCCTGTGGGGGCGCCGGCGTCAAGACAAGACCCGCCGCCGCTTCGCTAGAACCACGCCCGAATGCCGACGACCAGCCGGGTGTCTTCCGAGCTTCGCCCGTCAGCTTCCAGGAAGTCCGCCGTATTGCCGAAGCTCTTGGTCCATTCGACGCCGACATAGGGTGCGAATTCCTTGCGGAACTCGTAGCGCAAGCGGGCCCCGATCTGGAGCGTCGACAGGCCGGACCCGATCCGGAGTTCGGGGATGTCCTCCGCCGACAGCACCACCTCGGCCCGGGGCTGCACGATCCAGCGATTGGTGATCCGCTGATCATATTCGGCCTCCGCCCTCGCCGTCAGTTCGCCCTTGTTGGACAGGAAGGCCGCCGCATCGACCTCGAACCAGTAGGGCGCCAGACCCTGAATGCCGACGACCAGATCGGTCCGGTCGCCCTCGGGCCGGTAGGTCTGCCGCAGGCCGGTCTGGAAGTCGAAGAAGGGTCGGAACGCCCGGCTGTAGAGGGCCTGGATCTCGGCCTCCTCGACCTCGCCGTCAAAAGCGCCCTCCCCTTCCGACTTCCACCAGAACCGATTGATGTCGCCGCCGGTCCAGCCCTGGGCGTCCCAGGCGTAGCCTTCCTCGTCGTCGCCAAAGGTCGCTTCGAGCTGGTCGATGATGACCGCCGTCGTGCGGACGTTTCCGTGCTCGACCAACAGCTGGGCGCGGGCCGCCGCCATTTCGGCGGGGTCGAACAGCAGGTCGGCGGCATTGGCCGGCCCGCTTGCCGCGCCCGCCGGAGCGGGGGCTTCCGGTGGACGTCCGGGATTGTTCGCGCTGGTCGGGACGTCGGGCGGCATGGCCATTCCGGACATGTCGTGTCCGGCCGGCATCTGACCCATCGTCGACATGTCGTGCCCCGCCGGCATGGCCGGCGCGGGCGGGGTCTGACCCATGGTCGACATGTCATGGCCGGCATGCGGGGACGCGGCGGCCGGAGCCGGCTGGGTCTGGCCCATCGTCGACATGTTGTGTCCCGCCGGCATGGCTGGCGCGGGCTGGGTCTGACCCATGGTCGACATATCATGACCGGCATGCGGGGACGTGGCGGCCGGAGCCGGCTGAGTCTGGCCCATCGTCGACATGTCGTGCCCCGCGGGCATGGCTGGCGCAGGCTGGGTCTGACCCATGGCCGACATGTCATGGCCGGCATGCGGGGACGCGGCGGCCGGAGCCGGCTGGGTCTGGCCCATAGCCGACATGTCGTGCCCCGCCGGCATGGCCGGCGCGGGCTGGGTCTGACCCATGGTCGACATGTCATGACCGGCATGTCTAGACGCGGCGGCTGGAGCGGGCTGCGTCTGGGGCATCGTAGACATGTCGTGTCCCGCAGGCATGGCCGGCGCAGGCCGGGTCTGGCCCATGGTCGACATGTCGTGCCCCGCCGGCATCGCCCCAGCCTGCAGACGGACGGGCACCGCGCCCGTCGGGCACGTCGGCGCTCCGGCCGTCCCTATCCGGGATGCATCGGCGGTGGAGGAGCCGCGCGCGACGCAACCCTCCGGAAGCGTCTGGCGAACAGGCGCGGGCGTTGCATGCTCGGCGTGGCTCTGCGCCAGCGCAGGCGTTCCCGCCGCCGCGGAGGCCGCGGCGAGGATCAGGGGAAGGACGGCGACCGACGTCTTCACGATGCAGCTCCTTCCATCGGACGGACCGTGACCACATTGAACATCCCGGCATGCATGTGCAGCAATAGGTGACAGTGGAAGGCCCAGTCGCCGGGGTTGTCGGCGGTCAGGTCGAAACTGACCTTGCCGCCCGGCGGAACGTTGACAGTGTGTTTGAGCGGCTGGTGCCCGGCAGGGCCCCCGGTGACCAGTTCGAAGAAATGGCCGTGCAGATGGATCGGGTGCGCCATCATGGAATCGTTGACCAGGGTCACGCGCACCCGCTCGTCCCGCTCGAACCGGATCGGCTCGACCAGCTCGCTGAATTTTCGGCCGTCAAAGCCCCACATGAACCGCTCCATATTGCCGGTCAGATGGATTTCCATCGTCCGGGACGGGGGACGCTGATCCTTGTTGGGCTGGAGCGAGACGAGGTCGGTGTAGACGAGGACGCGATGCGGAACATCCTGAAGCCCGATCGGACGCTCGCCCATGCGGTTGGCCGGCGCCATCGCGATGGCATCGACGCCCACACCGACCGCCATGTCGGGCGGCGCATTCTCGGGATCGCGCATGTTCATTCCGGCCATGGAGCCGTGATCCATTCCAGGCATCGCCCCGGCAGGCTGGGCAGGCACGGCGCCGTGATCCATGCCCGCCATGGCTCCGCCGGAGGCTCCGGTCATGGCCCCGTGGTCCATCCCGGCCATGGCTCCGCCCGGCTGGGCTCCCATGGACCCGTGATCCATTCCGCCCATGCCGCCCATGTCCCCCATGCCCATGTCCTTCATGGTCAGGTTGGGAACCTCCCGCAGCGGCGGAACCTCGGCGGTCATTCCAAGACGCGGCGCCAGGGTCGCCCGCCCCATGCCCGATCGGTCGATGGCTTCGGAGACGATGGTGTAGGCGCGGTCCTCGGTCGGCTGGACGATGACGTCATAGGTCTCGGCCACAGAAATCTGGAACTCGTCGGTCTCGATCGGGCGCACATTCTCGCCGTCGGCCTGAACCACGGTCATCGGCAGTCCGGGAATTCGCACGTTGAAGATCGACATGGCCGAGGCGTTGATGATGCGCAACCGCACCCGCTCGCCGGGCCGGAACAGACCGGTCCAGTTCTCCCGCGGCCCGTGGCCGTTGATCAGATAGGTGTAGGTCGAGCCGTTGACGTCGAGGATGTCGCGCGGATCCATGCGCATCTCGCCCCACATCCGGCGCTCTTCCAGGCTCATCCGGTCGCTGCCGTCCAGCAGGCCGGCCAGGGTGGTGCGCTGGCGGTTGAAGTAACCGGGGCTCTTCTTGAGCTTGTCGAAGATTTCGTGCGGGTGCATGAAGCTCCAGTCCGACAGGACCAGCACATGTTCGCGGTCGTAGGCGACCGGGTCGGCGCCCGCCGGGTCGATGACGATGGGCCCGTAATGGCCGAGCGCCTCCTGCAGTCCTGAGTGGCTGTGGTACCAGAAGGTGCCGGACTGCCGGACCGGGAATTCGTAAACGAAGGTCTCGCGCGGGCGGATGCCGGGGAAGCTGACGCCCGGCACACCGTCCATCTGGAACGGCAGCAGGATGCCGTGCCAGTGGATGGATGTGTCCTCATCAAGCTGGTTCGTCACCGCGAGGCGGACGTTCTGGCCTTCGCGCAAACGGAGCACCGGCGCGGGAAGCACGCCGTTGATCGTTGTGGCCGTGGCGGTGCGCCCGTTCACGGTGAACGGCGACTGACCGATCGTCAGGTCGATGTTCGGGCCGGTGAGGGTCGGCAGGTCCGCCCGCAACCCCGGCGAACCTGTCTGGGCCCAGGCGGGCATCAAGCCCTGCAGGGCCGCGAGACCGCCTCCGGCGACAGCGCCGCGCAGCAGTAGTCGACGATCCAGCTTCATGGGATACTCCTGAAAGTCATGACCGCGCCTCCGTACGGCGACGATCTATAGGGATTTACGCAGGCGACGCGGTCGGCCCTCGCGACACGCTGCCGCAGAGCCGACCGCGCCGGCGGCCCTCGCGGCCGCCCGCCGAATTACCGCCGCGCCAGAAGAGCCTTCATCTGGGCGATCTCCTGTTCCTGGGAGCGGACGATTTCCTCGCACAGACCGAGCACTTCCGGATCCGTCAGCGAGGCTTGCTGGCACATCAGGATGGCGCCGGAGTGGTGCGGGATCATCGAACGCAGGAACTCCGTGTCTCCCACCGCCGCCTGGGTCCGCATACCCCAGAAGCTGACCGCAAACACCAGGGCGGCAGCCCCGCCGATCAGCAGATTCGTCCGTTTCGACGGATACATCGACCGCATGAACACCAGCATGAGGATCGCCATAGGCGAGACCATCATGAGGGTCATGTAGACGTTGTTGAGGTTGAAGTAGAAATGATTGAGGGACGCGATCATCGTGTACATCACGAGGTACATGATGATGAAATCCAGGACGAGCTCGATCGCGAACGACCGATAGCTCCCCTTCATGGCGTGCATGGTCTTCATGTTTTCCATCGATTGTTCTTCCTCTACTCGCAAATCTGCAACGGGACTTCTCGCCGACGCCGGATCATCCTGCGCTGGCGGGATGAGCCTCCAGCCAGGCGCGCAGCTCCGCGATGTCCGCGGTCTGCATCTCGATCGTCTTCTGCGCCATGCGCCGGATGTCGGCGTCCTGGCTTTCGCGCAGCACCACCTGGGCCATGTCGAGGGCGCCCTGGTGATGCGCGATCATCTTGCGAGCCCAGGTCTGGTCCGTGTCGACCCCGGTCGCGGCCATCATGGCCTCCATCATTTTCGCTTCGGCCGGCGCGAACGGCGGCTCACCGCCTCCGCCCGGCGCTGCCGCACCGGCTGCGGCCCCCACGTTTGTTTCGAGCCAACGCTGGAGCTCGGCGATGTCCCCGGTCTGCATCTCGACGGTCTTCTGCGCCATCCGGCGAATGTCGGCATCCCGCGTGTCGCGCAGCACGATCTGGGACATATCGAGGGCGCCTTGGTGATGGGGGATCATCTTGCGGGCCCATGCCTCTCCGGCGCTGGCTCCCGTCGCCGACCTCATGGCCTCGTGCATCCTCGCCTCGGCGGCGGAGAAGGGCGTCTGCGCCATCGCCATGGGCTCCGGAGTCTGCGCCGACTCGTCGGCCTTGGAGGCCGCCGGCGGCTCGGCGGCCGGGCTGCACGCCGCCACGAGGAGAGCGGAACAGCCGGCGAGCAGAACGGACGAGCGTGTGAAGGTCAGGTTGAACATCGGGTGTCTCCGGCGTGGGGCGGCGCCGGCGAATCGGCCGGCGGCTAGTTGAAGAGGGCGCCGGCGAGGCGGCGGCGGGACGCGGACTTGAACCGGGATCTCGGCGCCGTTGCGCAACCGGACATGAACGCCAGTTAAATCCGGGTCCTCCGACACGGTTCCGCCTTGATCAAATATACCCGAACGCTGTTGGATCAGGCGAGGGATCGGCTGCCGGAGTGCGTAATGGCGCAAACGCCGGTCGTCGCCTTCTCCTGGCCCCGGTCCCCCATGCCGCCCCCGTTAAAGTCTGACCGCACGAAGCCGCAGCGCATTGCCGATGACGCTCACGGAGGACAGGGCCATCGCCAACGCCGCCAGAGCCGGCGACAGCAGGAGGCCAAAGATCGGGTACAGCAGCCCCGCCGCGACCGGGATGCCCAGGGCGTTGTACCCGAAGGCGAAGACGAGATTCTGGCGAATGTTGCTCATCACCGCCTTCGACAGCTTGCGGGCCCGGACGATGCCCTGGAGGTCGCCCCCCAGCAGGGTGACGCCGGCGCTCTCGATCGCCACGTCGGAACCTGCGCCCATGGCCACACCAACATCGGCGGCGGCCAGGGCCGGGGCATCGTTGACCCCGTCGCCAGCCATGGCGACGATCCGGCCCTCGGCGCGCAGCCGCTCGACGACCGCCGCCTTGTCCTGCGGCAGGACCTCGGCCTGGACGTCGTCTATGCCGAGCCGGCGCGCCACCGCCTCGGCCGTGGTCCGGTTATCCCCGGTCATCATCACCAGGCGCAGGCCCGCGGCCTTCAGATCGCGAATGGCCCCGGCGGTCGTCGCCTTGACCGGGTCGGCGATGCCGAGGACGCCGGCCGCGGCCCCGTCCACGGCCACGAAGATCGCGGTGGCGCCGTCCTGGCGTAGCGCCTCGGCCTCGGCCTCGAGGGCGGCGACATCGACGCCGATCTCGCCGAGGTAGCGGCCGTTGCCGAGCGCCACGCGGCGGCCGTCGACCACCCCGGTGACGCCACGCCCGACCGGGCTGTCGAACTCCGAGGCCTCCGACAGCGCGAGCTTGCGATCCGTCGCGGCGCGGACGACGGCGTCGGCCAGCGGATGTTCGCTGGCCCGCTCCAGACTGGCGGAGAGTCTCAGAAGCTCGGTCTCGTCGAACCCGGGCGCGGGCCGGATCGCCGTGACCGACGGGCGCCCCTCGGTCAGGGTGCCGGTCTTGTCGAGCACCAGGGTGTCGACCTTTTCGAAACGCTCCAGCGCCTCGGCGTTCTTGATCAAGACCCCGGCGTGGGCGCCGCGCCCCACCCCGACCATGATGGAGATCGGCGTTGCCAGGCCCAGCGCGCAGGGACAGGCGATGATCAGCACCGAGACCGCGGCGACCAGCGCGTAGGACAGGCGCGGTTCGGGACCGACCAGGCCCCAGACGAGGGCGGCGAGAACCGCGATGCCGATCACTGCCGGCACGAACCAGCCGGACACCTTGTCGGCCAGCCGCTGGATCGGCGCGCGGCTGCGCTGGGCCTGGGCCACCATCTGGACGATCTGCGCCAGCAGGGTGTCGGCGCCGACCTTGTCAGCCCGCATCACGAACGAGCCGGTCTTGTTGAGCGAACCGGCGACGACCTTGTCCCCGACGCCCTTGGTCACCGGCATGGATTCACCCGTGACCAGGGACTCGTCGATGGTTACGCGACCGTCCAGAATCTCGCCATCGACCGCCACCTTCTCGCCGGGGCGGACGCGCAGCCGGTCTCCGACGGCGACCATGTCGAGCGTGACGTCCTCGTCGCCGCCGTCGTCACGGAGCCGCCGCGCGGTCTTGGGCGCCAAATCAAGCAGCGCCCGGATGGCGCCGGACGTCTGTTCGCGGGCGCGCAGCTCAAGAATCTGGCCCACCAGAACCAGGACGGTGATGATGGCCGCTGCCTCGAAATAGACCGGCGCGCTGCCGTCCATCCGGCGGACCGCCGCCGGGAACAGAGCCGGCGCCAGCACCGCGACCACGCTGTAGATCCAGGCCGCGCCGACGCCGATGGCGATCAGGGTGAACATGTTGAGGCTGCGGTTGCGGAGGGAAGCCCAGCCCCGCTGGAAGAACGGCCAGCCGGCCCACAGCACCACGGGCGTCGCCAGCGCGAACTGGATCCAGTTGGAGGTTTGGCCCGAAATCCGCATCGCCAGTCCGGTCAGATGGCCGCCCATCTCGAGCGCGAAGACGGGCAGGGTCAGGACCGCGGCAACCCAGAGGCGGCGGGTGAAGTCGATCAGTTCGTGATTGACCGGCGCCTCGGCGGTGACGGTCTCCGGCTCCAGCGCCATGCCGCAGATCGGGCAGGAGCCCGGGCCCTCCTGGCGCACCTCCGGATGCATCGGGCAGGTGTAGATGGCGCCCGGGATGACAGGCGCCGGTTGCCGGGCCTCGCCGAGATAGCGGTCCGGATCGGCGATGAATTTGGTCCGGCAGCCCGCCGAACAGAAGAAATAGTCCTTATCGTCGTGGGCCGCCCGATGCGCTGTGGTCGCCGGATCGACGGTCATGCCGCAGACCGGATCGACCGCCTTCGCGCCGCTGTCCGCCGATTTGGCCGAACAGCAGCTGTGGTCGGGCGGATGCGAAGGGGAGGGCATGGACATGGCGGGCTCCTTGAAACAGCTGGACGCCATATATACCCTAAGGGGGTATCGCGCAAGGCGCTGTCCTGGGGTATGGTCGAACGGTCAGAGCGAGGAATTGGATGCAGACGGAAACAAAACCCAAGGTGTTGAACCGCCTGAACCGGATCGAGGGCCAGGTGCGCGGCATCGCCCGGATGGTCGAGGAGGACCGCTACTGCGTGGAGGTCCTCACCCAGCTCCAGGCCGTACGGGCGGCCCTGCTGCGCGTCGAGAGCGAGGTGCTCAGAGACCACCTTGACCACTGCGTCATGGGGGCGATGACCGGCGACGATCTCTCCGATCGCAAGGCCAAGGCCACAGAACTGATCGACCTTCTCGGACGCGCCTCGCGGTAGCGCAGGACATTTCCCTAGACATCCCGTCGGATTGGTTCGGCGAGCGTCTTAAAATATCCTCTCGGGTAGTCGGGCCGACCGCCGATCTGGCCTGCCCGGGGCGTGTGGACCCCGGACCGGAAACTTGCCCAAGAGATGATCCCACAGGCTGGTGAACAGGCCGAAAAACCCACGGAAAATCACGGGAGCGTAGCAAAGACGTGGAGCCTGCATCTGCGCCTAGGCCAGGACCTTGAGGCGCCGACCGCCCAGGCTCCCGGGCGACGGCTCCGGGCGCCGGGTCCTCAGACGGCTTGAGGAGCGCCCCTTCAAGGCGTGCATCCAGCTTACATACCTTGACGCCGAGCTGTTCTTTGAAGCCCGCCACGATGCGGTCCGGCTGGGCCTCAGGGCTCGACAGGGCCGTCGGAGAGGGCGGAATGACGAGGCGAGGGCCGGCCGATCAGCGCCAGAAGGCCCGATGACGATCGCCTGACGGCTCAGGGCGGACGGTCGTCCAGAACCACGCGGACCGAGCCCGCGCGAGCCACGGTCAGCTGGATTGCGACATGGGTGGGCGACGTGGTCTTCGTGCGCGCCCGCATAGACGGCCCATCCATCGCCCATGGAGAAAACCGCGCTCGATGAGATCCAGGCCATCGTTCACCACGGCCCGCGCTGAACTGTGGGCTGAGCCGGTGGCACGCGTCATCCCGCCTTCCGATGAAACCTGCAAGCCGACCGCCATGAGCCCGCGAGCGGCGCAGGATCAGATCATGGCCTTTTCTCCAGCGCGGCAGGCCTGACCCCCGGATGCGAGAGGATGAGGGATGGCGGCGACCGATGCGTAGACCAATTAAGCGGTCCGTCCTGTGCCGCCCGCCGTGGGGGCCATCGTTCATGACGTCCGTTTCTCCGACTCACGAAGGCTACCCGGCTGATCTGAGGGCCCTGACCAGCCTGCGGGCCTTCCTGGCCATGGGCGTGGTGCTGTTCCACTACCAGCTTCAGTGGGATCCGGCCCTGGGCTACAGCCCGATCATCGAGCGAAGCCGGCTGGGGGTCGACGCCTTCTTCATGCTGTCGGGCTTCATTCTGGCCCACGTCTACGGCCCCGCTTTCGCCGCAGGAACGTTCAGCTACAGGCGCTTCCTCGTGGCCCGCTTGGCTCGGCTCTATCCCCTCCATCTGGCGATTTTAGGCGGTGTTCTGATCATGGTGCTCGGAGCTTCAATCTCTGGCGTTCCGTTCGATCTCTCGACCTACACGACAGAGGGCTTCTTCAAGACCCTGTTCCTGGTACAGGCGTGGTTTCCAAGCGAAATCGGATACAATTGGAGCGGCCCGTCCTGGTCGCTCTCGGCGGAATGGTTCGCCTATCTGCTGTTCCCGGCCTACGCCCTTCTCTCGATCCGGATGAGACATCGTCCTTGGTTCCTGCTCGGCTTGGGCATCGTCAGCTATGTTGTCATCGACGCGGCCTACGTCTCAACCTTCGGCAAGGTTCTGCCTCGGGCCGAGGACGACATGGGCATCTTGCGCATAGCGCCGGCCTTTCTGATCGGCATGGCGCTCTACGGCTTGGGCCATCGCTGGCGCTGGAGCCGGCCCGTCGCCATCGCCGCCGCCCTGGCTGCTACCCTCGTGTTGCTCGGCGCTATGCAGCTGTCGTTGGACGACCGGATCATCGTCGCCCTCTCAGCCCCCGTTATCCTGACCTGGTCCCTGCTCGCACGCGCGGACTGCGAGGGGCCTCTCGCCGCCCCTGCGCTGGTTTTCGCCGGTGAAGCCTCCTTCGCCCTCTATCTCGTGCACATGCCCGTCCTCGTCGCCTTCAAGGGCGTGGTCGCCGAACTGCGCGGCATCGACAGCGCCTTCCGCATCACGCCAGTCGAACTGGCAGGGTTGTTCGTCGTCACGGCGCTGATCGCGGCGGCCCTGCATCTGCTCGTTGAGAAACCTGGGCGAACCTGGATCCGACGCCGGTTCGAAAGCCGGCGAGCCCGGCCCGCAGCGCCGGCCTGACCCCGGGCCACGAGACGTGGGTACTGCCTCGGCGTCGGTCAATCCCGACCGGTCGGCGCCGCACTGGCGCCGCAGCGACCCGCAGCCCACCAAGAAAACATTTTGAGAATGATAGTGAGTCACTCCCATGCCGCCCCTTACCACGACTGGCGGATCGATCAATGTTCGCATCGTCGCAGCCGTCAACGGAGCTCCCGACCTCCGCCATCACGTATCCACCTGAAGGACGAATCCTAGCCATATCGTGATGCGGCAACCTCGACCGTTGCCATTGGGATCGGGTCGCACTATGGCGGATGAAGGAGCCGTTCAATCTTGTCTCGCCTGTTTCGCACCATTTGCGTCAGCCTGTGCGCCGCCCTCGTGGCGACGTTGAGCCTGCATGGGGTTCAGGAAGGGCGGCACCAGATTGCCCATGCGTCGGATTGGCCGGCAGTCGCGATCGGCCACGGTGATCACGCAGAGATCGCGGACGTCGATCATGGCTCGCTGCACGTCCATATCGCCCCCGACGCGCCGGCCGAGGATCCACTGGATCAAGCCGAAGACGGCGAAGACGAGGGCGAGGCCGGGCGTCCAGCAAGCCATCACCACCATACGAGCGGCGACAGCCACACCGCCATCCCGATCCTCAACCGCGATCTGAGCCCCCTCGTCGCCATGAACGCCGTGCTGATCCAGCCGGCGGGCGATGGCGCACGTCCGGCCCACGACGGCGACGGGCCTGAATACCCTCCCAGACGGACGCGCACGATCATCTGATCCGACGCGGCCAATCGGTCGCGCGTGCACCCCCGTTTCCCGGAGAGAATCCCTTGAAGACCCCATCGTCCGGCATTGCCGGGCCGTGGGCGCGACTGACGGCCGTGTCGGCCCTCGCGCTCATTCTGGCGGCCTCGCTGCCGCCGACCCTTGCTGTCGCACAGGATGCGGCGGCCACGTCCACCGCGCCTGTACTGTCGCTGGACGAGGCGCTGCGTCGAGCCGCCCTGGTCGATCCCTCACTGGCACCGACCCAGGCCCGGCGACAGGCGTCGCGGGCAGCCGTGCGTCAGGCGGACGTTCGTCCCAACCCCACGCTTGGGGTGATGGTCGAGAACTTTCCGACCATCGGCGGAGGCGACCTGTTCCGTCGGACCGAGACCACGCTCACAGTCGAGCAACGGTTCGAGCGGGGCGGTGACAGGTCCGCCCGTGTCTCTCTCGCCGAAGCCGAAGGGCTGCTGGTCGACGCCACCGCGCGCATTCGCCAGTTGGACCGGCTCGAACAGGTGCAGCGCGCCTGGGCGGAAGCTCTGGCGGCTCAGGCCGAGTTGGAGATCGCCCGCGAGCGCCTTGACCTCGCCGAACGGTTCCAGACCGAGGTCGGTCGCCGCGTGGACATGGCGCGCGATCCTCTGTTCGCCGGGGCGCGCGCCGAGGCCGAACTGGCTCAGGCCCAGATCGACTTCGATCAGGCCGGGATTACCGTCCGGGTCGCCAACATTTCGCTGGCCCGGTTCTGGGATGGGTCATCGGACTTCACCCTTGGCGCCGAGACCTTCGCCGACACCCGGTCGGCGCTCGACGTCACGGATGGGGTCGCCCAGGCGGACCTGGACATCTTCGTCGCACAGCGCGACATCGCCGTCGCCCGGGTGGCGGTGGAGACGGCCCGCGCCCGGTCGGACGCCACGGTCAGCGCCGGCGTCCGTCACTTCGGGGACGGCAACGACCTCGGCTTTGTCGTCGGCGCGTCGATTCCCCTTGGTCGCTACGACCAGAACCTCGGGGCCATCGACCGCGCCCGAGCGGAGGGGCTGGCCGCCGAGGGTGATCTCGCCGCCGCCCGCATCGACCGTGAACGTGAGATCGCGCGCCTGCAGGTTCAGGTCATGGCCCGAGCCAGCGAAGCTCGCAGGATCGGGCAGGAAACCCTTCCCCAGGCCGAGCGCGCCGTCGTTCTGGTGCGCGACGGCTTCAACAGGGGCGGCTTCACCTACAACGACGTCATCTCCGCCCAGACCGCCCTGCTGCAGACCCGCGCCCGCCGCGTCGCGGTGCTCAAGCAATTCCATATCGATCGCGCCCGCCTCGACAGACTGACCGGCGCGCACGGCGCCCTGATCCTCGCCCTGGAGACTCAACCATGATCCGCCTGACACCTTCGCGGCGCTGGCTCGTTGCGTCCGCGATCGTCCTCGCCTTCGCCGCCGCCGCTTGCGGAGACAAGCCCGCCGAAAAGGCAGGCGAAAACGGCGAGGCTGCCGCCGCCGACTATGAGCGTGGCCCTCACCGAGGCCGGATGCTCCGCGACGGAGACTTCGCCCTTGAGATCACCATCTTCGAGGAAGGACCAGAGCCCCTGTTCCGGCTCTATCCCTATCTGAAGGACAAGCCGCTCGATCCACGTCAGGTCCAGGCGACCATGGCCCTGACCCGTCTCGGGCCGAAGGTCGATCGGTTCACCTTCATCCCGACCGAGGACTATCTCGCCAGCCCCGGTGTCGTCTCCGAGCCGCACTCCTTCGACGTGGCGGTCGCGGCGACCCAGAACGGCAAGCGATCGACCTGGGCCTACCAGTCCTATGAGGGTCGCACCGTCATCTCAGCCGACGCCGCCCGCGCCGGTGGCGTCACCACGCAGCGCGCCGGTTCCGCAGTCCTGGGCGAGTCTCTGCCGTTGAGCGGTCGGGTCGAGATCACGCCTGAGGGCCAGAGCGATGTCTTCGCCCGCTATCCGGGTCGGGTGATGGCGTTGAACGTCGAACTGGGCCAGCGCGTATCGCGAGGCCAGGTTGTGGCGCGGGTCGAGTCCAGCGAGAGCCTCCAGACCTATTCCGTCACCGCGCCGATCTCCGGCGTCATCATGGCCAAGAACGTCAACGCCGGGGCCATCACCGGCGCGGGCGGCGAGCCGATGCTGGTGATCGGCGACCCAACCCGCCTCCATGCCGAGTTCGCCCTCTATCCGCGCGATGCAGAACGTGTCCGCCGGGGCCAGCGGGTCGAGGTCACCAGTCTGGCAGGTGACCACCGTTTCAATGGCGTCATCGAAACCATCCTGCCCGGCTCTGATCCGATGAGCCAGACCCTGATCGCCCATGTCGAACTGGCCTATCAGGGCGGCGTCTGGCGGCCGGGCCTGGGAGTACAGGGCACCGTTCAGGTCGGTGAGGGTGCAGTGCCTCTCGCCGTCCAGACCAAGGCCATCCAGCCGTTCCGCGATTTCCAGGTCGTCTACGCCAAGGTCGGCAACACCTATGAGGTGCGGATGCTCGAACTGGGCCGAAGGACCGACGAGTGGACCGAGGTGCTTGGCGGGCTCGAACCCCGAACCGAATACGTCGTGGACGGCGCCTTCCTCATTCGCGCGGACATCGAAAAGTCCGGCGCGAGCCATGATCACTAGGGGGCGCGAGAACCATGCTTGCACGCATCATCGCCCTGTCGATCCGCTTCCGATGGGCGGTCATGGGGCTCGTCCTCCTGGCCTGCGCCATCGGCGTCTGGAGCTTCCAGCGCCTGCCGATCGACGCCACTCCGGACATCACCAACGTCCAGATTCAGATCAACACCGAAGCCCCCGGCTATTCGCCGCTGGAGGCCGAACAGCGCATCACCTTCCCCGTCGAGACCGCCGTCGCAGGCGTTCCGGGCCTTCAATACACCCGCTCGGTTTCGCGATACGGGTTGAGCCAGGTGACCGTCATCTTCGACGACGGCACCGACATCTATTTCGCACGCCAACTGGTGAATGAGCGCCTCCAAAGCGCCCTCGGTCAGCTTCCCCCCGGCGTCACCCCTGAACTTGGCCCTATCGCCACCGGCCTCGGGGAGATCTTCATGTATACGGTCGAGGCCGAGCCGGGTGCACGACGTCCCGACGGCCAGCCCTATACGACCGAAGACCTGCGCACGCTTCAGGACTGGGTCATCCGGCCCCAGCTTCGCAACACGCGCGGTGTCACCGAGGTCAACACCGTCGGCGGCTACGAGCGTCAGTATCACGTCACACCCGATCCGCAGCGGCTGGCGGCCTACGGGGTGACCATGGCCGAGGTGGTCGAAGCGCTGGACAACAACAACGCCAACGTCGGCGCGGGCTATGTCGAGCGCTTCGGCGAACAGTATCTGATCCGGGTGCCGGGGCAGGCTTCGACGAGTGAAGACCTGGGCAACATCGTGATCGCCACGCGTGGGGGCGTTCCGATCCGCATCCTGGACGTCGCCGACATCGGAATGGGCCAGGAACTTCGCACCGGCGCCGCGACCGAGAACGGCAAGGAGACGGTCCTTGCGACGGTTCTCATGCTGGCTGGCGAGAACAGCCGTATCGTCGCCCAGGCCGCCGCCGCCAGCCTGCAGGAAGCCGCCAAGGCCCTGCCGCCCGGTGTCGTCGCCACGCCGGTCTACGACCGCACCGAACTGGTGGAACGCGCCATCCACACCGTCGAAAAGAACCTCGTCGAGGGCGCCCTGCTGGTCATCGTCGTGCTGTTCCTGCTGCTCGGCAACATCCGCGCGGCCCTGATCACGGCGGCGGTCATTCCCGTCACCATGCTGATGACCATCACCGGCATGGTGCGGACCGGAACCTCCGGCAATCTGATGAGCCTCGGCGCGCTCGACTTCGGCCTGATCGTGGACGGCGCCGTCATCATCGTCGAGAACTGCCTCAGGCGCTACGGCGAGGCCCAGCATCGCCTGGGTCGTATCCTGACCCGCGAGGAACGGTTCGATCTGGCGGCGACCGCCTCCAGCGAGGTAATCCGGCCCTCGCTATTCGGGGTCATGATCATCACCCTGGTCTATGTCCCCATCTTCGCCCTGACCGGGGTGGAGGG
This sequence comes from Brevundimonas mediterranea, assembly GCF_011064825.1. Taxonomy (NCBI): domain Bacteria; kingdom Pseudomonadati; phylum Pseudomonadota; class Alphaproteobacteria; order Caulobacterales; family Caulobacteraceae; genus Brevundimonas; species Brevundimonas mediterranea. The sequence goes on from NZ_CP048751.1 coordinate 1,862,423, forward strand.
GAAGACCTTCCACCCGATGGCGATCACCGTCGTCATCGCCCTGACGGCAGCGCTCCTGCTGTCCCTGACCTTCGTACCCGCCGCCGTCGCCATGTTCGTCACCGGCAAGGTCGAGGAGAAGGACAGCTTCCTGATGCGCTGGGCCCGGGTGGGTTATCAGCCGGCGCTCGACTTCGCGCTCAGGACCCGCAGCCTGATGATCGGCATTGCGGTCGTGCTGGTGCTGCTCGCCGGGTTCGGGGCGTCGCGGATGGGCTCGGAGTTCGTGCCCAATCTCGACGAAGGCGACATCGCCATGCACGCCCTGCGCATCCCGGGCACCAGCCTGACCCAGGCCGTGCAGATGCAGACTGCGTTGGAAGCCCGCATCGCCCGCTTCCCCGAGGTGGAGCGGGTCGTGGCCAAGATCGGCACCGCCGAGGTCGCCACCGATCCGGTGCCGCCCTCGGTCGCCGACACCTTCATCATGCTGAAGGACAGGAAGGATTGGCCGAACCCTCGCAAGTCTCGCGGCGACCTCGTCGCCGAGATGGAAGAGGCCGTGAATGAGATTCCCGGCAGCAAATACGAGTTCACCCAGCCGATCCAGATGCGGTTCAACGAACTGCTGAGCGGGGTGCGGGCCGACGTCGCCATCAAGGTCTATGGCGACGATCTCGACGAACTGCTGCGCCTCGGCGCCGAGATCGAAGCCATCGTGGCCTCGGTGGACGGGGCCGCCGATCCCCAGACCGAACAGATCACCGGCCTGCCGGTGCTCCAGATCACACCCAACCGACCCGCCATGGCGCGCCTTGGCCTGAGCATCGAAGACGTCCAGTCGGTTATCTCCACCTCGATGGGCGGCACGACCGCCGGGCAAATCTTCGAGGGTGACCGTCGTTTCGACGTCGTTGTCCGCCTGCCCGAGCGTCTGCGCGCCGACACCAACGCCATCGGTCGTCTCCAGGTCCCGCTCCCGGCGGGCGAAGGACAGCCGCGTCAGTTCGTGCCCCTGAATGAGGTCGCCACGATCGAACTCACAAAGGGTCCGAACCAGATCAGCCGAGAGAACGGCAAACGCCGCATCGTGACCACGGCCAATGTCCGCGACCGCGACCTGGGTTCGTTCATCCGCGAGGTTCAGGACCGGGTCGATGCTGAGGTCGCCATACCGGCCGGCTATTGGGTCACCTATGGCGGAACGTTCGAGCAGTTGATCTCGGCCGCCAAACGATTGCAACTCGTGGTTCCCGCGGTGTTGCTGCTGATCTTCGGCCTGCTGTTCGCCTTGTTCCGCTCGGTCAAGGACTCGGCCATCGTTTTCTCCGGCGTGCCTCTGGCCCTGACCGGAGGGGTGGCCGCCCTGATGCTGCGTGGGCTGCCTCTGTCGATCTCGGCGGGGGTCGGATTCATCGCCCTGTCCGGGGTCGCCGTGCTCAACGGTGTCGTCATGGTCACCTTCATCCGCAGCCTGATCGCCGAAGGGAAGCCTCTTGGCGAGGCAATCCGGGAGGGGGCGCTGACCCGTCTTCGCCCGGTGCTGATGACGGCGCTCGTCGCCAGCCTCGGCTTCGTGCCCATGGCCTTGAACGTCGGAGCCGGCGCCGAGGTCCAGCGCCCGCTGGCCACGGTCGTCATCGGCGGGATCATCTCCTCGACCCTGCTGACCCTGCTCGTGCTCCCCGCCCTCTACAGCCTCGTCCACGGCCGCCCGTCTTCGCCGAACGGCGTCAGACGGTCGTGGCGTGAGCGGCTTCCCTTCGCATACTCCCGGAGGACTTCATGAACCCGCGTCTCCAGCGCGCGACCGCCTGGTTGCGAACGCCCATCGGCCTGCTGAGCGCAGGCCTGTTGGTGCTCTTCCTCAACGGCCTGTTCACCGCCACCCTGGCGCACGGGGTGGCGGCAGGGGACAAGGGCTACATCCAGGAGACGTCCGGCATCGTCTTCTGGCCCTTCGTCTATCTGGGGGCCAAGCACATGGTCACCGGTTACGACCATCTGCTGTTCCTGTTCGGGGTGATCTTCTACCTCTACCGCCTCAAGGATATCAGCCTCTACGTCACCATGTTCGCCGTCGGGCATTCGACGACCCTGCTGCTGGGCGTGATGCTGAACGTCAACGTCTCCAGTTATCTGATCGACGCCATCATCGGCCTGTCCGTCGTCTACAAGGCGCTCGACAACATGGGGGCCTACCGACGCTGGTTCGGTGTCCAGCCGGACGCCAGGGCCGCGACCCTGGCGTTCGGTCTGTTCCACGGCCTGGGTCTGGCGACCAAACTGCAGGACTTCCAGCTGTCTTCAGACGGCCTCTTGGTCAACCTGATCGCCTTCAACATCGGCGTGGAGATCGGCCAGCTTCTGGCGCTCGGAGCCATCCTGATCGCCATGGGATTCTGGCGCCGGACCGCCAGCTTCGGGCGCCACGCCTATCTGGCCAACGTCATCCTCATGATCCTCGGTTTCATCCTGACGGGCTATCAGCTCGTCGGCTTCTTCGTCGCCTGACGGGAGACCTTCCATGCAAAATCTCAATCAACCCGATCCCGCCGAACTGCCGTCGACGGCCAAGCTGCTCAAGTCTACCGGCGTCGCCGTCGTCATCGCCTCGGCCCTGCTGGTCACCGTGGTCCTTCCAGCCGAGTACGGCGTCGATCCTACCCGCATCGGCTCGGTCTTCGGGCTGACCGAGATGGGCCGGATCAAGCGCCAACTCGCCGTTGAAGCTGCGGCTGAAGCGGCCTCAACGGCGGCGGTCATTACATCCACGAGGACCGCGCCTGCCTTGCCGGCAGCCGCACCAGTGGGCTCACCAGACACCGCAACTCAGGAGCCGGCCAGGTCTGCCAAGACCGAAGCCGTCCCGCCAGCGGTCACGACCCAGACGGCAGCCGCAGCTACGACAACCAATGGCGCATCGGCGGGTCGCAGCCATCGCACGTCCCTGACCCTTGAGCCTGACGAGGGGGCCGAGATCAAAATGGCCATGGGGGACGGCGCGAAGGCGAACTTCACCTGGTCCACCAGTGGCCCGGCGGTGAACTATGACACCCATGGTGACGGCCAAGGGATCACCTATCACGGCTATAGCAAGGGAACCTCCGCCCGCGAGACGGGGGTGCTAACGGCCGCTTTCGCGGGTCATCACGGCTGGTTCTGGCGTAACCGCAGCGGCGAGCGTGTCACCATCACGCTTCAAACCTCGGGCGACTACGAGAGCGTCGATTTCGTCGACTGAGGCTTACGGTCGGATGTCTCCCGCCTTGGGCTCACTCCTTCGTCGTCGGCCATCGCGGGTGGCGCTCGTCGATGACGAAGGGATGGCTGTGCAACGCCTCTCCGGATTGACCGTCCAGATGCGGATCGTCTTCGGCCGGTGCGTCATGCCGATGCGGCAGGTCCGTCGGGTCGTTCGCAGGCCAGACTACAAATCCTAGGACCGTTCCGAACGCGCACAGGGCGGCCAGCACCAGAAAGGCCGCGCTGGGGTCCGCAGCCGCGCTGACCAGACCGGCGACCGGATAGGCGATCAGCCAGGCGGCGTGGGACAGGGCGAACTGCGCCGCGAACAGGGCCGGACGATCCTGTGCGTTGGAAGACCGACGCAAGGCGCGACCCGCCGGTGTGAGGGTCAGCGAATAGCCGACGCCCATGACGGCCCAGAGGATGAGCAGGGCGACATAGGTAGTCGCCAGCACCGATCCCCCAAGCAGCACCAGGGTCATGATCGCGGCGCCCCACAACATGGCGGTCCGGTCTGCGACCCGGTCCAGCAGGCGAGGCAGGGCGATCGCCGCCGCCATCGACCCCGCCCCGAAAGCCGCTAGCGCCCAGGCGGCGGCTTGGCCGGACATGGCGAAGCGGGACTGCACCAGGACGACCGTGTTGACGAACACCATGGCCCCGCCGGCGGCCTCGGCGATGCTGATGGCGATCAGACCGCGCAGACGTGGCGTCAAAGCGAACAGGCGAACCCCGCCCGTGAGCCGCTGGATGAAGGGTTTCTGAGCCGTCTGCGTCAGTACCGGCAGTGCAGCCGTGACGACGAAAAGGGCCGAGATAACGAAGCCGAGGGACGTCCCGGCGAACAGATTGTTGTAGCTCATGAAGGCGAGGAGCACGGCCGCCAGCACGGGACTGGCCACGCTCTCGAGATCGGCCGCGAGGCGCGAGAGCGACAGGGCCTTGGTGTATTCCGCCTCGTCAGGCAGCAGGTCGGGGATCATCGCCTGGAACGCCGGGGTGAAGGCCGCCGAGGCGACGTACAGCACCGTCATCAGGGCATAGACCTCCCAGGCCTCGCCAACGAACGGCAAGGCGCCGGCGACACAGGCCCGGACGACATCCAGCGAGACCAGCAGGGCCTTGCGGGGAAGCCTGGCCGCCAGGGCGCTCGCGAAGGGCGCGACGCCGATATAGGCGATCATCTTGATGGCCAGGGCCATCCCCAAGACTTCGCCGGCATTGGCCCCGGCCAGATCATGCGCCAGCAGACCCAGCGCCACCGTCGCCATGCCCGTGCCGAGCAGGGCCGCGACCTGAGCCGTAAACAGGTGCCGATAACCGGCATGTCGGAGCGGGGAAAACATCGAAGATCATCCTGCGGGTCGAGCCAGGGGGCTAGCCTTATCCCCTCCGGGGGGATAGCATCTTGCTATGGCCCACGTCGTCCATAAATCCCATCCCGAGATCGTCAATCGGCTCAAACGCGCCGAGGGACATCTGCGGAAAACCATCGCCATGATCGAGGGCGGCCGCACCTGCCTCGACCTCGCCCAGCAGCTTCACGCAATCGAGAAGGCCGTGGCGGCGGCCAAGAAGGCCCTGATCCACGATCACATCGACCATTGCCTCGCCCATGCGGCGGAGGGCGATCCGGCTGAGGCGCGGCAGGCCATGGCCGAGTTCAAAGACATCACCAAATACCTGTGAGACGCCGATGACTCCGTTTGCGGACCTGCTCGCGCAGGGCTCGGCCCATGCCTGGCTGTTCATTCCCTCGGCCCTCCTTCTCGGGGCGCTTCACGGTCTTGAGCCGGGGCATTCCAAGACCATGATGGCGGCCTTCATCGTCGCCGTGCGCGGGACGGTCTGGCAGGCGGTATTGCTCGGGCTTTCGGCGACCTTGTCGCACACGGCCATCGTCTGGGCGATCGCCCTGACCGGTCTTTACTTCGGTCAGTTCTTCGACATCGAAGCCTCGGAGGGCTGGTTCCAACTGGCCTCGGCCGTGATCATCCTCGGTGTCGCCGCCTGGATGCTGTTGGCCACATGGCGCGAGCAGAACGCCGTCCATAACGAGCATGATCATGACCACACCCACGACGAGACGCGCTGGATCGACACGGGCCATGGCGTCGTCAGCCTGAGTATCTTCGAGGACGGTATTCCGCCGCGCTTCCGGTTTGCCCCCGATCACGGTCCTGTCCCGAGGGCCGGCGACATCAAGGTCGCCACCACGCGCGCGGACGGCTCCGTCCAGACATTCCACTTCGAGACACGCGACGGCTATCTCGAATCGGCTGACGTCATTCCCGAACCCCACGCCTTCACGGCGCGGCTGGTTCTGGGCCACGGCAATCACACCCATGACTTCGACGTCGAGTTCGCCGAACACGATCACGAGCATGGTCATGACCACGGCGGCCTGGATGTCTCAAACCCCGGCCACCAGGACGCCCATGAACGCGCCCACGCCAACGACATCAAGAAACGGTTCGCCAACCGCAAGGTGACCACCTGGCAGATCATGCTCTTCGGCCTGACAGGCGGCCTGATCCCGTGCCCGGCCTCGATCACCGTCCTGCTGCTCTGCCTGCAGCTGAAGCAGGTGGCCTTGGGTGCGACCCTCGTCCTGTGCTTTTCGATCGGATTGGCGGCGACCATGGTCACCGTCGGTGTCGCAGCGGCGATCGGGATGCGGCATGCGGAGAAGCGCTGGTCGGGAGGTTTCGCGGCTTTTGCGCGGAAAGCGCCCTATTTTTCAGGCGGGCTGATCGCCATCGTCGGCCTGGTTCTCACCTGGCAGGCCGTCATGGCCCTGGCCGGGTAGTTCCTTCATGACCGGCACGCCCTGTATCGATATCTGCACCTTCGACGGCCGCTCGGGTCAGTGCGAAGGCTGTGGTCGAACGCGCCCGGAGATAGCGGGCTGGCGCAAGCTTAGTCCCTATCAGAAGAGAACCATCGAACGGGATCTGCCGCGTCGTCTCGCCAGGCTTTCAGCCAACCTCACACCGAAACCGACGGTGTGAAAAGAGACGTGAGGCCGTGGCCATCGCTCCGGTCCACCTTGCGGGTTACGGCGTTTGAGACCCGACGACGTCTCATTCTGACCGGCGCTGGCGAGATAGCGGTCGAGAATGAACTGGTCGAGAGGCACGCCGACCGCCCATCTCGGGAGCTGTTTCGTGCTTCATCCTCGAACGCTATGCTTCCGCTTCTGGGTGCTTTTGCGAGTGATGCCGGTTCTTATCTAGCTGTACTGTAAGCCTTTTTGGAACCTTGAAGCTTTCGCGCGATTAGCGTTCGGGTCGCAACCGATGCCGACCGGAGCGAACCTCGATGCCGGCTTCCGCCAAACTTCTCTCCATCGCGACCGCAAACGCGCCGAATGTCATGACCCAGACGGACGTGGTCCGGGTCGCTCAGGCGCTGTTTAGAGACCGGTTTCCCGGAATGGACCGGATGCTGCCCGTGTTCGACACTGCGGGGATCAGGACGCGGCAATCGGCCATGCCCCTGGATTGGTATCTCACTCCACGGAGTTGGCCGGAACGGACCCAGGCCTATCTCGACATCGCGGTCGGCATGTTCGCCAGAGCCGCGGAAGCGGCTCTCGATCAAGCAGGCCTGAAAGGTTCCGATGTCGACGTGGTCATCACGGTCTCATCGACGGGCATCGCCACGCCCAGCCTTGAGGCCCGCGCCATGGCCCGGATGGGATTTCGCTCCGATGCAGCGCGGGTCCCGGTCTTCGGCCTCGGCTGCGCCGGCGGAGCGACGGGCCTCGCCCTTGCGGGAAGGCTGGCCCAGGCCTCGCCGGGGGCCGTGATCCTCGTGGTCGTGGTCGAGCTCTGCACCCTTTCGTTCCGGATGGAGGATCTGACCAAGGCGGACATTGTTGCGACGGCGCTGTTCGGCGACGGGTCGGCCGCCTGTGTGGTGCGCTGCGGCGAGGCGGGCTTCGCCTCGATCGAGGCGGCGGGCGAACACACCTGGCCCGGAAGTCTGGACGTCATGGGCTGGCGCGTCGGCCCGACCGGTCTGGGCGTGATCTTCGACCGCGCCATTCCTCCGTTCGCCCGCGAAAACCTCCGACCGGCGATGGTCGGGATGCTCGAACGCCAGGGCCTGGAGCTTGAGGATGTTGATCGTTTCATCTGTCACCCGGGCGGAATGAAGGTCATCGACGCCCTGGAGGGATCCCTGTCCCTCGATCAGGGCAGTCTGGATCACGAACGGGAGGTTCTGGCCGACCACGGCAACATGTCCGCGCCGACGGTCCTCTACGTCCTCGACCGGGCGAGACGACAGGGCCTGCCGAACCGGTCGGTCGTGACCGCCCTGGGGCCAGGTTTCACCCTCAGCACCGTGACCCTGAGGGCGGCGGCGGATGCAGCCCTTCGTCGTCCTCGCCCTGGTGACCGCGCAGCGGCTCGGGGAACTGGTTCTGGCCGAGTATAACACTCACCGTCTGCGCGCCCAGGGCGCCGTCGAGACGGGCGCGGACCACTACGTCTTCATCGTCCTCCTGCACGGGGCCTGGCTTCTGGGACTGTGGGCGTTCGCGTGGGACAGGCCGGTCAACCTTGCCCTGCTCGCCGTCTTCGTTCTGCTCCAGGCAGGCCGGGTCTGGGTGATCGCCACTCTCGGTTCCCGCTGGACGACCCGGATCATCACCTTGCCAGGCGCGCCGCTGGTCACTCGGGGGCCTTATCGCTTCGTCTCCCATCCCAACTATGTCGTGGTCGCCCTCGATCGCGGTCCTGCCGCTGGCCTTCGGACTGGTCGGCTATGCGATCATATTCAGCCTTCTCAACGCAGCGATGATGTGGGTGCGCATCCGCAGCGAGGCCCGGGCTCTTTCGGCGGCAACCGCCGGAGCGCAGCCGGGATAGGAGACCGCTCGAGGCCTTCCTGTCGTGTCAGCAGGCGCGGATCCTGGCGGTGAGCTTAGCAACTCTGGTGCGAAGCCCCGTCCACCAGCCAAGCGGCTTTTTGGTTTTAGGCGGTCCAGCAAGTTCGCGGCGCCTGGCTCAGGGCAGTGTGAACACCGTCTGGATCCAGCCGCTCGTCTGGGCATGTTCGAGCAGCTCGAAGATCGGGATCGCAAACAGGAAGATCAGGCCATTCCTGAGGGTGACCAGAAAAAAGATGGGGCGGACTTCGAGGGTCTCGGCGTCCCGCCACTTCGAGACGTCTGGCCAGAAACGAGGCGTGGCCGGCGAGCATGAGGAGCCATTTCAGGAGCCAACCTGACGCCCGCGGCGTACCTCGCCAACAGTGAACCGGAGAAAAAGGAAGGGCGGAGGCGGCCGCCCCGAGCGGGGGTGGAACAGTCCAGGAGCCCGTGATGCGACCCTTGCCCTCATCGACGCCCCAGCCTTCCGATCGTCTCTCGGCGTCGCTTTTTGATCTACCGGGAGCCCTTCAGCCGGAGTTGGACGACGCGTCCCTACTCTCCCTGCTGATGACACGCACCTTGCCACAGCGTGACATTCCCCGGGCCGTTGAGACTTTGCTGAAGGTCTTCGGCTCGGTGGCAGCCGTCGTCGCTGCCGACCCGCCGGAACTCGCCCGGGCCGCTTCACTGAACGCGACCACGATCACCGACCTCAAACTACTGCAGCAGTTGAGCGTCCGTCTGGCCCGGTCGGAAGCTTGCCGACGTCCCGTCGTATCGTCCTGGTCATGCCTTATAGCCTATGTGCGCTCAGCGTTGGCCCACGCACCCCGGGAGCAGTTCCGCGCCCTCTACCTGGATCGAAAGAACGTCCTCCTCCGGGACGAATTCCTCGCAGAAGGGACCGTTGACCACGCGCCGGTCTACCCCCGGGAAGTTATCCGGCGCGCGCTCGAAGTCTCGGCCTCCGCGCTCATTCTGGTCCACAACCATCCGTCCGGCGATCCGACGCCTTCGCGCGCTGACATCGAAATGACGCGGCAGATCAACGATGCTGCGCGCGTCTTCGGCCTGCAGGTCCACGACCATCTCGTCATCGGCCGCCAGGGTACGGCGAGCTTCAAACAGCTCGGCCTGATCTGAGGCCGCCATGACCCTGAAAGCCATCGTCACCGCCCTGGGCGGCGACCTTTACGCCGGGGGCTCACGCGCCAGCATCCCCGCACCCGGTCACAGCACGGCGGATCGTTCGGTTTCTCTGATGCTGGCCGATGATCGCGTCATCATCCACGGATTCGGCGGCGCCGACTGGCGCACTGCCCGGGATGATCTTCGCGGTCGAGGCTTCATCGACGACGCCGGTCGGCTCACCGGCGGCGGGCGCGGACGGTCCTCATCGCCGAGACCGGACCGGCGCTTTCGCGTGGAGACCGCGTCGCGTCTGTGGACCGCGACGACGGGGCGAACACCCCACGGTCCGGCCGCTCTCTATCTACAGCGGCGCGCCGTTCTGGCCGAGGACGCGGTCTCCAATCTTCGGCTGCACCCGGCCGCGCCACTCTCGGTGTATCGGAGCGGCGGGCGCTCGCGTCCGGCTCTGATCGCCCGGATCAGCGACGCCGACGATCGTCTGACGGCGGTCGAACTGACATATCTCGAGACCAACGGGCTGCTCGCTGCCGGTCTGCGCCTGGCTCGCAAGACCGTGGGTCAGGTGCCCCCCGGCGCGGCCGTTCGCCTCTCGCCTGCGGCCGAAAACATGCTGGTGGGCGAAGGGGTCGTCACGACCTTGTCGGCAATGGACCGCTTCGGTCTTCCCGGCTGGGCCCTCATGGCCGCCAACAACCTCGCCGTCTGGAGCCCGCCCGCCTGCGTGCGCAGGGTCCTGATCGCCGCCGATCGAGGCGAGGCCGGTGAGGCGGCGGCGTCCCGGCTCCGCCGCCGCCTGGTCCGCGATGGACTTGATGTCGAGGCGTCATGGCCCGACCCGCCGTTCGGCGACTGGAACGAGGTCGCGGTCGCGGCAACGTCGCAAAAGGGGGAGCGAGGGCGCTGAGGGGCGCCGGAGCGGCAGGGATGGGCCCCGACGCCCGGCAGGAGAGACCTCATGAGCGACCTCGTTCCCGTCATCACCCCAACAACCTCTATTCCTGAAACCCCGACCCCGGCCGTCATCTTCACGCCCGTGGAACGCATCGTCCGCCTCGGGGATCTCGGCATCGCGCGAGAGAACCTGCGCTATGGCGAACCGCCCGACGACGATATTCCGACCCTGGCCGCTACCCTGAAGGCGGCCGGTCAGTTGCAGCCCGTGACCGTCAGGCCCGGTCGCGGCAAAAAGGAGCAGCCGTTCATGGCCCTCGACGGTCGTCGTCGTCGTCTGGCGCTGGCTATCCTGCTGGAGGCCGGCGACATCGACGAGGACTATCCGGTCCGGACCTATGTCGAGACCGATCCGGCGCGCCAGGCGGCGGCGGTCCTGCTGACCAATACCGCCGTCCCGGTCCACGTGGCCGACGTCATCGCGGCCATCGGCCGGATGCTGAAGTCGAAACTGACGATCACCGCCATGGCGCGGGCGCTCGGTTATGACGAGATCGAGATCAAACGGCTGGCCGCCTTGTCCGGGGTCGCGCCGGCCGCTCTGGTGGCGCTGAAGGCGGGCCGCATCACCCTTCGCCAGACCCGGTTGCTGGCACGGCTGCCGGATCGCCAGGAGCAGGAGGCTCTCGCCCAGATGACCTTGGACGGCCATGGGTTTCAGGAATGGCGGGTCAGCGAACGTCTCGACGACAGCCGGGTCACCACGCGCGATCGCCGCTGCGCCCTGGTCGATCCTCGGGCCTATGCCGACGCCGGGGGGCGGACGGAGAGCGATCTGTTCGGCGAGCTTCCGCCGGTCCTGCTCGACCCGGACATTCTGACCGACGTCTGGACCCGTCGCGCACGCGGGATCGCGGCCGTGTTCGAGGCCGAAGGGATCTCGGTTCACGTGACCGCCGGCCCGGAGCCAGAGCTTACCGATGATCTGGAGGCGCTCGGTTATGTGTATGGCGGTTCACTCCCCGCCGAAGAGATGGCGCGCTATCGGGCGCAGCGGGAGGTGTTCAACGATCGGACAGAGAAAGCGCGCATCGCCCTGGCGGACGTCGAGCACCCCGACGTCGCCGATCTGGCGATCGTCGATATGATCCACGCCAGGATCGCATCAGACCAGACTGGATGCGGGGGCCGGGTCGTAACGACGATGGTCCTGTGGCCGGCCGCGGAGGCAGGCGTCGATGTCCGCTGCTACACGCCGGAGGAACCCGAGATCGACGATGAGGATGAGGACGCCGCGCCGGAGGCCGCGCGTCGGACCTCGGCGCCACCGGCCTATGTCCCGCCGGAAGTCGAGGCTCCGGAGCCGGAGACCGAAGGCGTGAACCACGCCCTTCACACCGTGCGGACCGATGTAGCGACGCGCGGCCTGATCCGCGCCTTGGCCGACGATCCCGGGGCGGGGCTGACGGCCTTGATCGCCCGGCTGTTCACCGTCCTCGTCCGGCGCGCCCACATCGGGCGCGTGGACTCAGCCCTGGCCATCACGGCCTGTGGGTTCAATCCCGCCAATGGCCGGGTCATTGAGACCCTGGACGGGGACGTGCGTCGCCGGCTCGAAGATCGCCGCACGGCCTGGGAAGCGTCCGGCAAGACGGTGATCGGCTGGGTGCATGGGCTGGCCCACGGCGAGAAGATGGGATTGCTGGCGGAGTTGACCGCCATCAGCCTCGACGTCCGGGAGGAGAAGACCTTCTCCATCCGCCGCAGCGCCCGGGCCGAGGCGGCGGAGCTGGCCGCTCTCTGCCAGGCGGACATCACTCTACACTGGACACCCGACGCCCCCTTCCTGCAGCCCCACTCCAAGGGCCTGCTGACCGGCATGCTCGAGACCATGGGCGCAGAGGACGAGCGGGCGAAGACGCTCCGCAAGACCGAGCTGGTCGACTGGGTGGCCGAACAGGCCGCGCAACGGACCTGGGCTCCGGCCGCCCTGTCCTGGGCCGCCCCGATCGACGCCGATCAGGACGCCCCGGACGTCGAGGACCAGGCCGCCGGCGATGGCGTCGATGAGGACGACGAGGGGGCCGGCGCCTTCGTCGTCACTCCGGCGGGCAAGGCGGCCCTGGACGTCGCCGCCGCCTGATTATCCGCACACGGAAACACCGCCCCGGCGACCTGCCGGGACGGTGTTTCTCTGTCGTCGTGCGCGTCGACGCGACTGTCGGGGAGACGAAGGGAGGGCGGGGCGAAGCGAGCCTGGAGGACCGAGAGGGAGGAGCCCTCCGCTCCAGGCGATCGGAGCCTTCCATGTCAACGATCCGCAACCTGTCGCTGTTCGCCGACCTCGCCGTCGGGAATCTCCCCGCCAACATCCTGGCCGCTGCCCGTGCATTGGCCATCCATCTTGCCCGCTCGCGCCCGCTGGATCGACGTCTCGTGGCCGAGGTGATGACCACCGCGTTCGGAGCGTCCGACGCCGAGGGCGGCTGGACCTGGCGCGACGCCTATGACGCTATCGAGGCCGCGACGGTGCTTCAGATCCGCCGCCTCGCGCCGCAGATCGCCCGGCTCGAGGACGCCCCGGCCGAGATCGCCGCTCTGCTCGCCGCGGTCTCAGCGCTTGGCCTGACCCACAGCCGGCGCAGTGAGGAACAGGTCGCGCTGGACCAGTTCTCCACCCCGCCCCAACTCGCCGCCCTCGCGGTGCTGGCGTCGCAGGTTCGGCCGGGCGACCTCGTGCTGGAGCCCTCGGCCGGGACCGGATTGCTGGCCGTAGTGGCCGAAGCGTGCGGGGCGAGCCTGACGTTAAACGAGCTTGCGCCCACGCGCGCCGCGCTCCTCGACGGACTGTTCGCCAAGGCGACGCGCCGGCGGCACGATGGCCGCCATCTACCCGACCTCCTCGGGGACGCCGGGGCGTTCGACGTCGTGGTCTGCAACCCGCCGTTCTCGGATCTTCAGGCCCATCTTATCGCGTCGGTCAAGGTTCTGGCGGACGGCGGCCGGATGGCGGCGATCGTGCCCCTCACCGCCCTTGCCGACACCGATCTGAGGCGGGTGCTCGAAGGCCACGGCGTCATGGTGGCCGCCGTGGCGTTTCCCGCGCGCGCTTTCGCCAAACACGGCACCTCGGTCGAGACCGGCCTGCTGGTTATGGATCGCGGCGGGACAGCCGTCTGGGACGGCCTTCTTCACCAACCCGAGGATCTGGAGGCGACCGCCCGGATTCTCGCGAGCCTTCCGAATCGCGGCACCGCCCGCCCGCGCGTGCGGTTGACGTTGGACGCCGCCGCCTTCCTCGCGCCGCGCGACCGCGGGCTGGCCCTTCCCGCAGGCCGACTGGCCTTCCTGGCCGGAGCAACACCCCTGGCCTATGAGGCGCGGCCCTGGGCTGGAGAGGGCCGGGACGTCGGCCTCTATCAGGCGCATGCCCTGGCGCGGATCGTCCTGCCCGATCCCCGGCCTCACCCTTCACCCCTGGTCGAATCCGGGCCCATGGCCTCAGTCGCGCCGCCCGCGCCGACCTACCGGCCGGTGTTGCCGCCGGCGGTGCTCAACCAGGGCCGGATCTCCGACGCCCAAACGGAGACGGTGATCTACGCCGGCGAGGCCCATGCGGCCTTCCTGCCCGGCCGGTTCCGCCTCGGCGAAGCACCGCATGAGGTGGCGCTCGTGCGCGATGATCAAAGCGAAGCGTTCGCCTTCCGTCGGGGTTTCTTCCTCGGCGACGGCACCGGCTGCGGCAAGGGGCGGCAGATCGCCGCCATCGTCGCAGACAACATGAGCCAGGGGCGCGTGCGCGCAGTCTGGCTCTCCCGCAATGACGCCCTGCTGGAGGACGCCCGGCGCGACTGGGGCGCCATCGGCGGCGGGGCCCACGACATCGTGCCGCTGTCGAGCTGGAAGCAGGGAGACGGGGTCCGGCTGGACCGGGGTATTCTGTTCACCACCTACGCGACCCTGCGTCAGCCGGCGCGGGGCGTCCGTCCCTCCCGCCTCGACCAGATCGTCGCCTGGCTGGGCGAGGACTTCGACGGCGTCATCGCCTTCGATGAAGCCCACGCCATGGCCAACGCGGCCGGTGGCGGCAAGGGCGCGCGGGGGACGAAGAAGGCCTCGCTGCAGGGCATGGCGGGGCTGGCGCTGCAGAACCGTCTGCCGAACGCCAGGATACTTTATGTCTCGGCCACGGGCGCCACCACGGCCGAGAACCTCGCCTATGCCGCACGTCTTGGCCTGTGGGGCGGGCCCGAAGCGCCGTTCATGTCCCGCGCCGACTTCCTGGACGCCATGGACCGGGGCGGGGTCGCGGCCATGGAGCTGGTCGCACGCGAGCTCAAGGCGCTCGGGCTTTATGTGGCGCGATCGCTGTCGTTCGAGGGCGTCGAGTACGAACCCCTGGTCCATCCGCTGATGCCAGACGACGTCGGCGTATGGGACCAGTGGGCCGACGCCTTCCAGCTGATCCACGCCAATCTGGCAGAGGCGCTGAAGGCGACCGGTCTCAGCGACGACGCTGGCAAGCCGAAGAGCGCGATGGCGGCTTCCGCGGTCCACTCCGCTTTCGAGGGCGCTAAACTGCGCTTCTTCGGTCACCTTCTGGCTGGCCTGAAGGCGCCGAGCCTGATCGCGTCAATCCGCGACGACCTCGCCTCGGAGCGCTCGGCCGTGGTCCAGATTGTCTCCACAAACGAGGCGGTGATGGAGCGGCGGCTGTCCTCGATCCCGCCCGAGGAATGGAACAACCTCTCCATCGACCTGACGCCGCGAGAATACGTCCTCGACTATTTGCGCGAGGCCTTTCCCGTGCATCTGATGGAGGCGGTCGAGGACGATGACGGCAATGTCACCATGGTCCCGGTCATAGACGACGGTCGTCCCGCCCTCAGTCAGGAGGCGTTGGCCCGACGCGAGGCCCTGATCGAGAAGATGGCCTTGCTGCCCGCTGTGCCGGGCGTGCTCGACGCCCTGCTGGAAGCTTTCGGGACCGACGCGGTCGCCGAGATCACGGGCCGGTCGCGCCGGGTGGTGAGGGACGGTCGTCGCGTCGTGGATCGGCGGGGCGCCTCCGCGGCCCGCGCCGAGACCGACGCTTTCATGTCGGGCCGCAAGCGGGTGCTGATCTTCTCCGACGCCGGCGGAACCGGCCGCAGCTACCATGCCGACCTGTCGGCTCCGAACCAGCAGCGGCGGGTCCACTATCTGGTCGAACCGGGCTGGCGGGCCGACGCCGCCATCCAGGGCCTTGGCCGCTCCCACCGGACGCATCAGGCATCCGCGCCCCTGTTCCGGCCCGTCACCACCGACATCCAGGGCGAGAAGCGGTTCACCTCGACGATCGCGCGCCGGCTGGACTCTCTGGGCGCGCTCACGCGCGGCGAACGGCGCACCGCCGGAGCCGGCCTGTTCCGCGCCGAGGACAATCTGGAGAGCCCTTGGGCGCGCCGGGCATTGCTGGTCTTCTACGGCGCACTGGCCTTCGGGGAGCTGGACTCGATGACGCTTGAGACCTTCGTGGCCAAGACGAGCTTGAAGCTGCTCGACGACGACGGCGGCCTCAAACCCTCCGACGACCTGCCGCCGATCCATACCTTCCTGAACCGGCTTCTGGCGCTGCGCATCGCCGACCAGAACGCCTTGTTCGCGGACTTCGACCGCATCCTGTCCGGCATCCTCGATCGAGCCGCCGCCTCCGGTGAACTG
This sequence comes from Brevundimonas mediterranea, assembly GCF_011064825.1. NCBI lineage: Bacteria > Pseudomonadati > Pseudomonadota > Alphaproteobacteria > Caulobacterales > Caulobacteraceae > Brevundimonas > Brevundimonas mediterranea. Next base: position 1,878,279 of record NZ_CP048751.1, read on the forward strand.
GACCGCGGGCTGGAGGACATCGAGGCCGAGGAACTGGAGGTCACGGATCAGGAAGTGATCCGGACCGATGTCTCGACCGGCGCCGAGACGGCTCTGGTGACCTTCTCGCTCAAGGTAAGGCGCGAGATCCTCGTCGCCGACGCCGCCCTGACTTGGGCGAAGGATGTCGCCCACCAGCTGGTCGTCAACGAGAAGTCGGGCCGCGCCGCGATTGCGGAACTCGGCTTGACCACCTCGACGGACGAGAACCGCCTGATCACCGCCGTGCGGCTGGTTCGGCCCGACGATCGCCAGACGATGGCCGAGAAGACGTTCGAGGAGTCGGCGTGGAAGCCAGCGGAGGTTTCGACCTGGCGGCGGGTCTGGGACCAAGAGGTCGCCGGGACCGACCCTTGGCGGACGCGCGAACTGACGCTTGCCACGGGATTGCTGTTGCCGATTTGGGGCCGGTTGCCGGCGCGGGGTTGCTCGGTTCGCCGGGTCCGGGCGCCGGACGGACGCCGCTGGCTGGGGCGGGTTCTGGACCAGGTTCAGGCTCGAACTCTGAAGACGAGCCTGGGTCTGACCGACGTCGCCGAGGTTTGGGCGGACGGCGCGAGAACCGCCGCCACGATCCTCGACCGCAACGTCCAGCTATCGCTGGAGGGCGGGCTGTGGCTGAAGCGGTCCCGCGTTATGGACCGCTGGCGCATCGAGGTGGTGGGAGGCCGGACGGATCGCGACGCCCTGGTCGTCTCGGGCTGTTTCGTGGAGATCATCGCCTACACGCCTCGGGTCTTCGTCCCGGTTGAGCGGCCGACCGTGTTGGAGGCGGTGCTGCGCCGCCATCCGGTTCAGACCGTCCTCGACGGGCAGGCCGCCTGAGCGGGTCAGACCGGCGTCGCCTTCGGCGGGGACCGGGACGGGTTCAGAAGGGGGACGCCGCGACCCGTCACATCCTTGATATTGGCGGTGACGAGCGTCAGACCGTGGACCAGCGCGGTCGCGGCCAGGGCGGTATCCTCCTCGTCGCCGTCGCGCTCGGCCAGCATCCGGCCCCAGACGGCGGCCACGGCTTCGTCGATGGGCAGGATGCGGCCCGCATAGGCGGCGATGACCGCGTCCACGCCCTGTGTGATCGCCGCGGCGGCAGGATGGTCAGCGGCTGTCGCCCGCTCCGCTCCGTATCGCAACTCGCGGACAGTCATGGCGCTGATGCAGAGCTCGTGGTCATCGACCGACCGGAGCCAGGCCAGGATGTTGGCGGACGGTTTGGGCTTGCTGCTCTGGCTGACGACGTTGGTGTCAAGCAGATAGATCATCCCCTCGGCCGCATGAATGGCTCGAGCCCGCCAAGGTCGGCTCCCTGCATCGCGCGCTTCGCCGACGTCGCCGGGTAAGGGCGACCGGATTTGGGATGGGCGCGCGCATAAGCGGTCGCCGCCTTGATCTTGGCGAGCGACAGCGACGGGTAGTCCTCGAGGATCTCCTCATCGGTGGCTCCGCCTGCCGAGAGCGCCGCTAGGCGGTGGACCTCGATGTCGGTGCCTCTTACGACGGGAGCGCCGTGTTTGATCTCGATGGCGCGATCCACAGCCTCCAGCGCCTTCAGGCGTTGCGCGACATTTGTCCGATGCCGCTTCAACTGCACGATGAGCGGCCCGACAGAAACACTGGCGGACTGCGGAGACTCCTTGATCACGGCGACATACAGGTCGTCGAGCGCGGAAGGCGTCAGGGTGTGGCGATAGGTGGCCACCATGTCGAGATAGACGAGATCGGTCAGGCCGACGCATCGCACAGCGCGCTTGGCCGGACCTGAGGCCTCTGGCTTGAGTGGTCGGCGGTTGACGTCGCGTTTGATCGCGTCGAGCGGTTGATCAAGGACGAACGCCGCTTCGGGCAGAGTCCACTGGGGATCGGGCATCGAACAAGCCTCCTAATATGATCCAATATAGGATCACATTGTGGGTTCGGCAATGTCGGTGAGGCCCAGGATCGCGTGCGCGACCGAACACCGTCCAAAGGAGCGGAGGAAGGGAGTTTCCGGGTGAAGCGGGATTGGGGAGATCGGCTCCCCGACGGCTTCGGATATCCAGGAGACTGACATGCAAAACGTGATGTTCACCGGCCGATTGGCGGCCGACCCCCAGATCACCGACGACTTCGGCAAGGCGGTGTTTCGCCTGCTTGAAAGCCGCGGCGTCGACAACGCCGGCAAGGATCGGCTGGTCGGCGTCAACTGCGTGAGCTGGTCCAAAGGCCTCAACGAGAAGGTCATAGCCCGGGGCCTCGCGCAGGGGTGTGAGGCCGTGGTCATCGGCGCTTTCATCGACACCGCCTACGCGGCCAAGAACGGGACCGAGCGGACGGCCAAGGAACTGGTCATCAACCGGCTCACCGTCCTCGACTGGGCCGAGGAACGCGACATCCAGGACAGCAGCGCCGACCGCGCCGCCGCCTGATCCCTCATCAACATTCAATTCTCAGGAGACTGACCATGCAAACCGTGATCATCGAAGGCTATCTGACGGCCAACCCCTCCGTCCTCTCGGCTCAAGGCTCGGGCAAGAAGCGGGCAAGCTTCCGCGTGCTCGAGACTACCCGTTTCCGCAAGGCCGACGGCACGCCCGGCGAACGCACGACCGGCTTCAACTGCATCTGCTTCAACGAGGCGACGGCCGAGAAATACATCGGCCCGTTCGCCCGCAAAGGCAGCCGCGTCGTGATCCAGGGTCATGTCGAGAACGACACCTGGACCGGCAAGGACGGTGTCGAACACTACGACATGCGCGTGATCGTCGGGGATATCCGACTGAAGAACCGGCGCGAAGCTTCCGATGGCGCCGCCGAGGACGAGGGCGACTCCGGTCGCCAGGTCCAGGAGCCGGCCAGTGGCTACGACCTAAACGACGACATCCCGTTCTAGACAGCGGGCGAATGAGAGCGGCCCGGCGCGCGAGCGTCGGGCCGTTTCCTTTGGGGAGGGAGGGAAAGGCAGGGCGGCGCAGGGCGAGCCGATCGGGCTCGTCAGCATCGGAGCTTCCCATGACCGCCTCTGCCTGGACCGATGACCGCATCGGTCGTCTGAAGACACTCTGGCTCGAGGGCCAGACCGCCGAGCAGATCGCCCGCGATCTCGCCAATGGCATCACGCGCAGCGCCGTGCTCGGCAAGGTCCATCGCATAGGTCTGTCGGCGGGCCGTTCCGGCCGCCCGCCCAAAGGCTCTGACGCCCGTCCGAAGCCGGTCGGCCTCTCGCCGGCCAGGTCCCTGGCGACCCGGCCGATCGACGCTCGTCCCGTAGTCGCGGCTGAACATGGCCTGGCAACAGTCCTCTCGGTGCGGCGCTGCCAGTGCCGTTGGCCTTTCGGTGAGCCCGGAGCCGCTGACTTCAGTCTGTGCGGTCAACCGGTGACCCGGGGGGCCTTCTGTGCCTTGCATGCCGCCGTCGCCTATCGGCCGGCGGCGGACACTCCCCGCACCCTCGACCGGCTGGCGCTTCTCGACTGAGATCCGTCACGCCCTTGCTGCAATCTGAGACGATCTGAACGGCGGCCTCGACGAGGTCGCCGTTTGTATTTGGCCCGGGCAGCCAAGATCGGGCCGCCCGCTTGTCGGCCTCTGGCCGATCGAGGTCCCGACGCGGCCCCGGCCGCTGAGTTGAAAGTCGCCCGTCAGATTCTGCGCTGGGACCCGCGACGACTACGCGCGCCTTGCTTCTGGCTGGAATTCCCGAAAAAAAGGCGGCGCATGTCCTCGACATGGACGCCCGCAAGCGTGACATCAGCGGCCCCGTTCAGGGGGCGATGGAGGCCTTTCTTGGCAGGCTGGCGTCCCGTCGGCTGGACCGGTTCCGCCGCAGAATAAGGGCCCGTAGACAGGCCGTCCTCTCTTCAGTGAACCGTCTCCCAGCCTCGCATCGGCGTGACGTCGTGGGAGCCCTCGGTTTGCACGAGAAGCTCCACGTCGCGGCCTGAGAGATGGATTTGCCGCGTCAGCTTTAATCCGGCGTCCTCCGCATCGACACGGAAGTCATATTCACCGATCTGCCGATCGTCTTTCATGACGCGCCATCCGCCTTGGGTTCGCAGCACGGCGACGGTGATCTTCTCCATACCAGGCTCCGACGTTTGAAGGACGGGTTGATTTAGCACCGCTGGTTTCTCTCATGCCAGTGAGTGAGCATCGGACTATTGCCTGCGGCGCCCTCAGACGTTCGCAACCGCGTAGCGCCGCCGGCTCGCCGACGCCGACGGACGGGAAGAGCGTTGTCTTGTCTTCCGTATCGGCGCAACGGCGCCGAGTGGTGTCGTCGTCGCGAAGGGCGACGACGACTTACCCCCACACAACGCCCTCCGATTTTGTCACAGCACCCCGGAAGTCAACGGCTTCGCCTTATTCCCTCCACGGAGGGCAAGCGGCCCTCCGCTCCGGTGACTGCCGGGGACCCCGCTGTGGCCAAAACCGGGGTCGTTGCGCATGGGGCGCTCGACATTCTCCAGGAATGTTCCAATGACCCGTTTCAACACTTCATCCTCCGCCTTGGCCGACCTGTCCGCTTCCCTGGACGAGGGAGGTTCGCTTCCGACCGAAGATGCCCTGGTTCAACTCGGGCGCGCGCTCATGACCGAGCTGATCGACGTCATCTCTGACACCGCGCTGGAGGATTTCCAGAACGATATCGTCGAGACCTACGGCGCCAACAACACCATTCTCGACAACCTGCATATCTATACCGCCTTCAGCGCGCTCGATCCTCTGACCCAGGACAAGGTGTCGAAGCTGACGGGGTCCGTGCTGGAGAGCCGGACCAGCCGCAGTTCACCGGCGGGGCTGGCAGCTGGCCGCAGCTCGGTGTCCCGGTCTCAGATCGAGCGCCCGCTGCTGGAGCCGGGCGAGATCCGCGCCCTTCCAGACGACATCCAGTTGGTGTTCGCCGCCGGCGCCCGGCCGCTGCGGACGACCAAGCTCCTCTACGACGTCCGCGAACCGTTTCGGACGCGTGCGCAAGACGTCGCGCCCGATCAGGTCGCGCGGCTGGATGCGCCGCCCGGAGCTCCGCACCCATGGGCCGGTCGCCGTAGTCTGGGCGAGGATGCAGAGGCGTCTCTGCCGCTGTTCAAGGAAGTGGCCGCAGCGATGGACGACAAGAAGGTCGCAGCGCGGGTGGCCGATATCTACGGGCGGGTGGCGCAGGAGATGGCCGCGCAGGATGCGGCGCTCGATCATTTGCGAGGTCTAGGCGATGGCTAGGAAAGAAGCGGCGAGCGCCCGTGTGCAGGTTTATCTAACCGATCCCAAGGTCGTGTCTGGTCTCAACCGGGAGGCCCGTAGCGGCAAGATGCCGCTCAGTCAGGCGGCCGGGCGTGCCATCGCCCGTGGACTGCAGAAGAGCCCCCAGGCCGATCCCGAGGATCGCCTGCTGCAGCTCGAACGGTCCCTTCGCGACCATATGCGATCCACGGCTCGCGACATGCAGATCGTCCAGGAATTGCTTATCGAGGTGGCCCGCGCCTTCTTCGTCCGGCTCCCCGACGCTATCGTCGACGAGGACCCCACGGTCCAGGCGGCCGTCGATCGTCGTATCGAACGACTCCTGGACGCCACGGCCGCCCGCATCGTCGCCGGACGGACTGATCGTCCCGTGCCAGACGAAGGCCGGGCGTTCGGCCAGGCCAACTGATGGCGGTCCATCCGATCATCGCCGAGCGCAAGCTCGAGGCGCTGCGCCATGCATTGGGCGACACCATTCTGGCGGCCCTGGTCGAGCCGGCGGTCGTCGAAATCCTCGCCAATCCCGACGGCCGTCTGATCCTCGACCTCAGCGGCGAAGGGCGGCTGGATACGGGCGCGACCCTGTCGGCCGAGTCGCGGGAGCGGGTGATCCGCCTGATCGCGGATTATGTCGGCGAGACGGTCACGCGCGACGATCCCCGGCTCGCTGGGGTCCTGCCCGGCACAGGTGAGCGGTTTCAGGGGATGCTGCCGCCCGTCACCAGCGCGCCTGCGTTCTCGATCCGCAAACGGCCCTCGGTGATCTGGAGTCTGGAAGACTATGTCCGCGACGGAGTCATGACCGATCAACAGGCGGTCGTGTTGCGTGACGCTGCGGAGCAGCGACTCAATATCCTCATCTCGGGAGGCACCGGATCCGGCAAGACCACCCTCGCCAATGCCGTGCTCGCTGAGCCGGCCTTCGCCCAGGATCGGGTCTTCCTCGTCGAGGATACGCCAGAGCTTCAGTGTTCGGCCTGGGACACGGTGTCGGTGCTGACCCGCCGTCAGCCGATCCCGATCGGCGTGGTCGATCTGGTCAGGGATGCGCTCCGGATGCGACCCGATCGGATCGTCGTCGGCGAAATGCGGGACGGGGCGGCGGCGTTGGAGACACTCAAGAGCTGGAATACGGGCCATCCCGGCGGACTTTCGACCCTCCACGCCAACTCGGCCGACGACGTTCTGCGTCGCGTCGAGGACCTGATTGCCGAGGTTTCCTCGCGCACGCCGCGTCGAGCGATCGCCCAGGCCGTCGATAGGATTGTCCACATCCGACGCACCGCCTCCGGACGGCAGGTCCAGGCCGTACTCGGTGTCGAGCCTTTGGGCGACGACGGCTACGCGATTAGTGTCCTGGCCTGATTTTCGTCGAACTCGAAACTACAAAGTCTGAATTTTGTTGCGCACTGGGAAGGTCGGCTTTCGGGAAGTCACGTCTGGAACGGCACTCGCGCGGCTCCAACTAGGTCGTGCTACGACCTCGTCCCGCAGCAAGAAGATGACCGCACGTAGCTCAAATCTTCCAAAATTACGCAATCAGGTCCGGGGCCGCCGACACAGGCCGCGTCGCAGTCGGTCACGAGCTTGGTGAGATCGGCTTCCAGCGCTTTGAGCTCCGAGAGCTTGGTCTGGACGTCCTCCAGATTCCGTCGCGCGAGGTCGCGGGCGTCCACACACGAGCGGTCGCCGTTCTCGAGCAGGTCGACCAGGCTCCGCACCTGATCGATAGGAAAGCCCAACTCCCTGCAGCGGCGGATGAAGGTCAGTCGCTTGAGGTCAGCGTCGCCATAGGTGCGATGCCCGCCGTCGCGACGCTCGGCGCGGCGCACCAGACCGATCTCCTCGTAATAGCGGATCGTCGGCGGGTTGGTCCCGCTGCGCTTGGCGAGAGCTCCGATAGAGAGAGCACGGTCCATGTCGTCATCCGGAAAATAGGGCTTGAAGCTAAAGTTACTTGAAGTCCTACAAGGCGTCCAATGGAACGGTGCATCGGACCCGTTCAGGAGCGTGAGACATGGCAGCCAAGGACGTTCCGATCGCCTGCACTCTGGGCGCCGGCGACTATCAGGAGAGAGTTCGGTGGATCGCCGATCTCAACCAGCGCAGCCTTCAGAGCCATCGCCGGGACGACCTGACGCTGCACATCGACTACGAAGCCGGCGCGCTCGCGGATGTCGAAGAACTCGTCCGTAAGGAAACCGCCTGCTGCGCCTTCCTGACCTTTGAGATTGAGCCGCGGCTGGGGTCCGTCTGTCTCGTGGTCACGGCGCCGGAAGACGCCCGTCTCGCCGCCGACACCCTGTTCGAAGACTTTATCGCCTCGGGTCCGTCGACCCAGGCCCAAACCCGTGGATGCTGCTGATCATGACCTCTCTGACCCCCGGCGCGCCGTTGAACGCCGAGCCCGCCAAGGGCGACCCGAACCAGAAGGCGGTCGGCGTCGGCTCCATCGTCGCGACTACGGGCGCCGTTCTCGGATGTGCGGCCTGCTGCGTCGTGCCGCTGGCCTTCCCGGTGCTGGCTCTGGGCGCCTCAGGCGCCGTCCTGGCCTGGTTCGCGGGAGCCCATATGTGGATCACGGGCGTCGCCTTCATGATCGTGCTCGCTGCTTGGGGTTGGTTGGCGTGGCGGACTTTCCGCCGCGGTCATCCGCTGGCGCGATCGACCGTAATCATGATGGCTCTTTCAACTCTCATGCTCGCCCTGGCCCTCGTCTGGCCCCGGATCGAACCCGCGCTGATGGCGATGCTGCGATGACCCTCGAAACGACACCGAAGAAGAAGATCAGACCGCCTTGGGTCGTTCTCGGTCTGGCGGGCGCCTGCGTGGCCTGCTGCGCCGTGCCGATCGCGGCGCTAGTACTGGGCGGTGCGACCCTGGCCGCCGCAGGCGTCGCCCTGAGCCAGAGCTGGGATGCGATCGCCTGCGGCGCGCTGATGCTGATCGTTCTGGGCGCCGCTCTTGTTTTGATGCGGCCGAAACGCCCGGCCCCATCCTGCAGCGTGGACGGGTCCTGCGGCTGCAAAGAAAAGGCCTGAGCATCGCGGGAGTGACTTGGCTGTGAATGCGCCAACGCCTAAACATTTGCGAATGATAACCGCTCTTAAGAACCGTCTCCGCGCCTTGGCTTTGGGGTTGCTCGCTCTCGGCCTGGTTGGAGCGGCTCCGACGACCGCGTCCGCCCAAGAAGCGGCGTCTTCACAGACGGCATGGCGTCTTCTCGACTATCTCGCGGTGGACTACAGCGGAGCGGTCCAGAACGGCCAGGTCATAAGCCCGCCCGAATACGCGGAGATGAATGAGTTCGCGGCCCAGGTGCGCGAACGGATCACAGCCCTCCCGGTCCATGCGGCTCAGCCGGGGCTGGTCAGCAAGGCCCGGGCGCTTGAAGCTGCGATCACCGCCAAGCAAGATCCCACGGTCGTGGCCGGTCAGGCGCATGCTTTGGCCGCTGAGTTGCTTGTCGCCTATCCTACACCCCTGGCGCCCATCCGGACGCCGGATCTTCCCCGAGGGGCGGCGCTCTACGCGCAAAACTGCGCCGCCTGCCACGGCGCGACGGGCGGCGGCGACGGGCCTTTGGCGGCCGATCTCGACCCGCCGGCCATCGCCTTTGCAGATCTCGATCGGGCGCGGCAACGCAGTGCGTTCGGCCTGTATCAGGTCATCAATCAGGGTCTCGACGGCACGGCGATGGCGAGCTTCGCCCATCTGTCGACCGACGAGCAGTGGGACCTGGCCTTCTACGTCGGACGCTTCGCCTTCACTGAGGAGCGGGCCGCCGCCGGCGAGAAGCTCTGGAACGAGGATGCGGCGGTGCGCGCCCGCTTTCCGGATCTCAAGGCCCTGTCCCAGATCACGCCGGCCGCCCTGGCCGTCGCCGTGGGGCCCTCCAAGGCTGACGCCCTGACCGCTTATCTGAGGCGGCATCCCGAGGCCGTCGTCCAACAGACCACGGGCTCGCTCGACATAGCACGCCAGAAGCTGCGCGAAAGTCTGGCGGCCTATGAGGCGGGCGACAAACGCAAGGCGACGGATCTCGCGCTCGCCGCCTATCTCGACGGCTTCGAGCCGGTCGAACCTTCGCTGACGGCGCGCAACAACGCCCTCATGCTGCGCATCGAAACCGCCATGGGCCAGGTGCGCGGCGCGATCAGCCGAAACGCGCCCGTCGCCGAACTGCGAGGCGAGATCGAGACGCTGGACGAATTGTTCGCCGAGGCCGCTCGCGCCCTTGCGCCCGATCAGGCCAGCAACGCGTCGAGCTTCGTGGGCGCGTTCGCGGTCCTCCTGCGCGAGGGTCTGGAAGCCTTGCTGATCGTGGTGGCGATGATCGCCTTTCTCCGCAAGGCGGAGCGCACCGATGTGCTTCCTTATGTGCATGGCGGCTGGGTGGCGGCGCTGCTCGCCGGCGGACTGACCTGGGGGGCGGCGACCTATCTGATCACCATCAGCGGCGCCAGCCGCGAGCTGACGGAGGGCTTCGGCTCGTTGATCGCCTCGGTGGTGCTGATCTCCGTGGGCCTTTGGATGCACGGCAAGGCGCAGGCCGACGCCTGGCAGGTTTACATCCGAGAGAAGCTGTCGACGGCCCTGTCGAAGAAGTCGGCCTGGTTCCTGTTCCTGCTCGCCTTCATCGTGGTCTACCGCGAAGTGTTCGAGACGATCCTCTTCCTGACCGCCCTCTGGACCCAGGGCGGCGGTGCAGCGATGCTGGCCGGCATCGGCGCTGCGGCCATGGTTCTCGTTGTCGTGACCTGGGTCATGCTGCGCCTCAGCCGCAGCCTGCCGATCGCGAAATTCTTCCAGTACAGCGCCATCCTGATGGCGGCCCTCGCGGTGGTTCTCGCCGGCAAGGGGGTAGCGGCCTTGCAGGAAGCCGGGCTGATCAGCCTGCATCCATTGGCCTTGCCGCGTGTCGACTGGCTGGGCTTCTATCCGACCCTTGAAGGTGTCCTCGCCCAACTCCTGGCCATCGCTGCGCTGGCGTTCGGTTTCATCGTGGCGACGCGAAAGACCAAGGATCTGACATGACGACTGCCGAACTCCGCGAAACACTGGAAACGCGCCAGGTCTGGATCTATTTCGCCGCCGTACTGGCAGCCGTAGCGGCCGGCCTGCTGATCCCGGGCACCGAGGCCCTGGAAGGCGCAATCAATCCGGCGCTGGCCCTGATGCTGTTCGTCACCTTCCTCCAGGTTCCGGTCGCGGCGCTCGGCCGTGCGCTTCGCGAACTTCGGTTCATGGGCGCCTTGCTGGCCGTCAACTTCATCGCCGTGCCCTTACTCGTCCTCGGCCTGGTCCAGTTCCTGCCGGCCGATCCTCTGATCCGTCTTGGCGTGCTGATGGTGCTGCTCTGCCCGTGCATCGACTACGTCGTGACGTTTGCCCATTTGGGGAAGGCAGACGCCCGGCTGCTGCTGGCTTCGACACCGGTTCTGCTGATCGCGCAGATGGTACTGCTGCCGATCTATCTGCGCCTGTTCCTAGGGGCCGAGGCGGCGGCCTACGTCCAGCCCGGCCCGTTCGTCCATGCTTTCATCTGGCTGATCGTCATACCTTTCGTTCTGGCGGCTCTGGTTCAGGCCTGGGCCGCGCGGAGTGCGACGGGCGAGCGGGTCTCGTCGGGGCTGGGCCTCGCGCCGGTGCCGGCGACAGCACTCGTTCTGTTCATCGTGGTCGCCGCCGTCGTGCCGCAACTCGGGCAAACTCTAGACAGAACCCTGAGTGTGGTTCCGGTCTACATCGCCTTTGCCGTGCTGGCTCCGCTGATTGGCTGGGTGGTGGCGCGTCTCGCGCGCTTGACCCCCGAGGCCGGTCGAGCGGTCGCCTTTTGCGCAGGCACCCGCAACTCGCTGGTGGTCTTGCCGCTGGCGCTCGTCGTGCCCGGGGCCATCCCCCTGGTCCCCGCCATCATCGTCACCCAAACCTTGATCGAGCTGCTGGCAGAACTGGTCTACATCCGCATTATGCCTCGACTGGGTGGCGACACCGACGCCTGAACCAAGCTGCGGCGAGGAGATCCTGCCGGGATTGCGGGATCAACCGCGCAATCTGATCAAACCCCATTCAATGGCCCGAAGCCGTCGTCGATGACGCCGTTATGGGATTGTCGCGAGAACGACATTTCACCGTGACTCATCTCCGGCATCAGCTGGCCATGGTCCAGGTGTTCGAGCAGGTCGAGAACAAGGATGGTCGATCCAGAGAGATCGATAGGGCGGACGACTTCGCGGCCCTCGTTCGGCGACTGCGTCTGCCCTTGCTCAACTTCTTCTCACGACGATCCGGCTCCCGAACGGACGCCGAGGAAATGGTCCAGGATCTGTTCGTGCGTCTGCTGCGCCGGGCCGATCTCCTGACCCTGGACAACGTCGATGGCTATGTCTTCGAAGCCGCCGCCAACGTTGCGCGCGACCGAGGACGCTATGAGCTTTCGCGCGGAGGAGGGCGACATGTCGATATCAATACCCTGTCTGCCGAGAGCGAAGAGCCGGGCGCTGAGCGTATCGTCGCCGGCCGTCAGAGGCTGACACGGATGCTCGCCGCCCTCGACGCCCTGCCGCCCCGCGCCCGGACGATCGTTATCCTGCGCCGGTTTGAAAACCTGACCTACGCCCAGATCGCCGAAAGGCTGGGGATTTCCGTGAGCGCGGTAGAGAAGCATATGGTGCGCTCAATGTCGGCGCTGCGACAGGACCTGGGAAAGATTTCCGATTGATGTCTCCCGCCTCGCCGACCCCCGACAACGATGACCATGACGACCCCGCCGCCTTCTGGTTCGCGCGGATGAACAGCGGTGCGCGACCCGGCCAGGCCGACGAAGAGGGTTTTCGCGCCTGGATCGAGGCGGACCCTGACAACAAGCAGGCGTATCGCCAGTGCCAGATCGCCTGGGGCGCGCTGGGCGTTGAAGCGGGCGCGCCGGATGTTCTGGCCCTTCGCGCGAGGGCGTTGAAATCTGACTCCGGCGCCGTGACGCGCAGGCGAGCCCTGTTCGGCCTGACCGGAGGTGCCGTCGCTGCGGCGGGGGCCGGTGTCTGGGTCCTGTCCGCTTCGTCCCCAGCGAGTGCCCTGATCGTCACCGGGGCGGGGCAGAGAATGACCGCGCCCCTGCCAGACGGATCGGAGGTGACCTTGGCGCCCCTGACCCGTCTGCGGCTCGACTATGCCTCTGATCGCCGTCGCGTTCGCCTCGAGGAAGGGCAGGCCTACTTCAATGTCCTCGCCGACGGCGATCGTCCGTTGACGGTAATCGCGGGGGATCGGGCGATGAGCGCCGGGGCCAGCCGGTTCCAGGTCAGCCTGTTGGACGAGGGGCCGGACATCGTCGTGGAGGAGGGCGCCCTGACGGTCGCCGACCGGCGCAACGGCTCCCGCATAGTGGCCAATCTCGCGGCCGGTCAGCGGGGCACCGGAGAGGGCGCCGAATTGCGCATTGCTTCTGTCGACGTCGAGAGCGCCACGGCATGGCGCCTGGGGCGTTTGGTCGTTCGCGATAAGCCCTTGAGCGAGGTGGTCGAGACCTTCAATCGCTACTCCTCCGATCATCTGGTGATCGGCGACGACAGGGCCGGCAAGGTGCGGATTTCCGGGTCTTTCCGCTACGACGCAGGGCGGGAGTTCGCCCAGGGTCTGGCCAGCGGTTTCGATCTAGACGTTGTTCAGACCCCGGACGGAACATGGCGGATCGACGCCTCTGACTGAACGGCGACGCTTCGATGAAATTTCCAAGACGGGGTGGGGATCAGGGCAGTGCCTTCCGTTCCTGGGAGTGAGCCGGCGCACGTCCGGCACTGCATCTCATGGGGCTACAATGACCAACACCACTCCGCTCGCCGGCGCCCTCAGGCGCGGCCTCCTCGCCTGTGTCGCCGTCGCCGCGCTCGGTGTCTCGGCGCCCGCCATGGCCCAGACAGCCGCCAATCAGCCGGTCGCCTTCTCAATCGAAAGCCAGCCGCTTGAAACGGCTCTGACGAGCTTTGCGCGCACCGCCGACGTTCAGGTGCTGTTCGCGCCTGAACTGGTTCGTGGAAAGCGCGCAAACCGAGTCTCGGGATTGATGTCGCCGTCCCAAGCTCTCGGCCAGATCCTCGCCGGATCCGGCCTGGTCGCGACGCCGGTGGGCGAGCGCACCTTTTCTGTTTCAGCGGGCGGAACCGAGACGAGCGACGCGGCCCAACTCGACGATGTGATCGTCACGGCGCAGAAGCGCGAGCAACGCATCCAAGACGTGCCTCTGGCGGTGACGGTCATCGATGGCGATGACGCTGCACGGCGCGGCATCGACAGCGTCACCGGCCTGGTCGATGAGGTTCCGGGGGTCTCGGTCAACTACGCCTTCGGCGGAACGAACTACGGCCTAATCTCTATCCGCGGCATCGGCGGCGCCGATGACTATAAGCCGAATGGCAACCCCTCGGTCGCCCTGCACATCGACGGCGTCTACCAGACCTCCAACGCCTATCTGGGCATGCCTCTGTTCGACCTGGAGCGCGTGGAAGTCCTGAAGGGGCCTCAAGGCACACTGTATGGCCGCAACACCACCGCTGGCGTCATCAACGCCATCACCCGAGGTCCGACCGACGTGCGGGAGGGAAGCGCCCGGGTCGAGTACGGCAGCTATGACTACACCGCCTTCGAAACCGCCTTCGGCGGCCCGGTGACGGAAAGGGTCGGCGTGCGGGTGGCGATCCTGGCCGAACAGGGCGGCGGCTTCATGGACGGCGCCGGGGCCGGCGATCTTGCGGGCTTCCGCCTCTCGGTCGGCGGGGTGGTGCAGAACCAGATGCCGCCGATCCTCGATCCCGGCCGTCGAGAAGGCTTCGGCGACAAGGACCTCGTCGCTGGTCGTGCGACGGTGGCGATCGAACTCGCGCCCCAGACGGATCTGACCATCAAACTGTTCGGCAGTCGGGATCGTGGCGAGACGCGCCAGTACGACCGGATCTCGGCGGCGCTCGACACCAACATCGCCAACGCCGGCGAGAACGATGACCCCTACGAGTTCTATTCGGCCGAATATCCAACACAGGACATCGACATCTACGGTCTGTCGGCGACCCTGGAGCATGAGCTCGGCGATAACCTCAACCTCACGATCGTCGCGGGCGCCCAAGGCACCACGCGATCGGTTCAGGGCAACGGCGACGGCTCGCCCTATCCGGCGTCCCGCTTCGACGCCGACGAAGAGCTGAGCCAGGCCTCCTTGGAGGTCCGACTGGGCGACGACACCGGCGGGCGGTTCGACTGGATCCTCGGCGGGTTCCTCGTCTCCGACGAGATCGACTTCGACACCCGCTGGACCAGCTACACGGCGCGCACGATGTACGACAATCTGCACAAGCAGACGCGCGACAGCCTCGCCGCCTTCGGCCAGATCGACTTCCGGGTCACCGAGCGGCTGCAGCTGTCCGGCGGCCTGCGCTACACCCGCGACGAGGCGACCTTCAGCGGCCGCAACGACGACCTCAATCCCTGGGGTATCTCGACCTTCACGACCACCTTCGCCACCACCAACCCCTTCATCTGGGATCGCGCGTTCGAGGACGACAATGTTTCGGGCCGCATCACAGCCAAGTACGACGTGACGTCCAGCCTCAACGTCTTCGTCTCGGCCGGCACCGGCTACCGCGCCGGCGGTTTCGATGGCACCTCGATCTTCACCCAGGCCGAGACCCTGCCGTTCGAGTCCGAGACGGTCACCGCCTATGAAGCCGGGCTGCGCTGGACCACCGGCCGCCTGCGCGTCTCACTTGACGCCTTCGCCTATGAGTTCGAGGAGCTCCAGGCCACGACCCGCCTGGCCAACGACACCAATGGCCGAGCCAACGTCGGCGAGGCCGAGACCTCGGGCATCGATTTCGCCATCAACGCCGTCCTGTTCGAGACGGACACCCAGACCCTGGACGTCGATCTCTCGGCCGCCTTCCTGGACTCGGAAATCATCTCGTTCAGCTCGGCGCGCGTGGCCGACGTCCTGGCCACCGTCGGCGATCCCCTGCCGGGCGCGCCGGACGTGACCGCCACGTTGTCGTTCAACCACGGCTTGACCCTGTCGAACGGCTGGAGGATCAACTCGCGCCTGGGCGTCGCGCACCACGGCGAGGAATCCAACCGCCTGAACGCCATCCCGGGCAATACGGCGGAGGCCTATACGCTGGTGAACGCCCGGGTCGAACTGGCGTCCACGGCCGACTGGGCGGTCTACGCCTACGGTCGCAACATCACCGACGAGGTCTATTTCCCGGAGTTGAACGGCGCGTCGCGTCTGGTCGGCGCACCGGCCACCTATGGCGTCGGATTGCGCTACGCCTTCTGACGACCATCCGCGCCGTCGCCTTCATCCCCGGCGGCGGCGCGGACCCACCTTTGCGCGACAGGACGCCTCATGCCGCCGCTGAACCGCCGAACCCTGATGGGCGCAAGTCTTCTCGCCCTCGCGCCCGCCGTCGCGGCCGCCCAGTCGAACCTCGACTGGGTCGGCATCAAACGCCTGATGCAGGGGCCAGTCCTGGGTTGGGCGCGCGGCGAGGAGGCTGTCGTCTGGACGCGGGCCAGCGGTCCTTGGCCGATCTGCATCGAATACGACGTCGATCCCCAGTTCCCGGACCCACGTCGCAGCCCGGTCCTGGCCGCCGATGTCGTGGAGGACTTCATCCAGGTTCATCGGCTTGAAGGGCTGGAGCCTGGCCGTACCTACGCCTACCGCGTCATTGTCGATGGCAAACCCAATCCGGACGACTTGGGACTGGAACCTTGGACATTGACGGCGGCGCCCGAACAGGCGGCCCGGTTCAGGCTGGCCTTCGGATCCTGCGCCCGCCGCGCCCGCTATCCTGTCCAGCCGATCTGGCGCGCAGTTGAGACTGCCCGACCCGACCTCTTTGTCTGGGCCGGAGACGCGGTCTATGCCGACAGCCTGGACCCGGAGATCCTCGCCGAGGAATATCGCCGCCAGCGCGATCTGCCTGAGATCCGACGGTTCATGGCGACCACGCCCCAATTCTGCATCTGGGATGACCACGACTATGGGCTGAACGACCAGGATCGTCGTCATCCCGGCAAGGTCGCCGCGCTGGAAATCTTCAAACGCTACTGGCCCAACCCGTCCGCCGGCCTGCCCGGCACGCCGGGCGCCTTCTTCCGGTGGTCTCAGGGCGGGGTCGATTTCTTCTTCTTGGACGTCCGTTATCACCGGGACCCGAACATGGGCCCGAACGTCGCCGGCAAGACCATGCTGGGCGAGCAGCAGCGCGACTGGCTGATGGCCGGGCTCAGCGCTAGCCGTGCGCCATTCAAGGTGTTGATCTCCGGTTCCGGCTGGAATGACGGCAAGGCCGAGGGTGCGGATGCCTGGTCCTCGTTCACCCATGAGCGGGACGCCATCTTCGAACACATCATGGCCGAGAGGATCCCCGGCGTCCTGCTGCTCTCGGGCGATACGCATTTCGGCGAGATGAACTGCCTGCCCTGGTCGGACCGCGGCGGCTACGATCTGTACGAATTCGTCAGTTCGCCGCTGGCTCAGGATACCGTCGACCTCTACCTGACGGGCCGCCCGGTCATGCGGGTGCGCCAGGCATTCTCTAACGACGTCAATTTCGGCGTCGTTGACTTCGATTTGACCTTGCCGGATCCCACGGTCCGGTTCGAACTGCGTGACGAGGCCGGACAGTCGGTTTGGCCCGCGGTAGTCGTGAAGGCATCGGAACTGCGGAACGGCGTGAGCTCCTGGCTGGACAAGCTTGACGCCACCTCGAAGCGACGTTGGGCTGACGTGGCCGCTGGGCTCGGCTATTATTCCTCTCGCTGACGACTTGGCTGACTGATCGGCTGACGCTTCAGATTATCGTCTGGAACTCAGTAGTGATTGCTTCGATCAATAATTCCGTTAATCTGGAAATATGGAATCAGAAGACGCAATCCTGGCGCTTGCCGCCCTCGCCCAATCGACCCGGCTGGAAACCTTCCGCCTTCTGGTGCGCCATGAACCGGGGGGGGCGCCGGCCGGCGAGATCGCCCAGACTTTGGCCGTGCCGGCCAACACCCTGTCGGCGCACTTGGGCGTCCTGACCCGCGCGGGCTTGATCAAGTCGGAGCGGCGAAGTCGGTCGATCATCTACCGCGCAGACCTGGACCGGTTCCGAGACCTGGTCCTGTTCCTGCTCAAGGACTGCTGCGGGGGCAGGGCCGACCTCTGCGAGCCCCTGCTGGCCGAGCTCGCGCCCTGCTGCCCCTGAGGATCCCGTGGACATCGTCATCTATCACAACCCCGCCTGCGGGACGTCGCGCAACGCGCTCGAGCTGATCCGGCATGTCGGCGTCGAGCCGCATGTCGTCGAGTATCTGAAGACGCCACCGTCGCGGACCATGGTCGCCTGGCTGGCCGAACGGGCCGGCAAGCCGCTGCGCGACCTGTTGCGCGAGAAGGGAACGCCCTACGCCGAACTGGGCCTCGGGGACCCGGGCCTGACAGACAATCAGTTGCTCGATGCGATCGAGGCTCATCCGATCCTGCTCAATCGCCCGATCGTCGTCAGTCCTATCGGCGTCGGGCTGTGCCGACCGTCCGAGATCGTTCTGGACCTCCTGCCCGCCGACGATCTCAAGCCCTTCACCAAGGAGGACGGCGAGGTCGTCATCGACGCCGCCGGCCAGCGGGCGAGGCGATGATCGACACCCCCGTGGCGGACGATGCGCCGCGTCGCCTGTCCTTTCTCGACCGCTGGCTGACGCTGTGGATCTTCGTGGCCATGGGCCTGGGCGTGGCTCTGGGAACCTTGGCGCCGGGCCTGCCGACCTGGGTCGACAGCCTCTCGATCGGCTCGACCAACATCCCGATCGCCATCGGCCTGATCCTCATGATGTACCCGCCGCTGGCCAAGGTCCGGTACGAGGAACTTCCGCGCGTCTTCGCCGACAAGCGGGTGCTGGCCCTGTCCCTGTTCCAGAACTGGGTGCTGGGCCCGGTCCTCATGTTCGCCCTGGCGGTGATCTTCCTGCGCGATCAGCCGGACTACATGACTGGCGTCATCCTGATCGGGCTGGCGCGCTGCATCGCCATGGTGCTGGTCTGGAACCAGCTGGCACGCGGCGACAACCAGTATGTCGCCGGCCTCGTCGCCTTCAACTCGATCTTCCAGATCCTGTTCTTCAGCCTCTACGCCTGGTTCTTCCTCACAGTCCTGCCGCCCCTGTTCGGCCTGCAGGGCAGCGTGGTGGACGTCAGCGTCTGGACCATCGCCGGGGCGGTGCTTGTCTACCTCGGTCTTCCATTCCTGGCCGGCTTCCTGACCCGTCGCAGCCTGATCGCCCGCCGCGGCGCCGACTGGTACGAGCGGCGCTTCCTGCCGCGCATCGGGCCGATCACCCTGATCGCCCTGCTGTTCACCATCGTGGTCATGTTCAGCCTCAAGGGCGGCGAGGTGGTGGCTTTGCCGCTGGACGCCCTGCGCATCGCCACTCCCCTGACGATCTACTTCCTCGTCATGTTCGTGGTCAGCTTCCTCATGGGCAAGCTGATAGAGGCCGACTATCCGCGCACAACCGCCCTGGCCTTTACTGCGGCCTCGAACAATTTCGAGCTGGCCATCGCGGTGGCCATCGCAGCCTTCGGGCTGACCTCGCCCGTCGCCTTCGCGGCCGTCATCGGTCCCCTGGTCGAGGTGCCGGTGCTGATCCTGCTGGTGTCGGTTGCGCTGTGGATGGGCCGCCGCTGGTTCCCGGACACCGCCCCGCCGGCGGACGCCGCCTGATGGTCGTCCTGCATCTGCTGGACGCGGATGACGCCGGCCTGATCGCGACCCTGCGTGGCGCGGGTCTGCCGGACCCCGGTGACGGCCGCTACTTCAGCGCCGATCACTACGGCGCGGTCATCGGCTACGTCGGACTGGAAGGGGAGGGACGCGACCTGCTGCTGCGCTCCTTGGTCGTCCTTGCCGACCAGAAGGCCCGCGGCCTGGGAAGTCGGGTGCTGGCCGCCGCCGAGACCGCCGCCGGCGACCTGGG
This sequence comes from Brevundimonas mediterranea, assembly GCF_011064825.1. NCBI lineage: Bacteria > Pseudomonadati > Pseudomonadota > Alphaproteobacteria > Caulobacterales > Caulobacteraceae > Brevundimonas > Brevundimonas mediterranea. The sequence goes on from NZ_CP048751.1 coordinate 1,897,548, forward strand.
CGCTGCACATCTGCACCTGCTCACCACGACGGCCGAGCGCTTCTTCACCCGGCACGGCTTCGTCGTCGCCGATCGGGCGTCTGCACCGCCCGCGATCCGGCGAACCGGCGAGTTCGCGGATCTCTGCCCGGCGTCGGCCGCCTACCTGACCAAGGACCTCTGATGACCTTCGCCCGCCTACGGTCGCTGCCGGATCCGGATCATCTGCCGGCTCTGGACGCGGCTCATCTGTCTGCCGAGCCTGCCCGTGGACTGGGTCCGACAGACCCGGCACCGCGGATTCTGCTCTTGTATGGATCGCTGCGCGAACGGTCCTACTCACGGCTCTGCGTTGAGGAAGCGGCCCGTCTGCTGCAGCGGATGGGATGCGAGACCCGCATTTTCGACCCCTGTGACCTTCCTCTGCCGGGCGCGCCTGGCGACGATGACCACCCGGCGGTGCGCGAGCTACGCGAGCACGCCTTCTGGTCAGAGGGCATGGTCTGGTGCAGTCCGGAACGGCACGGCCAGGTCTCCGGGGTGATGAAGCTGCAGATCGATCACCTGCCGTTGAGCCTGGGCGGCATGCGCCCGACCCAGGGCCGGACGCTCGCTGTCATGCAGGTGTCGGGCGGGTCCCAGAGCTTCAACGCCGTCAACACCCTGCGCCTCCTGGGCCGCTGGATGCGGATGGTCACCGTCCCCAACCAGTCGAGCGTGGCCAAGGCCTTCCAGGAGTTCGACGAGGCCGGCCGGATGAAGCCATCGGCCTACTATGAGCGGATCGTCGATGTGATGGAGGAACTGGTGCGCTTCACCATTCTGGTCCGGCCCCACGCCGTCCAGCTCGTAGACCGATATTCCGAACGGAAGGCCGCCGGGGTTCCGGTCGAGATCACCTCGGATCTCTCCGCAATCGCTGCAGCACCCCCCTGAAGGGGGCGGGGCGTTCGATACCGGAAAGTTAAGCCCCGGCCCCCTGTCCCAGTGCAACGTCAAATTTTTGCAGTGACCCGAATAGCTGCTTGTGGCGCGCACTTCAGACCTCAGCCGCGTCTCAGACCTCTCGATTCAAGCTGCCGCTGGCTCACCCCGAAAGGGCCTTTCGGGGAGGCGGGCGGCCAAAACTTTCTCCTGGATGCCTCGCCGCACCATCATCGACGATCGATTGGATGGCCACATCCGGCGGATCGGCGCAGGGCGGAAGGTCCAGGCTGTGCTCTGTGTCGAGCCGTTGGGCGACGACGGCTACGCGATAAGCATCCCGGCCTAAGGCCAATCTTTCACCTGAAATTGAGGCGGCGTCGTTTGGCAACGAGCGCTGTCGGACACGAAACCCAAGTCGTGAAAAGTCGCCATCGCAGTCGGGGCGACTTTCGGACCGCAAGTCATCACAAGTCGTATTTTGAGTCTTTGCGAGTTGTCGGACAGTCGTTTGCAAGTCGCGTAAAATAATCGATCCACAGAGTTGACAACCTGTGGATATATTTGCTTGCAATGTGGTGCATCGCGCTGAGACGCGCTGAACACAGGAAGCAAGACATGCGTGGAAGACTTGGGCGCCGCCTGTTCGGCGCGATGATGACGTGCGGCCTGATGATGGCCGGGCCGGCCCTGGCCGGAGGTTCAGGGATGCCCTGGGAAGGGCCGCTCCAGCAGGTGGTCCAGTCCATCACCGGGCCCGTGGTCCAGGCCGCAGCGGTCGTGGCGGTGGTCGTCTTCGGCGCCGGCATCGCGATGAGCGAGAACGGATCCTCGATGCGACGCGGCCTAGGCATCATGTTCGGCCTTTGCATTGCCTTCGCGGCCTCGACCTTCTTCCTCGACTTCTTCGGCTTCGCCGGCGGGGCGGAGATCGGATGATGGCCGGCTCCCTCCAGGACGGACGACCGGAGGGCTGGGATCTTCCGGTCGCCCAGGCCCTGAGCGAGCCGGTCCTCATGGCCGGGATGCCTCGGGACTACGCCATCGCCATGGGGACGATCGCGGTGGTGCTCGGCCTGGCCCTGCGGATCTGGTGGCTCGGCCTTCTGTGGTGGGCCGTCGCCCACGCGATCGGCTTGTGGGCCGCCAGGGCAGACCGCCGGTTCTTCGATGTGCTTCGGCGCCACCTCGCCCTGCCTGGCCATCTGGACGCGTGAGGGGCCGATGCGCTTTCTAGAAGAACATCGCAGACGCCCGGCGGCTCTGGCCGACCATCTGCCCTGGGCCGCCCTGGTCGCGCCGGGCGTGATCCTCAACAAGGACGGCTCCTTCACCACGGGCTTCCGGTTCCGGGGACCGGACCTGGAATCCTCGACCGAGGACGAGCTGATGGCCGTCCGGGCGCGTCTGAACAATGCGCTGAAGCGTCTCGGAACAGGCTGGTGCCTGCATATGGAGGCGCGCCGCCGTGAGGCCGCCCCCTATCCGGAGAGCGCGTTCGACCTGGATGTCGCCTGGCTTCTCGACGAGGAACGTCGGAGCCGCTTCGAGGCTGGCGACCCGGCCTTCGAGACGGATTTTCGCCTGGCCCTGACCTGGCTGCCGCCGGCCGACGAGACGCGGAGAATGGAGCGCTGGCTGTTCGACGGCCTGGCCAAGGGCGGCGCGGACTGGCGCCAGGCCCTGGCGGTCTTCACCCGGGAGGCGGCGACGACGCTCGACCTCCTGTCGGACGCCCTGCCCGAGATTGCTCCGCTCGACGACACCGACCTGCTGACCTGGTTGCACGACTGCGTGTCGCCGAGGAGCTTCCCGGTCGCCGCGCCGGATTCGCCGATGTATCTGGACGCTTGGCTGGCGGACGCCGACCTTTCCGGCGGGATCGCCCCGCGTCTCGGCGACCGCTGCCTCAAGGTCGTGTCCGTGCGCGGCCTGCCGTCGGTGACCCGGCCCGGGCTGCTCGATGCGCTCGGCGCCCTGCCGTTTCCCTACCGCTGGACGGCGCGCTGGATCGGTCTCGACAAACCGGCGGCCGAGCGCGAGATCGTCAAACTGAGGAAGCGCTGGTTCGCCAAACGCAAGGGTGTGGGCGTCCTGCTGCGCGAAGCGATCACCAAGGAGGAGGTGCCGCTCCTCGATACCGACGCGGCCTCCAAGACCGAGGAGTGCGACGGCGCTCTGGCCGCCTTGGGGGCCGAGGCCTGCGCTTTCGGCTATCTGACCCTGACGGTGACCGTGCTTGACGCCACGGAGGCCGGCGCCGCCGCCAAGGCGCGGGCCATCGAGGCCGCGTTGAACGCTCAGGGGCTGCTGGCCCGGATCGAGGACCTCAATTCCGTGGAGGCCTGGCTTGGCTCCCTGCCGGGCGAGCCCTATGCCGACGTCCGCCGACCGCTCGTCTCGACCCTGAATCTGGCCGATCTGCTGCCGGTGTCGGCGGTCTGGGCCGGCCCGTCCGTGGACCTCAATCTGGACGGCCCACCGCTGGCGACGGCCCGGACGACGGGATCCACACCTTTCCGGCTGGTGCTCCACGTCGGCGATGTCGGTCATGCCATGGTGGTCGGACCAACGGGCTCGGGCAAGAGCGCGCTACTCTCGTTTCTGGCCTTGCAGTGGTTCCGCTACCCGGACGCCCGCGTGGTCTTCTTCGACAAGGGTCGATCGGCGCGGGCAGCGACCCTGGCGGCCGGCGGTTGCTGGCGTGCGCTCGAGCCCGGCGCGCGGTTCTCGCTGCAGCCTCTGGCGCGCATCAACCAGGAGATTGAAAGGGCCTGGGCGTCGGAATGGATCGCAGAGACCGTCCGGCTCGCGGGGCTGGAGCCTGTGCCAAGGATCCGTGAAGAGATCTGGGCGGCGCTCGCGGCCCTGGCCGACGCCCCCGTGGCGCAGCGCACCCTGACGGTCTTCTGCGCCCTGGTGCAGGACAAGGCGGTCGCCGCCGCGCTGGAGCCCCTGACACTCAAAGGTCCGCACGGCGCCCTGCTCGACGGAGAGGGCGAGGTGCTGGTTCCCAGTCGGTTCGACACCTTCGAGCTGGAAAGCCTGATGGCCACGCCCTCGGCCGTGGCGCCGGTCCTCTCGGCGCTCTTCCATCATCTCGAAGGCAGCTTCGACGGTCGACCCACACTGCTGGTGCTCGACGAGGCCTGGCTCTTCCTCGGCGAGACGGCCTTCGCCGCCAAGATCAGGGAGTGGCTCAAGACGCTGCGCAAAAAGCGGGTCGCCGTCGTGTTCGCGACCCAGAGTCTGGACGACGTGGCCGCCTCGCCGATCGCGACCAGTCTGATCGAGAGCTGCCCGACCCAGGTCTTCCTGCCCAACCCCCGCGCGCTCGAACCGTCTTCAGCCCGCCTCTATCAGGGGTTCGGCCTGAACCGGCGCCAGCTTGAGCTGATCGCCTTCGCCACGCCCAAGCGGGCCTATTACTGGCGCCAGCCGCGCGGCCGACGCCTGTTCGATCTGCCCCTGACCGGCGTGGCCCTCGCCCTGTGCGGGGCCAGCGCGCCGGAAGACCAGACCCTCATCGACCACATCCTCGCCGCCTCCGGAGAGGCCGGCTTCGCGCGGGAATTTCTCACAGCCAAGGGAGTGCACAATGTTGATGCAGTTTTCGACGCCTTCGCCCGACCGCTCGCGGCCGAATAGGCCGGTCCAGATCGTGGCCGCCGGCCTCGTCGCCGTCAGCCTGCTGGCGACCGCGACCCCGGCGCCTGCACAACAGGTCGTCTTTGACCCCCGCAACCACATCGAAAATGCGCTTCAGGCGGCGCGTCAGCTGGAGAGCCTGGCCAACGAGGCCAGGAGCCTTGCGGCCTCGCCTTACAGCCACCTAACCGGCAACAGCCAGTCGTTGCGCGACATGGCCGAACTGGCCCGTACGGCGCGCGGGATCGCCAGCTCTGTTAGCGGCCTGGAGCAGCAATTCCAGAGCCTCTATCCCGATGACCTGTCTGGATCGGACATGCTGCGGCTTCTGGAACAGGGTCAGGCCCGGACCGCCAACGCCCGGCGAACGGCCGAGGATGTGGCTCGCACGGCGGCCGAGCTCGAACGTCTTGGACAGGGCCGCAATCAGCGGCTGACGGGCGCCCTCTCGGCCAGCGAGGCCGCTTCAGGCCAGACCGCCGCGATCCAGTCGTCGAACCAGATGCTGGCTGTCCTCGCCGAGGATCTGGCGGCGCTGCGCACCATCATGCTGGCCCAGTCCCGGCTTCTGGCCGAGGCGACGGCGCGGGACGCCGCGACCCAGGCTTCGGGGGACGAGGCCCGTCGCCGCCGCTGGGCGGGCTCGGCCGGAACGCCCGCCGCACCGACCTTTGATCCCCTGTCGCACGCGCGGGACTGAGGAGCGGGAGGATGTCGGTCGGAGTAGAAACCCCCAATGAGCTGATGGTGGTGTTCTCCAACACCATATCGGCCGGGTTCGACGCCCTGCAAGGCGCGGTCAACGGCGTCTTCGGGCTCCTGATCGTCCTGGTCGTCGCCCTGACCGGTATCCAGTGGGCGATGTCTTCCAATCGCGAAGTCCTGGCCTCTGGCTTTGGAAAGGTGCTGCTGATCGGAGCCTTCGCCTGGCTGATCAACGACTGGCAACAGCTGTCCGAGACGATCTACGCCGGGTTCATTGAACTGGGTCTGACGGCCGGCGGCGGTTCGCTCAGCCGCGCGGACTTCCTCAACCCCGGCGCCATCCTGGCCCAGGGCTGGGAGATTGTGAAGGCGCTGGGCGAGACGCCGGCGCCCGTCGACAATCCGCTCGACGTTGTGGGCAACATGGCTGACGCCCTGATCCTGGGCCTGGCCATGATCGGCATCATGCTGGCCTTCGCCGTGCTGGCCCTTCAGATCATCGTGGCCCTGCTCGAGTTCAAGATCGTCACTCTGGGCGGCTTCATCCTTCTGCCTTTCGGCATCTGGAACAAGTCCGCCTTCCTGGCGGAGCGGCCCCTCGGATACGTCGTGTCCTCGGGCCTCAAGGTGCTCGCCCTGGCCATCGTGATCTCCGGGGCCCGGACCGTCTTCGATCAGCTCCAGCCCTCGGCCAATCCCGACATCTATGAAGCGCTGAGCATCCTGGTCGCTTCGATCCTTCTGGCCATGCTGTCGATGTTCATCCCCAATCTGGCCTCGGCCCTGGTGACGGGCGGGCCGGCCCTGGGCGCCGGAGCCGCCATCACGGCCGGAATCGCCGTCGGCGGCAGCACCGCCCTGGCCGGAGCCGGGATCGCGGGTGCGGGCACGGCGGTCGCAGGCGGCGCGGCGAAGATGGCGGGGCCGGCGCGGGCCGCAGCCGGCGCTGGAGCGGGCCGGTCTCCGACCCCGCCGATGTCGCCTCCGCCATCCACACCTCCCAAACCCTCCAATGACAATCCCTCACCGTCGGGTCCGCGCCGACCGTCGGGCGGGGCGATGTCCGCCGCGCCGACATTTCCCTCCAACGGCGTCTCCGAACCTGCGGTCGCCTGGCAACCTCGCCAAACGTCGGGATCGCCTTCGGGAGAAGCGTCGGGATCCGGCGGCGCGGCCAATGACGGCGCCGGTGCCGTGGCGCGGCCCGGCAGGCCCGCCGAAAAGATCGCGGCGGAGGCCCAGGCCGCCCGGTCCGATTTCCATCGGGCGGCCTCAGGATCGACCTCGTCAGGCGGATCGAGACCGCCGGCCCGCGCCCAGGCACTGCAAGCCTTCTTCGTCGCCAACGCCGGGCGCGGGCTCATGCCTGCCGGCGAAACCAGCGGCGTCCTGTCTCCCAATCTGAGAACCGAGGAGTCCTGACCATGCACCCCTTCTTTCGTCCCAAACGCGCCCTGGCCTCGGCGCCCGAGACGACCCCCTATCAGCGCGCCGGCCAGATCTGGGACGACCGGATGGGGCTGTCCCTGGCCCATGCTCGCAACTGGCGCCGTATCGCCGTCGCCAATCTGGTCCTCGCCGGTTTCCTTGGCGCGGGTTGGTGGGTCCAGGCCGACAGGGCCATAGTCAAACCCTTCGTAGTCGAGGTCTCCGACTGGGGCGAGACCCAGCGGATCACGGCGATCGGCGGCCGCTACGAACCGACCGAGGCCCAGATCGGCCATGCCCTGGCCGGCTGGGTGCGCGATGTCCGCTCCAAATCCATCGACCCCATCGTCATCCGGCAGAACTGGCTTCGGGCCTACGACCTGATGACGCCGAAGGCGGCGAGCTTCCTCAACGCCTGGGCCCAGACCCATGACCCGTTCGCCGAGGTCGGGCGCGAGGCTGTCAACGTCGAGGTGCTGAACGTCGTGCGGCGCACCGAGCGGACCTACGACCTGCAATGGCGCGAGACCCGCTTCGTCAACGGCCAGCAGGCCGGTGTCGAGCGCTGGCGCGCCCTGATCACAACCACGACCCAGCCGCCCCGCACGGAGGCCGAGCTGATGAAGAACCCCCTTGGACTGAAAATCGAGGACGTATCATGGACCCCCGACGCTTCCTGATCCTGGCCGGCCTGGGCCTCAGTCTGTCCGGCTGCGCCGTGTTCGGCCGAATCGCTGGGCCGCCGCCGGTGTCGCCCCTGCCTGTCTTTGCGGCCGAGGCCACAGCGGCCACGGAGACCGAGTCCCTGCCGCAGATGACGGCGCCGGTCGACGTGGAGCCGGTCTCCGATCCGACGCCGGTGGCCGCCGAAACTGTCGGTGTTCCCTACGAGGCGCAGCCGACGGCCGTGGCGCCCGCGACCGGCCTGACCGGCCGCCGCGCCATCGTCGCCGCCAATCTGGACGCCCGGGCCCCGTCCCGTTCGGACGCCTTCGTTGGCGGGGTCCAGGTGTTCGCCTGGTCTCCGGGTCGGGTGTTCGAGGTCTGGACAGCGCCTCTGCGGGTCACCACCCTGACTCTGGCGGCCGGCGAGACCCTGATCTCCAAGGCGGCCGGCGATACCGTCCGCTGGCAGATCGGCGAGACCAGCTCAGGCGACGGCGCAGGTCAGCGAACCCACGTCCTGCTCAAGCCGCTGCAACGAGGGCTCGAGACCAACCTGGTCCTGACCACCAACCGGCGGGTCTATTTCATCGACCTGAAGAGCGGTGACGCCTCAGGGTTCAATGCCGCGATCGCGTGGGACACCGAGGCGATGGATCCCCCGACCAGGGCGCCGATCGCCGAGGCGGCAGAGATCCGCGTGTCGGACCCGGTGGCGATGCCGGAGGGACCGATCGACGCCCGTTACCGGATAGAGCCGCAAGGGCGCCGTGCACGGTGGACGCCGGCTTCGGTCTTCAACGACGGGCAGCGCACCTTCATCACCTTCAATCCCGATCTTCAGATCGACGAGGCGCCGGCCCTGTTCGTGATCGCCGCCGACGGCGAGAGCCAGATGGTCAACTACCGCCAGGCCGGGGGTCTGTTCATCGTCGATCGCGTCTTTGATCGCGCCGAGCTCAGGCTCGGCGATCGTCGCCCCCAGATCGTTCGTATCCGCCGCCTCCAGGGAGCCGCCCGATGACCTCTTTCCAGGATAGCCCCCACAATCCCGACGACGTCGCTTCCTCGGCAGCGTCCGGCGTCGGCCCTGAGGTCAGACCCGACCTGGCCAGCGCGGCGAAGGCGCCGCCGCCCGGCCTGTCGATGCGGGCGCCGCGGCCGCCGGTCACCCGGCTGCGTAAGTCGGTCGTCCAGACGATCGTGATCGGCGGCGTGATCCTCGTCTCCGGCTCCTTGGCCTGGGCCTTCGTCGTCCAACCGGAACTGCGCGACAGCGCCCGGCTCCGCGCCGTCGAAGGCCGGGAGGACCAGGCCCGGGGCTCCGTTCGGCCCTCCGAAGCGGTCACCGATCAGCCGGCGACCTATGACCGGCTGCCCGAGCCCCGCGTTGGGACCGAGCCCGAGACGGCTGAGCCTGGTGTTCCGCCACCGCCGCCCGCGCCGGGCCGGTATAGCGCCGGTTATGCGCCATCGCGGACGACCCGGGCGACCGGGCCAAGTCCGGGCGAACAGGCGGCGCGATCGGGCTTGTTCTTCGAGGGGCAATCGACCGGGGCCGGTCCTGCCGCGCGTGCCGGGACGGCTCCAGCGACGGCCGGCGCTCGTGCGGACGCTGCGGACGTCGGCGCCACCTATAATGGCCACACCCTCACGGCGCCGCTGTCACCCTATGAGCTGAAGGCCGGCGCGATCATTCCTGCGGTCCTGTTGACCGGGGTGGACACCGCGCGCGCCGGGCCGGTCGTCGCGACGGTGTCGCAGAATGTCTATGACACTGTCAGCGGCCGCCATCTCGTCCTGCCCCAAGGGACCCGGCTTATCGGCCGTCATGAGGGCGAAAGCGCCTATGGCGACCGGAGGGCCTTCCTGACCTGGGACCGGCTGATCCTGCCCAACGGCAAGAGCTTGGTGCTGACCGGTGAGCCCGGCGTTGATGCGCAAGGCGCCGTGGGCGTGAGCGGCCATGTCGATCGGCGGCTATTCCCCTTGCTGGTCGGAACCCTGTTCGCCGGCGCGATCACCACCCTCGGCCAAATCGCCCGTGACGGAGATGGCGAGGGTTCGGGCGGCCTGCTCGGCGACGCCGGGGACGCCGCCGCCATCGAGGGCTCCCAGGTCGGGGGGCGGCTCGTGGACCGGGAGCTGGACGTCCGGCCGTCGATCCGTCTGCGCGCCGGCGCTGCGGTCCGCGTGATGATCACCCGCGACCTGATCCTGGAGCCGTACCGGCCATGACCTGGACCCCGCTCGATACTGGAAACCGCTGGGCCGTGCTCGGCGTCACCGTCTTCTTCCTCACCCTGGGCGCCCTGATCGCCGACCAGACGCCAGCCCTCGCTTTGGTCAACGAGAGCCCCAGCGTACCGCGTGGCCTGTATCTGCGACATCCAGGCGGCGCGCCGGAGAGGGGCGCGATGGTCGCTCTGCCCCAACCCCCCATCGCCCGGCGCTACCTGGGCGCGCTCGGCATGCCGGACGAGGTCCTTTTGATCAAACGGGTCGCGGCCGTCGGCGGCGATCCCGTCTGCCGGCAGGGAGCCTGGGTTCGGATACCGGGCCGGATGGCCCCGGTTCTGGATCGTGATCGTCGTGGCACGGCTCTGCCCGCTTGGACCGGGTGCCGCCGGCTCGCGCCGGACGAGCTCTTCCTGCTCGGCGATACGCCGGGAAGTTTCGACAGTCGCTATTTTGGCCCCGTCCGGACCCGAGACCTCGAGGGGGTGTTTCGGGAGACCCTGACATGGTGAGACCCTTTTTGGCCGCTCTGGCCCTGGCGCTTGCAGCGAGTAACGCATCCGCTCAAACGGTCGACTGGCGCAACGCCGGCGGCGATCTGTTCGGCCGTCCCGCCGCGCAGCCTGTGTCGGAAGTGGCGGGCGTCGATGACCTCACGCCCCGACTTCCGCCCCTGTCCCAGCCGTTCATGGACGCGATCGCCGTCGCCGCCGAGCGCCACGGTATCGACCCCAAGATGCTTCATGCCCTGGTGATCGTGGAATCCGCATACCGGGTCGATGCCGTGTCTCCGGTCGGGGCCGGCGGCCTGACGCAGTTGATGCCGGGAACGGCGGCGGATCTCGCGGTAAGAGACCGGTTCGATCCGATCGAGAACCTCAACGGCGGAGCGGATTATCTGGCCCGGCAGCTGCTCCGCTTCGGGGACGTCCGGCTTGCGTTCGCGGCGTATAATTCTGGGCCGGATCGTGTCGCCAGACTTGGGCGCATACCGAACATTGCGGAGACGCAAGCCTATGTCGCCGCAGCCGTTGACTGCTACCTCGCGCTCTCGGCCGGGAGGGGCGCCCGCAATTCCCGGCAGTGCCGGGTGCCGGAGACTGATCGATGATACCCGCCACAGAACCGGTGGCGGCGGTGACTGACGCGGCCGATGAGGATCTGCTGACCCGCAAGGAAGCGTCCGCCTTCCTGATCCAGTTCGGCATCCGCATGAAACCCGAGACCCTCGCTCGGCTGTGGTCCACCGGAGGCAACGGCCCTCCCTGTCTCCACGTTCGGCACAGGCCCTACTATCCGCGTGGCGTGCTTCGCGCTTGGGCGTTGGATCAGGTCAGCGACCTTCGCGCGTCTGCCCCGCCCGCGGCCAGGGGTCGGCGTCATGGCTGAGGCGGGATTGGAAGGGTTTAGAACGGAGTGGGCGCCCAGCGTCGCGGACCTGCTGGTCGACCCGGCGGTCAGCTTCGCCCTGAAGGACGTTCTTCGCACCTGGGAGGTTCGAGATCCGGTCGATGCGGCGCGGGACGCCCGGTTGCTGGCCGAGGTTCTGGAGCGCCGGGCGGACGAGGCGGTGTCATGGACAGTGTGAGCGAGCCGCCTCCGTTCGACGCGTTGGAAGACCGGATTCTCCCCTGGTCGCAGGTGAAGGTGATCTGCGGTCTGAGCCGGACGACGGTCTGGCGCATGCAGAAGACCGGAGATTTCCCGGCCTGCGTCCAGGTCTCGCAAAACCGAGTCGGATGGTGGCAGAGCGAGCTGCTGGCGTGGCGACGGGCGAGGACACCGAGGCGTCTGCCGGAGCCCCGGGCCATAGTGGAGAGGCCGGAGCCGGTTAGACCGCCAGTCAGGAGAACCCTGGAAGAGCCGCCTAGAAGACCGGCGCCTGAGGCTGCGACCGGTTCGGATCAGCCCGTCAGGAGCCGTCGGAAACGGAAATCTGGTGTTCCGGAAAACCAGGCTGCGTTCGACTTCGGAGGCTAGCGGGCGGACCGGGTCGATTAGACCCGCTTGAAACGGACGCGGTCGGCGCCGGCGATCAGGAAGGCGTCGAAGCCGGCGTCGCCCCAGGCCTTGCGCTGAACGTGGGTCGTGGCCGGGTCGGTTGTGTTCGCCCACCACTGCGGCAGGCCCGCGCTCTTGGGTAGCATATAGCCGATCTTGCGCTCCATCTCGGCGAAGGAGAGCTCGAGTTCATCGGTCTTCTGCTTGCGAAGATAATCCCGGAGCGGATCGTATTTGGCCATGGCGGTCTTTCATAGCTCAACGCGCCATAGAGGGGGCGGCGGGAAGGTGCCAGGCCTGAGTGCCCACCGCAGGCGCTTGGGTCAGTCCGGCGTGTCCGAACTCTGCAACCTTGCGAGCAGCGGCGAAAGCATTTTGAGCGTGTATTCGCGAACCCGATGAGCGTCCGCAGGCTGCTGCTCGTTGAGGTCCCCGATGTGCGCCAGCGCCATGCGCACAAAGGACATGCAGACGATCGCGCGCCGTTCCGGGACGGTCAGCGCCCGGAGCGGCCGCATCAGCCCCTCGATCACCGCGTCGGTACGCAGGTCGAGCTCGGCAAGTCCTTCGGCTGAGCGGATGTCGGGCCGCCAGGCTTGTCGCGCGTCGAGCTTGCCCTGATGGCTCCACTCCAGGCTGGCCAGGCCGTCCTCTTCAACCTGATCGGCGAGCGTCCGCAAAAGGCTGGCCGCCTCGAACCGCCGATCCCGGCTGCTGCTCTTATAGGTCACTCCGCTCATGGCGGCCGCGACGAAGGCCTCGGCGATGTCCCAGCCGGTCTCGGCGCGGGGCTGATCCAGGGCGGCTGAGTCGAACTCCCTGAGTTTGAAAAAGGCGCTCAGAGCAAGATCGTAAACCTGCGCCTTGTACTTCATACGCTCCGGAATGCCGCTCATAACGCTTCTGCTCCAACGATCTGCCGTCGACGCCTTTAGCGATTACCGCGACGGTCTTGTCGAGCCTTTGGGGTTCATGGGGAAGGGCGGCGCGCCTTGGCCTCCGACGACCGGCTGGTTAGTTACCGCCCTCGGGGGCGCGTCTCGCGCGGAGCAGATCTCCGATAGAGCGGCCACCGACACGGCAGACGGCGATGACGCGGTCGTGTACGATGACGCGGCCGCTCCTGCCGCGGCGTGCGTCGCAGACCACATTCTGTCCGAACGCGACCTGTCGCAGAAGCGACTGGGATAGCCGTCCGTCAGGCGAGTGGAGTTCGGGCGCGTCGAAATCCGCCAGCCGCACTTCGATCCAGCTATTGGGATCTCTGGAGCTGCCGACGCACAAACTGTCCCCGTCGCCGACATAGCGCACCGATCCCGTGAACGGCTGACCCGGCTGGGAGGGGAGCCGCCCCTCGCAAGGATCGGCCGATGCGGGTGTCGCCATAGCAGCCAGGAACAGGGCGCATAGCGCGAGAGCCGGGAGGCTGAGGAGGGGGCGGTACGTGTTGGGCATGAGCCTCGACAGGGTTGTGACAGACGGCGAAACAGCTGTCGCTGCTGAGCGATCTTTTCGGCTCGCACAAGTTCAGGAACAGAAGTCGCCCGAGTAGGGATGCAAGGTCATTGCACGCGAATTGATGATCGTTACACGATAGGGTGGCGTAAAAAAGCGGGACGGGGGAAGCATGATTAGTCGAGGTTCTGAGTGGCGCCGTTGGGAGCCTCACATCCATGCGCCCGGGACCGTGATGAACAATCAGTTCACCGGCCCCACGGCGTGGGAGGATTATCTATCCGCGCTTGAAAGGGCCACGCCGCTCATCGAGGCGATCGCCGTCACCGACTATTATGTCACCGACACCTATGAGCGGGTGTTGCAGCACAAGGCCGACGGGCGATTGCCGAAGGCGACGCTGATATTTCCCAATGTCGAGCTGAGACTGGATGTGGCGACCGCGAAGGGCGGATTCGTAAATCTGCATCTGTTCGTCAGCCCCGAGGACCCGGACCATATCGCCGAACTGCAGCGCCTTCTATCCCGGCTGCACTTCACCGTGCAGCAGGATCGCTACGACTGCACCCGCGCCGACCTGATACGCCTGGGCAAGAAGGCCGACCCGAACATAACCGACGACGGCGCCGCGCTCTCCTACGGGGCGAACCAGTTCAAGGTCAATTTCCGGCAACTGCGCGAGGTGTTCGGCGAGAGCGGATGGGCCAAGAAGAACGTCCTGATCGCCGTCGCCGGCGGCGCCACCGATGGCACATCGGGCGTGAGGGAGGCCGCCGACCAGACCATTCGTCGCGAGATCGAGGGATTTGCCGACATCATATTCGCCAGCAGCCAGGCGCAGCGGGAGTTCTGGCTCGGTCAAAAGGATCTCGACGCCCAGGCGATCCGCGCCCGATATGGCGGTTTGAAGCCCTGCCTTCATGGCAGTGACGCGCACAGGCTCGAAGACGTCGCCACGCCGTTCGGCGACCGATTCTCATGGGTCAAGGGCGGGCTGGAATTCGACACGCTGCGACAGGCCTGCATCGACCCCCGGGGCCGGGCCCATGTCGGCGCCGAGCCGCCGAAGTCCGCAACGCCGTCCCAGGTTATTTCCGAGATTGAAATACTCGACGCGCCTTGGCTCCAGACGTCGACCATCCCTCTGAACTCCGGCCTGGTGGCCATTATTGGCGCGCGGGGATCGGGCAAGACGGCCCTGGCGGACATGATCGCGGCGGGCTGCGATTCCATATCGGACGAGGCCTGGGCCGCCGATGAATGGGCGAACCCCTCGTTCCTGGTGCGCGCCCGGCCTCTTATCGGCCAGGCCAAGGTGAAGGTCAGTTGGGCGGCGGGCGCTCCAGGCACGCGGTCGTTGGATGGGGCCGATGCCAACGGCCCGCTGAGCTATCCTCGGGCGCGATACCTGTCCCAGCAGTTCGTCGAGGAACTGTGCTCATCCAGCGGCCTGACCGACGGACTCCTCCGCGAGATCGAGAGAGTGATCTTCGAGGCCCATCCCGATCATGATCGTGACGGTGCGTTGGACTTCGCCGAACTGCTGGAACATCGCGCTTCACGCCATCGTCTGGCGCGCGATCGTGAGGCCGAGGCCGTCTCCCAGATCTCGGAGCGGATCGGCACTGAACTCGAGAAGGAAAAGCTGGTCGCCAGCTATGAGGCCATGGTCGCGCAGAAGCGGCAACTGGTCGACGCCTATACCGCCGACCGCGCCAAGCTTGTTTCGGCGGGCAGCGAAAAGAGGGCTCAGCGTCACACCGAGCTGGCTGGCGCGGCCAACGAGGTCAGGACCAAGTTGCGGCGGTTCACAAACCAGCGGCAGACCTTCCTGGCCCTTCAGGATGAGGTGAGGGACCTTCGGCGCAACCAGGCGCCGGAGACACTGCGGCAAACCCAGGCCAGACATACGCACAGTGGAATGTCGAACGACCAGTGGGCCGCTTTCATTCTGGATTATACCGGGAAGGTCGATGACGACCTGAACGACTACGTCAAATGGGTTGATGGCAAGATCGCGGGGCTGAAGGGCGCTGCACCGCCAGCCGGTGATGCGAACACGGCGTTCTTTGCTGATGAGACAGACCTGACGACGCTGTCGCAGGCGGTCCTGGAAGCCGAGATGGGGCGGCTGGAAAAACTGGTCAGCTCCGACAAGGAAACGCAGCGGCAATACACGGCGCTGTCGGGCCGGATCGCGACCGAGACTGCGGCGATGCAGACCCTCGCGGCCAAACTTCAAGACAGCCAAGGCGCCAAGGATCGTGCCCGGGATCTGCAGGCCGAACGCGAAGAGGCCTATGGCCGGGCTTTCGACGCCCTCATCGCCGAACAAACCGTTCTGGAGGAATTGTACGGGCCCTTGATGGCGCGTCTGGCGGCGGCCTCCGGGACGTTGAAGAAGCTGTCCTTCTCTGTCGCGCGGGTCGCCGACGTGGCCCAGTGGGCGGGGCAGGCCGAGGAGGGTTTGATCGATCTCCGCAAGGGCGGGGCGTTCCGAGGCAAGGGCACCTTGCTTCAGAAGGCCAACGAGGTCCTCAAGCGGGCTTGGGAGACAGGGTCGTCAGCTGAGGTGGTGTCGGCGATGGCGGAGTTTCGTCGGCTTTATCAGAAGGAACTGCTCGACCACTCGCCGGTCGCCCACACCGAGCAGCTGGAGTTTCGGGCCTGGTCGAAACGCTTCGCTCAATGGCTGTTCAGCACTGGTCATATCGAGATCCACTACGGCATCGAATATGATGGCGTGGATATCCGCAAGCTGTCTCCCGGAACCCGCGGCATCGTCCTGTTGCTGCTCTATCTGGCGTTGGACGATGGCGATGGCCGCCCGCTGATCATCGACCAGCCGGAGGAGAACCTCGACCCGAAATCCGTCTTCGAAGAGTTGGTGGGTCTGTTCATCGAAGCCAAATCGAACCGCCAGGTGATCATGGTGACGCATAACGCCAACCTTGTGATCAACACTGACGCCGATCAGATCATCATCGCTGAGTCAGGGCCGCATCCGCACGGTGCCTTGCCGCCGATCACCTATCAGTCCGGTGGCCTGGAGAACGCTGACATCAGAAAAGCGGTTTGCGACATCTTGGAAGGTGGGGAAGGCGCCTTCCAGGAACGAGCCCGCAGATTGAGAGTCAGGCTGGAGCGATGAGGTGCTGAATAGGCTAAGTTCGGTCGAGCCGTTTGCTGGCGCGCGTCGCGCGAGATGAGGCCGTCGGAAACGACGATCAAAAGGCTCTTCGCGACGTCGGGGAATCTCTGCGCCTTTCCAAGGTGCGACTTGCCCATCGTCGAAGCCGTGGGGACGATCACCGGCGAAATCTGCCATATCCGGGCGCGAAATGAGGGCGGCCCCCGCTTCGACGTCACCCAGAGCGAGGACGAACGGCAGGGCTTCGAAAACCTGGTTCTGCTATGCCGTCGACACCATAAAATGGTGGATGCCGAACCCGATGTCTATTCCGTAGAGGCGCTCGAGGAGATCAAGCGGATCCGAGAAGGTGATATGGGACGGCCCGAACAGGCTACCGATGCTTTCTATGCGAAGATCCTCCTCGGCGACCTTCGGCGCATCGAGGTGACCAACAATAGTGGCAACGTCGTCATCGACAGCCCCGGCGCGATCATAGCCAAAACCGTCAATGTGAAGACCACCCGTAACACGGTAAAGATTCAGCCCGCGGCGGGCACGATCGGGGCCGATCTCAAGGCGAGCCGGTATACTCAGCACCTGATCAGCCGATACAATGAATTCGCGAGCGCCGATAAAACGCGCGACACGAAGTTCAGTTACGAGGCTATTTCCAAGAATATTGAAGCGAACTTCAGAGGCCCCTGGAGGATGCTGGCGATCGAGGACTTCGACGCCCTGTGCGTCTATCTTCAGCAGAGGATCAGCCGAACGCGCATCGCCAAGTCAAACGCGGCTAAAGGGATGAAGGCCTTCTCCAGCTTCGAGGACTATACCTAAAGGGCGAGCTGAGCGACGATGCGGCACGGCGAGACGCATTGGCGCCGATGTGACCGCACCTCTGCCGAAGGCGGACTTTAGCTTTACCAGCCGACTCACCAAGTCACGACCGATACTGGCGCACCGACTGTGTGCAATCCTTCCTGATTCGGAGTTGGCGGGACGGAAATGGCCCAGAAACCTCAGCGCATCATCGAGGTGGCGGTGATCGACAAGGTCGGTCCGATCACGGCCGAGCGGCTGATGGCGATGTCCGAGGCTGAGTGGGGCCTGCTGAGGCAACGCATTACCGACGCTCGGCGAGGACGGGATCACCGATCCATTGCCGCCTGTCTTCGTTGCGGCGGCGCCGTCTTCATCAAGGCGCGCGCCTTCCGTCAAAAACGGCTTCCCTATTTCGCCCACTTCAAGGGCGCCGTTGCCGCCTGTCCTTGGTTTACCGGCGATACCCAGGACCCCGATAGCCTGAAGGCGGGCCAGTACCACGGTCACCAGGAAAGCCCGGCGCACCGGCTGATCTGCGAGCAGATCGCCCAACTTGCCAAACAGGATCCAAGCTGCACGCGGGTGGCAGTAGACACCTATCTTGCACCTACCGCCGGCGGCCATGGCCGATACCCGGACGTACTCGTGACGTATACTAACGGCCGCACGGTCGCCTTCGAGATCCAGTTGTCCAACACCTTCCAGACGGAGATTTCCGACCGGTCACTGCATTACAGGCGCGAAGGGGTCGGTTTGATCTGGGTTCTGTTGGGGCACGAACTCCAGTCGGGCGATCTGCCGCAGTCGTTCCGTGACGTAATCCTCCGCCATCGGGACAACGCCTTCGTGCTCGATCAGGCGGCCATAGAGACGTCTCTAGCCGCTCGACGCCTGATGCTAACCTGCTTCCTGCGGAAGTCGGACGGCAGCTTCGGCGACGAGAGACAGGTCGCTGTCAATGATCTCACTTTTCCTGAAACCGGCTGGCCCTACTATGAGGATCGGGTCACGCCGAGTTTGCTGGCGCGAGGGGAGGCCGTGCGCGCGCCTTGGAAGGTGGCGCTGCAGGCCCGCACTGATTTCTCCTACTCGGAGCTCACGACGCCGGCGTTCATTGCGGCCAACAGCGATCTGTGTGCGCGCGTGCCCGGTCTGGCGCTTTGGCAGCATCAAAACCTCGATCGTTGGCAATTTGCGCACTTCATCGCGGTGATGTTCTCGACACTTCGCTACGCCGCGGGGGCGTTCAAGAACTACGCTTCCCGACAGCCGAACATCCAGGCGATGCTCAACAGCAAGTTGTCGGGACACCCCCTCATGCCCTTCGCGCCGGTTCTTCAAACGGTGCTCGCCCGAACCTCGGCAGGCCCCCTGCTCGAGGGCACCGTCGGCGTGCACCTCCGAAGGGCACTCGAGTTGGGCGAGGGCAATCTAGTGCTAGAGGCGCATGCGATCTGGCCGGCGATTCACGTCTTGCTGCCAGAAGTTTTCGATGGGGCGCTGCGGCTACAGCTGGAGACTCTTGGCGCCCTTCCGGCCTGGGCGAAGTCGAGCACCGACCATCTGGCTTATTCTTACGAATGATCCCGCCGGCCGGACGCCA
This sequence comes from Brevundimonas mediterranea, assembly GCF_011064825.1. Lineage (NCBI taxonomy): Bacteria > Pseudomonadati > Pseudomonadota > Alphaproteobacteria > Caulobacterales > Caulobacteraceae > Brevundimonas > Brevundimonas mediterranea. The sequence continues at coordinate 1,916,147 of NZ_CP048751.1, forward strand.
AGCAGGCGTCGCCAAGGCCGTTCCGCACACACCTCCGCGCACACCGTTCACCCGACTGGACAATACATGCACACAACGATATTGTTGTGTTCATGATCCCTTCCCTTATTGATCCGGGCTTTGGCGCGCCTTGGGCGGTTCTGCCTTCGGGCGTCCACGAGACGACGCTGGAGGAGGTTGCCGCCCGGTTCGCCACCACGCCACACCGACAGTGGTTGTTCGGTGGTTTTCAACGGGCGGTGGAGGCGCTCCGGCTCGCCGGATGCCGTGCCGTCTACCTCGATGGCAGCTTCACCACAGCGAAAGACCACCCCGGTGATTTCGACGGCTGCTGGGATCATGCGGGGATGGACTTTTCCTTGCTTGACCCCGTTCTCCAGAACTTCGCCGGCAAGCGCGAGGCTCAAAAAGCCAAATATCTCGGCGAGATGTTTCCGGCCTTCGCCCCGAACGGCGCGACGGGCACCTTCCTCGATTTCTTCCAGATCGAGAAACATTCGGGCCAGCCCAAAGGCATTTTGCGGCTGACGCTCGCGACCTCGAAAGGGGCGTTGTAATGATCACGAACGAAAGACAGTACCGGTCCACGCGCGCGGCGCTGGACCAGCTGAAAGCCTCGGCGGGCGCGCCGGCGGCCACCAACGTCGATCCCGCGTTCGCCGTCATCGCGCGCGGTGCGCTCCAAAGCCAAGTGGCGGAACTCGAAGCCGATGTCGCCCTTTACGAGGCCCTGAAGTCAGGAGCGCAGACGACGTTCTCGGCCGCACGCCTTGCCGATCTCCCCGAGACGCTCATCCGCGCACGGATCGCGAGAGGCATGAGCCAGAAGGATCTCGCGGATTTTCTGGGGCTGAAGGAACAACAGGTCCAGCGATACGAAGCCGAACGCTATCGATCCGCGAGCCTTGAGCGTTTGATCGAGGTCTCCGATGCGCTCGACGTGCGCATCGAGAACCGTGCGTCGCTCGCCGGGAACGGGAGCCTGGAGTCGGTCGATCCCACCGCCTGGCAGGCTTTCCCTCTGGCCGAGATGTACAAGCGCGGTTGGTTCGAAGACTTCTCCGGAACGCTGACGCAGGCGCGCAAGTCCGCCGACCACCTCGTGCCGGCCTTCCTGCGGAGTGGCTCGGCCCGATTCGTCCCTGCCGGCTTGCACCGGAAGTCTGTGCGGTCGAACGGCGCTGTGCACGAACCGGCGATCGCGGCATGGGAAGCGCGTGTGCGACAGCTGGCCGCCCGAAACCCGCCGACGGCAACCTTCGATCCCGCCTTGATCGATGATGCCTGGATCGCTGCCCTCGTCGCCCTGACCCTGGATGCCGACGGCCCACTGAAGGCCGTCGACCACCTGCGCCAGATCGGCATCGCCTTCGTTGTCGAACGGCATCTACCCGGAACCCTGCTGGACGGCGCAGCCATGGGCTCGTTCGACGGCTACGGGCTGATCGGCCTGACGCTCCGCCATGACCGGCTGGACAATTTCTGGTTCACGCTTTTGCACGAGATCGGACACCTCAAGCTCCACATCGGCCCGGAAGCCTTTGCCGCCATCTTCGACGACACGGAGAGCCCGTCGGACGAGCGCCACGAAGAGGAGGCAGACGGCTTTGCACGGAACGCGCTGCTGCCTGTGGCTCAATGGGATCTCGCGGTGTCACGGTTCTCGCGCACGGAGAAAGCAGTGCTGACTGACGCCAAACGCTTCGGCGTCGGCCCAGCGGTCATCGCCGGCCGGGTTCGTCGCGAGGCTGGCGACTACACTGTTCTCCGTTCTCTCGTCGGCGCCGGGGAAGTGCGCCGCCAATTTGGTCTTTGAGGTTCAAATGGCGATCGCCCCGACCCAGTATGTCCCCCTCCTGCGCTGGCGGATGGGCGAGTATCAGGCCCTGTTCAAACTCGCGGCCGGACTGAAGCCGGCGGTCGTTCCTCTAATCGAGGTCCTGCCGCCGGACTTCGATTTCGAGCAATGGCGGCCGAAGAAGGAGATCGACGACCACCTCGGTGGTTTCGCGGCCAAGCTGGAAAAGAAGTGGAGCGATCGTCCCGCGCTCATCGACGGCCGCCAGTTGGCCCCTGCGACCCGCATGGCGGACGGCCGGCACACGATGACGTTCCTGTTCGATGAGGCCCGCAAGCTTGGGGCCTCGTTGACGCCGGTCATCAACCTCGAGAGCGACGCTGCCTACCGGAAGGCGGTCCACGACATCGATGCTATCGACATGAACGGCGCGGTCCTGCGGTGCACGCTCGAGGAGGCGCTCGATCCAGACTTTGACGATCATGTTGATGCCTTGCTCAAAGCCTTGGCGATCGACATTGCCCAACTCGACATCGTACTGGATCTGGGGGCGCCAGCCTATTCGCCCCAAGGCCCGCTTGTGGGCGTCATACGCGCCGCCCTGAACGGCGCGAGAATGCTGTCCGCGCGTAGCGTTGTCGTTATGGCGGCGTCCTTCCCCGAGACGATGACCGAGCTCAAACTCCCGATCCAGACCGTGTCGCGCGAAGAGTGGCGGCTTTACGCAGCCTTGGTGACGGCCCAGTCGCCCCAGGAACGACGTCCGTCCTTTGGCGACTATGCGGTCGCGGCGGTTAAATTCGCCCAAGGGGATATGCGATTTATGCGGGGATCCCCGAACGTACGCTATGCGGTGTCGGACGGCGGCTGGCTGGTCGCGCGCTCCAAACGCAAGAAGGGCGAGACTAACCAGGCCTACCCCGGCCTATGCGGTCTGATCCTAAGCTCGGGTCAGTACCACGGCGCAACGTTCTCGGAAGGCAGCGCCTATATCGAGGATTGTCACGCTGGCGCCGCCAAGCGCGGCAACCCCACGGTCTGGAAGTGGGTGGCGACCAACCACCATATCACTGTGGTCTTGGACGATCTCGCCAAACTGCCCGCGCCTTGAGCGTTTCCCTGACCCGCGCGCCTAGCACGCGTCGCGGCAAGGCGGAGGCGAGAATAGGATACAGAGCATCGCGAGGTGCTCTGAGCGTGCGCTCCGGGTGCCCGAGATCGCGTAGCATTTGAACGATCTCCGGGCGCCACAGCAAGCGCGCGAGTGTCACCGGATCGATAGAGCGGTTGACCTTTTCGTCACGGATTCGCCTAAGCGCGACTTCACCGTTGGCGCACCGTCGCGCTAGCACGACCCCCCACCAGTCGGGCACGAGGAGCCGAGCCGCGTCGAGGTGACGTTCGGCCACGATGAGAGAGGCCTTATCGACGACTTCGCCATAAGCGCTGACTTGGAACGGAAGGCGGGCCAGGGTATCCGCTTCGGCCTTGATCTCTAGCCCGCGGATGTGGCCGTTGATCACGGCGATATCGATCCGGCAGGATCCGTGATCGAGACCGAGTTCATCGATCACGAGCGTATCAGCGCTGCGCATCGCGGAGCCGAGCATACGTGCATAGACTGCACGCCGTACGTCTCCATCTTTGAACAGGGTTGCCATACCCCGGCATAGCTCTCGGGAATTGCTCAGGGCAAGCGGTTTGGCCATGCCAGCAAAGTCGTTGATCGACGCGACCGAACGAACTCAGGGCGACAAGGGGCGAAAAATGCTAGTCAAGGATCAGTTGCCGCGCATCTTCCAGGCCAACCTTGCGCGACTGTTTGAGCGGGTGGTCCAGCCCGCGATGGAGGCGCTGCCGGTTCATTCGTCGCTCGAAAGCTGTCAATCGGCGTCTAAAAGGGACCCCCTATCGGCGTGCAATAGGGACCCCCTTTTGAGGTTCGGGATGGACGTCACGAGCGCACCGCTTGCGAGGGTTGGGGCGTAGGGAGGGCGTAGCCCGACCGGAGGCTCAACCCTCGCCTGGCGTTCTTCGTGGAGGGTTAGCTGCGGTGTTTGAAGCGCCAGCTGTCGTTGCCGGTCTCGACGATGTCGCAGTGGTGGGTGATGCGGTCGAGCAGGGCCGTGGTCATCTTGGGATCGCCGAACACGGTCGGCCATTCGCCGAAGGCGAGGTTGGTCGTGACGATCACCGAGGTCCGCTCGTAGAGCTTGCTGATCAGGTGGAACAGCAGCTGGCCGCCCGAGCGGGCGAACGGCAGGTAGCCAAGCTCGTCGAGGACCACGACGTCGAGGCGGCAGAGGTGAGCAGCCAGCGCACCGGCCTTGCCCAGGCGGGTCTCCTCCTCGAGGCGGTTCACCAGGTCGACGGTGTTGAAGTACCGGCCACGCGCCCCGGCCCGCACGACGTTGGCGATGATGGCGGTGGCCAGGTGGGTCTTGCCCGTGCCGGTCCCGCCGACCAGCACGATGTTGCGCCGGTTCGCCAGGAAGGCGCCGCTGTGAAGCGAGCGCACCAGCCCCTCGTTGATCGGCGTGTCGTCGAACACGAAGGCGTCGAGGTCCTTCACGGCGGGCAGCCTGGCCGCCGCCATCCGGTAACGGATGGAAGCCGCATGCCGGTGGGTCGTCTCGGCGCGCAGCAGGTCGGCGAGGATCTCCATGGTCGTGCGCTTGCGCTGCAGGCCCGTGGTGACCGCCTCGTCGAAGGCTCCGGCCATGCCCTTGAGGCCCAGGCCGGTCAGGGCCGCCATCATCTCATGCCGCTGCATGCATGCCTCGCAAGCTGTCGTAGCGGTCGCAGTCCGCCAGAGGCGGATGCCGCAGCGCCAGGTCATCGGGCGTGACGATGCTCAGCGGCCGGGGCGGTTCGCGCCGGCGCGCCAGGATGTTGAGGATGACGTCGTCGCTGACGGTCCCGGCGGCGAGCGCCTCGCGCGCCGCGGCCTCGACCGGCTCCAGGCCGTCTTCCAGCACCGCCGCCAGAACCCGCACGAACCGGCGATCGGCTTCGTCGCCCGCACCCAGCTTGCGCCTCAGGCGGGCCAGCCCCGGCGGCAACTCCCAGTCCTGGAACGGCGCGCCATTGCGCAGGGCTCCGGGCTTGGTCGCCAGCACCGGGGGAGGTAGTGCCAGGGATCGTAGAGGGTCCGGTCACGACCGAAGAACCGGCGATGGTCGGCGACGACCTCACCCTCGCAGCGCACGACGATCCGGTCGGCATAGGCGCGGACCTGCACCGTACGGCGCCCGGCCTTCGCCATCACCGAGTAGCGGTTACGGTCGAAGCTGATCAGGCAGGTCCCCGTCACCGCGTGCTCGCTCTCGTGGAAGCCGTCGAACGGGCCCAGCATCGGCTGCAGCGCCGGCCGCTCGGCGGCCAGGGCCTGAGCAACCGTCAGCTCTTTCTGCTCGGGGTGCTGACGCAGCTCGCCCCAGCGCCGGCACTCCGCCTCCAGCCAGCCGTTCAGCTCCTCCAGGCTGGTGAAGCGCAGGCGCGGCTGGAAGAACCGTCCCCGGGCCGTCTGGACCTGGTGTTCGACCTGGCCCTTCTCCCAGCCCGCCGCCGGGGAGCAGGCCGTCGGCTCCACCATGTAGTGGCTCGCCATGACCAGGAAGCGCCGGTTGAACACCCGGTCCTTGCCCGTGAACACCGTCGTCACCGCCGTCTTCATGTTGTCGTAGATCCCGCGCGTCGGCACGCCGCCGAAGAAGGCGAACGCCCGCGCATGCGCGTCGAACAGCATCTCCTGGGTCTCGCGCGGATAGGCCCGAACATAGATCGCCCGCGAGGCGCACAGCCGCATGTGCGCCACCTTCACCCGCATCGGCTTGCCCGCGATCTCCACGTCCTCGTGGCTCCAGTCGAACTGGTAGGCCTCGCCCGGCCGGAACATCAGCGGGATGAACGATGGCGCGTCCGCCACGCCCCGGCGTCGCTTCAGCCGCCACCCCGCCGCGTAGCGCCGGACCGCGTCGTACGACCCGTCGAACCCCTCGCGCACCAGCAGGTCATGAACCCGCGTCATCCGCAGCTTCTCGCGCCGCGGCCGCGCCTCGTCCTCTTCCAGCAGCTCATCGAGCCTGGCCTGGAACGGCGCCAGCCTCGGCAACGGCTGCACCGCCCGCCGATAGGCGAACTCCGCATCCGGCTCCCGGATCGCCTTGCGCACCACCTTGCGCGACAATCGAAGGTCACGCGCGATCGCCTTGATCGCCTTCCCGGACGCAAACTCGCGCCGAATCCTCAACACCGTCTCCAACACCAACATCCCGAACTCGCCGCCTGACATCCGCCAAGCCGCCACCGTTAGACCTCAGGAATGAGGGGTCCTTATTCGACGCCGATCACACCGCTAACGGGGTCCCTTTTCCACGCCGATCCACAGCCAGAGGTCGGCGAGCGGCTGAGAGGCGATTGCGGCGACCAAATTTTCCCGATTGAGGCCGGCGATCAGCGGCAGTAGCGCGGCGCGGAATTGTGGGACAGTCACGCCTGCCAGAATGCGGTAGTCAGCGAGCGCCGCGGGGTCGGCGTTGTCGATGGTCGCTTGAAGGGCCGTCCGAGTCGGCTCCTGAAGCTGCGGCCAGAAATCCGGAAAAGCGGCGATGAACGCGATGGCGCGAGGGCGGTTCGCCGGCTCGAGGTTGTCTATGAGCCTGACGATCGCCAGCGATATATCCGGCCAGGCCTCAGCGGCGCGTTCGCGCACCGCGACCAGCGAGGGGATTATCTTGCGATGGAGCGGCTCCCATTGCGCGGGCACGCCCTTGAGAATGGATTTTGCGAGCACCGTGCCGAAGTTGCGGACGTTCTGAGCGCGGACGCGCGCCAGGTAGCGCTGGTCGACATAGTCCAGGATGCGCGCGTATTCCGTTGGAAAGCCGGGCGACTGCACGTCGATGTCGTACAGCTCGAAGATCGCTTTGCCTTGCAAGGGCTCCTGCGACAGAACAAGATCGACCGCATTGACGAGGTGAAGCCGCACCAGCTCGGGCGACGGCGCGAAGAGATCCGCCTCGGCCGAGAAGGCCGGGTGCGCGCAAAGATGTCTATCTTCGCGCAGGCGCTCCAGATGCGTTCGGGCGATGCGATTGACGACCTGAGTGTTGGCCGTTGCGTCTTCGAGGATGCCTCCCTCAAGCTGAAGCAGCTTGGGGATATCGCCTGTGACGGTCGCGTTGTCCCACGCCTGAAGAAATGCCGTGGCGGCCGCATCGCCCATAGCGCTCAGCTCGCGATACTTGGCGATCAGGTCGTAGACCAGGGCGACCCAGGCTGAGGTGAGTGCGCCACGCAGCGCGCCGGCCTTGTAGGCTTTCACCGCATCAAGAAAATACACCTTCGACTGCGGATGCCGAATTCGGGTGATGAGGATGTCGAGATCAACAAATCCAGTGTCCACGGTTCAGACCCCTCCAATTATGTGTCGGTCCCCGCCGAGCGGGATGATCCAGCCACCAGCGCGGTCCGGTCGGGCGACCGCGAGCGGTCGCGGAAAGGTCTGGCGTGTGAGCGTGCGCAGCGCCTGTGCGAGTTCGGCATGGCCAAGGGGCTCGATCAGGTTGGCGACATGCAGGCGGAGCAGCCCGATGAACGGGGCGTCCTTGTCTTGCGGATCAATGGGAACGCCCTCGTCGATGGGATCGCGAACCGACAGGTGAGCATCAGCGGGATTGGAATTGGCCACGCCCCAACGGGTGGCGACCGCGATCCGCTTTACGGTGACCTTTTGGCCTTTGACCGTCACGTCGATGCGCCCGGCTTGTGTCCAGGCGCGCGCGAGTGCTTTCGCGGGGCCTCCCGGGTCGTGACAGCTCTTGGCCTCCGCGATCGTGAGCGAGGTCAGATCGGATTTGCATGCGATCCAGTCAGGGAGGTCGCCTCGGGCGAGGCGCTTGATCCTGGCCTGCTTGCGGCGATCGAGATCGATCACTTGGTTGCCGAGATGGGCGAAAACGGAGAGGTCAAAATATCGTTCGAGATAAGCGCGGGCGACGAACCGCCCGAACAGGCCCGACAACGCGACCTTCACTTCGCGCGCCTGGCCCAGCGGCTGCCTGAAGAGGAAGGATGTGCCCGCGCCGGTCGGGGCGAGGAGAGCATCCAGGATCGACCAGGCGCCATAGGCTGCGCCCGGCGTCTGGAGCACTTCGCGGATGCCGGCGTCTTCGATGTCGGAGACGTCCAGCGCGATGGTCGCGCCCGGGAACGGGTCCAGTGATGGCGGCGTGAAGTTGTAGATGAAGGTTCGGGTCATAGCGCCAGCGCCCGCTTGAGATCATCGTGCTCGAAGGCGCTGGCCATCCGGGTAATTTCGGCGGAGCGGGCGCCGACGGCCTTGGCGGTGTCACGCCACGTCGCGGTCACGGTCGCGACCTCTTTGATGATGGCGCGGGCCTGCTGCAGCGTGAGGCCGAAGAACTCCGAAGCCGCCTCAAGCAGGTCGAGCGAGCAAGTGCCCTCATCGAGGTCGATGTTGGTCGTCAGCACACGCGCCTTGAGGTCGGTGGGCACAGGGTTGAGGTCGTAAGCGGGAGAGAGGGACCATCCCGTCTTGCCGAGCCAAAGGAAGCCATGGTTGCGCAGGTGATCATCGACATTGGAAATCAGCACGTTGAGGACGACCCGCCGATAGAGGGCATGAGCGTCGGTCTTCCCCTGAGCGCCATGTTGCGTAAGCGCGTCGACGATCTCCGGGTAGCTGCCGCGCTCGCCGTCCTTGGCGCCCATCATCGCCATGGCTGACAGGAAAGGCGTGCGGATCGGGCCGGCGCGATCGAAGCGCCGCGACAGCATCACCGCCTTGCCGGCGACCTCAATGAGTTCATGGTGAGGGGTGGTGATGCCCGCCTGGCCAGCCAGTCGGAGCGCGATCTCTTCCCACGTCTCTATGCTGTATTCGTCGGTCTCCTTCGGAAATTTGGCGATGGAGAGGTGTCCGTGCTGGTCGATGACCGACGCTTTGGGCCGGGCCCCGCCCAGGGAAGAGCCGGGGGCGAAGATGAGTTGAAGGTCCTCGTCCGTTTCCTCGTCGCGGAGGACCCGTTCGGTGATCTGGAGCAGCCGCCCGAGTTCGATCAGGGCGGGGACGCCGGCGCGGATCGGGGCCTGGAACATATCTTCGCCCGCCCAACGAAATCTGAGGGCCCCCAGGCGGGTCTCGTCGGCGACGCCGAGCAGGTAATCGCTTTCCGCAAGGGTGCGAACGGCGCGGCCTTCGCGTTCGGCAAGGCGGCGTTCGGCCCGTTGCATAAGACGTCGCCCCCATGTGTCGGGCGCTGAGTCTCCGATGGAGCCGAAAGTCGCCAGTCCGGCAGGAGGGGCGAAGGCACCGCGGGTCAGGGCAAGGGCAGGCTCTAGCGAGAACCGGTCTGGATCGGCGAGCCACGCGCCATCATATTCGAAAAGGATGGTCTCCGTGCCTCGAACGCGATTGCTCCTCGCCAGGCCGATAGGGCGCGTGCGTCCATCCAGGTCGAGATGTACCTCAAAGTCAGTCATCGCGAGATGATCCGCCTGTTCGCTTGAGATGGACGCGCTTGGGCAGTTCCGCGCTGGCCAGCGCTTGTCCGACCGGGTCGTTGCCGATGTCGGCGATCTGGCCCAGACCGTCGAGCAGGCCGAGCGCCTGAAGGACGCCAGCATAGATGCCGATGCTGACATTGGTGTCGCCAGCCTCGATCTTCTGCAGGGTCGAACGGGACGTGAAGGCGCGCTCCGCGACGACGGCCATTGGCAGCCGCCGACGCCGACGGGCGTCGTGGATGTCCGCGCCGAGCTTTCGCATGACGCGCCGCACGGCGGCGGGAGGCGTATGTGGTGTAGGCATTTGACACCTTCGCACTACGGATTGGCCTAATATGTAGTACGAAGCTTACAATTTATCTACCCCTCGCAGAGAGCGCCTAGCGGGCTTGCTTAACTGCTTTCATGATGCTCAAGGCGACCGAGAGGCTCAGACCCATGTCCAGGCACAACTTGAAGAACTCTTCCGAAGCCTGATGGGCCTCCAGACCGTATTGACGCACGAGTTTGCGGGCGTGTTTGCCAAGCGGGATAGCGTCGCTGAGCGAGACCCACTCGGGATTGCCGGCTTGTTCCTCGAAATCGAGAATAAGCGCTTCCGGCAAGTCGGCGCCGAGCAATATGTAGCGAAGGTGCTTGATGAAATTCGGGTGCGTATAGATGTCTTCGCCCCGGCAGTTATTGCGTTCGAACCCGCCCTTTCTCGACGCTTTGATCCGGCCGGGATTGTATTCGACATCGTTCCAGTAGCGGACCCTCTGGGGCGGCACGCCGTCTCGCTCGCTGAGCGAAGCCAGGAGGGCGAGAATGGGTTCGGCATTCGCGTTGTAGGCGGCATGGGCTTCATCGTGATTGCGATGAGACAGGCGCAGGTCGATCTTGGAGACCAGCGCTTCTTCGGCCTCGGTTAGGGCTATGCGGTACTTATCCATGCGATCCTTTCATCTGTCTTCAGCAGGGGATGACCAAACAATGCCGCCAAGGCTGATGGCAGCGAAACCGGCGGTGCAGGCGCCCGCACGTCAGAATGTCACGAGATAGGCGGGGTAGAACAACTCAACGGGCCCAAGCACATGCCTGTCCTTGAGGACGCTGGCGCGCCCTGCGCGTACTTCAGGGCCGCACGGCTTTTTCACCAGGAATGTTGCGGGAGCGGTGCAAGGTCAGCGGCAAGGAGCAATCGATTCAAGGTTGTGACCACGCGACGCCGCTTGTCTTCCAAAGCCTGTTGAACCGCGAAGTTCGGGATCATCAGCCAGTCATTGTGCTGGCTTACATCGCCGTTTCGCTCGGCTCTCAGCAAGGTGGTCCTGAAGTCGTTCAGCTCACCGGCGAGAGCCTCAGCTCCAAGACGAAGATCGTCATCGTTGAGCGTGCGAACCCCACCAATAGCCCGTTGCACCCGTCTCCCCTCCCTGTCGAGAAGATCACCGGTCGCGAGAAGGCGCTGAGTGTCGATTAGGGCCTGTTTGAAATTGTCGGCATGCTCGCAGCTCAACGGGTCGCGAAACGCAGGACGATCAAAAGCGACCGCGAAAAGCCCGAGCAGTTTCTGATCGCGCTCGGGCGCCGTGAGCCCCTGGGCGACGGTCCGATAATATTCATCCTGCAGCCGTGCATCGCGATTCAGGACCGCGTCATAGTCGCCCCAGGACCAGGTCAGGACACCGAACTTTCCAACCTTCTTGCGGGCAGCCGCCATGGCGGCCGCCTTGTTCTGGATTGCCCGGTCCGGCTTGGCCGTCGTCGCGAGAATAAACAGGTCCAGTTTCGCCGGATGGCTCTCGGCGCGCCGGACAGCGTCCGTCAACGCCTTGACCGTGATGGCCCCGCCAGCCAGAAGCACATTGTCCGCGTCGCGCTCATCGCGCTGTTTGCACTGGATGCCGATTGTGCGGCCATCTTCCGCCTGAACGAGCACGTCGAGTCCGTTCTGGCTCTGGCCCTGCCGCCCGACCTTCTGCGGCGTCGGGTCGCCGAACACGACACGGGCCGCGCCTACGGTCAGGTCTTCGAACTGCTGCCAATAGGCGGGCGGAGCGTGCCCCTGTGTAAGATCAGGCATGGGGCGTCCTTATCAGCGCAAGCGGGCGATGTTTGCGACGTAGCCGCCCAGAGAGGTTGGCTGCGTGACCTTGCCCCAGTACCGGGCGCTCGCGCTTGACACCTTTCGGAGGATCAGGAGGTCGAGATCAGAATCGAGGCCGGCGACCACCGCCTTGCCGACCACGTCGATGTCATCATCGGCTTCGAACAGAATGAACGAGGTCGTCTCGTCCCAGTAGCCCGAGTCGAAGACCTGGACGGCCGCATAGATCGACTGGCGGCGAAGAGACTCGACGCCTTTCGCTGCAGAACGTTCAGTCGCGACCATGAAGCTCAGCCAATAGTTTGCAGTGGCCATGTGCGGCACCCCCATCCCGTCGAAAACTCGACCATCGGAGATATGGATACGGCAAAGCTAGGCCGCAATCGCGGGTGGCCGTATCGCGCGACTACCGCGCAACGGTCGCGCACAGGAGGATCAATCCCTTTGTGCGGTTCGCCCTATGTTCTCGCCGTGCTAGGGCTGACGCGTCAACCCGGAGCCGGCCGTGAAACGCCTTTTCGATCATTACGAGCAGATGACCCACAACGCGGTCAAGCCGGTCGCCGACCGATTCGGCCTGTCCATTTTTCCGAAAGTTCGGGTCGCGGACGTGATTGATCCCGACGAGGTCGGGGCAACCGGCGACCTCAAGACCTACGCGCTAAAAGCGCACTTCGATTTTGTGATCTGTCGCAATGACTGTGACCCGGTCTACGCGATCGAGTTCGACGGAGCGTCGCACCGAAGTGTCCGCCAGCGGGAGCGAGACGCCAAGAAGGACGAGCTCTGCAAGCGAGATAACCTGCCGATCCTTCGGATTCACAGCGAGCATCTAACTACTGGCTACAGCCATCTCACTTTGCTTGGCTGGCTGGTCGAAGTGGCCGAGATGAAGGTGGCGTTCGACGCGGAGCAAGAAGCAGGGCGGATTTCTTGGGAAGAGGATTTCGACCCGTTTTTCCTTATGAGCATTGAGCCGGGCGAGCCGAAGTTTCCTTACTGGATCTCCGGGTTGCCGCGGGTGCGCATCGAGCGGCTGCACAAGCGCGGCCTGATCCACCATCCGTGCGGATCCGGCTTCTTTGGTCTGACGGACGACAAGCTTTATCGAGGCGCAGAACTGATCGCCGTCACCCCGACGGTCGGAATCCTGCTCAAGGGCGCGATGCGCGATCAGAACTTCCCGGCGCCCTTTGGCGACCTCCTGAGTGAAATTCTGTCCGTCAAGTTGGCCGACCGTGTCCAGCACTGGGTTCAGAGCGGCGAGGGCGGCAAACCGATGGAGGCTGTTTATGCGGAAGCCCGCGACCTGATGGGGGGCCTCCAGCTCCGAGGGAGTCATTCCTGCGGCGACGTCACAGATCGGTGGCACCTGTGACATTGTTTTCCGGAAAGGGCGAGCATGCAGTTCCGTCATGAGGCCCGTCAGGCACTTGCGCGGGCGAAGGCGCTGCTGGCCCAAGGTGACGACCAGGCGCTACGCTATGCCGCCTTGGAACTGCGCCTGACGCTCGAGGCGATCGCTTACGACCGGCTGCACGACTACAGGCGAGATGTCCCGCCCAGCGTCTATGAGACGTGGCAGCCACCTAAGGTTCTGAGGCTGCTTCTTGAAATCGACCCTCGGGCCGATACTCCACAGACCGTCAAGATCGCCCGCAACCTGGCTCCCGGAGTGGATGACGCGCGCGCCGCTGTCTTCTTCGAGCAGCCCATCCGCCAAGCGACGTTGAAGGACAATTACGGCGCCATTGGGAGCTACCTGCACTTCCCGACCCTGAAGCAGCTAAATGAAAAGGGCGGCCCCGATTTCGAAAAGTTGCGGCGGCGATGCGAAGCCTTGGTTGAGGAACTCGATCCTGTCGTCACGCCAGCGAAGACCTCCTTCATTATGGGGACCTTCTCTCACTGCCCGTGCTTCAGATGTGGCGAGGACATGCGCAAACGCTTGCCGCGCGACGAAGCAGGTCAGTTTCCTGCAAAATGCGTAGCCTGCGGCGCTGACCATCTCGTCTTCTTCGAGGAGGACGGGGAGGGAAAATGGACAACGAAAGCCTTTCCAGCGCCATGCGCACACGAGAATTGCGACGGTATCCATCGGATTTTTCCCGACGAGATCCGCCAGGGTTTCCAATGGACCTGTGACGCGTGCGGCCGCGATAGCGTGTTCGACTTCGCGATATGCCCAGTTCTTCCGCCCGAGACATCCAGCCAATGCTGAAGGGTCGGATTGATCGAAATTGCAGGTTTATTGGTCGGCCTATTGGGGCGCCCTGAGTGTCGTAACTTGCGGCCTGTCAAACTCGGATTGGATCCTTATGGCATACCTGCCCATCAGAGAGACGCTTGCTAAGTCACCTTAGGACTGAAGCGCTCGCCAATCCGTTCCGCAAGCGCCCGAACTGGGTCATCGCTCAAATGGGCGTACCGTTCTGTAGCGCGGCTGTTGGCGTGTCCCAGCGCCTTGCCGATCATCGGGAGGCTGGCCCCGTCGGCCAAGGCGAAGCTTGCGAAACTGTGGCGCAGGTCGTGGATGCGCACGCCTTCCAGCTTGGCTTTGGGGAGCACCTTGTCGCGCCAGATCTTGGACTCGGACGTCGCATATCCGTTGTCGCCCTTGGTGGCCGGGAAGACGAACTGGCTTCGCCCGCGCGTCTTGTAGAGACGCTGCAGGATTCCGAAGGCCATGTCGTTGAGCGAGATCCGACGATCCCCCGTGCGCCCACCGGCCTTGGTGCGGCTCGGCGGCAGCACGAGCCGGCGCCGGTCGAAGTCGACCTCCGTCCAGCGCAGACCAGCGATCTCGTTGCGCCGCGCACCCGTCAGAAGCAGAAGCCGATAGACCGCGCCCTGCCGTTCGGAGATCGTCGCATCCGCTTCCAGAGCGTCGAGCGCGGCGATCAGGTCCTGGGCCTGGGACTCGGACAGGAAGCGCTCGACCGCCGGTCGGCGCTTGCGTTCGACCTTCGCGCAGGGGTTCGGGCCGGCGAAATGGCCCTTATCGATCGCCCAGTTGAAGGTCGCCCGCAGGGTGGAATAGGTGCGGTCAGCGATGCCTGCTCCGCCCTTCACGATGGATCGACCACGAAATTTGGTCTTTACATCCTTGGCGGTCTTCCCGGCCGTGATCGATCGGATCATCCCGGTGATGTGGTCGCGGGTGACCGTATCAAGCGCCATCTTCCCAAGCAGGGGCGCGACGTGGCGCTCGAGGTTGGTCCGGTCCATGGCCCATGACGAATCCCGTTTGGTCGGTTTGTCGTCCGGCCCTTTCTCCAGATACAACTCGACCAGGCCTTTGACGGTGAGGCCCTCGATGCGCCTGCGGGCTTCTCCGGGATCGATGCCGCGCCGCGCATCGACCACCACCGACGCCGCCTCCTTGCGAGCCCGATCCGCCGTGAGCTTGTCCGGCCCATCCCCATGCTCGCCAAGCGTCAGCCAGCGCTGGATCCCGCGGACCCGATATTTGATGGCGAACATCCTTCGGACAGGCTTGGCGGCATGGCCCTGTCGGGTTTCGGTCCCGGGATAGATCCGGAGGCAGAAGCCTGCGATCTCGCTGTCCCAAATTCGACCCTCGCCGCTCTCCGGAACGGGCGCGCTCTCAACCACGCGCTTGGTGAGTTTTTGCTTCGTCATGGCGATGGAAATCTACGCTCATTTCCGAGCCACCGCTACCACTCCGCTACCAACTCAAGTGAAACCGGGCGAAACGCTCCGTAACCGGATAAACAAGAAAACCTAGTTAAAACAACATACAAAACTGATTTTTGGAACGTGCTGAAAAGCCCGGAAATGCTGATCCCCAACCTTGCCAAGGTTGGGGTCGAGAGTTCGAATCTCTTCGCCCGCTCCAGTCGAGACCAAGGTAGACAAGCAGTTAGCCTTCCCCTCCGGGGTCCCAAACTGCTTCCCAGTCACCCGAGCGACCCTCTGGGAAGCAAATGGGAAGCAGTGGGAAGCGCAAAATATCGCATCGTATAAAGTCACGGCGTAACTCCATTGCGTTGGTGTGATTTTGCGCGCGCGCTGACGAGCGTGCAAACAGAAAGCTCACAGGTTTGACGGCGAGGTCAGAGGCGCGTTGGCGGCCCGTCTGAAGGCGTTCGGCCGTTCTCTGGTCAGGTGTCTGCGATGCCAGCCAAAGAGCGGTTCAGTAGGGCCAAGGCCTCAGCGAGGTGCGCCTGCACGGCGACGGGCGACATATTCAAGTGCAGCCCAATCTCATCGTATCGCAGGCCCGCCATGCGATGGAGAAGAAATACATCTCGCGCCTCGGGTGGAAGTTCGGCGATGGCCTGAATTAGGGCCTGCCGTTCACCGGATGGCGGGCCGCGCCGAGCTCGCCGTTTCCGTCGGACCTTGAGAGCGGTCAGTCCTTTGATGGAGCGCGAGCCTAGGAGCGGGCGGATGTGGGTGTCGATCCGACTCTGATCCATGTCCAAGGTGGCGGGCTTGATGGGGCGCCGCCGCCGTCCAAGGATACGGCCCGACCGGGCGTGTTCCAGATACCAGTCGCAAAGCTCGCCCACCGTGAGGCCGTTGCGCATGGCGCGCCGTTCCTCCGACGGGTCTTCGCCGCGCGCGACGGCGGCGAGTTTCTGGCGGGCGAGGTCGCGGGCCTGGTGGACGGTCAATGCGCCGTGTTTGCCCAGGACGAGCCTTCGCGTCCGGCCTTCGGTGTTTCGGTACTGGACGAGATAGGTCTTGGAGCCCGTCGCCCTGGCGCGGACGCCGAAGCCCCGCAACTCGCTGTCCCATTCGAAGATGTCTGGGCCGCCTTTGGCGTCGAGCGCCTCAATGATCCGTTTGGTGAGCTTTCCCATGTCCCGCTTCTTTCAATGACTGATGTTCTCCGAAGTGCTTCCCAATTTTTGAGGCGGGGCTCTGGGAAGCACATGGGAAGCAGCAGAAGGGGTATTCGCCGGATATCCGGGCGAAGGGGAGGGTGGGGTATGTTGTATATTAGCGCAACGATATCGGCCGGTTATCGTAGAATCGGCGGTGATTAGAAACTGTAGAGAAAACGCTGTTTTTCGATTGCCAAGGTTGGGGTCGAGAGTTCGAATCTCTTCGCCCGCTCCAAGTCGAGACTGACAAAATCAGGGGCCTGTCGTTCTCGGCAGGCCCCGATTTTTTTGCCCTAGATCAACCCGGCGGCGAGGGTCAGGAGGCCCAGTCCGAGCGACGGGGGCGCGCGGAGAGCCAGCCATCCTTGGGGCGTCATGCCGGCGGCCTTGAGCCGGAGATCGACGCTCAGGCTGGCGGCGATGAGAACTCCCAGGATGATCAGGGATGGGCCGGGCCAGGTCTGGCCGGTCGCCCAGGGCCAGGCCGTCGCCAGGGCCGCGTCGCCCCACCACGCGCCATGGCGGCCAGACCCCACCAGACCCCGCCCAGGAAGCTGAAGATCAGGGCAGCGTAGGCGTAGGCGAGGCTGAGGGCCGCGAACCGGACGTCCGGCCCGCCGAGGATCAGGACCGCGACCGCCGCCGCTTGGGGCAGAAGTCCGGCGAAGCCCAACACGCGGGCGAAGGGCGGCAACACGGGGCGGCCGGTCATTTCGGCATCCATCGGATATCGGCCATCGGTCATCGATCTGGGCGGCGTCTGATCCAGGTTATAGAAATTTGCGTATAGGATTGCGACTGCGCGCTGCGTGCCCGGAAGGCCGTCGTCGTTGATGACTGGAGCCTTTCCTTGCCCCCAACCCCGACCCTAGCCCCGACCAAGGCCCCGCTGCTCGTCTGGTACGACGGCGGCTGCCCCCTGTGCCGCCGTGAGATCGCCTTGATGCGGCGGCTGGATCGCCGGGACGCGATCCAGTTCGTCGATGTGGCCTCAGGCGATGACGCGTCCTGTCCCCTGGATCGCGACGCCCTGCTCGCCCGGTTCCACGCCAGCGAGGACGGGCGGCTGTTGTCCGGAGCGGCCGCCTTTGCCGCCATGTGGCGGGCCATTCCCCTGCTGCGGCCCCTCGGGCTGGCGGCGCGCGCGCCCGCAGTGCTGGCGGGGCTAGAAGCCGCCTATCGGGTGTTTTTGAAGGTGCGACCCCGGCTTCAGGCCCTGGCCCGCAAGGCGGGGTGAGCCATGGCCATGCTGCGGCTGGTGCTGGGCGACCAGCTGTCCGATGGCCTGTCGGCGCTGGAGGGGCTTGAGCCCGGGGTCGATGCGGTCCTGATGGCCGAGGTGCGCGACGAGGCGGCCTATGTCCGCCATCACAAGCAGAAGATCGCCCTGACCTTCGCGGCCATGCGCGGCCATGCAGAGCGGCTGGCGGCGCGGGGCGTGCGGGTGCGCTATGTGCGGATCGACGATCCTGAGAACAGCGGTTCGATCACCGGGGAACTGGCTCGGGCTCTGGACGCCGGCGACTATGGGCGGGTCGTTCTGACCGAATGCGGCGAATGGCGGCTGGCTGAGCATCTGGCGGCCTTTGCGGAAGGGGCGAGCCTGCCGGTTGAAATCCGCGAGGATCGACGTTTCGTCTGTTCGCACGACCGGTTCCGGCGCTGGGCCTCGGGCAAGTCGCAGCTGCGGATGGAGTTCTTCTATCGCGAGATGCGGCGCGAGACCGGCCTGCTGATGGACGGCGCGCAGCCGGAGGGCGGGCGCTGGAACTATGACGCCGAGAACCGCAAGAAACTGCCGCGCGGCATGACGCCGCCGTCGCGGATGCGCATTCCGCCGAACCCGACTGCGCAGGACGCCATCGCCGATGTCGAGCGGCTGTTTGGGGACCATTTCGGGTCGCTGGAGGCCTTCGGCTGGCCGACGACGGCGGCGGAGGCCGAGGCGGTGCTGGCGCATTTCCTGGAGGCGATCCTGCCGTCGTTTGGCGACTGGCAGGACGCCATGGCGGAGGATCAGCCGTGGATGTGGCACGGGCTGATCTCGACCTCGCTGAATCTGGGCCTGCTCGATCCGCTGGACGTTTGCCGCCGGGCCGAGGCGGTCTATCGCGCCGGCCGCGCGCCCCTGAACGCCGTCGAGGGCTTCATCCGCCAGATCCTGGGCTGGCGGGAGTTCGTTCGCGGGATCTACTGGCTGAAGGCGCCGGAGTATCGGCTCAGGAACTTCCTGGACGCGGACCGGACCCTGCCGTGGTTCTACTGGTCCGGCGAGACGGACATGGCCTGCGTCGCCGATGCGGTGAAGACGACGCATGACAACGCCTACGCCCACCATATCCAGCGGCTGATGGTGACGGGAAACCTGGCCCTGTTGCTGGGTGTCCATCCCGACGCCGTGGACGATTGGTACATGGCCGTCTACGCCGACGCCTATGAGTGGGTGGAGATGCCCAATACGCGGGGCATGGCCCTGTTCGCCGACGGCGGAATCGTGGGGTCCAAACCTTATGCGGCGTCAGGGGCCTATATCGACCGGATGAGCGATTACTGCGGCGGCTGCCGCTATGACGTGAAGAGCAAGAGCGGCGACGCGGCCTGCCCCTTCAACCGACTTTACTGGGGCTTTCTGGAGCGCAATCGGGGCCGGCTGAGGGAGAATGTGCGGCTGGCCATGCCGTATCGCACCCTGGACGGTTTCGGCGTAGCCAGGCGCGCGGCGCTAGCGGCCGAGGCGGAAGCCTGTCGCAAACTGCTGGGCGCGACGCCAAAGGATTGAGCGGGAACCTCGACTGGAACCTCGACGCGGGCTGCGGGATTTGCTTGGCTGTTCCGCAAATCGTGCACGAGGCCGCCTGTGATCCCTGTTCGTCGCCCCTTCCGTGTCCTGGCCGTCGCCGCCGTTGCGGCCTCGGCCCTGTCCGCCTGCGCCTATAACGAGGCGCTGGGGCGCAATCAGCTGCTGCTGGTGGACAACGCCGCCCTGTCGCAGCAATCGACCGCCGCCTGGCGCGAGGCCATCGCCAAGCCGGGCGTCCAGACCTCCGGCGCCCAGGTTGATCGGATACGGCGTGTCGGCGGGCGGCTGGTGCAGGCGGCGGGCCTGGGCGGCCGGACCTGGGACTACGCCGTCTTCAGCGAGAAGAGCCCCAACGCCTTCGTCCTCCCGTCCGGCCAGATCGGCGTGACCGACAGCCTGCTGGCCCTGGTCCAGAACGACGACCAGCTGGCCAGCGTCATCGGTCATGAGATCGGCCATGTCGTCGCCAACCACGCGGCCGAGCGCGCCTCGAGCCAATCGCTGACCGCTGTCGGTCTGGCGGCCGTGGGCGGTGCGGCGGGACGCTATGGCGATGCGGTCAACGCCTATGGCGGTCTGGCGGCCCAGTACGGACTGCTGCTGCCCTATTCGCGGCGCGATGAGCTGGAGGCCGACCGGCTGGGCGTGGACTATATGGCGGCGGCGGGGTTCAGGCCCTCACAAGCCGTCGCCCTGTGGCGACTGATGGCGGCGCAACGCCAGGCCAGCGTCCCGCAGTTCGCCTCGACCCACCCGTCGGATGCGACGCGGATCGATCTGCTGCAGCAATATATCGCCAGCAAGGGCTGGAACTGATCAGACCTTGATGTCGAGATAGGTGCCCGGGCGCATGATCCGGGGCGTTTCCCCATCGGCTGCCGGCGGCGGCGCAATCGGGCGGGTCGCAGTGGCCACCGGCGCCTGGGCCTGAATCGGTGTGGTTTGAACCTGGGCCGCCTGGACCTGATTCATCGCGGCGCGGAAGAAGGCGGCCTGGGCGTTTCGCGCAGACGGAGCCTCGCCCACGGACGTGGGCAGGGACTGCGGCAAACCGGGGCGAATCGCGCTCATGCCCAATCGTTAACGCATCCGGAGCGATCAATCGTTAACAAGGCCTCTCGAAAGAGGGTTAACGCGCTTTTTCGTTCGGCAGGGGTCTCGGCGGGGCCTGCATGGAGGCGACGAGTCGTTCGATGTCGGCGTCGTTCAGCAGGGGACCGGACTGTTTGGCGGTGATCCGGCCCATGGCGTCGACGGCGAAGGTCTCGGGCACGCCGGATATGCCCAGGTCCAGACCGGCCCGACCCTCGCGGTCCACCAGAACCATGGAATAGGGGGCGCCCAGCTCGTCCAGGAAGGCGCGGGTGGCGACCGGCTCGTCCTTGTAGGCCACGCCGACGACGGCGATCCCCCGCGCCTTCAACGCCAGCAGCTTGGGGTGTTCGATCCGGCAGGGGGCGCACCAGGAGGCGAAGACATTGACCAGCATGGGCCGGCCCACGCCCGCTGTCTTCAGGTCCAGATTGCCGGGTCCGGCGGTATCGCCGGTCAGCATGGGCAGAACCGTTTCGGGGATGGGCTGGCCGACCATGGCGTCGGGCTTGAAGGCCGGATCGCGTTTCAGCGACCAGCCGATGAACAGGGCGGCGAGCGCGCTGAGCACCACCAGGGGCAGGAGGGCCAGCCAGCGGTTCATTCTTTTGGCCCTACCGCGCTTTGCGCTACTTGAGGGCGATTGGAGTCTGCGGCGTCTGATGTCGCGCTCTGGTCTTTTTCCAGACGCTCGAGTTCGCGCTTCCATTTGCGGGAGGCGATGACGGCGCGGGCGACCAGGGCCGCCAGCACCAGGGTGCTGACGCCCCAGGCGGGCCAGACGAAGGCGGCGTAGGGGGTCATGTCGAGGTCGAGCATCTTACGCCTCCAGCGCCTTTCGGGCGCGCAGGGTCAGGACGCGGCGACGGCGGACCTCGGTGCGGATCGCCGTCAGCCACAGGGCCGAAAACAGCACGCCATAGGCCGCCAGCATGGTCAGGAAGGGCGGCAGATAGACCGGGTCCAGGCCCGAGGATCCGGGGGTCAGGAAGCTGGCCGGCTGGTGCAGGGTGTTCCACCAGTCGACCGAGAATTTGACGATGGGCAGGTTGATCAGGCCGACCAGGCCCAAGACGGCGGCGGCGCGGGCGCCCTTCTGCTCGTCGTCGATCGAGGCCCGCAGCGCCATATAGCCGAGGTAGAAGAGAAACAGGACCAGCACGCTGGTCAGGCGCGCGTCCCACACCCACCATGTCCCCCACATCGGTTGGCCCCACAGCGAGCCGGTGAACAGGGCCAGGGCCGTGAAGGCGGCGCCGGGCAGGGCGGCGGCGCGGGCGGCGGCGTCGGCCAGGGCGTGGCGGAACACCAGGGCGAAGAAGCTGGAGACGCCCAGGGCCGAATAGGCGCCCAGACCCCAGACGGCGGCGGGCACATGGACGAACATGATCCGCACCGTGTCGCCCTGCTGATAGTCGGCAGGGACGGTGAAGCTGAGCCAGGTCCCGACCGCCAGCAGCACGGCCGCGACCGCCCAGAGCAAGGGCGTCAGGGGGCCGGTGAAGGCCATGAAACGCTGCGGGTTGGACAGGCCGAACATGGCGTCAGCGATTACGCGGGGTCGCGACGGCGGGCAAGCGGCGGATCACCTCCGTCATCCCTGGGCGTTCCTGACCGCCGCCGCCCCGGCGAAGGCGGCGATGACGCCGGCGAACAGGACATAGGCGCCCAGGAAGGCCAGGGCCGGGGCGGGCGACTGGCCCGAGGCGGCGCGTTCCAGCGCCCCGGCGCCGAAGACGACCGGGGGGATAAACAGGGGCAGGACCACGACGGCGATCAACAGCCCGCCCCGCTTCGCCCCAAGGGCCAGGGCGGCGCCCAGGGTTCCGGTGCAGGCGAAGCCCGCCCCGCCGATCAGGGCCGACAAGGCGGTGAGCGGGACCAGGGCCGGCGGCAGGCCCAGGGCCAGGGCCGCGACCGGGGCGGTGAGGGCCAGGGGCAGGCCGACGGCGATCCACTGGGCCAGGGCCTTGATCAGAACGACCGATTCCAGCGGCAGATGGCCAAGGGCCAACAGGTCCAGCGCCCCGTCCTCCAGATCCCGCTCGAACAGCCGCTCCAGCGACAGCAGCGAGGCCAGGGCCAGGGCCAGCCAGGCGATCCCTCCCGCCACGGGCGAAAGCGTGCGCGGATCGCCCCCGACAGCCAGGGGCAGGACGGCGGTCAGACAGGCGAAGAAGCCGCAGGCCAGCAGGGGGCCGCCCCCGCCGCTCCAGGCCAGGTCCAGCTCCCGCTCCAGCAGCACGCGCGTCGCGCCGCGCAGGCCGGGCGGGCGGGGTTCGGCGTCTATCTGACGGCTCACGTCAGGCCTCCCAGGTCCAGGCTGCGGGCCGGGAGGGGCAGGGGGTCGTGGACGGCGGCGAGGATCAGGCCGTCCGCGTCGAGATGGCGGCGCATCTGGTCGGCGAAGACGGCGCGCCAACGGGCGTCCAGCGGGGCCATCGGCTCGTCCAGCAGCCACAGGGCGCGCGGCGATCCGACCAGCCGGCCCATGGCCAGGCGTCGGCGCTGGCCGGAGGATAGACGTCGCACCTCGAGATCGAGCATAGGCTTCAGGCCGAAAGCTTCGACCGCATCGTCCATGCCGCATTGGACATGGCCCAGCCAGTCGCACTGGAAGCCCAGTTCTTCGCGCGCCGTTCGGCTGGTCTTCAGTCCGTCCTGATGGCCGAGGAAATGGGTTTCGCGGCCGCGCGCCAGCCGCTCGTCCAGCGGATTGCCGTCGCCGTCGTGGAAGGCGACCTCTCCCGCATCCGGCCGCAACAGGCCGGCGATCGTTCGCAGCAGACTGGTCTTGCCCGCGCCGTTGGCGCCCGTCAGCACCACGGCTTCCCCGGCTTGGATGCGCAGGTCGAGCCCCTGGAATAGGAGGCGCTCGCCGCGTGAGACGGTCAGGTCGGAGATCGAAAGGGTGTGGATCATTGGAAAATCTCCCTCCCCTTTATGGGGAGGGACGGCGAGGCGTCAGCCGAGCCCGGGTGGGGGCGTGTCCGCCGATGCGATCCTGACGGCCCCACCCTGATCGCTGCGCGATCGTCCCTCCCCATGAAGGGGAGGGAGAAATACGAGAGGGAGAAGAATGCCTTTGTTTTGAGAACCTTTCTCAATGTCCGCATCAAGGGTGTGGACACATGGACGGTGCGCGATGAGCGGACTATAGGCACGATTGCCGCAGCAGGCTTTCGCCGCGCGCGCAGGGGCCCTGTGAGCCGCTGCGTCTGCCGCGCGAAGGCGCAACCGGATTGTCGGGCGGCGCTGACCAGAGGAAAACTCTCCATGCCGTCCACCGACAGCTTCAACACCCGCCAGGACCTTTCCGTCGGGCGCAAGAAATACGCCTATTACAGCCTTCCGGCCGCCGAGGAAGCGGGTCTGACCGGGATTTCCCGTCTGCCGCGCTCGATGAAGGTGCTGCTGGAGAACCTGCTGCGCAACGAAGACGGCGTCTCGGTGACGCAGGACGACCTGAAGGCCGTCGCCGCCTGGGTCGAGAACAAGGGCTCGGTCGAGCACGAGATCGCCTTCCGCCCCGCCCGC
The DNA here is from genome assembly GCF_011064825.1 of Brevundimonas mediterranea. NCBI lineage: Bacteria > Pseudomonadati > Pseudomonadota > Alphaproteobacteria > Caulobacterales > Caulobacteraceae > Brevundimonas > Brevundimonas mediterranea. Next base: position 1,939,846 of record NZ_CP048751.1, read on the forward strand.
GTCCTGATGCAGGACTTCACCGGCGTGCCCGCCGTGGTCGACCTGGCAGCCATGCGCGACGCCATGAGCGCCCTGGGCGCCGACGCCGCCAAGATCAATCCGCTGGTCCCGGTCGATCTGGTCATCGACCACTCGGTCATGGTCGATCACTTCGGCACGGCCAAGGCCTTCGGTCAGAACGTCGAGCGCGAATATGAGCGCAACATCGAGCGCTACAACTTCCTGCGCTGGGGTTCGTCGGCCTTCAACAACTTCCGCGTCGTGCCCCCCGGCACCGGCATCTGCCACCAGGTGAACCTGGAGAACCTGGCCCAGACCGTCTGGACCCTGGACGAAGGCAAGAAGACCGTCGCCTATCCCGACACTGTCGTCGGCACCGACAGCCACACCACCATGATCAACGGCCTGGCCGTCCTGGGCTGGGGCGTCGGCGGCATCGAGGCCGAGGCCGCCATGCTGGGCCAGCCGATCCCGATGCTGATCCCCGAGGTCATCGGCTTCAAACTGACCGGCCGTCTGCCGGAAGGCACGACCGCCACCGACCTGGTGCTGACCGTCACCCAGATGCTGCGCAAGAAGGGCGTGGTCGGCAAGTTCGTGGAGTTCTTCGGCGACGCCCTGCCGAACATGACCATTGAGGACCAGGCGACCATCGCCAACATGGCCCCGGAATACGGCGCCACCTGCGGCTTCTTCCCCGTCTCGGCCGCCACCATCGGCTATCTGACCGCCACGGGCCGCGACAAGGCGCGCGTCGCCCTGGTCGAAGCCTACGCCAAGGCCCAGGGCCTGTGGATCGACGAGACCTCGGAAGACCCGGTCTTCACCGACGTGCTGGAACTGGACCTGGCCACCGTCGTGCCGTCGCTGGCCGGACCGAAGCGTCCGCAGGACCGCGTCGAACTGACCACCGCCGCCCCGGCCTTCGAAACCGCCCTGGTCGACGTCTTCGCCCGTCCGACCGACGCCCCGCGCGCGGCCGTCGAGGGTGAGAAGTTCACGGTCGGCGACGGCGACGTCGTCATCGCCGCCATCACCTCCTGCACCAACACCTCCAACCCGTCGGTCCTGATCGCCGCGGGCCTGGTGGCGCGCAAGGCCCATGCGCTGGGCCTGAAGGCCAAGCCCTGGGTCAAGACCTCGCTGGCCCCCGGCTCGCAGGTCGTCACCGACTATCTGACCGACGCCGGCCTGCAAAAGGACCTGGACGCTCTGGGCTTCAACCTGGTCGGCTACGGCTGCACCACCTGCATCGGCAACTCGGGCCCGCTGGATCCGGCGATCTCGAAGGCGATCAACGACAACGCCCTGGTCGCGACCTCGGTCCTGTCGGGCAACCGCAACTTCGAAGGCCGGGTGAACCCGGACGTCCAGGCCAACTATCTGGCCTCGCCGCCGCTGGTCGTGGCCTACGCCATCGCCGGCTCGATGCGGATCGACATCACCAAGGATCCGATCGGCCAGGACAAGAAGGGCAATGACGTCTTCCTGAAGGACATCTGGCCGACCTCGCAGGAGATCGCCGACATCCAGAAGAAGTCGGTCACCCCGGCCATGTTCGCCAAACGCTACAAGGACGTGTTCAAGGGCGACAAGCACTGGCAGGCGATCAAGGTCGCCGGCGGCCAGACCTATGAGTGGGACGACGCCTCCACCTATGTCGCCAACCCGCCCTACTTCGAAGGCCTGTCCATGGACCTGACCCCGGTTCAGGACGTCGTCGAGGCGCGCGTCCTGGCCATCTTCGGCGACTCGATCACCACCGACCACATCAGCCCGGCCGGTTCGATCAAGAAGACCTCGCCCGCCGGCGTCTATCTGACCCACCACGGCGTCGAGGCGGCCGAGTTCAACAGCTACGGCGCCCGCCGCGGCAACCACGAAGTCATGATGCGCGGCACCTTCGCCAATATCCGCATCAAGAACCGGATCACGCCCGAGATCGAAGGCGGCGTCACGAAGCATTTCCCGTCGAACGACACCATGTCGATCTATGACGCCGCCATGCGCTACCAGTCGGAAGGCCGGCCGCTGGTCGTCTTCGCCGGCAAGGAATACGGCACCGGTTCGTCGCGCGACTGGGCGGCCAAGGGCACGCGCCTGCTGGGCGTTCGCGCCGTCATCGCCGAAAGCTTCGAACGCATCCACCGCTCCAACCTGGTCGGCATGGGCGTCGTGCCGCTTCAGTTCAAACAGGACGGCTGGCAGAAGCTGGGCCTGACCGGCGAGGAGATCGTCACCATCCGCGGCCTGTCCGACGCCAATGTCGGCAAGCTGCGTCCGCGTCAGGACCTGTGGGTCGAACTGTTCCGCCCGTCGGACGGCAAGATGGCCCGCTTCCCGGTCCGCTGCCGCATCGATAACCAGACCGAGATGGACTATCTGCTGGCCGGCGGCGTCATGCCCTACGTCCTGCGCAACCTGGCCCGCGGCCCGGAAACCGAGGCGCCGATCGCGGCTGAATAATCCGGCGACTGATCGCTGAAACAGAAGGGCCGGCGGAGCGATCCGTCGGCCCTATTCTATTTGGCGCTGAAGGTAGCGCCCATGCAGACAGGCACTTTGAAGGAGACGCGGTGTGTCAACTGCGACGATGCGCTGCTTTTGGATGCCTCGGTAGAACCGCCCGAACCATCGAACTTCATAATAGACGCTACCGTCAGCCCTCCTCCCAAACGGCCATCCTTAGACGAAGCGAGCTCTCCCCCTTCGGAGACTACAAGGGAAACGTCGAAATCGATGTAGGTGATCTCTGTAGTCTGTTGGCCGTTGATGCGACCGGGGGCTATTGCGAGGACTTCCCATGATCGCTCCTTGGCTGCTCGGACACCTCTAGCGATTTCGCTTAGGGTTTCATCGATCAGATCGCCTAGTTTCATCGTCTCGCTCTCCCATTTGAGGAGTTACCGCCGCATACGTCATCTAATTGCGCAAGACAAAAGGGCCGGCGGACGATCCGCGGACTCCTTTCGTTCTCATCCGACCGTGGCGTTGTGCGGGCCAGGCCGGCGAGGATTGCGGGCGAAGGCGGCGTCGCACAGGGCGCGGCCGAAGGCCTCGGACACGATCATCTGCCGGTCGCCCGCCAGACCGGCGATCCGGCCGCCGGCGCCGACGGACACCTCGATCGGATAGCGGCCGAGGATCTGGCCCTGACGGGCGGGATCGACCAGTTCGGCGACCGCGCGCAGCCGATGCTCGCCGTCGCCTCTGAGCAGGACCGCGAGGCGGCCTGCACGCTCGAGGTCCTCGACATGGACGCGAACCTGCACCGGATAGGTCCCGTAGGCGCACATATCCAGCTCCTCCATCACCTCTTCCGAGAAGGTTTCGGCGAAGTCGTCCTTCGCATCCAACCACTCGCTGGAGAGGACGACGGAGGACACGCGGGCGGTTTCGGCCAGACCCGGCGGCAGGTCCAGCGGCGGACCGCCCTGGACGACGGGCGCACAGGCGGCGGATGCGCTGAGCGTCAGTGCGGCGAACAGGCGTTTCATGGGCGTTCACTCCTCCCGCCGTCTGTGAACCGCGTCCCTCCGCTCATCCAGTGAACATTGGTTTATGTAAGTGAATTCGCCGTAAGTCGCCGAAGAGCTGGTTTCTTCAATCCAGCTTCAGCGCCTCGGCCAGCAGCCTAGCCTCGGCGGCGCGGCTGGAGCCGGAGCGCCAGGCGACGACGATTTCGCGGTGGGGCGGGACGCCGTCGGCCTGGTTCTCGAAGGCGCGGATGACGACCGAAGGCGTGTCGGCCAGGCCGGCCTGAACCGCCATCTTGGGCAGGAAGCTGACCCCCAGGCCCGAGCCGACCATCTGGATCAGGGTGTGCAGGCTGGTGGCGGCGAAGACGTCGTCGCCGCGCGGGGCCTCGATGTCCAGCGCCGCCAGGGCGTGGTCGCGCAGGCAGTGGCCGTCTTCCAGCAGGATCAGGTCCTCGGCCCGCAGCGAACCGGGCCGGATCGGGCCTGGCGCGGCCAGGGCGTGGTCGTGGGGGGCGGCGGCCATGATCTCGTCGTCGCCGATCCGGGCGTGTTCGACCCCCGGCGCGTCGTAGGGCAGGGCGATGACGGCGGCGTCGATCTGGCCCGCCTTCAGGGCGGCGATCAGGCGCGGCGTCAGGTCCTCACGGATGAACAGCTTCAGGTTCGGATAGGCGATCTTCAGCGACGGCAGTTTGGCGGGCAGCAGGAAGGGGGCCACGGTCGGGATGACGCCCAGGCGGAACCGGCCTGACAGCAGCCGGCCGGCGTTCTTGGCTGCCTCGACTAGGTCCTCGGTCCGCGCCAGCACGTCCTCGGCCCGGCGCACGGCCTCGACCCCCACCGCAGTCATGATGACGGCGCCGCGCGCGCGCTCGACCACGGGGGCGCCCAGGATCCGTTCCAGCTCCTGCACCCCGGCGCTGAGGGCGGGCTGGCTGACGTGGGCGGCCTCGGCGGCGCGGGAGAAGCTGCCGTGTTCGGCGAGAAGCTTCAGATACTGGAGTTGACGCAGGGTGGGGAGCATTTGGGACGAATAGGACCGGTCTATACAAAAATCAAAGATAATCGATTGGCTTTATGAAGCTGGGCTGCGCATGAATAGCCATGTCAGCCGAGGGGCTATCGTCAACACGCCCGCCGCATCGCGCCATCACAGGGAAGACCGCCATGACCACCGAAGCCAAATGCCCGTTCTCAGGCGCGACGACAGAGTCGGTCGCCGGGGGCGGGGTCCAGAACCGCGACTGGTGGCCGGGGCAGCTGCGCACCGACCTGCTGAACCAGCATTCGTCGCGCTCCAACCCGCTGGGCGAGGGGTTCAACTATCGCGAGGCTTTCTCCAAACTGGACTATGAGGCGCTGAAGAACGACCTGCGCCAGCTGATGACCGACTCGCAGGACTGGTGGCCGGCGGACTTCGGCCATTATGGGCCCCAGTTCATCCGCATGGCCTGGCACAGCGCGGGCACCTATCGGGTCGGCGACGGACGGGGCGGCGGCGGGCGCGGCCAGCAGAGGTTTGCCCCGCTGAACTCGTGGCCGGACAACGTCAACATCGACAAGTCGCGCCGCCTGCTGTGGCCCATCAAGCAGAAGTACGGCCAGGCCATCTCCTGGGCCGACCTGCTGATCCTGACCGGCAATGTGGCGCTGGAGACCATGGGCTTCCGCACCTTCGGTTTCGCCGGCGGTCGCGAGGACACCTGGGAGCCGGATCAGGACGTCTACTGGGGTCGCGAGACGACCTGGCTGGGCGGCGACGAGCGCTACGCGCGCGGTTCGCACGGCGTGGACAAGCCGGCTGATGAGGCCGTGCTGGTGACCGACGACAACGCGGACGGTCGTGAGCATACTCGCGATCTGGAGAACCCGCTGGCGGCGGTCCAGATGGGCCTGATCTACGTCAACCCGGAAGGCCCGGACGGCAATCCCGACCCGATCGCTGCGGCGCGCGACATCCGCGACACCTTCGCGCGGATGGCGATGAACGACGAGGAGACGGTCGCCCTGATCGCCGGCGGCCACACCTTCGGCAAGACCCACGGCGCCGGCCCGGCCGACCATGTCGGACCCGAGCCCGAGGCCGAAGGCCTGGAGGCGCAGGGCTTGGGCTGGGCCTCCAGCTTCGGCAGCGGAAAGGCCGGGGACGCCATCACCAGCGGCCTGGAGGTGACCTGGACCCAGACCCCGGCCCAGTGGAGCAACTTCTTCTTCGAGAACCTGTTCGCCTTCGAATGGGAGCTGGAGAAGTCGCCGGCCGGGGCCCACCAGTGGGTGGCCAAGGATGCGGGCTTCATCATCCCCGACGCCCATGATCCGTCGAAGATGCGCCGGCCGACCATGCTGACCACCGACCTGTCGCTGCGGTTCGACCCGGAATACGAGAAGATCTCGCGTCGCTTCCTGAACAATCCCCAGGCCTTCGCCGAGGCCTTCGCCCGCGCCTGGTTCAAGCTGACCCACCGCGACCTGGGGCCGCGCTCGCGCTACGTGGGCCCGGAAGTCCCCAAGGAGGAACTGGTCTGGCAGGATCCCGTGCCGGCCGTCGATCATCCGCTGATCGACGCCGGCGATGTGGCCACGTTGAAAGCCCAGGTGCTGGCCACGGGTCTCAGCGTGTCGGAACTGGTCGGCGTGGCCTGGGCCTCGGCCTCGACCTTCCGGGGCGGGGACAAGCGGGGCGGCGCAAACGGCGCGCGCATTCGCCTGGCGCCGCAGAAGGACTGGGCCGTCAATCAGCCCGAGCAGCTGGAGCGGGTGCTGAAGATGCTGGAAGGCGTGCAGTTCGCCTTCAACCAGGCTCAGGTCGGCGGCAAGAAGGTCTCGCTGGCCGACCTGATCGTGCTGGCCGGCGCGGCGGGTGTCGAACAGGCGGCCAGGGCGGCGGGACATGAGGTCGTCGTGCCCTTCACGCCGGGACGGACGGACGCCAGCCAGGCCCAGACCGACGTCGAATCCTTCGGCTATCTGGAGCCGGTCGCTGACGGCTTCCGCAACTATCAGAAGGCCCGCTACGCCGTTCCCGCCGAATCCCTGCTGATCGACCAGGCCCAGCGTCTGACCCTGACCGCGCCCGAGATGACGGCGTTGATCGGGGGGCTGCGCGCCATCAACATCAACGTCGGTGGGGCGACCCACGGGGTGCTGACGGACCGGCCCGGCGCCCTGACCAACGACGTCTTCGTCAACCTGCTGGACATGGACGTGAAGTGGCAGGCGACCTCGGACGCCAAGGCGGTGTTCGAAGGCCGAGACCGCAAGACGGGCGAGGCGAAATGGACCGGCACGCGCGTCGATCTGGTGTTCGGCTCGAACGCCGTGCTGCGCGCCCTGGCCGAGGTCTACGCCGGGTCGGACGGCCAGAAGAAACTGGTCGAGGACTTCGTGGCGGCCTGGGCCCGGGTCATGGAGTTGGACCGGTTCGACCTGCACGGCTGATTTAAGCCGGAGTACAGGCGGCGAGGGGGCGGACGCATGCAGGCGTCCGCCCCCTCGCTGTGTCGGGGATCAGCGCAGCTTGATCTCGAACAGTTGCGGCCACCGTTTGCCGGTGACGAACAGGCGTTTGCCGCCTGCGTCCCAGGCGATGCCGTTCAGGACGTCGTCGTTCGGGTCCAGGCCCGCATCCTGGGGGACCAGGGCCGTCAGGTCGATGAAGGCTTTCACGACGCCGGTCTCGGGATCGATGCGGGCGATGCGGTTGGTCTGCCACAGGTTGGCGAAGACCTCGCCGTCGATCCACTCCAGCTCGTTGATCTGGTCCAGCGGCTCGCCGTCGGCGGTGACGGAGATACGGCCGGTCTCGGCTAGGGTGTCGGGGTCGAGGAAGCGCAGCTGGTCCGTGCCGTCGCTCATGATCAGCCGCCGCCCGTCGGTGGTCAGGGCCCAGCCCTCGCCCGGATAGGAGAAGCCGCCCAGGGGCGAGAAGTCGTCCAGCTTCCAGATGAAGCCGATGTGGTTGCGCCAGGTCAGGCTGTAGAGCTTGCCGTTCAGCGTGGTCATGCCTTCGCCGAAATAGACGGTCGGCAGGTCGCGCTGGCGCACCACTTCGCCCGTCTCGAGCTGAACCTGACGGATGAAGGAGGGGTAGAGGCCCGTGCTCTCGTACAGGGCGCCGTCATGGAAGAAGAGGCCCTCGGTGAAGGCCGTCTTGTCGTGCGGATAGGCGCGGACGACTTCATAGGCCTGGACCGGAACCTCGGCCCGGGCCGGAAGGACGCCGCCTGTCGCCAGCAGCAGGCCGGAGACGAGGCCGGCGAGGCGTGACGACAGGCGGATCATCGGCTCAGGCCTTCTCGGCGGCGGCTTCCGCCTCGGCCTTCCTGGCGCGGGCCTCGGCCTGGTTGGCCTGGGCGCGGGCGGCCGTGGCCTTTTCCTTCTTCGTGGCGGAGCGACGGCCCAGCATGTTCAGGGCCTCGACCCCGGCCGAGAAGGCCATGGCGGCGTAGATATAGCCCTTGGGCACATGATAGCCGAAGCCGTCGGCGATCAGCACCATGCCGATCATCAGCAGGAAGCCGAGGGCCAGCATGACGACGCTGGGGTTCTCGTTGATGAAATTGGCCAGCGGGTCGGCGGCCAGCAGCATCACGGTCACGGCGACCAGGACCGCCACCACCATGATGGGCAGGTGTTCGGTCATGCCGACGGCCGTCAGAATGGAGTCGATCGAGAAGACCAGGTCCAGCAGGATGATCTGGAAGATCGCCGCGCCGGCGTTGGTGATCATCACGTCCTTCTTGTCCATCACGTCGTGGGTGGGCGTGGGATCGACGGTGTGGTGGATCTCCTTGGTGGCCTTCCAGACCAGGAACAGGCCGCCCGCGATCAGGATCAGGTCCTTCCACGAGAATTCGTTGCCCATCAGGGTGAAGACCGGCTGAACCAGACCCACCAGCCAGGCGATGATCGACAACAGGGCCAGGCGCATGACCAGGGCCAGGCCGATGCCGATGCGCCGCACCTTCTGGCGCTGATGCTCGGGCAGTTTGTTCGACAGGATCGAGATGAAGATCAGGTTGTCGATGCCGAGCACGACCTCCATCACGATGAGCGTCACCAGCGCGGCCCAGGCGGCTGGGTCGGAGAGCAGGGGCGTAATGCTGTCGAGCATTTAGGTGTCCTAGGTGGAAAAGCGTCAGCGTTAAGCGCTAGGGCCGCCGCAGGTTCCGATCAAGCGGTCGGGGGCGGCGCAATGGTCGCACCCCGGTCCTCAATTGTGCGATCATTTTTCGTCCGGCGCGACATCGACGACCACGGGGAAATGGTCCGAGATCACCTGGCCGCTGAAGGAATCGGTGGGTACGCCGTAGCGTTCGACCGAGAGGCCGGGAGCGACGAAGACATGGTCGATTGCGACGCCGTCATTGTCCCTGGCGATGTCGAAGTCGTTGTAGGTGCCGGCGGGACCGAACACGACAGGGCTGACGGCGCGGGCGTCGCGCAGCCCGGCGGCGAGGACGCGGCGATAGGGGGCCGTGTCCGGCCCGGCGTTGAAATCCCCCATCAGCACCACCGCCGCCGTCGCCCCCTCGACCGTCGCCGGGGCCAGATCGGCGGCCAGGGCGGCGCACTGTTCACGGGCGACCGCGCCGACATGGTCCATGTGGGCGTTGCGCACGTCCAGAAGCCGGCCGCTGGCCCGGTCGCGCAGCACGACGCGGGTCACGGTGCGCGGCAGGGCGGCGTCCCACCCCTTGGACGGACGGTCCGGCGTGGGCGAGCACCACAGGGTCTGGGTGCTGACCGCCTCGAATCGGGCGCGGCGCCAGAACAGGGTCGTCGTCTCGCCCGCCTGGGCGCCGTCGTCGCGGCCGACGCCGTAATGGTCATAGGCCGGCGCCTGATCGGCCAGATAGGCGACCATCGGAATCAGCGCCTCCTGAACCCCCAGGACGTCGGGATCGAAGAAGGCGATCTGGCGCGCCATGTGCGGCCGGCGCTGCAGCCAGTTCGGCGTGTCGTCGGGAGCGTCATAGCGGATGTTGTAGCTCATCAGCCGCACGGAGCGGGGAGCGTCCGCAGGGGCGGTCAGGCCGCCGGCCCGGGCGTGGGACGGGGCGGCGACGCAGGGCGCCAGGAGGGCGCAGGCGGCGGTGATCAGCAGCGGGTGCGGTTTCATCTCGGCTCTCGTCGGCAGGTCGGCTCGTGATTTCACATGGAGGGATGACCGGGGTGCGACACCCGATGCGACAGGGTGCGGCTTCATCACCCCTTCACACAATGTTGCGAGCAGCAAAACCCCGTGCTATCAGGCGCCCGGCTTGAAGGGGGCGTATTCACGAATACGGCCTCTGTCGTGCTTTCCGCAAGCATTTCAAGCTTTTGACCGTTGCGACCCTCGCATTCGGTCGCGACCCTGACACAACGACCTCGGACCCTAATCAGTGGCTGATGATTTCAGAACGACGGAAGTCGGCGATCGCTACGCACAGGCGCTGTTTGATCTGGCGCTGGAAACCGGCCGCCTGGACGCCGTCCGTGCTGACCTGACGTCGTTGAAGGCCGCCTGGATCGAGAGCGCCGACCTGCGCCGCCTGGCGACCTCTCCGGTCATTTCGGCCGAGGATCAGGGCAAGGGCCTCGTCGCCATCGCCGCCAAGGCCAAGTTCGAACAGACTACCGCCAACTTCCTGGGCCTGCTGGCCCAGAACCACCGCGCGCGGGACCTGCCCCATGTGATCGCCGGGTTCGAAGCCCGCTACGCCAAGCACGCCGGCATCGTCGCCGCCGAGGTCGTCTCGGCCCAGGCGCTGGACGCCAAGCAGCTGGCCGCGATCAAGACCGCGCTGAACGCCAGCCTGGGCAAGGCGCCGGAGCTGACCACGCGGGTCGATCCGGCCATCCTGGGCGGCCTGAAGATCAAGGTCGGCTCGAAACTGTTCGACGCCTCGCTGAAGACCAAGCTCGACCAGATGAAGTTCGCCCTCAAGCGAGCGTAAGCCCGCTCCCCGCCCCAAGAATGAAGCGCGCCTGATCGGCGCACCCGCAGAAGACTGAAGAACAGAGAGCCCGTCATGGACATCCGCGCCGCTGAAATCTCGGCCATCCTCAAGTCGCAGATCGCCAACTTCGGCGTCGAAGCCGATGTCTCCGACGTGGGCAGCGTGCTGTCGGTCGGCGACGGCATCGCCCGCATCCACGGTCTGGACAATGTCCAGGCCGGCGAAATGGTCGAATTCACCAAGGCCGGCGTCAAGGGCATGGCCCTGAACCTGGAACGCGACAATGTGGGCGCCGTGATCTTCGGCGCCGACGCCGCCATCGCCGAGGGCGACGACGTGCGCCGCCTTGGCGAGATCGTCGACGTGCCGGTCGGCAAGGGCCTGCTGGGCCGCGTCGTCAACCCGCTGGGCGAGCCGATCGACGGCAAGGGCCCGATCCAGTTCACCGAGCGCCGCCGCGTCGACGTCAAGGCGCCGGGCATCATCCCGCGCAAGTCGGTCCACGAGCCGATGCAGACCGGCCTGAAGGCCATCGATACCCTGATCCCCGTCGGCCGCGGCCAACGCGAGCTGATCATCGGCGACCGTCAGGTGGGCAAGACCGCCGTCGCCATCGACACCATCCTGAACCAGAAGAACGTCAACAAGACCGACGACGAGAGCGCCAAGCTCTACTGCATCTACGTCGCCATCGGCCAGAAGCGTTCGACCGTCGCCCAGATCGTCAAGACCCTCGAAGAGGCCGGGGCGATGGAATACACCATCGTCGTCGCCGCCACGGCGTCGGAGCCGGCCCCGCTGCAGTTCCTGGCGCCCTTCTCGGGCACGGCCATGGGCGAATATTTCCGCGACAACGGCATGCACGGCCTGATCGTCTATGACGACCTGTCCAAGCAGGCTGTGGCCTATCGCCAGATGTCCCTGCTGCTGCGCCGCCCGCCGGGCCGCGAAGCCTATCCGGGCGACGTCTTCTACCTGCACAGCCGCCTGCTGGAACGTTCGGCCAAGCTGAACGAGGACTACGGTTCGGGCTCGCTGACCGCCCTGCCGCTGATCGAGACCCAGGCCAACGACGTCTCGGCCTATATCCCGACCAACGTCATCTCCATCACCGACGGCCAGATCTTCCTGGAATCCGACCTGTTCTACCAAGGCATCCGCCCGGCCGTGAACGTCGGCATCTCGGTGTCGCGCGTCGGCTCCTCGGCCCAGACCAAGGCGATGAAGAAGGTCGCCGGCACCATCAAGGGCGAGCTGGCCCAGTACCGGGAAATGGCCGCCTTCGCCAAGTTCGGCTCGGACCTGGACGCCTCGACCCAGAAGCTGCTGGCCCGCGGCGCCCGCCTGACCGAGCTGCTGAAGCAGCCGCAATACTCGCCGCTGGCGATGGAAGAACAGGTCGTCTCGGTCTACGCCGGCACGCGCGGCTATATCGACGGCATCGCCGTGAGCGACGTCGGCCGGTTCGAGAAGGAACTGCTGGCCCGCATCCATGCGAACCACGCCAGCCTGCTGGAAGGCATCCGCACCAAGAAGGACCTGACCTCGGACATCGAAGCCGAGCTCAAGGACATCCTGGCTGCCTTCGTCAAGACCTTCGCCTGAACCCCGCCGGTAGTTAGAGGAAGAGCAACGCCGGATGGCCAGCCTCAAGGAAATGCGCAATCGGATCGGAAGCGTGAAAGCCACGCAGAAGATCACGAAGGCCATGCAGATGGTCGCCGCGGCCAAGCTGAAACGCGCCCAGGACCAGGCCGAGAGCGCCCGGCCCTATGCGCGCAAGATGGCCTCGGTCATCGCCAACCTGGCCGCCGGCGTCTCGGGCGCCGACGCGCCCAAGCTGCTGGCCGGCACGGGTCAGGACCAGCGTCACCTGATCGTGGTGGCGACGGCGGACAAGGGTCTGGCGGGCGGTTTCTCGACCAACGTCATCCGCGCCGCACGCGAGCGGATCGGCAGCCTGATCGCCAACGGCAAGGACGTGAAGATCATCGCCGTCGGCCGCAAGTCGCGCGATCAGCTGACCCGTCTGTACGGCGACAAGGTGGTCCACACCTTCGAGCTGAGCGCCCAGAAGACCATCGGCCTGCCGCTGGCCCAGCCGGTCGCCGAAATGATCGCCACGGCGTTCGAGGACGGTCAGGCCGATGTGGTCACCCTGTTCTACAGCCAGTTCAAATCGGTGATCTCGCAGGTTCCGACCGGCAAGCAGCTGATCCCCGCCGTGGTCGAGGGCGACGCCGCCCCGATCGACCTGAACGGCGCGGTCTATGACTACGAGCCGTCGGAAGAGGAAATCCTCGAGACCCTGCTGCCGCGCAACCTGACGACCCAGATCCTGGCCGCCCTGTACGAGAACCAGGCGGGCTTCTTCGGGTCGCAGATGGCGGCGATGGACAACGCCACGCGCAACGCCGGCGACCTCATCAACGCCCTGACGCTGCAGTACAACCGCAAGCGCCAAGCCCAGATCACCACCGAGCTGATCGAGATCATCGCCGGCGCCGAAGCCCTCTGATCCCGACCGAACAGACATTCCGATACGGACCCCAGCCATGACCGACACCGTCGCCCCCAAGAAGCCCGCCGCCCGCAAGCCGGCCGCCAAGAAGGCCGCTCCCGCAGCGGCTCCCGTCTCCGCCGTCGCCACGGGCAAGATCGCCCAGGTCATCGGCGCCGTCGTGGACGTCGAGTTCACCGGCCACCTGCCGGCGATCCTGAACGCCCTGCACACCCAGAACATCGACCAGAAGACGGGCGAGCCCTTCACTCTGGTGCTGGAAGTCGCCCAGCACCTGGGTGAGAACATGGTCCGCACCATCGCCATGGACACGACCGAGGGCCTGACGCGCGGCCAGCCCGTATCGGACACCGGCACCTCGATCCAGACCCCGGTCGGACCGGGCGTGCTGGGCCGGATCATGAACGTCGTCGGCCAGCCGATCGATGAAGCCGGCCCGATCCAGACCACGCAATACCGCCCGATCCACCGCGAGGCCCCGACCTTCGAGGAACAGACCAACTCGTCGGAAATCCTGGTTACGGGCATCAAGGTCATCGACCTGATCTGCCCCTACACCAAGGGCGGCAAGACCGGCCTGTTCGGCGGCGCCGGCGTCGGCAAGACCGTCACCATGCAGGAACTGATCAACAACATCGCCAAGGCTTACGGCGGTTATTCGGTTCTGGCCGGCGTGGGTGAGCGCACCCGCGAAGGCAACGACCTGTATCACGAGATGATCGAGTCCAACGTGAACGTGGACCCGGCCAAGAACGGCGGCTCGACCGAGGGTTCCAAATGCGCCCTGGTCTACGGCCAGATGAACGAGCCTCCCGGCGCCCGCGCCCGTGTCGCCCTGACCGGCCTGGCCCAGGCCGAGTATTTCCGCGACGAAGAGGGCAAGGACGTCCTGCTGTTCGTCGATAACATCTTCCGCTTCACCCAAGCCGGTTCGGAAGTGTCGGCTCTGCTGGGTCGTATCCCGTCGGCCGTGGGCTATCAGCCGACGCTGGCCACCGAGATGGGCAACCTGCAAGAGCGGATCACCTCGACCAAGAAGGGCTCGATCACCTCGGTCCAGGCCATCTACGTCCCGGCCGATGACCCCACCGACCCGGCGCCCGCCGCCTCGTTCGCCCACCTTGACGCGACGACCATGCTGAGCCGCGACATCGCCGCCCAAGCCATCTTCCCCGCCGTCGATCCGCTGGACTCGACCTCGCGGATCATGGACCCGCTGGTCATCGGCGAAGAACACTACAACGTCGCCCGTTCGGTCCAGGAAGTCCTGCAGCAGTACAAGGGCCTGAAGGACATCATCGCCATCCTGGGCATGGACGAGCTGTCGGAAGAGGACAAGCTGGTCGTATCGCGCGCCCGCAAGATCCAGCGCTTCCTGTCGCAGCCCTTCTTTGTGGCCGAGCAGTTCACCAACGCCCCCGGCAAGTTCGTCGAACTGGCCGACACCATCCGCAGCTTCAAGGGCATCGTCGCCGGCGAATACGACCACCTGCCGGAATCGGCCTTCTACATGGTCGGCGCCATCGAAGAGGCGGTCGCCAAGGCCGAGAAGATGGCGGCGGAAGCCTGATCATGCGCAAGGCCTTCGTCAGCCTCATTGTTTCCTTCCTGCTGGCGCCCGTTTCGGCGCAAGCTCAGGTCGGAGATTTTGAAGCCATGGCGGGGGCCTGCGACGCTTTTCTGGCTGATGGTCGTTTCCCCCCAGCTACGGCTGAGGCTGCGTTCTTCCTTGATAGAGGATTTAAGGGCGCGGCCATGACGGCCCGAGACGGCGAGGTTTCTCGAAGTTACACACGGTCCGGCACACCCGTTGATCCTGTTCGGATCATGGTGGCTCGACCGACAGAGACGGGCGGCGAAAGCTGCAGCGTGCTGGACCTGAGCGGCCCGGAGGCTGGCGATAGCTTCATCGTAAAGACTCGCGCTGAACGCTCTTGGACGTTCGATAGCGAGTCCGATGATGTGAACGGCAAGGGCGTTCTTTTCGAGCGAAGCGTCGCCACCAACATGATCTTTCTGTCGATATGGGGAACGGGCGGCGCCTACCCCGTTTCCATCGCATCCTATCAAATCGGAACATCGGACTGATGGCTGGCAAACTTTCCTTCTCCCTCGTCTCGCCGGAACGCGAGGTCTTCTCGGGCTTGGTGGACCAGGTGGATGCGCCGGGCGTCGAGGGCGACTTCGGCGTCCTGCCGGACCACGCCCCGTTCATGACCGCCCTGCGCGAGGGTCTGGTGACCGTCTATGTCGGCGCCGCCCGGACCCAGTATGACGTCAAGGGCGGCTTCGCCGACGTCAACGGCGAAGGCCTGACCATCCTGGCCGAACAGGCGACCGAGGTCGTCGCGGCCTGATCCTTTCCAAGGGTCGTAAAGATTGAGGCCCCGCATTTCGGTGCGGGGCCTTTTTGTCATGCGACCGTGATGGAACTTCGGTAGCGCGGAGACAACCTTCGCGCTTGTCGGGATGAATGGCATGGGTTCGGTAGTCTGGTTCAAGGCCCTGGTGGCGATGGCTGCGTTGGTGACGCCGGGCGCACAGACCGACGCCCCCATAGCCGTCGACCGGACGCCACTCGCCGCCGCCGTGGACTATTGTGTCGCCGTGGCGGAGGCCGACATGACTGACGCCCCTCCGATTGTCGAAGGCCCCAGGGATTTTCAGAGACTCGACGGCCGGTACGGCGCGCAAAGATGGGCCACGGGCGCGCCGGACAGTTCCGGCGGGATCATGGTTGAGCCGAACGACGGCAGTTGTTCGGTCTATGCGTTCAAAGCCTCGGAAGCCGATGTGGCGGCTTTGTTCGAAGCGCGAGAGGGCTATGAGCCATATAACCAGGCGGGTACGGCTTATCTTCGTCTGTTCGACGGCGGCGGTGTTCTCGCCTACTCAAGGCCTGTGGGGGGAGACGGGGGCGTGGTTCTATCTGTCGCCTCCAGAAAGAACGAGCCCAAGCAGGTCAGCGACATGTCCGGTGAGAGCGCGCCGATAGAGGCCTTGGCTACAGGGCTGGCCTTCTGCCTTGCGGCCGGAGAGGCGGAGCTTCTGGACTTGCCGCCGGTGGACGGCCCCGCCCACTTCGCTGAAGAAGCCGGACAATACGGCCAAAAATCTTGGGCGGCGGGGACGCCCCGCGCCCTGCGCTCGGTGGACATATCCATGAACGAGGCCCAGTGTTTCATCCTGGCCCATGGCTTTGCTTCGGACCAAGTCGCGGCGTGGATGGCGGAAAAGACTGACTATGCCGTGATCGAGGATCGTCACCACGCACGTCAGGTCCGCGATGGCTGGGTCCAGATCGTATGGGGGAAACTCAAAGACGATGCGACCCTTATCCTTGTGACGACGAGGAAGGGTGAGGACAGGCCGGATGTCCTTTGACCCTTTCCCCGGCCGGAGGTCCGGGGCTATGACCGCGCCATGACCGACCCCATCGATATTCAAGGCCATTGCGAACCGCGCTTCGACGCCGTGCGCGAGGCGTTCGCCGCCAACTTCACCGACGCGCCCGAGGGGCTGAACGAGCAGGCGGCGCGGTTCAGCGTGCTGATCGGGGGGGAGACGGTCGTCGATCTGTGGGCGGGTCATGCCGACACGGCGCGGACCACGGCCTTCACCGAGACGACCCTGACGCCGGTGTTCTCGACCGGCAAGGCGGTGATGGCCCTTCTGATCGCCACCGCGGTCGAGGCGGGCCGGCTGGATTACGAGCAGACGGTCGCCAGCCTGTGGCCAGCGTTCGGGGCGGCGGGCAAGGCCGGAATCACCGTGGGCCAGTTGATGAGCCACCAGGCGGGCCTGCCGGGCTTTTCCGAGGCGGTCGATCCGTCGGTCTGGTTCGAGGCGGCGTCCGTGCTGGCGCGGCTGGCGGCCCAGGCGCCGATGTGGGAGCCCGGCACGGCGTCCGGCTATCATCCCGTCACGGTCGGCTACATGGCCAACGAGGTCTTCCGCCTGGCGACGGGGCGGACCATGGGCCAGGCCTTGCGGGCGGACTTCCCCGACCTGGATCTGTGGATCGGCCTGCCCGAGAGCGAGCATGGCCGGGTGGCCCAGATGCGCAAGCCCACGGCGGCGCCCAGTCTGGGAACCGTCGATCCGATCAAACAGGCGGCCTTCCTGGACCGGGGCTCGGCCCCCGGCGGGCGGGGGTCGGCCGAATGGCGCAAGATGGAGATCCCTTCGGCCAATCTGCACGGCACGGCCCTGGGCCTGGCGCGGATCATGGGGGTGGTCGCCAATGGGGGCGTTCTGGAGGGACGGTCGGTGCTGTCGGCCGGGACGCTGGACCAGTTGAGGCGCGAGCGGATCCACGGCCCGGACAAGGTGCTGCCCTATGTGATCAGCTGGGCGGCAGGTCTGATGCGCAACGACGGGCTGAACGTCTTCGGGCCGGGCGAGTCCTTCGGCCACTACGGCTGGGGCGGGTCGATGGCCATGGCCGACCCGTCGCGTCGGCTGTCGGCCGCCTATGTGATGACGCGTCAGTCGCCGCACCTGATCGGCGACCCTCGCCCCCGGCGGCTGCTGGCGGCCCTATACGGCGCGCTCTAGACCGTTTCGGACAGGACGACGGCGCGCCGTGCGGCGCGCGACCGCCGCGCGGCGCCGATCGCGAACACCCCCGCTCCGGCCCAGATGAAGCCGAAGGAAACGATGCGCAGCGGCGTCAGGGCCTCGCCCGCCCAGACGCCGCAGGCGAACTGGAGCGTCGGCGCCAGGAACTGGATGAAGCCGAGGGTGGACAGGGGCAGACGTCGCGCCGACCAGGCGAACAGCACCAGCGGAATGACCGTCGCCGGGCCGTTGACCAGGGCCCAGGCCAGGCCGGCGGGGGAGGCGAAGCCCGTCGCCTGGCCGTGCGTGGCCAGCCAGGCCAGGAACAGGGCGCCGATGGGCAGCAGCACCAGACATTCGACGAACAACCCGGTCTGGGCCGAGGCCGGCACGCGCTTTCGGATCACCGCATAGGCGCAGAAGGTGACGGCCAGGGTCAGGCCGATGATCGGCACATGGCCCAGGGCGATGGTCTGGATCACCACGCCGACGGCGGCCAGGCCGATGGCGAGGCCGCTCCAGCGGTCGATCCGTTCACGGAATAACACCGCCCCCGCCGCCATGTTCAGCAGCGGGTTGATGTAGTAGCCGAGGCTGGCCTCCAACGTCGCATGATGGGTGGTGGCGAAGACGTACAGGCTCCAGTTCGTCGCGATCATCGCCGCCGACAGGGCCAGCCAGGCCAGGGTGCGCGGCGTCGCCAGCACCTGTTTCGCCTCGCCCCATTGGCCTGCGAGCAGCAGGAACAGACCCGCCACGAAGACCGACCACACCGCCCGGTGGGCCAGGATCTCGGGCGCGCCGAACCCATGGGCCGCCAAGGCCATGAACAGCAGGGGCAAGAGGCCCCACAGGCTGTAGCAGGCGACGGCGGTGGCGACCGCGCGGGGATCGTTGGGGGTGGCGGCGGCGGTCATTGGCGACTCAACTTCACTTTCGTCATTCTCCGGCAAGCCGCGCCTTCGCGGCGCAGACCGGGGAACCCAGCGGCGCCGAAGGCGAAATCTCCCAGCAGCATGACGGCCGAAATCGTGTCCGCGACAGGTTCGCGCTCACGCGCGCCGCTGGGTCCCCCGGTCGCGCTACGCGCGCCGGAGGATGACGAAAGACATTACACCGTGATCGAACGATACCCCGACGACGAGGTGATGACGCCCGTCTCGTCCAGCAGCTGGGCGATCTGGACGGCGTTCAGGGCGGCGCCCTTGCGCAGATTGTCGGACACGACCCACAGGTTCAGGCCGTTCTCGACGGTCGGATCCTTGCGGATGCGGCTGACATAGACGGCGTGTTCGCCGGCGGCGTCGACGGGGGTGATATAGCCGTCGTGCTCCTGCTTATCGATCACCAGCACGCCCGGCGCCTCGCGCAGGATGGCGCGGGCCTCGTCCGGGGCGAGGGGGCGGTCGAACTCGATGTTCACGGCCTCGGAATGGCCGACAAAGACCGGCACCCGCACGCAGGTGACGGTGACCTTGATGTCGGGGTCCAGCATTTTGTGCGTCTCGTCCGACATCTTCTGCTCCTCGTCGGTCGAACCGTCCTCGAGGAAGGAGCCGATATAGGGGATGACGTTGAAGGCGATCTGTTTGGGGAATTTCTTGGGACGGGCGTCGCCCAGGCCGTAGATGGCCTTGGTCTGGTTCCACAGCTCGTCCATGCCTTCCTTGCCGGCGCCGGACACCGACTGATAGGTCGAGACCACGACCCGCTTGATCCTGGCCGCGTCGTGCAGGGGCTTCAGCGCCGTGACCAGCTGGATGGTCGAGCAGTTGGGGTTGGCGATGATGTTCTTCTTCTTGGCGTCCTTGACCGCGTCGGGGTTCACCTCGGGCACGATCAGGGGCACGTCGGCGTCCTTGCGGAAGGCCGAGGAGTTGTCGATCACGATGGGGCCGGCCTTGCCGATCTTCTCGGACCAGGCGCGCGAGACCTCGCCGCCGGCCGACATCAGGACCAGATCGACCTTGGAGAAGTCAAACTGTTCGATGTCCTGGCATTTGATGGTCTTGTCGCCGAACGAGACCTCGACCCCCTTGGACTTGCGCGAGGCGATGGCGTGGATTTCATCGACGGGGAATTCCAGCTCCTCGAGGATGTTCAGCATTTCGCGGCCCACATTGCCCGTGGCCCCGACGATCGCGACGCGATAACCCATGATGATTGGTCCTTCGGACGCGCTATCGCTCGGCCCACGGGGCCTCGCTGCTTGAGCGCGATGTGTTGTGTGGTGTGCATTTAGGCGTTCGCAGCCGCGAAGCAATCGCTTTTCGGCGGCAGGGACTTTAAGCAGGGGCTCATGACCTCCCGCATCCGAAACGCCTACGACATCCGCGTGGAAGAGGGCGTGCTGACGCCCGATCCGGCCCAGGCCGAAGTGCTCGTCGCCCTGGAGCGGCTGGAGACCGATCTGGCCCGGCGCGGCCTGTTCGGGCGCCCGCCCGAGGTGAAGGGGATCTATCTGTGGGGACCGCCCGGACGGGGCAAGTCCATGCTGATGGACCTGTTTTATTCCGCGACGCCCGAGCCCCGGAAAAGACGCGCCCATTTCCACGCCTTCATGGCCCGGGTCCACGACCTGGTGCGCCAGTGGCGCGAGGGCGACTCCAAAAGCCGCAAGGCCGTGTTCGGGACGCATAAGGGCGACGATCCCATTCCGCCCATCGCCAAGCTGATCGCCTCCGAAGCCCGGCTGCTGTGTTTCGACGAGTTGCAGGTGACGGACATCGCCGACGCCATGATCCTGGGCCGGCTGTTCGAGGCCCTGTTCGAGGACAAGGTGGTGCTGGCCATCACCTCGAACCGGGCGCCGGAGGACCTGTACAAGAACGGCATCAACCGCCAGCTCTTCACCCCCTTCATCGACATCATCCGCGACCGCTGCGCCGTGGTGCAGACGGCGGGCGCACGCGACTGGCGGCTGGACCGGCTGAGTTCGGCCGAGATCTGGCACACGCCGGACGACCGGGCCGGGTTCGAGACCCTGTGGCGCGAGCTGAAGGGGGGCGAGCCGGAGGAGCCGGCGCATCTGACCGTGCTGGGGCGCGATGTCGTGGTGGAGCGGACCGTGGGCTCGATGGCGCGGGCGAGTTTCGCGGACCTGTGCGGCCGGCCTCTGGGGCCGCAGGACTATCTGGCCATCGCCGAGCGGTTCCACACCCTGTTCCTGGAGGACGTGCCGATCCTGGGGCCGTCGAACCATCAGGAGGCGCGCCGCCTGGTGACGCTGGTGGACGCTCTGTACGAGGCCAAGACCAAGCTGATCGTCCTGGCCGCCGCCCGGCCTGAGGCCCTCTATACCGAAGGGGTGGGGGCGTTCGAGTTCGAACGCACCGTGTCGCGCTTCAACGAGATGCAGAGCAAGGACTGGCTGGCCCACGTGCGGGAGTGACACGAAAGACCCTCTCCCGCTTGCGGGGGAGGTGGCCCGGCGTTCGCGAAGCGAACCAGGGTCGGAGGGGGGAGTCTTGTTTGGCTGGAAGAAAACTTCCCCCATCGTCAGCCGTCTCGCTGCGCTCGACGAGCTGACACTTCCCCCGCAAGCGGGGGAAGATCTGGAAAGCGCAAAGAAAAAGGGCCTGCGGATTGCTCCGCAGGCCCTTCGTCATTCGATCTGTGCGATCGCTTAAGCCAGCGAGGCGTCGATATCCTTGCAGGCCTGCAGCAGGCCCTGGACCGAGGCGACGGACTTTTCGAACATCGCCTTTTCGTCGTCGTTGGTGGTGAACTCGATCACCTTCTCGACGCCGGCGGCGCCGATCAGGGCCGGGACGCCGACATAGAGGTCCGACAGGCCGTATTCGCCCGACAGCCAGACGGCGCAGGGCAGGACGCGCTTCTGGTCCAGCAGATAGGACTTGGCCATCGCAATCGCGCTTTCGGCCGGAGCGTAGAAGGCCGAGCCGGTCTTCAGCAGGGCCACGATCTCGCCGCCGCCCTTGCGGGTGCGGTCGACGATGGCGTCCAGCTCGTCCTGCGATAGGAAGCCGGCCTTGACGGCGTCCGGCAGGGGCAGGCCGCCGACGGTCGAGTGGCGCACCATCGGCACCATGTCGTCACCGTGTCCGCCCAGGGTCCAGGCGTGGATGTCCTGAACCGACACGCCGGTCTTTTCAGCCAGGAAGTAGGCGAAGCGCGCCGAGTCGAGCACGCCGGCCATGCCGACGACCTTCTCCTTGGGCAGGCCCGAGAACTTCTGCAGCGCCCAGACCATGGCGTCGAGCGGGTTGGTGATGCAGATGACGAAGGCGTTGGGGGCGTGGGCCTTGATGCCCTCGCCGACGGCCTTCATGACCTTCAGGTTGATGCCGATCAGGTCGTCGCGGCTCATGCCCGGCTTGCGCGGCACGCCGGCGGTGACGATGCAGACGTCGGCGCCCGCGATGTCGGCATAGTCGTTGGCGCCCTTCAGGGCCACGTCCGAGCCGAAGACGGCGGTGGCCTCGGCGATGTCCAGCGCCTTGCCCTGGGGGGTGCCTTCAGCGATGTCGAACAGGATCACGTCGCCCAGCGCTTCGCGCGCGGCCACATGGGCCAGGGTGCCGCCGATCATGCCGGCGCCGATGAGGGCGATCTTCGCGCGAGCCATGGATGTCTCCGTTTATTGCGTGTGCGAAAGGGGATTAATCGTGCGGGCGGTCTAGACCCGCATCGGCCGCGCTGCAAGGCTGGGAAAACCCTGTTGCGGAGACGCCATGACCGACTTTCGTCCAGACCCCGCCTTCGAAGCCGGATCGGTCGCCGCCGCCGAATGGCCGCTGTGCCATGTGCGGCTGCAGGACGACGCACGGTTTCCCTGGCTGATCCTGATCCCGCGTGTCGAGGGGGCGGTGGAGCTGGAAGACCTGAGCGTCGAACAGCGGGCCGCGCTGATGGAGGAGACGGTGCGGGCCGGCGCGCTGGTGCGGCGGTTGGGAACGGTCGAGAAGCTGAACGTGGGGGCCATCGGCAATGTGACGGCCCAGTTGCACCTCCATGTCGTCGGCCGCCGTCGCGACGACGGCCTGTGGCCCGATCCGGTCTGGGGGCGAGGGCCGGCGGTCTCCTATGCGGCGGAGGCGCGGGCGCGGCTGTTGGACGTGATCCGAGGCGGGTAGCCGAACCGACGACCGACGTGGCGTCGCGCCCCATTTGCGTCAGCCGCTCTCGCACCGCATATGAGCCCTATGGAAGACGCGCTGCGCATCCGGCTGGACGAACGCCAGGTGAACCTGATCGCCAAGGCCCTGGCGGAGCCGCGTCGCCGTCAGATCCTTAAGGAGATCGGCGCGGCCAGCGAACCCACCCCTTGCGGCGCGGTCGCCCAGCTTGTCTCGGTCAGCGCCCCCACCTTCTCGCACCATATGAAGGAACTGGAGACCGCCGGCCTGATCCAGATCTGCCGGCAGGGCAAGTTCGCCTTCCTGGTGCTGCAGCGCGACGTCCTGAACGCCTATTTGGCCCAGCTCGCGGAAATCTGAGGCCGGTTTCAGAAAATCAACAGCCCCGCTTATTGAATCAGTTCGATGGTTATCTAAATATCAAACCGTTCGCCGCTGAAGGCGACCGGAGAGAGATCATGAGCAAGCTTTCAGGCAAGACCGCCGTCGTCACCGGCGCATCGAAAGGCATCGGAGCGGCCATCGCCAAGGCCCTGGCCGCCGAGGGCGCCGCAGTGGCGGTCAACTACGCCTCCAGCCGCGAAGGGGCGGACAAGGTCGTGGCCGAGATCACCGCCGCCGGCGGCAAGGCCATCGCCGTCCAGGCGTCCGTGGCCAGCGGCGACGATGTTACGCGGCTATTCGACGAGACCCAGAAGGCGTTCGGCGGGGTGGACATCCTCGTCAATAACGCCGGCGTCTATGCCTTCGCGCCGATCGAGGACTTTACCGAGGCCGAGTACCGTCGCCAGTTCGACACCAATGTTCTGGGCTTGCTGCTGGCCACCAGCGAGGCGGCCAAGCGCTTCAGTCCCGACGGCGGCAGCGTGATCAACATCAGCTCGGGCGCCACCACCGTCGATATCCCGACCGCCTCGGTCTACACGGCCACCAAGGCCGCCGTGGACTCGATCACCCGCGTGCTCGCCAAGGAGCTCGGCCCGCGCAAGATCCGGGTCAACGCCATTGCGCCCGGCGCCGTCGAGACCGAGGGCACCCACGCCACGGGCATCATCGGCTCGGATCTGGAGGTCCAGATGGTCGCCCAGACCCCGCTCGGCCGCATGGGTCAGCCGTCTGACATCGCGCCTGTCGCTGTCTTCCTGGCCTCGCTCGACAGCGCCTGGATCACCGGTGAAATCATCGCGGTGGCAGGCGGAAACCGCTAAATCAAGCCGTGGCGAGGGACGCGGCCGGGGTCCGGCCGCGTCCGCATCCCTCAGATGATGTCCAGCGGGGTCTCGCGCGTGGGCGGGGGGAAGGCGGCGTCGAGGCGTTCGATGTCCTCGAGGTCGAACTGGATCTCCAGGGCGTCGGCGTTGGCCTCGACGTGTTCGATCGAGCCGGCCTTGGGAATGGCGATGACCCCGTCGTGGCGCAGGATGGCGGCGAGCGCCACCTGAGCCGGGTCGGCGCTGTGGCGGTTTGCGATGTCGCGGATCAGGGGCTGTTCCAGCAACTCGCCCCGTCCCAGGGGCGAATAGGCCATCATGGGCATGTCGCGGGCCTGCATCCAGGGCAACAGGTCGAACTCCACCCCGCGCGAGCCGAGATTATAGAGCAGCTGGTTGACGGCGCAGTCCTCGGCCCCCTCGATCTCCATCAGCCGTTCCATGGCGCGCAGATCCAGATTGGACACGCCCCAGCGGGCGATCATTCCCTCGTCGACCAGTTCCTGGAAGGCGGCGACCGTCTCTTCCAGCGGGACATTGCCTTCCCAGTGCAGCAGATACAGGTCCAGCCGGTCGGTCCCCAGCCGTTCCAGCGACTTCTCGCAGGCCAGCATCATCTTCATTTCCGAGGCGTTCTCGGGCCGGACCTTGGAGACCAGAAAGACCTCGTCGCGGCGCCCGGCGATGACCTCGCCCACCAGCCGTTCGGAACGGCCGTCGCCGTAGAGCTCGGCCGTGTCGATCAGGGTCAGGCCCAGGTCGATGCCGCGCGCCAGGGCCTGCTGCTCCTCGTCGCGCCAGGCGGGATCGTCGCCCATCTCCCACGTGCCTTGGCCCAGGGCGGGAACGGTCGTACCGTCTGCAAAGGTGACGAGGCGGGTCATGTCCGTCCTGTTCGATGAGCGGCGGAAGAGCCGCCTGCGAGGTTGAGATGCGCACCCGGCTTATCAAGACCGACGGCCTTGTCCAACAGATGCTGGAGGCGGGGTTCGAAGACCTCAACGCGCCATTGGTCCTGCTGATCCACGGCTTTCCGGAACTGGGGATCAGCTGGCGGGCGCAGGTCGAGGCCCTGTCGGCGGCGGGATACCACGTCGTCGCCCCCGACATGCGCGGATACGGCGGCACGGACAAGCCCAAGGGCGTCGACGCCTGTTCGATCCTGCATCTGGTCGGGGACATGGTCGATCTGGTCCGGGCGCTGGGCAAACAGAGCGCCGTCGTCGTGGGCCACGACTGGGGGGCGCCGGTCGCCTGGCATTGCGCCCTGTTGCGGCCGGATCTGTTCACGGCGGTGGCCGGCCTGTCCGTGCCGTTCCAGCCCCGTCGCCCCCAGGGCCCGCCGACGACCGTCATGGCCATCCTGTCCGAACGGGCCGGGCTGGGCGATCTCTATATCAGCCGGTTCCAGGCGGCGGACGCCCATCTGGCGCTGGAGGCTGATCCGGCGACGACGCTGAGGAAACTGTTCTGGTCCTATGACGGCGCCACCCCCGCGTCGAAACGGGCGACCGGCTTCATGGCGCGCGGCGTCGGCCTGCTGGACAGCATCGACGACGGCGCCGACCTGCCGCCGTGGATGACCCCCGCCCATTTCACCGAATATGTCGAGGCCTTCACGGCCGGCGGCTTCGACGCCCCGCTGAACTGGTATCGAGCGATCGATCTGAACTGGTCGCTGACCGCCTTCGCGCAGGAGCAGCGGATTCTCCAGCCCGCCCTGTTCATCGTCGGCGAGGACGATCCGGTCCGACACTATGCCGGCTCGGCCGAGACCGGGCTGAAGGACTGGGTTCCGAACCTGACGCGTTCGGTGGTCCTGCCCGGCGCTGGCCACTGGATCCAGCAGGAGCGGCCGGATGAGGTGACTGGGCTGCTGCTGGGGTTTCTGGGGGAGCTCTGACTCGCTTCCTTCTCCCCTTGCGGGAGAAGGTGGCCCGAAGGGCCGGATGAGGGTTCCGCCGGTGGGCCAACTCGCACTACCTTGCCCCTCACCCTTTGGCTGCTTCGCGCCGCCCTTCGGGTCGCGCAAGACCGATCGCTACGCTCTCGGGCGCTCAAGCCCTCTCCCGGCGGGAGAGGGGACGGGTTCACGCCGCCGCTTCCGCCGTCTCCATCTGCCCGCGAACTTCCGCGACGATCTCCAGGCTGTGGATGCGGGCGGCGTTGTCGAAGGCCATGCCGGTGATCATCAATTCATCGACGCCGGTCAGGGCGATGAAGTCCGACAGCTGTTTTTGCACCGTTTCCGGCCCGCCGACGGCGGAATAGAGCAGGCGGCTGCGCGCCCCCTCGATCTGTTGCGGGGTCAGGACGGCCGTGATGTCGTCGACGGGCGGGGGCAGCTTGCCCGGCTTGCCGGTCGAGAGTCGGGCGAAACTCTGTTGCATCGAGGTGGACAGGCGCACGCCCTCCGCGTCCGTATCGGCGGCGAAGACATTGATCGCGGCCATGGCGTAGGGCTGGGCCAGCCGGTCAGACGGGGTGAAGCTGCGGCGATAAAGCGCCAGGGCCTCCAGCAGCAGTTCAGGCGCGAAATGGCTGGCGAAGGCGTAGGGCAGGCCCAGCTGGCCGGCCAGCTGGGCGCTGAACAGGCTGGACCCCAGAAGCCAGATCGGCACGCGCAGACCCGCGCCGGGAACGGCGCGCACCGGCTGGTTGTCGGCGGCCGGCTCGAACCACTGGATCAATTCGACCACGTCGCGCGGAAACTGGTCGGCGCCGTCGAAATAGCGGCGCAGGGCGCGGGCTGTGGCGCCGTCGGTGCCGGGCGCGCGGCCCAGGCCGACGTCGATCCGGCCGGGGAACAGGGTCTCCAGGGTGCCGAACTGTTCGGCGACGACCAGGGGCGCGTGGTTGGGCAGCATGACGCCGCCGGAGCCGACGCGGATGCGCTGGGTGCCCGCCGCCACATGGCCGATGACGATGGCGGTCGCCGCGCTGGCGATGCCGGGCATGTTGTGGTGTTCGGCCAGCCAGAACCGCTCATAGCCCAGCCGGTCGGCGGCCTGGGCCAGGGCCAGGGTCTCGTCGAGGGCGCGGCGGGCGTCGCCGCCTTCGACGATGGGGGAGAGGTCGAGAACTGAGAACGGGATCATGACGCCTAGATCGGGGCTGACGGCCGAGGTTCAAGGGCAGGGAGCGGGGAACCGCAACCGGGTCGGGCGCTTTACCTCCGACGAACCCGGAGACATGAGCCATGACGGACGTTGACGCCGAAAAGACCGAAGCCGAGTGCGAGGATGCGCGCGAGGCCGCCGACATGGGCGAAAAGCCGGACCTGGGGCACAAGGCCGACGCCCTGATCGAGGCGTTGGACGGCACAGATTCCGGCTCCGACACCCGCGCCGGCTCGCTGCGCGGCGGGTCCGCCAGCGGATCGGACGATGATCCCGACTCGCTCGAGATCAACGAGGCCCTCGCCGAAGAAGGGCGGGCCTCGGCGGGGACACGGGGCCGCGCTGAAAACGACGATTGACGCTGACGCCTTGCTGCCGCCGCATCCTTGCGCCACGGTGGCGCCTTGACCATGGGTCCAAGGGACGATTCCCCGATGATACGCCGTCTGGCGGCCTCGGCCGCCTTAGTCTTGCTTTGCCTTGCAGGTTGCGACGACCGGTCCAGGACCGAAAAGGCGCCGGCCCAGGCCTCCCTCGCCGCCCCTGACCAAATGACCGCCCCGGCTTCGCCGTCGGAGGGAGAGGCTGCGCCTGCGCCCGAGGCGATGACGGCGGATATCCCCGCTGCACCCGGCGCGCCCGCTTATGCCGCCCTGTACCCCGGAGCCGCCCTGGACCAGCCGGCGACGACCGCCGCCGGGCCGGACGGCGAGGGCGGGCTGGTCACCTTCACCACCGCCGCCACGCCCGACGAAGTGGTGGCCTTTTATCGCACCCGCGCCGAGGAGGCGGGCCTGACCTCGGTCATGGGCATGAACCAGGGCGACGCCCGGGCCTATGGCGCGGCGGGCGGCCAGGCGGGCGCGACCAATCTTCAGGTGGTGGCGGCGCCGGGCGCCGGCGGCGAGACCTCGGTGCAGCTGAGCTGGAGCGCGGGTCTGTGAGACCGGTCGCCGCTCTGATCGCGGCGACGGTGATCCTGCCTTCGCTGCCCCTGGCGGCCTGCGCCCCGGCCGGGCGGCCTTCGCCCCGTCCGATCTTCAGCACGACCGACGAAGGCTATCTGTCGCCCGGCGTCGTCGCGCGGCTGGCCCAGGCCGTGCCCCCAGCGCCCGTGGCGGGATCGGCCCAGGATGCGGCCGACCGGGCGGCGTCGGCGCGGTTCACGGCCTTGGAGGATTCGGACCGCTGGCTGATGGCGACCGCCCATGCCGAACTGCGCCCGCCGCTGGCGCTTCAGCATTTCGACTGCGCCCTGGGGGTGCGACTGGGGTCGGCCGAGACGCCGACGCTGGACCGGATGATGGCCAAGGTCTTTCATGACGCCCAGGCGGCGGTCGTGCTGGCCCAGGCCCAGGCGCGAGGTCGTCGCGCCCGGCCGGTCGCCGAGGATCCCGCGCGCCGGGCCTGCCAGACCCTGACGCCGGCGATGCGGCGCAGCCCGTCCGCGCCCTCCGCCGGCGCGGCGTTGGGAACCGCCTATGCCGAGGCGCTGGCCCTGATCGCGCCGGACCGGGCGGCGGCGGTGCGGCGCATCGGCCATGAGATCGGCGTGAGCCGCCAGATCTGCGCCATGGACTATCCCAGCGATGGGCTGGCGGGCGAGGCGCTGGGGCGGGCCGTCGTCGCCGAAATCGTCGCGACGCCGGACTTCCAGGCCGAGATGGCGGCGGCGCGCGACGAACTGGCGGCGGCGCGGGCGACCGGGCGGACCAATCCCGGCTGCGCGGCCGAGCGCGCGGCCCTGGCTGTTCCCCTGCCCTGAGATGTGGAGCGGCCTGATCCTGCTGGCGGCGGTTCAGGCGGGCGATCCCGCAGGCGCGCGGGCCTGCACCCTGGCCGAGGTGCGCGACCTGACCGCCCCGTCCGATCAAGCCTATCGCCTGACGTGCCGCGCCGACCTGGCGGGCGTCGCCGTGCGGCGGCCTGTTCTGGTGGAGGGGGCCGAGGCCTCGGGCGCGGGGATCGACTGCGGCGGCGGGGTGATCCGACCGGCGCGCGAGGCGACGTCACAGACGCCGACGGTGGCGATCTGGTCGCGGCGTCAGGGCGACGGCTGGAGCCGTCCGGTCCAGACCTATGTGCGCAACTGCACCGTCGTCGGCAATGTGCGGATCTGGGGCATGGGGGCGGGCGGGTCGATGCGCGACCTGCTGGCCTCGTCACGGACGCCCGATCACACGACGGCGGCCCAGAGCGCGGCGCCCCTGGGCACGATTCTGGAGCGGGTGCGGTTCGAGGGCGTGGGGACTATCCCCCTGTATGTCGGGCCGGGGGTGACGCAGACCGTGGTGGCGCGCTCGCGCTTTTCGGGCCGGTCGGTCTCGACCGCCGTCTATCTGGACGCAGAGAGCGCCGGAACGGTGATCCAGGACAATGACTTCACCATTCGCACCGGGCGTGAACAGATCGCCGTGGACGGATCGGGCGCCAATCGCATCATCGGCAACCGCTTCGCCCTGGGCGGCCGCGGCGGGGTCTTCCTGTACCGCAACTGCGGCGAGGACGGGGTGATCCGTCACCAGACGCCGTCCTATAATCAGATCACGGATAATGTGTTTTCCGGCGTCGGCTGGCTGCGCCCCCGGACGGTGGTGGTGGGCGCGCGCGAGGGGAACCGGTCCTATTGCGGCGATGACGCCGGCTATCCGTTCGGGTCCAGCGCCGACGACGGCGACGGGGCGACCGGCAACCGGGTCGAACGGAACCGGACGCGTCCCTGACCCCGCACTTGCGAAATGACGCCAGCTCGGCCCTATTGGCGCGATGACGCCTCGGGGGATGCATCTAATGCGGCTGGTCTTGTTGTTGGCGGCCCTGGCGGCGGCGCTGGGGTTGGCCGTGATCACGACACAGACGCCTCGGCCCGCGCCGACAAGCGCCGCCGCGACCGGATTTTCGGCGGAGCGGGCCATGGCGGACGTGCGAGTCATGGCCCGCTCCCCCCGTCCCATAGGTTCGACCGATCACGCCCTGGTCCAAGCCTATCTGCAGGGCCGAATGGCGCAGCTGGGCCTGGCGCCCACGCTCCAGGCCGGGGCGCTGTCGCCCGCCGCCGTGCGCCGGATCGAGGACCGGGGCGAGTCGGTCGAGGGCCTGTCGGTGGTCAATCTGGTCGGCGTCCTGCCGGGCCGGAACCCCAGCCTGCCCCTCGTGGTGCTGATGGCCCATTATGACAGCGTGCCCGGCTCGCCGGGCGCCGCCGACGACGCCAGCGGCGTGGCGGCGGTGCTGGAGGCGGTGCGGGCGATCAGGGCGCGCGGACCGGCCGACAGGGGGCTGGTCGTGCTGCTCACCGACGGGGAGGAGCTGAACCTGGACGGGGCGCGGGCCTTCTTCAGCGAACATCCGTTGCGGGGTCGGGTCGGGGCGGTGGTGAACCTGGAGGCGCGCGGCGGCGGCGGTCGGGCCATGATGTTCGAGACCGGCCCCGGCAACGCCCAGACCATCGACCTTTACGCTCAGGCGACGCGCCGGGCCGACGGGGGCGCGGCCAGCAACGCCCTGGCCATCTTCGTCTATCGGCTGATGCCCAACGGCACCGACTTCACCCTGGCCGCCGACCGGGGCCTGGCCGGGATCAACCTGGCCTTCATCGGCCGGCCGGCCCAGTACCATTCGCCCAGCTCGACGCCGGACGCCCTGGACCAGGGCAGCCTGCAACATATCGGATCCCAGGCGCTGGAAATGACCGACGCCCTGGTGCGGGCGCCCGTCCTGCCGAAGGCCACGCAGAACGCCGTCTACGCCGATGTCTTCGGCCTGGGGGTGTTGCGGCACGGGCCGGGGACGGGGTGGAGGCTGCTGGGTCTGGCCTTTCTGTTGACCGGTTTCGCCGCCTGGGGCGCGCGTCACGCCACGGGCCTGACCTTGCGTCAGTTCGGCAAGGGGCTGAGCGGGGGCGTCTGGCTGCTGGCCGCCGGGATCGTCGTGGCCCAGGCGGTGCGGGTTCTGGCCGGGCCGGTCGGCGGCCGGATCGAATCGGCCGAGACCTATTATGTCCTGCTGCGCCGCCTGCCCTGGATGGAGGCGGGCGTAGGCTTGGCCGTGCTGGGGGTGATGTTCGCCCTGCTGGCGGGGCGGGCCCTGATCGGGCGGCGTCTGCTGGCGGGGGTGATCGCCGCGGCGGCGGTTCTGGCCACGGGCCTGGGCGGGTTCGATCCGGTGGTGCTGGGTGCGGCCCTGGTCGCCGTGGGTCTGAGCCTGTGGCCTGGCGGCGAGGACGAGACGGTCTGGGGCGGCTGGCTGGGGGCCGTCGTCCTGGTGCTGATCCTGGGCGTCCTGGTTCAGGCCGTGGCGCCCGAGGCGGCTTTGCTGTTCGTCTGGACCGGGTTGGCGGCGGCCGGCGCAGCGGCCCTGGCGGCGGGGATCGGGGCGCGGCTGGAGCGATGGGCCGCCTTGGCGCCCGCGGCGGTCGCCACCGGGGTCGTCGGCGGCTGGCTGGCGGGGCTGGGCCATTTCGTCTTCCTGGGCGTGGGGATGGACCAGCCGGGCGCGCTGGGCCTGATCGCCGTGCTGATCGTCGCCCTGGCCCGGCCCTTGGCTCCGGGTGGGGGAAGCGCGCGCCACACCCTGGCCGGGCTGGCGGCGGCCATGCTGATCCTGGGCTGCGGCCTGTCCCTGGCGGCCCGCCATGCCGAGCCGGCGGTTGAGGCGCCGGTCGCCGTTCCCTGATGCGTCAAAATCGGACGTAGGGTTCGGATGTTCTCATCGGTTCCAGATGAGAACATCTTGTGAACTGGAACAAACCGTGCACATAGTCGGCCTCACAAAAACGGGGGCGGGTCCATGGCGGGTCTCTCCCAAGCTTCTGACGGGAATCATGGCAAGGGAGACGAAGGCAATGGCACAGGCGGCTTTGAAACTGGTGGGCAAGGAAGACGGCGACAAGCAACGGGCCCTGGAGGCGGCGATCGCGCAGATCGATCGCGCCTTCGGCAAGGGTTCGGTGATGAAACTGGGCAAGGGCGGGGTCGCCGACGTGATCCCCTCGGTGTCCACCGGATCCCTGGGCCTGGATATGGCCCTGGGCATCGGCGGCCTGCCGCGCGGGCGGGTGATCGAAGTGTTCGGCCCTGAATCCTCGGGCAAGACGACCCTGGCCCTGCACACCGTGGCCGAGGTTCAGAAGGCCGGCGGCACCGCCGCCTTCGTCGACGCCGAACACGCGCTGGACCCCGGCTACGCCCAGAAGCTGGGCGTGAACCTGGATGATCTGCTGGTGTCCCAGCCGGACACCGGCGAACAGGCGCTCGAGATCGTCGACACCCTGGTGCGCTCCGGCGCTGTGGACATCGTGGTCGTCGACTCCGTCGCCGCCCTGACCCCGCGCGCCGAGATCGAGGGCGAGATGGGCGACAGCCTGCCCGGCCTTCAGGCGCGTCTGATGAGCCAGGCGCTGCGCAAGCTGACCGCCTCGATCTCCAAGTCGAACTGCATCGTCCTGTTCATCAACCAGATCCGTCACAAGATCGGCGTCATGTACGGCTCGCCCGAGACGACGACAGGCGGCAATGCGCTGAAGTTCTACGCCTCGGTGCGTCTGGACATCCGCCGCACCGGCGCGATCAAGAACCGCGATGAGGTGGTCGGCAACACCACCCGGGTCAAGGTGGTCAAGAACAAGGTCGCCCCGCCGTTCCGCGAGGTCATCTTCGACATCATGTACGGCGAGGGCATCTCCAAACTGGGTGAGATCATCGACCTGGGCGTCAAGGCCGGGGTGATCGAGAAGTCGGGCAGCTGGTTCAGCTATGACTCGACCCGGATCGGTCAGGGCCGCGAGAATGTGCGCGAATTCCTGAAACAGAACCCGGACATCGCCGCCTCGATCGAAAAGGCGGTGCGGGCCTCGACCAGCAAGATCGCCGACGAACTGCTGGGCACGCCCGAGCCGGACGAAGGCCAGGATCTCGAAGGCTGACGACCGTCTCGCCTTCCTAGACACTCCGTCGCCCCAAGCGACCCGCCACCGACCCCGCGAGGGACGGCGGAGCGACCCGTCCGACCTCGTGTCGGGCGGGTCTTTTTTGGGATCACCATATCCGCCAGGCCCAGGCGGCCGAGCGTGGATTTATGCCGTCATTGGGCGAGATACCGGCCAAATAGTCCGACAAGGCTGCTGGCGACGATTAAGGCGCGCGCCAGCCAGACCGCAGCCTTGCTCCCGACCGGCACGTCTGGAGACGGCGCCCGACCCAGGATCCAGTAAATGACGAGACGACCACGCTCGTAACTGGCCAGGGACGAGGGCGGTTGAAGTCTATTTCCATGTCGCCTTGCGTCAGCCTCCAGGCGTCCAGCCAGGGGAAACAAGGTCATGGTGGCCATCAGGGTGGCGATCGATAGGATGAATTGAACAGCAAACATGGTGGCCAGTGAACGTTTGGATTGACCGCATCATATCGCGTGAACATGACACGCGTATGGGTTGCTGCGTGGCTATCTAACCAAAACGGGCGACCCGAAGGCCGCCCGTTCCGTCGTTCTACGATGTCCGCAACCGATCAGGCGGCGGCCTTCTCCGGGGCGAACTTGCCGTAGAAGGTCTCGTTCTTGGCCGCCATGTCGCGCAGCAGCTGCGGGACCTTGAACCGGTCGCCGTAGGTCGCGGCCAGACGGTCGGCGGTTTCCACGAACTGGGCCAGGCCGATGCCGTCGATCATGCTGATCGGGCCGCCGGTCCAGGGCGCGAAGCCCCAGCCCAGGATAGCGCCCAGATCGGCTTCACGCGGGTCGTCGATGACGCCCTCTTCCCAGCAGCGGGCGACCTCGACCGCCTGGCGATACAGCAGGCGGGTCTTCAGCTCGTCGATCTGGGCGAAGGCGGTCGCCTCCTCGGGCTTGTCGATGCCCTTGGTGGTCGGCGCCAGTTCGCCCAGTCCCTTCCAGATTGTCTTGGGCTTCTGATCATAATCATAGAAGCCCTTGCCGTTCTTGCGGCCGTACCGTCCGCCCTCGACCATCTTGGCGACGATGTCGGCGCCTTCCGACGGGACATATTTGTCGCCCAGGTCCAGCGCCGTCTGTTTGGCGATCTTGTAGGACAGGTCCAGGGCCACGTCGTCGTGCATTTCCAGCGGGCCGCGCGGCATGCCGGTCATCCGACCGACATTGTCGATCAGGGCCGGGCCGTAACCCTCTTCCAGCATCGCCATGCCTTCCATCAGGAAGGTGGAGAAGCAGCGCGAGGTGTAGAAGCCGCGGCTGTCGTTGACGACGATCGGGGTCTTCTTGATCTTCAGCACATAGTCCAGTGCCTTGGCGATGGCGGCCTGACCCGTCTTCTCGCCCAGGATGATCTCGACCAGCATCATCTTGTCTACGGGCGAGAAGAAGTGGATGCCGATGAAGTCCTCGGGACGGACCGAGGCCTCGGCCAGGCCGGTGATCGGCAGGGTCGAGGTGTTGGAGCCGAACACGGCGCCCTCGGCCAGTTGGGCCTCGGCGCGCTTGGTCACATCGGCCTTGATCTCGCGGCTTTCGAACACGGCCTCGACCACCAGGTCCGAACCCTTGATGTGGTCATAGTCGGTCGTCGCCGTGACCAGGGCCAGGGTGGCGTCATATTTGTCTTGGGTCATCTGACCGCGCGACAGACGCTTCTTCAGCAGCTCCTCGACATGGGCCTTGCCCTTGTCGGCGGCTTCCTGGGTCTGGTCGATCAGGACGGTCTCGATCCCGGCCATGACCTGCACATAGGCGATGCCCGCGCCCATCATGCCGGCGCCGAGGACCGAGACCTTCTTCGGATCGGACTTGGGCACGTCGGCCGGACGCACGGCGCCCTTGTCCAGTTCCTGCTTGGACAGGAACAGGCTGCGGATCATGGCCTGGGCCTGAGGCGTCATCAGGGTCTTGATGAAATAGCGGGTCTCGATCCGCAGAGCCGCATCCATCGGAACCTGGGTCCCCTCGTAGACGGCCTTCATCAGGTTCACCACGGCCGGATAGTTGCCGTAGGACTGTTTGCGCAGCATGGCGTTGCCGACCATGAAGTTCTGGATGCCGGCCGGGTGATAGGGGCCGCCGCCGGGCAGTTTGAACGACTTGTCGTCCCACGGCTGGATGGCCTTGCCGCCGTTCTTGATCCAGGTCTTGGCGGCCTCGACCGACTGGCCCTTCTCGACCACCTCATGGACGATGCCGGCGCCCTTGGCGTCATTGGGGCGGAAGGACTTGCCTTCGCTCATGGCCATCATGGCGTTCTGAACGCCGACCAGGCGGGTCAGGCGCTGGGTGCCGCCGCCGCCGGGGAAGAGGCCGACCTTGATCTCGGGCAGGCCCAGCTGGATCTTGTTGTCGTTCTCGACCACGCGATAATGGCAGGCCAGGGTGAACTCCAGCCCGCCGCCCAGGGCCAGGCCGTTGATCGCCGCCGCCACCGGCTTGCCGCAGGTCTCCAGCGCGCGGAAGGCGCCGTTCAGCTTCCAGCCGGCGTCGAACGCCTTCTGCAGGTCGCCGCCGCCCGACAGCACGCCGCCGGCCATGTCGCCCAGGTCCGCGCCGGCGCAGAAGCCCGAGGCCTTGCCCGAGGTGATGACGGCGCCCTTGATGGCCTCGTCGGTCTTGATGCGTTCGACCAGCTCGGGGATTTCCTTCATCACCGAGGAGGTCAGGGTGTTCATCGAACGGCCCGGCACGTCGAAGGCGATGACGGCGATGCCGTCGGCGTCGATGTCGATCTTGAAGTTTTCCATAGTCATTCGCTCCGGATCAGACGCGTTCGATGACGGTGGCGGTGCCCATGCCGCCGCCGATGCACAGGGTGATCAGGGCCGTCGACTTGTTCGAGCGTTCCAGCTCGTCCAGGGCGATGCCGGTGATCATGGCGCCGGTGGCGCCCAGGGGGTGGCCCATCGAGATGCCGCCGCCGTTCACATTCATCTTGGCGTGGTCGATGTTCAGGGCCTGCATATAGCGCAGGACGACGGCGGCGAAGGCCTCGTTCAGCTCCCACACGTCGATGTCGTCGGGCGTCATGCCCAGCTTGCCCAGCAGTTTGCGGGTCACATATTCCGGGCCGGTCAGCATGATCGACGGCTCGGAACCGATTGAGGCGCCGCCCAGGATCTTGGCGCGCGGCTTCAGGCCCAGGGCCTGGCCGGCTTCCAGCGAACCGATCAGCACGCCGGCCGAACCGTCGACGATGCCGGACGAGTTGCCGGGGGTGTGGACGTGGTTGACGCGCTCGACCTCGGGGTAGCGTTGGTTGATCACGCTGTCGAAGGCCATCTCGCCCATCATGGCGAACGACGGGTTCAGGCCGCCCAGGGTCTGCATATCCGTGTTCGGACGAATGGTCTCGTCACGGTCCAGGATGGTCAGGCCCAGCTGATCCTTGACCGCCAGAACCGAGTTCTTGAACCGGCCCTCGGCCCAGGCCTGGGCGGCGCGCTTGTGGCTCTCCACCGAATAGGCGTCCACGTCGTCGCGGCTGAAGCCGTATTTGGTGGCGATCATGTCGGCCGACACGCCTTGCGGCACGAAATAGGTGGGGAAGGCCGACGACGGATCGGTCGGCCAGGCGCCCATGTCCGAACCCATGGGCACGCGGCTCATGGCCTCGACGCCGCCGCCGACGGCGAAGTCGGCCTCGCCGGACTTCACCTTGGCCGTGGCCATGTTCACGGCTTCCAGGCCCGAGGCGCAGAAACGGTTGACCTGAACCCCAGCGGTATATTGCGACCAGCCGGCCGAGAGCACCGCCGTGCGGGCGATGTCGGCGCCCAGTTCGCCCACAGGGGTGACGCAACCCAGGATGACGTCGTCGACCTTAGAGGTGTCCAGGTCGTTGCGGTCGCGCAGGGCCTCCAGAACCTGGGTGGCCAGGCTGAGGCCGGTGATCTCGTGCAGCGAGCCGTCCTTCTTGCCCTTGCCGCGCGGGGTGCGGACGGCGTCGTAGATATAGGCGTCAGCCATGGGCGTGTGTCTCCATTTTGATCCCGGCGCTCAAGGTCCGCCGAATGGGCGAACGTCTCGCGACCTTGGGGGAAGGACGGGTCTAAGCTCGGACGTCAAAAACCCTACGTTTACGTCAACGTCAAGTAATAAGCCGCGTGAACGGCCGCGGCGACAGGGCCGCACAAATCCAGATGGTGACCGGTCGGAGGTCGCGCCAGCCATAAAAGCGCGCAAGGCGCCGGCCACGGCCGTTACGGTCGGGCCGGCTCCGGCTGTGTCAGCGCGGCGGAATGCGGGTGGCGCCGCCCGTGATGCGGCAGGCGTATTCGGTCTCGGGTCGGCCGCTTTGCAGGCCGGTCGGGGTCAGAATGCCCTGACGCTCGGTGCAGCTCGCTTCAAGTCGCTTGAGGTCTTCCTGATAGGTGTTCGTCTGGCCCGTCGAGGCGCAGGCTGTCATCAGCGGTGCAGTCATCAGGATGGCGAAGAAGAGGGTGCGCATGGTGTCTCCTGTTTTCCGAAACGCGTCGGCGTTTCGGTCCTGCCCCCCGGCGCCGCCAGACTACTGCGCGACCGCCAGCCTGACCAGCTTGCCGTCGGCTTCATCGGTGATGGCCCAGACCGCGCCGTCCGGCCCCACAGCCACGTCGCGGACGCGTTCGCCCAGGTCGGTGAGCAGCCGCTCCTCGCCGACGACGCGGTTATTTTCGATCACCAGCCGGGCGATGTGTTTCTCCTTCAGGCCGGCCACCAGCAGATCGCCGTTCCAGCCGGGGAACATGGCGCCCTGATAGAAGGTCGCCCCGCCCGGCGCGATGACCGGATCCCAGTAATAGACCGGCTGCTCCGTGCCCTGCGCCTGCGTATTGCCGCCCGTGATCTGTCCGCCCGCGTATTCCACGCCATAGGCCGCGTCAGGCCAGCCATAGTTCAGGCCCGGCTTGTCCAGGTTGACCTCGTCGCCGCCGCGCGTGCCGTGCTCAATGGTCCAGACTGCGCCCGTGCCGGGCTGGACGGCGATCCCCTGGACGTTGCGATGGCCCAGGCTCCAGATCTCGGGCAGGGCGCCCTCACGGCCGACGAAGGGATTGTCCTGGGGCACGGAGCCGTCGGCGTTGATCCGGATGGTCTTGCCCATGTGCGAGCCCAGGTCCTGGGCCTGCGCCCGCATCGGCCTGTCGGAGCGTTCGCCCAGGGTGATGAAGAGCTTGCCGTCCGATGCGAACGCCAGGGACGAGCCGAAATGCTTGTCGCCGTCATAGACGGGCAGGGCGCGGAAGATGACCTGGACGTCCTCCACCCGCGCCCCGTCGTTGGACAGGCGACCCCGGGCGACTGAGGTGGCGTTGCCGCCATCCCGAGGCTCCGCATAGCTCCAGTAGATCAGCCGGTCCTGGCCGAATCCGGGGCTTGTGATAACGTCCAGCAGGCCGCCCTGGCCGCGTGCATCGACGCGGGGCAGGCCCTGGACCGGTTCGCCGACCTGGCCCTGGGCGGTGATGATGCGCAGCCGACCGGGCTTTTCCGTCACCAGCCAGCGCCCGTCAGGCATCAGGGCCAGGCCCCACGGATGCGTCAGGCCCGAGGCGACGACGCTGTGGCTCAGGGCGACGTCGGTCTTCACCCCCGGCGCCCGGGTCTGACCGGGGAAGGCGGGCTGCTGGTCGGGGTTGTTGGCCGGCCGGGTCTCCGGCGCGCCCGCCTGGCTTGAGGCCGGAGCGCTCTCGCCGTTGGCGCCGCAGGAGGCGGCGAGGACGAGCAGGGATGTCGAGGCGGCGAGGACGATCAGGCGCATGGCGGGGGAAGCTCCGGCGAGGTCTTGAGGGGATCTGGGACGGACTGGGGGCTGACATCGGCAACGACCCCTTCAGCGTTACCGTTCCCGCCGAGGCCTGTCCTGCGCCGCATCGCCGCACGATCTGCGTCGAGACGACTTGAACCGCGCGCCCGACGGCGATATAGGCACGCCTCTTTCGCGCTGGCCCGAGGTCGCGCGGACGCCCGGAGACGGGATGCGACTGGGTAGCTCAGATGGTTAGAGCGGTGGATTCATAACCCACAGGTCGGCGGTTCGATCCCGCCTCCAGTCACCACCTTCTCATAAGCTCCGATGCCCAAGGGAAATGGTCCGCCCTTAGAGAGCGGACCGATAGGTTCTGTTGGAATTTTATGACCAAATGCCGCCGCAGTACTCGCCGTAATATAGCGCGCTGGCGGTGCGATAGCATTGCTTCCAAGCCGTCGTACCGTAGGTATAGCCGCCCAAGTATGTGCAGTAGTCTTCGGGCGGCATGATGCAGACAGGATCTGATGGATCGGCAGACGCCACAGTCACGGAAGCAAGCGACGCAGTAGCGGCCATCGCGAGGGCAGCGCTGAACCGGGCGAAGCTCGAACGGAACAATTTCATTTCATTCCTCCTGGGGACTATTCCCTAAGAGAGGGAACCATGTTTATAGCCGGCAAGCAACTGTGGGTTTTCTTTTGTTACCTGAAGTTGCGTCTGTGGCAAACGACCTCGCAGAAGCTCTTTTGGCAACCGGCCCGGTCCTGCCGCGTTCAGCGGCCGACAACCTTGACCGGAGAGACCTCATGACCATCCGAACGAAAGCCCTGCTGACAGCCGCCGCCGTCCTGTCCCTGGGCGCCGCCGCCTGCACCGAGGCCGAGCAGGAAAAGACCGAAGCCAACGCCGAGGCGGCTGCGGATCGCACCGGCGAAGTCGCCGCCCAGGCGGGCGAAGTCATCGAGTCCGGCGCCATGAAGGCCGCTCAGGCGGTCGAGACCGGCGCGGGCAATGTCGCCGACGAGTTGGAGGAAAACCAGGCCGAGGCCGCCGCCGAGGGCAAGCCCGGCGCCGTCAACCCGAACACCGATCAGCGCGTGCCGGCCGACAACTGACGCCTCAGGCGCCCGGCGTCGCCCCGACCGGGGGCGCGCCCTCCGCCAGCAGGGCGTCGATCAGGGCGTGGGCCTCGGGGCTGTTCCAGTCGGCTTCGCCCGAGAAGGTGGCGCGGATACGGCCTTCGCGATCCAGGAAGATGGTCTGGGGCATCTTGCCCTTGCCCGGAAACTCGAACGGCAGCTGGAATTTGATGTCGCTGTACAGCGGCAGGGGCTCGTGAACGTCGATGAAGCTCTTGGCGTCGGCCAGGGCGTCGGGCGAGGCGTCGACATTGATCGGCAGGACGATCAGATCCTCGTTGCGCTGATAGGACCGGGCCAGCTGGGCCAGGGTCGGCAT
This sequence comes from Brevundimonas mediterranea, assembly GCF_011064825.1. Taxonomy (NCBI): domain Bacteria; kingdom Pseudomonadati; phylum Pseudomonadota; class Alphaproteobacteria; order Caulobacterales; family Caulobacteraceae; genus Brevundimonas; species Brevundimonas mediterranea. The sequence continues at coordinate 1,979,923 of NZ_CP048751.1, forward strand.
TTCGGTGCGGCATGGCGCGCACCACATGGCCCACAGATTGACCACCACCACCTTGCCCTCGAAGGTCGAGAACCGCACGGCCGTGCCGTTGCGGTCGCGGAACATGTATTCCGGCGCGGTCTTCAGCTCGGACGGCGTCTCCAGCGACGCCAGCGGCCCGACGGCGAACCGGGCCAGATCGCTTTTCGCGACGGGCGTCGTCTGGGGTTGCGCCTTCTGCCGATGATTGGCGTATAGCGACATCGCCAAGCCGCCGGCGCCGGCGAGCGTGCTGAACAGCACGAGCGCGCCGACGACCGCCCAGATCGCCTTTCTCGAGCCACTCATGACAGACGCCGCCTCCGATACCGCCCAAGCCAGTGCTTCTAAGGCCCCGGCCAAGCCCGCAGGTCAAGACATGTGGGGCGGCCGCTTTTCGTCGCGCCCCGCCGAGATCATGCAGGCGATCAACGTCTCCATCGGCGTGGACCAGCGTCTGTGGCGTCAGGATCTGGCCGGATCGCGCGCCCATTGCCGCATGCTGGCCAAGCAGGGCGTCATCCAGCCGGCCGACGCCGAAGCCATTCTGGGCGGGCTGGACGCCATCGAGTCTGAGATCGTCGGCGGGACCTTCCCCTTCCGTGACCAATTCGAGGACATCCACATGAATGTGGAGGCCCGGCTGTCGGAACTGATCGGCGAACCCTCGGGCCGGCTGCACACCGCCCGCAGCCGCAACGACCAGGTGGCCGTCGATTTCCGCCTGTGGGTCCGCGACGCCGCCGACCGCACCATCGGCCAGCTGAAGGCGCTTCAGGCCGCCCTGCTGGACCGGGCCGAACAGCACGCCGACGATCTGATGCCGGGCTTCACCCATCTGCAGACCGCCCAGCCCGTGACCCTGGGTCACCATCTGATGGCCTATGTCGAGATGTTCGGCCGCGACGCCGGCCGGTTCGCCGACGCCCGCACGCGGATGAACGAGAGCCCGCTGGGCGCCGCCGCCCTGGCCGGCTCGCCCTTCCCGATCGACCGCCACATGACGGCGGCCGAACTGGGCTTCGACCGGCCGATGGCCAATTCGCTGGACGCGGTGTCCGACCGCGATTTCGCGCTGGAAAGCCTGGCCGCGGCCTCGATCACGGCGGGACACCTGTCGCGCCTGGCCGAGGAGATCGTGGTCTGGATGACGCCGATGTTCGGTTTCGCCAGCCTGCCGGACGACCTGACGACCGGGTCGTCGATCATGCCGCAGAAGCGCAATCCAGACGCCGCCGAACTGGTCCGGGCCAAGACCGGCCGGATCCTGGGCTCGCTGGTCGCCCTGTCCACCGTGATGAAGGGTCTGCCGCTCGCCTATTCCAAGGACATGCAGGAAGACAAGCCGCCGGTGTTCGAGGCGTTCGACGCCCTGGACCTGGCCCTGGTCGCCATGACGGCCATGGTCTCGGCCCTGCGGCCCAATACCGAACGGATGGCGGCGGCCGCCGGCGCCGGCTTCTCGACCGCGACTGACCTGGCCGACTGGCTGGTGCGCGAACTGAACCTGCCGTTCCGCAAGGCGCACCATGTGACGGGCGCGGCGGTGAAACAGGCCGAGGCGATGGGCGTGGACCTGTCGCAACTGCCGCTGACGGAAATGCAGAAACTGGAGCCCGGGATCACGGAAGCGGTTTACAAGGTGCTGACCGCCGAGGCTTCGTGCCAAAGCCGTCAGAGCTATGGCGGCACCGCGCCGGAACAGGTCCGCGCGCGCATCGCCGACTGGAGAGCCCGCCTATGAAAAAGACCCTGATCCTCGCGGGCCTGCTCGCCCTGTCGGCCGCCGGCTGCGGCCGCATGGCCGACCTGGAATCGCCGGCGCGCGAGACCGAGCGCGCGCCGCGCAGCAGCCGCGCCCCCGGCCTGCCCGAACCGGCGACCCTGAACCGCCCGTCCAGCAGCGTGCCGATCGACGGCGGTCCCTCCAATCCGATCGGCGCCGGCGCCGCCCAGAACGATCCCCGCTAGGCCGCCTTGCATCATTTCGACCTGAAGGACGGCGCCCTGTACGCCGAGGGCGTCCCGCTCGAGATCATCGCCGACGAGGTGGGGACGCCCGTCTATGTCTATTCCACCGCGACGCTGAAGCGGCACTACGGCCTGTTGCGCGCCGCCGCCGACGCCCATCGCGAGGCCCTGGGCGAGGCCCTGATCGCCTTTGCGGTCAAGGCCAACTCCAACCTGTCGGTGCTGGCGACTCTGGCCAAGTTGGGCTCGGGCGCCGACACGGTGTCCGAGGGCGAGATTCGTCGCGCCCTGGCGGCGGGAATTCCGGCTGACCGGATCATCTTCTCCGGCGTCGGCAAGACGGATGTGGAGATGGTCTTCGCCATCGGCGTCGGCGTGCGCCAGATCAATATCGAATCCGGCGCCGAGCTGGATCGGCTGATCGCGGTCGCCGCCCTGATGCAGGCGTCGCCCGCCGTGGCCGTGCGGGTCAATCCGAATGTGGGGGCGGGCGGCCACGCCAAGATCACCACGGGCGGCAAGGGCGATAAGTTCGGCGTGCCGGTCGAGGAGGCGATGGCCCTGTACGCCCGCGCCTCGGCCTCGCCCTATGTCACGCCCGTCGGCCTGGCCTGTCACATCGGCAGCCAGATCAACGACCTGGCCCCGCTGGAGGCCGCCTTCACGGTGCTGGCCCAGATGACCCGCGACCTGCGGGCCCAGGGGCATGCGGTGACGCGGCTGGACCTGGGCGGCGGCCTGGGCGTGCCCTATTCGGGCGGGGTCGAACCCCCGTCGCCGGCGGATTATGTCGCCATGGCCGCGCGGGTCCTGTCCGGGCTGGACGTCGAGGCGGCGTTCGAGCCGGGGCGTCTGCTGGCCGCCAACGCCGGGGTGCTGCTCAGCCAGGTGATCCAGGTCAACGAACGCTCGGACGGGCGGCGCTTCCTGGTGCTGGACGCGGCGATGAACGACCTGATGCGCCCGGCCCTGTACGACGCCTTCCACGACATCAAGCCGGTCAATCCCCGTCCCGGCGCCGCCCTGTCTCATGACGTGGTGGGGCCGGTCTGCGAGACGGGCGACACCTTTGCGCGCGACCGCAGCCTGCCGCCGCTGGAGGCCGAGGATCTGGTGGTCTTCACCGGGGCCGGCGCCTATGGGGCCGTCATGGCCAGCGAATACAACAGCCGCCCCCTGGTCCCTGAGGTTCTGGTCGACGGCGACCAGTGGGCCGTCATTCGGCCGCGCCCCACCTATGAAGACATGCTGGACCGGGAACCCTTCGCCGACTGGCTGTAAGGTGGAATTGGTCTCGACCGTTATAAAGTAACGGAGTATAGCCCCACCCATGTCGCCCGTCTCCGAACCGTCCGTGTTGCTGTCCCTGCTCGGGGGCGGCTTCGTCGCGGCCTTCCTGCACGCCGCCCTGCCGACCCATTGGCTGCCCTTCACCCTGGTGGGTCGGGCGCAGGGCTGGCGGGCGTCGCGCGTGCTGCTGGCCGTAACGGCGGCGGGCCTGGCCCATATCGCCTCGACGGCGGTGGTCGGCGGCCTGATCGTGGCGGCGGGCCTGGCGCTGGATCAGTGGGTCGAGGGGCTCCTGCCTCATCTGGCGGCGGTGCTGCTGTTCCTGTTCGGCGCCTTCTATCTGGCGCGCGCCACGGTGTTGCGGCCCGCAACGGCGGGCGGCCCGACGATGGAGGCCGCGCCGCCGGCCGTGTCCGACAAGGCCGCCTTCCTGGGTCTGGTCGCCATGATGGCGGTGTCGCCGGGCGAGGTGCTGCTGCCCATCTATCTGTCTTCGGCCTCCCAGGGCCTGGCGGCCCTGGCTCTGCTGACCCTGGTCTTCGCCGTCGGCACCATCGCCGGCATGGCGGTGTTCACGGGCCTGGCCAGCGCGGGCGCGTCGATCCTGCGGATGGAGCGGTGGGCGCGCTATGAGGGGGCGGTGCTGGGCGTGGCCCTGATCGCCCTGGGGCTGGTGATCGTTCTCCAACCGCATTGATGGGTATTACATGATAACGTTCAATGCGTTATCAAGTACCAGCTTGGCCGTTGGCGCAAAGAGCGTATAGGCGAAGCCATGAACGTCTCGCTCGAACACGACCATTCCGATCATGGGCACGATCATGATGATCACGGCCATGACTCTTCGCATGGCCATCACCACCATCATCATGGGCATGGGCACGCCCATGGACCGGTGGACACCGGCGACTGGCGCTACGCCGTCGGCCTGGTGGTCAATCTGGCCTTCGTGTTCTGCGAGTTCGGCGCGGGCCTGATCGCGGATTCGACCGCCTTGCTGGCCGACGCCGGGCATAATTTGTCGGATGTCCTGGGCCTGGCCATGGCGGGCGGCGCGGCCTGGCTGGCGCGGCGCGGGGCGCACGGGGCGGCGGGCGGGCGGCGCACCTACGGCTTCGGCAAGGCCACGGTGCTGGCGGCCCTGGGCAACGCCCTGCTGCTGATCTTCGCCTGCGGGGCCATCGCCTTCGAGGCCGTGCGGCGTTTTGCAGAACCCGCGCCGGTCGGCTCGGGCGTGATCATGACGGTGGCGGCCATCGGCTTCTTCATCAATCTGGGCACCGCCCTGCTGTTCATGAAGTCCCAGCACGACCTGAACGCGCGGGGCGCCTATCTGCACATGATGGCCGACGCCGGCGTGTCGCTGGGGGTGGTGGCGGCGGGCGGGCTGATCATGCTGACCGGCTGGTCCCTGGTCGATCCGATCGTCAGCCTGGTCATCGTCGCCGTGATCCTGTGGTCGACCTGGGGCTTGCTGAAGGACTCGGTCAATCTGGCCATGGACGGGGCGCCCGCCGACGTGGACGTGGCCAAGCTGGAAAAGGCGCTGATGGGGCTGCCGGGCGTGCGCGCGGTCCACGACCTGCACGTCTGGGGCCTGTCCACGACCGAGACCGCCCTGACGGCCCATCTGGTCCACGACCGCGAGGACGGCGTCGCCCTGCTGATGGAGGCTCAGGCGCTGGCGAAACGCCATTCCATCCGCCACACGACGCTTCAGCTGGAAAGCGAGGCCCTGCCGGACTGTCCGGGGTGTTGAGTTCCACCCACCCCCACAACCGTCATCCTAGGCCTTGTGCCTAGGATCCATAGACTCAGGACCCGCCGCATAGCGAAGAGCGGCAAAGTCTGCGCCTCATAGTCCGACACCGGGAGTATGGATCCTAGGCACAAGGCCTAGGATGACGTGCGGTGGCGGAGCACCGCGTCGGCGCCGTGTCCGCCCCTACGCCTGGGCGAACGCCAGCGGCGCGCCCCAGAATTGCGACACCATTTCCGACTGCGGACCGGCCTGGCCCGTCGTCAGGAAGTCGCGGCGGCCGCTGTCGCCCAGTTCGAATTCGGGATGCCGCGCGAAATACCGCTCCAGCGCATCGGCCACGGCGGTCGGCTGATTGATCAGCACCGTGCCCGCCGGCAGGGCCGAGGCGAACAGTTCGGCGATGATCTCATAGTGGGTGCAGCCCAGGATGGCCTTGTCCGGGTGGCGGCCGATGCGGCGGCGCAGGGCGTCGACGTGGTCGTCCACCACCACCTTCAGCTCCTCGCGCGGGGCGCCCAGCTCGATCAGGCCCGCCAGGCCGGGGCAGGGTTCGGAGAAGACGGCGATGTCCTCGCGCCGCTTGTCGATCTCGATCTCGAAGACGCGGCTGATGGCGGTGGCGGCGGTGCAGAAGACGCCGGTGACAGCGATCGCCTCGACCTTATCCCCTTCTGCGGCGCGCTCCGCCTCGAAGCTCCAGGGCTTGCCGGTCGCGGCCTCGATGGTCGGCACGATGATGCCCAGCACATTGACCGGCCGGCCCAGCCGTTCGCGCAGGCCGGGGATCCAGGTCTGTTGCAGGCGGCGCAGGGCGATGGCGCTGGCGGTGTTGCAGGCCAGAACCACGACCGAGGCGCCGGCCTCGAACAGCCGCTCGCACCCCGCCCGGGTCAGTTCGACGATGTCCTCGCCGCCGCGCCCGCCATAGGGCGCGTGGGCCTGGTCGGCCAGATAGACGAAGTCCCGCTGGGGAAAGCGTCGGGTCAGTTCACGGTGGACGGTCAGGCCGCCCACGCCGGAGTCGAAAACGCCAATAGCCATATCCGGGCTTTAGAACAGTGCGACGATCGATCCAACAAGATTACGGGCCTTTAACGGGCGGGACAGGTGACGATCCGGTCCGGTGCGCCTAAGTGTGACCCCGACATGATTTTTCCACGGAGCATTCCATGCACAGACGCCAGCTTCTCATCGCGGGCGGCAGCCTGATGGCCCTCTCGGCCTGCGCCTCCACCGGATCCGGCGCTACGCCCGCCACCGGCGCGCCGACCGCCATGGACCTGGCTGAAGAAGGCCGCATCGCCCGCGCCGTCCTGCCGGCCGCGACGCCCAAGGCCGAACTGCTGCAGCCGTGGACCGGTTCGTATGACGGCCTGCCGCCGTTCGACAAGGTGACCCCGGCCAAGCTGCGCGAGGCCATGCTGGAAGGCATCGAGCTGCAACGCGCCGACATCGCCGCCATCGCGAACAACCCGGAGGCCCCGACCTTCGCCAACACCATGGCGGCGCTGGAGCTGGCCGGCGAGCCGCTGGACCGGGCGTCCAACCTCTATGGCGTCATGACCTCCAATATCGGCGGCGAGGCCTATGACGCGGTCGACACCGAACTGTCGCCCATCCTGTCGGCGGCCTCGGACGAGATCACCTTCAACGCGGCCCTGTTCCAGCGCGTCAAGACCGTCGCCGACAACGCCGACGCCATGGGCCTGAGCGCCCAGCAGAAGCGTCTGGCCGAGCGTCGCCGCGACGCCTTCATCCGTTCGGGCGCCAATCTGGACGCGGCGGGCAAGGCCGAGCTGGGCCGGATCAACACCGCCCTGTCCAACGCCTTCACCCGCTTCGGCCAGAAGGTCGTCGCCGACGAAAACGCCTGGACCCTGATCCCGAACGAAGCCGGTCTGGCGGGCCTGCCCGCCTCGAACAAGGCCGCCGCCGCATCGGCCGCACGCAGCCGCAATCTGCAGGGTTGGGCCATTCTGAACACCCGTTCGGCCGTCGATCCCTTCCTGACCTTCGCCGACGACCGGGCCCTGCGCGAGCAGGTCTGGAAGAAGTTCGTCAACCGCGGCGACAACGGCGACGCCAACGACACCAATGCGACCATCGCCGAGATCGTGAAGCTGCGCGATCAGCGGGCCAAGCTGCTGGGCTATCGCAACCATGCCGAACTGCGCATGCAGGACACCATGGCCAAGACCCCGGCCAATGCGCAGAGCCTGATGGACCGCGTCTGGGCGCCGGCCAAGGCGCGCGTCGCCGAAGAGGTCGCCGACATGAAGGCGATCGCCGGCTTCGACATCGAGCCCTGGGACTACCTCTATTTCGCCGAGAAGGTCCGCAAGGCCAAGTACGACCTGGATCAGAACCAGCTGAAGCCCTATTTCGAACTGAACGCGGTCCGCGCCGGTTCCTTCGCCATGGCCGAGCGTCTGTACGGCTTCAAGTTCACCAAACTGCCCAAGGGTTCGGTCCCGACCTTCGAGCCGGACGTCGAGGTCTATGAACTGCACGACAAGGCCACCGGCAAGCTGATCGGCCTGTACTACACCGACGACTACGCCCGTCCGGGCAAGCGTTCGGGCGCCTGGATGACCACCTACCGGTCCTTCTCGACGCTGGACGGATCGAAGGTGATCCTGGGCTCGAACAACAACAACTTCACCAAGCCCGAGCCGGGCGAACCGGTGCTGATCTCGCTGGACGACGCCGAGACCCTGTTCCACGAGTTCGGCCACACCCTGCATTACTTCTCGTCGAACGTGACCTATCCGTCGTTCGGCAATACGCCGCGCGACTTCGTCGAATATCCGTCGCAGGTCCACGAGCACTGGGTGCTGAGCCGGCCGATCCTGGACGGCTATCTGAAACATTATCAGACGGGCGAGGCCATGCCCCAGGCCCTGGTCGACAAGATCCAGGCCTCGTCCACCTTCAACCAGGGCTATGCGACCGTCAGCTATCTGTCGTCGGCCATCGTCGACATGGACCTGCACACCCAGGCCACGCCGCCGACCGACATCGACGCCTTCGAGAAGGCCAGCCTGACGCGGATCGGCATGCCCAAGGAGATCGTGATGCGGCACCGCCTGCCGCAGTTCAATCACCTGTTCACGTCCGACGCCTATTCGGCCGGCTACTACAGCTACCTGTGGTCCGAGACGATGGACGCCGACACCTGGGCCTATTTCGAGGAGTCGGGCGACGTGTTCAATCCGGACATCGCCGGCCGCTTCAAGTCGATCATGCTGGCGCCGGGCAACACCACCGACCGGGCCGAGGCCTACCGCGCCTTCCGCGGTCGCGACCCGGACGTGGCGGCCCTGCTGAAGGTCCGCGGCTTCCCGGTGTCCTGATCGGGCAGGCTTGGGGCGAAAGCCTATAACGGGGACGCCGTCGGACGATCGGTCCGGCGGCGTCCTGCGTTTCAGGCCTCGAAGGAGCGGCTGCCCCGGGCGTATTCGGTCCGGGCGTGCGCGGGCAGGTTCGACAGGGCTTCGTCGCGCACGCCTGCGCGGCAGGCGAGGCGTTCGAGGGGCGTGCGGTTTGCGCACAGTTGGTCGGCCACCTGACGAATGCGGGTGTCCAGCCGCGCCGCGCCGTCGCGGGTGGCCAGGTCCAGATCCCCATAGGAGATGCGAAGGTCGGATGCGGAGGCGGCGCTTGCGGCCAGGACGGCGGCGGCCGTTAGAGAGACAATCCTGAACATGATCCTGTTTCCTTTTTTCCCGCCCCTCTATCGGCTGGGGCAGGGAAGGGTGGCGCAGAACCGCATCCAAACGGCGAAGCTTCCGCGGCGGAAACACGGCTGATTCATAATTCGGCGTCATGACATTTCGGACAGGCGAACGTCCCCCGCTGGGGCCGTCGATGCGAGGAGCCTCGCGCGTTGAGCGCATTTCGTCACGCGCCGTCCTGCACTAAGGCGTTAGCAACGCATCCGTTTCGGGAGATTCCATGTCCGTCGTCGCCTCCTATGTGTATCGAGAGGGACAGCGCGTACGGGCGGCGCCGCTGACGGAAAAGGGCCTGACGATGAAACCCGGCGAATTCGTCTGGATCGGCCTGCACGAGCCGACCGACGCCGAGTTCGATGTCCTGGTGAAGCGGTTCCACCTTCACCCCCTGGCGGTGGAAGACGCCCTGTCGGCCCACCAGATGCCCAAGGTCGAGGTCTATGGCCACGAACTGTTCGTCGTCGCCCGCACCGCCGAAAAGGTGGACGATACGATCAGCTATGGCGAGACCCACGTCTTCGTCGGCACGGACCACGTCATCAGCATTCGTCACGGCTCGGCCCGGTCGCACACGGCCCTGCGCGCCCAGCTGGAGGCCTCCCCCGAACAGCTTCGCGCCGGTCCCGACTTCGTCCTGCACGGGGTGCTGGACTTCATCGCCGACGCCTATGTGCCGATCGTCGACGGGGCGGAGGACAGCGTGCTGGAGCTGGAGCAGCGCGCGCTGGACACCTTCCTGTCGCGGCGCGAGATCCGCCGCCTGTTCACCCTGCGCCGCGAACTGCTGAAGTTCCGGCGCATCCTGGGGCCGATGGAGGAGGTGGCGGGTCGGCTGCAGTCGCTGGACCTGCCCTGTATCGACCCGGACATCCGACCCTATTTCCGCGACATCGCCGACCATGTGCGTCGGGTGAACAGCCGGTTGAACGGGCTGACGGACATCCTGGCCTCGGTGTTCGAGGTCGCCAATCTGCTGGAACAGCAGCGGCAGGGGGTGATCACCCGCAAGCTGGCCTCATGGGCGGCGCTGCTGGCCGTGCCGACGGCCATCGCCGGCATCTACGGCATGAACTTCGAGTTCATGCCCGAACTTCACTGGCGTTACGGCTATGCGGTCGTGATGGGTCTGATCGTCGCGGTCTGCGTCGGCCTCTACATCACCTTCAAACGCACGAAGTGGCTTTAGACCGATGAGCCGGCGAAGGGCGGGGGTGCCCTTCGCCGGCCGCAGCATCAGCTGTTGGCGAACAGGCCGACGACTTGGGCGACCTGACGGGCGCCGCGCGGCGCGCGCGCGTATTCCACCTGACGCTGGCGCGGCAGCTGGCGCATGGCTTCGGCGCGAACGGCGACCTCGCAAGGCCGGCGGTTGACGATCCGGCTGCCCGGAACGGTGAAGTTGCGGCACAGGCTTGCGGCGGCCTGATCGACGCGGCTGTCGAAGACGGCGGCGCCGGCGGCCGTGGACAGGTCCAGATCGCGGAAGGCGATCCGGGCTTCGTTGCTTTGGGCCAGGGCGGGGGACACGGACAGGACGGCGACGGCGAAGAGAACGGGGGAGAGAACCTTCATCGCTTTGCTCCTAAGAGAAAGATAATCGCTCGAAACGGCGACGAAGGCGCAATACGCGTGTTGTGTAACAGCTCAATGAGGGTTCAGCCGCCAATCCAAGACGGGCGGATTAAATCGTCGTCATGGTTGCGGCTGTAATCAGCCGCTGTTGCGCAGCCCTGCCGCCACGCCGTTGATCGCCAGCAGAATCCCCTCGCGAACACGGGGGTCTTCATCCCCGGCGCGGCGGCGGCGGATCAGTTCGATCTGCACATGGTTCAGCGGCTCGACATAGGGCATCCGCAGCCGGATCAGCCGATCCAGCTCGGGTTGGCCGCCCAGCAGCCTGTCATGGCCGGTGATGGCCAGGACGGCGTCGTGGGTTCTCTGCCACTCGTCGCGGATCTCGCCATAGATGCGCGCCGCCAGCGCCGGATCGGGCACCAGGGTGGCGTAACGGCGGGCGACCGTCATGTCCGACTTGGCCATGACCATTTCCATGTTCTGGACCAGGGTGCGGAAGAAGGGCCAGACCTCGGCCATGGCCTTCAGTTCGGCCATGTCCTGGCCCTGGACGGCCGAGCCGAAACCGAACCAGCCGGGCAGCATGACCCGGCTCTGCGACCAGCTGAACACCCAGGGAATGGCGCGCAGATCCTCGATCCGGGTCGAGGCGGTGCGCGAAGACGGGCGCGAGCCGATCTTCAGGTCGGCGATCTCGGCGATGGGGGTGGCGGCGCGGTAATAGTCGACGAAGCCGTCGGTCTCGTAGACCAGCTTGCGATAGGCGGCCATCGACCGGGCGGACAGGTCCGACAGGGTGGCGCCGTGGTCGGCGGTGAAGACGTGATCCTTGCCCTGATCCAGCGAGGCGAGGACGGCGCCGCAGGTCAGGGCGTCGAGGTTGCGCAGGGCGATCTCGGGCTCGCCGTACTTGTTGGCGATGACCTCGCCCTGTTCGGTGGTGCGGATGCGGCCCTGGACCGTGCCTTCCGGCTGGGCCAGCACCCCGGCGAAGGACGAACCCCCGCCGCGCCCGACCGTGCCGCCGCGCCCGTGGAACAGCTGCAGCTTCAGGCCGGCGGCCTTGGTCACCTCGACCAGGGCGCGCGAGGCCTCGTGCAGCTCCCAGCCGGACGTCAGATACGAGCCGTCCTTGTTGGAGTCCGAATAGCCGATCATCACTTCCTGAACGCCGCGCGCCTTGGCGACGGCCAGGGCGGACGGCTCCTTCAGCAGGCGCTCCAGCGTCGGACGCGAGGCGCGCAGGTCCTCAATGGTCTCGAACAGGGGGGCGGCCTGGATCGGGCAGGCGGCGGGATCCTCGGGGCGATAGAGGCCGACCTCCTTGAGCAGCAGATAGACCTCCAGCAGGTCCGAGGCCGCGTCGGTCTTGGAGACGATATGGGTGCGGATCGCCTGGGGGCCGAAGGCGGCCAGGGCCTCGGCGGCGGCCTGAAGAATGCCGCGCTCCTTCAGGGTTTCGGCCGCATACTCGGCATAGGGGCTGAACAACAGGCGCGGCGAGGCCAGTTCTGCGGCGAGCACCGAAAGCCGCCCCTCTTCGTCCAGGCCGGAATAGTCGGCGCAGACCCCGGCTGTCTTCAGCAGGTCGGCGACGACCCGTTCGTGGACGTCCGAGTTCTGGCGCAGGTCCAGGGTCGCCATGTGAAAGCCGAAGATCTCGACGGCGGTGACCAGGTCGCTGAGCCGGTCGTCGGCGAAGACCTCGCCATTATACGCCACCAGGCTGTCGCGCATGATCTTCAGATCGGCCTCGAAGGCGTCGGGGCCGGGGTAGGGCTCGGCGGCGACAACGGCGCGGCGGGGCGGCGGGGTTCCCCCCCGCGCCTCATAGGTGGCGGCCAGGCGGCCGTAGACGCCGGTCAGGGCGCGTCGATAGGGTTCGTCGGCGCGATGGGGGGACGGGTCGTGGGCGGCGTCCGCCAGGACGGCCAGTTCCGGCGAGACCTGGGCCAGTTCGGCCGCCAGACTGAGCTCGGCGCCCAGGGCGTGAACCTCTTCCAGGTAATAGCCCAGGACGGCGCGCGACTGGGTGCGGAAGGCGGCGGCCAGCACGGCGCCGTCGACGTTCGGATTGCCGTCCCGATCGCCGCCGACCCAGGTGCCGACCCGCATGAAGGGCTGAAGGTCCGGGGCGTCCAGCAGACGCCGCCAGGCCGACAACTGCTTCGGCGCGACGCGCAGGAAGATGCGGTCCAGGAAGGAGACGACGGTGTCGATCTCGTCCTGCACCACCAGTCCCTGGGTGCGGACCAGACGCGTGGCCCACAGGATGACGATCTGGCGGCGCAGGGGTTGGTTGATCTGGGCGGCTGAACAGGCGTCGCCGGCCTTGTCGCAGGCGTCCAGCATGTCGCTGACGGCGGCGATCCGGTCGATGACGCTCTTGCGCCGCACCTCGGACGGGTGGGCGGTCAGGACCGGCGAGACCAGGGCCTCGTCCAGCAGGGCGCGCACGGCCGCCTTGTCCACCTTCTGTTCGGCCAGCCGTTGCAGGGCGCCTTCGGGCGTATCGGGACGGGCGCCGGCCACGACCTGGCCCTGGGCGCGACGACGGGTGGCGCGATCCTCGGCGATATTGGCCAGCAGGGAGAACAGGGCGAAGCCGTGGGCCAGGCCGGCGGCCTGATCCACCGTCATGGCGGTCAACAGCTTCTCCAGCCGCTTGGCCGGATGCGAGGCCGGGTCGCGGTGATAGGCGACCGAGGCCTGGCGCACCGCCTCGACATGATCGAACAGATCCTGGCCGCCTTCCTGACGAATGACCTCGCCCAGAATGCCGCCCAGCAGTCGGACTTCTTCACGCAGGGCGTCGTCGGCGGCGGGGGTCATCATCGGCATGTCCTAGTCGGCAGCGGGGAGACCGGCATGTGAAAGAGCCGAAACGCCCCCGTCAACGCACGTTCCATGACAGGTCGCGATAGGAAAGGTCATGGTGAACCCGCCGTTAGGGTTTCTTAACCGGCGCGATGCAAGACTGGGCGTGAAGGATTCCGCCCCGTGTCCATGTTCGCCAAACGCCAGTCCGCCCTTGCCGCCGCCGCCGGTTCTCCGCCCGCGGCGCGTGGAAAGCCGAGCCTGAAACCTGTCGTCGCCGCGCTGAAGAAGCCGCCGGTGATCGCGGGGCTTTCCGGCCTCTTCCTGCTGTCCGCGACGGCCCTGTTTCTGACCGTCCTCGGCGACCCGCGCGCCGGCACGCCTTCAGCCCGGATCGCCCTGCATCGTGAAGAGGCCGCGCCCGCCCCGGCCCCGACCGGGTTCGAGGCCTTCTCCATGGGGGCCATGGGCCTGTATCAGGACCTGACCGGAACCGGGGACCCCAGCGGCGCCGCAGGCGGCGAGGCGGTGATCACCCTGCCGGACGGCGCCACCGTCGCGGGCGGGGCCAGCTATAGCGCCCCCGTCCAGGCGGCGTCTCCGCTGGCCAAGGCCCCGATCGCCGGCCTGTCGCAACCCGGTGCCAGCGGCCCCCTGCCGATGATCGCGCCCGACGGCCGCGTTCCGGCCCAGGCCTACGCCCGACCCTTCCGCTCGAACGGCAAGCCACGCGTGGCCCTGATCGTCGGCGGCCTGGGGCTGAACGCCGTCACCACCCGCGCGGCCATCGAACGCCTGCCGCCCGAGGTGACGCTCAGCTTCGTGCCCTATGCCGACAATCTCCAGTCCTGGATCGACCAGGCCCGCGCCCAGGGCCACGAGGTCATGCTGGAAATGCCGATGGAGCCCACCGGCTATCCCGACAACGACCCCGGCCCCTACACCCTGCTGGCCAGCGGAACCCCGGACGACGTCCAGGCCAAGATGGACTGGCTGCTGGGCCGCGCTGTCGGCTATTTCGGCGTCACCAACTATCTGGGCGACCGGTTCGCCACCTCGGACACGGGAATGAGCGCCTTCCTGTCGACCCTGCGCCAGCGCGGGATCGCCTTCCTGGACGACGGTTCGTTCCAGCGCCGTCCCGGCGCCTGGGCCCGCGCCAGCGCCGACAAGGTCATCGACCAGACCCAGTCCCCCGCCGCCATCATCGCCGCCCTGAACAGTCTGGAAGCCCAGGCCAAGCTGCGCGGCTCGGCCCTGGGGACCGGCTTCTCCTATCCGGTGACGGTCGAGGCCGCCGCTCGCTGGACCGCCGGTCTGGAACAGCGCGGTCTGCAGCTGGCGCCCGCCTCGGCCATGACCCTGCGGCCCGGCCGGTAATGACCGACCTCAGTCTGTACCGCCCCAATGTCGGGGTCGTGCTGTTCAACGCCGACGGCCAGGTCTGGTACGGCCGCCGCCATGCGACGCCCGGTCCGCATAACTGGCAGTTCCCGCAAGGGGGCGTGGACGAGGGCGAGGATCTGCTGGCCGCAGCCCTGCGCGAACTGCGCGAGGAGACGGGGGTGACCTCGGTCGAATTTCTGGCGCGGACCGACGACTGGATCCTTTACGACTTCCCGCCCGAGGCGATGAACAACGCCAAGGCCTGGCGCGGCTTCGTCGGCCAGCGCCAACAATGGTTCGCCTTCCGCTTCACCGGTCAGGACGGCGAAATCGACCTGCAAGCCGACGACGAGATCGAGTTCGACGCCTGGCGCTGGGGCGCCCTGTCCGAGGCCTGCGACCTGATCGTGCCGTTCAAACGCCCGGCCTATGAACAGGTGGTCGCCGCCTTCGCGCATCTGGCCGCCCAAAAGCCCGCATAGAAAAAGGGCGGCGCGAACGCCGCCCTTCCATAGTGTTCGGTCCGAAGGCGGATCAGGCCGCCTTGTCTTCCATCTTGGTCTGGGCCTTGCCCTCGATCAGGGGCTGGCCGGCGCCGATCTCGATGCGGCGGGGCTTGAGCGCTTCCGGCAGTTCGCGCTTCAGCGAAATCGACAACAGGCCGTTGACCAGATTGGCCTCGCTCACGACCACATAGTCGGCCAGCTGGAAGCGGCGCTCGAAATCGCGCTCGGCCAGGCCGCGGTGCAGATAGGTCTTCTGCGCCTCGGCGTCGTCGTTGGCGGTCTTGCGGCCGGTCACGGTCAGCAGGTTTTCCTTCACCTCGATATTCAGCTCGTCGGGAGAGAATCCGGCGACGGCGATCTCGATGCGATAGGCGTTCTCGCCCGTGGTCTCGATATTATAGGGCGGATAGCCGCCGTCCTGGCTGGTCCGCGCGGCGGTTTCCAGCAGATTGGCCAGACGGTCGAAACCGACGGCCGAACGGTACAGCGGGGTGAAATCATAGGTACGCATCAGCATCCTCCTGAGGATCAGCAAGGTTGAGCCGCCCGGCGGTTTGCCCGGACGGTAGGAGTTCAGCCCGGCGACCCGAAATCGGCGCCGTCGGTCTGGAGAGCCCGGAACCGGCGCTCTCGGACACTGAAATGGGATGCGGCGAACCGGCGTCAAGGGGGTGGAATACGCGGCAAATCGTCGGCGTCTCGGGATCGTCATTTGCGCCGGCCACGATGCTCCGTAAGGAGGGGCGAACCGGATCAAGGAACACGCCCATGCGTCTCGCCGCCCTCGGCCTCTCCGCCCTGCTGTCGACCGTCGCCCCGACGATGGCCGCCGCCCAATCTCCGGCCCAGCCGCCCTCCCAGACCGAAGGCGCCTGGACGCCGCCGCGCTCGGCCCTGTCCAGCGCCATGCCGACCTTCGAGGAGGATACGGCCCTGAAGGCCGCCGTCGCCGCCCAGACCCGTCCCGCCGCCGACCGGGCTCGCGACGCCGCCCGTCACCCCTATGAGGCCCTGACCTTCTGGGGCCTGACGCCGGGCATGACGGTGGTCGAGATCGAGCCGGGCGGCGCCAGCTGGTGGCGGCATATCCTGGAGCCCTATGCGGCGGCGACCGGCGGTCGCTATGTCGGAGTCGGTCGCCCGCTCGAGGGCATGGGGGTCGAGGCCGGCTCGGCCGACTTCATCCTGGTGGCCCGCGCCTTCCACAACTGGTCCCGCGACGGCCGCACCCAGCCCTATCTGAAGGCCTTCTACGCCGCCCTGAAGCCCGGCGGGATCCTGGCCGTAGAACAGCACCGCAGCGCCGAGGGCCTGAACGTCGCCGACGTCGCCTCGACCGGCTATGTGCCCGAAAGCTATGTGATCCACGAAGCCCAGGACGCCGGCTTCGTCCTGGAGGCCCGCAGCGAGCTGAACGCCAATCCCAGGGACGACCACGACCACCCGTTCGGCGTCTGGACCCTGCCGCCGGTGCGCCAGTCCCAGGCCCGCGACGGCTCGGCCGCCCTGACCCCCGATCAGCGCGCGACCTTCGATGCGGTCGGCGAAAGCGACCGCATGACCCTGCGTTTCCGCAAACCGGAATAGTCGGGTTTTGACCCGCGCCACGAACCTGCTTATGCCCGTTCGACCAAGGTTTGCCGGACACGGGGCCCGGCGTTCCGAGGGGGTGTTTTGATGGCTGCTCTTTCTGCGATTTCCAGCGACCCGTCGCGCCGGTTCCTGTTGTCCGGCGCTGCGGCTCTGGCCCTGATCGCCGTGGCCGGCTGCGGCCCCAAGAAGGAGGAAGCCCCCGAGGCGCCGCCCGCCCCCGCCGGTCCGCCCGAAGGATCGCTGGAATGGGCCGTCGCCGGGCCGTGGCGCGCCCAGGACCGGCCCCGCGACGCCTTCCGCCATCCGATGGAGACCCTGCGCTTCTTCGGGCTGCAACCGCGCATGACGGTGGTCGAATTCTGGCCCGGCAGCGGCTGGTACACCGAAATCCTGGCCCCTTATCTGACGCGGGGCCAGGGGACCTATATCGCCGCCCTGTTCCCGGAAGGTCCGACCGCCGATCCGGCCCAGGCCGCCCTGAACGCCGCCTTCCAGACCCGGTTCAGCGCCGACAAGAAACTGTATGGCGAGCCCCAGTTCACCACCTTCGGCGCCGCCTCCGGCCCGGTGGCTCCGGCGGGCACGGCCGACCTGTGCCTGTTCATGCGCACCCTGCACGGCTGGATGGCGGCCGGGATCGCCGAAAAGGCCTTCTCCGACGCCTTCGCCGCCCTGAAGCCTGGCGGCGTCCTGGGCGTCGAACAGCACCGTCTGGCCCCGGAAGAGGACCAGGATCCGGTGGCGGCCAACGGCTATGTCCAGGAGGCCTTCGTCCGACAGCTGGCTGCAGAGGCGGGCTTCGTCTTCGTCGCCGCATCCGAGGTCAACGCCAACGAGAAGGACACCAAGGATCATCCGTTCGGCGTCGACACCCTGCCGCCGACCCGCCTGACCGCCCCTCGCGGCGACCCCGCCGACCCCGCCTTCGACCGATCCAAATACGAGGAGATCGGCGAGAGCGACCGCATGACCTTGAAATTCAGGAAACCCGAGTGAACCGCGCCCAAGCCTTCGCCGCCAACGCCCCCCTGATGGGGGTTCCAGGCGCGTCCTCGCCGCCGGGCGGCAAGGGCGACTGGTACCGTGGGGCCGGCGGCATGCGGCTGCGCGCCGCCCTGTGGACGCCGTCGCACCTGACCGCCGAAAAGCCGCGCGGCACGGTGGTGCTCAGCCCCGGCCGCACCGAACCGATCGAGAAATATTTCGAGGTCATCGGCAATTTCCTGGCGCGCGGCTGGTGCGTCCTGGCCCACGACTGGCGCGGCCAGGGCTTGTCGGCCCGGCTGCTGCCCGACCGGCTCAAGGGCCACGCCCGCGCGGTGGAAGAGTTTCTGGACGACTACGGCCGGCTGCTGGACGCCTTCGAGGACCAGTGCCCCAAGCCCTGGATCATGGTCGGCCATTCGATGGGCGCCTGCCTGAACCTGTTGTCGCTGGAAGCCGGCGAGAGCCGGTTCTCGGGGGCGGTCCTGTCCAGCCCGATGCTGCGCATCAAGACCGGCAAACGGTCTATGTGGTCGGTCAAGCTGGCGGTCCGCTGGAACATCCGCCACGGCCACGCGGGCGACTATATCCTGGGCGACCCGGATGATCCGTTCGACCATACCTTCGCCGAGGACGCCCTGACTTCGGACGAGGCGCGCTACGAGATGTGGCGCCAGCAGCTGTACGCCTGCCCCCACCTGGCCATCGGCGGCCCCACCTACGGCTGGCTGGCCTTCGCCCTGGACGCCGGCGAGCGGGCGCTGAAGCCCAAGGCCCTGAAAGCGGTCAAGATACCGGTCGCCATCGTCCAGGCCGACAATGACGACGTGGTGTGGAAACAGACCAACCGCTGGGCCGCCAAACGCCTGGGCCGCGGCCGCTATGTCGAGGTCCCCGGCGCCCTGCACGAGGTGATCATGGAGGCCGACGACAAGCGCGCCGTCTTCCTGGACGAGTTCGACGCCATGGCCGACTATGTCTCGCCGATCCCGGACCTGCCGACCGTCGCCGATCCCGCCGCCCGCACCGAGGACGTCACCGAAGAGACGCCGTCCGTGGCCTAGGGTCGACGGCCTAGAGGATGTCCTGAAGCAGGGTCAGGAAGGCCCGGACGGCGGGATTGGCCCGGCGGCCTTCCGGCCAGAGCGCCGTGATGTTGTGGCGCTCGACGGCGTATTCGGTCAGGATCGGAACCAACTCGCCGCGCGCCACATAGGGGGCTGCGACAAAGGTCGCGCTCAGGCCGACGCCGCCGCCGGCCACCAGGGTGGCGAGCACCGCCTCGCTGACATCCACGATGATTCCGGACGGCGGGACGATCTCGATCTCCCGCTCGCCGATCTTGAACGGCCAGCGAAAAACCTGACCGCTGCTCTGGTAGCGGAGATTGACGGTGTCGTGCTCGGCCAAGGCGTCCGGATGGATCGGCGCGCCCCGTGACGCCAGATAGGCAGGCGAGGCGAAGGCGCCGAGCCGCATGGGCGCCAGGCGGCGCGACAGGAGCCGAGAGTCCGCCAGTTCCCCGATGCGGACGGCGACATCGACGCCCAGATCCACGATATCGACGATCTGGTCGCTCAGCCGCAGATCGACCGTCACCTTGGGATAGCGTCGGCGAAACTCTGGCAGCGCCGGCGCGATCACATGGATGCCCAGCGGGAGCGAGGCGGCGATCCGCAGAACGCCCGACGGCTCCGAGCGGGCCGTCATCGCCACCTGTTCGATCTCTTCGGCGTCCTGCAGCAGTTTCAGCGCCCGCCCATGCAACTCACGCCCCTCCGGCGTCAGCGTCAGGGAGCGGGTCGTGCGGGTGAAGAGCGACACGCCCAGACGTTGCTCGAGCCGTTGCACGCTCTTGCTGACGGCGGACGGCGAGATGGAGAGGCTGCGGGCGGCGGCCGTATAGCTGCCCAGGGATCCCGCCCGCGCGAACGCGATCAGGCCTGTCAGCCGATCCAGGCCCATATATTCCGTCATGGCGCTATTTAAGCGAAACGCGGGATCATTATCAACATGAATGGACGCGACTATCTGCCTGTCATGGATGCGCAGACGCATTCCGTGAGGATCAGACAATGCCCGCAGAGACCATGAAGGCCATCCAGCAGCATGCATTCGGCGGACCCGAGGTGCTGGTGTACGAGGACGCTCCCCTGCCCGGACTGAAGCCCGGCGAAGTGCGGGTTCGCGTTCACGCGGTCGGGCTCAATCCTCCCGACTTCCATCTGCGCGAAGGCTACAAGGCCCTGCCGCCCGAATGGCGGCCGCAGGTCGACTTCCCCATGATCCTCGGAACGGATGTTTCGGGCGTGGTGGAGGCGGTCGCCGATGACGTGAAAACCTTCGCCGTCGGCGACGAAGTCTATTCGATGGTGCGCTTCCCCACCGGCATGATGGGGGGCGCCCGGGCCTATGCCGAATACGTCAGCGTGCCCGCCTCCGAACTGGCGCTCAAGCCGACCAGGGTCGATCACGTTCAGGCCGCCGGCGCGCCGATGTCGCTGCTGACCGCCTGGCAGTTCCTGGTCGCGCGCGGTCATGATGAGCCCAACCCGCTTCAGCCGACCCTGCATCATCCGGTTCCGCTGGCCGGCAAGACGGTCCTGGTGAACGGTGCGGCGGGCGGCGTGGGGCATTTCGCCGTGCAGATCGCCAAGTGGAAGGGCGCGCGCGTCATCGCGGTCGGGTCCGGCAAGCAGCAGGCCTTGCTGCGCGATCTGGGCGCCGATGAGGTCATCGACTACGAAACGACGGCGGCGGAGACCGTGGTGCGGGATGTCGATCTGGTCATCGACGCCGTCGGCGGTCCGGCCGCCGCCCGCTTCCTGCCTGTGATCAAGCGGGGCGGGGCGCTGTTTCTGGTGTTCCCGCTGGGCTTTGCGGCGGCTGAGGAGGCGCAAAGACGGGGCGTCATGGTCTCTACGACCCAGGTTCGCTCCAGCGGGGCGCAACTGGCCGAGATCGCGCGTCTCCTCGACGACGGCACGATCCGCGTCGTGATCGGAAGTCAGTTCCCGCTCGCGGAAGCCGGCAACGCCCACGAGCGGGCGGCGCAAGGCGGGTCGCAGGGCAAGATCGTCCTGAAGGTCGCCTGAAATCGATCGGCCCGCCGCGCGCCGCCCTCCTCGCGGACATCGAAGACACGTGTTTAGGAAAGCAGAGCCTGATGACGACCCGATCGAAACTGCGCCATGGCGCCTTGGCCTGGTTTGAAATGGTCGGGGCCGTCATGACCGAAGCCGCCGTGCAATCGGGGCTGGCGGCGGACCTGAATGTGTCCCTTGTCGAACGCTATACGGACGGGGCGGAAATAGGCGAGGGTCTCGTGCAAGGTCTTCGCTTCGACATCCGTGACGGAAAGCCGGGGTTCCGAGCCGGAGCGCGGCCTGACGAGCGCGCGGACATCACCATCGAAATCACCGCTGCCGGGGCGCGCGCCCTGAACCTCCTATACGGCGATGACCCCGAATACGCCCTCCTGCTGGATAGGCTTCTGAGCATCGGCGAGATGCGGATAGAAGGCGACCCCTCACAACTGGGCGATTGGCTCAAGGCCGTGCACGACCCCATCGTGGACCGAACCATTTAGATCGGGATGCGGTTGACCCGTCGCCTCAAGCCGCCGCGCGCTTCAGCGTCACCAGGGCCTGGTCGATCAGGCGTGAGTCGCCGACGGCGAGGATCTGGCCGGTGCCGTCCGGGGCGGCGCCGCGCCAGTTGACGACCCGTCCGCCGGCGGCCTCGATCACGGGTACCAGGGCGGACCAGTCCCAGGATTTCAGGCTGGCCTCGGCCACCAGGTCCATCTGGCCCGCCGCCACCATGGCGTAGGCATAGGCGTCGCAGCCCAGGCGGGCCAGGCGGGCGGCGGCGCGCACCTGGGTCCAGGCGCCCAGTTCGGCGCCGTTGAAGATGTCGGGGTCGGTGGTCGAGATGACGGCGTCGGTCAGGTGTTCGCAGGCCCGCACGGCCAGGGGCCGCTCGGTCGCGCCGCGCAACAGGCGGGCGCCGGACGGGCCGCCGATGAAGATCTCGTCCAGATAGGGCTGGGCGATCAGGCCCACAGTCGGCTTTTCGGCGACGCGCAGGGCGATCAGGGTGGTCCACAGCGGCAGGCCCGAGATGAAGGCCCGCGTCCCGTCGATGGGATCCAGAACCCAGACGTGCTCGGCGTCCGGCCGGTCCTCGCCGTATTCCTCGCCGATCACGCCGTGGTCGGGATAGCGGGCGGCGATCAGGCGGCGAATCGCGGCCTCGGCCTGTTTGTCCCCCTCGGTGACGGGGTCGAAGCCCGCCGCCCCGCCCTTGTCCTCATGCCCGATCCCCGAGCGGAAGAAGGGCAGGGTGACGCGCGCGGCCTCGTGCGCCAGTTCAACGGCGAAGGATTCGAATTCGATCATGGGCGCTCTTAGCGCGGATCGCCCCGTGCAGAGAACCCCGGCCGCAACGCCTGCACCCTATTCGTTCAGGCGACCGCGTCGTTGACGTCGTGAAGGGACTTGGCCAGATCCAGCAGGCGTCGGCGCGGGCGTTCGCCCAGCTGGTAGTAGGCCTGGATCAGGTCCAGGGTCTCCTTGCGCGAGAACATCTCGCCCCCTCCGGCGGACGTTCCCGGCGCCGCGTCCTTGCGCTCCAGCGCCTCGGTCACGCCGTCGTAGAAATAGCTGACCGGCGTCTCCAGCGCCTCGGCCAGTTGCCACAGACGGGCGGCCGAGATGCGGTTGGCGCCGCATTCGTATTTCTGGATCTGCTGGAAGCGGATGCCGACCTGAACGGCCAACTGCTGCTGGGTCAGGCCCAGCAGGCGGCGGCGGCGACGCAGGCGGCGGCCCAGGTGGAGATCGATGTCGGTGGCCATGACCCTCATGCCTTATCTGAAGACCTGTCCCGACACGGGACGGTTCGCCCGCCACGCCGCAATCCGCATGCCGCAGGTCGCGTCAGGGGCGAGTTTCGCGGCTCATCGAACTCTGCATGTCGTGATCGCAACCCAATCCGGCCGCGTGCATTTACTCCCCAGCTTGGCTTCACAGGAAGGAACCTACACCATGGGCATTATCGCCTGGATCATCATCGGCATCGTCGCGGGCTGGCTCGCGGAACAGATCATGGGCCGCAACCACGGCCTGATCACCAATCTGATCGTCGGCGTCATCGGCGCCCTGATCGGCGGCTTCGTCGCCAATGCACTGGGCTTCGCCTGGGGCGGCTGGATCGGTTCGACCATCGTCGCCACCATCGGCGCCATCATCCTTCTGTTCCTTCTGGGTCTGGTCAAGCGTCGCGCTTGATCGTCCCTCTGGACTGAGAATGAACGAAAGGGCGGCTCGCGAGAGCCGCCCTTTTTGTATGTTTCGACCGGCTTATTGCGCCGCAGGGGCGGGCCGGAAGTCGCCCTGCGCGGCGATCAGGACGCCGCCCTGCACCGTGGCGGCGTCGGCGGGCAGCAGGCGGGTCGATCCGTCGGGCAGACGGATCAGATAGCCGTCGATACGGCCGCCCGACCCCCGACTGACACCCACGACCTGGCCCAGCGCCTCTCCGCTCGATCCCCGCGCCGTTGCGCCGACGGCGACCTCGGCGGGGGCGTCTTCCGAGCGGGCAGGGGCTTCGGCAGGCGTATCGACATGGCGCGAGGGCGGCGCTTTGTCCTGACCGTCAACCTGAGTCGACGCGGTTTGGGCCCACGCGGTTTGGGCCAGGACGGCCGTGGCCGCCAGGGCCGCGAGGGTTGCGAAACGCATCATGGAACGGTCCTTCCTGTCAGGTGACAATGGAAAAGGCGGCCGGGATGTCCCGGCCGCCTTCTCGACGTCTGTGGCTCAGGCTCGAGCCCAGGCGGTCATGGATCAGCGCTGGGGCTGGTCGCCGGTCGGCGGGGCCATCGGGTCGCTGCTGCCCGATGGATCGGCAGGCTCGGGCGTGGTGGGTTCCGTGGGGATCGGCCCAGTCGGGGCCGGTTCGGCCGTCATCGGCGCGGCAGGCTCGGCGGGCATGACCGAAGGATCGGCGGCGGGGGCGGGCGTCGTTGCGGCGGACGGAGGCGGCGGCGCGCCAGCGATCGGGGCGGCGGCGTCGTACTCGGACTTGGTATAGGCCACCACCACATTGGCGCCGTCCTGGCGGATGCCGTTCAGCGGCACGGCGCGAAGCTGGCCGTCGGCGCCGCGAACTGTCAGTTCCTGGGCGCCCGAGGCGTTGTTCTGAACGCCTTCAAGCTTGCCCAGTTCGCCGTCGGGACCGTGCACCGAAGTGCCGGGCGTCAGCGACAGGCTGGGCTGAGCGGGGGCGTCTTGGGTTGCGGGGGCCGCGGGAGCGATTTCCTGCGCCAGGGCGGGCGAGGCGATCAGGAAGGCGGCGGCGGCGCTGCTCAGAATGGCGGTCTTGAAGTTCATGGGAGAACATCCGGTTGCACGGGCCCGGCGCCCGCAATCACCAAACCCACCATGTTACGGATTGTTTCGTCGGCCCCAAAATGACCCTGAACCTGCCCCGGTTGGACGATTCCTGGTCTAAGGTGCGGCATTGCGTCGAATCGGCAGGAGGCCGCGTGAATCGCCGGAACGCCTATGTCCCCGGCCTGCTGCGCAGGCTGTTGGGGCTCGCCTATGAGCTGACCCCTCAGGTTTTCGCCGTGGTGGCCTTCTGCGCCGGGGCGCTGATGCTCATTTCGGCGGTGACGCCAGAGTTCGACGACCGGTTGCGGCAACTCACCGGCGTCGTGTCGCCGATCCTGATCGACCTGTCCCATTTTGTGGCCAGCATCGCCGGATTCATGCTGATCCTGCTGTCGGCCGGTCTGTGGCGACGGCGCCGCGGCGCCTATTGGGCGGCCCTGGCGGTGCTGGCCGTCGGGGCGGTCTTCTCGGTTCTGAAGGGGCTGGACTGGGAAGAGTCCGTCGATCTGGCGCTCGTCGCCGCCCTGCTGGCGCCGTGTCGCACGGCCTTCAACCGCCGCTCGCGTCTCAGCGAGCCCCTGCGGCCCGGCTGGCTGCTGCTGCTGATCGCGGTGGTGGGGTCGATGCTGTGGCTGGGCTTCTTCGCCTATCGCGACGTGGCCTATTCGGACGAGTTGTGGTGGCGGTTTCTGGTGGATCGCCAGGCCTCGGGCTTCCTGCGCGCGGGCCTGGTCCTGTCCCTGCTGACCCTGCTGGTCGCAGGACGCTCCCTGCTCAGTTCGCCTGGCGCCGACAGTCACGGTCCGGCCTCGAAGGACCAGATCGAACGCGCCCGCATCGCCCTGGAGGCGGCGGAGGAGGCCACGCCCGAGGCCTGGCTGGCCATGCTGGGCGACAAGGCCCTGTTGTTCAGCCCCTCGGGCCGCAGCTTCCTGGCCTATCGGGTGCGGGGCCGGCGCTGGATCGCCATGGGCGAACCGGCAGGGGCGCTGGCGGAACGCCAGGAGCTGTTGTGGGCCTTCACCGAACTGGCCGACAGTTACGGCGGTGCGGCGGTCTTCTACTCGGTCGGGGACGATATCCTCAGCGAACTGGCGACCATGGGCCTGGCCATGCGCAAGGTCGGCGAGACGGCGGTGATCCGCACCGAGGCCTTCGCCCTGGAGGGCAAGAGCAAGCAGAACCTGCGCACGGCCGTGAACCGGGCCGAACGCGAGGGGGCCAGTTTCGACATCCTGCCCGCCGGCGCCGCCAGGGCGCTGGAGCCCGAGCTGAAGGCGATTTCGGACGCCTGGATGGGCCTGCACAACGGGGCGGAGAAGTCCTTCTCCCTGGGCCGGTTCGACATCGACTATCTGAACCTGACGCCCTTGGCGGTGGTGCGCGAGGGCGAGCGGATCGTGGCCTTCGCCAATCTGCTGGTCACGCCGGGCGAGGCGGCGGTGGACCTGATGCGCTATACGCCCGAAGCGCCGCATGGGGTGATGGACTATCTGTTCATCCGCTGCGTCCAGTGGGCCAAGGCCGAGGGGATCGCCACCTTCGACCTGGGCATGGCGCCCCTGGCCGGGCTGGAGGATCGTCGCGTCGCCCCCGTCTTCGCCCGCGTCGGCGCCCTGGTGTTCGAGGAGGGCGGCGCCCTGTACGGTTTCCAGGGTCTGCGCAGCTACAAGGCCAAGTTCGCGCCGGACTGGAAGGCCCGGTTCATCGCTGCGCCCGTATCCACCCCCCTGCCCCTGGCCCTGCTGGACGTGGCCCTGCTGACCAGCGGCGGCTGGCTGGGCATGTTGGGCCTGCGCAAGGGCCGCTGATATCGACGGGCGGCGCCGAAGCGGTCATGGTGCGCCCATGTCGTTCAAGCCCCTCTTTTCCCGCGCCCTGGCCCTTGCGCCGGAGCGCCTGCATTTCGCCGCCCACAGCCATCACCTGTGGCCCGACGTCAGTTTCGAGGCCCAGCAACAGGCCTGGCTGGACGCCAATCGGCACGCCGACCGCAAATGGGACCTGATCTTCGACGAGATCATCCCCCAGGCCCAGGCCGAGGTGGCGAACGAACTGAAGCTGGCCTCGCCGGACAGCGTGGTGTTTTCGCCCAACACCCATGACCTGCTGCTGCGGGTCTTTTCGGCCTTCGAGACCCAGCCGGTGCGGATACTGTCCACGGACGGCGAGTTCCACTCGTTCCGGCGTCAGGCCGAGCGCTGGGAGGAGGCGGGTCAGGCCGTGGTCACCCGCGTGCCCTTGGCGCCCTTCGACACCTTCGCCGAGCGGTTCGTCGCGGCGGCCGCAGCGGGCGGTCACGACTGGATCCTGGTCAGCCAGGTCTTCTTCCGCACCGGCGGCCTGTTCGACGGGATCGAGGCCCTGGCCGCCCTGGCCCGGCCCGAGGGCCCGTGGGTCCTGATCGACGGCTATCACGGCTTCATGGCGACCCCGACGGATCTGTCGGCCGTGGCGGACCGGGTCTTCTATGTCGGCGGCGGCTATAAATACGCCATGGCGGGCGAGGGGGCCTGTTTCCTGCACGCCCCCGACGGCTTTGCGCCCCGGCCGGTGGTCACCGGCTGGTTCGCCGAGTTCGGGGATCTGTCCGGCCCGCCGGGCGGGGTCCAGTATCGCTCGGACGGCGGCCGGTTCTGGGGCGCGACCTTCGACAGTTCGGCTCTGTACCGGTTCAACGCCGTGCGCCGGATGTTGAGAGAAGCCGGGCTGACCACGGCGGACGTGGCGGACCACAGTCGGGCTCTGGCGATGCAATTCCAGGCGGCGCTTCAGGCCGGAGAGGCCGGAGCGGTCGGCGCAGCCGAGATGCTGAACCCGGTCCAGGGCGACGACGCCCGCGCCCGTTTCCTGGCCCTGCGCCACGACAACGCTCCGGCCTGGCGGGCGGACCTGCTGGCGGCCGGCGTGGTGACGGACGTGCGCGACGACGTGATCCGGTTCGGCTTCGGCCTGTATCAGGACGCCGCTGACGTGGATCGGCTGATCGCGGCCTGCCGCGCCCTGTAGGGTTTCAGCCTCCCCTAGAAGAAGGTGGTGTCGTCCTGCTTCTTGGCCTGGGGCGCGGCGCGGGGCGTCGTCGCCGGCGGGGTCTGGCGCGGCGTCCCGGCGTTCGGCGGCGTGTTCGGCGTTTGGCCGTTGGGCGTCTGCCCGTTCGCAGGCGGGATCGCCGGCAGGGCCGGATAGGGCATGGCCGGGGTCTGGCCCGCTTCGGCCGGGCTTCCGTCGCCCGGATAGGCTTCCGCCGCCGGGAGCTCATCGACCGGCGTCGCCTGACCCACGCGGTCGGGCGCGTTCAGATCGTCACGGATGAAGGCCCAGGACCGACTGTCGGCGCAACCGCAGGCCTTCAGGAAGCCGTCGCGGTCACGCCACAGGATCAACGGATAGGTGATGTGCACCCCGGCGTCGCTGAGCAGGGCGGTCAGGCGTTCGTCGAACTGGCGGCTGGCGTCCACCACGGCCGAGCGGGCCAGATTGCCGTCCGCCTGGGGGATGCCGGCGGCGGTCCAGTTCCGCGCGGGCGTCGCCGCCCAGCGTTGGTACAGGGACCAGTCGCGGGTCAGCCACAGTTCCGCGATCGTGGCCCGTTCGGCGGCGGTGGACTGGGCCAGGCCCTCGCGGTCGGCGCGAGCGAACAGGATGACGCGCGGCTCGACCCCTGCGGCCTGCAGCTTGGCGACCTCCTCCTGCTCATAGCGCTGGGCCGACGCGCTGTCGCGATAGCCGACGATATAGAGGGGTTCGCCCCCGCCGCCGCCCGACACCCAGGAGGCCTCGTCGAGAAGTTGCTGGATCTGGGCCTGGTTGCGGCTGATCGTGACCGGCTGGAACCGCGAATAGAAGTTCCAGTAGGCCCAGTAGCCGAGCCCCGCCAGGATCAGGCCGATCAGGGCGGCCAGGGCGGACCAAATGAGGAATCGACGCATGGGGGAGGAGTGCTCCAGCTTCACCGTTGGCACGGGTTAACGCATAGCACCGAAATCCGTTGTCCGCTCATTCGCCGTGCCGTTTTCCCCGGCGAAATCCGCAGGTGACGTTCGCACGCCACACCCGCCCATCCCGGCCCGCGCCGGGGATGGCGGGGGATTTCAAGGCTGCCAGCCCGAGGTCTGGTCGACGTCGCTTTCGCCCGCCAGGGCCCCGCGGGTCTTCTTCACCTCGGCCCAGGCGGCGCGCAGCAGGGCCGCCACGCCTTCGCCCGACACGCCCGAGACCAGCATGGGCCGACGACCGGCGACGGCCTCCAGCTCGGCCGCCTTCTCCTCGCGCGCCTCGGGCGTCAGGGCGTCGATCTTGTTCAGGGCCAGGATCTCGGCCTTTTCGGCCAGACCTTCGCCATAGGCTTCCAGCTCGCCCCGGATGATCCGGTAGGCGGCGGCCACGTCGTCCTGGGTGCCGTCGATCAGGTGGATCAGGCTGGCCGAGCGCTCGACATGGCCCAGGAAACGCGTGCCCAGGCCCGCGCCCTCGCTGGCCCCCTCGATCAGACCGGGAATGTCGGCGATGACGAACCGCTCGGACGGCGACAGGTCCACCATCCCCAGGTTCGGCGCCAGGGTGGTGAAGGGATAGTCGGCGATCTTGGGCTTGGCGGCGCTGGCGGCCGCCAGGAAGGTGGACTTGCCCGCGTTCGGCAAACCCGCCAGACCAATGTCGGCGATCAGCTTCAGCCGCAGCCAGATCCACCGCTCCTGACCGTCCTGGCCGGGGTTGGCGTAGGTCGGCGCCTGGTTGGTCGGCCCCTTGAAACGCACATTGCCCCAGCCGCCGTTGCCGCCCTTCAGCAGCAGCTCGATCTTGCCGGGCGTGTCCATGTCCAGGAGCACGGTCTCCTTGTCCTCGTCCAGCACCTGGGTGCCGACCGGCACCTTCAGATGCACGTCGTCGCCCTTGCCGCCGTGCATCTGGCGGCCCTGGCCGTGGTGGCCGGTCTGGGCCTTGAAATGCTGCTGGTAGCGATAGTCGATCAGGGTGTTCAGCCCGTCGACCGCCTCGATCCAGACGTCGCCGCCCTTGCCGCCGTCGCCGCCGTCGGGGCCGCCGTTGGGAATGAACTTCTCGCGTCGAAACGACACGGAGCCCGCGCCGCCGTTGCCGGAGCGGATATAGATCTTGGCCTGGTCGAGGAACTTCATCGCGGGCTTATGCCGCAAGACGACGGCGAATTACAGGCGTGACCTTCGGTTCAGCGTGTCTCGAACGTCAGGGTGATTTCGCGCATCCCTGCCTGACCGGATTGAGCCCTGCCAGTCCTGACCCCGCGCAGGGCTTCGCGGCCGAAACCCTGGCCGACCGGCGTCTCGGACACGATCAGGCAATTCGTGGGGATGCCGTTGGCCGTGAAGTCGCACCGGAGAACCACGACGCCGGATTTCACGCCCGTCTCCAGCGCCTTGGCGGGCATTTCAATGCGGGGCGGAGTTTCCCAAACCACGGGCGGCGCTGAAGCCGTGGCCTGGGCGGTCGTCAGGGCGGCCAGAAGAGCGAACAGGGTCATGTTTCAGAGCTAGATGACCACGCCTGTCGTCGCAACCCCCGGTTTTACTGTCTGCTTCCTAGCCGAGCTGTGCCGTTCATGGAGCGTTAAGCGGTGCAGACGAGATTCTCTGTCATGAACCTGTCCAGCGCGACATCCATGACCAGCGTCCTGGCCGAGGGCCGGGTCCAGCGCGAAAAACAGGCGCAGGAGCGCGCCGAGGCCAGGCTGCGCGATGCGCGCTCCGCCGTCGAAACGTTGAAGCAGCGCAACACCGCCGCCGCTAAGGACGCCCAGGAACAGCGCAAGGCGGCCGCCAAGCAGAAGATCGAACAGATCAAGGCCCGCATCCGCATGTTGCAGATGAGCGGCTCGGCCGATCCCAAACTGCTGGCCCAGTTGGCGAAGGAACTGAAGTCCGCAGTCAAAATGTACGGCGGATCGGGCGGCGCGTCGGTGGAGATCGGCGGCGCCGACGCCGGTTCTTCGGCGGCCTCCAATGCGGCGCCGGCGGCGGCGGCGGACCCCAGCGCCGGTGCGACCGAGACCGCGCCCACGGAGACGCCCATCGCGGCGGAGCCTCCCGCCCCTCCCGCGAATGAGGATGCTGCGGCGCCCAAGGGCGAGGGCGAGGGCGAGAAAAACCCCGAAACCACCAAGTCTGAAGACAATCCGTATCGGCGCATGGCGGCGGAAGCCCAGGCGCGCGTCGCTGAGCAGTCACGACGCGGGGCGGCGCAGCAGGAGGATCGCGACTTCCTGTCCGACGCCCGCAATCTGGCGAGCCAGATCAAGAGCATGGCGAAGCGGGCGCAGCACCAGGCCGAGACCGACCCCGCCCTGCGCCAGCACGCCGACCA
This sequence comes from Brevundimonas mediterranea, assembly GCF_011064825.1. NCBI lineage: Bacteria > Pseudomonadati > Pseudomonadota > Alphaproteobacteria > Caulobacterales > Caulobacteraceae > Brevundimonas > Brevundimonas mediterranea. The sequence goes on from NZ_CP048751.1 coordinate 2,010,296, forward strand.
AGCGGCGCAGGCTGCAACCGAGGCCGTGCGGGCGATCGAGAGCGCCGGCCGCGATCTGGGCGCGGCCGGGGTCTCCCTGACTGTCTAGATCAGCCGCGCGCCCAGACGCCGAACGGATCGCTCCATTCCAGGCCAAGGGCCTGGGCCACGGCCGGATAGGTGATCTCGCCCTTCAGCACGTTCAGGCCACGCGCCAGGTGGGGATCGGCCTTCAGGGCGTCCAGACCCTTGTCGGCCAGGGCCAGGCCGAAGGGCAGGGTGGCGTTGTTCAGGGCTTCGGAACTGGTGCGGGGCGCGGCGCCCGGCATGTTGGCGACGCAATAGTGGACCACGCCGTCGATGACATAGGTCGGGTCTTCGTGGGTCGTCGCGTGCGAGGTCTCGAAACAGCCGCCCTGGTCGATGGCCACGTCGATCAGCACCGATCCCGGCTTCATCGTCTTCAGATGTTCGCGCTTGACCAGTTTCGGGGCCGAGGCGCCCGGCACCAGGACGGCGCCGATCACCACATCGGCCTTGATCAGTTCTTCCTCGATCGCGCCGATCGAGGAATAGCGGGTGATGACCCGGCCGCCCGTGATCTCGTCGATATAGGCCATGCGCGGGATCGACCGCTCCAGCACCACGACCTCGGCGCCCAGGCCCATGGCCATGCGGGCCGCGTTCAGGCCGACGACGCCGCCGCCCAGCACCAGCACCCGCGCCGGGGCCACGCCGGGAACGCCACAGAACAGCAGGCCCATGCCGCCGTTATGCTTCAGCAGGGTCTCGGCGGCCGAGAAGACGGCGATCCGGCCGGCGACTTCCGACATGGGCGCCAGCAGCGGCAGGCCGCCGCGCGCGTCGGTCACGGTCTCGTAGGCGATGGCGGCGCATTTCGACGCCAGCAGGCCCTTGGTCTGTTCCGGGTCGGGGGCCAGGTGCAGATAGGTGTAGAGGATCTGGTCCTCGCGCAGCATCTCCCACTCGACCTTCTGCGGCTCCTTGACCTTCACGATCATGTCGTTGTTGGCGAAGATGGTCGCCGCGTCGGCGACCAGGGTCGCGCCCGCCTTTTCGTAGTCGGCGTCGGTGAAACCGGCGCCCAGGCCGGCGCCGGTCTGGACCGAGACCGCATGGCCGTGGGCCACATATTCGCGCACCGCCGTCGGCGTCAGGCCGACCCGATGTTCGTTCTTCTTGATTTCGCTGGGAACGCCGACGCGCATGGGGAACCTCTCCGGAAATAATGGGAGCGTCCGTCTCTGCGGGCGGATCGCCGTTGCGCCACATATAGCGCCGAGCGGGTCGCAGAATCCTGTTCATTTGACGACCTGATCGCCGTACATACGCAGTCTCTGCGATGGATTGACCAAATGAAGACTGTTTCCGCCGTCGAACTGGACGGAACTGACAGGAAGATGCTCCGCCTGCTCCAACAGGACGGACGGATGACCAATGCCGACCTGGCGCGTCAGGTGGCCCTGTCCGAAAGCGCCTGCCTTCGTCGTTTGCGAGCGCTGGAGGCGGCGGGGGTGGTCGATCACTATGCGGCGGTGATCAGCGAGCGGGCCGTGGGCCTCCCGATCAGCGTCTTCGTCACCGTCACCCTGTCGTCCCAGTCCGAGGCGGTTCTGACCGCCTTCGAACAGGCCGTGGCCGCCGCCCCCGAGGTGATGGAATGCTATCTGATGACCGGGGGCGCCGACTATCTGCTGCGGCTGGTGGTGCGCGACGTCGACGATCTGGAACGGGTCCACGCCAAGACCCTGACGCGCCTGCCCGGCGTCCACCGCGTCTCCTCCAGCGTGGCCATGCGGTCGGTGGTCAAACGGGGGGCCTTGCCGGTGTGAGTAGATTTTTATCTATAAGCTAATCGTTCTAAAGCTGACTGGTACCGTGATATTAAGGCGGCCGCAGGGTCCACTCCTTGGAAAAATGCAGCCGAATCAAATCCATCCTTAAAAGTGAGGTTGGTTGCAGATCGAACCTCATCTACGATGTTTTTACGTACCTCCCTGGTCCAGCCCGGGAAACCAATTTGCTTTACTTTCTGATTTATAACTTCAACCGGTCCGAATCCAAGCCATTTTCTTCGTTCTTTTCTTCTAACTACGTCAATATAGTTCTTGTCTTGATTTGTTAGCTCGTACCCAAAGCGCATTAATATCTGATTTAGCTGCCTATACGTGACTATATATCTTCGCTTATCAACATTCCGGAAATTTTCTTTTATAAAATCAGAAATATAGTACACAGCAGCATCAGAATCGCCAAAATTTGAAGCTAGAGACTTAAATTTTGATTTCTTTCTGTATTCATTTGATGCGATGTGAACGACAAAATCTTCTATCACAAGTTCGGTTGCGATCGTTGTGTAATTCTTTTTGTAAAGTGCGTAAAGTAGAACTAAGAAAGCTGTGGGTTTATTGGCATCGTGGAAGGGGTGATCTTTCACTAGTCCAAAAAATAGCGATGATATTTGCTCGATATCGTTGTGCCATTTTACTGAATTAAAGTGGACTGATTGTTGCCTTGAGATGGCCGACTCGAGCAGGCCCAAATCACGAGGCCCTGCTTGAAAAAGCCCTTCCCCGCTGTCCGAGAAGTAATCGCATACTAGGTAATGCGCACGCAGGACATCGAAGAGACCAACGCATTGATTGCCGAAGGGGTCTTGATATTCGTATTTGGCAAGGACGCTCTCAAGTGAATGTTGCGCAGTTTGGCTAAGGGCTTGGAAGCCCATCAGAGTTTCAGACGACATAACGTCGTCATACGCGATTCTCATGAACTTGAAAGTTGCCCCTACCTCAACGCCAGGGTCACCGTCTTCACCTCCACATATTCGTCGATGCCGTGGATCGAGCCTTCGCGGCCGTAGCCAGACTGTTTGACCCCGCCGAACGGGGCCACGGCGGTGGAGATCAGGCCGGTGTTGACCCCGCACATCCCCGCCTCGATGCGGCGGCTGAAGCGCATGGCCCGGTCCAGGTCGCGGGTGAACAGATAGGAGGCCAGGCCGTAATCGCTGGCGTTGGCCTTCTCCAGCACCTCGTCCTCGCTATCGAACGGGAAGACCGGGATCATCGGACCGAACGTCTCCTCCTCGCGGAATAGTGCGTCGTTTCCGCCCAGGGTCACGGTCGGCTGGAAGAAGCGGCCGCCCAGTTCATGGCGGGATCCGCCGGTCAGCACTCGGCCGCCGTCGGCCTGCACCGCCGCGACGTGCTTCTCGACCTTGTCGATAGCCTTGTCCTCGATCAGGGGACCGACCTTGACGCCATCTTCGAAGGCGGGGCCGACCTTGATCTTCGCCACTTCCGCCGCGAGCTTTTCGGCATAGGCCTCAGACACCGATCGTTCGACATAGACGCGGTTGGGGCAGACGCAGGTCTGGCCCGAGTTGCGGAACTTGCCCTTGATGGTCTCGGCGACGGCCAGGTCCAGATCGGCGTCGGCGAAGACGATCAGCGGGGCGGCGCCGCCCAGCTCCATCGACACCCGTTTCAGGGTCGGGGCGCACTGTTCCGCCAGTTTCCGACCCACGCTGGTCGATCCGGTGAAGGACAGTTTTCGGATCAGGGGACTGTCGGTCAGGGCCTTGCCGATCACCGCCGCCTCGCCGGTCACGATCGACAGGGCGCCGACAGGCAGGCCCGCCTGATAGGCCAGTTCGGCCAGGGCGATGGCGGTGAAGGGGGTCTGGCTGGCCGGCTTGACCACGGCGGTGCAGCCGGCCGCGAAGGCCGGGCCCAGTTTCCGCGTCAGCATGGCGGCCGGGAAGTTCCACGGGGTGATCAGGGCGCACGGCCCCACCGCTTCGCGATAGGTCAGCAGCAGATGGCCCAGCGGGCTGTCCTGGGTCTCGCCGATCAGGCGTTCGGCCTCGCCGGCGAACCATTTGATGAAGCCGTTGGCGTAGACGACCTCGCCCTTCGCCTCCTCGAACGGCTTGCCGTTCTCCAGCGCCATCAGGGCGCCCAGCCCTTCGACGTTCTCGTCGATCAGCTCGGCCCATTTGCGCAGAAAGGCGGCGCGCTTGTGCGGGTCGGTGCGGGACCAGGCGGGAAAGGCGTCGGCGGCGGCCTGAATGGCGGTCTCGGTCTCGGCGGCGCCCAGATCGGGAACATGGCCGATAACCTCTCCGGTCGCCGGATCATCGACCGCGATTCCCCCGCCGTTGGCCGGGACGGGCTCCCCCGCGATCAAGGCGTGCTGGCGAAGCAGGGCGAGGCCGGCGTTCCGGGCGGTCTGGTTCACGGAAATTCTCCTGGTGCAGTCCTGAAACGAACAAGGCCCCGACGAAGCGGGGCCTTGCAAGCATCTTCAATGCGACATTCGCCGCCGAAAGATCAGTTCTTGGCGTCTTGGGCGGCGCCCGAAACGGCCGAACCGGCGGCTTGGGTGTCACGGCCCACGCCTTCGACCGTGTTGCAGGCGGCGGTGGTCAGGGCGGCGGCGGCGGCGACCAGTACGAAAATCTTGCGCATGAGAAAGCTCCGGTTGAGCCGACATGGGAGTCTGTCGGTCTTGGCCTATCAACGCGACCGCACAGTCCCGGTTCCGTCCTGACCGCCCGACTTGTCTGCGGGGTCCGTCGGCGACAGGGCTTCCGGCGTGGCGAAGGTCATGCGGGCGATCGCCCCCCCGCCGGGCGACTCGATGAACTCGGCCTCGCCGCGCAGTTGTTTGGCGAAGGCGCCCATCAGGGTGCGTCCGACCCCGACCTCCGCCCCGGCCGAGGCGCCGGGTCCGTCGTCCTCGACTTCCAGCGTCGAGGTGTCGCCAAGGACCCGGAACCGGACCTTCAGCACGCCGCCCCGCCCGGCGAAGGCGTGTTTCTGGGCGTTGGTCACCGCCTCCACCAGCCACAGGGCCAGGGGCGCCAGCTTGTCCGGATCGACCAGCAGCGAATCCGCCTCCACCGAACTGACGACGACCGGGCCGCGCCCCGCCTCGCTGGCGACCAACTGGCCGACCAGTTCCGTCAGGAAGTCGCGCGCGTCGGCATGACGGATGTCGTCGCTCTGATACAGGGTGCGATAGATCAGGGCCAAGGCCGATATCCGCTGGCGCGTATCGCCCAGAGCGGCCTTGGCCGGGGCGTCGGTCAGGGCCCGCTGCTGCATCGACAGCAGGGACGAGATGATCTGAAGATTGTTCTTCACCCGGTGATGGATCTCGCGCATCAGCGCGTCCTTCTCGGCGATCGAATTCATCAGCTCGCGGTCGCGCACCGTGATGGCCTCGGCCATCTCGTCCAGGGTGCGGGCCATGGTGCGGATCTCGGCCGGGGCGTTCATCGCCTGCAGCGGCCGCACCGAGAACCGGCCCTTGGCGTAGAGGGCGGCGATCCGCTCCAGATAATCCAGCCAGCGAATGAAGATGCGTTCCGACAGCAGCATGACCGCCGCAAAGGCCGTCAGCCAGGCCCCCAGCGGCAGCAGCAGACTGCCGATCGGATTGAGCCGCGCCCACGACAGCAGGCCGGGAGCCGGGGCCGACAGCAGGGCGTACAGGTCGCCGCCGGCCAGCACGGCCCCGGCGTAGTCGCGACGCTGGTTGCGGCTGTCCTTGGCCGCGAACACCGCCGTTCCCTCGTCGCGCGCTCGGGCGACCCAGCCCGAAACGTCGCCGCCGTCCGCCAGGCGGAAGGCGGCGGGATCGCTGGCGACCAGGATCCGGCCAGCGCCGTCGGTCAATGCGGCTTCGGAGGCCGAGGGCAGGGCGGGGTCCTCGATGTCCGGCTGAAGCGCGGACAGGGGGATCACGGCGGCCATGGCGCCGTCGAACCGGCCCATGGGGCGTTCTGAACGCACGGCGACGATCAGCGCCGCCGGATAGCCGGCGTTGGCCGGCGCGCGAACCACGACCAGATCCTCGCCACGTCGCAGCCTTTGGAACCAGTCGGCGCCGGCGGCGGGGGCGAGGCCGGCTCGAACCCCGTCAGGCCGTCCCGACGCGCAGACCGCCTCGCCGGTGGGGCTCAGGCGGTACAGGCCCTCATAGCCCTCCAGCCGATCGACCAGCGCCGTCAGACGCGGCGCGCAATAGGGACCGAGCGCGTCGGGGCTCAGCGCGCGCAGCAGGACCTGCGCGCCGTCCAGCCGCGCCTTGGCGCTGCCGGCGCTGCGCTCGGCGGCCAGCTGCAGATCGACCTTGCGATCTTCGGCCTGCTGGCTGAAGTCGGCCTGGGTCTGGATCAGGATCAGGATGAAGATCGGCAGCAGGGCCAGGGCCATGGCCACGCCGAGGCGAAAGCGGATGCCCTGGAACCGGGCGGTGTTCAATTTCCGACCGAGGCGCGGCTGCGCGTCCGCGTCCCCCGCTCTGGTCTCTTCCGCCACCGGGGATCAGGACCGGGCGCCGGCCAGCCTGTCGGCCTCGCCGAGAATCGACCGCATCGCGTCGCCCGCGGCCTTGCCGTCGCGGCCGTAGCCGCCTTTTTCCAGCGTGGCCGCCAGGGCGCGGCGCGCCCGGCTGACGCGGCTCTTCACCGTACCCACCGCGCAGCCGCAGATCTCGGCCGCCTCTTCGTAGGCGAAGCCGCCGGCGCCCACCAGGATCAGCGCTTCACGCTGCTCTTCAGGCAGGGTCTTCAGCGCCTGGCGCAGTTCGTCCAGGGCGACCGGCGCCTCGGGGTCGTCGACCGCCACCAGGGTCCGTTCGGCCGCTTCCTGATCCAGTTGGGACTGGCGCCAGGACCGGCGCTTCTCGGAATAGAATTGGTTGCGCAGGATCATGAAGGTCCAGGCCTTCATGTTGGTGCCCATCTGATAGCTGGCCCGCGCGTCCCACGCCTTCATCATGGCGTCCTGCGCCAGGTCGTCGGCGGCGGTCGGATCACCCGTCAGGGTCCGTGCGAAAGCGCGCAGATGAGGGATCAGCTGAACCAATTCCCGCTTGAAGCCGTCGTCGTCGGCCGAAGCGGGTTTCGGGGCGGCTCCCAGGCGAGACGTGCTCATGCGCCACCGCCCGACGCCTTGGCGTCGGCGCGCTTCAGAATTTCCAGGAATTCGTCAGGCACAGGCTCGTTGACCACCTCGTCGAACATGTGGCGCAGCTTGACGCCGATGGCCTGCTGGCGAAGTCGAGCTTCCTCAAGCCCCGCCTCCCCCGCATTTTCGACGTCGTTGCGCCGCGAGGAATCGGAAGAATTTATCATAGACAGAACACCGCCCACCCAACTGCAGTGCAGAAATGCGGACTGGATAACGTCGCCCCTGCCGCCGGGTTCCTCCCATTTTGGGAATAAATACTCAAGCTTGCGGCTTGGTGCGGAACCGTGGTGGATTTGATACGTTTCAACCCGCTGTAGCGCTGCGCCCTGGTCGGGCGAGACAGCGATTTTTGTCGGGGACTATCTAGCATGAGCCTTCTGGCCAGACTTGCGCCGCATCTGCCCTATGTCCGTCGGTATGCACGGGCGCTGACCGGAGACCAGGCGACGGGCGACAACTATGTGCGTGTCGCGCTCGAGGCCCTGGCGGCCGGCGAGCAACAGCTTTCGACGGACATGACGCCGCGCGTCGCCCTCTATCACGTCTTCCACGCCATCTGGTCCTCGACCGGGGCGCAGTTGGAAGACGTCAGCGGCGTCGATGGCCGCACCGACGCCTCGAGCCGTCTGCTGCGGATTGCGCCGCGCTCGCGTCAGGCCTTCCTGCTGACCGCGCTGGAGGGCTTCACGCCGTCGGAAGCGGCGCAGATCCTGTCGGCCGACGCCCGCGACGTCGAGCGGCTGATCGCCGAAGCCCAGTCCGACATTGACGCGGAACTGGCGACCGATGTTCTGGTGATCGAGGACGAGGCCATCATCTCGGCCGACATCCAGAGTCTGGTGAAGGAACTGGGGCACCGCGTCACCGGCGCGGCCACCACCCATGACGAAGCCATTGAGGCCGTGGCTCGCCACAAGCCGGGTCTGGTCCTGGCCGACATCCAGCTGGCCGACGGGTCTTCGGGCATCGATGCGGTCAAGGAAATCCTCAAGGACATGGACGTGCCGGTGATCTTCATCACCGCCTTCCCGGAGCGCCTGCTGACCGGCGAACGGCCGGAACCCACCTTCCTGATCACCAAGCCCTTCCAGCCGGAAACGGTGAAGGCGGCGATCAGCCAGGCCCTGTTCTTCCACCCTTCGCGTCACAAACAAGCGGCTTGACCGCCCTTTCGAACTGAACGCCGTCAGGGCCCCGGTCGCTTGCGCGCCGGGGCCTCTTTCTGTCCGCTACGCGGTCGGGGCGTTGACGTTCGGCGTCTCGCCTGTCGGGGTGGGCTGAGCCTCGCCCGCGGGGCCGGTGGGGGCGTCGGCGGCCGGCGGGGTCTGGGCGTCGCCCTGGAAGGCGCGGGCGTCCACCGCCTGGTCGCCGTCGTTGGCGTTGGTGGTCGACATGCCGCCCTGGCTGAAGGCCCAGATGGACAGCAGAAGCACCGCCGCCGCCCCGCCGGAGAGGATCAGCAGCCACAGGATGCGCACGCCGGACCGGCCCTGGCGGGTGGACTGGGCGTCGATCGGCCGGTTGGATCGATCCGCGTCCGTTATCTTCGTCTGGGGGTCTTGGTGGCTCATGCTCGGCCTCCCTTGTTCTGTTTTCTGGTCGCGCCTCAACGCCCTGCCGGTGGCGACGTTCCGATTGGCGCGCGGCTCCGGCGAACCTTGTTCGTGGGAAGACGAAAAATTGCACGCAACCTCTGGAACCACTCTCCCGGCCTGCCGTTATCGGCTTGCGGAGGCGGCGACGCCCCCCCCGACTTGAGATTGGCGAAAGCCAATCTGTCGCCTCCGCGCCTCATTCTCGATGATGCCACTTGAAGGCGGCCCGCAGGGGTCGCCTTTTTCTTTTCGCTCTCGACCGCCGGGGGCGGCAGGGTCAGGATGGCCTCAAAAGACAATCCTAGGAGATAGACGCATGGCTTTGAACGGCAAGACGAACCGCCAGTGGGTGCTGCGCCAGCGGCCCAAGGGTCTGATTCAACCGGGCGACCTGGAACTGGTCGAAAGCCCGATCCCGGATCTCAAGGAGACCGAGGTTCTGGTCCGCACCGTCTATCTGTCGCTGGATCCGACCAATCGCACCTGGATGAACGATTCCGAGGGTTATCTGCCGCCGGTGGGTCTGGGCGAGGTCATGCGCGGCCTGACCCTGGGCGTGGTCGAACACAGCCGCTCCGACCGGTTCAAGGTCGGGGACGTGGTCATGCCCGCCTCGGCCGGCTGGGCCGATTACGCCGTCGTGCCCGAGGGCGGGCTGCGTCCGGTCCACCGTGCGCCAGGCCTGCCGTTGACGGCCAATATGTCGGTCCTGGGCATGACCGGCCTGACAGCCTATTTCGGCGTCACCGACGTGCTGAAGGCCAAGGCCGGCGAGACGATCGTGATCTCGGCCGCCGCCGGCGCCGTGGGCTCCATCGCCGGCCAGATCGCTAAACAGCGCGGCTGCCGCGTCATCGGCATCGCCGGCGGACCCGAGAAATGCGCCTGGCTGACCGACGAACTCGGCTTCGACGCCGCCGTCGATTACAAGAACGAGGATGTCGGCGCGGCCCTGGATCGGCTGGCGCCGGACGGGATCGATCTGAACTTCGAGAATGTGGGCGGCGACATCATGATCGCTGTCTTCAACCGGCTGAAGGTGCACGGCCGGATGGCGGTGTGCGGCCTGGTGTCGTCCTACAACGCCACCAAGGCGCCGCCGTCGCCGAACTTCGCCCGCATCATCACCCACCGTCTGACCGTCCAGGGCTTCCTGGTGCTCGACTACGCCCCGCGCGCCCGCGAAATGGTCGCCGAGATGGGACCCTGGCTGGCCGAGGGCAAGGTGAAGTGGAAGGTCCACGTCGATGACGGGCTGGAAGGGGCGGTGGAATCGCTGAATCGCTTGTTCACCGGCGATCACGACGGCAAGCTGCTGGTTCGCGTCTCCGAAGAACCTGCCTGAGGATATCCATGAGCGACCCCCTGCTCGTCCATTACGAGGATCTGGAGACGGGACAGGTCGTGCCCCTGGGCGCCTGCGCGGTCGATCCGGCCGCGCTGGACGTCTTCGTCGAGCGGTTCTCGCCCGGCTGGGACGCCGCCTATGGCGCGCCGGACGCCATGGTCTACGCCCTGTGGAGCCGGCTGGCGGCCGAGAAGGCCGGCGGCTGGGCCCAGACCAAGGTCCTGGCCGTGGACGGTCTGCGCTATCTGCGCAATCCCCCGCCGGGCGAACTGCTGCGCGGGCGGATGACGGTGATGGGCAAGGATCCGGTCGGAGACGAGAAGGGCATCGTCATCGCCTCGCACGACCTGCTGGATGAAGGCGGTCGGCTGGTCTTCTCCTGCCTGACCCGCGCCGTCTTTTCGCGCCGCTGAAACGCAGAACGCCCCGCCGGCGAACCGGCGGGGCGTTCCATTTCGATCGGACGGCGGGTCTTAGTTGACCGTGCCGGGGGCCTGGCGAAGGAAGGCCAGGGCGATCAGGCGGTCCCAGCCCAGCAGCGACACCAGGTGGGCGTAGATCTGGCCCAGGGCGCCGTTGTCGCGCAGCTCGGCCAGCTTTTCGGCCGGCAGGGCGCGGAGCTTGTCTTCCGACACGGCGAAATACTCGGCCAGCTTCTGCGGCGCGCCCGGCGTGCCGTCCGGATTGCGCGGCGTGAAGACGGCTTCGCGTACGTCCAGCAGATCCAGGTCGGTGATCAGCTTGACGAAGGCCTCGGTGCGCTGACGCTCCTGCTCGAAGTTGTTGCAGAACTCCATCGCCATGGTGGTGTAGTCGCTGGCCTGGCCGTTGACGAACAGCGGGTTCTGGCCGCCCTCGGCGACGATCTCCGCGCCGCGGTCGATGCACAGGATCAGGCGCTGGTTCTGCTTGTCGTCGGCGAAGACGAACGGATAGCGGCGCACATAGGCCGGGATATAGGCGTCGGGACGGAACTCGCCGTCGGCCGCCACGAACAGGTTCTCGCCCTGGCGCAGGCCCATGACCACGACCGGCTGGCGGTTCTCGCCGGTGAAGATCACCGGATAGGACAGGGCGGCGGCGGCGAACTCGGTCACCGTCAGCGGCACGACATTGGTCTGGCCGACGAAGGCGTAGGGCTTGTCGGCCGGATTGACGCCCAGCGCGCCGTGCAGGCCCGGATCCAGCGGCTCGGGGTTCTTGTAGAAGAGGACATTGCCCTCGAGCGGCGAGTTGGTCGTGTCGGTCATGAGAAGCCAGGCGCTCTGGAATGGAAACGAGGCGGGCCTTCTAGCCCAAGCGCGTCCCAGCGGCAAACGGAGGCGACGCCCGGCGGCGTCTCATGTTGCGGCCAGGCCGCTCAGCCATTAGCTGTGGCGCATGACCTCCACCTGCGACCACGATCACGATCATGCGGGCCTGCACGGCGCAGCCCTGATCCGCGCGCTGGAGGGGGCGGAAGCGCGCATGACGGCGGCGGGCGAGCGGATGACGCCGCCGCGTCGACGGGTGCTGTCCCTTCTGCTCGAGACCGGCGAGCCGGTGAAGGCCTATGACCTGATCGCCCGCTTCGGCGAGGACGGCCAGGCCGCCAAGCCGCCGACCGTCTATCGCGCCCTGGAGTTTCTGGAACGCCAGGGCATGGCCCACCGCATCGCCTCCATCAGCGCCTATGTCGCCTGCGCCGGACATGAAGAAAACACCGCGCCCCATGCGGCGGCCTTCCTGATCTGCGACTGCTGCGGGGCGACGCGCGAGATCAACGGGCCGGACCAGGGCGCCATGGACGCCGCCGCCGCCGCCGCCGGCTACGCCATCGCCCGCACCACCATAGAGGCGCACGGACTCTGCGCCGCCTGTCGTCAGGCCGCATGATCATGGACGCTGCGCTGATGTCCCCGCCCCGTCGACTCAGCGTGCCGATCAACAACCATTGGGGCGCGGGCCGGATGTCCGTGATGGACTTCGGCGACCCGAAGCGCCCCGTGGACCTGATCTTCTCCCACGCCAACGGCTTCAACGCCGCCACCTACCGCAGCCTGCTGTCGCCCCTGTCGGCCAGTCTGCGGATCTGGGCTCCGGATCTGCGCGGTCACGGCGGGTCGGACCTGCCGGTGTTCGCCCGGCCCAAGTCCAGCTGGCTGGATCACCGCGACGACATCCTGGCCCTGATCGAGGCCATCGACGGGCCGCCGGTGGTCCTGGCCGGCCATTCGATGGGTGGAACCGCTTCGCTGCTGGCGGCGGCCGAACGGCCGGATCGGGTGTCGAGCCTGGTCCTGTTCGATCCGGTGATCTGGCGGCGCGCGGCGGTCTTCGCCTTCAACCTGCCCTTCGCCCACCGGCTGATGAAGGACATCCCCATCGCCAGGGCCACCCGCCGCCGGCGCCCGGTGTTCGACAGCCGCGAACAGGCCATGGCCGCCTATCGCGGACGCGGCGCCTTCAAGGGCTGGCCCGACCGGGTGCTGGCCGACTATCTGTCCGAGGGCCTGATCGAGACGTCGGACGGTCTGACGCTGACCGCCACCCCGGTCTGGGAGGCCGCCAACTACGCCGCCCAGGCGCATGATCCCTGGCGGGCCCTGCGCCGCTATCCGGGGCCGATCCATATTCTGAAGGCCGAGCACGGCGCCCTGACCCATGTGCCGGTCGCGCCGCGCGGCCTGCCGAACGTGACGGTCGAGGTGGTCGCCGGCGGCGGCCATCTGTTCCCCATGACCCATGCCGACGTCACCCGCGACGCCCTGTTCGAGGCGGCGGTCTGAGGGCGGACGATTAATCGGGGGACAGGCGCCGAGCCCCATGATAAGGGCGCCGCTGAGCATAACTCCCCGAGACGCCCCGCTTGTCCTTCTTTCACGCCGGTCCCGCGCCCAAAGGCGCCGGCCCCCGATCCGGGGGGTTGCGTGACGGTTTGATCCTGACGCCGGGAATGAAGGTCGGCCTGTTCGGCGGCTCCTTCAATCCGGCCCACGACGGTCACGCCCATGTGGCCGAGACGGCCATGCGCCGCCTGGGCCTGGACCGGGTCGTCTGGCTGGTCTCGCCGCAGAACCCGCTGAAGGACGCCCGCCACAGCGCGCCCCTCTCCGAACGCATGGCTTCGGCGCGTGAACACGCCCGCGGCCCGTCGATGATCATTTCGGATTTCGAGACCCGCACCGGCGTGGCCTGGACCGTCGACACCCTGCGCCTGCTGGTCGCGCGGCATCCCGGCGTGCATTTCGTCTGGCTGATGGGGTCGGACAATCTGGCCAGCTTCCATCGCTGGCGCGGCTGGACCGACATCATGCGGCTGATGCCGGTGGCGGTGATCGCCCGGCCGGGCTCCCTGCTGGACAGCCGCACCGCCCCGGCGGCCGCGCGGTTCGCGACCTTCCGCGTTCCGGCCGAGCAGGCGGGTCTGTTGCCGACCCTGTCGGCGCCCGCCTGGACCTATCTGACGGCGCCGCTGAACCCCCTGTCCTCGACCGCGATCCGGACCGGGACCGGACGACGCGCGGCCTCGTGATCGGGGCGCCGGTTCACGGACCGGCCTATCCGTGCTAGAGGGCTTCTTTAGTCAATGCTCCTGGAGCCCTCCGCTGACCCCCTCGCCCGCGTATGATACGCAAGACGCCGCCGTTTCGAACACGGCGCACGAGATGGATGCCATAGAACCTCTGCATTCCGAAGACGGCTTTGAATCCGACGGCGCGCCCAGCGCCTTCGGCGATTCCGCACCGCGCCCGATCGGCTCGACCCCGCTTGAAGAAGCCATTCTGAGCCGCCTCGACGAGGACAAGGCCCAGGAGATGGTTCTGATCGATCTCAAGGGCAAAAGCGCCATGGCCGACACCATGATCGTGGCGTCGGGCCGGTCGCACCGCCATGTCGGCGCCATCGCCGACCACCTGCTGCGCACGCTGAAGGAACAGGGCCTGGGCAAGGCCAAGGTCGAGGGCCTGCCGCATTGCGACTGGGTCCTGATCGACGCCGGCGACGTGATCGTCCACCTGTTCCGCCCGGAAGTGCGCACCTTCTACAATATCGAGAAGATCTGGGCCGTCGATTCCGCCCACCGCATGGTCCGCGACTGAGACCATGAGGCTGGGGATCGTCGCCATCGGCCGACCGGGCCGAGGGCCAGAGGCGACCCTCGCCGACGACTACGCCAAGCGCGCCACCCTGTCCGGACGCGCGCTTGGCCTCGGCCCCCTTGAACTGATCGACCTGGAAGCCAAGAAGCCGGGCAAGGGGCCGGAGGCCGAACTGATCCTCGCGGCCGCGGAAGGGTCTCATCTGATCGCCTGCGACGAGCGTGGAAAGACCTATTCCTCGCGCGCCTTCGCCGACCATGTCGCCAAACTGCGCGATCAGGGCGAACGCCGCCTGGTCTTCGCCATCGGCGGGGCGGACGGGCTGGACGACAGCGTGCGCGCGGCCGCTTCCTCGACCCTGGCCTTCGGTCCCCAGACCTGGCCCCACGCCCTGGCCCGCGCCATGCTGGCCGAACAACTCTATCGGGCCGTGACCATCCTGGCCGGATCACCCTATCATCGCGACTGACATGGGTCGCGCCGCCACACTCTCTCTTGCCCTGCTGACGGGCTTCGTGCTCGCCGCGCCCGCCGTGGGCCGGCAGGCGCCTGAAAGCGAGCTGGCCCGCACCCAGGCCGAATACCGCGACGAGGCCGTGCGGGCGCGCCGCCTGCGCGCCGACGCCGATGCGGCCAAGTCCGAACTGGCCCAGCTGGAGCGACGCCTGGCGGCCTTGCGCGCCGACGAACGGACCGACGACCGCCAGATCGACGACCAACGCGCCCGCCTGCGCCAGCTCAGCGAACGCGAGGCCGAACTGGTCACGAACCTGGCCCGGGAGCGCGGGGCTCAGGGCCGGCTGCTCAGCGCCCTGCAGATGATGAGCCGCCGCCCCCCGCCGCCCCTGCTGATTCCGGCGGACAAGGCGGTGGATACGGTGCGCGCCTCCATCCTGCTTCGGGCCATGACGCCCGACCTGGAAAGGCGCGCCCAGGCCCTGGCCGCGCGTCAGGCCGAGATCATGCGCATCCGCCGCCTGGCGGTCCTGTCTTCCGAACGGCTGCTGACCACGGAAAGCGCCCAGGGCGACCGCCGCGCCGAGATCGAGGGGCTGACGGCGCGCAAGACCGCCCTGACCGCCGTCCTGAACGCCGAGGCCCGCACCGCCGAACGCGCGGCCCGCGTGCTGGAGAGCCGTATCCGCGAACTGGGCGGCGACGTCCCCGCGGCCGAGACGGCCGAGGCGGCGCCCACGCGCCTGCCCGCCGGCCGCACCCGCCTCAGTTCGCCCGTCCAGGGCGCGCCCAGCCAGACCTGGGGGGCAGGGACCTCGGGGTGGCGCTGGCGGGCCGACCGCGCGGCCGTGACCGCCCCCGCCGACGCCAAGGTCGCCTACGCCGGCCCCCTGACCGGCTGGGGCCAGGTGGTGATTCTGGATCTCGGCCCCGGCTGGCGGGCGGTCATCGCCGGGCTGGAAAGCGTGGACGTGGCGCACGACGCCCGCGTCTCGGACGGCCAGACCCTGGGACGCAGCGGCCCCGACGGCGACGTCTATTTCGAACTGCGGCGCGAGGAACGGCCCATCGATCCCGGTCCCTGGCTGAAATAGGCTCCGACAGGCGTCATTTGCGGCCTCTTGCCTCTGACGGCGAGTTGGGAGGCGGCGAAATGGCCGAGATGCGATAAGGCCTTGCTTTCCAACCTGACGCTGATTTTATCGGCGTGACGCTGCGCCGCCACGATTTCGTCGTGTCTGCGGGGCCTTACCCTTGCAACGGGCGCCTTTCATGATCGGCCCGACCGAAAGAGACCGAATGCGTAAACTGCTCCTCGTCGGCTGCGCCGCCCTGGTTCTCGGCGGCTCGGCCGCCGTCGCCACCAGCCAGACGCCCCGCAACGAAACCTTCCGGATGCTGGAGCTGTTCGGCGACGTGGTCGGCATCGTCGAGCAGGCCTATGTCGTCCCGGTCGACAACAAGAAGCTGATCGAAGCCGCCCTGGCCGGCATGATGACGGCGCTGGACCCCCATTCCAACTATCTGCCGCCGTCCAACTATGACGAACTGCGCGAACGGACCGAGGGGCAGTATTCGGGCGTCGGCCTGACCATCACCTCCGAGGGCGGGCTGGTGAAGGTCATCTCACCGATGGACGAAAGCCCCGCCGCCAAGGCCGGGGTTCAGGCTGGCGACGTCATCTCATCCATCGAGGGGCAGAACGCTTCCGGCCTGACCGTCAGCCAGGTGTCCGAGAAACTGCGCGGATCCGTCGGCACCAGCGTGCGCGTCACCTTCCTGCGCGACGGCGAGGACCCGCTCGAGGTCGTCCTGACCCGCGAGATCATCAAAGTTCAGTCGGTCACGGGCCGGGTCGAAGGCGATTTCGGCTATCTGCGCGTCTCGACCTTCAACGAGAACACCGGCCGCGAACTGACCGAGGCCATCGCCAAGATCAAGGCCGAGAAGCCCGGCGTGAAGGGCTATGTCCTGGACCTGCGCAACAACGGCGGCGGCCTGCTGAACGCCGCCATCGACGTGTCGGACGCCTTCCTGGAGCGCGGCGAGATCGTCAGCCAGCGCGGCCGCAAGCCCGAGCAGATCCAGCGCTATTCCGCCAAGCCCGGCGATTTGACCGGCGGCCTGCCGGTGGTGGTCCTGGTCAACTACGGCTCGGCCTCGGCCTCGGAAATCGTCGCCGGCGCCCTGAAGGACCATGAGCGGGCGACCATTGTCGGCCTGACCAGCTTCGGCAAGGGCTCGGTCCAGACGGTGATCCCGCTGCGCCAGGGCCAGGACGGCGCCCTGTCGATCACCACGGCGCGCTACTACACGCCGTCCGGCGCCTCGATCCAGAAGATCGGCATCGAGCCGGATCTGGAGGTCGCCCGGTCCGAGGCCGAGGCCCGCATCGTCTCGCGCTCCAGCTTCATCTATTCCGAAGCCGCCTACGCCACCGCCCTGGACTCCTCCATCGGCGCGGAACGCAAGGGGCCGCACACGCCGCGCGAGGCCCCGGGCAAGGACTTCGACAAGGAGAAGGACTACCAGCTGCAACGCGCCCTGGACGTGCTGCGCGCCGGCGGCGACCTGTCCAAACTATCCGCCCCGCCCGAGACCATCGTCGTGACGGAGCCGGGCTCCGAACCCAAGAAAGACGAGACTCCGGCCGAGACGCCCGAGGAGCCGTAACCCGGCACACCGGTTGCACTCTTTTCCCCAACGGTCGCGTGAGCGACTTTTGGGGAAAGGAGATTGTCTTGTCGATTTCGTCGGTTAGCGGCTTCTTAGGCGGTGTGGGCTCGGTTAGCCAAAGCGTGTCCGCTGGGCAAAATAAGCCCACTTCTGTCCTTCAGAACGATCTTGACCAGATTCGTGAGAAGGGGCTCAGCGCCTGGGCGCATGAGCAGCAGATGGAGAAGCTCAAGGCGCGGCTCCGCGAGCAGGTCCTGTCGGACAAGAATATGAGCGAGCGCGACGTCGCCGCCCTGCCGAAGGAAGCCCGCGCCACGATCGAGGACGAGATCGCCAAGCTGGTCGCACAGAAGCTGCAGGAGGCGCTGGAGGCCAAAGTCAAGGACGCGGCCGCCCAGGGCAAGACGCAGGCCGTGCTGCTGAACATCTCCGTCTGAACCGGGAAGGGGCCTCCGCCGTGCGCATGGCGAGAGAATCTGTGGCGTTGGGATTCGACATTCCCCTTGTTTTCCTTCATAAGCCGCCGCTTCCGACGCAAGTGAACCTCGCGTCTCCACCGGGACGACCCCATCTTTGATGGACGAGCCCGGCGAGAACCCTCTGCCGACGTGATCGTCGCCAGAGGCCGTTGTCGTATGGAGCCGCTTCACCCGTCGCCACGAGGTAGTGAATGTTCGAGGCTCTGAACGAGCGGCTGACAGGCGTCTTCGACCGGATCACCGGCCGCGGCGCCCTGTCCGAAAAGGATGTCGCCGAGGCGATGCGCGAAGTGCGCGTGGCCCTGCTCGAGGCCGACGTCGCCCTGCCGGTCGTCAAGGAATTCATCGCCTTCGCCACCGAGCGCGCCACGGGCGAAGAGGTCATCCGTTCGGTCAAGCCGGCCGACCAGGTGGTCAAGATCGTCTATGACGGCCTGATCGAGATGCTGGGCGGCGAAGAGCCGGTCCCGCTCAACACCAACGCCACTCCGCCGGCCGTGGTGCTGATGGCCGGCCTTCAGGGCTCGGGCAAGACCACGACCTCGGCCAAGCTGGCGCTGCGCCTGACCAAGTTCGATCGCAAGAAGGTCATGATGGCCTCGCTGGACACGCGGCGTCCGGCCGCGATGGAACAGCTGGCCCAGCTGGGCAAACAGATCGACGTCGCCGTCCTGCCCATCGTGGCGGGCGAAAGCGCCGTCCAGATCACGCGCCGGGCGCTGCAATCCGCCAAGCTCCAGGGCTTCGACGTCCTGATCCTCGACACCGCCGGCCGCATCACCCTGGACGAGGGGCTGATGAACGAGGTGGCCGAGGTCGCCGAGATCGCCAAGCCGGTCGAGACCCTGCTGGTCGCCGACAGCCTGACCGGTCAGGACGCCGTCCGGACCGCCGCCGCCTTCCACGCCCGCCTGCCCCTGACGGGCCTGGTCCTGACCCGCGCCGATGGCGACGGTCGCGGCGGCGCCATGCTGTCGATGCGGGCCGTCACCGGCCTGCCGATCAAATACCTGGGCGCCGGCGAAAAGGTCGATGCGCTGGACGTGTTCGACGCCCGCCGCGTCGCCGGCCGCATCCTGGGCCAGGGCGATATCGTCGCCCTGGTCGAAAAGGCGTCGCAGGACCTGGACCAGGCCAAGGCCGAGAAGATGGCCCGCAAGCTGGCCAAGGGCCAGTTCGACCTGGACGACCTGGCCGGCCAGCTTCAGCAGATGAAGCGGATGGGCGGGCTTCAGGGCATCATGGGCATGCTGCCCGGCGTGGCCAAGATGAAGGGTCAGATGGCCGACAGCGGCGTCGACGACCGCATGATCCTGCGCCAGGAAGCCATCATCTCCTCGATGACCAAGGTCGAGCGCAAGAAGCCCGACCTGCTGAACGCCAGCCGCAAGAAGCGGATCGCCGCCGGCGCCGGCGTCGATGTCCAGGACGTGAACCGGGTTCTGAAACAGCACCGCCAGATGGCCGACGTGGTCAAGCAGATGGCGCGCGGCGGACCCAAGAAGATGCAGCAGATGGCCGCCATGCTGGGCGGCCTCGGCGGCGGCGGCGGCATCCCCGGCATGCCGGGCATGGGCGGCGGCCCCGATCTGAACCGATTGAAGGCCCTGGGCGGCGGCAAGACGCCGGAACCCAGCGCCGACGACCTGAAAGCCATCCAGGACCGCCTCGCGGGACTTGGAAACCCCCTCGGGGGCGGCGGACAACTTCCGGGAGGCCTTCCGGGCCTGCCGGGCTTCCCTCCCAAGAAATAACGACTTCCTAGAAAGAGACTGAAAATGCTGAAGATTCGTCTGGCCCGCGGCGGCGCCAAGAAGCGCCCCTACTACCACATCGTCATCGCCGACTCGCACTCGCCCCGCGACGGCAAGTTCATCGAGAAGGTCGGCAGCTACAACCCGATGCTGCCCAAGGACGGCGCCACTCCGCGCGTCGCCCTGAAGGTCGAGCGTATCGCCGAATGGCTCGGCAAGGGCGCCCAGCCGACCGACCGCGTCGCCCGCTTCCTGTCGCAGGACGAGACCCTGGGCGCCAAGGTGAAGTGGACCCAGTCCAACAACCCGAACAAGGCCCAGCCCGGCAAGAAGGCGCAAGAGCGCGCCGCGGAACGCGCCCAGCGCGAAGCCGACCGCCTGGAAGCCGAAGCCGCCGCCAAGGTCGAGGCCGCTGAAGCCGCCGCCCGCGCCAAGGAAGAAGCCGCCGCCGCCGCGGCTGCTCCGGCTGTCGAAGAAGCCCCGGCTGAAGAAGCGCCCGCCGCTGAAGCCGCCGCCGAAGAAGCTCCGGCTGCTGAAGAAGCAACCGAAGAAAAGACCGAAGCCTAAGGCTTTCGGTCTCGACACGATCAAGGCGGCGTCCTTCGACGCCGCCTTTTTCATGCGCTACTAGACCCTCTCCCGCTTGCGGGAGAGGTGGCCCGGCGATCGGCGCAGCCGATCCAGGGTCGGAGAGGGAAGTGTCGCGACACTTCCCCCATCGTCAGCCGTCTCGCTGCGCTCGACGAGCTGACACTTCCCCCGCAAGCGGGGGAAGATCTAGGACGACGGACACAGACCATGACCACGGACAGCAGATTGATCCTCGTCGGCCAGATCGGCGGCGGTTTCGGGGTGCGGGGCGAGGTGCGGGTGACCGCCTTCACCGCCGATCCCCTGGCCCTGACCGCCTATGGCCCGCTGCTGCGCGCCGACGGCACGGTCGCCCTGACCCTGTCCGCGACCCGCCCGGACAAGAGCGGCGTGGTCGGCCGGGCCAAGGAGATCGCCACCAAGGAACAGGCCGACGCCCTGCGCGGCCTGAAACTCTATGTTCCCCGCGACCGCTTCCCCGAACCGGACGAGGACGAATTCTATCTCGCCGACCTGCTGGGCGTCGAGGTCCGCGACACGGCGGGCGAGGTCATGGGCACGGTCAAGTCGGTCCAGAATTTCGGCGCCGACGACATGCTGGAGATCGCCCCCGCGACCGGCGGCCCGACCTGGTATCTGCCCTTCACCAAGGCAGCGACGCCCGAGCTGCACCTGGCCGACGGCTGGCTTCTGGCCGTCCCGCCGACCGAGGTGGGCGAGCGCGAGCCGGATTAGCTGTTGTCTTCGACCTCGGCGTCCGGGCCGTTCTTCTTGATGGAGTCGATGGCGTTCTGGGCCGAGGCCTTGGAGCTGTAGCCTTCGGTCGAGAACAGGGTCTCGGAATTGTATTTGAACCGGACTCGGAACTCGCCGGCCTTGTCCTTGTAGATCTCGAACTTGTGCGCCATCGGGCGTCTCCCTTCCTGCGACCTGTGATCGGTCACGGCCAAGCTGGCGCCGTCCTCGGTCCGTTTCCAGACACAAGTCCGCGACCAAATCGTGCCGATGACAGTTGCGAACCTCGCGCATGGCGCCGACATGGTTGTTCATCACCACGCCGAGGCCGAACCCATGACCGACCTGTCCGCCTTTCCGATCACCGGCCGCTGGCCGGCCCGGCATCCCGACCGGTTGCAGCTCTATTCCCTGCCCACGCCCAATGGCGTGAAGGTGTCGATCATGCTGGAAGAGGTCGGCCTGGCCTATGAGCCGCACTTCATCGACATCATGGCCAACGAGACCTGGGGGCCGGAATTCCTCTCGCTGAACCCCAACGGCAAGATCCCCGCCATTCTCGACCCGGACGGCCCCGGCGGACAGCCGCTGGCCCTGTTCGAGTCCGGCGCCATCCTGATCTATCTGGCGGAAAAGACCGGCAAACTGCTCTCGAACGATCCGGCGACCCGCTATGAGACGATCCAGTGGCTGATGTTCCAGATGGGCGCGATCGGCCCGATGTTCGGCCAACTGGGCTTCTTCCACAAGTTCGCCGGCAAGGACTATGAGGACAAGCGTCCGCGCGACCGCTACGTCGCCGAAAGCCGCCGTCTGCTGGGCGTGCTGGAAACACGGCTGGCCAATGATGGCGGCGCCCCCCGCGACTGGATCGTGGGCGAGGGCCGGGGCGACTATTCCATCGCCGACGTCGCTACGCTGGGCTGGGTCCGCAACCTGATCGGCTTCTACGAGGCGGGCGAGATCGTCGGCTTCAACGACTTCCCGCACGTCGCCGCCTGGCTGGAGCGCGGCCTGGCCCGTCCGGCGGTGCAGCGCGGGCTGGCGATTCCGGCGCGGGGCTGAACCCTCGCCCATTGGCCGCGTTGTCTCGCCACACCAACAGGAGCGCGACCGATGGGCATCTTCTCTTCGATCTGGAACAAGATCACCGGCCACAAACCGAAGACGGCCCCCGCGCCGTCGCCGACCGTCGGCGGCGCGCCCCCCACGCCGGGCGCTGCGCCCATTGCGACGGCGGCGCCTGTCCTGCCCCCGGTCGACGTCGAGGCGGTGCTCAGCGATCTGGCCGAATCCAGGGGCGGCGGCGGCAACTGGCGCACCTCGATCGTCGATCTGCTGAAGCTGCTGGATCTGGATTCCAGCCTGGCCGCCCGCAAGGAACTGGCCGAGGAACTGAACGTCCACGCCGGCGAACACGGCTCGGCCGAGCAGAACACCGCCCTGTCCAGGGCGGTCTGGAACAAGCTGGCGGAAAACGGCGGCCAGGTCCCGGCGTCGCTGCGGGACTGAGGCGACCCGGCGGGGCCGGGGCGCTGGATCAGGCTTTCGGTCTGATCCAGCGCAGCGCGCCCAGGGCCGCGAAGCCGACGACCAGGCCCCAGAAGGCCGAGCCTATGCCGAACAGGGCGATCCCCGATCCGGTGGCGGCGAAGGTCAGGACGGCGGCTTCGCGCTCGTCGGCCTTGGCCAGCATGGCGCTCAGCGCACCCGTCAGGGCGGCGATCAAGGCCAGGCCCGTGATGATGGCCAGCACCGCCGGCGGCATGGCGATGAACAGTCCCGCCAGAGGCGCCGCGAACAGCGCCACCAGGATATAGAAGCCGCCATAGATCACCCCGACGATCCAGCGTCGCGCCGGATCCGGGTGGGCGTCCGGCCCGGTGCAGAGGGCGGCGGTTATGGCGGCCAGATTGACTCCGTGCGCCCCGAACGGCGCGGCGATCACGCTGGTCAGGCCCGTCGCCAGGATCAGGAGGTTCGCCGGGGGCGCATATCCGGCGGCCCGCAACACCACCAGGCCCGGCAGGTTCTGCGACGCCAGCGTCACCAGGAACAACGGCAGGCCCAGACTGGCGGCGACCTTCCAGTCAAAGGCGGGGATGACGGGCGACAGCGTCCCGAACAGGCCGGTCCCCGGCGGCAGGCCGATCTGGTTCCTGAGCATCAGCACGACGAAAGCCGCGCCCAGGACGGCGGGCAGGGCCCAGGCGGGCCAAAGGCGGCGCACGACGATGAAGACGGCCAGCAGGCCGGCCGCCAAGGTCAGCTCGTCGGGCGCGACCTTGAACAGTCTCAGCACGAAGGGCGACAGCACGCCCGCCAGCATGGCCGAGGCGACCGAGGCGGGGATTTTCTGGGCCAGCCGTCCCAGGACCGGCAACAGGCCGGTCAGCAGCATCAACACGCCCGCCACGACGAAGGCGCCGACGGCGTTGGCCCAGCCCAGCCCCAGAGTGGAGGCCGCGAGCAGGGCCGCGCCGGGCGTCGACCAGGCCAGGACGACCGGCATCCGCAGTCGCCAGCTCAGCACCATGCCCGGCACGCCTATGCCCAGGCACAGGGCCGTGACCATCGACACGATCTGGGCGGGGTGGGCGCCCAGCGCCTGACCCGCCTGCACCACCAGGGCCACCGTGCCGCCGAAGCCGACGACGGTCGCCACCGCCGCCGCCGAAACGGCGGACGGCGTCAGCAGGGGGGCGGACGGTTCGGAAATGGACAGGGGACGCCCCTATTCCTCGTCGCCGGCCAGACCCATCATGTGGAAGCCGGCGTCGACGTGGACGACTTCGCCCGTGGTCGACAGGCCCAGGTCCGAGCACAGCCACAGGGCCGCCCCGGCGACGCCTTCCATCGAGGTGTCTTCCTTCATGGCCGACATGGCGCGGCCCTGGCTGATCATGCCGCGGCCGCCCGAGATGCCGGCCAGCGACAGGGTGCGCATGGCGCCGGCCGAGATGGCGTTGACGCGGATGCCCTTGGGCCCCAGGTCACGGGCGATATAGCGCGTCGCCGCCTCCAGCGCCGCCTTGGCCACGCCCATGGTGTTGTAGTTTGGGATGGCCCGTTCCGAGCCGAGGTAGGTCATGGTGATCATCGACCCGCCGTTCGGCATCAGTTTCGACGCGCGCTTGGCCACGTCCACGAAGCTGAAGGCCGAGATGTTCATGGCCAGCAGGAAGCTGTCGCGGCTGGTGTTCTCGACGAACGACCCCTTCAGCTCGTCCTTGTTGGCGAAGGCGACCGAGTGGACGACGAAGTCGATCGTGCCGAACTCCTTTTCCAGCTCGGCGAAGGCGGCGTCCATCGAGGCGTCGTCGGTGACGTCGGCCTGGATCAGCAGCCTGGCGCCCACGCTCTCGGCCAGCGGCCGCACCCGACGCTCAAGCCCCTCGCCCAGATAGGTGAAGGCCAGTTCCGCCCCCTGGGCCGCCAGTTGCGAGGCGATGCCCCAGGCGATCGAATTGGCGTTCGCCACCCCCATGATCAGGCCCTTCTTGCCCTTCATGAGTTCGCCGGTCGGCATGTTCCAGCCTTCGGAAGCGGCCATGATACGTCTCCTGATGATTTGCGCGGAGGGTTAGCAGGCGCAGGCCACGGGCTCAACGTCTTCTCCCTCCCCCTGCGGGGGAGGGGGGCGAAGGCGGAGCCGAAGCCGGGTGGGAAGGGCCGCGCGACCCGTCCCCGACATTAGAAGATCTGAGCGGCGTCGCCTTGCCGCCCCCGCCCCGTCGCTGACGCGACGCCCCTCCCCCGCAGGGGGGAAGGAGATCGTCGGTCTGTGCTTAAAGCAGGGCCGCAATCGCCGCCCGCGCCGCCTCGCCCAGGTCGGGACGTTTCAGGGCCAGGGCCACATTGGCGCGCAGCAGGCCGATCTTGTCGCCGCAGTCGTGGGTGACGCCCGCGTATTCGACGGCGGTGAAGGCCTGGCGCTCCATCAGGCGGGCCATGGCGTCGGTCAGCTGGATCTCGCCCCCGGCGCCCTTCTCCTGGGTCGCCAGCAGGTCGAAGATCTCCGGCTGAAGGATGTAGCGACCCGAGATCGACAGATTGGACGGCGCCGTGCCGGGGGCGGGCTTCTCGACCATCCCCTTCATCTCGATCCGGTTGCCCTGACGGCCGACCGGATCGACGATGCCGTATTTGTGGGCCTGTTCGACGTCGACGGATTCCACGCCGATGATATTGCCGCCGGTCTCGGCATAGACCTCGGCCAGCTGTTTCAGGGCGCCGGGCTGCGAATCGACGATGACGTCGGGCAGGATGACGGCGAAGGGTTCGTCGCCGATGATGTCGCGGGCGCACCAGACGGCGTGTCCCAGCCCCTTGGGCTGCATCTGGCGGGTGAAGCTCATCTCGCCGGCCGAGGCCAGCTCGGCGTTCATCATTTCGAGGATCTCGATCTTGCCCTTGGCCAGCAGTTGGGCCTCAAGCTCGATCTGGTGATCGAAATAGTCCTCGATGGCGCCCTTGGAGCGGCCGGTGACGAAGACGATGTGTTCGATCCCGGCTTCGCGGGCTTCTTCCACGATATAGGACAGAATCGGCCGATCGACGACGTTCAGCAGTTCCTTGGGCGTGGTCTTGGTGCCGGGAAGAACGCGGGTGCCGAGGCCCGCGACGGGCAGAACGGCCTTGCGCAGACGCGCGGGCTTGGTGGTCATCAATGAATCCTGACAGCTATCCCGCCCCTCTTAGCCGGTGCGGACCGGCGAAAGAAGGGGCAGGACGGCCGTCGGTTCCGCCCTACTTGGCGGGCCGCTGCATCGGGGTCATGGCCGATGCGGTCGCGCGCTGGGCGACCAGTTGGTCTTCGGGCAGCGGGATCAGGCCGCGGTCGGCCAGATAGCCGCCCTTGCCTGCGGCGCCTTCCGAGAGGAATTCCTGAATATACTGCTGCAGGCCGGGGATCACGCCGATATGGGCCTTCTTCACATAGATGAAGAGGCTGCGCGACAGCGGGTATTCGCCACTGGCGATGGTGTCGGCGTTGGGGGTGACGCCGTCGATGGTCTCGGCCTTCACCGTGTCCAGGTTCTGTTCCAGGAAGGAATAGCCGAACACGCCCAGCGAGCCGGGGGTGCGGGTCAGGGTCTGGACGATGGCGTTGTCATTCTCGCCCGAGTCGATCCAGGCGCCGTCTTCGCGCAGGGTGTGGGCCAGGGCCTCGAACCGGTCCTTGTCGGCCTTTTCCACGGCGGCGGCGGCGGGCACCAGCTTGGCGCCCGGCGTCATGCCCAGCTCCAGGAAGGCGTCGCGCGTGCCCGAGGTGGGCGGCGGGCCATAGACCTGGATCCGCTGGTTCGGCAGGCCCTTGTTGACCTCGTTCCAGGTCTTGGCCGGGTTGGCGACGAACTGGCCGTCGGGGCCGGGCACTTCCTTGGCCAGGCCTTCGTACAGGTCGTTCAGTTCGAAGTTGAAGCCGTTGCCGTTGCGGGCCGTGGCGACGACGATGCCGTCAAAGCCGATCTTGATCTCGACGATGTCGGTGACGCCGTTCTTCTGGCACAGGTCGAACTCCGACGCCTTCATCGGACGCGAGGCGTTGGCGATGTCCGGGGTGTTCGGGCCGACGCCCTGGCAGAAGGCCTGGATGCCGCCGCCGGTGCCCAGGGATTCGACGCGGGGCGCGGCGCCGCCAGCGGTGCGGGCGAAATTCTCGGCCACGCGGGTGGCGAAGGGGAAGACGGTCGACGAACCGGCCGACCAGATGCCCGAACGGGCGCTGGAGCCGCCGCCGGAACCGCCGTCGCCGCAGGCCGCCAGGGCCAGAAGGGCGGCGGCCGCCGTCGCCAGTTTCAGTGTGCGGATCATTTGAAGATCTCCCTGAGCATCGATTTCACGACGGTTAGACCAGACGAGTGTGACTGTTTTTCCTGCGTCCCGGGCACGGCGCCCACCGTTACAGCAGGCGTTTGCGCATGACCTGGGACAGGGTGTCGATCAGGGTCACGGCGACCACGATGACGATGGCGATGGCGGCGACCCGGCTGTAGTCGAAGGCCTGGATGCTCTCGAACAGGGTCTGGCCGATGCCGCCGGCCCCGATCAGGCCCAGCACAGTAGCCGCGCGGCTGTTGGATTCGAACCGATACAGGGCGAACGAGGTCCACAGCGGCGCCACCTGGGGGAAGACGCCCCAGACGATCTCGTGCAGCTTGCCGGCGCCGGTGGCGCGCACGCCCTCGACCGGCCCCTTGTCGATCGACTCGACCGCCTCGGAGAACAGCTTGGCCAGCACCCCGCCGGTGTTCAGCGCCAGGGCCAGCACCCCCGCCAGCGGACCCAGGCCCACGGCGACGATGAACAGGGTGGCGATGACCAGGTCGGGGATCGACCGCAGCAGGTCCATGAACCGGCGCACGATGAAGACCATCCAGCCGGGCGCGATGTTGCGCGACGCCATCAGGCTGAGGGGCAGGGCGATGAAGACGGCCAGGAAGGTGCCCCACAGGGCGATCTGCACCGTCAGCCACATCTGGCCCGCCAGACTGGTCGTCGGCTGGGTGAAGACATGGGTGAACGACGTCCAGAAGTCTCCCGGCGGGAAGATGGCCCCCCAGTCGGGCCGCAGCAGGTCGGCGCCATAGGTGGAGATGTTCGACGAGCCCGAGAACAGCCGGCCGAAATTCTGCATGTCCACCTTGCCGAAACTGGCGATCAGGATGATCGCCAGACCGCCCCACAGCATCAGGTCGAACAGGGTGGCCGACAGCGACTTGGTCGGCGCCGAGGGAATGGCGGTCGGGGCGACGCCGCCCTTGGCCGCCATGTCGAGGCTGGCTTCGGTCAAGGCTGGACCTCACGCTTGGCGCGCAGGGCGGCCAGGTCGCGTTCGGCGGCGGCGACGCCGGCCTGGTCGTTCTTGGCCCTGGCCTCGCTCAGCTTCTGGTCGGCGACCATCTCGCGCACCGGGTCCAGGTAGGAATCGTCGGCGGCGCGGAACATTGAATAGTTCAGGCCCGCCAGCACCTGACGCTGGCGCTCGGCCTCGGGGCCCTGGCCCTGGCCGTAGGTCAGGAAGAAGCTGCGCAGCTTCTCCTTCAGCGCCGGATCCAGATCCTCGCGGATGACGATGCCGGATTCCGGGATCGGCGGCGACACCCAGATGTCCTCGATCTGCGACGCCAGCTGCGGGTTCTCGCGGCGCATGAAGACGGTGTTGACCGAGTTGGAGGTGGCGACGTCCACCACGCCGGTCGCGACGGCGAAGGCGTTGGCCTGGTGGCTGGCCGAGCGCACGGTCTTGAAGCACTGGGCCGGCACGATGCCGCGGGGATTGAACAGGAAGGTCAGCGGGGCGAGCGTGCCCGAGGTCGACTGGGCGTCGCCGATGCCGAAATCATACTGCTTGCCGCAGGCCAGCACCTTGTCCAGCGTGACGCCCGAGCCTTTGCGC
Source organism: Brevundimonas mediterranea (assembly GCF_011064825.1). Taxonomy (NCBI): domain Bacteria; kingdom Pseudomonadati; phylum Pseudomonadota; class Alphaproteobacteria; order Caulobacterales; family Caulobacteraceae; genus Brevundimonas; species Brevundimonas mediterranea. Next base: position 2,038,397 of record NZ_CP048751.1, read on the forward strand.
ACGATCAGGGTCGAGGTGTAGCTGTCGCGACCCTCGGGATCGACGATGCGGGCGATGACCTCGCCCTGGGCGCGGTCGACGGCTTCCAGGGCCGGCTTGGCCGAGAACCAGGCTACCTGGGTCTGGTTGAACCGCATGGCCTCGATCAGGACATTGTAGTTGCCCGCGAAGAAGGGCTTCACCGGCACGCCGACGGCCTTGGACATGTCGTCCAGCAGCGGCTGCCACAGCGGGCCCGAAGAGGCCTGGCCCTCGGCCGACAGGATGGAGAAGGTCAGTTCCGACGGCATGGTCCCGGCCGCCGGCTTCTCGTCGCCCCCGCCGCACGAGGCGAGGCCCAGGATCATTGCGGCGCCCAGGGCGGCGACGCCGGCCTTCGCTACGAAGCGACGCGCCAAAGAAGCTTGAAACGGGCTCATGCCTTGGTCTCCCAGAACGCGTCCTCGAATTCAGGACCATAGATATCGATCAGGCGCTGTTGATCCAGGCCCGTGGCGGGACCGTCATAGACGATCTTGCCGCCCTGCAGCGCGATGACGCGGTCGCAGTAGCGGATGGCGTAGTCGACCTGGTGCAGGGTGACGATCACCCCCATGCCGTCGCGGCGATTCAACTCGACCAGCAGCTCCATGACCTTGCGGGCGGACACGGGGTCCAGCGAGGCGACGGGTTCGTCGGCCAGGATGGCCTTGGCGCCCTGCACGATGGCGCGGGCGATGGCGCCCCGCTGCTGCTGGCCGCCCGACAGGGTGTTGGCGCGCTGCCCGGCGTAGTCGCTGACCCCGACCCGGTGCAGGGCCGCCATGGCGCGATCCTTGTCGGCCTGGGGCCACAGGCCCAGCAGGCCCTGCCAGGCCGGCAGACGCCCCAGGGCGCCCAGCATGACATTGGAGAACAGGCTCAGCCGCCCGACCAGATTGAACTGCTGGAAGATCATGCCCAGCTTGCCGCGCGCCTGGCGCACGGCGCCGGTGACGCGCCCGTCCTTCTGGACGGTTTCACCAAAGACGCTGATCGTCCCCTTGCCGGGATCGATGGACTGCAGGCCGGTGATGGAGCGCAGCAGGGTGGACTTGCCCGATCCCGACGGGCCGATCAGGGCGACCATCTCGCCCGAGGCCACGGAGATCGAGACGCCGTCCAGCGCCTTTCGCGATCCGAAGGTCTTCGACACGTCACGCGCCAGGACAAGCCCGGGGGCGACGGCGGCTGCGGATGAGGTCATGAACTCGCTGGGAGGCTGTGGCGAACGGGCGCCGCATGACGCGACAAAGGCTTCTGGGCAAGTCTTAATCGCACGGCAGGCGCAATCTCGTCCAGACCCGACCCGTTCAACCGGCCTCGGCCGCCGCCTCGACCCGTGCGACATCGGCGGCGATCGGCAGGGCGACGCGCGATCTGTCCAGCGCCTCGCGGGCCAGAACCTCCACCGCCCCGGCCAGGGCCGGCGTCGTCGCCAGAGTCTTCAGGCCCTTCTGAAGCCGCACGGCGACGGCGACGTCTCCGGCCCCGTAACGGGCCACCGGTCCGAAAACATCGTCAAGCAGGTCCGCGTCGGCGATTCCCGGCACGAACAGCCGGTCGCGATGCGGGGGCTGTTTTTCCGGACTGGCGTCGGCCGTCCAGACGTCCAGCAGGCGGACGCCCGCGCCGATGATCTGGATCGCCGTTCCGGGATCGTTGACGCCGGGAGACAGGGCCTTGGCGGCGATCTCCCCCAGCACGATCAGGCCGAAACGCGGATCCTGATCATAGGACCGGGAATCGCCCAGGGCGAAGGCCGAGCAGAAGTCGGCCTGCGCCGTGTCGTCGCAGGCGGTCAGGCTGATGCGCGCCAGCACCCCGCCGCGCCGCACGAAGGCGCCCGGCGCAGCCACGACCTCGACCTGACAGTCGCGCGCCTCGGCCAGGGTCTGAAGCCGGTCGGGATCGACGTTCTGGACATAGCCGGTGGCGGGGGCGACGACGACGGCGCCGTTTTCCAGGCCGCCCGCCCGGCCGCCCAGTCGCGGCAGGTCACGGCGCTGTTCCAGCGCATCCCGCGCATAGGACTCGACCAGCTCGATCATGTGCCCGACCCGCGCCAGGCTGGACAGGCGGTTGATCCAGGCCAGCAGGCGAAACGCCACCAGCCCGACCATGGCAAGGCTGAACAGGAACAGGATCGCCCGGCCGTTCTGGCCGTAGTAATGGGCGTTGATCGCCGTCACCGACACGATGGCGTACAGGAAGGCGCCGACGAAGGTCGCCAGCGACTTCTGGGTTTCCTCGTCGCTGGTCACCAGGGCCGCGACCCTGGGGCTGGCGGCGGACGACACCGACGTATAGGCCGTCACCATGGCCCCGACCGAGAAGGTCGCGACGCCCAGCAGGCTGGACGCCAGTATGGTCAGGATGGATTCGACCGATTCTCCGCCCAGGCGCTCGGCCATGTCCCGGGGCACCCAGGGCGACAGGGCCGCCGCCAGCAGCGAGGCCGCCAGGCCGAAGACGGCGTAGGCGGTCGCCCGCACCCACAGTTGGCGCCGCGTCTTGCGCCACAGGAACAGCCATCGATTCATTCACGCCTCCCGTTCATCAACGGCGTGAAAAGGCCAAGGTTGCGCCCCTGGGGGGCTGTGACACTGTCGCGGGGGATTTGTGACAGTCCAAACCCAGGCCCCGCCACGAAAAAACCCCTTTACATGACAGTCCGATGCCCTCATATCGCGGCTTCCGGCGGACCCCGTGGTCTAACCGTTAAGCGCTGCTAACGCCGGTCTGGGTTTCACAATTAGCAGGGGGTTACGTGAATTGCGCACGTATCAGCTTCCCCTGGACCTGGTCCGTGAGCGGTCCCCTGAACGTCCCGTCGCCCTCGTGCGACCGCGTTCGGTATCCGTAGCGGCGCTTTGGTTCCAGGATAATCTAAAAGCCGACGTCTTCTATGCCGTGAAGGCGAATCCGTCGCGTTGGGTCATCGAGACCCTGATCGAGGCCGGGGTTCGCGGCTTCGACGTGGCGTCCATCGCCGAGATCGAACTGGTGCGTTCGGTCAGCCATGACGTTCGCCTGGCCTTCATGCATCCGGTCAAGAGCCGGTCTGCGATCACCAAGGCCTATTTCGAACACGGCGTTCGCACCTTCTCGCTCGACTGCGTGGATGAGCTGAACAAGATCCTCGACGCCACCGGCGGCGCGGACGACCTGAACCTGATCGTGCGCATGGCGGTTTCGGCCGACGGCGCCGCCTATACCCTGTCGGGCAAGTTCGGCGTTCCCGCCGACCAGGCCCCCGCCTTGCTGCTGGCCACGCGCCAGGCGGTCAAGGACGGGCTGATGGGCGTCAGCTTCCATGTCGGCAGCCAGTGCATGCGCCCGACCGCCTATCAGGCGGCCATGGCCCAGGTCGGCCGTTCGATCAGCCGTGCGGGCGTCATCGTGGACATCGTCGATGTCGGCGGCGGCTTCCCTTCGGTCTATCCCGGCATGGTTCCGCCGGACATGAGCGAATACGCCGACGCCATCCATCGCGGCTTCAACGAGATGCCGGTGTCGGAAACGACCGAGCTGTGGTGCGAGCCCGGCCGGGCCATCGTCGCCGAATCCTCGTCGATCCTGGCCCGTGTGGACCTGCGCAAGGGCGACGCCCTGTATCTGAACGACGGCTCCTACGGCTCGCTGTTCGACGCGACCCACTCGCGCTGGCCCTTCCCGACCAAACTGGTCCGGGACGGCGAGGCTGCGTCCGAGCTGAAGGCGTTCCAGTTCTATGGTCCGACCTGCGACTCGATCGACCATATGCCGGGTCCGTTCTGGCTTCCGGCCGACATCCGCGAAGGCGATTTCATCGAAATCGGCATGCTCGGCGCCTATGGCGTCGCCATGTCGACCGGCTTCAACGGCTATGGCGAACACGACATCGCCATCGTCGAAGACGCCCCGATGGCCTCGCTCTACGGCCTGGCGCCGCGTTCCATCCCCACCGTGCGCACCACGGCCGAGGAGAACGCCCGCAAGGTCGTGCGTCTGTCACGTCCGAAAGGTAAGGCCGGTCAGAGGAAGAAGTCGCGACGCTGATCGTGAGAGGTGAATCGTGAGTCGTGATTGTCAGCCATGACCGACTTGCGAACTCACCGCGATCTAGACGTCTGGAAGCTCTCGGTTGATTGGGTTGAAGCCGTTTATCGTTGCTCGGTCTCCTGGCCGTCTGACGAGCGGTTTGGCCTGATCAGTCAAGTTCGTCGTTCAGCCGTCAGCGTGGCCGCCAATATCGCGGAGGGCGCAGGCCGAAACGGAACGGGTGAGTTCTTCCACTTCCTCGGCGTCGCGCGCGGGTCGCTCGCGGAGGTCGAAACCCATCTCCTCATCGGCGCGCGTCTCGGCTATCTAACGACTGACAATCTCCAGCCTTTGCTTGCCGACATGGAGCGGATCGGGCGTATGCTCTCCGCCCTTTCGACGCGACTGAAGCAACGGCGGCACGACTGACCGCACTTCACCATTCACGCCTCACGATTCACGAGTCACCCATGACTGCCAACACCAAGGCCCAGCTGCTGCAGAACGTCGTCGAGCATGTCGACATCACCAGCTTCGACGCGCGCCCGATCATCGACTCGATGCGCAAGATGTCGTTCTCGAGCCGCGACACCGCCCGCGCCGCCGACATCTTCTCCATGGCCATCGAGGACAAGGACTGCTCGCCGTGGCTGATCCTGGCCGGCTCGACCTCGGCCGGCGGCTGCATGCACGTGTACCGCGACATGGTGAAGTTCGGCATGGTGGACGCGGTCGTCGCCACCGGCGCCTCGATCGTCGACATGGATTTCTTCGAGGCCCTGGGCTTCAAACACTATCAGGCCGCCGGCGAGGTGGACGACAACGTCCTGCGCGAGAACTACGTCGATCGGATCTACGACACCTATATCGACGAGGAAGAGCTCCAGGCCTGCGACCACACCATCCTGGAGATCGCCAACCGGCTGGAGCCGCGCGGCTATTCCAGCCGCGAGTTCATCTGGGAAATGGGCAAGTGGCTGAGCGAGGGCAACGCCAAGAAGCCCGGCTCGCTGATCCAGACCGCCTATGAAGAAGGCGTGCCGATCTTCTGCCCGGCCTTCGTCGACTCATCGGCCGGCTTCGGCCTGGTCAAGCACCAGAAGGAACGCGCCGCGGCCGGTCTGCCCTATCTGATGCTGGACGCCATCGCCGACTTCCGCGAACTGACAGACATCAAGATCGCCGCCGGCGTCACCGGCCTGTTCATGGTCGGCGGCGGCGTGCCCAAGAATTTCGCCCAGGACACCGTCGTCTGCGCCGAAATCCTCGGCGTCGAGGCCGAGATGCACCGTTATGCGGTCCAGATCACCGTCGCCGACGTCCGCGACGGCGCCTGTTCCTCCTCGACGCTGAAAGAGGCCGCCTCCTGGGGCAAGGTCCAGACCACCCACGAGCAGATGGTCTTCGCCGAAGCCACCACCGTCGTCCCCCTGATCGGCTCCGACGCCTACCACCGCGGCGCCTGGAAGGCCCGCGACAAGCGCCGTTGGAACAAGCTGTTCGAGAAGGGCTGAGCCGAACCGGCTGCCTGATAGAAAGGCCGGCGGAGCGATCCGCCGGCCTTTTTCTTACCCTCTCCCGCTTGCGGGAGAGGTGGCCCGTCGTTCGCGCAGCGAACCAGGGTCGGAGAGGGAAGTCTTCGTTCAGAAGAGACTTCCCCCATCGTCAGGCGTGTCGCTACGCGCCACGACCTGACACTTCCCCCGCAAGCGGGGGAAGGTCGTTCTAGGCCGCGCAACCCTCGAACCCGGCCCGCAGCGCGGCCTCGTCCAGTTCGCGGCCGATGAAGACGGCGCGGCTCCAGCGGCGTTCGTTCTCGCCCCATTCGCGCTGCAGATCGCCCTCCAGGATCATGTGGACGGCCTGGAAGACCAGACGGCGGTTCTCGCCCTGGACGTCGATGATGCCCTTGGCGCGCAGGATGTTCTGACCCTGCTCGCCCAGCAGCCGGTCCAGCCAGGCGGTGAACTTGGCGCCGTCCAGCGGACGGTCCAGCGACAGGGAGATGCCCTTGATGTCGTCCTGGTGGGCGTGACCCCTCGCGCCATGGGAATGCGCGTCGTGGGAATGGTCGCCGTGCGAATGATCATGCCCGTGGTCGTGGTCATGATGGTGGTGGTCGTGGCCGCAGTGCTCGTCGTGCACATGGCCGTCCGCGCCGTGCGGCGGGTTGGCGAAATCGGGCTGGACCTCCAGAATCCGCTCCAGATCGAAGGCGCCCAGGCCCAGCACCTGGTCCAGCGGCACGTTCGACCGTTCGGCGCGCACGATGGGCGCCAGCGGGTTCAGCGCCCGCAGCCGGGCCTCGACCGCGTCCAGCTCTTCCGGGGTCGCCAGATCGACCTTGTTCAGGATGATCCGGTCGGCGAAGGCCACCTGTTCGCGGGCCTCTTTTGAATCGTCCAGACGCGCCATCACGTGCTTGGCGTCGACCAGGGTGGTGACGCTGTCCAGCTGGGTCTTGGCCTTGACGTCCTCGTCGACGAAGAAGGTCTGGGCCACCGGCCCGGGATCGGCCAGGCCCGTGGTCTCGACGATAATGGCGTCGAAGGCCGGCTTGCCGGGACGCTGGCGCTTCATCAGGCCGGCGACCACGCGGATCAGGTCGCCGCGCACCGTGCAGCAGACGCAGCCGTTGTTCATCTCGAACACGTCCTCGTCGGCGCCGACCACCAGGTCGTTGTCGATGCCGATCTCGCCGAACTCGTTGACGATGACGGCGTAGCGTTTGCCGTGATCCTCGGTCAGGATCCGGTTCAGCAGCGTGGTCTTGCCCGCGCCGAGATAGCCGGTCAGGACGGTGACGGGGATCTTGCCGCCAGAATTCTGGGGTGCGGCGGTCGAAACGGGGGCGTCGAGGGTGTCGGTCATAGGCCGCTAGATGGCGGCTGCATCGCCCGATGAAAAGGGGGCTTAGGCCTTCTTCACGAACTCGACGCGCAGGACCAGGCCGCGCACCTTGTCGACATTGGCCTCGATCTCGTCGGTGTCGCCGGTCAGACGGATGTTCTTGACCAGGGTCCCGCGCTTCAGCGTCACGCCGCCCGAGCCCTTGACCTTCAGATCCTTGATCAGGGTCACGCTGTCGCCGTCGGCCAGGATGTTGCCGTTTGAGTCTTTGGTCACGTCTTCGGTCATGGCGAAGCTTCTAGCGGCGTGGACCCCATGCGTCACGCAATATCCGCGTTTCGAATGTGGATATGAGCGATTTCGCGGGTTCAAGTAGCGCGAAGCGCGATAGCTCGAATTCGCGGGTTCAAGTAGCGCGAAGCGCGATAGCTCGAATTCGCGGGCTCAAGTAGCGCGAAGCGCGATAGCCCGAACAAGGAACCGACGCCGTCAGGCGTCCGGCACGTTGGCGTCCAGTTCGTCCAGCCACACCCGAGCATTGCCGTCCGACGGGGCGCGCCAGTCGCCGCGCGGGGACAGGGAGCCGCCGGTCACCACCTTCGGCCCGTTCGGCAGGGCCGAGCGTTTGAACTGGGCGGTCTGGAAGAAGCGGATCAGGAATTTCCGCAGCCAGGCCTTGATGGTCGCCAGGTCGTACTCGACCCGCTCGTTCTCCGGCGTGTTGGCCGGCCAATGTCCGGCGCCGGCGTCGCTCCAGGCCTGGTGCGCCAGGAAGGCGACCTTGGACGGCTTCAGGCCGAAGCGGCTGATGTAGAACAGGAAGAAGTCGTTCAGCGCATAGGGGCCGACCGTGCCCTCGGTGGACTGGATCACGCCGTCCTTGGCCGGCACCAGTTCGGGCGAAATCTCGGTGTTCAGGATGGCGTGCAGGGTCGGGCTCGCCTCGGCCCCGACCAGTTCGCGGTCGGCCACCCAGCGGATCAGGTGGCGGATCAGGGTCTTCGCCACCCCGCCGTTGACGTTGTAGTGGCTCATATGGTCGCCGACGCCATAGGTGGCCCAGCCCAGGGCCAGTTCCGACAGGTCGCCGGTGCCCAGGACGAAGGCCCGGTTCTGGTTGGCCAGGCGGAACAGATAATCGGTCCGCAGCCCCGCCTGGACGTTCTCGAAGGTGATGTCGTGGACCGGTTCGCCCGCCGCATAGGGGTGGCCGATGTCCTTGAACATCTGTTCGGCGGCGGGGCGGATGTCGATCTCGGCCCCGGTCACGCCCAGAGCCTTCATCAGGGCCCAGGCGTTGGACTTGGTCCCGTCCGAGGTCGCAAAGCCGGGCATGGTGAAGCCCAGGATATTGGTCCGGGGCAGGTTCAGCCGGTCGAAGGCGCGGCAGGCGACCAGCAGGGCCTGGGTCGAATCCAGCCCGCCCGACACGCCGATGACCAGCCGCTCGCCATTGGTCGCCGTCATCCGGCGCATCAGGCCCTGGACCTGGATGTTGAAGGCCTCGTAGCAGTCCTGATCCAGCCGTCCGGCCTCGTCCGGCACGAAGGGGAAACGGTCCAGCGGCCGGATCAGCTCGCTCTCCACCACGTCCTCGCGCGCCATGAAGGGGACGACGGTCGCCGGTTCGCCCTCGACCCGCGCGCATTCGGAAAAGGTGCCGTTTCTCAGGCGATCCAGCCCGATCCGGTCCACGTCGACGTCGGCGAGGGTCAGGTGGTTCTCCAGGGCGAACCGCTCGCCCTCGGCCAGTTTCGACCCCAGTTCGTGGATGGTCGCCTGACCGTCCCAGGCCAGGTCGGTGGTGCTCTCGCCCCAGCCCGAGGCGGTGAAGACATAGGCCGACAGGGTGCGGGCCGAATGGCTGGCGCTCAGCATGGCGCGCTCGTCAGCCTTGCCGATGACGATGTTCGACGCTGACAGGTTCAGCAGGATGCGCGCCCCCGCCAGGGCCGCGCGGGTCGAGGGGGGCAGGGGGGCCCAATAGTCCTCGCAGATCTCGACCGCGAAGACGAAGCCGGGCCGGTTGACCGCCTCGAACACCAGGCCGGGGGCGAAGTCCACCGTCTCGCCGTTCAGACGGATCACGTCCTCGGCGCGGGCCGTCGCCGGAGCGAACCAGCGTTTCTCGTAATATTCGCGGTAGTTGGGCAGATAGGTCTTGGGCACGACGCCCAACACTTCGCCTGCGCCCATCACCACGGCGCAGTTGTACAGGGCGTCGCCGTTGCGGATCGGCGCCCCTACCACCGCCACCAGATCATGCTCGCCCGTCGCCTGGGCGATGACCGCGATCTGGCGCTCCACCTCGTCCAGCAGGGCCGCCTGCATATGCAGGTCGTCGATGGCGTAGGCCGACAGCGACAGCTCCGGAAACACCATCAGGTCCACGCCCTGATCGGCCGCCTGACGGATCAGGGCCAGGTGTTCCTCGGCGTTCGCCTTCGGGTCGCCCACATGGCTGACGGGCGTGGCCGCAGCCACCCGCACGAAGCCGTGGGTCTTGGGGGAATGGAAGGGCAGGGGCTCGGCCATGGGGTCGTCCGTTCATCCCGGCGCGCGCCGGTCGTCAGCCTTCATATAGGCCGGAATGACGACGGGAGAGAATCCCCCCGTCCGACGTCGCCTGCCGACGCGCCTAGACCGCCGGCGCGGCCGCCGTCTCTTCGTCGGTCTTGCGATGCAGCACCGAGACCTCCGTGCCGGGGGCCAGGTCCTTGACGGTGATCGTGGCGTCGAGCTGGCTGGCCAGGGCCTTGACGATGGCGGTTCCCAGGCCGGCTTCTGAATCGTCCGGGTTCTTCGGCATGCCGACGCCGTCGTCGGAAATCGTCAGATCCCAATCCTCGGACCGCGACTGGAAATCGACGCTGACCACGCCCTTCCGCCCGTTGGGGAAGGCGTGTTTCAGGGCGTTGATCACCAGTTCGGTGACGACCAGGCCAAGACTGACCGAGACCTCGGCGTCCAGGGCGCTGGCGTCGCCGCTGACCTCGATCCGCACCAGATCATGGTCGGCGATCATCGAGGCGCCGATACTGCCGCACAACTGCGCCAGATAGGGTTTCAGCGCGACCTCGCCGACCTTGTTCAGGGACAGCTGGCGCTGGACCTCGGCGACCGACATGACGCGGTTGTGCGCCTCGGTCAGATGGGCGCGGCTTTCGATCGATTCCGTCTTCCGCGCGGTCTGCAGCAGCACGCTGGCGATGATCTGCAGGCTGTTGGCGACGCGGTGCTGGACCTCCTGAAGCAGAACCTCCTTCTGCCGCACCAGGTCGTCCATCTTCTTCTGGGCCGCCTTGTCCGCCGTGACGTCCACGATGGTCAGCAAAAGGCGCACGGGCTGGACGTCGGAGAAGGCCAGGCGCTTGGCGTTCAGTTTCAGGCTGCGGGTCGCGGCGGTCCGGAACGGCATTTCCAGCTGATAGTCGGGCACGTCCGCACCGCCGGAACCGACCGCGCCCAGCAGGGAGCGCAGCCGGGGCAGGTTCCATTCCCCGCCGCCCAGGTCGAAGATCGACCGCCCGACCACCGCATCGCCGTCCAGCCCGAATTCCATCAGGAAGGATTGGCTGGCGGCGACGATGTCGAACGCCTCGTCCATCAGCAGCAGCGGTGCGCTGGACACCGAAATGACCGCCAGGGCCAGGGCGGAGCCCAGATCTTCATCTTGAGATACGGGAGCCATGAGCCTCCCTTTCCGATCCCGTCGCGACGCTCAGTGTGAGCATCAAGCCTCGGGTTCAGACGCGTCTGAGCGTCTTTCACCCCACTCTAGCATGCGGGGGCGCAACTGAGCATCGAAAGTGACGACTTCGCGCTAGGCCGCCCGCTTCTCCTCGGGCCGCAATGTCAGCACCCGCACCCCGTCCCCTGTCACCGCCACCGTATGCTCGAACTGGGCCGACAGCATCCCGTCCGCCGTCACCACGGTCCAGCCGTCGTCCTCGGTCCGCACCGTTCGGCGGCCCTGGTTCAGCATGGGTTCGATGGTGAAGACCATGCCCTCGCGCAGGGTCACGCCCGTGCCCGCCCTGCCGAAATGCAGCACCTGGGGGTCTTCGTGCATTTCGCGGCCGATGCCGTGGCCGCAGTATTCGCGCACGACCGAATAGCCGGCCTTCTTGGCGTGCCGTTCGATGGCGAAGCCGATGTCGCCCAGCTTCGCCCCCGGCCGCACGGCCTGAATACCCTTCCACATCGCCTCATAGGTGGTGCGGACCAGCCGCCGCGCCTGGGGCCCCACGGTCCCGATCAGATAGGTCTTGCTGGAATCGGCGATGAAGCCGTCCTTTTCCAGGGTGATGTCCAGATTGACAATGTCGCCGCTTTTCAGCACCTCGTCCGCCGACGGCACGCCATGGCAGACGACCTGATTGCGCGAACTGTTCAGCACGAACCCATAGCCGTACTGGCCCTTGCTGGCGGGCCGGGCCTGAAGGTCATTGACGATGAAGGCCTCGACGCGGTCATTGATCTCCATCGTGGTCATGCCGGCCAGCGCCAGCCCATCCAGATGGGTGAAGACCGAGGCCAGCCGGCGCCCGGCCTCGGCCATCAACTCGACCTCGGCGGGGGTCTTGGTCATGCAGCCGCATCCGTCAGGGCCGTCGCGTCCACGCCTGCGGCCTTCAGCTCACGCGCCACCAGGTCCTGAAAGGTCAGGCCCGGATTGGTCTCGCACAACAGGCCGATCCTTATCCAGAAGGCCGCCTGGGCGTTGATGGACCGATAGGAGGCCTTGCTGGCGCGACGCAGCTGTTCGTGCAGCGCGTCCTCGATATTGACGATGCCCAAGGCCTGACTCCGGACTATATGATTCGTATATGAAATGTATATTCGTCATTCTGGCGCCGCAAGCGGCTGTTTCTGCCGTGTCGGCGCCGCGCCCCATCCGCCAACTGTCACAATGACGCTGGTGCTTCATCAGGGATTTCAAGGTCTTGCCGAATCTTCGGGGTCTTTTCCCAGCCTGGGCTCCCGTCGGCCTCATAGTCTGCGGTTCAGAGGACGGACACGGCGGAGAGGGCGGATTTCAGACGATTCATACTATCTAGACTCTGTTTTTTCCCGCGAGAGTCTGAAATCCCCGCCCCGGCGCCCGATGACGCAGGCCGCCGTCTGCATGCGAATGCGGATGACGTCGGCCTCCGCCGCCGCTAAAGCCATCCGATGACCGATACGCCGAAAAAGGGCTGGTTCCAGCGCCTGTCCGCGGGGCTCTCGCGCTCCTCCAAACAGATGACCGACCAGGTCGTCGCCAGCTTCGTCAAGGAACCCCTGTCCGAGGCGGCGCTGGAGCGGCTGGAGGAGCATCTGCTGGAAAGCGATCTCGGCCCCGCCGCCTCGGCCCGGATCGTCGAACGCTTCCGCGCGCTGAAGTTCGGCAAGGACGCCCAGGAACATGAGGTCAAGGAGGCCCTGGCCGAGGCCGTCGCCGCCGAACTGTCGCCGCGCCAGGCGGCCTTCGACCCGCTGAGCGGGCCCAAACCCTATGTCGTCCTGTTCGTCGGGGTGAACGGCTCGGGCAAGACCACGACCCTGGGCAAGATCGCCGCCGACCTGACGGCCAAGGGCGCCAAGGTCATGATCGTCGCCGGCGACACCTTCCGCGCCGCAGCCCGTGAACAGCTGAAGGTCTGGGCCGACCGGGCGGGGGCCGAGTTCGAGAGCCGTCGCGACGGGGCCGACGCCGCCGGCCTGGTCTTCGACGCCTACGCCAAGGCGCGGGCCGAGGGGTTCGACGTCGTCCTGGTCGATACGGCCGGCCGGCTGCAGAACAAGTCCGCCCTGATGGACGAACTGCTCAAGATCGTGCGCGTGCTGAAGAAGATCGATCCGGCGGCCCCCCACGACACCCTGCTGGTGCTGGACGCCACGGTCGGCCGCAACGCCCTGGCCCAGGAACAGATTTTCGGCCGCACCGCCTTCGTCACCGGCATCGTCATGACCAAGCTGGACGGCACTGCGCGCGGCGGGGTTCTGGTGCCCGTGGCCCAGGCCTCCGACGCCCCGCTTATGCTGATCGGCGTGGGCGAGGGGATCGACGACCTGCAACCCTTCGACGCCCGCGCCTTTTCCCGCTCGCTGGTGGGACTGGAAGACTGACATGACCGACACGACCGCTTCTCCCGAACCGAAGAAGAACCGCCAGTGGATCCGCCAGCTCGTCGATTTCGGCGCCCTGGCCGCCTTCATGATCAGCTATTTCGTCAGCCGGGACATGATCCTGGCGACCTGGGTCCTGGTCGGCGCCTCGGGCCTGGCCCTGATCATCGGCTATGCGGTGGAGCGGCGCTTCGCCCCCCTGCCGCTGATCACCGGCCTGTTCGCCCTGGTGTTCGGCCTGCTGACCGTCCTCACCCATGACGACCTCTATGTGAAGCTGAAGCTGACGGTGCAGAACGGCCTGCTGGCGGTGATCCTGCTGGGGTCGATCCCGCTGAAGAAATATCCGTTCAAGGCCCTGCTGGGCTCGGCCATCAAGGTCAATGACGCCGCCTGGCGCACCCTGACCCTGCGCTACGGCCTGTATTTCCTGGCGGTGGCGATCCTGAACGAGATTTTCCGCAGCCCCGCCGCCGTGACCGCCCTCTGGCACGCCCTGGGCCGCGACACCCCAAATCCGAACGACGTCTGGACCAGTTTCCGCGGCGTCCTGTGGATCGCCGCCTCGATCTTCGGCCTGTCCCAGGTGCCGCTGATCATGAAGAACATGACCAAGGACGAGGAGCCCGGTCCCATTTCTCCCGACACGGGAATGTAGCGCGCGCACCTGACGGAACCACGGGAGCCTACAGACAGAATGTCGCGGAAGTGACATACGTGTCGCGTCAAATCGTAAAGCGCGGCTGGTACGCATGCGGACGAAAGACACTCGGGGGACGGTCGATATGGTCAAGTCTGGCAAGTCGTTACGCAAGGTCGGGCCTCTGGCCACCTCGCCCAGTCACCTGATGCACCGGGCCCTGCAACTGGCCCTGGACATCTATTCCGAGGAAATGGGCGCCGACGGCCTGACCCAGCGACAGTTCGCCGTGCTTGAGGCCGCCTCGCTGAAGGCCGGTCTGACCCAGACCGAACTGGTGCGGATGACCGGCATCGACCGCTCGACCCTGGCCGACCTGGTCACCCGCATGACCGCCAAGGGCCTGCTGGAGCGCGAACGCTCGACCCTGGACGCCCGCGCCAAGGCGGTCCGTCTGTCCACGGAGGGCGCCGCCCGGCTTGAGGCCGCCCGCCCGCTGGTCGAGGCCGCCGACAAGCGGATCATGGCCCTGCTGCCCAAGGGCCAGCGCGAGACCTTCCTGGCCCAGCTGGCTGAACTGGCCGCCGCCGCCGACGCCGCCCCCGACGCCGCCAAGGCCGAGGCCAAGGCCGCCAAGAAGGCGCTGAAGATGGCCGAGAAGGAAGCCAAGAAGGCCGAAAAGGCCGCCAAGAAGGCGGTCCGCCCGGCCAAGACCTCCAAGCTCAAGAAGCCCAAGCTGAAGGTGGTCGAGGTCGCCTGACTTCCCCGCCCCACGGGGTGGGCAGGACACGGCTTGCGGCGCAAATCCGGGGCTGCGAAAATGGCGCATGGCTGAGGATGCAGACCTGCCCGGCGGCGTCGTCCACCCCCTGCCCGCCGATCTGCGGGCGGCGCTGAGCCGCGACGCCGCAGCCCTGGCGACCTGGACGGCGATCACCCCCCTGGCCCGCAACGAATGGATCTGCTGGGTCGAGTCGGCTAAGAAGGCCGAGACCCGGCTCAAGCGGATCGACTGGGGTCGCGAGAACCTGAGCGACGGCAAACGCCGCCCCTGCTGCTGGCCGGGATGCCCGCATCGCGACAAGGGGACCGGAGCAGCTTAGGCGGTCCTCGTGTCAGGGGCCGTTTCAAACCGCAAGATCGGTCGAGCGCGCGACGGCGTCCGGCGCCAAGGTGGCCTCATCACGACGGATGAGGATGATGACGACGGCGCTGGACCACGATCATGCCCGGATGCTGAGTTCCTGGGGGAGCCGGAGAGGGGGCGGCGGCGGAGTTGTTTTTGCCGCTGAGGTGAGGGGGATTTCGGGCGTGCAGCGTTGGCCACTAGCTCGGCTTGTGCGCAATGCGCCGACGCCTGAAGGCGTCGGCGCTAAGCTTCACAGTTTGATTCCGGCCGCGTCGAGAGCGCCGTCGATGCGAGCATCGACCTCCTGCTTGGTGGCGGCCCACGCGGGCGCCGTCTTCAACAGTCGCTGCTGCCAAGCGACCAAGTTAGGGAATTCGTTGAGCGGGATTTTGGTCCGCTCATTCTGCGAGAAAGGTCCTGCGATATCGAGGTCGGCCAGCGTCAGCCGATCGCCGACGATGAACTGTCGATCCGCGAGATGGGCGTCCAGCACCGCTGCCGCAGCGCGGATTTTGGCGAACGCCAACTGCACGATGGTCTCGTCCGCAGGCAGGCCCACGAAACGCTTGGCGAGCACCTCGTCGAAGGTGAGCGTCGCGAAGACCCGCCACTGTTCGCCCGACCAAAACATCCACTGAAGGATCTCGTACCGTTCGCGCGTCGTGGCGCCGGCGAGGTCGCTGCCCGCCTTCTCCGCGAGATAAAGATTGATCGCCGAAGACTCGTAGAGAACGAAGTCGCCATCCACCATCACAGGCGAAAGGCCGTGCGGATTGAGCTCTAGGAACTCCGGCGTGTGGCTCTCGCCCTTGAAGAGGTCGATGTTCACGCGTTCGATCGGCACGCCCATCGCGGCTGATGCTGACGTGACGCGACGCAGGCTTCCCGAGCCTGGGTCGCCATAAATCTTGATCGACATTGGAACTCGCTCCGTATTTTTAGGTATCGATTGAGTTCGGCAATAACCTACCGAAGATCAAACGATGAGACGGCGTGATCGCCGTGAGAGAGGAATTAGGCTATCCGCCAGAGGCCGTGTATCAGTCGAATTCGAACAGGTTATATTCGGATTTCGAATGAGTGACCGTTGGCAGGAGATGGCCGTTTTCGTCCGCGTGGCCGAGGGCGGCGGCCTTTCGCGGGCGGCCCGCGAGCTGAACCTATCGCAGCCCTCGGTATCGCGCATCATCGGCGCGCTGGAGGCGCGTCTGGGCACGACGCTGTTGTTGCGCACTACCCGCAGCATCTCCCTGACGGAAGCCGGGTCTCTGTACCTGGAGCGTGCAAGACATCTGCTCGCGGAGATGGAGGAGGCCGAGCAGGCGACCCGAGGGCTTGACTCGCTGCACGGCGTGCTCCGCCTCGCCATGCCGGTGCTCTATGGCGCGCGCGCGGTCATTCCGGCGCTGGCGACGTTCCTGCCGCTGCATCCGGATCTCCGAGTCGAAATTGTCATGAGCGACGCGCGCCAGAACCTCGTCACGGAGGGGGTCGACGTGGCCATACGCCTAGGAGTCGGGCCGCTCGACGACTCCACCTTCGGCGCTCGCAGAATCGCGCGGGTCGAACGGCTGGTGGTCGCCGCGCCCGCCTATCTCTCTTCACGTGGCGAGCCTGCAAGTCCCGCTGAACTCGCCGGGCACGATTGCATTGTCCAGCACGGATTGTTCGGCCGCGAGAGCTGGCGCTTCACGCACAATCACACCGCTACGTCAGTCGATGTCTCGGCGAAACTCTGGATCAACTCGGCGCCAGGGGTCCTTGCAGCCGCAGTCGCAGGGCTCGGCGTCGCGCTGGCCACCCGCGTCATGGCAGGAGAAGAACTGCGCAGCGGCCAGCTTGTACAATTGCTCGATCGCTATCGTCTCGAACCCGCCGAGGTTTACGCTGTTTTTCCGGCGGGGCCGCGGCCGTCAGCGAAAGTACGGGCCATCGTGGATCACCTAGCAGCATCGCTTGATGCGTCCGGCTAGCCCTTTTGCTCGCCGCGCTAGTCCGAATATCCGCATCCCAGGTCAAGCCCGAAGATGACGGGGGGTGAGCGGTTGCCCCTACGACTTCCTCAACCGCTTGGCGTTGGCGACGGCGGTCTTGTGGATGGGGGTCAGGGCGTCGGTCTGGGCCTGGGTCAGTTCGGCGTTCAGGGTCAGGGCCTGGCCGGCGGCGCGGCTCCACCAGCCCAGGGCGTAACGGAACTGGGCCTGGGCGGCTTCGGCCGGGGTCCGGGCGCCGGCGATTTCAGTCGCCGCCTGCAGGGCGCGTGCGCCTTCGTCCAGGGCGGCCTGGCCCAGGCGTTTGCCGACGGTCCCGGCGCTGGCGGCGAGCGCGGCGGCGGAGGCGGACAGGGCCTCGGTCTTTTCCGAGCTCATCAGCGACAGTTCGACCCTGTCCTGGCCGGCCGGATCGGTCAGGCCGTGGACCATCAGGGTGGTGCGCGCCGCGATGACCTCGGCCGAGGCGGACAGCATTTCGGCGCCCAGAACAGCCGGTGTTGGAACGCCGGTGGCGCAGGTCTTGCGGGTCAGGACGCGTCTCCGGGCCGGGCCTCGGCGGCGAAGGCCGCGACGTCGGACAGCAGGGCGGGGACGGCCAGGTCGATGATGCGGCGGCCCTTTTCGGGGTTGGCCTGGGCCGGGTCGGAGCCGATGCGGCCGTCGGGGAAGCGGGCGCGATAGTCGAGGGCGTCGCGGATCGGGCCGCTGGGCGCGATCTGGGGGCTGTAGTCGGCCGTCTTGATCCGGTCGGGATAGGCGGCCTGGGTCACGGCGATCTCGGACGGGGTGGCGTGCATGCCGTGGCCGGTGGGGAAGATCGAGTTGCACAGGCCCTGGACGCCCGGCAGGTCCCACCAGTTCTTGAGCTTCAGAACAAATGGGGGTTCGTCCTCGACGAAGCTCCATTCGGCGTAGATTTCCGAGAAGGTCGCCTCGATGGTGGCGACGTTGCCGCCGTGGCCGTTGAGGAAATAGATCCGCTCGAACCCGTGGCGGCTGAGCGACGAGACCCAGTCGGTGATGGCGGCCATGAAGGTGGAGGGGCGCAAGGAGATGGTGCCGGCGAAGGCCAGGTGGTGCTGGGCCATGCCGATGTTGAAGGTGGGGGCGACCATCAGGGCGGCGTCCGAACGCTCGGCCTCGTGGGCGATGATCTCGGGGCACAGCCAGTCGGTGCCCAACAGGCCCGTCGGCCCGTGCTGCTCGTTGGAGCCGATCGGCACGACGACCGTCTTCGACAGGGGCCGGCCCGACGCGATCTGGGCGTCGATCTCGGGCCAGGACGACAGGTGGATCAGCATGGGCGAACTCCTCTACGCGGCGGGTCTCAACTAGCGCGATCCTGGCCAGGCGCATAGGCGGTCGGCGCATAGGCCGCGACGAAGACCCGTGCGGCCTCGCGGGCGCGGCGGAGGCGGTGGTCGGCGTCGATCTGGGGCACGTTCAGCATGGCCCGCAGATGGCCGTGGCCCAGGACCAGGCCCGAGAACATCTCGGCCGCCCCGTCGGGGTCGGGCACGTTCAGCCGGCCCGCGCGCGTCTGGTCCGCCAGCCAGGCCGACAGCAGTTTCAGGCTGCGCAGGGGCCCGGCCTCATAGACGGCCTGGGCGATCTCGGGAGCTTCGGTCGACATCAGCACCACGCCGCGCATCGAGCCGACCTTGTCCGGGTGGCAGATGCGCTCCAGCAGGCTCAGGGCCAAGGCCTCCAGCACCGCGGCAGGGTCGCCGGGCGCCTTCAGCGGCGCCGCCACCGCGTCGGACCTCTGGCTGGCCATGGCCCGGGCGATCTCCAGCTTGGAGGCGAAGCGGTTGTAGACCGTCTGTTTGGAAACGCCGGCGACGCGGGCGATTTCGTCCATCGACACCGCCAGACCCTTGTCCGCGAACAGGGTCGCGGCGGCGTCGAGGATGGCCTCGCTCTTCTTCTCGTCGACCTGACCCCGGCGGCGGGCCATCAGTGGGCGTCCGACGGGGGCGCGCCCGGCTGGGCCTTGACCGGCTGGGCCAGCAGGGTGACGAAGGCGGCGCCGGCGCACATGATGCCCAGCAGGGCGAAGGCGTCGCCGAAGGCCATGGTCGTGGCCTGTTTCTGCAGAATTCCATAGACGGCCTTCATCGCAGAGGCGGCCGGGTCGATGGTGCCCGCGAACCTCTGGGCCATGCCGGCCATCATGTGACGCATCGCCTGGTCGCCCTGGGTGATGCCGCTGGTAAGCTCGCCGATATGGACAGCGGTATTGGTGGTCAGGCCGGTGTTCAGGATCGCCAGGCCGAAGGCCCCGCCGACGTTGCGCGACAGGTTCACCAGACCCGAGGCGTTCTTGACCATGTGCGGCGGCAGGGTGGCCATCGTCACCTGCTGCGAGGCGATCATCGCCAGCATGACGCCGACGCCCCGGAAGGCCTGGACCGAGGCGAACTGCCAGAAGCCCCATTCGTCCGTGACCAGCCGCGCCTCCCACATGCCCCAGGCGCACATCATGAAGCCGCCGAACATCAGGATGCGGGCGTCCATCTTGCGCACCAGCCGCCCGGCGAAGGGGGCGGTGGCGAACATGGCCAGGCCGGAAACCACCATGGTCGTGCCCACCTCGGCCGACGAATAATCACGCACCCGGCCCAGGAACAGCGGCAGCAGGAAGGTGCCGCCGAACAGGGCGAATCCCACCGTGAAGGTCATGATGAAGCCGACCAGGAAGTTGCGGTTGGTGAAGGCGCGCAACTCGACGATCGGCTGGCGATAGGTCAGCGAGCGCCAGACGAAGACCGGCCCCGCCACGGCCGCGACCACCGCCAGAAGCAGGATGGAGGTGTCGTCGAACCAGTCGTTCCTGGCGCCCTCCTCCAGCACATACTGCATGCTCATCAGGAAGACGGCCATGAAGCCCAGGCCCCACCAGTCGAAGCCCTTGGCCAGGGACGGGTCGCCCTTGTCGAAGTTTCCGTAGCGGCCGACCAGGAAGAGGACCAGCAGGCCCGGCGCCACATTGATGAAGAAGAGCCAGCGCCAGCTGAGCCATTCGGTCAGGTGTCCGCCCAGGGTCGGGCCGACGGTCGGGGCCAGGGTGACGATCAGGCCCATGACCACGCTGGCCGTGACCCGCTTGTCCGGCGGGAAGGCGGTGAAGGCCACGGCGAAGACGGTCGGGATCATGGCCCCGCCGACGAAGCCCTGGATGGCCCGGAACAGGATCATCATGTCGATGGAGGTCGACAGGCCCGTGGCGATGCTCATCAGGACGAAGCCGGCGCACGAGGCCAGGAACAGCTTCTGGGTGCCCCATAGCCGCGACAGGAAGCCGGACAGGGGGATCATCACCACCTCGGGGATCAGATAGGCGGTCTGGATCCAGCTGATCTCGTCCGCCGAGGCGCCGACGCCGGCCTGGATCTGGGGCAGGGAGGCGGCGACGATCTGGATGTCCAGAATGGCCATGAACTGGCCCACCACCATGCCGGCGAAGCCGAGCAGCAGCATGGTCCAGTTGATCTCGGGATGGCCGGCGACGGGGCTCTGCGGCGTGACCCCGCCCCCAGCCGCAGCCGGGTTGGCGGTGGTCACGGGCGAGGCGTCCCGATGGAGGCCTCGGCGAAGCTCTGGCCACCCTGGCTCTTCAGATCGACCTTGACGTCAACCGACAGGCCGGGACGCAGGGCCAGGCTGCGGTCGGCGCCGCTGACGACGATCCGCACGGGCACCCGCTGGGTGATCTTGGTGAAGTTGCCGGTGGCGTTCTCGACCGGGATCAGGGCGAATTCGGACCCGGTGGCGGGGGCGAAACTGTCGATCCGGCCCTCGATCTTGCGGCCGGGGAAGGCGTCGGCGGAAATCTCGACCGTCTGGCCCAGTCGCATCCGGTCCAGCTGGGTCTCCTTGAAGTTGGCGACGATATAGGTCTGGGTCAGGGGCACGATGGACAGCAGCTGGGTTCCGGCGTTGACGTATTGGCCGGGCCGGACGCTGCGGGCGCCGACGACGCCGGCGATGGGGGCGCGGATGACGGTGCGTTCCAGGGCGATGCGGGCGGTTTCGACCACGGCGCGGGCCTGTTCGACGGCGGCGACGCTCTGTTCGCGCGTTGAGCCCAGCACCCCGGCGGTGCGCTGTTCGGCGACCAGGGCGGCCTGGGCCTGTTGCACGCTGGCGTCGGCGGTGGCGGCGCCGGCGCGTTCGGTCTGGATCCGTTGCTGCGAGACCCAGCCCTGCTGGGCCAGCTTGCCGTAGCGGTCGACCTCGGCGCGGGCGAGGCCCGCCTGAGCGCGGGCCTGGGTCACGGCGGCGGCGCGGGCGGCGATGGCGGCCTTCTCCTGCTCGGCCTGGGCGTCGACATTGCCGACGGCGGCGAGCGCGGCCTGGAGATTGGCCTCGGCGCGGGCCAGTTCGGCGCGCTGATCGCCGTCGTCCAGCTTGACCAGGACCTGCCCGGCCTCGACCCGCTGGTTGTCGCCGACCAGAACCTCGGTCACGCGGCCGGCCAGTTGCGGGCTGATCAGGGTGGTGTCGGCCTGGACGAAGGCGTTGTCGGTGCTTTCCCACCTCTGGCCGTTCATCCACCAGACGATCCCGCCCGCGACCAGGGCGAGGCCGACGAGGACCGCGGCGAACAGCGGCAGGCGTTTCTTCAGTTCAGGCGACATGGGACATCCGGGGGAGGGTGCGGCGTTTTGAAACGGGGCTAAAATGGACGTCGCCGTCCAAAAATCAATGTCCAATCGCGAAGAGGCCGATCAAAGCCTGTTTTCGTGTATGTCCTCGGCCCATGAGCGACCGCGCCCGAGCCTCCAATCCGCTGCCGTCCCAGGTCGATGTCGTCGTGATCGGCGCGGGCGCGGCCGGGATCGCCGCCGCACGCCGGCTGATGCGGCCCGGCCTGTCGGTTCTGGTGCTGGAAGCCCGCGACCGGATGGGCGGGCGCGCCTGGACGGCGCGGGTCGAGGGCGAGGGGCTGGACATGGGCTGCGGCTGGCTGCACTCGGCCGACGACAATGTCCTGGCCGGGCGGGTCGAGGCCGAAGGGCTGACGCTGGACCAGACGCCGCCGCCGTGGCGGACCCAGGCCTTCGACCACGAGATCTCGCGGGCCGAGCAGGCTGAGTTCGGCGAGGCCTTCGCCGCCTTCGACCAGCGTGTGACGGAAGCGGCCGGGCGGGGCGAAGACCGGCCCGCGTCCGACTTCTTCGACCCGGACTGCCGCTGGAACGCCCGGATGGACGCTATCTCGGGCGCCCTGAACGGGGCGCGGTTCGCCGAGGTGTCCAGCCTGGATTACGACGCCTATGGCGACACCGGGGTGAACTGGCGGGTGCGCGAGGGCTATGGCCGGCTGATCGCCCGT
Source organism: Brevundimonas mediterranea (assembly GCF_011064825.1). Classification (NCBI taxonomy): domain Bacteria; kingdom Pseudomonadati; phylum Pseudomonadota; class Alphaproteobacteria; order Caulobacterales; family Caulobacteraceae; genus Brevundimonas; species Brevundimonas mediterranea. The sequence goes on from NZ_CP048751.1 coordinate 2,060,500, forward strand.
CTGGGCGAGGCGGTGTCCGACGTCGTGGTGCGCGACTGCGCCGTGCGCCGGATCGACCGGTCCGGCCCCCTGCTGCGGCTGGAGACCAGCAGGGGCGAGCTGACGGCGCGGGTGGTGATCCTGACGGTTCCCAACAGTCTGATCGCCACCGAGGCGGTGCGGATCGATCCGCCCGTTCCGGCCTGGCTGGAGGCGACGGCGGGCGTGCCTCTGGGGCTGGCGTCCAAGGTGCATATGACGGTGCGGGGCGCGGGCGATTTCCAGCCTGACACCCAGTTGTGGACCCGGATCGATACGGCCGAGACCTGCGGCTATCACCTGCGGCCGTTCGGGCGGCCGATGATCGAGGCCTATTTCGGCGCCGACCTGGCCTGGGGGCTGGAGGCGCAAGGCCCCGCCGCCCTGGTCGATTTCGCCGTGTCCGAACTGGTGGCGGCCCTGGGGTCGAACCTGCGGCGGCGGTTGGAGGCCGTGGCCGTGTCGAACTGGGGCGTCGATCCCTGGTCGCGCGGCGCCTATTCCCACGCCCTGCCGGGCCATGCGGGGGATCGGGCGAAGTTGCGGACGGCGGTCGAGGATCGGATCTTCCTGGCGGGCGAAGCCACGGCCCCGGTCTATTACGGCACGGCCCACGGCGCCTGGATGGAGGGCGAACGGGCGGCGGATGCGGCCCTGACCAGCCTGGGTCTTGACCCGCGTCGCGACGACGGCGACAGCGAGGCATGACGCCGCCCAAGGCCCGAAAACCTGTCGCCAAGTCCAAGATCCCCGGTCCGAAACGCCCGGCGGTCATGACCGGCGCGTCCGTTCCGGTGCTGCGCTGGCCGCCGGACGAGGACCGGGTCGAGGCCATTTTCAAGCGTCTGTCCGGCGTCATGCCCGAGCCGAAGACCGAGCTGAACTTCTCCAACCCCTTCACCCTAGTGGTCGCCGTGGCCCTGTCGGCCCAGGCGACGGACGTGTCGGTCAACAAGGCGACCGAGCGGCTGTTCCGGGTGGCGGACACGCCGCAGAAGATGCTGGCCCTGGGGGAGGAGGGGCTGATCCCCTACATCGCCTCCATCGGCCTGTATCGCGGCAAGGCCCGCAATGTGATCGCCCTGTCCCGCCTGGTGCTGGAGCAACACGGCGGCGAGGTTCCGCTGAACCGGGCCGATCTCCAGGCCCTGCCGGGCGTGGGGCGAAAGACGGCGTCGGTGGTGCTGAACGAACTGGGGATCGAGGCCGCCATCGCGGTGGACACCCATGTCTTCCGCGTCTCGCACCGGCTGGGCCTGGCCAATGCGGGCACGCCGGACAAGGTGGAGGCCCAGCTGTTCAAGGTCGTGCCGGAGCAGTGGCTGCCCAAGGCGCACCACTGGCTGATCCTGCACGGACGCTACACCTGCACGGCGCGGAAACCGAAATGCCTGTCTTGCGTCATCGCCGACCTGTGCCCGTCGCGGGCGGGGCTGATGGCGCTGGGCGAGGCGGGCTAGGACGGTTTCGCGGCCAGGCCTGGATGGACGGCCAGACGCGCCGCCAGTTTATCCAGCACGCGCTGGGCTGTTTCCAGATCCGCCTGTGGAATATCCCCGAATATGCGGTCGCGCATTTCGGAGGCGTGGACGTCCAACTCCAGCAAGGCTTCGCGACCGGCCGGCTCGATCATGATCAGACGCACCCGGCCGTCGCCAATCATGCGGCGCCGGCTGACGAAGCCCAGCCTCTCGAGCTTGTCGAGTTGCCGGGTCAGGCTGGGGCCGGAGATCTCCAGACGGCTCGCCAATTCCGTCTGGGTCAGGCCTCTGGGAGATCCCTCCAGGAAATAGAGCAGACTGGTCCGCGCCGCCTCCTGGCCGCAGGCCTGCCGGGCTTCGGCGGCTACGGTCTGGAAACGCCGGGCCGCCAAGGTGATGGCGAAAGCGATTTTCAGTTGCAAAACTTGGCGGGGCGATAATGCTGTAGAAAGCAACTGTAACAATGGCAGGTCCTTGGATTGCGATATTCAGGGTTGAATGATCGCCTATCGTGATTTGCCGCGCTTATTCCAAATACGAGTGGATGCACTATTTGGATGCTTGTCGAGGCTAAATACATGGGCGCCGCGTCGTAACGAATTGATGTCACGATTCAGGACATCAACTGCTCGCGTAGAACGTCCGTCATGAAATCCTTCTTCCAGCCCCGCCCCTCCCCCGATGCGGCGGAGACCGCCGAGCTGCGCAGCATGATGGCGGCGGTTCAGCGGTCGCAGGCCGTGATCGAGTTCGAGCTGGACGGCACCATCATCTCGGCCAATCCGAACTTCCTCGCGGTGATCGGCTATGAGCTGGCCGAGGTTAAGGGCCGCCATCACCGCATGCTGATGGACCCCGCCGAGGCCGCCTCGCCCGCCTACACGGACTTCTGGCGTCGGCTGAACGCGGGCGAGTTCATCGCAGACAAGTTCATCCGCTATGGCAAGGGCGGCGCCCGTGCAGTGATCGAGGCCAGTTACAACCCGATCTTCGGCGCTGACGGCAAACCCTACAAGGTCGTCAAGTTCGCGACCGACGTCACGGCTGCGGAGGTCGAGCGCGAGCGCCGCGCCGAGGCTGATCGCGTGGCGGCCGAAGTTCAGGCTTCCGTCGTCCAGGCCACGGGGCGCGGCCTGTCGGCCATGGCGGCCGGCGACCTGTCGTATCGGATCGGCGAGGCCTTCCCCGGCGACTACGCCATTCTGCGCGAGGACTTCAACCGCGCCATGGCGGCCCTGGATGAGGCGGTCGCCGTCATCCGCGGCAACGCGGGGTCCATGCAGTCGGGCGCCAATGAAATCAGCAGCGCAGCCGAGGATCTGTCGCGTCGCACCGAACGTCAGGCCGCCGGTCTGGAGCAGACCGCCGCCGCCCTGGACGAGATCACCGCCACCGTCCGCAAGGCGGCTGAGAACGCTCAGGCTGCGGATGTGGTCGTGGGCCAGACCCGCAGCCAGGCCGAGACTGGCGGCGCCGTCGTCCAGCGCGCCATCACAGCCATGGGCGAGATCGAGAAATCCTCCGATCAGATCGGCCAGATCATCGGCGTCATCGATGAAATCGCCTTCCAGACCAACCTTCTGGCCCTGAACGCCGGGGTCGAGGCGGCGCGCGCGGGCGAAGCCGGTCGCGGCTTTGCCGTGGTGGCCTCCGAAGTTCGGGCCCTGGCCCAGCGGTCGGCGGACTCGGCGCGGGAGATCAAGACCCTGATCTCGACCAGCAGCACCCAGGTCAAGAGCGGGGTCGTGCTGGTCCGCGAATCCGGCGAGGCCCTGTCGGCCATCGCCGTGCGCATCAACGACATCACCCATCTGATGGGCGAGATCCGCGCCTCGACCCAGGAACAGGCCCTGGCCCTAGCCGAGGTCAATACGGCCGTGAACGAGATGGACCAGGTCACCCAGCAAAACGCCGCGATGGTCGAGGAATCGACCGCCGCCAGCCTGAGCCTGAGCCGCGAGGCGTCGGACCTGACGCAACTGGTCGGGCGGTTCCAGGTCAGCGAGGACGGCGCCGACCGTTCTCCGACTCCGATCCGTGACGCCCACGCCCGGATCGCGGCCTTTGCGGCCGTTCGGGCGCCGGCCCGCTCGCGTCAGGCGGGCTTCTAGCCGCCCAGCCGTTCGCTGACGGCGCGGGCGAACCCAGCGCCGTCGGCCGGATCATGGTCCAAGTAGAAGTCGGGCTCGATCAGTTCCGCCTCCATCAGCACCCAGGCGCCGGCGTCGTCGCGGGCCATATCAATGCGGGCGTAGAGCAGCGGCTCCTCGATGGCGGCCAGCACCTGTTCGGCCAGGGCCATCGCCGCCGCGTCCGGCGTCACGGCCGTATAGAGGCCGCCGAACTGGATCTGGATGCGGAAGTCGCCGGGCACAGGCCGCTTGTTGACCGCATGGCTGAACCGGCCGCCGAAGAAGAGCAGCGAGGTCTCGCCCTCGGTCTCGATCGATTTCAGATAGGGCTGGATCATGGCCGGGCCTTGCGGGGCATCGGTCAGAGGCTGGCCGGGCGTGAGACGCAGGGTGCGGAAGGCTCCGGCCGAGACGGTCGGCTTGACGATCAGCACCGGGGCTCCAGTTTCCGCAAAGGCCGCATCCACCTGGTCCTGAGTGATCGCCTCGCTCGACCGCGTCGGCGGAATGGGCACGCCCTTGTCGACCAGTCGCGCCAGATAGGTCTTGTCCGAGTTCCAGCCCAGCACCGAGGCCGAATTGGCGACCGGCAGGCCCGCTTCGGTCCAGGTCACGCAGGCCTTCAGCCAGCGGGCATGGTCGCGGTGATAGCCCCAGGCGATGACCGGCAGGATCAGGTCATAGGCGGCCAGAGCCGAGGCGTCCTCGACATGATCGGTCCAGGGCGTCGCCGTAACCGTCGCGCCGGTCCCTTCCAGCGTCGCCGTCAGCCTTGTCAGCACCTCGGGCCAGCGGCCGATGTAGGATTTGTCGGTCGGATCGGGGGTCAGGACGGCGATCTGGGTCATGACGCCTCCGTATCGCAACCCGCCGACGCATATAAGGGCTTCCTTATATGTTTTCGGGTGACGTGCGGGCCTTCAACCGCTAAGGCGCGACCATGACCCAGAACACCGCCCAATATGACGTCTGCGCTGTCGGCAACGCCATCGTCGACGTGCTCAGCCCCTGTGACGCCGCCTTCCTGACGGCCCAGGACCTGGCCCCCAACTCGATGCAGCTGGTCGACGCCGAACGCAGCGCCGCCCTGTATGACGCCATGGCGCCGGGGGTCGAGGCCTCGGGCGGATCGGCCGGCAACACCGTGGCGGGCGTCGGCTCGTTCGGCGGCCGGGCGGCCTATATCGGCAAGGTGGCCGATGATGTCCTGGGCGAGGTGTTCAGCCACGACATCCGCGCCGCCGGCGTCCACTTCGACACCCCGGTCCTGAACGGCGGGGCGGACAACGGCTTCGGCACCGGCCGTTGCCTGATCAACGTCCTGTCGGACGGGGCGCGGACCATGGCGACCTTCCTGGGCGCCGCCAACCAGCTGTACGCCGACGACATCGACGAGGCCCTGATCGGGGCCAGCCAGATCGTCTATCTGGAAGGCTATCTGTTCGACCCGGCCCCGGCCCGCGCCGCCTTCGAACGCGCCGCCGCCGCCGCGCACAAGGCCGGCCGCAAGGTGGCCATCACCCTGTCGGACACCTTCGTCGTCGCCCGCTGGCGGGCCGAACTGCTGAGCTTCATCGAACAGTCGGCCGACATCGTCCTGGCCAACGAAGCCGAACTGGCCGCCCTGTTCGAAACCGAAGATTTTGACGCCGCCGCCGCGAAACTGGCCGCCATCGTCGAGATCGCCGCCGTGACGCGTGGCGAGCACGGCTCGGTGGTGATCGCCGGCGACGAGCGGGTGACGGTCGCCGCCTATCCGGTCGCCAAGGTCATCGACACCACGGGCGCCGGCGACCAGTACGCCGCCGGCTTCCTGCTGGGCGTCGCGCGCGGCCTGACGCTGGAAGAGGCCGGCAAGCTGGGCTCGCTTGCCGCCTCCGAAGTCATCGCCCACTGGGGCCCGCGGCCGATGGTGAAACTGGCCGATCTGGCCGGTGAAGCCGGATTGAGGCTGTAAACGATTCTTCCTTCTCCCCTTGCGGGAGAAGGTGGCCGAGCGCAGCGAGGTCGGATGAGGGGTCGGCGGATGCACGACGACCCTGTCCGACCCAACATCTAACAACCCCTCATCCGGCCCTTCGGGCCACCTTCTCCCGCAAGGGGAGAAGGAAGCGGATTCAGCTCTTCCACCGCAGCGTCGTGGGCTGGATCGGGTTGACGAACGGCCGCCCCTCAGCCCGGCTCTTCGCCCATTCGCGCTTCAGCTGCTGGTACCATTTGGCCTGTTTGTCGGCGTCGTCGATCCAGATCAGGGCGGGGTCGTAGCGCAGGCCTTCGTTCTGCAGGTTCACCATGCCGCCGTCCTGTTTCAGGAAGGCGACCACCCCCATGCGCAGGAAGGGCTTGGCCAGGTCGAAGACCCAGTGGTCCGACCAGAAGATCTGGGTGATGCGGGTCCTGGTCTCGCTGATCGGGGTCAGGCAGGTCAGGGCCAGGACCTGTTTCTCCCCGACCTGGATATGCTCCCAGCGATAGCCGGGCAGGCGGAAGGTGATCTCCGTCGCCGGGGCGCCGCCCAGGATCCTGTAGAGCCGGCTGTTGGATGAGGGGGTGTGACGCACCATGGCCCAGCCGAAGTCGGCGGGGGCGAAGGCCTTGGCCTTTTCGTGCATCGAATGTTCGGACCGCCACCACCATTGCTGGTGGACATAGGGGCCGTGGGCGGGGTCCATCAGGCCGACGACGGCGTGGTCGATATGGCTGTCGAACTCCATGGCCTCGACCAGTTTCGGGCCTGATCCGACCACGCCCGGGAAGACGGGGGGCTCGTGGTCCGGCTCCATGGGATTGCGGGCGTCGGACGCCATCCAGACGAAGACCATGCCCTGGCTCTCGCGCACCGGAAAGGCGCGCACCTTGATGCGGTTCGCTTCGAAGGCCTGATCCTCGACCAGGGACGGAATGGCGGCGCAGACTCCGTCGGGGCGGAAGCGCCAGCCGTGATAGGGGCATTCGATGGTCTCGCCCTCGCCGGGCTTTTCGACCAGTTTCCCGGCTGACAGGGGCGCGGCGCGGTGGGGGCAGATGTCGCGCATCGCATAGACGGCGCCCGCGCGTGTGCGGCCGATCAGGACGGGCTCGCCCATGATCTCGTAGCGTTTCAAGCCGGCCGGAGCGACGTCGCGGGACAGGGCGACGAAGTACCAGGCGTCGGCGACGAATCCCTTGCCGAAGGGCTGGGCGCCCGCCTTTGAGGGGGCGGCTTCGGCTTGAGGGGACTGGACGGGGGGAGCGTCTACAGGCTTCATGAGCGCCTTCTAACAGAGGGACGCGGGGTCTGTCCTCCCGGAGCTCATAGAGAACTTTGCAAGATAAAGTAGAGGTGGCATAACGGCCGTCTCACAGGGGAGTTTCGCCATGTTTCGCGCCTTAGGTTTCGCCGCCGTGCTGTTCGCCGCCACCGCTGTTCAAACTCCGGCTGGGGCCCAGGACGGGCATGGGGCCCATCCCGAGGTCGGCCACGGTCATCATCACGCGGAGTTCGCCTCCGACCGCATCCACGTCCGCGTGGACGGGGATATGGACGGACGCGACATCATCCTGATCCCCGGCCTCAGCTCCTCGCCCGAGATCTGGCAGGGGACGGTGGATCACCTGACGGCCCAGGACGGCGTCGGCTGGCGCGTCCATCGCATCCATGTCCAGGGTTTCGCCGGCGCCCCGGCCGAGGGCAATGCTCAAGGCGCGACGCCGACGCCGGTCGCCGCCCCGGTCGCCGAGGAGATCGCCCGCTATATCCGCGAGCAGGAGCTGATCAAGCCGGCCGTCGTCGGCCATTCGATGGGCGGGACCATCGGCCTGATGTTGGCGGTGCGCCATCCGGACAGCGTCGGCAAGCTGATGGTGGTGGACATGATCCCCTTCATGGGCGCCATGTTCGGCCCGCCCGGAACCACGGCCGAGGCGGTGACGCCGGTCGCGGACCAGATCTGGGCCGCGCAGGCCAATAGCCCGCGCGAGGCCTATGTCGCCCAGGCGACCACGGCCATCACCGGCATGATTAACACCGAGAGCCGCCGCGAGGCGGCGCTGGAAGACATGCGGGCCAGCGACCAGAAGGTCTCGGCCGCCGCCTTCCGCGAGCTGGTGACCACCGACCTGCGGCCCGAACTGGCGAAGATCACGGCCCCGACCGAGGTGCTGTACGTCAAGTTCAACGGCCCGCGCATGACGCCCCAGATCACCGACGCCATCTATCAGATGTCCTTCGCCAACCTGCCGGGCGTGGCGCTGAAACGGATCGACGACAGCGCCCATTTCATCATGTTCGACCAGCCCCAGGCCTTCTACGGCGAACTGGACGCCTTTCTTTCGGCGAAATAGCCGCTCACGGTCGCGTGATATCGACGGGGCCGTTTCGGCGGCGGTTCATACGCGATACATGTCCGTAGAGCTTAATCCCGCTGAGCGCGGCATCTGAAGGAAAGTCATGGCGGGTCCAGGGTTCGGGGGCGGGCAGCAGGGCGGCGCAAAGCCGGCTCGCACGCGGCTGCAACAGGCGCTCTACTGGGGCGCGGTGCTGGCCGTCTGGGGACTGATCTTCCTGGTGGTCTTCTTCGCCGTGTTCGCGCGCGGCCTGCCGGACACGTCCAGCCTGTATAATGTCGATCGTCAGCCCTCGATCACCTATCTGGACCGCAACGGCGCCCTGATCGCCACCCGGGGCACCCAGATGGCGCCGCCCGCCGACCTGGACTCCCTGCCCGACTATGTGCCGGCCGCCTTCATCGCCATTGAGGACCGGCGCTTCTATCACCACCCCGGTTTCGACCCCATCGGCATGATGCGGGCGGCGGCGACCAATATGCGCGCAGGCCGGGTGGTGCAGGGCGGCTCGACCCTGACGCAGCAACTGGCCAAGAACCTGTTCCTGACGCCCGACCAGAACCTGCGCCGCAAGGTGCAGGAACTGATGCTGGCGGTGTGGCTGGAGATGAAATTCTCCAAGAAGGAAATCCTGGCCCTGTATCTGAACCGGGTCTATTTCGGCGCCGGCGCCTATGGGATCGAGGCGGCGTCGCAACGCTATTTCGACAAGTCGGCCAAGGATCTGACGGTCGGCGAGGCCGCGCTTCTGGCCGGGCTGCTGAAGGCGCCCTCGCGCTATTCGCCCGTGTCCGAGAGCGAGCGGGCCGCCACCCGCGCCACCGTCGTGCTGAACGAGATGGAAGAGGCCGGGGTCATCACCGCCGCCCAGCGCGAGGAGGCCGTGACCCAGCCGATCATCGTGTCGCGCACCCTGGCGACCCAGCACGCCCAGTATTTCATCGACTGGCTGGACCAGTCGATCCGCGGCCTGGTCGGCGAACCGACCGAGGACATGGTGGTCGAGACCACCCTGGACCTGACGCTGCAGACGGCCGCCGAACGGTCGGTGCGCCGCATTCTGGACCGTGACGAGCGCAAGGGCGTCGAACAGGCGGCCCTGGTCGCCCTGGACGGCGACGGCCGGGTGCGGGCCATGATCGGCGGCGGCTCCTATGCCGACAGCCAGTTCAACCGCGCCGTCGAGGCGCGTCGCCAGGCGGGCTCGGCCTTCAAGCCCTTCGTCTATCTGGCGGCGGTCGAGGCCGGCTATACGCCCCAGACCCCGGTGGTCGATCAGCCGATCACCATCGGCAACTGGTCGCCCAAGAACTATTCCAACACCTTCAGCGGAAACATGACCCTGGCCCAGGCTGTGGCCCAGTCGACCAATACGGTGGCGGCCTATGTCGCCGACCAGATCGGACGCGACAGCGTGGCCCGCGCCGCGCGCCGCCTGGGCATCGAGAGCCGCATCGGTCTGGAGCCCGCCATGGCGCTCGGCGCCGTCGAGGTCTCGCCGCTGGAGATGGCCACCGCCTATGACGCCTTCGCCAACGGCGGTCGCCGGGTCGAGGCCTATGGCATCAGCCGCATCCGCACCCCCCAGGGCCGGGTCATCTATCAGCGGGCCAGCGGCCAGAGCGGCCAGGCGATCAACAATCCGTCGCTGTACTACATGAACCAGATGTTGCGCGGGGTCATGACATCGGGCACCGGGCGCAGCGCGGCCATCGCCGGGCGCGATCTGGCGGGCAAGTCGGGCACGACCTCGGACTACAAGGACGCCTGGTTCGTCGGCTACACCGGCGGCTTCGTCACCGCCGTCTGGGTGGGCAAGGACGACAACACCGCCATGCGCGGCGTGACCGGCGGCTCGTCGCCCGCCGCCATCTGGAAGGGCTTCATGGAGGCGGCCCTGCCGCGCCTGAACGCGCCGCGCATCCCGGACGGCCCGCCCATGCCCGAGGGCTGGACCGCGCCGGATCCCGTCGGCGACCTGATGTCGGGTCTGGGCCAGGGCGGTCTGGACGAAGGTGGAGCCCCGGTCGAGCCGGTCGATCCGAGCCTGGGCGACCCCTATGTGGAAGAGCCGGCCCAGCAGCCGTCTCAATCGGCGTCGAGGGCGCCGGTCGTTCGCCCCACCTCGCCCCAGCCCGCCCCGCGCGACACGCCGGACCAACAGCTCGAAGGCCGTTTGCCGGCCGAGAAGCGAAGCGACCCGTTGTTCTTCTGATCCTCCCCCGTCGGGGGAGGGGGACCGCCGCGCTCTTCGCGCGGGGGTGGAGGGGGGCGACACAGGCTCGCTGTTTGTGAAGGCGCCGCCTTAGCGGCGCTCTCTTGCCCCCTCCGTCTCGGCGCTACGCGCCGGTCCACCTCCCCCAAGGGGGGATGAGTGGGTTCTATCGCCCTACCGCATGAAGCGCGGCGCCATAGTCCTTCAGCCATTTGCGCCAGGGCTTGTGGTCGCCGACCAGGCGTTCGACGACCGACCAGTAGGCCGGGCTGTGGTCGGCGTGGACCAGGTGGGCGACCTCGTGGGCGGCCAGATAGTCGATGACCGGCGGCGGGGCCATGATGACGCGCCAGGAATAGCGGATGGTGCGGTTGTGCGGGCTGCACGAGCCCCAGCGGGATCGGGTGTCGGCGATGGAGACCGTGACCGGCGCCTGGCCCAGGGCGCGCAGATGATGGTCGGTGCGGTCCAACAGCGTGCTGCGCGCCTCGCGCTTCAGCAGGTTCTCGACCCGGCGGGCGTAGGCCTCGCCCTCGCCGCCCGAGCGGATGACGGTTCCGTCCTCGACCAGGCGGGCCGCGCCGGCGCCGGGCGTCGCCTCCAGGCGGACCGGGCGGCCGCGCAATGAGATGACCTGGCCGGGCTCCAGCGGTCGGCCCTTGGGCCGCACCGCCAGGCGTTCGGAGATCCAGACGCTTTTCGAACGGGCGAAGGCCACGGCCTGGGCCAGGCCGCGTTCGGTCGGGGCGATCACCACCGCCTCGCCCGCGCGCGCATCGATCCGCACCGACAGACGCCGGGCGCGGGGATTGACCGACAGTCTCAGTGTGGGGCCGGAACCGGAGCCTAGGCCCCCGTCGTCAAGCGGCAGACGCTGACCGTTGCGATACGCCACCGAGGGCCTCGTTCTGGGCGATGAAATCGCGGACGCGGGGATAGATCTCGTCGCGGAAGCGACGACCGTTGAAGACGCCGTAATGGCCCACGTTCGGCTGGACGTACAGCACCCGTCGGTCCTCGGGGATGTTGGGGCACAGGCCGTGGGCCGCCTGGGTCTGGCCGACGCCGGAGATGTCGTCCTTCTCGCCCTCGACCGTCATCAGGCCGATGTCGGTGATCTTGGTCAGATCGACCTTGCGCCCGCGATGCTCCAGCAGGCCGCGCGCCAGCAGATGCTGCTGGAAGACGATGTCGATGGTCTGGAGATAGAATTCCTCGGTCAGGTCCAGCACCGACAGATATTCATCGTAGAATTCCTCGTGCTTCTCCACCCCGTCGCCGTCGCCGTCGATCAGGCTGTTGAAATAGTCCCAGTGGGCGTCGCGATGGCGCTCTTCGTTCATCGACATGAAGCTGTAGAGCTGGACGAAGCCCGGATAGACCCGCCGCCCGAACCCCGCATAGGGCAGGGGCACGGTGTGGATCATGTTCGACCGGAACCAGGTGAAGGGCTTTTCCTCCGCCAGCTGGTTGGTCACGGTCGGCGACAGCCGGGCGTCGATGGGCGAGCCCATGAAGGTCATGGAGAGGGGGCGGTTCTCGTCGCTGTCCTCGGCCATGATCGCGCAGGCCGCCAGAACGGGCGGGCCGGGCTGGCAGACCCCGACCACATGGGCCCGGCCGCCGATCTCGGCCAGCATCCGCCGGACGTGGTCGATATAGTCGAAGAAATCGAACCGGCCTTCCAGCACCGGCACCTGGCGGGCGTTGATCCAGTCGGTGACATAGACGTCGTGGTCCTGAAGAAAGGCCTCGACCGTGCCGCGCAGCAGGGTGGCGTAGTGGCCCGACAGGGGCGCGACGACCAGGACGGCGGGGCCGGAGGCCGGCTTTCCGGCCCGTTTCAGGTCGCCGATATTGCGGGCGAACCGGACCAGGCGGCACCAGGGGCTCTGCCAGATCACCTGTTCGACGGTGCGCACCGGTTTGCCGGCGATCTCGATGGTTTCCAGCTTCCAGTCCGGTTTGCCGTAGCGACGCGTGACGCTCTCGAACAGTTCGGCCGAGGCGTAGGCGGTGCGTCCGACCGCCGTGTCCGCCGCCGGATTGAACGGCGAGGTCCAGAAGCGCCGGGCCATCTGGGCGCCGACCCGAAACGGCAGGGCCGACTGATAGGCGAGTTCATGAAAGGCGTAGAGCATGACGATCCATTGCGGGTCTTGCCGAGACCGAAAACCGGGTTCCGGCCGTTTGCTGCATAGCAGCATACAGGGTTTGAGCTCAGCGCGGCAGTTATTCGCAATCCTGTCCAATTCCCGCCCGGGTTCGATCTTCTCCCCGTCGTCGGAACGTGATCTGATGTCGGCGATGTCCGGGGGGATGTCTATGGAGCCTTCCCATGTTGGTCCTGCTGACCATCGCCAGTCTGCTGCTTCAGCACGCGCCGAACGTCGGCCTCGTCTCCTACGAGGAGGCGGTGCGCTGCGCCGGCCTGACCCAGGCCGCGTCCGAACTGGAAGGCGGCGAAAGCGTGGAGGGCAGGCGCCTGTACGACGCCGCCCTGTTCTGGTCGCTGGCGGCCATGCAGGCCGCGACCGCCGCCGGCAAGCCCTCGCGCGCGGCCGAGGCCGACCAGACCCGCGCCCGGATCGAGGCCGTGCGTCGGCTGAACGCCGACGCCTCCGAGGCCCGCGCCGCCCTGCAGCGCTGTCGTCAGAAAACCCCCGATCTGAATTGACGAAATCATCCTTAAGGCCAGGCTGAACCCCCTTGGCGGCGTCGCGTTTGCATTGGAACCCCAGGGGGACGCATTGGTCGTCCCGAAGCGGGATTTAGAGGCGTCCATCGCATGTTCGAGTTCGGCCGAGACCTTCGCAAGCTGTTCGCCCAGGCCCGCGAGAGCGAGGATCTGGGCTGGGTCGAGCTGATCGGCGTCGATCTGCTGGCGGCTGAGGCGCGGCGCGAAACCACCGACGCCGGTCGTGTCTCCTGCGCCCGCCCGTTCGAGACCGAGAGCCGCGCCGCCGCCCTGTGGCGCGAACACGCCCGCCGCAGCGGCGCCGTCGACAGCCTGGACCGCGCCGACCGTTGCGCCGACAGCCTGGTGCGCGCCGCCGTGGGCGAGGATCGGGCGGCGCGGGCCGCGATCGACAAGGCCCAGGCCCTGATGCTGCGTTTCGACCTGTGCGGCGATCCGATTCACCTGGATCGCGCCCTGACCGCGCTCGACGCCGCCGGGCGGCCGCGTCGGTCCCATGCCGCAGGCGAGTTGTCCTCGATCCATGCCCGGCTCAAGACACGCAAGGCCCGTCTGTCCGGCGACCCCGCCGCCCTGATGGACGCCGCCGCCCTGATGGACCTGGCCCTGCACGAGGCGGGGGCGAACGACGTCGAACTGCGGCTGGATCGGGCGGGACTGGCGCTGGAGACCGGGGTGATCAAGCGGGACGCCCGCCTGCTGGACCAGGCCGGACGCGATCTCGGCGCCCTGGTCGAGAACGCCTCGCCCGACTATCGGCCCCTGACGCGCGCTCGCGCCCTGGCCCTGTGCGGAGCGGGTCTTTCGGCCCTGGCCTCCGTCGCCGATCATGCCGAGGCCCTGGCCCAGGGACGGATGATGTTCGACGCCGCCGCCGATCAGTTCACGCCCGACCACAGCCCGCTGGACTGGGCCGTCATTCAGGTGCTGCGCGCCGGCGACGACGCCACGCCCCTGATGCTGTTGAATCAGGCCGAGGCCCTGACCCAGGGGCGCGGCCTGATCATCGGCGCCCTGGTGCGCGAACGCCGGGTATCGCGCGAGATCGCCCTGGCCGAGGCTGTGCGCGACCTGACGGGGCTGGAGCTTATGGAGGCCCGCCTGCACGACCGGCTCGCCGCCGCTGCGCCGCTGGACTGGGCCGCCGACCAGATCGGTCTGGCCGAATTGGCCCTGGCCCGTCATCGCCTGGGCGGCCCTGCGCCCGCCCACCTGCACCTGATCCTGAACGAAGCCGTCCTGACCGCGCGCGAACTGGGCGTGCCGGCCCTGGCCGACCGGGCCGGGATGCTGCTGTGGAAGGCGGGGCTTTAGGCGCCGTCATCAAGGGCGGAATTCTTCCGTCAAAGCCTCGACGAAACTGCGAACATTGACTGTAGGGCGCCGTCCGGCCGGATAGAGAACATGCATGGGCCGCACCGGCCCCTCGTACTCGGGTAGGACACGGACAAGCCGGCCAGAGTCGATTTCCGCCTTCATCACGCTCTCCGGTCCGAGCGTCACGCCGTAACCCTCGATCGCGGCGTGCAGCAACGCCTTCCAGTCGTTGCTTCGCATCCGTCCGCTCGCCTTGATTTCTTCGTCTCGGCCATTGCGAGTGAACAGCCAACGGCAAGGGATTGAAGGAGACCAGTAGGCGTAGGCAAGGCAATCATGCCGTTCCAAATCAGCAGGCGTCTCGGGCGCGCCACGACGGGCGAGGTAGGTCGGCGAGGCGCAGGCGATCAACCGGTAAGGCGCCAACGGATGGGCGATGAGGCTGCTGTCCCCCACGGCGCCGATCCGAACCATCACATCGAAACCCTCTTCGAGAGGATCGACAAATCGGTCGTTGAGCGTGAGGTCGATCTGCATATCGGGGTATCGCGCAAGATAGCGCGTGATGAAGGGGGCGAGAGTGAAGGAGCCGAACGTCATCGGGGCGTTGACCCTTAGGACGCCCTTGGGCTGGGAGCGCATGTCCTGCGCAATCGTGTCGGCGGCTTCAGCCTCCGCCAGCACAAGCTTGCAGCGATCATAATAGGCCCGCCCCACGTCCGTCAGGCTCTGCCTCCGGGTCGTCCGGTGGAGAAGGGCGGCTCCGAGACGATCCTCCAAAAACACCACGTGTTTGGCGACCATCTGTGGAGACATTCCCATCGCCTCGGCGGCGGCGGCGAAAGAGCCGAGATCGGCAGACTTGACGAAGACCGCCATACTGGTGAGCCGGTCCATTGATTGATCTCATTTGGTTGTCAATGTCGTCTACTAATGGATATTTATGGCGATATGAATGGCAATTAAATCTGCTGGCTCACTCAGGAGAGACAGTCATGAAAATCGGCATCATCGGCGCGGGCTTCGTCGGGCGGGTCGTCGGGAAGCTGGCGGTTCAGGCCGGCCATCAGGTCATGCTCAGCAACTCGCGCGGCCCCGAAACCCTATTCAGCCTGCGGTACGGCGTCGGTTGCGAAGTCGGCACGGTCGATGACGCCGTCGCATTCGGCGAGGTTGTCATCGTCGCCATTCCACTGACGGCCTATCGCACGACCCCTGTTGCGCCGCTTGTGGGCAAGGTCGTCATCGATACGAACAATTATTATGTCGAACGCGACGGCCGGATTCAGGAACTGGATGACGAGAAAACGACGACGAGCGAGTTGCTGGCACGACACCTTCCACAATCGCGCATCGTCAAGGCGTTCAACGCCATACCAATGAACGAACTGGAAAGGGACGGGAGACCCGCAGGAGCGCCTGATCGACGCGCCTTGCCGGTCGCAAGCGACGACGCCGAAGCCAAGGCTATCGCTATCAGACTCTACGACGAATTCGGTTTCGACGCCGTGGATGCCGGCGCGCTTTCGGAAGGCTGGCGCTTCGAGCGTGGAGCGCCAGCCTATTGTACGTCGATGACGAAGGAGGATCTTGAACGGGCGCTTGCATCGACGGCGCGCGCTGTAGCGGCCGCCGGTGAGGTCCCCGCCACACGATGAAGCGTGGCGGGAACGGCCTCAGCCGCCCATGGCGACGAAGGGGCCGTTGAGGAATTTGGGCTTGCCGTAGGCCAGGCGCTGGCCGTCGTCGGCCAGGACGCGGCCGCCGGCGGCTTCCAGCACGGCCTGACCGGCCGCCGTGTCCCATTCCGAGGTCGGGCCGGAGCGCGGATAGGCGTCGAAGCGGCCCTCGGCGATCAGGCAGAATTTCAGCGAGGAATCCGTGCCCTGCCAGCGGGTGCAGCCGTGGCGGGCGGCCAGACGCGCGGCCTCTTCATCGGTGACGCTGTGGCTCAGCAGGGCCATGCCCTCCTGCGGGCGGTCGCGGACCTTGATTGGCCGCCATTCGGCGCCGGCGTGGGCCTCGCCCTCCTGCTGCTCGCCGTACTGGCGACGGAAGGCGCCGCCGCCCGGCGTGTCCGTGCGCCAGGTCGTGGCCGTCGCCGGAGCCGTGACCACGCCCGCGACGGGATAGCCCGCGTGCATCAGGGCGATGTTGACGGTGAAGGCCTCGCCGCCGCGCACGAACCCCTTGGTGCCGTCCAGCGGGTCGATCAGCCAGAACCAGTCCTCGGCCGAGGCCGGGGCGCCGTTCGCGGCCACCGCTTCTTCGGCCACCGTCTGGACGCCGGGATAGAGGGCGGCCAGCCGTTCGAGAATCAGGGCCTCGGCGGCGCGGTCGGCCTGGGTGACGGGACTGTCGTCCGACTTGGTCTCGACGGCGGTGTTGCTGCGCCAGTAGGGCAGGATCAGGCGCGCGGCCTCTTCGGCGATCTCGGCGATGGCCAGGGCCAGGGCGCCGGACTCCAGGTCGAGGGCCAGGGTGTTCGTGGGGGAGGTCGTCATTATGGGCTCGATAGACCATTGCGGCGGTTCCATGAACCGGCAAATCACGTCAGCTTCGCGCACGACATGAACTGTGACCTGAACGCCGACGAGAGTATGCTGGCCTCCATGAATTCGACCGACGCCGCCAAAGCCCCGCTGGACCTGCCTGTCGACGGAATCGAACTGGCCACCTATGTCGCCGCCAAACTGTGCCACGACTTCATCAGCCCGTCGGGCGCGATCGTCTCGGGCCTGGATCTCATGCGCGATCCTTCGGCCCAGGACATGCGCGAGGACGCCCTGTCCCTGATCGAACAGAGCGCCCGCAAGATGGTCGCCCTGGTCCATTTCGCCCGCGTCGCCTTCGGCGCGGCGACGACCAGCGAACGGTTCACCGCACGCGAGCTCCAGTCGCTGGTCACGGGTCTGACCGAGGGCGGGCGCGCCTCGCTGGACTGGCGCATCCACGAGGGCGAGTTTTCCAAGCCCCAGGCGCGCGCCCTGACCAATCTGGCCTATCTCACCGTCGGCGCCCTGCCGATGGGGGGCGATGCGGTGATCCAGTCGCGCGTCGAGAACGGCTTCCTGTTCATCGAGGGATTCGCCGAGGGCGCCCGCGCCCGGCTGAAGCCGGAAGCGGTCACGGGCCTGGCCGGCGAGCGCCTGATCGAAGGGCTGGCGGGGCAGTGGATCCAGCCCTACTGGCTATGGCTGACCGTGGTCGAGGCCGGCGGCTCGCTGCATGTGACGGTCGAGGACGGCCGCGTCGTCCTGGTCGCGCGAATGCCCGTGTGAGGCTTTCCCAACGACTCGTTAACTGGAATCGGGCGATGCTGCTACGACGCGTGACTTCTGCTGAAGGTCCGGCGCCGGGGAGCCCGTCTTGGATTTCAAAACCTGCCTCATCGTCGATGACAGCCGGATCATTCGCAAGGTCGCCCGCCGGATCGTAGAGGGCCTCGGCTACGAGGTCGACGAGGCTGCGGACGGCGCCGAGGCCCTGGCCTATTGCTCAGGCGTCATGCCCGACGTGCTGCTGATCGACTGGAACATGCCGGTGATGGACGGGCTGACCTTCTTGCGCCGCCTGCGCGCCTCGCCCGGAGGAGAGGTTCCGAAGGTGTTGTTCTGCACCATCGAAACCCGGCCTGAGCGGATCGCCGAGGCCCTGGCCGCCGGCGCCGACGACTATGTCATGAAACCTTTTGACGGCGAAATTCTTCAGTCCAAGCTGATGGAGGTCGGCGCGATCGCGGCATGACACCCGAGGACTTCGACAAGCTTCAGGGGCTATTGGCCACCCGCGCCGGTTATCGGCTGGCGCGGGATCGCATTCACCTGGCCGAACACCGGCTGGGACCGATCGCGCGTCGTGAAGGCTACGCCAATGTCGAGGCCCTGCTGACGAATCTCTGGGCCAATCCGGTCGCCTCCCTGGGCTGGGCTGTGATCGAGGCCCTGCTGAACGCCGAAACCTGGTTCCGTCGCGATCGCACCCCGTTCACCGTGCTGGAGAAGGAGCTTCTGCCGGCCCTGTCGCGCGCCCGGCCGAACGGCCGGGTCAAGGTCTGGTCCGCCGGATGTTCGACGGGCCAGGAGGCCTGGTCGATCGCCATGGCGGGGCTGGACATCGGCGTTCCGCTGGATCTGACGGCCACCGACCTGTCGCAGCGTGCGATCGAGAAGGCGCGTTCAGGCCTCTATACCGGCTTCGAGATCCAGCGCGGTTTGACCGCCAAGACCATGCTGCGCTGGTTCGAGCCGGCCGAGGACAACTGGCGCGTCCGCGCCGAACTGGCCGACACCGTCCGTTTCGGACGCGCAAACCTGTTGGACGAGCCGACCGACGAGGCCCGTTTCGACGTCATCTTCTGCCGCTACGTGCTCGGGGACATGGAGCCCTCGCGCCGCGCCCGCGTGCTGGACGGGCTGGAACGCCGCCTGGTCGACGACGGCTGCCTGTTCCTGGGCATGGATGAACGGCTGGAAGGCGAGACCGTCGCCTTCCGCCCCGTCACCGGCCGCAAGGGCCTGTATGTGAAATCCCCCTCCGCCGCGCGCAGGGCCGCCTGAACGGCCGTTTTGAACCGCGACGTGGATTCAGCCCGCGTGCAGTTCCTGCTTCACCCGTTCCGCCAGGGTCTTGATGTCCAGAGGCTTGGGCAGGAAGGAGACCCCGACCTCGTCCTGCAGCAGGTCCGAGAAGTCGCTTTCCGCATAGCCTGAGATGAACATGACCGGGGCGTCGCCCAGGTATTTGCGCGCCTTCTTCAGCAGGGACGGGCCGTCCAGGCCGGGCATGATGACGTCGGAGATCATCATGTCGATCTGGCCCGCGTATTCCTCGGCCAGGATCAGGGCCTCCTCGCCGTCGGCGGCCTCGATCACCTCATAGCCGCGCTGGCGCAGCAGGCGGGCGGCGATGCCGCGCACGGCGTCCTCGTCCTCGACGAACAGGATGCGGCCGGCGCCCGACAGGTCGCGCGGCGCCTTGACCTTGACCTCGACCGGCTGAACCTCGGCCAGTTCCGCCTCGCCGGCGGCCGGCAGGAAGATGCGGAAGGCCGCGCCCATGCTCATGCCGTGCGGGCCCTCGATATTGCTGACCGAGATATGGCCGCCGGCCTGCTGGGCGATGCCGTAGACGGTGGCCAGGCCCATGCCGGTGCCCTCGTTCACCGCCTTTGTGGTGAAGAAGGGTTCGAAGATCTTGTCCACCAGTTCAGGCGGCACGCCGGGGCCGGTGTCCGACACCTCGATCAGGGCGACCTCATCGGTGGGAGCGTCGGGCCAGCCCATCTCGCGCGCCTGCTGGGCGGTCAGGCGGCGGGTGGTGATGGTGACGACCGCGTCGCCCGGCTCGACCACGCCGCGCATGGCGTCGCGGGCGTTGACGGCCAGATTCATGACGGCGGTCTCGAGCTGGCTCTTGTCGGCCAGGACCACCGGCAGGTCGCGGCCGTAGTCGGTCTCCAGCCGAACGTCCTCGCGCAGCAGGCGACGCAGCAGGATGGCGAACTCCCCGACCAGCTCGCCCAGATCCAGCCGTTCGCGCCGCACCGTGGACTTGCGCGAGAAGGCCAGCAGCTTGCGCACCAGGTCGGCGGCGCGAATGGCGGTCTGGCGGATCTCGTTCAGCCCCTCGTAGGAGGGGTCGCCGACCGGATGCCGCTCCAGCAGGCCCGACAGCTGCAACTGGATGGCCGTCAGCAGATTGTTGAAGTCGTGGGCCACGCCGCCGGCCAGCTGGCCCACGGCCTGCATCTTCTGGGCCTGCGACAGCTGCAGCTCCATCGACTTCTGCGCCGAGACGTCGAACAGCCAGATGCGCTTCTGTTCGCCCTCTGGCGCCACATAGAGGTGCAGCATCTTGTCGGGATAGGCGCGGGCGACCAGTTCGATGGGGCCGGACGACCCGGCCGCCAGCTTGACCCGCGCCTCGGCCACGCCCGTCGGGTCGAACAGATGGCCGAAGGCGGCGTCGCGCGCGGCGTTGGGGCCGGTCAGCACGGCCAGGGCGGCGTTGGCCTCCTGCGCCCGGCCGGCGAACAGGTCGGGGCCGTCGATCACGGCCGAGCCGAAGGGAGCGCCGGCCGCCATGGCGCGGGATTCGCCCGTCGCCGCGCCGTTCGTCGGGGCCGTCGCCACGGGCAGGGGCAGGACGGCTTCGGGCGCGACCCGCATCAGATACCGGTCGGGGCCGGCCTTGCCGATCACCACCTCGACCTCGCGGTCGCCGATCTGGACGATGGCGTGGCCCGGCTCGCCCCGGCGCGCCTGGGCGAAGGCCATGTACAGGGCCTGGGCCGACTTGCCGCGGGGCAGGGCGGTGGTCGTGCCGTTGGACTGGGCCCAGGCGCCGTTGAAGGCCAGGACCTGGCCCGTCTCCCACACCAGGGCCGCCGGCTCCGCCATGGCGTCCAGCATGTCCACGGCCACGTCGCTGGACGGCTTGACCGTCTCGGCGCGGCGGAAACCGAACAGGCCGATCAGGGCGATCAGACCCGCCGTGACGATCAGGATCATGCCCGGCCCCGACATCGGATTGGCCTTGAAGGCCGGATAGGCCAGGGCCGCGACGGCCACGACCACGCCGAACGCCGTCGCAACGGAGAGCAGGTCGAACGGAAGGCGACGGTTGGGCTTCATGCGGCCTCGCGAATCAGTGGTCTGATCATACCCCCAAATCCGGCGCCAAGCCTTACGGGGGTCTTACCGACGTTTGCGGGACTGGAACACGAAGCCGATGATCTTGGCGGCGGCCTCGAAATGTTCCTTGGGAATGACGGCGTCGATCTCGACCGAGGCGTAAAGGGCGCGGGCCAGAGGGACGTTCTCGACGATCGGCACGCCATGTTCCTTGGCGACTTCACGGATACGCATGGCCAGGGCGTCGACCCCCTTGGCCACACAGACCGGCGCCCCGTCGCCCTCGCTGGGTTCGTAGCGCAGGGCCACCGAATAGTGGGTCGGGTTGGTCACGATGACCGTGGCCTTGGGCACATTGGCCATCATCCGCTGGCGGCTGCGCTGCATGCGGATCTGCTTCAGCTTGGCCTTGATGTGGGGATCGCCCTCGGACTGTTTGTAGTCTTCCTTCAGTTCTTCCTTGGTCATCCGCATCCGCTTGGCGAAGCGCATCTTCTGCCAGATGAAGTCGGCTCCGGCCGTCGCCCCCAACAGGATGATGGCCGCCACGAACAGGGCCAGGGCCATGTCCCGCGCCAGCGGCAGCAGGGCGGCCGGGCTCAGGGTGACCATGTTCTCGAACTCGCGGACATGGGGCTTCAGCACCATCCAGCAGACGACGCAGACGGCGATCAGCTTCAGGAAGGTCTTGACGAACTGCATCAGGCCGTCGGGGCCGAAGATGCGCTTGAACCCCGACATCGGGTTCACCGACGACCATTTCGGCTTCAGCTTTTCGGCGGTGAAGATCAGGCCGGACTGGGCCAGGTGTCCGCCCGCCCCGCCGATGATGGTCGCCAGCATGACCGCTCCCAGGAAGGGGGTCATGGCCCAAAGAGCCTGGGCCAGAATCTGAGCCCCCGCCCCCGAATCCAGCATCCCCAGCATCTGGTGAGGGGCCGCGATAAAGGGCAGCAGCTGTTGCGCCATCGACCCGGCGAACCAGCCCCCGGCGCCCAGGATCACCGCCGCCGCCCCGGCCAGGGACAGGACCTGGCCGACGTCCTGAGACTTGGCGACGTCGCCCTTCTTGCGGGCGTCCTCGAGTTTTCGGGGGGTGGCGTCTTCTGTTTTCGACTCGGGATCGGTGTCGTCAGCCACTCGCCCCTCCCCCGAAGGCGCCGGCCGCGAACACCTCGGCGAGGCGGCGGTAGCGGTCGATGAAGACGGTGCCCAGGGCGCCCAGGCTGAGCGCGAAGATCGACAGGCCCAGGATGACGCTCAGAGGCGCGGCGGCGAAATAGACCTGAAACGACGGCATGACCCGCGCGATCAGGCCCGAGGCCAGGTTGAAGATCAGGGCGAACACCAGAACCGGCGCCGCCAACTGCACCCCCAGCAGGAAGCTGTCCCCCAGTGTCCGCACCGCCATCTCGGTGAAATCCCCCATGATCAGGGGCTTGGCCGGGGCGATCAGACTGTAGGAACCGACCATGCCGGCGATGAACAGGTGGTGGGTGTCGGTGGCGAAGATCAGCGTCACCCCGAACAGCAGCAGGAACGAACCGACCGTCGACCCCGGCTGGGCCTGTAGCGGATTGGCCGTCTGGGCGAAGCTGAGGGTGGTCTGCAGCGAGACGATCTCGCCCGCCGTCATCAGCGACGTCAGGAACATGCGCAGCAGCATGCCGATCATCAGGCCGACCACCACCTCGCGGATCACCCACCCGGCCATGCCGCCCAGGGTCTCGGGCAGGCCCGGCAGGCTGTCGCGCACCACAGGCCACAGCGCCAGGCTGATCAGCAGGGCCAGCGACAGGCGGATGCGCGGCGGCACATAGGTTTCCCCGAAGCCGGGGATCAGCATCAGGATCGCGCCGATGCGGGCGAAGATCAGCCCCCCGGCCCAGACCTGATCCGCGGTGGCGTAAGCCTCCACTACATGCCCGCGATGCGCGCCGCGATCTGGCGCATGAACCCGCCCAGCAGGGCGCCCATCAGCGGCAGGAACAGCAACAGGGACACGAAGATGGCGATGATCTTGGGCGCATAGATCAGGGTCTGTTCCTGGATCTGCGTCAGGGCCTGGAACAGGCCGATGACCACGCCGACGACCAGGCCGACCAGCAGGACCGGCAGGCACAGCTGGATCGTCAGCCAGATGGCGTCGCGCCCTACATCCAGAACTTCCGCGCCGTTCATCGGCCCACGCTCCCGCAAATCACTGGGCAGAAAATGCCGGGAGGATGGTTAACGGGGAGATAATGGCCGCACCCCTCCCCAATCCTTTTCGGTCTGTAGAAAGCACATAAGAGCCATCTCCGCCCCAATGCCGGAACCGGCTTCCGGGCCGCCTGGACCGTCTCGTCAGTCCGACGGATCGTAGCGGGAATTCGGACGTGGGCTTGCTGTGAAATTCCACGATCTGCTGCGTGTTGCGACCCGTAGATGTGTTTCAGGCGGGGTGAGATTCTGTGGCGGAACGACCTGAAAGTGCATGGCCGGCGGGCTGCGGTTCGACCTTCGTTGATCAAAAAACCCACCAATCTTAGAGGCTTATCGATAGGTACAACTCCCTATCAGGCGTTTGAAGTCGGTTTAACCATATCCCTGGATGGTGCGTTCGGGTTGTGTTTTAGCGCGCCGTGGGGACGGGACGAGATATGAGAAGACGCATACCAGTGGATGTGGCTGTCGAGGTTCGTGATGTGGCGAGCCTCCGAGGGTCGACTTTCCCGGTCGATGGCTCGCTCGTCATTCAGATGGCGCTGGCTTTCGTCCTGACCGCCCTCGGATGTTCGGCTGTCTGCAATCTGCACCAGGGTGCACGCTCGCCAGTGGCGTCCGTCGCTCGTCATGATCGATTTTTCGGGAGATAGGCTATGCGTTTCACCATCAAGGCCAAATTGATCCTGACGTTCGGGGTGCTGATCGCGGCGATCGCCGTTTTAGTCGGCGTTTCCCTCAGTCATCTTTCGTCTCTGCACGCCGCCATCCATGAGGTTGTCGCCGGACCGGCCGCCCAACTGAGCCGGGCCCAGAGCATCCAGACCGAGTTCAGCAGCTATGTGAGGCGTGAGCGCGGCATGCTCCTGACCACCGACCCTGAAGCGGTGCGTGAGTTTTCCGAAGAGGTAGGCCGGGGCCGAGGCATGTTGGAAGACCTGCTGGCTCAAGGCCAGGCGGCCGCATCGGCAGACGCCAAGGCCGAGTGGGTTTCGCTGGCGAACGCCTGGTCAGAATACAAGCCGATCAGCGAAGAAATTCACAGGCTGGCGCTCGCCGGCGACGACGTCGGCGCCAAGGCGTTGATGTTGAACGAAGCGCGCGCCAGCCTTTCTGCGATCGAGGACGCCGCCCAAAACATCGTCGCGACGGACAAGGCGCTGATGGCGCAGGCCGAGGAGGGCGCCAATGCGGTGTTTGAGGAAGCGCGTGTAGGGCTGATCGTCGCCAGCGCCTTCGCTCTATTCGCTGCGGTCTTCGGTTGTGTCTGCATCACACTGATTGTTCGGAAGGGACTGATCCGCGCCACTGAGGCCGTTCGCGCCGTCGCCGAAGGCGATCTGACCCAGGCGGTCGTCGTCACCAGTCGGGACGAAATCGGCGACATGCTGGGCGACCTTAACCGGATGATCGAACGCCTCCGCAGCGTGGTCGGCGACGCGTTAGCGGCTGCGGACAATGTCTCGGCCGGCAGCCAGGAACTGTCGTCTTCGTCGGAACAGATGAGCCAGGGCGCGACCGAACAGGCCGCCGCCGCCGAACAGGCCTCGGCCTCGATGGAAGAGATGGCCGCCAACATCAAGCAGAACGCCGACAACGCGGCCCAGACCGAGAAGATCTCGCGTCAGTCGTCCAAGGACGCGGAAACCAGCGGTGAGGCCGTTCATCGCGCGGTCGAGGCCATGCGCACCATCGTCGCCAAGATCGGCATCGTGCAGGAGATCGCGCGCCAGACCGACCTGCTGGCCCTGAACGCGGCGGTCGAGGCCGCCCGGGCCGGGGAGCACGGCAAGGGCTTCGCCGTCGTCGCCTCGGAAGTGCGCAAGCTGGCCGAACGCAGCCAGACGGCCGCCGCCGAGATCGGCGCCGTGTCGGGCGACACCGTCAAGGCGGCCCAGGAAGCCGGCGAAATGCTGCAACGCCTGGTGCCGGATATCCGCAAGACCGCCGAACTGGTCTCGGAGATCAGCGCCGCCTGCCGCGAGCAGGACGTCGGCGCCAGCCAGATCAACGAGGCCATCCAGCAACTGGACAAGGTGATCCAGCAGAACGCCGGCGCGGCCGAGGAAATGTCGGCCACCTCCGAGGAGCTGGCGGCCCAGGCCGAGGAACTGCAGACCTCGATCGCCTTCTTCCGCACGGACGCCGAAAGAGTCCCTGCCCGTGCTCAGGCCCGCGTCTCGACCTTCAAGGCCCCGGCCAAGCCGGCGGCCCGCCCGACGCCCAAGGCTGCGCCGGCCAAGCCCGCCGTCCACGCCCAGCAGGCCCGCGCCAAGGGCTTCGCCCTGGACATGGCGGTCGGCGGCGCGGACGACGAGGACATGGACTTCCGGGAGAGCGCCTGATGTCCGAAACCGCCAAGGGACAAGGCGCCTCTGAGGGGCAATATGTGACCTTCGGCCTGGGCGACGAACTCTTCGCCGCCCCGGTCGGCCTGGTGCGGGAGATCCTGACCTATCAGGCGCCCTCGCGCATTCCCAACAGTCCGGACTATCTTCTGGGCCTGACGGACGTGCGGGGGCAGGGGGTTCCCACGGCGGATCTTCGGATCCGCCTGGGCATGGCGCCGACCGAGCCGACGCTGAACACCCGCATCCTGGTGCTGGACATTCCGCTGGAGGACCGGGTGCTCAGCCTGGGCCTGGTGGCGGACCGGGTGTTCGAGGTGGCGGTCTTCAGCGCCGACCAGATCGAGCCGTCGCCCGACATCGGGATCAAGTGGCGCTCGGACTATATCTCGGGCGTGGTGCGGCGCGAGGACGGCTTCGTCGTCCTGATCGACCTGCCTCGACTGCTGTCCAGCACCGACACCGTCTCTCTGGCGTCCTTCCCCGACGTCGAACGCGCGGCCTGACGGTCGCCGGCCGGTCAGGCGGCTCGGATACTCAGACCATGTTTCCCGGTCCCCGGGGGTCCAAATCGGTCGCCGCAGCGTAATGGACGGGAAGAAGGCTTTTCATTCTCGGCTCCGCTTCGCTAATAGGCCCGCAATGACTGATGCGCCCCCGACCGCCTCCCGACTGACCCAGGCCGACGCCGAGGCCGCCGTCCGCACCCTGATCGAATGGGCGGGCGACGATCCCGACCGCGAGGGTTTGCTGGAAACCCCGGCGCGGGTGGCGCGCAGCTATCGCGAGCTGTTTTCGGGCTACGAGGTCGATCCCCTGTCCTATCTGGAGAAGACCTTCGAGGAGACGGGCGGTTACGACCAGCTGGTCGTGCTGAAGGACATCCGGTTCGTCAGCTTCTGCGAGCACCATATGCTGCCGGTCGTGGGCAAGGCCCATGTCGCCTATCTGCCGACCGACCGCGTGGTCGGCATTTCCAAACTGGCGCGCGTGGTGCGCGGCTTCGCCCGACGCCTGCAGATCCAGGAAAAGATGACGGCCGAGATCGCCGAGGCCATCCAGACCGTCCTGAAGCCCCAGGGCGTGGGCGTGGTCATCGAGGCCGAACACAGCTGCATGACCTTGCGTGGCGTCAACGCCCCCGGCGCCAGTCTGTCGACCAGCCACCTGATCGGTGTGGTCCGCGACGATCCCCGCACCCGCGAGGAGTTCCTGCGCCTCGTGCGCGGCTAGAGGTCCCACTACGGCCCGGCTCTTGCGAGATCGGGGTCATAGGAGGCGTTCGCCGTGCCCTGGAGCCTGATTTCGACCCGAAACGAGACAACCCCGATCGCCCGTGGCGGCTGGCTGGACGCGCTGCGTTTCATTGTGGCCTTCCTGATCATCCTGCATCACTTCCAGGGAGCCGGGCCGGTTCCTCTGGCCGAGGCCGTGCATCCGGTGTTCTCGCGTGGCGGCTTCCTGCTGACCAACTTCTTTCTGATCGATTCCGGCTATGTGCTGATGCGGGTCTATGGGGCCGCAGTGGGCCAGGGCCGGATGTCGGCGGGCGACTTCGTGCTGAAGCGGGTCCTTCGCGTGGTCCCCGCTCATCTGATCATGGGGCTGTCGCTGGTCGCCCTGGTGTTGCTCGGTGCGGCGGCGGGGGCGGCGCCGCGCAATCCGGAATGGTTCCGCTGGGACCAGCTGCCGGCCCAGTTGCTGCTGTTGCAGTCCTATGGCGTGCCCGGCGGCCTGGGCTGGAACGCCCCGACCTGGTCGATCTCGGCCCTGATCGGCTGCTATCTG
Organism: Brevundimonas mediterranea; assembly: GCF_011064825.1. Classification (NCBI taxonomy): domain Bacteria; kingdom Pseudomonadati; phylum Pseudomonadota; class Alphaproteobacteria; order Caulobacterales; family Caulobacteraceae; genus Brevundimonas; species Brevundimonas mediterranea. Next base: position 2,087,663 of record NZ_CP048751.1, read on the forward strand.
TGTTTCCCCTGGATCCTGCGCGGTCTGACGCGACTGGGGCCCTGGGGCGCGCTGGCCCTGGGCGTCGCCGCCTATCTGGCCGCCAACCAGCTGTGCTGGAGCCTGCTGGGCCATCCCGTCTACCAGATGCCGATGGGCTACGGCTTCGTGCGCGCCCTGCCGCTGTTCTTCCTGGGCATGAGCCTGGCCTGGTTCGCCCAGAAGATCTGGATCGACCCCCGCCTGGCCGGTTGGGTCGGCGTCGCCGCCTTCCTCGGCCTGGCGCTCGCTCAGGCCCTCGGCAAGAACGCCCTGATCTCCCTGGCGATGATTTCCCTGATCATTCTGGCCGCCGGCGCCGTGCCGGTGCGTCGCCCGTCGAAATGGGTGGAGACCGCCGCCATGGTCTCCTTCTCGATGTTCATCTCAAATGAGATCGTCCGCATCGCCTGGTTCGGGGTGGTCAATGCGGCTGCGGCCCGCTTCGCCCTGTCGGCGCCCGTGCAGTGGGCGCTCTGGGGCGGCGGGGTGCTGGCGGCGATCGCCTTCGCCTTCGCCTTCCATTTCGCGATCGACGACCGGATCCAGTCGCGGATCCGGTCCTGGCTGAAGCGCCGCCGTGGCGGACGTCGAACGACCCCGGTGGAAGCAGGGCCTGTGGTCTCGCTCGAGGGATAGGCCGTCAGTCCTCGTCATCGTCCTCGGGCGCGTCGGGGATTTCCGGCGTGACGACGGCGGGGGCGATGGTCTTGATCTCGCCCAGCTTGGCGCCGGGGAAGGCCAGAAGCACCGCCTTGATGAAGGGGTCGGCCTCGACCTTCTCGCGCTCGGCGGCCCGCTCCTTCTTCTGACGCTCGATCAGGGTCTCGCCGCCGCCCTGGCCGTTGGCGGCGATCAGCCAGGTGCGGCCGGTCCATTCCCGCAGCCGCCCGGCCAGGCGCCGCGCCAGTTCGACCGGCGCGCCCTCGACGCTTTCATAGACGATGGCGCCGGGCTTGAACGAGACGGGTTTGACGAACCGTTCGACGTCCATCTGAAGCCCGACTTCCCGTTTCTCGCCGATCAGGGCGACGACCTGTTCGAAGGTTTGCGGGTCGGGCAGGGCCGGGGCCATGACCGGACGCGCGGCCAGCTGGGCCGATGTCCCTCCGCCTCCGCCGCCCCCGCCGCCGCCACGTGGCGCGGAACCGCCGCCGAACGGTTCGCCGGACTGAAGTCGCTTCAACGCCTCCTCCGGTCCCGGCAGGTCGGCGGCGTAGGCCAGGCGGACAATGGCCATCTCGACCGCATCGGCCGGATTGGGTGCGCGTCTCACCTCGTCCAGCGCCTTCAGCAGCATCTGCCAGGTGCGCGACAGGGTTGCGGCCGGAATGGCGGCGCCCAGAGCGGCCAGCTTCTGCGCCTGGTCATTGGGCAGTCGGGTCGCGTTCGGACCCAGCATCTTGGCCACCGAGGCGGCGTGGCAGTGTTCCAGGAGGTCGTTGGTCACCTGCACCGGATCGGCGCCGAAGCCGTACAGGGTGCGGAAATTCTCCAGGGCCTCGGGCGTGCGGCCGGCCATGACGGATTCGAACAGGGCGATGGTCTGGCTGCGGTCGGCCAGGCCCAGCATGTCGCGGACCGTCTCGGTCTTGACCATCTCGCCGCGCTCGGCCTGGACCAGGGCCTGGTCCAGCAGGGACAGGCCGTCGCGCACCGAGCCTTCGGCCGCGCGCGAGATCAGGGCCAGGGCGTCCTGTTCGATCTTCATGCCTTCGCGCTCGGCGATCCGGCCCAGGTGGCCGATCAGGATCTCGGGCTCGACCCGACGCAGGTCGAATCTCTGGCAGCGGCTCAGGATCGTCACCGGCACCTTGCGGATCTCGGTGGTGGCGAAGATGAATTTGGCGTGGGGCGGCGGCTCCTCCAGCGTCTTCAGCAGGGCGTTGAACGCCTGCGTCGACAGCATGTGGACCTCGTCCAGCACATAGACCTTGTAGCGCGCCTCGACCGGCGCATACCGGACGCTCTCCAGAATATCGCGGATGTCGTTGACGCCCGTGTGGGACGCGGCGTCCATCTCCATCACGTCCATATGCTGGCCGGCCATGATGGCGGCGTCGTGCCGGCCGTGGGCGGTCAGGGTCAGGGACGGCCGGTCGATGCTCTCCGTCTCGTTGTTCAGGGCGCGGGCCAGCAGGCGGGCGGTGGTCGTCTTGCCGACCCCGCGAACCCCGGTCAGCATGAAGGCGTGGGCGATCCGGCCGGTGGAGAAGGCGTTGGTCAGGGTGCGGACCATCGCCTCCTGCCCGATCAGGTCCTCGAAGGTGCGCGGCCGATATTTGCGCGCCAGCACCTGATAGGCGGACCCGTCGTCAGCGTGGGCTTCGATTTCGGATGGGGCGGGCTTGGCGGCGACAGGTGCAGGAACGGGCGCCGTGACCGGCTCAGGCGTCGCGGCAGGCAGGCGCGCAGCGGCAGGCGCGCCGAACATGTCGTCGGTATTCTCGTCGCGTTCGACGACGTCGTCCTCTTCCCAGGGCGGGCCGTCGAGATTCGTGTCGCTGTCCGTCATGGGCGAAGTCTTACAGCGGGAGAGCAGCGGGAAGAAGGGATTCTCGGCTTAAGCCGCACGAGCGGGGCCAACCTCTTCTTTCGTCATTCCGGGTCTGCGGGCCAAGCGGGCCTCCGCCCGGAATGACGAAAGGGGAGGGGAGCGACGGCACGCAAACGCGCTCAAGCAGCGAGCGACCGCGTCGCGAGCGTAGCGCACTAAAAAATGAGGTAGAGACCGCGCGACCCGAAGGGGAATTCGTTGTGGCTGCTGCCTTCCGGCCCTGACCAGGTTGGCGAAGCCTTCGCCCGCGCGATCTCCGAGAGGGGATATGACGGGTGCGGCGAACGGAATCAAGGGTTACAAGGCCGCATGGCTCATCAGAACATCTTCGCCGGCAATCCCCTGGATCGGGCCGGCGACCTGCGCAACGATTCCGAATGGCTGGCCGAGCAGGAGGCCAATCCCGAAGCCCAGTCGATGGTGCTGTGGGAGGGGCGGCCGCTGGTCGAGGAGACGGCCGAGGGGCCGCGCCTGGCCTGGCTGTCGCTGAAACACGCGCGCGACATGGTTCCGGACCGCGATGTCTTCCTGGGTCTGTGGGCCGGGGCGCCGGTCTTCGCCATCGAGTTCGAAGGCTCGATTGATCCGGCCGAAGGGCCGGTGAGGGGATTGGGCGCCTTCCACGAGATGCGCGGCGCCGCAGCCATCCTGCCGGCCCAGGACGCGGCCATGGCGGGCGGGGCCAAGAGCCTGTTCGACTGGCGGCGCAAACATGGCTTCTGCGCCAACTGCGGCACGCTGAGCGAGACGACATCGGGCGGGTGGAAACGACGTTGCCCGGCCTGCGGGACCGAACATTTTCCGCGCGTCGATCCGGTCACCATCATGCTGCCGGTCTACAAGGGCGGGCCTGAGCCGATCTGTCTGCTGGGCCGCCAGGCGGCCTGGCCTGTCGGGCGGATGTCAGCCCTGGCCGGCTTCCTGGAGCCCGGCGAATCCATCGAAGAGGCCTGCGCCCGCGAGGTGAAGGAAGAGGCCGGCCTGACCGTGATCGACACAGCCTACCACTCCAGCCAGCCCTGGCCCTTCCCGTCGCAACTGATGATCGGCCTGATCGCCGAGGTGTCGGACGACCAGGCCCGGCCGGATCAGACCGAGCTGGAATCGGTGGCCTGGCTGACGCGGGCCGAGGCCAAGGCCGTGATCGCCGGCGAACATCCGACCATCCAGGCCCCGCCGCCCTTCGCCATCGCCCACAGCCTGATCAAGGCCTGGGCGGAGGAAGGGTAGGGAGACTTTTCCCTCCCCCTGCGGGGGAGGGGGGGCGCGAAGCGACCGGGTGGGGGCGGCAAGGCAAGGCCGCACCTATCTGATTTCAACTTAAGTCCGCGAGACGTCGCCCGGCCCTCCCCACCCGGCCTCGCCTACGGCTCAGCCGCCCTCCCCCGCAGGGGGAGGGAGACGGATTCGCGTTCAGGCCAGCGCTCGCGCCGCCTCCAGGTCCGCCGGATTGTCGACGGACAGGGGGGCTTCGTCGATGACGGCGGCCCAGATCTGCATGCCCATCTCCAGCGCCCGCAGCTGTTCCAGTTTCTCGCGCTTCTCCAGCGGCGACGGGGGCGCGGCGCAGAAGCGGTTCAGGGCTGCGCGGCGATAGCCGTAGACGCCGATGTGACGCCAGATGGGGGCGTCGCCATACAGGGTCGAGCGGGTGAAATAGAGGGCGCGGCCCTGGCGTTCGTTCTCGCCCAGGGCCAGGATCGCCTTCACCACGTCGGGATTGGTCCGGTCCGACAGATCGGCCTCGATTGCGACCAGGGTGGCGATGTCGCAGCTCGGCTCGCCGTGCAGAATGGCGGCGCAGGCGGTCGCCAAACCGGGATCGGCGAAGGGCATGTCGCCCTGGACATTGATCACGGCGTCGAAATCGCCTTCCGGGTCGATGGCGTCGACGGCGGCGCGGATCCGGTCCGAGCCCGACGGCAGGTCGGGATCTGTCAGAATGGCGCGCCCGCCGATGGCCTCGATCGCGGCGACGATCTCGGGATCGCCCGCGGCGACCGCGACCGGCAGGCCCGAGGCCTCGGCCTGCTGATAGGCCCGCACGATCATGGGCTTGCCGCCGATATCGGCCAGGGGCTTGTTCGGCAGACGGGTCGCCGCCATGCGAGCGGGTATCAATATCAACGGATTCATGAGTCTACTCGGAGCCTGCCTGGATCAGCCGCCGCTGTTGGAGCGTTCGCGCCGGTTGCGAACCCCGCGCTACCGTGTAAGACCTGATCAGGCAAGGAAGGCTTCGCTGCGTAAGACGGCGGAGGTGGGAAACCTTAGGGACGGGATGAGACGACGCGCATGAGCGGCGATCTGAAATGGAACAAGATATTCGGTGCGGCCCTGGGGACGGCGTTCGTCATCCTGGTCGTGCAACAGGCGTCGGGCCTGATCTATCATTCCGCGCCGCCGGAAAAGATGGGGTATTTCGTCGATGCGCCCGATGAGGCCGCCGGCGCTGAACAGGCCGAGCTGCCGCCGGATTGGGGCACGGTCCTGCCGGCCGCCGATCTGGCCGCCGGCGAGGCCGCGTTCGCGCGCTGCCAAGCCTGCCACAATGCGGCGCAGGGCGGGGCCGACGGCATCGGCCCGAACCTGTTTGGCGTGGTCGGCGGCCCGGTCATGCACCGGGCGGGCTTCGCCTATTCGGACGCCATGGCCAAGCACAAGGCCGAGGCGCCGACCTGGGGCTATGACGAACTGAACAGCTTCATCACCGCTCCGGCTCGCTATGTGCCGGGCACCAAGATGTCCTTCGCCGGCATTCGCGATACGCAGACGCGGATCAATCTGATCGCCTGGCTGCGGAACCAGGGCTCGGGCGGCTTCGCCATTCCGGCGCCCGATCCGGCCCGTCAGCCCGGCGCGACGGCCCCGGCCGAAGGAGAAGCGGCGCCTGCCGAGGGCGCGCCTGCGACCGAGGCGACCGGCGAAACCCCGGCTGTCGGCGCTGCCCCCACGACACAGCAGACCCCGGCGGCTCCGCCCGCTGCGACCAGCGCAGCGCCGCCGAACACCTGAGATCGACCTCGCATGGTCGGAATTGAAGCGGGGCGGCCTTTGCAGGCCGCCCCGTCGTCTTTTTGGGCCCTGATCGCGGGTGGTCAGAGAATCTTCGCCGCCTGCTCGAACGACAGGCGCGGCGAGCGCGGGAAAAGGTTCTCTTCCGTGCCGTAGCCGAGGTTGAGGATGTAGTTCGGCTCGACATTGCTGTCGGGGAAGAATTCCGCCTTCACGGCGGCGGCGTCGAAGCCGGACATGGGGCCGACGTCCAGGCCCAGGGCTCGGGCGGCGATGGTCAGATATCCGCCCTGAAGCGAGGCGTTGCGGAAGGCGCTCTCGCGACGTCCGGCCTCATCGGCGAACCAGGCCTTGGCCCCCGGCGCGTGCGGGAACAGGGCGTCCAGATGCTCGTGGAAGTCGATGTCCTGGGCGATGATCAGGTTCACCGGCGCCTGCTGGGTCTTGGCGCGATTGCCCTCGCTCATCAGCGGGATCAGCCGCGCCTTGGCCTCGGGCGAGGTGACGAAGACGAACCGGGCGGGGCTGGCGTTGACCGCCGTGGGGCCGAACTTGGTCAGGTCGTACAGTTGGCGCAGCAGGTCTGGCGCGACCGGGCGGTCGCTCCAGGCGTTGCGGGTGCGCGCCTCGGTGAAGAGTTGCGACAGGGCCGCGTCCGACAGCGGGGCGTCGCGTTGGGTGACAGCATCATAGGCCATGGGAAGGCGTCCTGATTATGAAAAGCAACAAGTGCAGGTGCTGATCTAGTCGCTTCAGCAACTGTTTCAAGTGCAAATCAGGCAATCCATCGTTTCCAAGGGGACGCACGTCATCCGGGCGAAACACCCCTGTCGCACCGGCCGGCTTCGTCTTATCTAGGGGGCATGAAAGACCTTACCCAACTGATGCAGCAGGCTCAGGCGATGCAGCAAAAGCTGCAGGACGCCCAGGCGAAGATGGCCGAAACCTCCGCCGAGGGCTCCTCGGGCGGCGGCCTTGTGACCGTGGCCCTGAAGGGCGCCGGCGAGATCACCGCGATCAAGATCGACGACAGCCTGCTGTCGCCCGGCGAGGGCGAGATCCTGGCCGACCTGATCGTGGCCGCCCACGCCGACGCCAAGCGCAAGCTGGACGAGGTCAACAACGCCCTGATGCGGGAAGCCGCAGGTCCGATGGCCGGGATGAATATTCCCGGAATGCCGAAACTGTTCTGATGGCCGCTTCCGCCGGGCCGGAGATCGAGCGGCTGATCTCCCTTCTCGCCAAACTGCCAGGGCTCGGCCCGCGCTCGGCCCGGCGCGCGGCCCTGGCCCTGCTGAAGCGGCGCGAGCAATTGCTTGTGCCGCTGGCGGCGTCCCTGGCCGAGACGGCCGAGAAGGTGGTGTCCTGTTCGGTCTGCGGCGCGCCCGACACCCGCGACCCCTGCGCCATCTGTTCCGACGGATCGCGCGACAACGGCCTGATCTGCGTGGTCGAGGAGGCCGGCGCCCTGTGGGCCATGGAGCGGTCCGGCGCCTTCCGCGGCAAATATCATGTGCTGGGGGGCCTGTTGTCGGCCCTGGACGGGGTCGGCCCCGAACATCTGCGCATCGCCGAACTGGTCGGGCGGGTCAGACACCAGAACGAGGGGGGCGGCGCCGTGCGCGAGGTCGTCCTGGCCCTGCCCGCCACCGTCGACGGCCAGACCACCGCCCATTATGTCGCCGAACGCATCTCGGGCCCCGACGTCCAGGTCACCTCCCTGGCGCGCGGCGTGCCGGTGGGCGGCGAGTTGGACTGGCTGGACGACGGCACCATTGTTCAGGCCATGCGGGCGCGAAGGCCGGCGTGACGATTCGCCGGGATTGATCCCGGTCTCGAAACGCGCTGTGGTGGTCGTCAGGTGTTCGTGGGGGCGAAGAATGGGGCGTGAGGTCAAGGTGGCGCTGGGCGCTGCGGCGGGAATCGCCGCCCTGGTGATCGGGTTCATCTTCCTGGTCCGTTTCGCCGTGCCCCTGATCCTGGAAGCGCATTTCGCCGGCAGTCTGATCACCGCCTCGGTCGTCGGGATCGCCGGCATTCTGGCCCTGTGCTGGGCGGCGTGGCGACTGTTCGCCTGGGCGTCGCGGGCGTTGGGTGTATCTGACACTGTCTCGGGGGGAGACCAATGAGCTTTGGAACCGGCGGGATAAAACCGCCCAGCCTGCGGGGCGGGTCCGTGACGCGCACCGTCCTCATGATCTCAGCCATACTCGGCCTGATCGTGGTCGCGTCCATCAGCGTCTCGTCGTGCAGCGTCACGGTCGAGAGCGGCTATATGGGCATCAAGACCACCAAGTTCGGGCCGAACCCCGGCGTGCAACGTGACGAATTGGGTCCGGGCTTCCACTGGGAGGGGATCGGCGAGAAGATCCGCACCTATCAGACCCTGCAACGCACCTATTCCTACACGCGCGAGCCGAACGCCGATGGACGCGAGAACGAGGAGATCATGTTCTCCGACGTTCTGGGTCTGCCGATGACCGCCGACGTGGCCCTGACCTTCAAGGTGCGCGAGGATCGGGCGGCCGATCTCTACGCCACCTGGCGCCAGGAGTTCGACGCCTTCATCGACGGCCCGCTGCGCACCTCGGTGCGCGCCGCCATCGCCCGCGAGACCGAAAAACTGCCCGTGGCCTGTAACGCCCAGCAGTCGAGCGTCCCGGTCGTCGCGCCCGTGGCGGCGCCAGGCGCCCCCATCGTCCCCGTCGGCACCCAGGACGCCGAGGACTGCCCTGGCCAACTGATCGGTCCGGGACGCCAGATCGTGCTTCAGAAGGCCATGCAAGCCTTGCAACGCGAATGGGCGCCCCAGGGGCTGGACATCATCCGGATGGAGTGGGTCGGGTCGATCCGCTACCCCGAGAGCGTCGTCACCGCCATCCAGTCGCGCACCACGGCCGAGCAGAACACGCGCGCGGCTCTGGAGCGGGTCAATCTGGAGCGCGCCAACGCCGAGGCCCGCATCGCTCAGGCGCGCGGCCAGGCCGAGGCCAACCGGTTGCTGGCGGAATCGATCCGGTCCAACCCCGAGGTGGTCCGCCTGCGCGAGGTCGAACGCACCCTGGGCGTCTGCCCGCTGGATGCGGAAACCTGCGTCGTCGGCTCCGGCATCGACGTTTCGGCCCTGATCGCATCCCGCAACGCGGCCTCGGGGGCGGACCGTTAAAGCCCTTACCGGAAGGCCGGTCGCGGATCGGCTTTTCCGGGAAGGCGACTCCCGCTAGGAACGGAGCATGAACATGCTCGCGCTGATCCTCGCCGTCCTCGCCGCCGCCTTGGGGGGCGGTTTCCTGTGGGCCTTCATGGGGTGGCAAAAAGCACAGGGGGCGCTGTCGGCGGCCCTGGCGCGCATTGATCTGGTCGAGGAGAGCCGGGTCACGATGGGCGAACTGCTGAAGGCCCAGGCGGCCCAGTCGGCCCAGGTGGTCGCCGACCAGATGGTCAGTCGCGCGACCGAGACCTTCCGCGCCCAGGACCAGTTGGCGCGCGAGCGGATGGCGGCCCAGCTGAAGCCGGTGGCCGACACCTTGACGAAGTTTCAGGAACATGTCGCGGCGCTGGAGAAGACCCGGGCCGAGGAGACCGGCGGCCTGAAGGAACAGCTGACCCAGCTGATGGCGGCTTCGTCGGCCACGCGGGACGAGGCGCGCAAACTGACCGAGGCCCTGCGCGGCAACACCGGCCGGCGCGGTCGCTGGGGCGAGCAGACCTGCCGCAATGTGCTGGAGGCCGCCGGCATGGCCGGCCGGTTCGACTTTACCGAACAGACCTCGAGCGCCGATGACGAGGGGCGGCAGAACCGGCCCGACTTCCTGGTGCGTCTGCCGGGCGGCGGCCTGTTCGTGATCGACGCCAAGGTGCCCCTAGCCTTTGATGACGAGGAGGGCGACGAGGAGGCGCGCGCCCGGTCTGTCGGTCTGCGCATCGCCGCCAGCCTGAAAACCCATGTGCGCCAGCTGTCGTCCAAGGCCTATCAGGACCAGTTCAAGCCCAGCCCCGATTTCGTCGTCCTGTTCGTGCCGGGCGACAGCTTCCTGTCCACCGCCCTGGACCATGCGCCGGACTTGCTGTCGGACGCGATGGAATCGCGGGTCGTCATCGCCACCCCCTCCACCCTGTTCGCCCTGTGCAAGGCCGTGGCCTATGGCTGGCGGGCCGAGGAACAGGCGGCCAACGCCGACAAGGTCGCCGCCCTGGGGCGCGAACTCTACAAACGGCTGTCGGTCATGGGCGGCCACGCCTCGGCGGTCGGCCGGGCGCTGGATCAGGCGGTCGGGAAATATAACCAGTTCGTCGGCTCGCTGGAGAGCCAGGTCATGGTCTCGGCCCGCCGGTTCGAGGATCTGCAGGTGGACCACGAGGGCAAGGAAATTCCTGCGCTTGCTCAGGTCGAAACCCAGCCGCGCACCATCGCCCGGCCGGAGTTGACGGCGCCGACAGACAACTGAGCTTGTCTCTTTGACAAGTGTGCTTGACAGCTCGCTAAGCCTCGTGAGACAAGCATCCTTGTCATAAGGACAAGGAGCATTGTCATGGCCAAAGGCCTCTGGAAACTCATCGCCCTGTCGCTGGCCGGCGTGCTGGCGGTCATGGTGATCGTTGTCATCTCGGCGGTCGTCTTCGTCTTCGCCTCAAACCGCGGTTTGGTCGAGGAGGACACAGCCTTGCTGGCGGTCATCGGCGTCATGGCGGTGCTGATGATGGCCTTGGCGCTCTGGCTCGGTTTCGCCTGGATGGTTCGTATCGACGAGGCGGCGCGCGAGGCGCACAAGGCGGCCTGGTATTACGGCGGGTCCGTCGGTCTCGCTGTAGGCGGCGTCTTCATCGTCCTTGCCACCGCGCCGCCGGCTGAGCGGTTTGTGATCGCTTCTCCCTTCGACGGTCGGACCGACCCCGCCGCCTACGCCGCGACCGGCGCCCTGGGCATGATGGCGCTGATGCTGATCGGTTACGCCGTGGTCTGGGGCTGGTGGTGGCTGGCGCGCCGGTGAGGGCTGACCCATGAACAACCGCCTCAAGGTGCTGCGGGCCGAGCGCGACTGGTCCCAGGCCCATCTCGCCGAACTGCTGGGCGTGTCGCGCCAGACCGTCAATGCGCTGGAGACCGGCCGCTACGACCCCTCCCTGCCGCTGGCCTTCAAGATCGCCCGCATCTTCGATCAACCGATCGAGTCCATTTTCTCGGAAGAGGAGAACAACGGATGACCGCTTCATCCCCCAAAAACGCTCGCCTGCCGCGTCGTCTGCTGGTCGGCTTCGGCTTCGGCGCGGTCATGGGGGCCGCCGGCTATGTCTTCGGCCGAACGGTCCTGCCCCAGCTGATCGGGCCGGACGCCCTGGACGGCCTGAACCTGCGATGGTCAGACGCCCTGGCGGCCTTGACTGGAATCGCCCTGATGATCGGCGCCGGTGCGGTCATGGTCATCAGTCTGGACCCGCGCCGCCTGGCCCGGATGTATCATCTGGAAGAGCCCGCCTCGTCTGAGGAGGTCGGCCAGGCCCGCTTCCAGGCGGCCGTCTTGGGCTTCTCCGGCTTCATCCTGCTGCTGCCCCTGGCCTTCTCTCTGGCGGGACTGGCCGGCGGCATGGCGATGGGCCTGATCATTCTGCTGTTCGCCGTTCATACGGTGCTGAACATCAGGATGTGGCGCGGCGTCGATGAACTGCTGCGCCGCACCACCCTGGAGGCCGCCACCGCGACCTTCTTCCTGGGACAGGGGCTGCTGTTCCTGTGGGCGGCAGCCGAGCGGCTCAGCCTGCTGCCGCCGCTCACCGCCTGGGACGTCTACGCCGTCCTGATGACCCTCTACCTGTTCGTCTCCGCCGTCGTGTCCGCCCGTCGCGGGCTCGCCTGAGGCGCTCGCTTTCTTCACCTCGCTTTCAACCAAAGGAAACAACCATGACCCTGTCGAAACGCCTGAAATCCTCCGTCTCCAATCTGGCTCAGGGCGCCGTCGGCGTCGCCGCCGGCCTGGCCCTGGTCTTCGCCATCGCCGGCGCCCCGGCCCAGGCCCTGGCCCAGCCCCAGACCCAGGCCGCCCCGGCTCCAGCCGCCGCCGCGGCGCCCGCCATTCAGGGCCAGGGCCCGGCCCTGTGGGTGGTCAAGGATGCGGACTCGACCCTGTATCTGTTCGGCACAGTCCATGTGCTGCGCCCGACCACCGGCTGGAACAGCCCACGCGTCCAGGCCGCCTTCGAAAGCGCCTCGGACATCTGGTTCGAAATCAGCAATCCCGACGACCAGGCGGCCGTCATCCCCCTGGTGCAGCAATACGGCATGTCGCCCCAGATCCCGCTGTCCAGCCGCCTGACGGCCGAGGAAGTGGCCCAGCTGGACGTCGCCGCCCAGACCATCGGTCTCACGGCCGCCCAGATGGAGCCGATGAAGCCCTGGCTGGTCGGTCTGACCCTGTCGGTCGCCCCCCTGCTGAAGGCCGGCTATGATCCCCAGTCCGGCGTCGAGCAGGCCCTGAAGGCGCGCGCCATCGCGGCGGGCAAGCCCGTGCATGGTCTGGAAACGATCGAGGAACAGATCGGCATGCTGGCCACCTTGCCTGACGACGTCCAGCTGGAGCTCCTGCGCGAGACGTTGAAGGACTATGATCAGGCGGTGGTCCGGCTCGATTCCATGGTCGAGGCCTGGGCCAAGGGCGACGTTAAAGCCCTGGACAAGATCGTCGTCGAGGAGATGAAGACCGACGCCCCGGAACTGTACAAGGTGCTGCTGGTCGACCGGAACACCGACTGGGCCGACCAGATCCAGACCCAGCTCCAGGGCTCCGGCACCGCCTTCATCGCTGTGGGCGCCGCCCACCTGACCGGCGACGACAGCGTCCAGTCGATCCTGAAATCGCGCGGCGTCGCCGTCGAAAGCGTCGAATAGTTGTCAAGGGCGGCGGCGCTCAGGCCTGATTGACGCCCCAGGCGAAGATCACCCACAGCGCCGCCGCCGCCACGCCCGCCAATATCGTGGCTGCAAGACAGCCGAAGCCGAGGCCGCCCAGGCCGCCGCCGTCGTTTCCTCGCCGCATTTCGCATCCTCCCCGACAAGACCTTGCCCCGCCGCCTTGAGCCGCGCCAGACCTCCGTCTAAGGAAGACGTCGCGCGGGCGTAGTTCAGAGGTAGAACGTCAGCTTCCCAAGCTGAATGTCGTGGGTTCGATTCCCATCGCCCGCTCCAGTTTTCAATACCTTGTCAGCGCTCGCCGATCGGCTCATCCGCGAGCGCGCCAGTGGTTTTGCGAAGAATTCCCCGCTTCGTCCGCCCTGCGGACGCAACGCGTTCCGATTCTGTTCGGCGGAGATGGACGCGCTTCTGAGGAATCGCCTCTCGAGGGCGCCCGGGTGGTCGCTGAAGCAGCGTCATCCAACCTTCATGCTTCGTCCCTATCGAAGGCGGCGCTCGGGTTCGGCTCGACGAGGACTAGCCTTCAGATCGGATCACACCGAGTGGCGTAGCATGATGGACAGCCTGCACCGCAGATATCATGCTGATCTGCTGAAGGCCTTGCGTCGGCGTTTCGGCGTCGATCACGACGGGCTGGAGGACGCGATCCAGACCGCCTTCCTGCGTTTCGGCGGCTTGCCGGACCGCCGCTCGGTCGGCAATCCTCGCGCCTTCCTGTTGGTCATGGCGCGAAACCTGGTCCTGAACCAGATGCGCCACGCGGCCGTGGCGCAACGCACGCTTGATCAGGAGGCGCAGGCGCCCCTGCTTCCGATCCTGGAAGAACGAACCCCCGAAAGTGTCCTTCTGGAGAGGGAAAGGCACAGGCGATTGAATCAGGCGATCCTTGACCTGCCCGAAGAGGAGCGCAGCCTGCTTGTTATGAGCCGGATTGAAGGCATGACCTACGATGAGATTTCGAAGCGGACCGGTCGGTCTCAGGCGGACATCAGCCGCCGGATTTCGCGCGCCCTCTCCACACTCAAGGCGCGCATGACCGCCGAACTGGACAGGAGCGTGCGTTGACCGCGCCCGTCGTCCCCGATGAGGCGCCAGATGAGGTGATGGACGCCGCCTTCGACTGGCTGTCGGAGTTGAACAGCGGCGCGCCTCTGCCGGCCGAACGGCGGCGGGCGCTGACGACGTGGCTGGAGGCTCAGCCGGCGCATGCCGACGCCTTCGCTGAAGCCCGCGGGCTTTGGGCGGATCTGGACTGGTCCGAGGCCCTGAACGCGGCCGTCTTGCCGGCGGAACCTGTGGCGACGCCGAATCGACGGCGGCTGCCCCGTCGCGAGACCCGTTCAGGGCGCTGGAAACGCTGGGGCGCGCCGGCGGCCGTCGCCGCGGCCATGCTCGGCGCCGTCATGATCGGACCTGATCTGCATCGCCAGGTCATGGCGGCGCTTTGGGTCAGAACCGTGGAAACCGCGACAGGCCCGGCGGAAATCCGCCGCATCGTCCTCTCCGACGGCAGCCGCGTGACCCTGGGCGGTCGATCGACCCTGCGCGTCCGAATGGAAGACGACAGGCGCAAGGTCGAACTTCTGGAAGGCGACGCCTTCTTCGACGTCGCGGCGGCGCCCCAGCGTCCGTTCACGGTCGCGGCCGGTGATCTGACCGTCACCGTCATCGGCACGGCCTTTGAGGTGAATCGCGGCAGCCGGGGCGCCCATGTCGCGGTGTCCCGAGGACGGGTCAGGGCCGCGTCGGCCGAAAGCGTCGCCATCCTGACGCCGGGAGAGGCCGCCACCGTGCGCCCCGACGGATCGCTCGCCGTCCAGACCTTCGACCCGGCGGGCGCGGGGCGCTGGCGCGACCAGCGCGCGGCCTTCCGCGACGCGCCCCTGGGGCAGGTGGTGGAAAGCCTGAACCGCTATCATCCGGCTGGCGTGGTCCTGGAGGATCCCAGTCTGGCCGACCTGCCGGTCACAGTGGCCTTCCGCTTCGATCAGATGGAGATCGCCCTGACCGCCCTGGCGCAAGGCAAGGGTCTGAGCGTGAGACGCGACGCCGCCGGACGCATGGTCATCGGCCGCAAGCGGGGGGCGTAAGGCGAAGTTTTTGTGAAATCTTGCGCCGGCCTGAAACGCCGGTCTTCGTCCGCTGTCCTGTGTAGGTGAGGCGCGCCCAAAGGGAAGCGCCCGCCCCGCGTTCCAACGCGGGATTTCACACGGGGGACTTCATGAAATCTCATTGTTCGAGCCTGAAGGGCTTGTTCCTGGCTTCGACCGCCGCCGTGCTTGCGGCGGGTCTGGCGACGACGCCCGCTGCGGCGCAGGCGGCGTCGGGCGCGTCCGCACAGGGTCGCGCCATCACCATTCCGGCCCAGCCGCTCGGCGCGGCCGTCCAGGCGCTGTCGGAACAGACCGACGCCGTGGTCATCGCCGCCGGCGTGCGGCTGAACGGCCGCCGTAGCGCCGCCGTCTCCGGCGCCGGCACCGTCGAACAGGCCTTGACCACCTTGCTGCGCGGCACCGGACTGGGCTGGCGGCGCGATGTGAACGGGGCCTATGTGATCGCGCCGGCCGCCGACGAGCCGGTGCGGCGGCGTCAGACGACCGCGCCCGCCGCACTGTCGGCGCCGCAACAGGCGCGCCCCGACGTCGCGGCGCTGGAGGACATCGTCGTCACGGCGCGGCGGATGGAAGAGCGGATCATCGACGTGCCGGTGGCGGTCTCGGCCTTCTCGGCCGAACAGCTGGACGAGCGCAAGATCGAGGGCGGGGCCGAACTGCTGCGCGTGGTGCCCAACGTCAACTTCTCCAAGGACAATTTCACCGGCTATAATTTCTCCATCCGCGGCATCGGGGCCAAGGTGCTGGCCACCACCGCCGATCCGGGCGTGGCCGTGTCGTTCAACAACACCGCCCTGCTCAGAAACCGCCTGTTCGAGCAGGAGTATTTCGACGTCCAGCGGCTCGAGGTGCTGCGCGGGCCGCAGGGCACCCTGTACGGCCGCAACGCCACCGCCGGGGTCGTGAATCTGCTCCCCAACCTGCCCGAACTGGAGCAGTTCTCGATGGACGCCCAGTGGGAGGTCGGCAACCACGACAGCCGTCGCGCCAGGGGCATGATCAACATTCCGGTGGGCGACACCCTGGCGGTCCGCGGCGCCTTCGCCGTGACCCAGCGAGACGGCTTCGACTACAACACCGTCACCGACCAAAACGTCAACGGCCGCGACCTGTGGTCGACGCGCGTGGGCGTGCTGTGGGAACCGACCGAGAACTTCCGCGCCAACTTCCTGTGGGAGCGGTTCCGCGAGGATGATGACCGCGCCCGCACCGGCAAGATGCTGTGCACGCGTGGGGAAACGCCGGAGAGCCTGGCCTGGACGGCTCCGGACGGCACGGCCCAAACCACGCCGATCTTCTCCTACTGGAGCAGCACGACTCTGACTGCCGGCTGCACGCCGTCATCGCTTTATGATGACAAGGCTTTTGGCGTGCCGGACGGTCGCGGCTTCCCGCTGACCGCCGCCATCATCAACTTCACCGGCGTGTTCGTGAACCCGGTCTGGACCGGCGGCGGCCGCCCGCCGAGGGGATATACCAGCTCTGCATCCAACGGTTGGGACGGGACCTATCTGTTGCCGCTGTATGTCGACCCGTTCGGCGTCGAGGGCAATCGTCAGTCACCTGACCTGCGCACCATCTCGACGGGATACGATCCGAAGTTCCAGGCCGAGAACGACATCTTCCAGCTCAATCTGGAATGGGACCTGACGCCGGGCCTGACCCTGCATTCCCAGACGCTGTACATGGAGGATTCCTACTCTGGCTTCCAGGACTTTTTCCGCACCTACGCCACGGGCCAGATGTACCGGTATGAGACCCCGGGCCTGGTTCATGGCCTGCCCCGGACGGTCGCCCCGACCTGGGCGCCGTGGATCGGCGAATCCTCGGCCGAGGTGGGGACGGTCTACTCCATGGCCTGGACCGGTCAGGGTATCTGCGGGCCGCTGCCCGACTGCGGGATCCCCTCCGGCGGCGTCTTCCTGGATCCGCAACTGGGCGCCACCGACCGTTTCATGGCCCTGGACCTGAGCCAGGCCGAAAGCACCCAATGGTCGCAGGAATTCCGCTTGCAGTCCGACTGGGATGGGCCGTTCAACTTCAACCTCGGCGCCAACTGGTTGAGGTACAAGACGGAAGAGAACTACTGGGTCTTCTCGAACGTCTTTTCCATGATGGCGGTCCAGCAGAACGGCGGCAGCCCCGTCACATCGGGCAATTTCGACCGGTACTGCAATCTTACGCCCCAGGGCCAGGCGGGCGTCGACGCAGGGACGCTGGATCCTCATACCTGCGCCTATATCGACAACACGCCCCTGAACGACATCATCAACGGTCAGGGCGGAGACGGCCACAACTACATCCGCAGCACCAGCATCAGCCAGACCGAGTCCTGGGCCGTGTTCGGCGAGGGCTACTGGAGCGTGCGTGACGACCTGCGGCTGACCCTGGGCCTGCGCTTCACCGACGACACCAAGACCATCACCCCCGTGCCGACGCAGTTGCTGGCGTCGACGCCCCACGTCTACAAACCCGATGCCACCGGCCTAGTTGGGCGTGGCTATCCCCGCTATCCGGATGAGGAGATGCACTGGGGCGAATGGACCGGTCGGGCGGCCATCGACTGGAAGCCGGACCTGTCGTTCACCAACGACACCCTGATCTATGCCTCCTTCTCGCGGGGCTACAAGGGCGGCGGCGGCAATCCGCGCGACAGGGACTACAATCCCAATCTGGTCAATGTGCCCAGCCTGCCGTCCCGATACGATCCCGAGTTCGTCAATGCCTATGAGATCGGCACGAAGAACAGCCTCGCGGGCGGCAGGCTGGTGTTCAACGCCACCGGCTTCTTCTACGACTACCGGGACTATCAGGTCGCCCAGCTGATCGAGCGGGCGATCCACAACGAGAATTTCGACGCCCACATCTGGGGCGCGGAGTTCGAGACCGCCTGGGCGCCGACCCGGAACTTTCGCCTCGACGCCACCGTGGGACTGCTGAGAACGCGCATCGGCGACGGCGAGGAATCCGTCGATGTCATGAACCGCACCCAGGGCAATCCCGACTGGGTGGTCATCAAACCCTGGCCGGGCAGCCCTTCGACCTGCATCGTCCCGGCGGACGTCGTCGGTCGCCTCATCAACCGGAATGATGAGGTCGGTACGACGTTCCCGAACCTGCTGGGGAGTCTTTCTCTCCGGACGCTCTGCCCGGACCGCCAGTTGATCAATAGCTGGGTGCCCGGGTCGGGATCGCAGTTCAACTACGCCGACGGCTGGACCGATGCATGGCAGGCTCTGGAGCCGCTGTCCTACAATCCGTTCGACGCCCCTAACGGCGGGCGGGGCTTCTCGGCCGACCTGTCGGGCAATGAACTGCCCAACGCCCCACGCTGGACCTTCAACATCGGCGCCCAGTACCGGATCGAGCTGCCGGCCGGCTGGGACCTGATGCTGCGAGGCGACTACTACCGCCAGGCGGACAGCTGGATGAGGGTCTATAATCTGCGGCCGTACGACCGGCTGGAGGGTTGGGGAAACGCCAACCTGTCGATGACCCTGACCAACCGGACCTCCGACCTGGTGGTCCAGGCCTATGTGAAGAACGTCCTTGACGACACCCCCATCACCGACGGCTTCACCGGGCCCGACGACCTGGGCAACGCCACCAACGTCTTCACCCTCGACCCGCGGATCATAGGAGTATCGGTCAAGAAATCGTTCTGAGGAAAAGTTTCACTGTGAATTGATTTTGGCGCCGGACTTCTCAGCAGTCCGGCGCCTCGTCGTGTCCAATTTTATGTATTGAATGTAGTCTATTCGATTTCATCAAGATGAAGCCTGATTGTCGCAATCTAAATCTAAGGTTGATTTGTCGCCAAACGGCGATGGAGCTCCAAATGGAAAGTGCGTTTTCTATCAATCCTAGAAAAGGACTTCGACCATGACTCATCTGTACAAGGCGGCTGCGGCCGCCGTCGCCTCGCTGGCCCTGATGGCCGGCGCCTCGGCCGCTTCGGCCCAGACCCTGGGTTTCAACCAGGCCGGTCAGGCCGTCACCGCCAGCGGCCAACTGATCCAGAACGTCTCTTATCCGGGCGTCATCCAAACGACCTGCAACGTCAGCATCTACGGTACGGTGGCCGCAGACGGCAAAAGCATCGTCTTTGACGACTACGATGGCGTTCAGGCCCCCGGCGACGGCGGCAATCTCGCCTGCGGCGATTCGCTGGAATTCCCGATCAAGGTGACGGCCTCGGCCGCCAACCAGATCAACCTGGATCAGTTCAAAGTTGGTACCCGTGGCGGTCCGTGCAACGCCACGAACTATAAGATGGCCTATGCCGGCAACACCGCCACCTTCGACGGTGCGTATTTCGGCAGCCCCGCCATCTGCCGCGCCTCCGGCAGCCTGACCCTGACCCGTGACTCCAACGGCGCCGCGGTCAACATCGTCACCCTGCCCTAAAAGGCTGACGTCCGACTTGAAGCAAGGCGCGCGTCCCTCGTCGCGCCTTGCTTCTCCCTCTCCAACTGATGAGGCTTGGCCCTGACGGCGTCCGATTCGGACAACGCACGGGAAACCCGGGCGGCGCAGAAGAGGACCTCGACGTGGCTGGTCTGGCGTTCGTTCTCCTGACCTTTTCGGCCGCCGGGCTTGCGCCGCAGTCGGCGGCCCCGGACGCGATCCCGCCCGTCGTGCTGGACGATGTCGAGGTTCTGGCCCAGCGAGGACGCGCCCTGGTCGCCCCCGAGCGGGAGCTGGACGGGGCCCAGATCGACGCCCTGGGCGCCTATGACATCGGCGAGGCGATCCGGCGCCTCAGCGAAGACTACGCCCTGGGCGAGGCGCCGATGATCGTCGTCAACGGCCGGCGCATGGCCGACCCCGGCGTCTTCTCCGGCTTTCCGCCCGACGCCCTGGTGCGGATCGAGGTGCTGCCGCCCGAGGCGGCGGGCCTGTACGGCGCGGGCGATCCCGCGCGTCGGGTGGTCAACATCGTGCTGCAGCGCCGTTTCGCCAGCCGCGACGGCCGGGCCGAACTGAGCCGCCCCACCGCCGGCGGGACGTCGCGCGCCGCGCTGGACCTGCGGCGGTCCTCCATCATCGAAACCCGCACGAGCCAGTTTGGCCTGAAGGCGGACCGGACGACGGCCCTGCGCGCGGGCGAGCGCGACCTGACGCGGGATCCGGCGCCGGGGGGCGATGCGGCCACCCTGCGGCCAGCCTCCGAAAACTACGCCGCCGACCTGGTCCAGACCGGGGCGTTCGGCGACTGGTCCGCCAGTCTGAGAGCCAACGCGCGGGCTCAGGAGAGCCGGACCGTCTCGGTGCGCGACGGGGAGCCGGCCGAGAGCCGGCGAAGCCATCAGGGCCTCAGCCTGACGGGCGGGCTGAACGGCGCACTGGCGGGCTGGTCGACCCAGGTCATGCTGAGCAGCCTGTGGTCGCGGGGCGAGCAGTCCGGCCTTTCGCCGTCCCAGTCCGAACAGCAGTCGATCTCGGCCAACCTGGAGTTGGGCCGTCCCCTGCTCGACCTGCCTGCCGGCCCGGTGAGCGTCAACCTGTCGGGGCAGGCGTCGCGCGCCCGCTCGGTCGTCGAACGTCCGCAGGGGGACCAAACCTCGACCGGGCGAACGCTCGGCCTGAACGGCGGGGTGTCGATGCCCCTGGCGCGGCGATCGGCCGACGGGGACGACGGCCTGTGGGGCGATCTGCTGATGACCCTGGGCGCCGACCTGAGCGAGAGCGATTCCGGCCGGGGCGAGGGGCTGAACGCCGCCCTGTCGTGGACGCCGCTGTCTGCCTTGAGGTTCAACGCCAGCCTTTCCAGCGCCCGGCGCACCGTCCCCGACCTCCAGCGCTTCGAGCCCGAGTATTATGGCGAACCCGTCGTGGTGTTCGATTTCGTCAGAGGGGAGGCGGTCGAGGTGCTGCCGATCCTGGGCGGCGATCCCGGCCTTCGTCCGCCCCGCTCCGACCACCTGATGCTGTCGGCGGCGGCGGGCCCCTTCACCGCCCTGGCGCTGCAGGGCGGCGTGAATTTCGAGCGGGCGGAGGCGGTGGACGACATCGGCGCCCTGCCGGCGCCGACGCCCCAGCTGGAGGCGGCCTTTCCGGAGCGGTTCCAGCGGGACGCCTCGGGCCGGCTGGTCAGCATCGACCAGCGGCCCCTCAACATCCGCTCGGCGCTGAGCGAAAGCCTGAGCAGCAGTCTGACGGCCAACGTGCCGCTGGGGGACGAGGGCGCAAGGCGGGGCGTGCTGCGCGTGACGCTGAACCACAGCTGGCGATTGACGAACCGGACGACGATCCATGAGGCCTTGCCGGAGCTGGACCGGCTGGCCGGCGACGGGGGCGGCGTGTCGCGTCAGTCTCTGGGCCTGTCGATCGATGCGCGGCGAGGGCGATGGGGCGTCAACATCGGCGCCCGCTGGCGGGACGGATATCGCTTCAGGCGGGATTTCGGACGCGACGGCCCGGACGATCTGCGCATTGCGCCGTTCAGCGCCGTCAATCTCAAGCTGACACGCAAGTTCGAGCGCGCCATCGCCGGTCGGGATGAGGGGACGCGGCGCGGCGTCGGTCTTCAAGTGGAGCTGGAAATCGCCAACCTGTTCGACGCCCGCCCCAAGGCGCGCCTGGGCGACGGACGCCCTGCGCCCGGCTATGGACGGGATGATCAGGATCCGCTGGGACGCACGGTTCAACTGAGCCTGAAGCGCCGATTTTGAGGCGGTGGTCGATGTCGCCCGATATCAGGCTGAATGTCGGGGTTCGATCACCCCAACCCGCTTCAGGCGCCCGCCCGCGTCTTGAGGATCAGCGCCGAGGGGCCGAACGCAGCCTGGCCGAACGGCCAGCGCCGCCGCGTTCCGCACTGAAACGGCACAGGTAGCGGCGGAACAGTTCGCCCTGTTGGTAGGCGGTCTCTTTCGTGGTCGTGTCGCCGGTCACGGCCGCTTCGCCGTCATCGCCCAGCACGCGCCAGTTCCACAGGCCGGGGCGGACCTCGGCCAGATGCAGGGCGAAATCGGTGTGTTGCGCGGCCATGCCTGATCCGTCCCAAAGCGAGAAGCTGGTCCGGCGTGACGCAATTTTGCGGCCACCCGTGGATCAGCTCAGGTCGGGGGCGGGGCGGCCGCCCGGTTCAGCGCGGGGCGCGCTTGGCCAGGATGCGTTGCAGGGTGCGGCGGTGCATGCCCAAACGACGCGCGGTCTCCGAGACATTGTGGTCGCACAGTTCATAGACGCGCTGGATATGTTCCCAGCGCACCCGGTCGGCGCTCATCGGATTGTCCGGCGGCTCGGGCGCCTCGTCGGCCGTGGCCAGCAGGGCCTTGACCACGTCGTCGGCGTCGGCGGGCTTGGACAGATAGTCGACGGCCCCGGCCTTGACTGCGGCCACGGCCGTGGCGATGGCGCCGTATCCGGTCAGCATGACGATGCGGGCGTCCGCGCGCCGGTCGCGCACCGCCTCGACGACCTTCAGGCCGTTGCCGTCCTCCAGCCGCATGTCCAGCACGGCGAAGGCCGGGGCCTTGTCGCGCAGCAACCGGGTGGCCTCGGCGACGGACTCGGCGGTCGTCACCTCGAAGCCGCGCGCCTCCAGCGCCCGCCCCATTCGGGTGCGCAGGGCCTGGTCGTCGTCCAGCAGCAGCAGGGACTTGTCGGGGAGGGCGGTGATACGGGCGTCTATCTCGGGCATGGGTCTCTCCTGCCGGTTCAAGTCGGGGCGGGGCGGGTCGGGGTCAAGGCCAAGGTTCAACCCTGCGACTCTTCGACCCAATACGCAGGTTGGGCGGGACTGGACCCTTTCAGGCCGCCACCTCCAGGGCCGGGCGCGCCCACCGGACCGCCACGCGGGCGCCGCGCGCAGGGCTGCGGGCGTCGGAGGTGACTTCGGGCCGCGGCAGACCCTGGCCGACGCTGACCACCCCCCCGGTCCGCTCCAGCAGGGTGCGGGCGATGAAGAAGCCCAGACCCATGCCGCCCTGGCTGGGGGCGATGGGCGTCTCGGCCCCGGTGTTGCGCCGCCGGGACGTGGCGGCGGCGATCTGGGCGGCCAGGGCCAGGCGCGCCTTGCCCTGGGGGCGGCTGGTCACATAGGGCTCGCCCAGCCGGGGCAGGATGTCGCTGGCGAAGCCGGGGCCGTCGTCCAGGATGGCGATCTCGATCCAGCCGGCGTCGACCAGGGCCTGGACCCGCACGGTGGAGGCGGCGAAATCGGCGGCGTTCTCGACCAGGGTCGACAGGCCGTGGACCACCTCGGGCATTCGGCGTACGCGCGGCGCGGGCTGGCCGGGCGGGGTCTTGACCAGAACCTCGAAGTTCAGATCGAACCCCCGGTGCGGCTCCACCACCTCTTCCAGCAGGGCCTTCAGGGCGACGTCGGCATAGAGGGCGTCGTCGCCCTCGGGCTGTTGCGACAGCTGGGTCAGTATGCCCCGGCACCGCTCGGCCTGTTGCAGGATCAGGGCGGCGTCCTCGGCCGCGTCGCTGTCGGGGGCCGAGGCGCGCTGAAGCTCCTTGGCCACCACCTGGATGGTCGCCAGCGGCGTGCCCAGTTCGTGCGCCGCGGCCGCCGCCAGCCCGCCCAGGGCCGCCAGCCTCTGCTCGCGCTGCAGCACGTCCTGGGTCGTGGCCAGGGCCAGTTCCAGCTTCTCGGCGTCGGCCGCCACCCGCCAGGCGTAGCCGGCGGTGAACACCACCCCCGTCACCAGGGCCATGGCCATGCCGAGCCGATAGAGCAGGGGCAGGTGGAAATTCTCGTGGGCGCGCCAGGGCAGGGGCTCGGACCAGAAGAACAGCACCCCCACCGCGATCAGGGCCAGCAGGCCCAGCAACAGGGCCTGGCGGGCGGGCAGGGCCGCCGCGGCGATCGTCACCGGCGCCACCAGCAGCAGGCAGAAGGGGTTCTCCAGCCCGCCGGTCAGGCCCAGCAGCAGGCCCAGCTGGAAGATGTCGAACCCCAGATGGACGGCCGTGGTTCGCCCGTCCGGCAGGCTGGCCTCCAGTCGTCTCACCCGCGCCATGGCCCCGACATTGACCGCCGCGCTGACGGCGATGACGATCAGGCAGGGCCACAAGGGCAGGGGGAAGTGCAGGCCCTGCGACGCCGTCAATATGGCCACGCTCTGGCCCAGGATCGTCAGCCAGCGCAGGACGATCAGGGTCCGCAGCGAAAAGCCGCGTCCCCGCCGCGGCGCCTCGCGCCAACCCGCTTCGGACAGGCCGGCGTCGGCCAAGGAAGCGCCGGACAGACTCCCCTCCAATGGAGGCGGGGGCGCATGCGGCGCGATGCGGTCTTCTGTCGAGGTCACGGGCCTTCTATAGACCGGGTCAGAGGTTTTCGTCAGAGGTCGTCATGCCGCGCCGTTCCATCCTGCTGTTCGCGGGCGCCTGTATCGCCATCGCCGCCGCCCTGGCCATCGTCACCGTGGTGGTGGTGTCAGGCCGTGGCCCGGCGGCTGGCGAGGTCTCCTCCACTGGCCAGCCGCTGGTCGGCGGCGACTTCCAGCTGGTGAACCAGGACGGGGCGCCCGTCGATCAGACGATGCTGAACGGCAAATGGAGCCTGGTCTTCTTCGGCTTCACCTATTGCCCCGAATTCTGCCCCACCACCCTGGCCGAAATGGCCGCGGTGCAGCAGCGGCTGGGCGACAAGGCGGACGATCTTCAGATCGTCTTCGTCAGCATTGACCCCGAACGCGACACGCCCCGGCAGCTGAAGGACTATCTGTCCTCCGACGGCTTCCCCAGGGGGACCATCGGCCTGACAGGCACGCCGGAACAGGTCGCCCAGGCGGCCAAGGCCTACCGCGCCTACTACGAAAAAGTCGGCGAGGGCGAGGGCTACACGATGAACCACTCCCTGACCGTCTATCTGATGGGCCCTGACGGCAAGTTCCGCACCGCCGTCGCCTATGGCCTGGGTCCGGACAAGGCGACCAAGATCATCGAAGACGCGATGGCGCGGGGTTAACCCCGCTCCTTGGTCTTGGTGAAGGCCACCTTGGGGAAGCGTTCGCCGACATAGCCGGTCTCCCAGCTGGACTTGGCCAGGAAGACCGGGGCCTGGTCGATGTCGCGGGCCATCTGGGGGCGGTATTTGCCGCTGAAGTCCTCGATGTCCGCGTCGGTTCCCCCCGAAGCTGGAGTGACCCAGCGCGCCTCGGCGTAGGGGGACGGCTCGAAGATGACGTCCAGGCCGTATTCCTCGCCCAGGCGGTCGGCCATGACCTCGAACTGCAGCTGGCCCACGGCGCCGACGATGAAGTCGGACCCGATCTCGGGCCGGAACAACTGGGTGACGCCTTCCTCGGCCAGGCCTTCCAGCGCCTTCTTCAGGTGTTTGGCCTTCAGCGGATCCTTGACCCGGACCCGTTGCAGGATTTCCGGGGCGAAGTTCGGCAGGCCGGCGAACCGCACCACCCCGCTTTCCGACAGGCTGTCGCCGACGCGCAGCACGCCATGGTTCGGAATGCCGATCACGTCGCCGGCGAAGGCGTCGTCGGCCAGTTCGCGGTCGCTGGCGAAGAACATGATCGGCGCATTGACCGACAGGGACTTGCCGGTGTTCTGCACCTTCAGCTTCATGCCGCGCTTGAAGGCGCCCGAGGCCATGCGGAACATGGCGATCCGGTCGCGGTGGTTGGGGTCCATATTGGCCTGGACCTTGAAGACGAAGCCGGTGACCTCGTCGGCGCCGGGCTCGACGACGGTATCGACGGGGGCGGGGGCGTTGCGGGTCTCGGGCGGGGATTCCTTCCTCGCCTTCATCACCTTGGGCGCCGGGGCCCAGTCGCCGATGGCCTTCAGCAGTTCGTCGATGCCGAAATGGCGCAGGGCCGAACCCCACAGCACCGGCGTCATATGGCCCTCCAGGAAGGCCTGACGGTCAAAGGCCGGATAGCCGCCCTCGACCAGTTCGACGGCCTCGGCCAGGGCGTCCTGCTCGCCCGCCTCGAAATACTGGGCCGCCTGGTCCAGGGGCAGGGCTGCGGGGTGTTCGGGATCCTCGGCCGAACCGGCGATCTTGCGGGTATAGGGCTGGAAGCGGCCGGTCCCGACCTCGACCATGCCGCGCAGACGATTGCCGCTCTCGGCCGGCCACCAGATGGGGGCCGGGTCGAGTTGCAGCCGGGACGCGATGTCGTCCAGCAGCGTCATCGGGTCCTGGGCCTCGCGGTCCAGCTTGTTGATGAAGGTGATGATCGGGATGTCGCGCAGGCGGCAGACCTCGAACAGTTTCAGCGTCTGCGGCTCGATCCCCTTGGCGGCGTCCAGCACCATGATGGCGCAGTCGGCGGCGGTCAGGGTGCGATAGGTGTCTTCGGAGAAGTCCTCGTGGCCCGGCGTGTCGAGCAGGTTGAACATCTTGCCGTCGTGCTCGAACGTCATGACCGAGGCGCTGACGGAGATGCCGCGCTCCTTCTCGATCTTCATCCAGTCGGACCGGGTCCGCCGGTTCTCGCCCCGCGCCCGCACGGCCCCGGCCGCGCGAATGGCGCCGCCGGCCAGCAGGATGTGCTCGGTCAGGGTCGTCTTGCCCGCATCCGGGTGGGCGATGATGGCGAAGGTCCGGCGCCTCGCCGCTTCGGCGGCGAGAGTCCTTGAAGACTTGGCCGCTTCCTCGGGCAGTGTCAGTGTCATGGCGCGCGACTAGCGCGCCCGGGCGTGAAAGTCACTCGCTGGCGGGCGCCGGAGGCGATTCAGGGCTGTCTTCCGATGGAGACTCGGGCTGGGAGACTGTCGCGCCGTCAAGCGGCTCCTCCAGCGTGGGCGATGGCTCCCCGCCCTCGAGCGCGGCGATCATCCGCGCCGCCATGTCCGACGCACCGCCGCCGTGCGGATTATTCGCCAGGGGTTTAAGCAGCCTGACCGCGTCTTCCTTTTCGTCGGTTTCGATCAAGGCGGCGGCGTAGCTCAGGCGGACCTCGGCCAGTTGCGGCGCCCGTTCAAAGGCGAGGCCCAGCGTCAGCATGTCGTTCTCATTGGGATAGCCGGGCGCGCCGCTACGCATTTCGCTGATCAGCATCAGCGTCCGATAGTCGTTGTCGGCGGCGGCGTAGGCGCGGCTCAGATAGGTTCTTGCCTCGCGCTTCAGCGCCATGCTCTCGGCGGCGTCCTCGACGTCGCGCGCGCGACGCAGGCGCTCCTGGGCCAGGAACTGCAAGGCCTCGACGTTGTCGGGTTCGAGCTCGATTAGCCGTTGCAGGGCGCGTTCTCCAGCCGGGCGGTCGCCGAAATGCATGCCGGCGTGACCGGCGGCCAGCAAGGCCAGCGGGTCGTCGCCGTGGCGGGCGGCGATGCTCGCCACCTCCTGCCCCAGGGCGGCCCGATCCTCGTCCTCCACGCCGATTTTCAGTCTCTGGTTGATCAGCAGCAGGTCGTTCGCCGAACGGGGCAGGCGGGTTACGGTTATGTCCGCAGGCGGGAAGTCGCCCGTGATGACCCGCACGACCAGCGATCTTTGGTTCAGATATCGACGCAGGGCGGTGCGCAACTCACCCATGGTCATGCCGGTTGCGGTCTCCATGGCCTCCACAGGATCGCCGCCGTTGCCGACTGAGGTCAGATAGGCGCTCAACTGCTGAAGACGCGCGGGATCGCTGAAGAACCAATGGGTCAGCAACCAGGCGACCGGATAATAGGTTTCGCGATAGCTGCTGCGCGTAATCTCCGCCGGCCGCGACCGCAGCAGCATCTCCAGTGGGATCCAACTGCCGTTGAACAGCCAATAGGCCCGGTTTTCGCTATAGCCGCCTACCTGAATCTTGCCGCCGTCGATGTCGGCGGTCATGTAGTATTCGGCGAAACCTTCGACGAACCAGCCGGGATAGGCGGCCGACATGCTGCCCAACATGAAATGGTGGACGTATTCATGGAGCAGGATTTCGTCGTTCTCGCCGCGGACTGCCACCGCGAATATGTCTTCGGATGTCGGGAAATAGGTGCCCACGACATTCTGTGGGGTGGAGGGGTGCACTCGCAGCAGACCGGACCTGGAGTTCACCAGATAGATGGGCAGTTTGCGGGGCGGCGCCTCGTTCATCGGAAAGCCTGACCGATAGCGCATGACCCGGTCGAAGGTTTCCAGCTTCTGGACATACTCCCTGAGCGAACGCTCGCTGCCCTCGCTATAGACGATGAAGCGTTCGCTTTCCGCCTTCAGCCAATCCGCACGCGCCGTTGTCGCCGTCAGAGTCAGCGCCGCTAAGGCGACCGCCAATACGGCGCCCAGTCCGGATATCCTCATGGCCTGCTACTCGTCCCCGCCGAACGGGACTGATTAGTCCCGTCTCCTCCGACCTTCGATTTGTCGCAAAGGTTGTGCGGCATCGTAAAGAGCCGTGTGCATGTCGCGCGAAGAATTCTGCTCTCTGCGCGCGATTTGCGCCACATCAAATAACCCCTCGCCATAAGGGGCTATTGGAGTCATTGTCGGGTCTGAGGAGACGATCAGGCCGTCAGAGCCCGGCGCTTCTCTCCCGGATCGATCCGGGACCATAGGGAAAGGAAATGACGATGGCTGTTATCCATCCTGAGGACCGCGCCGTCGGTCTCGACCGTTCGAAATTCGAGCGCCCGCACAGGCTGCACCCCGCTTTCGGACTGGTGATCGGCTTCGGCTTCATCTTCGCTGCAGCGGCCGTCGTTCACGCCTTGTTCACGGCGTTCTGAAGGCGCGACGACATTTGGCGCGGCCGTTTGACCGGTCGCTTCACGGAATAAGCAGGCGTCTGGGGATCCGCCTCAGACGATGAGCAGAGACGGTCAGGCGGCCAGACGGTTCCACACGGCGCGATCCGCCGCGATCGCGTCCAGTCGGCGGCCCTTCTCCTGCAACTGCCTCATCACCACGTCGGGCAGGGTGCAGAAGCGCGGCTCGACCAGGTCGGGATTGCAGGCGGCTGTCGGCGCGGCGAACAGGGCGGCGTTGACCTCGGGGCTGCGCTCGGCGATCAGCCAGGCCAGACGGCGCGCCCGGCCGGGATCGTTGCGGTGCAGCAGCGGATCCTCGGCGAACAGTTCGCAGCCCAGTTCCAGCACATAGTCGAAGCCCAGCTTCTCGAACCGGCGCGCGTCGGCGGGCGTGACCGGACAGGCCTCGTCCAGGTCGAACACGACGTCGTTCAGAAGAAACAGCATGGGCGAGACGCTTCTTGCGATCCGGACGGGAGGTCGTCCGTACACACAGCCTTACGCCCCAGTCGCTTGCGGTCCCGTTCACGGACGCGGTTAAGCCTTTCTGACCGGGCGATCCGGGAATTCTACGAAACGCCCACCAATCCGACCGCCAGATTCACCGCCAGGGCCAGGATCACCGTGTTGAAAACAAAGGCGGTCAGGCTGTGCACGGTCGACAGCCGACGGATGCCCCGATCGGCGATCTGGACGTCTGCCGTCTGGGACGCCACCCCGATGATCAGGGCGAAATGCAGAAAGTCCCAATAGTCGGGCTCGGTTTCGCCCGGGAAGATCAGGCCGCCCCGGTCCTTGCCGTGGTCGCCGTGCTGATAGAAGGCGTGGGCGTAGTGCAGGGTGAAGATCAGGTGGATGAAGGTCCAGGACAGGGTCACGGTCCCCAGGGCCAGCAGACCAAGGATCGGCGAGCCGCCGGCCTGCACCGCCTCGCCGACGACCACCACGATACTGGCCACCGCCGCCAGCAGGCTGAGAGGCAGCACGGCGCCGCCGGTCTGGTCCAGGGCCGCCGCGCGCCTGCGAATGGCGTTGGCGTCCTGGACCAGGGCCATGCGGGTCAGGGTGGCGGCGATAAAGACCGCGACCCCCGCGATCCAGCCATAGGCCATCCGGGTCAAAGCGCTTTCGCCGGCCGGGATCAGCAGGGCGACCAGGATCACCACACCCAGGCTGGAAAACAGGACGCCGTACAGGCGCAGGGTGCGAAACAGACTCATGGTCGGATCATGACGCCCCATGCGCGTGCCGCAAGCGCTAGACGAAAAGCGAAGCGCCTGACGCAACGTGACCCTTGCGAAGCCCTGCACGCTCGGCTTAGCGTGATCACGCATTGTTACAGGTCCGGCGTCGCGCCGGAGAAAGGCCGCCATGACGTCCTATGAAGATCGCGCCGGATTGAAGGTCGCGGCCGAGCTCGCGGCCCTGATCGAACAGGACGTATTGCCGGGCCTGGGACTGGACCCGGCGGACTTCTGGTCCGGCGCGGCGGAGGTCTTCGCCCGGTTCGCACCGGAGAACCGCGCCCTGCTGGCCCGGCGCGACGATCTTCAGGCCCGGATCGACGCCTGGCACGCCGCCCGCAGGGGCCAGCCCTATGACGTCGCCGCGTCCCAGACCTTCCTGCGCGAGATCGGTTATCTGGTCGAGGATCCGGCGCCCTTTTCCATCGGCACGAGCGGCGTAGACGCCGAGATCGCCCGCATGGCCGGGCCGCAGCTGGTCGTGCCGGTGCTGAACGCCCGCTTTCTGCTGAACGCCGCCAACGCCCGGTGGGGCAGCCTGTACGACGCCCTCTACGGCACGGATGCTCTGGGCGACCTGCCGACCGGCGGCGGCTATGACGCGGCGCGCGGCGCCCGGGTCGTGGCCCGCGCCAAGGCGTTTCTGGATGAGGCGGCGCCCCTGGGCGAGGGGACGCACGCCGATGTCGCCGGCTGGTCGGTGGTCGACGGCGCCCTGGTTCCCGCCCTGCAGGATCCGGCCCAGTTCGTCGGTTTCACCGGAGACCCGGCCTCGCCGGCCTCCATCCTGCTGGCGCACAACGGCCTGCATATCGAACTGGTGATCGACCCGTCCCATCCAGTGGGCCGCGGTGATCCGGCGGGGCTGGCCGACGTCGTGCTGGAATCCGCCCTGACCACCATTGTCGATCTGGAAGACTCGGTTGCGGCTGTGGACGCCGCTGACAAGGCCGAGGCCTATCGCAACTGGCTGGGCCTGATGCGCGGCGACTTGGCCGCCACCTTCAAGAAGGGCGGCGAGACACTGACCCGCGCGTTGGAGCCCGACCGGCGCTGGACCGCGCCCCACGGCGGCGACGTGACCCTGAAGGGCCGCAGCCTGCTGTTCGTGCGCAACGTCGGCCATCTCATGACCAACCCCGCCGTCCGTTTAACCGACGGATCGGACGCGCCCGAGGGGATCATGGACGCCGTCGTCACCAGCCTGATCGCGCTGTACGATATCAAGGGGCTCGGGGCCTTCGGCAACAGCGCGACGGGATCGGTCTATATCGTCAAGCCGAAGATGCACGGGCCGGATGAGGCGGGCTTCACCGACCGGCTGTTCGACGCGGTCGAGGACCTGCTGGCCCTGCCGCGCCACACGATCAAGGTCGGGGTGATGGACGAGGAACGCCGCACCTCGGCCAATCTGGCGGCCTGCATCCATGCGGTGAAGGACCGGATCGTCTTCATCAACACCGGCTTCCTGGACCGCACCGGCGACGAGATCCACACCGCCATGCAGGCCGGGCCGGTGGTGCGAAAGGCCGACATCAAGTCCAGCGCCTGGATCACCGCCTATGAGGCGCGCAACGTCGCCATCGGCCTGAAGTGCGGCCTGTCGGGCAAGGCCCAGATCGGCAAGGGCATGTGGGCCGCGCCCGACCGGATGGCCGACATGCTGGAGCAGAAGATCGCCCACCCCAGGACCGGCGCCAACACCGCCTGGACCCCGTCGCCGACCGCCGCCACCCTGCACGCCCTGCATTATCACGCGGTGGACGTCTTCGCCGTCCAGGCCGAGGTGGCGACCCGCCCGACGCCGGGTCTGGAGGCCCTGCTGACCCCGCCCCTGGCCAATGGCGTCAACTGGTCAGAGGACGAGGTGGCGGCCGAGCTGGACAACAACGCCCAGGGCATCCTCGGCTATGTCGTCCGCTGGATCGACCAGGGGGTCGGCTGTTCCAAGGTGCCCGACATCCACGACATCGGTCTGATGGAGGACCGGGCGACCCTGCGGATCAGTTCGCAGCATATCGCCAACTGGCTGCTGCACGGCGTCTGCACCCCCGATCAGGTGGATGCGGCCTTCCTGCGCATGGCGGCCAAGGTCGACGCCCAGAACGCCGGCGACCCGCTCTATCGCCCCATGGCCCCCGATCCCGCCGCCAGCCTGGCCTACCAGGCCGCCCGCGCCCTGGTGTTCGAGGGCGCGGCCCAACCGAACGGCTATACCGAGCCGTTGCTTCACGCCTACCGGCTGAGGGCCAAGGCCCAGTATTAAAATCGCTCACCCTCGGGACGAGCCCGAGGGTGACGGGGCTGTGGTTTAACCGCCCGTCCGTCCCGGCGGCAGGCCGGGCGCCGGTTCCAGGGGGCCGTCCTCGTCTTCGGCCATCATCAGGTCCTCGGCGGCGTCGTTGCTGGCGCCCGAAGCGGAGACAGAGGGCTGGGCAGGACGCGTGTCGGTCGCCGCCGTCGCCGGGCGGGCGCCCCGGCCATAGCCCAGCCGGCCCAGGGCGTCGTCGCCCTCCAGGCCGAAGGCGCTGCGGATCCGAAGGTCGGTCTGGGGGAATGGCACCTCGATCCCGGCGCCGTCCAGGGCGTCGGCGATCAGCCAGGTGTAGGCGGCGTGCATGGCCGCCGGCCGCTTCACCGCCTCGCGTGTCGGCCAGACCAGCAGTTCGAAATCCAGCCCCTTGTCGCCGAACCCCACCAGCCAGACCTGGCTCTTGCGCGCCTCGGTCTCGGGCAGGGTGAAGGGGCTGGCCCGGGCGCAGGCCAGAACCGCCTCGCGCACCTTGCCCCGGTCCGATCCATAGGCGACGGCGAAGGGGATGTGGATGCGCCGGGTGTCGCCCTTCAGCGTCCAGTTGGTCACCGGCTGTTCGATGAAGCGCGAGTTCGGCACCAGGACATTGACGTTGTCATTGGTCCGCACCCGCGTCGCGCGCGGCCCGATCTCCATGATGGCGCCACGGATGCCGATGTCCTCGATCTCGATATAGTCCCCGACCGACACCATTCGGTCGAAGATCAGGAACAGGCCGGACACGAACTCCTTGACCACCCCCTGCAGGCCCAGGCCGACGCCGATGCCCACCGCGCCGGCGAAGACCGCCAGGGACGACAGGTTCAGCCCCGCCGCCGACAGGGCCGACATGACGCCGACGATGATGACGGCGTAACCCGACAGCCGCTCCAGCAGGTAGAGGGCCTGGCGGCTGCGTTCCGACCGCTCGCGCACCCGCCGCAGGGCGCGCGTCACCAGCCGCGCGACGATCAGGGCGACCAGCAGGATCACCAGGGCGCTGACCAGGCCGCCGACAGTGATGCTCGCGCCCGCCACCCGAACGATCTGGGTGTCGTCGAGGGATTCGAGGCCGGCCTGGATGGGGGATGTCATAAGGGCGCAAGCGCGCGGCCAACGGCTCAGGTTCCAGAAAGCAACGAAGCCCGGCTGTTTTCACAGCCGGGCTTCTGGAAACTGGTGGAGCTTAGCGGAGTCGAACCGCTGACCTCTTGCATGCCATGCAAGCGCTCTACCAACTGAGCTAAAGCCCCGGACCTTGCGGTCTGGTCCGCCCGGTTCATCTTGCGATGGCCCCCGGCGAGGCGGCGGAACCTATGTCAGAGCTTTTTTGCGATCAAGCCCGTTTCGACATTTATTTTCGCATCGGTTCCGGAGGCGAAAAAACACAGCGATTTCAAACCAAAAGAGGGCTGAAATCGACCGTCCGCCGCAGTTCCTAGCGGGAAATGCGGCGGACGCAACAAGAAAGATCAGTCGTCGTCGCGCGACGGCTTGGCGATCTCGTCCTCGATGGAGTCATCGTCGTCGTCTTCGATGAACGGCACGGAGTCGTCATCGTCGTCGGCCAGGTCGTCGTCGCCGTCGGTGGCGCCCATGCCGGCTTCTTCCGAAGCGTCAGCGGGGGCGTCGTCGTCATCGTCGTCGGGCGTCAGGATCGGCTCATGGCCTTCCTCGTCGATCTCCGGAGCCCGGATCTCTTCTTCCTCGTCCTCGTCGGACTCGGCCTTCTTGTCCTTGACCTGATCTTCGGTCTCTTCGTCGTCGGCGGGATAGCCGGGACGCACGCGACGGCTGCGCAGCTTCAGCGCCTCTTCGGGATCGAAGTCGGTCGCGCATTTGGGGCAGTGTGCGGGGCGGCGGTTCAGGTCGTAGAACTTAGCCTGGCAGTTCGGGCAAACCTGTTTGGCGCCCAGTTCGGGATTGGCCACGTTTGGAACCTTCAACGGGTTGAATTCGGGGCGGTCCCTTGCCACCCCTAGGAGCCGCTGTCAAAAGCTGTCTTTCGCGCCGCCCGCGCGGCCCTTTCGCGAACGCAGCCTGAAGCGGGTGATTATGCCGTCCCAACTGACTTCCAGACGCTCTGACGCCCTTGCCGGAACGGTTCGCGCGCCCGGCGACAAGTCGATGTCACACCGCTCGATGATTCTGGGCGGCATGGCCTCCGGCGTCACCGAGGTCGAGGGTTTGCTGGAAGGCGACGACGTCCTGGCCACCGCCCGCGCGGTCGAAGCCTTCGGCGCCAAGGTCCAGCGGACCGGTGACGGCAAATGGCGTATCGAGGGGGCGGGCGGCTTCAGAACGCCTTTGACGGTGATCGATTGCGGCAACGCCGGCACCGGCGTGCGGCTGCTGATGGGGGCGGCCGCCGGCTTTCCGCTGACGGCCACCTTCGACGGCGACGCCTCGCTGCGGAAGCGGCCGATGAAGCGCGTCACCGGCCCGCTGGCCGACATGGGCGCCCGGTTCGACTGGCAGGCGGCCGAGGACCGGCTCCCGGTCGCCCTGACCGGCGGGACGCTGACGGCGATCGACTATGTGCAGACTGTGGCCTCGGCCCAGGTGAAGTCGGCCATACTTCTGGCCGGCCTGAACGCCCAGGGCGTCACCTCGGTGACGGAGCCGGAGAAGAGCCGCGACCACACCGAACGCATGCTGCGCGCCTTCGGCGCCGAAGTCGGTGTGGAAGAAATGGGCGAGGGCTGGACGGTCACGCTGAAGGGCGGTCAGCCGCTGACCGGAACCTTCGTCGCCGTGCCGGGCGATCCGTCCTCGGCCGCCTTCCCCCTGGCGGCGGGTCTGATCGTGCCGGGCTCGGTGGTGACGGTCGAGGGGGTGATGCTGAACCCCCTGCGCACCGGCCTGTTCGACACCTGGCTCGAAATGGGCGCCGACCTGACCATATCGAACCGGCGTCAGGCCGGCGGCGAGGACGTCGGCGACATCACCGCCCGTCATTCGGCCCTGAAGGGCGTGGTCGTGCCGGAAGCGCGCGCCGCCTCGATGATCGACGAATATCCAATCCTGGCCGCGACGGCGGCCTTCGCCGACGGCGTCACCGTCATGCGCGGCGTGGGCGAAATGCGGGTCAAGGAAAGCGACCGGATCTCGCTGATGGTCGAGGGCCTGCGCGCCTGCGGGGTGCAGGTGGAGGAAGAACCCGAGGGCTTCATCGTCACCGGCGCCCCCAGAGTTCTGGGCGGCGCTGTTGTCCACACGGCTCACGATCACCGCATCGCCATGAGCCATTTGGTCCTGGGCCTGGCCGCCGATCAGCCGGTCTCGGTCGACGAGCCCGGCATGATCGCCACCAGCTTCCCCGGCTTCGTCGAGATGATGAACGGCCTGGGCGGTCAGATCGCTTGACGAAATGTCGCCTATGGACGACAATGCGGCTGTAAGGCTGACCTTCACGCCGGTTTTCGATCGCTGGCTTCTCAGGTTTCGCGATCACAGGGCGGTGGCTCGGATCACGACCCGGCTCGAACGACTGTCCGGCGGTCACTGGGGCGATGTGAAGCCGGTGGGCGAGGGCGTCAGCGAACTGAGGATCGCCTACGGACCCGGTTATCGTCTGTATGCGACGAAGAAGAACGACGCCTGGGTCATTCTGCTGGCTGGAGGCGACAAGTCGAGCCAGGACCGCGACATTGTCGAGGCGAAACGGCTGGCTGAGGAGTATCGAAATGACTGAGCCCCTGATCGAATTCGATCCCGCCCGTTACCTGAACACGCCCGAGGCGGTGGAAGAGTATCTGGTCTCCTCGTTCGAAGACGCTGCCGAGCTCGGCGATCCGCGCATCATCACCAACGCCCTCGGCGTCGTCGCCCGGGCCAAGGGCATGACCCAGATGGCGCGGGACGCGGACCTGTCGCGCACGGCCCTCTATCGGGCGCTCAGCGAAGAGGGGCGGCCCGAGCTTTCGACCATTTTCAAGGTGATGCAGGCCCTGGGCCTTCGCCTCGCCCCCGTTCGCGTGGACTCCGCCGCCTGATGTCGCTGATCATCGCCGTCGACGGCCCCGCCGCCTCGGGCAAGGGCACCATCGCCGCGCGGCTGGCGCGGACCTATGGCCTGCCGCATCTGGACACCGGCCTGCTGTACCGCGCCGTGGGCGTCAAACTGCTGGAGGCCGGCGGTTCGCTGGACGACGAGGCGGCGGCGACCGAGGCGGCGCGTGGCCTCGACGCGGCTCAGGTGTCCGACGACCCCCGCCTGACCACCGGCGAGGCGGGCGAGGCGGCCAGCCGTGTCGCCGGCCATCCCGGCGTGCGCGCCGCCCTGCTGGACCTGCAACAGGCCTTCGCGGCCCAGGCCGGCGGCGCCGTGCTGGACGGGCGCGACATCGGCACGGTGATCGCGCCTGACGCACCCGCCAAACTGTTCGTCACCGCCGCGCCTGAGACCCGGGCCGACCGCCGCTGGAAACAGTTGACGGCGCGGGGTTTCGACATCGGCTTCGACGACATGCTGGCCGACATTCAGCGCCGGGACGAGCGCGACGCCGGTCGCGGCGCGGCGCCGATGGTCCAGGCCGAAGACGCGGTCTTGCTGGATACCACCGACATGGGTATAGAGGCGGCCTTCGATGCGGCCCGCCGTATCGTCGAGGCGGCGCGCGTGAAACACGGTCTCTGACCGGTTTCGCAAATCCAACGCGTCCATCCTCGGCTTCCGCGGGCGTTTTGATCGTTCTGAACGGCCTCGCATCCTGACGACCTGCCTATCTTTTCCTCTCGCCTCGGCGCAGCGCTTTGCTGTGTGAGGGGCGTCCACCTCGCGCGGGGCCGTTCGGTCGCGCGCCACAGCCCTACCGGAAACACCAGAGCTTCATGTCTGATACTCTCAATCCCACGCGCGACGACTTCTCGGCGCTGCTCGACGAACAGCTTCAGGGTCGCGACTTCGGCGAAGGCCAGGTCGTTCACGGCCGCGTCGTCGGCATCGAAAAAGACATCGTCATCATCGACGTCGGCCTGAAGACCGAAGGCCGCATCTCGATGCGCGAATTCGGCCAGGGCGAAGACGCCAAGCTGCCGAAGGTCGGCGACAACGTCGAGGTTTACCTGGAGCGCGTCGAGAACGCCCTGGGCGAAGCCGTCATCAGCCGTGACAAGGCCCGCCGCGAGGAAGCCTGGACCCGTCTGGAAGTCGTGTTCGCCGAAGGCCAGCCGGTCAACGGCGCTATCGTCGGTCGCGTCAAGGGCGGCTTCACCGTCGACCTGGGCGGCGCCTCGGCCTTCCTGCCCGGCTCGCAGGTGGACATCCGTCCGGTGCGCGACGTCGGCCCGCTGATGGGCAAGGAACAACCGTTCCAGATCCTGAAGATGGACCGTCCGCGCGGCAACATCGTCGTCTCGCGTCGCGCCATCCTGGAAGAAGCCCGCGCCGAACAGCGCACCGAGCTGGTCGGCCAGCTGCAAGAGGGCGAAGTCCGCGAAGGCGTGGTCAAGAACATCACCGACTACGGCGCGTTCGTGGACCTGGGCGGCATCGACGGCCTGCTGCACGTCACCGACATGTCGTGGAAGCGCGTCTCGCACCCGTCGCAGGTTCTCGCCGTCGGCGACACCGTCAAGGTCCAGATCGTCAAGATCAACCCGGACACCCAACGTATCTCGCTGGGCATGAAGCAACTGCAGTCGGACCCCTGGGACGGCGTGGAAGCCAAGTATCCGGTCGGCGCCAAGTACACGGGCCGCATCACCAACATCACCGACTACGGCGCCTTCGTGGAGCTGGAAGCCGGGGTCGAGGGCCTGGTGCACGTCTCGGAAATGTCCTGGACCAAGAAGAACGTCCATCCGGGCAAGATCGTCTCCACCTCTCAGGAAGTGGACGTGGTCGTCCTGGACGTCGACGCCTCCAAGCGCCGCATCTCGCTGGGCCTGAAACAGGCTCAGGACAATCCGTGGGACGCCTTCGTCGCCAACAACCCGATCGGCTCGACCGTCGAGGGCGAAGTCAAGAACGCCACCGAGTTCGGCCTGTTCATCGGCCTGGACAACGACATCGACGGCATGGTCCACCTGTCCGACCTCGACTGGTCGGTCTCGGGTGAAGAAGCCATCCAGCGCTACCGCAAGGGCGAGATGGTCAAGGCCAAGGTCCTGGACGTCGACGTCGAGAAGGAACGCGTCTCGCTGGGCATCAAGCAGCTGGGCGGCGATCCGATCGGCGAGGGCGACACCTATCGCCGCGGCCAGCAGATCACCGTCACCGTCTCGTCGATCGAGTCGGGCGGCATCGAGGTCAAGTTCGGTGAAGACGACGCGCCGGTCACGGCCTTCGTCCGCAAGTCGGACCTGTCGCGCGACCGTAACGAGCAACGTCCGGAACGCTTCGCCGTCGGCGACCGCGTCGACGCCATGATCACCGCCGTGGACAAGGCCTCGCGCCGCGTCTCGGTGTCGATCAAGGCGCTGGAAATGAAGGACGAACAGGAAGCCATCGAACAGTTCGGCTCGTCCGACTCGGGCGCTTCTCTGGGCGACATCCTGGGCGCCGCGCTGAAGAACGCCGGCACCAAGGAGTAGGCGCTCAAGCTGCGGAGCGCCGCGCGCTCCGCGGTAGCGTAAAAAAGATGAGGGCGGCGGGAGCGATCCCGCCGCCCTTTTCTCTTTTTGGCGCACCGGCATGAGCGGAACCGGACATAAATCATGCGAATGCCGCCCCTCCTTGGCGGATAAGGGCTTTTTCACGCGGCGAGCGAGGGTTAGTGTGCGGCTTCTGGATCGTCGGCGAGCGCTGGCCTGTCGATCGCGAGCTGGCAGGGGCCCTGATGATCAAGTCTGAACTGATCGAAAAGCTGGCGGCCGAGAACACCCACCTGACCCATGCGGAGGTGGAGCGGCTGGTGAATGTCATCCTCGGCAAGATGACCGGGGCCTTGTCCGAGGGCGGCCGGGTCGAGTTGCGCGGCTTCGGCGCCTTTTCGGTGCGGTCCCGTCCGGCGCGCTTGGGTCGCAATCCGCGCACCGGCGAGACGGTCGAGGTGCCGGCCAAGGCCGTGCCCTTCTTCAAGAGCGGCAAGGAACTGCGCGAGCGTCTGAACGCGTCCGGCGACGCCTGAATTTCCACGTCCTGACTGCCAAGAGAGTTTGCGAATGAGCCTGCTGTCCGAGTTCCGCGAGTTCGCGGTCAAGGGGAACGTCGTCGATCTGGCGGTCGGGGTGATCATCGGCGCGGCCTTCAACGGCATCGTCAAGAGCCTGGTCGATCAGGTCGTCATGCCCCCCATCGGCCTGTTGACCGGCGGCATCGACTTTTCCGAACTGGAATGGGTGCTGCGGCGCGAGAATCCGGCGACCGAGGCGGTCGAGAAGGTGGCGATTCAGTACGGCGCCTTCGCCAACACCGTGATCCAATTCCTGATCGTCGCCTTCGTGGTCTTCCTGGTGGTCAAGGGCGTCAACAGCATGCGGCGCCAGGAGGCGGCCAAGCCCGATCCGGCGCCCTCGGCCCCCACGCCGATCGAATCCCTGCTGGTCGAGATTCGCGACGCGCTGAAGGCGCGTCCCTGAAGCCGGAATTTCCCGCCGGCCGGTCGGGGTCAGGCCTTCCAGAACCGACCCTGGACCGCTGAGGCGCGGACCGGCGCGCGCCGGGCGCGGGGTTGAGGCACGGGGCGGGCGCAGACGGCGTAGTCGCCGTCGAACGGCGTCGGCGCCCAGGTTTCAGCCAGGACCGGGTCATCGACGCGCGCGTGACAATGCCCCCAGCCGCCTTCGCGCCGCGCCTTGGGCGGCAGGGCGCCCAGATGGTCCAGGATGTCCGGATTGGTCACCGGCAACCGCACCTTGGCCGCGCCCAGCGCCCGCGCATTGTCGATCAGGACGCCCGCCAGGACTTCGATCGCTTCGGGGTCCGTCTGCAGCGCCGTCAGATCGATGATGTCGAGGCACGGCGGTTCGATCGGGCTGGTCTTGGTCATCATCGCCGTCGCCGTCCCCACCAGTCGTCCGTCGCGCATCCGCCCCAGCAGGATGGGGGGCAAGGTCTGGTCCGGGTCGGCCAGGCGCCACGCCATGATCTCGGGCCCCCGGTCCGCCAGCAGCCGCCCCTCGGCCGTCAGCGCACGCCAGAAGTCGGCATAGGGCGAGTTTTCCCTGACATCGCGCAGCACGACGACGTCGTCCGGCAATTGCAGGCGTGGAGGCTGGAACAGGCGTGCGTTCATCAGGGGCTCGCCGAGACGTCGGGCCTGCTCCGCCGAAATCCCGCCCAGCAGACGCCGCAGCAGTCGACCCTTCAGACAGGTCAGCGGATCCACCATCCAGGACAGTTTCAGGGCGTGGGTCTCCGTCGGCCCCGGCTTGAGGCCGAACAGCCGATAAAGCGGCGCCGCGCGGGGATTGGCGTTCAGCGTATAGCAGGCGAACAGGTCGGGCTGAGCCAGGATCGCCTTGATCAGACAGCGGCTGGCGCCGGTGCGTTCCGGCGGCACGATGATGGAAAAGCCCGTCGCCGCGTACAGGCTTTCATCGTCCTTGCAGAATCTCTGGATCAGATTGCCCAGCATGGCGACCGGTTCGTCCCGCCGATCGGCGACGACCCAGCCGAAGGGCGCGTCGATGTCGCGGCGCGCCGGATTGTCCTCCAGCCAGCGCCACCCCGCCTGCGATCGCTCCGGCCACCCGACCTGACGATGCAGCCTGTTCAGGGCCTCGTAGTCGGATCTGCGGATGGGTCGCACGGACATCGGCGCTCCTTCCCATAATGAAACCGGGACTGCTGCTCGAGGGCGCACAGTGCAGAGGCCGGGCCAAAGTGGCCTTTGTCAGACAGTGAAGGGAGGGGGCGCGACAGCCTTAACACTTGTTCGCATTTGCCTGCTGTGCTGGGTATGCCCCTTTCGCGCGCCCAGTTGCGGCGCGGCAGTTGGGAGTGAGCCGTTGACAGCGACGGACTTGGGGACAGCGCGACTTACGCGACGCCTGCATGCACATTGGGGGAGGTCGGTATGAACATCGTCGTCGCCCTTGGACTGATCATCACCTTCGCCACCGGCGTGCCGGTGCTGATGCAGATCCTCAAACACCATCCGCGAGGGCTAATCATCCTGTTCTTCGCCGAGATGTGGGAGCGTTTCTCCTACTACGGCATGCGCGGCATCCTGATCTTCTTCCTGACGCAGCACTTCCTGTTCGACGACTCGATGGCGGGCTCGACCTACGGCTCCTACACGTCTCTGGTGTATCTGCTGCCCCTGCTGGGCGGCATCATGGCCGACCGCTTCATTGGCACGCGCAAGGCCGTAGCTTTCGGCGCTCTGCTGCTGGTCGCTGGTCACGGCATGATGGCCTTCGAGGGACGCCCGGCGACAGAAACCCTGACCTACGCCGGTCAGACCTACCAGATCGACGCCGAAGGCCGTGGTGCGGCCCGTGACGTCGCGATCGTCATCGACGGCCAGAAGTACAAGTTCGAACCTGCCGAAAACGGCATCGCCATTCAGAACCTGCCCGCGACCTCGACTCTGCCGGCCGTCATTCCGACCGCCGAGTACAAGATCGAGGCTACCCGCGACATGGCGGGCGTAAACGTCTTCTACCTGGCGATTTCCCTGATCATCATGGGGGTCGGTTTCCTGAAGCCGAACATTTCGACGATCGTGGGACAGCTTTATCCGCAGGGCGACCCACGCCGGGATTCCGGCTTTACCCTCTACTATTACGGCATCAACCTGGGGGCCTTCTGGGCCGCCGTGCTCTGCGGGCTTCTCGGGCAGACTGTCGGCTGGTGGGCGGGCTTCGGCTTGGCGGGCATCGGCATGGCGCTGGGTTGGGTCGTCTTCATGCTCGGCAAGCCGCTGCTGCAAGGCAAGGGCGAGCCGCCGGCCGACGCTGATCTGAAAAAGCCGTTGCTGGGACCGATCAACCGCGAATGGTCGATCTATCTGCTCAGCACCCTGAGTGTCGGCGTCGTCTGGTTCATGGTCCAGCGAAACGCTCTGGTCGGCTGGGTCCTAGGCGCCGCGACGGTCGCCTCGCTGCTGTTCATCCTCTACGTCATCGTCAAGGTCTGCGAAAGCAAGGCTCAGCGCGAGCGGATGATGCTGGCGATGGTGCTGATCTTCGGATCGGTGGTGTTCTTCACCCTGTTCGAACAGGCCGGCACGTCGCTGAATCTGTTTGCTGATCGTAACGTGGACCTGAGCATCACGCCGCAGGCCTTCCAGTTCCTCGGGGTCACAGTCGGAACGCCCGCCCAATTGGCCGCCGCTGGCATCACGCCGAGCGGTTTCTGGATCGACGCGACGATCACCGCCGCCCAGACTCAGTCTTTCAATGCGGGCTTCATCCTGATCTTCGCCCCCATCATGGCCGCGCTGTGGGCCTTCCTGGCCAAGCGCAAGCTGGACCCCAATCCGACGATGAAGTTCGGCCTGGGCCTGCTTCAGGTCGGTCTGGGCTTCATGATCGTGGTGTGGGGCGCTGGCATGGCCGACTCGGCCTTCCAGATGCCTCTGCTGCTGCTGGGCCTGCTCTATCTGTTCCACACGACGGGCGAAC
The DNA here is from genome assembly GCF_011064825.1 of Brevundimonas mediterranea. Classification (NCBI taxonomy): domain Bacteria; kingdom Pseudomonadati; phylum Pseudomonadota; class Alphaproteobacteria; order Caulobacterales; family Caulobacteraceae; genus Brevundimonas; species Brevundimonas mediterranea. The sequence continues at coordinate 2,129,973 of NZ_CP048751.1, forward strand.
TTTTCCTGTCGCCGGTCGGCCTGTCGGAGATCACCAAACTGTCGATGGCCAAGGTGGTCAGCTTCATGATGGCGGTCTGGTTCCTGGCCAGTTCAATCGCTCAGTATGTCGGCGGTTGGATCGCTGGCCTGGCGGGTACGGAGACCGTCGGCGGACAGGTGCTGGACCCCGGTCTGGCCCTGCGCACCTCGCTGGAGGTGTTCAGCATGCTGGGGCTGTGGGGCATGGGCATCGGCGTCGCCTTCATCGTTGTCAGCTTCTTCATCAAGGGCTGGTCGCATGGAGCTAACGACGGCGACGGTCATCCCGGCCCCACGTTGAGCGATAGAGGCCAGGAAGACGGCAATATCGCTGCGCCGCGAACCTCCACCACCGGCTGATCCTCAAGGCCCGACATGAGAAAGGCGGCGTCCTCACGGACGCCGCCTTTTTTGTTTGGAAATGGCCTTCGCCTCAGAAGGTCTTGCGGACCCGGATCGAGACGAAGGTGCGGGGATCGACCGTGCTGTCCTCGATGAAGGCCACGGCGCGGGTCTCGCGGTCGGCGAAAACCGTCCGGCTGTTCGTGAAGTCGTCCCACAGGTTCAGCTGGGCGCGGATCGCCAGGGTCGGGCTCGGCTTGTACTCGGCGAACATCTCGAAATAGTCCGTGCCGCGCCATCTGGAGACCTGATCCGGCGAATAGTTGGGCTGGCCCAGATAGGGCAGCCAGTTCACGCCCCACTGCAGCTTCCAGCGCGTGATGTCCTGCTCGATGCCGATATTGGCCTGGGTGGCCCGAACACCCGAGATGGGCCGTTCTTCGCCCGTCGTCGGGTCGGTGACGGCGGTCTTGTTCCAGTCGTTCTTGAAGGTGAAGCGGGCGCCCGGCGCGCCCAGCTTGTCCAGCGGCAGGGTCACATTCAGCGACAGCCGGTCCAGCGTGCCCTCGCCGATATTGCCCACCGCCGACAGACCGCCGGCCAGGGGGATCCGGTCGATGGCGTCGATGATCTCGTCGTGGCGATAGCCGATGGAGACGACGCCCTCGCCCCAGAAGCGGCGTTCGTAGGTCAGTTCCGAGATCCAGCGCTGCTCCGGCTCCAGATCGACGTTGCCGCCATAGACGTTCTCCTCTTCCAGGTCGGCCGAGGCGGCGAAGTCGGAGAAGTCCAGCTGGCCCAGCTCGCGCTCGAAGCGGAGGCGCAGCTGGTTGTTCGGCATCGGCGTCCAGGTGGCCATGAAGCGGGGCTTGGCGAAGAAGAAGCTCTTCTCCTGGTCGGCGTCGCCGGACTGGCTGATGGTCGAGGCTTCCAGGCGCAGGCCGGCCTCCAGCGTCAGGTCCGGGTGCAGCCGCTAGGTTCCCTTAGAGAAGGCCTCGCCGCGCGTCTCCTCGACCTTGACCGAGGCGCTGGGCAGGGGAATGGGCGCGCCGCCCTCGGTATAGGCCTGATCGGCCTGGCGCATGTTGTAGGCGATCTCACCGCCGGTCTCGATCGTCAGCTTCGGCGAGCGCTCGTGGCGGACCAGGGCGCGCAGGATGGTCTCTGACCTTTCGCCGGAATAGGCGAAGATCTGTTCGGGGGCGTCCACGCCGTTGTTCAGCACGTTGTAGGTCGAGACCCCGTCCCAGCTGCCGAACTCGTGCATCAGCCGGGTTTCCAGCTTGAAACGGTCGTTCAGGGGACGCTCCCAGGTCACGCCGAACTCGCCGCTGTCGCTGTCCTCGCTGTCCAGGCTTTCGCGGAAGGCGGTGGCGGATCGGCTGGTGTTGTAGCCCTGCCAGTCGTTGATCCCGTAGCGGGCGGTCAGATCGACCTTGCCGCCCGCGAGCGGGCCGGCGTAGGTCCCGCGGATCGAGTTCCCGCCGCCGTAGCCGTCGGTGTCGGTGAGCTCGTCGCGCAGCACATTGCCCGAGGCGTCGCGGCGGATCAGGCGGCCGGGGCCATTGGAATCGCTCATGCTGACGCCGTCGGACAGGGTGACGCCCCAGCTGCGGTCGCCGCTGCGGGCCGTGAACTGGTAGCTGCCGCCGTACAGGTCCTGGCCCGATCCCTCGAACTGGGTGGTGTTCCAGGTCAGGATCGACTGGCGGCTGGTCTCCTTCTTCAGGATGACGTTCACCACCACCGAGAACCCCTGCATGTCGATGCCGGGCGCGCCGCCCCGGATCAGCTCGATCCGCTCGACCTGCCGGGCCGGGGTGCGGCTGAGCACGTTGGAGCCGGTGTCGTTCTTGGAGGCCGGTCGGGCGTTGCCGATCAGGACATTGCCCACCGCCCCCTCAAAGCCGCGCGCGCCCGTGCCGTCGTCGAGGTCGAAGCCGGGCACGCGGTTGACCATGTCGAGCGCGGTGTTGGGCTGTTGAGCGAGAAAGAAGGCGGGCGTGAAGACCAGCACCCCCCGCTGGGCGGCGTCGGCCAGGGGCGCCTGGCTTACCGGTCCGGTCGGCACGGGCGCCTGGGCCACCTGCGGTTCGTCGCCGGCTTGGGCGCTCACGGCGGAAAGCAGCAGGGCGGTGCTTGCCAGCAGCAGTGTCTTTGTCATCGGTCTTTCCCTCGGTCCATTGGCGAGAGGTGTGCCGATCTGTCGCGTTCATCTCCAGTTACAAGGCCGAAAGGTGGATTAAATCGACGACAGCATTACAGAGTGTTCACGTGTCTATACTTTCGATTGTGAGACTATACGGTCGTGCGTACGGGAGATGGACATGAAAGCACTGATTTTGGCTTTGGGGCTGATCGCTGCGCCGACGCCGACGCTGGCCCAGACGGCCGAGGAGCCCGCCACGGTCGATGAGATCGTCGTGGTTGCGCGCCGGATCGAGGGCCCGATGTGGGAGGTCCAACGCGGCGACAGCACGCTGATCCTGGTGGGGTCTATCGACGGCCTGCCGCGAGACATGGAATGGCGCACAGACGCTCTGGTCTCTGCGGTGGAAGGGGCGGATCGCGTGCTGTTCCCGATACAGGGCCAGGCGTCGTTGGCGGATGTCGGACGGCTGCTTTGGCGGATGCGAACTCTGACGCGCCTGCCCAACGACCGCACGAGCGCGGATTATCTCTCGCCCGAGCTTGAGGCGCGGGTGGAACGGATTACAACCGAGGGGCCAAGCCGCAAAAGTATGCTGATGCTGTCGGCCGACCTGATGGAACACGGTGGCTATGCCCGACGCGCGCGGCCCGTGTCGGAGGTAGTGCGCGGGGCGGCGCGCAAATCCCGTAAGCCGGCCGAACCTGTCGGCGTCTTTCGCGGCGACGAGATGGTCGAGAAGATCCTGACCACGCCGCCCGAAGCCTATCTGGACTGTATCGAAAGAGCGGCGACAGCCGCCGAAGCCGGGGAGGTCGAGGGCGAACGACGGGCGGAGGCCTGGCGACGCAGGCAGGTGCCGGCGGTGCTGGCCTCGCCACTGGAGCAGGCGACGAACGCCTGCTCCTACTGGGCGGTAATGGGCGAGGGCGAGAGATTGCGGGGCATCTGGAATGAGGCCGTCGACGAGGCTCTGTCGCAGCCCGGGGTAACGGTGGCCATCGCACCGCTTCGGCTGCTGGCGGAGCCGAACGGCGTCCTGGCCCGGTTGGAAGCCCAGGGCCTGGAGCCGATCGGACCCGAGTGGCGGCCCGCGGCCCCCTGACGCCTTAGCTGGCCGGGGGCTGGCGGTCCGGGACCGCGTCGCGGGCTGCGTCGCCGATGTTCTCGGCCGCGCCGCCGACGCTGTCTGCGGCGCCGGCGATGGCGTTCGACTCGACGGCGTCGTTGCGGTTCATGTTGATCAGGAACCAGCCGATCAGCCCGACCAGGGCCAGGCCGATGATCAGGGCGACGACGCCGCCCAGGCCGCCGCCGCGACGGCTCTCGACGACGACGGGGGCTGCGGCGGGATCGTTCTCGGTGATCCGTTCGACCCGGCCGTCAGGGTGTTCGACAGTGCGTTCGGTGGGCATGGTGTGTCCTCTCCAGTGTGGCGAGGAAACACGCGCTCGGCGATTAGGGTTCCGGCCTGTTCAGACCGCCGTGCCGCCGACGGTCAGGCCGCCCATCTTCAGCGAAGGCTGGCCGATGCCGACGGGCACGCCCTGACCGGCCTTGCCGCAGACGCCGACGCCGGGGTCGAAGGCGAAGTCGTCGCCGATCATCTGGATTTTCGTCAGGGCCGTGGCGCCGTCGCCGATCAGGGTGGCGCCGCGCACCGGCGCGGTGATGACCCCGTCCTCGATCAGATAAGCCTCGTTGCACTGGAAGACGAACTTGCCGTTGGTGATGTCCACCTGGCCGCCCGAGAAGTTGGCGGCGTAGAGGCCGCGCTTGGTATTGGCGATCATGTCGGCCTTGGAGTCCTTGCCGCCCTCCATGAAGGTATTGGTCATGCGCGGCATGGGCATGTGGGCGAAGGACTGGCGCCGGCCGTTGCCGGTGGCGGCCACGCCCAGCTGACGCGCCGACAGTCGGTCGTGCATCAGGCCGACCATGATCCCGTCCTCGATCAGGACGGTGCGCGAGGTGGGGGTGCCCTCGTCATCGACCGACAGGGAGCCGCGGCGGCCGGCGATGGAGCCGTCGTCCACCACAGTGACGCCGGGGGCGGCGACCCGCTGGCCCATCATGCCGTTGAAGACGGACGAGCCCTTCCTGTGGAAGTCGCCCTCGAAGCCGTGGCCGATGGCCTCGTGCAGCAGGACGCCGGGCCAGCCGGCCCCCAGGACCACGTCCATCTCGCCCGCCGGGCAGTCGATGGCGTCGAGGTTGACCAGGGCCTGGCGCAGGGCCTCGTCCACCTGGGCCTGCCAGCGTTCGGGCGCGACCCAGGCCTCGAAGCCGGCTCGGCCGCCGGCGCCGGCGCCGGCGCTCTCGCGCTTGCCGTTCTGCTCGACGGTGACGGAGACGTTCAGCCGGACCAGGGGACGGACGTCGCGCACCACCCGTTCGTCGGCGCGCAGGATCTCGATGGCCCGGCGCTCGCCGACCAGGGAGGCCGAGACCTGGACCACCCGGGGATCGCGGGCGCGGGCCCAGGCGTCGATCTCGGCCAGCAGGGCGATCTTGTCGGAGAAGGCGGGCGAGGCCAGGGGATCAACCGCGTCATAGAGCTGCTGATTGGTGGCGCGCGGCCCTTCGGCGACCCGGGCGGCGTGGCCCTGCTTGGCCAGAGCCGCGCTGTCGGCGGCGCGGCGCAGGGCGGCGGCGGAAATTTCGTTGGCGTGGGCGTAGCCGGCGGTCTCGCCCGCCACCACCCGCAGGCCGAAGCCCTCGGTGGCGTCATAGGCGGCGGACTTCAGCCGGCCGTCGTCGAACACCAGGCTCTCGCTCTCGGACCGTTCCAGGAACAGCTCGCCGTCGTCGGCGCCGGCCAGGGCCGTCTTCAGGATCGACAGGGCTTCGTCGGTCTCGACGCCGGCGGCGTCGAGGATGGGGGGCGGGGCGGCGTGAACGGTCATGGGCTGTAGGTAGGGGCTGGAGGGCGGTTCGTCACCTGCCGGGGCGGATTCAGACGCCGGGACGAAAAAAGAGAGTCTGAATCGTCTGAATAGTCTGAAATCGGCGACGGCGGCGTTCAGGAAAAAACACAGTCTAATTTGTCTGAATCGTCTGAAATCTCCGGCGACGGCGGCAAGGGCGACAGACTACCACGCGCGGGAGGGGCGTCAGGTCGATGAGTCCTCCGGTTCGGCAAGGCGTTGAAATCCTTGCTGAAGGACCAGCGTCATTATGAGGGCAAAGATCCCTTTCGTCATTCCGGGTCTCCGCTGCGCTGCGCCCGGAATGACGAAAGAGAAGGGGGAGCGGCTCAGCGCGCCAGCCTGCCCTTGGCCTTGTCGGAGTCGAGAACGATGTCGGGGTCCGGCGCCGCGATCTCCTCGCCGCAGTGGTCGAGCACCTTCAGGATGTGGCGGATCAGGTTCAGCCGGGCGGTCTTCTTGTCGTCGGTGGCGATGATGGTCCAGGGGGCGAAGGCGCGGTCGGTCTCGTCCAGCATCCGGTCGCGGGCGTCGGAATAGGCGTCGAACCGCGCCTCGGCCTCGGCGTCCAGCGACGACAGCTTGAACCGTTTCAGCGGATCGACGCGGCGTTCCTTCAGCCGTTTCGCCTGTTCCTTGCGCGAGATGTCGAGCCAGAGCTTGATCAGGATGATTCCGTCGTCGGTCAGCATCCGCTCGAAGCGCGGCGCATCGGTCAGGAACTGGGCGTACTGCTCGGGCGTGCAATAGCCCATCACCGGCTCGACCCCGGCGCGGTTGTACCAGGAGCGGTTGAAGATGACGGTCTCGCCCGCCGCCGGCAGATGCGGGACGTAGCGCTGGAAATACCACTGGCTGGTTTCCCGGTCGCTGGGCTTGGGCAGGGCGACGACGCGGGTCTGGCGCGGGGACATGTATTCCGTCAGCCGCTTGATGGCCCCGTCCTTGCCGGCGGTGTCGCGCCCCTCCAGCACGATGACCACCCGCAGCCCATGCTCGATGGTCCAGGCCTGGGTCTTCACGACAGCGAGCTGAAGCTGTTCTAGTTCGGCGTCGTAGGCGTCTGTTTTCTTTCCCATTCGATCAGAGTGGGACGGGACGGGGGCGAGGGCAAGCGGGGCGTTGACGGGCGATGCAAGATGACGCGCTTCTCACGTGCCGCCAGCGGCGACCGGGGCTAGGATATTCCAAAGTGAAGGCTTCGATGACGCTGAATCGCCGCAGGCTTTTGGCCGCCGGACTGGTCGCTGCGGCGACCGGAGGCGTGTCGTCCGCTTCGGCGGGCGACGCCGCAGACTATGAGGCGGGGCTGGACGCCGCGTTTGCGGAGACCGGGCCGGTCGCCCTGGCCGGGGGCGTGGTCACGCGCGAAGGCCTGGTCTGGTCCGGGGTGCGGGGCGTGCGAAGGATCGGCGGGACCGATCCCGCGACCCTGAACGACCGCTGGCACCTGGGGTCGAACACCAAGGCGATGACGGCGGCCCTTTACGGGCGGCTGGTCGACCAGGGACGGGCGGACTGGGACGCGCCGCTGGGGAATCTGTTCCCCGGCGTCCGGATCGACCCGGCCTGGGACGGGACGACGATCCGCGACTTCATGCATCACCGGGCGGGGGTGAAGGACGCCGACGCCCTGGGCATGGTCTTTTTCCTGACCGCGAGGGGCGACCCGCGGTCCCTGCCGCAACAGCGGCTGGCCGTGGTCGAGCGGATGTTGGGCGTCGCGCCGACCGGGACGAAGGGGGCGTTCGAATACGCCAACGCCAACTATATGCTGGTCGGGGCGGCCATCGAACGGATCACGGGCCAGTCGTGGGAACAGGTCGTTCAGGCCGAATTGTTCGCGCCCCTGGGCCTGACGTCGGGCGGTTTTGGCGCGCCGAAGACCGATACGGCGGGCGGCCCCAATGTCTGGGGGCATCGCGGCGAAGGGGCGGCGCGGGTCGCTGTGGATCCCGCCGATCCGGGCGCGGACAATCCCCCGGCCCTGGGGCCGGCGGGGACGGCGCACATGAGCCTGGACGACTATGCGAAATGGCTGAGGCTGTTCCTGACGGACGGCGGCGGCTGGCTGAAGCCGGAGACGGCGGCGCAACTGGCCACGCCGGGCGCGGGCGAGGGCATGCCCTACGCCCTGGGGTGGATCGCGCCGCCGCAGATTCCCTGGGCGGGCGGGCCGGTGCTGACGCACGACGGGTCGAACACCCTGTGGTACGCGACGGCCGTGGTCGCCCCGGCGCGGGGCGTGGCCTTCATCGCCCTGAGCAATCAGGGCGCGGGTCAGGCGGCGACGACCGCCCTGATGCGAAAACTGGTTGGACGGCTGAACGCCTGAGCAGATGCCAGACCCGTTCTAAATGCTCTGTACACCACTTGCGGTTATTCCGGAGCGGTGAGTGAGTGAAGGCGTACGCAGTGCTGAGTTACAATGTCTTACGAGGCGGCTGGGAGCGCGACGGGCGTCAGGTCGACCACGTCTCGCTCGGCCAGGGCGAATTCTGCGTCAGCGACGATCCCGACACCGTGATCACCACGGTCCTGGGATCCTGCGTTGCGGCCTGTGTGCGCGATCCCAAGGCCGGAATCGGCGGGATGAATCACTTCGTCCTGCCTCGGCTTCCCTCCGGCTCGCGGAGCGACCCCTCCCGCTACGGCTCCCGGCTGATGCCGCTGCTGATCGACCGCCTGCTTGAACGGGGCGCCAGCCTGAAGCGCCTGGAGGCCCAGGTGTTCGGCGGCGCAAGTCCCGGCCCGTTCCAGAATCCCATCGGCCAGAACAACGTCGATTTCGCCATGGCCTATCTGGCCGAGCGCGGCATAGCGACCGCCGCTCCCGTTCGCAGCGGGGCGGCGGGCTGCAGGCTCGAGTTCTGGCCGGAGTCAGGCCGGCTGATCCACACGCCGCTGACCGGGGTGAAGAAGGTCGCCGGCGCCAGGATCATGCTGCGCCCGGTCAAACCTCTGGTGCTGTCGTCCGCCGCCTAGGGGCGCGGGCGGCTGTATTTGAACGCTTCGCCCCCTCGCGGCGTTTGCCAGCGGGGCCGTGGGCGGTCCATGCTGGGGCTGCATGAAGCGCGACTTCGCCGATTTCTGGAATCTGCTGTGGGAGGTCGGGCTGCTGGCCTGCGCCGCCTTCGCGCTGTTGAACGCCTATGCGCCGCCGCAGGACCTGCCGTGGAAGCCGCTGGACCTGAGCCAGCCGCTGGGCCGGGCGACGGCGGCCAAGGTGGCCGACTTCGACATCGCCCCGACGGCGGCCCCGGAAGAGGTCCAGGGGGCGACCGAGGCCTGTATGCAGGTGCTGCGCGAGGCGGGGATCGAGGTCGAGCGGGCGGCGGATCGCGACGACGGCGGCTTCTGCGTCGTGCGCGGGGCGGTGCGGATCACCGGCGGGGCGGTGACGCCCCTGGCCCCGGCCGATGTGGTGATGCAGTGCCCGCTGGCCGTCCGCTATGTCATCTGGGACCGGCAGGTGTTGCAGCCGGCGGCGCGCAGCATCCTGGGCTCGGCCCCGGCGCGGGTCGAGAACTACGGGACCTATTCGTGCCGGCGCATCTATGGCTCGCAGGACGAACAGGAGCGGCCCAGCGAACATGCGCGGGCCAACGCCCTGGACGTGGCGGCGGTGCGGCTGGAGGACGGGCGGACCGTCAGCGTGCTGAACGACTGGCGCGGCCAGGGTCCGGCGGGCGAGCCGGGCGGGCGGTTCCTGCACGCGGTGCGCGACGGGGCGTGCCGACTGTTCTCGACCGTGCTGACGCCCGACTACAACGCCGCCCACGAGAACCATCTGCATGTCGATGGGGCCGAGCGGGGCCTGTGCCGTTAAGGTTGAATCGCCCCTGACGCGAATCGCTTTGCTGTTGACCGACCGGAAAAGCCGGGTGACAACAACAGCACAGTCCGGATTTTGCGTGGGGTCCACACCCGCGTCTCGCTCCTTCGCCTGAACGAGCTGTCCAGATGGACTGTCGGGTCACCCTGAGGGGGATCCGCCTGGAAAAGCGCGTTTACGGAGACGCAGACATGGCGACCGGTACGGTCAAGTGGTTCAACCCCACCAAGGGCTATGGATTCATCCAGCCCGACAGCGGCGGCTCTGACGTGTTCGTTCACGTCACCGCCGTTCAGAAGGCCGGCCTTCAGGGCCTCGATGAGAACGCCAAGGTCGAATACGAGCTGGAAAACCAGCGCGGCAAGACTTCGGCGATCGACCTCAAGCTCCTCTGAGTCGAGCGGCCGATTAAGGCATGAGAACAGGCGCGGGGGCCAAGGCTTCCGCGCCTGTTTTTGTTTGGGCTACCGCGCTTCGCGCGGTTTGAGCCGCATGATGTGGGGCTACCGCGCTTCGCGCTACTTGAGCCGCATGATGTGGGGCTACCGCGCTTCGCGCTACTTGAGCCCGAGGTTGGCCTACGCGGCTTCGCGCGGCTTGAGCCCTTCGGTCGGCTTCGTTCGCTGGGATCTCTGCGCCATCACGATGGCGCCCAGGACCAGGGCGCCGCCCAGGGCCTGTATGGGCGTCAGGGTCTCGCCGAAGATCCACCAGCCCAAGAGGCCGGCGACGACCGGCTGGATCAGGATGGTGACGGCGGTGATTGAGGCCGGCAGCTTGCCCAGGGCCCAGGCGACGCCGCCCTGGCCGAAGACGTGCATGACGCCCATGGTCAGACAGGCGGCCCAGCCGGACAGGCTGGCGGGGATGATGTCCTCGCCCAGGACCAGGGCCACGATCAGCAGCAGGGGCGCGCCCAGCAGGGTGGCCCAGAAGGTGACGCGCATGGCGCCGGCCGTGGCGCGCGCCGCCTTCACCGCCAGGAAATAGCCCGAGTACCAGACCGCCACCGACAGCGAGAAGAGGTCGCCCAGCGGCGGATTGGTCCCCTGTCCGCCGTCGGCGCCCGCCGCCATGGCGAAGGCCCCGCCCATGGCCAGGGCCAGGGCCAGCAGGAACAGCCGGTGCGGCGTCTCCTTCAGCACGATCCAGCCGAACAGGGTGACGACGACCGGCGTCAGGTTGCACAGGACCGTGGCGTTGGCGACCGAGGTCATGACGATGCCGTAGTGCCAGAAGCTGAGGTCCAGGGCGAAGAACAGGCCGGCCAGCAGCGCCCATTTCGACGGGGCGGCGATCCCGCCCGGCTCGCGCGACGCCAGCAGGGTCAGCAGGGGCAGGGCGAAGACGAACCGCCAGAAGCCCGCCGCCGCCGGACCGGTCTCGGTCAGGCGCACCAGGATCGGCGCCAGGCCCAGGACGCAGGCGGCGATCAGCAGGACGATCAGGGCGAAGGCGCGGGGGGAGACGCGGGCGGCGAGAGCGGACATGGCGGGCCTCTTACGCCGCCCCGCGACCTTCCGCCACAGGTCAGGCCAGATCGGAGGCGGGATCGATCCGGGCGCGCAGCGCGACTTCCAGACCGGGGGCCAGGTCGCGATAGTCGATACGGCCGTCCAACTGGGTGACCAGGCTGCCGATCATCAGGGAGCCGAAGCCCTTGCCCGCCTTGTGGCCGCCCTTGCCGTCGTCGGCCACGACCAGGCGGAACCGGTCGTCGCTCTCGCTCAGGGTGATGCGCAGCGGGCCGGGCCGGCCGTCATAGGCGTATTTCTGGGCGTTGATGATCAGTTCGGTCAGGATCAGGCCCAGGGTCACGGCGCGGCCGGCGTCGATACAGATCGGGGCCAGGTCGGTCTCGATGGCGGCGGCCCAGTCGGCGCCCATGCTGGCGCCCAGGTCGTCGACCAGTTCGCTGATGTAGCGGGACAGGTCGATCGTCGTGTCGTGGTCGCCGCGATAGAGGCGGCTGTGGACGGTCGAGACGGCGCGGACGCGGCGACGCGCCTCCTGCAGGGCCGAGCCGGCGGGACTGTCGCCCAGGTCGCGGGCCTGGAGGCCCAGGAAGCTGGAGACCAGGGTCAGGCTGTTCTGGACCCGGTGATTGACCTCGCGCATCAGGAACTGCTGCTGCTCCAGTCGTAGCTCGCGCTCGGTCAGCCGGGCCTGGAGCGACTGGTTCTGGCTGCGCAACTGATTGACGGCGGCGAAGTCGAACAGGGCGTCGCGCAGGCGGGCGGCGGATTCCACGGCCGCCGCGCTCCAGCGCCGGGCGCGGCCGGTGACGGTCTGGGACCAACCCTCGAACGAGGCGCGGGGCGTCAGGGGGCCGCCGTCGGCCGCCGACTTGACGGCGGTGGACGGATCCCCGGCCCAGCGGACCGTCTCCAGGATCTCGGACCGGAACCACAGCAGCGACAGGGGCTGGTCGCCCGCCAGGCGCACGGCCAGCAGGCCGCTGGCGTGGACGCGCCAGGCCTGGGCCTCGGGCAGAAGGGCGGACAGGGCGTTGGAGGCGACGGGGCGCAGGCCCGGCTGCTGGCCCAGCCAGTCCGACAGGCGTCGCACGGCCTCCTGCGGCGGGGTGTGGCCGAAACAGGCGATGCGGTCGCCGCGCACGATGGCCAGGCCGTCGGCCCCGACCAGCTCGGTCAGCTGCCCCGAATGTTCGGCCAGGGCGGCGTCCAGATCGCGTTCGGTGGACAGGCGCAGGATCAGTTCGTCCTCCAGCCGGCGCAGGCGGACCCGGTCGCGATACAGTTCGGCGTCGGCCTTGGTCTTCAACTGACGGGCCAGGGTGCGGGCCAGGGTGGTGCAGGCGACCCGCAGTTCATAGGGCAGCAGCAGCGGCGTGGCGCTGTGGCAGGCGACCAGGCCCCACAGGACGTCGTCGACGATGATCGACACCGAGGCCGAGGCCCGCACGCCCATGTTCTTCAGATACTGGATATGGACCGGCGAGACCGAGCGCAGGCCGCTGTCGCTCATGTCCAGCGGCGGCTCGCCCGGCGCGACCGGCCGCAGGGGCTGGGGCGTATAGCGGCAGTCGGGGATGACCCGCACCGGATTGCGCAGATACAGGGCGCGGGCCTGGCGGGGGATGTCGGTCGCCGGGAAATGGTGGTTCAGGAAGGACGACGCGCCGGCCGCGCGCGATTCCGCGATCACCTGGCCCGCCTCGTCGTCGAGGAAACGGTAGATCATGACCCGTTCGAAGCCGGTCAGGCTGCGGAAGGCGTCGGCGGCGCGTTCGCACACGGTCTGGACCGAGGCGGCCCGTTCCAGGGCGGCGCCGGCGGCGTCGAGCCGGGAGATCAGTTCGACCCCGAGACGGGCCTGCTGCGAGCTCTGCTCGACCTCGACCACCATCCGCTCCAGCGGGGCCCGGCCCGGCGCATAATGGACGACGATGTCGTATTCCAGCCGATTGGTCGCGCGCCAGCGGCCGGCGAAGCCCGTCTCATGGCCGCGGGCCATGTCGCGCAGACGACGACCGACGACCTCGCCCAGAAGGTCGGTCGCCGACTGATCCATCCAGGTCGTGCGGCCGGTCAGTTCCTCGACAGCGCCGGCGACCTGTTCGACGGTCTGGGCCTCGAGGTTGAGCACCAGCAGGAAGCCGTGCGGCTGGATGGCCTGGGGGACATGGATCGGCTCGCGATCGCAGTCGGTCAGGTCGATGAGGGCGGCGGGCGCGCTCATGCGGCGGACGTCCGGTCGCCCGCGCCGGAGAAGCGTGGCGGTTCCGGGACGTTTCGCCGGGTTTCGCTTGTGGGGAGGTTCATGCGGCCGACAAGGTAACACACGGGCGACGCTTGTCTATTTCGCGTTATAAGTGTCCGGTGGCGGACAGTGTCGCGCCGCTGGCCGACGCGGGCCATGGACACGGAACGGCCGCAGTCCCATGGCGTTGGGATACGGTTCCCCTTTCCAGTTGGCAGCCCTTCATGAAACTGCGCGTCCGCGCCGAGCTCGTCTATCGTTTCGATCCGCCGACGGACGCCATCTACAAGATCCAGGTCGCCCACTGGCCCGGCCAGGACATCTTGGAAGAGGCCCTGACCTTCGATCCGCCGGTGGAGTTCCACGAGGACGAGGACGTCGATTTCGGGGCCCGGACCCTGCGCTGCCACGTCGAGGGCGAAGTGACCCTGACCTATGAGGCGGTGGTCGAGAACGGGGTGCTGAAGGGCCTGCCGCCCAGCGTGTCCCAGCATGACTGGGGCGAACTGCCGGCCGAGGTCCTGCCCTATCTGCAGCCCAGCCGGTACTGCCCGTCGGACCAGTTCGGCCGGTTCGTCACGCGGGAGTTCGGCGACACCTCGGGCGGGGCGCGGGTGCTGGCGATCCTGAACTGGATCACCGAGAACCTGGATTATGAGCACGGCGTGTCGGACACCGAGACGACGGCGGCGCGCACCTTCATCGACCGGGCCGGGGTGTGCCGCGACTTCACCCACCTGGGCATGACCCTGTGCCGGGCGTCGGGGATTCCGGCGCGGGCGGTCAGCGCCTTTGCGCACCAGCTGAATCCGCCCGACTTCCACGCCATCTTCGAGGTCTGGCTGGATAACGGCTGGTGGCTGGTCGATGCGACGCGGCTGGCGCCGGTCGAGGGTCTGGTGCGGATCGCCTGCGGACGCGACGCGGCGGACATCGCCTTCCTGACGACTCAGGAGCGGTGCCAGATGGTGCGCCAGTCGGTGACGGTGGCGCCGGCCTGAGTGTTTCACCCTCTCCCATTGGGAGAAGGATCAGCGTTTTTGCTCCGCCTTATAGGCCTGCAGCGCGTCGATCACGTCCATCTGGCGTAGCACCTTGTTCTGAGGATCGATCAGGACGTGCGCCCCGGCGGGAACGGCGATCTCACCCCGGCCGCCGGTCATGGCGACGGTCTGGACGCGGCCGTCGATCTCGACGTCCAGCGGCATGGGGAAGGTCTCGCCGTTGCCGGTCGCCCATTCCAGCCGCAGCACGTCGCCGTCTTGCGTCTGGGTCAACACCGGCAGGGCGGCGTTGTAGAGATAGCCGCGGAAGAACCAGCCGTAATCCTGGCCCGTCACCTGGTTGACGATCTGGAGGAAATCCCGCGTCGAGCGGTACAGGGGCCTGAAGGCGCCGGGCCGGGGATCATCGGTTCCATAGACCAGGCGGGTCAGGGCCTGGTGGAAGGCGACGTCCCCGATCAGCATCCGCAGCGAATGGCTGATCAGCGAGCCCTTCGAATAGATGTCGTTCCCCGGGCCGACGTCGCCCTTGTAGACCTCGTCCTCGGTCTTGGGCGTGCCCGAGACGACGGGGAACTTGTTGATCAATCCCTCGCGCTGGTTCGCCAGTTCGCGCTGCATATAGCGGTCGCCCAGCAGCCAGCGGGCGTAGAGGGGCTGCATATAGCTGCCCAGACCTTCGTGCAGCCACATGTCGTCGGCGTTCTGATTGGTCAGTTGGTTGCCGAACCATTCATGGGCGAACTCGTGCTGAAGCAGCCAGTCATAGCCGCGCCCGTCGATCTTGTAGCCGTTGCCATAGGCGTTGATGGTCTGGTGCTCCATGCCCAGGTGCGGGGTCTCGACCACGCCCATCTTCTCGTCGCCGAAGGGGAAGGGGCCGACATTGGCCTCGAAGAAGTCCAGCATCTTTGGAAACTGGGCGAACAGGGCCTGGACCTTGTCGGGCGCGTCCGACTTCAGATGCCAGTAGTTCATCGGGATCGTATTGCCGAACCGGCTTTCGTACTGGCCGCTGACCTCCTCGTAGGGGCCGACATTCAGGGCGATGGCGTAGGTGTTGGGGCTCTTCGCCGACCAGTTCCAGGTGGTCCAGCCGTCGCCGTGATCGACCGTGCCCAGGAACCGGCCGTTGGACGGCGCCGACAGGGTCGAGGGGATGGTGATGTGCAGGTCGACCCGGCCCGGCTCGCCGTGCGGGCTGTCGATACAGGGCCAGAAGATGTCGCAGCCCTCGCCCTGGACGGCGGTGGCGATCCAGGGCTCGCCCGACGGGGCCGTGGACCAGACGAAGCCGCCGTCCCAGGGGGCGCGGGGCGCGACGCGGGGCCGGCCGGCGTAGGCGACGCGCAGGGCGACGCTCTGACCGGCGGCCAGGGGGCGGGGCAACTGGACCGTCAGACGGCCTTCGGGATTGGACCAGCGGTCGGCGGCGACCTCGACCCCGTCGATCTGGACGGAGGAGATGGCCAGCAGGGTGTCCAGTTCGACCTCCAGCCGGTGCAGCGGGGCCGTGGCGGTGAAGTCCAGAACCGCGACGGCGTCGATGGCCCGGTCCTCGGGCAGGACCCGGATCGACAGGTCGGCCTGGTCGAACCGCATCGCCTGCTGTTCAGGCGTCAGGGGCTGGTCGGTGGCGAGGGTGAAGGCGGTCGACTCGCGCGGAGCCGAGGACGGCGGCGGCGGCGGGGTCGTGGCGCAGGCGGCCAGAGCGAGGCCGGCGGCCGTACAGGCCAGGGTGTGCGCGATCGTCATGGAATCCCCTCCGAATACGGCCGAAGCCTAGCCGTCGGCCGGGGCGGGAGGCAAAGAAAAAGGCCGGCGTCGCCGCCGGCCTTTTCCAGAAACAGATGCAGCGGTCGCCGATCAGGCGGCGGCGGCTTGCTCGGCCAGCTTGGCGCGGACCTGACGCTTGATGCGCTGGGCGGCGATCGACAGCTGCTCGTCGCGGGCCTTGACGATGAAGGCGTCCAGGCCGCCCTTGTAGTCGAGGGTGCGCAGCGCGGCGTTCGAGATACGCAGCGAGAAGGTCTGACCCAGGGAATCCGAGGTGACCTTGACCGTCTTCAGCGACGGCAGGAAGCGGCGCTTGGTCTTGATGTTCGAGTGGCTCACGCTATGGCCGACCATCGGGCCGATACCGGTGAGTTCGCAACGACGCGACATCGTCAGATCCTTAAGGTGCGGCGTCCAGCCCGAAACAAGGGAGAAGACGCATGAAACAAGTACGCGCGGGAAGCAGCCCGCGCGAGAGGGGGCCGTATAAGGGAAGAGGAGGTTCGGCGTCAAGCCGAGTCTTGGGCTTTCGAGGCTCGTCGCGCGTCGGCCGGGACACGACTTCGTTCAGGCGTCATTCAAATGACGCGCGCTATGGGTCATATCATGAAGATCCACGCTGAACAGAAGGCCGCCATGTCTCGCCCGTCCCTGATTGATCGCCTGTCCAAACGCGCCCTGTCCCTGAAGGTCTGGGCCGTGCTGGCTCCGGTCATGGCCGGCGGCGTCCTGCTGGCCGCCCCCGCCCTGGCCCCGGCCCAGACGGCCGCCCAGAGCGAAGTCCTGCCCGGCTACTGGGAATATACGACCAGCGCGCTCGGCCAACGCGACACCGAACAGAAATGCGTGCGGCCCAGCGAGATCAACCGCTTCTTCGGCGGTCTGTCGACCAACCGCTGGCGCTGCACCTATCCGACCCGCGTGGTCGGGGACGGCCGGGCGCGGTTCGAGGGGACGTGTCAGGACAAGAAGGGCCGCCGGGTCAATGTGCGGCTGACCGGCGCCTATGAGGACACCAGCTTCAGCTTCCGCGGCGGGGCCCAGCTGCTGCGCGGCACCCCCTATATTCCCGCCACCATCACGGCGCGCCGCATCAGCGCCCAGTGCCCGGCCGATGCGGAGTATTTCTGAGCCTCAGACGGGTTCGGAGCGGGCGACCACATAGGTGTGCATCTGGTCGTCCGTCGAGAGACTGACGTATTCGCCGGTCTCCAGGCGTTCGTCGGCCAGACGGAAACCGTGGACGTCGTCCGCGTCGCCGGGTTCGAAATCCAGGAACCAGCGGTCGGGGGCGGCGTGACGCAGCCGACCGAAGGCCAGGGTGGCGCCGTGCGAAAAGCGGCGGACCCGGCATTTTTCCGGCGCTTCTCGCCAGACGGCGGCGTCCAGGCGGCGCTCGGCCGTCAGCGGCGCGAGAATATCATAGCCCGCCTCGGGATCGCCCGCCGGGGCCTGCGGCTCGCGCGCCAGTTCCAGACGGATGTGATGAAAGCCCAGCGGGGCGGCGGGGTCGGCGTCGGTCATGGTCGGCTCCTGATCAAGGGCCATGTGGACGTCGAAGCCGCAGGCGCGCCTTGATGTCGGTCAAACCAAAAAGGCCCCGGATCGTTCCGGGGCCTTTCCGTTGGTTCGAGGCGGAAGCCCCAACCTGTATTCAGGCGGCTTCGGCGGTCGGGATCGGCTTCTTGGCGCTGAGCGACTTGGCCAGCAGTTCGACGGCGGCGTCCTTGTCGATCTTGTTGGCGGCGGCGACTTCGCGCGCCATCCGGTCCAGGGCCGATTCATAGAGCTGGCGCTCCGAATAGGACTGTTCCGGCTGGGTGTCGGCGCGGTGCAGGTCGCGGACCACTTCGGCGATGGAGATCAGGTCGCCCGAGTTGATCTTGGCCTCGTATTCCTGGGCGCGACGCGACCACATGGTGCGCTTGATGCGGGCGCGCCCCTTCAGGGTGGTCAGGGCCTTGGTCACGACGTCGTCGGCGGCCAGCGAACGCAGGCCGGCCGTCGCAGCCTTCTTGGTCGGGACGCGCAGGGTCATCTTCTCGTGGTCGAAGGTCACGACATAGACTTCCAGCGACATGCCCGCGACTTCCTGAGTCTCGACCGCCGCGACTTTGCCGACGCCGTGCGCCGGATAGACGACCGCGTCGCCAACCTTGAACTCCAGACCAGTCTTGCTCGTCATATTCGTCCTTTCCCGGTCAGGGCCGGGCGACGCGAAGGCGCAGGAAACGCAAACAGGATCTCGGCCGCCGGATCTCTCCGTCGGTCGGGATGATGCTGGGCGTCAAATGCGGAAACGGATCACCAAACCTCTGGCCGATCCCGTCTGTGGGCGGGATTCTGTCGCAAACACGGGCGGCGCGAAGATTTCGCGGACCGCCCGATCCAATGAAACAGAACCTATCACAAATTTGCGGAATTTCAAAACGTCCACAGGGCGGACGTGGATTTGCGACAGTTCAACCTTGGCCGTTCGGCGGGGCGAGGCGCCGAAAGTCGTCGAGAAATCAGGCGCCCTTGCCGGGCTTGGGGCTGAAGTATTTCTCGTACTTGCCCGTCTCGCGCTCATATTGTTCGCGGTCGGCGGGGGGCGTCCCCTTGACGGTGATATTGGGCCAGACCTTGGCGTATTCGGCGTTGACCTGCAGCCACTTGCCGTCCGGCTCGTCCTCGGTGTCGGGCACGATGGCGTCGACGGGGCATTCCGGCTCGCACACGCCGCAGTCGATGCACTCGTCCGGGGCGATGACCAGGAAGTTCTCGCCCTCGTAGAAACAGTCGACGGGGCACACCTCGACGCAGTCCATGAACTTACATTTCACGCAGGCGTCGGTGACGATGTAGGTCATGGGGCGGCGAACGGGGGCGAAACTGTGGGTGGGAGGCCTGCGACATGGCGGCCACGCAACCAACTGTCAACAGCGCGGCTTAAGGTGGGAGACGTTCGCAGGCGGTCTGACACGACTTGACAACAGTCAGGCTTAATCGCAACTGTGTTGATTGCATATAACGATCCTCTTCAACCGGAACATTCCCCATGCGCACCCCCTTCATGAAACACGCCCTCGCCGGCGCCCTGGCCGTCAGCCTCGCCGCCGGCGGCGCGGTGGTGGCCCAGGCCGCCCTGACCAAGACCCCGTCGGAAGTGACCGCCGGCGCCTATGACCTCGATTCCGGCCACGGCAAGATCACCTGGTCGGTGAACCACCTCGGCTTCTCGACCTACACGGGCCAGTTCGTGAACGTGAAGGCCGAGCTGAAGCTGGACGTCGCCAATCCCTCGGCCTCCACCCTGACCGCCACCATTCCGCTGACCGACGTGGCCCCGAACGACGACAAGCTGAAGGCCCACCTGCAGACCGCCGACTTCTTCGACACCGCCAATCATCCGACGGCGACCTTCGTCTCGCGTTCCGTGACGGTCGACGCCGATGACGCCAACGAGGCGACCGTGGTCGGCGATCTGACCCTGCGCGGCGTGACCAAGCCCGTGACCATCGAGGTCGAGTTCAACCAGGCCGGAACCGCCATGGGCGCCTACAAGGCCGGCTTCGACGGGGAAGCTGTCATCAAGCGCTCGGACTTCGGCATCAACTACGCCCTGCCGGCCGTGTCCGACGAGGTGAAGCTGCACATCGAGGGCGAGTTCGTCCTGAAGCAGTAAGCGATTTTCGCGCCGGGCCCCTGGCCCTCAGGGCGCGATGATCAGGGAATAGAGGGCGCGGGCTTCTTCAGGCGGCCCGCGCCTTTCGCCCATCGCCTCCACCCGCAGGGTCGTGACCCGGCCGTTCTGGGCGAAGGTCAGCAGATCGCCGGGGCGGACGCAGCGGCTGGGCTTGTCCAGCCGGATCTCCCGCCCCTGATGCGTCAAACGCATCGCGCCGCGTTCGACGAGGGCGGCGGCCAGGCTTCGCGTCTTCAAGAAACGCGCCCGCCACAGCCAGATGTCGATGCGGCAGGACGAATCCGTCTCGCTCATTCCACGGTTGTTCCTCGCATTGTTCCGCTCATTTCGATCGCGGACCTGAAACTTCCAAATCGGCAAAGGCGACGGCGCGCCAGAACTTTTAATCGCAGCCGAAACGAATTCGGCTGCGTGAGCGGCGCCTGCAAGTCTGCCCTCTGAGCCTGAAGCCTTCAGCATGCAAGAAGTCTTGCCATCAAGTTCTATATATGTAGACTTATTGACATGACCCGATCTCGTCGCCCTTCCGCTCAGACCATAGCCGTGCTCGAGGTATTGGCGCGTCAAGCCGACGCCTGGTTCTATGGGCTTGAGGTCGCGGATGCGACCGGACTGAAATCCGGCAGTCTTTACCCCATCCTTATTCGATTGGCCGAGCGCAACTGGTTGGAGAGCCAGTGGCTGGAGCCAGAAAAGCCGGGGCGGCCCGCGCGTCACGCCTATCGGATCACTGCAGCCGGCCGGGCCGCCTTGCGGGCGGCCATGGCGCCTTCGCCGTCGTCGATCCTGGGGAGATCACTGTCATGAACCTGATGTTGTTCTTATCGCGCGGCATGATGCAGCTTGCCGGGAAGCTCGCCCCGCCTTCCCGGACTGGCTGGAAGGCGGCGATGCAGGGCGAGTTCGCGGCGATCCAGGAGGAGGGGCGGGCCCTGTCATGGTCGGCCGGATGTCTAGGGGCGGCGCTGGGATGGCGGATCGCGCGGGAAACACCGTTCATGGCGGCGGTGATCCTCGCATCGGCTGTCGCCTATCTCGCCTACATGGCGCTGTTCTGGATGACAGATTATGCGGTCGGCGACTCGCTGAGTCTGATGATGTGGCGGCAACAGGCCTGTATCGCTGCAGTCTGTTTGATCTGTAGCCTGGCCTGGCCCCGACGGGTGGCGTTCATCGCCTTGGCCATTCCGCTGAGCTTTGGCGGCGGGGCGTTCCTGCAGTTTGTGTGGAACGACGTTCTGACGCCCAGGGACGCCTATCCCGGCTATCATGCTTGGTCCGCTTGGTATTCGGCGTTTTCCGCCGTCGTCGGGGAGGTTTGGCCCGGTGCGGCGGGCGCTTTGGCCGGTGTCTTTATTGCAAAGGCTTGGCGACGAGCGGCGATGTCGCGCCGGTCAGGCGCGGGTTTGCCATAAGGCCGCCATCACGGTTTCGAACCGCGCCACGAAGTCCATACGTCAGACCGCCGCCGTCTTCTTGCGAGGGCGACGACGTTTGGCGCGCGCCGGGGGCGCCGGGGGCGTCGGGGGCGCTGTCAGGACGGCCAGGGCGGCGAAGGGCGAATCCTTGGGCGGCTTCGGCGCGACGCCGGGCTTGTCGGGCTGGCGGGCGCGTTCGGTCTTCAGGGCGGCGATGACCTGTTTGGCCTGATCGGCGGTCCAGCCCAGGTCGATCAGGGCGGCGTCGGACAGGCGGCCGCGGTCTGCGGTATTGGCGGCGCGCAGATCGGCCATCTTCTCCAGGGTCTCGACGGGCGCCAGCCAGCGGCCGGCCGCGCGCAGGCCGTGGGCCGAGAGCAGGCGGGGCGAGGGCGGTTCGGGCGGCGCGGGGATCAGATCGGGCGTCGCGGGGATCAGGGGGGCGTCCAGGAAGGCCTGGGCGAAATGGCGGGCGCGGGGCTTCTGCAGGCCGGGCAGCCAGACGGAATGGGCGCCGACGCGGATGGCGAAGCTTTTCAGCGTGCGCCGCTCGACCTGGCTGAGGGCGGCCAGGTCGCGTTCGACGTCGCGACGGTCGATCAGGCCCCCGGCCTCGATCAGGCGGAAGGCGATCCCGCGGGGCAGACCCTTGAGCGCGCCGGACTCGACCGCCTGACGCAGGCGGCGCAGGTCGCGCAGGGCGCGGCCGGCCTCGAACGCCAGCCAGGCCTCGATCCGACGCTTGGCGCGCTCGCGGGCGGGCGTCGGACCCAGTTCGCCCAGCAGGCGGACGGAGGGCGAGAAGGGATCGGCGCCGGTCGGCGTGGACTGGATCTGGGCGGTCAGGACGCCGCGCCACAGGACGGCCCCGTCCGGCGTGACGGCGAAGGCCTCGTCGGTCTCGGCGGCCAGACGACCCAGGCGGCGGTTGATCTCGGGCGTGACGGCGCGGACCGCCGCCTGGCGCAGGGTGCGGTCCTCCAGGGCGGAGGCGCCCTTCTCCATCTGGAATCGAACGCCTTCAAGCTGGCCCACCACCTGGCCCTCGACCGTCACCTCGCCGTCGTCGGCGACGCCCGCGAACGTATCCTCGCGGACGTTCAGGGCCCGCATCAGGGCGGTTGTGCGGCGATCGACGAACCGGGCGGTCAGCCGCTCGTGCAGGACGTCGGACAGGCGGTCCTCCAGCGCCCGTGTCTTGTCGCGCCAGCCCTGGGCGTCGTGAACCCAGTCGGGGCGGTTGGCGATGTAGGACAGGGTGCGGACGGCCGAGAGCCGGGCCGACAGCTGGTCGATCTGGCCGTCGTCGCGATCCACGAAGGCGAAGCGCGGCGCCATCCAGTCGTCGGTCAGCCGGCCCCGCTTGCCGGTCAGGGCGTGGAAGACGTCCCTGGCCAGGCGGGCGTGCTCGTCCAGCGTCGTCTTCTGGAAGTCGGGCAGCTGGCAGGCTTCCCACAGCCGCATGACGGCGCCGCGCGAACGGCCGATGCGGGCCACTTCCTCGTCCTTGATCAGGCGGCGCAGCAGGGTCTCGTCCAGGGCTTCGGCCGTCAGGCTGAGGCCGCTGCGCTGGGGCGTGACCGTCAGGGAGCGCAGCAGGTCGGGCAGGGTGTCGAAGTCCAGTCTGGCGTTACGCCATTCCGCCGCCTCGACCGGATCGAACCGGTGCTCGACCACCTGTTCCACCAGATCGGCGTCCAGATCCTCGGCCTCGGCCGTGACGCCGAACGTCCCGTCGCGCAGATGGCGGCCGGCGCGGCCGGCGATCTGGCCGATCTCGTGGGCGTGCAGCCAGCGGGTCCGCCGTCCGTCGAACTTGCGCAAGCCAGCGAAGGCGACATGGTCCACATCCATGTTCAGCCCCATGCCGATGGCGTCGGTGGCGACCAGGAAGTCCACCTCGCCCGACTGGTAAAGGGCGACCTGGGCGTTGCGGGTGCGGGGCGAGAGGCTGCCCATGACCACGGCCGCCCCGCCCCTCTGGCGCCGGATCAGTTCGGCGATGGCGTAGACCCGCTCGGTCGAGAAGGCGACGATGGCGCTGCGGCGGGGCAGGCGGGTCAGCTTCTTGGAGCCGGCGTAGGACAGGGTGGACAGCCGGTCGCGGGTCACGATCTCGACGTCCGGGACCAGACGGCGGATCAGGGGCTCCATGGTCCCGGCGCCCAGGAACATGGTCTCGAACCGGCCGCGCGCGTGCAGCAGCCGCTGGGTGAAGACGTGGCCGCGCTCGGGGTCGGCGACCAGCTGGATCTCGTCGATAGCCAGGAATTCCACCGACCGCTCCAGCGGCATGGCCTCGACGGTGCAGACGAAATAGTGCGGGCGCGGCGGGACGATCTTTTCCTCGCCCGTGATCAGGGCGACGGCGGCGGCGCCGCGCTGCCTGACGATCCGCTCGTAGATTTCGCGGGCCAGCAGCCGCAGCGGCAGGCCGATCATGCCCGAGGCGTGACCCAGCATCCGCTCGACCGCCAGATGGGTCTTGCCGGTGTTGGTGGGCCCCAGCACCGCCGTGACGCGGGAAGGGGCGAGGCCTGCGGACCGGTCGCTCATGACCCCTGCAAGGTGGCGATGATCGCCGTGCGGCTCAAGGGCCTTTTCAGACTTCGGCGCAGCGCAGCCCCATCCGCACCAGCATGGACAGGCTGGTGGCCTGCATCTTCTGCATCACCTTGGCGCGGAAGATCTCGACCGTTCGGGGGCTGATGCTGAGGCTGATGGCGATTTCCTTGTTCGACTTGCCGTCGATCAGGGCCTCGAACACCTGACGTTCGCGCGGCGTCAGACTGGCCAGGCGGGACGTCGCCTCCTCGCGCGCCTCGCTCTCGACCTCCTGGCGCTCCAAGGCGGACAGACAGCCGCGCACGGCCTCGAGAATACGGTTCGGGTCGAAGGGTTTTTCGATGAAGTCGACGACGTCCGCCTTCATCAGCTGAACCGCCAGAGGCACCTCGGCGTGACCGGTGATGACGATCACGGGCCAGGTCTCGCCGCGCAATCGAGACAGATGACGGATCAACTCGGCGCCTTCCATCTGCGGCATGCGCAGATCGGTGATGACGCAGGCCGTCTTTTCTTCGGGCAGGGCGTCCAGGAAGGCGGTGGCGCTGGGGAAGCCGCGGGCGCGAATGCCCTCGCCCCTCAGGAGCATCAATAGCGAATCCCGCAAGGCCTGATCGTCGTCGATCACGAAGACGGAGTGTTGAGTCATGCGGCTTCGAGCTCCAAGACGGGAGAAAGACAGAAGGAGAAGGCCGCGCCGCCCAGCGGACTGCGGCCGACGGTCAGGACGGAGTCATGGCTCTCGATGATTGAGCGGGTGACGGACAGGCCCAGGCCCATTCCGCTCGCCTTGGTCGTGGTCATCGGCTGGAAGATCCGGTCCATCTGGTCCTCCGGAATTCCAGGACCATCGTCTTCGACGATGATCTCGTAACCTTGGTTTCCAAGACTGCGGCCGGTGATGCGCACCAGGCCGAGTTCGCGCCCCGCGACGGCGTCGACGGCGTTGCGGACCAGATTGTTGATCGCTTGCTGGAACTGGATGCGATCCGCCAGCACATGATCGCCGACGTCGCGCACATCGACGCGAATCACCACCCCTGTGTCCATGCGGATCAGGTCGAAGAGGGGGCGCAGGTCTTCGATCATCGAGGAGACGCGCTGGTCCGTGAGTTCGCGGGCGCCGGTCGAGACGAATTCGCGCATGCGGCGAATGATGTCGCCGGCCCGAATGAGCTGGGTCTTGGCCAGATCCAGGGCGCGGCCGGCGCTATCGCCCAGTGGCCCCGCCCGGGCGATGTCGGTCTGGCCTGCATGCAGATAGACCGTGGCGGCCGTCAGGGGCTGGTTCAGTTCGTGCGCCAGAGTCGCCGCCATTTCGCCCATGGAGTTCAGCCGCCAGCTCTTGCTGAGCTGGTTCATCAGGTCGCGCATGCGCTCATTGGCGGCCGTGGTTTGCCGCTGGTCGCCGAGGGACAGCACCATCCGCTCGGGATCCACGCTCGGGGAAAGAAGGCTGGCGTGGATCGTCATGGGGACGATCTCTCCGTCCGGCCGCCGCGCCAACCAGGATCCGGTCGCCGGAAGGGACAGCGGGGCGCCCTCGATCACGGCGGCGAGCGCGGTCGTGTCAAAATCGGTGGCGAAGGTGCTGAAGGGGCGAGATAGGGCCTCTTCAGGCGTGACGCCGAGCAGATCGGCGGCGGCCGGGGTGATTCGCAGAATGCGGCCCTCGCCGTTCAAGGTCACGACCGGAACGGAGGCCAGTATGCTGTCCAACAGGGCGCTGCGGCTGGCCAGACGGTGACAGACCTCCGCCATCACAAGGGCTACGGCGACGAACAGGGCGGCGTGGACGACGGCGTTCGCAATCCCCTGTCGAGGCAGGATCAGCATGTCGGCGATGACGGACAGGACGATCGCCGTGAAGGTCGCCGGGCGCTGGGCCACCAGGGCGGTCGCCATCACCGCCGCCAGCATGGGCAGATAGTGGACGTGGCCGACAGTCTGGATAGTCAGGCGGAAAGCCGATCCAACCAATACGCACCCGGCGGCAAGCAAAAAGCCGCCCCAATACGTCCGGGCAAATCGAACCATAAGCCGGGGCAGAGCAGGTCTAGTAGAAGCCGCCGGTCGTGCTTGCATCATGCGATATTTCGCATCTGCGAAACCATTGTCGTCACGTCCCTGCCGCTTTTTTGACCCAATCTCTATATCATTCCTGAAGTTAGGGAAAAGCACGCATAATTAATTTTTGCGATCATGTTCGCCTGATGGGCGAAAATTCCCGTCGGCGCGGAGTGGGCCGCCACGCTTACGCATTCCTACCTAGGGTGCGGTTCAGAAATCATATTAATCATCATCTCATGGTTCCCGGGCAGAATGCAGATGCTCCGAGGTTGTTGATGTTCCCCGAAATCCTTCTCCAAAGCCCGTCGACGTCCAGGCGTTTGACCGACCCGCGCCAAGCGCAGGCCGGCGGATGTCCGGCGGTCGCGGCGGCTGCAGGCGGATCGGGATGCGACCTCGGGAGACTCCACTCGGACGGGTTCGCCGTCTCTGCGGATTCGATCTGATTTTTGCGATACCGAGGAGAGTACGCGTGAAGTTGACTGAAAACATGCCGGTTGGGCGCAAGCTGTTCAGCGCGTTTGCGCTGGTGCTGGTCGCCATCGCCGTCATGGGCGCCGTCGTTGTGGCGAATCTATTGGCCCTCCAGAGCGCGGGCGAGGATCGCAGCATTGAGAACGCCATGACCCGCGCCACGGCCCGGGCGGAATTCTATCTGGCCAAGCAGGAGAACGCCTATCGAGGCTACCTGCTCTCGGGCGATCCCTACTACACCGAGCGACTTGACGCCCACCGCGCCAAATTCATCGCCGCCCTGGAAGAAGAGCGCGCCGGCCTGCCTGCGGATCGCACGGCGCCGATAGACCGGGCGATCAAGGCGAACGCCGAATGGTACAAGAACGTCGTCCAGGTCGGACAGGTCCTGGTGCGCGAAGGCCGCGTGGAGGAAGCCGAGAACATGGTCGGGCGCGAAGGCGTCGCGGACACCTATATCGCGCCGGCGGAAGAGGCGGTCGATGAGCTGAAGGCCGCCAACGAAGCGGCGCTGGTGGTTACGCGCGACGCGCAGGCGACGGCGACCAAGAACGCCATGCTGGCGGTGATGATCGGTCTGGTCTCCGTTCTGCTGCTGTCCCTGGCCGTCGGTTTCGGCGTGACCCGCGCCATCGTGCGGCCGACGATGAGCATGATCGGCTATATGCAGAAGCTGATGGCGGGCGACACCTCGATCCAGATCGTCGGCGCCGACCGCAAGGACGAGTTCGGCAAGATGGGCCAGGCGATCGTCGCCTTCCGCGACGCCGCCGTCGAAAAGACCCGCATCGAGGCCGAGGCCGCCTCGACCCGCTCGATGAGCGAGACCGAGCGTCTGGCCAATGAAGCCGAGAAGGCGCGCATCGCCGAAGAGGATCATGTCGCCCTGACGGCCCTGGCCGACGGCCTGGCCGCCATGTCGAACGGCGATCTGACCCACCGGTTCACAGCAGAGGTCGCCCCGCGCGCCGAGAAGCTGAAGACCGACTTCAACACCGCCATCGCCCAGCTGCAGCAGGCCATGAGCGTGGTGCTCAGCAATGTGGCGGGCATTCGCTCGGGCGCCGGCGAGATTTCGCAGGCCGCCGACGACCTGTCGCGCCGCACCGAACAGCAGGCGGCTTCGCTGGAGGAAACGGCGGCCGCCCTGGACGAGATCACCGCCACGGTGAACAAGACCGCCTCCGGCGCCCGCCAGGCCTCGGACGTGGTCCAGGCCGCCAAGGGCGACGCGGAAACCTCGGGCGTCATCGTCCGCGACGCCGTCTCGGCCATGCAGGCGATCGAGGGTTCGTCATCCCAGATCAACCAGATCATCGGCGTGATCGACGAAATCGCCTTCCAGACCAATCTGCTGGCCCTGAACGCCGGCGTGGAAGCGGCGCGGGCTGGCGAGGCGGGTCGCGGCTTTGCGGTGGTGGCCTCCGAAGTGCGGGCCCTGGCCCAGCGTTCGGCCGAGGCGGCGAAGGAGATCAAGACGCTGATTTCCGCCTCGACCACCCAAGTGGGCTCGGGCGTGAAACTGGTCGGTCAGACCGGCGAAGCCCTGCAGCGGATTGTGGATCGGGTCGCCGAGATCGACGGCCTGGTCACGGAGATCGCGGCCTCGGCCCAGGAACAGGCCGTCGGCCTGGCCCAGGTCAATACGGCCGTGAACCAGATGGACCAAGTCACTCAGCAAAATGCTGCGATGGTCGAGCAGTCGACCGCCGCCAGCCATTCGCTGGCCCAGGAGGCGGAAGCCCTGCAGACGTCCGTGGCCCAGTTCAAGGTCGGCCAGGGTTCAGAGGGTCATGCCGCCGCCGCCCGTCGCAGCCCGACGCCCGCTCGCCCCGCCCCTGCGCCTCAGGCCGCGCCCAAGCCCGTCAATCGCATGATCCAGGCCCTGAAGACCGTCGGCCGCGGCGGCGCCGCGCCCAAGGTCGAGGCCGATCCGGAAGGTTGGGAGGAGTTCTGATGATTCCGTCTTCAAAGGCTATTTACCAAAGCTGTGCCATGCATGGTCTTGGGGCAGACGAAGGGAACTTCTCATGACGGACGCCATCGTGCTGGCGACGGTGCTGGATATGAATGCGGCCGAGCCTTTGAAGGCGGAGCTGCTGGCGCGACGGGGTCAGCCGGTCACGCTGGACGCCTCGAACGTCGAGCGTCTGGGCGGTCTCTGCCTGCAGGTGTTGTTGTCGGCCCGCAAGACCTGGGCCGCCGACGGCGTCGATCTGACGATCACGCCTCAATCCCAAGGTTTTTCCGAACAGTGGACCGCCTTCGGCGCGTCCGAAACCAATGTCCCCGACCCCCTTGCCCAAGATCCCCTTGAAGGAGCTCTCGCGTGAAAAAGACAGTCCTGACCGTCGATGATTCCCGCACCATGCGCGACATGCTGCTGATGGCCCTGGAGGACGCGGGTTACACCGTGATCCAGGCCGTCGACGGCATTGATGGTCTGGAGACCCTGGCCGCGCAAGGCGCGGACGTGGTCATCACCGACATCAACATGCCCCGCATGGACGGCTTCGGCTTCATCGAAGGCATGCGCGCCGATCCGAACCACCGGACCACCCCATGCCTGGTGCTGACGACCGAGAGCGACGCCGAGAAGAAGGCCCGCGCCCGCGCCGCCGGCGCCACCGGCTGGATCGTCAAGCCGTTCGATCCCGTCAAGCTTGTCGACGCCGTCCGCCGCGTCGCGGCCTAACCCTCACAGATCGATCGGCCGCAAGCCATGGACGCCTTCGAAGCCATCAAAGCCACCTTCTTCCAGGAATGCGACGAACTGCTCGCGGAACTGGAATCGAAGCTGATGCTGCTGGAACAGGGTCAGACCGACCTTGAAACCATCAACGCCGTCTTCCGCGCCGTTCACTCGGTGAAGGGTGGGGCGGGGGCGTTTGGTCTGGAGGCTCTGGTCCGTTTCGCCCACGTCTTCGAAACGCTGATGGACGAGCTGCGCGCCGGTCGCAAGCCGTGCGACACGGTGACGATCAAGACCCTGCTGCGCGCCTCCGACGTGCTGGCCGATCATATCCAGGCCGCGCAAGGCCTGGCCCCACCGGTCGACGAGGAGCGTTCGGCCGGTCTGGTTCACGAACTGGAACTGCTGACCCACGGCGGCGAGGCGCCGCCGGTGGTCGAGGAGGACGAAGACGACTTCGGCTTCGTGCCGATGGCCTTCGACGTCCCGCTGGACGAACCCCTGCCGTCCCTCGGCGAGCCTGAAGCCGTCGCAGCCGAGGCCCAGACGGGCTGGCGCATACTATTCAAGCCCCATGGCCGCATGTACGGCAGCGCCAACGAAGCCGGCCTGTTGCTGCGCGAACTGGGCCGGCTGGGACCGATCACGGTGTCGGTGGAAGACAGCGCGCTGCCGACGCTGGACGTGCTGGTCGCCGAGGACGGCTATCTGACCTGGACCATCGATCTGACCGCGGCGATCGAAGAGAAGGTCGTGCGCGAGGTGTTCGACTTCGTCGAGGCCGACTGCGACCTGACGATCTCGCCCCTGGGCGGCGGATCGGAACCGGTCCTCGTCTTCGAGGAAGAGCCGCCGGCGGTGCTGCCCGCCAGCGACGAACTGGATATCGCGGCCCTGCTGGCCAAGGCCGCAGGCGACGCGCCCGCCGTCGAACAACCGACCCCCGACGCTGTCGCACCCGCCCCAGCCCTCGAAGCCGTCGCCCCGGCCCCGGTTCCCGCTCCGGCCGCTCCGGCCCCCGCTCCCGCTCCGGTCGCCGCCGCCCCGGCGCCGGCCGCGCCGATTCCGCCCGCCCAGGTCGCGGCGCCCGTCGCGCCCGCCCCTGTCACCATCCGCGTCGATCTGGACCGGGTCGATCGCCTGATCAATGTGGTCGGCGAACTGGTCATCCAGCAGGCCATGCTGTCGCAACGCGTGCTGGAAAGCGGCCTGGCCCGCTCGTCCGGCATCGCCCTGGGCCTGGAAGACCTCGAGCTTCTGACGCGCGAGATCCAGGACAGCGTCATGGCCATTCGCGCCCAGCCGGTGAAGTCGGTGTTCCAGCGCATGCCGCGCCTGGTCCGCGAAGTCGCCGACATGGTCTCCAAACAGGTTCGTCTGGTCACCGCCGGCGAGGACACCGAGGTCGACAAGACCGTGGTCGAACGCCTGGCCGAGCCCATCACCCACATGCTGCGCAACGCCATCGACCACGGCCTGGAGACGCCCGACGAGCGGATCGCCGCCGGCAAGACGGCCGAGGGCACGGTTCGCCTGGCCGCCCTGCACCGGTCCGGCCGCATCGTCATCGAAATCTCCGACGACGGGCGCGGCATCAATCGCGAACGGGTCAAGAAGATCGCCATCGACAAGGGGCTGGTCGCGCCTGACGCCGCCCTGACCGACGAGCAGATCGACAATCTGATCTTCCTGCCCGGTTTCTCGACCGCCGCCGTGGTGTCCGACATCTCGGGCCGCGGCGTGGGCATGGACGTGGTCAAGCGCTCGATCCAGGCCCTGGGCGGCCGCATCTCGATCAGTTCGGTTCCGGGCAAGGGGTCGACCTTCACCCTCAGCCTGCCGCTGACCCTGGCGGTGCTGGACGGCATGGTGGTGTCCGCCGCCGACCAGATCCTGATCGCCCCGCTGCCGGCCATCGTCGAAAGCCTGACGCCGCAAGAAGGCGACCTGCATTATGTCGGCGGGGTCGATCCGGTGATCCGCTTCCGCGACCGCTTCCTGCCCCTGATCGATGTGGCGATGACCATGGGCTTCCGCGACACCCCGGTGGTTCCGTCCGAAGGCGTCGCCGTGGTCGTCGAGACCGAGGGCGGCCAACAGGCGGCCCTGCTGTTCGACGCCATCCAGGGCCAGCGCCAGGTCGTGATCAAGAGCCTCGAGACCAACTACCAGCAGGTGGAGGGCATCGCCGCCGCCACCATCCTGGGCGACGGTCGCGTGGCCCTGATCCTCGACGTGGACGTCCTGGTCACAGACATGCGCCGCCGATCTTCCCGCCCCGATTTCAAGCTTGCGAGCTGAGCCATGACCGAAGCCAACGACTCCCAACGCGAACTCATCGCCTTCCGCATCGGCCGCCAGGAATTCTGCGTCGACATCATGTCGGTGCGTGAAATCCGCGGCTGGACCCCGGCGACGCCGCTGCCGCGCTCGCCCGGCTATATGAAGGGCGTCATCAACCTGCGCGGCACCGTCCTGCCGATCATCGACCTGGGCGCGCGCTTCGGTCTGGAGACGTCCGAGCCGACGGCCCGTCACGTCATCATGGTCGCCCATATCGGCGGCCGGATGGTGGGGCTGCTGGTGGACGCCGTGTCGGACATCCTGGAGATGAACGAGGCCTCGGTCCAGCCGACGCCCGACGTCGCCAGCGACCAGGTCAAGACCTTCGTCAAGGGGATATTCTCGATCGACGGGCGCATGATCAGCCTGATCGAACTGGACCACATCCTGCCCCATATCGAGGCTGAAGCCGCATGAATCCCGCCCCAGGACGGGGATCCATCGTCGAGGGCGAATTCGTCTTCACCGCCGAGGATTTCCGTCAGATCGCCGAAATGCTTCATGCCCACGCGGGCATCGCCCTGAACGAGGGCAAGGCGGCTCTGGTCTATTCGCGCCTGGCCAAACGGCTGCGGACCCTGGGTTTGTCGAGTTTCCGCGACTACTGCGCCCTGGTCGAGGGCGTGGACGGGGTCGACGAGCGGCAGAAGATGACGGCCGCCCTGACGACCAACGTCACCCGCTTCTATCGCGAGCCCCACCATTTCGACGACCTGCGCGACCGGGTCCTGCCGAAACTGGTCGAGCGCGCTCGCGCCGGCGGCCGGGTGCGGCTGTGGTCGGCGGCCTGTTCGAACGGGCAGGAGCCCTATTCGATGGCCCTGACGGTGCTGTCGGTCCTGCCCGAGGCGGCGGACCTGGACGTGCGCATCCTGGCCACCGACATCGACCCCAACATGGTCGCTCAGGGCCACGACGGGACCTATTCCGAAGAGGCGCTGGAACCGGCGCCGGTCACCCTTTGGCGCAAGTATTTCAACCGCGCCGATCGTGGCGCCTGGACCGCCGGGCCGCAGCTGAAACGCCTGGTGTCGTTCAAGGAACTGAACCTGATCGGCGACTGGCCGATGAAGGGCAAGTTCGACGTCATCTTCTGTCGCAACGTGGTGATCTATTTCGACGATCCCACCCAGGAGCGGGTGTGGAGCCGCTTCGTCCCCCTGATGAACCCCGGCGCCACCCTCTATATCGGCCATTCCGAACGCGTGGCTGGGCCGGCCGCCAGCCTGCTGCAGACCGCGGGCCTGACCACCTACCGCCTGGGAGCCGCATGATGAGCGCCAAGATCAAAGTCCTCGTGGTGGACGACAGCCTGACGATGCGCGGCCTGATCTCGGCCGCCCTGAAGTCGGATCCCGAAATCGAGGTCGTCGGCACGGCCGCCGATCCGATCGAGGCCCGCGCCGCCATCAAGGAGCTCAATCCCGACGTCCTGACCCTGGATGTCGAGATGCCCAACATGAACGGGCTGGAGTTCCTCGAGAAGATCATGCGGCTGCGGCCCATGCCGGTGGTCATGGTCTCGACCCTGACCGCGGCGGGCACGGACGTGACCCTGGCGGCGCTGGAAATCGGCGCGGTGGACGCGGTGGCCAAACCGGCCGTGGCCAGCGTCGACGCCTTCCACGACCTGATCGAGAAGGTGAAGACGGCGGCGCGTTCGCGCGTCCGCGCCCGCGCCGACATGCCGGCCTCGGCGGCGGCGCCCAGCGCCTATCGCCCGGCCGCCAGCCATATCCTGGCCATCGGCTCGTCGACCGGCGGGGTCGAAGCCCTTCTGACCGTTCTGAGCGGCTTCCCGGCCAACTGCCCGGCGACCATCATCACCCAGCACATGCCGGCGACCTTCACCGCCAGCTTCGCCGCCCGTCTGGACCGCGTCTGCGCTCCGACCGTGACCGAAGCCTATGAAGGCGCGCAACTTAAGGCCGGCCACATCTATCTGGCGCCGGGCGGCGCGGCGCATCTGGAGCTGACGCCCGGCATGACCCCCCGCTGCCATCTGGTGCAGAGCGACCCGGTCAATGGCCACCGTCCGTCGGTCGACGTCATGTTCGAGTCGCTTGTCCGCCTGAAGCGGCCGATGACCGGCGTGATCCTGACGGGCATGGGCAAGGACGGCGCCAAGGGCCTGAAGGCCATTCGCGACGCCGGCGGCCGCACCCTGGGCCAGGACGAATCGACCTCGGTCGTCTACGGCATGCCGAAAGCCGCCTTCGAACTGGGCGCCGTGGAACGGCAGCTGCCGCTCCACCGCCTGTCCCCCGCTATTCTAGAACTGTGCGCCGACTCGGGCGCACGGTCGATCGCCTGACCCCCGGGAGCGCCATCATGCCCGCCGCCGCCTCTCTCCACTGCCTGGTCGTCGATGATCAGATGACGATGCGCTCGCTGGTTCGCACCAGCCTGCAACAACTGGGCGTGCGCGAGATCCGCGAAGCCGCCGACGGTGAAATCGCCCTGCGCGACATCATTTCCAAGCCCGCGCACCTGATCATCTCCGACTACAACATGCCGAACCTGGACGGACTGGGCCTGCTGCGCGCCGTGCGCGCCCACCCGCCGACGTCCAAGACCGCCTTCATCATGCTGACCGGCCGCGCCGACCGCGAACTGGTGCAGCGGGCGGTGCAGTTCGGCGTCAACAACTATCTGGTCAAACCCTTCACGGTGGCCCAACTGAAGGGCAAGCTGGAAGCCGTCTTCGGTCCGCTGACATGAGTTTCTCGGCCCTCAAGGACAACAAGGAAAAACGACTGCACGTCGGCCAGGGCGAGCATCATATCACGTCCGACCCGGACGTGGTCCTCAGCACCATTCTGGGCTCCTGCGTGGCCATGTGCCTGCGCGATCCGGTCGCCGGGATCGGCGGGATGAACCACTTCCTGCTGCCCGAGGGATCCGGCGCGGGAACTGACGCGGGGCGTCGCTACGGCGCCTATGCGATGGAGCTTCTGATCAACGACTTGCTGAAGGCCGGCGGACGCCGCGAGCGGCTGGAGGCCAAGCTGTTCGGCGGCGGGCGGATGTTCGACAGTCTGCGCGACGTCGGCCGTTCCAACGCCGACTTCGCCGAGAAATTCCTGCGTGACGAAGGCATTCCCGTGGTGGGCGGCAGCCTGCGCGGGGACGGCGGACGCCGCCTGCACTACTGGCCGGTGACCGGCAAGGCCATGCAGCGCGCCGTCACCGACACCGTCGCGCCCAAGCCCGTCCCCGTCGTTCGGCCCCCCGTCGATACGGGCGCCCTGGAGCTCTTCTGATGCACGCCCCTCCCGAACACGCCCACCTCCTGGTCGCCGTCGCCGACGAGCTGATGCGTGTGCGCGAGGGGATCGATCACGTCGAGGCCCTGGTCAGCCGTCTGGTGCGGCGCGCGCCGGCGGAGGATCGGGCGGAGGCCCTGACCGAGGCCCAGGCCCTGGACGCCCTGACCCAGAGGCTGGAAGCCCTGTCCGGCGTGTTGAGAATGCTGGGCGACGGCGCGACACCGGCGGAATCCGTGAGCCGGATCTCCCTGGCCGACATGGCGGTGCGCCTGCGCCCCGCCGCCGGCGTCAAGACGACCGAGGCTGCCGATTCGGGCGACCTCATGCTGTTCTGACGCCGTGCACAAGACGCCGGACAAGATCAATCTGGCGCATTCGACGGTTCTGCTCGTCGATGATCAGCCGACCTCGCTCGATCTTCTGAGTTCGATCGTTCAGGGGTTCGGAGTTCGCGAACAGCTGAAGTGTCCCTCGGCCAAGGATGCGGTCGAACTGGTGCAGCGCCGGTCCGTCGACCTGATCCTGATCGACTGCGCCATGCCCGAGATGGACGGCTACGATTTCGTCCGCTGGCTCAGGCGAGAGGCGTCCGAGCCGATCCGCTTCACGCCCGTCATCATGATCCTGGGCCACGCCGCCCGCGCCCTGGTCGCCAAGGGGCGCGACTGCGGCGCCAGCTTCATCGTCGCCAAACCCCTGACTCCGGCGGTCCTGCTGAAGCGGATCATCTGGCTGGGCGGCGAAACGCGCCAGTTCGTCGAAGTCGAAAACTACGTCGGACCCGATCGCCGCGTGCGCAACTATGGTCCCCCGCCCGGGGAGGAAGGCCGCCGCCAGACCGACCTGTCGGGTGAACTGGGCGAGGCCGTCGAGGCCAATATGGATCAGGACGATATCGACATGCTGTTGAAGCCGATGAAGGTGGCCCTGTGACCGCAGATGCGACCCCGCCCCGTCTCCGAAACGTCCAGACGTCGCTTCAGCGCCAGATGGCGCGCCCAGGCGGCGTGCCCATCGCGGACGCCGTCGCGCGCGCCGAAGAGGGGCTGGGGGAACAGCGCGGCCGGACCTTGCTGGTGCTTCAGGACAAGGTCGACGCCCTGAACCGCCTGTGCGCCGACCGCCCGGCCGGCGCCGACGGCGAGGTCTACGCCCTGGCGTCGGCCCTGGTCGACATGTCCGGCTTCATGGAGATCCCGCCCTTCTATGCGGCGGCCTACAGCCTGTGCGACGCCGCCCACCGGATGGCCGCCGCCGACGCCTGGTCCTGGCCCGAGGTTCAGGTCCACGCCCGCGCCCTGAGCCTGATCCTGGCGAACGACTGCCAGGGCGGCGAGGCCGTCGATCAGATGCTGGCGGGTCTGCGCGCCGTGGCCGAACAGGCCGTGCACCCCGGTTAACGCCGCCCTTCCCGAATCCGGAACAGGGGCGAAACGAATCAGGACCGAATCGGACACAGGCCTCGATTCGCGATTTGTTCACCGCAAGATATTGTATCTTAAGATATATTAACCACAACCGGATCGTTGCGGCAAGGTCCCGGTCCAGGACCGAAATCGCACATCGACCCCCGCCCCATCTTTCCCCCCGCCCGACGAACCGCTAGGTCATCCCGCGTGGCCCCGTAGCTCAGCCGCATAGAGCAAGGCTTTCCTAAAGCCGAGGTCGGAGGTTGGAGTCCTCCCGGGGTCGCCATGTTTTTGTTGAGACCACTTAGAACTGGCTCAAAACCAGCTAAGAGTGGCGCAACATGGGAATGGCTCGCACGCATCTGGGGTCTGAAATGCGCCGCGAGCAGACTTTCGATCGCCGCCACAAAGCGGACCTTCGCTTTCGCACTCCTTGGACGAAGTTCCCGACCGTGGCGCCCGACACGTCTCTTAGGAAGGCATGGATTAGGTTGTGTTGGACTCTGGAGTCGCCGACGGGACCGTCCGTTACACCTGCGGCCTAGCGCCCAGTCGCGGGCGCAGCGTATCCACGAACGCCTCGACCCTCGCAATACGAGTATCGAGCCAGACGCCGTAGTCTT
This sequence comes from Brevundimonas mediterranea, assembly GCF_011064825.1. NCBI lineage: Bacteria > Pseudomonadati > Pseudomonadota > Alphaproteobacteria > Caulobacterales > Caulobacteraceae > Brevundimonas > Brevundimonas mediterranea. Next base: position 2,166,300 of record NZ_CP048751.1, read on the forward strand.
TGAGAAGGGCTTCGGCATCTGCCACGCCAGACGCGACTAGTTCAGCAGCCAGCGTTCGGGCCGCTGGCATCGTCAGCGGTCCGTTCTTGTCAATCAGAAGGCGTTCAGCAAGATCAGCGTCCGCCGCCCGTCGGTCATTTCCTATAAAAGCAGACCGGTGCTCCATATGGAGAAGCCTGCGGCCAAATGTCCGCAGGCGCACATCGGCGAAGCTATCTACAATCTCACGCTGACGAATCTTCGGCGCTCCGTGGAAGTCCGCCATCAGCCGCAGGTCGTCATCGTCCGGAAACCGGTCGTAGAGCTGCAGTTCTACGTGGGGCGAGAGCGGACTGTTTGCCCAGCGGGCCGCTTGAGCCTCAATGATTCTCGAACTGAGCTCTGGATTAGCCTGGAGCCACTCGGCACGTCTTTCGGCCTCATCGACATCGCCCAGCGCCCAGTCCTCCGGAGCATCCCAGCTCATCGCGATCGCCGGGGCGGCGTTGGTTTTCAGACGCCGCAGGGGCCCCTCGCGCTGAGAGATTAAGGCAGCGAGGTCGTCGGTCTGTAGTTGAACAGCTTCGGCCGGATCTGAGGCCAAGTCCCAACATAGCCGCCCATTAGGATTTCCCGCCTCCGGGCCCAAGCAGGCGACGACTCGGTGCGACGCCTCGAACCCGTAAAATTCAGTCAGAATGAATAGCGGCTCAGACGCCACGAGATCGGCGACGGCCGCCTTATTCGAGGTTCGGATCGCCCGGCTCCAGATTTCGGGGGCCTCAGAAGCTACGCGCCGACACAGCGCAAGCGTCATCTGGGCGTCGGCCATGGCGTCGTGTGCAGCGTCGACATTCAGACCGTTGGCCGCCGCGACCGCCTCTAGGCGAAAGGTCTTCCGACCGTCGGCGGCGAGGGGCAGGGTCAAGCAGGCCGAGGCGTCTGCACAGGCGGTCAAGACGATATGCATGGCGTCCGCCCGACCGCAGCCCGGCGTGGAGGTGAGGTAGGCCGGAAAAAGGTTCTGGAAGAAGGCATGCCGCAGCATCTCCTCGTCGAACCGGATTGAATTGTAGCCGATGAAGATTCCCCGGCCCCATCCCGACAGCCGCCTTCGGATCTCCCGCACCATGTCGTAGTGGGAGGGGAGGCTGAGGTCCGTAAGCCGCTCGATCGACAGGCGATTGGCCAGCATCGCCTTGGGGTGGGGGACTACATGGGGCTGAAGCCGACAGCGCAGCTCGAAGCGATCCAGCTCGTTCAGATCACCGTCCGTATGGATCGCCGCAAACTGGACGATTTGATCGAAGCCTTTACTTAGCCCCGTCGTTTCTGTGTCGTAGAAGACGAAGCCCAAGCGAGACCCTCAGGACCACAGGCGGTAGCGGACCACCGCCGTGCTTACGCGGAACCGGCGCGCGAGCGAGTTGACCTTTTCGTCATCCTCGAGGTCCAGGCCCTCGGCGTCGACCAAGGGTTCGAGCAGAAACTGGGGCATGAGGAACTCCGCCGCAAAGGCGTTGGCTTCAACTTCTCGCCAATCCGTGCCTTCGGAGGCCAGACGGTCACGGTTCAGAACCCGAAATCCCCGATCCAAGTGAACCGTCTCTCGAAGGATATCGTCGTGAAGCCGGTGGTGGGCGAACTCGTGAGCGAGCGTGAACCGTTGCCGATTGGGGTGGTGAAGCGCGTTGACCCCGATGATCCCCACGCCATCCTTGATAAACGCCATGCCCGAGAGATCATCGGCCAAGGGGGCGTGCTGGAGAACGATGCCCGCCGCCCTGATTATCCTCTCGACGGGCACCGGGGCGGAGCGAACCTTGGCCGCAGCGAGGAGACGTCCCGCGTTCTGACGCGCCTCGGCGACATCCGGCCGCTTCATGACCGAGGCCGGGAGATGGCCATCGCCGCGGCGATCATGCTTGAGATTTGCGCCTTGGCCGTTGCGCTGACTGTCAATCGGCGTCTAAAAGGGACCCCCTATCGGCGTGCAATAGGGACCCCCTTTTGAGGTTCGGGATGGACGTCACGAGCGCACCGCTTGCGAGGGTTGGGGCGTAGGGAGGGCGTAGCCCGACCGGAGGCTCAACCCTCGCCTGGCGTTCTTCGTGGAGGGTTAGCTGCGGTGTTTGAAGCGCCAGCTGTCGTTGCCGGTCTCGACGATGTCGCAGTGGTGGGTGATGCGGTCGAGCAGGGCCGTGGTCATCTTGGGATCGCCGAACACGGTCGGCCATTCGCCGAAGGCGAGGTTGGTCGTGACGATCACCGAGGTCCGCTCGTAGAGCTTGCTGATCAGGTGGAACAGCAGCTGGCCGCCCGAGCGGGCGAACGGCAGGTAGCCAAGCTCGTCGAGGACCACGACGTCGAGGCGGCAGAGGTGAGCAGCCAGCGCACCGGCCTTGCCCAGGCGGGTCTCCTCCTCGAGGCGGTTCACCAGGTCGACGGTGTTGAAGTACCGGCCACGCGCCCCGGCCCGCACGACGTTGGCGATGATGGCGGTGGCCAGGTGGGTCTTGCCCGTGCCGGTCCCGCCGACCAGCACGATGTTGCGCCGGTTCGCCAGGAAGGCGCCGCTGTGAAGCGAGCGCACCAGCCCTCGTTGATCGGCGTGTCGTCGAACACGAAGGCGTCGAGGTCCTTCACGGCGGGCAGCCTGGCCGCCGCCATCCGGTAACGGATGGAAGCCGCATGCCGGTGGGTCGTCTCGGCGCGCAGCAGGTCGGCGAGGATCTCCATGGTCGTGCGCTTGCGCTGCAGGCCCGTGGTGACCGCCTCGTCGAAGGCTCCGGCCATGCCCTTGAGGCCCAGGCCGGTCAGGGCCGCCATCATCTCATGCCGCTGCATGCATGCCTCGCAAGCTGTCGTAGCGGTCGCAGTCCGCCAGAGGCGGATGCCGCAGCGCCAGGTCATCGGGCGTGACGATGCTCAGCGGCCGGGGCGGTTCGCGCCGGCGCGCCAGGATGTTGAGGATGACGTCGTCGCTGACGGTCCCGGCGGCGAGCGCCTCGCGCGCCGCGGCCTCGACCGGCTCCAGGCCGTCTTCCAGCACCGCCGCCAGAACCCGCACGAACCGGCGATCGGCTTCGTCGCCCGCACCCAGCTTGCGCCTCAGGCGGGCCAGCCCCGGCGGCAACTCCCAGTCCTGGAACGGCGCGCCATTGCGCAGGGCTCCGGGCTTGGTCGCCAGCACCGGGAGGTAGTGCCAGGGATCGTAGAGGGTCCGGTCACGACCGAAGAACCGGCGATGGTCGGCGACGACCTCACCCTCGCAGCGCACGACGATCCGGTCGGCATAGGCGCGGACCTGCACCGTACGGCGCCCGGCCTTCGCCATCACCGAGTAGCGGTTACGGTCGAAGCTGATCAGGCAGGTCCCCGTCACCGCGTGCTCGCTCTCGTGGAAGCCGTCGAACGGGCCCAGCATCGGCTGCAGCGCCGGCCGCTCGGCGGCCAGGGCCTGAGCAACCGTCAGCTCTTTCTGCTCGGGGTGCTGACGCAGCTCGCCCCAGCGCCGGCACTCCGCCTCCAGCCAGCCGTTCAGCTCCTCCAGGCTGGTGAAGCGCAGGCGCGGCTGGAAGAACCGTCCCCGGGCCGTCTGGACCTGGTGTTCGACCTGGCCCTTCTCCCAGCCCGCCGCCGGGGAGCAGGCCGTCGGCTCCACCATGTAGTGGCTCGCCATGACCAGGAAGCGCCGGTTGAACACCCGGTCCTTGCCCGTGAACACCGTCGTCACCGCCGTCTTCATGTTGTCGTAGATCCCGCGCGTCGGCACGCCGCCGAAGAAGGCGAACGCCCGCGCATGCGCGTCGAACAGCATCTCCTGGGTCTCGCGCGGATAGGCCCGAACATAGATCGCCCGCGAGGCGCACAGCCGCATGTGCGCCACCTTCACCCGCATCGGCTTGCCCGCGATCTCCACGTCCTCGTGGCTCCAGTCGAACTGGTAGGCCTCGCCCGGCCGGAACATCAGCGGGATGAACGATGGCGCGTCCGCCACGCCCCGGCGTCGCTTCAGCCGCCACCCCGCCGCGTAGCGCCGGACCGCGTCGTACGACCCGTCGAACCCCTCGCGCACCAGCAGGTCATGAACCCGCGTCATCCGCAGCTTCTCGCGCCGCGGCCGCGCCTCGTCCTCTTCCAGCAGCTCATCGAGCCTGGCCTGGAACGGCGCCAGCCTCGGCAACGGCTGCACCGCCCGCCGATAGGCGAACTCCGCATCCGGCTCCCGGATCGCCTTGCGCACCACCTTGCGCGACAATCGAAGGTCACGCGCGATCGCCTTGATCGCCTTCCCGGACGCAAACTCGCGCCGAATCCTCAACACCGTCTCCAACACCAACATCCCGAACTCGCCGCCTGACATCCGCCAAGCCGCCACCGTTAGACCTCAGGAATGAGGGGTCCTTATTCGACGCCGATCACACCGCTAACGGGGTCCCTTTTCCACGCCGATCCACAGTCCCCCCTTCCAAGGACCGGACTCTAGCGCCGCGTGGAGGAAATTCTCACGGGCACGTCAACGTCGCCGTAGGGGCTCCGCCCGGATCATGGCGTCGGGCCAGAAGATCCGCACTCCGTCCGACCTATCGACCGGCGCGAGCCAAGAGTTCGATTAGCTCGCCGGCCTTGGCCTTTCGATCCTCAGGATCGTCACCTGTCATGGCTCCCATGACGCAGTGGTCGAGGTGGTCCCTCAACACTTCCGTCTCCACGCGAAGGAGCGCTGCGCGGACGGCCCGCAACTGGGTGAGCAGGTCGATGCAGTAGCGGTCCTCGTCGACCATGCGGGCGATGCCCCGCACCTGGCCTTCGATCCGGCTCAGCCGGTTAAGGATTTTGGGCTTCGTATCGATTTGCATGCGGCTTCGCTCCAGAGTGTCTGTATACCCCATGCGGGTATCTTGCTCCATACCCCCTACAGGTATATTCGAGGCGCTTGGATCAGCCGGAGAGCGTCATGTCCACTCATCCTCACGGTCGCGCCGCAGGTCGCTCCTGCTGCTCGGCGGAACCCTCCGCGGGATCGGTCGCGCTAAAGGATCCGGTCTGCGGGATGTCGGTTGATGCAAAGACGACCGCTCACCGGGCCAGCCATGACGAGCAGGACTATTTCTTCTGCTCGGCAGGGTGCCGAACCCGATTCGTGGCGGATCCACAGCGCTATCTGAAGCCTGCTTCGGAGCCCGCCCCCGCCATTCCGGGCGTGATCTACACCTGCCCCATGCATCCGGAAATCCGGCAGGAGGGTCCGGGGTCCTGCCCGATCTGCGGCATGGCGCTCGAGCCTGAAACCGTCGCCGCCGAAGCGCCGCCCAATCACGAACTGATCGACTTCACCCGCCGCTTCTGGATCGGTCTGATTCTGACCCTGCCGGTCTTCGCGCTGGAGATGGGCGCCCATCTGACGAACCTGCACATGCTCATCCCCGGCCGGCTGTCGAACGGGATCCAATTCGTTCTGGCCACGCCGGTCGTCCTGTGGTGCGGCCTGCCCTTCTTCCAGCGCGGCTGGACCTCGCTGCGCACGCGCCGGCTGAACATGTTCACCCTGATCTCGATGGGGGTCGGGGTCGCATGGCTTTACAGCATCGTGGCCGTCGTAGCGCCATGGCTGTTCCCGCCCGCCTTCCTCAAGGCCGACGGGAGCGCGCCGGTGTATTTCGAGGCGGCGGCGGTCATCACGGTGCTGGTCCTCGTCGGACAGATCCTGGAACTTCGCGCCCGCGAGCAGACGTCGGGGGCGATCCGGGCCTTGCTGGATCTCACGCCCAAGACCGCGCGAAGGGTCCGGGCGGACGGCGTTGACGAGGATGTCTCGCTCGACCTGATCACTGTCGGCGACTCCCTGCGGGTCCGCCCCGGTGAGAAAGTCCCGGTGGACGGCGAAATCCTGGATGGCCGTATCGCCGTCGACGAGTCGATGGTGACCGGCGAGTCCATGCCGGTGACCAAGGAGGTCGGCGACCGGGTCGTCGCCGGCGCCCTGAACAAGACCGGATCCTTCATCATGCGCGCCGACAAGGTCGGGGCCGACACCCTGCTGGCGCAAATCGTCCAGATGGTCGCTCAGGCCCAACGCAGCCGCGCGCCGATCCAGCGGCTGGCCGACACGGTATCTGGATGGTTCGTTCCGACGGTGATCACAATCGCCCTGCTGGCCGCCGCCGTCTGGGGGCTGGTCGGGCCGGAGCCCCGGCTGTCCTATGCCCTGGTCGCCGCTGTCTCGGTCCTGATCATCGCCTGTCCCTGTGCGCTCGGTCTCGCGACCCCCATCTCGATTATGGTAGGGGTCGGACGAGGCGCGCGCGCCGGGGTCCTGATCAAGAACGCTGAAGCGCTGGAGCGCTTCGAAAGGGTCGACACCCTGATCCTCGACAAGACCGGCACCCTGACCGAGGGACGCCCGTCCGTGACAGCGATGGTGATCGCCAAAGGCTTCGACGAAACAGACGTGCTGCGTCTTTCGGCCAGTCTGGAGCGCGGAAGCGAGCACCCCTTGGCGGATGCGATCGTCCAGGCCGCCAAGGACCGCCATCTGCCCCTGTCGGAAGCCGTGGACTTCGACAGTCCGGTGGGACGCGGCGTGCGCGGTGTTGTCGAGGGACGCCAGGTGGCCCTGGGCAACACCCGGTATCTCGGTGAGCTTTCGATCGACGTCTCCACGCTGGAGCCGAAGGCGGACGCACTCCGGAACGACGGCGCCACGGCCATTTTCGTGGCCATCGACGGCAAGGCCGCCGGGGTCCTCGGCATCGCCGACCCGGTCAAGGCCACCACGTCGGCCGCGATCCTCGCGCTGAAGGCGGCCGGTCTGAGACTGGTCATGATGACCGGGGACAACCGAACCACGGCCGAAGCCGTGGCGCGACGCCTCGGGATCGACGAGGTCCATGCCGAGGTCCTGCCGCAGGACAAGGCGTCGGTGGTTCAGCAGCTTCGCTCACAGGGCCGCATCGTCGCCATGGCCGGAGATGGGGTCAACGACGCCCCGGCTCTCGCAGCCGCCGATGTCGGCGTCGCCATGGGCGCGGGCTCGGATGTGGCGATCGAGAGCGCGGGCGTAACCCTGTTGAGCGGCGATCTGCAAGGCATAGTCCGGGCGCGGCGTCTGTCGCGAGCGGTCATGGGGAACATCCGGCAAAACCTGATCTTCGCCTTCGGTTACAATGCGCTCGGCATCCCGGTCGCGGCCGGCCTGCTGTATCCCGTCTTCGGCTGGCTGCTCTCGCCCGCTCTTGCAGCGCTCGCCATGGCGCTCTCTTCGGTCAGCGTCATCGGCAATGCGCTGAGGCTGCGCGCGGTGAAGCTCTAGGCGGCCTGAGAATTCAGAAAGCATTAACCAAGCCTCGACAGGAATCCGCGACGCAGCCTAGATTCCCCCTGTAGCTGATTTGGTCGGGAGAGCGCCTTGCGGGGCATGGAGCGGCGGCAAGACAAGCGAGGCCGACGCGCCACCGACAGGGCCCCCAGCGCCCCGGCCTGGATGCGCATCGGCGTGCTGGTCCTCGCCCTCGGCTCCACCGGATACGTGCTGTTGATGTCGCGAGACGCGACACGCCCTGCCCGCGAAGCCCATCGCCTCCAGAACGAGAACCTGTCGTTGAGCGCCCAGCTCGCCGCCAGCCGGACCGCCGCCCTGATGCAGGCCGCCCAGACCGGGATCGACGTCGGGACAGCCGCACTGCTGGACGACGCGCTCCCGATGGCCGCCGTCGAGCGGGCGCGCGGCGTCGCGCCGAACGCGGGCTTTTCGGTGATCGGCGCCGACGGCGCGATCCTGGCCAGCCAGGGGCCGGTGCAGTCGCCCGGCGTCCTCGCCCTGACGGGGCCGCAAGCCGGGGGGCGGCGGCTTGAGGCGCGCATTCTCCCGTCCCTGCCCGCCTCTGGCGCGGTCCGGATCGTGTCGAAGACGGGGGTCGTCCTGGCCTCGCCGAACGCCGCCGAGGTCGGCCGGTCCGCAACGCCGCTGATCGGCGTCCAGGCCGGCGACCTGGCGTCCCTGACCACGCCCGTCGCCACCCCGGGGGGCAGGGCGTCGGTCGTGGCGGCGCCGATCACGCCCGACGGTCCCTATGTGGTCGCCTTGCAGAGCGGACCGCCCGCGGGTGCGGCGGGTCTGCTGGGCGAGGCCTGGGTTCTGGCGGCCCCCGTGCTGCTGGGCCTCGGCGTCCTGGCGCTGTTCCTGTTCCAGGGCCTGCGTCGTGCGCGCGCCAGCCGGGAATGGGCCTCGTCGGAAAAACGCTTCCGCATCGCGGTGGAGGCGGCGCGCTGCGGCGTATGGGAATGGGATCTGGACGGCGCCGAAGTGACCCTGTCGGACTATATGGCGACCTTGCTGGGCTTCGAAACCGGCGGCGTCGTGCCGGCTGAAGCCGTGATGGCCCGCATCCACCCGCGCTACCGTGACGAGGTGCAGCATGCATTGCGCCAGGCCACGGCCTATGGCGCCTTCGAGGTCACCTTCCCCGTCCCGGGCGACGGCGGCCGGACCCGCTGGATCGATGCGCGCGGCCAGGCGCGAGGGGCGCGGGGCGAGGCCGGCTTCTCCGCCATCCTGGGCGTCGCCCTGGACATCACCGAGGCCCGCCGGGCCAAGGCCGCCGCCCAGTCCGCCGAAAGCCGTCTGCGCGACGGGGTGGAGAGCATCTCGGACGCCTTCGTCCTGTTTGATCGCCAAGGCCGCCTCATCCTCTGGAACCAGGCGTTCGAGGACGCTTTCGACTTCCAGTCCGGCGTCGTGCGGCGCGGCGCGGCGAAGGAGGAATTGAACCGCATCGCCGCCCTGGCCATCAAGGCCGAACATGCGCCGACGGACGGCCGGGCGGGCCTTCGCGAGGTCGAACTGCACGACGGCCGCTGGCTGCAGTTGTCCGAACGCTTCACCTCGGAGGGCGGCTCGGTGGTCACCGCCGCCGACATCACCGCCATCAAGCGCGAAGAGACCGAACGCCGCCGCGCCGTCGAGGACCTGAGCCGCACCGTGGCCCAGCTCGAAGCCAGCCAGCAGATGCTGTCGCAACTGGCCCGGAAATACGAGATCGCCATGACGCGGGCCGAGGCCGCAAACCAGGCCAAGTCCGAATTCCTGGCCAATATGAGCCACGAACTGCGCACCCCGCTGAACGCCATCAACGGCTTCTCGGAGATCATGGCCGCCGAGCTGTTCGGCCCCATAGGCGAGAAGTACAAGGGCTACGCTGGCGACATCCTGAAGTCGGGCCAGCATCTGCTCAGCCTGATCAACGACATCCTGGACATGGCCAAGATCGAGGCCGGCAAGATGACCCTGCACTACGAGCCCGTCTCGCTGCGGGACGTGTGCGAGGACGCCGCCCGGCTGATGCGCGGCAAGGTTCTGGAGTCCGGCCTGACCCTGGAGATCGAAGCGGGCGACCTGCCGGACATCGAGGCGGACCACCGCGGCGTGAAACAGGTGATGCTGAACCTGATCTCCAACGCCGTTAAGTTCACGCCCGAAGGCGGGACCGTCACCCTGTCTCTGACGCCGTTCAAGGGGGCGGCCGGCGAGGATCGCGTCCGGGTCGCCTGCGCCGACACCGGCATCGGCATCGCGCCTGAACATATGGTCCGTCTGGCGCGGCCCTTCGAACAGGTCGAAGGCCAGCATTCCAAGACCACCCAGGGCACCGGCCTGGGCTTGGCCCTGACCAAGTCGCTGATCGAGATGCATGGCGGCCGGCTGAACATAGAAAGCGAGCCCGGGGTGGGCACGGTGGTCAGTTTCGATCTGCCGACGCGACGTCCCGTCCAGACCGTCCAGCCCATGAAGGCCGCCTTCGCCGCCTGAGCCGCCTGAGCCGCCTGAGCCGCCGACAGCGCGCGATCAGAGTTCGAGCCGGTATCCCACGCTCGGCTCCGTAACGACCAGGGCCGGTTCGGCGGGGTCGGCCTCCAGCTTGTGGCGCAGTTGGCCGATCACGACGCGCAGATACTGGACATCGGCGGCGTGGCCCGCGCCCCAGACGGTCTTCAGCAGGTCGGCGTGGCCCAGCACCTTGCCGGCGTTGCGGGCCAGACAGGCCAGGACTTCGTATTCCTTGGGGCGCAGCTTCACCCGCTCGCCGGCGCGGGTGACGATGCGACGATCCAGGTCGATGACCACCTCTCCGACCGTGACCACGCCGCCCGCCACCGGCGCCAAGCCCCCCTGGCGCAGCCCGGCCCGGATGCGCGCCAGCAGTTCGCCGACCCCGAACGGCTTTTCGACATAGTCGTTGGCGCCCAGGTCCAGGGCCGCGATCTTCTCGGCCTCGCGATCGCGGGCCGACAGGATGATGATCGGCCCCTGGTAGAATTCCCGCGCCCGTCTCAGCACGTCCTTGCCGTCCATGTCGGGCAGGCCCAGGTCCAGCACCACGGCGTCGGGGCTCCACAATGCGATGGCGCGCAGGCCTTCCTGACCACTGTCGGCGCGGCGGGGTTCGTAGCCGGCGGCGTCCAGGGCGGGCGACAGGAAGCGGTGGATCTGGGGCTCGTCGTCGATGACGAGGACCTGGGGGCGGACGGCAGGCATCACAGCAGATCCGGATGGGTGGCGATGGATTTGGGCAGGCTGATCAGGATGCGCGTGCCCCGCTTGCCGCCGTCGGGTCCGTCCTGGATCGGGCTGGCGGCGGCGATGCGGCCGCGCATGGCCTCGACGAAGCCCTTGGCGATAGCCAGACCCAGGCCGGCCCCCTGGACTCTGTCGGGGGCGCGGTCGGTCGAATCCTCCATGCGGCGGAACTTGTCGAACACCCGTTCCAGCTCGGCCGTGGGTATGCCGCGCCCCTCGTCCTCGATGGAGATGACGACGGAGCCCCGGTCCTCATAGGCCGCCAGTTCGATGGTCGTCCCGTCGGGACTATAGGCGATGGCGTTTTCAAGAATATTGACCACCGCCTGTTCCAGCAGACCGGGGTCGGCTTCCACCATGCTGAGCTGGGGCGGGAAGTCGCGGGTGATCCGACGTCGCCCCAGGCGGCGCGACACCCGGTCGGCGGCGGCGTTCAGGGCGTCGCGCACATCGGTCCAGTCGGTGCGGACGTTCAGCCCGCCGCCCTCCAGCCGGGTCATGTCCAGCAGGTCGCCGACATAGCGCGACAGGCGTTCAGCCTCCTCGCGGATGCTGAGCAGCAGGTCGTCGCGGACCTCGGGCTTCAGGGTCGCCCCATAGTCGATCAGGGTGGTGGCCGAGCCCAGCACGGTCGACAGGGGCGTGCGCAGATCGTGGCTGACCGAGTTCATCAGGGCGGCGCGGAACCGGTCGGCGCGACGCAGGGTCTCGCTCTCCAGCGCCTGTCCGGCCAGATCGGCCCGCTCCAGCGCCACGGCGCCCTGATCCAGCAGGGCCAGGGCCAGCCGCTCCTCGTCCGAGCCCGCCGCCACGGCCGAGGCGTCGATCCCCGCCACGCCGGCGCGACCGCGCACGCCTTGCAGGGGCTGAAACCGCCAGCGGGTCTGCGGCAGGGTGCCGGTGCCGTGACCCGTGACCTCGCCGTGGGTCCAGGCCCAGCGGGCCGCGGCCATGGCGTCGGCGCCCAGGACCACGCCCTCGGGGCTGGCGGCCGTCAGGACGATGTCGTCGCCGTCCGGCAGCAAGACCACCGCCCCGGCCCCGGCGGCGGCCGAGGCCTGTTCGGCCAGGCTTCGGGCGGTCGTCGCACGATCCTGGGCCGCCGACAGGGTCTGGCTGGCGGCCAGCAGGGCAGAGACGGCGGCGGCGCGACGCTGGGCCGCGCGGGCCTGTTCGCGCACCCGCCCGGCCAGGGCGCCCGTGCCCAGGGCGACGGCCCAGAACAGCAAAAGTGTGAGGAAGTCCGTCGGCGAACCGATCAGGAAACTGTAGCGCGGCTGAAGGAACAGGAAGTTGTAGGTCAGGAAGGCCAGGGTCGCCGCTACGAGAGCGGGCCGCAGCCCGTTCAGCACCCCCGCCGCCACAACGGCGGCCAGATAGATGACGCCCAGATCGACCCGCTCGAACCGCGTGTCCAGCAACAGGGCGACGCCGGTCGCGGCCCCGACGAAACCCGCGCCGGCGGAATAGGGACGCCAGTCCAGACCAGGCCGGAGACCGGACCTGATCGTCGGCTCGGGCGCCGACCCATCGCCTTCGGTCACGACATGGACGGCCACGCCCTGGGCCTTGCGCAGCAGTTCGATGGCCAGCGCCCGGCCGGTCCATTCGGCGAGGCGGCCGCCCCGCGTCTTGCCGATGACGATCTGGGTGACGTTGTTGCGGTGGGCGTGATCCAGGACGGTGCGCACGACGTCGTCGCCGCTCAGCGTCACCGGTCGGCCGCCCAGTTGCTCGGCCAGTTTGAAGGCTTCGGACAGACGGCCGGTTGATCGCGCGTCGGAGCGCGAGCCCGACGGCCGCTCGACGTGGGCCACCGACCAGGGGGCGTCCATCATCATGTCCGACATGCGTCGTCCGGTCCGCACCAGCGACGCGCTCATGGCGTCGCCCCCGACCAGGACCAGGATCCGCTCACCGGCCGCCCACGGCCCCGACACGCCCCGCTCGCGCAGATGGAACAGCAGTTGATCGTCCACCGTCTGGGCCGCGCGGCGCAGGGCCAGTTCGCGCAGGGCCGTCAGATTCTCAAGCTTGAAGAAGTTCTCGGACGCGACCCGCGCCGTTTCGGGCACATAGACCTTGCCCTCGGCCAGGCGGGCGCGAAGGTCCTCGGGCGTGATGTCCACCACCTCGATATCGTCGGCGTCGGTCAGAAGGCTGTCGGGCACCGTCTCGCGCTGACGAACGCCGGTGATCCGCAGGATGACGTCGGACAGGCTTTCCAGATGCTGGATGTTCAGCGTCGTCCAGACATCGACGCCGGCGTCGCGCAGTTCCTCCACGTCCTGCCAGCGTTTCGGATGGCGTGAACCGGGGGCGTTGGAATGGGCGTATTCGTCGACCAGCAGCAGGCCGGGGCGGCGCGCCAGGGCGCCGTCGAGATCGAACTCCATCAGCGATCGGCCGCGATGGTCGATCGGCGCGCGCGGCATGACGTCCAGGCCGCGCAGCAGGCTCATCGTCTCCTTGCGGCCGTGGGTCTCGACCACGCCGACGACGACGTCCAGCCCTTCGGCCTTTCGCCGGCGCGCGGCGCGCAGCATTTCGTAGGTCTTGCCCACGCCGGGCGACATGCCCAGAAACACCTTCAGCCGCCCGCGCTTGCGGCGCGGAACGGCTGAAGTCGCGGGCGTTTCGGCCTCGGTCTCGGGCAATCAGCCCTCCGCGCCGAAACGGGCGTCCAGGGCGCGGTTGGTCAGCAGGACATTGACGCGCGGCTGGCCGACGAAGCCCAGCAGAGCCCCCTGGGTCTGGCCGTCGATGATGGTCTGGACCTGCTGCACGGGGACGCCTCTGGCGCGGGCGATCCGCGCGGCCTGAAGCCGAGCGTAGGCCGGGGACACGTCCGGGTCGAGGCCCGAGGCCGAGGTCGTCACCGCATCGGCGGGGATGCCCCCCGCGCCGTCGTCGGCGCGGATGGCCTGGGCGCTTTCGGCGACGCGGGCCGCCAGATCCGGGTTCAACGGCCCCATGTTGGAGCCCGACGAGACGGCGGCGTCATAGCCGTCGCCCGCCGCCGAGGGACGCGGGTGCAGATAGGTCTCGCCCGCGAAGGCCTGGCCGATCAGGGCCGAGCCAACGACCCGGCCGCCGGCGTCGCGCACCAGACTGCCGCTGGCCTGGCGGGGGAAGACGCTATGGGCGATCCCGGTGACGGCCAGCGGATAGGCCAGCCCCAGCAGGAGGGTGAACAGGGCCATCATCGCGATGGCCGGACGGAACGAATGGACCATGATCGTCGCCTCAGAAGCTGGTTTTCGACGCGGCCGCAGCGCGCATCTTGTTGAGACGATTGTGCATCGGAATATCCCTGGAAACGCGCATCAGGCCAGGCCCAGCGCGGAAATGATGAGGTCGATCAGCTTGATGCCCACGAACGGGGCGATCAGGCCGCCGAGGCCGTAGATCAGCAGGTTGCGACCCAGGAGAGCGCTGGCGCCGATGGCCCGGTATTTGACGCCCTTCAGCGCCAGCGGGATCAGGGCGACGATGACCAGGGCGTTGAAGATCACCGCCGACAGGATGGCGCTCTCGGGACTGTGCAGACGCATCACGTTCAGCGCGCCCAGCGCCGGCAGCGAGACCACGAACATCGCCGGGATGATGGCGAAATACTTGGCCACGTCGTTGGCGACCGAGAAGGTTGTCAGGGCGCCGCGCGTGATCAGCAATTGCTTGCCGACCTCGACGATCTCGATGACCTTGGTCGGGTCGCTGTCCAGATCGACCATATTGCCGGCCTCGCGGGCGGCCTGGGCGCCGGTCTGCATGGCCACGCCGACGTCGGCCTGAGCCAGGGCAGGCGCATCATTGGCGCCGTCGCCGCACATGGCGACCAGACGCCCCTTGGCCTGTTCGGCCTTGATCAGCCGCATCTTGTCCTCGGGCGTGGCCTCGGCGAGGTAGTCGTCCACCCCCGCCTCCGACGCGATGGCCGCCGCCGTCACCGGATTGTCGCCGGTGATCATGACGGTGCGCAGGCCCATGCGGCGCAGGTCGGCGAAGCGCGCCTTCACCCCCGGCTTGACCACGTCCTTCAGGTGGATGACGCCGACCAGGACGCCGTTCTGGGTGACGGCCAGGGGCGTGCCGCCCGAGCGGGCGATCCGGTCCACGGCCTGACGGAACTCGGCCGGAGCCGCACCATCGGACAGGTTCAGGTCCTTCAGCACCGCATCGACCGCGCCCTTGCGCCAGCTGTCCTTGCCGACGTCCAGGCCTGACTGGCGGGTGACGGCGGTGAAGGGGATGGCGACGGCGCCGGCCGGCTGTTCGACCGAAATGCCCGCGTTGCGGCCCAGTTCGACAATCGAGCGGCCCTCGGGCGTCTCGTCGGCCAGGGACGCCATGACGGCGGCGGCCAGGGCGGCTTCCGGACGCACGCCCGGAACCGGGATGACCTCGGTCGCCATGCGGTTGCCGAAGGTGATGGTGCCGGTCTTGTCGAGCAACAGGGTGTCGACGTCGCCGGCCGCCTCCACCGCACGGCCCGAGGTGGCCAGCACATTGACCTTCAGCAACCGGTCCATGCCGGCGATGCCGACCGCGGACAGCAGGCCCCCGATCGTGGTCGGGATCAGGGTGATGAACAGGGCGCCCAGCACCATCGGATCGATGTTCACGCCCGAATAGGCGCCCAGACCGACCAGGGTCACGACCGCGATCAGAAAGATCAGGGTCAGGCCCGCCAGCAGCACGGCCAGGGCCAGTTCGTTCGGCGTCTTGCGACGGTCCGCGCCCTCGACCATGGCGATCATGCGGTCGAGGAAGGTCGAGCCCGGCTTGGCGGTGATGCGCACCTTGATCCAGTCGGACACCACGGTGGTGCCGCCGGTCACGGCCGAACGGTCGCCGCCGCTTTCGCGGATCACCGGCGCGCTCTCGCCGGTGATGGCGGCCTCGTTGACCGAGGCCACGCCCTCGATGATCTCGCCGTCCGAGGCGATGACATCGCCGGCCTCGACCAGGATGATCGACCCGACCTCGAGCTCGGACGCATTGGTCGGAACCACTGTGCCGGTCTCGGGATCGACGATCAGCTTGGCCTTGGTCGTGACGCGGGTAGCGCGCAGACTGTCGGCCGCCGCCTTGCCCCGCCCTTCGGCGACGCTTTCGGCGACATTGGCGAACAGGACCGTGGCCCACAGCCACAGCGCCAGCTGCACCGCGAACCCCGCCGACTGGCCGCCCACGACCGCCGCGACCGCCGACACCGTGGCCAGCAGGGCCACGATCCAGGTGGTGAAGATGACCGGGTTCTTGACCAGTTTGGCCGGGTTCAGCTTGAGGAAGGCCTCGCCGACGGCGCGACCGATCATCGCCCCGGAGAGACCGCCCGCGATGGGGGTCGAACGACCGCCTTCGCCGGGCTCCCCTCCGCGTGAATCCAATGTGATTTGTGTCATGTCAGGATGTCCGGAGGATCAGGCGCCGGCGACCGCCGCGAGCACCTGGAAGTGCTCGACGATCGGTCCCAGGGCGAGGGCGGGCAGGAACTGCAGGCCGCCGAGGATGAGGATCACGCCGATCAACAGGCCGATGAACAAGCCGTTGTCGGTGGGCAGGGTGCCGGTAGACGCCGCCAGCTTGGGCTTGACCACCAGGCTGCCGGCGATGGCCAGGACGGCGACGGCCGGTATGAACCGTCCGAACAGCATGCCCAGCCCCAGGGTCGTGTTCCACCAGGGGGCGTTGGCGGTCAGACCCGCGAAGGCCGAGCCGTTGTTCGCCGCCGCCGAGGTGTAGGCGTACAGGATCTCGGACAGGCCATGCGGTCCCTTGTTCAGCAGGCCTGCCAGCGCCGTCGGGAACACCGCCGCTACAGCCGAGAAGCCCAGGATGGCCAGCGGCAGAACCAGGACCGCGATCATGGCGAATTGGATCTCGCGCGCCTCGATCTTCTTGCCCAGATATTCCGGCGTACGACCGACCATCAGCCCGGCGACGAAGACCGACAGCAGGGCCATCACCACCATGATGGCGATGCCTGAACCGATGCCGCCCGGCAGGATCTCGCCCAGCTGCATCAGGAACATCTGCAAGGCCCCGCCCAGCGGCATATAGCTGGCGTGCATCGAGTTGACCGAACCGTTCGAGGCGCCGGTCGTCACGACCGACCAGACGGTGGAGGCCGGGGCGCCGAAGCGAACCTCCTTGCCCTCCATGTTCGCCGATGCATCGACGTGGGCGGCGACCAGGGCCGGGGCCGGCTGGGTCTCGATCACATACATGGCCGCGCTGGAGACGCTCAGGATGATCAGGGCCGAGGCGACCAGGGCGCGGATGTCGCGCCCCGCCATGGCTGAGCGGCCGAAGGCGAAGAAGGCGGCCCAGCCCATGACGTTGATCGCCACGGCGGTGATCAGATTGGTCAGGGGCGAAGGGTTCTCGAACGGATGGGCGCCGTTGACGTTGAAGACGCCGCCGCCGTTGATGCCCAACTGCTTGATCGCCACCTGGCTGGCGGCCGGGAACAGCGGCAGGGTCTGGGAGCCGCCCTCGACCGTCGTCGCATGGACGCTGGCGGCCAGGCTCTGGACGATGCCCAGGCCGGACAGCACCACGGCCAACACGAAGGCGGCGGGCAGCAGCACATAGAGGGTGGTCCGCGTCAGATCGGCCCAGAAATTGCCGACCCCCTCGCCGCGATTGGCGACGAAGGCGCGCGCCAGGGCGGCGGCGATGGTGGCGCCGGTCGCGGCCGAGACGAAGTTCTGAACCGTCAGACCCACCATCTGGGTGAAGGTCGACAGGGTCGTCTCGCCGCCATAGCTCTGCCAGTTGGTGTTGGTGACGAAGCTGACGGCGGTGTTGAAGGCCAGGTGCGGCGAGACGCCGGCGAAGCCTTGCGGGTTCATCGGCAGCACGCCTTGCAGACGCAGGATGGCGTACAGCAGGACAAAGCCCGCCGCATTGAAGGCCAGCAGGGCGCCGGCATAGCCCAGCCAGCCCTGGCTGCGCTTCGGATCGACTCCGGCCGCCCGATAGAAGACGGCCTCGACCGGCTTCAGCACCGGATCCAGCCAGGTCCGCTCGCCGTTCCAGACGCGTGACATGTAGACGCCGATGGGCCAGCCGAGCAGAACGGCCAGCCCAAGGGTCAGGGCGATCTCGCCCCATCCTTGAATGTTCATGATTTCAGTCCCGGTTCTTCAGAACCGCTCGGGCCGCAGCAGAGCCGCGACCATGTAGACGGCGACGACGACCGCCCCCGCACCCCAGAGCATGGCGATCATCGTCACACCCGTCTCAACGCTGCGGCCAGCGCGGCGAAGGCGATGAACGCCCCGGCCCCGACCGCCAGAAAAATCACGTCGGCCATGCCGGCCTCCTCAGCTCAAATCAGAGCCGGCAAGGACCACGGCGGGGCGTAAAGACGCGATGTGAATCCCGACGTTCGGCGTAATGAAATCATAATGCGAAAGGGAAGACGGTCGGCCTCACCACCGCAAGCAGCGCCGTTCATGAGCCGAAAGGCGATTGCGGGGCAGGAGTGGGAGCCAATCGAAACATCGACGCATTGGCCGCCTGTCCTGAACTCAGCCTTGTGCGTTCGCCGCTGATCGATCGCTTTCGATCAGCCGGTCACGCACATCGGCGGGGGCGGCTTCGGCCCAGCTAAGGAGCTTGTCGAGAACCGGGCAGAGGGACTGTCCCCATTCGGTCAGATGATATTCCACCTTGGGCGGGACCTGGGGGTGGACGATGCGGGCCACGACTCCATCGGCTTCAAGCTGTCGAAGCTGCTGGATCAACATCTTCTGCGACACGCCGGGAATAGCTTTTTCGAGTTCGGAGAACCGCCGCACGTTCGACCCGAACAGCTGGAACAGGATCACCAGCTTCCAGCGTCCTTCGAGGACACGGATGACATTCTGCGCGCTCGAGGCCGCAGTCTGGGGGGTGTAGTCGAAGGGCTTACCTTCGGGTGCGTACCTAACTTTTTCGTCGGTTCTTGCCATTGTGGGAGCGTACTTGCAGTTTGGATGGAACGCAAGAATCCGAACGGGAGACCCAATGATCGCCGACCTTCCCAAACCCATCGCTGACTATGTCGCGGCCAATGCGCGCCTCGACCTTGCCGGCATGCTGCAGCCCTTTGCGCCTGACGCTGTCGTGAAGGACGACGGCGGGCGCCATCAGGGCCATGCGGCGCTCCGACGGTGGATGCTCGAGGCCACGATCGCGAGCAAGGCGATCTTCACGCCGGATACGGTGCGCCACGAGGGGGACCAGGTCGTCCTGGAGGGACCCACGGCCGGCGACTTCAAGGGCAGCCCCCTTCGGTTCACGCTTCGCTTCACTCTGGGCGACGACGCCATCCGCGCGCTCGAGATCTCGCTGTGACGATGCGCCCCGATCCCACAGAGTTCGAAGGTCGACGGATTCTCGTCACCGCCGGCACCAAGGGCGCCGGCCGCGCGACCGTCCAGCGTTTTCTCGCCGGCGGCGCCCGGGTGATCACAGCCGCGCGGGCGGCCCCCGAGACCTCGACCGGCGCTGAGTTCGTCCAGGCCGATCTCATGACGCTGGAAGGGTGCGAGGCCTTGGCCCAGGCCGCGATGGACCGGTTTGGCGGCGTTGATGTTCTGGTGCATGTCGTCGGCGGCTCGTCGGCGCCGGCTGGAGGCTTCGCCGCCCTGACCGACGCGCATTGGCGCACCGAACTTGATCTGAACCTGATGCCTGCGGTTCGCCTGGATCGCCTGCTGGCGCCGCAGATGATCGGGCGGGGATCCGGCGCCATCATCCACGTCTCGTCTATCCAGCGGACATTGCCTTTACCGGAATCCACCACCGCCTACGCCGCCGCCAAAGCGGCCCTGTCCACCTACAGCAAGGCCCTGTCCAAGGAACTGGGGCCCAGGGGCGTGCGGGTCAATGTGGTGTCGCCCGGCTGGATATCCACGGAAGCCTCGGACGCCTTGCTGGAACGGATCACCGCAGGCTCGGGCGGGACGTTGGAAGATGCGCGGCAAAGCGTCCTGAACGCGCTCGGCGGGATCCCCCTGGGGCGGGCGGCGAAACCGGAGGAGGTCGCCGAGTTGATCGCATTCCTCGCCTCCGACCGCGCCGCAGCCATTCACGGCGGCGAGTATGTGATCGATGGGGGCACGATTCCTACCGTCTAGGCGGAGATGAGGATCGAGGGACGATGGGGCGCCGCGCGCCGGAAACGGTTGCCGGCGCCCGGCCTCTTCTTCGAGCGGGCTCAGGTCTTCGACGCCGATACGTCGCCAGAGAACATGGCTCTGGATATTCTGCCGCTGTCGCCACGGGAAGCCGGGCTCTGCGGCGTCGGCGTGTCGCCGTAAGATGAGACGCCGCTCCCGCCTTTCGCGGGCGCGGCCCGGCGCGTCGTATCAGGACAGCGTCCAGGCCCCTCTGTCGAAGCGAACCGACACGCCGTGCAGCCGCCCCAGCGCCTTGGCGAAGGCCGCCGTGTCGCCGGCCTCGAAGACCCCGTCGATCTCCAGAGCGTTCAGCGACGGGTTCAGGATGCGCAGCGGCGCGTTGCTGTATCGGTTCATCTCGACGACCGCCGCACGCAGCGACGTGCGGTCGAAGCTGATGCGGCCCTGGCGCCAGTCGTCGATACGGCCGCCCTGTGCGGCGGAGACCGGGCCGGGGTCTCCGGCCGATGACAGACGTACGGCCTGTCCGGCGCGAAGGTGAAGGCGCGCTTGCGAAGGCTCCGCCGCCGGTCCCACAGCCACGCCGCCCTGCAGCAGATCGACGTCGGTGAAGGTCGCATGGCGGTACACGTTGAACCGCGTGCCGGTGACGCGGATGCGCGCCGCGTGGCTGAGGACGTCGAAGGGGGCGTCATCCTGATGCGCCACCGCGAAGAAGGCTTCTCCCGATTCCAGCACGACCTCGCGCTCACGCCCGGCGAACCGCGCCGATATGCGGCTGGCCGTGTTCAGAGTGACCTGGGAGCCGTCTGGCAAGGCGATCGTGCGGCGCTCGCCGACCTCGGTCTCGTAGATCACGGGTTGTTGGCGCCAGAGGAAGACGCCGCCCAGGGCCACGCCGGCGGCCAGGGTTCCGCCCGCGATCCAGGCGCGGCGGTTCACGACACGGCCTGTCGCCGCCCGGCCGTCGTCCGCAACGAAATCGGCGGCTTCCATCTGGCCCAGCGCGTCCCAGACCGCCTGGATCTCGCTCGACCCGGCGTCCGAGGCGCGCCCGCCCTGCTCTTCGCGCAGGCGTTCAGCCACGAAGGCCTCGGCTTCGGCGTCACGCACAGGGGGGCGAAATGGAATTACTGTTCGAACCATCCGCAATCCTTAAGCTTGTGCCGGCAACGGGCAAGTGCGTCGGCCAGCAGGCGCTGGGTCGTCCGCAGCGGGATGCGCTGGCGTTCGGCGATCTCGACCAGGGTCAGACCCTCTACACGATGCATCATCAGCACCATCCGCTGATCGCGCGTCAGCGAAGCGATGGCGCGGCGCAGCAGGTCGGCGTTCTGCTGCCAGCGCACCTCGTCGAAAGGGGAAGGGGCGTCGTGGGCCAGATCGTCAGACACCTCGACATGGCGGTCGCCGCCGCGTCCGAGCCGTCGCCGACGCAGGTCGCGCGCCACGCTGTCGGCGGTCTTGAAGACATAGGTGGCGTTGAAATCGGGCGGAGGAACCCGGCCCGCCAGCCGCGTGAGCCGCAGATAGATGTCCTGCAAGGCGTCCTCGACATCGGCGGGCGCGAGGAAGCGACGCAGGTACAGACGCAGTCGCGCGTCAAACCGCTGCATCAGCTCGGCCATGATCGCGACCGCCGGATCGGCGGGCTTTCGTGAAGCTGTCATCGATGGGGCGACGCCGTCAAACATCCGAACTCGCTAGCCTGTACCTCAAGAGACGCAGCGCCGTCGACAGGCCGCCAAATCCGTGGGCCGCGAATGTCATCAATTCATTGCAGCCGCCCCATAGAAGCCTCGCAGTCGCGGGGTTCATCACGGATCGTCCCACATGGGCTGTGGCGGACGTCACGCTTTCCTACGGTCTGTCGGCGGAGCGGTTCTGGCTGTCGCGATCCTGCCGTCGTCGGTGTCGGCGGCCGGGCGGGCTCCGGTCTTCGATGTTCCCGCCCAGCCGCTGGCTGCGGCGTTGCGGGCCCTGGCGCGCCAGGGACGCGTCCAGATCCTGTTTCCGGCGGAACGGCTTGAGGGGCGACGGAGCCGCGCCGTCGTCGGGCGGTTCGAGACGGCGCGCGCTTTCGACCTGGCCTTGGCCGACGCGGGTTTTGCGGCGCGTCGGGTGGACAGCCGAACCTTCGTCATCGTCGCCCGGCCCCGGTTGTCGCCGCCGCCCCCGATAGAGGCTCCGACTGCGGACCTGGAGCCCATACAGGTGTGGGGGCGCCGTCCGGAGCCCGGCGAGATCGCCCGTCGCCTGGCGACTGATCTGGATGCGCCGACGTCGGTGCGCAGCCTTTCGCGCGAGGACATGGAGCGCGGCGGGGCGCAGAACCTGTCGGAAGCCCTGGGCGACCTGCCGGGCATGACGGTGATCAACACCGGGCGGTCCTTTATCGGCGGCATCGACTCGGCCTCGCGCGGCGAGGGTTTGTACGCCGCCTATCGCGGCCTGAACGCCGAATACAATCTCAGCATGATCAACGGCGTGTCGGTGGCCCAGGGTCTGCCCTATTCGCGCGGGGTCCAACTGAACCTGCTGCCGCCGGACGCCTTCCAGACCGTGGTGGTGCACAAGACCGGGCGCGCGGATCTGGACGGTGATTTCATTGGCGCCGCCCTGGACTTCCAGACGCCCGGACCGACGGATCTGTCGCGATCGCCCTGGACCGCCGTCACCGTCGGCGGTCGGGTCGAGACGCGGGCGCGGGACTATGGCGAATCCGGTCTGGGCGAGACGATCCGGGTCGAACACGGCCGCCGTTTCGGCGCCGCAGGACAGTTCGGCCTCTATCTGGCCGCCGCCCACGAAGACCGCAGCTTCGTCAATTCGGAACTGGCCGGGGTGATGGCGGCCCAGAACGACCGGGGCTGGGCCTATGGGGTTTCAGGCTCTGCGGCCGGCGGGGCGCCCGACGCCGAAAATCCGCAGGAGGGGCTGGTTCAGACAAGCCTGAACGTGGGCGTCTCCAGCGGGCGCAGTCGCCTGCAGAACTACGCCCTGGCGCTGGATTGGCGCGCGGCTCCCGGTCTGGACCTGCGGCTGAACGCCACCCACGCCCAGGCCCGCACCGAGCAGAATTCCACCTTTAGCCAGGTCGTCAGCGGGGCCCAGTCCTGGATCGACGACGGATCGGGCGTCTATCGCCTGTCGGTCCGGGATCTGTCGACGCGGGTCTGGTACGAGACCAATCCGGACAATGTCTCCCTGTCGACGCTCAGTCTGAAGGCCGATGCGGTCTCCGGCCGCTGGCGATTGACGCCCTATCTGTTCGCCAGCCGCGGCGAGAGCGCCCGCCCCGACCATCTGGAGGCCTCGGCATGGATCAACCAGAACGATGGGTACAACGTTGGGCAGACCCCGCGCGCCTTCGGCGGGGTGACGGTGCAGTATCGCGACGGCCTGCCGGTGCCCCAGTGGCCGCAGAGCGTGTTCGACGATCTGAACCAGGCGGGATCGGTGCTGGTGGCGCGTCGCGCCGGCCAGCGCACCGAACAGTTCAGCGAACAGATGCGATACGGCGGCGGCTTCGACCTGAGCTTCACGCCGATGCAGGGGCCGTGGCGCAACCTTCGGATCGGCGCCAAACTGGGGCGGAGCGACCGGGACCTGACGGACCGGAACTGGACCAACGCCTTCTTCGGCGACATCTATCAGACCGCCGGTCTGACCTGGGAGGCGCTGGGGATCGCCAAGGGGACCTACGCCGAGGTCTTTCCCGGCCTCTACGACTGGTCGATCCCCCGGATCGATCACGACCGGCTCGAGGCCCTGTTCGAGGCCAACCGCACGACCGAGAGTTTCGACACTTGCGGCGCCCTGTACGTCAACAACCTCAACTGCAACAGCCAGTCGGGGCGCGAGATCGTTCAGGCCGTCTACGTCATGGCCACGCATGCGACCGGAGCCTGGGAGACGCAGTTCGGCCTGCGCCAAGAAAGGGCACGCATCGTCAACCGGTTCTGGGTTCTGCCCGATGCGAGCGAGGGCGAAACGCCCGGCGACTGGGCCGCCAACCGCAGCCGCTACGACATGCTTCTGCCCAGTCTGAACCTGTCCTACCGCCCCAATGATCGGGGCGTCTGGCGGGCGGCCGCCTGGCGGTCGTACAGCCGCCCCGCCTTCATGCAATTGGGCGGCGGCGTCAGGACCGAGACCCTGGACGGGGTGACGACCGTGACGCGGGGAAATCCGGACCTGAAGAGCGCCGACGCCTGGAACCTGGACCTGTCGCATCAGACCTGGCTGCCGGGCGGCGGGGCGCTCAGCCTGTCCGCCTACGCCAAACAGATCGATCACTATCTGTACGAAAGCGGCTCCAGCCTGGACGTCGGCGTGGTTCCTGATGAGGCCGCCGTCCGAGTGGTCATGCCCCGTAACGGCGGGCGCGGCGACACACGCGGCCTGGAAATGGAGTGGTTTCAGCCGCTCGGCGACCCGTTCGACCTGGGCGGTCAGGCCAGCCTGGACCTCAATCTCAGCAGGCAGTGGTCCCGTGTCGATCTGGGGCAGATTCTGGGGCGGTCCCAGCCGATGCTGAACGCCCCCGAATGGTTGGGCAATGCGGAACTGGCCTACGCCCAGGGGCGCGCCGCCGCCTATCTGAGCTTGAACTACACCGGCGCCTATCTGTCGGCCTATGACGTCCTGAAGGCAGAGGGCGACTGGGACAATCTGTGGGTCCGGTCCGTGGCGCGGCTGGATGCGCGCGCCCGGTGGCGGTTCGACGAGCGGACGCGGCTGGACGTGATCGTCACCAACCTCACCGGGGCGTACAGCTATTGGGCCCATGTCGGACGTGACGGCGCCGCCCTGTCGGACGTGGTGGATTCCGGTCGGCGCGTCGTCGTCAGTCTGCGCAGCGTGTTCTAGAAGCCGGCGGCCCGCAGGGCGCGCTCGACCCCGGCGTCGCCCTCGACATCCGACAGGGCCTTGATCCGGTCCGCGCCCAGGGTTTCCAGCATCGGATTGCGCAGGCGCGTCCGGTAAGCGGGACCGTCGGCGGCCGGATAGCCGAAGCGGGGCGCCAGCCGCGCCAGGGCGGCGTCGGCGGCATGGACCGCCGCCTCGGCATGAACCCAGTTGTCGTCGGCGGCGTTGCTGATCAGGCATTCGCGGGTCGGGACGGCAGGGACGGTCCAGGCGGTGCGCGAAATGATCGCCGCCGCTCGCAGCCAGTTCTGCACCGTCCGTTGGTCATCGCCGATCGGTGCGGCATGGGCGCAGGCCTGGGCCAGAATCTCCGCTTCGGGCAGGCCGCGCGCCATCGCCTCGGCCAGACCCAGCACATGATGGGCGCCGGCCCCGGCGATCGGTCGTTCCGGCGGCAGGCTTCCGTCATCGTTCCACACCAGGACCAGGGCCTTGGCCCAATCGTGCCACAGGACGGCGGCGATCACCGCGTCGCGATCCACCGGCAGGCCGTCCTCGGCCTCATACAGATCGGCCAGGGCCAGGCCCAGGCGCAGGTTGAAGACTTCGTGATCGACTAGTCCGCCGGGCCAGTCGTGATGAGAGCCGGCGTTTCCGCCCGGCGCCGATTCCAAAGGCTGGGGCAGGGCGGGACAGGCCGCGCCGTCCGCCAGCGGCGGAAAGACCGTCAGGCGCTGAACCTCAGCCTGCACCCCATCGGCGGACGCGGGCATCAATCCGTCCGCCCGAAGCGCAGCCAAGATCACGTCTTCGTCGGCCGCCGTCAGACCCGCCCGGTGGCGGACGCAGGGCCGGGACTGCAGCCCCGCCAAAGTCTCTTCGCGCAGATGCGCATCGCTCAGTCCGCCCGCCGCCGCCCGCAATTCGTCCAGGGCCGCGAGGGTGCGCGGCGTCTGGGCGGCGGCGCTTTCGGCCCCGATCAGGACGATGAGCAGGGCGGCGGCGAGCGGGCGGATCATGAAAATCTCAAGGAAAGAAGGCCCGGCGCGCTGGGGAAAACGCGCCGGGCCCCCGAGCCGACGTCAGAAGTCGTACTTCAGCGTCAGCAGGGTGGTGCGGCCGGAGTTGACCACGTCCGAAAGCGCCAGGCTGTTCCGCCCGACGTGAGCCCAGTAGCTGTAGTCTTCGAACAGGTTGGACACCGACAGGTCCAGCATCACCCCGTTGTCGAAGGCATAGCCGGCGTGCAGGTCGGTCCGGCGGATCGGCCGGGTCCAGTAGTCCAGGCCGGCGACGCGATTGTAGGCCGTGACCGTCTCGCCCGAGTAGTTCCAGTTCAGGTCGAGCGTCAGGTTGCGCCAGGCGTAGTTCAGCTTGACGTTGGCCAGTTCGTCCGGCGCGTTCTGCATCCGGTGCTTCTCGCCGCCGCCGATGTCCACCTCGGTCCACTGACGGGTGTAGTTGACCCCGGCGCCGAGGCCCGAAAGCCAGCCGGGCAACATGTCGAAGGCCTGGTACAGCTGGATCTCGACGCCCTTGACGTAGCCGTCGCCGCCGTTGGTCGGCGAGACGATGGTCACGCGATCAAAGGTCTCGCCGTTGTATTCGGTCCCGCCTCCGTTCGGGCCTTCGTTCACAGTGGTCGAGCCGTTGTCATACATGTAGTCCGACAACTGCTTGTAGTAGCCGCCGACCATGGCGTAGCCGCCGAAGGCGTTGCTCCACTCGGCGGAGGTGTCGAAGTTCCAGGACTTCAGCGTCTTCAGATCGGGATTGCCGCGCGTGACGGTGATGGAGTTGTCGCCCCGTTCAGTCGTCTCCGATCCGCCCAGTTGAACCAGGGCCGGGCGCATGTAGGCGCGGGTGATCGAGGCCCGGTACACGGCGTCGCCGGTGGGACGATAGTTGACGAACAGGCTTGGCAGCCACTCATTGTATTCGGTCGAGTTGGACTCAAACCGCTTCGCCTTGTCGTCGTTGTTCCAGTAGGTGTTCTCGATCTGGCTGTGCTCGTAACGGAGGCCCGGAATGACCTCGACCGCGCCCATATCCCAGTTGCCGGTCACATAGGCGGCGGCGACATTTTCGTCGCCTTTCAGCGTGTTGCAGTTCAGGTAGCAGAGGTCGGCCGCGGCGGCCTCGGCGTCGAAATACTGGTTGAACAGTTCGACCAGACGGTCGTGGTTCACCTTCGGCGCCCGGATGCCGTAGAGACCCGGATAGGCCGAGTCGAAATAGCCTTCGACCAGACCCAGTTCATCCCAGGTCACGCCGGCGCGGCCCAGCAGGTTGGCGAAATGATCGTTGGTCCAGTCGTGGCTGCTGACCCGGCGGTGACTCTCGACGTACTTCACCCCGGTCTTGACGTAGGACAGGGCGCCGCCGTCGAAATCGTACTGGGCGTCGAAACGGGCGCCGACCTTCTGCTGGTTCGAGAACTGCTCGGTGCGTTGGCCAGCCCGACGGGCCAGAAGGGCGGAGCCGGAGTTGTTGACCAGGTTCTGCTGCGCCGGGGTCAGCAGCGGGATCGGATAGCCGTCGGCGTCATAGCCGGCGAACAGGCCGCTGTAGGGCAGGATCGTGCCGGTGTTGTACTTGTCCGACTGGTTGTTGCGGATCGAGGCTTCGATATGGTCCGGCCGGTCATTGCCGCCATAGGAGTAGAAGATCGACGGCGACAGGGTCCAGGCGCCATGACGCTTCACGGCCCCGAAGGTCAGGGTGCTCAGGTCCGCGTCCTCGGGATTGGTCGTGTACCACATGCGCACTGACGAGTTGGTCAGGTTCAGGTCGTACAGGCCGGTCGCCGCGTTGGAGACGCGGGCGCGGTTCTGGATCAGCTGGTTCAGGGTCGAATTCTGCTGGGTCTCGGCGAAGGCGTAGGAGCCGCGCAGATAGACGTCCAGGCTGTCGTCGGCGCGCCAGTCCAGCGAGAAGTTTCCGCCGAAACGCTCGGTGTAACCGGTCGAGACGCCGACGTTCAGGCCGGTCAGGGCCAGGTTGGCTTCCTGGTCCATGCCCTCCGGATTGACGCCTGCGGCCGAATCCGTCGCCGAATGCAGATAGGCCCAACCGCCGTCGTTCTGGGCCGCCATCAGACCCGCGATCATGGAGTTGGCGAAGTTGCGCTTGTCGTAAAAGGCGCTGACATACAGGCCGAACTGGTCGCCCTGGCCGAAGCGGCGGGCGATCTCGCCGCTGACGCCGCCGCCCAGACCGTCTTCGTCATAATCGCGGGCGCGGCTCTCGACTCGGCCGGAGACCGACAGGGACGCATAGTCGTCGGCCATGCTGAAGGCCGAAGGCGTGACGAAGTTGATCGTGCCGCCGATCGCGTCGCCGTCCATATCGGCGGTCGAGTTCTTGTTGACCACGATGGTCTTCAGACCCGACGGCGGCAGCAGCGACAGCTGCACCTGGCGCGAATAGGGCATGCCCTGGGCCGCGTTGACGCCGTTGATCAGGGCCAGGGTGAACTCGGAGTTCATGCCGCGGACGCCGACGAACATGCCTTCGCCGCGCGAGGCGCCGTCGACGCCGCCGAAGAAGGAGTTGCCGGTGTTCTGGACGCTGACGCCCGGCAGCAGGGCCAGGGCCTCGGCGACGTTGTGAACCGCCGTATGTTCCAGGTCTTCGGCCGACATCACGCTGACGGCGTTGTCGCTGCGCATCTGGGTGCGCATGGCGTCGTTGCGCGTGCCGACGACGACGATTTCGCCGACCTCGGCGGTTTCGCTCGTGGCGGCTGTCCGGTCCTGAGCGGCGGCCTGCGCCGCTGCGACCATGGAGAATAGCGCCATCGATGACGCGAGAAGTCTTGTTTTGAATGAAAGATTTTTCATCGACCGCAGTCCCTGAACCGGAGCTGAGATATGCCCCCAAGCTGAGAGACGCGGTCGGCCGCACGACGCGCCGAAACTTTATGAATGCTTCACAATGAACACGCCCAGGCTGATCTTGGCGGCGGCGGTTCGTTGCAACCCGGTCGTGGGGGCGCGCCACTGCGTGCAGTGACGACGGCGAAAACGGGGGCCGGGTGTCAGGGCGTCGTCAGTTTCGACCTGCAGATTTCCGTCCGAACGGAGATCCGCCATGTCAGCCCACCCCACGCCTTCGATAAGAACCGTAAAAGTCTGGGATCCGGGCGTGCGCCTGTTCCATTGGACGCTGGTCGCCTCGGTCGCCTTGGCCTTCCTGTCCTCGGAAGAGGACAGCGCGCTGTCCGCCTGGCATGTTCCGGCAGGATGGGTGGCAGCTGTCCTGATCGCTTTCAGACTGGTATGGGGAGCTGTCGGCGGCGAACATGCGCGGTTCTCGAACCTGATCCGGCCGTCCAGGATGGCGGGGCACGTCAAGGGTCTGTTTGCAGGCCGGGTCCATGCGTCCATGGGCCATAATCCGCTGGGCGGGATCGCGGTCCTGGGGTTGCTGGCCCTGACGGCCGCGACCGTCTTCACCGGGGCGACGGGCGGCGAGGATACGCATGAGGTCATCGGCTACGTCTTGCTGGCGATGATCGCCCTGCACGTCGTGGCGGTGGTCGTAATGTCGATCCTGTCGCGTGACAATCTGATCCGCGCGATGGTCACCGGCCGAAAGACGACTGTCCATTTCCCCGACGCCCAGGACGCCGCGCCGCCCGCCCGCGTGGCTGTGCCCCTGGCGGTTCTGGTCGTCGCGGGGTCCGCCTATGCCGCCACCCGGATGGACCCGGGCGCCTTTACGCCGGGCGCGCGCGTTGAAGCGGGTGAAACGGGAGAGGCCGATCAGAAGCGTGAAAGGGGCGAGGGCGACGGGGCGGGGGAAGCGGACGAGGACTGAGGACGTCCCGCCCGCGCCCTCCTGTTTTTCAGACCACAGTTCCGAACAGGTGGCCGATCCCTGCGGTCACCGCCATGGCCAGGGCGCCCCAGAAGGTGACGCGCATGACCGCCTTGCCGACGCCCGCGCCCCCGGCCTGGGCGCCGAGCCCCCCCAGCAGCGCCAGGCCGATCAGGGCGGAGCCGGACACCAGGGCGACCAGCAGAGAACGGGGCGAGACCAGCACGACCGCGAGCGGCAGAATGGCGCCGAGCGAGAAGGTGGCCGCCGAGGTCAGGGCCGCCTGGATCGGACGGGCGGTGGTTTGTTCCGAAATGCCCAGCTCGTCCCTGGCGTGGGCGCCCAGGGCGTCGTGAGCCATCAGCTGCCGGGCGACCTCCAGCGACACCGCCTCATCGACGCCCCGGCTGCGATAGATGCCGGCCAGTTCGCGGGTTTCGGCCTCCGGGTCCGCCGCCAGTTCGGCTGTTTCACGCGCCAGATCGGCGTTCTCGGTGTCGGACTGGGAGCTGACGGAGACATATTCGCCGGCCGCCATGGACATGGCGCCGGCGACCAGGCCGGCGACGCCGGCGACCAGGATTCCGGTCTTGCCGGTCTGTGCGGCGGCCACGCCGACGATCAGGCTGGCGGTCGAGACCAGGCCGTCATTGGCGCCCAGCACGGCGGCGCGCAGCCAGCCGATGCGCGCGACCAGATGGCGTTCGGCGTGGCGTTCAAGTCTGCTCATGGTCGGTTCCTGTCTGCAGAAGGAAAGGCGAGGATCAGCTCAGCCTGGTTCGGCCGCGTCGCGATACGGCCACCATGGGCCGCCATTATGCGTGCG
Source organism: Brevundimonas mediterranea (assembly GCF_011064825.1). NCBI lineage: Bacteria > Pseudomonadati > Pseudomonadota > Alphaproteobacteria > Caulobacterales > Caulobacteraceae > Brevundimonas > Brevundimonas mediterranea. The sequence goes on from NZ_CP048751.1 coordinate 2,196,514, forward strand.
ACAATGGCCAGTCCCAGTCCCGCGCCGCTGGGGCTGGCGTGATCGCCCCGGCGATATCTCTGGCTCAGCGCGGCGAGCCGTTCCGGCGCGAGCCCGGACCCGCCGTCGATCACCGCAAGCCGTGCGCCGGGACCCGCCGTCACCGTGACCACGCCCCCGGGCGGGGTGACCCGCAACCCGTTCTCGACCAGATTCCGCAGCGCGGCGGCGACTGCCTCGCGACGGCCCTCGACGACTGCGGCGTCATTGATCTCCAAGGCCAGGGCCTTGTCTTCGTCGATGGCTAGCGCGGCGTATTGCGAGACGACTTCCGTCGCGATCTCGCTCAGATCGACCGCCGCCGCCGCCGCCGGCGCGGCCGCCTGGGCATCCAGTTGCGCCAGGATCAGCAGCTGATCGACCAGGCGAGACAGGGCCGAAACATCCCGCTTCAGTCTCTGCCCGTCCGGGGAATCCAGTCTGTCGAGTTCCAGGGCCAGAACCGCCAGCGGCGTCCTCAGTTCATGGGCGACGTCGGCGGCGAAGGCCTCCTGGCGCGTCGCCGCCTCGTCGAGCCGCGCCAGCAGGCCGTTGACCGCGTCCGCGAACCCGGTGGCTTCGGCCGGAAAGTCGTGAGCCTCGACCCGAAACCCCTTGTCCGCCGCCTGGGCGGCCTCGATGCGTTCTCCCGCCAAGGCGAGGGGACGCAGAGACGAACGGATCACCCACAGGGTCGCCAGGCCCATGGGGACGATCAGCACCAGCAGGGGCGTCACGACGTGATCAGCCACCTCGTTTGCAATGCCGACGAACCGGATTTCGTCGCGCCGGGCGCGGGAAGACAGGCCGTATTCCAACCCGACGAACAGCAACAGGACGCAGCCCCCGATCAGGCTCATCAGGGCGAAGCCGAGCGTCAATCGCTGAAAAATGGACGGCGGCCGGCTCAAGCGACGGCGTCCCGCATCAGATAGCCCAGGCCCCGGACCGTATGCAGCACCCCGGTGCAGCCGGCGTCGTCCAGCTTGCGCCGCAACCGCGAGACGGCCATCTCGACGGCGTTGGGCGTGACCGGTTCGTTGAAAGCATACAGCGACTCTTCCAGGGAGCCCCGTGTGACGACCGAACCCGCCCGACGCATCAGGGTCTCCAGCAGATCGCCCTCGCGGCGCGACAGGTCGATGGGGACGTCGCCATGCGCCGCCTGGCGAGCGGCGACATCGAACCGCAGCCCGCCCACTTGAAGAACCGGCGCCATGCGACGGCCCGGCCGACGCAGGATCGCCCGGCACCGCGCCGACAGCTCCGCTGCGTCGAAAGGCTTGACCAGATAGTCGTCCGCCCCGGCGTCCAGGCCGGTGACCCGATCCTCCAGCCCGCCGCGCGCGGTCAGGACCAGGATCGGCGTCAGGTCGGCGGCCCGCCGAAGCGCCCGCACCCAGTCCAGGCCGTCGCCGTCCGGCAGGCCCAGGTCGAGCAGGATGAGATCATAGGCGGCGCTGGCGACCGCGTCCGTCGCGCCTGCGATGTCCCGGCGCCAGTCCACCACGAAGCCGTCGCGGGACAGACCTTCCCTCAGCAGGTCGCCCAGCCGCGCTGTGTCTTCAACGAGAAGGAGACGCATGATCGACATCCGTTCCACCGGCGATCCGCATCCTGCCGACAGTCATCGACATGACCGGATTTTTCCGCCGACGCCAGCGCTCAACGCAGGTGGCCGGCGCCTGCAAGGTCGCCGGGAGCCATGAAGGGAGCAGGATCTTCTTCATGGGCGCTCCGGGAAGGGGGTGGCACGGGCCGGGCGCAGGCGCGCGGCGGCGTCAGACTGGCCATCGAACCTGACATCAACCTGACGCCCTTTACAGCCGGGCGACCGAGGGGGCGGGTCGTCGCGCCCCCTCCATCACCCCTTTCTTCAGGCGCGGATCTCGGTCGCGTGGGCGGGGTAGGGGGCGGCGAGGCCATGATCGATGACTTCGCCGTTCAGCGAGCTGGCGAAGCCGTGGTTGACGTCGCGATGGTGGGCCTCATCGGCTCGGACGACAAGCACGACGTCGCGCAGCGTCGCGTCAGGCGCCATCTTCCAATAGTGTTTGGCGATCTCAGGGGCCGGGACGTTGGGCGAGCGGCCCTCGTCGATCTCCTTGAGATAGAGGGTGTAGCTGATTACGGCCTCTTCCTCGAAATAGCCGACGACCCGGTGGGCGGTGCGGGCCGACACGAGATAGAGCAGGAAGAAGCCCACATAGAAGACGGCCTGGGCGATCTGGATCACCAGCCGCTCGAAATAGGTCGGCTTGGCCACCTCGATGAAGGTCATCAGGTGCATGCGCTCGTTTTCGGCTTCTTCCATCAGGGTGCGGATCCAGCCGTCGTCGTCCTTCATCCGGCGCAGGCAGGTCAGGTGCTGGATCGTCGCCCCGACCATGCCGGGCACGGCCGCGACCGTCTCCAGCACGATGGCGCGGTGGCCGTAGCGTTTGGCGAAGAAGGTGTCGGCGGAGAAGCGCAGCAGCTTGGTGAAGCCCAGGGCGAACCTGTCGGAGAAACCGTGCGGTTCATGATGGACGTCCGGCGCCGCCAGCCGTTCTTCCGCCAGGCCCTGGCGGTCTGGGGATAGGATCTTGTTGACCATGAGATGTCCTTTCAGGACGTGTGAAGGGGGGGAGGCGCGCAGACGATCGACACCCGCACGCCGGGTTCGGCGTCCGTGATGACGATGACCGCGCCGAGTTGTTGAGCCAGGGCCCGGATGATGCCGGCGCCCAGGCCGGGCTTGGCGATCGAAGGGTCCGGCGGCAGGCCGACGCCGTCGTCGCGGACCGTCAGGGTCCAGCCCTCGCCCTGCGAGCGATAATCCAGGGTGATCCGCCCTGGCCGCTGCTTGGGGAAGGCGTGTTTGATCGCATTGATCAGGAGTTCGGTGACGATCAGCCCCAGGCTGACGGCCTTGCCGGATGAAACGAGGGTGTCGTCGATCGTGGCCGACAGCGTCAGCCGGTCATGGTCGCGGATCATCGAGTCGCCGATGCTGCGGCACAGGTCGGTCAGATAATCCCGCAGATCGACGTCGCCCAGTTCGGCGCCCGAGAGCTGACGCTGGACGGCGGCGACAGACATGATCCGCTGATGGGCGTCGCGCAGATAGTCCCGGCTCTCGTCGGAACTGAGCTTGCGCACCCCCTGAAGCAGTATGCTGGCGATGATCTGCAGGCTGTTGGCGATCCGGTGGCGCATTTCCTCGATCAGGACCGCCTTGTCCCGGATCAGGTCGTCCTTCTGCTGCGCACGGTCGCGTTGTTCCGTGACGTCCTGGATGGACAGAAGCAATCGAACGCCCTGTCCGTCTCCGTAAACCAGGCGCTGGGCGTTCAGGACCAGACGTCGGGATCCTGAAGGCGACGCCAGATCCATCTCGTAGGCCGGGATCGCGGCCTGCCCATAGGCTGTGGCCTTGAGCAGGGCCCAGAGCGAGGGCGTGTTCCACTCGCCGCCGCCCAGATCGGCCATCTTCACGCCGGCGACCCGGTCGGTTCCGATGTCGAAGGTTTCGAGGAAGCTCTGGCTGGCGGCCACGACGGACAGGTCGCCGTCCAGCAACAACACCGGCGCGACCGACGCGGAGATGAGCGAAAGCGCCAGGTTCAGCGCGATGTCCGAAGATGTGGCGAGCGGGGTCGTCGACATGGAGGCCCTCTCCAAAGGGGGCCTAGCGCCGGTCCGACCCAGCGGGTCCGATCTCTTGGCTGCATTTGCATACTAGGCCGGCTCGACGCCGTCCACCTTGATCCAGATCACCGACGTCGTCCGCAGAACAGGCTTTAGTGGCGCATACACCCAAGGAGCCTCCCCATGCCGAAGTCCGCCTTCAAGACCCTGAGCGAGGACCTTCAGGCCCTCGCCGACGAAGCCAGCGATCACCTCAAGGACGCAGCCCTGAAGACCGGCGCGGACGCGACCGAGGCCGTGACCCGATCGACGCACGCCGTCGCCCGGGCGGCCGCCCGTCTGCGCGAGGAAGCCGAAGCGGCGGCCGAAATGAGCCGTGACAAGATTGTCGATACTGTCGAGGCGCATCCCGCCGCCGCCAGCGTCATCGTCAGCATGGTCACCAGCGCGGTCGTCGCCCTGGCGGCGACCTTCGCCCTGATTCGGCTTTCGCAGTCCTGAGCCCCGGCGCCATCGGCCGCTCCAGGATTGGTCCGTCGCTGGTCAGGCTCTAGCCTGGAATCGACGGGGTTTCGATGAGGGCGGACAGGGCGACCGGCTTGACCTTCAGGTCCGCCACCTGCGTGAACGCCAGCGACGTCGTCCCGAAATATTCCGCCTGATTGGTCGCGCACCAGTCGGTCGTGACGATACGCGCCGTGGCCCCCTGTGAACCGGCGGCGACCGCCCCGTACAGGAAGTCGCCGGTGCGCTGCTCCAGCGGGATGGGGCGGTCCTGGTTGGCGCGGGCCATGAAGCCGGCCAACTGGCCGCGCGACACCTCGGCCGTCATCAGCCGGCCGTCGAACCGGACGATGGAATCGAACATGTATCGGGTGATCGGCCCCGCCGGCGCGCCCGTGCCCAGGGTGGTGTGGCCGATGAAGCCGGCGTCGGCGTCGGCCGCCTGGGCGAAACCGGCGGCGATGCGGCGGCCGGTGTCGCCCAGCGACAGGGCCTCGACCCCTTGTCCCAGAACGGCCCGGTCCTCGTCCGTCAGGGTCTCCGCCAGGGTCGCGTCGATCAGGGCCTGCAGCCGGGACGACGACGGGGCGTCGGCGGCGATGGGATGGGACGCGACGCTGACCGATCCGTCCGCATGGAAGTCCGCCGCCGTATAGGCGTTGGTCCAGGAGCCGGTGTGGGCGTAGGCGCTGCGTCCCTGGCGATGCTGGAACAGCAGATGGTCGTGCCCGCCGATCATCAGGGATCCGTCCGGCAGCAGGGGCAGGATGCTGCGGTCGGCGACGACTCCGGCGTGGCTCAGCACCAGCACCGGATCGGCGCCGCGCGTCAGATCGGCCAGACGGGCGTTCGCCCATTCGGCAGGCGCTGGAATGGACAACTGGTCGCGCGACGCCTTGGGATAGGTGTTCAGCGCATTGGTCGCCAGGCCGACGATCCGCAGCGTGCGGCTCCCGAACGGCGCCGTCGCCGTCGGGGGGGCATAGCCGGCGCCGGTCCGCGCATCGACGATGTTGCTGACCACGATCACGCCCAGGCCGCGCAACCGGCCGACGACCTCGGCCAGGTCCGGCGTCAGGTCGTTGTCATGATTGCCCAGATTGACCACGGTCGGCGCGATCCGGACCGCCTCGGCCAGAAAGGCCCAGTCGACGGCGCCGCCCGACCGCACGGACACGACGTTGCCGTGTTCGAAGATGTCGCCGTCGATGGCGATCACATGCGGAACCGGCTGGGACCGGACCTCGGCCTCGAACGCGGCCAGAAGTCGGGCGGTCCGTTCATAGGCGGAGTGCATGTCCGCTATGGCCAGCACCCGACCGACGACGGGGCTTCGTGTCGCGGCCGACAGACTGGGCGCCAGGCTGGACGTCAGGGCCGCCGCTCCAGCGAGGTGAAGCAGCCGGCGACGGGAGGGCGTGACGAAGGACATGGGGGGATACTAACGGTGTCGATACGGTTGCGGAACCGAGTCACGCACGCCTTCATTTTCGCACCGACCGCCAAGCTTCACAATGGCGAGTTCGGCCAGATGCGTCGTTCGGGACACGATTGTCACGCTCCTGTGTCCGCGTCGTCAAAGGTTCAAGATTCAGGCGCAGGTCTCGACTGGCGCCGCGCCTTCGGAGGCCTTAGGGGCTCGCGCGACAGCTTCCTCCCCATGTCGCCAAGGATAACGCGCATGCTTCGCCAAGCCCTCCTCGCCGCCACCGTCAGCGGCCTCGCCCTGCTGACCGCAGGCGGCGCCTTCGCCCAAACGGCTGACGCCGCCGCTGAAGCGACCGGCGTCGACGACATCATCGTCACCGCCCAGCGCCGCAGCGAGAACATCCGCGACGTGCCCTTCGCCGTCACGGCCCTGACGCCCCAGACCCTGCAGGACATTTCGGCCGGCGGCGCCGACATCCTGTCGCTGTCGGGTCGCGTGCCCAGCCTTCAGGTCGAAAGCTCGAACGGCCGTTACGCCCCGCGCTTCTATATCCGCGGCCTGGGCAACGTGGACTTCGACTTCACCGCCTCGCAGCCGGTCTCGGTGGTGCTGGACGATGTGGTGCTGGAAAGCGTCTATCTGAAGGGCTTCCCCCTGTTCGACGTGCAGCAGCTGGAAGTGCTGCGCGGCCCCCAGGGCACCCTGTTCGGTCGCAACACCCCGGCGGGCGTGATCAAGATCGACACCGTCAAGCCGTCGGACGAGTTCACCGGCTTCGGTTCGCTGACCTACGGCAACCTGGGTTCGACCCGCACCGAGGCGGCCGTCACCCTGCCGGCCTCCGAGACCCTGCAGGTGCGCGGCGCCTTCCTGTGGAACCACCGCGACGACTGGGTCAACAACGCCTACAACCCGTCCTTCGCCGATGCGAACGGTGACGACCTGGGCGGGTTCGACGACGTCGCCGCCCGCGTCCACGTCGCCTGGCAGCCCACCGACCGCCTGTCGACCCTGCTGACCCTGCAGGCCCGCGATTATGACGGCACGGGCACGATGAACCGCGCCAACGCCCTGACCAAGGGCTCGAACGAACTGAACGGCAACTTCGACCGCGACACCGTCTATTACGACGGCGGCCGCAACAACTTCCAGAAGCAGAAGACCACTTCCGAGTCGCTGCAGGTCGCCTATGACTTCGGTCCCGCCACCCTGACCGGCATCGTCGGCGCCTATCAGGGTTCGTCCCAGGGCGACGGCGACATCGACGGCGGCGTGGCCAGCGCCGCGGCGACGGCCTCCTACAAGACGCCGTTCAATTCCGAGACCGGCACCCTGTCCAGCGACCTGCGCCAGAACACCTATGAACTGCGCCTCTCCTCGAACGGCGACGGCCGCCTCGGCTGGCAGGTCGGCGCCTTCTACTGGGATGAGCGCATCAACCTGGTCTCGGGCACCTTCAACGGCGTCGGCGGTCTTCAACCGACCAAGGTCACCGACATCACCCAGAAGTCCGACTCCTGGTCGGTGTTCGGTCAGGCGCACTATCAGGTGACCGAGGCCCTGAAGGTGACGGGCGGCCTGCGCTACACCGACGACAGCCGCGATTATCAGGGCCGGATCGTCACCGGCGCGGGCGCGGGCGGCACCGGCGCCGTTTCGGTCGGCGACGAGCAGGTCAGCTGGGACGTCAGCGCCCTGTACGACGTCAATGACAGCCTCAACCTGTTCGCCCGCGTGGCCAAGGGTTATCGCGGCCCGTCGATCCAGGGCCGCAACCTGCCGGTCCTGACCACGGCCGAGTCCGAGACGGTCATGTCCTATGAGACGGGCCTGAAGGCCCGCCTGTGGGAAGGTCGCGCCCGCTTCAACGCCACGGCCTACTATTACGAAGTCAGCGACATGCAGTTCACCGCCATCGGCGGCGCGGACAACTCCAACCGCCTGATCAACGCCGACAAGGGTGAAGGCTACGGTCTGGAGCTGGACGGCGACATCGATCTGGGCGCGGGCTTCAGCCTGTCGGCCGGCGCCGCCTGGAACCACACCGAGATCAAGGACAGCAACCTGCTGGTCGCCATCTGCGGCTCGAACTGCACCGTCACCGACCCCATCGTCACCGTGGGCACGACCCGTCGCGCCAATGTCGACGGCAACCCCTTCCCGCAGGCGCCGGAATACACCGCCAACCTGACGCTGAACTATGTCCTGCCTCTGGGCGACGACACCGAGTTCTTCGCCTCGACCGACTGGGCCATGCAGAAGGACTTCAACCTGTTCCTGTATGAATCGGTCGAGTTCAAGGTGGACACCAACTTCGAAGGCGGCCTGCGCGCCGGCTGGCGTGATCTGAACAAGGGGCTGGAAGCGGCCGCCTATGTTCGCAACATCACCGACGAAGAGAATGTCATCGGCGCCATCGACTTCAACAACCTGACCGCCTTCGTCAACGAACCCCGCACCTACGGCGTTCAACTGACCAAGCGCTTCTAAGAAGATGACGGGCCGCCGGCGTTCTCGCCGGCGGCCTGTTCTTCTGCTCCCCGGTCGCACCTGATCGGATGAACCAAAGACCGGGCCGCGTGTTGGGTTCGACGTCGCCGTATCGTGGCGACGCCGCAGGAAACCCTCACATGCCCGCTGTCGCCGCCTTCCGTGAGAGGTTGAATCCGTTCCGCGGAATTCTGATGGCCTTTCCCATCGCCCTGTTCAGTTCCGCCCTGATCAGCGACATCGCCTATCTGAAGACGGCCCAGATGCAGTGGTCGAACTTCTCGGCCTGGCTGATCGTCGGGGCCCTGGTGTTCGGCGGCCTGGCCGGCCTGTGGGCTCTCATCGACCTGGCCCTGTCCTGGCGCACCCCGGCGCGACGGGCCGCCGTGATCCATCTGGCCGCCCTGGCCCTGGCCTGGGTCTTGGGCCTGATCAACGCCTTCAAGCACAGCCAGGACGCCTGGAGCTCCGTCGGCGCCTTCGGCCTGACCCTGTCGATCCTGTCGACCGTCCTGATCCTGATCGCCGGCTGGCTGGCCTATTCCAACTCGACCGTGCGGGAGATCGCGTGATGATCAACAAGCTCCTTTGCACGACCGCCGTCGTCCTGGCCCTGGCCGGGTGCAGCCGCAGCGACCCCAACCTGAACCAGACCGGCGCCAATCCCGACCTTCCCGGCCTGAACCAGACTCTGGTGCCGCCGATGAAGATCGCCACGCCGATCGGCTGGGACGGCGAAACGCCCACCGTGCCGGACGGCTTCGTCGTCACCCCGATGGCCACCGATCTGCAGATCCCGCGTCAGATCCTGGTGCTGCCCAACGGCGACATCCTGATCGCCGAGGGCTCGGGCGGCCACGCCCCCAAGCTGCGGCCCAAGGACATCATCGCCGGTGTCATCAAGGCCAAGGGCAAGACGTCCGTTAAGGGCGGCAACCGCATCACCCTGTTGCGCGACGCCAACGGCGACGGTCAGCCCGAGGTGCGCACCACCTTCATCGATAATCTGGACGCGCCCTACGGCATGGCCTTTGTGGACGGCGCCCTCTATGTCGCCGAACAGGGCGCCCTGGTGCGGTTCGACTATCAGCCGGGCCAGACGCGGATCACCGCGTCGCGCCAGGAAGTGACCAAGCTGCCGTCGGCGATCAACCACCACTGGACCAAGTCGCTGACCGCCAGCGCGGACGGCCAGACCCTGTATGTCGGCATCGGCTCGAACAGCAATATCGGCGAGCGCGGCCTGGCCGTGGAACAGGACCGCGCCGTCGTCTGGGCCATCGACCGCCAGACCGGCGCGCACCGCACCTTCGCCACCGGCATTCGCAATCCGACCGCCCTGGCCATCGAACCGACCACCAGCGCCCTGTGGGCCGTCGTCAACGAACGCGACGAACTGGGGCCGCAACTGGTGCCCGACTATCTGACCTCGGTCCGCGAAGGGGCCTTCTACGGATGGCCCTACAGCTACTGGGGCCAGAACATCGATCCGCGCGTCCGTCCGCAAAACCCGGATCTGGTCCAGAGCGCCATCGCCCCGGACTATGCGCTGGGCTCGCACGTCGCCGCCCTGGGGCTCAGCTTCGCGACGGCCGGCGGCTTCGGCGGCGGCTTCAGCCAGGGCGCCTTCATCGGCGAACACGGCAGTTGGAACCGTCAGGACCTGTCGGGCTACAAGGTCGCCTGGGTGCCCTTCTCAGGCGGTCGTCCCGCCGGTCCGCCGGTCGATTTCGTCACCGGCTTCATCAAGGACGGCGAGGCGCGCGGTCGCCCGGTCGGCGTGACCTTCGACGCCCAGCGGCGCATCCTGCTGGTCGCGGACGACCTGTCCAACACAGTCTGGCGGATCGCGCCGCGTCGCTGATCGGGTGTCGAACGAGGGCGGCATGGCGAACGGACTGGATGCCTATAAGGCCAAGCGGGACTTCACCCGCACGCCGGAACCCGCGGGCGCCGCCAAGGCGGCGCGCAAGGGCCGGCTGACCTATCTGATCCAGCGGCACGCCGCGACACGGCTGCACTACGACTTCCGCATCGAGCATGACGGAGTGCTGAAGTCGTGGGCCGTGACAAAGGCCCCGTCGCGCGATCCGGCCGTCAAGCGCCTGGCGGTCGAGGTCGAGGATCATCCGCTCGACTATGGAAGCTTCGAGGGGACCATTCCGTCCGGCAACTATGGCGCGGGCACGGTCCAGCTGTGGGACCGGGGCGAGTGGGAGCCGCAGGAGCCGGATGTCGAGGCGGCGCTGAAGCGCGGCTCTCTGAAGATGACCCTGCACGGCGAACGTCTGAGGGGCGGCTGGGCCCTGGTGCGGCTGAAGTCGGATCGCGGCAAGCCGTCCAAACGCAACAACTGGCTGCTGATCAAGGAGAAGGACGAGGCGGCCGTGCCGGGCGAGGGCGACGCCAATATGGAGATCGACGCCTCCATCGTCACGGGCCGCAGCCTGGCGGAGATATCCGAGGGGAAGAAGGAATGGACCGCCTCTCGTCCCGTCGTGCGCAAGGGACCGGCCAAACCCAAGGCCAGGGCGAGCGAGGCGACGCTGTCGAAACCGCCGGCCTTCGTCCCGATCCAGCTGTGCAAGGTCGCCGACCATCCGCCGGGCGGCGCCGGCTGGGTGCATGAGATCAAGTTCGACGGCTACCGCATCCAGGTGGCGACCGGGGGCGGGGAGGCGCGGCTCTACACCCGTCGCGGCCACGACTGGACCGACCGTTTTCCGGAACTGGCGGCGGATGCGGCGACCTGGCCCGACGGGGTGATTGACGGTGAACTGTGCGCCCTGAGCGAGGATCACACCCCCGACTTCTCCGCCCTTCAGGCGGCCATATCGGACGGCAAGACCGCCGGCCTGGTCTATTTCGCCTTCGACCTGCTGCGCGAGGGTGAGGACGATCTGCGGGACCTGCCCCTGTCGCACCGCAAGGCGCGGCTTCAGGCTCACATCGACCGGGTTCCGGCCAAGGCGCGCAAACGGCTGCGCTATGTCGATCACTTCGCCTCGACCGGGCAGGCGGTGCTGGACAGCGCCTGCCGCATGGACCTGGAAGGCGTGATCTCCAAGAAGCTGGACGCCCCCTATCGGGCGGGTCGATCCTCGACCTGGGTCAAGTCCAAATGCCGGGGCCGCGACGAGGTGGTGATCGGCGGTTGGTCGTCCGAAGGCGGGACGCGCTTCCGTTCCCTGCTGGTCGGCGTGGCCGAGGACGACGGGCTGCGCTACCTCGGCCGGGTCGGCACGGGCTACGCCGCCCCCTTGCTGAAGACCCTGCTGCCGGCCCTGAAGGATGCGGCGGCCGACGTCTCTCCCTTCATCGGCAAGGGGGCGCCGCGCGGCGGCAAGGAGATTCACTGGGTCCGGCCGATCCTGGTCGCCGAACTGGAACACGGCGGGATGACGGAGGGCGGTTCGCTGCGCCATGCGGCGTTCAAGGGGCTGCGCGAGGACAAGTCGGCGCGTGATGTCACGGACGATCCGCAACCGCCTGCGCCCGCCAATCCGGCCGGTCGCAAGAAGACCGGCTCAGGCAGCGCCTCGGGCAAGGTGGTCGTCGCCGGCGTCACCCTGTCCCATCCCGACAAGATCCTGTGGCCGGCGCACGAGGGTCGCCCCGCCATCACCAAGGGGGATTTGGCGCGCTACTACGAGGCGGCGGCGGAGCGGATACTGCCCCATGTCGCGGACCGGCCGGTCTCCATCATCCGGGCGCCGGACGGGATCGAGGGCGAGACCTTCTTCCAGCGTCACGCCATGGCGGGGTCCAATCCGCGCCTCAAGCTGATCGATGTGAAGGCGCGCCATCCCTATGTGGCCGTGACCGATGTCGGCGGCCTGGTCGCCGTGGCCCAGTCGGGCGGACTGGAACTGCACCCCTGGGGCTGTCGACCGGGCGATCCCGAGACGCCGGAGCAGGTCACCTTCGACCTCGATCCCGACGAGGGTCTGGATTTCGCGGCGGTCATCGCCGCCGCCAAGACGGTCAAGGCCCAGCTGGAAAAACGAGGCCTGCATGCCTTCGTCAAGACGACGGGGGGCAAGGGGCTGCATGTCGTCGTGCCGATCCGTTCCGACGGCCGCAGCCGCATCGAATGGGACCAGTGCAAGGCCTTCGCCAAGGCGATCGCGGAAGAGGTGCGCCGCGCCGAGCCCGACCGGTTCACCACCACCCTGGCCAAGAAGGCGCGGGGCGGGAAGATCTTCATCGACTATTTGCGCAACGGCCGCATGGCCACGGCGGTGGCCCCCTGGTCCGTGCGCGCCCGGCCCGGCGCGGGGATCGCCTTTCCCCTGTCCTGGGGCCAGGTCCGGGCGGGGCTGGACCCCAAGGCCTTCACCCTGCACGACGCGCCCGCCCTGCTGAAGAAGCCCGACCCGTGGAAGGATTTCCGCGCCGGCGAGGTCAGCCTGCGCCCGGTGCTGAAGGCGATGGGGCTGTAGGCGGCCCCGTCAGGCGGCCTTCTTGCGCGAGGCCGGCTTCTTCTTCGCCGGCGCCTTGGCGGTCTTCTTCGCCGCCGGCTTGGTCCCACCCGCCGCGCCCTTCAGGCTGTTGCGCAGGGCCTCCATCAGATCGATCACATTGGTGTCGTCGGGTTCGGGCGCCTCGATCACGTCCTTGCCGCCCTTCTGCTTGGCCTGGATCATCTCGCGCAGGGCGTCGTCGTAGCGGTCCTTGAAGGTGGTCGGATCGAAGTCGGTCTGTTTCTGGGCGATGATCCGGCTGGCGATATCGACCATGTCCTTGTCGGGCTTCACCGCCGGGATGTCGTCGAAATAGTCGTCGGCGTCGCGCACCTCGTCATGCGCCCGCAGCGAATAGGCCACCAGCCCCTTGCCCCGCACCTCAAGCGCCAGCTGGCGCTCACGACCCCGCAGAACCAGGGTTCCGATGGCGATCTTGCCCGCGGCCTTCATGGCGTCGCGGATGACGGCGAAGGCCTCGGCCCCGACGCCCTTCTCGGGCACCACATAGAAGGGATCGTCCCAGTACAGACGATCGATCTCGTCCTCGTCCACGAAGCTGTCGATGCAGATGGTTCGGGTCGTCTCCAGCTTGACCTTGTCGAAGTCGGCGTCGTCGAACAGGACATATTCGTCCTTGGACACCTCATAGCCCTTGACCAGGTCCGAGCGTTCGATGGGGCCGGTGTCCGGGTCGGTGGCGACCATGCGGATGCGGTTGTTGGTGTCCGGATTGATCAGGTGGAAACTGACATGGGCGCTGGATGAGGTGGCGGTGTAGAGGGCGACCGGGCAGGTCACCAGCGACAGTTTCAGATGTCCCTGCCAGGTGGGGCGTGCGGCCATGGTCGTCTCCCTGCGTCGTTTCGTTGGGCCTAACGCCGCACGGTCGCTACAGTTTCCCGGCCAGGGCGGCCCGGACGCGATCTTGCTAGGGGGCGGACCAGCCCTGGACCCTGACGACGGCCGTGCGGGGGTTCGCGTCGAAACGAAAATAGGCCTTGGCCTCGCCGTGGCCGGGCACATAGTCCAACGTCGCCGTGGCGGTCTGATCGCCCAGCACCGCCTCGATTTTCACGGCTGCGGCGGTCTCGTCTCCGTCGTTCGTCACCTGGACCATGGCGACATGGCCCGCCGCCGTGGCCTCGATCTCGACGATGCGAGCCCTGAGCATGGGCGGCGCGCTGGGCTGCAAACCCTCCCAGACCATGACGCTGATGGCCGCAACCGTCACGGCTCCGCCCAGGGCGGCCATGCTCCACTGCAACACGGGTCGCTTCGGGTGGGTCGAATTCGCGTTCATGGCTCAGACCAACAGGCGGGCCGCAGCCGCGCCGATGGAGGCTGGAAAGCCCAGGACGATCATGATGTGCAGAACCCCGCCGAGCGCGTGTCCGTCCGTTCGGCCAAAGACGAACAGGACAAACAGACTGACCCCCAGGGCGACGGCGTAGCCGGGCAGGGTGAAATACAGGAAGGCCTCGACGGGGCGATCCGCTTCTTCCTGTCCCGCGAAACCGGCCTTGAAGACGATCAGGTGCAGCAGCAGGACGGACAGGGCGATCAGGCCCAGCGCATGGACGGTGGTGGTCTTGTAGGCGATCAGGATCATCTCTTCGGTCGGCGCGACATTGAGGGCGAAGAACAGGGCCCCTGCCGCCATCAGGAACAGTTCGCCGACATAGGAGGCCTGCGCCTCCTTCGTATCGCCCTTTCCGTCGCCGCTGAGTTGCTTGCGGGCCAGGAGGGCGCCCATGGCGCCCGGCAGGGCCTGGAGCGTGACCATGCCCAGGGCTTCGCGCGGCGATGCCTTCCAGTCCGCCACGCCGAACAGGATCAAAAGCACCGAGGCGGTGATGAACCCGACCGCCAGGGCGACGGCCGTGTCCAGCAGGTCGTTGCGCAGCCCCCGCCGGTCTGAAAAACCTGCGTAGTGGGCCAGGCCGTAAAGCAGCGGCAGTCCGGCGCCGACGAACAGCAGCAGTCGCCACCGGTCCATCGCTGTCCCCGCCTCCCACATCTCCATCGTCATCAGCAGGGGAATGCTGAACACGAGGGCCCCGGCGAACGCCCGTCCGAGGTCCCGGAGGTAGTGGCGCTCGAGACCGGGAGTGATGAGGGCGGCGAGGATCATCGGACGGTCAGCGCAGGGTCCGGACGGCGAGCCTGCCCTGGCGGTGGTTGGGGATGACCACGGCGCGGCCGTCGACATGCCGGATCGAAAGATCGACCAGGGCGTCGCCGACCTTCAACCCGGTGATCTTCAACCGCTCAAGCCCGGTGGGCAGGAAGGGGTCCGCAATGTCTATGGTTCCGGTCCAGGCGTCGATGGACAGGCCCAGCGAGGCCTGCAGCATCAGGAAGACCGACCCCGCCGCCCAGGCCTGGGGCAGGCAGGCGACCGGATAGGCGATAGGCGGTTCGCCCGGCTCGCGCGGGAAGCCGCAGAACAGTTCCGGCAGGCGCAGATGGAAATGGGCGGCGGCGGCGTAGATTTCGGCCAGGATCTGGGCGACCGCCTCGCGCTCTCCGTAATTGGCCATGCCGGCGGCGGCCATGGCGGTGTCGTGCGGCCAGACCGAACCGTTGTGATAGCTCATCGGATTGAACCGGGCCTGGCCCAGCTCCAGGGTGCGGATGCCCCAGCCGGTGCGGAACTCGGCCGACAACAGGCGTTTCGTCACCCGTCGCGCCCGCTCGACCGACGGCAGGCCGGTGAACAACAGATGGCCGGCGTTCGAGGCGATGGCGCGGCACTGTTCCCCGTCGCCGTCCAGGGCGACGGCGTAGAAGCCCTCGTCCTCCATCCAGTACTTGTCCTCGACCAGGGCGCGGACCTGTTCGGCCCGGTCACGCCATCCGGGCGCGCGATCGTCGCCCAGCCGTTCGCCCAGATCGCCCAGCGCGCGCCAGGCGGCGAAGGCGTAACCCTGGACCTCCAGCAGGGCGATGGGGCCCTTGGGGAAACGGCCGTCGGCGTGGAAGATGGCGTCCTCGGAATCCTTCCAGCCCTGGTTCGACAGGCCGGTCTCGGCCCCGCGCTGATAGTCGATCAGCCCGTCGTCATTGCTGTCGCCAGAGTCGCGCATCCAGTCGGCGGCGGCGATCAGGTTCGGCCACAGCGCGCGGATCAGATTCAGGTCGCCAGTGCGGCTGGCGTAGGCGCCGGCCAGGGCGATGAACAGGCAGGTCGTATCGACGCCGCCGTAATAGAGGCCGAACGGCACCTCGTGCAGGGCGCTCATCTCGCCGCCGCGCGTCTCGTGCATGATCTTGCCGGGCTGGCTGTCCTGGAACAGCGAGGTCTCGGTCGCCTGGCGCGAGGCCAGATAGGTCAGGACGCCCTTGGCCAGGGACGGGTCCAGCCACAGCATCTGCCAGGCGGCGATGATGCCGTCGCGACCGAACGGGGTCGAGAACCAGGGCGTGCCCGCATAGGGATAGGGGCCGGTCGGCAGGTCGGTGGTCAACAGGGCCATGTCCGCGCGCGACTGGTCCAGCCAGTCATTGAACCGCGGGCTGCGCGGCCCCCGCACCGAGGCGCCGCGCCGACGTTTGGCGCGCATGCCCAGACGGGCCTGGACGGCGTTCTCGCGCCAGCGCCGCGCGTCCGGGGTCTCGCAGGAATCGACGCCGCATTCGATGAACAGGTCCATGGACCGGCCCTTGGGCAGACTGAACATGAACTCGGCGCGCTGGTGGGTCAGGCGGGCCGGCGGCTCGGAAAAGGCCAGGCAGCTGGAGCGTTCGACCTTGTCCAGGCCGACATAGCGGAAGGTGACGCGACGGCCGTCGGTGGTCGGCGTGTGGACGGTCCCGCGTTTGGCCCGGTGCGTGCCGCGCACCTGGAAGATGTCGTGGAAATCCGCGCCGAAGTCGAAGGCCAGCGGCAGCAGGATGTCTTCGATCCCGTGATTGACCATCCGGATGCGTTCGAACATTCGCCGCCCCCACAGGAAGCGGCGCCGTTCGATGTGCAGCACCCCGGCCGGCGCCGAACGCCCGCCCATCGGGGGCAGGGGACGGTTGGTGGTGTGGCAGGAGAAGAAGACATTGTCCTGACTGACGCCGGACGACAGTCGCGACGGCTTCAGCAGCCCCACCGTCATGGTCCAGCGCGACAGGACGCGGGTGTCTCCTGCGAACAGGCCGTCGGCGCCGCCCCTCATGTCGCCCCACCCGTCGGCGACCAGGAAGGTGTCGCCTTCCTTGAGCGCCATCAACTGTTCGAGACCGGAAGCCTCGACGGAATCGCCCGCCGTCAGCTGGGTGGTGTAGGCGTCGTCCATACAGTCTCTTCCCCGTCGGTCGTGAGGCTTGTTCCGAACCTATCCCACCCGAATGCGGCCTTGAGGAGCCGCTTGCAGGATCAAATGGCGCAGACGGCGGAGGGTTCACCTCCGCCGCCCTGTTTCCTCGGAAATCAGTGGAGCGCTTTCAGGCGAGGGCGGCGAAGCTGCGATCTTCTCCAAGCGGCCGCAGCGGCTTCATCGCGTCGTTGGAGGCGGCCTCGGCGAAGGGACGGCGCGCCAGGAGGTCGCCGTAGACGTCCAGATAGCGGCGCGCCATGGCCGTGGCCGAGAAGCGCAGGTCGAACCGCGCCCGCACGGTTTCGCGGTCCAGCAGATGCGCCCGGCCGGCGACGGCGACGGCCTGTTCCAGGGTGCCCACCAGGAAGCCGGTCGCCCCGTCCTCGATGATCTCGGGCGTCGAGCCGCAGCGGAAGGCGACGACAGGCGTACCGCAGGCCATGGCCTCGATCATCACCAGGCCGAAGGGTTCGGGCCAGTCGATGGGGAACAGCAAAGCGTCGGCCCCGCCCAGGAAGGCGGACTTCTGATGGTCGCCGATCTCGCCGATGAATTCGATCAGGGGATTGCCCTCGATCAGCGGGCGGATGGTCTCTTCCCAATACCGTTTGTCGGCGGCGTCCACCTTGGCGGCCATCTTCAGGCGTTTGCCCAGTCGGGTCGCGATCTCGATGGCGCGATCCGGCCGCTTCTCGGGCGAGATGCGGCCCAGGAAGGCCAGATAGCCCTCGGACTTCGGCGAGAACAGATACTGCTCGCCCGGCATGCCGTGGTGGACTGTGGCCGTCCAGTTGGCGAACTGGAGCGGTTTGCGCTGGTCGTCCGATATCGAAATCAGGCCGAACTCGTTCCACCGCGCATAGACGCCGGGCAGATCCTTCATGTCCAGACGCCCGTGCAGGGTGGTCACGGTCTTGTCTGCATAGGGCCGGAACAGCGGAAAATGGATCATGTCGGTGTGGAAGTGGATGACGTCGAACTCGTCCACCCGGTCCAGCACTTCGCCCAGCATGGACAGGTGGGCGGCGAGGTCGGATTTCAGGGGCGCGGGGTCCAGGCGGATGGCCTGGTCGCGCACCGGCACCAGTCGCGCCTTGGTCTGGGCGTCGGCGCTGGCGAACAGGGTGACGTCGTGGCCCAGGTCCATCAGCGCGTCGGTCAGATGCGCCACGACGCGCTCGGTTCCGCCGTAGAGCTTCGGAGGAACGGCCTCGTAAAGCGGGGTGACCTGCGCGATCTTCATGATGTTTGCTCCGACCCGTTCAGCCGGGCCGAACACATCAATGTTCCGAGAAGGTTCCAGTTCCTTTCCTGGATGGAAATTCTTTAGAGGTTCCGGTGGCTTATGATCA
The DNA here is from genome assembly GCF_011064825.1 of Brevundimonas mediterranea. Lineage (NCBI taxonomy): Bacteria > Pseudomonadati > Pseudomonadota > Alphaproteobacteria > Caulobacterales > Caulobacteraceae > Brevundimonas > Brevundimonas mediterranea. The sequence continues at coordinate 2,214,710 of NZ_CP048751.1, forward strand.
GGAGGCGGCCCTGGTTATGTACGAATTCGCTCAGTTGCGCCGCCTGTCCGCACGGCCATCGGATCCAATCCCCATCTGCGGGTTTCGTCACCGGCAGCGCGCCTTTATAGCGGGGGCGCGACGGCCTTTCGTGTCGCTGACGGGGGCTCTGCGAAGCGTCCCCCTCGGCGATGAACCGGAAAGCGGCTCGCGTGTTGATTACGCCGCCCCCCAAGGTCGGGAGGCAGGAAAGGTATGCGATTGACTGGATCAGGATCCGACGGCGTGCATCGCCCTGATCGGGGCCCTGATCGGGTCAGCCTGGACGCCGAGCGGATCGAGGCGGAGGTACTGGGGCTCGACGACAGCTCCGACCCCTTCGTCAATGCGGTCCGCGCGACCCGCATGCCCATGGTCATCACCAATCCGCGCCGGCCCGACAATCCGGTCGTGTTTGCGAACGAGGCCTTCTGCCGCCTGACCGGCTACGCCCGCGAGGAGATCCTCGGACGCAACTGCCGCTTCCTGCAGGGGCCGGAGACCGATCCCGAAGCGGTCAGCCGCATTCGCGCCGCCGTCGATGCGGTCCGGCCGATCGAGATCGACATCCGCAATCACCGCAAGGACGGCGCGCCGTTCTGGAATCGCCTCCTTATGGCGCCGGTGTTCGACGGGAACGGCGTGCTGGCCTATTTCTTCGCCAGCCAGGTCGATGTCACGATCGAACGCGAGCGGCTCGCAGGACTTCAGACGGACAAGGCCGCGCTGAAGGCCGAACTGGATGCGCGTGAGCGCGTGGATTACGAACGCGACCGGGAACTGGATCTGGCCATGCGGGCCGGCGGGCTGGGAGCCTGGAGCGTCGATGTCCGAACCCGGACCCTTATGGCCTCCGACGCCTACAAGACCCTGATGGGCTGGCCTGTCGAGACGCCCTTCACCTACGAAGATCGCCAGAAGATGATCCATCCCGACGACCGGGAGGCGGTGCGCGCGCAGAGCGATGCGACGATCCAGGACGGCGCGGACTATCATATCACCCACCGCGTCATCACGCCCCTGGGCGGCGTGCGCTGGATGGAGGCCCGGGGGATACTGGTGTCGGACGCCGAGGGCGCTCCGCTGCGCATCTCGGGGGTCACGACCGACATCACCGATCGGGTGCGGTCCGAACGCCTGAGTTCGGCCATGGTGGAACTGTCGGACGTCCTGCGCGATCTCGAGGATCCCGAGGACATCACCTATGCCGCCGCCGAGATTCTGGGCCGGACGCTCGAGGTCAGCCGCGCCGGCTTCGGCATTGTGGACCAGGACGGGGAAACCATCACCATAAGCCGCGACTGGAACGCGCCGGGCGTCGAGACCATCGCGGGCGTCCTGAACTTCCGGGACTATGGTTCCTACGTCGAGGATCTGAAGCGGGGCGACACCGTCGCCTTCGCCGACGCGCGCGAGGATCCGCGCACACGCGAGACTGCGGCCGTGCTGGAAACCATCGCCGCCCGCGCCGTTATCAACATGCCCCTGACGGAACAGGGAGGCATGGTCGCCCTGGCCTATCTGAACCACGCCTCCGTGCGCGCCTGGCAGGAGGACGAGATCCGGTTCCTCCGGGACGTCGGCGAACGCACCCTGGCGGCGCGGGAGCGTCGTCGGGCCGAGCGGCATCTGGCCAGGCTGGCGGCGTCGCTGGAGCGGACGGTGGAGCAGCGCACCGCCGAACTGATGGCCAGCGAGGCCGCGCTTCGCCAGTCGCAGAAGATGGAGGCCGTCGGCCAGCTGACCGGCGGCATAGCCCACGACTTCAACAACCTGCTGACCGGCGTCAGCGGCAGTCTGGAGATCGTCGCCAAGCGTCTGGCCGAGGGGCGCGGCTCCGAGGTGGGACGGTTCATCGCGGCGGCCCAGGCGGCCGCCCAGCGGGCGACAGCCCTGACCCATCGTCTCCTGGCCTTTTCACGGCGTCAGACGCTGGAGCCCAAGGCCACGGACGTCGAGAGCCTGGCGCGCGGCATGGAGGATCTGATCCGACAGACCATGGGCCCGGCCATTCGGCTGGAAACCCGATATCAGGCTGGGACATGGCCGGTGCTGGTCGATCCGGGACAGCTGGAGAATGCGCTTCTCAACCTGTGCATCAACGCCCGCGACGCCATGCCCGACGGAGGGCGGCTGACCATCGAGACGGACAATTTCGTGCTGGATCGCGCAGAGGCTCCGGACTTCGGCCTGCCCAGCGGAGACTATGTCCGCCTCAGCGTCACCGATACCGGCGTCGGCATGAACGAGGAGGTCATCGCCCGGGCCTTCGATCCCTTCTTCACCACCAAGCCGATCGGTCAGGGCACGGGCCTGGGGCTGTCGATGATCTATGGCTTCGTCCAGCAGTCCGGCGGCCAGGTCCGGATTCGGTCCGCGCCGGGGCAGGGCGCCGCCATCGGCCTCTATCTGCCGCGCCACCATGGCCAGGTCGAGCTCGGTCAGACGGTCGACGAACCCGCGCCGTCGGGCGCGCCGCGACGGCGCTACACCGTGCTGATCGTCGATGACGAGGCCACGATCCGCATGCTGGTGTCGGAAGGCCTGTCCGAACTCGGCTATGATTTCATCGAAGCCGAGGACGCGCGGGCGGGACTGGCGGTCCTGGGTTCGGGGCGGGTGATCGATCTCCTGATCACCGACGTCGGCTTGCCGGGCGGGATGAACGGCCGCCAGCTCGCGGACGCCGCGCGGGCGCGGCAGCCGGGGCTCAAGGTGTTGTTCATCACCGGCTATGCCGAGACGTCGGTCCTCAGCGGAGGCGATCTGGAGGCCGGCATGCGGATCCTGACCAAGCCGTTCGAACTGAAGCAACTGGCGCAGCGCGTGGAGACGATCCTCTCGGAGGACTGACCCGCGCGGGACGCGGCATGGTCCCCTGCGTCAGAATTCTTCCCATTCGTTCGCCGGGGCCGAAGTCGCCAGGGCGGCTGAACCGACCTGACGGAAGGCGCGTGCCGGGGCGCGGGGTGCGGGACGTTCCACCCGGCTTTCCGTCTGCTCCGTTCTCCGGCCGCCGTCCTGCGTGACCCGGAACCGGGTGACCAGAGACGCCAGCCTTTGCCCTTCCTGGGTCAGATTATGACTGGCGGCCGTCGACTCCTCGACCATGGCCGCGTTCTGTTGCGTGACCTGGTCCATCTGATTCACCGCCGTATTGACCTGGTGAAGGGCGGTCGACTGCTCCTGGGTGGAGGCCGTGATCTCGACCATCAGTTGGTCGATCTCCATCACGCGGCTGACGATGGAAGACAGGGCGTCGCCCGTCTCGCCGACCAGATCGACCCCGGACTTCACCTGGACCGAGGAGGCGGTGATCAGGGACTTGATCTCCTTGGCCGCGTCCGCAGAACGCTGGGCCAAGGCGCGCACTTCCGAAGCGACGACCGCAAAGCCACGACCGGCCTCCCCGGCGCGGGCGGCCTCGACGCCGGCGTTCAGGGCCAGAAGATTGGTCTGGAAGGCGATCTCGTCGATCACGCCGATGATCAGGCTGATCTTTTCGGCGGAGGTTTCGATCGCGCTCATGGCTTTGACGGCGCGTTCGACGATGTCCTTCGACTTTTCCGCGGCGACCCGCGAGGTCTCGACGACGGTCGCCGCCTGGGTCGCGCCCTCGGCGGTCTTCTTCACCGTGGCGGTTATCTGATCCAGGGCGGCGGCGGTTTCTTCCAGAGTGGCCGCCTGCTGCTCGGTGCGGCGAGACAGGTCGTCGGCGGCCTCGCTGATCTCTCCGGCGCCGGCCTGCATGGCTTCGGTATTGCCGGAAATTTCCGCCATGGCTGCGTCCAGTTGCGTCATGGCCGTATTGAAGTCGGCCTTCAGCCGGGCGTAGCTGCCGGGGAAATCCGCATGGATGCGTGTCGTCAGATCCCCCTCGGCCAGGGCGGTCAGGGCCTCGGCGGTGGCCTGAACGACCCGGATCTGTTCGGCCTCGGCCAGGGCGCGTTTCTCGTCCGCCTCCCGCCGTCCGTCCTCGGCGGCCTCGAGGTAAAGCGAGATGACGAAATCCATGTCCAGCAGGGCCGCCTTGACCACGCTGGCCAGGGCGGCGCCCAGGGCGTCGCCTTTGTCCTTGCGGCCGAATAGGCTGCGCTTGCCGGCGTCCGCCTTGACGATGGCCTTGATCAGCCCCTCCAGCACCAGGGCGTAGCCGCCGATGTACCAGCGCGGCTCCAGGCCGATCCGGGCGTGGGTCCGGCCGATTCGTCGGACGCCCTCGACATAGTCAGGGGTGAAGTCCCCCGATGCGATCAGGGACCAGTGTTTTGCCTGGGCGCTCTTGGCCCCGGAGATATGGGTCTCGCTGTTGAAGAAATGCGCGACATCGGGCGTCGCGCGCACCTGATCGTAGAAGGCGTCGAGGGTCTGGGACAGGGCGGCCTCAACGACCGGACGCGTGTCGGCCAAAGCGGCGCGCGCCTCATCATCCAGCTTCAGGAACGCAAGCCGTTCCTGAAGATCCATATTTTCCGACATCTTGGTACTCCAGACCTGGGAGCACAGTCTTGCATTAACCCTAAGCCATGGTTGAACATTGTTGGGGGTTGGAACAGTTCCGCGCTGCAACAACAACCCCTGCGGGACGCTCAGGCAGCCTTTGATTTTGCGGATCGGGCGAGGGTTTCAGCTATGACTTCGAGAAGCGGGTTTACGACCCGCAGGGCTTCGGCGGCCTGGGGCGTGAGGGCTTCGGCGAGCCGGCCGTAATCCGCCCGCCGACGGTCCAGTCGTCGGCCGCCCGCCGCCGTGAGCGCCAGCATTGTCACGCGCCGATCGGTCGGGTGCGGCCTCCGGCTGACCAGATCGCCTTTGACGAGTGTGTCGACCAGGCGCGAGACCGTGCCCGCCGGCAGGCTGACCGAATCGGCCAGAGCGCATTGCCGCAAACCTCGACGTCCGGCGGCCTCGACGATCTGCAGCGCCTGAACAGCCGGTCCGGCCAAGTCGTCGTCGCTCAGAAGACGATCAAGCATCTGGTCCATCTGCTGGATCCGGGCGTCCAGACCGATCAGTGCGACTGCGTTCTCATCGACCGTAGTCAAACGTTCCGCTGTGATGATTCCACGATGGCCCATGGATCTGTTCTAATCCTGCTGATCCAACTTTCAATAGGACTGAAAGTCCCTATTGCGGCGCACGCTCTGAGATTGAATGGCGCTCCCACGAATACCGAAGATTTCTGAAAATCTGAGCGTCGGATCGTCGTGCGATCGAGCCTTGCACGGGGTTTGATACGATCAACCGCGATGTCGATTGGCCTCTAGACTGTCGCATCCGTATTCATCCGCGTTGACGAACTGAGCGCGGACTCTGTCCCAGTCGTCAGTTTCGGCGACGCCCGGGTTCAACTTGGGGCGTTTGCGCGCCCCGGACGCGCCGCCTTGCGTGGAAAGGTCGTGGACATTGGCGTTCAGTGTGAACGCGAAGCCCGCGCCCCCAAGCGCGCTCGGGACAAGTTCTATGACGCCGCCATGCGCCTCTACGATCGTGCGGCAGATCGAGAGGCCCAGTCCCATTCCGCCCGACTTGCTGCTGACGAGGGGGTCGAAAAGCTTGCCGGCCATGTCCGCCGGCACGCCGGGACCGTTGTCGCTGACGAGAATCTGATAGCCCTGCGACGTCTGCCGTCCTGAGATCTCCACCCTGCGCGGGACGCCGTTCGGGGGCGCCTCCATGGCGTTTCGGGCCAGATTGAGGATGACTTGCTGAAGCTGAACGCGGTCGCAGTAGGTATAGGCGGCCGGGTCGATCCGGCTGGAGACTTCCGCCTTCGTTTCGCGGGCATGGCTGACGAGAATGGGCATGATCTCTTCGATCACCTCGGCGACCCGCTCGCGCGCCTGATAGCGCTTCTCGTGGATCATCAACGCGCGAAGACGCAGGATGATGTCGGCCGCGCGTTTCACCTGGGCTCGCGCCGCCGCCATGAGTTCGGGGGCGTTCGCCGTGTTCGGACCCGGCTTTTTCACGGCCGTCTCTGCGGCGGCCAGATAGTTGATGGCCGCAGACAGGGGCTGATTGACCTCGTGCGCCACCATGGAGGCCATTTCCCCCAACGAACTCAGTCGCCAGTTGTGAATGATCTGGAGCCTCACTTCCAGAAGTGCGGTTTCCGCCGTGACGGCGGTGGTCATGTCCTGAATGAAGAGAGTCACGAACTTGCCGTTGCGGGCGGAGAACCGCGCGGCCTGGACGTCGACGAAGGCGTGAACGCCGTCATGCCGCCGCGCCCGCCACAGAGGATCCTCCCCGGCGTTTCGGGCGCGCGCATTGAGGTCTTCGACCCATGTCGGGGACTGCAGAGCCGCCCTGTCGAAACCCTCGATCAGATCGCTGATGGCGGCCGCGTTCGGCGGGGACAGAGGGCGGCCGAAAAACCGATCCGCCGTCGCGTTGGCGCAACAGACGAAACCCGCCTCGTCCAACGCGATGATCGCCATGGGCGCATCCGACAATATGCTCTCAGCAAAGGCCTCCACTGGTCGTCTCCCACCCCGTTCGCCGTTGACGCCTCGCCTCTGTGGGGAGTTTCACGTCTCTTGTGGCGAATTTGACATAATTAAGTCTACTCAAATTGACCGGGGAAAGCAAAAATAAGACCTTAGTATTAGCCTGGGCTGATGACTTGACAGTCAATAGCACTGCGACGGGCGTGGTTGTTATTATGTACAACCTGATTTCGATTATTAATGACTGTGTCCGGATTCGAACATTTCGGGTCCCGCAGCGGTGAGGCTGGGGTGGCGCCGTCAAGGGCTTTCATTTCGTCTTTGGGGCTGCAAGAGGCCGATCCTGCCTGCTATGACGGGGGCAATAGCAATAAGCACATAGGGAATCTCAGGTATGGTGCGCGACATTCGCCACTTCATCGACGGCGTGGCCTTCGATGGGGCCTCCGGCCGTTTCGGCGACGTCTTCGACCCCAATACGGGTCAGGTTCAGGCCCGCGTCCAACTGGCCACGACGGCCGAGGTCGATCGCGCCGTCCAGGCCGCTCAGAACGCCTTCGACGGCTGGGCCAGCACCAATCCCCAGCGCCGCGCCCGCGTCATGTTCGACTTCAAACGCCTGGTCGAGGCGCGGATGGACGAACTGGCCGAACTGCTCAGCAGCGAGCACGGCAAGGTCATCGCCGACTCCAGGGGCGACATCCAGCGCGGGCTGGAGGTGATCGAGTTCGCCTGCGGCATCCCCCACGCGCTGAAGGGCGAATACACCCAAGGCGCCGGCCCCGGCATCGACGTCTATTCGATGCGCCAGCCGCTGGGCGTGGTGGCGGGCATCACGCCGTTCAACTTCCCCGGCATGATCCCGATGTGGATGTTCGGCGTGGCCATCGCGGTCGGCAACACCTTCGTGCTGAAGCCGTCGGAACGGGATCCGTCCCTGCCGGTGCGTCTGGCCGAACTGATGCTGGAGGCCGGGGCGCCCAATGGGGTGCTGAACGTGGTGCATGGCGACAAGACGGCGGTCGACGCCATCCTGACCCATCCGCTGGTCCACGCCATCAGCTTCGTCGGCTCGTCCGACATCGCCCACTATGTCTATCAGACCGGCGCCGCCAACCATAAGCGGGTCCAGGCCATGGGCGGGGCCAAGAACCACGGCATCGTCCTGCCCGACGCCGACATGGCCCAGGTGGTCAAGGACCTGACCGGCGCCGCCTTCGGCTCGGCCGGAGAACGGTGCATGGCCCTGCCGGTGGTCGTGCCGGTCGGCAAGAAGACCGCCGACGAACTGCGCGAGCGACTGGTCGCCGAAATCCCCAGCCTGAAGGTCGGCGTCTCCACCGATAGCGAGGCCCACTACGGTCCCGTCGTCACCCAGACCCACAAGGACCGCGTTCTGGGCTGGATCGAAAAAGGCGTGCAGGAAGGCGCCGAACTGGTCGTCGATGGCCGCGACTTCAGCCTGCAGGGGCACGAGAAGGGCTATTTCATCGGCCCGTCGCTGTTCGACCACGTGACGGCGGACATGTCGGCCTATCGCGAGGAAATCTTCGGCCCGGTGCTTCAGATCGTCCGCGCCGAGACCTTCGAGGAGGCGCTGGCCCTGCCGTCGAACCACCAGTACGGCAACGGCGTCGCCATCTTCACCCAGAACGGCCGTGCGGCCCGCGACTTCGCCGCCCGGGTCAACGTCGGCATGGTCGGCATCAATGTGCCGATCCCGGTGCCGGTCGCCTATCACACCTTCGGCGGCTGGAAGCGCTCGGCCTTCGGCGACATCAACCAGCACGGCATGGAGGGCGTCCGCTTCTGGACCAAGACCAAGACCGTGACGGCGCGGTGGCCGGATTCGGCGCTGGAGCATTCGGACAGTTCGTTCGTCATCCCGACGATGCGCTGACCTCAACTGCCGTCACCCTCGGGCTTGACCCGAGGGTCGGATTGTCCGCGGCTTGTGCGATGACGCGGACGCACAGACGCCTCCGCCTCCGATCCTCGGGTCAAGCCCGAGGATGACGGGGAGGGGCGGGGAGTGACAAGATATGGACTTCGCCCTTACCGACGACCAGCGCGCCATTCAGGACGCGGCGCGCGCCTTCGCCGACGCCGAGCTGGCGCCCCACTCCGCCCGCTGGGACGAGGAGAAGCACTTCCCCGTCGATGTGATGAAACAGGCGGCCGAGATGGGCTTCTGCGGCATCTATACCGGAGAGGAACACGGCGGCATGGCGCTGGGCCGGGTCGAGGCGGCCGTGATCTTCGAGGAGCTGTCGCGCGGCGACGTGGCGACGGCGGCCTTCATCTCGATCCACAATATGGCGACCTGGATGATCGACCGGTTCGGATCGGACGCTCTGCGCGCCCGGTTCGTGCCCGATCTGGTCGGCATGGAGAAGATCGCCAGCTACTGCCTGACCGAGCCGGGCTCCGGCTCCGACGCGGCGGCGCTGCGGACCACGGCGGTGCGCGACGGCGACCACTATGTGCTGAACGGCTCCAAGGCCTTCATTTCCGGTGCGGGGACGAGCGACCTCTATGTCGTCATGGTCCGCACGGGCGGGGAGGGGGCAAAGGGAGTTTCCGCCCTTGTCGTCGAGGCCGGGACGCCCGGCCTGTCCTTCGGCGCCCAGGAGAGGAAGATGGGCTGGAACGCCCAGCCGACCGCCATCGTCCAGTTCGACGACTGCCGCGTGCCGGCCGCCAATCTGCTGGGCGAAGAGGGGGCGGGCTTCCGCTATGCGATGGCAGGCCTGGACGGCGGGCGGCTGAACATCGCCGCCTGTTCTCTGGGCGGCGCGCGTCTGGCGCTGGAAACGGCCCAGGATTACGTCGCCACCCGCAAACAGTTCGGTCGTCCGATCGGCGAGTTCCAGGCGCTCCAGTTCCGCCTGGCCGACATGGCGACCGATCTGGAGGCGGCGCGCCTGATGGTGCTGCGCGGGGCCTGGGCCATCGACACCGACCATCCGGAAAAGACGAAGTGGTGCGCTATGGCCAAGCGGCTGGCCACCGACGCCTGTTTCCAGATCGCCGACGAGGCGCTGCAGTTGCACGGCGGCTACGGCTATCTGAAGGACTATCCGCTGGAACGGATCGTGCGCGACCTGCGGGTCCACCGCATCCTGGAGGGGACCAACGAGATCATGCGGGTGATCATCGCGCGGGAGATGGCGCGGGGATGATGGCGGTCGGCGCCGCGATCTGTTATTCTGACCAGAATTCTGATCAGGATTTCGGCCATGCGTTCCATCGGAGTTCTCGAAGCCAAGACGTCGCTGTCGTCCTTGCTGGACGAGGTCCAGACCTCGGGCGAGACCATCGTCATCACCCGGCACGGGCGACCGGTGGCGCGTCTGACGCCCGAGCCGCGTCGTCGCCGACTGTCCGGCGCCGAACTGGCCGCACGGTCTCAGGCCTTTATGGCCGGGCAGGCGGCGGATGCCGATTGGGCGCGAATGAGCTGGGACGAGCTGAAGGCGATTGCGCGCGATGAAGACCCTGGTCGTTGACGCCTCGGCGGCGGCGTCCTGGCTGCTGGCCAGCCAATCCACGGCTCCCGCGCGTCGTCTGTTGGCGGCGCTCGACGACTATGAACTGATCGCGCCCGATGTCTTCCAGTGGGAGGTGGCCAATCTGTTGGTGCGCCAGGCGCGACGCGACGCGGGGTTCGACCTGTCTGAAGCTTTTGTGCGGCTGGACGAGTACGAGATCGGTCTGGCGCCGGCCCTGTCCGCTCGCGAGGTGGGTCGGATCGCCCTTCTGGCCCAGGGGCGGGGTTTGAGCCTGTTCGACGCGGCCTATCTGTGGCTGACGCTCGAAAGGGACGCCGGCCTGGCGTCGCGCGACGCCGATCTGCTGAAGGCTGCAGCAGCCGCCGGGCAGGATGTTGTTGATCTCAGGGAGAAGGACCTTTCATGACCGAACCCGAAATCATCGCCCGCGTCGAAAACGGCGTCGGCCGTATCAGCCTGAACCGGCCCAAGGCGATACACGCCCTGAACCGGGCGATGTGCGAGGCGATGACCGAGGCCCTGCTGGCCTGGCGTGAGGACGCTGCGGTGCAGTCGGTGCTGATCGACCATGCGGGCGAGCGCGGCTTCTGCGCCGGGGGCGACATCCGCATGATCGCCGAGAGCGGGGCGGGCGACGCGTCCGAGGCCAAGGCCTTCTTCCTGGCCGAATACCGGCTGAACCATCTGATGTTCGACTATTCCAAGCCGATCACGGCCATCGTGGACGGGATCGTCATGGGCGGCGGCGTCGGGATTTCGGAGCCGGCCCCCATCCGCATCGCCACCGAGCGGACGACCTACGCCATGCCGGAGACGGGCATCGGCCTGTTCCCCGACGTCGGCGGCGGCTGGTTCCTGCCGCGCCTGCCGGGCCAGACCGGCGTCTGGCTGGCGCTGACGGGCGCGCGGCTGAAGGCGGCCGCCACGATCGAACTGGGCATCCACACCCACTATGTCCCGTCCGAAAGCCTGGAGGCGCTGAAGTCTGAAATCCTCGACGGGGGCGAACCGATTGAGGTGGCAGGCCGGTACGACTTCAGGATTCCGCCTGGGTTGGAAGACCGCCGGGAGGCCATCGACCGGCTGTTCGCCTTCGATACGGTCGAGGAAATCTTCTCGGCGCTGGACGCCGAAGGCTCCGACTGGGCGTCGGCCCAGCTGGCGATCCTGAAGACCAAGTCGCCGCAATCGCTGAAGGTCACCTTGCGCCAGCTGCGGACCGGGGCGACGCTCGCCAGCTTCGCCGAGAACATGGCGATGGAATACGCCCTGGGCGGGCGGGTGGTGCGGACCCACGACTTCCAGGAAGGCGTGCGGGCCGTCATCGTGGACAAGGACAATGCGCCGAAATGGTCCCCGGCGGACCTGTCGGGCGTTACGGAGGCGACGCTGGACGCGCTGTTCGCGCCGCTGCCGGACAATGAACAATGGACGCCGCTGCCCTGACAGCGACGCTGACACTGGGAGAGAGACCATGACCAAGATCGCCTTCATCGGCCTGGGCAATATGGGGGGCGGCATGGCCGCCAATCAGGCCAAGGCCGGCCACGCGGTCGCCGCCTTCGATCTGAGCGCCGCAGCGCTGGAGCGGGCGTCGGCGGCGGGCTGCGCGCCTGCGGCCTCGGTCGCCGAGGCGGTGCGCGACGCCGAGGTGGTGATCACCATGCTGCCCGCCGGCCCCCATGTGCATAAGGTCTATGCCGAGCAGATCATCGGCGCGGCGCCGTCCAACGCCCTGCTGCTGGACTGTTCGACCATCGACGTGGAGACGGCGCGCAAGGTGGCGGGGCTGGCGCGGGACGCCGGCTACGCCTTTGCCGACGCACCGGTCTCGGGCGGGACGGCGGCGGCCGATGCCGGAACCCTGGCCTTCATGGTCGGTTGCGACGAAGGCGACTTCGCCCGTGTCGAGGCCGCGCTGGAACCCATGAGCCGCATCACCATCCGGGCCGGCGACCACGGGGCGGGACAGGCGGCCAAGATCTGCAACAACATGCTGCTGGGCGTCTCCATGCTGGGCACGTGCGAGGCGATCGCCCTGGCTGAGAAACTGGGTCTGGAGCCGGAGCGTTTCTTCGAGATCGCGTCCAAATCCTCGGGCCAGTGCTGGAGCGTGACCAGCTATTACCCCTGGCCTGGCCCGGTGCCGACTGCGCCGTCGAACCGCGACTATCAGGGCGGCTTCGCCGCGGCCATGATGCTGAAGGATCTGAAACTGGCCCAGGAGGCGGCGGCCAAATCGGGCGCCTCCACCCCTCTGGGCGCCCAGGCCGAGGCGATGTACGCGCTGTTCGACGGTCTGGGCCACGGGGGGCGGGACTTTTCCGCCATGCTCCAGATGCTACGCGGACGGCTGGCGGATCTGGACGCCGGATGATCCGACGCCGCCCCGAGATCGTAAGCCATGGTCTCAAGGGGCGGACTTCCTCTATGAGACGCCTCTTCCCCTCCGCACTGGACCGTCCCGCCTCATGATCGCATCGCCGCCCCGGATCGGAGGTCTGGACGTCCAGAGCTGGGGCGATCCCCAGGATCCGGTCGTCCTGCTGATCGGCGCGCCCCAGGGCCTGTCGCCTGATTGGCGGCGGTGGGTGCGGGCCCTGGTCGAGGCCGGGCGGCACGTCCTGCTGGCCGACGCTCTGGAGGCGGGCGACGAAGCGGCCGGCCTGCGCCGCCTGCTGACCGACATCTCGTCGCGGCCCGCCATCCTGTGTTCGGCCCAGACCCTGGCCGCCGTCGTCCCGGCCCTGGTCGTCACCGGCCCGGCCCTGGCCAGTTGCCTGATCGTGGCGGGCGAGGCGCCGGTCGAGGCGACCGCGCCGCTGGACGGCCTGCCGATCCTGACGCTGGATCCCGACGCCCCCGCCGATCCGGGCGAGACGGCCGACGCCGTCATCCTGGCCTTCCTGGAACGCCAGGCCCCGCGCGAGGCCCTGTATTACCAGGCCGGTTCCGATCCCCGCACCCTGCGCGACGCCCTGGGCTGTTTCGCCACCGGGGTGACGGTGGTGACGACCCTGGACGAGGCGGGGCAGCCGGTGGGCCTGACGGCCAACTCCTTCTCCTCGGTGTCGCTCGATCCGCCGCTGATCCTGTTCTGCCTGGCCCGCAGTTCGTCCAATCTGGAGCGGTTCCAGCGCGCGGCGCATTTCGCCATCAATGTGCTGCACATCGGCCAGCAGCCGATGTCGGGCGCCTTCGCCCGGTCCTCGGCCGAACGGTTCGACGGCGTGGCCTGGGAGACCTGGGACACCGGCGCGCCCATCCTGTCCGGCTCGCTGGCCAGTTTCGAATGCGCGACCCATCAGGTGGTCGAGGCCGGGGACCATCTGGTCTTCATCGGCCGGGTCACGCGCGCCCGGTTCGAGCCGCGCCGCGACCCGCTGCTCTATTTCCGAGGCCGCTACCGTCGACTTCACTTCGCCTGATTGCAGCAGGGCGCCCGGTTCACATCGGGCGGTCAGATCGCTATCTCAGGGCCCAAAGCAAGAGGAAACCCGCCATGTCCGCCGATCCCGTCGTCATCGTCTCCTACGCCCGCACGCCGATGGGCGGTTTCCAGGGCGCGCTGTCCGACGCCAAGTCCACCGACCTGGGCGCGACGGCGGTGAAGGCGGCGCTCGAGCGAGCCGGCCTGGACCCCAACAAGGTCGAACAGATCATCATGGGCTGCGTCCTGCCCGCCGGCCTGGGCCAGGCGCCGGCGCGTCAGGCCGGGATGGGCGCGGGCCTGCCGATCTCGACCGAGGCGACCACGATCAACAAGATGTGCGGCTCGGGCATGCAGGCCGCGATGATGGCGCATGACGCCCTGCTGGCCGGTTCGGCCGAGGTGATCGTGGCGGGCGGCATGGAGTCCATGACCAATGCGCCCTATCTGATGCAGAAGCACCGGGGCGGCGCCCGGATCGGCCACGACGTCATCTCCGACAGCATGTATCTGGACGGTCTGGAAGACGCCTATGAGCCCGGCAAATTGATGGGGCAGTTCGCCGAGGACACGGCCAAGGCCTATCAGTTCACCCGCGAGCAGCAGGACGCCTATGCGACCGAAAGCGCCGGTCGCGCCAAACGCGCCCAGGACAGCGGCGCCTTCGACGCCGAGATCACGCCGGTCGAGGTCAAGACCCGCAAGGGCGTGGTTGTGGTCGATCGCGACGAACAGCCGACCAAGTCCGACCCGTCCAAGATCCCCAATCTGAAGCCCGCCTTCGGCAAGGACGGCACCATCACCGCCGCCTCGGCCGCCTCGATCTCGGACGGCGCCGCCGCCTTGGTCATGATGCGCCAATCGACGGCCCAGGCCCTGGGCCTGACCCCGGTCGCCCGCGTCGTCGCCCAGGCCGCCCACGCCCATGAGCCCAGCCTGTTCACCACCGCGCCGGTCTTCGCCCTGAAGAAGGCCCTGGCCAGGGCGGGCTGGACCGCCGACGACGTCGATCTGTGGGAGGTCAACGAGGCCTTCGCCATCGTGCCGATGATCGCCATGCAGGAGCTGGGCGTCCCCCATGACAAGATCAACGTCAACGGCGGCGCCTGCGCCCTGGGACACCCGCTGGGCGCCTCGGGCGCGCGTGTGCTGACCACCCTGCTGTCCGCGCTCAAGGCGCGCGGCAAGACCAGGGGCATGGCCGCCCTGTGCATCGGCGGTGGCGAGGCCACCGCCATGGGCGTCGAACTGATCTGAGGCGAAACCTGTTTTTCGATCTCGGTCACGCGCGTCAGAAGTCATCGACGTGGACGGACGACGACAGCGACAGCCGCCGTCACTCCACGCTCGGCTGCCCTATCCTGAGCCTATGCCGCGAGCCTGACCGCAGCAGGCCGACCCGCCGCGCGACTTGAAAGTTGCGCGGCTCCGCCTGTTCAGCGTTCCGCCAGGCTGGCGTCCGCACCCGGCATGACGCCGCTCGCCCGGGCCGGCGCCGCTTCCAGAATTTCCGTCACAGGTTGAAGCGTGTCGCGGGCCTGGCGCGCCAGGGCCAGAACGGCGGGCGGCGCGTCGTCGGGGCTCTCGGCCACGAGGTCCATCAGGCTTTCAGCCAACTGCATCAGACGCGGCGCGGCGGCGATCAGCCGGGACTGGAATTCAATGCGCTGGGGGTCGCGGTCATATTCCGCGCCGGGCACGCGCCAGCCGCCCCAGTCGGCCGTGTCAGTGACGACGACGGGATAGGTGCCGGGCTGGGGGTGGTGCAGGCAGTCCTCTTCCGCCTGCCACTTGTTGCGGGCCCGCAGCACGCGCCAGTCGCCGACCTCGGCCCCGGCGGCGTCCGCGGCGGCCATCATCAGTTCGGCGGCGGCGAACTCACGTCCCAGGCCGACGTCGTAGGTGACGCGCACCGGCTCGTCGAAACCCTTGGCCCAGACCGGCTGAACCTTCTCGATGGTGGCCCAGGCGCCCACGCACTCGACCCAGACTTTCTGACCCTTCTGGAACTGCGCGCGCGCCATTCTGATCTCCCACCGTTCAGGGTGCAGAATGGCAGGCGCCGGTTAGCGCGTGGTGAGGGGGGAGGGTTAACGCGAGATGCTCTCCAGCGTCTCGCCGGCGTATTTCTCCTTCACCCGGGTCGACAGGTCGCCCAGCGAGATGACCCCGACGATGCGGCCATGCTTGTCCACCACCGGGGCGCGGCGAATCTGGCGCGACCCCATCAGATCCAGCACGGATTTCAGGTCGTCGGTGTCCAGCACCGTCTGCGGGTCGCGGGTGATGTATTCGACCACGGGCGCGGACGGGGCGGCGCCGGCCGCCAGGGCGCGCACGACGATGTCGCGGTCGGTGATGGCGCCGATCAACTGGTCGCCGTCCGCCACGGGCACGAAGCCGAAATCCCCCTTGGCCATCCGGGCGGCGACCTCCTGAAGCGTGTCGCCGGGGCGGGCGAGGTGGACATCCTTGGTCATGACGTCGCGGATCTTCATGGCGGTCTCCTGGGGTGTAGCGTCACCGTGAAAACCCGCCGCGCACGGCGGGGTTCCGCCGCCGTGCGCCCGCTTGGCGCCGCTCGGCCTTAAGGCGCGCGACGTTCAGGCAGGTCCCTGGCCGCGCGCACCAACTGGACGAACTCGGCCCGGTCGCCCCAGGGATCCTCGCCGCGCGCGCCCTGGGCCTGGGCCAGCACCTGATCCCAGCCGTAGTCGGCGCTCATCCACGGGTCGTTGCGGAGCTTCTGGCCGAACGCGGCGACGGCCAGGGCCCAGCGCGTGGCCTCGGGCGGCTGGGCGCCGGCGGCGCGGCTGGTCAGAGGCTGCTGGATCAGGTCCGACCGGCTGCCGCCCGGCTGTTTGTAGCGGACCTGAATGAAGCCGATCTCACCGTTCGGATCGCCGCCGCCCACGCCGATCCGGTTGTCCGGATAGCGGCGCTCGGGAACCTGGGTCGGTCCGCCGACCGGGGTGATCTCGTACAGGGCCGTGACGCTGGCGCCCGATCCGACCTCGCCCGCGTCGATGCGGTCGTTGGCGAAGTCCGCCTCGTTCAGCAGCCGGGTCTCATAGCCGATCAACCGCCATTCGGCGACGCGGGCGGGATTGAACTCGACCTGGATCTTGACGTCGTCGGCGATGGGGAAGGCGCCCTTGTCGAACATCGGGCCGAACAGGCGCCGCGCGTCGCGCAGGTCGCCCACATAGGCCGCCACGCCGTTGCCCGCCTGGGCGATGGTCTGCATCCGGGCGTCCTGGTAGTTGCCGCGTCCGAAGCCATAGACCGACAGATAGACGCCGGTTCCGCGCTTTTCGGCGACATAGTCTTCCAGCCGCTTGTTGTCGGTGACGCCGACGTTGAAGTCGCCGTCGGTGAACATCAGGATGCGGTTGACCTTGTCACGGGCGAAACTGGCCTGGGCCTGGTCATAGGCGTTGGTCATGCCGGTCGCGCCGGCCGTGCCGCCCGAGGCGCGAAGGCTGGCGACGGCGCAGCGCATTTTCAGCTTCTGGTCGCCGGGCGTGGGCTGCAGGGTCGTGCCCGCACCCTCGGCGTAATAGGTGACCGACAGGGTGTCCTGTGGCCGCAACCGGTCGATGGCCAGGTTCATCGCCTGTTTGGCCAGGTCCAGCTTGTCCGGGCTGCGCATCGAGCCCGAGACATCGACCAGGAAGGTCAGGTTCAGCGGCCGCTGCTCGCCCTGCGGGAGCTCATAACCCTGCAAGCCGATGTGGACGATCTGGCGGCCCCCCCTTTCGGTTCGGGGCGCCCAGGGCGAGGCGACGACGGCCGTGGTGATCGCAAACGGGCGGGCCAGGGACGTCGGGCGGGCGTAGCCATAGTCGAAGGCGTTGATCAGCTCCTCGACCCGCACCGCGTCCGCCGGAGGGCTGCGGCCCTCGTCGATGAAGCGGCGAACATTGGAATAGGCGGCTGTGTCCACGTCGATCGAGAAGGTGGAGACCGGCTGGTCCGCCGTCCGCTTGACCGGATTGGGCGTGGCGTCGGGATAGGTTTCGGTGTCGGACGGGGCCGGGGCGCCGGGCATGATGCGCGACCCGGTGACGACCACGGCGTTGAGCGGAGCCTGCCCCGGTGCGGCGGCGACCACCGCCGGACGCATGGGTGCTGGCGGGGCCGGGGGCGGCGGTGGAGGAGGAGGTGGCGGTGGCGGAGGCACGCCCTCGATGCGGCTCTGCGTCGGGGCCGGGATCGGCGTCGGCCGGACGGGGCTGGTCAGATGTTGCATCGGTTCGCCCGGCGGGGACAGGACGAAGCCCAAGGGCGCACAGGCGGCCGGCGTGGCCTCGCCGTCCAATGACGGGCGTTGGGGCTGGGCCAGGGCGAAGGTGGGAACCGCGAAGGGCGGCGCCGCGACGGACAGGCCCAGGGTGGCGGCGACGGCGATCCTGACGAGACGCGGCATGGCTTCCTCCGGTTGTTCTGGGCGCTACTCCGCTTGTCGCCTGAGGCGAAACTGTGGCGCCGCATTTTGACGGCGTCCGAAAATCGCCAGAACGGGCGCGGCTTCCGTGTCAGATCGCAAATCAGACAGGAGTTGCTCATGATGGATCAGACACGTCTCGCTCAGGCCTTCCGGGAACGGCACCGTTCAGGCGGATTGATCTTGCCGAACTGCTGGGACGCAGCCAGCGCGCGCATCTTCCAGGCCGCCGGATTTGACGCGGTCGCAACGACCAGCGCGGGGGTCGCCTGGTCGCGGGGCGTTCGTGACGGCGAGGGGCTGGGGCGCGAGGATATGATGCGGGAGGTCGCCGCCATCGCCCGCGCCACAACTCTACCGTTCAACGCCGATGTCGAGGCCGGCTACGGTCCGAGCCAGGCGGATGCGGCGGAGACGGCCCGCGCGACCTGGGCGGCCGGAGCGGTGGGACTCAATTTCGAAGACGTCGACTACGCCGCCCCCCGCGTCTTGATGACGATCCCGGATCAGCAAGCGCGGATCGCGGCCATCCGCGCCGCAACGCCTGAAGTGGTGATCAACGCTCGCACGGACGTCTTCCTGTTGGGGCTTGGCGACAGCGAGGCAGAGCGGATCGATATGGCGGTCGAACGGGGACGAGCCTGGCTGGCGGCGGGAGCGGACGTGGTCTTTCTGCCCGGCGCAATCGACCCCGTCGTCGTGGCCCGTCTAGCGCAAGGCATCGGCGGGCCGATCAGTCTGATGGCGGGGCCTGACGCGCCCCCGGCCTCGATCCTCTTCGCGGCGGGGGCCTGCCGGATCAGCACAGGCCCCTATCCGATGCTTGCGGTTCTGGAACGACTGAAGACCTTGGCCGATGGGCTCGCAAAGGATTGGAAGGTCATGTCGCCGGCGGGCGACGGTCTGGCGAGTATCGGCGCCGTCTTCGGCTGATCGGGCTCGCAAAATCTGCCCAGCTTCCCCACTATCAGCTTTCACCAACAGGGGATGTGATGGCCGAGGCGACGACGGGACTGGATCTGGGCGCGGCTGCGGCCCTGCTAGCGGCGGGCGTCATCGCCGTGCCGGTGTTCAAGCGCGTCGGTCTGGGCTCGGTGCTCGGCTATCTGGCGGCAGGTCTGGCCATCGGGCCGTTCGGCCTGAAACTGTTTCAGGAGCCCGAGACCATTCTTCATGTCGCCGAGTTCGGCGTGGTCATCTTCCTGTTCATCATCGGGCTGGAGATGCGGCCCAAACGGCTGTGGGGGCTGAGGAAAGAGATCTTCGGCCTGGGCGCGGCCCAGGTGCTGTTCTGCGGCCTGATCCTGACCCTGACCGCTATGCTGGCCGGCTTTTCGGCGCCGGTCGCCTTTGTCGGGGCCATGGGCTTCGTCCTGTCGTCCACCGCCGTCATCATGCAGATGCTGGAGGAGCGGGGCGAGATCGCGGGCGGGCCCGGACAGCGGTCCGTCTCCATCCTGCTGCTGGAAGACCTGGCCATCGTGCCGTTGCTGGCCATCGTCGCCGTCCTGGCCTCGGTGCTGGGCGTTGCGAACGAACAGGCGCCGCCGTTGTGGCAGACCATCGGCTTCGCGGTGGCGGCGGTCGGCGGCGTGCTGCTGGCGGGCAAATATCTGGTCAATCCGATCTTCCGCCTGCTGGCCCGTTACGGCGGTCGCGAGGTGATGACGGCGGCGGCCCTGCTGGTCGTGGTCGGCGCCGCCTGGGCCATGTCGCTGGGCGGACTGTCCATGGCCATGGGCGCCTTCCTGGCAGGCGTCCTCCTGTCCGAATCCACCTTCCGCCACCAGCTGGAAGCCGATGTGGAGCCCTTCCGCGCCATTCTGCTGGGTCTGTTCTTCCTCAGCGTCGGCATGTCCCTGGATCTGTCGGTGGTGGTCGCCGACTGGCGTCTGGTGGTCGGCGGCGTGATCGCCTTCATGGCGGTCAAGGCGCTGGGCATCTATGCCGTCGCCCGCCTGTTCAAGGCCTCGCACCACGAGGCGGTCGAGCGGGCGGCCCTGTTCGCCCAAGGCGGCGAGTTCGCCTTCGTCCTGTATGGCGCGGCGGTGACGGCGGGTCTGTTCGACGCCCAGATCGGCGCCATGCTGTCGGCCATCGTCATCCTGTCCATGGCCCTGACGCCGCTGACCAGTCTGCTGACCCAGCGCCTGCTGCCCAAGCCGACCCTGTCGGCCGAGGACGCCGAGGGGGTGGACTTCGCCAAGGACCTGCGCGGCCAGGTTCTGATCATCGGCTTCGGCCGTTTCGCCCAGGTCGTGTCACAGCCCTTGCTGGCGCGGGATGTGGACGTCTCGATCATCGAGAACGACGTCGAGATGATCCAGGCCGCCTCGCAGTTCGGGTTCAAGGTCTATTATGGCGACGGCGCCCAGCTGCACACGCTGCGGGCCTCGGGTGCGGACGAGGCCGAGATCGTCCTGGTCTGCGTCGACAAGCCCGAGGTCGCCGATCGCATCGTCGAACTGGTCAAGTCCGAGTTCCCGACGACCAAGATCATGGCCCGCGCCTTCGACCGGGGCCATTCCATGCGGCTGATCCAGGCCGGGGTCGACTATCAGATCCGCGAGACCTTCGAGTCCGCATTGAAGTTCGGCGAGCGCGCCTTGATCGAACTGGGCATGGACGAGGGCCAGGCGGCCGAGGCCATCGGCGACGTCCGCCGCCGCGACGAGGCGCGTCTGGACCTGCAGCTGACCGGCGGAATCAAGGCCGGGCGCCAACTGATGCGCGGCAATATGCCGACGCCGCAACCCGCTCCCTATGTGAAGCCGCGTCGCGAAGGCCGACTGCTGAATGAGGACGAGGCGGGTCCGGCCGCACCGGACACACGGCGCGAACCCGCCGAGACCTGACGCCCTATTGGGCGCCGGCCTCCTGTTGTCGCGCGCCGATCAACTCGGCCCGGGCCCGCAGGCCGGCGTCCTGGGACACGGCGGTGGCGACGGCGTTGAAACGGTCCACCGCCACGCCGGACCCCTCGACCGCCGCCGTCAGCTGGGCGCTCTGTTCCGGGGTGGCCTGGCCGTTCTGGACATTGGCGGTGACGGCGCGAATCTTGGTCATGGCTTCAACGAACTGGCGCAGTTCCGCGTCGCTGACGCCGGCCGCGACCGATCCGGGAGCAGGCTTCGGCGCCTTCATGGCGTTGATGCGGGCGTTGATCACCGGGCTTTCGGCGGCGGCGTTGGAGATGGCGTTGAAGCGCACGACCTCGAGGCCGGACTCCTGAACTGCAGCCGCCATTTCGGCCTGTTGTTCGGGCGTCGGCTGGGCGCCGTTCAGGGTGTCGCTGACCGCGCGGACGCGGGTGATGGCGACATCGTACTTGCGCAATTCGTCGTCGGTGAAGTCGGCTGCGCCCGGGGCAGGCGCCGCGGTCGGGGCGGTCTGGCCCGAGGCTTCATAAGGGGTTTGGGCGTGTGCGCCGGCGGCGGTCAGCAGAGCGGCGGCGGAAGCAAAAAGAGCGAGGCGGGGCGCGCGCATGGTGCGTGGTCCTTTCGATCTGGCGTCCACTTATGCCGTGCAAGGACGGCGACGACGCAATCACGTCATCGCTCCCCGATGGCTGTGGCGCCTGTAAGGATAAAGGAGCGGGGAGCCCGCTTAATCTAGGCGTTCGCGGCGTGATCGCCACCCCGGCGGGCTGGAGAGCCGATCAAGGATACGTTAGACGGGCGTGATCTCACTGAGGTTTGTCCGTCATGAAACGTCTCGTCATCGCCGCCCTGGCCCTCGTCGCCGTCGCCACTCCCGCCGTGGTCGACGCCTGGGGCAACACCGGCCACCGGCTGATCGGGATCGCCGCAATGCGCGCCCTGCCGGCCGACATGCCGGGCTTTCTGAAGACGCCCGGCGCCATCGCCGACGTCGGCGAGCTGGCGCGCGAACCCGACCGCTGGAAGGGCGCGGGCCAGCCTCACGACCGCGAACGCGACACCGCCCATTTCATCGACCTGGACGACGCCGGCCACGTTTTCGACCGGCGCGGCATGCCCCTGGCCGAGCTGCCCCGTCTGAAGTCGGAATACGACGCCGCCCTGACCAAGGCCGGCCTGGACGTCGATGACGCCGGCTATCTGCCCTACGCCATGATCGACGCCTGGCAGAATCTGGGCCGCGATTTCGCCTACTGGCGCGTGCTGAACGCCGCCGAAAGACGTGAGACCAATATGGAGCGCCAGGCCTGGTACCGGGCCGACCGCCTGCGCCGCGAGGCCCTGATCCTGCGCGACATCGGGGTCATGGGCCATTATGTCGGCGACGGGTCGCAACCCCATCATACGACGATCCACTACAACGGCTGGGGCGAGTTCCCGAACCCCGAAGGCTTCACCAATTCGCGCCAGACCCACGCCCTGTTCGAAGGCGCCTTCACCAACCGCGTCGCCCGCCTGGACGCGGTCGAGGCCGCCATGCCGGCCGCCGATCTGGACGGTTTCGACGTCAAGGCGCGCACCGTCTCCTATCTGACCACCACCCTGGGCACGGTCATCCCCTTCTACCGGCTGGAGAAAGCCGGGGCTTTCCGCGACAGTGATCCGCGCGGCGCCGCCTTCGTCAATGAGCGTCTGGCGGCGGGCGCGGCCGAGCTGCGGGACTTCATCGCCTCCGCCTGGACCGCCTCGGGCAGCGCCTCCATCGGCTGGCCCGCCGTCAAGGTGGCCGAGGTCGAGGCTGGAACCGTTGATCCCTGGATCGCCATGGTTGGTGAAGACTGATGTCCGACGCACGCCAAGTCCGCCTCGCGCAAGGCGCGACCCTCGAGCGCCAAGGGCGCATCCCCGAGGCCGTGGTCCTCTATCAATCCGTCGTGGCCGAGCGACCGGAACTGGGCGACGTCTGGTACGATCTCGGGCGGCTTCTGCGGCGCATGCGCCGCCTCGACGACGCCCTGGCCGCCTATGATCAGGCCCTGGCCCAGGGCGCGCGCGATCCGCAGGAAATCCATCTGAACCGCGCCGTGATCCTCGCCGAGGATCTGAACCGGCCCGACGCGGCCGAAGCCGAACTGAAGACGGCGCTCGAACTGGCGCCTGCCTATGCGCCCGCCTGGCTCAACCTGGGCAATCTGCATGAGGACGCCGGGCGACGCGACGAGGCGCGGCAGGCCTATGAGTCCGTCCTGGCCATAGATCCCGGCCATGGAACCGCCCTGGCGCGGCTGGCGGGCTTGCAGACGGCGACGACGCCGGACGATCCCCTGATCGGTCGGCTGCGATCCGCCCTGGCCGCCACCCCGGAAGGGCTGGAACAGGCGGACCTGGGTTTCGCACTGGGACGAATCCTGGATGTGGCGGGCGACTACGACGCCGCCTTCGACGCTATGTCGCCGCCAACCAGGCGAGCGCGGCCCTGGCTCGGGCCAAGGGCGTCATCTATGATCCCGCCAAGGCCGAGGCCTTTGTCGATCGTCTGATCGCCGCGACGCCGGCGCCGGTGACTGGGCTGGACGACGACGATCCCTCGGCCGCGCCGATCTTCATCTGCGGCATGTTCCGCTCCGGTTCGACCCTGGTCGAGCGCATCCTGGGCGGACACAGCGGCGTGCGCGCCGGTGGAGAGCTGGACCTGCTGCCGACCCTGGCCGCCAACGTCTTCAATCCCTTCCCCGAGGCCCTGGGCGTGTTTGACGACGCCAGCCGGCGCAAGATCCGCGACGTCTATCTGAACGCCGTGCGCGAGCGCGTGCCCGGCGTCGGCGTCGTCACGGACAAGCGGCCGGACAACATCCTCTACATCGGCCTGGCCAAGACCCTGTTCCCCAAGGCCCGGATCATCCACACCGTGCGCAATCCGATCGACAACGCCTTGTCGGTCTTCTTCCTGCACCTGTCCTACGACATGGCCTATGCGCTGAACCTGGAGCACGCCGCCCATTGGACGGCCCAGGAACGACGGCTGGCGGCGCACTGGAAGTCGGTCTGGCCGGACGACGTGCACGAGGTCGACTATGACGACCTGGTGGCGCGGGGCGAGCCGGCCGTGCGCGATCTGGTGGCGGCCTGCGGCCTGGCGTGGGAGCCGTCGGTGATGGACTTCCATCAGCGCCAGGGGCCGGTCCGCACCGCCAGCGTCTGGCAGGTGCGCGAGCCCCTGTACGCCCGTGCCTCAGGGCGGTGGAAGAACTATGCGCCGCGCCTGGACGATCTGCGCGCCGCTCTGGCCCGTTACGGTCTGGACGAGTAGGGAGGCGGCCATGTCCGCTTCTTCCGAATTCGCCCCCCCCGACCTTACGCCCCCCGCCGTCATCCTCGACAAGTCCCAGATGGCCGAGAATATCGGCGCCGTGGCGCGGGTGATGGCGAACTTCGGCCTGACGGACCTGCGTCTGGTGACGCCGCGCGACGGCTGGCCCCAGGAGCGGGCCTGGGCCACGGCCTCGGGCGCCGACTGGGTGCTGGAGGGCGTGCGGGTGTTCGACAGCGTCGCCGAGGCGGTGGCCGACCTGAACACCGTCTTCGCCACTACCGCGCGCCCGCGCGAGACGCGCCAGCCGGTCCGCACCCCGCGCGAGGCCGGCCGCATCCTGTATGACGACACGGCCTCGGGCCTGAAGACCGGCCTGTTGTTCGGCGGCGAGCGGGCGGGGCTGGAGACGACCGACATCGCCCTGTGCGCCGGCATCGTCACCATTCCCATCGACCCGAAACACCATTCGCTGAACCTGGCCCAGGCGGTGGCGATCAACGCCTATGAGTGGCGGACCCTGATCCTGGACGCCCCGCCGCCGCGCTTCCGCGACAGTGAGCCGCCGGCGTCGAACGACCTGCTGGTCGGCATGTACGAACATCTGGAGGCGGAGCTGGAGCTCGGCGGCTTCTTCTATCCTCCCGAGAAGAAGCGTTCGATGAGCCAGAACCTGCGGGTCATGCTGGGCCGCGCCGCCTTTTCCGAACAGGAGGTCGCCACCATGCGCGGCGCCATCCACGCCCTGGCCAAGGGACGGGGGCGTGTGCTGGCCAAGCTGGCGGCCGAGCGGGCGGCGAAGGGGAATACGAGCGAATAAGGAGTCGCTCCTTCTCCCCGTCATCCTCGGGTTAAGCCCGAGGATGACGCAAGAGGTCGTCACCCCGCCCCCAGCAGATCCGACCAGCGCCAGCTGCCCTTGCCCAGGGCGATGCGCGCGCCGTCGGCGCCGTCCTCAAGCTTCAGCACGGCCAGGCCTGTCATCCGCTGGGTCCTGCACTCGGCCGGGGCGAAGGCGACCTCCAGGGCGATGGCCTGGCGCACCCCGGCCAGACCCTTGCCGGACTGGTTGCGGCTTTGCAGCCAGTCGCCGTTCCAGACCAGGATGGCCCGGCCCGAGGCGTTCATCTCCTCGCTGGCGGCGATGACGGCGCGGCGCACGGCGGCGTCGTCACGCACGGCGTCCTGAACCCAGCGGACCATGTCGCAAGTCCCGCCGCCCGAGCCTGATCCGGCGCCGGATCCGCCCGTCCCGCCGGCTCCGCCCACGCCGTTTCCAGCGCCGCCGCCCGGACCCGATCCAACCGTGGCGGCGCCGGCCAACTGAGCCGCGCCCAGCAGGGGCAGGGGCGGTCCCGGCGGCGCGGGGGCGGCGGGCAGGGGCTCGACATCCGGCGGCGGCTTGGCGACGACTTTTCGGGGACGCGCTGCGGCCACGGCGGGCGGTCGAAGCTGGGGCGCGGGTTTGGGCGGCGCCGGGGTCTGAGCCGCTGCGGCCGGCGCGTCGGGCGTCGGCGCCGGATCGGGCGCGGGGATGGGGGTGGGCGGAGGCGGCGGCTCGACCAATTCGACCATCACCGGCGCCGCTTCATGGGGCGTCGCGAGCGGTTCCGGCCGCGCGGCTGTCATGACCAGCACCAGGGCCGCATGGCCAGCGACGACGCAGGCGGTCGCCAGGGGCCAGCGCCGGGTCCGGTCGGGCCGCGCGGCGCTCAATCGCCGATCCGTGATGTGTCGAAGATGATCGGTCGCATGGTCATCCGTCACCAATCCCTGTAAAAAATCACGACGCCCTGTTGAAAACATTCGGTCGCGGCAGGAAGGTGGCGTGGTTGCGAATACAACCGCCCGCTGTTCAAGATCAGCGATAGATCAGTTCATCCGCCACAGGGCGTAGCCTGTTGGCGGGCTAACGTGCCAGCTCGCGCTCCGGTTCCGATCTGACGCAATAATCATGCGAATTCGTTACGGATTATATGGCTAAGCTGACATTTTCCGGCCCAAAGCACGTCATTACTCCGCCTTGTCGCCTACGCCATTTTCATCTGGCGCATGAACTGGGTGTGGCGCCCCCGGCAAGAAGGAGACAGAACTTGAGCAGATCGAAACTCAGGACGGCGGTCGTCGGCGGCGCCCTCATCGCCCTCGGCTTTGCGGCCAGCGGCTGCGCCAGCCATCGTTTCGTGCGTGATCAGGTCGAGGTGGTGGACACCCGCGTCACCGGGGTCGAAGGCACTGCGGGCCAGGCCCTGCAACGCGCCAACGACGCCCACAAACTGGCCGAGGGCAAGTTCCTCTATCAGGTCGTCCTGTCGGACGATTCCGTGAAGTTCCCGACCGACGCCTCGGCCCTGTCGCCTGAGGCCGAGCAGCGCCTGGCCCAGTTCGCCCAACGCCTGCGCGACGAGAACAAGAACGTCTATCTGGAAATCCAGGGCTATACCGACGCCACCGGCCCGGTCGAACACAACAACCAGCTGGGCGAGCAGCGCGCCGAGGCCGTGCGTCGCTTCCTGAACCGCCAGGGCGTCGCCTTGAACCGGATGTCGACCATCTCCTACGGTCCGGAAGAGCCGGTCGCCTCCAACGACACCCCCGAGGGCCGGTCGCAGAACCGCCGCGTGACCATCGTGGTCCTCGCCTAAGCGCTTTCAGCCCTCAAGGCCTGAACGGCGGCCGCATCGCAGCGGCCGCCGTTTTCGCATCTACAGGGCGTCGAAGAAGGCGGGCAGGACTTGCGTCGCGGGGCCATAGACGCCTTCGTCGAACAGGTGCACCCCTTGCGTCGGCGCCAGGTTGATCTCGACCGTCCGCGCCCCCGCGTATCGCGCCGACTGCACGAACCCCGCCGCCGGATAGACCGCCCCCGAGGTGCCGATGGAGACGAACAGGTCACAGGTCTCCAGCGCCGTCTCGATCCGCTCCATGGCTAACGGCATCTCCCCGAACCAGACGATGTGCGGCCGCATCCGCCCCTGCGGATGATGCGGCGAGGCTTCGTCGGCCGCTATGTCGCCGGCCCAGTCCATCACCACCCCCGACCGGGTGCAGCGGGCCTTCAGCAGTTCGCCGTGCATATGGATCAGTTCGAACCCGGCGCCCGGCGGGGCCTCGGCGTGCGCCCGGTCGTGCAGATCATCCACGTTCTGCGTCACCAGCAGGAAATCCCCCTCCCACCGCGCCGCCAGCTCGGCCAGGGCGCGATGGGCGGCGTTCGGCTGAACCTGCGCCAACTGCCGCCGCCGCTGGTTATAGAAGTCCTGCACCAGGGCGGGATCCGCCGCATAGCCCTCCGGCGTCGCCACAGCCTCGACCCTGTGGCCGCACCACAGACCATCCTCGGCTCGAAATGTGGGCACGCCGCTTTCGGCCGATATGCCGGCGCCGGTCAGGACGACGAGGTTCATGATGCGATTGTTTGCCTGACCTGCGGCTCGGTCAGCAAGCGCCAAAATTCGCCAGAAAGGCGGCGTAGTCGGGCCGGCCAAGAATCCATCGGCGCGCGATGTTGTTCCAGCCGTTCCGGGTCCTCTGTCGGCGCAGGGACCCCCGCAGCTGGATCAGACGATCGTTGCGCGTGGACGATGCAGGCCCGTGATGTGTCAAGCCGCCAGGCTGGCGCGCAGATGGTCGATCATCAGCCGCACCTTGGGGGGGACATGGCGGCGGTGCGGATGGACGGCCCAGACGCCTTCATCGGGCGGACGGTGCTCGGTCAGCAGGGCGGTCAGGACGCCGGCGCGTAGCGGCTCGGTGACATAGAAGTCCGGCAGTTGGCACAGGCCCAGCCCCTGGATCGCAGCATCCAGCACGGCGGCGCCCGAGTTGCAGCGCCATCGGCCCTGGGGACGGAAACTGGTTTCGCGCCCCGCCTCGCTGAAGCGCCAGTGTTCCGATGATCCGGTCAGCAGATCGTGGGCCGGCAGTTCGGACAGGTCCCGCGGCGCGCCCCGCCGGGCCAGATAGGCAGGCGCGGCGCACAGGATCAGTCGCCGTGACGCCAGTCGTCGGGCGATCAGTCGCGAGTCCGTCAGATGCCCGAACCGGATCGCCAGATCATAGCCGTCGCCGACAAGGTCGCGCAGCCGATTATCCAGGTCCAGCTCGATCGACAGCTCGGCATGATCGCGGGCGAAGCGGTTGACCGCCGGGGCCACGAAGCGCTCGCCATAGGAGACCGAACAGGTCATCCGCAGCAGGCCGCGCGGGGCGCTGTCATCCGGCTGAACGGCCGCCAGGGCCTCGTCCCTTTCGTCGATCAGCCGGCGACAACGCGCCAGGAAATCGCGGCCTGCATCAGTCAGTTCGACCCGGCGGGTCGTGCGGTTCAGCAGCCGGGTCTGCAGTCGGTCCTCCAATCGCGCGATCTCTCGGCTGACCGCAGAGGTGGAAAGGCCCAGCCGCTTCGCCGCCGTCGAGAAACTGGCCTGTTCAGCCACCGCCGTGAATTCGTCGATCCCGTCCCAACGACTGCTCATACGGAAGGTCCAACACGATTGTCCCTGCCTGGCAATAATGTTTTGCGTTTATCGCCGTTTCATCGATGCCGGGAGCGGCCTAGAACAGGATCACATCATCCAGCCTGTTCCTCATGTAGCAAGCCGCGCGCGGCGAGCGGTAGGGACGTCCGAAGGACCAAAATTATGAAAACCCGCGCCGCCGTCGCCTTTGAGGCCAAACGTCCGCTCGAGATCGTCGAGGTCGATCTGGAGGGGCCGCGCGCCGGCGAGGTGCTGATCGAGATCAAGGCCACCGGCATCTGCCACACCGACGCCTATACGCTGGACGGCCTGGACTCCGAGGGCATCTTCCCCAGCATTCTTGGCCACGAGGGCGCGGGCGTGGTGGTCGAGGTGGGGCCGGGCGTGGCCTCGGTCGCCGTCGGCGACCACGTGATCCCGCTGTACACGCCCGAGTGCCGCCAGTGTAAGTCGTGCCTGTCGCGCAAGACCAACCTGTGCACCTCGATCCGCGCCACCCAGGGCAAGGGGCTGATGCCCGACGGCACGTCGCGCTTCAGCTACAAGGGCCAGGCCATCGCCCACTACATGGGCTGCTCGACCTTCTCGAACTTCACCGTCCTGCCCGAGATCGCGGTGGCGAAGATCCGCAAGGACGCGCCGTTCGACAAGGCCTGCTACGTCGGCTGCGGCGTGACCACCGGCGTCGGGGCCGTGGTCAACACGGCCAAGGTCGAGCCAGGCGCCAACGCCGTGGTCTTCGGCCTGGGCGGCATCGGCCTGAACGTCATCCAGGGGCTGAAGATGGTCGGGGCCGACATGATCGTCGGCGTCGATCTGAACCCCGACAAGGAAGAGTGGGGCCGTCGCTTCGGCATGACCCATTTCGTCAATCCGAAGGACGTGCCGGACGTGGTGGCCCATCTGGTCGAACTGACCGGCGGCGGCGCCGACTACACCTTCGACTGCACCGGCAACACGGTGGTCATGCGCCAGGCGCTTGAGGCCTGTCACCGCGGCTGGGGCGAGAGTATCGTCATCGGCGTGGCCGAGGCGGGCAAGGAGATCGCCACCCGCCCGTTCCAGCTGGTCACGGGCCGGGTGTGGCGCGGCTCGGCCTTCGGCGGCGCGCGCGGCCGCACCGACACGCCGAAGATCGTCGACTGGTACATGGACGGCAAGATCGAGATCGACCCGATGATCACCCACACCTTCCCGCTGGAAGAGATCAACAAAGCCTTCGACCTGATGCACGCCGGAGAGAGCATCCGGTCTGTGGTGGTCTTCTAGTTCAAGGGAGAGAGACGCATGTTCACCCACGTCACCGTCGGCGCCAACGATATCGAGGCGTCGCGCCGCTTCTATGACGCCGCTCTCGGCGCTCTCGGCATCGACTCCGCTCAGGGGCCGGATCCCAAGGGCCGCTACTGGTGGCGCACGGCGCACGGCGCCTTCGCCGTGGGCAAGCCGATCGACGGCGAGCCGGCCTGTCACGCCAACGGCGGCACCATCGGTTTTGCGGCCAAGGACACGGCCATGGTCGACGCCTTCCACGCGGCAGGCGTCGAGGCCGGCGGAGCCACGATCGAAGATCCGCCCGGCCTGCGCCAGGGCGCGTTCGGGAAACTGTATCTCGCCTATCTGCGCGATCCCTCGGGCAACAAGATCTGCGCCATGCACCGGGTCGTCGACTGATGCAGACCACCAAGACCCACATCGTCCACGGCGGAACCCTGCGCTATCTGAAGCACGACAGCGCCGTGACCGGCACACCGATGACCCTGTCGGTCTTCACGCCGGGCGGGCAGGGGCCGTTCCCGGTGCTGATCTGGCTGTCGGGCCTGACCTGCACCGAGGACAATTTCACCACCAAGGCCGGCGCCTATCGCGCCGCCGCTGAACACGGCGTCATCATCGTCGCGCCCGACACCTCGCCGCGCGGCGAGGGTGTGGCCGATGATCCGGCCTATGACCTGGGCCAGGGCGCGGGCTTCTATGTCGATGCGACCCAGACGCCCTGGGCTCCGCACTTCCGCATGGAGTCCTATGTCACGGACGAACTGATCGCCCTGATAGACGCCCAGTTCCCGACCACGGGCGCGCGGTCGATCAGCGGCCATTCCATGGGCGGCCACGGCGCCCTGACCCTGGCGCTGCGCCATCCCGACCTGTTCCGCTCGGTCTCGGCCTTTGCCCCCATCTGTTCGCCGACCCGCTGCCCCTGGGGCGAAAAGGCTTTCACCGCCTATCTGGGCGAGGACCGGGCCGAATGGGACCGCCACGACGCCGCCAGACTGATCGAGGCCGGCGCCGCCAAGTCTGTCTATGACGACATCCTGATCGACCAGGGCGACGCCGACAGCTTCCTGACCGACCAGCTCAAGCCCGAACTGCTCCAGGCCGCCGCCGACGCCGCCGGTCAGAAGGTCACCATCCGGCTGCAGCCCGGCTACGACCACTCCTACTTCTTCATGACCAGCTTCATCGCCGACCACATCGCCTTCCACGCTGAACGGCTGAAGGCCTGAGGATGATGCGCCTCGGCTCGGGCCTGATGCTGGGGCTGCTCGTGGCCTTAAACGCCTCTTTGGCCGCAGCGCAGGAACAGGCGGGCGATCTCGACTGGCGTCCGCAGGTCGCCGTTCCAGCCTATACGGCTGATGGACCCCTGATCCGTGTCGATCAGGGGCATGGAAGCCTTCAGACTATCGACGGCCGATATGCCGGGTTTGCCGCCCTCATGCGGGCCGACGGCTATGGGGTTGACGCGGGGCGCGGGCGACTGGATGCGCCGGGCGCGCTGGATGGGGTCGCGGTGCTGGTGATCGCCAACGCCGCCAGCCCCGAGAACGGCTCTCGCGTTTCGGCCTTTGACGAGGCCGAGATCGAGGCCATGGCGCGGTGGGTCGCACTTGGCGGTTCCCTGCTGCTTGCCGTCGATCACGCGCCGCATGGAACGGCGGCCGAAGCGCTGGGCGCTCGGTTCGGCGTGACGATGGGCAAGGGTTACGCCTTTCAATCTGTTCGCAACGACGTCACGGCCAATCTGGTCTTTCCGCGACAGGCGCTGGGGGATCACCCGATCATCGCCGGTCGTGGGGGCGGCGAGGGCGTGCAGATCGTCAAGACCTTCACCGGCCAGTCCCTCAAGGGACCCGACGGATCGACCGTGTTGCTGGCGATGAGCGACGACGCGTTCGAAGCGCCGGATCTCGCCACCCTTCAGGCCATTCGGCAGCGCCTGCGCGCGGGCGAGGATGTGGAAGTCGTGACGGCGGAGCTGGCGCGGCCCGCCCTGCCGGCCCAGGGGCTTGCCTTCCCGTTCGGCGCGGGCAGGGTCGTGGTGCTGGGTGAAGCCGGCATGCTGACCGCGCAGATCGTGCGTTTCCCCGACCAGCCGGACCGCACACCCTATCGTTTCGGCCTGAACACCGAGGGGCATGACGACCGGCTGTTCGCACTGAACCTGATGCACTGGCTGTCGCGTCTCATCCCCTGATGCTAGAGGGGCGCGATGAGCGCCACCGATCCCTATGAGCCGATGTTTTCCGCCCTGTGCCGCGAGGTGGGCTACTGTCTGCACGAGAAGGGACAAAAGCGCGTGATCGCCGCCCTGCCGAACGGGCTGGACGCCGCCGTGCGCGCCGTCTTCGCCGCCGAGGGCGTTGACGAGCCCAATGCGCCGGGCGACGTCAAGCGCGCCGTGCGCGAATGCCTGAAGGCGAACTTGCCCGTCGGCTGACTTTATCCCTTACGGCGTCGGCACGATCTCGGTCGTTGTTCCTGACGGCGTCGTGACGGTGCGGGTGGTGACGGGCTCCTTGCCTGTTTCCTCTACGGTCGTGGTCGTTGAGGACCGAACTGTGTGAGTGATCGTGCAGGTCTTGCCGCCATAGTTGTCGACGCCGACTGCGGGTTCCTGGGTGCAGGTCGGCGTCTGGTTGGCCAGATCGGTCGCGGCCTGATCCAGCGCCCGCAAACTGGTGCAACCGCTTCCCGAAACGGCCAGCGCCGTCAGGGCGATGAATCTGATGCGCGACATGACAGCCTCCGATTGACGTATGGACAATCGTTCGTCTTGTCAGGCAATGCAAATGGCCAAGCTGAACAAAAACTGGATTAATTCGCTTGGGTCAGACGCCACAGCCCCTAAATGGGGTTAAGAACAACCGTCTTCAGGAGACAGACATGGCCTTCACCTTGCCCCCGCTGCCCTACGCCTATGACGCGCTGGAGCCGGCCATCGACAAGGAGACGATGACCTTCCACCACGACAAGCACCACCAGACCTATGTCGACAACCTGAACAAGGCCATCGATGCGGCTGCGGATTTGCAGGGCAAGTCGCTGGAAGAAATCTTCACCAGCATTTCGACCGCCCCCAAGGCCGTGCGCAACAACGGCGGCGGTCACTGGAACCACAGCCTGTTCTGGGAACTGCTGGCCCCCGCCGATCAGACCGGCGAACCCTCGGCCGAGCTGAAGGCCGCCATCGACAGCGACCTGGGCGGCATGGACAAGTTCAAGGAAGACTTCAACGCCGCCGGCGCCGCCCAGTTCGGTTCGGGCTGGGCCTGGCTGATCGTCCAGAACGGCAAGCTGAAGATCACCTCCACGCCCAACCAGGACAATCCGCTGATGGATGTCGTGGAAGAGCGCGGCGAGGTCGTCCTGGGCGCCGACGTCTGGGAACACGCCTATTATCTGAAATACCAGAACCGCCGCGCCGACTACCTGAAGTCCTTCTGGTCGGTGGTGAACTGGAACAAGGTCAACGAACTGTACGCCGCCGCCGTCTAAGCCTGGCCTAAGCGACAAGACGACGCCCGCCGGAACCTCCGGCGGGCGTTTTCGATTCAGCCTGCACACAGGAGTGAAACGATGCGGATTCTTATGGCGACGGCGGCCGTGACGGCCCTGACCCTGGCGGCCTGCTCCCCGGCGGCGAACGATCAGAAATCCGGCGAGCCTGCGCCGCCGAATCCGACCCAGACGGTCGCCGCCCCGGCGGAGAAGCCTGTCTATCGGTTCAAGATCGGCGCCCTGGACGCTATCGCCCTGTTCGACGGCCAGAACCCCGTGCCGAACAACAACAAGGTCTTCGGCGTGGGCCTGACGCCCCAGGCGGTCGCCGCCCCCCTGACCGCCGCCGGACAACCGGCCGACCCCATCATGCTGGAGATTCATCCGCTGCTGGTGCGGAACGGCGCCCGGACCATGCTGTTCGACGCCGGTCTGGGCGCGGGCAAGGGTCAGTTGATGCAGAGCCTGCAGACCGCCGGCGTCGATCCGGCCAGCATCACCGACGTGATGATCTCGCACGGCCACCCCGACCATGTGGGCGGTCTGGTCGCCGACGGCGCCCCGGCCTTCCCCAACGCCGCGATCCGGATGTCGGAGGCGGAATGGGCGTTGATCCGCGCCAATCCGGAAATGGCGGACCTGGTCCGCGTGATCGCGCCCAAGGTCCAGGCCTTCCGTCCAGATGAAGAGGTCGCGCCGGGCGTGGAGGCCCAGGACACGGCCGGGCATACGCCGGGCCATGTCGCCTATCTGATCACCGACGGCCAGAACCAGCTGTTGTACACGGGCGACCTGATGCACCACTGGGTCCTGTCGGTCGAACATCCGGACTGGACCGTCGGCTATGACGACGATGCGACGGCGGGCAAGAAGGCGCGTCTGGATGAAATCACGGCCCTGCGGGCGTCGGGCGCACACATCTACGCCTATCACTTCCCCTTCCCTGGCCTGGGGAAGATCCAGACCCGGGAGGGCCGGGCGATGTTCATCAGCGAGGCGCAGCCGGCCGCCTGATCGTGGCCTGGCGTCGGGGGCTCAGCTCAGCGACGCCAGGCGCGCGCGTTCCGTCATGCGTTCGGCATGATGCTGCCGCAGGGTGCGTCGCTGACGCAGCAACTCGTGGATCCCATCGGCGAGATCCAGCAACTGGCTGTCGGACAGCGGTTCGACCAGGTCGATCAGCTTTTGCTTCAGCCTGTCAAAGGCCTCGTCGGTCAGGCCGGTCGTCGTTGTCGCATGCGCCATTTCGCCCTCCGCGAGGGGATCAGGAGATGTGCCTCCGACGACAAAAAGATCGGCCGAGGTCGTGGGGTTCCTGTCCATCGTGCTTAACGCTCACCACGGCTTGACTCCGGGGACCTGTGTGGCGATAAGCGCCGCCTTCCACGTTTCCGGTTCGCCGGAAGCGGGATTGATGACGGAAGATGCGTGGACCGCCGTTGAGATCGCATTCCCAATCGAGGGGATGCCGGGCCGTATCGTCGAAAAGAGAATAGAATGTCCAAGCGCCACAGCGCCAAATACAAGATCGACCGGGCCATGGGTGAGAACCTGTGGGGCCGCGCCAAGTCGCCGGTCAACAAGCGTTCTTACGGTCCCGGTCAGCACGGTCAGCGTCGCAAGTCGAAGGTTTCGGATTTCGGTCTGCAACTGAAGGCCAAGCAGAAGCTGAAGGGCTATTACGGCAACATCACCGAGAAGCAGTTCGCCAAGACCTATGACGAGGCGGCTCGCCGCAAGGGCAACACCTCGGAAAACCTGATCGGCCTGCTGGAATCGCGTCTGGACGCCATCGTCTACCGCGCCAAGTTCGTCCCCACCGTCTGGGCCGCCCGCCAGTTCGTCAGCCACGGCCACGTCCTGGTCAACGGCAAGAAGGTCGACATCTCTTCCTACCGCGTGAAGCCGGAAGACGTCGTCACGGTGAAGGAAAAGTCGCGCAACATGGCGCTGGTCATCGAAGCCCAGCAGTCGTCGGAACGTGACGTGCCGGATTATCTGGAACTGTCCGACCGTTCGTTCTCGGTCCGTTACGTCCGCGTGCCGGAACTGACGGACGTGCCGTATCCGGTGAAGATGGAACCGAACCTGGTCGTCGAATACTACGCTTCGTAATCGAAGCCTTCTCTGGCGCGGCGATCGTCCCTCGGGCGACCTGAGCGGCAGCAGAAAATTGAGTTGGAAGGGCCCCGGATCCGTCCGGGGCCCTTCGTTTATCGGCCTGTTCCCTTCCGGGGCGAACAGGCGCATTCTCGGGCTGTTCAGGGTTCGACGGAGCAGGGGAGGCCGCCTAAGCGATGCGCGCCGTCTTCAAATCTATGGCGTTTATCGCCGCTGTGTCGGGCGTATCCGCCTGCGCGGGGGTGGATGCGCCCAGTGTTTCGACCGTGGGCATGCCCGGCGCGCTTGAACCGATCCACGCCGCCGCCTTCACCAAGGACGCGGCCGTCTTCTGGGTCAGTTCCAACGGCTGCACCCGCAAGGAAGACCTGATCCCCATCGTCAGCATCAAGGGCGCCGATGCGGTCATCACCCTGCGCCGCCTCGATGAGGACACCTGCAAGGAGCCCCTGGTCGACGGGGTCGAGCTGAAGTGGTCGTTCGAGGAACTGGGCCTGGCGCCCGGCTCGCCCGTCAGCGTCAACAACCCCTATCAGTTGCCCCAGACCTGAGCCGCGCTTACCGGCCGTAACCCGGCCAGTGCGCCTTGCCCGCCCGCTCATATTGGGGCGGCAGACCCTCGCCCTGGCCCAGGGCCACGGCGGCGTGGTGGGGCCAGTTGGGGTCGTCCAGTGCTGCGCGGGCGATGGCGATGATGTCGGCCTGGCCCGAGGCGACGATGTCCTCGGCCTGTTGCGGATCGAAGATCATGCCCACCGCCATGACGGCGGCGTCCGGCACGGCCTGTTTGACCGCCTCGGCGAAGCGGACCTGATAGCCGGGCTCGGCGCCCGGAATGTCGGCGCGGGCGACATTGCCGCCCGAGGTCAGGTGCAGATAGTCGTAGCCCATCTCATGCAGGGCGCGACCGAAGGCGATCACCTCGTCCAGGGCCACGCCGCCCTCGATCCAGTCGGACCCGTTGAAACGCACACCCAGGGCCTTGGTCCTGGGCCAGGCTTCGCGCAGAGCCTGGGCCACCCGTAGCGGAAAGCGCATCCGCGCCTCGGCTGAGCCGCCGTACTGGTCCGCGCGGTGGTTCGACAGGGGCGACAGGAATTCGGTGAGCAGATAGCCGTGGGCGGCGTGCAGTTCGACCAGGTCGAACCCGGCGCGGTCGGCGCGGCGAGCCGCGTCCTCAAAGCCGGCGACCACCCGGTCCATGTCGGCCTCGGTCATTTCGGCGGGGGTGTGCCAGTCGTCGCGGAAGGGCAGGGCCGAGGGGCCATAGGTCCGCCAGGCGCCCGCGTCCGGGCCCAGGGCGCGGCCGCCCTTCCACGGCGCCGAGGTCGAGGCCTTGCGGCCGGCGTGGCCCAGCTGAACCCCGATGGGGGTGTGGGAATAGGTTCGGATGCCGCGCAGGATCTCGGCGAAGGCGGCCTCCTGTTCGTCGTTCCACAGGCCGGTGTCGTCGGGCGTGATCCGGCCGGCGGCCTCCACCCCGGTGGCCTCGATGATGACCAGGCCCGCGCCAGACACCGCCAGACGGCCGATATGCTGGACGTGCCAGGGCTGGGGCACGCCGTCGATCGCGGAATACTGACACATCGGCGCGATGACGATGCGGTTCTTCAGCGTCAGGGGGCCGATGCTGCGCGGCGAAAAGAGCTGGCTCATGGGGGCGTCCGGGGAGGGGAGAGGGACGGTAGCTATGCCGGTTGCAGTCGCGATCAAGGCCCGACCTTTCCGATTGTTCACCTGGCTTGCCGAAAATTCACGTGCCTGGCGCGTCGACGCGCGCCACAAAAGCGTCAAGCTCATTAGGGGATCACACCAATGCTTCGTCTCGCTCTCGCCATCGCCATCGCCGCCCCGCTGCTGTCGGGCTGTATCATCGTCTCGACCGAAAAGCCGACCACGCGGGTCATCACCGCCCCGGCGGCGGACCAATGATGCGCGGCCTGCTGAAGGGTCTGGCGGTCGCAGCGTGCGTCGCGCCGCTGCTGTCGGCCTGCGTCATCTATGACAGCGATGCGGGCGAGAACGTCTCGGTCAACGTGACCCGCAACGACGCCCCGCCGGCCGAAGCCATTCGCGAGGCGCGCTTTGCGGACGGCGCCCTGGTCGTCCGGGTCGATTCCAACGGCTGCA
The DNA here is from genome assembly GCF_011064825.1 of Brevundimonas mediterranea. Taxonomy (NCBI): domain Bacteria; kingdom Pseudomonadati; phylum Pseudomonadota; class Alphaproteobacteria; order Caulobacterales; family Caulobacteraceae; genus Brevundimonas; species Brevundimonas mediterranea. Next base: position 2,252,272 of record NZ_CP048751.1, read on the forward strand.
CCCAGGCTTCGGACTTCGAAGTGTCCGTGGCCGAGAATTCGCCGACCGAGATCACCCTGCGTCGCACCAAGCCGGACCTGTGCAAGGCCCTGCTGCCCGACGGCGTGGAACTGCGCTGGACCTACGCCGACCTGGGCCTGGAGCCCGGCGCGCCGGCGCGGATCCTCAATCCGCTGAAGTAGTCTCGAACACCTTCAGCATCGACGACGGTATGCGCTGCGGCCTCAGGGTCGCAGCGTCCACCAGACACCATTCCGAGACGCCCTGGGCGCAGACCCGGCCCTCGGCGTCCTCGATGCGGACATAGCGGTTGAAGCGTGGTCCCTGCGGGTCGCCCACCCAGGTCCGGGCCACAATCCCGGTCGCGCCGGGCGCGATGGCGCGCAGATAGTCGATCTCGTGCCGCAGGGCGACCCAGGAGCATCGCGCCCGGGTCTCCGCGTCGAAGCGGGCGTTCCAATGGGCCGTGCCGACGTCCTGAAGCCAGCCGACATAGACGACATTATTGACGTGGCCGTTGGCGTCGATGTGTTCGGGGCGGACCTCCAGCGGCACGACGAAGACCTCGCGATCCTCGCGCGGCGTCAGGACCGGGCGAGCCATCAGGCTTCGCCGAGCGGCACGCCCTTCTCGGCCATCAGGGCCTGAAGTTCGCCGGCCTGGAACATTTCGCGGATGATGTCCGACCCGCCGACGAATTCGCCCTTCACATACAGCTGGGGAATGGTGGGCCAGTCGGTGAAGCTCTTGACGCCCTCGCGCAGGGCTTCGTCCTGCAGCACGTCGACGCCGACGAAGGACGCCCCGACATGGTCCAGGATCTGGACGGCCAGCGAGGAGAAGCCGCAGCGGGGCTGGTCCGGCGTGCCCTTCATGAACAGCACGACGTCATGCTGGGCGACAGTGTCGCCGATGAAGGCGTGGACGGGATCGGCGGCAGGAACGGTGTCGGTCACGGGAGAGGGCCTTTCGTGAAGGTCGTCAGCTAGGGAGAGGCGACGGCCGGGTCAAGGCGTGGTCGCGTCTATGCTTCGAGATCAGGCCGCAGCCGAGGCCGTGACCCGGCCCATTTCGATCTGGGCCGCCAGGCCCGGGGGCAGGTCGCGTTCCGGCGTCGAGGCCAGCATGCTCAGCCGTTCCACGTCATTGGCGCGTATGATGACGCTGGAGATGGTCGGATCGGTCAGGACATAGCTGAGGCAGATCGCCTCGGCCGGCCAGTTGGGCGTGCGATACAGGAAGCCGAAGGCGTCGCTTTGCCGCGATTGGGGCGGGCGTTTGGGCGCGCCGCCCAGGCCGAAGAAGCCCTTTTTCGCAACAGGCTCGGTTCCACGCGGTTTGGCGCGGCGGTCCGTGAAATAGTCGTAGGCGAAGACCGACATGTCCTGTTCGCGGGCGGCGCGGACACGATTGCGCAGCCTCCAGTCGGCGTTGATGTCGAACGGGGTCACCAGGGCGTCGAAGGCGCCGGTGGAGACATAGGTGTCCATGACCTCGCCGCCGCCCGCCACGCCCAGCAGCTTGATGCGCCCGGTGGCGCGCAGGGCCTTGAGCGCGTTCAGCGACGACTGCGGCAGCTCGTGTTCGCCCGGCTCGTGCAGCACCGCGACATCGATCCAGCCCAGGCCCGAGAAATGCAGCACCCGGTCGATGGCGCCGGTCATGCCTTCGGCCGAGAAATCGCGCGCCGCCTCGCGGCCTGCGCCGACGCCCAGGGTCAGGCTGACACAGACCAGCTTGCGATCCACATGGGCCAGGGCTTCGCCCAGCACCTCGGCCGCAACCGGATCGGCGGTCTCGAGCCGATAGGAATTCACCCCGGCTTCCAGGGCGGAATAAAGCAGGTTCAGCGCGCCCTCACGACCGCGCGCCAGATTGTCCAGCCCGAAGCTGAGGGTCAGGTTGGAAATGGCGGCGCCGGACACGCCGAAGGGGCGATAGCGCATGGGATCAAGCCTCCTTGGGCGGGGCGGCGGTTTCGAGCGCCAGGGCGTGCAGTTCGCCGCCCATCTGTCCCTTCAGCGCGGCATAGACCAACTGGTGCTGGCGCACGCGCGGCATGCCGGCGAAGGCGCTGGAGACGATGCGGGCGCGATAGTGGTCGCCGTCTCCGGCCAGGTCGTCGATGGCGATCTCGGCGTCGGGAAAGGCCTCGACCAGATGCTGGCGCAGGGTTTCGACGGACATGGGCATGGGCGGGGCTCTTGGATCGTTCTCCTTCAGCATGCCCGATAAACCTTAATGCCGGGCTACGCCTGTTTCGGCCGTTCAAAGAGCTGAACCGTACTGTCCTTGTAGGTCGTCGTCGCATAGGGGCGGTAGCCGACCCGTTCCGCCAGCCGAACGGAGGCGAGGTTCTCCGGCGCGATCATGCAGACAGTGCGTGCGGCCGGCAGGCGGACGTCCGCCCAGTCCAGAACCGCTTGCACGGCTTCAGAAGCGAAGCCCTGGCCTTGGAAGGCCGGCGAAAGGCCCCAGCCCAGTTCGGGGTCGGTCAGAGGCGGATCGATCAATCGTCGGTGATCCAGTATCGAGACGCTGCCCAGATAGGAGCCGTTGTCCGCCAGGCGGACGGTCCAGGCGCCGTAGCCGGCGACGCTCCACTGTCCCAGGTCGCGTAGCAGCCGAAACCAGACCTCCTCGCTCGTCAGGGGCCGACCCGTGATGTGTCGGGTGAATTCTTCGTCGGCCCAAAGCGCGATCAGGGAGCTTAGGTCGTTCACCTCGACCGGTGTCAGAACCAGCCTCTCAGTCTTGAGAATCTCAGCGTTCACATCAGGCCCAGTTGCTTGAAGCTGGCCACCCCGTCGCGGCCGACGACCAGATGGTCGTGAACCTCGACGTTAAGGGCTCGGCCGGCCTGCACAACCTGTTTCGTGATCTCGATGTCGGCGCGGCTGGGGGTGGGGTCGCCGGACGGATGGTTGTGGACCAGGATCAGGGCGCTGGCCGACAGCTCCAAGGCGCGCCGCACGACTTCGCGGGGATAGACGGGGGCGTGATCGACCGTGCCGCGGTTCTGCACCTCGTCCAGGATCAGCTGGTTCTTCTTGTCCAGATACAGCACCCGGAACTGTTCGCGCGGCTCATGTTGCAGGGCCACGCGGACATAGGCCAGCAAAGCGCTCCAAGACGAGATGACCGGCCGTTTCGCCGTCGGCTCGCGCGCGATCCTGCGAGTCACGTCGAAGATCAGCTGCAGGTCCAGCGCGACCGCCCGCGTCGCCTTGCCGGGCACATAGGCCAGGGTCCGCGCCACCTGGTCCTCGACGGCCTCGTGACTGGCGGCGCCTATGCCCTCCAGCCCGCCGAACCGGGCCAGCAGATCCTTGGCCAGCGGCTTGACGTCCTTGTAGGGGATGGAGCGGAACAGCAGCAGTTCCAGCAGCTCATAGTCGGGCAGGGCGCCCAACCCGCCCTTGGCGGCCCGTTCGCGCAGCCGGTCGCGATGGCCGCTGTGACGCGGCTTCGGTTTGGGTTCGGGTGTCAGGTCGTCCAGCATGTCCCCTGCCTCTCCTGCCGCAACCTGTGCGGAAGACGAGGGGGGATCAAGGGTTCAGTTGGGGCGGAACAGTCCGGCCGGGCTGACGGTGAAGATTTCCAGCCCGTCTTCCGTCACCCCGATGGTGTGTTCGCACTGGGCCGACAGGGACTTGTCGCGCGTCACGGCGGTCCAGCCGTCGGACAGGACCTTCACATGGGGCTTGCCCAGGTTCACCATCGGCTCGACGGTGAAGAACATGCCGGGCTTCAGCACGGCGCCCTCGCCCTTGCGGCCGTAGTGCAGGACATTGGGGCTGTCGTGGAAGACCCGGCCGATGCCGTGGCCGCAGAAGTCGCGCACCACGCTCATGCGCTGGGCCTCGACGAATTTCTGGATGGCGAAACCGATGTCGCCGAAGGTGTTTCCCGGCTTGACCTGTTCCAGGCCCAGGTCCAGCGACTGATAGGTCACGTCGATCAATTTCTTGGCGCGGGCGTTGATCTCGCCGACCGCATACATGCGGCTTGAGTCGCCGTGCCAGCCGTCGACGATGACCGTGTGGTCGATGTTGACGATGTCGCCGTCCTTCAGGACCCGGTCGCCGGGAATGCCGTGGCAGACGACGTGGTTGATCGAGGTGCAGACGGTCTTCTCGTAACCCTTGTAGCCCAGGCACGCCGGCAGGCCGCCGTGGTCCAGAGTGAACTCGCGGATCAGGTCGTCGATCGTGCTGGTCAGCACGCCCGGCTGAACATGGGGGGTGATCATGTCCAGCGCCTCGGCGACCAGACGGCCGGCCTTGCGCATCCCCTCGAAGTCCTCCGCCTGGTGAATGCGGATGGCGCTGGTGCGGACCAGGGCGTCGGTTTCGAGATCGGGCGTTTCGTACATGGTTCAATCAGCAGCGGCGGGTATTTTCAGATGACCATCCTATCATGGATACGCAAGGCGATTGTGCGGCGGTCAAGGATTCCTTACCCGACGTCATGCCAGACTGTGTGTTGCACGACACTGTCGCCTGACGGAATGAACCTGCCGCCGCGTAACCTCTCGCCGGTGTGATCGTGTGCGATTTTTCCGACACAGTTTCGCCCGTTTCCCGGCCGAGACCCGCCACGCATGCAACGTTTTCCTGACGAAAGCGCTGCCGTGCACAACCCTCCCCGATACCCACCGCCGCGTTTGATGGCGGGGGCAACACTATAGGAATGGCTTAATGACTCCCAGGAATCTCGCTCGTATGGGCGGCATCGCCCTGACCACCGTCCTGCTGGCCGGCGTCGCCGCGCCTGCCATGGCCGGTTCGTTCTACGTGCAGGAACAATCGACCCGCGGCCAGGGCCGCGCCAACTCGGGCGAAGGCGCCGACAAGGGCGTGCAGTCGCTGTGGTGGAACCCCGCCGCGATCGCCGGAACCCAGCGCCAGGTCTACACCGGCATGCACGGCCTGATCCTGGACTCAGACGTCAACGATCGCGGCTCCAGCCTGACCTACAACGTCCCCACCCCGGCCATCGCCAGCCGGACTGCGCCGGTCAACGGCGATCCGCACGTCCATAACGTGGTCGAAAGCGGCATCATCCCGAACTTCGCCGTCTCCATGCCGATCGGCGAGCGCTTCAACGTCGGCATGGCCGTCCAGGCGCCGTTCAACTTCACCACCAAGTACGAGCCGACCGATTTCGCCCGCTACGACGCCCTGACGTCGGAACTGCGCTCGGCCAACGTCAGCCTGGTGGCCGCCATGACGGTCACGGACTGGCTGGATATCGGCGCCGGCTTTGACGCCCAATACGCCAAGGCGACCCTGAGCTCGGCCCTGCCGAACGTGGCCATCCCCGGCGTCTTTGCTCCGACCTATGCCGTCTCGCCCAGCACCGACGGCCGCAACCAGCTTGAAGGAGACGGCTGGGATTACGGCTGGAACGCCGGCGCCCAGATGCATTTCGGCAAGCTGGACCTGGGTCTGTCCTATCGCTCCAAGATCGAGCACGAGCTGGAAGGCACCGTGAACCTCTCGGGCCTGACCGGCGTTCTGGCGGCCGCCAACGTCTCGGCTGACGGCGTCGCCAGCTTCACCACCCCCTGGTACGCCACCGTCTCGGCCCGTTACGCCGTCAATGACCGCCTGACGCTGAACGCCCAGGTCAACCAGATCGGCTGGAGCGAGTTCGACGCCATCCGCGTGACCTATGGAACGTCCGGTTCCTCGACCATCGTTCAGGACTATGACGACGTCACCTCCGGCGCGATCGGCTTCGACTACAAGATCGATCCGACCATGACGGTCCGCGCCGGCCTGGGCTACGACCCGACCCCGACGCCGGACGATCACCGCACCGCCCGTATCCCGGACGGCGACCGGTTCCTCTACACCGCCGGTCTGTCGAAGAGCGTGGGCTCCATGACCTTCGACGGCGCCGTGACCTATATCGACATTGATACGGCCACGATCAACGACACCCGCGACGTGTATGGCAACGGCCTGGTCGTCTCCACCCTGCGCGGCGAGGCCAAGGGCCACGGCGTCGGCTTCTCGATGGGCGCGACCTGGAACTTCTAAGGTCCACAGCCATCGGCTGAAACAAGAACGGCGGCTCCTGCAAAGGAGCCGCCGTTTTTTGTCGTCGATTTCCGGTCCGCCACCCTCGGGGCAAGCCCGAGGGTGGCGAGCGGGGATCAGGCCTTGGCCGCGCCGCCGTAGCCCTTGCCGCCGTTCGACGGACGGCGACGGGGACGGCGCTTCATTTCGCCTTCCGCAGGCTTGGCGTTGTCGTTGATCGAGGGCACGCGCTCACCGGCCAGGGGGTTGTAGGCGCGCTCGGGACGCGGAGCGGCCGGAGTCTCGCCGGGACGGGCGCGGCGCTGGCGATGCGGCTGGCCGCCGCCTTCCGGACGGACGCCGTCGCGGTGCGGCACGCGGCTGCGCCCACGACCACCCCGGCCGCCTTCATTGCGCTCGCCGCCCTCGCGTTCCGGCATGGTCGCCTTCTTGCCGACGCCGGTCGCCATGATGGTGGCGTCCAGCTGGCCCAGGGCCTTGTCGTTGCGGCGGTCGATGGCCGGGATCTTCTGGCGCGTGACCTTCTCGATATCCTTCAGCAGCTTCATCTCGTCGCCGGCGACGAAGCTGATGGCGGTGCCGTCGGCGCCCGCGCGGGCCGTCCGGCCGATGCGGTGCACATAGGCCTCCGGCACATGGGGCAGTTCGAAGTTCACGACGTGCGAGACGCCGTCTACGTCGATGCCGCGCGCGGCGATGTCGGTGGCGACCAGGACGCGCAGCTTGCCCTTCTTGAAGGCGTCCAGCGTGCGTTCACGCTGGGGCTGGGACTTGTTGCCGTGGATGGCGCCGGCCTCGACCCCGCCCGCTTCCAGATAGGCCGCGACCTTGTCGGCGCCGTGCTTGGTCTTGGTGAAGACCAGGCAGCGCGTGTACTCGGGATCGCTGAACATTTCGGTCAGCAGGGCGCGCTTGCGGCCCTGTTCGACGTGGACGACCGACTGGCTGATGCGCTGGACGGTGGTGGATTGCGGCGTGACCTGGACCTTGACCGGGTCCTTCAGCAGCTCGCCCGCCAGCTTGCCGATCTCGGTCGGCATGGTCGCCGAGAAGAACAGGTTCTGGCGCTTGGCCGGGATGCGGCTGACGATCTGGCGGATCGGCTTGATGAAGCCCAGGTCCAGCATCTGGTCGGCTTCGTCCAGGACGAGGATCTCGGTCGAGGACAGGTCCAGGTTCTTCTGCTGGATGTGGTCCAGCAGACGGCCGGGCGCCGCGACCAGGATGTCCAGACCCTGTTGCAGGGCCCGCTCCTGGGCGCCGTATTTCACGCCGCCGAAGATGACCGCGACCCGGAAGCCCAGGTGGGCGCCGTAAGCCTTGAAGCTGTCGCCGATCTGGGTGGCCAGTTCACGCGTGGGCGACAGGACCAGCACGCGCGTCGTGCGCGGCTTGGGGGCGATGCGGTTCTCGGCCAGGCGATGCAGGATCGGCAGGGCGAAGGCGGCGGTCTTGCCGGTGCCCGTCTGGGCGATGCCCAGCAGGTCCTTGCCCTGCATGACGTCGGGGATGGCCTTTTCCTGGATCGGGGTCGGCTTGGTGTAGCCTTCCGACGCCAGCGCCTGAAGAAGGGCCTTGTTCAGGCCCATGGATTCGAATGTGGTGCTCACAGCAGTGTCTTTCGCGTGCGGCAGGGCGCTTTCAGCCATGGCATGACGCCTTAGGGCCGCGCACCGCCAGTCCCGGCCGGGCTTCGGAATGAAGCCTGCGGGGTGGATCGGGCGCCGCCCCGCGTGTCCGGGCAGCGAATGAACTTGAGGGGCCGGCGGCTTCTACAGACAGGTCCGAGATGGACTTACACGCGCTGGAGACGCCGGAGATCGCGATTGTGCGACGCAGCGCAAATGGAGGTTCGCGGACATAAAGTCAAGCCTCAAGCCCTTCAGCCCGCCAGGGCGGCGGCCACGAGCGTCCTGGCCTCGGCCTGGACCTGGGCCAGGTGATCCGCTCCCAGGAAGGACTCTGCGTAGATCTTGTAGACGTCCTCGGTGCCCGACGGGCGGGCGGCGAACCAGGCGTCGGCGGTCACGACCTTGAGCCCGCCGATGGCCTCGCCATTGCCGGGGGCCTTGGTCAGGATGTCGGTGATCGGCTGACCGGCCAGGGTGGTGGCGGCGACGTCGGCGGAGCTCAAGGCGGCCAGACGCGCCTTCTGCGTCCGATCGGCGGGGGCGTCGATCCGGGCATAGGCGGGAGCGCCGTATTGTTCGGTCAGGCCGGCATAGAGCTGGCTGGCGCTCTGACCCGTGCGGGCCTGGATCTCGGCCGCCAGCAGACACAGCAGCAGGCCGTCCTTGTCTGTGGACCAGGCCGTGCCGTCGCGCCGCAGGAAGGTGGCCCCGGCCGATTCCTCGCCGCCGAAGCCGACGGTTCCGTCCAGCAGGCCCGGCACGAAATGCTTGAACCCGACCGGAACCTCCAGCAGGCGGCGGCCCATGCCGGCGACGACGCGGTCGATCATCGATGACGAGACCAGGGTCTTGCCCACCGCCACGTCCGGGCCCCAGCCGGGACGGTTGACGAACAGATAGGCGACGGCCGCCGCCAGGAAATGATTGGGGTTCATCAGGCCGCCGTCGGGCGTGACGATGCCGTGGCGGTCCGCGTCGGCGTCATTGCCGAAGGCCAGATCATAGGCCGATCCGCCCTGCATCATCCGGATCAGATTGGCCATGGCGCTGGGCGACGAACAGTCCATGCGGATCTTGCCGTCGGCGTCCAGCGGCATGAAGGCCCAGCGCGGATCGACGACGTCATTGACCACGGTCAGGTTCAGCCGGTGCCGGTCGGCGATCTCGCCCCAATAGGCCACGGCCGCTCCGCCCAGCGGATCGGCCCCCATGCGGACCCCGGCGTCGCGGATGGCGTCCAGGTCCAGCACGCTGGGCAGGTCGTCGATATAGGCGCCCAGGAAGTCGAACCGGCCCGCCGTGGCGTAAGCCCTGTCGAACGGGACGCGCTTCACCTCGGCCAGGCCGCCCTCGATCAGCTGATTGGCGCGGGCGGCGATGGCGCCGGTGGCGTCGCTCCCGGCCGGACCGCCGGAGGGGGGATTGTATTTGATGCCGCCGTCGCGGGGCGGATTGTGCGACGGGGTGATCAGGATCCCGTCGGCCTGGCGCGTATTGGCGCGGTTGTAGGCCAGGATGGCGTGGGACACGGCCGGGGTCGGGGTGAAGCCGTCACGGGCGTCGATCAGCACCTCGACGCCATTGCCGACCAGCACCTCCAGCGTCGTGCGCCAGGCGGGTTCGGACAGGCCGTGGGTGTCGCGCCCAACGAACAGCGGGCCGTCGATCCCCTGCGCCGCGCGATATTCGGCGACCGCCTGGGCGATGGCCAGGATGTGGCTCTCGGTAAAGGCGCCGTCCAGAGCCGAGCCCCGGTGTCCCGAGGTGCCGAACACCACCCGCTGGGCCGGGTCGGCCATGTCGGGCCGGCCGGATCCATAGGCGCCGATCAGGGCGTCGAGGTCGATCAGGTCTTCCGGTAGGGCCTGGCGGCCGGCGCGAGCGTGCATGGGAATGTATCCGTCGGTCTGTGCGTCGCGGGGGCGCGCGAGGCGGTGTTAGGGGCGCGGGACCACACCCGCAACCCGCAGAATCCATCACCGAAACCCTTGTTCAGGCGCCGCTGAAGGTGTCGCAGACGGCCGGGTCGCCCGACTGATAGCCGCGTTGCAGCCACTCGACCCGCTGGGCTGCGGAGCCGTGGGTGAAGCTCTCTGGCGAAACGCGCCCGCCGCCCCGGCGTTGCAGGGTGTCGTCGCCGATAGCCTGGGCGGTCTTCATGCCTTCCTCGATGTCGCCGGGCTCCAGGGCGACCTGGCCGTTCGAGACGGCCGAGGCGTTTCTGGCCCAGACGCCGGCGTAGCAATCGGCCTGAAGCTCCAGCGCGACGGAATACTGGTTGGCTTCGGCTTCCCCTTGCGCGCGCTGCTGGGCCTGACGGACCTGGGCCGAGGTTCCGGTCAGGGTCTGGACGTGGTGGCCGAACTCGTGGGCGATGACATAGGCGCGGGCGAAGTCGGCGCCCGAGGCGCCCAGTTGCGTCTCCATCTCCTGCCAGAAGCCCAGGTCCAGATAGACGGTCCTGTCGGTCGGGCAATAGAAGGGGCCCATGGCCGATTGGCCATAGCCGCAGCCGGTCGATGTGCCCTGTTCGTAGATGACCACCTTGGGCGGTTCGTAGCCGTTCAGCTTCTGGGTCCAGACGTCGTTGATATTGCCCCCGACGACATCGACGAACCGACCGGCCTGATCTTCAGGCGTCCCGACCTGACCCTGCTGCTGCTCGGCGCCGACGCCGCCGAACTGGCTGGCCAACTGGGTTGTGGTCGCCGGATCTATGCCGAACACGAGATAGCCGATGATCGCCAGGACCCCGACGCCGATCCCGCCGCCCGCCAGCGCCCCGCCGCCGAGACCGCGCCGATCCTCGACCCCGCCGCCGCCTGTCCGTCCGCCCTGCCAGCGCATGCCCGTTCCCTCCGCCTGATCCGTCTTGAAGCTAGGCCGGAACGCGGAGGAAAGGGAAGGGATGCGTCAGTTCGGCCGATCCAGCCAGTCGTCGATCTGGGTCACGCCCTGGCGGGTCTGTTGGCGACGAGCGGCGGCGCCTTCGCGCAGGCCGCGCTCCTGGGCGACGTCATACAGGGGGCGGGTGGGGACGGCCGGCGACACGGTCGGTTCGCGCGCGGCCTCGATCTGCATCAGTCGCTGACGGGTTTCGATCTGCTGCTGTCGGGCCAGGGCGGCGTTGGCCTCGGATTGTCGCCGCAGCCGGTCGTTTTCATAGCGATGCTGGTCGGCGATCGCCGCAGGACCGCCGCCGGGATAGGCGCCGTGGGGCGCGGCGTAAGGTGGGACATAGGGCGGGGTTTGCGCCACGGCGCTGGAGGCCATGGCGGCGATCACTACGGAAAAGGTCGCGATCGGTCTCATGTCCTTGAAGATGGGCGGCGACGGCGCGAGGGGCAAGCGCGGCCGCGCCGTGACCTCAGGGCATGGCCCAGACGGAGGACCGCTTGATTTCCAGGTCCTCCAGCTCTCTGGTCGTGGGCACGCTGTATTCGGCCAGGAAATCCAGGCCCGAGCGGGGAAAATAGGTGCGGCCGGGATCGCCGATCAGGACACGGGTTCCGGCGGCGCGAGCCTGGCCCAGCCAGGCCAGCACGGCCTCGGTCATCGGCTTTTCGTAGCAGATGTCGCCGGCGCAGATGACGTCCACGGCCGGCGGCGGGGCGTCCAGCAGATTGAGCGGTGTGAAGCCTAGGGCCACGCCGTTGGCCTGGGCGTTGGCGGCGACGGCGGCCTGGCAGAAGGGATCGATGTCGGCGCACAGGACCGAGGCGGCGCCCGCCCGCATAGCCGCCACCCCGACCAGGCCCGAACCGGTCGCGAAGTCCAGCACCCGCTTGCCGGCGACCTCTTGCGGGTGATCCAGCAGATAGCGGCTCAGCGCCTGGCCGCCGGCCCAGGCGAAGGCCCAGAAGGGCGGCGGCAGGCCCAGTTCGCCCAGTTCCTCTTCCGTCATGCGCCAGATCGGCGTGATCTCGTCCGCCAGCCACAGCGAGATTTCCGGCGCATGGGGCACGGGCTGGAGACGTGTGTTGGCGTGGATGAAGGCGGCCGGATCGGGGATGGTCATGCCCGGCGACGCGTCGCGGTCTTCAGCACGTCGGCATACCCGGGCGCGACCTCCATGCCGGCGGCCTGGGGACGGGTGTGGACGGCGCGGTGCAGGGCCGGCAGCTTCCAGCACGGCACATGCATGAACAGGTGATGTTCTGCGTGGAAATTGACCCAGTAGGGGGCGATGAAGGCGCGCTCCCACCAGGCGGCGCGGGTGGTTCGGGCGGCGCGGAAGGCGTCGGCGGCCGAGCCGTCGACGCAGGCGTGTTCGGCGATGTTTCTCAGCCGCGTCACCATCGGGAACCAGGTCGCCATCGGCAGCAGCCACAAGGCGAAGAAGGCCCACCAGACCCCCGCCGCGACGAAGCCCGCCAGCAGGAGGGCGTTGAAGGCGAGGAAGGGCAGGACCGAGCGGCCGGTGACGACGGCCTCATATTGGTGGGCGCTATCGCGCATTGTTTGTGCGCCATCGCCCTTCGGGCTGCCTGAGCGCCTTTGGGCCAGCGGCAGCAGCACCCGCTGCTTGAAGAAGGTCTGGCCGGTCAGGTCGCGGATCAGCTTGCGCCGCAGGGAGGCGGGCGAGACGGGAAAGGGCGCCGACAGCATCAGGTCGGGATCCTCCGGCTGCTGGGCGAAGCGGTGGTGGGCCAGGTGATAGGGGCGATAGGCGGTCAGGCTGGCGCCGATCGGCACGGCGCAAAGCCAGTGGCCGAGGAAATCGTTCAGCCGCAGGTTCCGGGACAGGCCGCCGTGCGCCGCCTCGTGCATCAGGATCGCCAGGCCCAGCTGGCGCGTGCCGATCACCATGACGCACAGCGGGATCAGCCAGGGGATCAGCACCCCCGCGACGACCGCAATCGCGATCACGGCCCAGCAGTGGGCGACCAGCAGCGGCCCGACCCATGCCGAGCGGGCCTGGAACGGAGCCCATTCCTCGGGCGTGAACAGGGCGGATGCGGCTAAGCGCGGGGCGGCGGGCATGGCGGCAGTCTAGTCCCTAAGGCGGGTCTGGACAAAGCAATGCGATGATGTGTGGTGTTCCTTACAAAAAGTCAGGTTGACATGACATTTGACCGATGTAAGGTTGGCCTTACACAAGGAGGCGGACATGCTGTCTTTCGGAAAATCGACCACCCCGGCGCACCGGCGATACGTCATTCGCACCATGGCCTTCACCATTCCCTATGTGGCCATTTGCGTGGCCATGATGACGACCGACGCCTTCGACGAAGTGATGGGAAAGCCGGCGGCCTGGGGGCTGGCGGCGGCGGTCTCGGGACCGGTGATCGGCCAGATCTGGGCCGTCTTGTCCTTGATGCGCGAAAGCGACGAGTTCGTCCGCAGCCTTACGGCTAAACAGTTCATCGTCGCTTCGGGACTGGCCATGGCGGTCGCCACCTTCTGGGGCTTCGGCGAGAGCTTCGCAGGCGCGCCCCATATCGAGACCTGGCTGATCGTACCCCTGTTCTGGGGCATGTACGGAATCAGCGCGCCCTTCATCCGGACCAGCCGATGAAGAACCGGCTGAAACTGCTGCGCGTCGAGCGCGGCTGGACCCAGGAGCAACTGGGCCAGGCGCTGGGCGTGTCGCGACAGGCGGTGATCGCCCTGGAGACCGAGCGGCACGATCCCTCGCTGGACCTGGCCTACCGCATCGCTGCGGCCTTCGACCGACCGGTCGAGGAAATCTTCGAGAACCCGCACGCCTGACGGCGGCGGACCAAACCTAAAACCCAAGGGAGACATCCGATGTTCAACGCCTTCTTCAAGGCGCGCCCGCGCCTGCGCGCCGCACTGTTCGGTCTGGCGGTCTGCACCCCGTCGCTGATGGTCGGCGTCACCGCCGCCTTCGCCCAGCCAGGCGCCCAGGCGTCCGCCTTCGTCTCGGACCGCCTGTCCGTGGAGGTGGTGGGGGCGGGCCCCGATGTGATCCTGATCCCCGGCTTCGGCTGTTCGCGGGAAGTGTGGCGGACCACGGCGGATCGGCTGAAGGCGACGCACCGGGTCCATCTCGTGCAGCTGGCGGGCTTCGCCGGCGAGGCCTGGAGTCATGGCGACGGCCCCTTCGTCCAGCCGGTGGTCGAGGAACTGGACCGCTACATCCGCAGTCAAGGGTTGGAGCGGCCGGCGGTGATCGGTCATTCGATGGGCGCCCTGGCGGGACTGGTGCTGGCCCAGCAGCATCCTGAGGCTGTCGGCCGGTTGATGAGCGTGGACAGCCTGCCCTTCTTCGGCGCGCTGCGGGGGCCGCAGGTGACGGTCGAGGCCATGAGACCGGCGGCGGAACAGACGGCGCAGACCCTTCTGGCCCTCTCGGACGAATCCTTCCGCGCCGCCCAGGTCGGCAGCGCCCAGGGCATGACGCGGGACGCGGCATTGCGGGTCAGGCTGGTCGACTGGACGACCGGGTCGGACCGCAAGGCCATGGCGGCGGCCATGCGGGACGTCCTGCTGACGGATGCGCGGCCAGGTCTTGCGAACCTGAGCGTGCCGGTGACCGCCCTCTACGCCTCGGATGCCGACGGCGGGGCGCCCGCCGCCCAGGCGGATCAGGCCTGGGGTCACGAATATGCGACCCTGCCCGGCGTCAAGCTGATCCGGGTCGACGGCAGCCGGCATTTCATCATGGCCGACCAGCCTCAGCGGTTCGCCGAACTGGTGGATCAGTTCCTGGCCGACTGATCAGCCGTTCTTCGGCGTCACGTCCCCCGCCTTGACCGGCGCGCCGGCGAACTCGTCGGCGTAGGCGGGGTTCAGCAGGGAGCGGAAGACCGACTGGGGCAGGGCGATCTGGTAGGGGCCGTCCGAATAGGGGCCGATCTGATAGGCGCCCAGCAGGAAGGTGATCCCGCCCGCCTTGCCCGGCGTCGTGCCCGGCGTCAGGACGAAGGGGGTGGCGACGGCCTTGGGGCAGGTCCACATCTTGCCGCCCAGGGTCGCGGTCTCCGACCCCGGCGAGCGGGCCTGTTTGGCGGCGTTGGCGGCGTCGCACAGGGCCTTGTCCAGGCCCGCCAGATCGGCGCCCGGGCGGAACAGGTCGGCGAAGCCCAGCCGCTTCTTCATCGCCTTGTCCCACAGCACGGCCGAGAAACTGGTGTTGGGATGGGCGCCGCCGGTGAACTCGAAATCGGTGCGGGCCAGGCTGAACAGCTTGCCGGTCTCGGCGCCGGGTTCGAAGGCGATGGTCTTCTCATAGCCGCCGGGGCCGCCGCCGGCCTCGGACAGGTCGGCCTGGGCGCCTTCGGAGAACTGGCGCAGGTCGCGCACGGCGGCGGCGTAGAGGGGGGCGTGCAGGTCGGGCTTGGATTTGACCGCGTCCGGCAGGGTCAGTTTGACCGTGGCGTACTGGGTCTTGGAATCGAAGCCCATCGGGGCGCCGGCGGCGGCGGGACTGACCGGGGCGGCGGCGGTCGGGGTCGGCGCGGAGGCGTCAGCCTTGTCCTCGCGCCTCTGGCAGGCGGCCAAGGTGGCGGCGACGGCGGCGGACAGCAGCAGGATGCGAACGGTGGAGGTCATGGGGGGCTCCTTCACAGGCCGAGGGATCCGAGGGCGAGGGCGGCGAGCAGGATGAAGCCCGCCTCTCGGTTGGACTTGAACAGTTTCAGCGCCAGGGCGCCGTCGGTGCGGTCGAGGCGGAGGACCTGGCGGGTCAGATGGGCCGCGTAGAGGGCCAGGCCCAGCCAGAACAGCGGGCCGAGACCCGCGGCGAGGCCGGCCGAGGCGGCCATGACTAGGCTGATCACATAGAAAACGGCGACGCCGGGGCGGACGGCCGAGGCCAGGCGCCGGGCGGAGGATTTGACGCCGACCATGGCGTCGTCCTCGATGTCCTGAAGGGCGTAGATGGTGTCGTAGCCCAGGGTCCAGAAGACGCCGCCGAGGTAGAGGAGGACGGCGGGGACATAGGCCTGCCAGACCAGGGCGACGGCGTGGCCGCTGTCGCTGGGGGCGGACCAGAGGAAGGGGCGGAACTCGCCGGCGATCTCTGCGGGCAGCAGAAGGGCGGCGGCGGCCAAGGGGAGGGCGGCGGCGAAGCCCATCAGGGCGCCCCAGTTGAAGGTCAAGCCCAGCCAGGCCTGGGGCCACCAGGTGATCCGCTTCATGAAGGGATAGGCGGCGACCAGGGCCAGGGAGCCGACGCCGAGGGCAATGGCGACGACGGGCAGGGTCAGCAGGATCAGCAGGCTGATCAGGCTGCAGCCGATCACGAAGGCCCAGGCCTGTTTGACGCTGATCAGGCCGGCGGGGATGGGGCGTAGGGCGGTGCGGGCGACCTGGGCGTCGAAGTCGCGATCGACGATGTCGTTGAAGGCGCAACCGGCGGCGCGCATCAGACAGGCGCCGATGCCGAAACCGACGAACAGCCACAGGTCATAGAGGCCGGGCGCCTGCCGATACTGGGCCAGGGCCAGGACGATCCCCTGCCAGCCGGGCAGGAGCAGCAGCCAGATGCCGATGGGCCGGTCGAACCGGCCCAGCTTCAGCCAGGGCTTCAGCCGCTGCGGCGCATGGCGATCCACCCAGTTGGCGCCGGCGTCGGGAAGAGGGGCGGAGGTCATGGGCATGGCTTAGCGGGAATGAAGGGCAGGGTGAAGGCGTGACGAAACGCTCCGTCCGTTCGGCGGAGTTTGGAGGCCCTTTGGAAGCGGAGGGCTGGGCGGGGCGCCGGGCCTTCGCCCGGAGTTTGATCTAGAAATACCGTTTCGACGAAGGTTTGACGCCCCGCGCGGTTGGTTGGCCTGCAAGCTCGGGGCGCCGAGCGGTGGCGGTCTTATCGCCTAACCCCATAAGCCTGCGACGGGTCGGCAGGGTCTGCGAAACCCCGTCCCGAGTGCGGCCGAGTATCCCCCTCGACCCTCCGGCGGCGTTTTGAGGCGCCGCCGGCGCGGAGGAGTTGCACCCCCGCTCCCGTTCCATCCGCTCTCGCCGCCGCAAGGTCGCAGGCCTTACGAGCCCTCCAAGCGACGAGACCGGGGAGGATTATAGGGGACGGGGAAACCCCGGCGGGGAAGTCGGGGCGAGAATCTGGCAAGCTGTTGGAATTGCTGGAGTGAGGCCAGCGTCATTGTGACAGTTGGACCCGTTCGGGCCCCCTCCGTCTCGCCGGCTTCGCCGGCGATCCACCTCCCCCAGAGGGGGAGGATTTCGGTGCTCGCATTCCTCCCCCCTTGGGGGAGGTGGATCGCCGGCGAAGCCGGCGAGACGGAGGGGGCCTGTAAGGTTCAGCCCCGCACCACGTTCATGCAGTCGCGGCCCCTCCCCCGCAAGCGAGGGAGGGGCTGGTCCTTTCAGTTCTGATAGACGTCGCCGGAGCCGGCGATTTCGCTGGTCAGCTTGGCGGGGCGGGTCGCCAGGCTGACGTCGCCGGAGCCCGCGATGCTGACCTGGACGTCGCCGGTGGGGGCGATGTCGGCGTCGCCGGAGCCGGCGATGTCGACCTTGGCGTCCTTGGCGTCCAGAGCTCGAAGATCGGCGTCGCCCGAGCCGGCGATGTCGAGGTCCAGGGCGTCGGTGCGGCCCGAGGCGGTGACATCGGCCGAACCCGAGATCGACAGGGCCATCGAGGGCTGGTCATAGCCGCTGATGTCCAGGTCGCCCGAGCCGTTGGAGGCGAAGCGGCGGACATTGGGCGCCGTGACGACGACGCGCAGCTCGTCGCGGTCCGACCGGGCGGAGAAGTTTCCGCCGTCCCAGCCGAACACGATCCGTGTGTCGCCGTCGCCCAGGGACAGGCGGCCATCCGTCAGGGTGACGCGGTCGGTCAGCCTCTTGGGGCCAGTGATGACCACGGTGTTGGCCGGGCCCTGGACGTATTCGACGTCGATGCTGGAATCGATGGTCAGGGCCTCGCCGCCGGTCCAGGTCAGGGTGCGGGTTGTGAAGGGGCCGAGATCGTCGGTCCCGCCGCTCTTGATCCGTTCGAAGCGGATCGACTCGCCGTCCCGGTCCTTGATGGTCCAGGCCCAGCCGTGGCGTTGCAGGTCGTGGCCGCCGAGGGCGATGGCCCCGCCCAGGGTGACCATGCAGAGCACCAGGGCGGCGCCGGCGATGATGAACAGTGTGCGGATCATAGCGAGCCTCCCGTGCTCGTAGCGTCAGACTGGGCGTCGGATTGGGGTTCAAGCGCCGGCTTGAGCAGCCGGTAGTGCAGGCGGGCGAACCAGACGATCCCGTTGACCAGCCAGATGGTGACGATGGTCAGAAGGGCGCCGATGAAGACGGCCCCGGCCATCAGGCCCAGACCCATCAGGACCGCCGCGAACGGGCCGCCGGGGAAGCCGGCGAAGGGGCCGGCCACCATGACGCCGCCGCCCGAGATGAACAGGGCGATGGCGGCGATGAAGAAGCCGAAGAGGGTCCCGACCACGCCCATCAGAATGGGCAGGAGGATCAGGATGTCGACTGCCCCCAGGCCCAGGACGGCGAAGACGGCGGCCGCGGCGGCGGAGGGGTTCTTCTCCTGGCGCCAGCGCTGGATCCCGGCCTCGGCCTTCAGTTCGCGGGCCAGCCGGCCCGGATCGCCCAGGGCGGCGGCCACCTCGGCCTCGGTGCGGCCGGCGGCCAGACCGTCGGCGAAATGGGTCTCATAGTCGGCGACGATGTCGGTCGCCGTGGCGGTCGGAAGGCCGACCAGGCCGCTTCTGAGACGGGCGATGAACTCCGCGCGCGTCATTGTTCCGTTTCCTCCGGTTGAGCCTCGGCCGCCTGGGGCGCCGAAGCCTGGATCGTGTTCGCGTCGCTCGCCAGGACGGCGTCGACGGCTTGGGTGAAGGCCGACCATTCGGCGGTCTGGGCGGCGAGGGCCGTCCGTCCGGCGTCGGTCAGACGATAGTATTTGCGGGACGGGCCGGACGAGGATTCGACCAGATAGGTCTCGACCTGTCCGTCCGACTGCATCCGCCGCATCAGGGGGTAGATGGTGCCTTCCCCCATATCGATCGCGTCCGACAGGCGGCTGGCGATCTCGTAGGCGTAGCTGTCGGCCCGGTTCAGAAGCGCCAGGACGCAAAGCCCCAGAACCCCCTTCTTCAGCTGTATCTCGATGGTTTCGGTCACCTCGATGTCTCCTTTGATGGAGATTGAGTACGACAAGGTACCTTGCGACGCAAGGTACCTGTTTAAACATGACGAAGGTTTAATCCAACGGGGTTCGATGAGGGGGCGGACGGGTTTGGGGCGAGTTTGCGGCGGATGGAGCGGGGATCGCTTGGCAAGCGAAGGGCGATCCGATAGGGACTCAAGGAAGTGACGGGTGGAGAACATGCCCGCGCGAAGACTTGAGATTCGTTCTCAAGTCTCTGCTGAAAAACGATATTGTGGGGACTTCGTATGGGAATGGGGACGCGAGCCCTGGGAAGAGCGAAGGCAGGAGCGACGGCGGCGACGACAGCCGTCGGGATCGCACTGTTCTCCGCCGCGCCGACGTGGGCGCAGGATCTGATGGGCCAGCCGACGCCGGGCGGCATCGATCTTCAGCCGGCCGCCGCGCCGCTGAAGCACGACGCCATCTGGTTCCATGACATCGTCCTGATGCCCGTCATCACCGGCATCACCCTGCTGGTGCTGGGCCTGCTGGCCTGGATCGTGTTCCGCTACAACAAGAGATCCAATCCGACGCCCGCGCGCTGGAGCCACAACACCACGGTCGAGATCATCTGGACCGTTCTGCCGGTGGTGATCCTGGTGGGGATTTCGCTGTTCTCCTTCCGCCTGCTGTTCGCCTATCACGACATGCCGGAACCGGATCTGACGGTGAAGGTGACGGGCAACCAGTGGAACTGGGCCTATGAATATCCCGACCAGGGCGTGGCCGAGTACATCTCCAACATGGTGCCGGAAGGCGAACTGGCCGAGCGCGGCCTGTCGCACGCCGTCTATCGCCTGGCGGCGGACGAGCCGATGGTGGTGCCGGTCGGCAAGACGGTGCGTCTGCTGATCACGGCGTCCGACGTCATCCACGCCGTGGCCCTGCCGGCCTTCGGCCTGAAGACCGACGCCGTGCCCGGCCGGGTCAACGAGACCTGGTTCAAGGCCGAGCGCACCGGCGTCTTCTACGGCCAGTGCTCGGAACTGTGCGGTGTCGATCACGCCTTCATGCCGATCCAGATCAATGTCGTGACCCAGGCCGAGTTCGAACGCTGGATCGCCTCCAAGGGCGGCTCCATGACGCCGAAGACGGCCGAGGCCGCGCCGGGCGGAACCGCCGCTCAGGTCGAGGCCGGCACGACCGGCGCCCCCGTGGTCGGTACGGCGACGACCGGCCCCGAAGCCGGCGCCCAGACCGGCATACCCACCGCCCAGACGGCGACGACGCCGACCGCGCCGACCGTTCAACCCGCTCCCGCCGCGGCCTCCGCCGCGCCGGCCGCCCAGTAAGAGGCGAGCAGTTCCATGGCTGACGCAACCGTTTCGACCCGCGACGTCCTTCCCGCCCACGACGCTCACCACCACGACGATCACAAGGTGGGCTTCTTCACGCGCTGGTTCCTGTCCACCAATCACAAGGACATCGGCACCCTGTATCTGATGTTCGCCATCATGGCGGGCATCGTGGGCGGGGCGCTGTCGGGCCTGATCCGCTGGGAGCTGGCCGAGCCGGGAATCCAGATCTTCAAGGAAGGCTCGTCGATCCAGCTTCTGGGTCTCGTGGAGCAGTCCAAGCACGGCTATAATGCGGTGGTCACCGCCCACGCCCTGATCATGATCTTCTTCATGGTCATGCCCGCCATGATCGGCGGCTTCGGCAACTGGTTCGTGCCGATCATGATCGGGGCGCCGGACATGGCCTTCCCGCGCATGAACAACATCTCCTTCTGGCTGCTGGTCGCCGCCTGGTGCCTGTTGATCCTGTCGATGTTCGTCGACGGCGGGCCGGGCAAGGGCTTCGGCGGGGGCTGGACGGCCTATCCGCCCCTGTCGACGGTGGGCCACGTCGGCCCGGCCTTCGACCTGGCCATCTTCGCCCTGCACGTCGCGGGCGCCAGCTCCATCCTGGGCGCGATCAACTTCATCACCACCATCCTGAACATGCGCGCGCCGGGCATGACCCTGCACCGGATGCCGCTGTTCGCCTGGTCGGTGCTGATCACCGCCTTCCTGCTGCTGCTGTCGCTGCCCGTCCTGGCCGGCGCCATCACCATGCTGCTGACCGACCGCAACTTCGGCACCCACTTCTTCGACCCGGCCGGCGGCGGCGACCCGATCATGTACCAGCACCTGTTCTGGTTCTTCGGCCACCCGGAGGTCTACATCCTGATCCTGCCGGGCTTCGGCATCATCAGCCACATCGTCTCGACCTTCAGCCGCAAGCCGGTGTTCGGATACCTGGCCATGGCCTACGCCATGGTGGCCATCGGCTTCGTCGGCTTCGTGGTCTGGGCGCACCACATGTACACGGTCGGAATGAGCGTGAACCTGCGCGCCTATTTCATCGCCGCGACCATGATCATCGCCGTGCCGACCGGGGTGAAGATCTTCAGCTGGATCGCCACCATGTGGGGCGGGTCCATCAGCTTCAAGACGCCCATGCTGTGGGCCATCGGCTTCATCTTCCTGTTCACCGTCGGCGGGGTGACCGGCGTGGTCCTGTCGAACGCCGGCATCGATTACAGCCTGCACGACACCTATTACGTGGTGGCCCACTTCCACTATGTCCTGTCGCTGGGCGCCGTCTTCGCCATCTTCGCGGGCTTCTACTACTGGTTCGAGAAGATGTTCGGGGTGAAGTACAACGAGTTCCTGGGCGCGACCCATTTCTGGATCATGTTCGTGGGCGTGAACCTGGTGTTCTTCCCGCAGCATTTCCTGGGCCTGCAGGGGATGCCGCGCCGCTATATCGACTACCCGGACGCCTTCACCCTGTGGAACCAGATCTCGTCGATCGGTTACGCGATCACGGCCGTGGGGGTGCTGGTCTTCCTGGTCATGCTGGCCGAGGCCGCCATTCGCCGCCGGCCGGGCGTCGCCAATCCGTGGGGCGAGGGCGCCACGACCCTGGAATGGACCCTGTCCTCGCCGCCGCCGACCCACCAGTTCAACGAACTGCCGGTGGTCAAGGGCGACGAGCACTGATCCCGGGCTGACATCCCGAACGGCGGGCCGCTCTTTCCACGGAAGGGGCGGCCTTCTGCTTTGGGGTATGCTATGCGGCCCTCACCCATGACACCCGAACCCATGACCCAGGACGTCCAGACCCGCCCCGCGATTTCGACCGCCCAGCCGGAAGACTTCTTCCAGCTGCTGAAGCCGCGCGTCATGTCGGTGGTGGTCTTCACCGCCGCGACCGGACTGGTGATGGCGCCGGGATCGATGAATCCGCTGGTCGCCGCCATCGCCATCCTGTGCATCGCCGTGGGCGCAGGCGCGGCCGGGTCGCTGAACATGGCGCTGGAAGGCGAGACCGACGCCCTGATGCGGCGCACGCGCGGCCGGCCGGTGGCGGCGGGGCGGGTGCGCAAGAATGACGCCATGGCCTATGGCGTCATCCTCAGCCTGTTCTCGGTCATGCTGCTGGGGATGAACACCAACTGGTTCGCGGCCGGGCTGCTGGCCCTGACCATCGTCTATTACGCCGGCTTCTACACCCTGTTGCTGAAGCGCAGGACGCCGCAGAACATTGTCATCGGCGGGGCGGCGGGCGCCTTTCCGCCGGTGATCGGCTGGGCGGCGGCGACGGGCCAGGCGCCTTGGCAGGCCTGGCTGCTGTTCCTGATCATCTTCCTGTGGACCCCGCCGCACTCCTGGGCCTTGGCCCTGTATTCGGCCGGCGACTACGCCAAGGCGGGCATACCGATGATGCCGGTGGCGCGGGGGGCCAGGTCCACCCGGCTGCAGATCCTGATCTATTCGCTGGTCTTCGTGGCCTCGGCCGTGGCCCCGGCCCTGGTGGGCATGGGCGGGATGATCTACGCGGTGGTGTCGGTCGCCGGCGGCCTGGGCTTCCTGGGCCTGGCCTGGCGGCTGTACCGCTCGCGCGCCGGCGACGAGCCGGACAAGGCCGACACCGTGGGACGCGAGGCCGCATTGTATGATGTGAAGGTCCAGGCCAAACCGGCGCGTGACCTGTTCGCCTTTTCGATCCTGTATCTGGTCGCCCTGTTCTCGGCCTTCCTGGTCGAGGCGGTGGCGGGCCTGGGAGCCTGAACCATGCGTCTGACGCCCGAGGAACTGCGCGCCCGCAAGCGCCGCAACGTCTGGATCGCGACGGCCCTGGTGGCCTTCATCGTCCTGGTCTTCACCACCACGGTCCTGCGCCTGCAACAGAACCAGGCGGCTGAGCGCGCCCTGTTGCAAGAGGCGACGGGGGCGCCGCGATGAACAATCCCGGCCGCAAGAACCTGATCGCCATCGTCTGCGTCCTGGGCGTGATGGGGATGACGGGCGCGGCCTTCGCGGCTGTGCCCCTGTACCGGATGTTCTGCCAGGTCACGGGCTTCGACGGCACGGTGCGCCGGGCCGACAAGGCGCCGGACACGGTGCTGGACCAGACGGTGCTGGTGCGATTCGACACAAACGTGCGCGGCCTGCCCATGACCTTCCGCGCCGAACAGACGACCCAGAGGGTGCGGATCGGCGAGACGGGCCTGGCCTATTTCGACGTCACCAACACCTCGGACCAGCCGATCCAGGTGCGGGCCGGGTACAATGTCGTGCCGGAATACACCGGCCCCTATTTCCAGAAGCTGCAATGCTTCTGCTTCTCGGATCAGACCCTGGCGGCGGGCGAGACGCGCCAATTCCCGGTCCAGTATTTCATCGCCCCCGAACTGGCCACGGATCGCGAAGCCAGGGGCGCGCGCGAGATCACCCTGAGCTACACCTTCTATCCGTCGGTCGATGCGCCGACGGGGCCGAACGCCTGATTTCGTGGCCCGACCGGGTGTGGACTTTCCGGGCGTCGGCTGCGGGCTGGTGATCCAGCGCGCCGACGGGCGGGTGCTGCTGTGCAAGCGGCTGAAGGCCCCTGAGGCGGGACACTGGAACATCGTCGGCGGCAAGGTCGATCACATGGAAATCTCCGCCGAGGCCGCGCGTCGCGAGGCCGAAGAGGAGAGCGGCCTGACGATCGGCGCGGTCGAGTTCCTGTGCGTGTCGGAAGAAATCATCGCGGCGGACCGCCAGCACTGGGTGTCGCTGATCTATCTGGCGCGCGACTTCACCGGCGAGCCGTGGCTGACCGAGCCGGACAAGCTGTCGGAGATCGGCTGGTTCGATCCGACCGATCCGCCGCAACCCTTGTCGGTGTTCTCGAAGACGGCCTTTGAGGCCCTGAAGGCGCGGGTGTAGCGCCGCAACCCCGTCACCCTCGGGCTCGTCCCGAGGGTCCACGCCTAATGCGATTACAAGCTGTGGAGTTTAGACACCGGACCCTCGCCCGACCTGAGGTGCGGCGGACAGGTGGACCCTCGGGACGAGCCCGAGGGTGACGCGTTTGGGGGCGGCCTGGAGATCGCGGCGGAAACACGGCGGCGCACTGGCGCGACGCAAAAGCGGCGGTTATAGCTGGGGGATAAGGCGAGTTCATCGCCAGCCCAATATAGAGATGAAACGCATGGCCGACGCGCACGCCGCTCCGCACCACGACTATCACCTCGTGCCGCCCAGTCCGTGGCCGCTGCTGTCGTCCATTGCGGCGACCATCATGTTCATCGGCGCCGTGATCTGGATGAAGGGGCTGGCGCCGGCCGAGAACGGGCCGATCGCCGCCAACTTCCTGGCCGAAGGCAAGCCGGGCGTCTTCTTCGCCGGTCTGGCGGGGGTTCTGCTCTCGGCCATCGGCTGGTGGTCGGACGTGATCAAGGAATCCAAGGCGGGCGACCATACGCCGGTCGTCTCGATCGGCCTGCGCTACGGCATGATCCTGTTCATCGCGTCGGAGGTGATGTTCTTCGTCGCCTTCTTCTGGATGTTCTTCGACATGGCCCTGTTCCATGAATCGCGGGCCCTGACGCCGGAAGTCGGGACCTGGGCGGACACGGCCAAGGCCTGGTCGACCTGGCCGCCCAAGGGGGTCGAGGTTCTGTCGCCCTGGCAGCTGCCGCTGCTGAACACCGTGACCCTGCTGCTGAGCGGCTGCACCGTCACCTGGGCCCACCACGCGATCCAGGTCGGCGACCGCAAGGGCGCCAAGATCGCCCTGATCATCACCGTGGCCCTGGGCGTCTTCTTCACCAGCGTTCAGGCCTATGAATACCAGCACATCCTGCACGAGCACCTGTTCTTCAATGAGGAAGCCGCCAACTCGGGCCTGTATGGGTCGATCTTCTTCATGGCGACCGGTTTCCACGGCTTCCACGTCCTGATCGGCACCATCTTCCTGGCGGTCTGCCTGATCCGCCTACTGGCCGGCGACTTCACCCCGCAGAAGCATTTCGGCTTCGAGGCGGCGGCCTGGTACTGGCATTTCGTGGACGTGGTCTGGCTGTTCCTGTTCGCCTTCGTCTACGTCGTCTTCGGTTGATCCCGGACACCACCGACAAGATCGCGGCGGCGGGGGACGAGGGATCGTCTCCCGCCGTCGCCGTTTCCGCCGTGCGGGCGGGACTGAAGGGGCGGTGCCCGCGCTGCGGCCAGGGGCGTCTGTTCGCCGGCTTCCTGAAGGTGCGGGCGGGATGCGAGGCCTGCGGGCTGGATTTCTCGACCATCCAGACCGGCGACGGGCCGGCCAGTTTCATCATGCAGATCGCGGGCTTTCTGGTCGGGTTTTCGGCCCTGGCGGTGGAGATCAAATTCCATCCGCCCATGTGGCTGCACCTGATCGTCTGGCTGCCGCTGGTCGCAGCCCTGTCGCTGGCGCTGATGCGGCCGGGGCGCGGGCTGATGATCGGCTTGCAGTACAGGAACCAAAGCGCCCCCTCCACCGCTGCGCGGTCCCCCTCCCCCGATCCGCTTCGCTCCACGGGGGAGGATATATGAGGCGGTTTCCCTGGATATTGACGCTGCTGACGGTCGCGGCCCTGGTCCTGCTGATCGGGTTGGGCCTGTGGCAGGTCGAGCGGCTGAAGTGGAAAGAGGGGCTGATCGCGGCGTCCGAGGCGGCGGCGGCCAAGCCGCCCGCGCCGCTGGATCAGGTGCTGGCGGCCGATCCGGACGGGGGCGATCTGGAGTTCCGCAAGGCGTTGATCGTCTGTCCGGGTCTGGCGACCGCGCCCTATGTCGAACTGCAGTCCATCCATGACGGCGTGGCGGGGGTGCGGCTGATCTCGGCCTGCCGGCCCGTCGATGCGGATTTCAGCCTGCTGATCGACCGGGGCTTCGTCGCCGACGAGATTTCAGGCCGGCCGCGCGTGGCGGAGTCCACCCTGCCGCTGGTGCTGATCGGCGAGTTCCGCCGCTTCGATCCGCCGGGCGGCATGACGCCGTCCCCGACGAACGGCCGCTTCTATGGCCGCGACACGGCGGCCATGGCCAGGGCCCTGAAGGTCCAGGGCCCGGTGCGGCCCGAGGCGGTGTTCGCCGTCAGCCCGACCAATCCCGAGTTCGGCGCCCTGAAGCCGTCCGCCCCGCCGGCGGCCTTTTCCAACAATCATTTCGGTTACGCCCTGACCTGGTTCGGGCTGGCGATTGTGCTGGCGGGCTTCTATGTGGCCCTGCTTCGAAGACGCCTGAAGAAAGACACCCCCTGACCGCCACCCTGCACACCCTGTCCAACGGCGTCCGCGTCATCTGCGACCCCATGCCCGGCCTGAAGACCCTGGCCGTCGTCGTCACCGTCAAGGGCGGGGCGCGGTGGGAGCCGCAGGATCGCTCAGGCTGGTCGCACCTGCTGGAGCATCTGGTGTTCAAGGGCGCCGGCGACATGGCCGCGCGCGAGATCGTCGAGCGGATCGAGGCCGAGGGCGGCACGATCAACGCCTCCACCGGCTATGAGCGGACCAGTTTCGAGGTGCGGGGGCTGGAAGGCACCCTGGCGCTGAACATGCAGGTGCTGTCGGACCTGGTGTTCCGGCCTGCCCTCGACCCCGCCGAGATCGAGCGCGAAAAGGACGTGGTGGCCCAGGAGATCGCCGAGGCCTTCGACACCCCCGACGACCATGTGTTCGAGATGGTCCAGACGCGCGCCTTCACCGGCCAGCCGCTGGGCCGGCCGATCCTGGGCTCGGTCGACAGCCTGAAGCCGGCGGACAAGGCCAGCGTCGAGGCCTGGCGCGCGCGGCTGTATTCGCCCGACCGGATGGTGGTGTCGGCGTCCGGCGCGGTGGAGGAGGGCGAACTGCTGGCCCTGGCCGAGCGCTGGTTCGGCGACGCGGTCGCGACCCCGGTTCCGGCCCCGGCGCCGGCGGCCTTCGTCGGCGGGCATGCGACCCTGACGCGCAAGATCGAACAGGCCAATCTGGTGTTCCAGCTGCCGGCCCTGTCGGCGACCGATCCGGCTCTGTCGTCGATGCGGCTGTTCGGCGAGATCCTGGGCGGGGGCATGGCCTCGCGCCTGTTCCAGAGCGCGCGCGAGGAGCGGGGCCTGGCCTACGCCATCGACGCCTATCAGGAGCCTTACGAGGACACCGGGGTGCTGGGCATCTATGCGGGCGCGGCGGCGGATCGGGCGAAGGAGCTGGCCCAGGTGGCGGCGGGCGAGGTGCGGGCCCTGGCCGAGACCGGGCCGACCGAAAAGGAGCTGTCGCGGGCCAAGGCGGTGATGAAGGCCGGTCTGTGGATGTCGGACGAGAACCCGATGAGCCGGGCGGGACGCAACGCGGCCCAGACCCTGATCTTCGGCGCGCCCCGGTCCAGCCTCTCCATGACCGAACAGCTGGAGGCCCAGACGGTCGAGGCCGTGCGGGCGGTCGGCGGTCGGATGCTGGCGGGGGGGCAGGCGGCCAGCGCCGTCCTGGGGCCGAAGTCGGCGGCGCCGGCGGGGGAGGCGTTCGCGGCGGCCCTGTTCGGGGGGTAGGGAACATCCACCCTCGGCATCTGTTATGCTGACGCTTGAACCATCCAAACCCGGAGCCGCCCCATGTCCGTCCGTGTCGCCCTGATCGTCGGCAGCCTGCGCGAGGGCTCCTATTCCCGCGCCATCGGGCTCGAGATGAAGGCCTTGGCCGCGCCCGAGCTGGAGCTGGACCTGATCGAGATCGGCGACCTGCCGCTGTATAATCCCGACCTGGATACGGAGACGCCGCCGGCGGCCTGGTCGCGGTTCCGAGAGGAGTTGGCGACGACCCAGGCCGTGCTGTTCGTGACGCCGGAATACAATCGCTCCGTCCCCGGCGCCCTGAAGAACGCCCTGGACGTCGGCTCGCGCCCCTACGGCCAAAGCGTCTGGGCGGCCAAGCCCGCCGCCATCGTCAGCGTCTCGCCCGGCGCCCTGGCCGCCTTCGGCGCCAACCATCACCTGCGCCAGCCCCTGGTCTTCCTGAACATGCCCACCATGCAGCAGCCGGAAGCCTATATCGGCAATGTCGCCGGTCTGCTGAACGAAGAGGATGGGACGCTGAAGAACGAGGGGACGCGGGAGTTCCTGAAGGGGTTCCTCGATGCGTTCGCGGGGTGGATCGAGACGACGAAGGGGTGAGGCTGTCGCCAGTAAAACCATGCGGAGCGAATGCTCGACATGGTTGATAGAGCGTGTAGCATCCGTTGTCGGAGGCGATTCATGCAAAAGTGGCTCACGATCCTTAGCGGCGTTGTCCTCGCTTCATGTGGCGATGGCTCATACTCATCCGCTGCAGAAGATACGTCGTCGGAATTTGTCCAAAGCACCTCAAGCACTGGCATGCCAACTGCGACCCGCTCTATGGACTTTGAATCGTGCCTCACTGCGATTCGCAGCATGGCGGACGATCTTGCGATCGCGCCGGTGAACATCGTCGAAAGCAACGAACTAAGAATTGTCCGCTTCAATACGAGCGACGGATCAGTGCTTGTGACCTGCTCGCGACCGGACCGAAAAATGATTGTCGTGCAAAGCCCGCATCAAGGATAGCTCGGCCATCTTTCCGGTTACATTGCGACGCCCCAATTGAAAACGGCGGCTCCTTTCGGAGCCGCCGTCGCCATATCAGCCGTGAAGCTGAAATCAGCCGATGGTTTGCAGCTGGCCAGCGGATTCCTTGCCCGAACGCTTGTCGCGTTCCAGCTCGTAGGAAACCTTCTGGTTTTCATCCAGGCCGCGCAGGCCAGCGCCTTCAACGGCGGAGATGTGGACGAAGACGTCCTTGCCGCCGTCGTCGGGTTGGATGAAGCCGTAACCCTTGGTCGGGTTGAACCATTTGACAGTGCCGGTAGCCATTTTGAGACCTCCGTTAGAAGTTGACCGAGGGAACGTCCCTTCGGCCTGTCGGGTCTGAATGGGAGCGGCCTTGACTCGTGCGTTCGCAGAGAGAGTGGGCGTTACGCAGAGAGATCGACGAAGTCTATGTACTCAGGTCTTCGTGACAAATGCAAGCGCGGCCGCAACAAGGATTTTACAGTCGGTGGAACGGTCCAGCTTGGAGCGCGTTAGATTGGTACACGCAAAGGCTCTACCATGAACCGCATCCACGTTGTGGAGCGCGCCTACCAGCTCGCCCGCACTCCTGACTGTCTGAACACCGGCGACGTCGTCAAGGCCCTGTCTGCCGAAGGCTATTCCGGCGCCGAGATGTCCCATTTCCAGGGCAGCTCGATCCGCGCCGATCTGAACCGCATCTGCAAGATCCCGGTCGAGACCGAGGTCGCCTGATCAAACCTGGCCGACGCCGTGATCGTCGGTCCGAGTGTAACGCCTCGGAAACAAAACTCCGTCGCGGATCAGATTCGCGTGCATCTGTCGCCAAGCGGGCGGCGGCGCGCTAGGTTGTGTTTCGATGGCCCTCCTGGACTGGATGAGCGATGTAGCCGGACCCGTGGTCCGGGGCGACGGCGTGCTGTTGAGGCCGCCGCGGGCGTCCGATTATGCAGCCTGGTCCGCCCTGCGCGACGGGTCGCGCGACTATCTTCAACCGTGGGAGCCGGCCTGGCCGGACGACGATCTGAGCAAGGGCGCGTTCCGGCGTCGGCTGTCGATCTATGCGCGGGAGATGGAGCTGGGCAACGCCTGGCCGTTTTTCGTCTTCGTCGACGGCGGCAAGACCCTGGTCGGCGCCGTCACCCTGTCGAACGTGCGCCGCGGCGTCGCCGAGACCGGCACCCTGGGCTACTGGATCGGCCAGCCCTACGCCGGGCGCGGCTATGCGACGGCGGCGATGCGGGCGGTGGTCGGCTACGCCTTCGACCGGCTGAAACTGCACCGGCTGGAGGCGGCCTGCCTGCCGACCAACCAGGCCTCGCGCCGGGTGCTTGAGAAATCGGGCTTCCAGAACGAGGGTCTGGCGCGGGCTTATTTGAAAATTAACGGCGAGTGGGCAGATCATCTGCTGTTCGGCCTCGTCGAGGACGAGATCGATCGCGGCGGCCGGACGCCGTCTTGAGAGGGCGACAGCTTTGACCGCGCGACCCCGATCCCTGGCCTGGGACGCCACGAGCGCCATCGAGGCGCTGGCGGCCGCCGACACGGCCCTGTGGGTCTGGACGCCGTCGCAGGATCAACTGCGGTTCACCGGCGCGACGCGCGTCCTGGGCCTGGGGCCGCTGGCGCCGGAATGTTCGGGCGCCGGCTTCGTCGCCTCGACCCTGCCGCAGGACCGGTCGCTGGCCGAGAAGATGCTGAAGCCCCAGGACGAAGGGACCGAGGTCGCCGTGCGCCTGCGCATGCGCGGATCCGACACCTGCATGTGGCGCGGGGTCTGGCTGGAGGACGGGCTGCGCGCCGCCGGGGTGGTGGCGCTGGAGACCAAGTTCGCCGGGTCGGACCGGGATGCGCTGACCGGCCTGCTGGATCGCCGGGCCTTCATCACGCGGGTCGGCGAGGTCCTGACCCAGGCCGGCGAATACGAGATCGTGGTCGGCGACGTCGACCGTCTGAGGCGGCTGAACGAGGCCCTGGGCCACGAACGGACGGATCTGGTGCTGTCGGCCCTGGGGTCGCGCCTGGCGGCCGCCTTCTCCAAGGAGGCCTCGCCTGCGCGGATCGGCGAGGACGAGTTCGCCGTCATCGTGCAGAAGACCGCCTCACACGCCAGCTTTCGCCTGCGCGAGGCGCTGGAGCAGCCGCTGCGGGTCGCGGGCTTCGACATCTATCCGACCGTCTCCATCGGGGCCGTGGTGGTCGAGGGCGGGCCGGACGCGCCGGACGCCTCCGAGCTGCTGCGCCGGGTCGAACTGGCGGTCGAATCGGCCAAGGGCGCCGGGCGCGGCGGATCGGCCGCCTATGGCCGGGCGCTGGAGAGCGACAGCCTGAGCCGTCTGGCGCTGGAGGCGGATCTGAGGAACGCCTTCGTGCGCGGCGAGATCGTGCCCTTCTTCCAGCCCATCGTGAACCTGAAGACCGGGGCGGTGGCGGGCTTCGAGGCCCTGGCGCGCTGGCGTCACCCCAAACGCGGCCTGGTCCCGCCGGACGAATTCCTGGGCCTGACCGCCGACCTGGGCATGATGAACGACCTGGGCCTGCTGATGATGACCCAGTCGGCGCGGCAACTGGCCGAATGGATCCAGCGCCACCCCCTGGCCGGCAAGCTGTTCTGCAGCGTCAACCTGTCGGTCGGCGAGATCGAGCGGCCGCACCTGTGCGAGGACGTGGCCCGGATCATCAAGGAAAGCGGCCTGCCCAAGGGGGCGCTGAAGCTGGAAGTGACCGAGGGCGACATCATGCGCGACACCGCGCACGCCGCCGAGGTGCTGCAGTCGCTGAAGGACGTCGGGGCGTCGCTGGCGCTGGACGACTTCGGCACCGGCTTCTCGTCGCTGTCGTATCTGGCGCGCCTGCCGTTCGATACGCTGAAGATCGACCGCTATTTCGTCCTGACGATGAACAAGGACGAGGGCTCGGCCAAGATCGTCAAGTCGGTGGTCAATCTGGGCCGCGACCTGTCGCTGGAAGTCGTCGCCGAAGGGGTGGAGAACGCCGAACTGGCCGCCCTGCTGCTGGAGGCCCAGTGCCACTACGGCCAGGGCTTCGGCTATGCGCCGGCGCTCCCGGCGCAGGAGGCGGAGGTCTATCTGGCCGAGAGCCTGGCGGACGGCACGGCGCCGCTGAAGCAGCGGTCGGCGTAGATTTCACTTTCCAAGTTTCGCACGCCTAGGCCTTGTGCCTAGGATGGCGGCTCGGGGAGGGGATCGTGACCGACGCCAGACTGGAGATCGCCGCCGGCTTCGCCACTGCGCAGGGGCCGAAGGCGGACAATCAGGATTTCGGCGGGGTGCATCTGGGCACCCCGGCCGAGCAGCGCGAGCATGGGGTCGTGGCGGTCATCGCCGACGGGGTGTCGGGCTCGAAGGCCGGGCGGATGGCGGCCGAGCTGACGACGCGCAGCTTCATCGACGGCTATCTGGACCAGAACCCGCTGAACGGCATCGCCGCCAACGGGATCAAGGCGCTGCGGGGTTTCAACCGCTGGCTCCATGCGCGGGGCAAGATCGATCCGGCCATGGAGGCGGCGGCGACCACCTTCACCGCCCTGATCCTGCGCGGACGGGAGGCGGTGGCGCTGCATGTGGGGGACAGCCGGGCGTATCATTTTCGCGACGGGGTGCTGACGCGCCTGACCGAGGATCACACCCGGGCGCAGCAGGGGCTGAGCCATGTGCTGTACCGCGCCGTCGGGATCGAGGCGGACGTCAAGCTGGACGTGCGTCATGTCGGCCTGGCGCCGCATGACCGGCTGCTGCTGACCACGGACGGGGTTCACGGGGTGCTGACGGACGAGGCGCTGGCGCGGCTGCTGGCGCGGCGCGGATCGCCCGACGCCGACGCCCAGGCCATTCTGGCCGAGGTGGCCGAGGCGGGCGCGCGCGACAACGCGACCGTCCTGGTCATCGACGTCATGGGGATCGGGGCGCCCGACTGGGAGGCGATCACCGCCGAGGCCGAGGGGCTGGCCATCCTGCCGCCGCCGAAACAGGGCGAGACGGTGGACGGGTTCCATCTGGAGCGGCTGGTGGCGGACGGCCGCTACACCCGGCTGTTCCTTGCGCGGTCCGGCGACGCCCGGTCCGGCGACGAGAGGGTCGTCCTGAAGTTTCCCAAGCCTGCGGCGGTGTCGGAGCGGGGGGCGCGGACCGCCTTCCTGCGCGAGGCCTTTATCGGGCGGCGGATCGACAGCCCTTTCGTCGGCAAGGTGCTGAGCCTGGATGCGGGGCGCCAGAGCCGGCTCTATATCGTCCAGCCCTTCTATCCGGGCCAGACCCTGCATGCGCGGCTGGCCGAGGACGGGCCGTTCGAGATCGCCGAAGGGATCGGCGTGGCCCTGAAGCTGGCGCGGGGCGTGGCGGCCCTGCACCGGGCGGGGGTGACGCACCGCGACATCAAGCCGGACAATGTGATCCTGGAGACGAACGGCGGGCTGAAGCTGGTCGATCTGGGCGTGGCGCGGCTCAAGCGGGCCGAGGAGTTCGCCGAGGCCGAGGCGCCCGGCACCCCCGGCTACAAGGCGCCCGAAATGTACGACGGCGAGAGCGGGAGCGCCGCCACCGATCAGTTCGCCCTGGGCGTGACCCTGTACCGGCTGTTCACCGGCGCCTATCCGTGGGGCGAGGTCGATCCGTCGGACGCGCCGCGCTTCGACCGCGCGCCCGTATCGCTCGGACGACGCCGGCCCGACATGCCCGCCTGGCTGGAGGCCGCCGTCATGCGCGCCGTTTCCGTCGATCCGGATGAACGGTTCGAGGACGTGGAGGAGCTGATCCATGTGCTGGAGACGGGCAGCGCCGCCGCCGCGCCCGCGCCCCGCCCCCTGTCGCTGATCGAGCGCGATCCGGTGCGGTTCTGGCAGGGGCTGTGTCTGGTCCTGGTCGTGCTGCTGATGGTGTCGCTGGCGACGCGATAGGCGCGGCTATGACACGCCGTTCGGCAATATCGCCGTCGGGTCAGGATTCCGGTCGGGTCAGGACTCAGGCGGCCTCGGCCAGCGGCGGCAGCACATTGTTCAGGTCCAGCAGGCTGATCATCTCGCCGTCGACGGCGAATATGCCGGCGATCACGCCGGGGCCGCCGTCGTCGCCCATGTCAGGCGTCTGTTGGCGCATCCCGTCGTCCAGTTCGACGATGTCCGACACCGCCTCGACCAGAAGACCGACCGTGCGCGAGCCGCATTTCACCACCATGATGGCGTGACGGGCCGAGGGTTCCTTGGTCGGCAGGCCGAGGCGCGCCGCCAGGTCGATGATGGGCAGGACGACGCCGCGAAGATTCACGACGCCCTTCATGTAGTCAGGCGCACGGGGCAGGGGCGTGGTGGGCGTCCAGCCGCGGATTTCCAGCACCGAGGTGATGTCGATGCAGAAGGCTTGCTCGCCGACGCGGAAGCCGACCAGTTCGCGACGATCACCCTTGGAAATCAGCATCACAAATTCCTCCCGACCCAGGCCAAACCGATTGGCTGATCCCGAGGCAGACCCCAGTCTCGCGCACCAGCCTAGCGATTTCGTTAATGCGGACGGAGTTTCGGATGGCGCGGCCGAAGCCGGGTTCAGGCCCGCCCGCCCTGGCTGGAAAGCCGGCCCGCATCGACGCCCATGCGGGCCAGGGCGCGGGTCCATTTGGACTCGTGGTCGCCGTCGAAAATCAGATCCAGGTCGGCGTCGGCGGTCAGCCAGACGTTTTCGGCCAGTTCGTCCTCCAACTGGCCCTCGCCCCAGCCGGCGTAGCCGAGCAGCAGGGCCGACCGGCGCGGGCCGGCCACGGCGTCGGTCATGGCGGCCAGGGCCTCGCGCGTTCCGGTCATGGCCAGGCCGTCGCCGAAGGGCAGGGTGTCGTCGCCCGTGCTCCAGTCGTCGGTGTGCAGCACGAAGCCCCGTTCACGTTCGACAGGCCCGCCCATCAGGACGACCCGACCGACCGAATCCTCCGGCGCCGGCGCGTCCAGCTTGTCCAGAACAGTCTTCAGATCGACGCCGGGCGCCGGGCGGTCGATCCGCAGTCCCATGGCGTGATCCGGCCCGTGCGCGCAGATCAGGATGACGGCGTGTTCGAACCGGGGGTCGCCGATGCCGGGCATGGCGACCAGGAGACGGCCCGTCAGGGATGAGGCGTCGGTCATGATGATCCTATCATCGGGCGTGAAACGGGCGGGCGCAAGGCGTTGCCGCTTGCGATGACGGCGGCGACGTCTATCTGTCGCGGGCGCACCCATCCAACCCGCGCGGAGAGAGCCCCATGACCATCCAGATCGGCGACCGGATTCCGAACGCGAGCTTCGCCCGGGCGACGGCCGAAGGCCCCAAACCCGTCAATACGGCCGACATCTTCGCCGGCAAGACCGTGGCCCTGTTCGCCGTGCCGGGCGCCTTCACCCCGACCTGCTCGGCCCGCCACCTGCCGGGCTTCAAGGACAATCTGGAGGCCATCAAGGGCAAGGGCGTGGACGTGGTCGCCTGCATCTCGGTCAACGACGCCTTCGTCATGAAGGCCTGGGCCGAAAGCCAGGGCATCGACGACGAGTCCATCGTCATGCTGGCCGACGGCAACGGCGACCTGACCCGCGAACTGGGTCTGGTGCTGGACGGCTCGGGCTTCGGCCTGGGTCAGCGGTCGCAGCGCTATTCCATGCTGGTCAAGGACGGCACGGTCACCCAGCTGAACATCGAACAGGGCGGCGAGTTCAAGGTGTCTTCGGCCGAGCACCTGCTGGCGCAGCTCTGATAGGGGTTGGTCCAGGCTGCCGCTTCGCGACTTGAGCTTCGTGACTTGAGTTCTGGACCGATCATGAGCACCGACGTCTTCAGTCCTGAACAGCGCAGCGCGGTGATGCGGCGCGTGAAGGGGCGGGACACGTCGCCGGAACTGGCCGTGCGCAGGATCCTGCGCGCGGCCGGGATCGGGTATCGGCTGGGCGGCCAGGGCCTGGCCGGTCGGCCGGATGTGACGATGAAGGGGCGCAAGGTCGCCGTCTTCGTCCACGGCTGTTTCTGGCATGGGCACGACTGCGCGCGGGGGGCGCGCAAGCCCAAGGCCAACGCCGAATACTGGAGCGCCAAGATCGACCGCAACCGCGCCCGCGACGCGCGGGTGACGGCCCAATTGCGGGATGACGGCTGGCGGGTTCTGACGGTGTGGGAGTGCGACCTGCGCACGCCGGGCTTCGCCGAACGGCTGGTCGCGGATGTCCGGGATCAGGCGGCGGCGATCTCGGCCGCCTGAGCGGAGTCGTCCAGCACATGCTGCAGCGCGCCCAGCAAGGCCGGGGGCGTCAGGGGTTTCGACACGAAATAGGCCATGCCTGCGGCCTGACAGGCGGCGACGTCTTCGGGGGCGGTGTCGGCGGTGACGGCGACGACGGGCGTCCGGGCGTTGGGGCCGCCCTCGGCGCGCAGGCGGCGGGTGGTCTCGCGCCCATCCAGCTCCGGCATACGGACATCCATGAAGATGACGTCGAAGACCGTCTCGGCGCAGCGCTCCAACGCGATCATGCCGTCGGCGGCCGTGACGATGTCGCAGCCGAGAGGCTGCAGGATCAGTTGGACGGCGCGACGGTTGATGTCGTGGTCGTCGACCACCAGCAGGCGCAGCGGACGGTCGTCGTCGGTCTGGTCGGCGGTTTCGGCCGTCGGGGAGACGTCGGCGTCCCGTGGGACGGCCGGCGACGTTCCGGCGTCCAGCCCCGCGGCCAGCGGCCGGGCCGCCAGGGCCAGGGCGATGTCCAGACGGCTGTCGTCGCCGGGAACCAGGATCGGCGCGGCGTTCTCGCCGAAGGGCAGGCTCAGGGAGACGGTGAAGCTGGCGCCCTGGCCCGGCGCGCTGCGCGCCGTCAGGCGGCCGCCCATCAACTCGACCAGGTCGCGGCTGATCGCCAGACCCAGGCCCGAACCGCCGTACCGGGCGCTGACTCCTTCGGCCGTCTGGTCGAACGGGTTGAACAGCCGCGCCAGCTGATCGCCGGTCATGCCGGGGCCGGTGTCCTGAACCTCAAGCAGAACACAATAACCGGAGGGCTCTTCGGCCCAGGCGTCCAGGCGCAGGGTGATCCGGCCCTGGGGCGTGAACTTCACCGCATTGGACATCAGGTTGTTCATCACCTGACGGATCCGCATGGCGTCGCCCTTGACGCTGCGGGGCATGCGCGCGGCGCCCTCGACGCGCAGCTTCAGGCCCTTGGCCTCGATCGGTCCGCGCCACAGGCGCAAGGTCTGGGCCAGCGTGGCGCGCAGGTCGAAGTCGACGGCCTCGACCGTCATCCGGCCGGCGCCGATCTTGGAGTGATCCAGCAGGTCGTCCAGCAGGGCCTTCATCATCAGCCCGGCGTCGGTGATCAGATGGGCGTTTGACCGCGAGTTCGCGTCCAGCGCCTGAAGCTCTGCGGCGCCGGTCAGTATGGCGCCGATCGGGGTGCGCAGATCGTGACCGATGGCGGCGAGGAAGGCGGTGTGGGCGACCAGGCTCTCTTCGGCCTTCACGCGCAGGCGCTCGGCCTCGGCGTGGGCGCGCATCTGGTTCTCGGTCGCCTCGCTCATCTTCTGCCAGCTGATGATGGTGAAGAAGATGACCAGGACCACGGCTGCGGCGGCCGTCATCACCAGGGGCGGCGGCGCCCCGAACCAGGCGGCCAGGAAGGGAACCGCCAGCAGATACAGCATCGGCGGCGTCAGGGAGGAGACCAGTATCGATTTCGAGCGCGGCGAATTGATCATCGAGAAGAGCATCAGGGCCGGCAGCATCAGGGCCGCGCAGACCCCGCCCAGCGGACCGCCGATCAGCCACATCGGAATCGACAGACTGCCGAACAGCGAGGCGCTGGCGAACAGGCTCAGGCAGGCCGTCACCCGGCCCCACAGGGGGATCTTCCCGTCGCCGTCACGATTCACGCGCGCGAAGGCGAGCAGTTCCAGACCCTGCATCAGGCCATAGGCCGCGAACCAGGCCAGGCAGATCCGCCAGCCGATCATGGGCGTCACGACAAGGGCGACGGCGGCCCCCAGTCCCAAACGCTGCAGCAGATTGCTGCGGCGATGGCGGGCGGCCACTGTCCAGCCGCTTGCGGCGGTGTCGACTGCGGTCGTCTTGGACATCCAGCTTCCCGGCAATACGAACCGTGGTCGTTCGCTTGGCGGTACTAGACGCAGATCGAGGCTAACGCTCTGTCAACGCGAGGCCCCGATAGCGGCCGAAATTGAGGAAAAACCATCGGCGCGCAGTCGCGCCGCCAGATCACGCTTGATGCGGGTGATCAAACCGGGCCCGTCGTAGATCAAGGCGGAATAGACCTGAACAGCGCTGGCCCCCAGACGGATGCGGGCATAGGCCTCGGCCCCGCTGTCGATCCCGCCGACCGCGATCAGGGGCAGGCGCCCCTGGGCCGCTTCGGCGGCGGCGCGCAGAGCCTTTTCCGCGAACGGGCGGATCGGGGCGCCCGACAGGCCGCCCGTCTCATGCGCATCGGGGGATCGCAAGGTCTCGGGCCGTTCCAGGGTGGTGTTGGAGACGATCAGGCCGTCGATCCGGTGCGCCAGCGAGGCCTCGACGATCATGCCGATCTCGTCGGCGATCAGGTCGGGCGCGATCTTCAGGAAGACCGGCACGCGGGCGGCGGGGTCGGCGGGGCGGGCGGCGTCGATCCGGCCCAGCAGATCGTCCAGCTGTTCACGCCC
Source organism: Brevundimonas mediterranea (assembly GCF_011064825.1). Lineage (NCBI taxonomy): Bacteria > Pseudomonadati > Pseudomonadota > Alphaproteobacteria > Caulobacterales > Caulobacteraceae > Brevundimonas > Brevundimonas mediterranea. Next base: position 2,290,547 of record NZ_CP048751.1, read on the forward strand.
TTGCAGGGCGCGCAGACCGGGCGTGTTGGGCGAGGAGATGTTGACGGTGAAATAGGAGGCGCGGCCGGCCAGCCGCTGCAGGCCTGCGACATAGTCGGCGGCCTTGTCTTCCGTATCCTTGTTGGCGCCCAGGTTGGCGCCGACGACCACGTCCGTGGGGCGGCGATCCAGACGGGCGGCGAAGGCCTCCAGGCCTTCATTGTTGAAGCCCATCCGGTTGATGATCGCCCGGTCCTCGGTCAGGCGGAACAGGCGGGGCTTGAGATTGCCGGGCTGCGGGCGGGGCGTGACCGAGCCGCATTCGACGAAACCGAAGCCCAGCCGCGACAGGCCGCGCAGGGCCTCGCCGTTCTTGTCCAGGCCGGCGGCCAGGCCGACGGGATTGGGCAGGGCGAGCCCCGCCAGCGTCGTATGCAGGATCGGATCGTCGGCCGCCGGGGCGGGAAGGGGGGCGAGGGCCAGGCCCTTGATCGCCACCTGGTGGGCGGTCTCGGGATCGAGGCGGCGAAGGGCGGCGGCGCCCCAGTCGGCCAGCAGGCTCATGCCGGATCCTCGAACAGCATGGCTCCGTCCTCGGCGACCGAGAGGGCGCGCACGGCGGTGACGGCGGCGACGGGCAGGGGCGCGTACAGATGCGGGAACAGGTCGCCGCCGCGCGACGGCTCCCACACCAGATCCGCGCCGAACCGCGCCAGATCGACCGTCAGCAGCATCAGATCGTCGCGGCCCGCGTAATGGCGGCGCGCGGTCTCGACCAGTTGCTCGCCGGTGGACATGTGGATGTAGCCGTCCGCCAGATCGACGGCGGAGCCTTCGTAACGGCCCTCGGCCACGGCGGCGCGCCATTCCTCGGCGGCGAGGATCTTGTAGGCGGTCCCGGTCATGCGACCCCCAGGTCGCGCGGAGTCAGGAAGCCTTCGAAGACGCAGCGCCCCGCGACATCGACGGTGAACAGGGCGGCGGCGGCGGTCGGGAAACCCCCGGCCAGACGGTCCAGAATGGCCGGCGAGGCCGCGCTTTCGGACAGGTATTCGGTGGCCAGCACATGGACGCCGGGATTATGGGCCAGCAGCATCAGGCAGCCGGCCTCGTCCTCGCAGGACTCGACGAAGCGACGCAGCACGTCGGACGGCGCATTGTACAGGCGCGGTTCGTGGCGGACTTCGACGTCGCCGAAGGCGTCATGCATCTGGTCCCAGGTCTGGCGCGTACGGACGGCGGACGAGACCAGGGCCAGGTCGGGCTTCAAACCGCGCTCGGCCAGGGTCTGGCCCATCCGCACGGCCTCCTTGCGTCCGGTGTTGGACAGGGGGCGGGCTTCGTCGCCGCCGGACGGGCTGGAGGCCTCCGCCTGGGCGTGCCGCATGAGGATCAGTCGATGCATGAGGCTCGCCATAAGGCCGTTCGCGTCCGACGAACAGATGGGACGATCTCAACTCCCTGTCAGGGGTGCGGACGGGGCGTCGGGGAGGAGGTCGAGGCGGCGGGCTGGGGCGTCAGCGCCGGCCGGGCCGGAACGCGCTGGGCCAGGCCGCTGGGACGGATGCGCGCATAGGCCTGTCGCGACGCCTCCAGCAGGATCACGCCCGCGGTGTTCGGCGCGATGCGCCGCCCGACCTGTTCGAAACCGTCGGCCAGGGGCAGCAGCGGCGTCCAGGGCGGGACATACAGGGTCTGGGACCAGGCCGCCGGCTCCAGCCCCGCCTCGCGCACCAGCCGCTCCAGCTGGCCCCGGGTGAAGGGGCGGCCGTGGCCGAAGGGGGTGTTCTCGGCCCGCGCCCACAGGCCGCCGCGCGCCGCCGCCGCCAGGATGATGCGCCCGGTGGGGGCCAGGGCGCGCACCGCCTCCAGCAGCAGGGCGGCGGGATCGTCGGCCTCTTCCAGGGCGTGGACCAGCAGGATGCGGTCGAACGACCCGGCGGCGAAGGGCAGGCGGCGGTCGTCGACCAGAAGGGTGCGGTTGCGCCCCACGCTGGGCCAGTGTTCGACGCCCTGGCCGCTCGGCATGGCGGCGACCACGCGGCGGGCGCCGACGAAGGCGTCCAGCCAGGGCGTGGCGTAGCCGACGCCCAGAACGTCGCAGTCGGGGGCCTCGCCCCAGGCGTCGTCCAGGCGCCGGGCCAGCAGGCGGCGCACCAGGGCCCCGGTCGGCTCGCCGTAGAAGGTTCGAAGCTCGTCGATGCTGCGCCGCATGGGGTCCACCATAGGCCCGCCGGAGCCGTCCTGCTAGAATGACGTCATGACCCTGGATGTTCACCTGTTTCCGTGCCGCAGCGACAATTACGGCTTCCTGATCCGCGATACGGCGACCGGCGTGGTCGCGGCGGTGGACACGCCGGATGCGGAGCGAATCCTGCAAGAGTTGGAGGCCCTGGGCTGGGGGCGGCTGGACCTGATCCTGAACACCCACTGGCACCCGGATCACACCGAGGGCAACGAACGGCTGAAGGCCGAGACGGGCTGCGAGATCGTGGGGCCGGAGGAGGTGCGCCGCGTCGCGCCGCTGGACCGGGTGGTCGCGGACGGCGACGTGGTGATGGTCGGCGAGACGCGGTTCGAGGTCACGGCCACGCCCGGCCATACGCTGGGCCATGTGGTCTTCCGCTCGGTCGAGAACCAACTGGCCTTCGTCGGCGACACCCTGTTCGCCCTGGGCTGCGGCCGGTTGTTCGAGGGGACGCCGGAGCAGATGTGGGCCAGTCTTCAGGCCCTGGCCGCCTGGCCCGAGGCGACCGTGATCTGGTGCGCCCACGAATATACGGCCTCGAACGCGCGTTTCACCCTGACCCTGGACGACCGGCCCGAGACCCGGGCCCATGCCGAGGCGATCTTTGCGGCGCGGGCGCGGGGCGAGCCCACCGTGCCGACGACGATCGGGACGGAGCGGCGGTTCAATCCGTTCCTGACGGCGGTCGATGCGGCCCAGTTCGCCGCGCGGCGGGCCGCAAAGGACGGCTTCAGCGGCTGAGGACGTCGTCCGCGACCACGCGGACGATCAGGGCCGAGGACGGCCGGCCGGCCACGCCGGCGCGCGGCATGATCACGATGCGCAGGACGCCGCGTGAGAAGGTCGCCTGGGGGCCCCGGCCCTGATCGACGATCTCGATGCGGCGGATCTTGTCCGCCTCGCGGCGCAGGGCCGGTGATCGGGCCATGCGGGCGATGGCGTCCACGGCGGTCGACAGGGCGTCGGCGGCCACGGCTTCCGAGCCGGGCTGAATGTCCACGTCCACGACCACCAGTCGGCCCAGGGCGCGGCTGGCCCGGTCGCTCTGGCGGATGATGTAGTTCCACAGCTGGACGGCCGTCAGGGCCGGGGCCAGCAGGGGCGCGGCCTCGCCCGACGGCGAGACGGGCGAGCCCTGGGGCGCCGTGGTGGTGTACAGGGTCATGCCGCCGTCGGCCGTGACGCGCAGCACCTGGTCGCCGTTGTCGTTGCGATAGACGATGTCGCCGCGCGGGGCGGGGGCGGGACGCAGCACCCAGATCTCGGTCGAACGGTCGAACCGCAGCAGGGGGCGCGACCCGGTCACGTCCAGCACGAACCCCTGTCCCGTGCCGGCCACATAGCGGGCCGAGGGCGGCAGGTTGCGGCGCGACTGGGCGTGGCAGTCTGAGGGCAGGACCGCAGGCGCAGCCACGGACAGACCCACGGTCACGACGGCCGCCAGGGCCATCGCGGTCACGCGAGGCGACTTTTTCGCCCAGTCCGTTTCCGTCAACTTCATGAGACTGTGGATGAAACCGTCACGCGGCGGATTTTGGGCGAAGCCGCTTCACCCGACCAGGTACTGACCGCCGTTCAGAGACAGGGTGCAGCCTGTGACATATCCAGCACGCTCGCCCACCAGCCAGGACACCATGTCGGCGATCTCCTCGCCCTTGCCCAGGCGGCCCACGGGGATCTGGGCCACGATGGATTCCAGCACCTTGGGGTCCATGGCGCCGACCATCTCGGTGTCGATATAGCCGGGGGCGATGCAGTTGACGGTCACGCCCTTGCGGGCGTTCTCCAGGGCCAGGGCCTTGGTGAAGCCGATCATCCCGGCCTTGGCGGCGGAATAGTTGGTCTGGCCCACCTGGCCCTTCTGGCCGTTGATCGAGGAGATGTTGACGATCCGGCCGTGGCCGCGGTCGCGCATGCCGTTGATGACCTGGCGGGTGGTGTTGAAGACGCTGTCCATGTTCACCCGGATCACGTCGGACCACTGGTCATGGCTCATCTTGTGGAAGAAGCCGTCGCGGGTGATGCCGGCGTTGTTGACCAGGATGTCGACCGGACCCAGCTCGGCTTCGACCTCCTGCACCGCGCGCGCGCAGTCTTCGAAGCTGCCGACATTGCCCTTCACTACGAAACAGCCGGTGGCCCTGGCCGTGGCCTGGGCGGCTTCGTCATTGCCGGAATAGCCGGCGGCGACGCGAACGCCGTCCTCGCTGAGGCGCTGGACGATCGCCCTGCCGATGCCTCGGGTGCCGCCGGTCACGAATGCCACACGCGCCATGATCGTTTCCTTGTCCCTTTGGTCCGTCTGCTGCGGACCGTGGTTAAAGGTGTAGCGACGCCTCGGCCGCAGGCAAGCCCGATTTCCGCGGGGGAAACCGGGCTTGATGTCGCACGGATCAGGCCGCCAGCTTTTCCATGTCGATGACGAAGCGGTAGCGGACGTCGGACTTCAGCATCCGCTCATAGGCTTCGTTGATCTGGTCGGGGGCGATGGTCTCGATGTCGCAGGCGATGCCGTGTTCGGCGCAGAAGTTCAGCATCTCCTGGGTTTCGGCGATGCCGCCGATCAGGGAGCCGGCGATGCGGCGACGACGCCACAGCAGGGGCACGGCGAACACCGGCAGGCCCTCGGTGGTCAGGCCCAGCATGACCATGGTCCCGTCACGCGCCAGCAGCTGGACCTGGCTGGAGATCTCGTGCGTGGCCGAGACGGTGTTGATGATCAGGTCGAAGCTCTCGGCCGCGGCCTTCATCGCCGCCTTGTCCGAGTTGATCAGGAAATGCTTGGCGCCCATCCGCTCGGCGTCGGCCTTCTTGCGGTCCGAGGTGGACAGGACCGTGACCTCGGCGCCCATGGCCGCCGCCAGCTTGACCGCCATATGGCCCAGACCGCCCAGGCCGATGACCGCGACCTTGGATCCCGGTCCGACGCCCCAGGTCTTCAGCGGCGAATAGGTGGTGACGCCGGCGCACAGCAGGGGGGCGGCGACGTCCAGCGGCAGGCTGTCGGGGATGGACAGGACGAAATGCTGATCGACGGTGATGTGGTCGGAATAGCCGCCCTGGGTGATGGTCTCGGCCGTGCCGCCCTTCCTGTCCTTGCCGCCGTAGGTGCCGGTGAACCCGGGCACGCAATACTGCTCCAGCCCTTCCTGGCACGACGAACATTCGCGGCAGCTGTCGACCATACAGCCGACGCCGACGCGGTCGCCTTCCTTGAAGCGGGTGACGTTCGAGCCGACGGCCGCCACCACGCCGGCGATCTCGTGACCGGGCACCAGCGGGTACTGGGCCTGGCCGGTCTCGCTGCGGGCCATGTGCAGGTCGGAATGGCAGATGCCGCAGTATTTGATGTCGATCAGTACGTCGTCGGGGCCGGGATCGCGCCGTTCGAAGCTGTAGGGGGTCAGGGGCTTGTCGGCGGCGGTCGCGGCGAAGGCGCGTGTGGCGATCGGCATGGGAGGTCCTTCAGGCTTTCGGGCAGGCGGTGGGGCGTGGGGGGCAGATGTGGCCCGGCGTGACCGGTCGCAAGGCGGCGCGCGTCATTTCAACTGGGCGATCAGCGCCTGGGCGGCCGCCGGGTTCCGCACCTTGGCCCCCGAGATGAAATAGGCGAAGACCTCGCCGCGTTCGGCCCAGGCCTTGGCTTGGTCGGCGACGGCGGACAGTTCGGCGGCGGTCATGCCGGTGGGCTCGTCCTCGCGGCTGGACATCAGCCGGGCATAGGTAAAGTCGGCGGTCGCCTCGTCGATCTGGGGCCAGGTCGGCTCCTCGTCATCGACGGCGTAGACGATGGCGACGCCGTATTTGCGGGCCAGGTCGTAGAACTGCTCGGTGGCGAAGCTCGGGTTGCGGACCTCCAGGGCGTGACGCAGGCGGATGCCGTCCTTCTCCGGGGGCAGTAGTTTCAGGAAGCCCTCGAAATCCTCGGGGTCGAACTTCTTCGTCCCCATGAACTGCCAGTTGATCGGGCCCAGCTTGTCGCCCAGTTCGGTCAGGCCCTGGGACAGGAATTTCTCGAAACTCTCGCCGCCGTCCGACAGGATCTTGCGATTGGTGCAGTAGCGGCTGGCCTTGACCGAGAAGACGAAACCGTCCGGCGTCTCGTCGCGCCATTTGCGCCAGGAGTCGGGTTTGAAGGTCGAATAATAGGTGCCGTTGATCTCGATGCTGGTCAGTTTCGACGCCGCGTATTCCAGCTCGCGCTTCTGCACCAGACCCTCGGGATAGAAGACCCCGCGCCAAGGTTCGAAGGTCCAGCCGCCGACGCCGATGTGGATGGGGTGGGTCATGGCCAGTCGCTTCCCAGAGGTGAGGCCGTCCAGTCCTCGCGTGCGCTGCGGATGCGGAGGACTGCGACGATGTCGTCGATGTGTTCGTAGATGATGACGTGAGCGCCATAGGGCTGAACCCTGACGGGCGGCTGGATATCCGTGTGCAACCGGCCCGTATCGGGGAACAGGAGCAACTGCTGCAACTGGTCTTCCAAGCCTGAAATATAGGTTTCGGTCTGGCGGGCGCCGAACATTTCCAGGCCCTGCCAGAAAATCAGGCGCAGATCCGCTTCGGCGTCTTCGCTCAGCCGCAGGCGGGTCACGCCGCGCCCTTGCGTCTTTCGAATTCGGCGCGGACTTCCTCGAAGATCTCACGTGGGGTCTTTTCGCTGATCCCGCCGGCGCGCGCCTCGTCCACCAATCGCTGCATATGGGCGATCTTCTCGGCCTTGACCTGTTCGCGGCGGATCAGGTCACGGACGACGTCCGAGGCGTTGGCGTAGCGGCCTGATTTGGCCTGTTCCTCGACCCAGGCCTTCATCGGGTCGGGCAGGGAGATGTTCATCGTCGCCATGGGGTCTGCTCCTGTCCGGTCAGAATGGGAGTTTGGCAATCTTTGTCAATTGTCGCAGGGGATTTCAGACGGTGCGGCGAAAAAACAGTGTCTGAATAGTCTGAATTGTCTGAAATCGGGGTGGGACGAAATTGCGCGGAGCCCTCGAACCCAGGGCGAGGCGCCAGAGTCTGCAACTGAATGAGCCTCCCTTCCAATGCCGACGACGGAAGTATAGGCCCGCAGGGAAGGGCGGGGGGTGGCGACGGGATTTTTCAGTCAGGCGGTTGTTTCGTCGACAGAATGTCTGCGGAATTAGGATAGGTGGCGCCTGCGCCGACCGTCCGCGCGCCGGCCCTTATGATCGGCGCGCCATGGTCACGGCGCCGATATGGCCGCCGATGGGGAGCAGACGGACCCTCAGACTCGCGTCGCCCTGGAACCCGCCGCGCGACCGACCCGTCAGGGTGAAGGTCATGCGCACGCCGCCCGAGGCCATGACGACGACCAGCTTGCCGTCCCTTATGCGGCAGTCCGCCGGATCCCCGTCGAGGACGCACGAAAGCCGGCCGCGCGGCTGGGGCGTGACCGTCAATGGGAAATCCAGCTGGTTTCCGCTCTTGGACTTGAAGGAGATGTTGAGGTCCTGCCGCTCGGCCGGCGTGATCTTCAGCATCCAGTCGCCGGCCACCTCGCCACCGGTGATGGGCGGCGCTGCCTGAGCCAGGGCCGTTCCGCAAAGGGCGCAGGCCGCCAGGCCGCCCGCCAGGAACGCTCGCCGCTTCGCCATGCCCGCCTCCGACCGTTCAGCCTGGAGTAGGGTAGGGCGATGATGCTGGATTGCCGCGTGAATTATTGGAAAGGTTGGGGATCAGCGGACTGTGCGGAGGTCTTAAAGGGGTGAAAGGGGTGATGGGGTGGACGCCCCCCGACGGCATCTATGTGCCAGAGTGAGGTGTTGAACAGCACTCGAAGGAGGCGTCCGTGGAACAAGTTAGCACTGTCGGTCTGGATCTCGCCAAGAACATCTTTCAAGCGCATGGCGCTGATGCCTCGGGCGAGGTGGTGTTTCGCAAGAAGTTGGGTCGAGGCCGATTGCTGGCGTTCTTCGCTGGCCTGTCGCCCTGCGTGGTGGCGATGGAGGCCTGCGCCGGCGCCCATTACTGGGGGCGTGAGCTGGCCCGCCAGGGTCATACGATCCGATTGATCCCGCCCATCTATGTAAAGCCGTTCGTGAAGCGTCAGAAGAACGATGCGGCCGATGCCGAAGCCATCTGTGAGGCGGCGCAGCGCCCCAGTATGAGGTTCGTGCCGCTGAAGGAGGAGGAGCAGCAGGCCAGCAGCGTGGTCTTTCGGGCCCGCGACCTTCTGGTCCGGCAGCGAACCCAGACGATCAACGCCCTGCGCGGTCACCTGGCCGAATACGGCTGGATTGTTCCCAAGGGCGTTCCGCACGTCGATAGGTTGATCGCGCGCGTCGAAGATCCGGCAGAGGCGCTTCCAACCGCCGCGCGGACGATTCTTCTCGTCCTGGTCTCGACCCTCCGATCGCTGGACCAGCAGATCGCCGTGCTCGATGCGGAGATTGCTTCCCGGGCCAAGAACGATCCGGTTGCGCGTCGACTGATGACCATTCCCGGGATCGGTCCCATCACAGCTACAGCCTTGGTCGCACTGGCCCCGTCACCCGAAGCCTTCAAGAGCGGTCGGCACTTCGCCGCCTGGCTGGGACTGACGCCGCGACAACGATCCACCGGCGGTCAGCAGAAGCTCGGCGCGATCACCAAGATGGGCGAGCGAACGCTTCGACGGCTGCTGACCATCGGGGCCAGCGCGGTGATCAAACAGGCCGTCATTCGGGGCGCGCCAGCAGGTTCCTGGCTGAGCCAGATGCTGGAGAGAAAGCCCAAGATGTTGGTCATCGTCGCCTTGGCGAACAAGAACGCCCGCATAGTCTGGGCGCTCTTGGCCAAGGGCGATGTCTACCGAGCTCCGGTCGTGTCGGCCTAGCCAGCACGACCGCGAGACGTCGAAGCGTAGGGATGAGCGAAGGAGCGTATGGCGCAACAGTCGGCGAGACGGGATCAGGAAAACCAGGGCTTTCCACTGTGCTTCGAGCACGCCGTGGGTGATTTGGACCGGATCCGCGAACTCCCATACAGGCCAGCGGTCTTTGAGCGACCGCATCAACAGGCCGGACAGATGGCAGCATCCGACTACGTGTCAGAAATTCCCGAAAATCACTCTTGCGCTGAAGGGGGCGTCCACAGATGAGAAGCGGACGACCATGGATTATGCAGCCCGTGTTTCTCCGACGTTCAAAAACGGCGTCACCGCCGCCATCGCGCGCTGGACGTATTCAGCCTTCTCGCCGACGGGCGCGACGTAGTGAATGGCTTCTTCTGCGTCACGCAGGGTCGCCAAGCGCGCAATCATCCAAGCGGCAAGGTATTGCGAGGCTAGGCAACCGCCGGCGGTTGCGACATTGCCGTGCGCGACGAACGGCGCATCAACGACATTTACGCCCGCCTCGATAACCCAAGGCTTGGTCGTCAGGTCGGTGCAGGCGGGCAGGTCGCCGATCAGCCCCAGCTTGGCCAGTAGAAGCGTGCCGGAGCACTGAGCGCCGATTAGCTGGCGCGACGGGTCCAGCGGGAGGCGCGACAGGAACGTGGGATCGGCGGCGTAATCGCGGGTCTTGATCCCGCTGCCAATCAGCACCGCGTCGGCGTCGGCCAAGAACTCCAGCGGCTTCTGGCGCTGAATCGTCACCCCGGCCATCGAGGTGACCTCCGGCGTGGGGCAGGTGATGTGGGCCGCCCAGCCCTGTGATTTCATCCGGTTTAAGATGCCTGCTGCGATGAAGGAATCCAGCTCGTTGAAACCATCAAGGGTTAGGACGGCGATCTGCATGACGGGCACGGCGCTAGGAGATGATGAGGAAGACGGCAGGGTCGCCGAGTTATAGGGCCGCCGCAAGAGCGGACATTCTGGTTGCCCGGTTCGGGTCGTCTTGCGAAATCGCCGCCGGTTCGCAAAGCAGACTTGGGAGCAGGGCTCTCACCCGCTGCTCCGGTTGTGACCGGTATGTTCGATTACACCATCCCAGGCCCAGGTTCAGCGAACCGAGACGCCTCGTCAACCGATGTGAGGCATGGCGTGGTCGGATGCTTCCCCACTCACTCCCCGTCCAGTTCCCCCCGCGCCGCGTCCGCCAGGGCGAAGAAGCGGTTGCGGATTTCGGCGGCGAAGGGGTTGTCGCGTTCGATGGCGCGGAAGACGGCGGGGCTGTCGTGGCGGACCATGTCGACGGCCTGCATCAGCCGGTCGAAACTGGTGGTGGTCATGCGGGTCGGCAGGGGCTCCATGGCCAGCAGCAGGCGGGCGATCAGATGGGTCAGGCCCTGGACCGTGGCGGCCTCGCGGTCGTGATCCTCGGGGCTGACCTGAAACACCTTCAGGGCCAGGGCGCGGCGGCAGAAGGCGGCGACGCGGCGGGCGTCGCGTTTGCCGCGCACCTCGCAGACGGCGAGGCGCAGGCCGGCGATGCCGGCCTTGCCGCTCTGGGGGCCGAACAGGGGGTGGGTGCCGACGATCCGCACGCCGGGGGGCAGGAGCTCGGCCATCAGCCGGGCGGGTTTGACCTTCACCGAGCCGACGTCGATCACCAGAGCGTCGGGGCGCAGGTGGGGGCGGATTTCGGTCAGGGTGGCGGCCAGGGCCTCGACCGGGACGGCCAGGATGATCGTGGGGCAGGCGGCGGCGGCAGCCAGGTCGGTCAGGGTGGCGTGGCCGTCTGCGTCCGTAGCGGCCGGGTCATGGGCGTGGATGTCGAACCAGGGCGACAGATGCCGCGCCGTCAGCCGCCCGAAGGCGCCGAAGCCGATCAGGCCGAGTTTTTCCTTCTCCCCCGTCATCCTCGGGCTTGACCCGAGGACCGGGCGCGGATCGGGCTGTGCGCCCGCCGCTGACGCAATGCGGCGGACCCTCCGGTCCTCGGGTCAAGCCCGAGGATGACGGGGGTGGGGGTGGAGCGGGTGACGGATTGTGTAGAGGCCGACCTCACAGCGTCTCCATGAACCGCACCGGCCGACCATGGGCCGCGCCGATCAGTTCGCCGTCCTGCATCACCACCCGGCCGCGCACGAGGGTGGCCATGGGCCAGCCGGTCGCCTCGAACCCGTCGAACGGGGTCCAGCCGCAGCGCGACGCCTGCTGGTCGTGGGTGATCACGCGCTTCGCCTTCAGGTCGACGATAGTCAGATCGGCGTCATAGCTGACGGCCATCCGCCCCTTGTTGGCCGTGCCGAACACCCGCTGGGCGCCGGCCGAGGTCAGGTCGATGAACCGCTCCAGGCTGAGCCGGCCCTGGGCCACATGGGTCAGCATCAGGGGCACCAGGGTCTGGACCCCCGGCATGCCCGACGGCGAGGCCGGATAGGGCTTGGCCTTCTCCTCCTTGGTGTGTGGCGCATGGTCGGACCCCAGAACGTCGGCGACGCCCTGCTGCATGCCCCACAGCCATAGGGCGTCCACATGCTCCTGCGACCGGATCGGCGGGTTCATCTGGGCGTAGGCGCCCAGCCGCTCATAGGCCTCGGGCGCGGCCAGGGTCAGGTGTTGCGGCGTGATCTCGACGGTGGCGACATCCTTGTGGAAGCGCAGGAACTCCATTTCATCTTTCGTCGTGACGTGCAGGACGTGGATGCGGGCGCCCGTCTCCTGGGCCAGGCCGACCAGGCGGCGCGTCGAGCGGATGGCGCTCTCGGCGTCGCGGACCTCGGGGTGGCTGGTCCAGTCGCCGGTGCGGGCCAGGCCGCGCCGCTCGACCAGCCGGTATTCGTCCTCGGAATGGAAGGTGGCGCGGCGGCGCACGTTCGACAGGACCTTGCGCACCCCCTCGTCGTCGGCGATCAGCAGGTCGCCGGTCGAGGCGCCCATGAAGACCTTGACCCCGCAGCAGCCGGGCAGCCGCTCCAACTCGCCCAGATAGTCGGCGTTCTCGTGGGTGCCGCCGACATAGAAGGCGTGGTCGGTCCACATCCGGTCCTTCGCCCTTGCCAGCTTGTCGGCCATGGTGTCCGGGTCGGTGGTGTTGGGATTGGTGTTCGGCATCTCGAACACGGCGACGACCCCGCCCAGGGCGGCGGCGCGTGACCCGGTCTCCAGGTCTTCCTTCCACTCCAGGCCGGGTTCGCGGAAATGGACCTGGGTGTCGATGACGCCGGGCAGGACCGTCAGGCCCGTGGCGTCGAAGGTCTCGCCGGCCGAGGCCTGGGACAGGTCGCCGATGAAGGCGATCTTGCCGTCGATCACCCCGACGTCGGCCCGGCCGCGCCCCGCGTGATTGGCCACCTCGCCGCCACGGACGATCAGGTCATAGGTCTGGGTCATGGGGGCGGCTCCTGAGGCTGGCTATGCGAGCTTCTAGCGGATGCGGCACGGGTCGCGAAACGGCTAAACCTCTCCCTCCCCGGACGGGGAGGGAGATTGTCGTCAGCCCCGTTCCTTCAACAGCCGAACCGACGCCTTCAGCACCCGTTCCCACGGCAGGTCCATCATGTGCTGGATCGCCTGGTTCAGCCGGGGATCCAGCGCCTTGAACTCCTCGAAGCTGCGGGGGCCGCGCACGGCGACGCCGTTCCAGGGGCCGCGCGTCGCCTCGTCGGAGGGGCCGAAGGCGGCCACGACGGGGACGCCCGAGGCGACGGCCAGATGGGTCCAGATCGAGTCCGCGCCGACGTAGAGGCTGGCCTTCGACAGGGCGGCGACGGTCTGGAGCCGGGTGAGTTTGCCCTGGAGTTCGATGACGCGGGCGCGGGGGACGGCGTAGCGGATGGTGTGGGCCGCCTCGCGGTCGATCTCCTCGCCGACGAGCATCAGCCGGCCGCCCGCCAGGGGGCCGTCGTCGGCCAGCAGCTTGGTCGCCACCTTGGCGTAGCGTTCGGCGGGCCAGCGGCGGCCCATCCATTCAACGCCGGGGCCGATCGCCAGGATGGGCCGATCCTTTTCAGAATTGGCGCCGCCGGATGCGGGGATCAGGGCCTCGACCTGGGCGCGCGTCTGATCCGAGACATGGAGGCGGGGGGCCGGAACCTCATGCGGCTCCAGCTTCAGCACCGCGGCCGCCGCCTGGACCGCGTGCAGGCCGGGCTGAGCGGTCTTGTCGCGCACCGCCCGTTTCACACGGCGCAGCTTGCCCGACAGGTCCGAGCCGCGCATGTCCACGATCAGGCCCCACTTGGTCCCGCGCACCTGGTTCCACAGGGCGATCCAGTCGAAACGGCCTTCGCGCTCCAGCACCAGGAGGCGTTCCAGGCGCGGGGTGTCGGCGAACAGGGGGGCGCTGGCGGCCGAGCCGACGACGGTGAAGCCGGCCTCCGGCAGGCTGTCGACCAGATGCGCCAGAACGCCCGAGGACAGCACGGCGTCCTCGGCGTCGGCCTCGGCGATATAGAGGATGGGGAAACGCCCGATCATCCGTGGACCTCATACAGGGATTCTGGCCGGGGTTCAGCGTCAAACGCCCGTATCCACAGGCTGGTTTCCCCTGAAGACGCGATGGGCTAGAGCCACGGCCATGAGCAAGACCCCGAATTCGGCCCCCGATCCCGCCGCCCAGGCCGCCCTGGAACGGTTCAAGGCCCAGCGCGTGACGGCCATCTACCGCCTCGATCTGATCGCTCAAGGCGCGACCATCGCCTATGAGGACGGGACGCCGGTGGACATGGCGTCGGAGAAGACGCGGCTGGAGGCCGTCGTCGCCGACATGGATCGTCGCATCGCCCGGCTGGAGCGGGCGGGCGAGTGAGCCTGCCGCTGCTGCCCGACCGGACCTGCGGGGCTTGCGTCGAATGCTGTCGCGCCATTCCGCTGGACCTGCCCGAACTGGCCAAGCCGACCGGCGAGCTGTGCGCCTATTGCGTCGAGGCCGCCGGCTGTTCGGTTCATGAGATCCGGCCCCAGACCTGCCGGGTCTGGTTCTGCCTGTGGCGGGTGGTCGAGCTGTCGGACGACTGGCGGCCGGACCGCAGCGGGGTGATCGTGCGCCCCGACGGAATCGAGGACGGGGTCATCACCCTGTATGTCATCCGGCCGTCTGACTTCCTGGCCTCGCCGGACTTCTTCGCCACAGTGGCCGGCTGGATCGCCGAAGGGGTCGAGGTGGCGCTGAGCATTCCCGGCCCGGTCGGGACCTACCCCGCCCGCGCCGTCGTCACCGACTGGCTGCGGCCGGCGGTGGAGGCGGGCGATCCCGCCGCCTTCCTGGGGCGGGTGCTGCGGTCGCTGGACAAGCTGGCGGAGCATGATTTCCAGCCGGACGGGGTCGTGGCGCGCTACGCCGTGGCCTGAGCTGACGGCTTTGGGACGCGCGGCGCATACGGGGTTTCCGCAGGTTCGACTTAGCCGGTTCTTAACAGCGTTCCGTCAGTGATCGTCCTACAATAACCGTCGTCCAGAAAGGGCACCGCAGCTATGCACGAATGGGACGCCCTGCGTCGCCCGATATGGTTGTTCGATCCGGTCAGCCGGCGCGGCGTCTACGCCAATCCGGCGGCGCTGGAGCTATGGGAGGCGGACAGTCTGGAGGCCCTGCTGGCCCGTGGCTTCGGCCAGTTGTCGCCGGCGGCCGTGGCGCGCGTCGAACGGCTGGCGCGCGAGACCGCCGACGGGTCGGTCGTCTGCGACCAGTGGACCTTCTACCCCAACGGCCACCCGGTGACGGTGGCGGCGGTGATCTCGACCTATCTTCTGGAAGACGGGACGCCGGTGCTGCTGGTCGAGGCTTCGCCCATCGCGGCGGACGGCGACGAGAACCGCGCGGCCGAGGCCCTGCGCCATACCTCGACCCTGATCAGCCTGTTCGATCCCGAGGGGCGGCCGATCTTCTCCAATCCGGCGGCCTTCGCCGCCTACGGCACGGCGACCGACGGGTTCGAGGCGCGGTTCGCCGAGCCGGAGCGCGCGCCGCCGCTGCTGGCCGCCGCCCTGGCCGGAAACGCCGTCACCGACGTCTGCCAGGTCGTCACGCGTGACGGGCTGCGCTGGCATCAGCTCGACGTGCGGCCGGTCACGGATCCGGCGACCGGCCAGATGAGCGTGCTGCTGGACGAACGCGACGTGACCGCGCGGGTCCAGGCCCAGAACGCCCGCGCGGCGGCCGAGCAGAAGGCCGCCATGGCCGAGGCGCGCCAGGCCTTCCTGACCGAAATGTCGCACGAGCTGCGCACGCCGCTGAATACGGTGATCGGCTTCTCGGACCTGTTGGCGACGTCCAGTCTGAATGTCGAACAGGCCGACCATGTGGGGCGGATCAACAACGCCGGTCAGCGCCTGCTGTCGGTCGTCAACGAGATGATCGACCAGTCGGGCAGGGACGCCTCGGAAGGCGACGCCGCGCCCGCAGCGACCGGTCTGACCGTCGTCGAGTCAGAGGTCGGGGCGAAGGCTCCGGCCGAGTTTCCGGCCGAGGTTTCTGGGGCCTTCGAAGCCATCGAGACGGAAGGGTCGGGGCGGACGCCCAGGATCCTGTATGTCGATGATCACGACTGCAACCGGGCCCTGGTGGTCGCGGTGCTGGAGGTCCAGGGCATCGCCTGCGCCACGGCCGAGGACGGCGCCCAGGGGCTGGAAGCCGCCCGCACCGGCGACTGGGACCTGATCCTGATGGATATCCAGATGCCGGTCATGGACGGGGTCGCCGCCACCCGCGCCATCCGCGCCCTGCCGGGCCATCGCGGCGCCACCCCCATCGTGGCCCTGACCGCCAACACCCTGGCGGAACAGAAGGCCGAGTATTTCGCCGCCGGCATGGACGATTGCATGGCCAAGCCGATCAACATCGTCGAGCTGACCCACATGGTCCTGAGCTGGACCAGCAGCGACTGGCGCCGAAGCGGGCCGCCGCTGATCGCCGCCGTCGCCTGAAGGGGGCGCGCCGCGAGGCGCGCTTGTTTTTCAGGCGGTCTTCAGGCCGGCAGGACGGACTGGATGCCCGCCAGCAGACTGGCGGCGGTGATGGGCTTGGGCACATGGATGTCGGCGCCGGCCTGGATCGCCTGCTCGCGGTGCTGGGCCATGGCGTTGGCGCTCAGCATGATGATCGGCGTGTGGATGTTGGCGGCGCGCGTCGCTTCCAGTTCGCGGATCGTGCGGGTCGCCGTCAGCCCGTCCATGCCGGGCATCTGCATGTCCATCAGGATCACGTCGAAGCTGCCGGCCTGGAAGGCGGCGACGGCCTGGGCGCCGTCCTCGACCGTGATCAGTTCGACGGGGTGTCCGGCCAGGATCAGCTGAACCACGCGCTGGTTGGTCGGATGATCTTCCGCCAGCAGGACCCGGATCGTGTGCATCGGCGCCGGGACCTCGGCCGCCCGGGCGCGTTCGCCGGCGACATAGTCGGACAGGGAGGTGCTGCGGGCCAAGGGAATCTCGATCCTGAAGCGGCTGCCCTGTCCGGGCGTCGATTCGGCCGTGATCCGTCCCCCCATCATCTCCACCAGGGCGCGGCAGATCGACAGGCCCAGGCCCGTGCCGCCGAAGCGCCGGGTGATGGTGGCGTCGGCCTGGCTGAAGCGGTCGAACAGGCGGGGGGCGTGTTCGGCGTTGAAGCCGACGCCGGTGTCCTGGATATCCACGATCAGATGGGTCAGGCTGTCGTGGTCTTCGTCCAGGGCGATGCGGACGGAGACGCCGCCCTGGTGGGTGAATTTCACTGCGTTGGACAGGAGGTTGCCGATCACCTGGCGGATGCGGGTGCTGTCGCCGACGAAGACGCCGCGCGCCTCATCGTCGCGGATGACGTCGAATCTCAGGCCCTTTTCGTCGGCGCGGACACGCATGACGTCCAGCGGCGCGTCCAGGGCCTCGTCGAGGTCGAAGGGGCGGGTCTCCAGCGTCAGCTCGCCCGCCTCGATCTTGGAGACGTCGAGGATGTCGGACACCAGCCGTTCCAGGGTGACGCCGGACGCCCGGATCAGATTGACCATCTCGGTCTGGGCGGGATCCAGGGCGGTGCGGGACAGCGCATCGACGATGCCGATCACCCCGTTCAGGGGGGTTCGCACCTCGTGGCTCATATTGGCCAGGAAGTCGGACTTGGCGCGGCTGGCGGCCTCGGCGGCGGCCTTGGCCTCGATCAGGGCCTTTTCGGCGGCGACCTTGGCCGTCACGTCGCGCGCGACCGCATAGATTCGGTCGCCGAACCTCTGGGCGCGCCATTCCAGGGTGACGTAGTGGCCGTCCCTGTGCCGATAGCGATTGGTCTGACCCAGAACCGGGTCGCCGGGGCGGCGGTTCGTGACCTCCAGGATGGCCGTCTGTGTGGCGGGCTGGTCGTCGGGATGCACGAGACTGGGCAGAAGCTGACCGACCAGTTCATCGGGCCGATACCCCAGGACCGAGAACCAGGAGGCGCTGGCCTTGACCACCGGCCCGTCCAGTTCACGCACGACCAGAAGATCCAGCGACACGTCGAAGAAGGTGTCCAGATCCACGTCGGTCGGCGGTGGGCGCAGCGCCTCGGCGGGCGAACGGATCATTGCAGCAATTCCTCGCGAAGTGAATCAGCCACTACGCCAGATCGGTTAAGGCCGCATTTGCGCGCACGAGGTCGTTTCCACTGGGCTCATATGTCGCGTCGGTCTGGGTGAGGTCATGATCGCCGCACGGCTTGTCTTCGCCGCCCTCCGAACCGTCCCTGCGGCCTCGCTCAAAGATCGGCTTGAGAAGGGACAATGGGGCCGGTCCAGCGCGACGAGCCGCAGGTTTCAGTAGGCGAAGTCGGCGTAGATCCGTTTCACGTCGCCCTGCCAGACGCCGTGATACAGGTCCAGCAGGCGTTCGGCCGGAGTGATCCCGCTGTCGGCGATGTCTTCCAGTTCCGACAGATAGCCGCGCTCGTCCACCATGCCGCCCGAGAAGCGGGCGCGGTTCTTCAGGCCCTGTTTGGCGATATTGACCAGATCGACGGCGATGTCGCGCACGCTGCGGCCCGCCACCTCGGCCTTCAGGCCCAGACGGGTCACGTCGCGGCGCAGGCGCTCGTGGTCGGCGATGTCCCAGTCCTTGACCAGATCCCAGGCGGCGGCCAGCGACGGGGCGTCGTACAGGACCCCGGCCCACAGGGCGGGCAGGGCGCAGATCCGGCTCCACGGGCCGCCGTCGGCGCCGCGCATCTCCAGATAGGCCTTCAGCCGCACCTCGGGGAAGAGGGTGGTCAGATGGTCGTTCCAGTCCTTGATCGTCGGATATTCGCCCGGCAGGGCGGGCAGTCTGCCGGCCTGGAAATCGCGGAACGACTGGCCCGAGGCGTCGACATATTTGCCGTCGCGCTTGGCGAAATACATCGGGGTGTCCAGCGCATAGTCGGCATAGCGTTCGAAGCCGAACCCATCCTCGAACACAAAGCCCAGCATTCCGGTGCGGTCGGCGTCGGTGTCGGTCCAGACATTGGCCCGGGCCGACAGGAAGCCGTTCGGCCGACCCTCGGTGAAGGGCGAACAGGCGAACAGGGCGGTGGCGATCGGCTGCAGCGCCAGCGAGGTGCGGAACTTGGCCACCATGTCGGCTTCGGAATCGAAGTCCAGGTTGGCCTGGATGGTGCAGGTGCGCAGCATCATGTCCAGGCCCAGGGTGCCGACCTTGGGCATATAGGCGCGCATGATGTCGTAGCGGCCCTTGGGCATGACCGGCACCTGTTCGCGCGTCCACAGCGGGTCGAAGCCGGCGCCCAGGAAGCCGACGCCCAGCTGGTCGGCCACTTGCTTGACCTCCATCAGGTGCTGGCCGGTCTCGTTGCAGATGTCGTGGATGGTCTTCAGCGGGGCGCCGGACAGTTCGAACTGGCCGCCGGGCTCCAGGCTGACAGAGGCGATGAAGCCTTCGTCGTTGCGGCGCTCCAGCCCGATCAGGACGCCGTTCTCCTCGACCCGCGACCAGCCGAACCGCTGCAGGCCTTCCAGCATGGCCTTGATGCCGCTCGGCCCGTCGTAGGCGGGGCGGGCCAGGGTGGTCTTGTCGAAGCCGAACTTCTCGTGCTCGGCGCCGATCCGCCACTGGTCCTTGGGCTTGGCGCCCTTGGACATGGCTTCGATGAGGACGTCCCGGCTCAGCGGCGCGTTGTCGGTCATGCGTCAGATCCCCTCCGGCGCATCTGTGAGCGACCGTGTGTCGCGGCTAGATGGGCGAGGTTTGGGTCCGGCTCAAGGGGGCAGGAAATAGCGGAGTGAAAATCAACGCTCCCAATCGCCCACGGCCGCCTGCCACAAGGTCATGGCGGCGATGGCGGCGGTGTCGGCGCGCAGGATGCGCGGACCCAGAGAAACGGCGGTGGTGAACGGCAGGGACCGCAGGCGTTCGCCTTCTTCGGGCGAGAAACCGCCCTCGGGGCCGATCAGGATGGACCATTTTGGTTGACCTTCTCCCTCCCCGTCCGGGGAGGGGGGCGAAGGCGCAGCCGAAGCCGGGTGGGCAGGGCCAGGCAGGGCGTCCGGTTGCTCGGCCCGCCCCACCCCGTCGTCGCTGCGCGCCAACGCCCCTCCCCTGAGGGGGGAGGGAGAATAGGGTGCGAGCGCCCGCATCGCCGGCGCCCCTCCTGTCTCGTCGCAGAACATCAGCCGGCGTCCCGCCTCCCACTCGTCCAGCAGGGCGTCCAGTTTCACCGGATCATCGACCGGGGGCACGTCCAGCCGCCCGGTCTGTTCGGCGGCCTCTTCGGCGATGGCGTCCAGCCGGTCCAGGCGGATGCGGTCGGCGTTGGTCCGTTTGGTCAGGACCAGCCGCACCCTGCGCGCGCCCAACTCTGCGGCCTTCTCGACGATGGTCTCGACCCGGGCCTTCTTCACCACGGCGACGATCAGCTCCAGATCGGGGCCATAGGTCTGGGGCCGCGCCTGTTCCTCGGCGCGCAGGATGACGCCTTTCTTCAGGACTTCGGCGACGGTGCAGCGCCATTCGCCATCGCGGCCGTTGAACACCAGCAGTTCGTCCCCGACCTTCAGCCGCATGACCTGGGTCAGATAGCGCGACTGGTCGAGCGTGGGGGCGACGGCGGCGGCGGCGGCGAGGGGGGAAGGGACGTGAAGACGGATCATGTCCGCCTTCCTATCTCCGTCCCTTCCATCCGTCATCCTCAGGCTTGACCGAGGATGACGGAGGGGGCGATCAGAGGGTGCGCGCGATCAGCAGCTTCATGATCTCGTTCGTGCCGCCGTAGATCCGTTGCACCCGCGCGTCCTTGTACAGCTGGGCGATGGCGTATTCGTTCATGTAGCCATAGCCGCCGTGCAGTTGCAGCATCTCGTCGATGGTCTCGCCCTGGATG
This sequence comes from Brevundimonas mediterranea, assembly GCF_011064825.1. Taxonomy (NCBI): domain Bacteria; kingdom Pseudomonadati; phylum Pseudomonadota; class Alphaproteobacteria; order Caulobacterales; family Caulobacteraceae; genus Brevundimonas; species Brevundimonas mediterranea. Next base: position 2,310,922 of record NZ_CP048751.1, read on the forward strand.
TCCGTGACCCAGTATTTGGCCATGGAGGCCGTGGCGGCGTCGAGCTGGCCCTTGAGGTGCAGGCCGATACAGTGGTCGACGAAGACCTTGGCGACCGTGAGTTTCGTCTTCACCTCGGCCAGTTTGAACTGGGTGTTCTGGAAGTCGATGACCCGCTTGCCGAAGGCCTTGCGTTCCTTGACGTAGGCGAGGGTCGCCTCCAGCCCGCGCTCGGCGGCGGCGACGCCCTGGACGGCGATGTTCAGACGTTCCTGGGGCAGTTGCTGCATCAGCTGGACGAAGCCCTGGCCCTCGGCGCCGCCGATGATGTTGTCGCCGGGGACCTTCACGTCGTTGAAGAACAGCTCGGAGGTGTCGTTCCCCTCCATGCCGATCTTGTGCAGGTTCCGGCCGCGTTCGAAGCCTTCGGCGCCGTCCGTTTCGACCACGATCAGGGAGGTGCCCTTGGCGCCCTCGGCCGGGTCGGTCTTGGCGACCACGATGATGAAGTTGGCCAGTTGGCCGTTGGTGATGAAGGTCTTGGAGCCGTTGACGACATAGCCGTTGCCGGACTTGACCGCCGTGGTCTTGACCCCTTGCAGGTCGGAGCCCGCGCCCGGTTCGGTCATGGCGATGGCGCCGACCAGTTCGCCGGACTGGAGCCGGGGCAGCCAGCGCGCCTTCTGCTCCTCGGTGCCATAGTGCCAGATGTAGGGGGCGACGATGGCGTTGTGCAGGCTGATGCCGAAATGGTCCGCGCCCTTCCAGCCCAGCTGGCGCATCAGCACCACCTCGTGCCGATAGTCGCCGCCCATGCCGCCGTCTTCTTCCGGCATGGACAGGCCCAGCAGGCCGTCGGCGCCGGCCTGGCTCCACAGGTCGCGCGGCACGGACGAGTTGGCGATCCAGGACTGGACCTTTTCCGGCGGCGCGTGCTCGTCGATCCATTTGCCGACGCTGTCGGAGAAGAGGACAATCTCCTCTTCACGCATGAAATCGGGGTCGGGGCTGTTGAGGATGTTCATGAGCGTTTCCTGGACGTCTCCCTCCCCGTCCGGGGAGGGGGGCCGCGAAGCGGCCGGGTGGGGACGGCAGGGTGAGCGGGCTCGGTCTTTGTGTCGCCGAGCCCTCCCCACCCGGTCGTCGCTGCGCGTCGACCGCCCTCCCCCGAGGGGGAGGGAGAGGTTAGCGCCGGCTCAGAACGCTTCGGCCGGCATGGCCATCAGCACGTCCGCGCCGGTCTTCAGCTTGGCCAGATGGGCGCCGGCGTCGGGCAGGATGCGCTCGACGAAGTAGCGGCCGGTCTGGAGCTTGGTGGCGTAGTAGGGGTCGGTCGAGCCGGCCTCGACCTGGGCCTGGGCGACCTTGGCCATCTGGGCCCACATATAGGCCAGCGCCGTCAGGCCGAAGACGTTCAGATAGTCGGTCGAGGCGGCGCCGGCGTTGTCCGGGTTGGCCATGCCGTTCTGCATCAGCCACATGGTGCCTTCCTGCAGCTTCTTCTTGGCGTCGGCCAGGCCGTCGACGAAGGGCTTGATCGCCTCGTTCGCGCCGTTTTCGGCCACGAAGGCGTCGATCTCGCCGAACCAGGTCATGATGGCGCGGCCGCCGTGGGCCGGCAGCTTGCGGCCGACCAGGTCCAGCGCCTGGATGCCGTTCGTGCCCTCGTAGATCATGGTGATGCGGGCATCACGCAGATACTGGCTGGCCGGGAAGTGTTCGGTATAGCCCGAACCGCCGTGAACCTGCATGGCCAGCGAGGCGACGTGGAAGCCCTTGTCGGTCAGATAGGCCTTCAGCACGGGCGTCAGCAGGCCCATGTAGTCCTTGGCCTTGGTTGCGACGGCCTCGTCTTCCGACTTCTCCAGATCGGCGTGCAGGGCGGTCCACAGGATGAAGGCCTGGCCGCCTTCGACGAAGGCGCGGGCCTCCAGCAGCATGCGGCGCACGTCGGGGTGGACGATGATCGGATCGGCCGGGCCTTCGGGGTTCTTGGGTCCGGTCAGGCTGCGGCCCTGCAGGCGGTCCTTGGCGAACTCGGCGGCGGCCTGATAGGCGGCGGTGCCGATGGCCAGGCCCTGCAGGCCGGTGCCCAGGCGGGCCTCGTTCATCACCACGAACATATTGTTCATGCCGCGGCCTTCCTCGCCCAGCAGCCAGCCCTTGGCGCCGTCATACTGCATGACGCAGGTGGCGTTGCCGTGGATGCCCATCTTGTGCTCGAGGCCGGCGCATTCGAGGGTGTTGCGCTCGCCCAGCGAGCCGTCCTCGTTGACCAGATATTTGGGCACGACGAACAGGGACAGGCCCTTGATGCCCGGAACCGCGCCTTCGATGCGGGCCAGGACGGTGTGGATGATATTGTCCGAGAAGTCGTGTTCGCCGGCCGAGATCCAGATCTTCTGGCCGGTGATCGAATAGGAGCCGTCGCCGTTCGGCACGGCCTTGGTGCGGACCATGCCCAGGTCCGTGCCGCACTGGGGCTCGGTCAGGTTCATGGTGCCGGACCATTCGCCCGAGACCATCTTGGGCAGGTATTTGGCCTTGATCTCGTCCGAGGCGCTGGCGTGGATGCCGGCATAGGCGGACGACGTCAGGCCCGGATACATGGAGAAGGCCGCCGAGGCGCCGGCGGTCATCTGACCGAAGGCCGAGGCGACGATGCTGGGCATGCCCTGGCCGCCGTAGGCCGGATCGGCGGCCAGCGCCATCCAGCCGGCTTCAGACATGGCCTTGTAGGCTTCCTTCCAGCCCTTGGGACCGGTGACGACGCCGCCCTCGGACCAGTGGCAGCCTTCCTTGTCGCCCGGATTGTTGATCGGGGCGATGACCTCGTCGGCGAACTTGCCGCCTTCTTCCAGAATCTGGCCGACCAGGTCCGAAGACACGTCCTGGAAGCCGGGCTGGTTGGTGTAGCGGTCGATCTCCAGCACTTCATTCAGGATGAAGGTGAAATCGCGGACGGGCGACTTGTAGGCCATGGGTCAGGCTCTCGCTTTGAAGGGGTGATGGTCGTGGTTGAGGCGTGCGCGCAGCAGCTTCTCATAGTCTTCGGCACCGGGCAGCAGGTCCGGCCGGTGTTCGCCCAGCTTGGACTCCATCCAGGCGCAGGCGTCTTCCGCCGTCTGGATGGCGCCTTCGATGTCTTCCAACTGCTGCTTCAGGGCGGCGATCTGGGCGCGGTGGCGTCTCAGGGCCACCGCCATCTGGTGGACGTTGTGATCCTTGCGGTCATACAGGTCCAGCATCTCCTGGATTTCCTGCAGGGTGAAGCCGATGCGGCGGCCTCTCAGGATCAGTTTCAGCCGCGCGCGGTCGCGGGAATCATAGACGCGCGTCTGCCCCTTGCGGGCCGGCGTCAGCAGACCCTTGTCCTCGTAGAATCTGAGGGCGCGGGCCGTGGCGTCGAACTCGCGGCACAGCTGGCGAATGGAATAGGTGCGGTGATCGTCGGCGGTGGCCATGCGGGCACCATAACTTTACGTGCGCGTAAAGGAAAGGCTTTACGTGCGCGTAAGGGTAAGCTTTCGCCGAGATGGACGGCAGGCAAAGAAAAGCCCGGAGCCAGGGGGGAGAAGGCTCCGGGCGCGACACACCGGGACAGGAGGGGGAGAGGGTCCCGGCGATCGATCTTCAGGGGCGGGTCAGGCCGTGCGGCGACCCAGCAGAACCGGGATGGTGAAGCCCAGCAGAATGAGGTTGACCACGGCCAGGCCGATGTCCTGGCTGAGGGCGTGGATGATCAGCATGGTCGATTCCAGCACGATCAGGCCGGCGGCCGAGGTCAGCAGCAGGGGGCGGCCGACGCGCCAGGAGATCAGCGGGGCCAGAACGCCCAGCGCCAGCACCAGCTCGACCACGCCCATGCCGCGCACCATGTTCTCGGGCGCGACGGCGGGCCAGCCCATCAGGGTGATGAGGTTGGTCATCGGCTCCGTCAGCTTGGCGTAGCCGGCGGCGATGAAGAACATCGCGATCCAGCCCTGCAGCGTCCACAGGGTGATGTTCTTGTAGGCGGCGCGGCTGCGGGCCTGGGCGACGGGCAGATGGGTTGTGGTCATCGGGAGGGGCCTGATTGGTAACAGTTGCGATATCGGATTGAGCGGCTCCGTTCGCAAGGGGGTATCTAGAGGCCCTTTCATCATTTGTCATCACGCGATGACATCAATTGATGACATCAGTTGATGACTTTGTGTTTCAGGGGCGGCGCGAGTGGCCCGATTCGCACCGACCCTGCAACGGGTTCTGACGATATTTCAGCCGATCAGGGTTCTTCCGATTGGGGCCCCGGCGTCTGGACGATCAGGTCGCCGGGCTGGCAGTCCAGTTCGCGACACAGGGCGTCCAGGGTGGAAAAGCGGACGGCGCGGGCCTTGCCGGTCTTCAGGATCGACAGATTGGCCAGGGTGACGCCGACGCGGTCGGACAGTTCGGTCAGGGACATGCGGCGTTCGAGCAGCAGCCGGTCCAGCTGGATCATGATCATGGCGCGTCTCTCAGACCGTGGTCAGTTGTTCGTCGCGCATGGCCGCGCCCTGGCGGAACACCTCGGCCAGGATGAAGACCACCAGGATGCCCAGCCAGGATCCGAGGTCGAAGTCATAGTCCGAGGCCGACTGGCCGATGGCCTGGGGTGCGACGATGGACAGCATCAGGGAGGTCAGCTGAATACCCAGCAGGCCAAACCCGACGGCCTGGAGCCGTTTGACATTGGCGAACTCGAAGGCGTCGCCCTGGTTCACCGAAAGCAGGATGCGGCGCAGCCGATTGATGACCCACCAAGTCAGGCCGCAGGCCAGGAAGCCCCCCAGCAGGGTCAGGCGACCGGTCAGCTCGTAGTTTCCGTCAGGATCCGCCGCCCCGTCGCGCAGCGGCTCCATCCAGTCGACGCCGATGATCATGCTGGCGACTAGGAGGACGCCCACGGCGACGGCTCCGATCGTGACGAAGACGTTGAAGAAGCCCAACAGCCAACGCAGTGCGCTGGCGGCCGAATATTTGCCCACGAGTTTCATCCGATAGCCCTCCATTGGGGTCGCCCTCCGCGACGCCTTCGTGACTATCGATATGGATTTATCGATAAACGGGCAAGAGCATTATCGATAAACGAGATGAAGCTTTCGTAAGGTTCGGCTCAGGCGGTGAACCCCCAGGCCGTGCGGGCGGCCTCCAGCCGGGCCAGCTTGGCGTAGAAGGGCGCCCAGTCGTCGGCGGCGTCGATGGCGGCCCAGATCGCCTCGACCTCGTCGATCAGCATCTCCTCCGGCTCGCGGGCGGCGAACATGGGATGCTCCAGCCGTTCGATCCGGTCGGGCTCATGTTCCATCAGGGCGAAGCGGAAAACGTCGAAGGCCTCGCCCTGGTACAGTCTGGCGCGCGGCCCCGACAGGGCGCGGGCCGAGGAGGCGAAGCCGCCGAACCAGTCGAAGAACAGAGGCTCCCACCGCAGGGCCTCGCCGCCTTCGCGCAACAGGGCCAGGGTCGCATCGACCAGCCGCTGGTCAGCCGCCTCGCCCAGGCTGAGCACGCCCAGCCGCATCAGGAAGGCGGCGCGCAGTTCGCGGATATAGGCCGGGCCGAAGCTGTTCAGGGCGTCGGTCAGGGGCTCGGCCCCGGCGACCAGTTTCAGACAGCCGGCCAGTTGCGTCAGGTTCCAGAACACCGCCTCGGGCTGGCGCGCGAAGGCGTAGAGGCCGGTCTGGTCGAAATAGGCGGCGGTGAAGGCCGGGTCGTATTCGGGCAGGAAGCGCCAGGGGCCATAGTCGAAACTCTCGCCCGTGACGTTCAGATTGTCGGTGTTCAGCACGCCATGGACGAAGCCGGCCGCGATCCAGCGGGCGGTCAGTCGGGCCGAGGCCTCGACGACGGCGCGCAGCAGGCCGGGCGCGTCCCCGGCGGCGACCGTCGGGTGATAAAGAGTGCGGACGTGTTCGATCAGGGTCTCGATCTGATCGGCGCGACCCAGATAGGCGGCGCGCTGGAAGGTTCCGAAGCGGATATGGGAGTGTGACAGGCGCACCAGGACAGCCGAACGAGTCGGCGACGGCTCGTCCCCCCGCTCCAGCGCCTCGCCGGTCTCGATCAGGGAGAAGGCCCGGCTGGTGGGGACGCCCTGGGCCTCCAGCATCGACGCGGCCAGCACCTCGCGCACCCCGCCCTTCAGCGTCAGCCGCCCGTCGCCGCCGCGCGACCAGGGCGTCGTGCCCGAACCCTTGGTGCCTAAATCAAGCAACCGGCCGGAGGCGTCGCGCATCTGCGCGGCCAGAAAACCCCGCCCGTCGCCCAGGTCCGGATTGTATTGGCGGAACTGGTGCCCGTGATAGCGCATGGCGAGAGGGCCGGGCTGACCGGGCAGGGGCGCGAACCGGCCGAAGGCGGCGATCCATTCGGCGTCGTCCAGCCCCTCCAGCCCCACATCCGCGGCGGCGCGGTCGTTGCGGAACCGCAGCACGGCCTGGGGAAAATCGGCCGCCTGGACGGCGTCGGCGAAATCGGGGCCCAGATCGAAGACGCGCGCTTCGGGGCGATAGGCGGGGGAGGGGGGCATGGGGGCTAGGTGCGACCGCCGCATCTGTTTCGCAAGTCGCCTATGGTGACGGTTTCGGTTGAACCTCTGGGCCCATGCCGTATTCTTGTCGGCAGACATCAGGCTGCGCTTGCGGCCAGGCTGGCGCCGTCTTCACACGATGAAGCGGCGAACCCGGTCCGACGCCCGTCGATAACCTGGCGTCACGACAGCTCATCCTTTCGATCGGAGGCCGCCGTGGCGCGCAAACTGACTCTCGACTTCCTCAAGACCGAGGCCGCGTCCGGCTCGGCCCTGGCCCTGGCGGCCATCGCGGCGGTGCTGGTGGCCAACTCGCCCTGGTCGGCGGACTATTTCACCTGGCTGAAGAGCTATCATGTGCTTCAGATCGGTCCGATCCGGCTGGAGGAATCGATCTCCGACTGGATCAAGGAAGGCCTGATGGCGATCTTCTTCCTCGTCGTGGGGCTGGAGATCAAATACGAGATCGTGCGCGGGGAGCTGAGCGACCCGCGCAAGCTGGCGACGCCGGTGCTGGCGGCCCTGGGCGGCATGGCCGGGCCGGCCGCCGTCTATCTGCTGCTGTCGGCGACGATGGGGGCGCCCCATGCGGGCTGGCCCATTCCGCTGGCCACCGACATCGCCTTCGCCCTGGCCATCTTCGGCTTCGTCGGCAAGGGCCTGCCGTCGTCGCTGCGGGTCTTCCTGCTGACCCTGGCCATCGTCGACGACCTGGGGGCCATCGCCCTGATCGCGGTCCTGTTCAGCGAGGGGGCCAACTGGGCGCCGCTGTTCTGGGCCCTGGGCCTGATCGCCGTGGGCGGCCTGGTGGCGCACCGGATCCGGATCCCGACGCCCTTCTGGGTGCTGGGCTTTGCGGCGGTCTGGTATCTGACGGTCCTGTCGGGGCTGAGCACCTCTCTGACCGCCGTGGCCTTCGCCATGATCGTGCCGATCGCGGCGCGCAAGGAGGATCACCAGAGCCCGCTGAAGGAGGCGATGCACGACCTGCATCCGTGGAACGCCTTCCTGGTCCTGCCGCTGTTCGCCTTCGCCAAGGCGGGAGTGTCCTTCGCCGGTCTGACGATGGATCAGGCCCTCGCGCCCCTGGTCGTCGCCATCGCCCTGGGCCTGTTCTTCGGCAAGCAGATCGGCGTGCTGGGCATGGCCTGGCTGGCCTCGGCCCTGAGGATCGGTGCCCGGCCGACCGACGCCACCTGGCTGCAGGTCTATGGGGTGTCGCTGCTGTGCGGCGTGGGCTTCACCATGAGCCTGTTCATCGGCGTCCTGGCATTCCCCGGCGCGGTCGATTCGCCCGAACAGGTCGAGGTCAAGCTGGGCGTCATCGGCGGCTCGATCCTGTCGGCCGTGGCGGCGGCTGTCGTTCTGGGTCTGGCGGGCCGGACCCGGTCGAAGGTCAGGGGCGAATAGCCCCCGATTTCGCCGCGAAAGCCGCGACTGCGGTGCAAAAACTGACCTAGCGTAAGCGTTTTCTGTCTCTTCCTTGTCACAGGAAGGTCGAACTGCGGCGAAAAATCGTCGCGGGTAACAACGCTCGCTTGTAGCTCACGCCCAAGCGGGCTTAGCCTCTGCGGTACTGAACGCGTCTCCACGCAGAGGCGCGTCGATTGGGAACTAGGAAACGCTGCGGTCTCGCTCCGCGTGACCGGGCTTCAGAGCCGGGAGGACGCTTTCATGCGCCACACTAACCGCTATCTCCGGACCACCGTGTCCGCCGCCGTCGTCGGCGCCGCCGTGTTCGGCTTCGCTGGGATCGCCGCCGCCCAGGAGGCGCCCGCCAGCGTGGACGACATCATCGTCACCGCCCAGAAGCGCGAACAGAGCCTGCAGGACGTGCCGATCGTGGTCACGACCCTGTCGCAGGAAGTGCTGGACGGCGCCGGGGTGCAGGACATCAAGGATCTGCAGATCCTGACGCCGGGCATGACCGTCACCTCGACCCAGTCGGAAGCCTCGACCACGGTCCGTATCCGCGGCGCCGGCACCGTCGGCGACAACCCCGGTCTGGAATCCTCGGTCGGCGTCGTGATCGACGGCGTCTATCGCTCGCGCAACTCGGTCGGCTTCGGCGACCTGGGCGAACTGAGCCGCATCGAGGTGCTGAAGGGGCCGCAGGGCACCCTGTTCGGCAAGAACACCTCGGCCGGGGTCATCAACATCATCACCGAACGCCCGTCGTTCGACCCGTCGGTTTCGGCCGAACTGACCGCCGGCAACTACGGCGCCATGGGCGGCTCGGTCTCGGCGACCGGCCCGCTCAGCGACATCATCGCCGGCCGCATCTTCGTGGCGCACCGCGAGCGCGACGGCTTCTATGACGTCAACGTCGGCGACGGCCCGCGCACCCTGACCGAGGACAACACCCAGGACTACTGGACCGGTCGCGGCCAGCTGCTGATCCTGCCCAGCGACGAGGTGTCGATCCGCCTGATCGCCGACTACACCAAGCGCGACGAATTCTGCTGCTCGGCGGTTCAGACCCGCGTCGGCCCGACCCAGGCCTTCATCGCCGCCCTGGCCGCGCCGAACGGCCCCGGCCAGCGGCCGCCCGTCGCCGGCTTCGGCACGGTGCCCTTCAGCCGCACCGCCTATTCGAACCGCGAGACGCCTCAAGAGATCGAGGACATGGGCCTGTCGGCGGAAGCCACCATCGACCTGCCCAGCCTGAACGCCACCCTGACGTCGCAGACCTCGTGGCGCGACTGGTCGTTCCAGCAGGGGATGGACCTGGACTATACGGGCGCCGACATCCTTCACCGCGAGAATGACGGGTCCAACGGCTACGGCGTCGACAACCTGACCCAGGAATTCCGTCTGGCCGGCGCGACGGACAAGTTCGACTGGCTGGTCGGCCTGTTCGCCACCAAGGAAGGCGTCTATCGCGACGACTCCTATTCCTACGGCGCGGACTACAACGGCTTCGCCTCCTTCCTGCTGACGGCGACCCTGCCGGCCGCCGTGGGGGGACCGAGCCCCAGCCGCCTGGGCTGTTTCACCAATCCGCAGGGCTTCCTGGTCACCGCCGCCGCGCCGAACACCCCGCTCTGCGTCGTCGGCGCCGTGGCGCCCAGCGCCGCCGCCCCGACCTTCGCGGCGGGCAAGGCCTATGAGGACCACTATTCCCAGCGGTCGGAATCGGTGGCCCTGTTCACCAACAACACCTGGCGGGTGACCGAGGCCTTCGACCTGAACCTGGGCCTGCGCTACACCTATGACAGCAAGCGTCTGCTGGGGGTTCAGGACAATCTGGGAAGCAATGGCGCGGCCTGCGGCGGCGCCCTGGCGAACCAGAATCCGGCCAACCGCGCGCCGTCGGCCATCCCCGGCACCGTCAATGTGGGGACCCCGGCCGCGGCTGTGGGCCTGCTGTGCCTGCCCTGGTCGAACCCGCTCTATGACAATCGCCGGATCCAGGAGAAGTTCAGCGACACCGACATCAGCGGCACGTTCAAGGGCTCCTACCGGTTCAACGACGCCGTCATGGCCTACGCCTCCTATGCGCGGGGCTACAAGGGCGCGGGCTACAACATGGACCGGGTGCAGACGGGGGTGACGCCGGACGCCTCGCTGTTCTTCGACGCCGAGACGGTGGACAGCTACGAGCTGGGGGTGAAGACGACCCTGTTCAACCGCTCGATGCTGCTGAACCTCACCTACTTCGATCAGAAGTTCGAGAACTTCCAGCTCAACACCTTCCTGGGCACCGCCTTCGTGGTGGAATCCATCCCGGAACTGACCTCGCGCGGCGTCGACGCCGACATGGTCTGGTTCACCCCGGTCGAGGGCCTGATGTTCCAGGGCGGCGTCACCTATACGGACGCCAAGTACAACGACTTCACCGCCGCCGACCTGTCGAACCCGGCGCGCTTCCCCGCCCTGTCCCTGCTGCCGGGCGCCCGCGCCTCGTTCGCTCCGGAATGGTCGCTGACCGGCGCCCTGGCCTTCGACCGCTCGCTGGGCGGCGGCCTGCGCGGCGGCTTCAACCTGTCGGCTAAATATTCGACCGACTACAACACCGGTTCGGACCTGCTGCCTTACAAGGACCAGGAGGCCTTCACCGTCGTCAACGGCCGCATCACCATCGGGTCGGAAGACGAACGCTGGACCATCGACGTCTGGGGCCAGAACCTGCTGCAGGAAGAATACACCCAGGTCGGCTTCGCCGCTCCGCTGCAGGGCACGGCCTTCACCAACACCACCACGCCCCAGGCGAACGGCACCTACTATAATATCGCCACCGACACGGCGACCTACAACGCCTACCTGGGCGCCCCGCGCACCTGGGGCGTGACGCTGAAGGTCAAATACTGATCGTCCAGCCGCCCGGGCCGTAAGGCTCAAAGGGGGGAACGACGAAGGGCCGACCGGGAAACCGGTCGGCCCTTTTTCTTGGGCCTTTCATACGATCGTAGAGGTTTGTTGGCTCTCTAACGGGAGTTGTCTGCGGTCCTTGGGAGGCCTGAAGTCGTGACCAGATCTGCACCGCCTTATGCGAGCTCGCGTGGCCTGGAGCGGGTTCGATGAGGGCGAAATCCGACCAGGGCGAAGGTCGAACCGGTCCATCAACGGGATTGCCGCGCCGGGCGGTGCTGGCCGGTCTGGGCGGAAGCCTGGCAGGCTGCCTCGATCAGGACAGGCCCCCGTCGGGCAATCAGCTGGGATCGCGTTTCCGTCTAACGCTGGAGGTTCTGATCGACGGTCGGCCGATCCGTGGCAGTTCGATCCGTCAGTTCAAGTATTTCAACGACCCCGGTTGGTTCCCCTCGGACGGCGCCGGTCAGTCGTCCTGGCAAGGCGACGCCACGCCGCTGGCGCTCCCGGGCGGCGCCTATCTGTTCGCCATGCTCGAGGGCTATGTGATCGTGGATGGCCATCGTCGGCGTTCCTATGGCCCGTGGACGGCCTACGGTGTGGTGCTGGGCCGCCTCGGTAAACGGGTCGTGACCCAGAGCGACTATGAAGCCCTGTCGGCGGGCGAGCGGCAGAACGTCGTCAGCCCCGCCCAGGCGCGGGCGCTCGTCGGTACGGCGCCCATCGTCCTCGCGCTGGACGAACTACCGATCCTCGCTCTGTTCCGGACGCCTAGTGTCCCGGGCAGCGGATTGATCCTCCTGCCCGAGGATTTGCCGAAGCAATTCCCCAGTCTGACCTGGGGGCGATGCACGGTGCAGGTCACCGACGAACCGCTCGACATCGGGCAGGTCGAGAAGATCATGCCGTGGACGAGCCAGAGGGGCCGGGGCGCCTATTCGCCCGACGGCATCGGATTCGTAGCGCAAGAATTTTCGAGGAATTGGTAGAGGGGCTACACGTTCCGCTCAGTCTGTTCCGGTCCGGATCAACGCGGGAAACTTGCCGCTTAAGCCCTTTTTAAAGCCGTCACCCTCGGGCTTGTCCCGAGGGCCCACTTTTCCGCCTCGCCCACGTGTGAGGGGGCGAGGCCGTAGATGCATCTCAAGTCCGCATCTGAAGCCGCCGTGGGCCCTCGGGACAAGCCCGAGGGTGACGGAGGTGGTGACGGAGGCGGGGGTGACGGAGGTGCGGTGAGCGGAAGCCGCTACTCCACCAACGGCGCCTGCCGCGGTTTCGCCAGTTCCCGCTGTCCCGCCGTCGAGCGGCGCAGGATGCGCCGCGCCCACTGGGCCACGTCATCGACGATGGTGAAGATGGCGGGGATGTAGAGCAGGGACAGGAAGGTCGAGGAGATCAGTCCCCCCAGCACGGCGATGGCCATCGGCGAGCGGAACTGGACGTCGGCCCCGATGCCCATGGCGATCGGCACCATGCCCGCGCCCATGGCGAAGGTGGTCATCAGGATGGGGCGGGCGCGCTTGTGCGCGGCGTCCATGATGGCCTCACGGCGCGGCATCCCGTCCTTCTCGGCCATGATGACATAGTCGACCAGCAGGATGGAGTTCTTGGCCGCGATCCCCATCAGCATCAGCACCCCGATCAGGGCCGACATGGAGAAGTTGGCGCCGCCGATGGCCAGGGCGATGAAGGCGCCGCCGATGGCCAGGGGCAGGGCCGCCATGATGGTGATCGGATAGGCGAAGCTTTTGAACAGCAGGGTCAGCACCGCATACATCAGCAGAATGCCCGAGGCGAAGGCGATGCCGAAGCCGGTCAGCATCTCCTGGATGAACTCCTCGTCGCCGGCCGGCACCTGGCGCACGCCGGCGGGCAGCTTCTGGACCGAGGCCAGGCGGTTGACCGCCACGCTCGCCGCGCCGGTGGTGATGCCGTCCAGTTCGGCGCTGATCGAGGCGATACGCGACCGGTCCTGACGGGTGACGGTGGCCGGACCGGCGCCGAACTGGATGTCGGCGACGGCGCTCAGCGGCACCGAAGCCCCGCCCGTCGCCGGCACACGCAGGTTCTCCAGCACGCTCAGGTCCTCGCGCGCCGCTTCGGTCAGCTGCAGCCGGATCGGGATCTGGCGGTCGCCCAGGTTATATTTGGGCAGGTTCTGATCGACGTCGCCGATGGTGGCGACCCGCACCGCCTGGGAGATGGCGCCGGCCGACACGCCCGCCAGGGCGGCCTCGTCCGGACGCGGCGTGACCAGGATTTCGGGACGCGCGATGGCGGCCGAGTTGACGACATTGGCCAGACCCGACACGCCGCGCATTTCTTCCTCCACCTTGCGCGCCGCGGCGTTCAGGGCGACGGGATCGTCGCTCAGGATCGAGAAGGTGTAGGTGGTGCCGTCGCCGGGGCCGCCGCCCTGCTGGCTGATGCCGGCGCGGATGCGGGCGCCGGGGATCTGTTTCATCTCGTCGACCATGACCCGCGCGAAGGCCTGCTGGCTCAGCTCGCGGTCGCCCTTGGGCACCATGTCGGCGTAGATATTGGCCTGGGTCACGTCCTGGCCGCCGACGGCGGCATAGACCGAGGTGACCTCGGGGCGGGCCTCCAGCTTGCGGGTGATCTGCTGCACCACGGCGTCGGTCTGGCGCAGGGTCGAACCCGGCGGCAGTTCCACCTGGAAGGCCGCGCGCGCCGTGTCGCCGGGCGACATGAACTCGAACGACATCTTGGCCACGATCGAGGTCGCGATCGACCCGACCAGGAACAGGATGCCGATGATGAAGACCTTCCAGCGGTTGCCCAGGCACCAGTGCAGGGCCTTCAGATAGCCGCCCATCCAGAACGGGTCGCGATCCTCGTGGTGGGAGTGTTTCAGGATGAAGGCCGCCATCAACGGCGTCAGGGTCCGCGCCACCAGCAGCGAGAAGGCCACGGAGACACAGGCCGCAAGCGCGAAGGCCTTGAAGAACTGGCCGATGATGCCGGGCATGAAGCCGACCGGCGCGAAGACGGCGATGATGGTGGCGGTGGTGGCCACGACCGCCAGACCGATCTCGTCCGCCGCCTCCAGCGAGGCGTCATAGGGCGGTTTGCCGTCGCGCATGTGGCGGACGATGTTCTCGATCTCCACGATGGCGTCGTCGACCAGAATGCCGATGGTCAGGGACAGGGCCAGCAGGGTGACGACGTTCAGCGACTGGTCCAGCGGGCCCAGGATGGCGAAGGTCGGGATCAGCGACATCGGCATGGCCGTCGCCGCGATCAGGGTGGCGCGCCAGTCGCGCAGGAAGATGAAGACGATGATGACGGCCAGGACGGCGCCCAGCAGCAGGGCCTCCAGCGAGGCCAGATAGCTCTCTTCGATCTCTTCGACGCTGGCCGTGACCTGGCTGATGGTCAGCTCGGGATGGGCCTCGTCGATCTTCTTGACCTCTTCGCGGACCTTTTCGGCGACCTTGACCTCGGACGCGGTGCGCGAGCGCAGGAAGTTGAAGGTGACGGCCTCCTGGCCGTTGTAGCGGGCCAGGCGGCGCGGTTCGCTCCACTTGTCCTCGACCGTGCCCAGATTATCCAGGCGCACGGTCTTGCCCTCGCCCAGCGGCACCAGGGTCTCGCGCAACTGCGCCACCGAGGTGGCGGCGCCCAGGGTGCGGACGGCGCGCTCGGACCCGGCGATGGTGACGCGGCCGCCGGGCAGGTTGTTGTTGACGTTGGTCAGGGCCTGGCTGACCTCGGCCGCCGTGACGCCGTAGGCGGCCAGCCGCTGCGGATCCAGCTCGACCCGCATTTCGCGGTCCACGCCGCCCGAGCGGTTGACCTGGCCCACGCCGCCCAGGGCCAGCAGGGCGCGGCTCATCTCGTTGTCGATGAACCAGCTGATCTGTTCCGGCGTCATGGTCGGCGAGCGGACCACATAGGTGATCAGGGCGTCGCCGGTGATGTCGATGCGCTGGACCCCCGGCTCCTGCATGTCCTGGGGCAGGCTGGCGCGCAGTCCGGTCATGGCGTTGCGCACGTCGTTGGTGGCCCGGTCGGTGTCCGTGCCCAGTTCGAACTCGATCACCGTCGTCGAGACGCCGTCGCTGATGTTCGAGGTGATGTGGCGCACGCCCGACAGGCCGGCCAGCGAGTCCTCGATCAGCCGCGTGACCTGGACCTCCATTTCCGCCGGGGCGGATCCGGGGCGGGCGGCGGTGACATTGACCAGCGGGAAGTCGATGTCGGGGTTGGAGTTGATCCGCATCCCCATGAAGCCGACCACGCCGCCGAGGGTCAGCAGCAGGAACAGCAGGATGATCGGAATCGGGTTCTTGATCGCCCAGGACGAGATCTGGTTCATGGGTCGGTCCTACTTGGCCGCAGGCTGGGCGGCGGCGGCGGCGGGGACAGCAGAACGGGCGCCGCCGGGGGCCTGGGCGACGTTGACGCGGTCGCCCTCGTTCAGGAAGCCCGCGCCGCTGACGATGACCTGGGCGCCGACATTGACGCCGGTGACGGCCGTCTGGGTGTCGGTCCGCGACAGGATGACGACCGGCTGGAAGTGAACCCGGCCGTCGGCGACCAGGGTGAAGACCCCCGGCTTGTTGTCGCGATACAGGACCGCGCCGGTGGGTACGGTGGTGGCCGGCTGGTCGCCGACGTCGATGTCGGCGCGGGCGAACATGCCCGGCCGCAGCTGGGCGCCGGGCGACAGCGAGATGCGGGCCAGGCCCAGGCGGGTGCTGGCGTTGACCTCGGGCGTGACGATCCGGACCGTGCCCGCGGTGGTTCCCGCCTCGCTGGAGGTCACGGTCGCCGACTGGCCGGCGCGAACCTGGGCCAGCTCGGTCTCGGGCACCTGGGCGTCCAGCTCCAGCCGGCCGTCGCGGACCATGCGGAACAGTTCGGTCCCGGCCGAGATGATCTGGCCCTTGGTCACGCTGCGGCTGATGATCAGGCCGGCGACGGGGGCGCGGATGGTGGCCTGGGCCAGATGGGTCTGGGTCTGGGCCAGGGTGGCGCGGGCGGCGGCCAGATTGGCGTTCGACGCCCGCTGGTTGGCCAGGGCGGTGTCCAGCGAGGCCTGAGACAGGAAGCCGCGCGCCTTCAGCTGCTGCGCCCGCTCCAGCGCCGCGTCGTCGCGCGCCACATTGGCCTCGCCCAACTGCACCTGGGCCTGCTGCTGGCGCAGCTGGGCGCGCAGCAGGACGTCGTTCATCTGCACCAGGGGCTGGCCCTGACGGACATAGGAGCCCTCATCCACATAGACGGCGACGGCGGTCAGGCCGCCGGTCTCGGCCGCGACCGGCACTTCCTCCCAGGCCGAGACGCTGCCCGAGGCGGTGACGGTGCGGCGCAGATTGGTCAGGGTCACGGTGGCGGCGGTGACGGTCTGGCGCGAGCCGCCGGCGGCCTTCTCCTCGGTCTTCTCATCGCCATGTCCGCCGCAACTGGCCAGCAGGAAGGCCGACAGGGCCATGGCGCCGAGGTTGAGAGCGTTTCGGGTCGTCTTGGACACGGGGAGTTCCTCGGTTGCAGGCCCCGGCTCGCGCCGGTTATCGGGAGGCGCGACCCATACCGCGTCCGCGAGCCGTTCTCAAACGCGGATACATATTGTTGCAAAGCCTTAATCTAGCACGGCCAGCGGGCGCGGATCGCCGCGCCCGCTGGTCCCGGACCTCTACGCGTGATAGGGCCGCGCGGATGACGACTCCCCCTATCTCGAACATTCGGAACTTCAGCGTGGTCGCGCACATCGACCACGGCAAATCCACCCTGTCCGACCGACTGATCCAGTTCACCGGCGGCCTGACCGCGCGCGAGATGTCCGAGCAGGTGCTCGACAATATGGATATCGAGAAGGAGCGGGGGATTACGATCAAGGCGCAGACGGTGCGCCTGAACTACCGCGCCAAGGACGGGCAGGACTATGTCCTGAACCTGATGGACACGCCGGGGCACGTGGACTTCGCCTATGAGGTGTCGCGCAGCCTGGCGGCGTGCGAGGGCTCGCTGCTGGTCGTGGATGCGTCGCAGGGAGTCGAGGCGCAGACGCTGGCGAACGTCTATCAGGCCATTGATAACAACCACGAGATCGTCCCCGTCCTGAACAAGGTCGATCTGCCGGCCGCCGAGCCCGAGCGGGTCCGCGCCCAGATCGAGGACGTCATCGGCATCGACGCCTCCGAGGCCGTGCTGTGCAGCGCCAAGTCCGGCATCGGCATCGAGGACGTCCTCGAGGCCATCGTCACCAAGCTCCCGGCCCCCAAGGGCGACCCCGACGCCCCGCTGAAGGCCATGCTGGTCGACGCCTGGTACGACCCCTATCTGGGCGTCGTCGTCCTGGTCCGCGTCTTCGACGGCGTGCTGAAGACCGGCATGCGGGTCAAGATGATGCGCAACGGCTCGACCCACCTGATCGACCGCGTCGGCGTCTTCCTGCCCAAGAACACCCCGGTGGACCAGCTCGGCCCCGGCGAGGTCGGCTTCATCACCGCCCAGATCAAGGAAGTCGCCCACGCCGCCGTCGGCGACACCATCACCGACGAGAAGAAGCCGACCGCCGAACCGCTGAAGGGGTTCAAGGAGGTCCAGTCGGTGGTCTTCTGCGGCCTGTTCCCGGTCGACGCCGCTGATTTCGAGGATCTGCGCGCCGCCATCGGCAAGCTGCGGCTGAATGATGCGTCATTCACCTACGAGATGGAATCCAGCGCCGCCCTGGGCTTCGGCTTCCGCTGCGGCTTCCTGGGCCTGCTGCACCTCGAGATCATCCAGGAACGGCTCAGCCGCGAGTTCAACCTTGACCTGATCGCGACCGCCCCGTCGGTGGTCTACAAGATCGGCCTTCGCGACGGCTCCGAGATCGACCTGCACAACCCGGCCGACCTGCCCGACGTGATGCAGATCGAGACCATTTCCGAGCCCTGGATCAAGGCCACCATCCTGACGCCCGACGAATACCTCGGCAGCGTCATCAAACTGTGCCAGGACCGCCGCGGCCAGCAGATCGAACTGTCCTACGTCGGCGCCCGCGCCATGGTGGTCTACGAACTGCCGCTGAACGAGGTGGTGTTCGACTTCTACGACCGTCTGAAGTCGATCTCGAAGGGCTACGCCTCGTTCGACTACGAGATCACCGAATACAAGGTCGGCGACCTGGTGAAGATGAACATCCTGGTCAACGCCGAACCGGTGGACGCCCTGTCCATGCTGGTCCACCGCGCCCGCGCCGAGACGCGCGGCCGGGGCATGGTCGAGAAGATGAAGGAACTGATCCCGCCCCACCTGTTCGTCATCCCGATCCAGGCGGCCATCGGCGGCAAGATCATCGCGCGGGAAACGGTGCGCGCGCTCCGCAAGGACGTGACCTCGAAATGCTACGGCGGCGACGCCACGCGCAAGAAGAAGCTGCTGGAGAAGCAGAAGGCCGGCAAGAAGAAGATGCGTCAGTTCGGCAAGGTCGAAATCCCGCAGGAAGCCTTCATCGCCGCCCTGAAGATGGACGAGGACTAAAAGACCTTCCCCCGCTTGCGGGGGAAGTGTCAGGTCGTGGCGCGTAGCGACACGCCTGACGATGGGGGGAGTTTTGCTTCTTTAAGAAGACTTCCCTCTCCGACCCTGGTTCGGCTGCGCCGAACGCCGGGCCACCTCTCCCGCAAGCGGGAGAGGGTCTTTCCAGCCCTGCCGTTCCCACCCGGTCTCGCCTCCGGCTCGACCCCCCTTCCCGGAACGGGGAGGGAGAGGAATTAGGAGCGCTGGCGGGTTTGAACTGACATATCGACTTGTGTGATTTCAGGCGCTTAACCCCGAATATCGCCGACTTTCCAGCCAGGGTTTCTCCATGGCCCATACTGGCGGCATGGAAAGACGCAAATACAAGATTCAACCCGCCGAAGTCTGGGACAAGGTGCGCCAGGACTATCTGGCCGGCCTGGGCGCCGAAGAGGTCGCGGCCAAATATGACGTGACCGCCCACGCCCTGCGCGCCCGCGCCACGCGCGACGGCTGGTCCCGCTATCTGCACGCTCCGGCCGAGCCGGTCGATCCGCCGCCCCCGCCGCCGAGCCTGTTCGACGTATCATCCGACGATGCGGCCGGCGGGGACCCGGCCGTCCTGGCCGAGGCCGCCGCCCAGGCCTCGGGCCGGGCCATGCGCGCCGGCCGGCTGTTGGAGGCGCGCGCCCTGGCGGGGCTGGCCGCCACCTATCGCAAGCTGGAGGCGCGGGGCGAGACGGCGCACGGGGCCATGACGGTCGAGAATGCGCCGCTGCAACTGGTGTACGACATACTGATGAACCCTCTGGCGGCGAGCGACCGATTGGCCATCCGCCCCGGCGCCGCCGACACCCATCTGGCGCTGAAAGAAGCCTACTGGACCCAGCAGCAGACCCTGGGTGAGAAGAACCAGGAGTTTCGGCACGCCCAGCTGCACCGGCGCGCGGCGCTGGACCGTCGGGTCGCCGCCCTGGAGGACCAGCTGAAGGCGGCCGGGATGGAGCCGGTCGCCGAGACGGAAAGCGCCCGACGCATCCGCACCGGGGTCGATATGGTCATCGACTGCTGCGGCAAGGTCATGTCCGCGAAGGACTGGGACAAGACGCTGGACGGGTTGTGAGCGGCGTCTTCCTTCTCCCCCTGCGGGAGAAGGTGGCCCGCAGGGCCGGATGAGGGGTCGGTTCGGCCTGAACCGTCAGGGCCGGTGAAACCCCTCATCCGTCAGCCTTCGGCTGCCACCTTCTCCCGCAAGGGGAGAAGGAAGGTTTAGTCGCGCGTCAGGCCTTCCTCCGTCGCCGCCACAATGGCCGACAGCACCTCTTCCCGCTGGTTCCCGATCATCCCATTCGCAAACCGCAGCACCCGGAACCCCTGTTCGCGCAGCCAGGCGTCCCGCTCGGCGTCCTCGATCCGGTCGTCATGCTGCGGCCCGTCCGCCTCGACGATCAGCCGATGCCTCAGACAGACGAAGTCGACGATATAGCGCCCGATCACCATCTGCCGCCGAAACTTCAGCCCCGCCAGCCGCCGATCCCGCAACAGCCCCCACAGCCGCCGCTCATAATGGACGGGCTCGCGGCGCATCTGTTTGGCGCGGGATTGCAGCCAGTCGTTCATATTAAGATTGTGCGGAACGCTCGTCAAGATTGCAACTCCTTCCTTCTCCCCCTGCGGGAGAAGGTGGCCGAGCGCAGCGAGGTCGGATGAGGGGTCAGAAGGACGCCCGCCACGCCTCCGGCGTCAGCACCACTGCTGTTTCCAACGGCGGCGCGAGGACGAAGAATTCCGGCCGGACGGGCAAGCTATGCACCCGGTAAAGCCGCCACGCGTCAGGCCGCTCCTGCGCCACCTCGCATTCCGTTCGCGTGAGGAAGAAGTCCGTCGATGGGCCGCCACGCGTGGCCTTCACCTCGATCAGTCGCTCACGACCATCCATGGGGTCGAAGCTGCGGATGTCGTATCCGGCCCCGTCTCCGCGTTCCTGCGACGTCCATTCAACCTTCGTCGCTAGATCCGCCCGGTCATGAGCGATCAGACGGGCGCGTTCGTGATGGAAGATGCGCTCTTCGCCTAACAAGCCAAGCTGCCGGTTCCGCTGATCGCGAGCCGCCGGATCGAATTTCCGAACCAGTCGCGACAGACCCGCGGGTCGTCGGGGCCTATCCGCGCCAAGGGGAGGGGCCGAGGTCATCAGCAGGGGCGCAGGCTCAAACGTGGTCGAGGGCTCCGACACTCCGCTTCCATACGTCGGCTGTTCGGTCGCTTGGGCCCGCAGGGAGTCGCGCAATGGCATCCCGATGTCCCAAGCGGCTGGATTCTGGTCGAGATGGCGTTCTAGTGCGGAGAAGATGGCCTCTTGGTAGTTCGGCCGACTACCGAAACCATTCAGCTTGGGCATGCCCAGTTCGGTCAGGACGGCGGAGATGTTTCCGTACTTCTGACCGACCGAGCCGACGGTTCGGCCGATCTGCTGTGACAAGGCCTTGGCATGGTGCAACTTGACCAGCGGACGACCAGAGACGGCGTCGTCGAGCATGGCGAAATAGTCGGCGACGATGAGGTCTAACTCCTCCTCATCCCAGTCGCGGCCATATTTGCCCTGATCGACCAACCCATTCTCCCCGCCAACCTTAGGTTAGTATGACGGCGACGGTCTTTACCAGGGCGCTAATCGCCCTTCCTTCTCCCCTTGCGGGAGAAGGTGGCCCGCAGGGCCGGATGAGGGGTCGGTTTGGCGTGGATCGTCAGGGCCGGTGTAACCCCTCATCCGACCTCGCTGCGCTCGGCCACCTTCTCCCGCAAGGGGAGAAGGGACCAGAACGGTGATGAAGGCCCAGGGCATGACCTGCACCACAGGGGCGCTAAAATGGCGATCAAGGTCGGCCAACTGACAACGTCCTCACTTTGGAGGCGTCAACCTTAGGCCTTTAGCACATAGCGATCCTCAGACGGCTGCACGCAACCTATCGGCTGTATCGTAGCCCCTGGCGGTCACTTCGAAGACCTCGCCTTTGACCCCTCTAGCTATCAGGAAGCCCTGATCTACCAGTTCCTCGATAGCATATTCCCATCTCGCATTCGATCGACGGTCACGAGGGTCTCCAAATGACTTCCCATTTGCTTGGACATAGCGACCGCCCAGTGTTGCCAGACGCATGATCATCCCATCATTGCCTGCTGTCGCTTCTAAAAGAAGCTCCTTGGCTTCGGCTGACATGAGCGATTCCGGTGCCTGGGCGGGAGGAGGTATTGCAGCGCTCTCTACTCCCTTAGCATCGGTGCTAGTTTGGGTGGATAAGAGTTCGACCAGGTAGGGATTTTTCCGAAGCTGGATTTGAAGTTGCCGTACGAACTTGTCTCTAAAATCTGAGTAGTTCGAATATGTTTCGATAATGCCTTTGGCTTTGCACCAATCCCGAAACTCACTTAAAGCAGCGTATTGAGTAGGATCTAAACTCTCAGGGGCTACGGGCGCAGAGGAAAAATACACCATGGCAGGCTTGCCGGCATCTAGGTGCTTCTGAATTTCTTCGACCGTGCCGCTGGCTGAGTCGCCAGTCGGAGTGCCGAGGCGAGTCCAAAAAATTCCGACTAAAAGATCGCAGTCTGCGAGCACGCGATCGTTTATGAGTTCTTGAGCGCGACCTCCTAGATCTGGTGCGGAATGAGTTTCCCAACCTACAGGCATTAAAGCGGTCTGTGTCGATAACGAATGTATATAGTTCCATTCGTGCATTGCATCTCTAGCTATGCTTCGCTCTTCTAGTACATCGCCCGGAGAAGCGAGCATTATTGGAATCATCGTTGCAGTGTAAGCCATCCAACCGCGCCTCAAAGCTCTCTAATTGAGCGTGTGCCCAAAGCACGTAAAGGATGTCTTTAGCCGCCGGAAGTCAACTAGCTGAGCTGCCTCGGTAATAGCCATTTAGCTTTGTCGCTGCACAACCTTAGCGATCCTCCCCTACAGCCGCCCCTTCCTAAACGCCTCCGCCTTCTCCGCCGCCGCTTCCGCGCGCCACTTCTTCGGCGCCGACCGGTCCACCTCTTCGCCCGCCCCCGTCAGGGCCTCGTTGGCGAATTCCAGGTCCAGCAGCTTCATGCGCTTGATCTCGTCGCGCAGGCGGCCGGCTTCCTCGAACTCCAGGTTGGAGGCGGCTTCGCGCATGCGGCCTTCCAGGTCCTTGAGGGCGGCCTGGAAGTTTGAGCCGACGAAGGGTTTGGAGGCTTCGGCGACGCCGGGGCGGGTCAGGCGGTCCATCTCGCGGGACTCATAGGGGCTGTCCATCAGCTCCTTGATGTCGCGCTTGACGCTTTCGGGCGTGATGCCGTGTTCGGTATTATAGGCCATCTGGCGTTCGCGGCGGCGGTCGGTCTCGGCGATGGCGCGCTCCATACTGCCGGTCATGCGGTCGGCGTACAGGATGACGCGGCCGTCGATGTTGCGCGCGGCGCGGCCGATGGTCTGGATCAATGAGGTCTCGGAGCGCAGGAAGCCCTCCTTGTCCGCGTCCAGGATGGCGACCAGGCCGCACTCGGGGATGTCCAGCCCCTCGCGCAGCAGGTTGATGCCGATCAGACAGTCGAAGGATCCCAGACGCAGGTCGCGCAGGATCTCGATCCGCTCAAGCGTGTCGACGTCGGAGTGCATGTAGCGGACGCGGATCCCCTGTTCATGCATATATTCGGTCAGGTCCTCGGCCATCTTCTTGGTCAGGGTGGTGACCAGGGAACGGTAGCCGGCGCGGGTGGTGGCCTTGACCTCGTCGATGACGTCGTCGACCTGGTTGCGGGTCTGGCCCGAGACCGGGCGGATCTCGACGGGCGGGTCGATCAGGCCGGTGGGGCGGATGACCTGTTCGACGAAGACGCCGCCGGCCTGGTCCATCTCCCAGGCGCCGGGGGTGGCGCTGACGTGGACGGTCTGGGGGCGCATGGCCTCCCATTCCTCGAACTTCAGCGGGCGGTTGTCGATGCAGGAGGGCAGGCGGAAGCCGTATTCCGCCAGGGTGGATTTGCGGCGGTAGTCGCCGCGGAACATGCCGTTGATCTGGCCGATGGTGACGTGGCTCTCGTCCACGAACAGCAGGGCGTTGTCGGGGATATATTCGAAGAAGGTGGGCGGGGGCTCGCCGGGGGCGCGGCCGGTCAGCCAGCGGGAGTAGTTCTCGATGCCGGCGCAGCTGCCGGTGGCCTCCATCATCTCCAGGTCGAAACGGGTGCGTTGTTCCAGGCGCTGGGCCTCGAGCAGTTTGCCGTTCTCGATCATCCAGTCCAGCGTCTCCTTCAGCTCGGCCTTGATGCCCTGGGTGGCCTGGTTCAGCGTCGGGCGCGGGGTCACATAGTGGCTGGCGGCGTAGACGGTGATCTCGGTCAGGTCGGCGGTCTTCTTGCCGGTCAGGGGGTCGAACTCCTGGATCGCCTCCAGCTCGTCGCCGAACAGGCTGATGCGCCAGGCGCGGTCCTCGAGGTGGACCGGGAAGATTTCGATGACGTCGCCGCGTTTGCGGAACATGCCGCGGTCGAAGTTCAGGTCGTTGCGCTTGTACTGCAGCGCGATCAGATCGGCCCGCAGCTTCGCCTCGTCGATCTGGTCCCCCACCTTCAGGGTGAAGGTCATGGCCGTATAGGTCTCGACCGACCCGATGCCGTAGATGCAGGAGACGGAGGCCACGACGATCACATCCTCCCGCTCCAGGATCGCCCGCGTCGCCGAATGCCGCATCCGGTCGATCTGCTCGTTTATGGACGAGTCCTTCTCGATATATGTATCAGTTCTTGGTACATATGCTTCAGGCTGGTAGTAGTCGTAGTAGCTGACGAAATATTCGACGGCGTTGTCCGGGAAGAATGACTTGAATTCGGAGTAGAGCTGGGCCGCCAGGGTCTTGTTGGGGGCCAGGATCAGGGCCGGGCGCTGGGTCTGTTCGATGACCTTGGCCATGGTGAAGGTCTTGCCCGAGCCGGTGACGCCCAGCAGCACCTGGTCGCGGTCGCCCGCCTCGGCCTGGGCCACCAGTTCGGCGATGGCGGCGGGCTGGTCGCCGGCGGGGGTGTATTGGGTCTCGAGCCGGAAGCGGCCGCCCTTCTTCTTGCCCTCGTGCGAGGGGCGGTGGGGCACCCAGTCGGCGGGGGCGGCGACGGGCTCCTCCGGCGTCAGGCGCGGGCCGGTGACCGGGGCGAACATCGGCATTTTCCCGGTGTCGCGCTTGAAGGCGGCGGCGGCCTCGCGCACGCCGGGGTCGGGCGTGTGCACGGGCTTGGCGGGCTTGGCGGCGGCGGGCTTCGGCGTCGAAGAACGGTTCATGAACAGAACTTAGTGCGCAGGAAGCGGCGGCGCCAGAGAGGGGGCTTGCGGCGGTGAACGGCCGGTTCAAGGCCTAAAAATGGCGACAAAGCGGCGTGATGTGGAAGTAAAATGCTTCAATACGCCGCAACATGTGACCTATCGCGCCCAATTCCTCCATTTTTCGTACAATTATGCGACTTTTTGGTTGCGGTGTGTAAAACGTATGCCTAACAAGGTCGTATAACGGATGTATTTAACATACCATCGGTATATATCCGCGATATCTAGCTGTTTCCCTAAGTATTGTTCAATACTGTTTGTGAATGAGGCGTATGCGTACTCGTAAAAATTACCTTCTGTCGTCGACTGTGGTCGGCGGAATTGTGGCGGCTTCGCTGTCCATGCTTTCAGCGCCTGTCGCGATGGCTCAAGACGCCACCGTTACTCAGGCCGATGAGTCCGCAAGCGTCGAAGACATCGTCGTCATCGGCTCCCGTATTCGCCGTGACAACTATAACGCCCCCTCGCCGACCCAGGTCGTGACGCGCGAAGAGGCGACCCTGCAGGGCTTCGCCTCGACCACGGAGGCGCTGCAGAGCACGGCCGTCACCGGCGGCACCTCGCAGATCAACAACTCGTACGGCGGCTACGTCACCAACGGCGGCCCCGGCGCCAACACCATCGGCCTGCGCGGCATGAGCCCGAGCCGCACCCTGGTGCTGCTGAACGGCCGTCGCGTTTCGCCGGCCGGTTCGCGCGGTTCGGTCGGCGCGGCCGACCTGAACGTGCTGCCGACCGCCATCATCGACCGCGTCGAAGTGCTGCGTGACGGCGCCTCGTCGGTCTATGGTTCGGACGCCGTCGCCGGCGTGGTCAACATCCAGACCCGCAACAACTTCGAAGGCGTCACCTTTGAAGGCCAGCGCAACGAGCCGTTGGAAGCCAATGGCGCGGGCGGTTCGACCCGTCTGTCGCTGACGGCGGGCGTCCGTGCCGACCGCTGGCGCGCCGCCGGTTCGGTCGAACGCTACGAGCGTGACGAACTGACCCTGCGCGACCGCGAGTTCACGCGCTGCCAGACCGACGGCTTCCGCAACGGCCAGGACTATATCGACCCGCTGACCGGCCAGTCGAAATGCTATCCGATCACCACGACCGGCTCGAACGGCGTGACGATCAACACCGTCGCCCTGGGCGTGGAGGGTCCGCCCAGCGCCAGCGGCGCCCGGACGTTCATCGGCACGGCGGGCGTCGGCGCGCCCGGTTCCGTCGGGACGGTGTTCAATCGCTGGCGTCCGAACGCGGGCGTCGCCGGCGGCGTGCCCGGGTTTGAAGGCGTGGGCGGCCCCGGCAACGACCTCAACGTCCGCGACACCTTCGAAGACCGGATGCTGAACGAGTCGCTGATCTCGCCGGTGGACATCACCACCCTGTACGGCGAAGTCGGCTATGACCTTCACGCCCTGGGGAACGCCGAGGTCTATGGCGAAGCCCTGTTCAACCAGCGCAAGTCTTCGCAGACCGGCTATCGCCAGCTCTCGCTGGACTACGCCAAGGGCAGCCCGCTGATCCCGGACAGCCTGGCGTTCAGCACGATCTCGGGCGATCAGGGCCTGAACAAGGGCCAGGATGTCGGCGCCCGCGCCTTCATCGGCTTCGGCAACGACCATTCCGAACAGGAAGTGGACTTCGGCCGCTATGTCGCCGGCATCAAGGGCGACCTGTTCCTGCCGGAATGGCGCTATGACGCCTACGTCAGCTATTCGCGGTCCAAGTCGACCTACACCAGCGAACAGTTCCTGACCGATCGCATGATCGAGTCGCTGGACGTGGTGGAAACGGCGCCCGGCCAGTTCCAGTGCGCCGAACTGGCTTCGAACCCCGGCTGCGTCGCCGCACCCGCCCTGAACGCGCAGACCATCCGTGGCGCCTTGCCGCAGGACTGGGTCGACTATGTCTTCCGTCCGGTGACCGGCACGACCGAGTTCACCGAAAAAGTGGTTAGCATCGGCATCGACGGCCCGCTGTTCAGCCTGCCTGCCGGCCGCGTCATGGGCTTCTTCGGCGCCGAATGGCGTGAGTCCGAAATCGACGACACGCCGGGCCTGGATAGCCAGCTGGGCAACACCTACAACTTCTCGACCTCGGCCATCACGCGCGGCTCGGATTCGGTGAAGGAAGTGTTCGGCGAAATCGAAGCGCCGATCCTGGTCGACCTGCCGGGCGTCCGCGAGCTGACCCTGAACGGGTCGTTCCGCTACACCGACTATGACTCGTACGGCGACGACACGACCTACAAGGTCGGTCTGGTCTATCGTCCGATCGACTGGGTCACGGTTCGCGGCACCTACGGCACCTCGTACCGCGCCCCGGCGCTGTTCGAACAGTTCGTCGGCGCCACCACCGGCTTCCTGTCGAACACCAACGACCGCTGCAACAACTACGGCGCGCCGGGCGTGAACCCGAACCGCGTCGCCAACTGCACGGCCGAAGGCCTGGCGGGCGACTTCCAGTCGACCAACAGCGTCACGGTGATCACCGCAGGCGGCGCAGACGCCGGCCTGGCGGCCGAAACCTCGACCAACATGACCGTCGGCCTGGTCGTCCAGCCGCCGCTGCCCTCGGGCTGGGGCGATCTGGCCTTCGCCGTCGATTATTACGAGATCGAGGTCGAGAACGGCGTGTCGCGCACCGGTGCAGCCCAGATCCTGACCCGCTGCTATGACTCCAACCCGGCCGACTTCGCGGCCGACGCCGGCTTCTGCCGACTGGTCACGCGCGATGCGGTGGACAACAGCCTCACGGTCCGCGACAGCTACGTCAACCTGGCGACGGACAATGTGAAAGGCCTGGATTACACGGTCCGTTATCGCAAGGACGTCGGCCCCGGCACGGCGTTGTTCAACCTGGCGATCACCCAGTACACGGAAATCTCGAACAAGCTGTTCGCCGAAGATCCGCTGGAAGACTACACCGGCATGATCGACAATCCGGAGTTCACCGGAACGGCCGACGTCTCCTACGCCTGGGACAAGTGGCGCGTGCGCTACGGTGTCGAATGGATCCAGGGCACCGACAGCTACGCCTACTACGGGGAAGATCCGGCTACGTCGGACTACGACCTCGCGACCGATGACTACTGGCTGCACAACACTTCGGTCCAGTATGCGTCCGATGGTTGGACCGCCACGCTCGGCGTTCGCAACCTGTTCAACGACAACCCGCCGACCATCTCGTCGGGCGTGTACAACCGGGTCGGCAACGCCCCGCTGTACTCGGGCTATGACTACCTGGGCCGCACGGCCTTCGTGAACCTGACCAAGTCCTTCTAGGGATCGCGGTCGATTCGAAATGAAGAGGGCGGCGGGCTTCGGTCCGCCGCCTTTTTCTTTGTCACTCGACTAAGTTGATAGCGGAACAATCAAAAGGCGCAAACTTGTCACCAAATTGATACGCAGGCGCCAAATATATGTCTGTTTTGCTGAAATGAGGTGGCGTCGCCTCGCTCTCATGTGCATTGCGGCGACTATTAGTCGCTCAATTCGGGGAGTTATGCATGCGAGTGAATTTGGACGCTGGACGGACTTTGCGTGGGGCCCTTCTGGCCGGAACAGTGCTGGCCGGAGTGATGGGGAGTGTCGGCGCCGCCGCCGCGCAGGAGGCCGAAGGCTCGCAGGCTGCCGAAGTTGGGGAGATCGTCGTCACCGGGTCGCGCATCCGCCGCGACGCCACCACCGCCGCGACGCCCCTGATCCAGATCGGCCAGGAAGAGGTTTTGCAATCGGGTGAATCTAACGTCATCGACTTCCTCGCCGACATTCCCGCGCTTTCATTCTCTCAAGTGCCGGAAGACACTACAGGATCGAACCTGAACGATGGCGGCCTGTCGCTGCTGAACCTGCGCGGCTTGGGCTCGGCTCGTACGCTGGTCCTGGTCGATGGCCGTCGCCATGTCGGGTCCTCGCCCGGTTCTCTGGCCGTCGATGTCGATACGATTCCGCGTCTTTTGATCGAGAACGTCGAAGTGATCACCGGCGGTGCTGCGGCCGTTTACGGTGCAGACGCCGTGTCGGGCGTGGTCAACTTCACGCTGCGCAAGGATTTCGACGGGCTCGAGGTCGATGCATCGCTGGCCGAGGTCAACCAAGACGGACAGATGAGCGAGCGGCTCTCCGCCCTGTGGGGGGGCAAGTTCCTGGAAGATCGTCTGAACGTCTATGTCTCTGGCGAGTATCAGCGCAGCGACGAGGTATTGGACCGCGATGTCGACTGGCGTCGGGAGGGCTGGGGTTTCATCAGCAACGACGCAGACCCGTCCTCAGCGTCCAGCGACGGCGTCATCGATCTGATCCTGGTCAACAACCTGCGCACCTATATTCGCGGCACAGACCGAGGCGGGATCACGATTCTGTCCACCGGCGTGCAACGTAGCCCCGCCAGCGATCCGGACGTGCCGTTCGCGACCTGCTCGGCCACCTCGTTCTCGGCGAACTGCTTCTCGGTCGCGCCGACCAACAATCCGAACAACAGCTATCTGTATACCGACGCCGGCGCCTCGCAGGCTGTGGTGTTCGGCCCGATTCGCCAGCAGACGGGTCTGTCGCGCACCGTCAGCAACGGGGGGCTGGGTCAGAACCCCAATACCGAGCAGGGCCAGAACAGCCGCCTTCCGGAATCGGAGAACTACCGCTTCCAGACCGGCTTCAACTTCAAGCTGACCGATTCCATCGAGGCCTTCGGAGAGGCCAAGTACGTCAAGGAAGAAACCTATGACGCCGGTCAGCGGGTATTCCACGACTTCAACATCCGCCAGTTCGCGCCGGGCACGGTCGGGGCGATCACGGCGACGTCGGCGTTCGAGATCGGGCTGGACAACGCCTATCTGGCGGAAGATGTGCGCCTGGCGATCACGAATAACCGCCGGCAAGTCTATAACTCGGCCGGGGTTCTGACCGGAACGGTCGCCGACCCGCGCGCCCAGCACAAGCTGTATGGCCCATCCCGGACTCAGGAAAACACCCGCGAACTGCAGCGTTATGTGCTGGGTCTGCGGGGCGATGCGCCGGACTTCGGCTTCGTGCGCAATATTCGGTGGGAAGCGGCCTATACCTATGGCCAGATGGACAATGAAAACGTCGAACTGGGCGTGGATATCGTTCGTTATCAGGCGGCCGCTGACGCGGTGGTTGACACCGCTGGCATCGTCAACGGCCGTGCGGGCGAG
The DNA here is from genome assembly GCF_011064825.1 of Brevundimonas mediterranea. Classification (NCBI taxonomy): domain Bacteria; kingdom Pseudomonadati; phylum Pseudomonadota; class Alphaproteobacteria; order Caulobacterales; family Caulobacteraceae; genus Brevundimonas; species Brevundimonas mediterranea. The sequence goes on from NZ_CP048751.1 coordinate 2,340,742, forward strand.
GTGGTCTGCCGCGTGCAACTGCTGAACGCCCAAGGCGTCGCCGTGCCGAACGCAAGCCTCACCAGCGGCGGCGTCACCACGACCTATTCGCGCCAGGGCGACGTCATCAGCGACTGCACCCCTGTGCGGGTGTTCGGCGCCGGCGGCTTCTCGCAAGAGGCGCTGGATTATATTCAGGCTTCGATCAAGGTCGAAGATCAGAACAAGCAGCACGATTTCGTCGCCTTTACCGGCGGCGATCTGTGGGACTTCTGGGGCGCCGGTCCGATCGGTGCGGTCGTCGGTTACGAGTACCGCAAGGAGATCACCAGCGGCATCGGGCGTGATCGGGACCGCGCAGGGCGTCTGCTGTTCCTGAACAGCGGCGCGGATTTCAAGGAAGCGTCGTATGACACCAACGAGATGTTCGCCGAGCTTCAGGTCCCGATCATGCGCGACACCTGGTTGGGCCGGTCTATGGACATCAACGGGGCTTACCGCTTCTCCGACTATTCCAACGTCGGCGAACAGGAGACGTATAGCCTGGGCGTAACCTATCGTCCGTTCGACCAACTGCTGCTGCGCGCCACCAAATCGACCGCGATCCGCGTGCCGAACCTCAGCGAGACCAACGAGCCGCTGGGGCAGACCTTCGCCAACGGCTTCTCGGATCCTTGCAGTGCGACCGTCATCAACAATCTGGCTGACCGCTCGATCGCGGCCAACCGGATCGCCAACTGCGGCGCGCTTGCCTCGGCTGCCGGTCTGGATCTGAACTTCGCCGACCTGGGCGCGACGAACGCCTATCTGCCGAACTACGGCAGCGGTTCGGTGCCCGGCCTGGCGGGCGGTAACCAATTCCTGCAGCCCGAGACTTCGGAAAGCTTCAGCTACGGCTTCGCCTGGACGCCGGACTACCTGCTGCCGAACCTCGCGATCACGATGGATTACTACGATATCGAGATCAACGACGCCATCGACTCGGTGAGCGCTCAGGCGGCCGCAAACCAGTGCGTCAGCGGCGATCAGGTCAATACTCTGGCCTGCTTGACCCAGACGCGGGACGCAACCAGCTTCCAGGTGACCAGCTTCATCCAGGGCTCGCTCAACTATGCGGCGTTGACGGCTAAGGGCGTCGATTTCTCGGCCCGATGGGGCGGCGATCTGTTCCGCTTCGGCGGGCGTGGATGGGGCTCGTTCCGTCACGCCATCCGCGGCAACTGGCTGATCGAACAGGTCGATTACGTGAACATCGACGATCCGGCGGACGGTACGGATTATCAGGACACCGTCGGTTCGCCGCGCGTGCGCTTCTTGTCCACCCTGACCTGGTCGCCGACGGACACCCTGTCGTTCAGCTGGGACTGGGACTGGCAGGCCAGCCAAGAAATCGAGGACATCGACAATATCCTGGCCAATCCGGACCGCTACGAGAGCCTGAAGTACATCGAGACGGGCGATTTCAGCCAACACGATTTCTCGGTGCGTTGGGATGTGCGGGACGACGTCACCCTGCGTGCAGGCGTGGTCAACGCCTTCGACGCGGAGCCGGCGCGCTGGCTCGGTAATACGACGGCGGATAACTTCGATCTGTTCGGCCGACGCTTCTTCATCAGCGCAAACTTCCGCAGCTTCTAAGCGGATCGACGCATCGTCGGCATTGGGGCGCGGAGGGGAAACCCTCCGCGCCCTTCTTCATGCGGAAACCATCGCTCGCTTGACTCTCTCGCACAGTATGTCTCATGCACTGTGCGTCACACACTATGCGACGTCGTGGATCGGGAGCGCGGGTTTGAGCCAGGATGAGGAACTGCTGTTCGAGAGTCTGCGGCTGGAGCTGCGGCGGGGGTCGTTGATCCTGGCCGTGCTGGCGAGCTTGCGGCGCGAGCAATACGGCTATTCGCTGCGGGTCGCCCTGGGCGAGGTCGGGGTCGAGATGGAGGAGAGCACCCTGTATCCGCTGCTGCGCCGGCTGGAGAGCCAGGGGCTGCTGGACAGCGAGTGGCGCGAGGAGGAGCGGCGCAAGAAGCGGTTCTACCGCCTGTCGCCGCGCGGGGAGGCCATGCTGGCGCGGCTGGCGGCCGAATGGCGGGGCCTGTCGGCCTCGCTGGAGAAGATGCTGTGAACATCGGGAAAGAGGGAGAGCGTGGGATGGACCTGGTTGAATCCTATCTGAAGGCCGTGGCGGCCCAGTTGCCGAAGGCGACGCGCGACGACATCGTCGCCGAGCTGCGCGACGAGATCATGGGCCGGCTCGAGGCGCTGGAGGACCGGCTGGGCCGGGCGCCGAGCGACGACGAGGTCGAGGCCCTGCTGCGCGAGGTCGGCCATCCGCTGACGGTGGCGGCGCGTTATCGGTCGGGGCCGCAGGCGCTGATCGGGCCGGAGCTGTATCCGTGGTGGCTGTTCGCGGTGAAGACGGCGCTGCTGGTGATGGCGTGCGTCACCCTGATCGGACTGGCGGCGCGGGTGCTGGCCGGCGACATCTACGCGGGTCAGGCCATAGGCCAGGCCTTCGCCAGCCTGTTCAGCGGGGCGGTGTCGGTGATCGGGGTCGTGACCCTGATCGGCTTCGTGCTGGAGCGGCAGGAGAAGAAGCCCGACTTCATCGCCAGATGGCGGGTCAAGGATCTGGGCCTGTTCGAACTGGGCGGCGATATCGACGCCGAGACCTGGGGCCAGAGGCTGGCGCGCGGCGGGGCGACGCTGCGTGAAGGCGCGGCCGCCAAGTCGGGGCCGGCGGTGCGCAAGAGCGCCGAGATGTCGCCGGCCGCGCGGGCGGTGTCCAGCGCCATCGCCTGGGGCGTGCTGCTGCTGTGGTGGACCGGCCTGTTGCCGATGGCCTCGATCCGGCCGGAGGAACTGGCCGGGGTGGTGGACGGCGTCGACTACGGCCGGATCCTGGTCCAGGTCGTCGATGCGGCCTACTGGCCCGTGACCCTGTTCGTCGTGGCGCGGATCCTGTTCGACCTGACGCGGGCGGCGTCGGGGGGGAATGTGCGGCTGACGGCCCTGGGCGACATGGCTTTCGGCGCCGCAGCGGCCTGGGGCGTGGCGTGGCTGTGGTTCTGGTCGCCGCTGACGCCGGTGATCTGGGTCGGGACGGTGACGGAGTTCGCCGAACGGGCGCGGGCGCTGTTCCATCCCACGGCGGACGACGCGGGCGGTCTGGCGGCGATCCTGATGATCATCGTGGTCTGGGCCTTCCTGGCCGAGATCTGGCGGATCCTGCGGGCGGCGGGGCGACTGGTCGTCGGCCGGTAAGGGACGCCGGCGCGGATGTGTTGAACCTCCGGCCGTTTCCGCCGTTGCTGTCCGTCGGCGGCGCTGGGCGGCCGGGGGCGAGAGCAACTGAGTGACACTACAACAGGGTTTGGCCTTCGGCCTGGTCGGCCTGACGGTGGCGGCCTTCATCTGGGGCCGGTTCCGCTATGACCTGGTCGCCGTGGCGGCCCTGGTGGCGGGTCTGGCCATCGGGGTGATCCCGGCCGAGGCGGCGTTCGAGGGCTTTTCCAACGATGTGACGGTGATCATCGCCTGCGCCCTGGTGGTGTCGGCGGCCTTCGCCAAGTCGGGCATCGTCGAACTGGCGCTGAAGCGGATCCTGCCGCACCTGAAGACCGAACGCAGCCAGGTGCCGGTGCTGACGGCGGCCGTGACCCTGTTGTCGATGGTGACCAAGAACGTCGGCGCCCTGGCCATCATGATGCCGGTCGCGCTGCAGGTCAGCCGGCGCACCGGGACCAAACAGTCGCGGCTGCTGATGCCCATGGCGTTTGGGGCCATGGCGGGGGGGATGGTGACCCTGGTCGGGACCGCGCCCAACATCCTGGTGGCCGAGGTGCGTCAGGACATGGTCGGGGCGCCGTTCCAGATGTTCGACTATGCGCCGGTGGGCCTGATCCTGACGGGGGCCGCCCTGGTGTTCCTGACGTTCGGCTATCGGCTGCTGCCCAAGGACCGGACGGGGACCATAGGTCTGTCGGCGGCCCTGTCGGCCAACGCCTATCTGACCGAGGCGCGGGTTCCCGACGACTGGACGCTGGCGACCAAGCCCATCAGCGCCCTGAAGGCCATGGCGCCGGACGAGATCCAGGTGATGGCCCTGATCCGCGACGGCAAGCGCAAGGCCCGGCCGCGCGGCAACACCCTGATCCGGGCCGGGGACACCCTGCTGATCAAGGGCGACCAGGAGGCGCTGGAGGAATTCATCGTCGCCACCAAGCTGAAGCTGGTGCGCGGCGACCGGCCGGTGCTGCTGGAGGAGGCCAAGGACGAGGTCCATCTGGTCGAGGCGGTGATCGGGGCGGACTCGTCCCTGACCGGACAGTCGGTGCGGTCGCTGGACCTGTACGGCCAGTACGGGCTGAACCTGCTGGGGGTGTCGCGCAGCGGCTATGAGCTGACGCAGCATCTGCGGACGGCCAAGCTGCAGGCGGGGGATGTGCTGTTGCTGCAGGGGTCCGAGGCCGGCCTGCCGGGGCGGCTGGCGACCCTGGGCCTGCTGCCCCTGGCGGAAAGGGACATGCGGCTGGGCGGCCAGCGGCGGAAGTTCCTGCCCGCCGTGGTTCTGGCTGTCGCCATGGTGATGGTGGGGTTCGGCCTGATCCCCGTGGCCATCGCCTTCTTCGGCGCGGCGGTGGTGATCGTGGCCCTGGGCGGGTTGAAGATGCGCGAGGCCTACGCCGCGCTGGACGGGCCGCTGCTGGTGCTGATCGCCGCCCTGATCCCGGTGTCGGACGCGATCCAGCAGACGGGCGGGGCGGATCTGATCGCCGGGGGGCTGAAGTCGATCTTCCAGGGCATACCGCCCGTGGTGGCGGTGGCCGGCATGATGTTCGCGGCCATGGCGGTGACGCCCTTCCTGAACAATGCGGCGACGGTTCTGGTGGTGGCGCCCATCGCCGCGACCCTGGCCCAGCAACTGGGCTATCGGCCTGACCCCTTCCTGATGGCCGTGGCGGTGGGGGCGGCGTGCGACTTCCTGACCCCCATCGGGCACCAGTGCAATACGCTGGTCATGGGGCCGGGCGGGTACAGGTTCTCGGACTATCCCAAGCTGGGGGCGCCGCTGAGCCTGCTGGTGCTGGTGATCGGTCCGCCGGCGATCCTGCTGTTCTGGCCCATGTGATCGGGCCCGGCCCCGGCGTATCCGGGGCCGGGGCGGGCGTCAGCGTGTGCGGGCGGCGGGCGCCGCGTCGCACGTCAGGCGGCCGTTGTCGTTGCGGACCTGGGCGCCGCGGCAGGCGCGGACGCTGAGGGTCGAGGCCACCGACTGGCCGTCCTTGGCGATGCAGCGTGCGCGCAGCCGATCCCCGTTCAGCGAGATGTTGCGGCAGGTCTCGCGATAGCTGCCGACCGGCAGGGCGCGGCCGGAAACGGCCGGCTGGGGATCGGGACGAGTTTGGGCGACAGCGACGGCGCCCACGGCGAACAGGGCGGCGGCGGCCCCGACCGAGGCGCCGATCGAGACGAGTTTGGAAACAGACAGACGAACCAAGGCGTAACTCCCATTTTTCTATTTGCGCCTCTGCGGGCGAAAAACGAGGTTATGCGCGTCTGAGCCTGTGTCCAGTCCTGATCGCGATCAGGCGTCTGGGACTTCACCAGCGCGGCGAGACGTGGGCCGGTCCCTTGAACACCGCATTGGCGAACAGGGGCTTCAGGCCTTCCAGATAGCCGCGCACCGTCGGATCCTGGGTGAAGGCGATCATCTGGCCCGACCCCAGGGACTCGACCATGACCACGGGCTTGAAGCCCAGCTGGGCCTGGTTCTCGGCCCACAGCTGGCCCGAGGCCAGCAGCCGGTCGGAGCCTTCGAACCGCACGGCGTTGGTCCCTTCGCCACGCTTCAGGGGGGCGTAGATGTCGGCCCCACGCACCAGGACGTTCAGCGTTTCGGGCAGGCCGGCGCCGATCCAGTGGTCGGGATCGACATGGGCGCGGGCCAGGACGCCGGCGACCGAGTCGGGGCCGTGGTCGCTGTGGGCCAGCAGGGCGGCGTAGTCGGTCTGGTTGGCGATCCGGGCGGGGGCGGCGGGCTTGTCCTCGTCCTTGTCCAAGGCGCCGTCCTCGCGGCGCGAGGCCAGCATGTCGCTGTCGGCGTCAGCCAGCAGGCGGGTGGCGGTTCCCAGACTGATCAGGGTGCCGCCGCGCGAGACCCAGTCGTGCAGGGCCTTGACCCCGGCCTCGCCCAGGACGGAGGCGTAGTCGCGGCCCTCTGGCAGGATCAGGACCTGATAATGGGCCAGGTCGGCCTCGCCGAAGCTGGCGGTGCGGATGGCGGTGACGGGATAGCCCAGGTCGCGTTCCAGCAGCCAGCGGGTCGCGCCGGCGGCGTCGGGGGCGGTCGGACTGTCCCAGGCCAGGGCGATGCGGGGCGCGCGGAGACGCACCACGTCGCTGGAGCCGAAGCCGGCGCCGCGCTCGACCCAGGATTCGTCTACGCCCACGACTTCGGCGCCCGTGTCGGCGGCGAGGCGGTTCAGGGTGGCGATCAGGTCGGCGGGCGCGCCCGCCTTCGGCAGGATCAGGGTTCCGGCGGGCCAGTCGCGGCCGTTCTGGGTGAAGGGCTGGTCGGCCGAATTGACCGTCAGTCCGGCCTGAAGGGCGGCGGCCAGGAAGCGGGGCTGGGCCGAGCCGGGCGCGACCAGGAATCCGTAGCGGGCCTCTGCGTTCCGGACGGCGGCGGGCGTGACCAGTTCGGGGCCGCGCGCCTCGACGGCGACGCTCGGCGCGCTGTCGCAGCGGGTCGCATCGACGCCGAACATCAAGGGCAGGGACCAGGCTGTGACGTCATAGATCTCGTCGCCCAGGCCGCGCGCGCGGCGCCGCTCCTGTTCGGCCAGGAAGTCGGGCGGGACAGGCACGTCGCGGGTCAGCAGCACCTCGGCCATCCGGCGCTGGGGCTGGGCCAGGTTGATCACATAGTCGCCCGCGCGGTGTTGGCCGGCGCAGGCGAAGGCCTGGCGCGCGACCCCGACCTCGATGCCCGATCGGACCAGAAGTCCAGCCAGACGGTCCGCCGCCGCCGGATCCGACGCACGCGACAGAACATAGGCGCCCCGTCCCGCCACGCCGTCGCGGTGATAGGCGTAGAAGTCGTTCAGCAACCGGTCGTGATTGCGCGAGGCTGTCTCGATGGTGGCCAGGGTGGCGGTCAGGTGGGCGCTCACGGTGTCGGCGTAGGTGAAGACCTCGCCCGAGCTGCGGCGGGCGGCCAGGCCCCGGGCCGACCCGACCTCGTAGGTCATGGAGACGGCGCCCAGATAACCCGGCCAGCCGTCGCCATAGCCGGGATAGAAGGCGTCGAAGACCTTGCGGTTGAAATAGGCCAGACCCGCCGCATCGAACCGGGCGCCGGTGTTGCGGCCGAACAGGGCGCGGTTCTCCAGGGTGCGCGGCCAGATCCACGGGTTCAGCGGCTCGGCCTCGGGCGGGAAGAAGAAGGTCTCGTCCGAGCCCATCTCGTGGCTGTCGACGACCACCTGGGGCCGCCAGTCGCGGACCAGAGCGGCGTGGCCCTGGGTTTCGGGCTGGGTCTGGATGAACCAGTCGCGGTTCAGGTCGAACAGATAATGGTTGTAGCGGCCGCTGGGCCAGGGCTCGTCCCGCTCGGCCGAGGCGGGGTCGGGATTGGGCAGGGAGCCGCGGCCCGAGGCGAAGCTGTTGAGGAAACGCTCGCGCCCGTCCGGGTTCTGGGTCGGGACGAAGACGACGACGGTGTTGGCCAGCCAGGCCTGGGCGGTCGGGTCGGTCAGCAGGCGACGGGCGGCCTGCATGGCGGCGTCGGCGGGGCTGATCTCATTGCCGTGGACCGAATAGGCCATCCAGACCAGGACCGGCTGATCCGCGATCAGGGCGGCGGCCTGCTGGGGCGAGGTGCGGCGCGGATCGGCCAGGGCGCGGGCGTCGGCCTTGATCTGGTCCAGCCGGGCGATGTTGGCGGGCGAGCCGACGGCGGCCCAGAACAGGGGGCGGCCCTCCCAGGTCGTCGCATAGTCGCCTATCGCCACCCTGTCCGGAGCGGCGGCGCGCAGGGCTTCGAAATAGCGGCGCACGTCGGCGGCGCGCGTGATCTCCTGACCGCTGTCATAGCCCAGGGTCTGACGCACCGTGGGGATGTCGGCGCCTGTCTGGCGCGCCGAGACGGGCTGGACCGCGAGCAAGGCGGCGGCGCAGGCGCCGGCCAGGCTGAAGGCGAGCGGACGCACGGAACGACGATGACTGGACATGAACTGACCCCCCGGGAGGCGGACACCTTAGTCGGGGCACGGAAAAAGAAAACGGTCTTGACGTGTAACCTATAGGTGATATGTAACCTCAAGGTTACGTCAGGAGGGCGACATGAGCAACAGCGACGATCAAGCGATCCAGCGCGTGAAACTGGAAAGAAGACGGTGCTGGTGGACGGCGCTCGCCCTGGCCGTCGTCGGCGCCGTAGCCATGGTCGGCGGCGCGGGGTTCGCGTTGGTTTCCGGCGTAGAAGGCGATGAGGCGACGGCGGCGGGCGTGGCGACAGGGATCGGATTTGCTCTGACGCTCATCGGGGCGATCTGGGCGTGGAGCGCGCGTCCAGGCCAGTCAATCATCGTGGCGGCGAGCGGAGAAGGGGCGCGGCGTGACAAGTTGGAGCGGGCGCGCACCCAACAGCTGGTGATGCTGCCCGTGGTGCTACTTCTCTTCATGGCTCAGGCGCATCGGGCGATGGAGCGGATCCTGGGTGGAGACCATAATCTGGGCGCCTATGTGCAGGTTCTTCTGCCGGTTCTTTACGGCTGGCTGATCCCGCTTATCGTCATGGGCTGGGACGCACACACACGCAAAAACCGCCGGTTCCTGGAAGACGAGCTGACCCAGCTCATGCGGGCCAGATCGATGATCCTGGCCTTCGTCGTGCTGATGACGGGCCTGACCGTGGCGCTGGGCCTGGGGCTGTGGCGTCCCCAGTACGGGATCATGGCCTTGCCCTATGTCCTGGCCTTGGGCGGGGCGTCGGCGGGGCTGCGATTCGCCTGGCTGGATCGGGAGGCCGGGCGCGATGGGTGATCCAAGGCTGGGTTCGCGGCTGAAGGAACTGCGCACGGCGGCTGGGTTCACGCAGCAGGGGCTGGCCGACAAGGCTGGCGTGTCGCGCAAGACGATCAACACGGTGGAGAACGGGGTCTTCATCCCCTCGACCATTGTGGCCCTGGATCTGGCGCGGGCGCTGAACACGACGGTCGAGGCGATCTTCTATCTGAAGGACTGAGCATCCATGTCCGAAAACCGCGAGACATCGCCGGGCTGAGCCGCCATCCTGCGGGTCATGGAACAGTCGTTGGATCAGGAGGCCTGCTGGCGGGCCTTGGGGGCGCGGGACGCCCGGTTCGACGGGCGGTTCTTCACGGGCGTGACCTCGACGGGGATCTACTGCCGGCCGGTCTGCCCGGCGCGGACGCCCCGGCGCGAGAATGTGGTGTTTCATCCCACGGCGGCGTCGGCGGAGGCGGCGGGGTTTCGCGCCTGTCTGCGGTGTCGGCCCGAGACGGCGCCTGAGATGGGGGCGTGGCGGGGGACGTCGAACACCGTCAGCCGGGCCCTGGCCCTGATCGAGGCGGGGGCGCTGGACGGGGGCGATGCAGACGCCCTGGCGGCGCGGCTGGGGGTGGGCGAGCGGCATCTGCGGCGGCTGTTCCGCCAGCACCTGGGCGCGGCGCCGGTCAGCGTGGCCCAGACGCGGCGCGTGCTGCTGGCCAAACAGCTGATCCACGAGACCGACCTGTCGATGGCCGAGGTGGCGATGGCGTCGGGCTTCGGCAGCGTGCGGCGGTTCAACGAGACCTTTCAGGCCCTGTATGGCCGTCCGCCGTCGGAACTGCGGCGGCGCAAGGCGGAAGGCGAGGGCGGAGGCCCGGTGAAGCTGGGCCTGGCCTATCGCCCGCCCTATGACTGGAGCGCGATGATGTCGGCCCTGGCGGCGCGGGCCGTCCCGGACGAGGCGGTGGCCGACGGGGTCTGGCGGCGCAGGCTGCGGACGGCGACGGACGGGACGGACGGCGAGGTCTCCGTGCGGTTGGGGTCTGAGGGCAAGGCGGCGGTCGAGGCGCGGGTGGACGAGCTCAAGGCTCTGCCCGGCGTGCTGGCGCGGGTGCGGCGGGTGTTCGACCTGGCCGCCGATCCCGAGGCGATCCGGCGCGATCTGTCGGCGGATCCGGACCTGCGAGCGGCGCTTGAGGCCTGGCCGGGACTGAGGCCGGCGGGCGACTGGATCGACGCCGGAGAGGATGCGCCCAGCGACCGGCTTGCGACCGTGGATGCGGCCCTGGCGGCGCGGGCCGAAGCCTGGCGCCCCTGGCGCGCCTATGGCGCCCTGTACTGGAACCGTGTGACGGAGACGGCCGATGCCTAGACAATCAACGCCGATGACCCTGACCCTGGATCGGATCGCCTCGCCGGTGGGCGAGGTGCTGGTGGCGACCGACGCCGAGGGGGCGGTGCGGGCGCTGGATTTCCATGATTACGAAGACCGGATGCGCCGGCTGCTGCACCGCCACTACGGCCCGGTCGAACTGGTCGAGGGGCGGGCGCCGGAGGCGGTGCGTCGGGCGGTCGAAGCCTATTTCGGCGGTGATCTGACGGCGTTCGACGCGGTGGTGGTCAAAACCGGCGGGACTGTGTTCCAGCAGGCGGTGTGGGCCGCGCTGCGGGCCATTCCGGCGGGCGAGACGCGCAGCTATGGGCAGCTGGCGGCGGCGATCGGGTCGCCCAGGGCGGTGCGGGCGGTGGGTCTGGCCAACGGCTCCAACCCGGTGGGGGTGATCGTGCCCTGCCATCGGGTGATCGGGGCGAACGGGACCCTGACCGGCTATGCGGGCGGGCTGGAGCGGAAGCGCTGGCTGCTGGCGCACGAGGCCGGCGGCCGGCTGCTCTGATCGGCGAGGCAACGGCATCGGTCCCCGACCGTTACCCAAGTCCACAGACCGAAAGAGTATCGACGATGAAACTATCCAATGGCGCCCTGGTGGCGGTGGTCGACGGCGAGAAGCTGGTCCTGTTCAAGAACACGAACGCCCAGGAAATCCGGCTGTCGCCGCTGGAGATTCCGGCGATGGAGGATCGGGTTTCCGGCTCGTCCGGCCGCCGTTCCAGCGAGGCCAACCCGGACAACGACACCCAGGCCGAGGACGGTTTCGCCATGGGCGTGGCCGAGGTGCTGAACAAATGGTCGGTCACGAACAAGATCGACGAACTGCTGGTGATCGCGGCGCCCAAGACTCTGGGGGAGTTGCGCAAGCACTGGCACAAGGATCTGGAATCCAAGCTGGCCGGCGAGATCGCCAAGGACCTGACCGGCCACTCCAGCGACCAGATCGCGGCGGCGATCGAAAAGGCCTGAGCTGAATCAGGGCGGGTTTGAGGGCGGCGGCCGGAGACGGCCGCCGCCCTTGGCGTGTCTAGACGCCGTCCAGGAACAGGCGGCAGGCGGGGTTGGCGGTTTCGTCGACATAGGGGTAGCCCAGGTCGGCGAGGGCGGCGAACAGTTGGGCCTGTTCTTCGGGGGGGACGCTGACGCCCGCCAGCACCCGGCCGACGTCGTCGCCGTGGTTGCGGTAGTGGAACAGGGTCAGGGCCCAGGCGGGCTGGAGGCTGTTGAGAAAGCGCAGGAAGGCGCCCGGCCGTTCGGGGAACTGGAAGCGCAGGATGCGTTCGTGGGGCAGGCCGACGGTGCGGCCGCCGACCATGTAGCGGACGTGCAGCTTGGCCGTCTCGTTGTCGCTCATGTCCTCGACGGCGTAGCCGCCGGAGCGGAGGGTCGCGATCAGGTCGTCACGCTCGTGCGGGCCGTTGCGCAGGGCGACGCCGACGAAGATCTGGGCGTGGCCGTCGCCGGACCAGCGATAGTTGAATTCAGTGACCGAGCGGCCGTCGAGACTGTCGAGGAAGCGGCGGTAGTCGTCGCGGTCGTCCTTCATCGCCACGGCCAGCAGGGCCTCGGCGCCCTCGCCGATCTCGGCCCGTTCGGCGACGTGACGCAGACGGTCGAAGTTCAGATTGGCGCCCGAGTTGATGGCGATCAGCGTGCCCGCGCCGGGGTGGGCGGCCGCCCAGGCCTTGAGGCCCGCAAGCGCCACGGCGCCCGAGGGTTCGGCGATGGCCCGGCTGTCGTCGAAGATGTCCTTGATGGCGGCGCAGATGGCGTCGGTGTCCACCAGGACGATCTCGTCCAGCAGGTCCTTGCACAGGCGGAAGGTCTCGGTCCCCGCGCGGCGCACGGCGACCCCGTCGGCGAACAGGCCGACCTCGTTCAGGGTCACGACCTCGCCGGCGTCGATGGCGGCCTTCATGGTGGGGGCGTCGACCGGCTCCACGCCGATGACGCGGGTGTCGGGGCGCAGGAATTTGATGATGGACGCGACGCCGGCGGCCAGGCCGCCGCCGCCGATGGGCACGAAGACGGCCTCGATGGGGTCGGCGTGCTGGCGGGCGATCTCAAGCCCCACCGTCCCCTGGCCGGCGATGACCTCGGGATCGTCGAAGGGGTGGATGAAGGCGGCGCCGGTCTGGCTCTCCAGATGGCGGGCGTGGGCGTAGGCCTCGTCGAAACTGTCGCCGTGCAGGACCACTCCGCCGCCCAGGGCGCGGACGGCGGCGACCTTGATGCCGGGGGTGGTGGTGGGCATGACGATGACAGCGGGGATGTTGCGGCGGGCCGCGGCCAGGGCCACGCCCTGGGCGTGATTGCCGGCCGAGGCGCAGATCACGCCCCTGGACAGTTCGGCCTGCGACAGGCCGGCGATCTTGTTGTAGGCGCCGCGAATCTTGAACGAAAACACCGGCTGCAGGTCTTCGCGCTTCAGCAGCACGGGCCGGTCCAGCCGCGCCGACAGGCGGCGCAGCGGATCAAGCGGGGTCTCCTCCGCCACGTCATAGACGCGGGCGGTGAGGATGCGGCGGATGGTGTCTTGCATCAAAATGTCGGTCGAGGCGTGGGTGAGGAAATGAAGTCGCCGTTCGTCTAGGCGATTTTGCCCCATTTGTGAAAGGTTCGTGCGCTCAAGACGGCGAGTCTCCCGTGCTTGGCGGGGACGCGATGATTTCTCTTGCGCGCGGCCTCCATCGGCCTACATTGGATGTGCTTATGCTAACTTTGAGCATAAGGGTCTAGGGAGACGGTCATGGCGGACGGCGCCTTTGGTCTGACGAAGGAACTGGAGCGGGAGACCGCCGGGGTGTGGGCGAAGGTCAAGGACCATGTCACGCCGCTGGAGTGGCCCGAACAGGCGCGGCTGATCAGCGAGATCAACCGGCTGAAGCGCGAGCGCGACGCCGTGATCCTGGCCCACAACTATATGACGCCCGAGATCTTCCACGGGGTCGGCGACTATGTCGGCGACAGCCTGGGCCTGGCCAAGGAGGCCGCGCGGTCGGATGCGAAGGTGATCGTCCAGGCGGGCGTGCACTTCATGGCCGAGACCTCGAAGATCCTGAGCCCGGAAAAGACGGTGCTGATCCCCGATCTTCGGGCGGGCTGTTCGCTGGCGTCGTCGATCACGGGGGCGGACGTGCGGCTGATCAAGCAACGCTATCCGGGCCTGCCGGTCGTGACCTATGTGAACACCACAGCCGATGTGAAGGCCGAGACCGACATCTGCTGCACCAGCGCCAACGCCGTGCAGGTGGTGGAATGGGCGGCCAAGGAATGGGGCGTGGATCGGGTCATCCTGATCCCCGACGAATATCTGGCGCGCAACGTCGCGGCCCAGACGACGGTCGGGATCATCGCCTGGAAGGGCCGCTGCGAGGTGCATGAACGGTTCACGGTGGACGACATCGCCGAGATGCGCGCCGCCTATCCGGGCGCGGAAATCCTGGCCCACCCGGAATGCCCGGAAGACGTGCTGGCGGCGGCGGACTTCGCCGGTTCGACGGCGGCCATGACCGACTATGTCGAGGCGCGTCGGCCGAAGCAGGTGGTGATGATCACCGAATGCTCGATGGCCTCGAACGTCGCCGGCGACGTGCCGGGGGTGCAGTTCATCGGGCCGTGCAACCTGTGCCCGCACATGAAGCGGATCACGCTGCAGAACATCCGCGACTGCCTGCTGCACATGCAGTTCGAGGTGACGGTTCCGGCCGACATGATCGAACGCGGACGGCTGGCGGTGCAGCGGATGATCGACCTGCCGCCGCCCGCCGTTCCGGCGCGCTATGACCTGGTCAAGGCGCGGCATCACGTCGATGTGGAGCTGATCTGAGCGAGACGCGGCGATCGGTCCCGTGGTCGGGACCGATTGCTGCGCCCATCTGGACGCCATGAGCAATATCGACACCCCGAACCGCACGCCTGATCGCATCCCCGGCCCCTGGGATCCCAAGCCCGAGGACCCGGCCGTGCGCGCCGCCCCCGCAGCCCCGGCCGAGATTCCGGTCGAGAAGGATCAGAGCCTGGTCTGGGCCCTGCTGTCCACGGCCCTGATGGGCGGCTTCCTGTGGTGGATCACCGGCAGCGCCATTGTGGCGGGCGCCGTGCTGATCGGCCTGTTCGTCCATGAGGCGGGGCACGCCCTGGCGATGAACCGGATGGGGATGGGGCCGGCGCGAATCTACATTATTCCGTTCCTGGGCGGGCTGGCCAAGGCGCGGCGGGAGCCGAAAAGCGAATGGGACGGGGTGCTGGTTTCGCTGGCGGGCCCGGCGTTCGGTCTGTTGGCCATGATCCCGTTTGTCGGGGTGTGGCTGGCGACCGGGCAGGGCGAATGGCTGATGGGCGCCTTCTTCATCGCCATGCTGAACCTGGTGAACCTGGTCCCGGCGCCGCCGCTGGACGGATCGAGAGCCCTGGGGCCGGTGCTGACGCGGGTGCATCCGCGGCTGGAGCAGATCGTGCTGCTGGTCATCGGCGTGGCCGTGGTCTGGTGGGGACTGTCCACCGGGCGATTCATCCTGGCCGCCTTCCTGGCCCTGTCGGTCTTCGCCCACTTGAAGCGCGGCGTCTGGCGCGCGGCCTGGGGCACGCTGAGCTGGCCCGAGGCGGGCAAGAGCCTGGTCCTGTACCTGCTGACCCTGGCCGTCTGCGCGGCGGCGGCCCTGGGCGCATTGCTGCCCATGGTCGGGGGCTATCCGGCCGGGGCGGTGAGCCTGGGCCTGAACTCTCTTGGAGTGCGCTGATGAACCGAACGCGACATGACGGGCCCTTGGTCGTCGGCGCCGGTCTGGCGGGCCTGTCGGCCGCGCTGGACGCGGCGCGGGCGGGGGCTGAGGTTCTGGTGCTGACGCCGGAGCCCTTGCTGAACGCCTGTTCGTCCGCCTGGGCGCAGGGCGGGATGGCGGCGGCCCTGACGGCTGTGGATTCGCCGGAACTGCACGCGAAGGACACCGAGGCGGCGGGCGCGGGTCTGGTCGAGCCGATGGCGACGCGGGCCCTGACCGATGCCGGGCGCGAGACGGTGGAATGGCTGGCGGCCCTGGGCGCGCCGTTCGACCGGGATGCGGACGGCGGCTTCGTGGTCAGTCTGGAGGCCGCCCATTCGGTGGCGCGGGTGGCGCGGGTCGGCGGCGACGGGGCCGGGCGGGCCATCCTGTCGGCCGTGGTCGCGGCCGTGCGGGCGGAAAAGCGGATCACGGTCTGGGAAGACGCGCGGCTGAAGGCCCTGTTGCTGGACGCCGACGGCCGGGTGGTCGGGGCGGTGGCGGCGCGCGGGCCGGGCGGGCGTCTGGTCGAGATCACGGCGACGGCGGTGGTTCTGGCTACAGGCGGGGCGGGCGGTCTGTTCGCGGCCACCACGACGCCGGCGGCCCTGAAGGGCGAAGGCCTGGCGCTGGCGGCGCGGGCGGGGGCGGAGATCCTGGATCCCGAGTTCGTGCAGTTTCACCCCACCGCCATCGACGTGGGGCTGGATCCTGCGCCCCTGGCGACCGAAGCCTTGCGCGGCGAGGGTGCGCGGCTGATCGACGGCGAGGGGCGGTTCCTGCTGGGCGAGGCTCCGGACGCGGACCTGAAGGCGCGCGACGTGGTGGCGCGGGCGGTCCATGCCGCGCGGATGGAGGGGCGGGGCGCCTATCTGGATGCGCGCACTGCCATCGGCGAGGCCTTCCCGCACGAGTTTCCGGCCGTGTTCGCCGCCTGTATGCGCAGCGGGCTGGACCCGCGCCTCAGCCCGATCCCGGTGATGGCGGCCTGCCATTATCATATGGGCGGGATCGCCGCCGATGCGGACGGGCGCACCACGGTCGCGGGCCTGTATGCGGTCGGGGAATGCGCCGCGACGGGCGTGCATGGGGCGAACCGGCTGGCGTCCAACTCCCTGCTGGAGGCGGCGACCTTCGGGCGGCGCGCGGGACGGGCGGCGGCGCTGGAGACCGGCGGCGGACGGCCATTGCCGGTCGAGGTCACGCCGGATCTGCCCGAGGCGGCCATGTCCGAACTGAGAACCGCGATGACGGCTCATGCGGGGGTGGTGCGGAATGAAGCGGGCCTGTCGGGCCTGATCGCCCTGATCGGCCGGCTGGAGGCGCAGCATGGCCGGGGCGCCGTTCTGGAGGCGGCGCGTCTGGTCGTGCAGGCGGCGCTGGATCGGCGTGAGAGCCGGGGCGGGCACTATCGCTCGGATTATCCGCAGACGGCGGCTGTGGCGGACCATACGCGGGTGCGGAATGTGCGCCCGGCGATGCGTCCGGCCGTGCTGGAGCCCGCCGCGTGAGCCGGTCCTTGCCGGATGTGCTGATCGAGCCGGTCGTGCGGATGGCCCTGGCCGAGGATCTGGGACGGGCGGGCGATGTGACGGCCATGGCCTGTATTCCCGCAGACGCCCGGATGAAGGCAGGATTCGTGGCGCGCAAGCCCGGCGTCCTGGCGGGTATCGACTGTGTGCGGCTGGCGGTGCTGGCCATGGATCCGCAGGCGTCGGTCGATCTGCGGCTCGAGGACGGCGACGCCTTCGAGGCCGGGGCGGTGCTGGCGGTGGTCGAAGCCGAGGCGCGGGCCTTTCTGTCGGCCGAGCGGACGGCGCTGAACCTGGTCGGGCGGTTGTCGGGCGTGGCGACCCTGACGCGGGCCTATGTTCAGGCGGTCGCCGGGACCAAGGCGCGGATCGCGGATACGCGCAAGACCACGCCCGGCCTGCGGGCGCTTGAGAAACATGCGGTGGCGTGCGGCGGGGGGATCAACCATCGCTTCGGCCTGGATGACGCCATTCTGATCAAGGACAACCATGTGGCCGTGTGCGGCGGGGTGGCCGAGGCGGTCCGTCGGGCCAGGGCCTTTGCGCCCCATCTGATGAAGGTCGAGGTCGAGGTGGACGGACTGGATCAGCTGGAGGCGGTGCTGGGCCTGATCGCCGAGGGAGCGGCGCCGGACGTGGTCATGCTGGACAACTTCAGCCTGGACGACCTGAGGACCGCCGTGGCGCGGGTCGCGGGGCGGCTGACGCTGGAAGCCTCGGGCGGGGTCGATCTGACGACCGTGCGGGGCATCGCCGAGACCGGGGTGGACGTGATCTCGGTCGGGGCCCTGACCCATTCCGCGCCCGTGCTGGACATAGGTCTGGACGCGCTTTGAGCCTTTAGAGCGGGAGCGGTCTCTCGAAGCCGCTCCCGTCCATGGATCAGACCGGGTTGGAGACGTCCGTGGCCTCGACCTTTGCGGCGGTCTTGGCCGACGTGACCGCAGGGCGGCTCGTGCGGGCGGCGGCGGTCTGGGCGGCCGGCTGGGGCGACGGCTGGGCGCGCGAGGCGGCTTCCGGTTGCGGCTGGGCTTGCGGGCGCGGCTGAGCGGCGGGGGCTGCCGGT
Source organism: Brevundimonas mediterranea (assembly GCF_011064825.1). Lineage (NCBI taxonomy): Bacteria > Pseudomonadati > Pseudomonadota > Alphaproteobacteria > Caulobacterales > Caulobacteraceae > Brevundimonas > Brevundimonas mediterranea. Next base: position 2,358,490 of record NZ_CP048751.1, read on the forward strand.
TCCGGCGCGGACAGGCCTTCCTGGGCCAGGACCAGGGAATAGGCCACGGCCTGTCCGGCCTGGCGGGCGGCCTCGACCGGATCGAGCCCGGCCTGGATCAGACGGGGCTGGTCGCCCGCGGTCGAGGGACGCGCCGCGTAGGTGAAGGCCCCGCTGGCGCCCGAACGTCCGCCGAAGCGATAGAAGAGGTGGCTGCCGACCTGATTCACCCGGATCAGCGAGTTGCGCCAGACCGGCGAGACGCCGGTGGTGTGGAAATGGGTGGCGTTGCCGACGGCCGAATAGACCGATCCCGACAGGGCGCCCGAGGCGATGCTCTTGGCGCGGTTCCAGGCCCCCGAGTTGACGCGACCGCGCATCGCGCCGTTGCAGGTGAACGAGAACTGGCAGCCGGTGCGGCGCGCGGCGCCCTGATAGACGACGCCGCAGATGGTCTTGGGGAAGGCGGGGTGGCGGACGCGGTTCAGGACCACCTGGGCCACGGCCTTCATGCCGTCGCGGCCTTCGCCGCGGGCTTCGTAATAGACGACCTGGGTCAGGCAATCGAGATCGCGGCTGGCGTCCAGGGCGTTGGCCATGCGGAACGGCCGGGCGCCGACCGGCGTGGTCAGATTGGCGCGACGCAGGTTCGGATCGCGGTTGTCGTTCAACTGGTCGAGGCGGGCGGCCAGGAGTTCCGCCTGGCGGTCGCGCTGGGCGGCGCCCGCGCTGGTATAGGGATCGTGTCGGCGTGCGATCGAGAGCGCGCTGGCGTCCAGGCCCCCGGCGGCGGCCGAGAGCGCTTCTTCGGTGAAGCCGGCGGCGGTGGCGCCGTGAATCCGTTCGGCCTGGGCGCGCAGCGTATTCGCCTGCGCCAGGGTTCCGCCCAGATAGGCGCCGCCGATCGCCAGTCCCACCAGACCGCCAAAGGCCGCTGCAGCCGTCATGGGCTTGATCTTCGCCACACGATCGGCGCGCGACGCGGCGCGCGTCTGAGAGGAATGCGACAACGAGTTAGTCCTGTTCAGCAGGGCGAGAAACGCTGCCCCCGGGGTAGTCTCGCCTGCTGGGCGACTCTGACGGTCGCGTTCCAACTGCGGTCAACGCACGGCTCATGCTGCCCGGCGTCGAGGACGGGCCTATATAGCGAAGTTTGTGACCTGAATGTGGCTGATTCGCAAGCCTGCGGTTAAGGCGTCGAAACGATTAGGTATTTTCACTGTATCGCACGGGGGGAATGACAATCCGGGCCGGAATGTGACAGTCGTGACGACGAATACTGTATTGTATTGCAGTAGGTCTTCATTCGCAAATGTGACAGCCTGCGATATCAGCTAAAGCGCCTGCCGGGTTCTGTTCATTTTGCGATCATGGGCCGTATTCGCGACTTGACGCCAGGGAGGGAACCTGTGCGTTGCGGTCGCGTTGAAGCGTGACCTTTGGAGAGAAGCCCCATGTCGAGACCCCTTGTGATGGCGGCTGTCGCCGCCGCGACCCTGGCCCTGGCCGCCTGCGGAACCACGATCGAACAGAAGGCGGCGAGCGGCGCGGTGGCCGGGGCTGTCGTCGGCGGACCGGTCGGCGCGGCTGTCGGCGGCGCCGCCGGGGCCGTCGTCGGCCAGGCCCAGAAACCCAACTAGAACGCGTCGCGCCCTTGTTTCGGCAGGGGCGCGACCTATCTGCATCACTGGACGGGCGATGCGCGGCATATGCGCGTCAAATCGTGCGTCCGTCCGATTTCGCTGCGGTGAACCTTGCTTTTGGCGCGCGTATCGGCTTTGTGCGGCCCGCTTCTGGCCGTGCGTTTTTTCGTCGCCGCCTGATCCCCGATAGCCGCCCCTGGCTGTTCACAAGGAACCCTGACGCTTTCGCATGAAAGATCTGAAGACCGGATTTTCCGACCGCATTACCGCCCAGCAGGAGGCCAAAAAGGCCCTGCTCGCCAAATTCAAGCCGAAGGCCGCCGCCCCCGACCCTGAATTCGAACGCCTGGCTGAAAAGCGCGCCGCCGAAAAGGAGGCCCTGCGCCAGCAGCACGAGCTGGCCAAGGCCGAGCAGCGCCGTGAAAAGGCCGAGAAGGACGCCGCCCGCATGGCCGCCGATCTCGAAGCCCAGGAAGCTCTCGAGGCGGAGAAGCGCGCCGACCGCAAGGCGCGCAAGCAACTGACCAAGGAAGAGCAGAAGGCCAAGCGCGACGCCCGCTACGCCGCCCGCAAGGCGCGTCGCTAAGTCGCTCAAGGCCCTGCACTGAAGGATCGACGCGTCGCGGGTTTCTGCGGCGCGTTTTTCTTTGGCCGCCCTATTGGGCGGACGGACCTATTCAGCAGGAAGGCTGGCGCGGCCGTCGATGATGCTGCGCAACTGTTCCGTCGAATAGGGTTTGCGCAGGAAGGGCCAGGGGGTGTCGGCCAGCACCTGGTCCACGTCGTCGCCGACATAGCCCGAGGTCAGGGCGATGCGCATGTCCGGCCAGTCTCGGGCCGCCTGCCGGGCCAGATCGACGCCGCTCATGCCGCCCGGCATGACGATGTCGGTCAGCATGATGTCGAAGCGCGCCGCCTGTAGCGCCTTGAGCGCGTCGGGACCGCTTTCGGCCAGCACCACTTCGAGACCGAAACTCTCCAGAAGATCCAGAGCCACGGCCGCCACGCTGGCGTCGTCCTCGACCAGGAGCATGCGGCCGCCCTTGGCGAAGGCGACGTCCGCGCTGACGGGAACGGGGGCGGGGGCCGCGGTCTCCTGGGGCTGGAGGGGCGGCAGATAGAGACGGATTTCGGACCCGCGCCCGACCGTGGAGGCGATATGGACCCCGCCGCCCGACTGGCGTGCGAAGCCATAGACCTGGCTGAGCCCCAGTCCCGTGCCCTTGCCGACGGGCTTGGTCGTGAAGAAGGGTTCGAAGACGCGGTCGATGACCTCGGCCGGCATGCCGGATCCGTTGTCCGACACCGACACGCAGACATAGTCGCCCGGCGCCAGTTCGGCGACCTGACCGGGTTCGACCGAACAGGTCATCGTCTGGACGGTGATCCTCGCTCCCTCGCGGACCTGCGCGGCCGGGGGCGCGCCCATTGGGGCGCCGTCGCGCATAGGGCCGCCGGTGACGTCGCCCAGGGCGTCGCGGGCGTTGACGATCAGATTCAGCAGGGCGGCCTCGAACTGGGCCGGGTCCACGTTCGCGCGGACGCCCCCGCGCTTCAGCTTGACCTTGAAGTCGACTGCCTCGCCGACGGCGCGACGCAGCAGGGGCTCGCCCTCGCGGATCAGGCCGTTCAGGTCGATGGCTTCGGGGCGCAGGGCCTGGCGGCGCGAGAAGGCCAGCAACTGGTGGGTCAGGCTCTCGCCGCGCCGAGCGGCGGCCAGGGCGGCCTCGCCCAGCTTCTTCTTCTTGGCCGGGTCGTCCGAGCGCAGGATGATGTCCAGGGCCCCGATGACGACCGTCAGCAGATTGTTGAAGTCGTGGGCCACGCCTCCGGTCAGCCGGCCCACGGCCTCCATCCGCTGGGCATGCATCAGGTGGGCCTCGGCGGCGGCCTTTTCCGTCAGGGCCTCGGCCACCCGGTCCTCGAGCAGCTCATTGATGCGTTTCAGGTCGTCCTCGGCCCGTTTGGCGTCGGTGACGTCCAGGCTGGCGCCGACATAGCCCTGGAAGACGCCCGAGGCGTCGAAGCGCGGCACGCCCTCGGTGCGGATCCATCGCAGGCCCAGGGTGGGATGATTGACCCGGCTGAGCGCCTCGAACCGGTCCCGGGCCTGGAAGGCGCGGGCGAAGGCGGCGTCGAACACCGTTTCGTCGTCAGGATGGATCAGGCGCCGCCAGGCGTCGGCCAACTGCCGATTGGAGCGGATGCCGCAGAAGATGCGATAGCGCTTGTTGCCGAAGATGATCGACGGCGTGGCGTCCGTCATCCAGATCAGGGCCGGGGCGCTGTCGGCGACGGTGCGGAAGCGGACTTCCGATTCAGTCAGCCGCGCCTGGGCCTCGCGCATGTCGGTGACGTCGAAGGCGACGCCGACGAAACCGACCACCGCCTGTCCCGTCAGGCGGGGACGCGAAAAGGACTTGAGCCAGCGCCATTCGCCGTCATGGCGACGATAGCGGGCCTCCATGGAAAAGGGCTGGCCGGTCGCCTCGCCGTTGGCCGATTCCTGGACGATGCGGGCGACGTCGTCGGGATGGAGGGACGAACGCCAGTCTGCGGCCCGCGCCGATTCATAGTCGGCGCCGAAGAAGTCGACATAGGCCTGGTTGACGAAGGAGCGCTGGCGATCCTGATCCGTGACCCAGATCAGCACCGGCGCCGTATCGGCGATGGCCCGGAACCGTTCCTCGCTCTCGCGGGTCTGGGTCTCGGCGCGGGCGCGCTCGACCTCGGTCCAGGTGCGGGCGGCGACTTCCTCCAGAAGGCGCGCCTCGGCCTCGGTCCATCGACGGGGGCCAGAGGCGTGGGCGAACAGGAAGGCGCGCAGACGGCCTGCGCGGATCAGGGGCGCGCGGATCAGGGCCCGAGTGCCGATGGCGTCGAAGGCGCCCGCGACGTCGGCGGTGCGCGGATCCTCGTACACGTCGTCGATCCGGACGGTGCGGCCCTGGGCCAGGTCGGCGATCAGGCCCTCGCCAAAGGCGTCAAGGCTGATGCTGTCCCGAACGGCCCCGTCGTCGGCGGTCCACTGGCTGGTCACTGAGATGAGGCCGCTGTCGGGATCGATCTCGCCATAGCCGACGCGGTCGGCTGCGATCAGGCGTCCGATCGACGCCTCGACCTCGCGCATGATGAGACCCGGGTCGGACAGGTCGCGCAGCCGGTCGCTGAGGGCCAGCAGGAAAGCCTGCTGCCGTTGCGCGCGGGCGGCGGTTTCGAGCGCCTCCCGGTTCTCGGTGGTGTCGAAGGAGATGCCGGCGTAGCCGAGAAAGACCCCGGCCTTGTCAAAGCGCGGCTCCACGGCGACGCGCATCCAGCGCCACGCCCCGTCGTGACGCCGGAACCGAGCCTCGAACCCATAGGGGCGAAGATCAGGCCGGGCGCCGGCCTGGGCGGCCTCGACCTGCGGCTGATCATCGGGATGGATGGTCTGTTTCCAGCCGTGGCCGCTCAGGGAGGCGGCCGTGCCGCCGTAGAAGTCGGTCAGGGCGATATTGGCGAACTCGACCGCCCCATCGACATCCGTCAGCCAGATGGGCGAGGGGGCCGTGTCCGCCAGAAGACGGAACCGGGTTTCGCTGTCGCGCAGGGCGGCCTCGGCGGCGCGGGCCTCGGTGACGTCGATGTTGACCCCGATCATGCCCATGAAGCGGCCGTCGGCGTTCAGGCGGGGCCGGGCCTCGCTGCGCAGGACGCGCCATTCGCCGTCGTGGCGACGGTGACGCCCCTCGACGACATAGGCGACATGGTCCCGATCAGCCTGACGGCAGACGGACAGCACATGGTCCCGGTCGTCGGGGTGAAGGAAGGCGTCGGCGTCGAAATCGCTGGGATCGTCCAGCCCGCCCCAGAACAGGCGCTGGTCGTTGTTCAGATGGATGATGCGGCCGGTCTCGTCGGTCATCCAGAGCATGACGGGGGCCAGTTCGCTGACGATCTGCAACCGTCCTTCGGTCTCGTCGATGCGCGCGTTGGACAGGGACAGCGCCGAGACGACCGCGTCCAGCTGCGCCAGCGCGCCGCGCAGGCAGGCGCCCAGCCAGGCGCAGAACAGGCCGACCACGATGAAGTTGAAGGTCGCCACGACGCTGAGACCGGGGGGCATCCCCGGCTTCGAGCCGCTGCTGACGATCACCAGGGACCAGCCCCCGATCAGGCATGCCGCCAGCGCCGTGGCGCCCGAAAGCCGGCCCCCCGCCAGGGCCGCCAGGATGACGCCCGGCAGAAGGATCATGAAGCCGGTGATTTCGCCGTAGAAGGCCGCTCCGGCTGCGCGCAGCAACAGGGCGGCGCCGGCCCCGATCAGTCCGATGAAAATCCGGGTCCAGACCGAACCCGGCTTGAGCCGCGCAAGCGCCAGCAGACCTCCGTCGGCGTCCCGAAGTCGCTTGAAGACCACGCCTGGGTCCATGCTTCGCCCGCTCCCGACGCGTCGTTCTAAAGTGACGCTTGTCCATGCAACGCTCGCTCGCGCTTCGCGTTCCTGACAGCCATATTCGACCGGACCCGTTCCGGCGTAAAGTTAATCAACCCATGGAGCGCAACATGACTGACACGATCGACACCGGCCTGTCCCAGACCGAGCGTGGCGACGTCGCCCAACAGCTGACACGCGTTCTCGCCGACGCCTACGCCGTCTATCTGAAGACCCACGGCTATCACTGGAACGTGCGGGGGCCGGAGTTCTTCGCCCTGCACAATCTGCTGGAGCAGCAGTATCGCGACCAGTGGGAGGCGCTGGACGACATCGCCGAACGCATCCGGGCGCTGGGCGAGTTCGCGCCTCAGGGCTATGGCACCTTCGCCAATCTGACCAGCATCCGCGACGGCGACCCGGAAAAGGACGCGCCCGAGATGCTGCGCGAGCTGATGCGCGACCACGAGACCCTGATCGCCACCATGCGGGCGGCTCTGGACGTGGCCGACGGCGATGGAGACGACGTGACCGTCGATCTGCTGACCCAGCGCCTGGGCTCGCACGAAAAGTTCGCCTGGATGCTGCGCTCCACGCTCGGCGGCCGATAACATCGGTCTGCGGGCGCCCGAAAACGGCCCCGAAGTCCGCGCATAGGGCTGACGACGACGACGCTCCGGCTCCCGGAGCGTCGTCTCCTTCCTGGATTTGAATGACATTGGCCCACTGGAAGATGATCTGGACGGCGCTGAAGCGCTCGGCGGCGGCTCTGCCCGCGGCCGGCGCGGTGCTGGGCGTCGCCATGGCCGCCGGGTCCAGCGTGCGTCCCGACGCCGACCGCACGGCCGAGGCCGTGGCCCGGATCACCGGCGGGGACATGAGCGCTCAGGGGCTGGACGCCGTGAAAGGGCGACTGACGCCTTCGCAACTGGCCCTGGCGCAGCGTCATGACCCCAGCCTGCTGCAGCCGGCGGCCTATTCCACCGACGGGGCGATCCTGGCGACCGGCGCCCTGCGTCCCGCCCGGTCCTTCGTCTTCAAAGGCAGCGCCGAGGATCGGCGCCGCGCCCTGCGATGCCTGACCCAGGCCGTCTATTTCGAAGCGGCGCTGGAGCCGGGCGCCGGTCAGGCCGGCGTGGCCCAGGTGGTGCTGAACCGGGTGCGCGATCCCAACTACGCCAACACCATTTGCGGCGTCGTATTCGAGGGCGCCGAGCGGACCACGGGCTGTCAGTTCAGCTTCACCTGCGACGGATCCCTGTCCCAGGCGCCGGTCGCCTGGGCCTGGGAGCGGGCGCGCAAGGTGGCGGAGAAGGCGCTGAACGGCGCGGTCGCCCAGCAGGTCGGGACCGCCACCCATTACCACGCCGACTATGTGAACCCCTGGTGGTCGCCGTCGGTGGCCCGGGTCAACAAGATCGGCGTGCATGTCTTCTATCGCTGGAAGGGCCTGTACGGCGAAACCGCCGCCTTCCGCACCGTCTACAAGGGCCATGAGCCGGTGATCGACGAGGCGCGGTTCTCGCGGCCGCGGCCGGGCGTCCAGCCCGGTCAGGCGACCGGGGGCGCCGATCCGGACACTGTGGCGGCGCCGGGCGGGGATGCGCCGATCAAGACCGTCGAGATCAACGGCCAGCAACGCGTCGTCGGCGTGGTCAGTCTGGGCGGCCGTCGCCTGCCGACCCAGGAGGAAGTCGTCGCCATAAACGCCCGGCTGCGCACGCTGGAACAGCCCGCTGCAGCCGTCGCGGTCGCGCCCGAAGGCGTGGCGGACATGCCGGTCGAGGAAGTCGGCCGACCGGCGTCCTGAAACGAGCCGACCCGCGCTTTGCAACGCTTCGCGTGGGCAGAGCATTCACATGATCGGCCGGAACGACCGGCCCAGCGAGGACGCCTGCTTGACCCACGCCGATAAAGACAGTCCGCGGTGGGACGAGTCCAAGCGCCTGGCGATCCTTCGGGACTACGGGGTCCTGGACACCGACCGGGAGGCCGCCTTCGACGACATCGTCGCCCTGATCGCGCGGATCTGCGAGGCGCCCATCGCCGTGGTCAATCTGATCGATGCAGACCGCCAGTGGTTCAAGGCCGAGGCAGGTCTGGGCGTGCGAGAGACGCCTCTGGCCACCTCCTTCTGCGCCCATACGCTGTTGCAGGCGGACGGAATGGTGGTGCGCGACGCGTCCCTGGACCCGCGCTTCGCCGCCAATCCCCTGGTGACGGGCGAACCCCATTTGCGTTTCTACGCCGGGCGGCTGTTGAAGACGCAGGACGGCGTGCCGCTGGGCGCCCTGTGCGTGCTCGACACCAAGGCGCGTCCCGAGGGACTGACCGATCTGCAGCAGATGGCGCTGCAGACCCTGGCCGATCAGGTCATGTCCCAGCTGGAGCTGCGCCGCGTTCTGCGCCAGCGCGAGGAAAGCGAGGACACCACCCGCCGGGCGTTGCAGGCGTCGAACTATGTCGGCGCATGGGACTGGGACATCGTGGCGGACCGGGTCGTCGCCGACGAACGGTTCGCGGCCATGTACGGCGTCGATCCCGTCGTGGCCCGCGCGGGCGCGCCGATCGCCGACTTCACCCGATCCGTGGATCCCCAGGACGAAGCGCGGGTCCAGGCGGAGATTCAGGCCGCCATGTCGGGGGAAGGTCGTTTCCATAGCGAGTACCGGGTGCGCGACGCCCAGGGCCAGGCGCGCTGGATCGTGGCCCGCGGCCAGGTCTATTTCGATCCGACCGGCGCGCCCGTGCGGTTTTCGGGCGTCGTCGTGGATATCACCGACCGGAAACAGGCGGACGCCGAGTTGGAGGCCATCGCCGCGCGGCTCAGCGCCAGCGAGGCCCAGTTTCGGGTCCTGGCGGACGCCATGCCGCAGATGGTGTGGTCGACGCGACCGGACGGCTTCCACGATTACTACAATGCGCGCTGGTACGAGTTCACCGGCGTGCCCGCCGGATCGACCGACGGCGAGGGCTGGACCGACATGTTCCATCCCGAGGACCAGCCCAGAGCGATGGAGCGCTGGAGGCGATGCCTGGCGACCGGCGAACCCTATGAGATCGAATACCGGCTGAAACACCATTCCGGCGTCTATCGCTGGACCCTGGGGCGGGCGGCGGCCGTGCGGAACCCGGACGGCGAAATCAGCCGCTGGTTCGGCACCTGCACCGACATCGATGAGCTGAAGCGGCTGGAGCAGGGCCGCGAACTGATCAGCCAGGAGCTGAGCCACCGCATCAAGAACATCTTCGCCGTCATCACGGCCCTGGTGGCCCTGTCGGCGCGGCAGTACCCGGAGGCGCGGGCGTTCGCCGCCTCCTTGCGGACGCGAATCACGGCCCTGGCGCGCGCCCACGAGTTCGTGCGGCCGCACACCGAGACGTCGCAGCCGACGGTCGGCGCCAATACGCTGCACGCCTTCCTGTCCGACCTGTTCCAGGCCTATGCCGATGACGCAGGCGCGGCCCGGGTCCATCTCGCGGGCGACGACGCGGTTTTCGACGATCAGGCGGCGACGTCGGTGGCCCTGCTGTTCCATGAACTGGCGACCAACGCCGCCAAGTACGGGGCCCTGTCCCGGACCGGGGGGCGGGTGGATCTGGCGACGCGGCGGGAAGAGGACCGGTTCATCCTGACCTGGATCGAAACCGGCGGCCCCCCTGTTTCAGAGGCGCCGACACGAACGGGCTTCGGATCGTCCCTGGCATCGCTGTCCGTCGAAGGCCAGCTGGGCGGGCGGCTGGTTCGGGATTGGCGTCCCGAAGGCCTTCGAATCCTGGTGGATTTGCCGGCCACGGCGCTTTCCCGTCGCAGGGCGGCCGAAAAGGCGCATTAGATCGCCTTGGCCTGAAACCGATCCCTTCCATCTGCGTTGTGTTCGTTCCCGCACACAAGTTCAGTATCCATGACCGCGCGTATCCTCATCATCGAAGACGAAGCCCTGGTCGCCATGGAACTGCGCTTCGTCCTGGAGGATCTGGGTCATGAGGTCGTCGGCGTGGCCACGACGGCGAAGGGCGCGCGCGACATGGCGCGAGAGATCGATGTGGATCTGGCCCTCGTCGATATCCACCTCTCCGACGGACCCACCGGCATCAGTCTGGGTCGGGAACTGGGTCAGGACATGGGCGTGACCGTCCTGTTCATGACGGCCAATCCCGGCATGGTGCGCGACGGCGTGGCCGGCGCCATCGGCGTCCTGTCGAAGCCGACCGACGAGCGATGCGTCCAGAAGGCGATCGACTACGCCCTTCGCTGCAGACACGGCGAGCCGGTGGAATACGCGCCGCCGGGCCTGCAACTGTTCGCCTGACGTCCTCCCGGTCCCTGAGGTTTCAGGCGGCCGGGCGGCAGGCGTTCACCAGACCCCGATCTTTTCCGCTTCCTTGTGGCTGATCGGATTGTGAGCCTTGGCGTGGTCTTCCTCGGCTAGGAAACGGCTGACCTCCAGCGCGGCCATACAGCCCATGCCGGCGGCGGTGACAGCCTGGCGATAGATGTCGTCGGTCACATCGCCCGCAGCCCAGACGCCCTCGATGGCCGTCGCGGCCGTGCCCGGCTTGACCCGCAGATAGCCGCCCGAGTTGGTTTCGAGCTGGCCCTTGAACAGTTCCGACGACGGGGCGTGGCCGATGGCGATGAACACGCCGTCCGCCGGGATTTCCTGCGTCGAGCCGTCCTGGACGTTCTTCAGCCGCACGCCGGTGACGTTCTTGGCCATGCCGTCGACGACGCCGACGATCTCCTCGATCGCCGAGTTCCAGATCACCTCGACCTTTGGATTGGCGAACAGGCGGTCCTGCAGGATCTTCTCGGCGCGGAACTCCTCACGGCGGTGGACCACCGTGACCTTGGCGGCGAAATTGGTCAGGAACAGCGCCTCTTCCACGGCGGTGTTGCCGCCGCCGACGACCACGACTTCCTTGCCGCGGTAGAAGAAGCCGTCGCAGGTGGCGCAGGCCGAGACGCCGAAGCCCTGGTAGGCGGCCTCGGACTCCAGGCCCAGCCATTTGGCCTGGGCGCCGGTGGAGATGATGACCGTCTCGGCCAGGATCTCCTCGCCGCCGTCCAGCTTCAGCCGGAACGGGCGTTGCGACAGGTCGGCGGAGACGACGATGTCGTGGATGACTTCCGTGCCGACGTGCAGGGCCTGAGCCTGCATCTGCTCCATCAGCCAGGGGCCCTGGATGGTCTCGGCGAAGCCGGGATAGTTCTCGACATCGGTGGTGATGGTCAGCTGGCCGCCGGGCTGGATGCCGGCGATGACGACGGGGTTCAGCGAGGCGCGGGCGGCGTAGATGGCGGCGGTCCAGCCGGCGGGGCCGGAACCGATGATGGCGACGCGGACGGTACGAGCTTGGGTCATGACGCCTATTTAGGCGCTGATTCCCGTTTGCGCGATGCTAGTCTCGCCTCGGGTGCAAAGGGAGGCGGGGATGAGCGACAACAAGGCGGCTGTCTTTCCGGTCGGCATAGGCGTGGGGATAGCGATCGGGGTCGCACTGGGCCTGGCCCTGGACAATCTGGCTCTCGGGATCGCTCTGGGCGTCGCCATCGGCGCTGGACTGGGCGCAGCCTCCAGCACGAAAGCCAAATCCAAGAAGGGCGACGGGTCGGACGGCGGCGGGACGGTGACCCCGGCCGGCGACACGCATCGTCACGGAGCCAAGGACAGTAGCTCCGACGGCGGCTCCGACGGTGGTGGGGATGGCGGAGGCGGGGGCGACTGAATCCCTCCTTTCGTCATCCTCCGGCGAGCGTAGCGAGACCGGGGGACCCAGCGGCGCGCGTGAGCGCGAACCTGTCGCGGACCAGGTCTTCCCGCATCTTGCCGCGGAAAGATTTCGCCTTCGGCGCCGCTGGGTCCCCCGGTCTGCGCCGCGAAGACGCGGCTTGCCGGAGGATGACGAAGGTGAAGGGTGCGATTTACCGTGTCCCCATCGCTTCCAGCACAGCCCGCGCCGCGCGCTCGGTTTCGGCCAGGGGGTCGTAGGTCCAGCCGTCCAGTGTCCCGTCGAACGGACGGGTGGCGCCGCGTTCGGCCAGGTCGTCGTGCAGCCGGGCGAACTTGTCGCCGGACTTCAGCGGGATCATGGGCAGGACGTGGACGGGCTTTCCGGTCGAGGCGGCCTCGGCGGCCATATTGGCGCTGTCCTCGGTGACCAGGATATGGTCGGCGTAGTGCAGGAAGCCGAACAGGGGGTTGTCGCCGGTCCCGTCCCAGATCCAGCCCGGTAGGTCGGACAGGCGCGCGGTCATGACGGCCCTGGCGGCCTCGGGCGTGCGGCGCGAGAAGGTCAGCATCAGCGATCCCCCGGATGCGCGGACGGCGTCCGCGATCTGGTCGGCCAGGTCCGCCGCATGGGCCTCGGTCAGGTCGAAGGCCTTGGATATGCCGCCGATCAGCACCGCGACACGGGGATGGGGCAGGGGGGCGATCCGGTCGGCGAAGGCGGGCGCGGCCTGGGCGATCCGCGCGGGCGTGATGCGGTGGGGCGAGCCGGTGATCTCGAAGATATTGTCGCCCGACAGGCCGTCGTGTGCGGGGGCGACGATCATGTCGTAGCTGGTGTTCGACCAGCGCGGGTCCTGGGTCTGGACCACGAAGGTGCGGCCCTGGCTCCAGGCCTTGACGCGGGTCGAGAGCGGCAGGGTGGCGCGGCCGGTGGCGATCCACAGATCGGGCCAGGGCGCCGTCAGCGGGTCGGACGTCGGCGCCAGCATGGCCGGGGTCTTGAAGGCCGACGGCAAGCGGTCGAACAGGGGGCGCCAGCGGATGTGTTTGACGGCGATCTCGGCCGGGGTCAGGCGTTCCACCGCCTCGGCGAGGCCCAGGGCCTGGTTCTCGATCCCGGCGCGGCCGTCCGAGACGACCCAGATGGTCAGGGCGCGGGAAGACGAGGGGGCGGTCACGCGTCGATCGACGCCGGCCTGACCCATGTCATGGCCTCGAGCTTGTTTCCGTCAGGGTCGCGCAGGAAGGCGGCATAATAGCCCGGCGCGTAGTCGGGCCGGAACCCGGGGGCGCCGTCATCGCGGCCGCCTGCCGCCAGGCCCTGGGCGTGGAAACGATCAACGGCGTCCCGATCAGATGCGGCGAAACAGACATGCACGCCATTGCCTGCCGAGCATGGCTGGCGGTCATGGGGGATGGAGGCCCAGAATTCGGGAAAGGCGCGGCCATAGGCCATGCCCATGACATGGTCCATGACCCTGCCGATCCCCAACGCGCCGAGCGCGGCGTCATAGAAGGCGCCCGCCTTCTCCAGATCGGAGACGCCCACAGAAACATGCGACACCAGAGGCTGGTGTGTTTCTGCGGCGTCGGTCACGATCTTACTTCCACTCGACCTTGAGGATTTCGTAGGCCTTGACGCCGCCGGGGGTGTTGACCTCGACCACGTCGCCGACCTCCTTGGAGATCATGGCGCGCGCGATGGGCGAGGCGATCGAGACCTTGCCCTTTTTCACGTCGGCTTCGTGTTCGCCGACGATCTGGTACCGGGCCTCGTCCTCGGTGTCCTCGTCGACCACGGTGACCGTGGCGCCGAATTTGACCTGACTGCCCGACAGTTTCGACACGTCAATGACCTGGGCGCGGCTGATCTTGTCCTCGATCTCGGCGATCTGGCCTTCGATCCAGCCCTGACGCTCCTTGGCGGCATGGTATTCGGCGTTTTCGGACAGGTCGCCATGCTCGCGGGCCTCAGAGATGGCCGCAATGACGCTCGGCCTTTCGACCGACTTCAATTGCTTCAGTTGATCGTCGAGGACACGGTAGCCCTCGGCCGTCATCGGCACTTTTTCCATTGGTGTCGTGATTTTTCTGGTTCGCCCGGAGACTGGAAAGACGCGGAGTAGGCACACAAAAGGCCGCGGGGCGGGCGCGGCCGGGCATCAATATTAGGGTTTCTCGTTCAGGATTTCAAGAGCGAGCCCCGTTATCGATGGAGGCGTCAGGCGCGGGCAGGCGGTTCGGACTTGTCGTCGCGGTGCACGACGCCCTTGATCAGGCTGTAGGCCAGCCAAGCGACCGCCGCGAGACCGGCCAGCATGAAGAGGCCGGACACGAGGGCGGCGCCGGCGGCCATGAAGGCCAGAACGAAGGCTACCGCCGCCGTCAGGCCCGCTACGATCTGAATGGTTCGAAACTGCATGGGCTCTTAACGCCCGTGACGTCGCCGGGTTGCGTCCGAGCCGTGTCTTCGCCTCAGGCGTAGCTGTAGGCCCCGCCCCGTTCCAGTGCGCGGCGATAGGCCGGGCGGGCGTGGATCTTGTCGAGGAAGGCCCTCAGTCGGGGTTTGGTCGCCGGGTCGAAGGCCCGGTCGGCGCCGGCCTCCACCGGGAAGCTCATCATGATGTCGGCGGCGGTGAACTGGTCGCCTGCGAACCACTCCGACCGTCCCAGTTCGTCCTCCCAGAAGCCGACGTGGGCCCGCAGCTGCGGATCGACGAAACCGGTCAGGGCCTTGGCGGCTATGCTCTTGACCAAGGGTCTGACGAGGCCGGGCGCGCGCCGCGGCAGCATGGAGAACACCAGCTTCAGCAGCAGGGGCGGCATGGCGGAACCCTCGGCGTAGTGGAGCCAATAGGTGAAGCGTCGGGCGTCCTCGGAACCGGCGGCCGGGCGCAGGCGGCCCTCGCCATAGGTGTCCAGCAGATACTCGACCACGGCGCCGGTCTCGGCGACCGTGACGCCGCCGTCCTCGATCACGGGCGACTTGCCGAGCGGATGGATGGCCAGCAGTTCCGGGGGCGCAAGCCGGCTGGTCGCGTCCCGTTCGTAACGGACCACCTCATAGTCCAGGCCCAGTTCTTCCAGCAGCCACAGCACGCGCTGAGAACGGCTGTCGTTCAGATGATGGACTTTGATCATGGAGGCTCCGTTCAAACGGGTTCGACTATCCCCATCGTGAGGCCGGAAGTCGAGGCCTATCGCGGGGAGCGGCCGCTCCAGCGCGGACGGGGGCCGGGGCGGACCTTGGGGCGGGCGCCCTCGCGTCGGTTGCGCCAGACCTCATAGGCCAGGGTGGCCAGGGCCAGCTTGCCGGCGTGACGCCCGGCGACGCGGCGGCCGCCCCGGGACAGCAGCAGGCCGCCGAGCAGGGGAACGAGTTTGTGCAGACGGGACATGGAATCTCCTTCGTCGGCTCAACGCCTCGGCCGGCGGCGCGTTTCGACCTGCGACGACATGAACTGAAGGCCGATCACAGAAGGTTTGGCGCGCGCGACGGCGAAAGCGATGCTAGCCGTGCGTCATGAACAGATCTCGCGTCGCCGCCTTCTTCACCTCGCTGAGCTTTTTCGTCATCGCGGCCCTGGCCGCCGGCGTCGTCGTCGGCGCCCTGGCGCAGGAGACTGACGCCCCCTGGCTGACCGGCGCGCTGGGCGTGGTCGAGAGCCTGGGCCAGGTGTGGTTGAACGCCCTGCGGATGACCGTCATCCCCCTGGTGTTCAGCCTGCTGGTGACGGGCATCGTCTCCATCGCCGACGCGGCGGCGACGGGGCGGATCGCGGTGCGGTCGCTGACGGTGTTCGGCCTGCTGCTGGTCGGGGCGACGGTCTATGCGATCCTGGCGGGCCTGGGGCTGCTGGCGCTGTGGCCCATTGATCCGGAGGCGGGGCGGGCCCTGTTGGCCGGGGTTCCGGCGGATTCGCTGGCGACGGTGGGCGAGGCGGCGCGGACGGACGGCCTGCGCGCCTTCCTGGCCAGTCTGGCGCCGGCCAATCTGATCAAGGCGGCGGCGGACGACGGGGTGCTGGCCGTGGTGGTCTTCGCCCTGGCCTTCGGCTTCGCCGCGACCCGGATCAAGGCCGACCTGCGCCGACCCCTGGCCGGCTTCTTCGAGGCGGTGGCCGAGACCCTGGTGGTGATCGTCCACTGGGTGCTGCTGGCCGCGCCGTTCGGGGTGTTCGCCCTGGCGCTGGGCGTGGGCCTGAGAGCGGGCCTGGGGGTGGCGGGCACCCTGGCCCATTATGTCGCCATCGTCTGCCTGAGCCAGATCGGCCTGATCCTGCTCATCTATGTCGTGGCGACGGTCTGGGGGCGGATCTCGCTGGGCCGGTTCGCGCGCGCCGTGGCCCCGGCCCAGGTGGTGGCGGTCTCGACCCAGTCGTCGCTGGCCAGCCTGCCGGTGATGATCGAGCGGGCGCGCGACTGGCTGGGCGTGCCCCAGACCTCGGCGGGCCTGGTCCTGCCGCTGGCGGTGGCGGTGTTCCGCATCACCAGCCCGGTCGCCAATCTGGCGGTCTGTCTGTATGTCGCCCAGCTGAACGGGGTGGAGCTGAGCCTGGCCGCCCTGGTCGCAGGCGGGCTGACGGCCATAGCCGTGTCCATCGCCTCGGTCGGCCTGCCGGGCCAGGTCAGCTTCTTCGCCAGCGTCGGCCCCATCTGCCTGGCCATGGGCCTGCCGCTGGGGGTGCTGCCCCTGCTGCTGGCGGTCGAAGTCATCCCCGACATCTTCCGCACCGTCGGCAACGTCACCGGCGATCTGGCGGCGACGCGGATCGTGGCGGGGGAGGACGGGGAAGAAGCGGCGGCCGAAGCCGCCTAGTTGACCTCTAGTTCGTGCGGGGCATCAGCCCCTCGGCCGCCGCGACCGAGGCCTCGACGCCCAGGGTGACGGCCGGTTCCGGCGTGATCTTGAACAGGGGGGAGTGGTGGCCGGCGGCCTGTTCCAGCTCGGCCTCGGGCGTGCCGCCGACGCTGAAATAGACGCCCTTCACCCCGGTCTCGGGCTGGACGAAATAGGCGAAGTCCTCGGCCCCCATGCCGCCGCGCGGGGTGTCGCGCAGCACGTCAGGGCCGAAGGTCGAGGCGAAGATGTCGCGCACCCGCTGGGCGGTCTCGCGATCGTTGATGGTCGCCGGCGTGGTCTCGGTCGCCGAGCGGGTCACGACGGGCAGTCGGTCCTCGGGCACGTTCAGGGCCAGGGCCGTGTTGCGGGCCACCCGGTCGATGCCGTCCAGCAGGGTCGTGCGAACCTCGGGGCTGTCGGCGCGGACGGTCAGTTGCAGATCCACCTGTTCGGGAATGATATTGTGCTTGATCCCGCCGTGGATCGAACCGACGGTGACCACCGCCCCCTCCAGCGGATTGACCTCGCGGCTGCGCAGGGTCTGGAGCGAGACCACGATCTGGGACGCGACCAGGACGGGATCGACCCCCAGGTGCGGATAGGCGCCGTGGGTGCCTACGCCGCGCACCGCAATGTCGACGCTGTCCGAACTGGACGAGGTGATGTCCAGCGGGGCCTCGATCTTGCCGGTCGGGGTGTCGGCCGAGACGTGGAAGGCCAGGGCGTAGTCCGGCTTGGGGAAACGGGAATAGAGGCCGTCCTGCATCATGGCGCGGGCGCCGAAGATCCGTTCTTCCGCCGGCTGGCCGATCAGGACCAGGGTGCCGGACCAGTTGGCCTTGCGCGCCGCCATCTGACGCGCCGTGCCGACCAGGGCGGTGATGTGCACATCATGGCCGCAGGCGTGCATGACGGGCTTTTCGACCCCGTCGGCGTCCAGCTGGCGCGCCGTCGAGGCGTTGGCCAGGCCCGAGCGTTCCTGCAAGGGCAGACCATCCATGTCGGCGCGGATCATGACGGTGGGCCCGTCGCCGTTCTTCAGCACGGCGACCACGCCCGTGCCGCCGACGCCGGTCGTGACCTGATAGCCGAGCGCCGTCAGCTCGCGCGCCAGCCGCGCCGAGGTCTGGACCTCCTGCCCCGACAGTTCGGGATTGCGGTGGAACCAGTCGAACAGGGTCGCGAGATTGGCGTCATAATCCGCCTTCACCGCCGCCTTCAGACCGGCGTCCTGCGCCAGGACGGGCGTCCCGGCCGCCAGGGCCAGAGCCAGAGCGGCCGTCGTCAATATCGCGCGTTTCATCCGTGATCCCCTTGTTCCCTAAGGCCACCTTAGAGGATGGCGTCTGATCGGCAAGAAGGCGTCATTGGGGGTGAAGGCCGGTTCCTCCCCAAGAGATCATACTCTAGGGTGTGGCGCGGACACGGGGCGCATCATTGGATATCGACACCTTCATTGAGCGTTGGAGCGCCGCGCGGGGCGGGGCCGAGCGCGCCAACTATCAGATGTTCCTGACGGAACTGTGCGAAGCCCTGGATCTTCCGCGTCCCGATCCGGCCAGCGACGACACCCGCACCAACGACTATGTGTTCGAGCGAGGCGTGAAGCGGCGCGAGTCGGAGGGGCTAGCCTCGACCCTGCGGATCGACCTGTACAAGCGCGGCTGCTTCATCCTGGAGGCCAAACAGTCGCGGGCGGCGCATCGCGACGATGGCCAGGGCGCGCTGTTCAAGGCGGACGAAACCGCCTCAACCGCCGCGTCCCAGGGCAAGTGGGACGTGCTGATGCGCAACGCCCGGCGTCAGGCCGAGGACTATGTCTTCCGCCTGCCGGCCGACCACGCCGCCCCGCCCTTCATCATCGTCTGCGACGTCGGCTATGTGTTCGAGGTCTATGCCGACTTCTCGGGCAGCGGCCGGGCCTATTCGCACTTCCCCGACCGCAAGGGCTTCCGGGTCCGGCTGGAGGATCTGCGCGACGAGAAGATCGTCAAACGGCTGAAGGCGATCTGGACCGAGCCGCTTTCGCTGGACCCGACCCGCGAGTCGGCCCGCGTCACCCGCCAGATCGCCGAGCGGCTGGCCGAGGTGTCGAAACGGCTGGAGAAGAAGCATCCGGCGGAAGAGGTCGCCCATTTCCTGATGCGGTGCATCTTCACCATGTTCGCCGAGGATGTGGACCTGTTGCCGCGCGGGCGGTTCACCGCCCTGCTGAAGGACCAGCTGGACCATCCCGAGAGCTTCGCGCCGATGCTCCAGGCCCTGTGGAAGAGCATGGACGCGCCGGATTACGAGAGCCGGTTCTATGCCGGCTTCGGCCTGCACCTGAGACATTTCAACGGCAGCCTGTTCAAGAACGCCAAGGCCTTCCCCCTGGGACGCGAGGAGATCGGGGAACTGCTGGCCGCCTCAAGCCACGACTGGCGCTATGTGGAGCCGGCCATCTTCGGCACCCTGGTCGAACAGGCGCTGGAGCCGGGCGAGCGACGCAAGCTGGGCGCCCACTACACCCCGCGATCCTATGTCGAGCGGCTGGTCGAGGTGACGGTGATGGAGCCGTTGCGCGGCGACTGGAACGCCGCCCTGGTCAAGGCCGGGGATGCGCGCGAACGGGGCGAGCACAGGGAGGCGGTGGCGGCCGTCCGCGCCTTCCACCATCAGCTCTGCATGACCCGCGTGCTGGACCCCGCCTGCGGCACCGGCAACTTCCTGTATGTCTCGCTGGAGCTGATGAAGCGGCTGGAGGGCGAGGTGCTGGAGGCCCTGGCCGAACTGGGCGAGACCGAGGGCATCGGCTTCGAGACCGTCGATCCGCACCAGTTTCTGGGCATCGAACTGAACGTCCGCGCCGCCGCCATCGCCGAACTGGTGCTGTGGATCGGCTATCTGCAACAGCATTACCGCAACAGCGTCGAACACCCCGCCGAACCGATCCTGAAGGCCTTCGGCAATATCCAGCAGAAGGACGCGGTCCTGACCTGGGACGGCTATCCCGAACATCAGTTCGAGATGAGGGACGGGGTTGCGGTTCAGGTCTATCCGAACGCGCGACGGCCGGACTGGCCGGCGGCGGAGTTCATCGTGGGGAATCCGCCGTTCTTGGGCAAGGGAGCGGCGATGCGCGGCCCGCTTGGTGATGCTTACGTGGCGGCGCTGTCAGGTGCCAACCCATTGATGAACGAGAGTGCGGACTTCGTTCTTTACTGGTGGGACCGGGCTGCTGAATTGCTAGCCCGTAAGAAGAGTACAACGCGACGAATGGGTTTCGTGACTACCAATTCGATTGGTCAGTTTTTCAATAGGCGGATAATCGAGCGCCACCTCGGCGGCAAAACACCTTTGAGCCTGATCTACGCTATTCCTGATCATCCGTGGACCAAAGCCACAAGGGACGCGGCAGCAGTTAGAATTTCTATGACGGTCGCATCGCTCGGCTCGACCCAAGGCCGCGTCGAAGAGGTCATCCTTGAGCAAGGACTCGACACGGACGAACCTCGTATCGAGTTTTTGGAACGCGTCGGAACGATCAATGCCGACCTTTCGGTCGGCTCCAACATCAGCG
Source organism: Brevundimonas mediterranea (assembly GCF_011064825.1). Classification (NCBI taxonomy): domain Bacteria; kingdom Pseudomonadati; phylum Pseudomonadota; class Alphaproteobacteria; order Caulobacterales; family Caulobacteraceae; genus Brevundimonas; species Brevundimonas mediterranea. The sequence continues at coordinate 2,378,666 of NZ_CP048751.1, forward strand.
CAACTTCTGCTTTGATGGCGAACAAGAGCATGGCGTCGATGGGACCGGCTCTTGGCTCTCGGGGGTTCCTGTTCACGCCTAAGGAGATTGATCATCTTTGGGAACTGATGAATTCATTTGAACGTCAATCTCTCGTTCCGCTCAGAAACGGCGATGATCTTCTCTATGGACCTCGAGAGGTCTTCGTATCCGACCTCCGATCGGTCAACAGCGAGGCGGCTCTGCGAATGAAAGCGCCGCAGATCTTTCAGGTCTTAAAGGAGCGCGTCTATCCGAAACGAGCCACGGATCGGGACCCAAAACTGAGAGAATTTTGGTGGAAGTTCCGGCGCTCCAATGAAGACTACTTCGCGCTTAAACAGGGCTTGCCGCGATACGTGGCCACTGTGGAGACGGCGAAGCACCGCTTATTCTTCTTCGTAGACGCCTCGATATTGATCGAGCACGGGACGATAGCTTTCGGGATGTCTGACGCCGCCAATCTCGCGATGCTGTCGGCGAGACATCACATTGTTTGGTCTCTCGCGTCTGGAGGAACACTGGAAGATAGACCGCGCTACAATAAGGTCCGGTGCTTCGACCCATTCCCCTTCCCCGAACCCACCGACGCCATCCGCACCACCCTCCGCGACCTTGGCGAGGAACTCGACGCCACGCGCAAGACGGTGCAGGCCGAGCATCCGGACCTGACCCTGACCGGCCTCTATAATGTGCTGGAGAAGATCCGCGCCGGGACGCCGCTGGACGCCAAGGATCAGGACGTCAAGGAACGCGGCCGGGTGCTGATCCTGAAGGATCTGCACGACCAGATCGACCGGGCGACTGCCGACGCCTATGGCTGGCCCCACGACCTGAGCGACGAGCAGATTCTGGAACGGCTGGTCGCCCTGAACGCCGAACGGGCGGCGGAAGAGGCGGCGGGCCATGTGCGCTGGCTGCGGCCCGACTATCAGATTCCGCGCTTCGCCAAGGGCGCCGCCGCCAAGTCCGGCCAACTGGACCTGGGCGAGACGGTCGTCGCCATCGACAAGAGCCTGCCGGTCTTTCCCAAGGACAAGGGCGAACAGGTCATGGCCATTCGCGCCGTTCTGGTTGCATCCGGCCGTCCGATGGACGCGGCCGCCGTGTCGCGCGCCTTCAAGGGCGGCGGCAAGAAGATCGAACAGCGGGTGGTCCAGGCGCTCAACACCCTGGTCCGCTACGCCGAGATCAGCGCCCTGCCGGGTGGAACCTACGCCGCGCGCCGCGCGGCCTGACGGTCGGTCATAGGGCGAAGTGGAGGGGCGTCTGCACGCCCCTCCGGTCCGTGATCAGGCGTAATCCTGGATCGGTCGGACATCCAGGTCGCCGGCCTTGATGGCGCCGATGGCCTGGGCCGCCGCGAGGGCGCCGGCGGTGGTGGTGTAGTAGGGGATCTTCATCATCAGGGCGGTGCGGCGCAGGCTGAAGCTGTCCTGCAGCGACTGCTTGCCTGAGGTGGTGTTGAAGACCAGGTGGACCTCGCCGTTCTTCATGGCGTCCACGATGTGCGGGCGGCCTTCCAGCACCTTCTTGACCAGGCCGACCTCGATCCCCTGGGTGGCCAGATAGTCGCGGGTGCCGCTGGTGGCGATGATGGAGAAGCCTTCGGACAGCAGGGTCTTCACCGCATCGACGATGAAGGGCTTGTCGTCCTCCTTGACCGAGACGAAGGCGCAGCCGGCGGTGGGCAGGGTGGTGCCGCCGCCGATCTGGGACTTGGCGAAGGCGCGGGCGAAGGCGGGGGCCATGTCGGCCTCGCCCTCACGCTTCCAGTCCAGGCCCATGACCTCGCCGGTCGAGCGCATTTCCGGGCCCAGGATGGTGTCCACCCCGGCGAAGCGGGCGAAGGGGAAGACGGCTTCCTTGACCGCGATATGGTCATAGGGCTTGTCGGTCAGGCCGAAGGATTTCAGCGGCACCCCGGCCATGACCTTGGCGGCGATGGAGGCGATCGGCTGGCCGATGGTCTTGGCCACGAAGGGCGCCGTGCGGGAGGCGCGCGGGTTCACCTCCAGCACGAAGATGCGCGGGTTCTCGCTGTGCGGCTCCTCGATGGCGAACTGGACGTTCATCAGGCCGCGCACCTTCAGGGCCTTGGCCATTTCGGTGGTCTGGCGCTTCAGCTCGGCCACCGTCTCGGCCGACAGGGACCAGGGCGGCATGGAGCAGGCGCTGTCGCCCGAGTGGACGCCGGCTTCCTCGATATGTTCCAGCACGCCGGCGACGAAGACCGTCTCGTCGTCGCACAGGGCGTCGACGTCCACCTCGGTGGCGCGGTTCAGATAGTGGTCGATCAGGACGGGGTCCGAGCCCGAGACGCGCATGGCCTCATGGACATAGCGGTCCAGCTGCTCGCGGTCGTGAACGATCATCATGCCGCGACCGCCCAGGACGTAGGAGGGGCGTAGGACGACGGGATAGCCGACCTCTTCCGCCTTTTGCGCGGCCTCTTCGGCGCTGCGGGCCAGGCCGTTGGGCGGCTGTTTCAGGCCGATGGCCTCCAGCATCTGCTGGAAGCGCTCGCGGTCCTCGGCCAGGTCGATGGAGTCGACGCTGGTGCCCAGGACAGGGATGTTGTCCTCCTGCAGCGCGTGGGCCAGCTTCAGCGGGGTCTGGCCGCCGAACTGGACGACGCAGCCGATGAGGTCGCCGTTCGAACGTTCGACCTCGATCAGCTCCAGCACGTCCTCGGCCGTCAGGGGCTCGAAATACAGGCGGTCGGAGGTGTCGTAGTCGGTCGAGACGGTCTCGGGGTTGCAGTTGACCATGATCGACTCGACGCCGATGTCGTCGAAGGCGAAGGCCGCGTGGCAGCAGCAGTAGTCGAACTCGATCCCCTGGCCGATCCGGTTCGGACCGCCGCCCAGGATGATGGCCTTCTTCTTGTTCGTCGGCTGGGACTCGCACTCGGGGATCTGGCCCAGGGCGCCGGTCTCATAGGTCGAATACATATAGGCGGTGGCGCTGGCGAACTCGGCCGCGCAGGTGTCGATCCGCTTGAACACCGGGCGGACGTTCAGGCCGCGACGGGCCAGGCGCACGGCCTTTTCGGTCGCGCCGGTCAGCTGGGCCAGACGGGCGTCGGAGAAGCCCTTGGCCTTCAGGCGACGGAACTCGGTCGGGTCGGTCGGCAGGCCCTTGACCCGGACATGGCCTTCCTCGCGCACGATGTCGGCGATCTGGCGCAGGAACCAGGGCTCATAGGAACAGGCGGCGTTGACCTCTTCCACCGTCAGGCCGTGGCGGAAGGCCTGGGCGATGACGCGGATGCGGTCGGGCGTCGGGATGCCCAGGGCGCGGACAACGGCGGCGCGGGCGGCGCCGGCGTCCTCGACGTCGGCGACGCCTTCGATCTCGATCTCGTCGAAGCCGGACAGGCCGGTCTCAAGCCCGCGAAGGGCCTTCTGCATCGATTCCTGGAAGGTGCGGCCGATGGCCATGACCTCGCCCACCGACTTCATCGAGGTGCCCAGCAGGGGCTCCGAACCGGGGTATTTCTCGAAGGCGAAGCGCGGGATCTTGGTGACGACATAGTCGATCGACGGCTCAAAGCTCGCCGGCGTGACCTGGGTGATGTCGTTCTGCAGTTCGTCCAGGGTGTAGCCGACGGCCAGACGCGCGGCGACCTTGGCGATGGGGAAGCCGGTGGCCTTGGACGCCAGGGCGGACGAACGCGACACGCGCGGGTTCATCTCGATCACCACCATCCGGCCGTCGGCGGGATTGATGGCCCACTGGACGTTCGATCCGCCGGTCTCGACGCCGATCTCGCGCAGGACGTTGATCGAGCCGGTCCGCATCCGCTGATATTCCTTGTCGGTCAGCGTAAGCGCAGGGGCGACGGTGATGGAGTCGCCCGTGTGGACGCCCATCGGGTCGATGTTCTCGATCGAGCAGATGATGATGCAGTTGTCCGCCGTGTCGCGGACGACCTCCATCTCGTATTCCTTCCAGCCCAGCACCGATTCCTCGATCAGCACCTCGGTGGTCGGCGACAGGTCGAGGCCGCGCAGCACGATCTCCTCGAACTCCTCGCGGTTGAAGGCGATGCCGCCGCCGGTGCCGGCCAGGGTGAAGGAGGGACGGATGACGGCGGGCAGGCCGACGTACTCCAGCCCCTCCAGCGCCTCTTCCATCGAGTGGGCGGCCTTGGAGCGGGGGCTCTCCAGGCCCAGCTTGTCCATGGCGTCACGGAATTTCTGGCGATCCTCGGCCTTGTCGATGACCTCGGCCTTCGCGCCGATCATCTCGACGCCGTATTTCTTCAGCGCGCCCGAGGCGTCCAGGGCCAGGGCGGTGTTCAGCGCGGTCTGGCCGCCCATGGTGGGCAGAAGGGCGTCGGGGCGTTCCTTGGCGATGATCTTCTCGACCATCTCGGGCGTGATCGGCTCGATATAGGTGGCGTCGGCCACCTCGGGGTCCGTCATGATGGTGGCGGGGTTCGAGTTGACCAGGATGACCCGGTACCCCTCGGCCTTCAGCGCCTTGCACGCCTGGACGCCGGAATAGTCGAACTCGCACGCCTGACCGATGACGATCGGGCCGGCGCCGATGATGAGGATGGATTTGATGTCTGTGCGCTTGGGCATCGCCAGCTCTTCTTCTTATTGAACGCTAATGGGTCACGACCGCGCATTCCCAGCCGTCGTACTCCAGCTGGAAGGCCGCGGCCCAGGTCTGCATCATGGACGAGACGGGAGCGAAACTCTCCGCGTCCACGGCCATGGTGGTCTCGAGAATCGTCATGTCGCCGTCGCCGCGCGCGATGAAGCCGGCGCGCCGCGCCACCTCGCACAGGTCGCCATGGGCGTCTTCGTCGCCGAGGAAGAAGAACAGCGTGTGGCGCGGAGTCACGCCGCTGTCGCCCTGTTCGGCCAGCGCCGCGCGCACCATGGCGTCGCGTTCGTCATGACTGATGTCCGAGGCGTCCAAGGGGCGACGTCTTCCTTCGTAGTTTGCGCGCGCGTAGCCGCCGCAGGGCGTCGCCATGCGGAGCTCGCGTCGGGTTGTCGGTTAAGCGGCCCGTTTAGAGAGGGAGGGGCGGGGGGGCAAGAGCTTTCGGGCTCTCAAATCAGGTCAAAAAAGTGATGCGAGTTTGCCACATCGTTGCGACAAGGTGTCGACTTTGCGTCATTGAGGTGGCCTGCGGTTCGAAATTCACATTTAGTAGGCAGTTCATTTAGAGCTGAACTGGGGAATTCCATGACTCGTCGGGTGGGACTTTTGAATGCTTCTGCCTTGGTTGGCGGCGCGTTCGCTACTCTGATGGCCGCCGCGCCGGCAATGGCACAGGAAACTCAGCCTACGGCTGCGGAGACTGAGGCCACGTCCGAAGTAGAGGAAATTGTAGTCACTGGTTCGCGCATCCCGAGGAACGAATACACGAGCGCTTCGCCCGTGCAGGTGCTGACCGCGCAGAACGCCCAAGCGCGTGGTCTCAGCGACACGGCGCAATTGCTGCAGCAATCGACCCTGGCCGCCGGCTCGCCCCAAGTCACCTCGACGATCTCCAGCTCTTTCGTTACCGACGGAGGACCGGGCGCGGCGACGGTTTCGCTGCGTGGCCTAGGCGCCAACCGCACCTTGGTTCTGCTGAACGGTCGTCGCGCCGGTCCGGCCGGCACACGTGGCGGCGTTTCGGCGTTCGACCTGAACGTCCTGCCGCAATCGGCCCTGTCGCGTGTCGATATCCTGAAGGACGGCGCCTCGTCGATCTACGGGTCTGACGCCGTAGCCGGTGTGGTGAATCTGATTACCGGCGTCGAGCAGGACGGCGGCGAGTTGACCGCCTATTATACCGCGCCCTTCGAAGGCGGTGGCGAGCAGATGAACTTCTCCGGCACCTTCGGCAAGACGTTCGAACGCGGCAGCTTCAGCATATCTGGCGACTACTACAAGCAGTTCGAGCAACTGCAGGGTGATCGCGACTACACCAGTTGCGCCGCACAGTATGTCTTTGACGCTCAAGGCAATCGTGCGGACCGGATCGATCCGCGTACCGGCAAGCCCGCGTGCCTAGACCTGTTGTGGGGCCATGTCTGGGCCTATGACAACACCTTCGCCTCGTTGCCGGGCCGTTTCCAGTATGATTATGACGGCGACCTGGGCAACTACATCCCGACCGTGCCGGGCAGCCTGGCCGGTCAGGTGCCGGTCCCGCCTCCAGGCTTCTATCTGGTCGGCTATGACGGCCCCAGCACGGCGGTCATGAACGGCAACCACCCGTTTGACGACGAACAGACCCTGATCCCCGAGGTTGAGCGTTACACGGTCTTCGCCGAGGGCAAATACCAGCTGACCGAGCACGCCGAGGCCTATGCCGAAGTCCTACTGAACCGCCGCAAATCCTCGACCAAGGGCTACCGCCAGTTCTGGAACTACGCCTACGCCGGCGACTGGTCTTACGGCGCTGGGTACGGCTATGAAAGCTGGGGCGGCGACTATCTGCTCAGCCCCACGCCGATCACGAACCACAACTCGGCCAGCCAGCAGGTCGATTACGCCCGCGTCGTCGGTGGCGTCCGGGGCGACTTCGTCGATCCGGGCAGCTTCCTGAACGACTGGAAGTGGGACGTCTTCTTCCAATACAGCCGTTCGGACGGCGACTATACCGCCGACGTCATCCTGAAGGACGCCGTCGACAGCCAGAGCTACCGCACCGATTCCTGCGCCGGCGAGATTATGGCGGTCAGCGGTCGGACCTGCATCGACATCAACTGGGCCGATCCGGACTTCCTGGCCGGTAATCTGACTGATGAACAGCGCGCCTTCCTGTTCGACGTGGACAAGGGCAACACTGTCTATGAACAGGCCTATATTGAAGGCTTCATGGGTGGCGAGCTGTTCGACCTGCCAGCCGGCCCGATCGGGGCGGCCCTCGGCTTCCATGTTCGTCACGACGAAATCAACGACGTCCCGGGCGAAATCACGCGCAGCGCCAACGCCTGGGGTTCGTCCAGCGCCGGCATCACCCAGGGCTCCGAGCGCACGGCCGAAATCTTCACCGAACTGTCGATCCCGGTTCTGAAGGATATGCCGTTCGCCTATGGCCTGGACCTGAGCCTGTCCGGCCGGGTGACCAACACCAAGACGTCGGGCAGCGCATCGACCTACAAGGTCGGCGTGAACTGGGAGTTCTTGCCGGACGTTCGCATGCGCGCCACCACGGGCACGTCGTTCCGAGCCCCGGCTCTGTTCGAACTGTATCTGGCCGACCAGAGCAGCTTCGCCAGCCAGCGCACGGTGGATCCCTGCATCAACTGGCAGCAGAACCTGACTGACGGCACCATCAGCCAACGCCTGGCCGACAACTGCGCAAATCCGAACGGACCGGGCGGCGGCGTGCCCGGGACCCACAACGGGGCCGGCAGTTCGGCGACGCTGTTCGAGGGCGGCGGATTGGGACAACTTGAGCCGGAAACGTCCACGGCCCATGTTATAGGTTTGGTCTGGACGCCGAAGTTCATCAACTTCAGCGCTGCGGTCGATTATTTCGAGATCGAGATCGAGGACCAGGTCACCAGCCTGGGCTCGAGAACCGTCTCGGCCTGCTACCTCTCGGACAATTTCCCGACCGACCCGGTCTGCAGCCAGTTCGTCCGTAACGAGGGAACGCACCGGATCGACACCATCTCCGGCAAGTTCATCAACATCGCCGAACAGACCAACCGGGGCATCGATTTCACAGCGCGTTACGCCCACGACCTGCCTTGGGGCGACCGGTTCTCGATCGACGGCCAGGCGACCTGGCAGTTGGAATCGCGAGAAGCCCTGTTCGCCGACAATATCGTCGACACCCTCGGCGAAGTCGGTAATCCGCAGTTCGTGGGCAATCTGAACCTGCAGTACGAACGAGGCCCCTGGACCGGCGTTTGGGCCGTCCAGATGATTGGGCACCAAGGCAACTACGCCTCTTATGGCAGCGACACCGCCACGGTCGGCGGACAGGAAGTCTATCTGAAGCTTGATGCGCCCTTCACGGCCTTCCACAGCTTCTCTGTTCGTTATGATGCCGAAAGCTGGTCGATCCTGGCAGGTGTAGCCAATCTGTTCGACGAACTGCCGCCGCAACTGACTACCCTGAACCTAGGCGAATTCAGCACCGTCGGCACCTCGGCCTTCACCTCGCAATATACCGAAGGCATGTACGGCCGCCGCGGCTTTGTCCGCATCAGCAAGTCGTTCTGATCGACAAACGGGCTATATGGTCTTGACGGGGCGGCGGGTTCTCCAACCTGCCGCCTCTTTTGTCTTGCGGAGAGTGTGAAATATGGCGGTCATCCTGGGCATGAAGGATACGCTGGACGAGGATGTGGCGCGCTTTGATCCCGCGCCACTGTCGACGCCCCTCTTCCTGAACAGCATTCCCAAGGGCGGCACTCACCTTATTCGCAACATCCTGCGGATGTTCGTGCCGGTGGGGCAGCACTATGGGCGCGAGTTCGTGCAGATTCCCAACCTGGCCCAGCATCGTCATCTGTTCGATCCGGCTCGGCCGATGATGAGTTGCGGCCATCTGCTGTTCAGCGATTCCGGCGTCCACGCCCTGGGCGCCGCGAGACATATCGTCCTGGCGCGCGATCCGCACAGTTGGGTGCTGGCGCGGGCGCGCTTTTATCTGTCCGACGAATTTCAGCAGGTCAATCTGGCGCATCTGAAGAGCGGCGCCATACCGGCCGACGAACTGATCAATATGATGATCTTCGGCATTCACGAGCGGACGCCGACGCTGGAAGACATGTACACCCATAATGTCGTCGCCTGGATGGGCACACGGGCGGTCCTCTACCGGTACGAAGACATCGTCGCTGCTGTGGAAGATCTGAACAGCAAGGCTTCGGAGGTCTTCTTCCTACGTTTGCTGGCGGATTGCGGCCTCGAGGCCGTGCCCGCCGATTGGCGCGAGCGGGTCAGGGTCGGCGCAGACAAACGACAGAGCCGAACGGCGCGCCAGAACCTGAATGTGTCCAGCGCGGTCGTCCTGCCCGACGAGATCTCAGAGGCGCAGAAGAAGCTGATCGAATTTCACGCTCCGGGCTTGCGCGCTCTCTTGGGCTACGCCTGAGGCGTCACGCCTCTATCGCCGCGATCCAGTCCGGCAGTTCGTCGATCCGGGCGAGCGAGACATAGCGCGGCTCGTTCACCGGGGCGTCGGCCAGTTCGTGGGCCCAGGTGACGTGGTAGGGGATGTGGACGCCGAAGGCGCCGGCGGCGATGGCGGGCAGGACGTCGGACTTCATCGAATTGCCGGCCATGACGGCCTCGGCCGCGCCGGTGCCGTGGCGGGCGAAGACGCGGTCGTAGGTGGCGCGGTCCTTTTCCGAGACGATCTCGACCGCCGCGAACCGGTCGCCCAGGCCCGACGCCGCCAGTTTGCGCTCCTGGTCCAGCAGGTCGCCCTTGGTGATCAGGACCAGGCGGTAGTGTTCGGACAGTTCGGTGACGACCTCGTCCACGCCGGGCAGGGTCTCGACCGGATGGGCCAGCATCTCGCGGCCGGCGGCCAGGATCTCGCGCACGACTTCGGGCGGGGCGCCGCCGTCGCACAGCTCCATCGCCGTCTCGATCATCGACAGGGTGAAGCCCTTAACGCCATAGCCGTAGAGGCGCAGGTTGCGCTGTTCGGTCTCGGCCAGGCGCGCCTCGATGGTCGCGGCGTCGCCGTGATCGTCCAGCAGATCGACGAACCGCGCATGGGTCAGGCGGAAGATCGTCTCGTTGTGCCAGAGGGTGTCGTCGGCATCGAGACCGACCGTGGTGATGTTCATGCCGCGCCCCTATCATGGGACGAAACGCGAGGGGAGACGGGATGAACGGATCGGCGGTGGTGATCGGGGCGACGGGCGGCCTCGGCCGGGCCCTGGTCGATCGCCTGATCGTGGAGGGCAAGCACCAGACCGTCTGGGCGATTTCGCGAACCGGGAAAGAGGTCGCGGGCGCACAGGCCCTGGCGGCCGACCTGGAGGACGAGGCCAGTCTGGCGGAGACGGCGCGGCGAATCGGCCAGTGCGCGGCGCCGACGCTGATCGTGCTGGCGACGGGCGTGCTGCATGACGGGTTCCAGCCCGAGCGGAGCCTGCGGCAGCTTGAGGCGGATCACATGCTGAGGGACTATCGCGTCAACGCCGTGGGGCCGGCGCTGGCGGCGAAACACCTGCTGCCGCTGACGCCGCGCGACCGGCGGGCGGTGTTCGCGGCCCTGTCGGCGCGGGTGGGGTCGATCGGCGACAACCGGTTGGGCGGATGGCACAGCTATCGGGCGTCCAAGGCGGCGCTGAACATGATCCTGCGCAATCTGGCGATCGAGATGGCGCGCAGTCATCCGCTGGCCGTGATCGCGGGCCTGCATCCCGGCACGGTGGATACGGGCCTGAGCGCGCCGTTCCAGAAGGGGGTGGCGGAGGGGCGGCTGTTCACGCCCGACTATTCCGCCGAGCGGCTGCTGGCGGTCATGGCGGCGCTGACGCCGGCCGACAGCGGCGGGGTGTTCGGCTGGGACGGGGCGCGTATCCCCGAATAACGCATATTCGTGACTTGAGGACGGGACCGGTCTTGCGTCACATGGCCGGCATGTCCGTCAAAGGTTCCGCCCGGCTTTTCAGCCTCTTGTTGCTCAGCTTGCCGCTTTGCGGCGGGCCGGCGGCCCTGGCCTACGCCGAGACCCCGGCGGCGGCGGTCGTGGCCGCGCCCAGCCGCGAGCGGGCGCGGATGAACCAGCGGGTGTTCGACACGGTCTGGAGCGAGGTGCGGCGCGGCTATTACGATCCTGATCTGCATGGAGTGGACTGGGGCGCGGCGCGCGACCGGTTCCGGCCCCAGGCCCTGGCGGCGGCCGACGACCGGGCGCTGTACCGGGTCGTCAATACGATGCTGGACCTGCTGGACGACGGCCATGCCGGCGCCAGCCCGCCGGCCGCCGTGCGCCGCCAGGACGCCCAGTATGCGCGCCGGGCCGTCATGGGCATGACCCTGATGCGGGGCGAGGATCCCGATCTGTGGACGGTGGAGCGGGTGCGCGACGGCTCTCCGGCCCAGGCGGCGGGGGTGCAGCTGGGCTGGACCCTGGACAGCGTCGATGGTCGGCCGTGGGGACCGGACGTGGAGGTGCAGGAGGGGACGCCGGTCCATCTGGTCCTGACGGACGAGACCGGGGCGCGCCGCGACACCATCCTGACCCCGCAGCTGATGGACGGGCCGCAGCCGTTCACGGCCGACAAGTCCCGGCCGGGGGTTCTGGTGCTGACGGTGGAGCAGTTCGATGCGGGGCTGGGGCGCTGGCTGGGCGGCGAGCTGGACGGTCTGCCGTCGGATGTGGACGTGATCCTGGACCTGAGAGCCAATCCCGGCGGCCGGCTGTGGGAGGCCGAGTCGGTGTTGACCTGTTTCCTGCCCCGCGACCAGGTCTGGGCGACCCGGACCGGGCGGAACGGGCGGCCCGTGATCCTGCGGGCCTCAGGCGACTGCGGCGACCGCAGCGCGCCGGTGGCCAATCCGGTCGCGGTCCTTGTGGACCGGGGCAGCCGCAGCGCGGCCGAACTGACGCCCGCCGCCCTGCAGGAGGCCGGGCGGGGCATAGTGGTGGGCGAGAAGACCATCGGCTCGGTCCTGATCGCCCAGGAGACGGACCTGCCGGACGGGGGCAAGCTGACGCTGAGCCGGGCGAACTTCGTCACGGCGGGCGGGGTGCGGCTGGAGAAACGCGGCGTCACCCCGGACATCGCGGCGCCCCGCACCGTGAGCCAGCGCCGCGCGGGCGAGGACCCGACGCTGGAGGCGGCCATCGCCGCGCTCCAGGCGCAGGGAGCGGACCGGGTCCGGTCGGCCGACCAGCCCGCCGGCCTTTAGATCAGCAGCATTTGAAGGCGCCCGAGCCGCCGAAGCGACGCTGTTCGTGCAGGCGGAAGAAGGCGATCTTGTCCAGCGGGGGCTGGTCGGGATGGGTCGTGGCCGCGTGGCGGACATAGGCGTCGTAGTCGGGCTGGCCGATCATGGCCCCCGCCGTCCGCTTGACGCCGCGACCCCACCGCAAGGCGGTGTCGCGGCACAGGCAGAGCAGGTCGTCCGGCGTGGCGGCGGGAGCCGGCCCGGACTGGAGCCCGGACTTAGGCACGGGCGATATCCGCCGCGTCGTCGGACGCCGTCAGCTCGTGCGCCTCGGGATATTCGCGCACGGTCGGCCGGTTGCTGCGATAGGCCTTTAGGCAGGCCAGGACGCCGTAGACCACCATGGTCACGACCACGAACAGGAAGGCCGCCGTCAGCGTCGAGTTGACGTAGTCGTTGACGATGATGCGGTGCATGTCGCCCACGGTCTTGGCCGGGGCGATCAGTTCGCCGGCGCCCAGAGCCTCCTGGTACTTGCGGGCGTGGGCCAGGAAGCCGATGCGGACCTCGGGATGAAACAGCTTCTGCAGGCCCGCCGTCAGGGTGCAGATCAGCAGCCAGGTCGCCGGGACGACCATGACCCAGGCGAACTTCTCGCGCTTCATCTTGAACAGGACGACCGTGCCCAGGATCAGGGCGATGGCGGCCAGCATCTGGTTGGCGATGCCGAACAGGGGCCACAGGCTGTTGATGCCGCCCAGGGGATCGACCACGCCGGTGTAGAGGAAATAGCCCCACAGGCCGACCGTCAGGGCGGTGGCGACGACATTGGCGCCCCAGGACTTGGTCTCGCGCATCTTCGGCACGGCCACGCCCAGCAGATCCTGGATCATGAAGCGGCAGACGCGGGTGCCGGCGTCGACCGTCGTCAGGATGAACAGGGCCTCGAACAGGATGGCGAAATGATACCAGAAGGCCATCATGGCCTTGCCGCCGATCACGCCCGACAGGATGTGCGCCATGCCCACGGCCAGGGTCGGGGCGCCGCCCGCGCGCGACAGGATCGAGTGCTCGCCCACGTCGCGGGCCAGTTGCTCCAGCTCGCCGGGGGTGATGTGGAAGCCCCACTGGGCCACGGCGGCGGCGGCCGAGACCGCGTCATTGCCGATGATGGCGACCGGGCTGTTCATGGCGAAATAGACGGCCGGGTCCAGGACTGTGGCGGCGATCAGGGCCATGACGGCGACGAAACTTTCGCACAGCATGGCGCCATAGCCGATCAGCGGAATCTGGCTCTCGTTCTCCAGCAGCTTGGGCGTGGTGCCCGAGGAGATCAGGGCGTGGAAGCCTGACACCGCGCCACAGGCGATGGTGATGAACAGGAAGGGGAACAGGGCGCCGGCGAAGACCGGGCCGGTGCCGTCGATGAAGGGGGTGACGGCGGGCATCTGCAGATGCGGACGGACGATCAGTATGCCGATGGCCAGGGCGACGATGGCCCCGATCTTCAGGAAGGTCGACAGATAGTCGCGCGGCGCCAGCAGCAGCCAGACCGGAATGACCGAGGCGATGAAGCCGTAGACCATCATCAGTATGGCCAGGGTCGGGCCCGTCAGGGTGAAGGCCGGGCCCCAGAACGGGTCGGCCGCCACATGGCCGCCGCCGATGATGGCGAGGATCAGCAGGACGACGCCGATGATCGAGACCTCGCCAACGCGGCCGGGCCGCAGATAGCGGGTGTACAGGCCCATGAAGATGGCGATCGGGATGGTGGCGGCGACGGTGAAGGTTCCCCACGGGCTTTCGGCCAGGGCCTTGACCACGACCAGGGCCAGGACGGCCAGGATGATGACCATGATCATCAGGACGCCGACCTGGGCGATGATGCCGGGGATATTGCCCATTTCGGTGCGGATCATGTCGCCCAGCGACTTGCCGTCGCGCCGGGTGGACATGAACAGGACCATCATGTCCTGCACCGCGCCGGCCAGCACCGCGCCGACCAGGATCCACAGCACGCCGGGCAGATAGCCCATCTGGGCGGCCAGCACCGGTCCGACCAGCGGCCCCGCGCCGGCGATGGCGGCGAAGTGGTGGCCGAACAGGACGTTCCTGGGCGTCGGCACATAGTCGAGGCCGTCGTCGCGACGGACGGCGGGTGTCGGGCGCGAGGGCTGCAGCTGCATGACCTTGTTGGCCAGGAAGCGGCTGTAGAAGCGATAGGCGATGGCGTAGGTGCAGACCGCCGCCACCACCATCCAGACCGCGCTGATGCTCTCCCCTTGGTGCAGGGCGATGACGCCGAGGGAGACGGCCCCCAGAATGGCGATGACGCCGAAGATGATAGGGGTGCTGAGTTTGCCCACGAAAATACTCCTGCCTGACCGCCTGGCGGTCACTCAACGCCTGTTTGCACGACAAGCTTCCGCAAGGCCAATCGACTAAAGTCGTAGGCGGCCGAGCGGCGGCCGTTTCAGACCCTGTGCCCGAAAAACAGGGTCTGAATAGTCTGAATAGTCTGAAATCGACCGAACCGCGTTCGCCGTCATGCCCGTTCTCCCGCGCGACGCCTATCACGTCCCGACGTCGGAATTGGACGCAGACACCCCCGTGCATTCCGCCCGATCCCTTGCTAAGCGCATTGGATGATCGCTCGCCTTCGCCCCGTCCCGTTCGACCTCGGTCCCGTCCATTTCGTCGGCGTCGGCGGCATAGGCATGAGCGGCATCGCCGAGATCATGCTGAAGATCGGCTATTCGGTTCAGGGCTCGGACGCCAAGGCCAGCGCCAACACCGAACGGCTGGAGAAGCTGGGCGCGCGGATCTTCATCGGTCACGACGCCGCTCACGTCAGCGAGGGCGTGTCGGCGGTGGTCTATTCGACGGCGGTCAAGGCCGACAATCCGGAGATGAAGGCCGCCCGCGAGCGCCGCATCCCCCTGGTGCGCCGGGCCGAGATGCTGGCCGAACTGATGCGTCTGCAATTCTCGATCGCGGTCGGGGGCACCCACGGCAAGACCACGACGACCTCGATGGTCGCGGCCCTGCTGGATGCGGCCGGTCTGGACCCGACGGTGGTCAACGGCGGCATCATCAACGCCTATGGCACCAACGCCAAGGTCGGCGACGGCGACTGGATCGTGGTCGAGGCGGACGAGAGCGACGGCAGCTTCCTGCGACTGAAATCGACGGTCGCCATTGTGACCAATATCGACCCCGAACATCTGGACCATTACGGCGACTTCGACGCGGTGCGGAAGGCCTTCGTCGATTTCGTCGAGAACATCCCCTTCTATGGTTTCGCCGCCGTCTGCCTGGACCACCCCGAGGTGCAGAAACTGGTCGCCTCCATCGATAACCGGCGGCTTGTGACTTACGGGATCAATCCCCAGGCCATGGTGCGGGCCGACAACTGCCAGATGGGGCCGGACGGCGCCCGCTTCGACGTCGTGATCCAGAACGGCGAGACCTACCGGATCGAGAACCTGCACCTGCCGATGGCCGGCTGGCACAATGTCTCCAACGCCCTGGCCGCCATCGCCGTGGCGCGCGAGCTGGACGTGTCCGACGAGGCGATCCGCGAGGGTCTGGCCGGCTTCGGCGGGGTCAAGCGCCGCTTCACCACCACCGGCGTCGTCAACGGCGTGCGAATCGTCGACGACTATGGCCACCATCCGGTCGAGATCGTCGCCGTGCTGAAGGCCGCGCGCCAGGTGACCGAGGGGCGGGTCATCGCCGTGGTCCAGCCGCACCGCTACACCCGGCTGCGCGACTTGATGAACGAGTTCTCGACCGCCTTTTCCGACGCAGACAGCGTGATCGTCGCCGACGTCTATCCGGCCGGGGAGCCGCCGATCGAAGGGGTGGACAAGCACGCCCTGACCGACGGCATCCGCCGCTATGGCCACCGCCATGTCCAGGCGCTGGAGAACGCCGCCGTCCTGCCGCGCCTGATCAAGGAAGAGGCCCGGCCGGGCGATGTGGTCGTGCTGCTGGGCGCCGGCGACATCACCAGCTGGGCCTATGGCCTGCCGGCGCAGCTGGAGGCGTTGGGGTGAAGTCCAAAACGCCGCCAGCCTATTGGCTTTTGATCGAACCCTACTGGGAGAAGATCAGCATCTACGATGGCCCCGAGCAATTTCTTCGAGAATTCCAGACGGCGCCTCTTACTGTCCGGAATCTGTTCGCATCGCACTGGTTGCAAAGCGAGGTGCTGAACGGCGGCTTTGGCCAGTTCTTCGACAACAGCACAGGCGTTCTTGCGCCCGAGGCCGCTGACGGGTTTCTCGCCATTGGAATGCCTGAGGCATCCAAATTCATTCGTCATGTAATGAGCGGGTTTGGTGAGATCTATCCTCGAGACAGGGACCAACGGTTCGAATTCCTGGAGGATTTTTACGACAATGCGGAAAGTGCTGGGAAGGAATACGCGGCAAATCCTCTGAGCAGCTACTTGGACGAGGATTTTTTCGAGCTTGTCGAGTCTGAGAACGGCGGATTCTGGGTTTCGGCAAATCGTTACGCGGAGCGAAGTGAATAATGACTTGGCGTGACAAACTTCCCACCGTGCGCGGCAAGCTGCTGCGGGACGAACCCTTGGCGCCTTTCACCTGGTTCCGGGTGGGCGGGACGGCCGAGGCGCTGTTCATTCCGGCGGACGCCGAGGACCTGGCTGACTTCCTGAAGGCGTTGGATGAAGCCGTACCCGTGACTGTGCTGGGCGTCGGCTCGAACGTCATTGTCCGCGACGGCGGGGTCGAGGGGGTGGTCATCCGCCTGGCCGGACGGCCCTGGGCGCAGGTGACGACGGACGGCGACGCCATCACGGCCGGCACCGGGGTGCTGGACTCCATGGTGGCCAAGGCCTCGGCCAAGGCGGGGATCGCCGGGCTGGAATTCTATGCCGGGATTCCGGGTACGGTCGGCGGGGCGCTGACCATGAACGCGGGTTGCTACGGCGCGGAGACCAAGGATGTGCTGGTCTCGGCCTGGGGGCTGAACCGCAAGGGCGAGCGGGTCGATTACGCCCTGGCCGACTTCGGCTATACCTATCGCCATTCCGAAGCGCCGGCCGACATCATCTGGGTCGAGGCCGTCTATCGCGGAACGCCGGACGAACCTGCGGCCGTCCAGGCCCGGATCGACGAAATCACAAGCCGCCGCGAAACCACCCAGCCGATCCGCGAAAAGACGGGCGGTTCGACCTTCAAGAATCCGCCCGGCCATTCGTCGTGGAAACTGGTCGACGAGGCCGGCTGGCGCGGCAAGCTGCACGCCGAGACCGGGGGAGGGGCCATGTTCAGCGACCTCCACTCCAACTTCATGATCAACCCCGGCGAGGCCACCGCCGCCGACATCGAAGGCCTGGGCGAGGCGGTGCGCGCCGACGTTCTTGCGAAGACCGGCGTTCAGCTGGACTGGGAGATCAAGCGGATCGGCCGGCCTCTGTCGTAAATCTGAGATTGATTGACGGGGCGACTTAGCGTTAGCGGAACGGGACTCGGGGGAGAACCGCAGATGAAACGCTTAATCGCCGCCGTGGGCGTCTTGGCCGCCGTGGCCGGTCCGGCTCAGGCTCAACTCGTCACGCGCGCGCCCGTCGGCGCGGCCGTCGGCAGCGAAGGGCCCCGTGTCGACATCACGCGATCCAGCGCCGGTTACGCCTATTTCAACCGCGCGGGCGCGGACATCGACCAGCACGACGCCGCCGTCCGCGCCTGTGTGGTCGAGGCGCGGCGGATGCGCCAGCCTGACGACAACGGAGCGGCGGGCGCTGCGGCGGCTGGGGGCCTGTTGGGCGCCCTAGTCGTCGGCGTCATCCAGGGCGCCGTCAACGGCATGCAGGAACGGCGGGGCGTCGCCGCCAATCTGGAAAACTGCATGGTCGTCAACGGCTGGCGCGTCGTGCGGCTGGAAGAGGCAGACGGCAAGACCCTGGCGGACTTGGAGCAGCCGGCCCTGCGCGCCGCACTGGCGACCCGCGTCGGCGCCGATCAGCCCGCAGGCGAGGTGGTTCGGGTCTACGACAATGACGCCGCACGCGGCACGACGGTGGTGATCGGTCGTTCGGGCGACCTCGACAAGCCGTCCCTCAGCCTCCAGTCCCTGGCGCCGGACACGACCGAGCCCGCTGCCGCGCGGAAGGGCCCCGAGGCGCCGCGCAGCGCCCGCCCCCCGCGCGCCCTGAAGCCCGAGGATGTCGCCCTGACCGAGGGGAGCGCCCTTGTGACCGTTCGGTTGACCGGAATGGCGGAGCAGGGCGGACGCACCCTGTTCTTCACCCGCGCGGGGCCGCGACCCGACGTCTATGGCTGGGAGGCCGACGGCCGGCCGGCGCTGTTCGCCGTCGCCTTGCCGACCCGTGGCGCGGTGCGCGGCGACCGCACGCGCGCCGTGACCCAGACCTTCTCCGTGCCGCCCGGCCGCTGGCGGCTCAGCGCCCTGAATGTCGGACAGTACATCACCCACTTCTGCCTCGGCGCCACCGGCTTCGACGTCAGGGACGGTGAGGCGGTCTACGCCGGCGCCTTTGACCTGTCGGGCGAGCGGCTGGCGCCGGACATGCGCGTGCCGGACGACCTGCTGGCGCCGTCGGCGCCCGCCGCCACGGCCGGAGTGCGCCATAGGGCGGCCGAATGGTCCTATGGCGACCGGGAACAGTGCCAGGGCGCCTATCTCTACGCCCTGGACGTGACTCCCGCCCCAGCGTCGCCTGCGCCTTCGGTCACGGTCGAAGCGACGCCGGTCGTCGTGGTGGAAACATCCCCAGCCGAGGCTTCGCAATGATGTCCGAGCCCGTTTGGTTGACGCGCTGTTAAGAACCTGCGCGGCATCCAGACAGCTCTGGAGCCGCCGATGACCCGCGCAATCAAAGACCTTCATGTCGCCGTCCTGATGGGCGGTCTTTCCGCCGAGCGGGAGGTGTCGCTGACCTCCGGCGAACAGTGCGCTCAGGCGCTGGAGCGGCAGGGCGTGCGCGTCAGCCGCGTGGATGCGGGGCGCGACCTGGCCAATGTGCTGTCGGGTCTGATCAAGCCGGACGTGGTGCTGAACTGCCTGCACGGCGCCTGGGGCGAGGACGGCTGCGTCCAGGGCGTGCTCGAGACCCTGCGGATCCCCTATACTCATTCCGGCGTGCTCGCGTCGGCCCTGGCCATGGACAAGAACAGGTCCAAGGCCGTGCTGAAGGCGGCGGGCGTCAAGGTGCCCGGCGGCGGCTTGTACGACCGGCATGAGGTGGCGTCGCGCCACGTGATCGAGCCCCCCTATGTGGTCAAGCCGAACGCCGAAGGCTCGTCCGTCGGCGTCTATCTGGTTAGCGAGGGCGCCAATCGGCCGGTCGCCGAGGTGGGCGAGCCCGGCTGGGCCTATGGCGAACAGGTGATGGTCGAACCCTATATCGCCGGCAAGGAGCTGGCCGTCGCCGTGATCGGCTATGCGGACGGACCGCGCGCCCTGACCGTGACCGACATCACCCCGACCAAGGGCTTCTACGACTACGAGGCCAAGTATGCGCCCGGCGGTTCGGTCCACGTCCTGCCCGCCGTCCTGCCGCCCGCCGTGTTCGAGGCGGCCCTGCGTCAGGCGGAGGCGGCGCACGTCGCCATGGGTTGCCGAGGCGTGTCCAGAAGCGACTTCCGTTATGACGATGTTAAGGACGATCTGGTTCTGTTGGAGGTCAACACTCAGCCGGGCATGACGCCGACCTCGCTCGCTCCCGAGCAGGCCGCCCATACCGGAATGAGCTACGAAGACCTGGTTCGGTGGATGGTGGAGGACGCCTCATGCCCGCGGTAGTTCGCGGCGGTCGGCGACAGAGTTCGGGTTCCTCGCGTGGCGTCGCCTCCAAGAAGGGCGGGCGGCCACGCGGCGGCGCGCCCAAGCCCGCGTCCGCCATCCCCGGCAAGATGGCCGCCATCGGCCGTATCGATGTTTCACCCCGCACCGTCATGATCGCCCTGGGCGCCAGCGCCCTGCTGGTGATCGGGGTTCTGGCGACCGGCGCCCGCGCCGAACGGATCGGCCAGTCGGTTTCGCACGGGATCGACGGGGTGACGGCGGGCATGGGGCTGACGCTGAAGCGGGTTCATATCACCGGCGCCTCGGCCGAGGCCGAGCCGGCGATCCAGCAGGCCCTGGGCCTGTATTCCGGCCAGCCGATCACCAGCCTGGACCTGAACGCCATCCGCGAACGCGTGCAGGGCGTCGGCTGGGTGCGCGAGGCGCGCGTGGTGCGCCTGTTGCCCGACACCCTGATCGTCGAGATCAAGGAACACGATCGTCTGGCCGTCTGGCAGGACGCCGGCCAGATCAAGGTCATCGACGCCCAGGGCCAGGTGATCCAGGGCGCCGACGCGCGCCGCTATCCGACACTGCCCCTCGTCGTGGGCAAGGGCGCCGACCTGGCCGCCGGCGAGGTCCTGCCCCTGCTGGCCCAGCGCCCGCGCCTGATGAGCCGGGTGGACGCCCTGGTGCGGGTGGACGAACGCCGTTGGGACCTGCGCCTGAAGGACGGCAGCCTGATCCAGCTGCCCGCCGTCGAACAGGAGGCGGCCCTGATCCGTCTCGACGCGCTGGATCAGCGCGAACGCCTGCTCGACCTGGGCTTCGCCCGGGTCGATCTCAGAACGCCGGACGAGGTCGCCGTGCGACCCGCCGCCGACGCTTAAAGGACCAGTAAGACATGGCGGGAAAGCAGCGCGGATCGGCGAATGACCAGGGCCGGGGCATGGACCCCCGCGCCGGCCGCGCCCCCGTGATCGCCGCCCTGGACATCGGCCAGTCCAAGGTCTCGTGCTTCATCATGAAGCCTGACGGCGTGCGGCACGCCGACCGCACTATCCGCGTCGCCGGCGCCAGCCATGTCCAGTCCAAGGGCGTGAAGGGCGGCGCCATCATCAATATGGACGAGGCCGCCCAGGCCATCGGCCACGCCGTCGAACGGGCCGAACGCGCGGCCCAGAGCCCGGTCTCCGGCGTCGTCGTCACCACCGCCATCGGCCAGATGGCCAGCCACCGCGTCCAGGCCCGGGTGTCTCTGGGCGCCAATCCGGTCGGGGACGCCGATCTGGCGCGCGCCATCGGCATGGCCCTGGCCCAGATCCGCCTGCCCAACCGCCGCCCGATCCACGTCCTGCCCATCGCCTGGTCGGTGGACGGCGCGCGCGGCGTGCATGATCCGCGTTCGATGCGCGGCGGTTCGCTGGGGCTCGACCTGCTGGTTGTGTCCATGGCCGAGAATGTCTTCACGACCCTGAGCCACTGCCTTGAGCTGGCGCATCTGGACCTGCAGGGCGTGGCCGCCGCGCCCGTCGTCTCGTCCCTGGCCGCGCTGGAAGAGGACGAGATGGACCTGGGCGCCGTCTGCATCGACATGGGCGGCGGCTCGACCAGCGCCGCCGTCTGGGGCGGCCGGTCCCTGTTGCACATCGAAAGCCTGAACGTCGGCGGCGACCATGTCACCTCGGACATCGCGCGCGGCCTGTCGACAT